>CBDFKL010000006.1:945000-4062941 GCA_965248825.1 Alphaproteobacteria bacterium | reverse complement strand
CGCACGCCGAGGACGAGGAAGATATTGACGACGATCGTGAGCGTGAGGGCGCCGAAGATCGTCCCGGTGCAGCCGCCGCGCCCGCCGCCGATCAGGGTCCCGCCGAGGACCACGGCGGCGAAGATCTGCAGCAGCATCTTCGCCCCGATGAGGGGGTCCCCGCCGCCCATATTGGCGGTGATGAAGAGGCCTGCGGCGCCATAGCACATGCCGGCGAAGGTGAAGGTCAAAAACTTGATCCGCCGTGTGTCGATGCCGTTGGCCGCGGCCGATTCCTCATGGCTGCCGATGGCATAGATGCCAGTGCCGATGCGCGTGTTCTTCAGAAACAGCCAGAACAGCACGGCCACCAGCAGGACCACGATCGGCGCCGGCAGGCCTTCGGGGATGACATCTCCGGTGAAGATCAGGCTGAACGCCCAGGGCACCTCGCCGCCGGGAAACTTGAGCACCAGAAGGGCCACGCCTTGGGCCACGAACATGACGGCGAGGGTCACGACGATGGATTGAAGCCCGACATAGGCGATCAGGAAGCCGTTGAGGGCGCCGATCGCGAGCCCCAGGCCGAGCGCGACGATGATGCTGACGAGGGTGTAGCTCGCGGTGTCGAGGCCGCTCGGCCCAATCTGGGTGACCAGCACCACATTGACCAGCGAGATCACGGCCCCGGCCGAGAGATCCAGCCCGCCGGCCAGGATGACCAGCGTCTCGCCGACAGCCGCGAGCGCCAGCGTCGCGGCGCTCGCGGTAATGCTGGAGACGTCGAAATAGGCGATGCCCTGGCCGGTGATGAGCTGGAGCACCACCAGCATCGCGGCGAAAACCGTGACCGAGACGATGGTGCCCCGCTGGCGCGTCCAGCTCAGCGACGGCAGGGCGACACGCCGAGGCAGGGTCATCAGCGCCCGTCGTCCGCAGTCGCGGCGCTCGACGGCGCGCCGGCGCCCTCGCCGAGCGCCGCCCGCATGATCGCCGATTCGGTGATCGCGGCTCCCGCGAGCGATGCCGCCTTGCGGCCGCGGTAGATCACCATCACCGAGTCGCACAAATTGACCAGCTCGGCCACGTCCGTCGAGTAGTAGAGAACCGCACCGCCCGCATTCGCATAGGCGCGCACCAATCCGTAGATTTCAGCCTTGGTGCCGACGTCGACGCCGCGCGTCGGATCGTACATGAGCAGCACGCGGCTCTCCGCGAGCAGCCATTTGGCAATCGCCATCTTCTGCTGGTTGCCGCCGCTGAAGACCTTGCACGGCTGGTGCAGCGCCCGCGCATCGACGCCGACCATATCGAGCGCGTCACGCACCGCCTCGGCCTCGAGGCCGAGCTTCACCAGGCCGAACCGCGTGTAGCGCGTGATGATCGGGAGCGACAGGTTCTCGCGCCCGGTGAGCTCGAGAAACAGCGCCTCGGTCTTGCGGTCCTCAGGCACGAAGCTGATGCCGACATTGCGCCGAATGGCGTCCTTTGGGCTGCGCAGAACCACTGGCCGGCCGCCGATCGAGATGGTGCCGCTGCGCGGCGCGACCATCCCGAACAAGGCCAGAAAGAGCGCCCGCTGGCCCATGCCGTCGAGCGCACCGACGCCCGCGATCTCGCCCGCCGCAACGGTGAACGAGAGCTCCTCGAGCGCACCCTCGATGGTAAGCCCGCTGCCGGCAAGAAGCGGGGCCGCCGCGCGGTCGATTTGAGACGGTTTCGCGGGGAAGGTGGCGGCCAGCGAACGGCCGATGACCCGCTCGATCACCTCGTCGTCCGAGATCCCGGACGCGGAGAAGCTGCCGACATTGCGCCCGTTGCGCAGGATCGTGAGGCCGTCGCAGAAGCGGCGCACCTCCTGCATGCGATGGGAGATGAAGACGATCGTCGTGCCGGCGCGGCACAGGCGGTCCACCAGCGCGCCGAGCCACGCTACGTCCTTGCCGGAGAGCGACGAAGTCGGCTCATCGAGCAGCAGCACCCGCGGCTCGCGCATCACCGCGCGCGCGATCTCGATCTTCTGGCGCGTCGGCAGCGCGAGCGCGCCGACCTCGGCGGACGGATCGACCCCCTCCAGGCCGATCCGGGCCAGCGCCGCGCGCACCCGCGCCGCAGAGGCGCGCCGCTTGATCTGGCCGATCGCGTCCACCGGCTCATAGGGCAGCAGCATGTTTTGCGCGACCGTCAGATCGGGGACCAGCGAGATCTCCTGAAACGCGGTCTGAATCCCGAGCCTGTGGGCCGCCCGCGGAGTCGCGATCCGCACCTTCTCGCCGAACAGCGTGATCTCGCCCGCGTCCGGCGGGCTCAGGCCGCTCAGGATTTTAACGAGCGTGGACTTGCCGGCGCCGTTTTCGCCGAGCAAGGCATGGACCTCGCCTGCAGGGATCGAGACCGAGACTTCCTGCAAGGCGATCGTCGCGCCGAACGCCTTGCTGAGACCGCGAATCTCGACGGCGGGCGGCGGGTCGGACATCGGCGGCAACGAGCGGGGCCGGCGGCACGCCTCGCACCGAGGCGTGCCGCTCTAGCCCGGCGGCATCAGGACGGTCCGCCGCGTCGGCCGCGGATCAGCTTCCTTCGGGGACGGCGCCGTTGAGCGCCGAGAAGGCATCGAGCTCGGGCACCTCGGGATGCCACACGTCGATGAAATAGTTCGACGGCGCGACCGTGAGCGGCACGGCGTTGCACGCCCAATCCTTCGCCTTGAGCTCCGCGAGGCTGGCGTCGTCGCAGAGCAGCGTCTCGCCCGGCGTCACCAGCGGCATCGGGATCTCGTAGAACTTCGGAATATCGGCGCCGTCGAGCTTCGCCATCGCCAGCTTGAAGGCGAGCGGCGCGGCCCAGGGCGGGGAGCCCATCGACGCGCTGCGCAAGCCATAGGCGCCCTCGGTGGTCCCCGGCGGGAGCTGAGCCACGCGGTGGCCGTTGGTGCCGTTGCCGGCGCACGGCTTGAGCTGATCGCCCCGCCCGGCGTCCACCTGCATCTGGGTGAAGACGTAGCAGCCGGTCTGCGTCCACAGTCCGTCGATCTTGTCCCAGCCATGGGTGGCGACGATCTCGGTGAGCTTCTGCTTCGCCGTCGCGTTGTTCCACATGCTCGGCGTGTCGGCGATGATGCTGATCTCGGGAAAGTCCGCGAAGACCGCCTTGGCCGCCGCATTGCGCCTCATGTCCACCATGTTCCCGGGAATGCCGCCCATGAAGACGATATTTCCCTTGCCGGCCAGCTCCTCGGCGAGCCATTCCGCGGGCCCGGCGCCGGCCCAATCCTGATTGATGCCGACGTGATAGGCGCAGGGCTCGGTGACCTCGGCATCGAAGGTGATGAAGATCACGCCCTTGCGGCAGGCGTTCCGGATGGCCCGGTTGAGCGCGGTCGGCGAGATCGCCCACGACACGATCACATCGGCGCCAGCCTGCACCATGGCGTTGATCTGCTGGATTTGAGTCTGCGCATTGGCGCGCGCCGACTGCACCTTGAGCTCGACCCGATCCTTGAACGCCTTGGTCTTCGCGATCGCCGTAAGCAGGTTGATCGACGCGTCCATCCAGGTGTTGCCCTCGAAACCCGTACTCACGAACACGCTCACTTCGTCCGCCGCCGTCGCCATCTTCGGCGTGACCGCCCACGTCGTCAGGAACGCGATCGTCAACAATCCGAGGCACACCCGACGGATGCCGAGCCTTAGTCCGAAAGCGCGCATGCATTCCTCCCCTGGCCGATCGCTTCGCCGGCGCGCCCCAGGCACGCGGAAGCACGGCCGCTGTTTTCCCACTGTCGCCATGATGGACGCCCCGGGCGGGCCGCGTCAATCCGCCGGAGGAACCGTCATCCTCGCGGCCGCCCGCGCCGTGCCCCGTTCGATGACGCATGGCAGCCATGCGGCGCTCGGGGATCGCATTCGCCGCAACCCATCACATATCGACGTTAGGAACGGCGGTGGCCACCGGTGGCCGGGCCGGGTTCGGGCGCTCTCGCGCCCATGGCATTCCAGGAACAGGAGGTAAGGACATGGATATCACGACCATCGCTCGGAACGTGCGGAGATGGCACGAGCGCAGCCGTGCGCGGCGCGCGCTCCACGGCATGAGCGACCGCCAGCTCGCCGATATCGGCCTGACGCGCGATAGCATCGAGGCCGTGCTGCGCGGCGATTCCACGACGGCGCAGCCGCCCAGTTCGCATGCGAGACGGTGATGAGGGAGCCGAGGCCGTCCCCCGGCCGGCCTCGGCGACTCGTCGGAAGCAGCACCGGCCGCGATCGAGCTTTGGACCGGCCCGGCTCGACGCGGCCGAGGCGCCCTGCGATACTCGCTGGCCGCACGCTTGACCGCCGGGGAGGAAGGGACATTCAGGTCGCGGAGCGCATGGGCGGCCTGCCGCGGATCGGCCTCGATATCATGGGCGATCTCGCCGACGAGCAGGACAGCGCGGCGAACGGCGAACGGGCCTTTCGGCTCGAGAACGCCGACAGCGATATCCCGCCGCCCGCGATCGCCGTCCGGACGACCCGCGAGGCGGTCGGCGAGGACGCGTATAATAGCTGGCTGCCGCTGGTCGGCTTGCGCAAGTTGCGGCGGGCGGTCACCGACAGCATCCGCCGTGACGACGGTCTCGACTATGACTGGTCGAGCGAGGTGATCATCACCAACGGAGTGCAGGAAGGGACGCTCTCGACCTTCTTGGCGCTACTCGACCCGGGCGACGGGGTGATCACGCCCGAGCCCGCCTATTCCGGCATCATCAACCGCATTCGCCTCGCCCACGGCGTGCCGCGCTTCGTGCCCTTGCGCGAGGAGCGGGGCTGGCGCCTCGATCTCGACGAGCTCGCGCGCCACGGCGCGGACGAGAGCGTCAAGGCGATCGTCTTCAACGCCACCAACATGCCGACCGGGGCCCTCTACACCACCGAAGAGCTCGATGCGATCGCCGATCTCGCCAAACGACGCGATCTCTGGGTCATCTATTCCGCGCCGACCTCGCGTCTGACATTCGATATCGAGCGCGCGCCCAACATCGCCACCTGGCCGGGGATGCGGGAGCGGACGATCATCCTCGACGGCGTTTCCAAGGACTTCAACATGACCGCATGGCGGATCGGCTGGGCGGTGGCCGACAAGGCGGTCATCGAGCATATCGGCAAGGCCCACATGTATAACGGGACCCTGACCAGCGCCTTCGCCCAGGCCGGCGTCATCGCGCTCTTGAACGACCATGCGGGCGCCGCCGCCTACGCGCGCAGATGCGCCGGCATTCTTGCCGAACGCGGGCGGGTGGCCGCCGAGGGCCTCAACGCGATTCCGGGCCTCAGCTGCGTGCCGCCGGAGGGCGGCTGGTGGTTCCTCCTGGATCATCGCGCGCTCGAGCCCGACGACGCCGCGTTCGCGCACCGCCTGCTCGAAGAGGCCAATGTCGCGGTGACGCCGATGGGCAGCTGGGGGCCGTCGACTGCGACCGGCCATGTGCGCATCATCTTCTCCAACGAGCCGGTCGAGCGCCTGCGTGAGGCGGTCTCGCGCGTCCGCCAGGCGATAGCCGGGCTCGGAGCCTGACCTCATGTCGGCCGCCGGCCATTTCTCGGCAGACTATCCCGAGGCCCGCGGCAAGTTCCTGGACGCCTGCGTCGGCGCCGGCGCGGTGCTCACCCATCACCGCAACCCCGATGCCGCCGGGCCGGACGGCGGCGCGCTTTATACCGATGTCGCGCGGCTGGGCCCGGTGGATGCCGAGCTCCTGTACATCGTCGCCTCGGCGACCCATGGCGTGGAAGGGTTCCTGGGCTCCGGCTGCCAGATCGGCTTTCTGCGCGAGACGCTTCATACCGAGCGGCCGGAGGGGAGCTGCCTTCTCCTGGTCCATGCGATGAATCCCTACGGCTTCGCCCATGTCCGGCGGTGTCCGTCGTCAGCGCCCATTGGACAGAATGGTGTGATTGACTAAGAGAGTTTCTGTCTCATCGCAGCCCACCAAGGAGCGAAGATGAGACAGAAACGGGATGTCGGCCGCGACGGCGCCGAGAAGACTGTTAGGGATATACGGCGCGCCACGCGGCGTCGTTTTTCGGCAGAAGAGAAGATCCGGATTACCCTGGAAGGCCTCCGCGGCGAGGACAGCGTCGCTGAGCTCTGTCGTCGAGAAGGGATCAACCAGAACCTCTACTACCGCTGGTCGAAGGAGTTTCTCGAGGCCGGCAAGAAGCGCTTGGCAGGTGACACGGCGCGCGAGGCGACGTCGGATGAGGTCAAAACCCTGCGGCGCGAAGCCGGAGCGCTGAAGGAAGTCGTTGCCGAGCTGACGCTGGAGAACCGGCTGCTCAATAAAAGCATGACCGGGGATGGGGGCGACGACCTATGAGATATGCCGCGTCTGAGAAGCTGGAGATCATCCAGCTGGTTGAGCAATCTCATCTCTCGGTCCGTCGGACACTCGATCAGATCGGCATCCCGCGGGCCACGTTCTATCGCTGGTACGATCTGTATCGAACAGGTGGACCGGAGGCGCTGGAGGACCGCTCGCCGAAGCCCAACCGGGTGTGGAACCGTATTCCCGACGACGTGCGAGAGCGGATCCTACAGCTTGCCTTGGAGGAGCCAGAGCTTTCGCCCCGGGAGCTGGCGGTGCGCTTCACCGATACCGAAAGCTACTTCGTCTCGGAGGCCTCGGTCTATCGCTTGCTCAAGGCCCACGACCTGATCACCAGCCTCGCCTTCGTGGTCATGAAGGCCGCCGATGAGTTCCGGGACAAGACCACCGCGCCCAACCAGCTCTGGCAGACCGACTTCACTTATCTCAAGGTCATCGGCTGGGGTTGGTTCTATCTGTCAACGATCCTGGACGACTTCTCCCGCTACATCATCGCTTGGAAGCTCTGCACCACGATGAAGGCAACGGATGTTACCGCCAACGCTCGAACTGGCCCTCGAGGCCTCAGGGCTTGACCAGGCCAACGTGGTGCACAGGCCCCGGCTGCTCTCTGACAATGGCTCGAGCTATATCTCGGGTGATCTCGCAACGTGGCTGGACGAGCGGGACATGAAGCATACCCGCGGTGCCCCATACCACCCGATGACTCAGGGCAAGATCGAGCGATGGCATCAAACCCTCAAGAACCGCATCCTGCTGGAGAACTACTATCTGCCCGGTGATCTCGAGGCGAAGATCGACGCTTTTGTCGCTCACTACAACCAGCAGCGCTATCACGAGAGCCTGGGGAATCTCACACCGGCCGACGTCTACTTCGGACGCGGTCAAACCATCCTGCTAGAAAGAGAAAGGATCAAGCGCACGACCTTCGAACAACGGCGCTTCCAGCATCGGCAAAGCGCCGCATAGAATGATCAACCAGATGAGCCAGAGCCTCTCCTAAATCAGCAGGTCATCTGTCCCAAAATCTCTGACGACGGACAGTCGACACAATCGAGCAAAATGCCTTTAATATATTCTTCGATAAGAGGAGGCTATCGCATGAGCGGCGAACGCCAGGATACCGATCAGCCCCACGAAGAGCCGAAGGATGTGGCTCTTCGCGTGAAGGCCCTGGAGGCACTGTTGCTGGAAAAGGGCCTGGTCGACGAACTCGGGATGGACGAAATCATCGAAACGTTCGAGCAGAAGATCGGGCCGCACAACGGTGCCAAGGTGATTGCTCGGGCCTGGGTGGATCCCGCCTACAAGAAGTGGCTGTTGAGTGACGGCACCGCCGCCATCGCCGAGCTCGGCTTCACTGGCGTAGAAGGCGCCGATATGGTGGTGGTTGAGAACACAGCCGAGATTCACAATGTCATCGTGTGTACTCTCTGCTCCTGCTATCCATGGCCTATTCTTGGCCTGCCGCCGCGCTGGTACAAATCTCCCGCCTATCGTGCCCGTGTTGTCATGGAGCCACGCAGTGTGCTCGCGGAGTTCGGCGTTGTCCTGAATGAGGACAGCGAGGTGCGCGTGTGGGATAGCACGGCCGAACTCCGCTATCTGGTGCTCCCCGAGCGACCTGCGGGGACCGAAAGCCTTGGTGAAGAAGATCTGGCAAAGCTCGTAACGCGGGACGCCATGATTGGCGTGGCGAAAGTAGAGGCGCAGGCCTAGGGCGTGTTGCCCAACGAGAGAGGACGCGCTTGTGAACGGACTTCACGACATCGGCGGCATGCAGGGGCTGGGTCCCGTACCGCGCGAGCCAGACGAGCCAATATTCCACGAAGAATGGGAAAAACGCACGTTCGCTCTGATGGTTTCCACTTTCGGGGGCGGAGCTTTCAACGCCGGCGAGTTTCGCCACGCCGTGAACGAGCGGCTGGAACAGTCACAATACTTGGTACTTAGCTATTACGAGCGATGGATCGAGGGCATTGAAAAGCTGTTGATCGAAAAGGGCTTGATTACCAAGGACGAGCTCGAGGCCCGTTACGCGGAACTGGAAAAGGAATCGGGCTGATGCGTGTCGTCACGCCGGATGTGGCGCGACACATCATTCACCATGAGGGCTCAGCCCGGCGGGACGAGCCCGTGGCGCCCCGATTTCGCGTTGGTGACCGCATCATTGTCCGCAACATGCAACCTGCCGGCCATACCCGCCTGCCGCGCTATGTCCGCGGCAAGACTGGCGTCATTGATCGCGATCATGGTGTGTTCGTGTTCCCCGACACAAGTGCGCACGGCCACGGCGACAAACCGCAGCATGTGTACAGTGTGCGCTTCCCCGCGCGAGAGCTTTGGGGTCCCTCGGTGTCGGAGCGCGAGACACTTTATATCGACCTTTGGGACGACTACATGGACCACCCGGCCTGACGGCGAGCGCTATATCGCGAGATATCTCTTGGCAACGTCCGGGTCGGCAATCTGATCTGCCGACAAATGGGCCACGATCGTCCCCTTGTCGACCACTACGCAGCGGTCGGCAACGGCATGAATCAGATCCAAGTTCTGCTCGACTATCACGACGGTCAGTCCCTCCTCGCCTTTAAGCCGTTGAATGACCACGCCGAGCTGTTGAACGAGGTTGGGCTGAATACCTTCGGACGGCTCATCAAGCAGGATGAGATCGGGGTGGCCAGCCAAGATGCGGCCGATCGCAAGCTGCTGCTGCTCGCCGCCGCTGAGCGAGCCCGCGTCCTGCGATCGCCGCTCCTTTAGCACGGGAAAGTAGTCGTGGACACGGTCATAGTTCACGGGCTTGCCATTGCCGCCGATGGCAGCGCCGAGGCTCAAGTTCTCGGCCACGGACATGCGCGCGAAGATCCTGCGACCTTGCGGGACGTAGCCCATCCCTCGTCGTGCCCTGTATGCGGGGCGCAGACCGGTTACGTCCTCGCCCTTGTACTCGATCGTACCGGCAAACGTCGTTAATGAACCGATAAGAGCCTTCATAAGGGTCGTCTTGCCGACACCGTTGCGACCGACGATGGCAAGGATCTCCCCCTTGCTTACTGAGAACGAGATATCCTGTACGATCGCCACGCGGCGATAGCCGGAGGAGAGGTTCGAGACCTCCAATATGGGTCGAACCGTTTCGTGTTCGCTGTCCGAACCCACCGCCATGACCTCTGTTTGCCCTTTCTAGAACGTCCCGAGATAGATCCGACGCACGTTGTCGTCGCTCTCGATCTCCACGAAGGTGCCCTGCGCAAACACCTTGCCGTAATGCAGCACCGTCGTTCGCGCATTCAGATTTCGGACGAACGCCATGTCGTGCTCGATGACGATCACGGTCACGCCGGCGGCGTTCAGACCCCGCACAATCTCTGCTGTCTCGCGGGTCTCCTCTGGTGACATGCCTGCAGTCGGCTCATCGAGCAGGAGCACCTTGGGGCGTGCCGCCATCGACATCCCGATCGCCAGCCACTGTTGCTGCCCGTGGGACAGGCTTCCAACATATTCGTGCTCGGTGCCGGCGAGGTGGAGGGGGTCCAGCAGATCAGCGATCTGTCTCGGAATCGCCTTCGGTCGATGATGGCGACGAAGCGGAATGAACAGGTTCTGAAAAACCGTAAGGTCCTGATAGACGTGGACATCCTGAAACTTGATCGCAAGCCCGAGCCGCGCGCGCTCGAACGACTTCAAGCGGTTGATCGCGCGGCCGTGATATAAAATCGTCCCCGCATTGGGCCACTCGGTGCCGATCAAGAGCTTGAAGAGAGTGCTCTTGCCAGCCCCGTTAGGCCCGATGATGCAGTGTAGTTCGCCCGCGTCGACGGCGAAGTCCAACCCGTCGATGGCGCGAACGCCGCCATACGCCTTGACCAGGCCCCGCACTTCGAGAACGGGCGGTGGTGTCGCCTGTACGCTCACGGCCGCTCGTCCGTACCGCCTGGGTCGGGAGCCTCTATAGGCCGCGACTGGACGCGCTGCCGAAGCCTCTCTACCCGCTCGGCGACCGCGACCACGACGCCCTCGGGCGCGAGAAGCATGACCAGGACCAGAATGCCGCCGAGCACGATCAGCGAGATCTCGCCAGCGGCTGTAAGCCGCAGCGCCACCCACTCCAGGACGACCGCGCCGAGGACGGCGGCAGTTAGGTCTCGTCGTCCCCCGACCGCCACCCAGATGACGACGAGAAGGTTGGGCGCCACACCGAAAGCCTTCGGATGAATGAACGCGCCCCACGCGGTGTAGAGTACACCCGACAGCGCGCCGATCGCCGCAGCGATGCAGAACACGGCAAGCTGAATCCGCCGCACGTCGTAGCCGAAGGTTTCGGTTCTATCCGGATTCTCCCGGCAAGCGATGAGCATGTAGCCGAAGCTAGAGTTAACGAGGCACCGCAAACTCAGATAGACCGCCACGAGAAGGCCGAGCGTGAGGTAGTAGAACGACGCGGTGCGTCCATCAAAGTCGATGACGGCATCACCCGCGCCGAGGATCAGGTTGGGCAACACCCCAGAAGTGGGGGGCGCCGGCCGCAAACCGTTGTGTCCGTCGTCAGAGATTTTGGGACAGATGGCCTGCTGATTTAGGAGAGGCTCTGGCTCATCTGGTTGATCATTCTATGCGGCGCTTTGCCGATGCTGGAAGCGCCGTTGTTCGAAGGTCGTGCGCTTGATCCTTTCTCTTTCTAGCAGGATGGTTTGACCGCGTCCGAAGTAGACGTCGGCCGGTGTGAGATTCCCCAGGCTCTCGTGATAGCGCTGCTGGTTGTAGTGAGCGACAAAAGCGTCGATCTTCGCCTCGAGATCACCGGGCAGATAGTAGTTCTCCAGCAGGATGCGGTTCTTGAGGGTTTGATGCCATCGCTCGATCTTGCCCTGAGTCATCGGGTGGTATGGGGCACCGCGGGTATGCTTCATGTCCCGCTCGTCCAGCCACGTTGCGAGATCACCCGAGATATAGCTCGAGCCATTGTCAGAGAGCAGCCGGGGCCTGTGCACCACGTTGGCCTGGTCAAGCCCTGAGGCCTCGAGGGCCAGTTCGAGCGTTGGCGGTAACATCCGTTGCCTTCATCGTGGTGCAGAGCTTCCAAGCGATGATGTAGCGGGAGAAGTCGTCCAGGATCGTTGACAGATAGAACCAACCCCAGCCGATGACCTTGAGATAAGTGAAGTCGGTCTGCCAGAGCTGGTTGGGCGCGGTGGTCTTGTCCCGGAACTCATCGGCGGCCTTCATGACCACGAAGGCGAGGCTGGTGATCAGGTCGTGGGCCTTGAGCAAGCGATAGACCGAGGCCTCCGAGACGAAGTAGCTTTCGGTATCGGTGAAGCGCACCGCCAGCTCCCGGGGCGAAAGCTCTGGCTCCTCCAAGGCAAGCTGTAGGATCCGCTCTCGCACGTCGTCGGGAATACGGTTCCACACCCGGTTGGGCTTCGGCGAGCGGTCCTCCAGCGCCTCCGGTCCACCTGTTCGATACAGATCGTACCAGCGATAGAACGTGGCCCGCGGGATGCCGATCTGATCGAGTGTCCGACGGACCGAGAGATGAGATTGCTCAACCAGCTGGATGATCTCCAGCTTCTCAGACGCGGCATATCTCATAGGTCGTCGCCCCCATCCCCGGTCATGCTTTTATTGAGCAGCCGGTTCTCCAGCGTCAGCTCGGCAACGACTTCCTTCAGCGCTCCGGCTTCGCGCCGCAGGGTTTTGACCTCATCCGACGTCGCCTCGCGCGCCGTGTCACCTGCCAAGCGCTTCTTGCCGGCCTCGAGAAACTCCTTCGACCAGCGGTAGTAGAGGTTCTGGTTGATCCCTTCTCGACGACAGAGCTCAGCGACGCTGTCCTCGCCGCGGAGGCCTTCCAGGGTAATCCGGATCTTCTCTTCTGCCGAAAAACGACGCCGCGTGGCGCGCCGTATATCCCTAACAGTCTTCTCGGCGCCGTCGCGGCCGACATCCCGTTTCTGTCTCATCTTCGCTCCTTGGTGGGCTGCGATGAGACAGAAACTCTCTTAGTCAATCACACCATTCTGTCCAATGGGCGCTGACGACGGACACCCCAAACAATCAAGTCAAGTCTCAAAGCGTGGAACACCCGGGGATCATCTTAGCGCGCGCAGGCACGCACCGGAGCAATCCTTGCTATGGCGCGGGGACGCCCGGAGGATGGAGCCGGTCGGGGCCGGGTGAAGGCGACGTGCGGGCGAGGAAGTTCCCGTAGGAACCTCTGCTCCATCCAAAGGCGCCGGTTTGGAGCCTTCGCAACTCCAGTCCGCCGGACACGAACATCGAGTAACAGCGTCGGCTGGTCGCCCGAAAGGTGTATCGAATCATGACTACCATCACGGCCGAGTACAAGCGCGCCCCCGAAGCGTTGAACGGGGGTGAATACGGGAATTTCGCACATTCCGACGCTTCGTGGACGGCCCGCCTGCCTCAGCCATCATGGGCATGATGAAGAGTGACAAGGACTACATCGTCCGGCCGTTTGTTGGACCAATGCTGACCAGCTTCAGTTCCTCGGCAAACCCTCTCACAACATATCGAAGTCCCGGCGTCCGAACAACGAGCTGCCGATCGGCGCGAGCGGCGCCTCCTCGCTTATGAACTCGTAGATGATATTGATCCGGTTTGCCTGAAGCTCAGATAGGTTACCCTCCCGTTGCTCAGAGAGTGTGCAGTGTAGCCTCCCTAGCGCCGATCCTCGCGGACATAGGGCAGGCCGAGCGCGCCCGGGGCACCCGGACCGGCGCGCGAGACGATGCCGACATAGGTCAGCACCGCAAGCGTCGCGAGATAGGGCATCATCAACAGGAGGTATTGCGGTACCGGCAGACCGACTGCCTGGATGCGAGGGATCAGCGCCTCGATGCCGCCGAACAGAAGCGCGCCCAGCACCGCACGGCCTGGTCTCCAGCGCGCAAATATGACCAGCGCGATCGCGATCCAGCCGCGGCCATGGGTCATATCCTCGACCCAGATTTTCGACGCGGCGAGCGCTAGATAGCCCCCCGCGAGCCCGACCAGCACGCCTCCCGACACGACGGCGCCGAACCGCACGAGATCGATATTGATGCCGGCTGCATCTGCGGCCTGCGGGTTCTCGCCGACGGCGCGGAGGTTCATTCCGGGCACGCTACGATGGAGAAAGCGCCAGGCGAGATAGACGATGGGGATGCTCAGATAGACCATCAGGTCCTGGCTGAACAGGATCTTGCCGAGCACGGGAATGTTCGAGAAGGGGCCCATGTCGAGTTTGGTGAAGCCCTCGACGGCGCGCTCGGTCCACGGGTTACCCACGAGCCCCGTGAAGCCTGAGGCGAAGAAGACGATCGCTATGCCCGCAACGACCTGGTTGAGGCGCATCGTCACGACCATGAAGGCGAACAGCACAGACACCGCAATGCCGGCCGCGATCGCACCGAGGGTCCCGAGCGCGAGGCTGCCACCCGCTTCGATATAGACGACCACGCCTGCGAATGCCCCGCACAGCATGATGCCTTCAGCGCCGAGGTTCAGCACGCCGGCGCGCTCGTTGATCATGAGCCCGATGGCGGCCAGCATGAGCGGCACCGCGAAGACCGGCGTGAACGCGATCCAATTGACGATGAATTCGAGCATCCTTAACGCATCCAGTGAACCCGATAGCGGACGAAGAACTCGGAGCCCACGACGCATATCACGATCACCGACTGGATCAGGCCGACCAGCGCCTCCGGCAAGCCGTAGAACACCTGGATGCTCTCGCCCGCGACATAGAGGCCGGCCATGAGGAAGGAGACGAGGATCACGGCCGCGGGTTTGTTGCGGGCGAGAAACGCGATGACGATGCCGGAGAAGCCATAGCCGATGGCGACGTAGATCGTGAGCCGGTACTCCTGGCCCGAGGCCACCAAATAGCCGCCGAGGCCCGAGAGCGAGCCCGAGAGCGCGGCTGCTGCAGCGACCGTCAGCGTGACCGGGATGCCCGCCGCGAGCGCCATGCTTGGATTGCTGCCGACGAACTTCATATAGGCGCCGAGCCGGCTCCTCTCGGTAACCAGCCAGACGACGAGTGCGGCCCCCAAGGCGATAAACAAGCCGACATGGATCCGGCCCCAGCCGATAAGCGGCAGGCGTTCGTGATCGGCAAAGGCCGCGGTCTGGTAATAAACTGCCTCCGGGTCCTGCCAGGCGCCGAACAGCTGGTTCAATACGAACAGACCCGCGACATAGTTGAGCAGCAAGGTCGTGATGATTTCGTTGATGCGCCAACGCAGGCGCAGGAATGCCGGCACGGCGATCCAAGCCATTCCGCCGAGAATGCTGCCGAGACACATCAGGTAGATATGGCTCCAACCCGGCCCGATGTCGTAGATCATCACTGCCGTCGTGCCGATCGCACCCCACACGAACTGGCCCTCGATCCCGATGTTCCAGAACTGCACACGGAAGGCGACAGCGGCGGAGAGCCCGACCAGGATGAGCGGCGCCCATTCGAGCAGCACGTCGGCGAGGCCCACGCTGTCGAAGAAGGTCAGCACGATAAACTCCTGGAAGATGTTCGAAACGTCGATGCCGGAGACGATCAGCAGAATGACTGAAATTCCGAGACCGACGACGATCGAGGCCAGGACGATCAGCCCATGAAGCCAGAGCGCAATGCTCTGGCGCACTTCGAGGTTGATGCGCCCGAAGGAGAGCGCGCCGCTACGCATGCCCGAGCATCAGCTCACCGACATGCTGGCGATTCACCGGCCGCGTCAGCTCGCCCACGATGCGGCCACGGTTGAGCACGCCGACCACGTCGGAGAGATTGAGCACTTCGTCGAGATCCTCGCTGATCAAGAGGACGGCGGCACCGGCGTCACGCGCGTGGCGCAAATGATTGCGGATCGCCGCGCAGGCACGCACGTCGAGGCCGCGTGTCGGCGAATGGGCGACGATCACGGCCGGCTCGCCGCCGAGCTCGCGGGCGAGCACGAGCTTTTGCGCGTTGCCGCCGGACAACAGGCGTGCACTCGTCCGAGCGCGGGCGCCGAGGATCTCGAACGCGGCCAGCGCCTCGGCCGTACGCGCCGCGATCGCGCGCCGCGAGACCCAGAGTACGGTTCCGAACGCGCCGCCGGCGAGCCCGGTGGCAGCGTAGTTGTCGCCGACCGAAAGCTCTTGGGCGAGGCCATAAGCGGCCCGGTCCGCCGGCACATTTCGTATGCCGAGTGCGCGCCGGCGCTTCGGATGGACCGTCGTGATATCGGCGCCGTCCAGCGTGACGCGGCCTTTTTGCGGTCGGCGCACACCCATGAGCACCTCCGCGAGCTCGGTCTGGCCGTTGCCGCCGACGCCGGCGACGCCGTAGATGTGGCCGCCGTGAACGGCGAGCGACAGGTCTCGCACGGTGCTGACGCCATCGTCTCGGCGAGCGGTAAGAGCGGAGATCTCGAGGCGAAGCGGGCCCTTCTCGCCGGGCGCCGTATCGTCGGGCGGTGCTGCGCCGACCATCATGCGCGCGAGGTCTGCAGCATTGGTATCGCGCGCGTTGGCAGTGGCCACAGTCTTGCCGCCGCGCATGACGGTGACCCGGTCGGCATGCGCCACGACCTCGCGCAGCTTATGGGTGATCAAGATGACGCAGGCGCCGCGACGCGCGAGTGCCCCTACCATAGAGAGCAGCCGCTCGGCTTCCTCATCGGTCAGCACCGCCGTCGGTTCGTCGAGCACCAGGAGACGCGCGCCGCTCATCAGCACCTTGATGATCTCTACGCGCTGCTGCTCGGCAACGGATATGCGGTCGATCCGGGCGCTGGGGTCAAGCTCGAAGCCGAGCTCGTCCGAAAGCCGCGCGATTCCGTCTGAGACTGTGGCGAGGCCCCTGCGCCAGGAGCCTTGTCGGTTCGCCAGCATCACATTCTCGGCGACGGTGAACGGGCGAACCAGCTTGAAGTTCTGGTGCACCATCCCGATGCCAAGCGCGCGGGCATGGGCCGGTCCGTCGATGCGCCGCTCCGTGCCATCGATTGCGATACGGCCCGCGTCAGGCAGATAGAGCCCTGCGAGCACGTTCATCAGCGAGGTTTTTCCGGCTCCGTTCTCGCCGAGCAGGCCGTGGACCTCGCCCCAATCTGCGCTCAACGCGGCATGATCCAGCGATACCCGGCCGTCGAAGGCCTTGACGATATCCGCCATTCTGAGGGCATGCGCCATCCCGCGTCCCTGTGAGCTATGCGGGTCGGAACGGCCTCCCGGCGGAGGCGATAGCCGCCGGGAGGCCGTCGCAAACGGTATCCGCTGGGCGGGAGACCTCCGGCTGCTACGGCAGTTCGCCGACGACTCCCTGGACCAGATAGGTCATACCCCAGATCTGACCGTCATCGAGACGCTCTCCTGCCTCGACCCGAATATTGCCCTTGTTATCGGAGATCGGGCCCTGGAACACGTACCGCCTGCCGCTCACGATCTCCTCGCGCATCGCCATGACCTTCGCCACGACATCCTCCGGCACCTCGGAGCCGCAACAGACGGCGTCGGTGCCGCCATCCTTGATGCCAAGGAAGCGGATTCCACTGCTCGTCCAGTTGCCGGTCGCGATCTCCTTTACCGTCGGCGTGATATAGCGTGCCCAGGCCCAAACCGAGGAGCACTGCGTCGCACTCGAATACTCGCTCATGTCCCGGTGATAGCCCGAGGAGAGAATGCCGGCCTCCTGGGCCACAATCTGAGTCGAGGGCGTGTCCTGGTGCTGACCCAGGAAATCAATGCCCTGCTCCACCAGCGCCTGCGCAGTGGCCCGTTCCTTCACCGGGTCATACCAGGCATTGGTGAAGATGACGTGGACGACGGCGTCCGGGTTCATGAACTGGGCGCCGAGAGCGTAGGCGTTGACGTTCCACGTCGTCAGCGAGATCGGAACCGCGGCGACGAATCCGATCTTGTTGGTCTTGGTCAAGGCGCCGGCGACCATGCCGCACAGGAACTGGCTTTCGTATGTGCGTGCGTAATAGCCCTCCAGGTTATCCGTGCTGACAGTGCCCGGCGCGTTGAAGAAGGCGACGGTCGGGTTCTCTTTGGCAAGCTCGAGCAGCGCGTCGTTGTAGCCGAAGCCCGAAGCCGCGATGATGTTGTAGTCACGCCTGATGTAGCGCTCGACAACTGAGCGCAGCTTCGAGGCGACCTCTTCGACGCCTTCGGTGTAGGCGGTGTGGTAGCCGGTATCGGCCTCGAGGCTGAGCCGCGCCTCATCCTGGGCCTGCACCCAACCGCCGTCATCCTTCACGTTGAAGTAGATAAATGCGACCTTGGGCTCGCCCTCGATCTTGACCTGCGCGTCGGCCGCGGTGTGCGATATCACGATCAAGGCCGCGACCGCGAACAAGGCTCCGATCCCTTTGAAGCTCATGGCGTACTCCCTTTTCCGTTTGCTGTCTCAGCCGTCGCACACGCCTCATCCCGGTCACGGGAGATTCCTGCGCTTCGTCTTCAATCCGCTTGGAATTCAGCATAATCTTCCCTGCCATCATGTATCCAGCGCCGATTGAGGCCTACTACGCGCCGACGACCATCGACGAGGCGCTCGGCTGCCTCGCCGAGGCCGGGGATGGCGCGATGTTCATCGCCGGCGGTATGAGCCTGATGCAGGCGATGAAGGCGCGGCTGGTCACGCCGAGCGCGATTATCGACCTGAACGAGGTCGAGGAGCTGAGCGGTATCGCCAAGGGCCCGCACGGCGTGACCGTGCGCCCCCTGACACGCTATCGCGAGCTTTCGGCCACCTCGGCCCTGCACGGTGCCTTGCAGGCGATCGGCGACGCGGCGACGACGGTGGGCGACCGGCAGGTCCGCAATGCCGGCACGATCGGCGGCAGCCTATGCTGGAACTACGTTGCCTCCTGCATGCCGAATGCCTGCCTCTGTCTCGGCGCAGCGCTCGTGCTTACCTCGATCGAGGGCGGCGCGCGGACCGTGCCGATCGACGAATTCCTGATCGGGCCACTGGAAACGGCGCGGCGGGATGACGAGCTCCTGGTCGCGATCAATTTCCCGACACCCAAATACCGGGGCGTTGGAAGCGCTTATCGCAAATATGGCGGCACGGTAGACGGCTTGCCGATCATCGGTATCGCCGCCGCCATCGAAGTAGACGAGGCGGGACGTTGTACTGACGCCCGTTTCAGTGTCGGCGGCGTTCTGCCGACGGCTCAGCGCTTCACCGGGATCGGCGACCTTCTGCGAGACCGGCCGGGCGAGCGCGAGAGCTTTGCCGAAGCAGCCGCCGCTGCGGCCGATGCGATCCAGACGCAGACCGACCAAGTCGCCAGCGCCGACTATCGCAAGGTCCTGATCCGCACCCTCGGCCGCGATGTACTGGCCGAGGCCCATGCCCGCGCAGCGAAGAGGTGAGGCCGTGGACAAAACCATCACGGTGACGATCAACGGCAAGGTCTACACGCGAACCGTGCCGATCCGCCTGCTTCTGGTCGATTTCATCCGCGACGAGTGCGGCCTCACGGGCACGCATATCGGTTGCACCTATGAGGGCCGTTGCGGGGCCTGCACGGTGCAGATTGAGGGCCGCGCGCACAAATCCTGCATGAAGCTCGCCGTACAGCTCGACGGCAAGACCGTCACCACCATCGAAGGGCTCGGCCGCCGAAACAAGCCGCACCACCTGCAAACGACATTCAGCCGCTATCACGCCCTGCAATGCGGCTACTGCACGAGCGGCATCCTGATGAACGCAGCCGATTTCCTCGAGGAGAATATCAACCCGAGCGAGGAGGACGTACGCCGCGCGCTGATCGGCAATCTGTGTCGCTGCACCGGCTATAGCCACATCGTCGAGGCGATCCTCGCCGCTTCCGCCCTGCGCCACGGGCTCAAACCCGCGCCGCCGCCGGCCGGGACCGAGGCCACGCCATGAACATGACCGGCCAGGCAAGCTGGATCGGCCGTTCGCTCGAACGCCGCGAGGATGCCCGTCTGCTCACCGGACGGGGCGAATATTTGGCCGATGTCCGCGTGCCCGATTGCCTGCATCTCTGCTTCGTTCGCTCGAGCCATGCGCACGCCAAGATCAAGGCCATCAGGCTCGATGCCGCGCTCGAGACGCCGGGCGTGGTCAGTGCGATCACGGGCGCCGAGCTCTCGGAAGAGATGCAGGGACAGAAGATCCCGGTGCTGATCCCGGCGTTTAAGGCAAAATACCGGCAATACTGGCCCCTGGCCGTGGACGAAGTGTACTGGCACGGCGAGCCGCTCGCCGCCATCCTCGCCGAGGACAAGTATGTCGCCGAGGACGCCGCGGCCGCCGTGCAGGTCGACTATGACGCGTTGCCCGTCGTGACCGACGCCGAAGCGGCGCTCCACGCCGGAGCGCCGCGGGTCTACGACGACTGGGACGATAACGAGATCTTCGGCACCAGCTACACCGGCGGATTCGAAGCCGAAGAAATCGCCAAGAACGACGCCGCGGTCAAGGCGCTGTTCGCCGAGGCCGAAATAGTCCTCAAACAACGTTTTCGCACCCAGCGTTGCGGCATTTGTCCGATCGAGACCCGAGGCGCGCTCGCGATTTGGAGCGATACAGACGGGTTGACGCTCCATCTGACGACGCAGCGCCCGCATATCGAGCGTCTCGCGCTCGCCGATCTCCTCGAGCTCTCGACCGCCGAGGTTCGAGTCATAGCGCCGCGCGATCAGGGCGGCGGCTTCGGCGTCAAGGCGCCGTTCTACCGCGAGCACGTCGTGGTCTGCCATCTCGCACGCAAGTTGGACCGCCCCGTTCGCTGGGTCGAGACGCGCGAGGAGCACCTCATGACCGTGAGCCAGGGGCGCGATCAGATCCACGACCTCGAGATCGCGGCCGACAGGGACGGACGCATCCTCGCGCTTCGAAATCGCGGCATTGCCGATGTTGGCGACGGACGCGAGGGCGTCTATTGGGGCTTCGTCATGCCCTCGCTCGGCTCGGTGATGCTGCCGAACGCCTATGCGATCAACCACGCTGATATCAAGCTGCGCTGTGCGGTCACCAACAAGACCTGCCTCAGCCCGTCGCGCTCCTTCGGTGCGCTGCCGACACGTTTCGCGCTCGAGCGGGGGCTCGACATGTTGGCGCGCAAGCTCGGCCTCGAGACGGCCGCGCTCAAGCGCAAGAACCTGATTACCACCTTCCCGTTCACGAGCGTTACCGGCGTCTATCACGACAGCGGCAATTACGTGAAAGCGTGGGATTCGCTCGTCGATATGGTCGATCTCGCTGGTTTTCGCGCAGTGCAGGACGACGCGCGCGCCGCAGGGCGCTATCTCGGGATCGGCTTCGCCTGCGGCGCCGAGTTCTCCGGCATTCCCTCGGACGTGCTCGTGCCGCTCGAGAACCAGCCGGGCTATGGCGTTGTCACCATGCGCATCGACCCGCGTGGCAAGGTCGCGATCTATGAGGGCGATGCGCCGCAAGGCCAGAGCCACGAGACCACCATGGCGCAAGTCGCCGCCGAGGCGTTTGGCATTCACCCGGACGACGTTATCGTGCGCCACGGCGATACCGGCACGACGCCGCTCAGCTCGGGTACGGTCGGCGCGCGCGGCGCGTCCTACACGGTTGCCGCGATCGCCAAAGCCGCGGCCGCGCTCAAGGCGAAGATGGCGCGTTACATGATCCATGACCACGGGCTCGAGGACGCGCAACCCGCAGATTTCAGCTTCCGAGACCGGGCGGTGATCTATGAGAAGGATGGCAACATCCGGAAGGATTTTGGTGCGCTCGCCGATCGCATCGTGATGGGCTCGATCAACCTGCCGCCCGGCGAGAGTGCAGGCCTCGAACACACCGCCTATTTCGAGGCGCCGACGCCGATGATCTGCTTCACCGCGCAGGCGGCCAAGGTCGAGGTCGACATCGAGACCGGGCAGTTCACCATTCTCGACTATGTCACCTGCGAGGACGTCGGCACGGTGATCAACCCGATGATCGTCGAGGGCCAAGTGCAGGGCGGCGTGGTCCAGGGCATGTCGAACGCGCTCTTCGAAGAGTTCCTATACGACGAACACGGCCAGCAGATGACCGTCGATTTCGAGACCTACCGTCTTGCTTCCGCCGCCGATGTGCCGAGCGTCGTCGTCACCCATTCACCGACCCCTTGCCCGGACCACCCGATGGGGGTGCGCGCGGTCGGCGAAGGCAGGCCAGGCCCGGTGCCGGGCGCGATCGCCAACGCCGTCTGCGACGCGCTCGCGCCCTTTGGCGTCGAGATCACGACGCTCCCGCTCAAGCCGGAGATGATCCTCGCTTTGATCGAGGCTGGACGCGCCGGCCGACGGTCATAGCGCCCTTCACAATCGACAATGCCCGCCTATCTCTCGGAACACGCCCCGCAGCCCGCGCCGCTTCGAGGACGACATGCTCACAGATGTTGAGGCAGGCATCGTGCAGAAAGCATTCGAAGTCTGCGGCTGACCCTCATCCGAGAATGAGGCCGCTTGTGTCGGAGGGAGATGCTGCGATGCCGAGCTTTCCAAACGTGCGGACGCCGAGCGTGGACGAGCTGATCGCGCTGGCCGCCGATTTCGGCATGAGATTGGAACCGGCTCTCGCGGCGTCCTATCGGGAGCTGATCGCGGAAGGCATCGAGTCCTACACCCGGATCGATGCGCTGCCCGAGCCCGCTTTGCCGGTCGCCTATCCGCGCGGACCCGGTCACCGCCCGACGCCCGAGGAGAACCCGCACAACGCCTGGTATTGGCGCTGCGAGGTGAGCGGCGCGCGGCACGGGCTGCTCGCGGGCAAGACCGTCGCGCTCAAGGACAATGTCTGCCTTGCCGGCGTGCCGATGTCGATCGGCGCCTCGGTGCTCGAAGGCTACATGCCGGAGGTCGATGCCACCATCGTCACCCGCATCCTCGATGCTGGCGGCACGATCACCGGCAAAGCGGTCTGCGGCGCCTTCTGCCTCGAAGGCTCGAGCATCACCGCCTCGACCGGGCTGATCTCCAATCCGCACAAGACCAGCCACGCCGCCGGCGGCTCGTCGAGCGGCAGCGCGGCGCTGGTCGCAGCGGGTGCGGTCGACCTAGCGGTCGGCGCCGATCAGGGCGGCTCGCTGCGCATCCCGGCCGCTTGGTGCGGCCTCTACGGCATGAAGCCCAGCTTCGGCCTGGTGCCCTATTCGGGCATCGCCTCGATCGAGTTCACCCTCGATCACGCCGAGCCGATGGCCGCCGGCCTCGAAGACATGACGCGGCTACTCCAGGCGATGGCCGGGCCCGACGGCATCGATCCGCGCCAGCCCAATATCGAGCCGCCCGACTATCTGGCGGCCCTCGACGGAGGCGTCCGCGGCCTCAGGATCGCCTGCCTCGCGGAGGGTTTCGGGCGGCCGGAGAGCGAGCCGGTGGTGGACCGGAAGGTGCGCGCGGCGTTGAAACGCTTCGCGGCGCTCGGCGTCGAGGTCCGCACGATCTCGCTTCCCATGCATGCGCACGGCATGCACATCTGGGCTGGGATCGCGCGCGAGGGCGCGGTGCAGAATATGCTCAAAGGGGGCGGCGTTGGGGTTAACCAGCAGGGCTACCAGATCACCTCGCTGCTCGACGCGAGCGCGCGCGCGCTCCGCCGCCAGCCCGACGACTTGGCCCCGACCGTGACGCTCACGCTCCTGTTCGGCGAATATATGGGGCGGAATTATCACGGCCGCTATTACGCCAAGGCCCAGAACCTGCGGCGCACGCTCCGCGCCGCCTACGACGCCGTGCTCGCCGAGCACGACCTGATCGCGCTGCCGACCACCGCGATGCGCGCCCGCCCGCTGCCCGACCCGCTCGCCTGCACGCCCGCGCAATACGAGCACGACGCCCACGACGCCCTGATGAACCCCTGCCCTTTCAACGCGAGCGGCCACCCGGCGCTCACCATCCCCTGCGGCGTGGCCGACGATCTTCCGATCGGCCTCTCCCTGGTCGGCAAGCATTTCGGCGAGCCCGCCCTGCTCCGCGCCGCCGCGGCATTCGCCGACGCCAAGGATTGGCGGACCCTGTAGACTCGGCTCGGACGATCTGCTTTTCGGCAAACCGTCTTCGTTTGATCCTGCCGCTCAGGGCAGAGCGCCGTACTTCAGGAAACCTCCGATCACGTTCTCCATGATGCGGGATACGTTGTTCTCGTAATTGTTGTGCGACAAGCTTCCGCACCAGGTGATCGAGCCCGGTGCAAAGACGGCGCCGTCGTTCGGCGTCTTGTAGTAGACCATATCGGCCCGCACCATCGGGTTCTCGTCGCCGCCGCCATAGGTACCCCTGACAGCGATATACATCTCTTCGTTGACCTGCCGCATCAGATCGGTGTGGCCCTCCGAACGCCCCACCACAAACGCATTGTGAGGCGTGCCGAGTTCGAGATCGGCGCGGTCGATTTCGAGCCCGGCCGCGCCGGCGCCGATCAGGCCGAAGTCGCCGATGATCTCGTCCTCGCCGATACCCTCGAAGATCCAGGCGCATTCGGGCCGCAAACTGTCGGGCCCGCGGCGATAATAGGAGGAGACGTCGAATCCGTAGGCGGTGAAGGTGAGCCCGCAGAGCTTCGACGGCATGCGACCGCGACCGCGCCACATGCCGCCGAATTTGCCGTCGAACGCGTTATCTTTCTCACCGGGCGGCGAACTATAGGCGCGGGTGCCTTGCTCTCCCTTGCGAACCTCGGTGATTGCCGAATTGTCGGGGTGGAACTCGGAACACCAATAGAACCCGTCGCCGCCGAGATAGAGCCAACGCCCCCCGCCTTGCTGATAGGCGTCATAGGCGTCGATCATCCGTTCCGAGGAATATTCGGGATGCGATCCCGTCAGGACCACCTTGTATCGGCTGAGCAGCGTCGCGCCTTCATTGTGCAAATCCTCGTCCGTGTGCACGTCAAACGCGAGTCCCCTCTGCTCGAGCCAATCGGTCAGGTGAAGATCCGCGTTCATCTGCCATAGCGACGGCGAGAGCCAGTGCCGGTATTTGGGGCGCATGTTGAGAATCGGCCGCAAGCGCGAGGAATAGTAAAACCCGGTCCCGTCGCTGTGCGTGTCGTATTGCGACGCGCCATACTCCCGATGCTCGTTCAGAAATGTGTCAGCCTCCTGCATGATCGGCACCCGCGCCGCCAAGACTTCCGCGAGCATCGCGTTCGGTCCCATATGGTCGTTGGCGTAGGCGAGGTAGCTTGAGGTCGGGATGATCAGAGCGACGGACGCCGTGGCGGTGCCCGCCGGTGGCCGCACGAAGAAGGGGATATAGTCCTCTGCGCTCGGCGCATCGTTTCCACCGATCCGCAAGCGCGCCGCATAGACGTCGCTTTTCAGATCGGCCGGGATGACGAAGGAGAAGTCCTCGTCCCAGCGCGCGTCGTCGAGCTCGTCATCGTGGAAGTGAATGGCGCCGTATTGGTCGGGAGCGTGGCGGTAGGACATCTCGTCGCCGGTCCAGCTGTATCCGGTCATGCCGCGCGCCGGCAAATTAACGGCCGTCCCGTGGAGGTCGTTCGGAGACTCGTCGACGATATGAGTCGACGCGGCGTTCGGCACGATGTTGGCGTGGAAGTCCCAGGCGCCAACCACGTCTGCCTTGATCCGGTTCGGGCATGAGCGAAAGCTGGGCGCGAGAGCCTCGATATCGTGGCGCGCGAGCGCACGGCGCGAGAGCCGTGGCCGATCGATCTTGCCGTTGTAGTTTGTCCCGTGGATCGGGATCCGAAGGGAGCTCGCGAGTTCCTTATAGAGTCCTCCAAAAACCGATCGCCCCGAATCGACCTGCTCGGTGCTCGCGGCCATGAGCAGCGGGCAGTCGTTGTCGCCCGGTGCGTCAAGCGACACGGAGGCCTCGATGAAGGCCGTCGTCTCCTCGGCCGGATGTAGGAGCGACATGCCGTGGCCGCCATTGGCGCGGGTCACGATCGGCTCCTGGTAGAGCTGCACCCGGCCGGCCGACGGGTCGAACGAGGCGGCGACTGCGTACCAGACATTGCGGAGAAGCGGCTTACCGCTCGACACCCGCTCGACGTGACCGGCGCCGTCGCCGATCCAAAGTGCAAGCGCCGCGTCTTCGTCGATGAAGAGACCGTAACCGCACGCCTTCGGCGCGAGCCATTTGGTGATCAGTCCTTGGACACCCTTGGCCGGAGTCGTCGGGAAGATGAACGCCTGGAGCGTGAGGGCCCGCACCCGGAGAAGTGGGTGATCCGGGACGATGGCGTAGGAGCCGGCGTAGATCTTCTGATTCCGGCCCGGATACTCGCCGCTCACGGGCGAGGGAACCAGCGCCTCCTTGTAGCCCGGCCCGTCGGGGTTGGTGTCGCCATGGATGAGGCGCACGATCTCCGCCTGATAGCTCTCCGAGTGCTCGCTGTTCACAAAAAAGCGAATCTCTTCGCCGGGGTGTACGGAGAAGCGATCCGCGTAACCTGCGATCCGCAACATGCTCCAACTCCCTTGTCGGCGCGATCCGCCGACGGACCGGCGCCCGTGAATGCCGAAGCGAGACGGTGGACGCGACGGTGCTTACCGATTCTTGCGGTAGGCCTCGAGGAGATCGTCGATCCGCCGCAGGAAGATCGCGTGCTCGCAATCATCCTCCGAGGTGAAAACCTCGGGTAGAATCTTGATCGGCTTGCCGCGTTCCCCCGAAAAGATCCCGATCTTCCATTCCACATGCGGCTTGGTGCAGACGCGGCAGTACTTCCCGGCCTGCGGCGCGCGCCGGAACTTGTCGAGCACGCGTATCAGATCGGCGCTATGCCCGGTGCCCGGCCTGCCGCCCTTTCCGGCAATCCCGATCGGGTTCTTCCTGTGCTCGTCGATCAGGCGGCTGCGCGAGGTCTCATCGGCCACCAGCGGAAGGATGTGGGTCCTGGTGATGAAATCCTCGGTCGCGTTCAATGCCCAGCCCTGTTGGAGCGCTGTATCGTTGGCCACGATGGCTCTTCCCCTCCATCAACTCCGGACGCTCTCTAGGCCCACAGCGACAAAGGCGTCTGTACCGCCGAGGGCGTGTTATCGCCGCGCTGTTCTCGAATGGTACGACGGTGCGCGACTATTGGCCACCATCCGGCTGGCCTGCCGGCGAGAGATGCCATGCCGGCGCGAACGGCGAGCATTCCGCGGGCAACGCCGATCCGCACGACTTGCCGCCGCCGCGCCAGTCGTCGACACTCCTTGCATAGTTGACGAATGAAAGTGGTGTAGGCGAGCTGAGATCTCGCCGTTTCGAGGGGAGCAGAAAATGGGCGTCATCGGGAAGGTCGAAAGCCTTTGGCGGTATCCGGTCAAAAGCATGCGCGGTGAAGAGTTGGACGCGGCCTATCTCGGTTTCGCCGGCCTCTACGGCGATCGTCTGTTTGCTTTCGGCAGCGACGCCGCGCCCAAGGGTTTCCCTTATCTGACCGGTCGAGAACAGCGAAAGATGGTGCTCTACCGCCCCCGTTTCCGTCATCCGGACGAGGCGGCGATGCCGCCCAACCTGGCCGATGCGGAGGGGATCGAACCCGGCATAAACCCTGTTTACGCCGATCCGGATGGACTCGCCGTCGACGTCGAGACGCCGTCGGGCGAGACGCTGGCGATCGATGATCCCCTTCTGATGGAACGATTGAACGAGCAACTCGGCCGCAGCCACGGCCTCACCTTGCTGCGCTCGGATCGCGCGCTGACGGATTGCCGCCCGGTGTCCCTATGCTCCGTTGCAACCGCGCGTCAGCTCGGCGAAGAACTCGGCAAGCCGGTCGACAAGAGGCGGTTCAGGGCGAACATCTACCTGGATCTTGATGATGCCATCGGGTTTTCCGAGAACGATTTCGTCGGCAAGACGCTTCGCGTCGGATCCAAGGTGCAGGTGTCGGTGCTCGAGCGCGACCCGCGTTGTGCCATGATCACGCTCGATCCCGACACGGCCGAGCGCGACCCGGCGGTTCTGAAAAAGGTCACCCAAGACCACGACGGCATGACAGGCGTCTACGCCGCTGTTTTGACGGAAGGCACTGTCCGCGTCGGAGACGGCATCCAACTGCTCGCATAGCGCCGGCCGGCGCGTGGATCCGGCCGAGGGAGACCGACGTGCATATCGCCTGCTTGACCTTCGATTTCGATGCCGTCTCGGGCGTGATCGCCCAAGGCATGCGCTCGCCGACGCCGATCAGCCGGGGCGAATTCGGCCTCGTCGGCGCAGAGCGTATCCTCGCCTTGCTCAAACGGCATGACATCCCGGCCACCTGGTTCATCCCGGGCCACACGATCGAGACCTACCCCGAGATGTCGGCCCGCGTGGTCGAGGCGGACCACGAGATCGGCCACCACGGCTGGACCCACATGACGCCCGTGACGATGTCCCGCGCCGAGGAAGATGAAGCGCTCGCGCGCGGCACCGCTGCGATCGTCAAGCTGTGCGGACGCGCGCCTCGGGGCTACCGCTCGCCGGCCTGGGACCTGAGCGAGAACACGGTCGATCTCCTGGTCTCCCACGATTTCGTCTACGAGAGCAGCATGATGGGGCACGACTACACGCCTTATTATGCGCGCACGGGCGATGTGATCGAGCTCGAGGCGCCCATGGTGTTCGGGCCCAAAACCTCGCTGGTCGAGATGCCGATCAGCTGGACGCTCGACGACTATCCGCATTTCGAGTTCGTGCAGAACGAGCGCTACCGTATCCAAGGCCTGATGCCCGCCAGCGGCGTACTGCAGAACTGGGTGGATGATTTCGACTATATGACGCGCACGGTGGAATGGGGGGTGCTGACCTATACCTGCCACCCGTTCGTGAGCGGCCGCGGCCACCGCATGCTGATGCTGGAGCGGCTGATCGACAAGCTGAAGCAGCTCGGCGCGGTCTTCCTGACGATGGAGGACGCCGCGGACGAATGGCTCAAGCGCACCGCCATGTCGAGGTGAGGCGTCGCCCTGGGGCCGTCTGGGAGGCGCGACGTCAGGCGGTTCCCCCGACTCATACGCCGATCACGTTTCCCAGGGATTGAGAAGCTCGACCCCGGTTGAAG
The DNA here is from genome assembly GCA_965248825.1 of Alphaproteobacteria bacterium. Lineage (GTDB taxonomy): Bacteria > Pseudomonadota > Alphaproteobacteria > UBA828 > UBA828 > WTGU01. Next base: position 4,034,607 of record CBDFKL010000006.1, on the reverse strand, counting down.
AGAAATCGCGGACATTGCGCGTCACGATGGTGAAGCGGTGGCGAAGCGCCGTAGCCGCGATCAAGCTGTCGACGGCGGGGACGGGTGTCTTGAGCCGTGCCATGAGACGGCCCCACTCGTCGGCCACGCTCCCGTCGATCGCCAGAACACGGTCGTTGAACCAAACCGGAAGCCGAGATGCTCGGTCGCATAGGCCATGGCCGGGATGAGGGGCGCCGGGTCGTTCGCCGGTATCTGCATCGCCTCGACGATCACGGTCTCGACTCCGCCACGATAGATGTCGTAGGCGCCCATGACGGCGGCGCGCACCCACAGGCCGTGCTGGATGTGGGAAACGCAGGTCATCGAGAACGCGTGGAGATGGATGCGCTTCCGCATCGGCGGCACCCCTCCCGGAGGGTCGTGGTTGGAGCATGGCGCGCCGGTTCGCGTTTCGAAATCCATGGGGCGACCGCCCGTCCGGCTGTATGGTCGAGGAATTGTTCCTCTTCGCCGTGACGGCGAGGAGGTTGAACGACGCGCGCCCATGGTCGCGATAGGCAAGGTCGAGTTCGTGAACACCTTTCGGCATAGAGGATGGTGAGGCATGTGATGATGGACGATGGCGCGCCGGACCGGACGATCGACGTGAACGGCAAGGTGATACTGGTCACCGGCGGCTCCCGCGGGATCGGCGCGCGGTGTGTGCAGTCGCTGCTCGATGCCGGCGGCGCCGTCGTCGCGCATTACAACAAGCGCCGTGACGCGGCCGAGGCTCTTGCGCGCAGCGCGCCCGAGCGCTGTCACCTGGTCGGCGCCGATCTCGCGGAGGAGGAGGCACCGCGGGCGCTTTGGCAGGCCTCGCTCGCCTGGCGCGGCCGGATCGACGTGCTGGTCAACAACGCAGCCGTCTATGAGCCGGAACCTGCCGAGGACGATGCCGCAGCATGGCGCGCCACCTGGCGGCGCACCTTGCAGATCAATCTCATCGCCCCGGCGGAGCTCGCGCGCCTCGCCGTCGATCACTTCCGGGCCCGTGGCGGCGGCATTTTGATCCACCTCTCGAGCCGGGCCGGGCATCGCGGCGAAAAACCACTGTTCGGTGCCTATGCGGCAAGCAAGGCCGGCCTCAACGCGCTCAGCCACACCATCGCCCGCGCGCACGGCGCCGAAGGGGTCTTGTCCTACGCGGTCGCGCCCGGCTGGGTCGGCACGGAGATGTCGTGGGACTACATCAACGAGACCGGCGACCGCGGCCCGCTCGAGGAAAGCGCGCTCGGAGAGCTCGTGCCGCCCGAGGAGGTCGCGAACATCGTGACCTTTCTCGCTTCGGGCGCGGCGCGGCATGCCACCGGCACCGTGATCGACATCAACGGCGCCTCCTTCCCCCGCTAGGACGATGGGATATACGGCCTGCCGAGAAAGAGGCATGGAGGGAGACGGCGAATGGACCCGCGAGATTGGCTGATGAGCGAGCGCAATTTGGCCGATAAGCCGATCGAAGATTTCACGGATCTGAGCGATGGAGAGCGGGCCAATCTGGCTCTCCTGGTCAGGCAGTGCAGGGGCTGGTCGAGCCAGGACATCGATATGGTGGTTTCCGTGATGGCGGAGGACGGCGTCTATCACGACATCACCTTGCCGCCGGCCGTGGGCCATGCCGCGATCCGCGCGTTCGGTGCCGGCTGGCTCGACGCGGTGCCGGATCTCTCGCTCTACATCGAGGCGTTTTGCGTCCAAGGAAATACGGTCTGCGACATGGGCCGTATGAGCGGCACCATCACCAAGGAATATTTCGGCCTTCCCGGCACGGGCCGCAAATTCGACTGCCAGTTTTCCCAGATCTGCTTCATCGAGAACGGCAAGATCAAATATTTGCGCGGCCTATGGAATGCGCCCGACATGTACAACCAGGTCGGGTGGGATTTGGCTGGCTTGAAACGCTAGAGGACAAATGGGCATTCGAGGCCACGACACGTCCCCTCGTTCCAACCGGCACAGCGTTCCGCCTCCGTCTCCCGCCACCGCACGAGCCCTCGAGCTTGCGCCCCCCGGCCCAGACTCAGCACCGGAACGTCCGCAGCCCCGCCCCGTGCTCCCCCCAGCTCACCTTCCGACGGAGCCTCGAAACGCTCGGTCATCGATCAGATCGCGCCGGCTCGATCGCCCGGGCGGGCTGCGTCTTGCCTCGCCCGCGCAACGTCTTACATAATTTTAAGACATCGCCCCGCTAAAGGCACAAGGACGATGCCATGGTGCCGGCCAACCGAACATCTCACACTGGCGGCCTCCGCGCCGATCTGGTCGCGCGCATCAACCGTCCGACCATCGATGCGGCCGGCCTGCCGAATGAAGCCTACACCTCCGAGAGTTTCCTGTCGCTCGAGCGCGAGCGCCTGTTCTCGCCGACCTGGACCTGTATCGGCCACGCCTGCACGATACCGAAGCCCGGCGACGCAAGGCCGATCGACTTCCTCGGTCAACCCATGCTCATGGTGCGCGACGCATGCGCTCAGCTGCGGGTGTTCCACAATGTGTGCAGCCATCGCGGCAATCAGCTCGTCCGCGAGCCTTGCCACCTCTCCCGGTTGATCCGTTGCCCCTACCACTCGTGGACCTACGAGCTGGACGGGACGCTCAAGGGCACACCGCATATCGGCGGTTTCGGCACACACGAGAACGACGGCTTCGACCGCCGTGCCCACGGATTGAAGCCGATACGCGCCGCGCAGTGGCTGGATCTCGTGTTCGTGAATTTGAGCGGCGACGCACCCTCCTTCGAGCAGCACATCGCGGCACTCGCGGATCGCATCTATGCATTGGCGGACCCGTCGCAATACGAGCGGGTACGCCCCGCCGCGACTCACGACAGCTTCCAGCTCGATTTCGAAGGCAACTGGAAGCTCGTTATCGAGAACAACCTCGAGAGCTACCACCTGCCTTCGGTTCACCCGGATCTCAACTCCTACTCCCGACTCGAGGATCATTACCACTTTTACGGCGGCGACCTGTTCGCGGGGCAGGGTTCGAACCTGTACCAGCCGAGTACGAGCGACGAGGCCACCGTCTTCCATCATTTTGAGGGGTGGCCTGATGGGGTGTCGGAGTACCCCACCGTCTTCCCGAATGTCTTAATCGGGGTTCACCGCGACCACGTATGGTCCTTGATCCTCCTTCCCCTCGCCCCGGACCGGACCCGGGCGTCCTGGCAGGTCTACTATGTCGGGGAGACCGCCGACGATCCCGTCCGCGACGAAGCACGTGCGAAGACATTGGAGATGTGGCGCGACGTCTTCGCGGAGGACATGGGGGTGGTCGAGGGCATGCAGCGCGGCCGCGGCTCACCCGCTTTCCTCGGGGGCGTATTCTCGGGCGTCATGGACGAGCCCACCCATCACTTCCACAAGTGGGTTGCGAACCGGCTCGTTCTCTAGCCCGAAGTCGTGGACCGATTGAAGAAGAGGTGCTTGTTTCGTCGGAGATTCGAGCGAATTGGAGTGTTTCGTTTTGACCACGGTTGATCCACCAACGAATCCGGTAACGCACTCTTCCACGCCGCTCTCCTGACAGATTGCCCGCCAGCGTTCGGCGGCGCGGATCATGGCGCCGCGGGCGGACCGGACCTGTCGTCGCGGGCCGTGGCCGGCCGGTTGACGAGAAAGAGACCGGCGAGCAGGAGGATCAGGGCGAGCCAGATCCAAAAACTGTGGCGTTCGCCGAAAATGAGCACGCCCCAGCCGATGCCGGTGAGAGGGATCATGAAGTTGACCGTCGTGAAGAACACCGGGCCCGCGAGGCGGATGATCTCGACCATCAAGTAGAAGACCAGCGCCGTGATCGCCGCCGCTGCGACCAGCGCCCAATCGCCGGTGGTCATCGGCCCCTCGAACCACCACCACTGATCGGTTGCCGCCATCACGACGAACATGAAGATGGCCCCGGTCGTGAGAACCCCGCCAGCCAATGGCAGCGCGCCGGAGGGCGGCGGCTTGATCAGCGAGATGATCAGCGCGTTCGCGACGTAGAGCACCGGCCCGACGAAGCTGAGCAGCACCCAGGGCGCCATCTCGCGGGTGGGAAGACTGGTCTCAGGTAGGAGCACCAGCGCCACACCGCCGACGCCGAGGGCCAGCCCGATGGTGCGAATCGTGCGGAAGCGGTCCATCCGGAACAAAGCGGCGGCGGGATAAGTCAAGATAGGCGTCAGGGTCGCGCCGAGCCCGAGCACACCCGCCGGCACCTTGGGCGCGACGAAGGCCAGCACGGTATAGGTCATGCCGAAGGAGATCGTGCCGAGCACGAGGTAGCCGCGCACATGCTCCCACGAGAGCCTCGGCAGCGTGCGGAAACCTGCGCCAAGCCCCAGCAAGATGAGCGCCGCGCCAACCCCCATCCAGAACACATACGGGATGAAGGGGATGCCATCGGTTGTCGCAAGCCGATTAAGCGAATAGAGGAGCCCCCAACCGAGGGCCGAGACCACCAACAGCAGCACCGGCCAGAGAAACGCGTTCGGGCCGGATTTCGGTTCGGGCTCCGTCACGCGCCATCCTCCGCCGCGCTTGACGCAGCCCGTGCGCTTCGGCGCTGACCTGTGTCGACCAGCCAGAGACCGGCCACCATACAGGCCAGCGCACCCCAGACCGCGTGCTCCATGGGCGGGTCGATGCCGACCGCGACCAGGCTGTCGGGCTTCTCGATGCGGACGCAGGACACGTGGCGGTTCTTGATCACTGTGGCGTTCAACTGGATCGTGGCGCGGGTTTCACCGGCGATGCCGGTGAACTCGGTATCGCACGGCCCACCATGCATGTCGCCGACATAAAGCAGGCCACCCTCTCTGTCGATCGCGGATCAGGGTCAAGTGACGCTGATAAATTCGCGGCATCGCCGGTTGCCTTTTTCGGCGTCGGCGGCATAGCCTCGTTCGGAGCGGAGCAGCGGCGGAGGCGATCGGTGGAGAGCACGGAAACATCCCCGATCCTGGAAGCCCATGCGATGCGGCTCTTTCCGACCGTCGTGTGGAGGGCCGAGATCAGGCCCGACGCTCACCGCCGCATCAACGAGCAGATCGTTGCGAAACTCGCCGCGCTGCGACGCGGGGCGGCCGCCCCTGCCGCAGGCCACGGCTGGCAGTCGGGGCACGATTTGCACGAGCTGGATGAGTTTCACGAGCTGACTGAAAGCATCGGCATGGCTGTGAGGGATGTCCTCGAATATCTGCGTATCGGCGAGGCGGCGTTCGAGATCACCGGCTGCTGGGCCAACGTGAATGCGCCGGGCGCCGCACACGGGGTCCACAGCCATCCCAACAACCTCCTCAGTGGCGTGTACTATGTGCGGGCGCCGAGGGGTGGGGACACGATCAATTTTCACGATCCGCGCAGCCAGGCGGGCATTCTGCGGCCACCCGTCGTCGAGCTGACCGCTGACAATACCGACCAGGTTGTGGTGCGGGTCGGCGAGGGCACACTCCTGCTGTTCCCGGCGTGGCTAGCGCATTCGGTGGACGCCAACCACGGCGATCAAGACCGGATCAGTGTGAGCTTTAACGTCATGCTTTCCCGCTACGCGGCGGCGCTGAGCAAGCCGCTGTGGTAGCGCGAGCGCCACCGGCGGGTGATTCATGAAGTCGTTGGACTACCACGAATCCACAAAGCACTCGTGGGAGCGCATTCGCGCCAATCCCCACTCGCTCGACTTTGCGAACATGCCGCAGCCCTTCAAGATCTATTCCGACGTGGCGCGCCAGCCGCTCTCGACGGACGTGCCGGACTCGGCGGTTCTGACGCTCGCCGCGCTGGCGGAACCGGGAGCGCGCGCCGGTGGCGACCGGGCTCCGGGCCGGAACGAGCTGGCCCGCCTGCTGTCGGCAGTCGGCATCACCAAGCGGCGGCGCTTTCCGGGCGGCGAGATCCTGTTCCGCGGCGCACCGTGTACCGGTGCGCTCTACCACATCGAGGTTTACGTGGTCTGCGCCGACCTGAAAGACCTGCCGGCAGGTGTCTATCAGTTCCAGCCGAAAGACTTCTCGGTGTGCCAATTGCGGGCCGGCGATTACCGGCAAGCTCTCATCGACGCCAGCGGCGCGCACGCCGCCGTGGCCGAAGCGCCGGTGGTGCTGGTCCTGACCAGCACGTGGTGGCGCAATGCCTGGAAGTACCAGGCGCGTGCCTATCGCCACGCCTGGTGGGACTCGGGCTGTATGACGGCCAACCTCTTGGCGCAGGCGGCGGCCCTGGAACTCCCGGCCGCACTGGTGGCCGGCTATGCCGACGAACCCGTCAACCAGTTGCTCGACGTCGATCCTGAAAAGGAGGCGTCCCTGATGCTGATGCCAATCGGGCGTGGCGGTCCGGCTTCCGTCGCGCCCCCTCCCCGGTTTGCCCCTCTCGGACTCTCGACAGAGCCGCTCTCGCGTTACGAGGTGGCGTATCCGGAAATTCCCGCGGTCCACGCCGCCACATCCCTGAACAGCGGAGCCAAGGCAGCGGCGTGGCGCGTGGCGATGGACCGCGACGCAGAAGCGGCCCCAGAACGGCTCGTCCCCCTGCAAGCCGTAGACGACGACGCGGTTCCGGCCGAACCGGTGGAGGCTGTGATCCGGCGTCGAGGATCGAGCCGCCGATTCACCGACAAGAGTATCTCTTTCACCGAACTCTCGAAGATCCTGGACCGGACCAACCGCGGCCTTACCGCGGACTTTCTGACCCCATCCGGCACTTCCCTGTGCGACCTCTATCTGATCGTCAACGCCGTCGACGGGCTCCCCGCGGGGACCTATGCATACAGACCCGCACATGGCGGGCTGGAGCCGCTCCGCGAGGGGACGTTTCGGCAGGAAGCGGCAGCCTTGGCGCTGGGACAGGACCTGGCGGGCGAGGCCAGCGTCAACCTCTACTACCTCACCGATCTCCCGCGTGTGGTGGAGCGTTTCGGCGACCGCGGCTATCGCGCGGCCGAGCTCGAAGGGGGGATACGGGGTGGCAAGGTTTATCTCGCCGCCTATGCGCTAGGACTGGGGGCCACGGGGCTGACCTTCCTCGACGACGACGTGACCGCATTCTTCTCGCCCCACGCCGCCGGCAAATCGGTCATGTTCCTCGCAGCCGTGGGCCGGGCAGGCCGCCCTTACGCCGTTTCCTGAGCACGGAACCTGCTTTCGAGCCGATGGCGTCCAAACCTGTAACGGTATTCGGGGGATCGGGATTCCTCGGCCGCCAGATCGTGAAATGCCTGGCCGCCGCGGGGAACGATGTGCGTGTGGGCGTACGCCACCCCGACCGCGCATCCTTCCTCCAACGACTTGGCCGGGACGGTCAGATCGAGCTCGTGCACGCCGATGTATGGAACGAGTCGACGGTCGCACGGGCGGTGAAACAGTCGGCTTCGGTGATCAATACCGTTGGCCACTATGTCGAGAAACGCGGCGCGACATTCGACAAGGTCCACGGGCGGGGAGCCCTGCATGTAGCCCGACAAGCGAAGCAAGCCGGCGCCGAGCGGCTGGTCCATATCTCAGGTCTGGGCGCTGATCCCAGCTCGGACTCACCCTATGTTCGCGCCCGAGGGATCGGAGAAATTCTCGTCAAGGAAGCATTTGATGGCGTCACGATCCTACGTCCCAGCGTGATATTCGGTCCGGATGATTCCTTCCTCAACACGATTGCCGGCATGGCACGACAAACCCGGGTTCTGCCGCTGTTTGGAATGGGTGACACGAGACTGCAACCCGTGTTTGTGGGCAACGTCGCGGAAGCCTGCGTGAGGGTCCTGGCCGATCCCTCCACGCAATGCAACCTCTACGAAATCGGGGGGCCGCGGGTCTACGCCTACCAGCAACTGGTGCAATTGGTGCTCGAACGGACCGCCAGGCGAACGGTCATGGTCCCGGTCCCCTTCCTTGTGTGGGACATCTTGGCGGCTGTGATGACAGTGCACCCCGATCCGCCGCTCACGCGCGATCAAGTGAAACTGATGAAACAAGACAATGTTGTCGGGGGTCAGGCGTTGACCCTGGAAGACCTGGGTATTCGCCCGGTCTCGGTAGAAGAGGTGTTGCCCACCTACATCAACCCGATCGCATGAATCGCCGAGATGTATGGGCGGCATCCGTCGCCGCGAGGTCTTGAGGGTCTCCTGCTGGTCGCGGCCGGCCTCCTAAGCGATCGCCGGCGCGACCTTTTCGCCCCACAGCTTGATGGCGTTCAGAGTCTTGTCCTGGGACACGGTCGGGAACTTGATCCGAAGCACGATGTTGGTGCAGCCCAGCTCCTCCTTCACCCGCAACGCGCCCTGAATGCAGGTCTCGGGACTGCCGATGATGAAGCGCTTGCGAAGTTGCTCGAGCGCGCCCGGCGTACTCGGCGGCACTGGCTTGCCCTCATCGTCGAGCAGATGGCCCCAATCAAGATACTCCTGGTAGATGTGTAAAACGCCGTCTTTCACCTCATTCCAGGCACGCTCATCCGTGTCGGCGACATAGGCTTCACGGAACACCGGAAATTCGAACCCGGTGGTCGGCTTGCCAATCCTCGCGCGCGTTTCCTTGTACGCGGCGAGGCGTTGCTTCAACACCGCGAACGGCGTTACCGGGTCGGCAAACCAGGCGTCGGCGATCCGTGCCGCTTGGCGCACCGCACCCTCCGCCTTGGCGGCGAGCCAGATCGGCGGGCGCGGCGTTTGCACCGGTTGCGGCCGGTGCGTGACGTCGCGATATTGATAATGGGTGCCATCAAAGTTGGTGACATCCTGGGTCCACAGCGCATCGATCGACTGGATGCCTTCCTTCAGACGGGACGGCCGCTCGTCCAGCGGTACCCGAAAAGCGTCGAACTCCTCTTGTCGGTAGCCGTATCCGACACCCAGGATGAAACGGCCGCCTGAGACGATATCGACCATCGCCGCGTGCTCCGCGACGTGGAGCGGGTCATAGAGCGGCAGAAGCAACACGCCGGTGCCGATACGGATCCGCCGGGTGGCCGTCGCCAACGCCGCGCACACGACGAGCGGCGCGGGAAAGAACCCGGCCTCCACGACGTGGTGTTCACAGATCAGTGCGGCGTCGAAGCCGAGATGATCGGCAAGCCGCACCTGCTCCAATGTCTCGCGGAAGGTCCGCGGAGGATCGTCATATTCGAAACCGTGAAGGGAAAAGACGAGGCTCGACTTCATTGCATCACTCCTCATGCCAGCGGTGAAAGCGAAACGTCCCGCTCAACGGTCCCGAAGAACCCGCCGCCCACATTACTCTGCCCAGGGGTCTTCGACCCTCGGCCAGTAGGGCTTTGCGAGCTTGGTGTAGGGGATGGTGGCGAAGTCGGGCAGGATCGCCCCAGGCGCCGCCACGTAAAGGATTTCCCTGGCGATCGGCGCGAAGCCGGCGTGAAAATGCTGGGTCGACTTGACCACCACGATCTTCTTGCAGCCGGGATCGAGCCCCACGCCGGTGAAAGCGTCCGGATGGAAGACCTGGGTGCGCAAAGTGTTGAGCACGAGGTCGAGGCCGCCGGCCGCACGCACCCACACCGCATCGCCGAGCCCGTTGCGGGCGGTGCCGAAGGTCTGGCCGGCACCGCTCACGATACGCTTGACGGTGATCGCGAGATCAATCGGATCGCCCGAATCGGGTCCACACTTGCCGCCGATCCGCAGGTTGAACGAAGCGCCTTCACCCGCCTCCATGCACAACCGCACCGCCACCGGGTCCCAGTACAGGCCGCTCGCCGCATCGCCGACATCGCGCGCAATCAGCCGTTTCAGGATAAAGGTGGAATCGCTTGGCGCCCCGCCGCCTGCATTGTCCGAGACATCGGCCAGCACGACAGGTCCGCCGTCGATGGCGAGCGCTCGATCGATCGCTGCGTCGATGCCAATGGTGGTCGGCCGCGTCTCCTCGCGTATCGCCCAGATGCGCGAGGCCAGATCGGCCGCGAGCGCCGCCGCCTTGTCGGCATCGCCGTCAGCGACCACCAGGGTTTTGGCGCCGACCTCGGCCACATCGCCCCACGGAAAGCCATGACCGAACGAGGCGGCGAGAATTCCATCCCGGCCTTCAAGCGCCTTGAGGTCGGTAACGAAACTCCGCATTGGCTCGAACGTGGTTCGCCACATGCTGATCATCCGGCAGTCATGTGTGGCCATCACCGGCGTGGTCCGCCCCTCGGCCGCGTCGAGACAAAGCTGAAACAGCTCGCCCGCGCGCTCTCCGATGTCGATATGGGGATATTCCTTATAGGTGATGAGCGCGGTCGCCGCTTCCACCATCAACGGCGTGATATGGCAGTGAAGGTCGAGTTCGCCGCCCAGCACCACCTCCTCCCCGACCACCTCGCGCAAGCAGGAAAGGAGATCGCCCTCACAGTCGTCATAGCCCTCCGCGACCATTGCCCCGTGCATGTTGACGAGCACGACATCGAGCGGCATCGCCGCCCGCGCCTGCTCGAGGATGCGGTCGCGGTAGCCTTCGTAGATGCGCCGGATCGTGCGCCCTGCCGGCTGGGCGAAGGCGCAGAGGCCTTCGGCGACCCTGTGACCCTTCGCCTCGGCGAGCGCGCGCCATATATGCAGCGGCCGGCTGAACGGCGAGGCCGGGTGGCGGGTCGCATCGCCGTCGAAGAACGCCGTGTCTCGGTAGGTCTGTTCTCCGGTCGGCAGTGACGAGAACGTGTTGGTCTCGGTACCGAGACAGGCGATGAAGAACTTCATGGCCGCTCTTTTCTCCGTGTCCGCTCAGGCCGCGAGGCCCGCATGTCCGTGCTCTCGGGTTCGTGGAGCGGTTTGAGGCTAGCGCGGCCGGGATAACGTGGCCAGGCGAACCGGCTTGGCATGGCCGGTCCGGCGAGCGGCGCCCCGCTGCCGGGCATCCCGACGGCCATCATCGAACCTTTTGCCGCCTCGACGGCGCGCAAGTAAGCTGCAGGACGTAACGGGGGCGCAGGGGCGACCGTGGCCCGACCCCGATCTCCACCGCCTCGGTATTTGTTTGTGACAACCCCCGGATTTCGGCGACATCACGCAATCGGCCTTTCGGCCGCGCTGATCTTTGCGCTCTTCCCAATCTTCTGGATGGTCTCAACCTCGTTCAAGCCGACCGCCGAGTGGGCGGCCGTCCCACCGCCGTGGCTACCGCGCGACGCCACGCTGGCGAACTACGCCCCGCTCTACGAGACATTCAAGATGAACTACGTCATGGCGCGCGGTACCGGGCTTCGCGCCATCCTGGATTCGTTCATCATCGCGGGCGCCGCCACCATCCTGTCTCTGGCCATCGGACTGTCGGCGGCGATCGGCTTCTCCCGCTATCGCGCCGGCAGCGACCGGCTCGCAATCGCGATCCTCACCGTCCGCGCCGTGCCACCGATCACGCTGGCGATACCGGCTCTGTTCCTGTTCAGCTCAATCGGCCTGCGCGACACCCATTTCGGCATCATCCTCGTTCACACGGCATTCGCCGTGCCGTTCTCGTTCTGGATGCTGAAGAGCTTCATCGACGAGATCCCTCCGGCGATCGAAGAGGCTGGCATGATGGACGGAATGAGCCGCTGGCGGGCCCATCTGTTCGTCACACCGTGCCTATGATCCGCGGCGGCCTGTTGGTCACCGGCCTGTTCATCTTCGTGATCAACTGGAACGAGTTCCTGCTGACCATGACCCTGAGCGACAAGAACATCGTCACCGTGCCGATCTATCTGCATCATCACACGGGCGTCTACGGCGTGCAGGCGGCTCTGGCGGGCGCGGCGGCGGTTCCGGCCATCGTCTTCGGATTCCTGATCCAGAAACACCTCGCCCGCGCGTTCACGCTCGGCGCCATCAAACAGTGAGCGGCCCCCGATTCCCTGATGGCAGGATCTCCCGAAGGCGCGGATGGTCGATCACGGAGCGACCAAGACCCAGCCGGTCGACCGCCGGCATCAGCAAGGTCTGATACGGACACTTTCAGGTCACAACGCCGAGGAAACGGTCGTTGAGCTCCTTCTCGTAGTAGAAGATGCCCTTGCCGAGCTGGTCGGCGGTCCACACCCGGATCGGGTGGTCCGGGTAGAAACGATGGCCGCCGCAGAACACTTCGTTCCGATTGCCGGAAGGATCGAAGAAATAGATGGTCTGGCCCATGGTGATGCCGTGGCGCGTCGGGCCGATATCGCGCGAGATGTCGTAGCGGGCGATAACGTCGGCCGCGTAACCCACATCGTGCCAGGAATCCAAGAGGAACGAGACATGGTGGAACATGCCGGGCTTCTCGTGGTCGACGAAGGCGACCTCGTGAGCCTTGTTGCTGCAGGTGAGGAACGCGGCGATGGTCGGGCCGCCGTCGGGCACCACCACTTTCTCGGTCAGCGAGAAATCGAGGACATCGGTGAAGAAATCGACGGTCGCCGGGCTGTCCGGCCCGTAAAGCAGGCAGTGGTCGAAGCTCAGGACGCGCACGGCGTGAACGAAGGAAAGCCGGTCTGAATCTTCATCGACCTTCAGCGCCGGTTCGTGGATCAGGCTTCGGATGGCGAAGTGAGCCATCATGAGGCCATAGAACTCCTGGCGGACCAGGTCCGGTGTCTTGCTGTGCAGGACGATCCTGGCGCCGCGCAGATGGGTCTTGAGCTCGTCCAGTGCGGTCTCGATTTCCCAGCGCTCATGATAGAAAGCCGCCAGCTCATGCGCGGGAGCCGTTTCATGATCGAGGATCGTGGTGAGGAGCCGGTAGATCGGCTCGGCACCGACGACCCCTTCCAGCCGGTAGTCGATCACCCGCACCGTGAGCCCGTTGGTCTGGTGGCGGCGATCTCGTTCCGATCGGTAGACGCGGCTCAGGTAAGAGCCATCGGGCAATCGTCGGTCGGGGACCAAGCGCGTATTCTTCTTGATCCGAGTATGTCCGAAATCTTGTGTAAGTGAGTGCTGTGGCGGCCCATGACGGCGCCCGGCTGGCAGAGCTGCTCGACAAGACCAACCTGTCAAGCCGGGTGTGGGCCGATACCGCCTGCCGTTCGGCCAAGAACGAGGGCCATCTGGCCCGCAACGGCTTTACCTCGATGATCCACTTCCGCAAGCCGCCGGGGGCCCCCCTGCCGAGCCAACGCCGCCCGCTCCAGGGTGCGCGCCCAGGTCGAGCATGTGTTCGCTGGCCAGAAACACCGCATGGGTCTGTTCGTGCGCTCCATCGGCATCGCCCGGGCGACTGACCTCCCCCCGTAATCCGGGCCATTGCGGCTGAGAGTTTTCCTGAGGAGACTTTGGGAAGGAGAACTCGAGATGAAGCGCAAACGGTTTACGGAAGAGCAGATCGTTGGGGTTCTGCGCGAGCATGAGGCCGGCGGCACGGCGCGGGAGATCTGCCGTCGCCACGGCATATCGGAGCAGACCTTTTACCGGTGGAAGTCGAAGTATGGCGGGATGGAGGTATCGGGCACGCGCCGTCTGCGCGAGCTTGAAGCGGAGAACGGTAAGCTGAAGCGCCTTCTGGCGGAGGCGCATCTGGACAACGCCGCTCTCAAGGACCTTCTGTCAAAAAACTGGTGAGGCCCGCGGCGCGTCGTGAAGCCGTGGGCCATGTGATGGATCGGCACGATTTGAGCCAACGCCGGGCGTGCCGTCTGGTGGGCCTGTCGCGCTCGGTGGCGCACTATCGCTGCAGGCCGCGCAATGATGAGGCGCTACGGGCTCGCCTGCAGGATCTGGCGGCGCGCTATCGGCGTTACGGCTATCTGCGCCTGCATGTGCTGCTGGCCAGGGAAGGTCTGGTGGTGAACGCCAAGCGGACCTACAGGCTCTATTGCGAGGAAGGCCTGCAGGTGCGAAGGCATCGGCGCCGCCGACTGCCACGGCGCGATCGCCTGCCGCTGCCGGTTCCGGATCGACCGATGCGGCGCTGGTCGCTGGACTTCATGTCCGATCAGCTGGCCTCCGGCCGCCGCTTCCGCATCCTCAACATCGTCGACGATTGCAGCCGGGAATGTCCCGGTCAGATCGTCGATCTGTCGATCTCCGGTGAACGGCTGGCCCGCTTCCTCGATGGCCTGGCGAAGCGCCGCGGTCTGCCCGAGAGCCTGGTCATGGACAACGGTCCCGAGCTGACCTCGAAGGCGATGTTCGAATGGGCACAGGAAAACAGTGTCGCGCTGCACTTCATCGAACCCGGAAAACCAGCGCAGAATGCCTTTGTCGAAAGCTTCAACGGGAGGTTCAGAGATGAATGTCTGCGGTCTTAGGTAGCAGATGCACCAATTTGCAGACTAGTCGGAGACGGTGTCCTGGCGGTTCAATGGGGCATGAGCGAAGCTCCCGTCATCCAGTCGCTGAAGGACAAGCGTTCTGAGATCCACGGTCGGATTACAGCCTATGAAGCGCAGATCGCGCAGGCTAGACACGATCTTGCGCACGTTAACGCGACGATCCGACTATTCACGGAGCCCGAGCATCAGCGTGCCCGCTACATGGTCAGCCACGGCTTTTTCAAGAAGGGCGAGATCGCCGACGTCTGCGTGCGCCATCTCGAGGTCGATGGGGAGATGACAACCCGCCAGCTCGCTGAGAGGGTCATGGCCGAGCGCAAGCTCGACGCTTCCGACAGGACGCTGCGCAACTCGGTCGTCTTCAAGGTGGTCCAGGCGCTGCGTCACGCCAAGCGGCGCAAGCTGGTCCGGATGGTCGAGAAGCGCAAGGGTATGTGCGTCTGGGCCGCCGGCGACGCAGTTACGCTACGCGTTGTCGCCAGTAGCCCTTCCAGGTCCGGCTGACGGGCGCAGCAAGAGCCCTGCCGATCAACCGGTCGGCGAGCGCGCCGTTGTCCTGACCGCGATGATCCTCTAACCAGGCGGCGTGCGCCGCATAGGCGCCAAGAAGCCGGCCGCCAACTTTGTGGTGCTGTCCGCCGACCATGCGCCGGAGCCGGGCAAAGAAACTTTCCGCCAGATTGGTGTGGACGCCGTCGCGGCTGTAGGCGTCGGAATGGGTGATGCGGTGAACATCGAACTCTGGCTCGAGAAGGTCCCAATGGGCGATCTCATCGGCCGAGATCGTCGATCCTGGAGCGATCCTCTCCCTGGCGAAGTCCACGCCCTCGGCCTCGCGCAGGAATGTTCGCGTGAGGGTTGATCCGCCGCGCTGCCTGAGCGCGACGACCACGCGGCGCTTGCCGCTGCGGTTTTGCAGCAGGCGGCGATCGACGCGGTCTTTGCGAGCATTCGCGGGCCGGACATGTCCGCCGAACGCGGCGCCATCCACTTCCACATGGCCGGTGAGCCGCGTATCCCGCGTCTCCGCAGCCATCACCTCGCGCAGTTTGTGCATCAGCACGAAGGCGGTCTTGTATTGGACGTCGAGGTCACGCGAGAGTTGAACCGCCGAGAGCCCCTTTGATGCGTTCACGAACAGGCAGATCGCGCCGAGCAGGTCGACGAAGGAGAGCTTGCGCGAGGCGAAGATCGTGCCCGACGTGACGCTGAACTGGTGGTGACAGGCAGCGCATTTGAAGCGGCGCCGCGTCGTCAGGTCATAGATGTCAAGGCAGCCGCATGCGGGGCAGATCGGCGCCCCGTCGGTTTCCGGCCAGCGCAGCCGGCGGAACCGCCGATACGCCGCATCCTCCCCTTCGGAGAAGATCGTCTTGAGCGACAGCGTTCGCGCGGCCGGCGAAAGCAGGAAGTGCTGCGCCACAATCCACTCCTCAACTCAGCATTGATGTGTTCTTATTATGTTCTAAATCGGCAACTCGTACAATACCCAGCCTTAAACCCCTTAGCTGAATAAACTCAAACACATATAGATCATCTGGTGCATCTGCTACCTAAGACCGAATGTCTGAACGAGGAGTGGTTCGTCAGCCTAGCCCATGCCAAGGCCGTCATCGAGGCCTGGCGGGTCCATTACAACACCATCAGGCCACATTCGGCCCTCGGCTACCAGACGCCGGCGGCCTGGCTGGCAACACGGGCAGCTTCGCTTGAGCTACGCAACGGCTCCGCTCAGCTGCCCTTGAGCGCTATGATCACCACCGAATACTCTCAAACCACGTGGCCCTAAACGCGGGGGATGGTCACGACGACCAAGATCGGGATGGCGAACCTGGCCTACACCATGACCCTGCTGATCTGGCTCGAGCACCGGCCCGCGGCCGCCGCAAATGCCGTGAAATCAACTCAAAACCCCTCGACAAACCGATTCTTCGAGATGTCCGACTGCTTCGCCGAAGCCGTACGCAAACTATTGTGAGCGCTCGCGCCGAAGCCGGCGCTCGTTACAAACGCCGTCACGCCTCAAATAGAGAGACGGGAAAACGCATCTCATTCGCTCCGGTCTATGTGCTTCCCGTAATGCCGCCATAATTGGTCGGCGCCCCGCCGCCCGGTATGTGCACACGCCACAATCGGCCCGCAAGGTTTGGCTCCGTGCTGGCAGCAAGGACAGTGGCATCTGTCACCCACAATGTCTCGCCGTCAAAGGCGCAATTCGTCGGCGCCGCACCGCAGGCGACAAAGCCGTCCACGGTTCCGTCGGGACTGAGGATGTGAAGACCGCCGGCAATGAGGTCAGTCACATAGATGCGGCCGTCGGCGCCAATCTTCATGCCGTCCAAAATCGGATTTTCTCCTGGCATGCGGCCAAGGTCTTCCGTCGTACCATCAGGCCGCAAGCGGCCGACATGCCCCGTATAGGACTCAGACCAGACGATGGAGCCATCGGCCTCGACGGCGAGACCATTGGGAAAGACTGGCTCGGGAAAGGCGATAACAGTGCTTGCGCTGCCGTTCGGGGCGACCGAGAAGATATAGCTCGGGTCCGGATCGGTCGTGTTGTAGGTTCCGGGATCGGTGAATATCAGCCGACCATCCGCGGCAAACACCAAGTCGTTGGGGCCGTTGCACTTGATGCCATCGACCTCTGTCACCAAAATCTCAGCCTCACCTCCCTCGCGCACCCTCTGGATCGAAGGAACGCTCATCTCGGCCGCCCGCCACGGGCCGACTGTGCCACCATTCTGGCAAATATAGAGTTCGCCGTCGGTGCCGAGAACACATGAGTTTGGCGCCCCGGCGACATAGGCGAATTGGCGCGCTTCGCCGTCGCTGCCGACGATAGTCAGCTGGCTGCGGTAGCATTCAACAAAAATAACGTTTCCATCGGGACGAATAGTGGGGCCCTCCGGCCAACCAAGTCCGTCAGCTACGAGTTTCGGCGCATTTGAATTATTCATTTGATAGCTCCTGTGGTTAGACCACGCACAAATTAGCGTTACACGAAGAGTGAAAATATCAGGATCGGCACGACCGTCGCCACGCCCACCGAAGCGCTGACCATGACCGCGCTGGCCTTTGCCGTGTTCCGAGACGAGGGATTGAACGGCAGGTCGCAGTCGTTCGCCAAACCGATCCGCCTCCGCTGTCCGGAGTGACGGTCAGGTCGGTGAAGGAGAACTGGAGCCGTGTGCGGTTGGCGTTTCGAAACCCACGCGCGGAATCGCGAAATTAGGCGCTTCCAGCAGGTTCCCCTACGCGAGGTGACCCGCCTTGCGAAGGATCGCCTCCCACTGCGCTTGGACTTTAGCGGTCGCGGTCTTGGCATCCTGAGTTCCGACGAGCGCCGCATTAAACTCAACGTTCATTACGTCCAATAGCTGGAGGAACTCGTTGACATGCGCTATGGGCATCGTTTGAGCCGTCGCGATTGCTTCTCGCGAATCCTTTAGGTAGGGAAATTTACTGAGCAAGTCGGGATTCTCGAATGTCGAAGCCCGTTGCACAGTGATCTGATATTTGTCGACCTGGTGGATCTCGGACTGCTTACTCGTGAGCCAAGTGAGCGCTCTCCACGCGGCCGCCTTCTTGTCCGGCTCGCAGTTCTTCGGAATCCCGATGCCCCAGCCGCCTATAACCGAGCGAGGCTTCTGACCGGGCGCCGCGGGAACCGCGGCCGTCGCCGCCTTGTCCGCGACGAGTGAGTTTTCCGGATCGAAGACCGGCCCGGCAATCGTTGACCAGAAGATCATCTGGGCGATCTTGCCGGTCGAGAATCCGTCGACATTTTCTGCAAAGCCGTACTGCGTGACATTCGCGGGCGCATACGGCAGCAAATCGATCAGCAATTGCAGCGCATGGGTGCCCTCTGGCGTATCGACCTGCGGCATAAAATTCTTGTCGGCCGGGCTGCCGCTCATGAGCACGCCGCCGGATGTGATGAAACGTGTGTACCAGTCGATCAAACCAAGCGAAAAATTGTTGGCGCCGATAAAACTTGCCCCCGCCACGTCGTCCGTTGTCAGTGCCTTTGCCGCCTCGTGGAACTCATCCCACGTCTTCGCCGGCTGCAGGCCGGCGGCGTCGAACAGGTCCTTGCGGTAAAAATAGATGCCCGATCCCCCAGGCCCACTGGGGATAGCGTATATGTCCGACCCCTGGCCGCGCTTGCCGGCCTCCACGTCATAAATGCCGACGTTATTCACTGCGGCCGGAATGAAATCCTGAAACTCCCAGTCCGCCGCCGTTTCGCTGGGGTCGTCGATGAATGAGTTGAGCTTCGAGAAGGAGCCGGCGCCGACGAACTGCGGGGCCAGGAAGCCAAGATACTGGATCAGTTCGAACGCCGACCGTTCGGCTTGGAGAATTTGCGCGGTCTTCTGGATCAACGGCCCGATTGCCGGCGAAGTAATTTCAACTTCGATGCCGGTTTCCGCCTCGAGTTCCGGCAGCAAATCTCTGAACGCATGGTCGATGTTTTCGCTACCGACCACAAGCATATTAATTTTTGTCCCCGCGTATTTCTTGGCGTCGTAGCCCGCCGCGAAGGCTGGCGAGAAACCACCGATGTAATCCGAAAACAGTCCGCTCAATGCCGTAGCCGAAAGGCCAAGCCCGGCCGCGCCCTGAACGAAGCGGCGGCGGTTTACGCCATTAGCGCCCTGTGATGCCGGCATATTCGATTGTGGCTGCTCGACTCTGTCATTTTTGTTGCTCATCATACCCCCCAATATCCAATGCTGTTCGACGAATATTCGGCTGCCTTCGGCAAGGGTATCATCGGGCGATCGACGAATCAAACGATCGTAGAATGTAGCCTCAGTAACAGTTGATATGTCCACCGTGGGGAGCGCGTGATTTGTCCGCTTTGATCTGAGCCCCTGACTGGGGGCGCGCCGGTAGCGATCAGCCGCGACGTTCGCTCCGAGCCGTGCTGACGGGTTCCCCGGCTCAATAGCACCAGCAGTTCCGACGGCAGGTGAACGAGGCGGCGTGAATGTCGGGCGAATAGCGGCGGGTTTCGATCGACGCCGCGCGCGGTCGGATATCGTCCGCGCCGAGGGCGCGCATATCGCCGTCGTCGGACGCCCAACCGACGCTGAGCACCCCACCCCTTACCGTCGCCTACGCCGAGCGGAGACATCCCAGTCTCGATTGCCGCTGCCTTGCCGCCGCTGGAGCCTCCCGGCGTTCGGGATGCATCCCGAGGATTGAGGTTGCGCCTCGCTTAGTCGTTGCTGGTGTGGTAGCGCACCCCGAAGTCGGGGAGATTAGTCCGGCCTGATGCTCGGGGAGAGCCTGCGGCTAACTGGTGCGCTGCTCGACCGGTTGACGCACCACGTTCACATCCTTGAGATGAACGGCGAGAGCTATCGGCTCAATCAGAACTGCGGCCGCCAGAGACTGAACGCCGCCTACCCGCACTACCCCACGTCTGCTTGCCCCGTGGGTCCACAGGACCCTCCCACGCGCGGTCCACCACCAGCGACCTGGTGGGAGCGCGGCGTCCCGCGCGCAGGGCCCTCCCCTGGACTGCGGAGACAAGCTGCAAACACCGCATGGCCCAAGTTTACTCTACATCCGGCTCCTTGTTGCGCCGCCGTGGACACGCGCGGCGACCGGCCGGCGGCATATTCGGTGAAGACGCACTTGACGATCGCGGCTTCGGCCGGATCGATCGCCCGCTCGCCGTGGATCGGCTCGCCGTCCGGTCCGAACATGCGGGGGCTACCCGGTAGCCGTAGGAGATGCCGCCGCCCGACTTGCCGTCCTCCACCCGTCCTAATTTCACCGGAGGACACGGGCTCAAGCCCGGCGATCATCCGCAACAGCGTGGTATTCCCGTATCCGGAAGGCCCGACGAAGACAACGAACTCTCCCTCGTAGATGTCGAGGTTCACGTTTTCGACAGCGACGGTGTCGTCGGGAAAGGTCTTGCCAACGCCCCTCAAATGGATCGTGCCCATCAGGGGTTTTTGCGCCAAGTAAATCGCAATCCTCGACAATGTCAACGTAGGCGATGTTGGAGGCGCCGCCAAGGTCGGCGGCCTTGAGATGTTCATCGCGCAAATTCTGCAGGCGCGTATCGTAAACAATCGCTTGTGGCCGAGAAGTTGCCGCGCTGCGTGAATAATTATTTGCGGAATTTACAATCAAAGACTTATAAAATCGGCATTCTCATGTCAAACGTTTGACCGGCGCGGAACGGCCGGTTGACCAAGTTTGGCGGCATCGTTATCGTCGTCGATGCAACGATTGATGCGCGGCCCGTCTGCGAGAACGAAAGTCCGACCCCTCCATAGCCGATGGTAGGGATACGACCGTCGTAGGCCGACGAGCGCGCCAGATTATTCACTCTGATTTGTGGCGACGGCCCCGTCGCCGAACTGCACCGGCTCAGCAACTGCGAGGTTCCGCCATGTCTTCCGATAAACCAATTGTTCCTCCCGGATATGCGAGCACTCTTTTCGACCTGTCCGGCCGCGTTGCTGTTGTCACCGGTGGCGGCAGCGGTCTTGGCCAGGCCATCTCCATTGGCTATGCCCAACTTGGCGTGGATGTCATTATCGCCGACATTAATCTGGAGGGTGCGAAAGAGACCCTGGCGATGATCGGGGAGCAGGGCGGCAGCGGCGCCGCCGCAGCGCTTGACGTCACGCAGCGGGAACAATGCGAGGCGCTTGCCGATACCGTCAGCCGTGACCATGGCCGGGTCGATATCCTCGTCAACAGCGCAGGGTCCGCCCATCGCAGCTCCGTCGAGGAATTTCCCGAGGACCGCTTCGATTTCATCATCGCCCTGAACCTGAAAGGCACCTATCTATGCTGCCAGGCTTTCGGCCGCATCATGCTCAAACAGGAAAAGGGGAGCATCATTAATATGGCCTCCATCGGCTCCTTTGTTGCCTATCCCTGGGCCAGCGCTTATCTCGCATCGAAGGGCGGCGTTGTACAGGTCACCCGTGCTCTGGCGCTTGAGTGGCGGGATCGCGGCGTTCGAGTCAACGGCATCGGGCCGACGCTTATGGAGACCCCCCTCATCAGTAGAACAGCATTGGTCTCGGGGTCTTCCATCACTGCCGACTTCATCGTGGAGCGAATGATACGGAAGCGGCTTGGGCTTCCGAAGGAGTTGATCGGAACCGCGGTGTTCCTTGCAAGCGATGCTTCGGAGCTCGTTACAGGCCACATCGTCATGTGCGACGACGGTTATCTGGCGGTGTAGTGGCGCGCGGCCGCACCAGGGAAACAGAATAAATCATGGATAAGAAATCGAACTTCCAGCTGGAATCCGATGTGCTCTGCAAAATCTATGCGACCATGTAGTGTATTCGCGCTTTCGAAGAAAATACCGCCGAGCTGTTTCAAGAGTGTGCCGTCAAGGGCACGGCGCATAGCTACATAGGTGAGGAGACCATAGCGTCCGCCGCGTGTTCCACGCCCAAAGATGGTGATTTCGTCGCCAGCTAACATCGTGGCCATGGCCATTGGACACCTGGAGGCCTCCAGGTGGATCGGCAAAGGGGCGGAGGGTTATCACGAGGTCCGCAGCTCGCGCCGACCTGGCGGTGTGAGCGGATCGCGCTCGGCCTTCACCCGCCATATTTCCGTTTCAGCTCCGCACCCGCCCGCTTCTCGGGCAGGAACTTGGTGCCGCCGAACCAAGCTTCGCGGATGCGGCCATCTGGTCCGCGCACCAGGCGCACGCTCTCGCCGTGGCTTGCCAGGCCGTTCGCGAGACGGATCGTGCCCCGATCCCGCGCCGTCACCGCGATCTCGCTCGCGTCCAAAAACGGATGGTACGAGCTGGGATCCGCAACCGCGACGTGATCGCGCATCGGGACGAAGTCGAGGGTGCGCCATACGCTCCACCAACGCCCTGCCCATCCGCGGGTCTCAGCCCCGGGGGCGCCGCGCGTGGCAAACGCCCGCAAAATATGGATCGCGCCGTCCGACCAGAGGTTGGCGGCGCCATCGATCGCATTGGTCAGGATGGAGACCGAGATATCGCGGCCGGGCAAGACGATCGTTCGCGACAAGGTGCCCTGAAACGCGCCGCCGTGACCGAACCAGGCCCAGTCCTCGAGCTTTCCTATCATGACGCCGAGGCCGTACTGGCTCTCGACGGTCGAGTGCGCGTCCCGCCACTGTGGCCGCACCATCTCGCGGCGGCCGGCGGGGGAGAGCACGCTGCGCTTGGCCGCCGGGTCGAGGCTCGCGAAGAAGCGCGCGAGATCTCCCGCCGTCGAGGCGAAGCCGGTGGCCGGCGCCATGGCATTGGTCGGGTTGTCTCCCGGTATCACGACGCGACGGCCGAGCGGCAGCTTTCGGCTGTGACCGCGCGCCGCCGGGACACCGCGCGGTGCGGGCCCGTCGGGCTCGGTCTCCTCGAGCTTTGAAGCGGCCACGATCTCACGCCGGACCCAATCACGATAGGGTTCGCCCACGATGGACTCGATGACGAGCCCCATCAGGCCGAACCCGTGGTTCGAATATTTGAAGCGCGTGCTCGCATCGATGACCGGCGGCTCGGCGAGCGCCGCGCGCAACTCCTTTTCGCTCAGGAAAGGGCGTCTGTCCTGCCATTGACCGGCATCGATGCCGTCGCGGATGAGGCCGGCGCTGTGCGACAACAGTTGTGCGGGCGTGGTTTCCGCCACCAGGGGGTGCAGGCCGTCGACATAGCGGCCGACCGGATCATCGAGGCGCAGCTTGCCCCGCTCACGGAGCTTCAATACGGCCGCGGCGGTGAAGGTCTTGGAGTGCGACGCGACGCGGAAGCGATGACGCGCAGTCAGCGGACGACGCTTGGAGATATCGGCGAGACCGAAGGCTTCCTCCAGAACGACGCGCCCCTTGTGCGCGACAGCGATGGCGCAGCCGGGCTGCTCGGTCATCCGGATTTTGTATTCGAGCCAGCGCGGGATGTACTCCAGCGCCGCTTTCAGCCACGTCTCCATCTCGCCGCTCCCCGAGTCTCGTTGCTTATCCTGCGGCACGACCGTGCGTCTCTTGGACCGAACCGCACCCAGTTATCACGGGCCGCGGCAAAACGTAACGCTCGGGCTTCTCATTCTGGTTGATCGGATAAGACGCGACGACTCGCGTCATCGACACCCGTGAACTATAGCGGGGAACCACATGGCTGTAGCCGATGGTGAGCCAATCGGGGCGGCGGACATATGCCGCCGGAGCTTGGACTCCGGCGGCGAGCGCCGCCATCAGCCCGGCGGCATACCTCACCCCTCACCCGCCTCTGTGTCGGGAACAATGTGAATTGACCGGTTTATGTACCATATGAATTGACCGCTTCAGTTGTGGTTGTTGGGCCGGTCGCGTCGAAGCGGATCACGCGGCCTGTCTGTGGCTTGTGTTGATGGGCGACCCGTCGGCCTGGTATCGGGCCAGGCAGCGCGGCCCATGGAAGACGGCGAGGGTGCGGTCGGGGTATTCGTGGACCCGGACCCTTGCCTTGACGTAGTGGCGGCGATGGCGGTCGGGCGGGATCGCCAGCACCAGTCGTTTGTAGCGCACGGTGTTGTCGTTGGAGACGGTGCGCTCCTGCTGCACGCAGAGGATGTCGTCGAGGGCACCGGCAAAGGGCACGAAGGCGGTGCCCTCGGCTTCCGGCGGCACCGCGAAGCGGGCGTTGTGGCCTGGCAGGTAGAGCTCCTTGAGGAAGCGGTTGGCCTCGGCCATGTCTGTGATGCCGGCGAGCCTGAGCTCCTGGGGCAGGCGCTTCTGCAGGGTGGCGAACATGCGTTCCGAGCGCCCCCTTGCCTCGGGCGAGTAGGCCGGGATCAGCTCGATGCCGAGCTGGGCCAGGGCGCGGCCGAGCTGGGTCGGATTGTCCTTGTCGACCGTGCCGCCGGCCTCAGGCGTGTGCCAGTAGTGGCCGGCGCGGTCGGCATAGAGCGAGCAGAACAGCCCGCGCTCCCGGATCACCTCGTCCAGGGCGGTAAAGCTGCTCATGGTGCCCTCTTCGGCGACGAAGAAGGCCGAGTAGATCTCACTGGTGGCATCGTCCATGGTGACGATCAGATCCCACCACTGATCGGGGACCCACGCGTGGCTCGAGCCGTCTTGATGCAGCATCATGCCGGGCAGCGCACGCCGCGGCCGCTTGCGCCGGTGCGCCCCGCGCCTCGGCGCCGCACGGGTGCGGCCATGGGCCTGCAAGCTCAGCCGCACCCAGTTGTAGCTGCGCTTGAAGGCATGGTCCGCGACCAGCTTCTCGTGGAAATGCTTGGCGGTGAAGTCCCAGTAGCGGGTGTCGAACAGCGCCAACAGCGCCGTCACCTCGTCCACTGCCGCGCGCCGCGCCGAGACCCGGCCGAGACGGCGATCGTAGAGCCCTTCCGCGCCGTCCGCCTCATAGCGATCGCGCCAACGCCGGAAGGTGCGTTCCGAAACGCCGAGAACCTCCGCCGCCTCGGCCTGGCTCAAGCCACCCCGATGGGTGCGGCCGTAAATCTCCTCGAACTTCATCAATCTCAGTCCCTGCAACTGCTCTGTCCGGCGCATCCAAACCCTCCATAGCCTGGAGAGCTTCTAAATCCGGACAGATCATCTGGTACATAAACAGGACATACCGTGTGTTAGCGACACCCCTCACCCGCCTCTGTTGACTATTGCTGGTCTGCGTCCTCACTATGGTTGGAGCGGTCGGTGGCGCGCGGGCGGGTAGGAGGAGGCCTGCAATAGCTGAGACCAACGACGTCGCATTCGGATTCACCGTCGGGCCGGTCATGCCAGCGGATCGGGAGGGCGCGGCGGGTGACCGGCAGCGCTACCGCGAAATGCTGGACGACTGCCGCTTCGGGCAGTCATTGGGCTTCAGCAGCGTCTGGGCGCTCGAGCATCATTTCACGGACTACTATTGACCTCCCCCCCGTAATCCGGGCCATTGCGGCTGAGAGTTTTCCTGAGGAGACTTTGGGAAGGAGAACTCGAGATGAAGCGCAAACGGTTTACGGAAGAGCAGATCGTTGGGGTTCTGCGCGAGCATGAGGCCGGCGGCACGGCGCGGGAGATCTGCCGTCGCCACGGCATATCGGAGCAGACCTTTTACCGGTGGAAGTCGAAGTATGGCGGGATGGAGGTATCGGGCACGCGCCGTCTGCGCGAGCTTGAAGCGGAGAACGGTAAGCTGAAGCGCCTTCTGGCGGAGGCGCATCTGGACAACGCCGCTCTCAAGGACCTTCTGTCAAAAAACTGGTGAGGCCCGCGGCGCGTCGTGAAGCCGTGGGCCATGTGATGGATCGGCACGATTTGAGCCAACGCCGGGCGTGCCGTCTGGTGGGCCTGTCGCGCTCGGTGGCGCACTATCGCTGCAGGCCGCGCAATGATGAGGCGCTACGGGCTCGCCTGCAGGATCTGGCGGCGCGCTATCGGCGTTACGGCTATCTGCGCCTGCATGTGCTGCTGGCCAGGGAAGGTCTGGTGGTGAACGCCAAGCGGACCTACAGGCTCTATTGCGAGGAAGGCCTGCAGGTGCGAAGGCATCGGCGCCGCCGACTGCCACGGCGCGATCGCCTGCCGCTGCCGGTTCCGGATCGACCGATGCGGCGCTGGTCGCTGGACTTCATGTCCGATCAGCTGGCCTCCGGCCGCCGCTTCCGCATCCTCAACATCGTCGACGATTGCAGCCGGGAATGTCCCGGTCAGATCGTCGATCTGTCGATCTCCGGTGAACGGCTGGCCCGCTTCCTCGATGGCCTGGCGAAGCGCCGCGGTCTGCCCGAGAGCCTGGTCATGGACAACGGTCCCGAGCTGACCTCGAAGGCGATGTTCGAATGGGCACAGGAAAACAGTGTCGCGCTGCACTTCATCGAACCCGGAAAACCAGCGCAGAATGCCTTTGTCGAAAGCTTCAACGGGAGGTTCAGAGATGAATGTCTGCGGTCTTAGGTAGCAGATGCACCAATTTGCAGACTAGTCGGAGACGGTGTCCTGGCGGTTCAATGGGGCATGAGCGAAGCTCCCGTCATCCAGTCGCTGAAGGACAAGCGTTCTGAGATCCACGGTCGGATTACAGCCTATGAAGCGCAGATCGCGCAGGCTAGACACGATCTTGCGCACGTTAACGCGACGATCCGACTATTCACGGAGCCCGAGCATCAGCGTGCCCGCTACATGGTCAGCCACGGCTTTTTCAAGAAGGGCGAGATCGCCGACGTCTGCGTGCGCCATCTCGAGGTCGATGGGGAGATGACAACCCGCCAGCTCGCTGAGAGGGTCATGGCCGAGCGCAAGCTCGACGCTTCCGACAGGACGCTGCGCAACTCGGTCGTCTTCAAGGTGGTCCAGGCGCTGCGTCACGCCAAGCGGCGCAAGCTGGTCCGGATGGTCGAGAAGCGCAAGGGTATGTGCGTCTGGGCCGCCGGCGACGCAGTTACGCTACGCGTTGTCGCCAGTAGCCCTTCCAGGTCCGGCTGACGGGCGCAGCAAGAGCCCTGCCGATCAACCGGTCGGCGAGCGCGCCGTTGTCCTGACCGCGATGATCCTCTAACCAGGCGGCGTGCGCCGCATAGGCGCCAAGAAGCCGGCCGCCAACTTTGTGGTGCTGTCCGCCGACCATGCGCCGGAGCCGGGCAAAGAAACTTTCCGCCAGATTGGTGTGGACGCCGTCGCGGCTGTAGGCGTCGGAATGGGTGATGCGGTGAACATCGAACTCTGGCTCGAGAAGGTCCCAATGGGCGATCTCATCGGCCGAGATCGTCGATCCTGGAGCGATCCTCTCCCTGGCGAAGTCCACGCCCTCGGCCTCGCGCAGGAATGTTCGCGTGAGGGTTGATCCGCCGCGCTGCCTGAGCGCGACGACCACGCGGCGCTTGCCGCTGCGGTTTTGCAGCAGGCGGCGATCGACGCGGTCTTTGCGAGCATTCGCGGGCCGGACATGTCCGCCGAACGCGGCGCCATCCACTTCCACATGGCCGGTGAGCCGCGTATCCCGCGTCTCCGCAGCCATCACCTCGCGCAGTTTGTGCATCAGCACGAAGGCGGTCTTGTATTGGACGTCGAGGTCACGCGAGAGTTGAACCGCCGAGAGCCCCTTTGATGCGTTCACGAACAGGCAGATCGCGCCGAGCAGGTCGACGAAGGAGAGCTTGCGCGAGGCGAAGATCGTGCCCGACGTGACGCTGAACTGGTGGTGACAGGCAGCGCATTTGAAGCGGCGCCGCGTCGTCAGGTCATAGATGTCAAGGCAGCCGCATGCGGGGCAGATCGGCGCCCCGTCGGTTTCCGGCCAGCGCAGCCGGCGGAACCGCCGATACGCCGCATCCTCCCCTTCGGAGAAGATCGTCTTGAGCGACAGCGTTCGCGCGGCCGGCGAAAGCAGGAAGTGCTGCGCCACAATCCACTCCTCAACTCAGCATTGATGTGTTCTTATTATGTTCTAAATCGGCAACTCGTACAATACCCAGCCTTAAACCCCTTAGCTGAATAAACTCAAACACATATAGATCATCTGGTGCATCTGCTACCTAAGACCGAATGTCTGAACGAGGAGTGGTTCGTCAGCCTAGCCCATGCCAAGGCCGTCATCGAGGCCTGGCGGGTCCATTACAACACCATCAGGCCACATTCGGCCCTCGGCTACCAGACGCCGGCGGCCTGGCTGGCAACACGGGCAGCTTCGCTTGAGCTACGCAACGGCTCCGCTCAGCTGCCCTTGAGCGCTATGATCACCACCGAATACTCTCAAACCACGTGGCCCTAAACGCGGGGGATGGTCACTATCCCTCGCCGAGTCCTCTGCTCTTCCTGAGCCACGTGGCCGCTACGTGCCCAGGGCTTGGTCTCGGCACGGCGGTCGTCGTCCTGCCATGGTACGAGCCCGTGCGCTTCGCCGAGGAGGTGGCGATGCTCAGCCTCATGAGCGATCGCGATCTGCATCTCGGCCTCGGGCGCGGTGTCGCCAAGATCGAGTACGACGCCCGCGACCTCAACATGGCTCACTCGCGCGAGTTGTTCCAAGAGGGCTACGAGATCACCAAGGGGCTGCTCGACGGCGCGCCGTTCCGCTATGCGGGCAAGCACTTCACGATCCCGCGCGAGGTGACGCTGCGGCCGGGGCCCGCGCGTGAACGCATTCACATGTATGGCGCCTGCAACAATCCGGGGACCGCCGAGCGCATGGCCGAGATGGGGCTGCGGCTGCTTTGCACCTCAGCTTCGCCGTTTCAGCAGAACGCCGATGCCATCAAGGCCTGGAAGGAAATCACCGGCGCGAAGGGCGGACGCACGGACACCGACATTCCGTTGTGGATCCACTGCTTCATCGCCGACAGCGAGGACGAAGCGCGGGAGGAGGCGTTGCGGTATCTCGTCGCGTTTTTCCGAGCGGTGGTCGAGCACTACGAGACCTACACCAACCCGTGGAAGGACGTGCCGACTTACGAGCGCAACGTCGAGCAGATGGAGCGGATGGAGGCGCTGGCCGATCCCGCCAACTTGCCGCCATTTCTGGAGAACCAGTTGGTCGGCGAGGCCGACCAGGTCGTCGCGCAGGTGCAGCGCTACCTGGATATCGGCGTCACCCAGTTCGCCATCAACACGGCACAACCCACGCGGCCGACCGAGAGTCGCCGACGCTCAATGGAGCGGTTCGCTCGCGAGGTGGCCCCCAGGTTCTCGAGGACGTCCGCGGCCGCCGCCGGCTAGGTTGACACTCCCGGATGACACCGATAGCGGGTGAGCCGTACGACGACGATGACATCCCCGTTGTCGCCTTCGATGAAAGCGATGTTTCGGTGGTGGTCATCATCGGCTCCGGCGCCGGCGGCGGCACGATCGCCGACGAGCTTACGCGGACGGGGATCAATGTGGTGGTTCTCGAGGCCGGTCCTCGTTTTAAGGAGCGCGATTTCGTCAACGACGACTGGCTTATGTACGACCACTTCACGTGGAAGGATCGGCGGGCCACGACAGGCTCCTCCGCCGTCGCGCGCAACTTCCCGACCGCGCCGACTTGGATCTGCAAGGGCGTGGGCGGCACGACCCTACATTGGGCCGGGATGTGCCCCCGTCCTCAGCCGCGCGAGTTCAAGGCGCGCACGACCTATGGTGCGATCGCGGGCGCAAGCGTTGCCGACTGGCCGCTCGACTTCGATGAGCTCGAACCCTACTACATCCACGCCGAGCAGAAGATGGGGGTCACGGGGCGCAACGGGATCCCGTCTCATGCCGAAACCAACGCCTGCAAGATCATGGCGCTGGGCGCCAAGCGCATGGGTTATCGCGACTTCGGGAGCAACAATGTCGCAATCAACGCGAAGCCGCGGGACGGCCGCAACGCCTGCGATCAGATCGGCTTCTGCATGCAGGGCTGCAAATCGGGCGCCAAATGGTCGACCCTCAATAGCGAGCTGCCGCGCGCCGAAGCGACGGGCCGCTGCGAGATCCGGACGCGGTGTATGGCGCTTCGGATCGAGCACGATGAAAACGGGCGAGCGAGCGGGGTCGTGTATGTCGACCGCGCCGGGATGCAACGTCGACAGAAAGCGCGCGTCGTCTGTGTTGCGGCCAACGCCATCGAGACTGCGTGGCTGCTGCTGAATTCGGACTCTAGCCGCTTTCGGGACGGCCTCGCCAACGGCTCGGGCGAGGTCGGCAAGAACTACATGCGCCACGTCACCGGCTATGCGTATGCCACGTTTGACAAGCCCGTGCGCATGTACCGCGGCATCCAAAGCGCTGGCGTGATCCGCGACGAGACCGTTCATGATGAGGCGCGCGGCTTCGCGGGTGGCTACTATTCGGGCTCGGTCGGCCTGGGCCTGCCCTTCTTTGCGGCGTTCTTGAACCCCGGTGCCTGGGGCCGCGACTATGCCGGTTGGATCGAGGCCTATGATCACATCGCCGGCATGCACGTCGTCGGCGAGGACATGGCGATGGCAACCAACCGGGTCACGCTGCATCCGAGCGAGACCGACCAGTACGGCCTGCCGATCCCGTGCCTCCATCTCGACGATCACCCGAACGACGGCCGGATGCGCGCCTACGCCTTGGACAAGACCGTCGCGCTCTTGGAGGCCGCAGGCGCGGGCCGGGTGTTCCGGTCCCCACCGCTGCCGGTCAGCCACAATCTGGGCACCTGCCGGATGAGCGAGCGTGCCCACGATGGCGTCGTCGACAAATGGGGCCGGTGCCACGACATCGCGAACCTGTTCATCTCGGACGGCAGCCAGTTCGCGTCATCGATGGCCGGCAACCCGACCCTGACAATCGTGGCACTCGCTATCCGCCAAGCCGCGCACATCGCCGAGCACATGCGCCACAATGAGCTCTGAGGCGAAATACCTCCGTGATCTGCAGCATTGCGGATAATCCGCATCGCCGCGCGGTATGTTGAAGGTGTCCATTTACCTCACTTCGGCCTGAGTTCGACCGTCTCCGTGCGCTTGTTAAGCCGAAAACATGCAATAAATCAGTCAACAACACGAATTCACGAATATATTTTCCGCGCCGACGACTGGTATTTTTTAAGTGAATGCGGACTAGATTTTCTCAAAAATTATTAGATTGAAATAAAAATACTTTCACGCTATTTTACTGACGTGTGGCGTGGCGTTGATCGTCGCAGTAGCGTGGGGGGAGGGAGTGAAGAAAGATTCTTGCTCACCACTCAAGGGCTGAGCCGCGATGAGTCTCTCCGGAAAATCCGTCCTCTAAAGGCAACTCCGCGTTCCCATGGACGCTGTTATTGCTCCTTGTAGCGATCGCCGCCACGGTCAGCGTGGCCATTGCGGTTAGCTGAAAAGAGGAAACGCTCCGGCGAGGACCGTCGGGGTCGCGAACGATACTGTGGTGCTTTGCCACCGATTTCGGTGCGGCGTTGCACCAGCGGTGGACTCTCGCCGCTTCAGCGTTAACGCCGCGAGATCCGCTATCGGGAGGCCACCGGCGGAGTTGGGTGAGGAGTTCCAAGAATGAGCGCAACTGATCGTGGCTCGAAGCATGCATGTCCGGAATGCTCGATCAAATTCTATGACCTGAACAAGAAGGTCGTGGTCTGTCCGAGATGCGGCGCGACGCCACTCACAGCTAAAACACCAAGGGCAAGGCCGCCGGCGAGAAAACCGAGCCGGATGACTTACGGGAGGTTCGGGTAACGCCGGCGCGCGCGAATATCGCCCGATTATCTCTGGCTCGATGCCGGTGTGCGAGGATTCATTTCATAGTTCTCCCAATGTTGACGCTCTTTTTGGTCGTTGAAGTAGGATATATTTCAATACATTTTCCCAACACAACCCTGGAATGGAGAAACTTATGACAAAGCGTGAAATGATTAAACCTTTTTCCTGGGGCATCATTAGCGGGGCCGCTGCCCTCGCCGTCGTTTTACCCGGAGCCGAGGCGGCCGATCCCGATGTTGTGCGTGCTTGCTCTGACATGCTGAACAGGAAAACCACCGCGACCTAGCCGGTCACGATGGACGCAAGATGCCGGACTGGCTGGGCCCATCCAACCGGATTTGGTCCGAGAACTTCAGTCGCGACGTGCTGCGCTCTCGATTTGGCCGTGGTGGCAGCAGTCGGCTGGCCGTGGCCGAAAGCGATGATGGGGGTATCGGAAATGGATGCTTGCAAGAAAATTGAACCCGAGACGGACCCGGAAATCACTCACGCTCGCCGTGAGCGTCTGTGTCTCATGTGCGGAGCCAAGTTTCCAAGCCAATGGTCGGGCGAGCGGATATGTCCCAAGTGCAAAACTACGGCCAAGTGGCGCAGGGCATCGGATGGCCTTCCAAGGTGAGCTGACGACCAGCCAGCTCCCCGATCAAGAGCGGGAGCGAACGATGAGCGGAATACCCGATCCGGTGTCATCAGCGTACCGCCGCATGCCCACTTGATCGCCTCCGGCGCTAGATGTTGCCTTTGAGCCTCAGCCCCCGGGCCGGTCGCTCCCTCACGATTCCACCCTTCCCGGCGCGATCCTGGTCGAGCAGAACGACGAATGGGCAGTCCAGAGGGCGGGCTACATGACCCTGGAAGCCATCGCCCCGGTCGGCGACAATGACCTCATCAAGCTGCCTCCCGTGGCCGCTTGAACGAGCAGGCCCAAGCCGCGGACACCGCGGGAACTCGACGCTCTTACACCACAACCCGGAACACGATCCGCAGGAGTTATAATGAATCCGCTGATCATATGCTTGCGGATGATTAGAAGACGACCTCGCGTCGAGCTGTAATAGGAGGAAGAATATCAATCATTACAGTATTATAAATGCCACATCGCACCAACGCAGCCGATCGTGTCTACGGCATGGGAACAGGCGATGAGCGAGGGGGCACACGATGAATGATTACACCGTAAAGACGTTGCGCGATGTCGCGCTGACCGATCACCTGCGCTCCATCATCGAGCAGCTCGACGCATCGACCAGCGATATCGAAACCTGCATCACGCTACCGCCCGAGGTCTATACGTCGGAGGCCTGGTTCGAATTCGAAAGGCGCGCCGTGTGGGATCGCGAATGGGTGTGTCTCGGCCACATCGGACAAATTCCGCAGATTGGCGATTACTTCTCGATCACCATCAACGACGACCCGTTGCTGGTGTTACGCGACGAGACGGGCGAGGTCCGCGTCATGACGGCGGTGTGCCAACATCGCGGCCACGTTCTAGGCGAGCACGCCGGAAACACTCATGTGTTCACCTGTCCCCATCACGGCTGGTCCTACGATCTCCGCGGCACCCTGATCAGCGCGCCGCAAATGGACGCGCACGCGTCGCTGGAGGAACTGCGCCGGACCAGCTGCCTGCCGACACTGCGCGTGGAGATCTGGAACGGTTTCGTTTTCATCAACATGGACGGCAATGCGCCGCCGCTGAAGCCGCGGCTCAAGCGTGTCTCGAAGGAGATCGCCAACCACAATCTTGGCGACATGGGGGCGACACCGACGTGCGATTTTTCCGATTATCCATGGAATTGGAAGGCCATGCAGGAGAATGCCGTCGAACCGCACCACACCTGGTTCGTGCATAAGGGCCCGCACGATTTCGCGCCGTCAAGACTGGCGTCGTTTGCCGAGTGGGATGACGACGATGACGGAGCGGTTTATCACCCCACCGGATTTCTCTATCAAGACGGCGGCTTTACGGCCGGGTTTCGCTCCCTTTTTCCGATCATCGAGACGTTGACCGACGCCGAACGTCAGCGGGTGATGTTCGCCAGCGTGCTGCCGAACCTTTTCATCGGCACGGTGCCGGACGGCTGCCTCTACTATATGATTCTGCCTGACGGGGCTAACCGTCTCACCCTACGCGTAGGCTACCTGTTTCCGCATTCGACCTTGGCGTTGGACAACTTCGACGTAACGTTCAAAGCCGTCGTCGACGGCATCGTCGTCTATAACGACCAGGACACCGAGGCCAACACTGCCGTTCACAAGGGTTTGCGATCGCGTTTCGCAAATCGCGGACGCTATGCGCCGTTGGAGGGGACCTTGCCGCAGATAAACCGCTGGCTGGTCAAGCGCTACAAAGCGTACGCGGCGCAACTGGACGCCGAGAGCCAGACGCCGGGTGGCTGACAGGGTGCGCGTTTCGGCGCCCCTCGATCCCGCCGGGACAGGTGAAGGTCATCCGCGCCGCGACCGCGGATAGTGCCGCGCTGCCGAGGTACCGTGCCGGTCCGCGTCGCCTCATGATGCATGCTCCGTACTCGATCCCGCGCGAGGCGGGCGATCCACAAAGTCATTGCACCACGCCCGCCCGTTCGAATTGGGATCGTACGCCCGGTCGATGGGCCGCATCATATCGGTTGTGAGCCCACGGTTTCGCCGGTGCCGGCGTCCGGTGAATAATGGTCCGCAGGCCGAACGGACCGGAGGACGCACGGATGGACGAACTGGAGATCGGACGGCCTGCGCTGGCCGTGGTCGATATGCAGAACGATTTCGTCGACCATGATGTCGGCTCCTACGCGATCGGGGCGGAGCGGATGGTGACGCGGATCGGCCGGGTGATCGCCGCGGCCCGGCGTGCCCAGGTGCCGATCGTGTTCAGCCAGGAGGTGCACCGCGCCGACGGGCTCGACGGCGGGCGCCTCCTCTGGGATGGGCGGAGCGGCTGGGTCACCGGCAAGCATCCCAGCGCCGCGCCGGGAGAGCCGCCGGCACCGCCCTGCATCGAAGGCACGAAGGGCTTCGAGATCGTCGACGAGCTGGCGCCCGAGCCCGGCGACATGCGCATCCTCAAGCGGCGCTTCAGCATCTTCGTCGGCACCGAGCTCGACATGAACCTGCGTCACCTGGGGGTCGACACGCTCCTGATCGTCGGGGTGTGCAGCGACATCTGCGTGCTGTGGACCACGGGCGATGCCTATCAGCGCGATTACAAGGTGCACGTGCTGGAAGACTGCGTGGCCGGCAGCAGCGCGCAAGGTCACGACGCCGCACTCACGGTCATCCGTGCCCTGACCAACGCCGGCCGGCCCGTCACCGCCGCGGACGCCGTCGCGGCGCTGGAACGCCGCGCTGCCGGCATCGCGGCGTAGCGGGCCGCGGCGGAGCGACAACGCGCTGATCCGGCGCTCTCTTGCGCTCGCCGCGCTGGTCGACTTTCCGGCGGCGGATGTCGCGCTGACCCGGGCGCGAGCGCTCGTCGCGCCAACAGGCCCGCATACGTATAACGCGCCGTCAGGCGCGCGGGAGAGTGACCTGCGGTCGCTACCCGCCGCTGACGGCCCGAATGGCGCGCCAGATCCTTTCCGGCGTCGCCGGCATGTCGATGTGCTCGATTCCGAGCGGTGCCAAGGCGTCGACCACGGCGTTGATGAAACAGGGTAGCGCGCCCACGGTCCCGGCCTCGCCGCCGCCCTTTACGCCGAGCACGTTGGTCCGGCAGGGGACCTCGTGCCGCTCCAGCAGGAAGCTCGGTAGCTCGTCGGCGCGGATCAGCCCGTAGTCCATAAACGAGCTGCTCAGGGGCTGGCCGGTCGCGCGGTCGACGACGTAGTGCTCGCGGAGCGCCTGGCTCAGGCCCTGGGCGATGCCGCCATGCACCTGGCCGGCGATGACCATGGGGTTGATCACCGTACCGAAGTCGTTGACCGCGCAGTAGCGGTCGACCTCGATCGCACCCGTCTCCGGATCGATCTCGACCTCGCAGACGTGGCAGCCGTTCGGAAAGGTGAAGCTCATCACCTCCGCCCGGCCGCGCTCGTCGAGACCCGGCGCCATGCCTACCGGCAGGCGGGCCGGATCGCGCGCGGCCGCGGCGAGCTCGAGCAGGTCGATTGTGCGGTCGGTGCCGATCACCGTGAAGTCGCCGTCCTCGAAGCTCAGGTCCGCCTCGGCGACTTCCAGCAAATGCGCCGCCAGCGCCGCGGCCTTCGCCTTGATCTTCTCGGCGGCAAGATGGATCGCGGTGCCGCCGACATAGGACGAGCGCGAGCCGCCCGTGCCGCCGCCCTCGGGCAGATTGTCGGTATCGCCCTGGATCACGTCGATCGCGTCGTAGGGGATGCCGAGCTTCTCCTCGACGAGCTGGGCGAAGGTCGTGTAATGGCCCTGGCCGGACGACATCGTGCCCATGAAGACGCGCACCCGGCCGCTCTCCTCGAAGCGGATCTCGGCCATCTCGACCGGATGGGTGCCGGTCTTCTCGACATAGGCGGCCATGCCGATGCCGCGGAGGCGGCCGCGGGCCTCGCTCGCCTTGCGGCGCGCATCGTAGCCATCCCAGTCGGCAAGCCGCATGCAGTCGTCGACGTTACGTGCGAACTCGCCGGAATCGTACGTCACGCCGAGCGGCACCTCGTAGGGCATGCGCTCCGGCGGGACGAAATTGCGCCGGCGGAGCTCGTCTAAGCCGATGCCGAGCTCGCGCGCCGCCTTGTCGATCAGGCGCTCGATCAGGTAGGTGGCCTCGGGTCGGCCAGCGCCGCGATAGGCGTCGGTCCAGACCGTGTTGGTGAAGACCCCTTGCACCTCGGCGAAGATCGCCGGCGTCGTGTATGGCCCGCCCAGCATCTCGGAATAGAGGATTGAAGGGCTGAGCGGTCCGTAGTTCGAGCAATAAGCGCCGAGATTCGCGACTGTGCGCACCCGCAGTCCCAGAAATCGCCCGACCGCGTCGAGAGCGAGCTCAGCATGGCTGACGTGATCGCGCCCCTGGGTGTCGCTCAGAAAGGCCTCCGTCCGCCCGCTGTACCACTTGACGGGCCGGCCGAGAGCCTTGGCTGCCCACAGCACCAGCGGGTGCTCCGGATAGGTGTAGTATTTCATGCCGAAGCCGCCGCCTATCTCCGGCGAAATCACCCGCAGCGCCGCCTCGTCGATACCGATGCTCGCGGCGATGATGCTGCGCACGTGATAAATGTGCTGGCAGTTGACATAGAGGGTGTAGCGCTCTTCGGCGGCGGCGTAGACACCGGTCGCGCCGCGCGGCTCCATGGTGCAGGCCACCGCGCGATTGTTGATCAGGTCTAGCGAAACAATCCTCTCGGCGGCGGCGAACGCGGCCTCGGTCGCCGCCTGGTCGCCTTTTTCCCAGTGGAAGCAGATGTTGTTCGGCGCCTCGTCCCACAGCTGGGGCGCATCAGGACCTGCGGCCTCCGCCGTCTCCGTGACCGCGGGGAGCGGCGTATAGGTGACGTCGATCCGCTCCGCCGCAGCGAGCGCCTCGGCCCGCGTCTCGGCGACCACCATCGCCACCGGGTCTCCGACATGTCTTGCCCGCGTCGCGGAGATGATCGGGTGCGGCGGGCACGGGGCGTCCGTGCCGTCGCGCCGCTTGAGCGCGCCCGTGCGCGGGAAGGCAACGCAAGGGAGCGGCGCGAGCCCGCCGGCCGCGACGTCGGCTCCGGTGTAGACCGCGAGGACGCCCGGCGAGGCCTCCGCCTTGGTCGTTTCGACCGCACCGATCTCGGCATGGGCGTGCGGCGATCGGAGGATGGTGGCGTGGGCCTGACCGTCCAGATTCACGTCGTCCTGGAACTGCGCACGCCCCGTGAGATGGCGATCGTCCTCCTTGCGCTGGACGGACTGCCCAACTCCGAACTGCCCCATCTGCCCCGCCTCTTCGTCTGCCCTCCGATCGGCGCTCCCGCTCGCCATGATCGGGACGCACCAACGGGGCTGGCGCCGATGTTCCCTTGGATCGCGGGCGCAACGCAAGGCGGGGTGGAAACCAAGCGCGCGATTACCACGTGGTTACAACCTGCAGCGGTCCTAAATCCGCGGAATTCCACGGCTATCCAGCTCACCGGGGTGGTAACCGGTAACCGGTGGTAATCCAGTTTTTGGTTTGTCACTGGCGAGATTTCGCGTTACGCCCGCCCGCTTGCGTTTTCGGCCAGGAAGGAGCCGCAAATTCGATTGGTTAGAGGGCATTCGTATCGATAGGAAGTACGTACCGTTTCGCAGTACGTTGCCGTTGATCCGCGTAATGGGTGGCGTTACGATCGCGCGTGATCAAGAGCTTTGCCGACAGGCGCACCGCCGCCGTCTTCGCCGGTCACGCCGTTCGCGGTCTGGCCACGCAGATCCAGCGGCGGGCCCGGGCGAAGCTTCTGATGATCGATGCGGCCGGGCACCTCGACGATCTCCGCGTCCCACCGGGCAATCGCCTCGAGGCCTTGCGGGGCAACCGTCGGGGCCAGCACAGCATCCGCGTCAACGATCAATGGCGCATCTGCTTTGTGTGGCGCGGCGGCGAGGCCTGGAACGTCGAGATCGTCGACTATCACTGAGGACCGAGACCATGACCATCACGCGCGAGGATATTGACAACCGCAAGGTCGACTTTTCCGATATCGGCACCGGCCGGCGCCTGCCGTCGGTGCACCCGGGCGAGATCCTGCGCGACGAGTTCCTGACCCCGCTGGAGATCAGCGTCTACGGCCTCGCCAAGGCGATCAAGGTGTCGCGGCCCCGGTTGAACGACATCGTCCGCGGGCGCCGTGCCGTCACCACCGACACCGCGCTCAGGTTGGGGCGCTACTTCGGAACGACGCCGGAGTTCTGGATCAACCTGCAGATCCGCTACGATCTCGACGTGGCAGAGCGCACCCAGCGCCGCCTCAAGCGGTGCGCGGAAAATCTCGAAATCGACAACCTTCGCCAGCACCTCCAACGGATCGCCCGTCGCCGAAAGCTTGCGCAAATGATCCGGTAAGCCGAACAGACCAGCCTGCCTCATCAATACCCCCCTCGAATCGAACCGTCGCAGAGAATCACAACAAGGCAAAATTGGCGAGGTAAATAGAGGCGTCCAGGTCGCAGGCGGGTTGACCCGTTCCCAAACGTATCGGGCATTTGGAGATAGAGTCTGTTGCCACAACAAACACGGCACGCCTATCGGGCGAACGGGTTCGACAACTGCATTTACGACTGCGGGTCGCTCCTCGGCGACCGCTGAGCGGGCGCCGGAGATTGCAGCCGGCCTGTTCGGGGATCGCCTAGCGTGTGTCCGGTGGCCCTTCTCGGTTTCCCGATCCACTGCGAAGGGGAGCGGGCCTCTTCGCCTGCAACCATTTGTTGCCGACGGCACGGACGCGACAGACAGAATATTCTGTCTCGGGAAGCCGGAGAGACCGGCGGCGTGGGATCCCGAGACCTCACTGGACCAGTCAGTGGGGGCTGATCACCCCGATACCCGTCGGCCTTGATACGCGGCTTGTCCGTCGCCAGGCCGCCGGGGATCCGCGTGCACATGTTACCGCACCGCAAGGAGCGCCAGCGCCGCCCGGCTTGCGTGAGCCGTTTAACGCGGTGCCATCGCCACCCCCGTTATCGATGTCGCGTGGATTTCACACTTCGCGCATCGATCTGTTCGCCGTAGCTTGCGGGTAGGTGGACGCGCCGCTGCCGCGTCCGCGATGATCAGCCGTCGCCCGAGGTCATGCTTGCCTCGTGCTCGGGGTCGCTGCATGTTGGCGGAAACAGGATAGGAACGGGGAGCCGGAGCCGATGAACCTTATCGCATCTTGTGAACGCGCGGATTGCTACCGTCGCCATGATGCGTCGGCGTGGGCGAAGCCGTGACGCTGGGCCAGTTCATCGCCAAGTGGAAGACCTCCGAGTCGAAGGAATGCTCGGCGGCGCAGGAGCACATCATCGACCTGTGCAGGTTGCTTGGCGGACCGACACCAGCGGAAGCCCATCGCGGCCGCGGCCAAACTATGTTCATGGTGGGCAAGTATTCACACAGCACCAACAGAGTCGAAAAGGAAAGGTGATGCATCAGGCGACAAGAAAATTTCATGGTGCTTTGAGACCTGCTGTAGTGCCGCAACGCGGGTCCCTGGTTCGGCCGGTTAGCCAAGTTATCATGCGCCTTCCGAATGATCGAGATGCTTCGGCATTCGATGTCGCTAACACACGGTATGTCCGGTTTATGTACCAGACGATCTGTCCGGAATTAGAAGCTCTCCAGGCTATGGAGGGTTTGGATGCGCCGGACAGAGCAGTTGCAGGGACTGAGATTGATGAAGTTCGAGGAGATTTACGGCCGCACCCATCGGGGTGGCTTGAGCCAGGCCGAGGCGGCGGAGGTTCTCGGCGTTTCGGAACGCACCTTCCGGCGTTGGCGCGACCGCTACCAGGCGGACGGCGCGGAAGGGCTCTACGATCGCCGCCTGGGCCGGGTCTCGGCGCGGCGCGCGGCGGTGGACGAGGTGACGGCGCTGTTGGCGCTGTTCGACACCCGCTACTGGGACTTCACGGCCAAGCATTTCCACGAGAAGCTGGTCGCGGACCATGCCTTCAAGCGCAGCTACAACTGGGTGCGGCTGAGCTTGCAGGCGCACGGGCGAAGACGGGCGGCGCCGAGGCGCGGGGCGCACCGGCGCAAGCGGCCGCGCCGCGCGCTGCCCGGCATGATGCTGCATCAAGACGGCTCGAGCCACGCGTGGGTCCCCGATCAGTGGTGGGATCTGATCGTCACCATGGACGATGCCACCAGTGAGATCTACTCGGCCTTCTTCGTCGCCGAAGAGGGCACCATGAGCAGCTTTACCGCCCTGGACGAGGTGATCCGGGAGCGCGGGCTGTTCTGCTCGCTCTATGCCGACCGCGCCGGCCACTACTGGCACACGCCCGAGGCCGGCGGCACGGTCGACAAGGACAATCCGACCCAGTTCGGCCGCGCCTTGGTCCAGCTCGGCATCGAGCTGATCCCGGCCTACTCGCCCGAGGCAAGGGGGCGCTCGGAGCGCATGTTCGCCACCCTGCAGAAGCGCCTGCCCCAGGAGCTCAGGCTCGCCGGCATCACCGACATGGCCCAGGCCAACCGCTTCCTCAAGGAGCTCTCCCTGCCAGGCCACAACGCCCGCTTCGCGGTGCCGCCGGAAGCCGAGGGCACCGCCTTCGTGCCCTTCGCCGGTACCCTCGACGACATCCTCTGCGTGCAGCAGGAGCGCACCGTCTCCAACGACAACACCGTGCGCTACAAACGACTGGTGCTGGCGATCCCGCCCGACCGCCATCGCCGCCACTACGTCAAGGCAAGGGTCCGGGTCCACGAATACCCCGACCGCACCCTCGCCGTCTTCCATGGGCCGCGCTGCCTGGCCCGATACCAGGCCGACGGGTCGCCCATCAACACAAGCCACAGACAGGCCGCGTGATCCGCTTCGACGCGACCGGCCGTGGCCCTGTGGGTAAGCCGCTACGCGCCTTGCCCACAGGGCCACGGTGACCTCCCCCCCGTAATCCGGGCCATTGCGGCTGAGAGTTTTCCTGAGGAGACTTTGGGAAGGAGAACTCGAGATGAAGCGCAAACGGTTTACGGAAGAGCAGATCGTTGGGGTTCTGCGCGAGCATGAGGCCGGCGGCACGGCGCGGGAGATCTGCCGTCGCCACGGCATATCGGAGCAGACCTTTTACCGGTGGAAGTCGAAGTATGGCGGGATGGAGGTATCGGGCACGCGCCGTCTGCGCGAGCTTGAAGCGGAGAACGGTAAGCTGAAGCGCCTTCTGGCGGAGGCGCATCTGGACAACGCCGCTCTCAAGGACCTTCTGTCAAAAAACTGGTGAGGCCCGCGGCGCGTCGTGAAGCCGTGGGCCATGTGATGGATCGGCACGATTTGAGCCAACGCCGGGCGTGCCGTCTGGTGGGCCTGTCGCGCTCGGTGGCGCACTATCGCTGCAGG
This sequence comes from Alphaproteobacteria bacterium, assembly GCA_965248825.1. Classification (GTDB taxonomy): domain Bacteria; phylum Pseudomonadota; class Alphaproteobacteria; order UBA828; family UBA828; genus WTGU01. Next base: position 3,993,288 of record CBDFKL010000006.1, on the reverse strand, counting down.
CCGCGCAATGATGAGGCGCTACGGGCTCGCCTGCAGGATCTGGCGGCGCGCTATCGGCGTTACGGCTATCTGCGCCTGCATGTGCTGCTGGCCAGGGAAGGTCTGGTGGTGAACGCCAAGCGGACCTACAGGCTCTATTGCGAGGAAGGCCTGCAGGTGCGAAGGCGTCGGCGCCGCCGACTGCCACGGCGCGATCGCCTGCCGCTGCCGGTTCCGGATCGACCGATGCGGCGCTGGTCGCTGGACTTCATGTCCGATCAGCTGGCCTCCGGCCGCCGCTTCCGCATCCTCAACATCGTCGACGATTGCAGCCGGGAATGTCCCGGTCAGATCGTCGATCTGTCGATCTCCGGTGAACGGCTGGCCCGCTTCCTCGATGGCCTGGCGAAGCGCCGCGGTCTGCCCGAGAGCCTGGTCATGGACAACGGTCCCGAGCTGACCTCGAAGGCGATGTTCGAATGGGCACAGGAAAACAGTGTCGCGCTGCACTTCATCGAACCCGGAAAGCCGGCGCAGAACGCCTTCGTCGAAAGCTTCAACGGAAGGTTCAGAGATGAATGTCTGCGGTCTTAGGTAGCAGATGCACCAATTTGCAGACTAGTCGGAGACGGTGTCCTGGCGGTTCAATGGGGCATGAGCGAAGCTCCCGTCATCCAGTCGCTGAAGGACAAGCGTTCTGAGATCCACGGTCGGATTACAGCCTATGAAGCGCAGATCGCGCAGGCTAGACACGATCTTGCGCACGTTAACGCGACGATCCGACTATTCACGGAGCCCGAGCATCAGCGTGCCCGCTACATGGTCAGCCACGGCTTTTTCAAGAAGGGCGAGATCGCCGACGTCTGCGTGCGCCATCTCGAGGTCGATGGGGAGATGACAACCCGCCAGCTCGCTGAGAGGGTCATGGCCGAGCGCAAGCTCGACGCTTCCGACAGGACGCTGCGCAACTCGGTCGTCTTCAAGGTGGTCCAGGCGCTGCGTCACGCCAAGCGGCGCAAGCTGGTCCGGATGGTCGAGAAGCGCAAGGGTATGTGCGTCTGGGCCGCCGGCGACGCAGTTACGCTACGCGTTGTCGCCAGTAGCCCTTCCAGGTCCGGCTGACGGGCGCAGCAAGAGCCCTGCCGATCAACCGGTCGGCGAGCGCGCCGTTGTCCTGACCGCGATGATCCTCTAACCAGGCGGCGTGCGCCGCATAGGCGCCAAGAAGCCGGCCGCCAACTTTGTGGTGCTGTCCGCCGACCATGCGCCGGAGCCGGGCAAAGAAACTTTCCGCCAGATTGGTGTGGACGCCGTCGCGGCTGTAGGCGTCGGAATGGGTGATGCGGTGAACATCGAACTCTGGCTCGAGAAGGTCCCAATGGGCGATCTCATCGGCCGAGATCGTCGATCCTGGAGCGATCCTCTCCCTGGCGAAGTCCACGCCCTCGGCCTCGCGCAGGAATGTTCGCGTGAGGGTTGATCCGCCGCGCTGCCTGAGCGCGACGACCACGCGGCGCTTGCCGCTGCGGTTTTGCAGCAGGCGGCGATCGACGCGGTCTTTGCGAGCATTCGCGGGCCGGACATGTCCGCCGAACGCGGCGCCATCCACTTCCACATGGCCGGTGAGCCGCGTATCCCGCGTCTCCGCAGCCATCACCTCGCGCAGTTTGTGCATCAGCACGAAGGCGGTCTTGTATTGGACGTCGAGGTCACGCGAGAGTTGAACCGCCGAGAGCCCCTTTGATGCGTTCACGAACAGGCAGATCGCGCCGAGCAGGTCGACGAAGGAGAGCTTGCGCGAGGCGAAGATCGTGCCCGACGTGACGCTGAACTGGTGGTGACAGGCAGCGCATTTGAAGCGGCGCCGCGTCGTCAGGTCATAGATGTCAAGGCAGCCGCATGCGGGGCAGATCGGCGCCCCGTCGGTTTCCGGCCAGCGCAGCCGGCGGAACCGCCGATACGCCGCATCCTCCCCTTCGGAGAAGATCGTCTTGAGCGACAGCGTTCGCGCGGCCGGCGAAAGCAGGAAGTGCTGCGCCACAATCCACTCCTCAACTCAGCATTGATGTGTTCTTATTATGTTCTAAATCGGCAACTCGTACAATACCCAGCCTTAAACCCCTTAGCTGAATAAACTCAAACACATATAGATCATCTGGTGCATCTGCTACCTAAGACCGAATGTCTGAACGAGGAGTGGTTCGTCAGCCTAGCCCATGCCAAGGCCGTCATCGAGGCCTGGCGGGTCCATTACAACACCATCAGGCCACATTCGGCCCTCGGCTACCAGACGCCGGCGGCCTGGCTGGCAACACGGGCAGCTTCGCTTGAGCTACGCAACGGCTCCGCTCAGCTGCCCTTGAGCGCTATGATCACCACCGAATACTCTCAAACCACGTGGCCCTAAACGCGGGGGATGGTCACAGGGAGTGACGTTCGAGGACAGAATCAAGCAAATCCAAAACGCCGCTTAAACACACCCGTCACCAACTTTTGCGCATAGCTCCTCCAGGGGTGCGCGCGGCAATACGTATTCCTAACGCGACTGTGGGGCAGCAATGGGAATCCCTGCCGCGATCAACACCTTGTCTTCTACGGCCTGTCAAACACGCCCTATCACGGCCGCCACAATGACAGGCTGCGGCGGTTTGGACGTTCGAAGTTTCTCCGTCCTGCGGGCCAAATTCAACACCCGTTGCCGTCGGCTTTATTCGCGTCCAGCCGACAGGCCAACTACATACAGGCTCAACGCCGCGACCACAGCTGGCTCAGGCGACGCCCGCTCAACACGACCGCAAGCACGATGATCAAGCCCGAGAAAATCTGCTGCTGTGGTGTGGAGAAGCCGAGTAGAATCACCCCATTGCTCACGAGCCCAACCAACAGAGCTCCCGCAATGGCGCCCTCCACGCTTCCTCGGCCACCGCTGAGAGCGGTTCCGCCGATGATGACTGCGGCAAGGACCGTAAGCAAATCGTTTCCACCGAGATCGTACCGCCCTGAGCCGAACTGGCCCGTATAGAGGAGGCCGGCGACTGCTCCCGCAAGGCCGCTGAGGACGAGCACGGTGACCTTGACGCGGCGGGTTGAGATGCCCGAATAGCGGGCGGCGACCTCGTTTCCTCCAGTGGCGAGCACGGCTTTGCCGAAAGGCGTGCGGCGCAGCACGACGGCACCCAAGGCTCCGATGGCAAGCGCCCACACCAACAGCACCGGAACCGGGCCAATGCTCCCTTGCCCGAAGATCGAGGTGTAGTTGTCGTGGAGAATGGGAACAGCTTGCTCTCCGGAAATAAGCCGCGCCGTACCCTGCAGCACGCCGATCATACCCAGCGTGACAATGAACGATGGGATCCCGACTCCCACCGTAATCAGGCCGTTTATCAAGCCGACACCCACACCCACACCCATCACCGCCAAGACCGCCAGCCACATGGAGTACTCATTCCCAATCAGTGTTGCGGCCAGTACTCCGGCGACCGGAGGGACCGACGCGACAGACAGGTCGATCTCGCCAGCGCAAATCACGAACACGCCGGCCACCGCCATGATGATCACGGGTGTCTTCGCTTTCAGGATGTTCAGAAAGTTGTCGACGCTCAGGAACGCCGTGTCACGTAGCAGCACCCAAAACACGATAATCAGAACGACCATGACCAGGATCAGGAGAAACGAGCTCCCACCGGAGAAGATCAGAGCGTCCAGTCTCCGCATACCCTCTCGCCAGGTGTGGTCCAGCCCCTGCATGCTTTCTCGCCAAGCGGACCCCGTGTGCGCGTCCTCGCGGGACGAGCGATCCGCGTCCGAAATTACTTTTGGCGAGGGCTCGGGATTGTCACCCATCGGGTTTCTGACAGCAGTATTGTTCCCACACCACTGTTCTTCTCCGAATGTCTTATCCGTTCCAGTCGCTGAGTTGGATAAGATGCGTGATCTCGGATTCCGCACGCGACTGCGGCCGGTTGGACACGATATCGCGCACCCTGCCGTCAACCAGGATGAGGATTCGGTCCGAGACGTCTATCAGTTCCCGCACGTCGGATGTGACCCATATGACGCCGTTACCTGCATCGGCGAATGTCCGGACCCGGTTCCTGATTTCGCCCCTTGAGCGTACGTCGACGCCGAAGGTGGGCTCATCGAGGAGAAGCACCCTGCTGCGTGCGTTGAATGACTTTCCAAGCACCACCTTCTGCTGATTCCCACCCGACAACCACTCGACGGGCCGCCGAGGGTCGGTTGGCTGTATGCGCAGTTGCTCGATGTTCTGGTGCGCCGCACGGGTGCTGCGCCTCGCACTGACAAGGGGACCGACACAGAGGCGTCTGAGAATCGAAATGACGAGGTTTGCTTCGACGGAGTGCTCCAGCACAAGCCCTTCTGCCTTACGGTTTTCTGGAATAAGGTACAGACCCTGCCTGATGGCCTGCGCAGGTGAGGTCGGACTGACTTGCCGGTCAGCGACGCGGATCTTGCCGCGCCGCCGGGGAACGATTCCGAACAGCGCTTTGAGCAGCGTGGACCGACCACTGCCGGCCAAGCCGGCGACGCCGAGAATTTCGGCCGCGCGCACCTCGAAGGAGATATCCTGCAGCTTTGTGCCGACTTGCAACCCGCGTATTTCCAACACGGATGGCTGCTCGCGTTCCTCCGAAGAGGGGCCGAGACGCTTCCCGTCTTTCACCTCCTGGCCATCTTGCGCGGCGCCTCCGGTAATCGTCGCCACGATCTCCCACAGATTGGTTTTGGCGACAGAAGTCGACAGCACGATGCGGCCGTCGCGGATGACTGTGACTTCGTCACAGAGCTCGAAAATTTCCGCGAGCCTGTGCGACACGTAGATGATCCCAACCCCCGATTCCGCTATTTGTCGAACGACGGCGAAGAGGCGCTGTACCTCTCGTTCGGTCAATGCAGCGGTCGGTTCGTCGAGGATTAGGACCGAACTCGCCAGCCGCAGCGCCTTGGCGATTTCCACCATCTGCTGGTCCGCGATGCCCAGCTGGACTACGGGTGCAGTCGCGGAGATTCGTACTCCGAGTCTCTCAAAGAGCGCGCGGGCCTCGCGTAGCTCGGCGCGCGCGTTGACCAGCCCGGCCCGCTTGGTTTCGCCATTGAGAAAGATATTATCGACGGTCGAAAGGTCGGGAACGAGGCTTCGCTCCTGGAACACCATGCCAATCCCCGCCTTGCGCGCCTCATATGGGCTCGCGAGCCGTTGCTCATGGCCGTTCATTAGGACGCGGCCCGCCGTCGCTGGCGTTGCTCCTACAGCGATCTTTAGCAGAGTCGACTTCCCGGCTCCATTGGCCCCCAGCAAGGCATGGATGCTTCCCGGCCGGACACGGAGATCAACCCCGCTGAGTACTTCTATTGCCCCGTAAGTCTTCGCAATGCCGAGCAGTTCGAGTGCGAACGATGGCGAGCCCGACGATCGGTTTGTACTGACGACCGCGTGCGTTGAACTCGCCACCGACGGCTTCGCTGTTCAGTGGTGTGTAAGTCCGGGCAAGTTCGAGATCACTCCCCCAAACACTCCAGCGCCGCTTTCGGAAGGGGTGCGCCTCCACCGTAGCCGAGATCCCAGGCTTCCTTGAGATTATCCTTGGTCGCCGCGAAGACGGGCACCACGATGTACGGCGGAACCGGTTGACCCAATGCATGAAGCGCGGCTGCGATAGCACCCGTCTGGCCCCATTCATACACGAGCTGCGACGACATGACGAAGATCGGTCCTGTGTCGCAGGCGATCTGCGTGGCGCCAGTGAACCCGAGATCGATGTGCGCCACAGGGATCTTCTTGCCTGTCGCGTTCAGCGTTGCCACGACGCCATCGGCAGGGAGATCCCACGGAGCAAATATGACATCAAGATCGGGGTGACGCACCAGCATGGCGGACGAGATCTCCTGCGTCGCGTTAGGATTGCTCATCGGCATGCGGACGACCATTTCGACATTCGTCTTGGCGAGTTCGTCTACGAAGCCTTCTTCTCGTTCGTTCACCAGCTGGTAGTTGGCGTCGAAATAGATCATGCCGAGCTTCGCACCATCCGGGAATCGCTTGGCAACCTCCCGAGCCACCGCTGCGCCATTTCCGTGTGTGTCATAGGAGATCTGAGTTACAAAGTTGTTCGGGTTGTTGGTCGTCCATCCGCTCGGAGCGTTGGCGAAGGCGACCACGCTGACGCCAGCATCCACCGCAGGCTGAAGCGACGCGAGGTCGGCTGTTGGATCCACGCCGGCATAGAAGATGATGTCGGGCTTGAGCGCCATCACGTTCCGCACGTCCGTGGCGAGCTGCACCTGGTCGAACCTGTAATTCGTCACCGCCACGAGTTCGATCCCCAGGTCCTCCAGAGCGTCTGTAGCTCCGTTGAGCACGGCCTGGTTGTAAGCGCCGGCGGACCAGTTGAGGAAGGCTGCCTTGAGACCCATGTCGCAGACTTGGCTAACCTGTTCAGGTGTAATGGTTACGTCCGTGTGCCATGTCGGTAGCTCACCTACGTTACCTCGTGTTCTTAGCGTGTCGGCGCTCGGCATCTGAACCCAAGATGAGAGCTCCTGGCGCTGCAGTCCCTCCGGGGCACATTTCACGTCGGCGACCGCCACACCCCCGCCAGCCCATGTTGCCGCCAACAGGGCCACCAGTACGAACGAGATGACACTGGACACCCGGGCCGCTCGTCGGCGCGCGCCTGTTGCCCGGTTTCCTTGAACCGTTGTCTTGGTGAAAGTATGCTGATTTTTCATGTTCTTAACGCCTCCCTGGCACTCATATTCATGCTGAAATTGAACGATACCAGATATTCCCCACCACCAAACTATAAAAAATTATCAACGCAACCCACGAGGGCTGCTAGCAGTCTGTCGGACTTTGGGTCATCGATTGAGTATGGTTTTGTCACCGGTGGTTTTGCCGGCGGGCCGAGTTGGCGCCGGTTTCTTCTCGATAGAGGCGGTCTGCCGGTTCGGCGGTGGTTCGCGGCGTGGACGCCCTTGCTCGGTCACGACATGCTTCACCCAGGCGCCTCACGTCGCCAGGCTCAGCCTGTGTAAGCGCTTGCAGTTGTAAGCGAGAGCCACCAGGGTCCACTCGCCCTCGATCTTCTCGAGGCCGCGCAGCGAGAACCCGGTGAAGCCGAGCACCGCCTTGATGACGCCGAAGGCCGGCTCGACGGTCTGCCGGCGCAGCTTGTAGAGGGCGCGACCCTCTTCGCTCGCGAGCTTCTCCGCCATCGCCTTCAACCACTCGGCCTTGGGCTCCTTTGCCGCCGGGAGAGCCTTCACCGGGCGGAAGTCGTGGGTCCGCCGACGGCCTTCCGCCGAAGGCGACACCAAGGCCTCGATGCCGCTCGCCTCCAGCGCCGCCACCTCCGCCCCGTTGGCATAGCCGTTGTCCGCAAGCACCGTCTCCGGCCGGTCCAGCGCCGCCGGGATCGCCTCGATATCCGCCACCAGTTCGTTGCGGTCGCTGGCGCATTGGCTGATCCGCGCACTCACGATCAACTGACTGCCGCCGGCATCCACCACCGCCTGCGCGTTGTAGGCTTGGCGATACTCGTGCTGCTTGCTCTTGCGCATCAGACGGCTGTCCGGGTCGCTTAAATTGCTCTGCTCCTCCGCACCCGGCGTCTCGTCCGGAGGCTTGGGATGCTTGCCCTTGGCACGACCCCGGCGCTTCTCCCGCGCCGCCACCGTGGCCTCGTAGGCCCCGCGCTCCGCTTCCGCCCGCGCCTTGGCTTGTGCCTCCAGACGGCGACGGGCCGCATCAAGCTTGTCGCGCAAGGCCTCGCGCCGGGCGATCTCTTGCGGCAATGCCTGGGGATCCTCCTCGCCATCCACATCCGCCGCCTCCGCCCGGCCCAGCAACGCCGCGATCTCGCCTTCCAGACGAGCGATCAACGCGCCCGCACGCTCATACGTCACCGAACGGTGCTTGCTCGCATTGGCCTCGAACTTGGAGCCGTCGACGCTGACCAGACCCACCCGCAACAGCGTCAACTCCTTGGCAAGAAGCAGAACCTGCAAAAAGCTTTCCGAAACCGCGACGAAGTTCTCCCGTCGGAAGCGCGCGATCGTATCGTGATCCGGGTGCCGGTTCGCCGCCACAAAGCGAACCCCGATATCGCGGTGCGTCGCCCGCTCGATCCGACGGCTGGAGAAGAGCCCGTTGGCGTAGCTGTAGATCAGCAGCGCAAGCATCATCCGGGGGTGATACTGCGCCGAGCCCGTGCCGCGATGGTTCACCTTGAAGGCGCCCAGATCGACTCCCTCGACCGCCTCGATCACGAAGTGCGCCAAATCACCCGCCGGGAGCCAGTCCCGCAGATCGGGAGGAAGCAAAAACGCCTGCTCCCGATCACAGTCGACGAAATTGCTCATGCAGCGATTCTATGAGAAATCCAATCCAAAGTCCGACAGACTGCTAGGCGACGCGCGCTCGGGCAGAATACCTACGTCTATCTGCGGGCCGACGACACGCCCTTCATCGCGGTAACCAATCGGACCACGCTGCAAGTCGGCGACCGGGTCGAGGTGCGCGTTGACGAAGCCAACGTTCAGGTCATGGACAAGGAGACGGGCAGAAACGTTGCCGCGTCGCTCGACGGCGGTTGAGCCAAGGGGGGCGCGGCCTTGGAGGCTTGGATCGGAGACCTGTCGCGCGCCGGCAAACAGGCTCTTTAAGCGTTCCGTCTGATCGCCGGGCACTGATACAGGGAGATTGATGTCATGGCACGCGACCCGCGACACGATATTTTGTTCGAGCCGATTCGTGTGGGCCCGAAAACCGCGAAAAACCGTTTCTGGCAAACACCGCACTGCGCGGGCCCGGGTTCGGAGCGGCCGGGAGCCCAGGCTGCATTCCGGGGCATGAAGGCCGAGGGCGGATGGGGCACCGTGTTCACGGAATTTTGCTCAATCCACCCGGAATCGGACGATTATCCCTATGTGTCCGCGCGCCTTTGGGATGCGGGCGATATCGTCAACCTCCGCCATTTGTGCGACGCCCTGCACGAGCACGGCGCCCTTGCCGGTGTTCAGCTATGGTATGGCGGCATCCAGTCCGCCTGTCTCGAATCCCGCGAGCTGCCGCGCAGCTCAGGCGATCTCCCGTCCGACGGCTATCGCTCGCGAACGATATACGGGTACGAAGCCGACAAGGACGACATCAAGGCGCTCATCGAGATGTATGTCGAAGCGGCGAAGCGCGGGCAGCAGGCGGGTTTCGACATCCTCGAGGTGATCTGCAGCGATAGCTGCATCACGATGCAGTTCTTCGAGCGGCGCTACAATCATCGTGACGATGGCTACGGGGGCTCGCTCGAAAACCGCGCGCGATTCACCATCGAGCTGTTGACCGCGCTGAAGACGGCGTGCGGTGGCGACAGCGCCATTGGGGCCCGGTTCAACCTGGACACCACGCGCGGCGCCCGGGGCATCCAGCATTTCGACGAGGGACTCGGCTTTGTCGAGATTCTGGCCCGCGAGGGCGTGGTGGACGTGCTGTCGACCAAGATCGGCGATCTCGAGGAATGGGCCGGCGAGGACGCCGGCGGCTCGCGATTCCGAAAAACCAACTGGACTCGGCCGTTCGTCGATCAGGTCAAGTCCGTGATGGGCGACATACCGGTCGTCAACAACGGCCGTTTCACCAGCCCCGATGACATGATCGGCGTCATCAACGCGGGGCAATGCGACATCATCGGCGCCGCGCGGCCGTCGATCGCCGATCCCTTCCTGCCGAAGAAGATCGAGGAAGGGCGCAGCGAGGACATCCGGGAATGTATCGGCTGCAACATGTGCGTCTCGAAGTTCCAGCAAAACGGCCAGATCTACTGCACCCAAAATGCCACGACGATGGAGGAATATCGTCGTGGCTGGCACCCCGAGAAGTTCGAGAAGACGAAGGACCCCTGCTCGGTTCTCGTGGTCGGCGGCGGGCCCGCCGGCATGGAATGCGCGCGGGTCCTGGGGGAACGCGGCTATGACGTGCATCTGCGCGAGGCCGAGGGCGAGCTCGGCGGTCTTTGGAAGAACGTCGCCCGCTATCCACGCTGCTCGGAATGGGGCCGGGTCATCAGCTACCGCCAGATCCAGCTCGACAAGCTCAAGACCGTCGAGGTTCATCTCGGCGTGGGCAAAATGACGGCGGACGACGTGCTCGACTATGGCGCCGATAAGGTGGTGATCGCGACGGGGGCTCACTGGTCGGAGAACGGGATAGGGGCCGAGACTCACGCCCCGATCCCCGGCGCCGATGCGGGGCTGGCGCATTGTCTCACACCCGAGCAGGTCATGGCCGGAAAGCCGGTCGGCGAGCGTGTGATGATCGTCGACGGCGATAACCACTTTACCGGGCTCGCAATGGCCGAGCTTCTGGCCGACCAGGGCAAGCAGGCGACGATCGTGACCGATGCGGCCGACGTCGCGGAATACACCCACTACACGATGGAGATCGGCAACCTCAAACGGATGATCCACGAGAAGAAGATCGGGCAATGGACCTGCCACTGGCCGGAAAAGATCGAGCCCGGCAAAATCACATTGGCCTACCTATACCGCGACAGCCCCGATTTGACCGATCTCGGCAACGGCCGGTTCGGGCGCCGCGAGGGCACCGATACGGTTGAAATCGCTTGCGAGTCCGTCGTCCTCGTCACCGCGCGCATGCCGAATGCGGAACTCTATCGGGAGCTCAAGGCGCGCGCCGGCGAGTGGGCGGGAAAGGAGATTCACGGCATCTATCGGACCGGCGACTGCCGCGCACCGCGGCAGTTGCTGGAAGCGATTTTCGACGCGCATCGGCTGGCGCGGGAATTCGATTCGCCCGACCCTGAGCGTCCCTTGCCGTGGATTCGGGAACGCCAGATCTGGGGCGCCGAGACCGTCCCGGAATTGGGCGCGTAACACGCCGGCTGGTCGGCGCACGGCAATAACCGGACGGATAACGGCGAAAGCATCGAATGAGATCGGAAGCCTGATAACGGCGAAGCGCACCACGTCCTCGCTCGGCAGCACCCTCGCCGATCGAACGGAGCGGCCCTTCCACGGTATGGGGCCGTCAGGTCGAGATCATCTTCTTTTCGACACCGACGCCAGCGGTCATCGCCCGCTCATATTCGAGCGGCAGGGTCGCGGAATCCTGGATCGCGATGCCCGTCGAATCGAAGAGCGTGACCTCGCTCTCCGACGTGCGCCCGGCGATCTTGCCCGTGATGACCTCTCCGATGTCACCCGCGATATCGCTCTCGCTGATCTCGCCCTTGGCCAGCGGCACGTTGATCTCTCCATCGGTGATGCATTGGCGCCTATCGTCGACGATGATCCGCGCGCGGCGCAGAATGTCGACGTCGAGTTCCTGGGTTCCGGCGAGGCCGCCGCCAAGGGCCGCGATGTGCATGCCGTCCTCGATCAGCTCATGGCCGAGAACCGGCGATTCGCCGGTCGTTCCGGTGATGACGACGTCGGCGCCCGGGACGACCTCCTCGAGGGCGGTCGACGGCTTGATCACGACGTCGGGATGGCTGGGTTGTTCGGCCGCCATGAAGGCATCGAGCGTCGCCTGGGTCCGGCTCCAAACCCGCACCTCCTCCCACTCGTGCACCGCGGCGCAGGTGCGGAACGCGCCGGTGCATACGTCGCCGGCACCGACCAAGGCGAGAATCGCTGAATCCTTGCGCGCCATCCATTGCGCGGAAACGGCGCCGGAGGCTCCGGTGCGCATGAGAGTGTGATAGGTGCCGTCCACGATCGCCAACGGAAAGCCGGTTTCAGGCTCGGTATAGATCAGGATCGAGAACACGGTCGGGAGATCGAACTTGGCGCGGTTCCCGAAGCGGATCGAGACCCACTTGCAGGCGGCGGCGTCCGTCACGCCTTCGGGCTCCTCGATATAGGAAGGCATGATCTCCCACTCGCCCGGATATTTGTCCAAGACGATATGGCCCTTCGGCTCCATGAAGACCCGGCCCTCGCCCATGCGCCGGAAGGCGGTCTCCACGCAGCGGACATAGTCCGCCGGCTCGAGCAGGCCGATCATATCGCTGCGGCTGAGAATCAGCGTCTTGCGATTGCGCCAGCTCCGCTGGGTCATGGCTCCCCCCCTTTTCTCGGCCTACCCGGCCTCACGGCCTCAACCGATCGGCGCATCCTGAGCAAAGCGGCGCAAGACGTTATCGGTGAGCCGCGAGACATTGTTGTCGTAGCCGTTATGCGAAAGTGCGCCGCACCAGGCGATCGAGCTCGATGACCAGATCGCGCCGCCGTTCGGCGTCTCGCAAAAGACGATCTCGGCACGGATTCTGGGGTTTGTGGTACCGGACGCGTTGGGCAGGCTGACCAGGAGCTCTTCGGCGACCAGCAGGTAGGCATCGGAAAGCTCCGCCGAGGTGGCGACGACGAGGCTGTGCGGCGGCGTCCCGAGGTGACGATCGGCGATGTCGACTTCGAGCCCGGCCGCGCCGCCGCCGCAGAGCCCGAAGTCGCCGATCCTCTCGTCCTGTCCGATGCCCTCGAACATCCAGGCGGCCCGCGGGTCGTTGCTCTCGGGCGTTCGCGTGTAATGGGTGCAGAAGTCGAAGCCCTGGGCGACGAAGCCGGAGGCCGCGAGTTTCTGCGGCGGCCTGCCGAGCCGCCGCCAGATCCCGCCGAGCTCGCCCGAGAAGCTGTGGTGCTCCTCACCCGCCTCCGGACGCCAGGCGCGGGTCGCCTCGCCGCCGCGCCGGACCTCGATCACACCCGACAGGTCCGGGTGATAGTCGATCCGCCAATAGAAGCCGTTGCCACCCATATACATCAGCCGCCCGCCGCCTTCGGTGTGAGCCTTCACCGCGTCCCACATGGCGGTCGAGTAATATTCGGGATGGCTGCCGGTGAGCACGACATTGTAGGGGCGGAGCGCTTCGGCGCCGTCCCGCTCGAGATCCTCATCGGTCAGCACGTCGAAGCGATGCCCCATCGCCTCGAGCCAATCGGTCAGATGGGTATCGGCGTTATAGGCCCAGAGGCCGCCGCCGCCATCGCCGCCCGCGGCCGGGGTAATCACCCCGGGCCGCATGTTGACGACCGGCCGCAGCCGGGACGAATAGCAGATTCCGCTGCCGTCGCTGTGCAGGTCGTAGAGCGAGCGGCCCACCTCGGGATGGAGATTGAGGTATTCGTGCCAGGGCTGGACGACGACGAGACGCCGGCTCTGCAGCTCGACGCCGGCGAAGCCGATCTCGAACAGAAAATTCGCGTAGGCCACGTAGCTTGCGGTCGGCGCGAGGTAGACGATCTTGTTGCGCGGCGCCCGCTTTCCGGGGCGGACATAGAAGGGCAGGTAATCTTCGTCACCACCGGCGCGAAGCCTCGCCGCGTAGCAGCCGCTTCGCATGGTCGTCGGCACGGTGAGGCTGAAGCTCGGCTCCCAGCCCGCGTCGTAGAGGTCGTCGTCGTGGAAATGGATCGCGCCGTACTGCTCCGGCGCCGCCCGCCAGCTCGTCTCGGCGCCGGTCCAGTTGTGGCCGGTCATCGCCCGTGTCGGCAGATTGACCGTCTCGCCATGGAGCGCGTTTCCGGAGACGTCGCGAACCTGGACCCCTGAAATGTCGCGTGAGAAATCCCACGCGCCGATCAGCGCGGTACGAAGCCGCATCGGCGCCGCCGGGGGCACGAGGTCGTTCATCTCGGCACGGCTCAGCACGCGATCACAAAGGCGGGGGCTGTCGATCTTGCCGTTGTAGTGCCCGTCCGTGACCGCGCGGCCGCGAGAGGTGCGAGCGACATGGGCGGCCATGGTCAGATCCACCCCCGGCGCGGTGGCATCGCCGAGAGAGACACGCTTGGTCAACTCGGCCGTGCTCTCGTCACGGGCATGGCGCTGGAGCGGCTCCTGGTGAAGCGTGACGGTCCGCCGCCCGGCATCGAAGGTCGCGGCGCAGAAATACCATGCGCGCTCGATCATCGAGCGACCGCAGGACACGGTCTCAATCGCGCCCGTGCCGTCGCCGAGCGTCAGTGCCAGCGCGCCGCTCCCGTCGATCATCAGCCGGAACCCGGTCTTGCGCCGGGCGTTCCAGCGGGCGATCAGCGTCTGTTCTCCCTTCGCGGGCGTGGTCGGCCAAATCATTGCCTGGACGGTGAAATCGGCCAATCGATCGAGCGCCGTCGAGGACCGGACGACCACATATGAACCGGGGTGGATCTCCTGCTTGCGGCCGCGATAGACGCCGCTGGCCGGTGTCTTCATCAGCCTGGCCTTGAAGCCCGGCCCGGCCGGGTTCCTGTCGCCGGAGATCACCCGCACGATGTCGGCGCGAAAGCGTTTGACGCCCTCGCAGCTCACCATGAAATCGATCGTCTCGCCGGGGGCGACGCTGATCTTGTCGCTGTAGCCGACCACGGCCATGTCGCCGAACGCCATCGCACCCTCCGCCTACAGCTCTTCGCCGAATTGTTTCTTCCAGCGCAGGCGAAAGACCGCGCGCTCCGCATCCGCGATCAAGGTGTAGACATGGCCCTTGAGCAATGTCGTCCTCTTGCCCGCCTTGCCGCTCAGGCGGGCAAGGGTCCATTCCCGATATGGCTTGGTGCAAACAAGAGCGTATTTCCCCTCTACCGGCTCACCCCGCAGCAGGAACAGAAGATGCTGTAGGTCCGGGCTGTGATGTCCGATCGGATTGGCCATGAATTCTTCGGCCAACCGTCTTCTGCCGTCTGCCGACGGAATCACGGACGCCTCCCCTTGTCGCGCCTCATCTTACGGTGCCGTCCGGCGCCGCAAAAGCAGGCGCTCGCCTCCGCCTAAAGGCCCCGCCCCTCACCCGTGCCCGCTGGCCAGCCACAGCGCGAGGAAGCGCTCGAGCCAGCCATGCATCGCCGCATGATGACGAGCGTGATTCGCGCGCTGCTCATCGATCGTTTGCGCGCCAGAACGCTCCAAATCTTCGGGCGGCGGGTCGCGATTCAGCCAGCGATCGAGCACCGCATCGTTGACCTCCGGGTGGAACTGGAGGCCCCATGTCGTGGTCCCGTAGCGAAACGCCTGGTTTTCAAAGACGTCTCGCCGGGCGAGGCGACGGGCGCCGGTCGCGAGCGTGAACGCTTCGCCGTGGCGCAGCGCCACCTCCAGCGGGGCATCGAGCGCGAGCGCCTCGGCCGCGCCGTCCAGCGGTTCGATCGGGTAATAGCCGAACTCGTAGCGGCCTTCCGGATGGGGTGCCACCGTGGCCCCGAGGGTGCGGGCGACCATCTGGCCGCCGAGGCAGATGCCGAGCAGCGGCACGCCCGCCGCCATCACCCGCGGCAGCCAATCCAGCTCGGCCCGTATGTAGTCGAGGTGGTCGTCATTCGCGCTTTGCGGCCCGCCGAAGCTGACGATGCCCGCAAGATTCTCGACACGCTCCGGGAACGGCTCTCCCTTGTTGGCCCTCATGACTCGGACCGGCCGCCCCATCGCCTCGAGCAGGATCGGCAATTGTCCGGGGTCGCCGGCGGTGACATGGGTCACCAGAAGGACGGGCATTCTTGTCATTTGGCGTGCTGCTTGACCTCCCCGTCACCGTAAGCCGGGTTCCGATGCCTGCGCATCACGAGACCAGGACTCCGTTCACGATCGCCATGCGTCGGTCCATTCGGTCGGCGAGGTCCAAATTGTGGGTGGCGACGAGGGCGGCAAGACCGGTGGCGCGGGCGATGTCGACGAGGGCGGTAAACACCGCCGCCGCCGTGCCCTGATCGAGGTTGCCGGTCGGCTCGTCCGCGAGCAGCACCACCGGGTCGTTCGCGATCGCGCGCGCAATGGCAACCCGCTGCTGCTCGCCGCCCGAGAGCCGAGCGGGCCTGTGGCTCTCGCGCGCGTCGAGCCCGAGGCGGGCCAAGAGCGCGCGCGCTTTGTCCCGTGCGGCCCGCCGCGAGCGGCCCGCGATCATCTGCGGCAGGACCACGTTCTCGAGTGCGGAGAACTCGGGCAGGAGGTGATGAAACTGGTAGACGAAGCCGATCTTGTCTCGCCGAAGCCGCGTCCGGCGGCGGTCCGGCAGGCGCTCGCAGGGCTCGCCTGCGATCGAGATTTCCCCGCCGGTCGGGCGTTCGAGGAGGCCGGCAATCTGGAGCAGGGTCGACTTCCCGGCACCCGAGGGGCCGGTGAGCGCGACCACCTCACCCGGCTCGATCGCGAGCGACGCGCCCTTCAGCACCTCGATCGCGTCACCTCCCTGGGAGAAGGCGCGGGTCACCGCGCGAAGCTCGAGAACGGGTGCGCTACTCATAGCGGAGCGCCTCCACCGGATCGAGCCGCGCCGCCCGCCACGCCGGATAGATCGTCGCGAGGAACGAGAGCCCGATTGCCATGACGACGACCACGACCACCTCGGTCGGATCGATTTTCGCCGGCAATTGCGACAGAAAGCGGATCTCGGGCGGAAACAGCGCCGTGTTGGTCATGCTTTCGAGCCAGAGCCGGATGGTGTCGATATTGGCGGCGAAGGCAATGCCTCCAGCAACGCCGAGAATCGTCCCCACGACACCGATCGCCGCCCCGTTCATGAAAAAGATCCGCAAGATCTGGCCGCGCGTTGCGCCCATCGTGCGGAGAATCGCGATATCGCGGCCTTTGTCCTTCACCACCATGATCAGCCCGGCGATGATGTTGAAGGCGGCAACCAAGACGATCAGGGTCAGGATCACGAACATGACGTTTCGCTCGACCTGGAGCGCGTTGACGAAGTGGGCGTTCGCCTGGCGCCAATCGACGACCCGCCCCTCCCCGATCACGGCGGCCTGCACGGCGGGACGGATCTCTCGAACACGCTCGGGATCGGTGATCGTGAGCTCGATGCCGCTGACCGCGTCCGGGAGCTTGAAATAGATCTGGGCGAGGCCGAGCGGCATGAAGACGAATGTGCTGTCATACTCGAACATGCCGATATTGAAGGTCGCGACCACGGGATAGGCGCGCGATCGCGGCACGGTTCCCATGAGTGTGGCGCGACCTTCCGGCGACAGCAGCGTGATCCGATCACCGACCTCGATTCCGAGCTTCCGGGCCATGCGATCTCCGATCACGACACCCTCGCCATTCGCGAAATCCTCGAGCCGCCCGGCGACGATGTTCTCGGTCACGAGCGGGCGCGTCGCGAGATGGTCGCCAGGCACGCCACGCACCTGGCCGAAGGTCGCGCCGCCATGCGCGGTCGCGATCACCTGGCCCTCCACGATCGGCGAGACGGCAACGACACCGTCCACGGCCCTGATGCGGTCGGCCAAGGTGTCGAACGCCGTAAGGCCGCCCCGGTAGGCGTAGACGGTCATGTGGCCATTGAGCCCGAGAATGCGGGTCAGCAGTTCCTCGCGAAAGCCGTTCATCACCGACATGACGATGATCAGGGTCGCGACGCCCAGAAAGATCCCGATCAGGGAGAAGGCCGCGATGACCGAGACGAAGCCTTCCTGCCGGCGCGCGCGCAGGTAACGAAACGCGACGAGGCGCTCAAAGGCCGAGAACATGCGCGCCGGCCGTTATCCCCGAATCAAGCGGGCCAGCGCGGCCTCGACCGAAAGCGCCTCCGCCTCTCCGCCGCCTCGCGCCTTCAACTCCACGGTACCGGATTTGACGACGCGCGGGCCGATCGCGATCTGCCAGGGCAGCCCGACCAGCTCCATCTCCGCGAATTTGACGCCCGCGCGCTCATCCCGGTCGTCGTAAAGGACCTCGACGCCAGCCTCGACAAGCTGCGCGTAAAGCGCATCGCACGCGCCGTCGCACGCCGCATCGCCGGCGCGGAGATTGATCAGGCCGACCGCGAAGGGCGCGACGATTTCGGGCCAGACGATGCCCGCGTCATCGTGACTCGCCTCGATAATCGCCCCCGCAAGGCGGGAGACGCCGATCCCGTAGGAGCCCATTTCGACCGCGACGTCGTTGCCTTCCGGGTCGGTCACGGCTGCGCCCATCGCCTTCGAATATTTGGTGCCGAAGTAGAAGATGTGGCCGACCTCGATCCCGCGCCCTTCATAGAGCCGGTCCGCGGGCACGGAGCAGGACGCCGGGTCGTGCTTGTCGTCGGTGGCGGCATAGAGCCGGGTCCACTCGTCGACGATCGGCTGAAGGTCCGCCTCGTAGTCGATCGTCACGGCGAGCGGGTCGGTATCGAGCCAGGCGCGGTCGCAGTAGACCGCGCTCTCGCCGGTATCCGCGAGCACGATGAACTCGTGGCTTAGCGCGCCGCCGATCGCGCCGCTCTCCGCCCGCATCGGGATCGGCGTCAGCCCGAGCCGGGCGAAGGTGCGCAGATAGGCGACGAACATCTTGTTATAGGAGCGCACCGCGCCCGCGTGATCGATATCGAAGGAATAGTTGTCCTTCATGAAGAACTCGCGGCCGCGCATGATCCCGAAGCGCGGTCGCAACTCGTCCCGGAACTTCCATTGGATCTGATAGAGGTTCTGCGGCAGGTCCCTGTAGCTGCGCACCGACTGCCGGAAGATGTCGGTTACGACCTCCTCATGGGTCGGGCCGTAGAGCATCGGGCGGTCGTGCCGATCGTTGAAGCGCAGCATCTCCTTGCCGTAGTCCTCGTAGCGGCCGCTTTCCTGCCAAAGCTCGGCGGGCTGCACCGCCGGCATCAGGATCTCTTGGCAACCGGCGGCATCCATCTCCTTGCGGACCACCTGCTCGATCTTGCGCAGAACGCGATGGCCGAGCGGCAGCCAGCTATAGATGCCGGCGCTGGATTGCCGAATCATGCCCGCGCGCAGCATCAGCCGGTGCGAGACGATCTGCGCCTCGGCCGGGTTCTCCTTGAGGGTCGGCAGGAAGTAACGTGAGCGCCGCATCATCGCCTCGCGCGGGTCGGCCGCGCCGCGTTTATGCCCAATGGCGAGCCAAAGCGCAATGTGAGGGGAACCTTGGGGTGGGCCGGTCATGGATCCGCCGGTCACAGGGGCCGCAGACCCTCGGGCGCCGCCCGCGTTGCCAAACCGGCCGCGATTCCCATATTTCTCGTATCCACCTCATTGTGACTCGAGGCGCGGTGATGCAAACCGTCATCACGACGGTCAAACGCGTGGCGGCCAACCGCAGGATGGTCGAGAAACCGGCATGAACGAGTCATTCTTCGACCGCCCGACCCTCAACTCGCCATACGACTACCCGTCACGCCATTGGGAACTCGACGAAAGCGGCCAGCCCACGAACCGAATCCTCGATCGGCGCCGTCGGTTTTCGTTCATCATGCCGTTTCCGACGCCGAGAAAGCACAGACAGGATCAGCGCGAGCTGGTCTTTGACGAAGCCGCGCAGAAGCTCGCCACCGAGAGCCAGCAATACGATCTGACGGAAATCATCAACAGTGTCCGCCACGCCGTCGACACCTGGCGGGCGCTGCCGGACCCCGCCCAGTGGCGGGTGACGCCGGAGACGGCCCGCCTCCTCCGGCACTGGCGCCATCACGAATTCAACGAGTACCGCCCCTTCTTCTGCCAGGTCGAAGCCGTGGAGACCGCGATCTCGCTGACCGAGGTCGCGCCGACGCTGGGCAATGCCGGAAAGCGGTTTCTCGAACATCTGGACGCGGCGAACGCGCATGCGGATCTCGCCCGGCTGGCACTGAAGCTTGCCACCGGCACCGGCAAGACCACCGTCATGGCGATGCTGATCGCCTGGCAGACGATCAATGCGGTCCGCCGCCCGAACAGCCGAAGGTTTACCCGCGGCTTCCTCGTGGTGACCCCGGGGCTCACGATCCGCGCCGCTGCCACGTCAACTGGGTAGTCTGCGACAGCGACTGGGAAGCGGAGTTCTGCCGTGTTGCCGAAGCCCACGCCCGAGTCCGCGCCTATGTCAAGAACCAGGGGCTCGGCCTGGAGGTGCCCTATCGCCGCGGGTCGTCGGCGCGAACCTACATCCCCGATTTCATCGTACTGGTGGACGGCGGGCGCGGCGGCGACGACCCGTTGCACCTGATCGTCGAAATCAAGGGGTATCGGGGGGAGGACGCGAAAGACAAGAAAGCGACCATGGACACATACTGGGTGCCCGGCGTGAATCGCCTGGGTGCCTACGGGCGCTGGACCTTCGCTGAGTTTACCGACATGTTTGAGATCGATGCCGCATTCGGCAATCTCATCGACGACTTCACCTCCCACAATGCCGCGGCATGAAGACCACAAGTATGGAGTCCGGGAAGAGCTAATGAGCAGAGATGAAGTTCTGACCCTGTTGCGGTCGCATAAGGCGGTATTGGAGCAACGCTTCGGCGTCGTCGATCTCGCCCTGTTCGGCTCCTTCGCCCGCGACCGAGCCGGCGGCGACAGCGATGTCGATATCCTGGTGCGATTCGACGGCCCGGCGTCGTCGAAACGGTATTTCGGCGTGCAGTTCTATATCGAAGACCTGCTGGGTCGCCCCGTCGATCTGGTCACCGACAAGGCGCTGCGCGCCGAGATTCGTCCCCATGTGGAACGGGAAGCCGTCAATGTCTGACGTCGACCGGGGCGCGCGCGGTTGGCGTTTCTATATTCGGGACATGATCGAGTGCGCCGAAAGGGTTCTGTCCTACACGGAGGGGTTGGACCAGGCCGCGTTTCTCGCCGACGAGCGCACCTATGACGCGACTCTGCGCAATATCGAGCTCATCGGCGAGGCGGCGAGCCGTGTTCCGAACGAAGTCCGCGAGGCGCATCCGACAATCGAATGGCGGCGCATAATAGGAACCCGGAACCGCGTGGCTCATGGTTATCTGGGCCTGGACAATGACGTCGTCTGGGACGTTGTCCGGACGGACATTCCAAGCCTGCCGCCCCGATTGCAAGACCTGTTGAGCACGGCCGACGAGGATCCCGCATAGATGGCAAAGCGAAAACCCGCGAAATCCGTCGAAACCCTCACCCCGCTCACAACCGCGCCAAATCATCTTCAAGCGCCGCCAGGCTCTCCAGTGTGTTGGCGGCCGCGAAGTGATCGATGTGGGGGCGTGCCACCGCCATACCGCGTGCGATTGGCTGGTAGTCTTTCCACCCGAGCAAGGGGTTGAGCCAGACCAAGCGTCGGGCGCGTTGCTTCAAGCGCCGCAATTCGGCCTCCAATGCCTCCGGAGGATCGGTATCGTAGCCGTCGCTCATGATGATGACCACGCTGCGGCTGTTGATCGTCTGCTTGGCATAGCGGTCGTTGAAGGTTCGCAGGCTCCGGGCAATATTCGTCCCGCCGCCGAAGCCCTCGGTCATCAGTGAGAGCCGGGTCAACGCCTTCACCGGGTCCTGATCGCGCAAGACCTCGGTCACCCGCGCCAGCCGGGTGTGAAAGAGGTAGGCGTCGGCGCGCAGCCAGCGACAAAGCAAGCCGCGCACGAACAGCAGAAAATAGCGGCTGTAGAGCTTCATCGAGCCCGAGACATCGAGCAGAACGACGAGATTGACCGGCTTGTCCGGCCGATGCCGGTACACCAGCTCAAGCGGCTCGCCTCCCCGCGACATGTTGCGCCGAAGGGTCCGTCTCAGATCGACGGCGAGGCCGCGGCCGGCCGGCTCGCGCCGTCGCGAGAGCCGGTAGCGCATGGCGCGGGCGAGCGCCTCCGCCACCCTTTCCGCTTCGACGGCGCTCGCCCCGTCCGCGAACGCGCGCAGATCCGTGCGGCGCATCACTGTCCGATCGCTCGCGGCCAGACGTGTCTCATCGCTGTCGGCGGCGTCCGCGCTATCCGGCGCAGATGTTCCGCCGGGTGCGCTCCCGTCGCCAACCGGCGACAGCACCCGGCTCCAAAGGGACGGAGCTTCGCGCCGCGCCGACGGCTCGACCACGCGCAGCCCGCGTCCGTGCCAATAAGCCTCGAACAGTGCGTCAAACCGCTCCCATTGCTCGCGATTGCCCGACAGCATGGCGCGCAGGCCGAGGCGGGTCGCGGCCTCGTCCGGAGGATCCACCCGGGTGAGGAAAGACACCGCATCCACGGTCTCGCTCGGGCCGACCGCAAAGCCGTTGGCCCTGAGGAGGGTCATGAAGTCACGCATCCGCCGGCTCGGTGAATTGGCGCCGACGGCCGCGGTCGCCATTCCCTAGGCCACCTTTCCGAGAAGACGCCGGGTGACCTCCGGCGCGATGGCCTTCTGGTCGTGCTCTGTCTTGAGCAGGCAGATGAGGCTCGCTTGGACCGCCGCCGGATCGCCGGTCAGGCTCTGAAGGCGCATGCCGAGGAGCGCCGCGGCCCAGTCCAAGGTTTCCGCGATGCCGGGCGTCTTCTCCAGGTCTTCTCGCCGCAATGCCTGGACGAAGCGCACGATCTGGCCGGCGAGGCGGTGGTCGACGTCCGGCAGGCGCGCACGCAATATGGCGAGCTCCTTCGCCTCGTCCGGATAGTCGATATGGTTGTAAAGGCAGCGCCTGCGCAGCGCGTCGGAAAGCGCCCGCGTGCCGTTCGACGTCAAGATCACGGTGGGCACGGAGCGCGCCTCGATGGTCCCTAATTCGGGGATCGTGATCTGAAAGTCCGACAGGATCTCCAGCAGGAAGGCTTCGAACTCCTCGTCGGCGCGATCGATCTCGTCGATCAGGAGAACCGGTGGTGTCGCTTGCGAAATCGCTTCGAGCAGCGGGCGGCGTAGTAGATAGCTTTCGGAAAAAATCTGCCGCTCGATCTCCCCGGCCGACATGTCGCTGCGCTCATGCGCTCTGATGGCCAGGAGCTGGCGCTGATAGTTCCACTCATAGATGGTGGTCCCGGCGTCCAGGCCCTCGTAGCATTGCAGGCGGATGAGCCGGGTTTGCCGCATCTCGGCCACGACCTTGGCGACCTCGGTCTTGCCGACGCCAGCGGCGCCCTCCAGCAGCAACGGCCGCTCCAGATCGAAGGCCAAGGCGAGCGCCATCGCCAGATCGTCGCCGGCGACGTAACCCGCCGCGGCCAAGCGCGCCTGGAGTTCGCGATAATCCTGCAACCTGCTTGAAAAGACGGCGCCGCCGCGCTGGCGTGCCGGCCCCTCTCGTCTATGTGGTGATGCCGAGATTCTTGGCCGTCTGCCAGACCCGCCAGTGGTCGTGCGGCATCTGGGCATGAGTCAGGCCCAGATGGGCGAAGGCGTCGTTGACCGCGTTGGAGAACGCCGACACGCCGCCGACATTGGGCGATTCTCCGACTCCCTTAGCGCCGATCGGATGATGCGGCGAGGGCGTGACGGTGTGGTCGGTCTCCCAAACCGGCGTCTCGACCGCCGTCGGCATGAAATAGTCGAGAAACGTCACGCCGACGGCGTTGCCCGTCTCGTCATAGGTGAGTTCCTGGCCCATGGCGATGCCCAGCGCCTCGGTCAGCCCGCCATGAACCTGTCCCTCGATGATCATCGGGTTGATTCGGGTGCCGCAATCGTCCAAGGCGTAGAAGCGACGGATCTCGCTCACGCCGGTATCGACGTCGATATCGAGGACGCACACATAGGCGCCGAAGGGATAGGTCATGTTCGGCGGGTCGTAGTAGCTCACCGCCTCCAGACCCGGCTCCATTCCGGGCGGCACATTGTTGTAGGCAGCAAAGATGACCTCCGCCATCGACTTGGATCGCTCGGGCGCGCCCTTGACCACGAACCGGTCGACGTCGAACTCGACGTCGTCGTCATGTACCTCCAGCAAATGCGCCGCGATCATCTGCGCCTTGGCCCGGATCTTCCGTCCCGCCATGGCCGTGGCGGCACCGGCCACCGGGGTCGAGCGTGAGCCGTAGGTGCCGAGGCCGTAGGGCGCGGTATCGGTGTCGCCCTCCTCGATGGTGATCATCTCGGCCGGTATGCCGATCTCCGAGGCGATGATCTGGGCGAAGGTGGTGGCGTGGCCCTGGCCCTGGCTGATGGTGCCCAGCCGCGCGATCGCGCTGCCCGTGGGATGGACCCGTATCTCGCAGCTGTCGAACATGCCGAGCCCGAGAATGTCGCAGTTCTTGATCGGCCCGGCGCCGACGATCTCGGTGAAGAAGGAGACGCCGATGCCCATCAGCGTGCGCGTCTCGCCCCGGGCGAACGCTTCGCGCGCCGCCGCCTGCTCCGCTCTGAGAGCCGTGTAGTCGACCGTCTCCAGCGCCTTCTCGAGCGC
Source organism: Alphaproteobacteria bacterium (assembly GCA_965248825.1). Classification (GTDB taxonomy): domain Bacteria; phylum Pseudomonadota; class Alphaproteobacteria; order UBA828; family UBA828; genus WTGU01. The sequence continues at coordinate 3,969,251 of CBDFKL010000006.1, read as the reverse complement.
CGTGTGATAGTCGCCGCTGTCATATTCCCAGCCCAGCGCCGAGACGTAAGGGAACTGGTCTTTCCGAATCAGATTCTTTCGTCGGATGTCGGCCGGATCCATCTCCAGCTTGCGGGCCAGCACGTCGATCATGCGTTCGATGAAATAGGACGCCTCCGTCACCCGGAAGGAGCAGCGATAGGCCACGCCCCCCGGCACCTTGTTGGTATAGACGCCGTCGACGGTCACATGCGCTGTCGGGATGTCATAAGAGCCGGTGCAGATGTTGAAAAAACCGGCGGGGAACTTTGTCGGGTCGGCACAGGCGTCGAAACCGCCATGATCGGCCAGCACATGGGCACGCAAGCCGGTGATCCGGCCGTCCTCGGTCGCGGCGATCTCGCCGGTCATGTGATAGTCGCGGGCGAAGGTCGTGGCCTGCAGATTCTCGATCCGATCCTCGACCCATTTGACCGGCACGCCAAGAACGATCGAGGCGACGATGGCGCAGATATAGCCCGGATAGACGCCGACCTTACCGCCGAAGCCGCCCCCGATATCCGGGGAGATGATGCGGATCTTGTGCTCAGGAATGGTGGAAATGAGCGAGGCCACCGTGCGCACCGCGTGCGGCGCCTGGAAGGTGCCCCAGACCGTGAGCTGGCCGTTCACCTTGTCCATCGAGGCGACGCAACCGGCGGTCTCCAGCGGGCAGGGGTGGACGCGCTGATAGCTGATCAGCTCCTTGGCCACCACCGCGGCCCCGTCGATCGCCCGGCCCGTCGCGTCGGCATCGCCGACTTCCCAGGTGAAGACGTGATTGTGATGCTTGCGCAGGCCGTGGGCGCCTTCGGTCTTTCCCTCCAGATCCTCACGCAGGACCGGCGCGTCCGCGTCCATCGCCTTGAAGGGGTTCACCAGGACCGGCAGTTCCTCATATTCCACCTTGACCAGGTCGACCGCGTCTGCGGCCGCATAGCGGTCCTCGGCGATCACGAACGCGACCTCTTGACCCTGATAGAGGACCTTGCCGTCGGCCAGCACCATTTGCACATCGCCGGCGAGGGTCGGCATCCACGCCAAGTTGACCGGCTTCAGGTCGTCGGCGGTGAGCACCGCCTTGACGCCGGGCACGGCGAGAGCCGCCTCCTTGTCGATCGACTTGACCCGCGCATGGGCGTAAGGAGAGCGGACGAAGTCGCCGAACAGCATGCCCGCGAGCTTGATGTCATCGACATAGTTTCCCTTGCCCTGGGTGAAGCGCACGTCCTCGACGCGCTTGCGCGCGCTGCCCAAGCCCTCGAGCTTTTCCGCGCGGGCTTCGGCGCTTTCGATCTGCTCGCTCATGAAGCGGCCTCCTTCGCCGAATTGAGTTGATCCGCGGCGGCGCGAATCGCCTTGACGATATTCTGATAGCCGGTGCAGCGGCAGAGATTGCCGGAGATGCCGTAACGGATGTCTTCATCGCTCGGATCCGGATTCTCCTGCAACAACCGGTACGCCCGGGTGATCATTCCGGGTGTGCAGAAGCCGCATTGCAGGCCGTGACAATCCCGGAAGCTCTCCTGCAGCGCGTGCAATGTGCCGTCCGGCTGGGCGATGCCCTCGATCGTGGTGACCGAGGCGCCGTTGGCCTGGGCCACGAAGACGGTGCAGGACTTGACCGACTTGCCGTCCATGTCGACCGTGCAGGCACCGCAATGGCTGGTATCGCACCCGATATGGGTGCCGGTCAGATCGAGTTGCTCGCGCAGGAAGTGGATCAGCAGAGTGCGCGGCTCGGCCGCTCCCTCGACCTCCGCGCCGTTGACCGTCATCGTCACCTGCATCTTGGACATATCCGCTCTCCCCTTATGTCCTAGGACGCCCGCTCTTTGGCGGCGGCAATGGCGCGACGAACGGCGACGCCGGCGATTTTGGTCCTGAATTCGGCCGGTCCTCGACCGTCGCTGACCGGGTTCGTGATCTCCTCGGCCGCCGCGGCCGCCTTGGAAACCGCCGCCTCGTCGACGGCGGTCCCGACCAGCGCCGCGGCCGCGTCCTCGGCATAGAGCGGTGTATCGCCGACATTGGTGAGTGCTATGGCGGCGGCGGCGCAGGTTTCGCCCGACAGGGTCAGAATCGCCGCGGCGCCGGCGGTGGCGTAATCGCCTACTTTGCGCTTCTGCTTCACATAGGCCGCGCCGTGACCGGCCGGAGGAACGGGAACGTGGATATGCGTCAGGACCTCATCCTCGTTCAAGGCGGTCGAGAAAACCCCCTCGTAGAACGCCCGAGCGGCGATCTGGCGGGAACCGCCCGGCCCTTGGGCGCGGTAGTTCGCGTCCAATGCCTGCATGATCGCCGGCATGTCATTGCCTGGATCGCCGTTCGCCACATTGCCGCCAAGGGTGCCGCAATAGCGAACCTGCGGATCGGCGATCAACAGCGCGGCCTCGCGCAGGATCGGGCAGCTATCGGCCAAGAGTTCGGAGTCGATGACCTCTTGCTGGGTCGCCAGCGCGCCGATCACCAGCGTGTCGCCGTCTTGTGAAATGCTGCGCATCGCGGCGATGTCCTGCAGATCGACGACATGCTCGGGGCGGGCCAGGCGCAGTTTCATCATCGGTATCAGGCTGTGCCCGCCCGCGAGAAGGCGGGCGTCGTCACCGTGCCGGCTCAGCAGGGCCACGGCCTCCTCCACCGATCCGGGACGGTGGTATTCGAAGCTTGCAGGGATCACCGAATTACCTCCCAGTCCTGTGTGTCTGCCGGTCGTGCCCCTCCTTACCGAACGGGCGCCGGATGACGTCTCGTCGATGGACGCTTCATCGTAGCATGGCTCTCATCCGCGCGTAACCAGGGCGGCGATTGCTTCAGGATCTCGGCGTAGACCGGGCAGTCGGGTCGGTGGGCGCCTTCGAGATAGCCGGTGCTGAGCAGGAATTCGCGGACGATCTCGCCGCCGGTGAATTTGAAATGAGTCCGAAAGAGCCGCACCCATTCGGCGTGCGGCCGGGGATGATGGGCGTCGATCCAGGCGGCGAACGACCCACAGGCCTCCTGCACGGCCTGAATGCGTCGGGCATTCTCGATGGTGGCGTCGATCTTGAGCCGGTTGCGGATGATTCCCGCATCGGCGAGCAGGCGGGCACGCTCGGCATCGCCATAGGCGGCGACGCGAGCGATCTCGAAGCCCTCGAAGGCCGCGCTGAAGGCGTCCCGCTTCTTGAGCACGGTAAGCCAGGAGAGCCCCGCTTGGTTGATCTCGAGCACGAGGCGTTCGAACAGGCGGTCATCATCGCGGACCGGGAAGCCGTACTCGTGGTCATGGTAAGGCCCGTGATGAGAATGCCCCGGCGCGATCTCGCAATAGCTGGTCACGGCGCCCCTACTCCGCGAAGGTTTCGAGCGAGAGCCATCCCGCATCGACGACGCCGAAAATGGCGCCGGTGATCACGCAGCCGGCCACGGTGGCGATCGCCGCCTTGATCCACAACCGCGGGCGGACCGGCGCGCCCGGCGCATGCCCCGGCTCCTGCGTCTCTGGCGTCTTGATCCCGAACGGGAGAGCGATGAAAAACGCGATCCACCAGACGATGACGAAGACGACGATAATGCCGAAGGGATCCATGACAGCGACCTCAGACCTGCTCCAGCTCGATCAGCGTGCCGCAGAAATCCTTGGGATGGAGGAACAGCACTGGCTTGCCATGCGCGCCGGGACGGGGTTCGCCATCGCCCAGCACCCGCGCGCCCTCGGCAATCAGCCGATCGCGCGCCGCCGCGATGTCGTCGACCTCGTAGCACAGGTGGTGGACGCCACCCGACGGATTCTTCGCGAGGAAACCCGCGATCGGCGACTCCGCGCCGAGCGGATGGAGCAATTCTATCTTGGTATTAGGCAGCGTCACGAACACCGTCGTGACGCCGTGGTCCGGCAGGTCGAGGGGCGTGGAGACGGCGGCGCCCAGGATCTCGCGATAGAGCGCGCGCGCCGCCGCGAGATCCGGCACGGCGATCGCGACATGGTTCAAGCGTCCGATCATCGGCCGTTGCCTCCGCCCAACCTCACACGCGGGCGATCTGCACGTCGATCACCGGGCGCTTGCCGTGGCTCTTGCGCACCGCGCGCCGCACGGCGAGCCGCACTGCTTCCCGAAGCGCGCCCTCGTCGCGCGCTTGTGCCGCCGGTAGATCATCCACGGCCTGCTCGACGATCTCCACAAGCATTGACCGCACCGCCTGGTCCTCCTCCGCGTCCAGGACACCCTGGCTGGATATTTGAGGCGATGTGAGGGCGCGTCCACGCCGATCGACGACCACAGAGACGAACACGGCGCCGTTATGCATCAAACGCCGTCGAGCGTTGATCGACACGTGGTCGGTGGCGACGAGCTGGGCTCCATCGAGCGCCAAGCGGCCGACCCGGGCACGATCGACGATCGTGGCCGGGCCCGGCGCCAACCGCAGCAGGTCACCGTTCTCGACCAGGACCGGCTCCGGCACCTGGAGCTCCCGGGCCAACGCGCCATGCGCCCGCATGTGGCGCGCTTCACCATGCACCGGCACCGCGATCCGCGGCCTGATCCACTGATACATGCGGCGCAGCTCGTCCCGACAGGGATGACCCGATACGTGAACGTTTTTATCCTTCTCGGTGATCACCTCGATGCCGCGCTTGATGAGCCGATTGTGCAGGTCGCCGATCGTGCGCTCGTTGCCAGGAATGATTTTTGACGAGAAGATCACGGTGTCGCCCGCCGAGAGGCTGATCCGCGGATGGGTATCGGAGGCGATCCGGGCCATCGCGGCGCGCGGCTCGCCCTGACAGCCGGTGCAGAGATAGAGCGCCTGCTCCCGGTGGAGCGCCGCCCCTTGATCTTCGGTCAGGAACCGGAGGCCGTTGAGATAGCCGGTCTCGCGCGCCGCGCGGACATAGCGCTGCAGCGAGCGTCCCACCAATACGGGCTCCCGCCCCGCCTCGCGCGCGGCGAGAGCGACCGATTCCAGCCGCGCGACATTGGAGGCGAAGAGCGTGACGGCAACTCCGCCTTCGCGCGCGCCGATCAGCGCAACGAGCTCGGTGCGAACCCCGCCTTCCGAGCCCGACTCCCCTTCAACGGTCGCATTGGTGGAATCGCCGACGAGGGCGAGCACGCCGGATTCGCCGGCCCGTTTCAACGCCGCCTCGTCGAGCGGCGCGCCGACCAGGGGATCCGGATCGATTTTCCAATCGCCGGTATGCATCACCCGCCCGTAGGGCGTCTCGATGAGAAGCGCGTTCGGCTCCGGAATCGAATGGGTGAGGGAAATGAACGTCATGGCGAACGGCCCGAGGGTCAGCGAACTCGAAAGCGGAACCTCGGTCAGCGGGACCTCCGCCAGCAGCTCGGCATCGCGCAGCTTCCCGCGCAGGATGGCGGCGGCGAACGGGGTAGCGTAGACCGGACAACGGAGCCTGGGCCAGAGATAAGCAACCGCGCCCAGATGATCCTCATGGGCGTGAGTCAGTATGAGGGCGAGCAGGTGCTCCCGGCGCTCTTCGATAAACGCCGGATCGGGCATGATCACATCGATCCCGGGCAGCGTGTCGCCCGCGAAGGTAATCCCGAGATCGACCATCAACCATTTGCCCTGGCAAGCATAGAGGTTGAGGTTCATGCCGATCTCGCCCGCGCCGCCAAGGGGCAGAAAATGAAGCGCGTCGGGCGCGATGGCGGCTGCCGCCGGCTTGCTCATCGGCGCCCTCGGTTACGCCGGTGGATCTCGCCCAGGCCGAGGATCGTCAGGTCGGAATCGACCGCGTCGATCATCGGCGTGGCGGCCCCGAAGAGGCCGGCGAGCCCGCCGGTTGCGACGGTCGTGATGGGCGCCGCGATCTCGGATTTCATGCGCGTGACGATACCCTCGATCAGCCCGACATAGCCCCAATAGATGCCGGACTGCATCGCCGGCACCGTCGCCCGGCCGATCACCGCCGCCGGCCGCGCGACCGCGATGCGCGGCAGTTGCGCAGCGGCCCTGTGCAACGCCTCCAGCGACAGGTTGATGCCCGGCGCGATGATGCCGCCTTCATAGGCACCCTCCGCGCTCACGGCGTCGAACGTGGTCGCGGTGCCGAAATCGAGCACGATCAGGGCGCCCGGATGGCGGATATGAGCGCCGACCGCATTGACCAGGCGATCGGCCCCTACCTCGTCGGGCCTCGGCACATTGACCTCGATGCCGAGATCGACTCCCGGCTCGCCGACCACCGACGCTTCGCAGCCGCAATAATCGGTGCACAGAAGTTTGAGCGCGCCGAGCCCTTGCGGCACCACGGTCGAGACGATCGCCTCGTCGATATCGGCAAGGCCGAAGCCGGCCCGCTCCAGGAGCTGACCCAGCCAGACCGCATATTCGTCGCTCGTGCGGCGCGCGTCGGTCGTCGCCCGCCATTGGCCGAGCGGCGCATCGTCGCCGCCGGTATCGAACACGGCGAACACGGTATTGGTGTTACCGGCGTCAATTGCAAGAAGCATGCGCCGTCCCCGCGTCGCCGAAGATGACATCGCCCGCCACGATGCGGCGTCGGGCCGCTCCCTCCTCCATCAGCACCAGCGCCCCCTCCGCGTCGAGCCCGTCGAAGACCCCGGTATGCCGCATATCGCCATTCGCGACGGTGATCCGTTCACCGAGCCCATGGGCGCGGGCAAGCCAGGCGGATCTGATCTCGGCGAAGCCTCGGTCCTGCCAGTCCTGACGCCGCCGGGCCAGTGCCGCGAGAATGCAAGACAGCGCGTCGGCGGGCGCGAGCGGCGCCGCCCCGGCGGCCGCCAGGCTCGTGGAAGGCCGCGGCGCGCCGAGGCCGGGATGATGGGCGAGGTTCACACCGATCCCGAGCACCACCCAATCCACTCGTCCCGCCGGCCTGAGAGCGGATTCCAACAAAATGCCAGCTAACTTGCCGCCGTCGACGAGGATGTCGTTCGGCCATTTGCAGCGTGCCCGGCCCGGCAGCATGTGGTCCACAAGGTCGGCCGCAGCCAACGCGGCGACGAACGAGAGCTGCGCAATCGCGCGCACCTCGCAGACCGGGCGGAGGACCACCGAGAAATAGAGATTGCCCGGCGGCGAAATCCAGACCCGCCCCTGGCGGCCGCGTCCGGCCCGTTGACGGCGCGCCCAGACGACGGTGCCGTCGGCGGCGCCTGCAACCGCGCGCGCTTTCGCTTCATCATTGGTGCTTTCCGTTTCATCGAGGCTGACGAGCGAATAACCCCGGGGCAGGGCGGCCTCTGCCATGGGAATGGCGGTCGAGGTCAGGGTACGAGCGCCGCGGCAGCGGCTTCCGCGCCTGCCAGGATCGGACCGGGATAGGCGAAGAAGAAGAGCGTGACGATGCTGGTGCCGGCGAGCACGGCGGTCAGCTCAACGCCCACCGGCCGGTCGAATGCCTCTGTCGGTTTGTCGAAATACATCACTTTCACGATTCGGATGTAGTAATAGGCTCCGACGACGCTCGCCAATACCCCGAAAATGGCGAGTCCGTAGAGCCCCGCCTCGACCGCCGCCAGGAACACGTAGAGCTTGCCGAAAAAGCCGGCAAGCGGCGGGATACCGGCCATCGAGAACATGAAGATCGCGAGCGCCACCGCCATCGACGGATTGGTCCTGGAGAGACCGGCGAGATCGCTGATTTCCTCGACCATTTGGCCGCGCTGGCGCATGGCAAGGATGCATGCAAAGCCGCCGAGCGTCATCACCATGTAGATCGTCATGTAGATGAGCACACCGCGGATCCCCTCAGGCGTTCCGGCCGAGAGACCGACGAGCGCGTAGCCGACATGCCCGATCGAACTGTAGGCCATCAGCCGCTTGATGTTCTTCTGGCCGATTGCGGCAAACGCACCGAGCGCCATCGAGGCAACCGAGATGAAAATGATGATTTGGTCCCACTGGCCCGCAAGCTCGTGGAACGGGCCCAGGAGGACGCGCAACAGCAACGCCATTGCGGCGACCTTGGGCGCCGCCGCGAAGAAAGCGGTGACCGGTGTCGGCGCCCCCTCATACACATCCGGCGTCCACATGTGGAACGGCACCGCCGACACCTTGAAGGCGAGCGCGGCGGCGATGAACACGAGCCCGATCAGAACACCGATCTCGGCCGCCGCGTTGCCCGGCACGGTCGTGGTCAGCGCTGCCGCGATCTCTTCGAAGCCGGTCACGCCGGTGAAGCCGTAGACCATGGAGCAGCCATAGAGCAAAAGCCCGGAGGAGATCGCACCGAGCACGAAATATTTGAGGCCGGCCTCGGTCGACCGCACCGAATCGCGGCGGAATGCGGCGACGATGTAGAGCGAAAGACTCTGCAGCTCGAGCCCGACATAGAGCGCGATCAGATCGTTCGCGGAGATCATCAGCAGCATGCCGAGGGTCGCGAAAACGATCAGAACCGGGAACTCGAAGCGGCTCATCCCCTCGCGTTTGACGTAGCCCGAGCCCGCGATCAGCGTGACCGCGGCGCCCACCAGCACGAGGCACTTCATGAAGGCGGCGAAGGTATCGGTCACGAAGAGGCCGAAGAACGTCGTCGTCCGTTCATCCGGCAACGCCAACACCATGACGAACGCGATGCCCATCGCAACGCAGGAGAGCCAGGTCAAGAGCCGGGTCGAGCGGTCACCGGCAAACACGCCGGCCATCAGGAGAACGACCGAGGCGCCGGCAAGGAACAGCTCGGGCAACGCGGGGAGATAGTGCGGCTCGACGAAGGAATCCATTGCCGCGCCCCTATCTCAATGCCGCAAGCGTCGGCGTCGACGCATCCTCGGGGACCATGGCGATCGGCAGGTCCGGCGCGCCATTGGTCTGTGCGATCAGGTTCTCGACCGAGACATGCAGGATGTCGAGAAAGGGCTCGGGGTAGAGCCCGAGCACCAGCGCGAGCGAGACCAGGGGCGCGAAGACGCCGATCTCGCGCCAATTGAGGTCGGTGATCGATTTGAGGTTCTCGCGGGTCAGCTCGCCGAAGATCACGCGTCGATAAAGCCAGAGCATGTAGGCAGCGCCGAGGACAACGCCGGTCAGGGCCAGCATGGCGACCCAGGTGTTCGACTGGAAGGCGCCCACCAGCACCATGAACTCGCCGACGAAGCCGCTGGTGCCGGGCAAGCCCACCGCAGCAAGGGTGAACACCATGAAGACCGCCGCGTAGATCGGCATGCGGTGCACGAGCCCGCCGTAATGCGCGATCTCGCGGCTATGGGTGCGGTCATAGACCACGCCGACACAGAGGAAGAGCGCGGCCGAAACGATGCCGTGGCTCAGCATCTGGATGATGCCGCCCTCGATGCCCTGGCCGGTGAAGGTGAAGATGCCGATCGTGACGATCCCCATATGGGCGACCGAGGAATAGGCGATCAGCTTCTTCATATCCTCCTGCATGAGCGCCACCAGCGAGGTGTAGATGATGGCGACCACGCTCAACGAATAGATGAAGGGCACGAAGAAGGCGCTCGCATCCGGCAACATCGGCAGCGAGAAGCGGAGGAAGCCGTAGCCCCCCATCTTCAAGAGGATGCCGGCGAGGATGACCGAGCCCGCCGTCGGTGCCTCCACATGGGCGTCGGGAAGCCAGGTATGGAACGGCCACATCGGGAGCTTCACGGCGAAGGAGGCAAACAGGGCAAGCCAGAGCCAGGTCTGGACCGCCGGCGCGAAGTCGTGGGCGAGCAGGGTGGGGATATCGGTGGTGCCGGCCGAGAGATACATGAAAAGGATCGCGAGCAGGAACAGCACCGAGCCGACCAGCGTGTAGAGGAAGAACTTGAACGCCGAGTAGACCCGCCGCGCGCCGCCCCAGACGCCGATGATCAGGAACATCGGAATCAGCTGGCCCTCGAAGAAGATGTAGAACATCACGAAATCGAGGGAGCAGAAGACGCCGACAATGAGCGTCTCCATGACGAGAAACGCGATCATGAACTCGCGGACCCGGGTCGCGATCGCTTCCCACGAGGCAAGAATGCAGATCGGGATGAGAAAGGTGGTCAGGACCAGGAAGAAGACCGAGATCCCGTCCACCCCGAGGTGGTAGGCGATATTGTGTTCGGGAAGCCACGGCACGTTCTCGACGAACTGGAACGCCGAGGTCGAGGTGTCGAAATCGGCGATCAGAAAGATCGAGAGCGCGAAGGTGACGACTGAGGTCCACAACGCGACATGACGGGCGTTGGCCGCAACCAACGCCTCATCGCCACGGATCATCAGAATGAACACAACGCCGACGAGCGGCAGGAACGTGACGGTAGAGAGGATCGGCCAATCGGTCATGCCGTCACGTCCGGGCGATCAGGTACCAGGTGACGATGGCCGCGAGCCCGAGCAGCATCGCGAAGGCGTAGTGATAGACATAGCCCGACTGGAGTTTGACCGCGCGGCGCGCGACCGAGAGCGTCGCCGCGGCGAGACCATCGGGCCCGATGCCGTCGATCACGGCGCCGTCGCCCTGCTTCCAGAGATTACGTCCGAGATATTTCGCCGACCGCACGAAGAGGAAATCGTAGAGCTCGTCGAAATACCACTTGTTGAGCAGGAACAGATAGACGGGCCGCGCCCGCGCCACCAACAGGCCGGGCAGCTCCGGCCGCAGCACGTAGAACAGGAACGCACCCGCGATCCCGAGCACGCCGACCGCCATCGGCAGCGCCTTGACCCAGAACGAGACGTGGTGTGCGTCCTCGAGCGCGGTGTGGATCGGCAGCACGAGGATCGAGGTGCCCCAGAAATCGACGTCGCTGCTCACCATCGGGAGCATCAGATAGCCCATCACGATCGCGCCGATCGCGAGCCCGACGAGCGGAACCCACATGATCGGCGGCGCCTCGTGAACATGCGCCATCACTTTCTCGTCGGCCCGGGGCGGGCCGTGGAAGGTCATGAAGAGCAGCCGCCAGGAATAGAACGCGGTCAGGAACGCCGCGAGGATGCCGAGCCCGAAGGCGTAGGTGCCGAGCCCGGTGTGCGCGGCGAACGCCGATTCCAGGATGATGTCCTTCGAGAAGAAGCCGGCGAAGGGGAAGATCCCCGCAAGCGCCAGATTGCCGATCCACATCAAGGCGTAGGTCAGCGGGATCATTCGCCAGATGCCGCCCATCTTGCGCATGTCCTGCTCGTCGGACATGGCGTGGATCACCGCGCCGGCGCCGAGGAAGAGGAGCGCCTTGAAGAACGCATGCGTCGTCAGATGGAAGATGCCCGCCGAATAAGCCGAGACACCGCAGGCAAAGAACATGTAGCCGAGCTGGCTGCAGGTCGAATAGGCGATCACCCGTTTGATGTCGTTCTGGGTGATCGCGATCGTCGCCGCAAAGATCGCCGTGGTCGCGCCGAAGAAGGTGACCACCGAGAGCGCGATCGGTGCGTATTCGAAGATCGGCGACAGGCGGGCCACCATGAAGACGCCCGCGGTCACCATGGTCGCGGCATGAATCAAGGCGGAGACCGGCGTCGGGCCTTCCATCGCGTCCGGCAGCCAGGTGTGGAGCAGAAACTGCGCCGATTTACCCATGGCACCGACGAAGAGCAGGATGCAGGCGACCTCCAGGAAGTCGAACGAATGGCCGAGGAAGGTGAGCTCCACGTCCACCATCCCCGGCGCTGCGGCGAACACCGCATCGAACGAGACGGTGTCGAACATCAGGAAGATCGCGAGGACGCCGAGGGCGAAACCGAAATCGCCCACCCGATTCACGATGAAGGCCTTGATCGCCGCTGCGTTCGCCGCCGGCCGCCGGTACCAGAAGCCGATCAACAGATAGGAGACGAGGCCGACGCCCTCCCAACCGAAGAACATCTGAAGGAAGTTGTCGGCGGAGACCAACGCCAACATGAAAAAGGTGAACAGGGAAAGATAGGCGAAGAAGCGCGGCACATGGGGGTCATGCGCCATGTAGCCGATCGAGTAGACATGGATCAGAAACGAGACGACGCAGACCATGAACACCATAACCGCGGTCAATTCGTCGAATCTAAGCAGCCAGTCGACGTCGAGATCGCCCGAGCTGAACCAGTCGAACAAGGTGATCGTCGCGACCTCGCCCTGTAGGACGACCTCGTTGAAGACGACGATGGCGGTCAGCGCGGCCACGCCCATCGCGCCGCAGGTCACGATCTGCGATGCGCGCGCGCCGATCGCCCGGCCGAGCAAGCCGGCGATCACCGCCCCGAAGAGCGGCAGGAAAATAGGCGCAGCGTAGAAGAGCACGCGCCCTTAACCCTTCATCACGTTGACGTCCTCGACGGCGATGCTGCCGCGATTGCGGAAATAAACGACCAGAATGGCGAGCCCGATCGCGGCCTCGGCAGCGGCCACCGTCAGCACGAGCATGGCGAAGACCTGGCCCACCATGTCGCCGAGATAGGTCGAGAAGGCGACCAGGTTGATGTTGACGGCGAGCAGCATCAGCTCGATCGCCATCAGGATGATGATGACGTTCTTGCGGTTGAGGAAGATCCCCACCACCCCGAGCGTGAACAGGATCGCGGCAACGGTCAGATAGTGGGTCAATCCGACTTCCATGACCCCTCCTCGCCCGGTTTGATGTCGGTCAGGCGGATGACGGCCTTCGCGTCGCGCGCCACCTGGTCGGCGATGCGCTGGCGTCGAACGTCGGTACGACGGCGATGCGTGAGCACGATGGCGCCGACCATCGCGATCAGCAGGATGAAGCCCGCCCCCTGAAACAGATAGGCGTAGCGCGTGTAAAGGACATCGCCGAGCGCCTGGGTATTGGTGATCTGCTCTGCCGGCGGCGTGGGTGATGCGATCGTGGCCGGCACCTCGATGTCGATGGCGCCCGAGGCGAAGACCATGATCAGCTCCGCCAGCAGGATGACCCCGATCACGCCGCCGATCGGCAAATACTGCAGGAAGCCCGCCCGCAACTCGGAGAAGTTGATGTCCAGCATCATGACCACGAAGAGGAACAGCACGGCGACCGCGCCGACATAGACGATGACCAGGATCATCGCGAGGAACTCGGCACCCATCAGGACGAAGAGCCCGGCCGAGTTGAAGAATGCCAGGATCAGAAACAGCACCGAGTGAACGGGGTTGCGAGAGGCGATTACCATGACGCCCGCCCCGACCGTCACCACGGCGAGGACGTAGAACATGATGGTCTGAATAATCATCGTACCGTGACGCCGCCCGGCTCGCTCTTGGTCCCCCCGCCAGCCCTAGCTCAGCGGTAGGGGGCCTCTGACGTCAGGTTCGCCGCGATTTCCCGCTCCCAGCGGTCGCCATTGTCGAGCAGCTTCTCCTTGTTGTAGAGCAGCTCCTCGCGGGTCTCGGCGGCAAATTCGAAATTCGGTCCCTCGACGATGGCGTCGACGGGACAGGCCTCTTCGCAAAAGCCGCAATAGATGCACTTCACCATGTCGATATCGTAGCGGGTCGTCCGCCGGCTGCCGTCCTCCCGCGGTTCCGCCTCGATCGTGATCGCTTGCGCCGGGCAGATCGCCTCGCAGAGCTTGCATGCGATGCAGCGCTCCTCGCCGTTGGGGTAGCGGCGCAGCGCATGCTCGCCGCGGAAGCGCGGGCTTAGCGGGCCCTTTTCGTAGGGATAGTTCAGCGTCACCTTGCGTTTGAATATCTGCTTGAAGGTCACGCCGAGCCCGACCGCCAGCTCAGTCAGGAGCAATGATCGGACCGTCCGCTCAAGCACGGGCATAGCGACCTCCTCTTTGGCGGCCGGCGCGGCCATAGCACAGGCCGCTTGCCGTCGCCAGGGTGATTACCGCGGCAGCAAGTCGAACAAATGCAGCGCGCCCGCGACGATCACGACCATGGCGAGCGAAGCCGGAAGAAAGACCTTCCAGCCGAGCCGCATGAGCTGATCATAGCGGTAGCGCGGCAGGGTCGCGCGGGTCCAGGTGAAGAAGAAAACGACGACCGCCGTCTTCAGTAGGAACCACACCACGCCGGGAACCTCGGTCAGCGGCTCGACCCGGAAAGGCGGCAACCAGCCGCCGAGAAACAGGATCACGCTGAGCCCGCTCAGAAGAACGATGTTGGCGTATTCGCCCATCATGAACAGGAGCCACGTCATCGAGGAATATTCGACCTGGTAACCGGCGACCAGCTCTCCCTCGGCCTCGGGCAAGTCGAACGGCGTGCGGTTGGTCTCGGCGAGCGCCGAGACCACGTAAATTACGAACATCGGGAACAGTGGGATGAAGAACCAGAGCCCCTTCTGCGCTTCGACGATGTCGTTGAGGTTGAGCGAGCCGACGCAGAGCAGCACCGTCACCAGCACGAAGCCGATCGAGACCTCGTAGGAAACCATCTGAGCCGCAGAACGGAGCGCACCGAGAAAGGCGTATTTCGAGTTGCTGGCCCAGCCCGCGATGATGATGCCGTAGACGCCAAGCGAAGAGACCGCGAACAGATAGAGCAGCCCGACATTCAGGTCGGCGAGCACGAGATGGCTGTCGAACGGGATCACCGCCCAGCCGATCAAGCCGAGGCTGAAGGTGATCATCGGCGCGAGCACAAACAGGAAGCGATTGGCACCGGCCGGAACGATGGTTTCCTTGAACAGGCACTTGATCCCATCGGCCACCGGTTGCAGCAAGCCGAAGGGGCCGACCACGTTCGGCCCCTTGCGCAACTGGATCGCCGCCCACACCTTGCGCTCCGCATAGGTGACGAACGCGAGCACCAGCAGGAGCGGCACCACGATCGCCAGGATGTACCCGACGGTCAGGAACAGCGGGTAGAAATAGGTGCTCCAGACCCCGGCCTCAGCCATCGGTCCCCGTCTTTTCGGTTCCCGTGACGAACATCGCGCTGCATCTGGCCATGGTCTCGGACGCGCGGGTGATCGGGTCGGTTCGGTAGAAATCGGCGATCGGGCTCGCGAAGGGCCGATCGGTCATGGCGCCGCTGGTCCCGAAGCCATCCCATGGCGCCGGCTCGAGCCGATCGATCTCCGCCAGGCTCGGCGCCCGCGCGACCATGCGCGCCCGCAGCGCATCCAGGGTATCGTAGGCCAGCGGCTTGCCGAGATGGCCAGAAAGCGCCCGCAAGATCCGCCAATCTTCCCGTGCATCACCGAGCGGCGCGGTCGCTGGATAAGCCCGTTGCGCCCGTCCTTCGAGATTGACGTAGGTGCCCGGCTTCTCGGTATAGGCAGCGCCCGGCAGGACGACGTCAGCGATGCGCGCGCCGGCATCGCCGTGGTGGCCCTGGTAAACGACGAAGCAGTCATCGGGCCGGTCGAGCGCGAGCTCGTCCGCGCCCAGCAGGTAGAGCAGGCGCAGCGCGCCGGAATGCGCAGCCTCGCAGATCGCCTCGGTATCGCGCCCGCCCTCGCCCGGTACGAAGCCGAGGTCGAGCCCGCCGACCCGTGCGGCGGCGCTATGCAGCACGTTGAAGCCGTTCCAGCCGGCGGCGACCATCCCGGTCGCATCCGCAAGCGCGCGTGCCTCGGCGAGCACGGCGGCGCCGTCCGGCCGCGCCAGCGCTCCCATGCCGACGATCATCATCGGCTTGTCGGCCGCCTTGAGGGTATCGGCGAAGCTGTGCCTCCCCGCCGCGAGATCCAACAGGCTCTGCGGCCCGGCGCCGACATGGTCGTAGGGATAGGTAAGCTCGGCCCGCGGGCCGACGACCCCGACCTTGAGGCCGCCCCGGCGCCAGCGCTTGCGGATCCGCGCGTTCACGAGCGCGGCCTCCCAGCGCGGGTTGGTGCCGATCAGGAGGATGGCTTCGGCCTCCTCGATCCCCGCGATCGTCGTGTTGAAGAGGTAAGAGGCGCGGTGTTCCGGGTCGAGCTTCGCGCCGTCCTGCCGGCAATCCAGATTGGGCGAGCCCAGTTCGGCCATCAAATCGGCGAGCGCCGTCATCGCCTCGCAATCGGCCATATCGCCGGCGAGCGCACCGATCGCCGCCCCGTCGAGGCCTTGCGCCGCTTCCGCAATCGCATCGAAGGCGGCCTGCCAGCTCACGGCTTCGAGCGCGCCGTCGCGACGCACGTAGCAGCGATCGAGCCGCCGCCGCCGCAGCCCGTCATAGGCGAAGCGGCTCTTGTCCGAGATCCACTCCTCGTTCACATCTTCGTGGAGCCGCGGTACGACCCGCAGAACCTCCGGGCCGCGCGCGTCGAGCCGGATGTTCGAGCCGACCGCATCCAGCACGTCGATCGTCTCGATGGTTCTCAGCTCCCACGAGCGCGCGACAAAAGCATAGGGCTTGGAGGTCAGCGCGCCGACCGGACACAGGTCGATCATGTTACCGCTGAGCTCGGAGCTGACCGCCTTCTCGACATAGGTACCGATTTCCATGTGCTCGCCGCGGAACACGGCGCCGAATTCCTCAACGCCGGCGATCTCATCGGCAAAGCGGATACAACGCGTGCAGTGGATGCAGCGTGTCATGATGGTTTCGATCAGCGGCCCGACATCCTTGTCTCGAACCGCGCGCTTTCCCTCGTCGAAACGGCTGAAGTGACGGCCATAGGCCATGGCCTGGTCCTGCAGATCGCATTCGCCGCCTTGATCACAGATCGGACAGTCGAGTGGGTGGTTGATGAGCAGGAACTCCATCACCCCTTCGCGTGCCTTCTTCACCGCCGGCGTGTTGGTTCGGATCACCATGCCCTCGCCTGCCGGCATCGCGCAGGACGCGATCGGCTTCGGCGATTTTTCCATCTCGACAAGGCACATGCGGCAGTTGCCGGCGATCGAGAGCCGGTCGTGATAGCAGAAATGCGGGATCTCCTTGCCGGCCTGCACGCAGGCCTGCATCACGGTCGAGCCCGGCTCGACCGTGATCTCCGCGCCATCGATGGTGAGTGTCGGCATCGGTCCCGCGCTCAGGCTGCGGCCGCGGCATCGCCGCCGCCCTTCGCCTCGAGGATACGGCGCTCGAGCTCGGGCCGAAAATGGCGGATCAGCCCCTGCACCGGCCAGGCGGCGGCATCGCCCAGGGCGCAGATCGTGTGTCCCTCGATCTGGCCGACCACGTCCCACAACGTGTCGATCTCTTCGACCGACGCGTTGCCCCTGACCAGGCGCTGCATGACCCGATAGACCCAGCCGGTGCCCTCTCGGCAGGGCGTGCACTGGCCACAGCTCTCATGCATGTAGAAGTGAGAAAGCCGGGCGATCGCTTCGACCACATCCGTCGTCTTGTCCATCACGATCACGGCCGCCGTGCCGAGCCCGGATTTGACTCCCATCAACGAGTCGAAATCCATCAGCACGTCGTCGCAGATCGATTTCGGCAGCAGCGGGACCGAAGCACCGCCGGGGATGACCGCCTGCAGATTGTCCCAGCCGCCACGCACCCCGCCGGCATGCCTCTCGATCAGCTCGCGCATCGGGATGCCCATCTCCTCCTCGACATTGCACGGCTGATTGACGTGGCCGGAGATGCAAAACACTTTGGTGCCGGCGTTCTTCGGCCGTCCGAGGCCTGCAAACCATTCTGCGCCGCGGCGCAGAATGACCGGCACCACGGCGATCGTTTCGACATTGTTGACCGTCGACGGGCAGCCATACAGCCCGACCGCCGCCGGGAACGGCGGCTTGAGACGGGGTCGCCCGGGCTTGCCCTCCAGGCTCTCCAGGAGCCCGGTCTCCTCGCCACAGATATAGGCGCCGGCACCGCGGTGGAGGTAGACGTCGAAGGGCCAACCGCTGCCGCACGGATCCCTGCCGATGAGACCCGCGTCATAGGCCTCGTCGATCGCCGCCTGGAGCCGCACCGCCTCGTCGTAGAACTCGCCCCGGATGTAGATGTAGGCGGCGTGGGCGCGCATCGCGAAGCCGGAGAGCAGGCAGCCCTCGATCAGCTTATGCGGATCGTGGCGCATCATGTCCCGGTCCTTGCAGGTGCCGGGCTCGCTCTCATCGGCATTGACGACGAGGTAGTGTGGGCGCCCCGGGGCCTCCTCCTTCGGCATGAAGGACCACTTCAGGCCGGTCGGGAAGCCCGCGCCGCCGCGCCCGCGGAGCTCCGAGGCCTTGACCTGATCGATGATCCAGTCGTGCCCCTTGGCCATGAGCTCCTTGGTGCCGTCCCAATCGCCGCGGCTCCGCGCGCCCGCGAGTCGCCAATCGCCGGCGCCGTAGAGATTGGTGAAGATGCGGTCGGAATCGCCGAGCATCCTTAAAGCTCCGTCAAGGTCGTCGCTCCCGAGGCCGGTGCCGAGGTCTGACGGCCGGTCTGTGAGCCGGGCTGGGGCGGGGTGTCGGCTCTGAACGCGCGCAGGATCTCCCTCATGCGCGCGGGATCGAGATCCTCATAGAAGTTGTCGTTGATCTGGACCATGGGCGCATTGACGCAGGCGCCGAGGCATTCTACCTCGGTCAGCGTGAACAAGCCGTCCGCTGTCGTGCCGCCGAGCTCGATCCCGAGCTCCTCGCGGCAGGCGTTTCGCAGCGCGTCCGCACCGCAAAGCCAGCACGGCGTCGTGCGGCAAAGCTGCACGTGATAGCGGCCGACCGGCTCGAGGTTCAGCATCGTGTAGAAGGTGGCGACCTCGTAGACCCGGATCGAGGCCATGTCGAGCAGTGCGGCGACATGCTCCATCGCGGCGCGGGGAATCCAGCCGCCATTCTGGCGTTGCGCGAGGTCGAGCAGCGGCAGCACCGCGCTGGCTTGACAGCCGGGGGGATATTTCGCGATCGCCGCCTCCGCCGCAGCTTTGTTCTCAGGCGTGAACGCGAAGCTCTCCGCGCCGGCGGCCGTCCCGCTCATCGGTCGATCTCCCCGAACACGATGTCCATGCTGGCGAGATTCGCCACCGTGTCGGCCAGCATGTGGCCGCGGCTCATATGGTCGAGAACCTGCAAATGGGCAAAGCCCGGAGCCCGGATCTTGCAGCGATAAGGCTTGTTGGTGCCGTCGGCGACGAGATAGACACCGAACTCCCCCTTCGGCGCTTCGACCGCGCGATAGGCCTCGCCCGACGGCACATGGTAGCCCTCGGTATAGAGCTTGAAGTGGTGGATCAGCGCCTCCATCGAGTTCTTCATCTCGCCTCGTGTCGGCGGCGTGATCTTGTTATCCTCAACTTTGACCGGCCCTTCCGGAATTTTTTCAAGGCACTGCGTGATGATTTTCACACTTTGTCTCATCTCCTCCATACGCACCAGATAGCGCTCATAGCAATCCCCGTTGGTGCCGACGGGCACCGCGAAGTCAAGCTCACTGTAGATCTCGTAAGGCTGGTTGCGGCGGAGGTCCCAAGAGACGCCGGAGCCGCGCAGGACCGGCCCGGTCAGGCCCCAGTCGAAGGCTTCTTGCGGGCTCAACAGACCGATGTCGACGGTGCGCTGCTTGAAGATGCGGTTCTCGGTCAGCACGTTTTCGATGTCGTCGACCACACGCGGAAAGGTGTCGTTCCATTCCCCGATGTCCGAGAGCAAGGTGCCGTCGAGATCGTAGGCGACGCCACCCGGGCGGAAATAGGCGGCGTGGAGCCGGGCGCCCGAAGCCCGCTCGTAGAACTCCATGGTGCGCTCGCGCTCCTCGAAACCCCAGAAGAAGGGCGTCATCGCGCCGACATCGAGCGCCATGGTGCAGACGTTCATGAGATGGTTCGCGATACGCGAGATCTCGCTGTAGAGGACCCGGATATATTGCGCGCGGCGTGGGATTTCGAGATCGAGAAGCGCCTCGACGACGAGCGCGAAGGCATGCTCCTGGTTCATCGGCGCGACATAGTCGAGCCGGTCGAAATAGGGCACGGCCTGCAAGTAGGTCTTGTACTCGATTAACTTCTCGGTGCCGCGGTGGAGCAAACCGATATGCGGATCGGCACGCTCGACCACCTCGCCGTCCATCTCGAGCACGAGGCGCAGCACGCCGTGGGCCGCCGGATGCTGCGGGCCGAAATTGATGGTCATGTTGCGGATCTGGCGCTCGCTCATGACTCGTGCTCGGCCTCGTTCGTCGGCTTCGCCTTCTCGTCACCCGGCAACGGGTCGTGCACGCCCTCCCAGGGACTGAGAAAGTCGAACCGGCGAAATTCCTGGGTCAGCTTCACGGGTTCGTAGACCACTCGCTTCTGCTCATTGTCGTAGCGGAGCTCGACATAGCCGGTGAGCGGAAAGTCCTTGCGCAGGGGGTGGCCCTCGAATCCGTAATCGGTCAGCAGCCGGCGCAGATCCGGATTGCCCGAGAAATGGATGCCGTAGAGATCCCAGGTCTCGCGCTCCCACCACCCGGCGGAAGGATAGACCTCCGTCACCGACGGCACGGGCCGGTCCTCGTTGACGCCTACCTTGAGGCGCAGACGTTGATTGTTGCTCATGCTGAGCAGGTGATAGACGACATCGAAGCGCGGATCGCGTTCGGGGTAATCGACGCCGCAAAGATCGATAAGCTGCTCGAAATGGCAGCTCGCGTCGTCCCGCAAAAACTTGAGAACGCGCACGACCTGGTCCTCGCGCGCCTCGACGACGAGCTCGTCATGCGCGACCGACACCGCGTGTACATAGTCGCTCAGATTGGCCGCGATGTGCTCGCCGAGGTCGCGCAGGCCGGCGTTGTCCATTCTCCGCTCGCTCTGCAGACGCGCTAGCGCGCGATGGTCCCGGTCCGCTTGATCTTCCGCTGCAATTGCATGATGCCGTAGAGCAGCGCTTCGGCTGTAGGCGGACATCCGGGAACGTAGACGTCGACCGGAACGACGCGGTCGCAGCCGCGGACGACCGAATAGGAATAATGATAATAGCCGCCGCCATTGGCGCAGCTTCCCATCGAGATGACGTAGCGAGGTTCAGGCATCTGGTCATAGACCCGCCGAAAAGCGGGCGCCATTTTGTTGCAAAGGGTGCCGGCAACGATCATCACGTCCGATTGGCGCGGGCTCGCGCGCGGCACCATACCGATCCGATCGATGTCGTAACGCGAGGCGATGGTCTGCATGAATTCGACGGCGCAGCAGGCAAGCCCGAAGGTCATGGGCCAGAGAGAGCCTGTGCGGGCCCAATTGACGATGTGGTCGAGCTTCGCGACGACGAAACCTTTGTCGTTCAGCTCCTCGCTGACGAGCGCGAGAGTCTGATCCTGGGCTGGGCCCGCCGGCAGCGCCTCACCGGGCAGCCCGATCGTCTCGATCTTCACTCCCATTCGAGCGCGCCCTTCTTCCACTCGTAAACGAAACCGATGGTGAGCAAGCCGAGGAACACCATCATCGACCAGAATCCGTAAAGCCCGATCCCGCTGAACGAAACCGCCCACGGAAACAAAAAGGCGACCTCGAGATCGAATATGATGAACAAGATCGCCACGAGGTAGAAGCGCACGTCGAAGCGGCCGCGGGCATCCTCGAAAGCGTCAAAGCCGCACTCATAGGCCGAGACTTTATCTCTGTCGGGCCGTTGCGGCGCCACGATGTAGGAACCGACGATCGCGGCGACGGACATCACCCCGGCGATGCCGAGGAAGATGACGATCGGCAGATATTCTAGGAGCAGCGAGTCGGACGCGGTCATCGGCTACCGCCAATCCGGCAACCCGGCACGGATCGTGCGCCACCCGGGCGGCACCAACCGCTCACCGGTCATTGATCGCCTCCGAATCCCAGAGCCAGCATCGAACCGGCACACCCCGTTGCTGCCTTTCCCGTCCGTCTCGACCTCATGAATATGGCGGGAGCGACGGGACTCGAACCCGCGACCTCCGGCGTGACAGGCCGGCGCTCTAACCAAGCTGAGCTACACCCCCAACGGCCCCGGCGGCGCGCCGCCGCCGCGCCAGCCGTCCTCATGTAGAACAGGGACTTGGCCGGGTCAAGCCGCTTGGCCGCGATGCCCCGGCGGAGGCCGGTCAAAGCCGGCCGGGAGCCAGTCTAAGCGCTTCGAACGCCACGATGGGGGGCCCTGCGGCCGACGCTCGCATGGTGGGCGGTGACGGGATCGAACCGCCGACCTCTTGGGTGTAAACCAAGCGCTCTCCCAGCTGAGCTAACCGCCCGCGCGAACCGTGCCCGCGCCTAGCACGGAGAGATTTATATTTCTGACAGGAAGATCGCAGTAACGTATTACTGGTTTCCCAAAATGAAGGTGCCGGCCGCCGTAGCGGCCGGCACCATATCACATCAGGATCGAGGCTAGTTGACCGCCTCCTTGAGCGCCTTGCCAGCCTTGAACTTGGGCTGATTCGAAGCGGGAATCCAGATCGACGCACCAGTGCGCGGATTGCGTCCGCTCGTGGCTTTTCTCTGGACAACGCTAAACGAACCGAACCCTGCAAGTCTGACGTCGGAACCGTTTTGGAGCGTGCCGGTGATGGCACCAAACACGCCGTCAACCGCGCGTGAAGCGTCGGCGTTGGAGATGTCCGCGCTGCTTGCGACGGCCTTGATCAGATCAGCTTTGTTCACTACTCGCCCCCATTCGCTCTCAGTGGATGTACGGGAAGTGACGAATACTCGCGAATACTGACTCGCAGGGCAGAGTGTGGGTGCTTTGCCGATAGGCGTCAACGCCCGACCCCTCAAAGAGAGGAATAACCGTGTTTTTTCAGGAGGTTAGGTCCGGCCAATAAAGCCATTGGTCGGCGCCCGGACTACCACATATTGTGCATTTTCGAGTCGCCGCCCGCGACTCGGGGCCATACCTAGTGGGGCAGAACGCTCACGTCAGCCTCATCTTCCCCCGACCTGACGACCTCGTCGAGGGCAGCGTTGTCCTCCTCGGTCCACTCGATCGGCACCAGCGGCTTGACCAGCGCGTGCCTCAAGATGTCGTCCATCGATTCGACCGGGACGAGGGTGAGGTCCTTCTTCACATTGTCGGGAATGTCGTCGAGATCCTTCTCATTGTCCTTCGGCATGAGAACGGTCGTCAGCCCACCGCGCATGGCGGCCAGCACCTTTTCCTTGAGACCGCCGATCGGCAGGACACGCCCTCTGAGAGTGATCTCGCCGGTCATCGCGATCGATTTGCAGACCGGCACGCCGGTGAGGACCGAGACGATGGACGTGACCATGGCGACGCCGGCGGACGGTCCGTCCTTGGGCGTCGCGCCTTCCGGCACATGAACGTGGATATCGCGCTTGTTGAAGATCGTCGGCTTGATGCCGTACTCGACCGCCCGTGATTTGACGTAGCTCTCGGCGGCCTGAATCGATTCCCGCATCACATCGCCGAGCTTACCGGTCGAGATCACCTTGCCCTTGCCCGGCACGACCACCGCCTCGACCGAGAGAAGCTCACCGCCGAATTCGGTCCAGGCGAGGCCGGTCGTGACCCCGACCATGTCCTCGTGCTCCACCTCGCCATAGCGGTATTTTCGGATGCCGGCATATTTCCGCAGGTTGCGCCGCGTGACCCGAACCCGCTCGCTGCCCTCGGAGACGATCTCCTTGGTCGCCTTGCGGTTCAGATTTGCGAGCTCGCGCTCCAAATTGCGAACGCCGGCTTCGCGGGTGTAGTAGCGGATCAAATCGAGAAGGGCGTGGCTGGAGATCGCCCATTCGCCCTTCTTGAGGGCATGCGCCTTGGTCTGCTTGGGAATCAGATGAAGCTTGGCGATCTGGACCTTCTCGTCCTCGGTGTAACCGGGAATACGAATAATTTCCATCCGGTCGAGCAGGGCCGGTGGCATCCTGAGCGTATTGGCCGTGGTGATGAACATCACGTCCGACAGATCGTAGTCGACCTCGAGATAGTGGTCGTTGAAGGTGTTGTTCTGCTCAGGATCAAGCACCTCGAGCAGGGCCGAGGACGGATCGCCGCGAAAATCGGCGCCCATCTTGTCGACTTCGTCCAAGAGAAAGAGCGGGTTGGAAGACTTCGCCTTCTTCATGGACTGAACGATCTTGCCCGGCATCGAACCGATATAGGTACGGCGATGACCGCGGATCTCGGCCTCGTCGCGTACGCCACCGAGCGAGAAGCGCACGAAATTGCGCCCCGTGGCACGCGCCACCGACCTGCCGAGCGAGGTCTTGCCGACGCCGGGCGGGCCGACCAGGCACAGGATCGGCCCTTTCATCTTGCGCGCCCTTTGCTGGACCGCGAGATATTCGAGGATCCGTTCCTTGACCTGCTTCAGACTATAGTGATCGTCGTCGAGGATCTTTTCCGCATTCTTGATGTCTTTCTTGATCCGGGTACGCTTCTTCCACGGGATCGACAGCACCCAGTCGAGGTAATTGCGCACCACCGTGGCCTCGGCCGACATCGGGCTCATCGAGCGCAGCTTCTTGACCTCCGCAAGCGCCTTCTCGCTCGCCTCCTTGCTGAGCTTGGTGTTCTTGATACGCTCCTCGAACTCGGCGGCCTCGTCACGCCCCTCCTCGCCCTCGCCAAGTTCCTTCTGGATCGCCTTCATCTGCTCGTTCAGATAGTACTCGCGCTGCGTTTTCTCCATCTGACGCTTGACGCGCGAGCGGATGCGTTTTTCCACCTGGAGTACCCCGATCTCGCCCTCCATCAGCGAGATCACGCGCTCGAGGCGCTCATTGACGGACC
Source organism: Alphaproteobacteria bacterium (assembly GCA_965248825.1). GTDB lineage: Bacteria > Pseudomonadota > Alphaproteobacteria > UBA828 > UBA828 > WTGU01. The sequence goes on along the minus strand of CBDFKL010000006.1, from coordinate 3,944,813 downwards.
CGATTTCCAGCAGGTCCTGTTTCTCGTTGAGCTTGATCGACAGGTGTGAGGCGATCGTATCCGCGAGCTTGTTCGGCTCCTCGATCTGGTTGACCGAGACCAAGACCTCGGGCGGCACCTTCTTGTTGAGCTTCACATATTGCTCAAACTGGCCGACCACCGAGCGGCTCAGGGCTTCGAGCTCGTCGGCCTCGCCCTGGCTTTCCTCGATCTTTTCGGCCCGCGCCTCGAAGAACGCCGGATTGTCGCGAAACTCGACGATGCGCGCGCGGGCACCGCCCTCCACCAGGACCTTGACCGTTCCGTCCGGAAGCTTGAGCAGCTGCAGCACGGTGCCGATCACGCCGACGGCATGGATATCCTTTGGCGACGGATCATCCTGAGAGGCACTTTTCTGAGCGACAAGAAGGATTTGCTTGTCGTCTTTCATAACGTCTTCGAGCGCCGCAACCGACTTCTCACGGCCGACGAACAACGGCACGATCATGTGTGGGAAGACGACGATGTCCCGCAGCGGCAGGACCGGATAGCTCGGTATCGACGAAACGTCTAGCATTGTTCCTCGTGCGCCTTACGGTTGCGCGAAGCCCGCGGCGGTTAACCCCGACCCTCCCGTCATCCTTAAGTAAGCACGGCCGAACGGTCGGTCAAGCGGGCGCTAGTCCTAGGACGCCGATGAGCTCGCGTCTTCACGGCGGTCGGCATAGATCAGAAGCGGCCGTGCCCGACCCTCGACCACTTCCCGGTTGATCACCACCTCTTCGACCGCGTCGTAGCTCGGCAGGTTGAACATGGGGTCAAGCAGAATGTCCTCGAGAATGGAGCGCAGGCCGCGGGCGCCGGTCTTGCGCGCAATGGCCTTGTGGGCGATCGCACGGAGCGCGTCATCGGCGAAGGCCAGCGTCACGTCCTCCATGTCGAACAGCTTCTCGTATTGCTTGACGAGCGCGTTCTTGGGCTTGATCAAGATTTCCACGAGCGCGTCCACCTCGAGATCGTCGAGGGTCGCGATCACCGGAAGCCGGCCAACGAATTCGGGGATCAGACCGAATCCGAGCAAATCCTCGGGCTCTACCTCGCGCAAGATGTAGCCGGTCTTTCGCTCGTCCGGCGCGCGCACATCGGCACCGAAGCCGATCGCCGTGCCGCGCCCGCGCTGGGCGATAATCTTCTCGAGGCCCGAAAAGGCGCCGCCGCAGATGAACAGGATGTTGGTGGTGTCGACCTGCAGGAACTCCTGCTGCGGATGCTTGCGGCCGCCCTGAGGCGGGACCGAAGCCACGGTGCCCTCCATGATCTTGAGCAGCGCTTGCTGCACACCCTCGCCGGAGACGTCCCGCGTGATCGACGGGTTGTCGGATTTGCGGGCGATCTTGTCGACCTCGTCGAGATAGACGATGCCCCGCTGGGCACGCTCGACATTGTAGTCCGCCGACTGAAGCAGCTTCAGGATGATGTTCTCGACATCCTCACCGACATAGCCGGCCTCAGTCAGAGTCGTCGCATCGGCCATCGTAAAGGGGACGTCGAGGATTCGGGCGAGGGTTTGGGCGAGCAGAGTCTTGCCGCAGCCGGTCGGCCCGATCAGAAGGATGTTGGACTTGGCGAGTTCGACGTCGTTGCCCTTGTTGCCGTGAGCAAGGCGCTTGTAGTGATTATGCACGGCGACAGACAGGACTCTCTTGGCGTGATCCTGGCCGATTACATAATCGGCGAGCACCTCGCAGATCTCGGCCGGCGTGGGCACGCCGTCGCGGCTCTTGACCCGCGCACTCTTGTGCTCCTCGCGGATGATGTCCATGCACAGCTCGACGCACTCGTCGCAAATGAACACCGTGGGGCCCGCGATGAGCTTGCGCACCTCGTGCTGACTCTTGCCGCAGAACGAGCAATAGAGCGTGTTCTTCGAGTCACCGCCGCTGGGCTTGTTCATGTCCGCTCCGTCCTGTCGTGCCCCAAGCCCGGCCGAGCGTAGCCGCCGGGGATGCCGTCACGCTCCCTCAAAAAAATCCGAATCGCTATGAGGTTGGCATTCGGCCCAGCCCCTGTCTAGACCAAATTTGGCATCGGCCACAGCCATAATCGATAAATGGCGCCCCCTCACGGTAAGACACGGCAGCCGTTGCATTGGTTATCCGCGCTTGTCCGCATCCTCTTTACCTTCGGCTTCTTCGGCCTCTTTCGGTCTGCGGACCACGACATCATCCACAAGACCAAAATCCTTAGCTTCTTGCGGCGTCATAAACTTGTCACGCTCCAGATTTTCCTCAATGATCGCGATCTCCTGCCCCGTATGGGAGACATAGATCTCGTTGAGCCGCTGGCGCAGGGACAGGATTTCCTTGGCGTGAATCTCGATGTCGGTGGCCTGCCCCTGAAAGCCGCCCGACGGCTGGTGCAGCATGATCCGTGCGTTGGGCAGGGTGTACCGCTGCCCCTCGGCGCCGGCGGCCAACAGCAGCGAGCCCATGGAGGCTGCTTGGCCGATGCAGAGCGTGACGACCGCGGGCCGCACATATTGCATCGTGTCGTAGATCGCGAGGCCCGATGTCACGAGCCCGCCCGGGCTGTTGATGTAGATCGAGATATCCTTGTTCGGGTTCTCGGATTCCAAGAACAGCAACTGCGCGGTGACCAAGGTTGCGACCTCGTCACCGATTCCGCCGGTGAGAAAGACGATCCGCTCCTTGAGCAGACGGGAATAGATGTCGTAGGCCCGCTCACCCCGGTTCGTCTGCTCGACGACCATAGGCACGAGGGTGTTGGCGTAAGTCTCAACGATGTCTGCCATGGGGCTCTCCTTGCCAACGGGGCGCCTCAAGCCGTCTCATCATCGTCCCCGCTCTCGCCCGTCGCCGCGGTCTCGGATTTTACCCGTTCTTCGTCGTCCTCCGGATCGCGCAACAGCGTCTCCGGATCGACCACCTCCTCCGAGACCGTGGCGATCTCGCTCAGGAAGGCGATGACCTTATCTTCGAACACCGATGGGCGGAAGCGCTCCAGCGCCTCCGGTTGGCTCCGGTAGTAATCGAGGAGCTTCTGGGGCTCCGGATAGGCCTGCACATTGCCCAGGGCGGCCTTGAGCAGGTCTTCCCGCTCGACCGTGATGTTGTTGGCATGCCCGATTTCCGAAATCAGCAGGCCGAGGCGGACCCGCCGCTCGGCGATCTGTCGAAACTCGACCCGCGCCTCTTCCTCCGGCTGATCGAGAATCTCGGCGATCTCGACTCCGGCGATCTCAGCATCTTTCTCCACCTGCTGCCAGATGGCGCCGAATTCGCGCTCGACCATGCCGGCCGGCACCTCGAACCGGTGTCGTTCGTCGAGCAGGTCCAACAGCGAACGTTTGAGCCGAGCCTGCGACGCGTGCTCGTACCGCACCTGAAGCCGTTCCCGAACGTTCTCCCGCAGGCCCGCCAAGTCTTGCGCGCCGTGGCGCTCGGCAAGCGCATCGTCGATCGCGGTCGGGATCCGCGCCTGCAACTCCTTGACTTTGACCTTGAAAAGGGCCGTCTTACCCGCGAATTCGGGGCGCGCATCGCTCTCCGGCACGGTGATTGTTACCTCGCGATCCTGTCCGGGCTCGGCGCCCACGAGCTGCTCGGCCAACTGCGGGATCGGCGCATCGGCGCCGAGCTCAAACGCGACATCGGTCGCACCGCTGTCTTGCACCGATTCGCCGTCGATCTCAACGGTGAAGTCGATCACGAGCTGATCGCCCTCTTCGGCTGGACGCGACTCGGCCACCGCCTCGAACCGCTTGTCGGCCTCGGCGATCCGGCCGAGGGTTTCCTCGACGCTTTGTTCGTTCACCTCGGCCCTGAGCCGGGTGGCGGCGATGTCGGAGAATTCTCCGAGCTCGATCTCCGGTAGAATCTCGATTCCCATCGTGAACTCGAGATCCTTGCCATCGTCATAGGCGGTGACCTGGATCTCGGGCTGCAACGCCGGCCGCAGCGCCTGTTCCTCGATCACCTCGCGCGAGCTCGTTTCGATCGTTCGCTGCAACACCTCACCAAGCACGGTCGGCCGATAGTGGCGGCGGACGATCGACAGCGGCACCTTGCCGGGCCGAAAGCCCTTCATCGTCACGGTCTTGCTCAGCTCGCTGAGCCGTCCCTCGATCTCGGCTTCGAGATCCGCCGCCGGGACCGTCACTTTGAGCTCGCGCTTGAGCCCCTCGGACAGAGTCTCTGTCACCTGCATGGTCTACCGCTCATATCGGAATCCGAAGGATTGGTGGGAAGCGCTCGACGGGACTATCGCGGCGCAGCCGCGCCGGCGTTGGTGCGGGCGAAGGGACTCGAACCCCCACGGCCTGAGCCACGTGGTCCTAAACCACGCGCGTCTACCAATTCCGCCACGCCCGCCCGCGCCATTGAAAGCCCCGAATCGTCTCGGCGCCCGATGCTGGGCGCCACGGCGCCATATAGCATAGCTGGGCCGCGACGCAGCAAAAACCTAGCAATTGCGAAACGCGCGACGAGCGGGACACCGGCCTGGCGCCGCGCCGTGACAAAACCGGCTCAACCGCCGGAACGACGATCGGCTCCAAGCCGTCCTACACCACATCCGGGGACACAACCCACAATCCGGATCTCGAGAGCCATATCGCGAACATCTTCGGCTTTGCCGCATTTACCCCGATGGCCAACGTCACCGGCCAACCAGCGATCACGCTGCCGCTTTACGAGAGCACGGACGGCCTGCCGATCGGCATCCAGTTCGTCGCCCGCTTCGGCGACGAGGCGGCGCTCCTCCGAATCGCAGCCCAGCTCGAGGCGGCGCTTCCCTGGATCGGGCGGAGACCTGCGCCCTACGGTTAGCCGGCCCGTCTCTTGGTCATCGGCGACACGAGCTTCTTCCCCGCGAAACATTCGATCTTTCCATCGCGAATGGGCGGCGACATCGATGAATTGCCGCGGTGAAATATGTGGGTGCGTGCCGAGGTAGCGTAGTCATTGGGACGCGCCCCGGCGCAATGCCTCGAGAATTTCTCCGAAGTCGTCTCGGCCCATAATGGCCTTGCAGCGGGTGAAGCGATCCATCGCGTAGTCCCAATAGCTCGCGAAGTGGTAGGCGGGCGCGGGATTCTCATTGACCTCCTGCAGCACACCCCACAGCGTCCAGAGCAGGAAAGCCATTGCCTTGTAGATCACGAGCCGCGCCCGCACCGCCTCCGAAGGCGGGCCGCCGCAATAGGCCTCGAGCAGGATCGCGTCCTGTTGCTCGCTGAAGTCAGTCTCAACCGAGAGGTCCGCGAGATCCCACATCGGATCGTTGTTCCCGGCGAACTCCCAGTCGAGGATGTAGACACGATCGCCGGTGTAGACGAGATTCTCCGGCGCGGGATCGTTGTGGCAGGGCGCGAGCGTTATCTCGGCTTGGGCCAACGCCTGCCGCACCACATCGGCCTCCTTCTGCGCCGCGATATATCCGTCGGGTAGACGGGCGGCGCGACGCCTAAGCACGCCGAGATATTCCTCCATCTTCTCGAAGTTACTGAAGCGGCCGAGAAAAGGCGTCCCGCAGCTGTGCAGTCTCCGGAACGCATCGGCGGCGAGCCTGATCGCTTCGGGGTCGCGAAAGATCTCGGGATTCATCGGTGTGCTGTTCTCGATGAACTCGGTGACCTGTACTCCGCTCTTTTGGTCATAATAGACAAGCGGTGCGCCAACGCCGATTCGCGCGGCCACCCGTGCAGCCTGCTCGTCCACCTCGCGATCGATATACTCCTCCGTGCCTTGGCCGGCGATCCTCAAGACATAGGCGCGCCCGTCGACGGTGACCTTGAAATTCTGATTGGTCATTCCGGCCATTCTGACGATTTGACCGATCTCAGCCTTGGATCCAAACGCCGGAACTTCGGTCAATCGGGCGCGAATGACATCTTCCACCATCATCTCCTTATCCATGTCTGAGGGCTCAGGCCAGCGGACGCGTCCCCTTCGGATCGTAGAGCGGCTCATCGTGGCGCGTGGCGGGAATCGGCCGGGAGAACACCTCGATCTCATAGTCTCGGTGCCCCGCCTCTGCGGCCGGGACGTAGCCCATGGCAATGGGCTTGCCAACCGTGTAGCCGAAATTCGCACTCGACGTCACGCCGAGGACGGTACCCTCGCGCAGGATGGCCTCGCCCCCAAATACGTCCGCCGGCCGCTCGAGGGTGAAGAGGCAGAGTATCTCGTGCGGTTCCTGCTCCCTCATGCGCTGCAGAGCCTCCCGCCCGATGAAATAGCCTTTGCGGCGAGAGACGAAGCCGCCAAGGCCAGCGTGAAACGGCGAGTAGTCCGGTGAGATATCGGCGGCCCAGGCCACGTAGCCCTTCTCCATCCTGAGCGTGTCGAGCGCGCGGTAGCCGATGTCGGCAAGCCCATATTCGCCACCAACCTCCCACAGCAGCTCATAAACGTGGCACGCATACTCCGACGGCACGTGCAACTCCCAGCCGAGTTCGCCCGAATAGGACAATCGGATCGCGCGGACGTGCGCCGCTCCGATGACGATTTCTTGGCAATGCGCGAACGGAAAAGCCTCAGGCGAGAGATCGCTATCGGCGATGCTTTGCAGCAAGGCACGCGACCGTGGGCCGCAGACATGCAGCACCGCATAGGCCGATGTCACATCCATGGCCGCGATCGTCCCGTCGTTCGGAAGATGGGCCTTAATCCAGCCGAAGTCGTGTTGTCCGAAAGCAGTGCCGGTTACCACGTAGAAGCGATCCTCCGCGATCCGGCAGATCGTCAGATCGGCTTCGATCCCGCCGCCCTCGTTGCATAGCTGGGTGTAAACCGCGCGGCCAACCGGCCGGTCGAGATCCGCAGCGGCGAGCCGTTGGAGGCTGTCGAGCGCCCCGGGGCCCCAGACCTCCATTTTAGCGAACGAAGATTGGTCGATCACCGCGACGCGTTCGCGCGCCGCGCGGTGCTCCTCGCCCACGATTTCGAACCAGTTCGAGCGACCGAACGACGGCTCATCGCGTGGTGCGGACCCCTCGGGGGCGAACCAATTAACCCGCTCCCAGCCGGCTTTGGTTCCGAATACGGCCCCCCTCTCCTTGAGCATCCAATAGAGCGGGCTGCGACGAATTCCGCGAGCGCTCTCCGGCTCCTCGAGCGGCCATTTCATTGTGTAGTGCTTTCCATAGAGCTCGACGGCGCGCCTATCCATGAAATAGCGGGTGTGGTGGTGGGCCGCGAAGCGCCGGATGTCCAGCGACCAGAGGTCGAGGCTCGGCCGGCCGTCGATGATCCACTCGGCAATCATGCGGCCCGCGCCGGGCCCGCCCGCGATCCCGTAAAGGAAGCCGCTCGCAACGAAGTAGTTGTCGAACCCCGGTGCCCTGCCCATGACAAACTCGCCGTCAGCGGAATAGGGAATCGGCCCATTGATCAGCTGACGCACACCGACTTCGTTGATGATCGGCGTGCGCCTGCCTGCCCGTTCCGCGATTTGCGCGAAGCGGTCGAAGTTGCCGGGCAGCAATTGCTGGGCGAACACCGACGGTATGCCGCCCGAACCGAAAGGCACGGTATCGGGCTCATAGCCGCCGACCACCATGCCGCCCACGTCGGGCTTCCAGTAGCTCAAAAGATCGGGGTCGCGCACCGTCGGCATGCCGGGAGGCAGGTCGGGAATCGGCTCGGTCACGATGTACTGATGCTCCAGCGCGAGCGCCGGCACATGGACGCCGGTCATACGCCCGAGCGCGCGGCTCCACATGCCGGCAGCGTTGACCACGGTTTCGGCTCGCACACGGCCTGAGGTGGTGTGAACTTCGCGCACCCGCCGGCCGGTCACCGCAAAACCCGTTGCCGCCACGCCTTCGACGATTTTGACCCCACGGGTACGGGCACCGATCGCCAACGCCTGGGTGACGCTCGCGGGATCGACATAACCGTCTGATGGGATGTAGGCCGAACCGAAAACGCCATCGAGCGTCATGATGGGAAAGAGCTCCCGCGTCTCCTTCGGCCCCAGGAGATGCATTTCGAGTCCGAAGCTCTTGGCCGTCGTGGCGGCCCGTCTGAATTCGAGCATGCGGTCCTTTGACGAGGCGATGCGCAGGCTTCCAACTCTTTTCCAGTCGATCGCCTGACCGGTCTCTTCCTCGAGGGTGTCATAGAGCGCGACCGTGAGCCCGAGCATGCGCGTGACGTTGCGCGACGGGCGGAGTTGACCGATCACGCCAGCCGCGTGCCAGGTGGCGCCATGGGTGAGCCCGGATTTCTCGAGCAATAGCACGTCGGTTTTGCCCATGCTTGAAAGATGGTAGGCGATGCTGCAGCCGACGATTCCGCCGCCGACTATGACGATCTCCGCCTGCGTCGGGAAAGTTTGTGGCATTGCCTCACCCCTTTTTCGTTCAACCTAGAATGGGGTTGCGCGATCTTGGGCAATGGTACTTTGCGCGTCCCCGGGGAGCGCGGCAGCGCCAAACCCGGCCCAGAACGGGGAATTCATCTGTGGCGCCGGTGTCAGGCTCTTACTAACGTACCTGGCATTAGACGCGACAAACGAAGACGGAGGATACCATGGACTGCCAGCTGGCGGGGAAGCGGGCCCTGGTGACGGGCGCGGCGAGTGGCATCGGCAAAGCGATCGCCCTTGCCTTGGCGCGAGAGGGGGCAACAGTCGCAACTCATGCACGAACCGCAGAAAAGAGCGCCGGCACCGTTGATGAGATCATAGCCGCGGGCGGCGAGGCCTTTCCCATCGCCGCCGATCTGACCGACAGTGACGCCATCGCAGCCATGTGCGCCGACGCCATCGAGCAACTCGGCGGTATCGACATCGTCGTCAACAATGCCGGTGTTTGCGATATGGGCAAGGTCGAGGAGATGGAAGAGTCCTTCTGGGACTGGATTATCGATACGAACCTCAAGGCACCTTTCCTCGTGACCAAGCACACCGTGCCGACGCTCAAGAGGCAGGGCACGGGTGGCGCGCTCATTTACAATGCCTCGACCAACGCCAAGACAGCGGATGCGGAGTGGAGCGCCTACAATACCTCGAAGCACGGGCTGATCGGCTTCGTTCGTTGCGTCGCGGCTGAACTCGGGGATCAAGGCATCACCTCAAACGCGATCTGCCCCGGGTGGGTCGCGACTCCCATGGCCACCAGCTTGCACGAAACCATGGCGGAGCAGGCCGGCGAGCCGTTCGACCATGTCTATGACGAGAGCATGCGTTTCAACATGCTGAAGGCGATCCTGCCACCCGAAACGATCGCCGACATGGCGGTCTATCTCGCAAGCGAGCGCGGCAAGTACGTGACCGGCCAATCGATCAATGTCTGTGGCGGGCTTTGCTATTTCTGACCGCCGGTCCTCGTCGGTTTAAGCCTTGATGCGCGCGTTGCGGGGGTCGTAGAGCGCCGTCATGTGAAGCGTGGCAGGGAACCTGCGCATTCGGACCTCGATCTCGTAGCGACCCGAATGCAGATAGTCGTCGTCTATCCTCCCGGGATTGCGCACATAGCCAAGGCCGATGCCCTTGCCGACCGTGTAGCCGTAGCCTCCGGAGGTCAAATATCCGACCCGTTCACCGTCTCTGTAGATCGTCTCACGACCTAAGAGGAGCGCGTCCGGATCATCGACCGTGAAGGTCGCTAGTCGTTTTGTGAGCGGTGATCGGCGCTGCTGTTCGACCGCGGCACGCCCCACGAAGTCGGCTTTCTTCCTAAGCGATACGGCAAAGCCGAGCCCGGCTTCATCGGGCGTGTAGTCGGAGCCGATATCGGCAGCCCAGACGCGGTAGCCCTTCTCGAGGCGGAGGGAGTCGATGGCCTGATAACCCGCATCCTTGAGGCCCACCGCGCACCCGCTGTCGTGCAGCGCATCGTAGACGGCGCACATATATTCGGATGGGACATGAAGCTCCCAGCCGAGCTCGCCGACGAAGGTAACGCGCAACGCCCGGACCGGCGCACCGGCCACGAAGATCTCGCGGCAGTGGCCAAACGGGAAGCTTTCATTGTCGATGTCACCCTCAACCACTTCGGCGAGGACGATGCGAGCCTTAGGCCCCATAAGGCTGAGCGTGCCGTAAGCCGAGGTGATGTCGACCAGCTCAACCCGAGCCTCCGCCGGGATATGGCGCCTGATATGCGCGAAGTCGTGGGTTGCGTAGCCGGTGCCCGTGACGATGTAGAACTCATCGGCACCAAAACGGGACACCGTGAGATCGCATTCGATCCCGCCGCGCGGGTTGAGCATCTGCGTGTAGGTCAACCGCCCACTTGGCCTGCCTATGTCGCCTGCGCAGATCGTCTGGAGCACAACCTCGGCATCGCGGCCGACCATGAGGAACTTCGAAAAGAAGGACTGATCGAAAAGGGCGGCAGCCCGACGGCAAGCCTCATGCTCGTCACCAACACGGGGAAACCAATTCGCCCTCTCGAAGGAGACTTTATCCTCCGGCTCGACGTCCGGATGCGCGAACCAGTTGGGGCGCTCCCAGCCGAACTTCGTTCCGAAGCAGGCACCCCGCGCCGCCAGCTTGTGATGGATCGGGCTCACCCGAAGGGGTCGGCCGGCTTCCATCTCCTCATGTGGCCAGCGGATTGTGAAATGATGGGATTGACCCTCAAGAGAGCGCGCGCGCACCTGGTTGTCCGAGCCGTGATAGGGGCCGAAGCGCTTGATGTCGGCGGCCCACAGATCGACCGGCGACTGGCCATCGAGAATCCACTCCGCAAGTGCGTAGCCGGCACCGCCAGCGGAGGCGATTCCGAACGCGTTGAAGCCGGTGCCGATGAAAAAATGCCGGACCTCCGGCGCCTCGCCGAGGATGAACATGCCATCCTCGGTGAACGCCTCGATGCCGTTAAACCATTGCCTTACGCCCACGGTTTCAAGCGCCGGGATTCGCTCTACCGCCGGGACCATCAGCTGTTCGAAGTGGTCGATGTCCTCGGGCATGATCTTAAACTCGTGACCCTCTGGAATCGGCCGCGTGCAATGGGGCTTCGGATTGCGCTCGTAGCCGCCTACGGCGAGACCGCCGATCTCGAGGAAATAGGTCAGCTTGTCGGGATCTCGAATGGTCGGGTGGTTGCGGGTCAATCCCTCGATCCGCTCCGTCACCATGTATTGGTGGTAAGCAGGCTGGATCGGTACGTTGACGCCGGCGAGCCGCCCAATCTCACGCGACCAGATGCCGGCGCAGTTGACCACGAACTCGCAACGGATCGTGCCCCGGTCGGTGATCACGCGCTCGATGGCACCCCCGCTTGTGTCGAAACCGACGACCTTCGTGTCCTCGATTAAGCGGGCGCCGTTCATCCGTGCGCCCTCCGCCAGTGCCATGGCCGCGTCGGAGGGGCTCGCCATCCCGTCGCTCGGGACGTAGGCGGCACAAACCAAGTCGTCGACGTTGAGCAGCGGAAACAGCTCTTTCGCCTCACGGGGCGAAATAATCTCCATATCCAGGCCGTATGAGCGCGCCGTGGTCACGGCACGTTCATACTCGGCACGGCGATTGGCATTTGTCGCGAGCCGGAGCGAGCCATTCTGGTGCCAGCCGGTGGCCTGGCCGGTCTCCGCCTCGAGTCTACCGTAGATCTCGACCGAGCGGCCGAGCAGCCACGAGACATTGGCGCTCGTGCGCAACTGGCCGACGGCGCCCGCCGCATGCCACGTCGATCCCGAGGTGAGTTTGTGTTTCTCCAGGAGAACGACGTCTCGGCAGCCGCGTATCGCGAGATTATACGCGGTCGAGCAACCGACGATGCCGCCGCCGATGATCACCACCATCGCCTGATCCGGAAACGATGCGTTCATGTCTCAGGTCGGTTGAATTGCTCGGGTGATCCACCGCCCCATATCCGAGAGACCCGGTGGATGCAATCCTCGACCCCGCGGTCGGCGATAACTCTCCCTGCTCGTGCGCGCTTTGCGCGTGCCCATAGTGATACCGCAGAGCCGATTTCGCGTGTCAAACGAACCGATATATTCCCCGGACGACGATCACGAAGCCGGCAATGCTGTCGACGCCGCTGACCGCCGAAGCTAGGCTCGCGAGGAAGACGGGATAGAGCGGGTCGGCCGAAGGAGATTACCATGGTGCGCGATTCAAAATATGAAACGCTGTTCGAGCCCGTCCAGATCGGCCCTAAGACGGCGCCCAATCGCTTCTTCCAAGTCCCGCATTGCAACGGCGCAGGATCGCAGCGGCCGGGTGCCCAGGCCGCATTCCGTGCGATGAAGGCCGAAGGCGGCTGGGGCGTCGTGTGCGTCGAATACTGCGCCATCAGCCCGGAATCCGACGACACCCCGCACATCAGCGTCCGCCTGTGGGACGAGGGCGACGTCATCAACCTCCGACACACGACCGAAAGCGTGCACAAACATGGCGCGCTTGCCGGGATCCAGCTTTGGTATGGCGGCGCCCACGCGCCGGTTCGCGAATCGTTGGCGATCGCGCGCGGGCCCAGTCAGATGCCTTCGGAGACTGCCTATCAGAACTACTGCCACGAGTGCGACGAGGACGACATCCAGGATCTGTTGGGGATGTACGTCACCGCCGCGGAGCGCTCCGAAGAGGCGGGCTTCGATTACGTCGAGATCATCGGCTCGGATTCGTCCCTGCCGACCCAGTTCCTCCAACCGATGTACAACAAGCGGACGGACCGGTGGGGCGGCTCGTTCGAGAACCGGGCGCGCTTCGGGCTGGAGACCATGGCGGCCGTCAAGCGCGCTGTGGGTGATCGGGTCGCGGTGGGGACGCGCATCGCCATCGACAATTTGCTCGGGCCGTACGGGCTCGAGCTCGAGGAAGGACTGAAGTTCGTCGAGCTCATCACGCGCGAGGGCGTGTGCGACCTGTGGAACATCAAGATTTCCTACTTCATGGAATGGGGCAACGACGCCGGTCCCTCGCGCTTCTTCAAGCCGGGCTATCAAACCTGGGCGACGAAGGCGGTCAAGGAGGTTGCCAACGTCCCGGTCGTCGGGGTGAACCGCGTCACCAGCCCCGACGACATGGTGCGGATCATCGGCGCCGGCGAAGCCGATCTGATCGGCGCGGCACGCCCTTCCATCGCCGACCCGTTTTTGCCAAGGAAAATCAAGGAAGGCAGGGTCGACGACATCCGCGAGTGCATCGGCTGCAACATCTGTGTCTCGCAGTTCAACCAGGAAGCGCCATTGATCTGCACGCAGAACGCGACCGCCATGGAAGAATACCGGCGCGGTTGGCATCCCGAGAAATTCGATTCGACACCCGATCCGTGCGCCGTTCTCGTTGTCGGCGCCGGTCCGGCGGGCATGGAATGCGCCCGGGTGCTCGGCGAACGCGGTTACGACGTGCATCTGCGCGAGGCCCAAGGCGAGATCGGTGGACACCTGCGCGATGTGGTGCGCTATCCCGGCCTCGCGGAATGGGGCCGGCTCATCACCTACCGGCAGACGCAGCTGAACAAGTTGGCGACGGTCGACGTGCATACCGGCGCCGGGATGATGACGGCCGACGATGTCCTGGCATACGGCGCCGACAAGGTCGTCGTCGCGGTCGGCGCGCACTGGGCGACGGACGGCCTCAACGCCGTCGACTTCGGGCCAATCGAAGGCGCGGACGCATCGGTTCCGCAGTTCTGCACCCCCGAGCAGGTCATGGCGGGCAAAGAAGTCGGCGACCGGGTCGTGGTGCTCGACAGCGATGGCTATTTCACCGGTGTCGCCATGGCCGAGCTGCTGGCCGATCAGGGCAGAGAGGTTTCGATCGTGACGCAGTTCACCGAGGTCGCGCCGTTCTTGGAACACACGCTCGAAGGACCCAATGTCCAGCGCCTGTTGCATGAGAAAGGCATCGCCCGATATCCGCTTCACTGGATCGAGGGCATCGCCATCAACAATACGGTCAAGGTTTCGATCGCCTACGCCTACCGCGACGGCTACCGTCTCGAATTGCCGCCCAAATCGGGGCAGATACCTCGCCGTTTGGGAACGGAGACGACGCAACTCGAATGCGACACGGTCGTCCTCTGCACCGCGCGAAAATCCAATCTGGCGCTCTTTTCGGAGCTCAAGGCGCGCAATTCGGAATGGGCTGACGCCGATGTCCAGGCCATCTTTCAGGTCGGTGACTGCCACACGCCGCGTTTCATCCAGCTTTCCATCTTCGAAGGTCACCGGCTTGCGCGCGAATTTGAATCCGATAACCCACAAATCGCGCTCCCGTTCGTCCGCGAGCAGCATATCTGGGGCCAGCCAACTTACCCCGCCATTGCATAGACGGAACTTGCTAAACGGAGAGATCGGATCAGAGACGATCGCGCCAATGAAGCATCGCGCGCAGATCGCTGTGAAATCGGTCGTATCATCGGGTGCACCGCGCGGAATCAGGGTGATATGCTGGCAGCTGGCAAAGAAGCGCCCGCCGCGCAACACGGGCGGGCGTGACAACAAGGGAGGCAGATCGATGGTTAAGCGAATAATCCGGAATGCGTCCACCCTCACCGCGGTGATCGCGCTCACCGTAGGCGTCGCCGTCCTTCCCGACGAAGCAGCCAAGGCATGGTCTCTCGAGGAAGCAGCGAAGCCCTATTCGGAGACTGAAGTGCGGGGCATTTGCGATGGCTACGCACCATGTCTCTCATACATTGAACTCGCTAAGAAATTCGAGGAAAAAACCGGGATAAAGATAAATATAGAGGTAGCAGATCTTGAAGCGATCCAAACCCAGTTCTTGACCGACCTTATCACGGAAGCGCAATACTATGATTTTGTCGAGGTGATCTCATTTTCGAGCGGCGTCTTTCCGGCACACGGTTTCGTCCACCCCTACTCCAAGTTCCTGGACGATCCGGCGCTGCGCGATCCGAGTGTCGATATGGCAAACGACATCGTGCCGGCGCTTTTCAAGCTGAGCTCTCAATATCAGGGCGTTCAGTACAGCGTTCCGACGAAGTACGTTCTCCCTTACATGGTTTATCGGCACGATCTCGTGACCGATGAGGAGAAAGCAAACTTCAAGGCTGCGTTCGGCTATGACTTGCCAGAACCGCCGACCGAATGGCAGCACGTCCTCGATGTCTCGAAGTTCTATACGCGCAAGAAGGGCGAGATGCTTGCCGGCAAGGCCCTCGAACGCGACTTTTACGGCACCGTTGTTCCGTTCAAGCGCCATCTCACCGTGCTTTATGACTTCGAACGCGTATTACTTGGGATGGGCGGAGCCTACGTTAACGAGGACGGCACCGTCGCCATTGATCAGGGTGATGCCGCCGTCAAGGCCTTAGAATTCATGCTCTCGCTTCGACCCTACTCGATTCCCGGATACATGGAAGCGACCTGGGACGAGCAGTATGCGGAGATGTGCAACGGCAGCGTGTTCACGATCTTTACGTGGGGCGATACGACGCCATTTCTGGAGATCGATGGTGATTGCCCGGCATCCGCGGGCAACATGACCTATTACCCCCATCCGGGTACCCACCTTTCGCCCGCCGAGGGTCAGGGATGGTTTATCCCCAAGTCGGCCAAGCATCCGGAGGCCGCGTTCCTGTTCGTCCAGTGGCTCCAGACCAAGGACGTGCAGATCGAAGGCATGCCCATGGGTGGCAACCCGAGCCGGAGCGACGTTATCCGCATGATCGAGTGGCAGGCCGAGGACTGGCCCAATCGCCAACGCGAGCAGCTCGAAATCTGGCTCGAAGACAACAACCTGTTGTATAGCCGCCCCAACCCGCCCCACTGGCTGGCTTGGAACGAGATCATCAAAGAGGAGCTCAGTGCAACCGGGGCCGGTAACCAGGACGCGGCAACGACGATCAAGAACATCGCCGATCGCATGCGAGACGCTGCCGACGAGTAAAGCAGCCGACGCCAGCACCCGTGTGGACCGGCCGGCCATGTGAACCAAGCCGGTCCATGGGTACCGTTGATCGCGTCACATGTATCGGGGGTGCGGTCTCGTAAGGGCCGCACCTCCGCGTAACCGCGCCGGAGAATTGGCCGCGTGTTGATTGATCGTCCCGACCTTCGCGCTTCACTTTGGACGGTTCTCTATTCGCTGTTGGTCGTCGTCGCGTGCAGGTCGATGATCGACGCCGAGAATATGGGCTTCGCGTTGAAGCTGCGAAAAGTCTCGCGCGACGAGATCGATCGCCGAGTTCGAGAAGTGGCGACGATCCTGGGAATTACCGAGGAACTTCCGCGCAAACCCAAAACGCTGTCGGGCGGACAGCAGCAACGGGTGGCATTGGGACGGGCAATCGTGCGAGATCCGGTTGTTTTCCTGTTCGATGAGCCGCTTTCCAACCTCGACGCCAAATTGCGAATGGCGATGCGCGGCGAGTTGATCAAGCTGCACCACAGGCTTGCTGCGACGATGATCTATGTCACTCACGATCAGACCGAGGCGATGACCATGGGCGATCGCATCGTCGTCATGAACGAGGGGCGTATCCAACAAACCGGCACGCCACTCGCAGTCTACGATAATCTGGACAACATATTTGTCGCAGGTTTTATCGGGAGCCCGACGATGAACCTGTTGAACGGGACGACCGAGCCGGGCGACGGCTCGTTGATCTTTCGGGCTGGCGATCTGGCGCTCAAGCTGCCCGCAACACATGATGCGGCGCGGTGCCGATCGGTCACTCTTGGGGTTCGCCCGGAATTCCTCGATCTCCGGCCCGGTAACGACGCGGTCGCGCTCGACGGTCGAGTCGAGGCAGTCGAGCATCTCGGAGCCGAGACCATCCTCGAACTGTCCACCGCGGGGGGCCCCTTTACCGCGAAGATTACACGCAATGACGGTATCCGCCACGGCGATGCCGTCAGGCTCGGCGCTGACCCGATCAAGGTGTTCGCATTCGACGCGCGGACGGGCGAAAGGGTCCGCGGTTGAAATGCCGTGCCGGCCCGCCGATCGGCTGGCTCGCGCCGTTTCAGCCCTTGACTGCGCCGAAAGTCAAACCCTGAACCAACTTCTTCTGAATAAAAAAGATAAAGATAAGAACGGGGATGCTCTGGATGATCGACGCCGCGGCGACTTGACCCCAGAGTGTTCCGGTGTGCAGAACCAGAGAAGGAATCATGACCGGAAGCGTTCGTGTCTCACCACCGGTGAGGATCAGAGCGAACAGCAGCTCATTCCACGAGAAGATCAGCACGAAGATTAAAACCGCCACGAGGCCGGGGTAGGTCATCGGGAGTGCGAAGCGCCAGAACACCCGAAAATGTCCACAGCCGTCCAGGTAGGCCGCCTCCTCGATCTCGCGCGGCACATCGTTGAAGAACGATCGCATCATCCAGACGACGAGAACGAGATTGAACGTGGCGTGGGCGAGTATCACCGCAAAGTGGCTGTTGACAAGACCAAAGGCGTCAAAAATCAGGTACATCGGCAGGGCGTAAGCGACCGGCGGTCCAAGCCGGGTTGCAAGGATCAAGAAGAAGAGATGATTTCCCGCCGGTATCTTGAAACGGGAGAATCCGTAAGCCGCCAGCGTGCCGACAACCACCGTGAGGGCGGTACTGGAAAACCCAATGATGATCGAATTCAAGAGGAATTTGTCAAAGCCCTTATCGAAAATGTCCACATAGTTAACGACAGTGGGTGCGAACACCCACTTCGGCTCCGGCGTTATCAAGTCGATCCTTTGTTTGAAGCTCGCGAGCAGGATCCAGATATAAGGAATCAGTGCCACGCCCAGTAAGAGAACTAGAGGAATAACGAACGTGACCCAACTCCGGCGCAGCATCTACCCCGCCTCCGGCACTGGGGGCTTACCGCTCACGATTTTGTAGAAGAGTGCCGCAACGACAAGCGACGCGAACGCGAGGACGAGGCAGATAGCGGCACCATAGCCGAGGTTCCAAGTAAGGAAGTTGGTGCGATAAGCGAAGGTCGCGATGACCTCGGTGGCATTCCCCGGACCGCCGCCAGTAAGTACGTGGATAGTATCGAAAATCTTGCTCGCGTCGATCGCACGTAGCATGAGCGCGATGACGATCAACGGCACCAGAAACGGAAGCTCGATGTGGCGGAGAATCTGCCAGCGCGACGCTCCGTCGATCGTCGCAGCCTCGATCGGGGCTCTCGGCACCGCCGAGAGCCCCGCCAACATGATCAACATGATAAAGGGGGTCCACTCCCATATGTCGATGATCATCAAGGCGCCGAGCGCGGTTACGGAACCCGAGAACACGCTCGTCTCCTCGAACAGCCCGATCCGGTTCAGATAGACCGTGAGCACACCGAAGCTCGGCATCAGAAAGAACCGCCAGATCATGCCGACCACCACCGGGGCGATCATGGTGGGGATCATGATGATCGTGAGCACGAGGCGGCGGCCGGCGAACTCCCGATTGATCCAAAGTGCGATGATGAGGCCCAGAACGAACTCGACTGGCACGACGACGGCCATGAAAATCGCCGTGTGTGCGATCGCGGCGTAGAACTTGGAGTCGGTTCCGATGAGCTCGCGATAGTTGTCGAGTCCGATGAATCCGCCGCGCTTCGTCAGGCTCGTGAGCGAAAGCTCGCGGAAGCTGTCCACCATCGCGAGGGTCAAGGGCGCTATGGCCACAACGAGCAGGAACAACAGAACCGGGCCCATACAGACCCAAAGGAAGGTTCTGGTCGAAGTGGAATCGGCCAGGACGCCTCCGTTCAAGGCATCATTCCTCGCGGTGAACCGGACTCACCATGCGCTGCTCGAACGCGAACGCCCGCGACCGGTGTTATCCCGTTCAGGCGGAACATCGTCATTTGAACTCTTGTTTCCAGATTTTCCAATTTCGCTCGAAACGAGCGCCGTTAAGATCGGTGTATCCTCCGTAGCTTCCGGAATGGCCTGAGTATAGAGCCACGACGGAGGCGGTATCCAACTTCGACACGACCTCCTGCACCATGTCCACATGTGTTATTAGAGGTTGAGGATCAGCTTGAACGCATTGAACCCCCGCCACAAAGCGTCATTGACCCGGCCGCAATGGAGTTCCCCCGCCGAATCCGCATTGGCGCCAACGGCCGCGCTGTCGAACAGCGGGTGACCGTAGCCCCCATAGTCCCAGTCGATCAACCAGACATCGGGCCGGCATGAAAGGCCGCACGGCTCTTTCGATGCGTGACGCTATATCGGCGAGTGCCGGAAGCTGGCTCCTCGGCCCTGGAGCCGAACGGTCGGAAGGCGCCGGATTGTAAATGCGCATATCCATCGAACCGGTCGACGGATCAAAATCTCGTTTGCCGGCCAGGGCGGTCCGACAAGAGACCACCGACCGTCGCCGCGCGCCTTACGGAGATAATGCGGACGCAAGATAACGGTGTCGTGGCACCCAGAGTTGGGGCCATTGCAACTCGTTAATTTAATGAGCCTTATTGGTACGCCCGGCAGGACTCGAACCTGCGACCCTCTGATTAAAAGTCAGATGCTCTACCACCTGAGCTACGGGCGCACCGAGGCGCGGAACGATAGGGAGGCGGCGTCGGGCGGTCAAGCGGGAGGCGGCGCTTCGGCCGCCTCGCCTTCCGTCGCCCGAGTGGCGGCAAATCGCTCGGCGAACGCAGCGAGGCGGCTCGCGGCGATGGCGGCACGCAGGTCCGCCATCAGCCGTTGATAGAAGTAGAGATTGTGTTGGCTCAGCAGGATTGGGCCGAGCATCTCGCCCGAACGAAACAGGTGGTGCAGATAGGCGCGGCCGTAATCGGTGCATGTCGGACAACCGCAGGCCGGATCGACGGGCGACGGGTCATCGGTATGACAGGCATTTCGGAGGTTGAGGGTGCCGTCGGCGGTGTAAGCGCGCCCGGTGCGGCCCGAGCGGGTGGGCAGCACGCAGTCGAACAGGTCGATCCCCCGGCGCACCGCCTGCACGATATCGTCCGGCGTGCCGACCCCCATCAGATAACGCGGTCGGTCTGCCGGCAGCGCGCCCCGAAGGCTGTCGAGCACGGCCAGCATCTGCTCCTGGCCTTCGCCGACCGCAAGCCCGCCGACGGCGTAACCATCGAAGCCGATCTCGACCAGCGCTCCGGCCGATTCCGCCCGTAGTGCCGGAAAGACGCCGCCCTGCACGATGCCGAAGAGCCCGTGGCCCGGCCGCGGCACGAAGGCCGCCTTGGAAAGCGCGGCCCAACGCATCGAGCGGCGCATGGAAGCGGCCGCTACCGCTTCGCTCACCGGATACGGCGTGCATTCGTCCAGCACCATGGTGACATCGCTGCCCAACCGATGCTGTAGCGCCACGGCGCCGGCCGGGGTCAGGTGGTGACGGGAGCCGTCGGTATGCGCCTGAAATACCACCCCCTCCTCCTCGATCGTGCGGAGTTTGGCGAGCGACATGACCTGGAAGCCGCCCGAATCGGTGAGGATTGGACCCGGCCAGTTCATGAACCGGTGCAAGCCGCCGAGCCGGGCAATGCGTTCGGCGCCGGGGCGAATCATCAGGTGATAACCATTGCCGAGCAGCATGTCGGTGCCGCTTGCGCGGACCGTCTCCACCGTGAGGCCCTTCACCGTCGCCTGGGTCCCGACCGGCATGAAGGCGGGGGTCCGCACCGCGCCGTGAGCGGTCTCGAGGCACCCGCGCCGCGCCGCGCCGTCCGTCGCTTCGACGGTGAAGGGAAGGCTCACGCTGCGCACCCGCGCGCCAGCAGGCAGGCATCGCCATAGGAATAGAAGCGATAGCGCGCCGCCAGCGCCTGCGCATAGGCAGCTTTCATCCGTTCGATGCCGGCGAAGGCGCACACCAGCATGAACAACGTCGAGCGCGGCAGATGAAAATTGGTCAGCATGAGGTCGACGATCTTGAACCGATAGCCCGGCTCGATGAAGAGGTCGACCGGCCCCGAAAAAGCCCCGACCCTGCCGTCGTCCTCGGCCGCGCTTTCGAGCAGGCGCACCACCGTCGTGCCGACCGCGACGACCCGGCCGCCAGCGTCGCGGCCGCGGTTGATCGAGGCCGCGACGGCGGGTGTGACCATGCCGGTCTCGGCGTGCATCACGTGATCGGCGGTGTCCCCAACCGTGACCGGAAGAAACGTGCCGGCGCCGACATGGAGAGTGACGAAGTGGCAGGCAACGCCGCGCGCCTCGACGGCCTGGAGGAGACGATCGGTGAAATGGAGGCCCGCCGTCGGTGCCGCGACGGCGCCGTCGCGGCGAGCGAACACCGTCTGGTAGTCGTGGCGATCCTGGTGATCCACGGCGCGCCGGATATAGGGGGGAAGCGGCATCAGGCCGTAGCCGTGCAGTGCCTGGTCAAGGGCTGCCCCGCCCCGATCGAAGACGAGGCTCACCTCCGGCCCCTCACGCGCCTCGACGGAAGCCGAGAAATCGTCGGCGAAGCGGAGCCGATCGCCCGGGCGAAGGCGTCGCGCCGGCTTCGCGAAGGCACGCCAATGGCGATCTGACACGCGCTGATGCAATGTGAGCTCGATGCGCACCTCGCCGCGACGGCCGACCAGGCGCGCCGGGATCACCCGCGTGTCGTTGAAGACCATCACGTCGCCAGACCGGAGCAGACAGGGAAGCTCCGAGACCATGCGATGGGTCAGGCCGGCGGTCAGGTCCAGCAGCCGCGCGGAATCGCGCGGCGCGGCCGGGCGCTCCGCGATCGCCGCGCGCGGCAGATCGAAATCGAAGGCCTCGACCCTCACCGGGAGCCGCCAGCGCCGCGCGCCTCAGGGTGCAGCCGTTCCGAACCGCTCGGCGAGACGACGGGCGACGGCAGGGGAGACGAAGCTCGACACGTCGCCGCCGAGGGAAGCGATCTCCTTGACCAGCCGCGAGGCGATGAAGTGATGTCTCTCCGAGGCCATCAGGAACACGGTCTCCACCTTCGGGTCGATCCGCGTGTTCATGCCCGCCATCTGGAACTCGTATTCGAAATCGGAGACCGCCCGCAGGCCCCGGATGATGACCGAAGCGCCGACCTCATGGACGAAATGCATGAGCAGGTTGTCGAAGCTGCGGACCTCAAGCCGCGTCGGATCGAGACCGAGCGCCGATAGATCCTCAGCGGTCAGCGCGACCCGCTCTTCGACGTCGAACAGCGGGTTCTTATCCGCGTTCACCGCGATCGCAACGATCAGCCTGTCGACCAGCCGCATGGCGCGCGTGATGATGTCCTGGTGGCCCGTCGTGATCGGGTCGAAGGTTCCCGGATAGAGGCCAATCGTCTCAGCCATCGCTCCCCGCTTCGGCATTCTCCGCGGCGTCGCCGGCCTCGGCGACCCCGTTTCCGTTGACATCGGCGAGACGCGCCGCGGAGACCACTCGCTCGACACCGTCGAGGCGGAAGATCGTCACGCCGCGGGCGCCGCGGCCTATCTTGCTGATGCCCTCCACCGGGCAGCGAATCAGCTGGCCGCCGCCGGTCACGAGCATGATCTCATCCTGATCCGCCACGGGAAAGGCGCCGACCACCTCGTTCTCCCGGGCGCCGATGACCATGTTGATGACCCCCTTGCCGCCGCGCCGGGTCAAGCGATAGTCGTGGGTCGAGGTGCGCTTGCCGAAGCCATCATTGCGAACCGTGAGCAGGAACTGTTCCTGGGCTTCGAGTGTCGCGCGGCGTTCATCCGTCAGTTTCGGGACCACACCCTCTCGCTTGCGCCCGAAATAGGCATCCCGTTCTTCGGCGGTCAGATCGCCATGCGAGAGGATGCTCATGGAAATCACCCGGTCGCCCTCGGCGAGGTCCATCCCGCGCACCCCCGCTGAGCTCCGTCCCTTGAAGAGCCGAACATCGGCGGCAGAGAAGCGGATGCACTTGCCGCCGCGCGCCGCAAGCAGCACGTCGTCGCCGTCGGTGCAGACCTGCACGCCGACGATCCGATCATCGGCGCCGAGCTTCATGGCGATCTTGCCGATCGAGGGGACGTTGACGAAATCCCCCGCGCTGTTGCGCCGCACCGAACCCGCCGCGGTCGCGAACATCAACTGGAGCGCGGCCCAGCCGTCCTCGTCTTCCGGCATCGGCAGGATGGTGGATATGGTCTCGCCCTCGGCGAGCGGAAGCAGGTTGACCAGCGCTTTGCCGCGCGCCTGCGGCGCCGCCTGCGGCAGCCGGTAGACCTTGAGCTTGTAGACCTTGCCCGCGGTCGAGAAAAACAGAACCGGCGTATGGGTGTTGACGACGAATACCTGGGACACGAAGTCCTCATCGCGGGTGCTCATGCCGGCGCGTCCCTTGCCACCGCGGCGCTGGGCCCGGTAGGTCGAGAGCGGCACCCGCTTGACATAGCCGCGGTGGCTCAGCGTGACGACCATCTCCGCCCGCTGGATCAGATCCTCCACGTCGTGCTCGAACTCGACCGCCTGGAGCTCGGTTCGGCGTTCGTCGGCGAACCGCTCGCGGGTCTCGATCAGTTCCTCACGCAGCACGGCTTTCAGCCGGACCTGGTTCTGAAGGATTTCAACATAGTCTTTGATCCTGTCGACGATCTCGGCGAGCTCGTCCGCGATCTTGTCGCGCTCCATGGCGGTCAACCGCTGGAGGCGCAATTCGAGGATAGCGCGCGCTTGCTCATCGGTAAGCCGGCAGGCATCTGTCGATGTCACCTGCTGGCGCGGATCGGCGATCAACTCGACGAGCGGTCCCGCGTCCATCACCGGCCAGTCTCTACCCGTGAGGCCCGCACGGGCCGCGGCCGGGTCCTTCGCCCGGCGGATCAAGACGATGATCTCGTCGATATTGGCGACCGCGATGGCGAGGCCGACCAGCGCGTGGGCGCGCTCCCGCGCCCGGGCGAGCTGATATTTCGTGCGCCTTGTAATCACCTCCTCGCGGAAGGCGACGAAGGCGGCGACGATGTCCCGCAGCGTCATCAGCTCCGGCCGGCCGCCGCGCAATGCCAGCATGTTCACGCCGAAGCTGGTCTGGAGCGCGGAATAGCGGTGGAGCTGATTGAGCACCACCTCGGCCAGCGCATCGCGCTTCAGCTCGATGACGACGCGCACGCCGTCGCGGTCCGATTCGTCACGCAGATCGGCGATGCCCTCGATGCGGCGCTCGTTCACGAGCTCGGCGATCCGCTCGATCATCCGCGCTTTGTTGACTTGATAGGGGACCTCGGTGACGATGATCGCTTCGCGGTCCTTCCGGACCTGCTCGATCCGCGTGCGGCCGCGCATGATCACCGAGCCCCGCCCGGTGTGATAGGCCTGCCGGATGCCGGCCGCACCGACGATCATGGCGCCGGTCGGAAAATCCGGGCCCGGCACATGCTCCATCAGGCCGTCGACCGTGATCTCCGGATCGTCAAGATAAGCGCAGGCGGCATCGACGACCTCGCCGAGATTATGGGGCGGGATATTGGTCGCCATGCCGACCGCGATACCGCCCGCGCCGTTGACCAGCAGGTTGGGGAATGCGGCCGGCAGCACCGCCGGCTCATGTGCCGATTCGTCATAATTGGCCCGGAACTCGACGGTATCCCTGTCGATGTCGGTAAGCAGGGCATGGGCCGGCTGGCCGAGACGGACCTCGGTGTAACGCATCGCCGCCGGCGGATCGCCGTCCATCGAGCCATAATTGCCTTGCCCGTCCAGGAGCGGCAGGCGCATGGAGAAGTCCTGTGCCATGCGCACCATGGCGTCGTAGATCGCGGCGTCGCCATGGGGGTGATATTTGCCCATGACGTCGCCGACCACGCGGGCGGACTTGCGGTAGGGCTTATTCCAGTCGTAGCCGCTCTCGTGCATCGAATAGAGGATGCGGCGATGCACAGGCTTCAGTCCGTCGCGTACGTCGGGGAGAGCACGCGCCACGATCACGCTCATCGCGTAATCGAGGTAGGAACGCTTCATCTCCTCTTCGATCGCGACGGGCTGACTCGAGAAGGCCGGCCCGCTGGGCGGCTCCCGAGGTGGCGCGGAGGTCGGTGGGACTGTCGTCAATGACCGGGAAGATCGTGGATAAACAAAAGGTTAGGCTGCATGCCGCAGCCGACTCTAACGACCGAAAGGTACAGGAAAAAGCCTCGTTTCACAATGGCTCCGGCGGCTCCGGCGGCTCCGGCGGCTCGGCCCCGGCGCCCCGTGGCGATGGCACGACATATCGGTAGCAATCGGGCCGGTCAGTCGCAGGCAAGTTCTTCTGCGCGCCGACGCGCTTTCAAGCCGCTCAGAACGGAATGTCGTCGTCCAGATCGGAGGGTGCCCCGCCGGCGTCCGGCTGCCCCGGCGGCGTCTCGCCATAGTCGCGCCCGCCGCCGTCCCCGCGGCTATCGAGCATCGTGAGCGCGCTGCGGAAGCGGCCGAGCACCACCTCGGTGGTATAGCGTTCCTGGCCTGACTGATCGGTCCATTTGCGCGTTTGCAACTGACCTTCGAGATAGACCTTGGACCCCTTGTGCAAAAAGCGCTGGGCGGTGTCGGCAAGATATTTATCGAAGATCACGACCCGATGCCATTCGGTCCGCTCGCGGCGTTCCCCCGATTGACGGTCCTTCCAGGTCTCGCTGGTGGCGACCGACATGTTGACAATGGGATCGCCGTCCTGGGTCTGGCGGACCTCGGGATCCCGCCCCAGATTGCCGATCAGAATGACCTTGTTGACGCTGCCCGCCATCGCCCCAGCCTCCGTCCACACCGATTTCGGCGGCATTTAAGCCGAAATCCCAATGGGCCGCAAACCGCCGCCCGAGCCCTCGCCTTCCCCGCCGGAAGCTCCTACTATTCCGAGTCCGATCCCGACAGCCGCCCGGTTCCATGGCCAAGACAATCAGCGTTCGCGGCGCCCGCGAGCACAATCTGAAGGGCGTCGACGTCGACTTGCCCCGTGATCGCCTGATCGTCGTCACCGGCCTCTCGGGATCGGGCAAGTCCTCCCTCGCCTTCGACACGATCTACGCGGAGGGCCAACGGCGTTATGTCGAGAGTCTCTCGGCCTATGCCCGCCAGTTCCTGGAATTGATGCAGAAGCCCGATGTCGAATCGATCGACGGCCTGTCGCCGGCCATCTCCATCGAACAAAAAACCACGTCGAAGAACCCGCGCTCCACCGTCGGGACGGTGACCGAGATCTACGACTATTTGCGCTTGCTCTTCGCCCGGATCGGCGTGCCCTACTCGCCCGCGACCGGGCTCCCGATCGAAAGCCAGACCGTCACCCAGATGGTCGACCGCATTCTCGAAATGCCCGAGGGGACGCGCCTCCATCTGCTGGCACCGGTGATCCGCGGCCGCAAGGGCGAGTATCGGAAGGAGCTCGCGCAGCTTCTCAAACGCGGCTTTACCAGGGTCAAGATCGACGGCGAGATCCACGACATCGACGCCGCGCCCGTCCTCGACAAGAAGCGCAAGCACGATATCGAGGTCGTGGTCGACCGCCTCGTCGTGAAGCCGGAACTCGGCAACCGGCTCGCCGACAGCCTCGAAACCGGGTTGTCGCTCACCGACGGGCTCGTCGTCGCCGAGGACGCCGATAACGGCGCGCGCACGATCTTCTCGGCCAAGTTCGCCTGCCCCATATCGGGCTTTACGATCGAGGAGATCGAGCCGCGGCTGTTCTCCTTCAACAACCCCTTCGGCGCCTGCCCGAGTTGCGATGGCCTTGGCATCCGGATGTATTTCGATCCCGATCTCGTCGTGCCGGACCCGAGCCTCAGCCTGAGTGCGGGCGCAATTGCCCCCTGGGCAGGCTCTTCCTCGCCCTACTACGCGCAAACGCTGGAGAGCATCGCTCTCCATTACCGGGCGAGCACCGTGGAACCGTGGCAAAAGCTCCCGGAAACGGTGAGGCGGACAATCCTGCAGGGTTCCGGCAAGGAGCCGATCGCTTTCACCTATGACGATGGGCTCAGGCAATATGGCACGACCAAGCCGTTCGAAGGCGTGCTGCCCAATCTTGACCGGCGCTGGCGGGAATCCGACAGCGCCTGGCTCCGGGAGGAGCTTGGCAAGTTCCAAAGCACTGCGCCATGCGCAAGCTGTGACGGCTTTCGACTGAAGCCGGAGGCGCTCGCGGTCAAGTTAGGCGGGCTTCATATCGGCGAGGTCGTGCGCTTCTCGATCGCCGAGGCGGCGCGCTGGTTCGCGGCGCTCGACGACGCGTTGACCGCCAAGCAGCGCGAGATCGCCCGGCGCATCCTGAAGGAGATCAACGAGCGGCTTCGCTTTCTGGTCGATGTCGGGCTCGAATATCTCACCCTCTCGCGCGCCGCCGGCACGCTCTCCAGTGGTGAGAGTCAGCGCATCCGCCTCGCCTCCCAGATCGGCTCCGGGCTCACCGGCGTGCTTTACGTGCTCGACGAGCCCTCGATCGGCCTGCACCAACGGGACAATGCGCGGCTGCTCGGCACGCTCCGCAACCTCCGCGATCTCGGCAATACCGTGCTCGTAGTCGAGCATGACGAAGACGCCATAAGGAGCGCGGACTATGTCGTCGACATGGGCCCCGGCGCCGGCGTCAATGGCGGGGAGATCGTCGCCGAGGGCGAGCCCGAGGCGATCGTCGCCAGCAAGGACAGCCTGACCGGGCGATATCTGAGCGGGGCGGAGGCGATTCCGGTACCGGCGATCGGCCGTACGGGCAAGAGAGGCCAGGTGGTCACGGTTCGGGGCGCCCGGGCCAACAATCTCGCCGGCATCGACGTCACCATCCGGCTCGGCACCTTCACCTGCGTTACGGGCGTCTCCGGCAGCGGTAAATCGACGCTCGTCATCGACACGCTCTACCGCGCCGCCGCGCGCCGCATGTTCGGTGCGCGCGTTCAACCCGGCGCCCACGACCGGATCGAGGGGCTCCAGTTCCTCGACAAGGTGGTGGACATCGACCAATCGCCGATCGGCCGCACGCCCCGATCCAACCCGGCCACCTATACCGGCGTCTTCGGTCCGATCCGCGAATGGTATGCCGGGCTCCCGGAAGCCAAGGCGCGCGGCTACAAACCGGGGCGCTTCTCGTTCAACGTCAAAGGCGGACGTTGCGAGGCCTGCCAGGGCGACGGGCTGATCAAGATCGAGATGCACTTCCTGCCGGATATCTATGTCCAGTGCGAGGAATGCAGGGGCAAGCGCTACAATCGCGAGACCCTCGAGATCCTCTACAAGGGTCAGTCGATCGCCGATGTGCTCGCGATGACTGTGGACTCCGGTGCCGCGTTCTTCAAGGCCGTGCCCGCGATCCGCCAGAAGCTCGAGACATTGCAGCGGGTCGGCCTCGGCTATATCCAGATCGGCCAGCAGGCGACCACGCTCTCCGGCGGAGAAGCCCAACGGGTCAAGCTCGCCAAGGAGCTGTCGCGCCGTGCCACCGGGCAGACCCTCTACATCCTCGACGAGCCGACCACCGGCCTTCATTTCGATGACGTTCGCAAGCTGCTGGAGGTGCTGCACGCGCTCGTCGAGAGCGGCAACACCGTGGTGGTCATCGAGCACAATCTGGAGGTGATCAAGACCGCCGATCGGATCATCGATCTTGGTCCTGAAGGCGGCGACGGCGGCGGGCGGGTGGTCGCGGACGGCACCCCGAGCGAGGTCGCCGCGGTGACCGAGAGCTACACCGGCCAATTCCTGCGCCGCGCTCTGCGCCTCAAGCTCGCCAGGCCGAAACGCCGACGGACCGGACGGGTGCGGCGCAAGGTGGCCTGACCGACTCTGATAAGCCGGAAACGGAGAGAGCGCGCGTGGATAGGCAGGTGCGGATCATCGGCGGCGGCTTGGCCGGATGCGAGGCGGCGTGGCAAATCGCCCGGCGCGGGTTCTCCGTCGAGCTCTGGGAGATGCGGCCCGAGCGCAGCACCGAGGCGCATGTCACGGACCGGCTTGCGGAGCTGGTCTGCTCGAACTCGTTCCGCTCGGACGATGCCGAGCGCAATGCCGTCGGGCTCCTGCACGAAGAGATGCGACGCTCGGACTCCCTCGTCATGGCGGCGGCGGATCGCCACAAGGTACCGGCCGGCCAGGCTCTGGCGGTGGATCGCGCGGGCTTCGCGAACGCGGTCCAACGGGCCATCGAGAACGCGCCCGGCATTCGGGTGCACCGAGCCGAAGCGTCGGTCTTGCCACGCCCCGAAGACGGCCTCGCCATTGTCGCGACCGGCCCGCTCACCGCTCCGGCGCTCAGTCGAGAGATCCTCACGACGACGGGCGTGGACAGCTTGGCGTTCTTCGACGCGATCGCGCCGATCGTCTATCGAGACAGCGTCGATCTAGAGAGCGCTTGGTTCCAGTCACGCTACGACAAGCCCGGGCCCGGCGGCGACCCTGCGGCCTATCTCAACTGCCCGTTCGACCGCGGCCGCTATGAGGCATTCATCGACGCCCTGCTCGCGGCCGAAACCACGCCATTCAAGGACTGGGAACGCGATACGCCTTATTTCGAGGGCTGCTTGCCGATCGAGGTCATGGCCCGGCGCGGCCGCGACACGCTGCGCTTTGGCCCGATGAAGCCCGTGGGCTTGACCGATCCGCGCACCAGTGGGCGCTCCCATGCGGTCGTCCAGCTCCGCCAGGACAACGCCCTCGGCACGCTCTTCAACATTGTCGGTTTTCAGACCAAGCTCACTCATGCGGCACAGAAGTGGGTGTTTCGCCTGATCCCTGGGCTCGAGCAGGCACGCTTCGCGCGACTGGGCGGTATCCACCGCAACACGTTCCTGAACAGCCCGATCCTGCTCGACCCCGAATTGCGCCTCCGCCGCGCGTCGCATCTCCGCTTCGCCGGGCAAATCACCGGCGTGGAGGGGTATGTCGAAAGCGCGGCGACCGGCCTGCTAGCGGGCCGCTTCGCTGCGGCAGAAATCGCCGGAACCGCCATACGGCCGCCGCCCGGAACGACGGCGCTCGGAGCGCTTCTGGGCCACATCACCGGCGGACACTTGGCGGCGGGAACATCGTTCCAGCCCATGAACGTCAATTTCGGCCTCTTCCCGCCTCTCGCGGGCCGGGTATCCAAGCGCGACCGCAAGCCTGCGATGATCGAGCGGGCGCGGGCCGATCTCGGCCGCTGGTTGGAGGATGACCGGGCGGCCGCGGCGTAAGCGTCGATCTCAATAGCGGCCGGCGATCGCGCCCGGGAGCATCGCAAGCTGCCGGCGAAGCGGGCCGATGGTCAGGCGCGCATCACGCGGATCGTAGGCGGCGCGGCGCAGCCGGGCGAGATAGAGATCGGCAAGGCGGGCGATCAGCAGGGCGGCGCGCGCGCACCGGGGCACGGCACGACGGGCACGCCGCGCCTGGCCGAGCATGTGGGCGGCACGACTGACGATCGGCTCGGCCGCCGCCGTATATCGGTCAAACGCCCGTCCACCGCGGACGTCGTCGGTCGTGACCCCGGCATTGGCGAGAAGGTCGGCCGGCAGCATGACCCGGCCATGCGTCGCGTGATGGGCAGCGGCGCGGAGCACGCCGACCAGCGCCCACGCAGTCCCGACGCGGCGCCCCGCCTCCAATGCGGGCTCCGCAGCCGCGCCCGAGGCCGCCAGCATCAGCGTCGTCAGCACGCCGCCGGTCGCGGTGGCGTAGCGCTCCAGGGCAGCCAGATCGACCGGATTTTCCGCCTCGAGATCACTCTCGCGGGCATCCAGGAGCCGATCGAAGGAAGCACGATCGAGGTCGTGCGCGCGAATCGCCGCCGCGAGTGGCACCGCTACCGCGTGGCGCCGCACCGGCCCGCCGGCGTAGATCGCATCCAGGGTCTCGCGCCACCATTGAAACCGGATACGGCCGAGCATCGATTCGCTCACCGCCTCAGGGATACGCGCGACCTCGTGATTGAAAGCGATCAGAGCAAACAACGCCTCGCGGCGCCGGGCCGGCGCGAAGACGGCGGAAAGATAGCGGTCATAGTCGGCCGAGCGAGCGAGCGCGCCGATCGGCGTGAGCGCTGCCTCCATAAACTAGATATCTCTCTGTCATCAACACATCGACCTCAATAATTTGAGAAATTCACTTTCGTATCAAAGATTTGATGGACTTCAAGAGGTCGACACATACGGACTGTAGCACCGGCAGGTTCAAGTTTGAAAGGTCCGCCGGCCGCCGTCTGGTCGCATGTCTTGACGGCGGCGGGCGATCGCCGGGGCGAGCGCCCGGCCTTCGTGAATCGGAACCGAACTGTCATCGAGAGCCCCAAGTGGCTACGCTGACACCTGCAACCGGCACCCATCTGGGGAGTGTCAAGGTGAGGGAGCTGCACAGTGTATATCAACGCTTATTCGTCGCAGGCGTTTGGCATCCGCGGCCCTGCATGAACTGAGAACCGATGCGTATCGCCCAGATCATGCTGGCAAGAGGCTTCGGGGGCGCGGAACGCGCGTTTGTAGATCTATGCATCGCGCTCTCGAGGCGCGGGCATTTGGTCCTCGCCATCGGAGGAATCGACAGCGATTCGATGGATGCCCTTGCCGGCTACAACGGTGTGAAGCGCGAGCGCGTTCGATGTTACGGCACGTGGGATCTGCGGTGCCGCCGCTCGATCAGGCACAATCTGCGGTACTTCTCGCCCGACCTCGTGCAGACGCACCTTGCGCGAGCCAGCGCACTCGGCGGCGTAGCCGCTCGCTCGCTCGGGTTACCGACGCTCGCGATCACACACACTTTCGTCAATCCCAAATATTACCGCGCGATCGAACTTCTGGTGCCACCGACGACAGATCAGGAGAACCACCTGCTCCGCCGTGGCGTACCAGCCGAACGCATCGAGCGTATCCCTCATTTCCGCGCGCTCGATCCGGTGGCGGAAGTCAGGTTTCCGCCACGAACTGAAGGCGTTATCAAGACCCTTGGCCGCTTCGTGCCCAAGAAGGGATTTGATGTGTTGCTGCGCGCGACCGCCGCGGCAGTCGCGAAAGGGGCCCGGTTCAGACTGGAGATCGCCGGAGATGGGCCGGAATGCGACACGCTCAAGGCCCTGGCTCGGAACCTTGGGCTGGAGGGGCGTGTGTCCTTCTCCGGCTGGATCTCTGATGTTCCGGCGTTTCTCGCCAATGCCGATCTGTTCGTATTGCCATCGCGGATGGAGCCGTTTGGCCTCGTGCTTCTGGAAGCGATGGCTTGTGGGGTACCGATCGTCTCAACGCGGGTGAGCGGTCCGCTTCAGATCCTTGACGAGGGAACCGCCCTGTTCACGCCACCGGACGATCCGGCCGCGCTCGCGACGGCCATGCTGTCCGTGTTCGCGAATCCGCGAGCAGCCGCCGACCGTGCGACAGCAGCTTTGCATGTGTTCGAGGCGACATACGCCGAGCCGGTCGTCATGGAGCGCTATTTGAAGACTTACACGCGGCTCGTACAGCAATAGGATATCGACACGCGCCAAGTGGACCGATCGAGGCTACACTGAGCGGGTTCGGGCTTGCGCGGCGGTCCTCGCCGATTGACCGGCTTCGTGACAGTCAGTGGAAACATATCTGGGGGACGCGGACTGTCCCGCAGAGCAAGGAAGGGCTAACGTTCTCGAAAAACGTGCCCAAAACGGTGCCTTGGACGACCGCGGTGAAGTGGGTATTGGGTCAAGCGGACAGTTTGGAGGTTGTCTCCGTGCGCGACCGGCACGGCAGGCCACCCTGCACCGTTGTGGATCTGGAGACCGGTTTGGTCCGCAATGATCCGATCCCGAGCGATGCGGAGCTGGCGCGGTTCTACGCCAAAGACTATCGCATTCGCTATAAAGGGACGGAGAAGCCGCGCAGGCGGCAAATCCTGCGCAATTTCCGTCGGACGGCCGGGCATATCCGGACTTTTCGGGACGTTCTGGTACCCGCCGACCGTGTGCTGGATATCGGCGCGGGCTCTGGCGAATTCGCCTATTTGATGGGGCTGCTGGGCAAATCGGTAACGGGTATCGAACCGAGCGCCGGCTACGCCGCATACTGCCGCGACCAACTGGGATTAGATGTCCGTACCGCGCATTTGGCGCCGGATCTGTTCGAAGCCGGCCGGTTTGACTTGATCCGATTGAATCACGTGTTAGAGCACCTGAACGATCCGGTGGCATATCTGGAGATGATTGCCCAATGGCTCACACCCGGAGGCACGGAGAACGGGGGACTGATTTATATCGAAGTCCCCAACATCGAATCTTATTGTCGGGGGAAAGTCCAAGGGCAACATGCTCCACTACGGCCATGTCTTCAATTTCAACCCTTGGACATTGCGCGCAGTGGCAGGGCTCGCGGGGCTGGAAGAGGCGGCGGAGACCGCCGCGCGCTCGGCAGGCACGACGGGCGCCTTCTTTCGCCGCGGCGTGGTGCTGCCGGAGAGCGCCGCGCTGAATCCGGAAAATGGCGAGCGGGTGCGGGAATTGATCCGGCGGCACTATGCCGGGACGTTTCGCCGGAGAAAGGCAGTGAAACTCTTGTCCAAGCTCGCCGCGCGTGTCGAGGAAACCATGACGGGGCTCACCATCGGGTCACCGCAGTCTATCGGATCGAAAGTAGCACGCGCTCGATTAGCGCCTGAAGAGATGGCTGCCGACGAAGCCGGAACCGGAAGATAACGGTAGAACCCGGATACGATCGTTCCCGGTTCGGAACGGCAGCGAGATCTCATCGAGTGCATCAAGCCCGCAACGGGTTGCATCGGAGCCTCGTGCGTAAGCGGTGGCCTCGACAGCGGGGACCATTCCATCCAAGCGCGTCGCCCCGCTGCATGCGTGTTTGCCAAAGGCGTCCCGTCCCCTATACATGGTTTTGGCGGGGGTTATTCGAGAGACCATGACGACCGTTCACGTGATCGGCGCCGGCATGGCGGGGCTCTCCTGCGCCGTCGAGCTGACGAAGGCGAGGCAACGCGTCGTCGTATGGGAGGCGGCGGCCCAGGCCGGTGGGCGCTGCCGTTCATTCCACGATGCGACCCTGGGGCGGACGATCGACAACGGCAACCATCTGATTTTGGGCGCCAATCCCGCGATCTTCAGCTATCTGGACACGGTCGGCGCGCGTGACGGCCTGATCGGTCAACCTCGGGCAGTCTTTCCGTTCGTCGACCTCCGCTCGGGCGAGCGTTGGGCAGTGCGGCCCAATGCGGGCCGGGTGCCGTGGTGGATCATGGCACGTTCGCGCCGCGTGCCCGGCAGCCGCCTACGTCACTATCTGGCCGGCCTCAATCTTGCATTCGCGCACCAGGACGACACCGTCGCAAGCCGGCTCGGCGCCGCGGGACCACTGTTGGAAAGGCTCTGGGAGCCGCTGACGGTCGCCATGCTCAACGCCTCGGTCACCGAGGCCGCAGCCCGCTTGCTGTGGCCGGCTCTCCGTCTCACCTTCGGGCAGGGTGAAGCCGCATGCCGCGCCTTCCTCGCCCGGGACGGCCTCGGGCCGAGCTTGGTCGAGCCGGCGGTTCGCTACGTCGAAACGGGTCACGGCAGCTTTCGGTTCAATCGTCGCCTGCGCGCGCTCGTCCGAGACGAGACCACCGTGACCGGCCTCGACGCCGCGGGCTCAGCGGCGCCGTTCGAGCCGGGCGATATCGTCGTGCTGGCTGTGACGCCTCAGGTCTGTGCGCAACTGCTGCCCGAGGTCCCGGCGCCGCTCGAGACCCGGCCGATCGTCAACGCCCACTTTCGCCTCGACCGACCGGTGCAGATGCCCGACGGGGGCGCCATTCTCGGCGTCATCGGCGGAACGGCGCAGTGGATTTTCGCCCGTAACGACATCGCCTCGGTCACGGTGAGCGCGGCGCGCGAGCTTGCGGAGCGCAGCACCGAAGAAATCGCCGCGCTGCTCTGGTCCGACGTTGCCGCGGCGCTTGGCTACTGGCAGAACGGCATGCCGCCCGCGCGGATTGTGAAAGAAAAGCGTGCGACCTTCGCCCAGATTCCGTCTGCGCTGCCGCTCCGCCCCGCGGCCGAGACCCGCTATCGCAACCTCTTCCTCGCCGGCGATTGGACGGCGACGGGGCTCCCCGCCACGATCGAAGGGGCGGTCCGCTCCGGCGTCACGGCGGCAGAGCACGCCTTGCGCGCCCTCGGCACCGCCTGAGAGCGCCTCTCCGCCGGCGCCCCCCACCCGCGGCGGCGGCCGATGATGATGCGTCGCGTCAGTAAACGACGTTCTGGGCCGAAACCATCGCATAGAGCATCGGGATGGACAGCATCGTGTTGGTGCGTGACGCCAGCATCGCGATGCGCGCGGACCGCGCCTTTCGGTCCGCATCGACTTCGACAATGCCGAGCGCTCTCTTCTGGTTGGGCCAGATGATGCCCCATACGTTCAGCATCATGATGATACCGAGCCACATGCCGATCCCGATCGCGGTGTGTCTGAGCACATGCCCATCCGTCGCAGCACCGAGAATGCCGAGTGTGATGGCGTCGACGAAATACTCGTTCATCAGGCCAAGCACGATGCCGGTCGCGATCGTGAAGAGCGCCGCCCAGCGGAACCAGAACAGGGCCGCAGGCGCGATGACCTTGCCGATCGCGGGCTTCTGCTCATCCGGTATCTTCGGCATGTTCGGAATCTGAACGAAATTGAAGTACCACAGCAATCCGATCCACATGACGCCGGAGAGCACGTGGGTCCAACGGAAGAAAAACTGCCACCAAGCGTAGTCGACGAATGGTATATCCATCGTGCTACTCCTTCCGTCAGCTCACGGCCGCGAGGACCGCGACCATGATCACGGTGAGGATGACCCCCATGATCACGGTGCTGGTGAGGGATGTGAGCGGGTTGGTCATGTCGTCTCCCCCCTGTAGTGAACGAATCGCCGGCGCCTAGCATAGTGAGTTGACGGCCGGTTGCAATCATCGCCACCGTTCAAGGACCGTTGCGGGGCGATCGCGGTCCATTGCGGTCAGCCCGACCGGGTGGGAAGAAGCGCCGCGGCCACCCGCCGATCTTCGGACATCAAGACATTATAGGTCCGGCATGCGGCGCCGGTGTCCATGCTCTCGACGACGATGCCGTGCGTCTTGAGCGCCGCTTTCAGCGCTGCCGGGGCAAGTGCGAAGCGGGCGCCGCTGCCAATTAGAAGGATCTCGATTCGCGGTTCGGCAGAGAACAGCGAGCCGAGGGTCTCGATCGTGGCATCCGCGAGTCCGGATGCCGCCCATGAAACCACCCGCTCGGGCCAAATGATGACCGAGCCCGGATAGGTCTCGCCGTTGATCTTGAAGCCCTCACGGCCGTAGCTCTCGATGACCTGCCGGCCCTCGGGCACCTTCGGCGTGATGTCCACCGCACGCCCTCAGCGCTTGCCGCGCCGTCGCTTGCGCCGCGACCGTGACGAGCTGGCGCGACGCTGCCTCCGGGAGCGGGCGGCCGGCGGCGTTTCTTCGGGAGCCTGCGGCGCGGTCCCGGCCTCGGGTTCGATATCGTCAGGTGGCGCGGCGCCCGCTTGCGCCATCAGCGCCTCGGCCGGAGCCTCCTGCTCGATCGCC
The DNA here is from genome assembly GCA_965248825.1 of Alphaproteobacteria bacterium. GTDB lineage: Bacteria > Pseudomonadota > Alphaproteobacteria > UBA828 > UBA828 > WTGU01. The sequence goes on along the minus strand of CBDFKL010000006.1, from coordinate 3,908,526 downwards.
GCGGTCCGCTCCGCCTGGCCGACCGTTCTCTTCTGGCCGCCGCGCTGCGGTTGGACCGAGAGCAGCAGCGCGCCCGCGATGAAGATCGATGAATAGGTCCCGACAATCACGCCCCAGATCATCGCGAAGCTGAAATCGCGGATCACGGCGCCGCCGAAGATCAGGAGCGCCAATAAGGCGAGCAGCGTCGTCGCGGAGGTGATCACCGTGCGCGACAGGGTTTCGTTGACGCTTCGGTCGAGGATGGCCAGCAGAGGCATCGTCTTGTATTTACGGAGATTCTCGCGCACGCGGTCATACACGACCACGGTGTCGTTCATCGAATAGCCGACGATGAGCAGGATCGCGGCGACGATCGGCAAGTTGAACTCGAGACCGAGCGCCGCGAAAATACCGAGTGAGAGCAGCACATCGTGGATGAGCGCGATCACCGCGCCGATGGCGAACGGAAGCTCGAACCGAAACCAGATATAGACCAGCATGAGAAAGACGGAGACCACCACCGCGATGATGCCGGCCTGGATCAACTCGCCGCCGACCTTGGGTCCCACTGTTTCGACCCGCCGGTAGTTCAGGGCATCGCCGTAGTTCGCACCCAAGGCATCGCGCACTATCGAGACGGCCGCCTGTTGGGCCGTCGCGTCGCCCGGCTGCCGTTCGATGCGGATCAAGACCTCCGTCGGCGAGCCGAACTCCTGGAGCGCGATCTCGCCGAGGCCGAGGCCCCCGAGCGCGTTCCGCATCTGCCCGATGTCGGCCTCCCGCTCGGTGCTCACCTCGATCAGGATGCCGCCGGCGAAATCGATGCCGAAATTGAGCCCGCGGGCGAGCAGAACCACGACCGACGCGGCCGCCAACACGATAGAAAGCGTGAAGAAGGTGCGACGAAGCCGAAGGAACGGGATGTTCGTCTGATCGGGGATGAGTCGGAAACGCCACATGACGCGGAGCTAGATCGGCAGGAGCGCGGGGCGGCGCCGGCGGAGCCAGGTAACGAGGATGATTCGGCTCACCAGCATGGCGGTGAACATCGAGGTCGCGATACCGATCCCGAGGGTCACGGCGAAGCCCCTCACCGGGCCGGTCCCGATAATGAACAGAATGATCGCGGCGATGAGGGTCGTCAGATTCGAGTCGATGATCGTCGTGAAGGCGCGCCGATAACCGGCTTCCATGGCCGAGAAGGGCGCCCGCCCGGCGCGCGCCTCCTCGCGAATGCGCTCGAAGATCAGCACATTCGCATCGACGGCCATGCCGATGGTCAGCACGATCCCCGCGATCCCCGGCAGCGTCAGCGTTGCCTGGAGCAACGACAGAACACCGAGCATGATGATCAAGTTGAGGATCAGAGCGAGATCGGCGACCAGGCCGAAGAACCCGTAGTAGAGCGCCATGAACAGGATCACCGCGACGAGGCCGATGATGCAGGCGATCTTGCCGGCTTCGATGGAATCCGCCCCGAGGTCCGGCCCGACCGTGCGCTCCTCGAGAATCTTCATCGGTGCCGGTAACGCGCCGGCACGCAGCAGGAGTGAGAGATCATTCGCCTCTTCGACGGTGAAATTGCCGGTGATCTGTCCGGTCCCGCCGACGATCGGCTCGCGGATCACCGGCGCGCTGATGACCTGGCCGTCCAATACGATGGCGAACGGCTTGCCGACATTTTCGGTCGTGACATCGCCGAATTTTCGCGCGCCGCTGGAATCGAAACGAAAGCTGACCGCCCACTGCCCCGTCTGGTCACGGGTGGTCGTGGCGTCGACCAGCGAATCGCCGCTCACCATGACCCGCTTGCGGATCACGTAGAAAATTTCCTCTCCATTGGCATCGACTTCGTCGGAGGGCAGGCGAAGGGCCCCTCGCGGTGTGCGGCCGCTTCGCCGGTCGTCGGCGGTCACGTTTTCGTCGAGCAGGTGGAAGGTGAGCTTCGCCGTCTTGCCCAGGAGCCGCTTGACACGCTCCGGATCATCCACGCCAGGTAGCTGGACCAGGATACGGTCGTCGCCTTGCCGCTGAATGGTCGGTTCCCGAACGCCGGTCTCGTCGATTCGACGCCGGATGATTTCGATCGACTGGCTCACGGCCGCGGTCTGGCGGCCCTCCACTGCTTCCTCGGTAAGGACGATCTGAAAGGCGCCGGCGGCATCGTTGTCGATCTCGGCTTCGGGATCGAGATCGGCGACCGCGTCCTCGGCCGCGTCGATCTGCTCGGGATTGATCAGTTGGAAGACGACCCGATCCTGCGCCGCCTTGAGCCCAGTATACTTGATTCCCGCACGGCGGAGCTCGACGCGCGTGTCGTCGACCAGCGTCGTGATCCGCTCGCGCAGGATGTCGGCGACCTGCACTTCGAGCAGGAGATGGGAGCCGCCCTGAAGATCGAGGCCGAGATTGACTTGACTCGAAGGCAGCCACGACGGGTAGCTCTCGAGCGAGGCACGGCCGAACAGGTTGGGCAGGGCGAAGATGATCGAGCCGGCGCAGATCGCCGCGACGACGCCGATTTGCCAGAGACGGATACGAAGCATCAGGTGCGCAAGAGCGGAAAAACCCGACTAACGCTTCCGCCCCTTTTCCCTCTCATCCTCCTCTTCAGGCTCTTCCTCTTCGGGCTCTTCCTCGTCGAGCTCCTCGTACTCCTCGTCGTCTTCGTAGCGCTCGTCCTCGTCTCGCTCGTCCTCGTCTCGCTCGTCCTCGTCTCGCTCGTCCTCGTCTCGCTCGTCCTCGTCTTCCTCTTCTTCTTCGAATTCCTCGTGACGCGGCATGATCTGCGAGATCATGGTGCGCATGACTCGAACCCGGACGTCGGGCGCGATTTCTACGAGCAGGCTGTCACCGCGGCCGACCTTGACGACATTGCCGACCAAACCGCCATTGGTCACGATGTCGTCGCCTCGGTTCACGTTCGTGAGCATCGCACGATGCGCCTTCTGCTTTCTCTGCTGCGGGCGAATCAGCAGGAAGTAGAACACGACGAAGATCAGGATGAGCGGCAGGATCGACATGAGCATGTCGCTCCCGCCCCCCTCGCCGCCCTCGCCGCCCTGTTGCATCTGCGGACAGGCTGCCAAGGCGACCAGGACGAGCCCAAGCGCGCTCACCTTGCCGATCACGTGCACCAACTTCGTTGGAACCATGGATATGTACCCCCGACGGAAAAATCGCCCGCACGATAGGCCTAAATCTGTGAGCGGGCAAACGATTATGCCGCGCGGGGGTTCGGGCCCTGTGTTAGGGTCCGCCCGTCCACTTACCAGCCGGATTTTCCATGTCGGACGCGGAATTGGCGCCTCTCATCGGGCGTATCGCAGAAGCGTTGGAGCAGCTCGCGCCGGCCTCGGCGAGCGACGCGACCCTCGATTCGGCAGATGGTTTCATTTGGCATGCCGACGGCGCACGCCTCGAAGCGGTTCCCAATATCAACCGGCTCGATCTTGCGCTTCTCAAGGGCATAGACACCGTGCGCGACATCCTTCTCGACAACACGCGGCGCTTTGCCCGTGGCCTGCCCGCCAACAATGCCTTGCTTTGGGGCGCACGGGGCATGGGCAAGAGCTCCCTGATCAAGGCGGTGCACGGCGTGATTGTGGCGGAAGCGCCGGGCGGCCTGCCGCTTATCGAAATCCACCGCGAGGAGATCGCCTCCCTGCCGATCCTGCTCGCGCGCCTGCGAGATAGCGAAAAACGCTGCCTCCTGTTCTGCGACGACCTCTCCTTCGACGCCGAGGACACCACTTACAAGTCCCTCAAGGCGGCACTCGAAGGCGGGATCAACGGGCGGCCGGACAATGTCCTGTTCTACGCCACCTCGAACCGCCGCCATCTGATGCCGCGCGACATGGTCGAGAACGAGCGCTCGACCGCGATTCATCCCGGCGAAGCGGTCGAAGAAGCGGTCTCGCTATCCGACCGCTTCGGCCTCTGGCTCGGCTTCCACGCTTGCGACCAGGCGACCTTCTTCGCGATGGTGGAAGCCTATGTCGCTCATTTCGGCCTCGCGATCGACCGCGCCACACTGCACGCCCAGGCCGTCGAGTGGAGCATGACCCGGGGCGCGCGTTCGGGACGCGTCGCCTGGCAATTCGTGCAGGATCTGGCCGGCCGGCTCGAGGTCAGACTGACTACGGCCCGCGACCGTTCGACCGAAGCCTCTACTCGCGGCTGAGCAGACGCAGCGGGTCCCGAGGCTCACCGTTCTGCCGAATCTCGAAATGAGCCTGCGGCCGCGAGACGCGGCCCGATTTGCCCGAGCGGGAGATCACTTGGCCGCGCCGCACCACATCCCCCTTCTCGACCAGCAGCGAGTCGTTGTGCGCGTATGCCGTCATCCACCCGCTGTCATGGCGAATCAGGACGAGGTTGCCGTATCCCCTGAGCTCGTTGCCCGCATAGGCCACCACGCCGCGCTGTGCGGCGCGGATCTCGCTCCCGATCGGCGCGGCGATGTTGATCCCGTCATTGTGCATGCCGCCGGGCTTCGACCCGAATCGAGAGATCAACGGGCCCTTGACGGGCCATAGGAACGCCTCGTCGGTGCGCGAGCCCGAGCGCGGCGGCGGGATCACGGTCGGACCGGGCCGGCGCACCGGCAAGGCGTGGGCCGGCGGCGTGTGCGCGTCGAGCCGCGCGGTGTGGAGGCGCGCATCGGGGAGCAGAATGCGCTGGCCCGCCAAAAGCCTATAGGGAGGCGTGAGCCTGTTGAGCTCGATGATCGCATCCACCGGGAGATCGTGGCGGTAGGCGATTGCGGACAAGGTATCGCCGTGAACGACCGTCAAGAGTCGCGGCGCCGTCATCCCAGGCGATTCGTGCCCGTTGATCGTTCCCGGCTTTCGCCGCGGCAGCGGTGGCGATCGGCGAGGCACCGCCGCTTCGGAGAGCGCCGGAACTGCGCCCCCTCGCACGACGCTTCGCCGCGCCTCCGTGGTTGCCTGCGACGCACCGGTCTCCGCCGCATCGCCATCGGCGGGCCGCTCGGTGGAGAACGGCATGGGTCCGCAGGCGGCCATGGTCAAGAGAGCGGCCCCGCCAGCCAGTCCGATCAAGCGAGTCTTGTGAGCGCTGGCGGTCACGAGAATGCCTTGCGCAGCCGGGCGAGGGTCCGGCGATGGGTGAGGTCCATGTGCAGCGGTGTGACCGCGATATAGCCTTCGTCGATCGCCCTGAGGTCCGTCCCGCGGTGGCCGGCATGATCCATCGGCAGCGGCGCGCCGATCCAGTAGTAAGCCGTGCCCCGCGGGTCGATTCGCTCATCAAAGCTGTCGTCGACCTCGTGCAGGCCTTGGCGCGCGGCCCGAATTCCGCGCACCTCTTCGGCCGCAAGGTCCGGGAAATTCACGTTGATCAAGACGCGCTCGGGCCAGCGTTGCTCGAGCAGCGCCTCAATGAGTGGGGCGCCCCAGCGCTCGGCCGTTGCCCATCTGAGCCGGCTACCGTCCCGATAGGCCTGGCTGAGGGCGATGGCCGGTGCGCCGAGCAGCGTCGCTTCCATCGCCGCGGCGATCGTTCCGGAATAGGTCACGTCCTCGCCGACATTGGAGCCCTGGTTGACGCCGGAGAGCACGAGGTCGGGTGGGCCGTCGATCAAAACCTTGTTGAAAGCGAGGAAAACGCTATCGGTCGGCGTGCCGTTGACCGCGTGGCGGCGCTTGGAAATCCGGCGAATGCGAAGCGGCCGGTGCAGCGTGAGTGAATGGGAGGCGGCGCTCTGCTGGGTCTCGGGCGCAACCACCCAGACGTCGTCGGACAGGTTGCGCGCCACGCGCTCCAACACCTTGAGCCCCGGCGCGTCTATGCCGTCATCGTTCGAGACGAGAATACGCATCTAGGCGAGCAACACCGTCTGATCCAGATAGGGGCGGAGCGCCTCCGGCACGGTCACGCCGCCATCGGCATTCTGGTAGTTCTCCAGCACGGCAATCAATGTGCGGCCGATCGCCAAGGCCGAGCCGTTAAGGGTGTGCACGAATCGGGTTTGTTTCTCACCGGCAGGCCGGCAGCGCGCGTTCATTCGCCGGGCCTGAAACGCGCCGCAATTGGAGCAACTCGAAATCTCGCGGTAACAACCCTGCCCCGGCAGCCAGGCCTCGATGTCATAGGTCTTTTGTGCCGAGAAGCCCATGTCCCCGGTGCTCAACACGACGACGCGGTAGGCGAGCCTGAGGCGCTTCAGCACCTCTTCGGCGCAGACCGTCATCCGCTCGTGCTCCGCCTCCGAATCCTCCGGCCGGGTCACGCTCACCAGCTCGACCTTCGAGAACTGGTGCTGGCGCATCATGCCCCTTGTGTCCTTGCCGGCCGCGCCGGCTTCCGCTCGGAAGCACGGCGTGTGCGCCGCCATGCGAAGCGGCAGCTCGCTCTCATCCAGGATTTCGCCGGCGACGAGGTTGGTCAGCGGCATCTCGGCCGTCGGAATCAGCCAATAGCCATCAGCCGTACGGAACAGGTCGTCCGAGAATTTCGGAAGATTCCCGGTGCCATAGGCGGCGGCTTCGCGCACCAGGAACGGTGGGGCGATCTCGGTGTAACCGAACTCCTTGGTGTGCAGGTCCAGCATGAACGCGGCAAGCGCTCGTTCGAGCCTGGCAAGTGCACCGGAAAGCACGACGAAGCGCGCGCCCGAGAGCTTGGCCGCACGCTCGAAGTCCATCAGACCGAGGGCCTCGCCGATCTCGAAATGCTGCTTCGGTCCGCCATCGAAGCGCGGTCGCTCGCCCCATCGCCTGATCTCGACATTGGCGCCTTCGTCGACGCCGTCGGGCACGCCATCGGCGGGCAAATTGGGCAAGCAGGCGAGAAGTTCATCGAGCTCGGCAGCGAGCTCCTTGCCTTGTTGATCGAGCGCCTGAACGGCATCCCTCAAACCCAGGACATCGGCGATCAAGCCGGACGGATCCTCCCCTCTGGCTTTGGCGGCGCCGATCTCCTTGGACATCCGGTTGCGTGCTTGCTGGCGGTCCTGGAACTCGGTCTGGATCTTGCGCCGACGCGCGTCGAGGTCGATCACACGGGCGGCGTGCGGTTCCAGTCCACGCCGGGCGAGACCGCTATCGAACGCGTCGCTGTGCTCGCGAACCCATCTGGCGCTGAACATGACGGCGCGCCTTGTAACCGCTTCGCGGTGCGAAGTCGAACGTTCTTTGCCGGCGATCAATGAAGGGAAGAGGCAGGAAGAAATGCCGCCCAGCCCTGGCAATCGGCGTTATCGGTTAGCGCCCGTCGTTGAAATCGGTCTCTTCGCTATCTTCGTATTGAGCAAGCAGCTCGTCCATTTCTGCGTAGGCTGCGTCCTCCTCGGCTTGCTTTTTCCTGCGCTTCTTTTCAACGAAACCGACCGAAATGATCGACAGTTCGTAAAGCACGATCAGCGGAATGCCGAGGCCGATCTGACTGAACAGATCCGGCGGCGTCAAGATAGCGGCGGCGATGAACACGATGACGATCGCGTATTTGCGTTTTCGCCTCAGCCCGGCCGAGGTGGCCAAACCTGCGCGCCCGAGCAGGGTCAGCATCACGGGGAGTTGGAAGGCGATTCCGAACGCGAAGATCAGTTTCATGACGAGCGAAAGGTATTCGCCGATCTTCGGCAACAGCTCGAGCCCAAGCCGCTCGTCGGTCCCCGGGTCCTGGAAGGAGATGAAAAAGTTAAAGGCCTGCGGGAAGATAAAGTAATAGACCAAAGCCCCGCCAGAAAAGAAGAGGATAGGCGTGATGAAGAGAAAAGGAAGAACCGCTATTTTCTCTTTCTTGTAGAGCCCGGGTGCGACGAACATCCAGAACTGAGTGGCAATCAGCGGGAACGAAACGAAGAACGCCCCCCAAAAGGCGATCTTGAGTTCGGTGAAGAACGCCTCCAGAAGGTGGGTGTAGATCAGGCTGGTGTCGTGCCCCCCCTCGGTCAGCACCGTGCGCAGCGGTTCGACCAGGAACGCGAAGATGTCCTGCGCTACATACCAGCAGCCGAGGAAGGCGATGACCAGGCCGATGGCCGCAAAGGAGAGGCGACGCCTGAGCTCGACCAGATGGTCGAGCAGCGGCGCCCGGGTCTGCTCGATCTGGTCGACCACCGGCTAGGCGCTCGCGCCGCGCCCGGGCGGGCGGTCCGCGCCGTTGCCCTTTGCCTCCGCCGCTGGCGCCGCTTGCGCGGCGGTTGGTTCGCGCTCCGCGACGGGTGCCGCCGCCTTGGCCGTATCGTCGTCGGGGCCCGCTTCGCCGTTGGATTTTTGATCCGCCGTCTTCGACGGCGTGAAGACGTCCTCACTGAACATCTTGTTCACGCCGCCCGCACCTTCCGTCACATCCCGGCTGGCGGTCGCGAGTTCCTTATTCGCTTCGTCGATCTCCTTCTTGACCGCGTCGATCTCCGTCGCGTCCGCGGCTTCTTCGATGGTTCTCTGGAAATCGCGGGCGTAACCGCGCGCCTTGCCCATCCATTGGCCGGCCGTCTTGACGATGCGCGGCAGATCCTTCGGCCCGACGACGATCAAGGCGATCAGCATCAGGATGATGATCTCTTGCCAGCCGATGTCGAACATTGCTTGGCCCGCCTCGAGAGCGGGTGATCTCCCTGTTCTATTCCGCCGCGCCGGCGTTTAGCTCTTCACGGCTTCGTCTTTCTTGACGGCGCTCGCTTCGACGGTCGCGGGCTCGTTCTCGATCACCTTGGGCTCCTGCGGCGTCTCCGCGGGCGCGTTCTGCGCCTGCGGGGGCGCTTCGCCTTCCCGCATACCCGTCTTGAAGCTCTTGATACCCTTAGCAAAATCGCCCATCAGACGGGGCAACTTGCCGGCGCCGAACAAGAGCACGACCACCAGAACGATCAGAAGGATTTGCCAGATCGAGATACCCATGACATGGCTCCAGTCTCACAATGGCGACAACGGTAGCGGGCAGTCGCGAGCCTCCCGTCCGCCTCTCAGCGCCAGGATTGCACCATTACCGCCTACAGGTCTTGCGTAGCAGGGAACACAAAAGTTCGGTGCGGGTCAAGCCGAATGCGTACGATATCATCGACTTGCGGCGTGACGCTATCGGCGACGCTGACGCTCAGCAGCGGCGCATGCCCGTCCACGGCGAGCTTAAGGTGGCTGGTCGGGCCCAGCGGCCGGCTGTCGATCACCCGCGCGGCCGGGAGCGCGGAGGCGCCGTCGGCTTCGCCCTCGACCAGCTCTATGGCCTCCGGCCTTACATAGACCCTGACCCTGCACCCCTCGCCGCAGCGGCTCGGCGCGCTCCCGATCGGAGTCTCCACCGCGCGATTCCGAACTCGGCCGTCGAACGCCGGCAACGCACCAAAAAAGCGCGCGACAAACGGACTCGCTGGCCGCCGGCAAAGCTCCTCCGCAGGCCCCGATTGGACCAGCGCACCGTCGCGCATCAAGGCGATCCGATCGGCCATCAGGAGGGCTTCCTCGGCATCATGGGTAACCAGCAGGGTTGGCACGCCTTCCTCTTCGAGGAAGCGCAGCGTGTCGTCGCGAACCCGCTCACGGAGGCGTTCGTCCAGCCCCGAGAACGGCTCGTCCAGCAGCATCACGCGTGGCTGGGGCGCGAGGGCGCGGGCGAGCGCCACACGCTGCTGCTCGCCGCCGGAAAGTTCGTGCGGATAGGCGTTCGCGAGATCAACGAGGTCGAGGCGTTCAAGCAAGCCGAGCACGACGCCGCGGCGGCGCGTGCGTTCCAGCGCCGCCAACCCGAACGCCACATTGTCGGTGACCCGCAAGTGGGGAAACAGAGCATAGTCTTGGAACATCAGACCGACTCGGCGCTTCTCGGGCGGGACGAACCGGCGCGGGCCGGCCATCTCCTTGCCACCGATCACGACCCGCCCCGCGTTTTGATGCTCGAGGCCGGCGACGATACGCAGCAGGGTGGTCTTGCCACACCCCGACGGGCCCAGAAGACACAGGATCTGCCCGCGCTCGACAGCCAGATCGACCCCGCAGATCACCGGCGCCACGTCATAGACGTGATGGATGTCCTCGAGGATCAGCCCGTCCGGTGCGTTCGCCGGCCGACATCCAACGCCCGACCAGCCGGCATCCCGTGAGCCGGTCGGCACCCGCGCGCGTTCGACCTGTCCGATCGTCATCGGTGACGCTATCGTGCAATTGCAAGTCATTGTCAGAGTAACGTCAGGAAAGCGCGCTGTCCATGCTTACGCCGTGCCCGGCCTGCCCTCACCGGGCGGTGAGTCGACCACAGCGGCACGGGTTTTCCATGCCGCTCTCGGGCTAACAGTCTGTCGGACTTTGGTTCATCGATTGAGTATGGTTTTGTCACCGGTGGTTTTGCCGGCGGGCCGAGTTGGCGCCGGTTTTTCCCGATAGAGGTGGTCTGCCGGTTCGGCGGCGGTTCGCGGCGTGGACGCCCTTGCTCCGTCACGACATGCTTCACCCAGGCGCCTCACATCGCCAGGCTCAGCTTGTGTAAGCGCTTGCAGCTGTAAGCGAGAGCTACCAGGGTCCACTCGCCCTCGGTCTTCTCGAGGCCGCGCAGCGAGAACCCGGCGAAGCCGAGCACCGCCTTGATGACGCCGAAGACCGGCTCGACGGTCTGCCGGCGCAGCTTGTGGAGGGCACGACCCTCTTCGCTCGCGAGCTTCTCCGCCATCGCCTTCAACCACTCGGCCTTGGGCTCCTTTGCCGCCGGGAGAGCCTTCACCGGGCGGAAGTCGTGGGTCCGCCGACGGCCTTCCGCCGAAGGCGACACCAAGGCCTCGATGCCGCTCGCCTCCAGCGCCGCCACCTCCGCCCCGTTGGCATAGCCGTTGTCCGCGAGCACCGTCTCCGGCCGGTCCAGCGCCGCCACCTTGGCCTCGTAGGCCCCGCGCTCCGCTTCCGCCCGCGCCTCAGCTCGCGCCTCCAGACGGCGACGGGCCGCATCAAGCTTGTCGCGCAAGGCCTCGCGCCGGGTGATCTCTTTCGGCAATGCCTGGGGATCCTCCTCGCCATCCACATCCGCCGCCTCCGCCCGGCCCAGCAACGCCGCGATCTCGCCTTCCAACTGTGTGATCAACGCGCCCGCACGCTCATACGTCACCGAACGGTGCTTGCTGGCATTGGCCTTGAACTTGGAGCCGTCGACGCTGACCAGACCCACCCGCAACAGCGTCAACTCCTTGGCAAGAAGCAGAACCTGCAAAAAGCTTTCCGAAACCGCGACGAAGTTCTCCCGTCGGAAGCGCGCGATCGTATCGTGATCCGGGTGCCGGTTCGCCGCAACAAAGCGAACCCCGATATCGCGGTGCGTCGCCCGCTCGATCCGACGGCTGGAGAAGAGCCCGTTGGCGTAGCTGTAGATCAGTAGCGCAAGCATCATCCGGGGGTGATACTGCGCCGAGCCCGTGCCGCGATGGTTCACCTTGAAGGCGCCCAGATCGACTCCCTCGACCGCCTCGATCACGAAGTGCGCCAAATCACCCGCCGGGAGCCAGTCCCGCAGATCGGGAGGAAGCAAAAACGCCTGCTCCCGATCACAGTCGACGAAATTGCTCATGCAGCGATTCTATGAGAAATCCAATCCAAAGTCCGACAGACTGCTAGGCCGCATTTCTCACGAGCAGGAGGTGTATTGGGGCTTTGAGCGTGATAAACGTATTCTGTATCAAAGACTTGGTAAGTTATAGAGGAACCCCTCGATGGCCCCGCCGCCGTGGCCAATTTCGGCGGCGGTGTGATGACCTCGGACGCTGGCGCCCTGCTTCTGGGCGCCACGGATCGGGCGATCGGGCGGCCGGGCTGCGCGCCGCTTGCGGGCGAGTCGACGCTCAACCGGCTGGAGCACGTGCCCGCGGGCGCCCATCGCTATCGCCGCCTCGACCACGATTCCGAGACGATCGGGACGCTCTTCGTTAATCTCTTCCTCGGCGCCCATGGGCAAGCGCCGGCGCAACTGATCCTCGACCCCGACGCCACCGACGACCCGCTTCACGTCTGTCGGGAAGGCCGCTCCTTCCACGGCTACTACGACTGCCACTGCTACCTGCCGCCATACATCTTCCACGGCGATCACCTGCTGGCCGCTAAGCTCAGACGGTCCAACATCGACGCCAGCGCCGGTGCGCGAACAGCCCCTCCTCGTTCTCGTCCTTGACGCAGCTCGGCGCGAACCCAGACCGCTCCACGTTGAAACGGCGACGCCTCCCGGCAAGCGTCGCGCGCACCACCGCCCGGCATCTGCTGCTTTCCCACAGACCCTGGGGCACCGGCACCGGCCCGATGGCGCGCACCGACGCTTCGGGAGCCGGTGAGTGGCCACTCTGCTCACCAAGCGGGCTCAGCCTTTCGCACAAGCGGGCTCAGCCTTTCGCAGAGGTGACAGGCGGACCGAACCAGACTGTCGAGAACGCCGGCAGCAACGCTCTGGTCGAGATCCCTCAGGTTGGCGCTGGCGCGCTGGTCCGCCTTCTTACCCTCGCACCGGTTCTCGACGACTTGAAGGCGGATGATGTTTCCGCTGACCCTGGTACGGCAGAACAGGAGAGATTTACGACAGGACACCGCAAAGCCTACAAACAAGAGTGACAAGATTAAGCGACAACGGCAACTACACGCAGAAACTCGCTCTCTTGTGTGGCAACAAACATTTCGCGTGGCGAAGCAGATTATAAACGTAACTGATTAATGTACTCAACTAGTTATACGACCTCTAGCCGAATTCGCCTCCACACTGTGGAGGACGAGCTAAAATCGTGGATGGGCAACGTTTTCGGCCTCGGCAGACATCAAGATCAGTTCCGATGACTTGATTATCGTACTGCGCCCCAATATTCGGGTTTATTACTGCGCTCTCTTCAAACTCTTACCGCGGTCTCAGTTTACCACTGAGCGAATTCTTGAGAACGCCGATCCCGGCTCATAGTTTGGCAGGATCAATTATTGATCGGCGGGTAAACAGGCGTGTCTATGCCTTCCATGCGCGCCTTAAGTTGTAGAGCAAGAATGCCGGAGTAATAGCGAGCCTGCTGAAGATTTCCGCCGTGGAACCATAAGCCATCAAGGCGAGTCGGTTTCCACATATTGCGCAATTCGCCCTCCCAAGGACCCGGATCCAAATTCGTTTCCGATCCCAGTCCCCATACTCTTCCAACCTTCGAGGCAGCTTCCGGCGAGACAGCTTCAGCGACCCACCCGTCCATTGACGTGTAGCCAGTCGCGAGGACGATGAGATCTGCAGGTAGCTTTTCGCCACTGCTGAGAACGATGCCATCGGGCACAATCATTTCTACACCGCAGCCAGATTTAAGATTAATCTTACCCTCGGCTAAAATACTAGCGCCTCCTACGTCAATATAATAACCCGAACCACGCCGAAAATATTTCATCAAGAGCCCGGACTCGTCCTCGCCGAAATCCAGCATGAACCCGGCCTTACGGAGCCTGTCGTAAAGGGCACGGTCTCGCTCGGCGATTTCCTTATAAAGCGGCGTATGAAAACGGGGAATCAATCGAAAGGGTATCGAGGCGTCCTCGAGATCCGCCTGCTCCACGGTTAAGCCCGCTCTGCGCGCTTCCTCGGAGTAAAGCGGCTTGTTCACGACTTCCACCATAGAGTCGCAACGGATGATACAGGTCGATGAGCGCTGCACCATCGTGACGTCGGCGCCGTGTTCCCAAAGATCGACAGCGATGTCAAACGCTGAGTTGTTAGAACCGACAACGACGGCCTTTTTTGAGCTATGTTCGGCGCTTCCTGGAAATACACTAGAATGATAGATTTCCCCCCTGAAGCTATTCGCACCGGGGAACTCGGGAACATTTGGCCTGCCTGACATGCCCGTAGCGACAACCAAGTGCTTCGGTCTCAGCAAGACAACCTTGCCTTCGCGTCGCACGGTAAGCGCCCATTCCCTATTCGGTTCATCGTAGCTGGCGTTCTCGGCTTCAGTGTTTCCCCAAAAAATTAGCTCCATGATGTTTGCATACTGCTCCAGCCAATTGGCAAGCTGGTCTTTTGGTGAATATGTGGGCCAGTGCTCGGGAAAAGGCACATAGGGAAGATCGTCAGTCCAGACGGGGCTATGTGTATGCAAGTTTTTGTACCGTCTTCGCCATGCGTCTCCGGGACGCGGATGGCGATCGACGATTATCGTGGGTACGCCTAGCATCTTTAAACGGGCCGATAAGCCGAGGCCGGCCTGGCCACCGCCAACGATGACGACGAAGGGTTGCTTCGAGATACCGAGTGTGGCCTCATCGTCTCTTCGGCGCTCTAGCCAGTTTCGTTTAGGCGCGGGCTGACCGGCAACGATCACCGGATCCCGCCGCTCGCCCAAGGGCTCTTCATGGTCCTTTATTTCAGTCAATGTTGTGAGCAAGGTCCAGCACAGGCCGTTCCTGAGGCGCAGATAGCCCGCCCCGCGGCCCACACGAGTCTCAAAGGTAAAGCTCCCCTGAACGACTCCGTTCATTTCCTTGGTACGGTTTGCGACAAATGTTGACGGGGCCGTGTCGACTAGACGCGCCGAAAGCATTCCTGCAATCTCGTCAAGACCTTCGAAGACGACCATATTCCAGGTGAAGGCCACAAGATCTCGCCAGTAGCAGCCGCTCTCGAAAAGCCTCGACAATGCGGGAACATCTTTGCGCGCCAGGGCCTCTTCGAAGCGCGACAACCAATTTTCGATTATGTTCAAATCTAATATTTCTTTCTTCATAATCTGGGCGCCTTCGAGGACAATCTAACTTGAAATAGATTTGCGTGTGTCAACGGTATTGTGGCCTGGTCAGTCGCGTTGAAACGGTTGTTTGGTCGCGGCTCTACGATCAGCGGGGTGTTTTCGGTCACTCATACCGGCTCCTACCATGGTTGCGCGCCATTCACACAGTGTTGGCCCCACAATCGATATGCCCGCGTAGGCCTATGCGCGTCGGCTCACACGTCCCATTCAGCTGATATGACTTCCGCCTGTTCCAGCATCGTCCGACTCGCTCTCTCCTGCTTGCCCGGCGGATAGCTATTCTTGGGGAGAATGCGTTTATGCAATCCGCGCACGTTCGCCCACACGTTCTCGCGCAGCGTTCGGTCGGTCATGACGTTGCCGCAGATAGTCTCGGCAAGTTCGCGCCCGATGTGGCGCAGGGTGCGCTGAGTACGTGGACCAAGCCATTGTTGGTCTCGAGGGCGTCATAGAAGGAAATCTCGTGCTCCGACAGCCCAAGTATTCACCACCGGCGCTCACCCCGCGGAACTCCCGAGCGAGCTGAATGAGTTCTTCGATCACATGCAAGGCCTCGACGGCGCAGTTCTGGTAGCGGCCGAGGGGTTGTCCGGGCATCTCGGCAAAGGAGCGTATGGCGTGTTAATCAGGCGAGGATTTCCGGCGGCTGTGACGGTGGGATGATTGCGGACGCTGTCGAGGAACGCAAGCACCTTCGCTTTGTTAACTGTCGCGGCGCGACAAGTTTTCGATTCGAAGACCTGCGCGCGTTGTCGCGGGCGCTGCCTGGAGCCCCCCACCCTCTCTTCAAGGGCCCCGTCTCGCATCTGTCCGAACCAGGTCACTACCATCTCCGCTCGAGTCCTTGGACGAGCGCCGGAATGTTGGCTTTCGCTTCTCCTGGAAGGCGGCGAGGCCTTCCCTGATGTTGGGATGATTGAACAGCGCCGCGAAGGCTTCGGTTTCGACGGTCTGGCCGGGCGCAAGAGACCCGGAGAGCCCTTCCGCGAGGCACCGTTTCGCCATAGTCAGCGCGTTTGCCGGCCGTTCGAGAAGGGCGGAGACCAGTTCCTCCGTTGCCTCGTCCAACCGCTCGGCCGGCACGACGCGGTTGATGAGGCCGATACGATAGGCTTCGTCGGCGTCGATCGAATCGCCCAAGTAGACGAGCTCGCGCGCCCGCGCGGGCCCAAGCTCACGCATTAGACGTTGCGTCCCGCCGGCGGCCGGCAACGCGCCCAACTTGATTTCAGGGAATCCGATCTGCGTCCCCTCAGCAGCAATCCGTAGATCGCAGGCGAGCATGAGTTCGGCCCCGCCACCCAGGACATGGCCGTTGAGCTTGGCGACGGTCAGTTGAGGAAGAGTGGTAATGCGATCCAGCAGGTATTGCTCAAAGCGGATCTTGTTGACCGCGCCCACCTCGTCTTCGGGGAACGACTTGATGTCCGAGCCGACGGAGAACGCCCGCTTCCCCGCGCCCTCGAGGATCACCACGTCGGGTCCATCCTCCGCCGTGAGCCGGTGCACGCAGCGAAACAGCGCTTCGCGCACCGCCGTCGTCAGGATGTTCAGGGGTGGGTTGTCGATCCGCACACGGGCGACCCGCCCGTCGCGTTCCAGGAGAACCGAGACGTCACCCATGGGATGCCTCCTGTCTTTGCCGGCGTCGCCGCCGAGAACGATTGACGCCGTTTGTGCCGTTCCGTGATAGGCGCATTGCAGCGGTCTGCGCAACGGTCCAGTCCCGTCGCTCGGCCGAGGGCAGGTGTGTTAGCATGCGCCTGCGAGCGGAGCGGGGGGGTCGGAGTTGAGCGACGGCGGTCCAGGCCTGCTGGATGGGGTCAAGGTGGTAAGCTTCAACCACTTCCTGTTGGGGCCCCACGCCATGCAAACGCTCGGCGATTTGGGTGCCGATATCATCGCAATCGAGCCTTTGAACGGGGCGTTCCAGCGGCAATGGGGCGGCGCGGACAAGAGGATCGATGGCCAAACAACCCTGTTCCTCTGTGCCAACCGGAACAAGCGGAGCCTCGCGCTCGATCTGAAGGCGAGCGAAGGTCAAGAGATTGCGTGGAAGCTGATCGCGCGCGCGGATGTCGTGAGTGAGAATTTTCGCACCGGCGTGATGGAGAAGCTGGGCTTCGGGTACGACGCCATGAAGGCGGCCAATCCGGGCGTGATATTTGCCTCCGCTTCGGGCTTCGGACCCGATGGCCCCTACGTCAAGCAGCCCGGCCAAGACCTTCTCATCCAGGCGATGTCGGGCCTCGCAGCGATCACCGGCAATACGCAGGACCGCGCTCGGGCGGTGGGCGTCGCTCTCGTCGACGTCCATGCCGGGTCGCTGTTGGCGACGGGAATTCTGGCCGCCCTGGTGCGCCGGGCGCGGACGGGCGAAGGCTGCAGAGTCGACGTCAATCTGTTGTCGGCCGCGATCGATCTTCAGTCGGAATCGTTCAGCACCTACCTCAACGGCCCCCGGCCCGACGACGTGCGTCCGCCACGTTGCCTGGGCGGCTGGTATTACCCCGGACCCTACGGCATCTACGCCACGGCGGATGGCCATCTCGCCATCTCGTTCTCCAACCACGAGCACCTGGCCGATGCGCTGTCGCTGCCGGCGTTGGCGGCGATCCCCAACGGCGATGGCTATGCTCGGCGCGAGGAAATCGCATCGCTCATCGCGCCAGTGCTGGAGACGCGCAGCACCTACGTCTGGCTCGAAGCATTTGAGGGCCGCGACATCTGGTGCGCGCCCGTCAACGACTATGAGGACGTCCTGCGCGACCCGCAGATTCGGCACAACGCATGCTTCGAGACGATCCCCGGCGCCACCGGGACGCCAATCACGATCGTCGGCCACCCCATTCGCTATGACGGCGCAACGCCTGGAGTGCGGTTGCCCCCGCAGCCGCTCGGGGCGCAGACAGAGGAGGTGTTGCGCGAGATCGGCTACGGGAGCGAGGCCATCGAGCGGCTGCAGGCGGACGGCGTGATCGGGATCCATCGGCCGGCCGAGGCCGAGCGCTAACGCGACACCTGAGCGAAGACGGATAGACCAATCTCGGAGCGAGCGATGTCGGACTTCCACGTGACCGTCGGCGAACAGGTGAGGTTCTCCAAGACCGTCGGCGAAAGCGACATTTACATGTTCGCAGGGATTACCGGCGATTTCTCCGGCAATCATGTGAATGAGCAATACATGTCGAAGTCGTCCTTCGGGCACCGCATCGCACACGGCGCCTTGCTGGTCGGCTTCATGTCCACGACCTCGACGATGATGATCGCCCGCTGCGTCGAGCGAGGGATCGACGAGACTCCCGTCTCCCTCGGCTATGACCGCATTCGCTTCACTGCGCCGGTATATATCAACGACACGGTGAACGTGACCTACACAGTTGCCGAGATCGACGAGGAGCGCCGACGCGCTCTCTCCGACATCGAGGTGGTCAACCAACGAGATGAAACCGTTGCCGTGGCCCGGTACGTCCTCATGTGGGTGCCCGACGCGTAGCGCGTTTCTCCCTCCCATCGATGGGACAAGAGACGGTGCCGACGCCAACTGACGCACAACGCGCACTCTTCTCGGGCGCGCTTGATCTGCTTGCAACGAAGATTCTGGAGGACGAGGCGACGATTGGCGTCGGCTTTCCCTATGTGACCGAGGAGAGCGGAGCCTAGCGTACCATGCCCGCCTCGCTATCCGCCGGCTAATCGGGCGATGCCTGGAGCCACGGCAACTGGCTCTGCGGCTTCTGGGTCGGACTTCTGGTCGCGTCCCATCTCCATACCGGCGAGGGCCGGTTTTTGGAGCTTGCTCGCGAACGCATGCGACTCGTGGCCCCGCGCTGCCAGGATCCCAACACCCACGATATCGGCTTCATTTTTTGGAGCAGCGCGGTTCCGGCGCACCACGTTACCGGCGAGGGCTGGTTCGCCGATCTCGCGGTGCGCGCGGCGACGAGGCTTCGCGCGCGGCTGGTCACCACGCCTGGCGGTGCCTATCTCTCGTCCTGGGGACCCTTGGACGACCGCCGCGGCAGGCTGAGCTCCGCCATCGACACGATGGCGAACCTCCCGCTGCTCTATTGGGCTGCCGATCATGTCGATGACGGGAGCTTCCGGCTCGCAGGCGAGGCCCATGCACGTACGACGCGCGAGGCCTTCATCCGCACCGATTTCTCGACCTTCCATGCAGTCGAATACGATGAGGAGGGAAGGCGGGCGCGCGGATTCACCTTCCAGGGCTATGCCGACGACAGCCTTTGGTCGCGCGGCCAGGCCTGGGCGATTTACGGCTACGCGGCCGCGGCGGCGGCGACACGCAACGGCACCTATCTCGACCTGGCTGAAGCGTTGGGTCGCCGCTATTTGGAACGCCTCGGCGACCACCCGGTCCCGTTCTGGGATTTCGACGATCCTGCGATTCCAGACGCGCCGCGGGATTCATCGGCAGCGGCGATCGTTGCCGCAGGCTTCCTCACCATGGCCCGCCTACATTCGGACTCGGGAGAGGGCGACACATGGAGCCGGCAGGCTCTGGTCATGTTGGAGTGCCTGTGCACCGACTATATCGCGCGGGAGGAGTGGCACCGCGGCCTGCTCAGGCACGGCTGCTACTCGATACCCCACCGGGACGGCGTCGACAGCGCCGTGCTCTTTGGCGACTATTTCTTTGTCGAGGCGCTCATGAGCGCGCTAACACCGAGGGCATTCCTGCCGGAGCCGGAACCCCTCTGGCGACCCGAATCCGCCTTCCGGTAGACGAGGGGGGTGGGCCTGCAGGCCCCGCCCACGCGCAGACCGACGCCAGCCTCGTGAGGGGCGCGCCGTCCCGCGCGCATCCCTTCCAGGGACCGCCGGAACAAGCTCCCTACCAGGCTACTGGTGAATTTTGACACCGCCGCGCTGGCGCAAAATCACGCCGCCGTTGGCACAAGGCCCTTTTCGGTCACCAGCGTTTACAGGGCCTTCACACTCATCGTGGTGTCGGATGGAGCCGCGTTATGGGCATGATCGTGTGCCATTGTCGAACATCCATCATTCCTGGCCCTAACCGAATGCCATCCTCTGGACAAGGTCGGCTCAATGACGTTCACTTCGACGCAAGACGATCCACTTCCAGCCGCGGGCCGCTTTCATGGGCGCATGTCAATAGCACACATCCCGGCTGAAAGAATCCGACTCGGTCAGCGCGCCGCTCGCCACAAAAGCATCGCAAATGTGTCGACACGACGGCCAAGGAGCGCTGCTCATAGCAAACCAGAAAGAGTCATAGTTGGACGGATGTTTTCATTATCAATCGATGGGTTCACTGTCCGCAACGGCAATGCTCAAGGGGCCGATTTCGCGCTCGACGGCAGATGCAGCATCAAAAATGTCGGCCTCATGAAATCGCCGGGCGACGATCTGAATTCCGTTAGGAAACGCAACGCTGGGCAGGCTTAGCAGGTTGACCCACATGAGATTTCTCATGTTGTCGAAGAGCGATTGGCTCTGTTGCCGATCCAGGAAATGGTCGAAATCGAGTGGAGGTGCCGGCGTGCCTGCGACTGGCGCCAAGATCAACGGATTGTTCTCCATCCAAGCCGCCGTTTCGCGAACAATGGCGCGCCGTTCCATGAAAGAGGAGATATAGCGACTGACATCCCGGCCGAGGTCATAGATGCCGAACATTTCCTCTATGTGCTGGCGACCGCTTTCGCCAATTTGATCGCGCCAGACCGGCATCGCACTTTGAAGCAGCTCGGTGCTAACAAGTTCCGCCCAGACTTCCGGTGCCCTTTCCGCACCGGGAATTCCGGCGTCCACGATCTCATACCCGGCCTGCGAGAGAATATCGGCAGTCTGATCAAGGGCCGCTTCGACCTCCTGCGTCACGCGTGCTCCGGTCTGATGGCACATGCGCACGACGCGGCGACTGGTGCCGCCGCTCCTCTCCCTCAATGGCATGTCGATCGTCGCAGGATCGCGCGGGTCAGCGCCGCTCAACACCTCGAATGCGCGCCACAGGTCATTTACCGAGCGGGCGAACGGTCCGATCGAACACATCAGGTCCAACGTCGGGGGACCGTCGAAAGGCGGTTGTGTCGCAACCGCCGGTACGCGGCCAGCCGACGGGCGGAGACCGTAGATGCCGCAGAATGCCGCCGGTACGCGGATGGACCCGCCGTAATCCGCGCCCAGCCCGAGCGCCGCCATGCCGGACGCTACCGCTGCGGCATCGCCGCCTGAAGAGCCACCGGCGGCCCGCTTGAGGTCTCGGGGATTGCGCGTGGCACCATAGAGGTCGTTCACCGTGTTCCATCGGATCTGAAAGTCCGGCTGGTTGCACTTTCCGACAACGATGGCGCCGGCCGCGCGAAGTCGTGCAACAACTAATTCGTCCGCCGTGGACACCCGTTGCGCCATGGCCCGCACGCCTTCGGTGTGCTTCATGCCCGCCACGTCGAAATGGTCCTTGATGCTGATCGGAACTCCGTCCAGCGCCAGTTCCGCCCGATTCGCCGCATCACGGTCTGCGGCGGTGGCTTCGGCGAGCGCCGCTTCGCTGCGCGTCTCGACGATCGCGTTGATCGCTCCGTTGTGCTCGGCTATCCGCTCCAGATGAGCCTCGACAAGCTCCCGCCGAGTGATCTCCCCCTTGCCCACGAGAAGCACCATTTCCGTGGCCGTCATCGAACACAATCGTGGTTCGGTCATGGTTCCGTTCTCCTGCTTGTTGTCATAAGCCCAAATAGCTCGTCGTCATGCGCTTGTCGCTTCGGAGCGCCTCAGCCGTACCATGACCCACGATACGCCCGTTTTCCAATTGCTGTTCGGCGTGGAATATTGACCTAGCGCCAGGTGAAGCCCTGGGAAGGAGGATGAGTTGATCTGAACCCTTTCGTCGCGCCCCAGCGGGTTCGACTCCCGCCCGGCAAAGGCGCAGCCCGCCAGCCGGAAGCGAGTCTAGCATGGCGTGCGGCAACGCCCGTCCTGAAGCATAGACAGCGCATCGCGACATCCACACCAAGCGCGTCCTTCTCGACTTCCGAGACGCGATCGCCCAGCTTTTCGAAGGCCGTCCCGATCTCGCCCCTGAGGCTGGAACGAGGGCATCTACCCCATGGCCTTCGAGACCGAGGAAGATGTCGCGCAGCACCTGCCGCGCTTCATCGACTGCTACAACGAGAGATGCCTACACTCGGCTCTCAGCTACCAGAGCCTCACCAACTTCGAGGAGGAACAGGCCCGCAAGCCGGTCAAATCGGCCGCTCGGCCCGCCCTGGCTCCTCCGTCACGACCCGTCCTCCATCGGCACCGCACTCATCGCAATCTACGGAGCAACTCATGTGTTCGCCCGGACGTACACCGGCGGTCCGGGGAAGGGGTTGTGGTGGCAAACGCTGCCGGCGCGGACAGGCCCGACGGTGGGGATGACTCATCCCCCACCGCCCCGGTGACTGTTTCGCACTGAATATTGGTACATCGCCGTTTTTTCCGCCACTCTGGACGGTCGCTGGACCGCAGCGGAACCGGACGGTCGGAATGGGCGCTGCCGTTCTGTGTTCGGGTAAGACGAGAACAGGAGCAGGCGGGATGACCTCGGGGGAGAAAGATCGGGACGGGCCGCCACCGGCGGACGATGAGGGTCGGAGCCTTCTGTTCGGCTGGCAGAAGGTCGCGGGAACCTCCGAACAGGGCCCCGGGGAGGCCCTCCAGCAGCCCGGCCGAACCGCCACGCCCGAGGCCGCTACCGCCCCCTCCTCGGCAAAGGACGCCGCGGATTCGGCAGACCCCCCGGACCTTGCCGGGCCACTCGCGTCGCTCGAAGCCACCCAGCAACGCATCCTTGCGCGGCTGGCGGAGCTTATCTCGACGCTCGCGGCCGACGGCAAGGGTGAGCGGGACCTTGTCGAGGCGGCGGGGACGCTCGCCGAGGCGACCGAGTGGTCAAACAACATCAAGGCGGCGATGGCCGCGCACTTGGCGACGGTCGGCCAGCTGATCGAGGGGCTGAAGGGCGGTCGGCGCGATTTCGACACGGTTGTGGCGGAGCTGAAGAGCCGGGAGGCAGGGATCTCCGGGCAGCTCGAGACGTTCGGCGAGCGCATGCGGGAGCTCGACACCCTGCTGAAGCGCCTCGACCGCCGGTCATCGGAACTGGAGGCGCTGAAGCAGGAACTCGCCGAATACTACGGCCGGTGGACCGCCGCCTTCGAGACCATGCTGCAGGAACTGAACAGGCTGTCGAAGCGCCTCGACGCGGGCGACAACCTAGTGACCCGGCTGGAAGGGCAGATCGGACCCTGGACCGACGCGGTGACGGGCACCATGGAGAGGAACGCCGCGGCGCAGCGCGCTGCGGCCGAGCAGACCTCCGGCAATGTGGAGAAACTCAGCGAGGCGGGCATTACGTTCCTGGAGCGTTTCGACGCGGGCTCGCGGGACGCGCTGGAGGGGTACCGGCGGGAGTGGAAGCGCACGCGGCGCTGGACGGTACCCGCGCTGGCGCTCGCATTGGTGCTCTCCGCGCCGTCGTTTGCGGTGGTGGGCGCGGTCGGCCAGAGCGAGGTCGGCGCCTTCGACCCCTATGACGACACCCAGGGCTGGAAGCAGGGTGTGTGGGAACGCTATGGCAAACAGGTCCAGGGCTACATGCTCAAATCCCTGCGGACCAAGGACGACGTTAGATGCAGCTTCGACGTCGTCTACCCGTGAGCCGCGCGCCGAAGCGCGTTCCCGGAGGCTGAGGGGCTCCGGTGGTTGCGAGCCTGACCGAGCTCGGCTCGACGACAATGACGGTCGCGTATTTTGAGTGCGAGGGCTACTACGCGAAGAACGACCCGCGGCAGCGCCGGGCCAGTTTCTGGCACGGGGGCGCGGCGGCGGCACTCGGCCTGCCGCAGCATGTCTCGCCGAAGACCTTCGAGCGCGTTCTCGCGGGGTATGTGCCGGGGACGGAGATCCGCCTCGGGCGGGCGCGCGACGGGGAGCACGAGCACCGGCCGGGGCTCGACCTCACGCTGTCGGCGCCCAAGTCGGTGTCGCTGGAGGCGCTGCTCTACGGCGACCGGCGGGTCATCGGCGCGCACGATGCGGCGGTCCGGGCGACGCTCGACTGGGTCGAGGCGGAACTTCTCCAGACGCGCGGCCACGACCCGGCGACGGGGAGGCGCCCCCGCGTGGCGGCGGACGGGCTGGTGGCGGCCGGGTTCCGGCACCTGACCAGCCGGGAGCAGGACCCGCAACTCCACACGCACTGCATCCTCGCCAACATGACCCGGAACCGGGCGGGCGCGTGGCGGAGCGTGGAGCCGACGCAGATCCGCCGCAACGTGAAGCTGATCGGAGCCTATTACCGCCAGGAGCTGGCCCGGCGGCTGATCGCGATGGGGTTCCGGATCGAGGCGACTATGATCGGCGGCGTACCGGGCTTCGAGATCGTGGGCTTTCCCCGGGACCTCCTGGACGCGTTCTCGTCGCGCCGCCGCGAGATCCTTGCCTGGCTGGACGCGCACGGGCTTCCGTGGAGCGCCGCGCTCACCCAGCAGGCGGCGCTGATCACCCGCAAGCGCAAGGTCGACCGGGACCTCGACACGCTGAAGGCGGAGTGGAAAGCACGGGCCGAGGAACTCGGGGTCTCCCGTGACCTGGGCATCGCGCGGCGGGGCCATGAGCGCGGTAAACACAAATCGCAAAAGACCGTTCCCACCGTGGGCCGGCCCTATGTTCGGACGGCCGACGAGCTGACGCCCGAGCCTCCGGGTCTCAGCGCGTTGGAGATCGTCTGGCGTGCGGTGGAGCACCTGTCGGAACGCGCCTCGGTGTTCCGGGAGAGCGACATCCGGGCGATCGCGCTGAGCCATGCGCCCGGCCGGCACGAACTGGCGGAGATCGACGCGACGGTGACCGGGCTGTTGGCCGACGGTCACCTTGTGGAAGCCAGGGTCCGGGGCGGTCGCTCCTTCGTGACGAGCGAGGCGCTGCGCTCGGAGCGCGAGATCGTTGCCCGCATGCGCCAAGGCGTGGACACGGCGGAACCGCTGGCGGCGGAAGCGCGCGTGTCGCAGCGGCTGGAGCAGACCTTCCTTACCGAGGGGCAGAAGGAGGCGGTGCGCACGATTCTTGTCTCGCGCGACCGGATCGTCGCGGTGCAGGGCGCGGCCGGGACCGGCAAGACGACCATGCTTCGCGAGGCGCTGGGCATGATCGGCGACCGCCGGGCGATCTTGCTCGCGCCGACGGCCGTGGCCACGCGTGCTCTGGGCCAGGAGACCAGGGCCCGGGCGCGGACGCTGCAATGGTTCCTGACGCGCTACGGAGACACCGGCAATGCCGCGAAGATGGCGAGTGCGCGGCGCGAGCACGAGGGCTCGGTGCTGGTGCTCGACGAGTCGTCGATGACCTCCTCGGCACAGATGGAGCTTCTGATGCGGATCTCGGAGCGGCTGCGGGTCGCGCGCCTGGTGCTGGTGGGCGACCGGGGCCAGCTGCGAACGGTGAGTGCCGGGGAGCCGTTTCGGGCCCTGCAGGAGGCTGGGATCGCGACGGCGGAGATGGAGGAGATCTTGCGCCAGCGCGATCCCGACCTGAAGGTCGCCGTCGAGCGGCTGCAGCAGGGCCGGCCGGCGGAGGCGGTGCGGGGGCTCGGCGAGGTTAACGAGGTTCCGCAAGAGGAGCTCGGCGCCGAGGCGGCCCGCCTCTGGCTCGCGCTGGACGAGGAGCACCGGGCGGAGACGGCGATCCTCGCGCCGACGCACTTCATCCGGGCCGAGATCCACCGCGTGGTGCGCGAGGGGCTCGCGCGCGAGGGTGTGCTGCACGGGCGCGAGCTGGAGATCGAGCGCTATGTGAACCGCCACCTGACCGCCGCGCAGCGGGCCGACATCCGCAACCACGAGCCGGGCGACATCGTCATCTTCCACTCGCGCGTGCCGCCGCTCCGGGTCGACGCAGGCGATGCCTGCCGGATCGACCGCGCCGAGGGCGAGTTTGTGTTCCTCGAGCACCCCTCGGGGCGAACGGTCCGCATCAGGCCCGGCGACAAGTGGGTGCGCTACCGCTTCGGGATCTACGAGACGGCGCGCATCCGGATCCGGGCGGGCGACCGGATCCGCTGGACGGCGAACGACAAGAGGCATGGCCTTGTGAATGGGGGCCAGGCGGTCGTGCTCGGGATCGACTCCCGCCGGGTGCGGTTCGACCTGGGAGAAGGAAAGGTACTCTCGCTTGCCCGCGACGACCGGCAAATGTGTCACATCGATCACGCCTGGAGTTCGACCGTGCACGCGGCGCAGGGGATGACGCGGGACGCAGCGATCGGGGTGCTGGATACCGGGCACGGGCGGCTGACGGGCCAGGCGGGGCTCTATGTCGAGGCGAGCCGGGCGCGGGACCGTTTCGTGCTGGTGACGGACAACCGCGAGCTCCTGGTGGGGGTGCTGGAGGAGAACGACAGCATCCGCATGACGGCGCGGGAGGCGGTGGGAGACGACAACGATGCGCCCGTCGGCGCGCCGGCTGCGGCAATCGGGATGTTGCGGGCGTTGCGGGACGACTGGCGCGCGCTCCTCGCCCGAGCCGGCGCAGAGAATACCGAGCTCAGCCGGATGGAGGGCTACGGCCGGATCGTGACCGGCGTGGAGGCGCTGGCGGAGGGGATGAACCTGCCGCCGGAGCTCGCGGCGTTCGCGGCCGAGGTCCGGAGCCGGGACGCGGAGATCGTGGCGCGGAAGCGGCAGGAGTTAGCCTTCGTTCAGAAGGCAGAACTGCACTGCCGCAAACGTCCCCTCCTCAAATGGGTGGCCGAGGAGAGCGGCCGACCGGTATCCGAACTGCCGGAGCATACGGCCTGGCTGGCTGAGGGCGCGGCTCTTGCGGAGACCGGACGCCGGATGGAGGAGACCGTCGGTGAGGGCTTCGTCGGTCGGATTGCAGCTGCGCTCCGGAGCATCGCACGGAGCTTCGGACTGGACGAGGCGGAGCGGTTCCGGAAAGCGGCGGTCCGTCATGAAGCGAAGGCACGGGCAATGGGCATCGACCCCCGCGACATGGTGGGGGCGGACGAACTCGTGGAACGGGCGCAGGCCCTGCGAGACCATGATTTGCCCGAGGGCATCCGCCTGACGGTCGAAGCGTGGAGCACGGAAAATGGGGTGCACGCGCCCACCCCGGAAGTGACGCACCGACAACGCCCGCAACATCCGGATCACGAGGAGGCCGGACGCCACATCGAGGCGTTCCTGCAAGACTGCCGGCATCATCTGGACGAGGCCGCCCCGCCGGCCGAAGAGCTGGACCCGGAAGACCGGATGGACCGGACGGAGGCGCTTCGCCGAGAAGGGCTCCGGCTGCTGGGAGAGGACGAGGGGGCTAAGCTGGCTGATCCGGCCCGCGTCCGGCTCGCACGCGCGGCGGAAGAGCGCGAACAGGTGCGCGAGGCCGTGGACGCACTCGGGGACGAAGCGCAACGGCTCCGTGCGGAGGCGTTCATGGAACTCCACCGGAGTGTCGACCGGCAGCGCCTGGAAGCACGCTCCGATCCGGTCGACCTTCCGGCATGGGAGTCTCTGCGGGCCAGCGCAGGGGAACTCCGGGGAGGGGTAGGCCTCGCACCGGAGGTGAAGGAGGCCGTCGATGCGGTGCTCGCCCGCGATGCCCGCATCGAAGTCGAAATCGCCCCTGTCAAAGCCTTCCTCGACGTGGGCGCCCGACATCTGGAACGGCGCGCGACGCTGGAAGAAGAGGCTCGCGAGCAGGGGGCCGGGATATCCAGGCTCGACGCGACGCCGGCCTGGCGCGAGCGGTCGCAAGAACTCAGCGAGACCGCCCGGCACTTGTTGGGAAGCTCGCAAGGCGAGGCGGCGGAGATGCGGGCCGGAGCCCGGCTGGAGGACATGCCCCGCCTGCGGGGCCGCGTCCGCGAGGTCCTAGACCGGCTGGAGATCTTAGAGCATCGGGACGAAGCGGCGGACTTCCGGGAGCTTGCCGCGTCGGTCGAGGCACGCGCCCGGCAGCAACGGACCCTGCCGCTCCATGCCGAGGGGTACGACCGCGCGACGGCGATGGCACAAGCGCTCGCGCACCTCCAGGACCTGCCGGATGCGGTGCGCCACGAGGTGGGCAACTGGGTCGAGCGCGACCGCGGCTGGAAGGCGGAGCTGGCCTCGGTCAGACGACTCACGGGCGCCGAGGCGCGGCAGGCGGAACTGGCCCGGCTCCGCGAGACCGCAAGCTACCCCGCCGTGGCCGAGGCGATCCGCCGGGAGACGGCCCGGCTCGCCCGGTTGCCGACGCCGGAGCGCGGCAGGGAGTGGACCGGGGATGAGCCGCTGGTCGCGGGCGACCGGATCGCCTGGCACGCGGGCGGAAACGTGCAGCAGGCGGTCGTGGTCTTCGCGAGCGAATCCGGCGGCATGCGCGAGAGCGACACGCTGCAGCTCGGGATAGTGGCTCCCCCGGGCCATACGGCGCCCACCGAGGGCCGGATTGTCGAGGTCGGCGTGCAGACCCTCCTGGAAGGCGGCTGTTTCCGCGCCGCCTGGTCCGACGCGGGGCTCCGGGAGCTGGAGCTCGCCCGCCAACACTCCGTGCCCAGCGCCGCCTGCCGGCTGTTCTGTCCCGAGCCCGTCGAGGGCGACCGCATCGCCTGGACCGAGGCCGCCGGGCTGAAAGGGGAGGCGCGGACGATCGAGGCCGTGGTCGCCGTGCGGACCGAGAGCCCCGCCCTGGGCGGTCACAACGTGGAGCTTCGGGTGATCCGCAGTTCGGGGCCCGGCGCGCCCGAGCCCGGCAGCCGGATCGGGCGGACCACCGACGCGGTCACCGCGCGCGGCTGCTTCCGCGCCGAATGGACCGACGAGCCCCGGCGCGAGCGCATCCTCACCCCGCCCAAGCAGGCCCGTGACCGCGCGCAAGAGTTGAAGCAGGAGGAGGCCCTCAAACACCGCCAGGAGCGGTCCCTGGGTAGAGGGTTAAGAATGTGAGAGGACGGCGGCCTTCGTCGGGAGAGAAGTGTTCAACCGAGCAGCAGCGGCGCGCTTGCCATCCATTCCCGGAACTCTCGTTGGACAACCGGCCCGTAGTCGTCGCCGAACACCTCCTTCAGCAACTGCGCGAGCTCGTCCTCCCGGCCCTTCCGGGCGATGTCGCGCAGCGTCGTCATGAGCAGCAGCTCGACCGATTGCCGCAAGAGAGCGATAGACCCCCTGCTCGGCCCCGCCGCCGTCAGCATGCTCTCCGCCAGACGGTCCACCCGGTCGAGCAGCCGACGCTGTTCCGCCTCGCTCAGCGCGAGCGCCGGCGCGTCCGGCGGCTCGGGGTCGAGCTCCACGCACAGCCCGGCGGAGATCACGTGATCGTTGATCGAGACGCCGCGCTGCTGCGCGACCTCGCGGATCCGTTCCCACTCCGAATCCAGGCAAGAGATAGAGAACCGCACGCGCGGGGCCGGCATCACTCCGCCTCGCCCGAGCGGCGCGACTGCAGCTCGCGTTGCAGGAAGGCGATCGCTCCGAACAGAGACAGGTCCGTCCCCGGAAGCGCCTCGTGCAGCGCGCGGCGGACCTTCTCCATCTCCTCTACCCGCCCGTACAAGGTCCGCTGCTCTTCCTCAGACAGTACCAGCCGGGGCTCGTCGCGACGGGGCCCGCCCGCCTCCTCGTGCAGCGCGCAGGCGACCAGGAAACCCGAGACCGGCATGCCGAGCGCAGCCGCGCGTTCCCTGATCTCGGCCCTCTCGGCCCGGGTACAACGCAGCGTGCGGCGGACGACCCTTGCCATCGCTCAGGGCCTCGGCGCGGGGCCGCCCTCCGGATCGGCGCTGGCGGAGACGGCCCGCCAGCGTCCGGCCGCGCCGGGATCGGTCAGGCGGTCGAGCTCGGCCTCCCGGTCGAGCCACGCATCGACGGCATCGCCGAGAGCCGACCAGCGGTCCTCCAGCCCCATCTCCGCCATCCGCTGCTCCTCGATCTTGGAGAGCAGCAGGAGCTCGCGCACCGCACGGCGCATAACGGCCGCCGGCAGTGGGTCCGGCATCGTCGCCCGATGCACGATGTATCGCGAGATCTCCATGCCCGACGCCGCCGCGAGTTCCCGGATCCGCGCCCATTCGCTCGCCGTCGCCTGCACCGCATGCTGGGTGCGCCGCCCCGCCGGCCCCCGGCTCACGACACCGTCCCGGGAGCCGCGAGAGGAGGCATCACCCCCCTCAGGGAAGCACAAAATTGCCCCTTTTTGCCTGCAATATTCCTGATATTGTACGTCGCGCAGTGCAACTGGAATGCGTCACCCCCGTGCACGCCTTCGGGGTCTATATACAATGGATTCTCCACCCTGTACCCTCCGGTGTGACTGCCTCCACGCGCAGGACATATCAACTTGTTTCCCCAAATGCACGTCAACGTCCCCCAAAGCCATTCAGTATGCCAAGGAAGTCTCCGTGCCGACGCCTTGCCAAGGTCCCTAACACACTGTAGAATATTCAGGAAATGAGAGGAAAAAGACGCATTACAGATAGTGACCCACCGTGCACAAGAGAATAGGTATTGTACACCATGTGCGGCGATTGATCGCATAGCCCGACGCGCCGCCGATAAACGGACTCGCGAGCATGCCCGGGAGATCCTGACAATGCACCGTATCAATGAGGTGGCCCCAGGAAATCGGACATTTGATCAAGGTGTATTCCGCCGACTGAGGAGGGGTATGCGATGAGTAAGGGGCGCGGGTTTTCAGGGGATCTGAAGGCGGAGTTCGCGCTGGCGGCGCTTCGTGGCGAGCGGACGCTTCAGGAGATCGCCTCGAAGCACCAGGTTCACCCGAACCAGGTGAGCAGGTGGAAGCGGCAGGCGATCGATGGCCTTGGCGATGTGTTCTCGAACGGCGTGGAGCGCCGGCGTCGGGATCATGAGAGCGAGATCCGCGATCTTCACGCGAAGATCGGCGAGTTAACCCTACTTCCGCAACTCGGCACGGCATTCGGCTAATTTGACGGTTTTTCGGCCCGGAAAGTGGCGGATTTCCGGTCTTTGGCTCTCCGGAACCGCGTGTAGTGCCGACCTACCCCCTTGATTGTGCTGGCGAAGCGCCGGACGCTACCCTCATGTTCGTGCGCTGCAAGAGACGCTTTAAGGACGGCAAGGAGCACCGCTACTGGAGCGTGGTGGAGAACGTCCGGGTCCGCGGCGGCCGCGTTGTTCAGCGCCACGTTCTCCATCTCGGCGAGATCAACGACAGCCAGCGCGCGGCGTGGTGCCGCTCGATCGAGGTTGTGGAGGGCAAGTCGGGGTCTCGGCAGATGGCGCTGTTTCCCGAGGATCGGGAGGCGCCGGCGCTGGACTGCGAGGTGGTCAAGATCAACGTCGCGGACGTGGCCCTGCACGACCCGCGCCAATGGGGGGCGTGCTGGCTGGCCCTGGTCCTGTGGGATCGGCTTGATCTGGACCGCTTCTGGGGCCCGCGCCTGACCCCGAGCCGTCAAGGCACGAGGTGGCTGGACATCCTGAAGATCCAGGTCTGCTACCGACTGATCGACCCGGGGAGCGAGTGGCGTCTCCACCGTCACTGGTACGAGCACAGCGCGTTGCGCGATCTTCTGGGCTGCGATCGGGCGATCGCCGACGACACGCTGTATCGCTGCCTCGACAAGCTGCTGCTCCATAAGCAGGAGTTCTTCTCGTTCCTTCGCGCCCGTTGGGCGACGCTGTTCGACGTGCGCTTCGATGTGCTGCTGTACGACCTGACCTCGACCTACTTCGAGAGCGACCCGCCGTTCGAGGACAAGCGCCGGTTCGGCTACAGCCGGGACAGGCGCCCGGACTGCGTGCAGGTGGTGATCGCGCTGATCGTGACGCCCGAGGGCTTTCCGCTGGCCTACGAGGTGATGCCGGGGAACACCGCCGACCAGACCACGCTGGCGGAGTTCCTGGAGAAGATCGAACGGCAATACGGTCGCTCCGACCGGATCTGGATCATGGACCGCGGCATTCCCACCGAGGAGACGCTGGCCTTGATGCGCGAGGGCGATGCGCCGGTGCGCTATCTGGTGGGCACGCCCAAGGGCCGGCTGACGCGGCTTGAGAAGGCGTTCCTGGACCTGCCCTGGCAGGAGGTGCGCCAGTCCGTAGACGTCAAGCTGTTGGCCGAAGACGGAGAGCTTTACGTCCTGGTGCGCAGCGAGGGGCGGCTCCTCAAGGAACGCGGCATGCGCCGGCGCCGGCTGAAGAAACTGTGGCGCCGGCTGGGCGAGCTGCAACGCCAGTCCAACAGCCGGGATCAGCTGATGCTCAAGCTCGGTGCCGCCAAGAAGGAAGCGGGCCGGGCCTGGAGCCTGGTCGACATCGGTGTGCCCGAGACCGACAAGGAGCTCGCTGCGGACGGCTTCTCATTCCGCCTGCGGCGCGACCGGCTGCGCCGCGTACGCCGCCGCGAGGGCCGCTATCTGTTGCGATCCAACATGGTCGCCGAAGATCCCGCCACGCTCTGGCGCCTGTACATGCAGCTCATCGAGATCGAGCAGGCGTTCAAGGAACTCAAGCACGACCTCGCGATCCGGCCCATCTTCCATCAGCGCGAAGAGCGGATCGAGGCGCACATCTTCGTCTCATTCATCGCCTACTGCCTGCTCGTCACCCTGAAGAACCTCGCCCGGCCACACGCCGCTGGCCTCACCCCACGCGCCATCCTCAAGACGTTCGCCACCATCCAGATGGTGGACGTCCACCTGCCGACCATCGACGGCCGGCACCTCGTCCTGCCGCGCCACACCCGGCCGAACAAGGAGCACGAATTACTGCTGCACCAGCTTGGCTTGACCCTGCCGAAACAACCCGCGCCGCGGATCTCCGCCTGACGGCGCACGGAACGTCTCTCCCTTCGGCGCCCTGTAGTGCCGACCTTTGGGGGTCCGATCGCGGAAAATCAATGGGTTAAAACCTTCATGACCCCCGAGTTGCGGAAGTCGGGTTAACGGTGGAGCGGAATTTTTTGTCGCGCGGGTCCGGTCGATGTGCCGGTCCGAGCGGCGAGCGATGGTGATGCGCGATCACCCGGCGCTGAGCTTGAGCCGTCAATGCCGTTTGCTGTCGATCGGGCGCCGCGCACCAGCGATCCGCACCCCGAGTACCGGGTCACCCATGAACCCTTCTGCGCTGTGGCTGGTGAAAGGAGTGGGCCTACTCCTGGCACCGCTATAACACGGACACCGAGAGCATCTGGTTCGCGATCGAATTGCACCCGGCATAATCTGTCGGAGCCGCGGCGCATGCGGTGCGGCCGCCAAATGCCCCCGAGCTGCTATCCTCGACCGCTGGTCAACGGCGATCCTCTGGCGCGCAACTCCTTTCGATCGCCGCTTGGTACGATAGACTGCCCAAAGGGCGAGCGAACCAGGGGGGAGCAGGAAATGGCGCGCGCGATCTGGCAGGGGCAGGTCATCGCCGAGGCCGAGAATTGGGAGACCGTCGAGGGCAACGTCTATTTCCCGTCGGGTGCCGTGAACCAGGCGTTCCTCACGCCGAGCCCGACGACGACGGTCTGCGGCTGGAAGGGCACGGCTCACTACTATTCGATCGAGGTCAGCGGCGAGCGCAACGTAGATGCCGCGTGGTACTACCCTGACCCTAAACCTTCGGCCGAAAACATCCGGGACCATGTCGCCTTCTGGCGAGGCGTCACCGTCGAAACCTGAGTCCTGAGCAGCGTCTGGCGGCGCCGCGCGGGGACGGCTCGACGCCGGCCGGCGCAAGGCCGCGCGCGTGATCTCGCATCTTGA
Organism: Alphaproteobacteria bacterium; assembly: GCA_965248825.1. Lineage (GTDB taxonomy): Bacteria > Pseudomonadota > Alphaproteobacteria > UBA828 > UBA828 > WTGU01. The sequence continues at coordinate 3,875,107 of CBDFKL010000006.1, read as the reverse complement.
GTTGCGCAACAGGGAGCGGAAACCCCGATGCCACGATTCCTGAAGACCGGCATCAGCGATGCCGAAGCGGCGGAAGCGGACGACAAGGTCCGTCGCATTGTGGAAGACGCGTTGAACGATATCGCCAGGCGGGGCGATGCGGCCGTGCGCGAGATGTCGATCAAGTTCGACCGCTGGGAGCGCGACGACTTTCGGTTGAGCGAGGGTGAGATCGAGGCCTGCCTGGCCGAACTCAGCGGACAGGACCGCGCGGACATCCTGTTTGCGCAAGCGCAGGTGCGCAATTTCGCGCAAGTCCAGCGCGACGCACTGCGCGACGTCGAGGTCGAGACCCTGCCGGGTGTCGTGCTCGGCCACAAGAACATCCCGGTCAACGCGGTCGGCTGCTACGTGCCGGGCGGCAAGTATCCGTTGCTGGCCTCGGCTCACATGTCGGTGGTCACGGCGAAGGTGGCGGGCGTGCGGCGCATCGCGACCTGTGCGCCGCCTTTCGAGGGCAGGCCGGCGCCGGCGATCGTCGCCGCACAGCATCTGGCGGGCGCCGACGAGGTCTACGTGCTGGGCGGCATCCAGGCGGTCGGCGCGATGGCGCTCGGCACGGGCAGCATCGACCGCGTCGACATGCTGGTCGGCCCCGGCAACGCCTTCGTGGCCGAAGCCAAGCGCCAGCTCTTCGGCCGCGTGGGGATCGATCTGCTGGCCGGGCCGACCGAGACACTGGTGATCGCCGACGACACCGTCGACGGCGAGCTCTGTGCCGCCGACCTTCTCGGCCAGGCCGAGCACGGCCCGACTTCGCCCGCGATCCTGCTGACGAACTCCGAGACGCTCGCCCGACAGACGATGGCCGAGGTCAAGCGCCAGCTCGGCGTCCTACCGACGGCCGAGATCGCGGGCCAGGCCTGGCGCGACTACGGCCAAGTGTTCCTGTGCGACACGATCGACGAGATGGTCGCGGTTGCGGACGAGATCGCCGCCGAGCACGTGCAGGTGATGACCGAGGACCCCGACTATTTCCTCGACCGCATGACCAACTATGGCGCGCTCTTCCTCGGGCCCCGGACCAACGTTTCCTATGGCGACAAGGTGATCGGCACCAACCACACCCTGCCGACGCGAAAGGCGGCACGCCACACCGGCGGCCTCTGGGTCGGCAAGTTCCTCAAGACCTGCACCTATCAGCGGGTGCTGACCGACGAGGCCTCGACGATGGTTGGCGAATATTGCTCCAGGCTCTGCGCCCTCGAGGGCTTCGCCGGACACAAGGAGCAGGCCGACATCCGCGTGCGCCGCTATGGCGGGCGAAACCTTGCCTGAGGCTGTAGCCGACTAAACCGAGCAGGTCTCCAATAGCAAAAACCTTCAGACTTCAGGCCGTCAGTTGACGCCATTCGGCCAAGTCAGCGGCGCGCTTCTGCTTGAAGATTTCACGGCTGTTCAGATGGCGCTCTTGATTGAAGTGATTGTGGATCGAGGCGTGAACAGCGGCGAACTTCTGCAGGGTCTCGATATCCCTGAACCTCGCCATCGCGCCCTCTCGTCGTCGAAACGGCTGGTGGGAATTCTCAGCCCGATTGTTCAGCCGGCGACCGCACGCCTGCCGCGCCGCTATGCCGACGGTTCTCAGTGCCGCACTGTAGGAGCGGAGCCGGTCCGTCACGATGGTCCCTGGCCGACCGTATCGCTTCATCGTCCGTTTCGGAAACTTCAGAGCAGCCTTGCGATCCCGGCGCTTCGTAGCGAAGACCTCAAGCACTTCGCCTTCGTGATAAACGGCTCGCCAGAGATCGTGTGCCTCGCCATTGATCTTCACAAAGACCTCGTCGAGGTGCCGGCGCCACTGGGAATGCGATGAATGATAAATGCGCGACTTCCTGATCTCCGCGGCGAACATCGGACCGAAGCGATTCCACCAGAACCGTATGGTCTCGTGGCAGATATCGATCCCGCGTTCGGATGGCAGGTCTTCTACTTGCCTGAGCGACAGCGGTTAGCGAATGTACATCATCACCGTGAGGCGGATCACCTCGGGTGAGCTGTTGAAGTAGCGAAAAGGAGTGCGCATCGCCGAAGGTCATGGAATGCCCAGTCCAGGCTCAAGCCAATTGCTTTGACACTGCCCTACTGACACTCGAATGCTGCGCCGACCTGCAGCGACGGCTCGAACAACGCGGTGTCAGCGGTAAGCTGTTGCTCGAAGTCGGCGGCGCGGGCCGTCGATTTGATCGGCCGCGAAATTCAGCGTCGCGAATTGCGGGCGTAGAAGGGCTCCCGCGTCTCGCCGTCGAGATAGCCGTCGTAGAACTTCCGGACGTGGGGCAGCACGTCGCGGCTGAGCGCGATGCGCCGCAGCTCGTCGTCGTCGGCCGGCCGCGCGAGCGACGCGGCGAGCTCGGCCAGCGCTGCCTCACGGTCGACCCGCGTGAAGCGGCCGTCGCGCAGGATCGGCTCGCCTGCGACCAGCACCGTCTTGACGCCCGACGACTTGGCGCGGAGGACGATCGCGTCGATAACCGAGACGTCGATGTCGAGATCGAGGAACGGGCCGGTGATGTCGCGCCAACTCATGACCACCATATCGGCCGCCTTGCCAACCTCGAGCGTACCGATGTCGGTGCCGAACGGTGTCGTCTGCGCGCCGTTCGCCGTCGCCATGCGCAGCACCTGGGCCGAGGTTGGTACGCCGTCGTCGAAGCCCGGCTCGCGGTGCACGTTGAGCACCATGCGCATCTCTAGAAGCATGTCGCGGTCGTCGTTGATGCCGGCCTCGTCGATGCCCAGGCCGACGTTTACGCCCTTGGCCTCGAGCCGGTTGAGCGGCGCGATACCGCTTCTGAGACGCAGGTTGGAACTCGCGTTGTGGCACACGTGGGTCCCGGTTTCCGCGGCGAGCTCGATATCGCCCTCGGTGAACCACGTGCTGTGGCCAAGCGTCAATCGCGGCCCCAGTAAGCCGTGCTCGTGTAAGTAGTCGACCGCCGTGCCACCGCCCCGCCGCCGGGCATACTCTTTCTGGTAAGCGGTCTCGACCAGATGCATGTGCATCGGCGCCTGGTACTTCTCGGAAATGTCGCGCAACGCGGCGAGCGCCCGGTCCGAGCACCAGTGGAGATTGGCCGGGGCGAGCTGAACGCGCACACGCTTGCGGTCGTGATATTTCTCGCGCGTCGATTCGAAGAGCGCGAGTTGCTCGTCGAGCGGTTGCGTGTCCTTCGCCAGATGGTCGCCGAGCTCGGCCGCAAGGTCATCAGGCAGGCGGCGCAGGAATTCGGCGTCCGATTCGTAGACCAGCCGGTTCTGGTCGCGCAGCGAATAGGAGTACGACGCGCGCATGCCGATGTCGTCATAGGCGTCGATGATGCGCCCGATGACCGTTTCGATGTTGCTGAGCGGCAGCGGTACCCAACCGTGCAGATGCTGCACCGTGGTGACGCCCGAGGCGATCATTTCGAACGCCGAGTAGAGCGTGTCGAGGTAGGGATCGACCGTGCGGCCCGCGATGCGGGTGGCGAACCACAGCTCGAGCGCGTAGTCGCGCGAGCCGAGCTGGACCGGCGTCAGACCGACGTGGTGGTGGCAATTGATCAGCCCCGGGATGACGACGTCGTCGGCCGAACCGATGACCTCGTCGGGCTGGTGTTTCGCCGCGATCGCGTCGTAAGCGCCGATGTCGACGATCACGCCGTCGCGCTGGAACACGGCGCCATCCTCGATGATCGTCGCCTCATGCCGATCGACGACGCCGAGGACAACGTATTTTCCACGTATCAGAGACGACGACATGGCAACCTCGCAAATTATGGAACGAGTGACGCCGAGATCGGCACGACATAGAGAGGCGCCCGGCTACGCCCGGATCTTGTCCTTGTCCGACATCTGCTCCTGCTCGGCGAAGGCGCGATCGACTTCGTCGGCCAGGAGGTCGATGAGATGGTCGCGCAGCGCGTGGAGCTCGGGATCGCGCGGGTCGCGCGGCCGCAGCATGTCGATTGGCACGATGCTCTTGACGGTGCCCGGCCGCGCCGTGAACACCACGACCCGATCGGCGAGCGCCATTGCCTCATCGATGTGATGGGTGACGAACAACACCGACGCACCCGAATCGCGCCATATCTGTATCAGGAAGTCCTGCAGCTTCGTGCGTGTTTGCACGTCGAGCGCCGCGAACGGTTCGTCCATCAGCAGCACACTTGGCTCCATGGCCAGCGCGCGCGCCACCGCGGCGCGCTGGCGCATGCCGCCCGACAGCTCGTCCGGACGCTTGGTCTCGAAGCCGCCCAGGCCGACCTCGATCAACAGCCGCTCGGCGACCCTGCGCCGCTTGCCCTTCGCCATGCCGCGCAGCTTGAGCCCGAAGGCCACGTTTTCGACGACCGAGAGCCACGGATAGAGTGACGATTCCTGAAAGATCAAGCTGCGGTCGCTGTCGGGCCCCGTGACTGGCACACCGTGCCCCTCGATCATGCCATCGGTGAGGTCCTCGAGCCCGGCGATCAGGTAGAGGAGCGTCGACTTGCCGCAGCCGCTCGGACCCAGCAACACGACGAACTCGTGCTGGCCGACATCGAGGCTGAAGTCCTTCAACGCCTCGACGGCCCGGTCGGTGCCCGCACCCCAGACCTTGCCGACGCCCCTGCAGCTGATCGCCGGCGCCCCATCGGGCGCGGTCGTCGGGTTGCTGGCTTCACTCATCCGTTCACTCCCGCCATCCTACGGATGCCAATAGAGGACGCGTCGCTGGATTTGCCTCAGAGCTATGTCCAGCAAGAAGCCCACGATACCGATGATGAGCATCGTGAAGAACGCGAGCTGCGCGTCGAATGTGTTCCGCGCAATGATGACCACCAGGCCCAGCCCGCCGCCCACGCCCACCGACTCGGCGATCAGCACGATCATCAATGCGGCGAACAGATTTATGCGCAGCACGACGAACAAGCCCGGCAGGATGGCGGGTAGGATAACCAGTCTGAAGATCTGCAGGCGCGATGCGCCCATGATGCGCGCGGACTGGACGTATGACGACGGCAGCCTGTCGATCAGGTGGAGCGTCGCCAGCGTCATGATGAAGAACAACGCGATGTAGACCAGGAAGATGGCCGGTGCGTCGCCCAGACCGAAGATCAGCATGGCGACCGGCAGCCAGCCGATCGGCGAGACCGGCGCCAGCATATTGATGACCGGCATCACGAGCCTGCCGAACAATGGCGAAAACCGGATCGCCATGCCGACGACGAGGCTGACGACCAGAGCGGCAACGAGTCCGATGATCACGCGCATCGTCGTGGCGCCGATCGTCTTGAGAATGGTCAGCACGATTTCGCCGTCCGAGGGGTTGCCCAACCGCGTCGATTTGTCGAACAGCTTGCCGACATAAAGTACGTCGTGCAGGAAGATGTGCGGTGGCGGCAACAGCATGGGATTCGCCCAGCGCATGTACCAGCAGAACTCCCAGATGCCGGCGAACAGCGCGACCGATGCGATCGACCAGACGGCCGCGGCGGCGAACCTGGATATCCGCCTCTTCGGCGCCTTTGCCGTCGGCACGCTCATTTCTGCAACGACGCCTGGACATCAGGCACCCAGTAGAGCATGCGGTTCTGGATGTAGCGCAGGATGATATCGAAGATCCACCCGAGCGCCCCGAGGACCACTATGGCGATCATCACCAGGTTGGAGGCGGCGGTGTTGCGCGCCAGCATGATGAGTGCGCCGAGCCCCGAGTCGGAGCCCGCCGATTCAGCGATCAGCACGATCATCCAGGCGGCGAACAGGTTGAGCCTGAGAATCATGAACAGCCCCGGGAGCACGGCCGGCAGGATGACCAGCAGATAGATCTGCAGCCGCGACGCTCCCATAATCCTGGCGACATTCAAGTAGGTCTCGTTGACCGCATCGATTTCGGCCATGGTTGCCAACGCGATGATGAAAAAGACCGCGATGAAGACCAGGAAAATGGCCGGCTTGTCGCCGGTGCCGAACAGGTATACCGCGACCGGCAGCCAGGCAAACGGCGAAATCGGCGCCAACAGGGTCACAACCGGCAACGTCAACTTGCCGAGCCATTGCATATAGCGGATCAGGGCCCCGGTCATGACCCCGAGAACGAAGCCCAGGCCGAGACCCGCGACGACGCGCTTGACCGTTGCAAAGATCGTCTCGACCACGGCGTAGACGCGGCCCGGCGACTCTTCGCCGGGGTTGTGCCTGCTGAAATCGAAATGCTGAATCTGATTGGGGATATCGCTTAGGAAGATATGCGGCGGCGGCAGGATCCTCTCGCTGTAGAGCCCGGTCGCGAAGGTCAGTTCCCAGATGCCGATGAACAGACCGATGGAAATGAACCACCAAATGACCCGGTTGGCCCGTTCGCCAATGCCCTTTAGAACCATGGATGCCGCCTTCCGCGTTAGCATCCGCGCTCATCGTGAGCGAAACTGCAACTCCATTCGCAAGGTCGCGGCAGACGGCCTGTGTGACCGTCTGCCGCGCCAGTGTGCGTGCCGATACGCGGGTGGTTAGACGACGATAAGCGAGCGGTAAAGCTCGGGCTCCTCGGCGATCACCTCTTCAAGCATCGACCAGTCGAACGCGCTCTCGTCGATCGGTCCGCGCGTGTAGCCCAGAGCCATCATCGACGACGATCGCTCGATCATGAACTGCTGATGACGCCGTTGGTCGATCATCAGGAACTGCTTGGTCGAGGCGTCGAGCAGGGTATCGAGGTCGGTCTTGTAGTACGTCCCGACCGTGTCCTTGCACGCCTGCACGCGGTCCCTCTCGGACTCATGCTGGGCGACCAGGAAGGTGCGGATGATGTTCTTCACCGCCTCGCGATCGGCGGCGATCAGCCGATCGCTCACCGCGACTATGCAGTCAGTGTAGTAGTTGCCGTAGATATCTGTGCCGTCCGACAACACGTGCGCGCCCGGCACTAGGCTTATGCACTCGGACGCATAGGGCTCGATGTTGCAGATCGAATCGATCGCGCCGTTGACGAACGCATTGATCATCTCGGGCCCTGAACCCATGAACCTGACGTCCATCTCAGCCCAGTCGAGGCCGTTCGCGGTGCACCAGTCGTAGGGCAAGACTTCGAGGGTATCCGCCTGGAACGTGCCCAGGCTCTTGCCGCGAAGCTTCTCGGCGCTGTCGATGCCGGGTTGCGCGACGATCACGCAGCCCTCGGCGCCCGTGCCAGCGACGATCTTCACCGGTGCGCCCTTGTCGACCAGCGTGAAGAAGCTCGAGTACGGGAGCGACGACATATCGACTTGGCCCGACCCGAAGATCGCGGCCTGGTCGCCGGTCGTTGGCGAATTAACAAACTCCAGGTTGATGCCGTACGGCTCGGTCATCTTGCGCGCATGGGCCAGGAAGATGGCCATGTTGCACAGGCCGGTGCCATGGGTTGCCTTGACAGTCAACTGTTCGGCCAGCGCCGGACGATTGATGCCCGCGAGAATCGCAGCCGTGGCCGCGCCACCAAGGCAGCAGTGGCACAGAAAATCTCGACGCCCCAACAGCGGCACGTGGGAGTGGTCATGCAATGTCACGTCCTGCTTTGTCATAGCGTTAGCCTCCTTTAATGCGTTGTTCTTAGATGGGATTTCGGGCCTTCCAGGCCCACGCGTTCCAACTCCACAGCCAACAAGTCGAACGAAATCACATCGGCCGGTAGTTGGGCGTCGGAGCGGATAAGCTCCAACGGGACGAGCGAGTCCCAGCGGTCATAGACCGTCTGTTCGAGATAACGAATGTCGATGCAGGGCGGTTGCCGGCGCGCGCCGATCTCGAGGTCGGCGCGGTCGTAGCCGGGGTAGTGGCGTGCGGCATAGTCGAGCATGCCGCTCGGATCCGCCGTGATCATATGCTCGGCGCGGATCATCGCGCGCAGTGCCGCGGCGACGCGGTCGGGCTTGATGGCGAGGAAGCCGGCCGTCGCGACCAGAACCGTGTCTGGAAAGGGATCGCCCCACAACTCGGTGCCGTCGCTCGGCTGCATCCCCCCTTGCCGACGGATGCGCGAGGCATGCGGCTCGACGAGCGTGATGGCGTCGATGCGCCGGCTCTCGAAGGCGTCGAGCGCATCGCCGATGTCGTCGAGGTAGACGATCTCGAGAACATCGAAGCCGAGGCCATGGACGGCCAAGCGTCTCGTGCTGCAGGATCTCGAGCGGATCGCAGCGGAAGGTGCCTGTCTTCAGTTCCTTGAGCTGGGCGGCGTCGGTGATCTCGGGCTGCGCCATGATCGCGATGCCCATTAGACCACTGCCGCCGACGATAATCGGTGGGTTGGGCCGAAACGCATCGATTGGCGGCTCGACGAAGGCGGTCGTGCCGAGTTCGGGCAGCCCCCAATTCGAGGTTGTCAGGGGTCGAGGAAAGCGTCGTGAACTGCGGCACCTCGATCTCAAGACCCTCTACCTCGAACCGGCCAGCGCCTTCTGCGACGAAGAGCGGCAAGGTTCGAAAGCGAGGAACCATGGGTCAGCGTAACGCACCCTGTCACGAAGCATACCTCCGCGAGGGGAATGTTACTTCGTAGCGGCCATGCAGCGGGCCCTATCACGCCGACGCCTAGCACCGATTCAAAATCGCATCAACGAAATTCGCATGCACTGTCGGTGACACAGGATATGTCCGGTGCATGTAGCAGGTGATCTGTCCGGTTTGGAACGCGTCTGTAACCGGTATGAGGATGCCGGTGCCGATGTCCCCGGCCCAGTCCTTTGGACCGTGGCGAATGGTGTGACCATCCGGGACAAGAGGCACCGGGAGCACGACGGTGCGGGCAGGCCTGTCCACACGATGAGCTGCGAGCTCGGGTTAATGGTGTGGAGGGAGGCGATGCGTCGGACGGAGCAGGCGCAGGGACTGAGACTGATGAAGTTCGAGGAGGTTTACGCGCGTACCACGGCACGGTTGTTGAGCCAGGCCGAGGCGGCTGAGATTGTCAAGTCATCGGTTTATTCCTACTATCAGTCTTGTCCATGGTGGATGGGGGACGACCAATGGACAACGCCAACGAACTCTCGGCGCGCGACGCGGCGGCGCGGATCGCTTCGGGCGATTTGACCTCGGAAGCGTTGGTGCGCGACTGCCTCGCGCGCATCGAGGCGCGCGAACCCGATATCCAGGCGTGGGAATTCCTCGACCCGGACGCCGCGCTGGAGCAGGCGCGGCGCTGCGACCGAACCCCGCGGTCGGGGCCGTTCCACGGCCTGCCTGTCGGCGTCAAGGACGTCCTCGACACCGCCGACATGCCGACAATTTGGGGCGACGAGGCGACGTTTGGCGGCCGCCGGCCGACGCGCGACGCGCCGGTCGTGCAGCGTCTGCGAGAGGAGGGCGCGATCCTGCTCGGCAAGACCGCGATCTCGCGCTTCGGTTTCTGGTGGCCGGGTAAGACGCGCAACCCGCACAACCCCGAACACACGCCGGGTTCGTCGTCAAGCGGCTCGGCCGCGGCGGTCGCCGATTTCATGTGCCCGCTGGCGATCGGAACCCAAACCGCCGGCTCGATCATGCGCCCGGCGGCATTCTGCGGCATCGTCGGCATGATCCCGACCCATGGCTGGATGGCGTGGCGCAACTCGCGCGACTATGCGGCCAGCTTCGACGTCGTCGGCGGTCTGACGCGTTCGGTCGTCGACATGATCTTCTTGATGCGCGGCCTGACCGGTAAGTCCGACTACGACCCGGACGCGATGCTGGAAGGGGGCCTGACGGTCGGGCTCTACCGGACGACCGACTGGGACAAGGCGCCCGACTACACCCGCGACAGTTTCGAGGACACCGTCCAGCGGCTCGCCGACGGCGGCTGCGTCATTCGCGAGGTTACGCTGCCCAAGACGTACGAGAGGCTGGTCGAGACGCTGGAGACGATCGGCAGCTATGAATGCGCGCGCTCGTTCGAGTGGGAGATGACCCACCATCGCGAACTGGTCGAGCCCGGTATGGCCGAGTTGCTCGACGAGGGCAGGGCGATCCCGCGTGCCGACTATCTCGCCGCACAGGCCCACGCCGAGGCTTGTCGTCGGAGCTTCGCCGGGGACATCGACGGCGTCGATCTTCTGATGGCGCCGGGCGCGCTGGGCGAGGCGCCCAAGGCGACCAGCACCGGCCACAACGAGTTCATCGGGATGTGGACGACCCTGCATGGACCCGACATCTCGCTGCCGGTCGGCGCCGGACCGACCGACCTGCCGCTGGGCGTCCAGTTGATCGGTCGACGCGGCGACGACGCGGCGCATCTTCTGCGCGCACGGCGCATTGAGGAGATTTTGACGTGCCCCATGCGATCGTGAATGGCGTGTCGCTCAACGCGCGCTTTCGCGCCGGGCGAGACGCCTGAGTCGCTCGACGAATTCTCGGTCGCGCATTCCGTCGAGGACGAGGCGGGGCTGATGCGCCACCTCGGCATCGAGCGGGCCCACATTGTCGGGCTATCGCCGGGCTTGATGACAACGCTGCATTTCAGCCTGCGGCACCCCGAGATGGCGCGCTCGCTGGTCGTCGCGGGCACCGGACCCGATGATATGGCGCGCGCCAAGGCGCGCTTCGAAGCCGAGGTCGAGATCGTTATCGCAGATGTCGAGAGCAAGGGCTGGCGCCGGGTTGCCGAGGACTACGGCCTGACCGATGATCGACTGAGCCTGCGCGACAAGAGCCGAGGGGCCGATGAGGCCTTTCAGGAACGTCTCGCCGCGCGCAAACTCAACGGCCCGCTGCAGACGCTCCGCCGCACGGTTACCAACCGACCGCTGTTGGCCGGCTTCCGGCTAACCAGGGAAGGTGAGCAGGTCTACAACGCGACCAAGGAAGTGCTCGAGCATCTCGAAGGTTTCCGAAGCATGGTCTTGGAGGAATGTCATGACCGAGCATGATCTTGTCATCAAGGGTGGCACGGTGGTCACGGCCGCCGACACCGTGCGCTGCGACATCGGTGTCAAGGGTGGCCGCATCGTTGCGCTCTCCGACGGTCTGGACGCCGCCGACGAAGTCATCGACGCCACCGGTAAGCTGGTGTTGCCCGGCGGCATCGACAGCCACGTCCACATCGACGAGCCGCCCTTTTACGGGGTCAAGGACTCCGGCGAGTTCGGGACCGACACGGTCGCGGCGGCTTGCGGCGGGACCACGACGATCATTCCCTTCGTCCGTCAGGACCGCGAACGCAGCCTGCGCGCGGCGGTCCAGGACTATCACGCCAAGGCCGAGGGCAGGGCGGTTATCGACTACGCCTTCCACATCATAGTGCTGGACCCGACAGATCATCTTCTCGGCCAGGAAATGCCGGCGCTGATCGAGGACGGCTACACCTCGTACAAGGTCTTCATGACCTACGACGGCATTGCGCTCAATGATAGCCAGATTCTCAAGACCCTCGACGCGGCCAAGACTCATGGCGCTATCGTCATGGTGCATGCCGAGAACGACCACTGCATCCACCACTTGGCCGCCAAGCTCGACGCTGCCGGTGCCACCTCGCTCGAAAGCTATCCGCACATGGCGCCCCAGCCGGTCGAGCGTGAGGCGACCCACCGGGCCATCACCCTGGGCGAGATCGTCGACGTGCCGATCCTACTGGTCCACGTCTCGGCCGCCGAAGCGATGGAGCAGATTCGCTGGGCCCGGGACCGCGGCCTCAAGGTCTACGGCGAGACCTGCCCGCAGTACTTGTTTCTCACCGGCGACCACATCGCCCAGCCGGGCTGGGAAGGCGCCAAGTACCTCTGCGCCCCGCCGCCGCGCGATACCGCGAACCAGGAGCATTTGTGGCGCGCCCTCGCCGGCGGCGTCTTCCAGGTGCTGTCGTCGGATCACTGCTCCTCCCTTTTCGAGGGCCCCGACGGCAAGAAGGTGCCCGGGGCCGCCCCCCACTTCCGGCACGTGCCGCCGGGCGTACCCGGCATCGAGGCCCGCCTGCCACTGATGTTCTCGGAAGGCGTCGGTAAGGGACGCATCGACCTCAACACCTTCGTCGCGGTGACGGCGACCAACCCGGCCAAGATCTACGGCCTCTATCCGCGCAAGGGCACCATCGCAGTGGGGGCGGACGCCGACATGGCGATTTGGGACCCCGACAAAGACGTGACGATTTCCGTCGACATGCTGCACGAGAAGCTCGACTTCACGCCCTACGAGGGTTTCGAGGTCAAGGGCTGGCCGGTCGCCGTGATCTCGCGCGGCGAGATCATCGTCCGAGACGGTGTGGTGTTGGCTGCGCCGGGGCGCGGTACGTTCCTGGCCTGCGAGCGCCCCGACCCCACACCGCCGGTGGGAACCGCGGTCGTTTCATGACCCGGATGCTCGGGGTCGGGGCCGCCCAGATGTGCCCTATCGCCAGACGCGTCCCAGACATCCAAATCCCCAACTCTCACCCACAGGGTGAAACCCCGGAACCCCATAACACACCAAATCCCAACACCAATCCCTCACTAAACAGAAACTACGCGGGGAATGGGGACCCTGGGCGATGATGTGGGACTGCTTGCGCCTCGCCGACATCGGAGGATACCGTTTCGGGCCACGGTTGCCTGTTCGAACTCGATTGCGCGGCGCCCGGCGCTGCGAGCGAGCACGAGATCTACGCGTCGCGCGCTGCTTAGAGGAGATTTCGACAAAGGAGAAAGAGATAAGCCGATCGGTCATGATGTCGGAGTCGAGCTGGCCTGACTACATACGCCGCATCGAGGAGGAGGATGCCGTCATCATGCGCCATTGCGAGGAAATCACCGGCGAGTCGATCAACAAGACCTATCCCAATGGCTACCCCGGCCTGTCGCTCGAGCACGGCGCCGTTTTCGAGACCTCGATGATGCTGTACTGCTTTCCGGACCTGGTCGACGTCAGCAAGATATCGGACGATCCGCCGGCCGACTTCCCGCCCTACGATCTTTACCCGGGGAACCCCGATTGGGTGCCGCCGTCGGACTGCCTGTCGCCGGCCCACGGCTCGTCGGCCGAGATCGGCAAGATGCTCGTCGACGAGTTCACCGGTCTGGTCTCGCGCGCCCTGAAGGCGGAGTTCCGGAGCGCCGACGAGGGCACGGCGCGGCAAGTTTCATAGGGGTGAGCCATGCGCATACTTTTGGTCAACGGCAACACATCGGACGAGGTTACCGATACGCTCGCCGGAGTGGCCCGCGATGCGGCGGGTCCTGACACCGAAATCACCTCGGCGACCGGGGCGTTCGGCGTCCGGCTAATCGGCCACCGCGCTGAGGCGGCGATCGCTGAGCACGCCGTCCTCGAACTGATCGCCGAGCATACCGATACCGTCGACGGCGTCGTCATCGGGGTCTCGGGCGACACTGCGCTACGCGCGGCGCGCGCCATGGTCGACGTTCCCGTGGTCGGCATGACCGAGGCCGCGATGCTGATGGCCTGCATGCTGGGCGGCCGTTTCGGCCTAATCACCTTCAGTGCGGCGTCGACTCCACTCTATCGGGAACTGGTGGAGAGCCACGGCCTGATCGAGCGCCTCGCCGGCATGCGGACGATCGACGTCACTTTTGCTCAGGCGTTCCGCGAGCGTGATACAATGACGGCGCCGATCGTCGAGGCCGCCGATGCGCTGATCAGCGAGGACGGCGCCGAAACCTTGATCGTGGTCGGCGCCGCCGGCGCCGGGCTGGCGGCCAAGCTGCAGTCGCGTGTCACGGTGCCGTTGCTCGACGGTATCGTCTGCGGCGTGCTGCTCGTTGAAGCACTGATCAGGCTCGGTGCGCCGGCGCCCACACGCGGCAGCTACGCGCTGCCGCCGGGCAATCTGGTCAAGGGTCTCGGCGCAGCCTTGACCAACAGGTTGAAAGAGCCTGGATCATGACCAAGACGGTCGAAATCGCGCTCGAGCCACTGACGGCAGTGTTAACGGCGGAGCAAGAGTCCGCCATTGGGCGGCGCAGAATACGACCACGCGTGTGGACTTGACCCGGTTTCGTGGACACCGGATCAGTTGTGAGAAAGGAGTCCACGATGTCGCTTACGCGTCCACCCTATCCATCCGGGTTCCGGGAGCAGATGGTCGAGCTGGTTCGATCGGGCCGCTCACCGGAGGAGCTGGCTCGGGAGTTCGAGCCGTCCGCTCAGTCGATCCGCAACTGGGTCGACCAGGCCGATCGAGACGCCGGTCGCGGAGATGGCGGCCTGACCAGTGGCGAGCGCGAGGAGCTGCGGCGGCTTAGGCGTGAGAACCGTCGGCTGCGCCAGGAGCGCCAGATACTGGCAAAAGCCGCGGCCTGGTTCGCGCAGGCAGCCGGCTCGATCCCGTCCGGGTCTTCGAGTTCGTGAGAGCCAACCGGGCCATGTATATCCCGTCGCCACGATGTGCCGGCTGCTTGGGGTCTCCACCAGCGGGCAGCGTGGTCAGCCTGTTATTGTGTGCCATTCCTTTGAGCTCAGCGTTCACCACGAGAAACGACCTACTCTGCATTTGTTGCGAGCGGGTCCCGGTTCCAATCCTTGTACAGAAGATAACGGGCATTGCCCTCGCCGACGGCGCCAAACCACTGCGCACAATAGGGTCCCATCCAGATGACATCGCCCATCTCGACGGGATACCAACTATCGTCCAGCCGGTAGATGCCGCCACCATTCAACATCAAGAGACCATGTTCCATAAAATGCGTCTCGACATAGGGCAGCGAAGCGCCGGGTGAGAAATCCATGACATTGAACTCACAATCGAATGCCACATCGACCGGCATGAGTTTCCTTAGCATGAGCCGGGTATCGCCATCCGTCGGAACGGCCTCGACATCTCCGACTTCGCCGATCACAGGGTAAGGCAGCTCGGCACCCTCCAACGGTAAGAAGTGCCGTTCGTAAACAACGAGGCGTGACGGAGACGACGCATGAATTTTGTGGTCGTACCCTGCGGGCAAATAGGCAAACGACTCTGGCCCCAGGGTTTGTTGTCCGCCGCCGTGCTCAAGCGAAATCACACCATCCAGCACCATAACGAAACGCTCGACGCCCGCCAGCGGCGCATCCGCCCGGCCTCCGGCCTCCATATGGGCAAAAAACTGCGAGAACTGCGCACCCATCTGCGGCGAAATGGTAAACACGACCTCGGCTTTGGCCCAGTTTGGCAGGGTCGTGCGTTCGTGGCTGTCAGCCGACAAGACCGCATGCCTGTCCCGAATGGACGACCTCGTTTCGCCCAGGCTTTGTCGCAACATCTATGTCTCTCTACGAGAATTGAGGTCGATTCTGAGCGACATGCGAACAGGCCAAATTGTGTTCGCGCCAGCCACGTTTCGATGTTTCAGCCGGGATTCCCCAGATGGCTCCTCCCAATCGCCGACAATGCTAGCACAATGGGCATCATCGATCGCATCGTGTACGATCACCTTAGGGATGCCCGCCTCAGGGATGCCCGCCTCGCATCCCGGAATCGAACACCGCGACGGAGGGGGCCGGCTGCGACCCGCAGAGCGATCAGAGGAGCGACCCCATGGCGCTGAACTCCCCCGAGGCGCGCGATCTCGCGCATCATCTTCATTCCTTCACCCATCTGCCCACCCTGGAGCGGGACGGCCCGCTCGTGCTGGAGCGGGGCGAAGGTATCTATGTCCACGACGTGCATGGCAAGCGCTATCTCGAGAGCGTGTCGGGCCTGTGGAACGTGGTCGCCGGTTTCAGCGAGCCGCGGCTGGTGCAGGCGGCCCATGAGGCGATGACGCAGATGCCCGCCTACCACACCTTCTTCGGTCGTACGGCCCTGCCCCCGGTCGTGCTCGCCGAGAAGCTGGTGGAGATCGCGCCGATGGAGGTAGCGCGGGTCTACTTCGTCAATTCCGGGTCGGAGGCCAACGACACCGCGATCAAGATGCTCTGGATGATGGCGAGAGGCGCAGGCGAGCCGGAACGGCGCAAATTGATCTCCCGCTCCATGGCCTATCACGGCACGACCGTCGCCTCGTGCAGCCTCAACGGCAAGCCCTATATCGGCGCCTTCGGGCTGCCGCTGCCGGAAGTGCGCTATGTCGAGGCGCCGCACTACTGGCGCAACGCCCATCCGGGCGAGAGCGAAGAGGCCTATGTCGACCGCCTCGCGAGCGAGCTCGACTCGCTGGTCGAGGCCGAAGGCCCCGAGACCTTCGCCGGCTTCTTCGCCGAGCCGGTGATGGGCGCGGGCGGCGCGGTGCCGCCGCCCGCCGGTTATTTCCCAAGAGTGCAGGCTGTTCTGAACCGTCACGACATCCCGCTGGTCGCCGACGAGGTGGTCACCGGGCTGGGACGCACCGGGAACCTCTGGGGCGCCCAGACCTATGAGTTCACGCCGGACATCCTGGTGACCTCCAAGGCGCTCACCTCCGGATATTACCCCATGGGTGCGGTGCTGCTGTCGCCGGAGATGGACCGCCGGCTCGGTCACGCCGCCGCCGCCCTCGACGAGTTCCCCCACGGCTTCACCACGGGCGGCAACCCGGTCGCCGCGGCGGTGGCGCTCGAGACGATCGCGCTGATCACCGAGCCGGGCGGTCTGCTGGACAATGTCGTGACGGTGTCGCCCCATTTCGAGGCGGTGATTCGGAGGTTCGAAGATCACCCGCTGGTCGGCGAAGTGCGGAGCGTGGGGCTCCTCGGCGCGCTCGAGATCGTCGCGGACAAGGCCGGCAAGCGCCCCTTCGCGCCGGAGCATGAGATCGGTGAGCGCATCGTGCGGGCGGCCTACGCCCGCGGCCTGATCACCCGCCCGATCGGCGACGCCGTCATCGTCGCCCCGCCCTTCATCATTACCGAAGAGCAGATCGACGATCTGTTCGCGTGCCTGAGCGCCGTGCTGGACGAGATCGGCGATGCGGTCAGGCGCGAGGGGCTGGGCCCGTCACCCATGGCTGCATCCGCGGAATAGCGCCTCCCGGCACGCGCCGGGACGTCACGACCAACTCCAGAAGTCGCGCCCGTGCTTCATATAGGCGCGCGAAAGCACCATCTTGTGGACCTCGGTGGCGCCGTCCACGAGCTTTGCGGCGCGCGCGTAGCGATACATCCACTCCAGCAGCGTGTCCTGCGAATAACCGCGGGCGCCGCAGAGCTGGATGCAGGTTGACCTTCCCCCCGTAATCCGGGCCATTGCGGCTGAGAGTTTTCCTGAGGAGACTTTGGGAAGGAGAACTCGAGATGAAGCGCAAACGGTTTACGGAAGAGCAGATCGTTGGGGTTCTGCGCGAGCATGAGGCCGGCGGCACGGCGCGGGAGATCTGCCGTCGCCACGGCATATCGGAGCAGACCTTTTACCGGTGGAAGTCGAAGTATGGCGGGATGGAGGTATCGGGCACGCGCCGTCTGCGCGAGCTTGAAGCGGAGAACGGTAAGCTGAAGCGCCTTCTGGCGGAGGCGCATCTGGACAACGCCGCTCTCAAGGACCTTCTGTCAAAAAACTGGTGAGGCCCGCGGCGCGTCGTGAAGCCGTGGGCCATGTGATGGATCGGCACGATTTGAGCCAACGCCGGGCGTGCCGTCTGGTGGGCCTGTCGCGCTCGGTGGCGCACTATCGCTGCAGGCCGCGCAATGATGAGGCGCTACGGGCTCGCCTGCAGGATCTGGCGGCGCGCTATCGGCGTTACGGCTATCTGCGCCTGCATGTGCTGCTGGCCAGGGAAGGTCTGGTGGTGAACGCCAAGCGGACCTACAGGCTCTATTGCGAGGAAGGCCTGCAGGTGCGAAGGCGTCGGCGCCGCCGACTGCCACGGCGCGATCGCCTGCCGCTGCCGGTTCCGGATCGACCGATGCGGCGCTGGTCGCTGGACTTCATGTCCGATCAGCTGGCCTCCGGCCGCCGCTTCCGCATCCTCAACATCGTCGACGATTGCAGCCGGGAATGTCCCGGTCAGATCGTCGATCTGTCGATCTCCGGTGAACGGCTGGCCCGCTTCCTCGATGGCCTGGCGAAGCGCCGCGGTCTGCCCGAGAGCCTGGTCATGGACAACGGTCCCGAGCTGACCTCGAAGGCGATGTTCGAATGGGCACAGGAAAACAGTGTCGCGCTGCACTTCATCGAACCCGGAAAACCAGCGCAGAATGCCTTTGTCGAAAGCTTCAACGGGAGGTTCAGAGATGAATGTCTGCGGTCTTAGGTAGCAGATGCACCAATTTGCAGACTAGTCGGAGACGGTGTCCTGGCGGTTCAATGGGGCATGAGCGAAGCTCCCGTCATCCAGTCGCTGAAGGACAAGCGTTCTGAGATCCACGGTCGGATTACAGCCTATGAAGCGCAGATCGCGCAGGCTAGACACGATCTTGCGCACGTTAACGCGACGATCCGACTATTCACGGAGCCCGAGCATCAGCGTGCCCGCTACATGGTCAGCCACGGCTTTTTCAAGAAGGGCGAGATCGCCGACGTCTGCGTGCGCCATCTCGAGGTCGATGGGGAGATGACAACCCGCCAGCTCGCTGAGAGGGTCATGGCCGAGCGCAAGCTCGACGCTTCCGACAGGACGCTGCGCAACTCGGTCGTCTTCAAGGTGGTCCAGGCGCTGCGTCACGCCAAGCGGCGCAAGCTGGTCCGGATGGTCGAGAAGCGCAAGGGTATGTGCGTCTGGGCCGCCGGCGACGCAGTTACGCTACGCGTTGTCGCCAGTAGCCCTTCCAGGTCCGGCTGACGGGCGCAGCAAGAGCCCTGCCGATCAACCGGTCGGCGAGCGCGCCGTTGTCCTGACCGCGATGATCCTCTAACCAGGCGGCGTGCGCCGCATAGGCGCCAAGAAGCCGGCCGCCAACTTTGTGGTGCTGTCCGCCGACCATGCGCCGGAGCCGGGCAAAGAAACTTTCCGCCAGATTGGTGTGGACGCCGTCGCGGCTGTAGGCGTCGGAATGGGTGATGCGGTGAACATCGAACTCTGGCTCGAGAAGGTCCCAATGGGCGATCTCATCGGCCGAGATCGTCGATCCTGGAGCGATCCTCTCCCTGGCGAAGTCCACGCCCTCGGCCTCGCGCAGGAATGTTCGCGTGAGGGTTGATCCGCCGCGCTGCCTGAGCGCGACGACCACGCGGCGCTTGCCGCTGCGGTTTTGCAGCAGGCGGCGATCGACGCGGTCTTTGCGAGCATTCGCGGGCCGGACATGTCCGCCGAACGCGGCGCCATCCACTTCCACATGGCCGGTGAGCCGCGTATCCCGCGTCTCCGCAGCCATCACCTCGCGCAGTTTGTGCATCAGCACGAAGGCGGTCTTGTATTGGACGTCGAGGTCACGCGAGAGTTGAACCGCCGAGAGCCCCTTTGATGCGTTCACGAACAGGCAGATCGCGCCGAGCAGGTCGACGAAGGAGAGCTTGCGCGAGGCGAAGATCGTGCCCGACGTGACGCTGAACTGGTGGTGACAGGCAGCGCATTTGAAGCGGCGCCGCGTCGTCAGGTCATAGATGTCAAGGCAGCCGCATGCGGGGCAGATCGGCGCCCCGTCGGTTTCCGGCCAGCGCAGCCGGCGGAACCGCCGATACGCCGCATCCTCCCCTTCGGAGAAGATCGTCTTGAGCGACAGCGTTCGCGCGGCCGGCGAAAGCAGGAAGTGCTGCGCCACAATCCACTCCTCAACTCAGCATTGATGTGTTCTTATTATGTTCTAAATCGGCAACTCGTACAATACCCAGCCTTAAACCCCTTAGCTGAATAAACTCAAACACATATAGATCATCTGGTGCATCTGCTACCTAAGACCGAATGTCTGAACGAGGAGTGGTTCGTCAGCCTAGCCCATGCCAAGGCCGTCATCGAGGCCTGGCGGGTCCATTACAACACCATCAGGCCACATTCGGCCCTCGGCTACCAGACGCCGGCGGCCTGGCTGGCAACACGGGCAGCTTCGCTTGAGCTACGCAACGGCTCCGCTCAGCTGCCCTTGAGCGCTATGATCACCACCGAATACTCTCAAACCACGTGGCCCTAAACGCGGGGGATGGTCAAGGTATCGATCACCTTGTTGAGGGTCCCTTCCGCGTCGGAAAGCCGGTTGAGGTCGGGAAGCGGTGGCGCGTGAGTCATCCATACCTTGACTCACATTCGAGCTCCTCAATCAAGGAAAACCAATATCCGGGCATCAAAAGTGCGAACGATACCGTCCCTGGAGCCGGCCAGAGGACCCCAGGTGAGCAATTACAATTTCGTTGGTTAAACTGTTTCGAAAATTCGACTCAGCGGGCAGCAGCCTGCGCGGCGCACGCACCGCGCAGGCGGTGACACCGGGAGCGGAACGGGAGGAAACATGAAGTCAGAAGATGTTCGCACGGCGGACGAGGTGCGCCGGATTGTTGAGGAGCGAAACGTCCAGCACGCTACCATAGGTCTCACCGACATGCAGGGCTTGCTGCGCGGCAAGTACGTCTCGCGCGACAAGCTGTTGTCAGTGCTGGAGCACGATTGGGGCATGGCGCCGCTCGTGCTCGCGCTGGACTTCGACGACGTGATCATGGAGGCGCCGCTGATCGCTGACAGCTCGTACGGCTTCGGCGACGGCACGGCGCGCCTCTTGCCCGAGACCTGCCGTGAAATTCCCTGGGAGTCGCCGCGGCGCAATCTTTTCTTTCTCGCCGAATTCTCGGGCAATACGGAGCGCATCTGCCCGCGTGGGATCTACCGGCGGATCGAGCAGAAGGCACGCGACATGGGCTTCCTGCCCTACCACGCGCTCGAATACGAGTTCACGCTGTTCGAGGAGACCGCGCTCAGCGCCTTCGAGAAGGGATATCGCGACCTCAAGCCGGCGACGCCTCTCAAGACGTATGAGGTACTGCAGCGTCAAGCGGTCTGGACCGATTTCTACGACGATTTGCTCGACACCTTCCAGCATATGAACGTACCGCTCGAGACCGCGCACGAGGAAATGGGGCCGGGCTTCATGGAGGTCAGCTTGGCGCCCCAGGTGGGTGTCGCGGCGGCGGACAGCGCCAGCATCTTCAAGACCTACGCCAAGGCTATCGCGCAGCGGCGCGGCATGCTGATCACCTTCATGGCGCGCTGGTCCAACGAAGTCGAAGGCCAGGGCGGGCATGTGCACGTCTCGCTGAAGGATCTGGACGGCCGGCCCGTGTTCCACGACCCGGACGCAGAGGGCAATATGAGCCGCACCATGCGCCACTTCCTGGGCGGCATGCAGGCGCTCATGCCCGAGCTCCTGCTCATGCTCGGGCCCAACGTGAACTCCTTCAAGCGCTACGTGCCAGGCATCTTTTCGCCGATCGCGGCGACCTGGGGCTTAGAAAACCGCACCTGTGCGTTGCGCGTCATCCCCGGCGCCGCCAAATCGCAGCGCATCGAGTGCCGCACGCCCGGAGCGGACGCCAACCCCTACTTGGCGCTCGCCTGCGTCCTGGGTGCAGGGCTCCACGGCATAGAGCGTGAAATTGAGCCCTCCGAGCCCACTGTGGGCAATTCCTATGAACAGCCCGTGCCCGAGGCGAACCGCTTCCCCGAGAGCTTTCGCGACGGCATTGAGCGCTTCCGCAACTCGAGGGAAGCACGCGAGCTATTCGGCGACAATTTCGTCGAGGTCTACGCCGCGACACGGGACTCCCAGGATCGCGAATTCCGGGCGCGGGTGACCGACGCGGATCTCCGTCGTTTGTTCGAGATGGCTTGACCGGATTCCAAGCCAGTCATGATCGACACGATCAGCACGGCCCGATAGCAACTCGCTTATGGGCGGTGTCAGACTAAACCGAGCAGGTCTCCAATAGAAAAACCTTCAGACTTCAGGCCGTCAGTTGACGCCATTCGGCCAAGGCAGCGGCGCGCTTCATCGACAGCTACAACGAGAGGCGCCTACACTCGGCCCTCGGCTACCAGACGCCGGCGGCCTGGCTGGCAACACGGGCAGCTTCGCTTGAGCTACGCAACGGCTCCGCTCAGCTGCCCTTGAGCGCTATGATCACCACCGAATACTCTCAAACCACGTGGCCCTAAACGCGGGGGATGGTCAGGACCAGCAGCCGTCAAGGCACCATCGGTCCAGCCCACCGATTGAGGCCAACGTCGTCGTCCGCAACGCGCAAGTGCATTTGGCGCCAATAGGGCAATAGCCTGTCGCCGCTTTCGGCCACCCGTGCAAGATCTTGCCGGAACCTAGCAGAGAGTTGACGCACTTCCTCTTTGACCGATTCCTCGTCCACAGTTAGTACTTTCCCGTTCTCAACGACAACCTCGCCGCCCACCATCGTGAGGACGACCGACGAGCCGCTTTCACTGTAAATCAGTTGCCGTCGCAAATCGTTGAGCGGCGTAAAGGCCGTTGTACTGAGATCCAGCAGAATCAAATCGGCTTGGTAGCCCGGCGCGAGCATTCCGAGTTCGTCTTGGAGGCACATCCCGCGGGCCCCGCCACGAGTTAAAGACCACAGAAGCTCGGATGCCTTGGGCCACTTGAGCCAATCCGGTTCCGAAATCCTGTGAATTAAGCCGGCGGTTTTTGCTACACCCCAAAGATTGGCGGCGCCATCCACGGCCATGTCATCTATTCCCAGACCAATGGGAATTCCTTTATCCCAAATGCGGCGATACGGCATGACGCCGCTACCGATCCACAGGTTGGATATGGGATTGTGCACCACCGAGCACCCGCAATCGGCAATGGCGTCAATGTCGTTCTCATCCGCCCAAATAGCGTGAATGATCATGACGTGTTCATCCAGGCATCCGAGATCCCTCGCATATTGAAAGAACGATTTTCCATGATTTTGAAGCGACAGTACTCTTTGGTACTTCTGCTCGCCAATATGCATGTCAAACGCCAGCCCATGCTTCCGGCTCAACTGAGAAAGTGCCCTGAAGTATTCCGGCGTTACGCGTTCCGGGGTGGATATCGACACGGCGGCACGCAAGCGGCCGTCCCCAGCGCCGTGCCACCGTTCAATATAGCGATCGTACAGCCCTAGCAGGTAGTCCGGCGAGATTGCTGCTGCCGATTTGTCCATTTGCTGCCGGATCTCGTCAGGCAGAAGCTCTTTGACGTACGGATACTTTTCGTATTCCGGAACAATGGGATACGCGATCGTTGCGGTTGCACGCATGCCAGAATCCAGATAAGCCTGCATGGTCCCGTCAATTGAATCTTCCGTTGGCGCCGGCGCGTAATGCGGGTCGTCGTGAACGCCAGTGATGCCGTTCTTCAGCATTTCGATGGCGCCCCAAAGTACGCGTATGTAATGGAGATGCCGGTCTGGCGGCTCTGTGCTCCCATACCCGTAGAGCATGAGCACGGAGAGCGGCACATCCAGGTCCACACCGCGCATCAGATTGCTTCCAGAGTGGAAGTGTCCGTTGATAAGGCCCGGCATGGCGAGGAGCCCTTCGGCATCGATCACACGCAGATTCCGCTCGCTTTCGGAAGGACGGATATCGGGTTCAAGTGCCTCGATCTTTGTCCCGCGGACAAGAATGTCGGCTCGTTCAAGCTCGGTATCGCGGTCATCCATTGTGAGGACGCGCGCGTTCCTGATGAGTACCGCCATGGTGCTGTCTCCCGTTCAGCTGGGCCCGGAGGGGCATTGTCAGACTAACTGGATCGGACCTGTAAGACCTACAATCGAAGGCCCTCAGGCTGGGAGTTGACGCCACTCGACCAAGGCGGCGGCCCGGGCTTGTTTGAAAATATCGCGGCGGTTGAGATGGCGTTGGTGATTGAAGTAGTTGTGAACTGAAGCGTGGATTGAGGTAAATTTCTGCAGCGTCCTTTCATTCTTGAACCTTGCCATTGCGCGTTCTCGTCGCCGAAAGGGTTGATGTGAGTTTTCTGCCCGGTTGTTGAGCCAACGACCGCAGGTCTGGGCGGCCGCATTGCCGATCACATTCATCGCAGCCCGGTATGACGGAGGCCCGTCCGTGACGACCGAAGCCGGCCGGCAACAACGCTTCATCGCGTGTTTCAGAAACCTGAGTTCAGCCCTGCGATCCCGCCGTTTCGTGGCAAAAACCTCGAGCACTTCGCCTTCGTGGTCAAAGGCGCGCCACAACTAGTAGGTCTTCCCGTTGATCCGCACGAACACCTCATCAAGGTGCCAGTGCCAGTTCGAATACCAATGACGATGAACCCGGCGCTTCCGGATCTCGGCTGCAAACAGTGGACCGAACCGGCTCCACCACAACCGTACCGTCTCGTGGCAGATGTCGATGCCACGCCCGGACAGCAGGTCCTCGACCTGCCGCAGCGACAGCGGGAACCGAACATACATCATCACGGCGAGCCGGATGATCTCGGGTGAACTGTTGAAATATCGGAAGGAGTTTTGCATTCCTAAACGCTAACCCGACTTCCGCAACTCGGGGGTCATGAAGGTTTTAACCCATTGATTTTCCGCGATCGGACCCCCAAAGGTCGGCACTACAGGGCGCCGAAGGGAGAGACGTTCCGTGCGCCGTCAGGCGGAGATCCGCGGCGCGGGTTGTTTCGGCAGGGTCAAGCCAAGCTGGTGCAGCAGTAATTCGTGCTCCTTGTTCGGCCGGGTGTGGCGCGGCAGGACGAGGTGCCGGCCGTCGATGGTCGGCAGGTGGACGTCCACCATCTGGATGGTGGCGAACGTCTTGAGGATGGCGCGTGGGGTGAGGCCAGCGGCGTGTGGCCGGGCGAGGTTCTTCAGGGTGACGAGCAGGCAGTAGGCGATGAATGAGACGAAGATGTGCGCCTCGATCCGCTCTTCGCGCTGATGGAAGATGGGCCGGATCGCGAGGTCGTGCTTGAGTTCCTTGAACGCCTGCTCGATCTCGATGAGCTGCATGTACAGGCGCCAGAGCGTGGCGGGATCTTCGGCGACCATGTTGGATCGCAACAGATAGCGGCCCTCGCGGCGGCGTACGCGGCGCAGCCGGTCGCGCCGCAGGCGGAATGAGAAGCCGTCCGCAGCGAGCTCCTTGTCGGTCTCGGGCACACCGATGTCGACCAGGCTCCAGGCCCGGCCCGCTTCCTTCTTGGCGGCACCGAGCTTGAGCATCAGCTGATCCCGGCTGTTGGACTGGCGTTGCAGCTCGCCCAGCCGGCGCCACAGTTTCTTCAGCCGGCGCCGGCGCATGCCGCGTTCCTTGAGGAGCCGCCCCTCGCTGCGCACCAGGACGTAAAGCTCTCCGTCTTCGGCCAACAGCTTGACGTCTACGGACTGGCGCACCTCCTGCCAGGGCAGGTCCAGGAACGCCTTCTCAAGCCGCGTCAGCCGGCCCTTGGGCGTGCCCACCAGATAGCGCACCGGCGCATCGCCCTCGCGCATCAAGGCCAGCGTCTCCTCGGTGGGAATGCCGCGGTCCATGATCCAGATCCGGTCGGAGCGACCGTATTGCCGTTCGATCTTCTCCAGGAACTCCGCCAGCGTGGTCTGGTCGGCGGTGTTCCCCGGCATCACCTCGTAGGCCAGCGGAAAGCCCTCGGGCGTCACGATCAGCGCGATCACCACCTGCACGCAGTCCGGGCGCCTGTCCCGGCTGTAGCCGAACCGGCGCTTGTCCTCGAACGGCGGGTCGCTCTCGAAGTAGGTCGAGGTCAGGTCGTACAGCAGCACATCGAAGCGCACGTCGAACAGCGTCGCCCAACGGGCGCGAAGGAACGAGAAGAACTCCTGCTTATGGAGCAGCAGCTTGTCGAGGCAGCGATACAGCGTGTCGTCGGCGATCGCCCGATCGCAGCCCAGAAGATCGCGCAACGCGCTGTGCTCGTACCAGTGACGGTGGAGACGCCACTCGCTCCCCGGGTCGATCAGTCGGTAGCAGACCTGGATCTTCAGGATGTCCAGCCACCTCGTGCCTTGACGGCTCGGGGTCAGGCGCGGGCCCCAGAAGCGGTCCAGATCAAGCCGATCCCACAGGACCAGGGCCAGCCAGCACGCCCCCCATTGGCGCGGGTCGTGCAGGGCCACGTCCGCGACGTTGATCTTGACCACCTCGCAGTCCAGCGCCGGCGCCTCCCGATCCTCGGGAAACAGCGCCATCTGCCGAGACCCCGACTTGCCCTCCACAACCTCGATCGAGCGGCACCACGCCGCGCGCTGGCTGTCGTTGATCTCGCCGAGATGGAGAACGTGGCGCTGAACAACGCGGCCGCCGCGGACCCGGACGTTCTCCACCACGCTCCAGTAGCGGTGCTCCTTGCCGTCCTTAAAGCGTCTCTTGCAGCGCACGAACATGAGGGTAGCGTCCGGCGCTTCGCCAGCACAATCAAGGGGGTAGGTCGGCACTACACGCGGTTCCGGAGAGCCAAAGACCGGAAATCCGCCACTTTCCGGGCCGAAAAACCGTCAAATTAGCCGAATGCCGTGCCGAGTTGCGGAAGTAGGGCTAAGGGACCTCGTCAGGTGGCTCAAGCCGATTTGCTCTGACAAGGCCGGACCGGCGGTCAACGGTCGGCGGTCGAAACCCACACGAAACCTGGGCTTTTCGGCCCCGCCCGGCGGGGCGGGAGAAAGTTCGGGAACGAGGCTTGGCGGAGGGAGTGGGATTCGAACCCACGGTACGGCTTGTCACCGTACAACGGTTTAGCAAACCGCCGCCTTCGACCACTCGGCCATCCCTCCTGGCGGCGCCGGGCGTTGGCGCGGCTATGCTGTTTACCGAGCCGGCCGGAAGGCTGTCAATGACGCGGCGGCTCGGCCCCGCCCGCCGGGAGCCGCGGGGGCGGCCGGGTACGTCAGCGCGCGACGCCGATCCCAGGCGTGACGATTCCACCGGTCAGGCGTTCGAGCTCGCCGAGGTTGGTCGCGAACACGCAGTGCGGGTGGCCAGCGGCGGCGTAGACCGTCGCGAACCGCTCCAGGCTCGTGTCGATCGCGACCGGCAGCGTGTGGCTGTGAGCCACCGGGGCGACGCCGCCGATCGTGAAGCCGGTGGCGGCGCGCACGGCATCGGCATCGGCGCGGCGCACCGCACCGGCGCAGCCCAGGGCGCCGGCCAGCGCCTCGGTGTCGCAGCGCCGGTCGCCCGCGACCAGCGCCATGACCGGCGCGCCCCCGATCGTGAACACCAGCGATTTCACGATGCTGCCGAGCGCGGTGCCGATGCTCGCGGCCGCATCCTCGGCGCTGCGGGCGGTCGCGGCGAGCGCGATCACCCGCGCCTCCGAGCCGGCTGCTTCAAGCGCCGCCCTCACCCGCTGCACCGCCGGATGGGCGAGCGGGTCGGCCATGCTATTGCGGAACCTTGAGCCCGCGCTGCACCGCCGGGCGCGCCCCGATGGTCTCGAACCAGCGCTGCAGGTTCGGGTAATCGGCCCAGTCGATGCCGTGCCACTCCCAGCGCGCGACCCAGCCGAAGCAGGCGACATCGGCGATCGAGTAATCGCCGGCGAGATAGTCTCGGTCCGCCAAACGCCGGTCCATCACCCCGTAGAGACGGTGCGACTCGTCGGTGTAGCGCTTGATCGCGTAGGGCACCTCCTCCTTCGCGAAACGGCGGAAATGATTGGCCTGCCCGAACATCGGCCCGACCCCGCCCATTTGAAACATCAGCCACTCGATCACCTGGTAGCGGCCGCGCGAATCAGGCGGGATCAGCATGCCGGTCTTGTCGGCGAGGTAGAGCAGGATCGCGCCCGATTCGAAGAGCGAGATCGGCGCGCCGTCCGGCCCCTCCGAATCGACGATCGCCGGGATCTTGTTGTTCGGGCTGATCGCGAGGAAGGCGGGCTCGAACTGCTCGTCCTCGAGGATATTGACCGGGTGGACCCGATAGGGCAGGCCGACTTCCTCGAGCATGATCGAGGCCTTGTAGCCGTTCGGCGTGCTCCAGGTGTGGAGGTCGATCATCCCTTCCTCCCGATGCTAGCGGGCTTCGAACTGCTTGGCGCCGAACATGATCGAGCGCTCTTCCTCGGTGAACTCCCAGCTCTTGCGCTGCTGGTCGTCCATCACTGCGAGGCCGCGCTGCACCGCCGGCCGCTCCTTGTTGCGCTTCAGCCAGGCGGCGACATTGGGATAATCGTCGATGTCCTGGCCCTGGTTCCGCCAAATCCGCATCCAGGGGAAGATCGCCATGTCCGCGATCGTGTACTCGCCCGCGACGAAGTCACGGTCGGCGAGGCGCCTGTCGACCACCCGGTAGAGCCGGCTCGCCTCATTGGTGTAGCGGTCCACCGCGTAAGGGATCTGCTCCGGCGCATAGTTGCGGAAGTGATGGCACTGGCCGAGCATCGGCCCGACATTGCCCATCTGAAAGAACAGCCATTGCAGCACCTCGGCGCGGCCCCGCTCGTCGGCCGGGATGAAGCGCCGATGCTTGTCCGCGTAGTGCAGCATGATCGCGCCCGATTCGAAGAGCGCGAGCGGCGCGCCGTCCGCGCCCTCGGGGTCGACCACCGCCGGCATCCGGTTGTTCGGCGCGATCGCCAGGAAATCGGGGTCGAACTGCTCGCCCTTGTTGATGTCGACGGGAATCACATTGTAGGGAAGGCCGAGCTCCTCGAAGAGGATGGAGATCTTCCACCCGTTCGGCGTCGGCCAGTAATAGAGATCGATCATGGCGCCCCTCCCTGACGGCCTTCGGCCCGGAACGGACCGGCCTCCGATGGCAAGACAAGCCGGCGCAGCTGGTCAACGCCGCCGGGACGCTTTAACGTGACCCCGAAGGCCGCGCAAGAGGGAGCCGTCGGGAGGTATCGTGGATCTCAATGCCGATTTCAGCGCGCATGTGGTGGTGCGCACTGCGGAGATGGCGTGGCGGCGGAGCCCGAGCCCGTCGGTCTGGCGCAAGCGGCTCGAACACCGCGGGCCGGCGGAAGCGGGCAGGGTCACCGCCGTCGTCCGCTATGATCCGCGCAGCAGCTTCCCGGCGCACGGCCATCCCGGCGGCGAGGAAATCCTGGTGCTCGACGGCATCCTCTCCGACGAGCATGGCGATTGGCCGGCCGGCAGCTATCTGCTGAATCCCGACGGGTTCCGCCACGCGCCGTTCTCGCGCGAGGGCTGCGTCTGCTTCGTCAAGCTCCGGCAGTATCGCGGGGCGGAGCATGTGGTGGTGAACAGCAGGACCGCCCCGTGGCAGGCCGGCGATCTGCCGGGCACCGAGATCCTGCCGCTTTACAAAAACCCGGACGATGCGGAGCGGATCTTCCTGTTCCGCGCGCCGCCGGGGTGCGACGCGCCGGCCCACGACCATCCCGGCGGCGAGGAGCTGTTCATCCTCGAAGGCAGCCTGACCGATGAGCACGGCACCTATCGGGAAGGCGACTGGGTCCGCTCACCGCCCGGCAGCGGTCACGACCCCTACTCCACCGACGGCCTGCTCGCCTATGTGAAGCTCGGTCACTTGGCGGAGCTGTAGCCCGCATTTCTCACCAGGGTCACGGCCTGCGTCGCGTCCAGGCGTTCGATCCGCTAGGAGCGGGCCGAAAAGCGTAGCGGTGCCTACGGTTGAGGCCCGCGACGTCGCGCGGGACGCGCGCAGGGCGCACGACGCGGGCGGGCGCCTGGGCGCGACCCGAAGGGCGGCTCTGTCCGGCCGACAGGGCGCGTCAAGCCACTTGCCCGATGCCCCACATCGCGCTGCGCGGCTTTCCTGCCCTGTCGGCCGGACAGAGCCGCGCAGACCATGACCCTGGTGAGAAATGCGGGCTTAGGGCTCCGATTTCGGCGGCCGGCGGGTGTGCGCCTCGACCGCATCGGCGGTCCATCGCTGCCCGTCGCGGGTCAGGAATCCGCGGGCGTTGAGGTGCCGGGCGAGAGCCTCCGGGTCGCGCGCGCCGCGCGAGCGCGCGAACGCCAGTTCCGCGCGAATGCGGTCGGCGAAATAGTCGCTCTTTCGCTCGCGCACGATCGGCTAATCCCTTCGCGACCAGGGGCCGCGCCCGGGGCGCCGCCCCCACGGACCGGCACGATCGTCGCGCGCCTGGTCGCGGTCGACCGCGCCCGCGCCCTCGTCCCACGGTGCGTCGCCGTCCGCCTCAGGCGGCGGCCGGGCGGGGCGGTTCGAGGGGCCGACCGGAATGCGGTCGAATAGCGGCACCCCGCGTTTGCGCATCGGAATGACCAGGAGCGCGCCGGCGACGAAGCCGCCGATATGGGCATACCAGGCGACGCCCCCGCCGACCCCGCCGGAGGTGAGGGCGTTGATCACCTGATAGCCGATCCAGACTCCGAGCACGCCCCAGGCCGGAAACCGGATCGGGGCGAAGAAGATGAGGATCCAGACGCCCCGCTTCGGATGGAGCATCAGATAGGCCCCGAGCACGCCCGAGATGGCGCCGCTCGCCCCGATCGTCGGGACTTGAGACGTGGGCTCGATGGCGGCGTGGGCCAAGCCGGCGACCGCGCCGCAGAGGAGATAGAAGAACACGAAGCGCCAATGGCCCATTGCGTCCTCGACATTGTCGCCGAAGATCCACAGATAGAGCATGTTGCCGAGCAGGTGCCAGAAACCGCCATGCAGGAACATCGAGGTGACGATGGTCAGCCAGGGCGGCACGGTGGCCATGGCGGGCTCGCGCTGCATGTCGCCGATGACGGTCACCGGGATCATGCCGAGGCGGAAGATCAGCTCGGCGTCGAACCGGTCCCCGCCGATGGTCTGGATGAGCCAGACCAGGACGCAGGCGGCCAGGAGCCCCACCGTCACGAATTGAAAGCCGATCCGGTGGAGCGGGTTGTCGTCCTTGAGCGGGAGGAACATGATTCAGTCCCGGCCGCGAGGCCTGACGGGCGCCATGGCGCATGATAGCCCGGCGGCGCGCGACAATCAGCCCTCGAGCTTGGCCCGCAGCGCCTCGTTGACCGCTCGCGGGTTGGCCTTGCCTTGGGAAGCCTTCATGACCTGGCCGACGAACCAGCCCATCAGCTTCTCCTTGCCGCGCCGATAGTCGGCGACCTTGTCGGGGTTCTCGGCAATCACAAGCTCGACCAGGGCCTCGATCGCGCCGCTGTCGGTGACCTGCCTCAAGCCTTTCTCGGCGATGATCGAATCGGCGTCGCGCCCGGTCTCGACCATGAGCTCGAACACCTCCTTGGCGGTGCGGCCCGAAATGGTCTCATCGGCGATCCGGTCGAGCAGCCCGCCGAGCGCGGCGGGCGTAACCGGGCTCTGCTCGATGCCGAGGCCGGCCTTGTTGAGCGCGCCGAACAGGGCGCCGGTGACCCAGTTCGCGGCGAGCTTGCCGTCGCGCCCGGCGGCGAGCTCTTCGAAGAACGCGGCCGTCTCGCGCTCGGCAACGAGGACGCCGGCGTCATAGGCCGAGAGCCCCAACGCGTGCATGAAGCGCTGCTTCTTGGCGTCCGGCAGCTCCGGCAGGGCGGCGCGCGCGGCCTCGACCCAGGCCGCATCGAGGGTCAGCGGCAGGAGGTCGGGATCGGGAAAGTAGCGGTAATCATGCGCCTCCTCCTTCGAGCGCATCGAGCGCGTCTCCCCGCGTTCCGGGTCGAACAGGCGGGTTTCCTGCTCGACGGTGCCGCCGTCCTCGATCAGGGCGACCTGACGCCGCGCCTCGACCTCGATCGCCTTCATGACGAAGCGAACCGAATTCAGGTTCTTGATCTCGCAGCGCGTGCCCAATGGCGCGCCCGGCAAGCGCACTGAGACGTTGACGTCGGCCCGCATCGAGCCCTGCTCCATATTGCCGTCGCAGGTCCCGATATAGCGCAGGATCGCGCGCAGCTTGCGGAGGTAGAGGCCGGCCTCCTCCGGGCTCCTGATGTCGGGCTCGGAGACGATTTCCATCAGCGCGACGCCGGCGCGGTTGAGGTCGACGCAGGTCGCGTCCGCGCGCCGGTCGTGGAGGCTCTTGCCGGCGTCCATCTCGAGGTGCAGCCGGGTGATGCCGACGGCGCGCGTCGTGCCGTCGTCGAGGTCGAGCATGACGCTGCCGGTGCCGACGATCGGCTGCGAATATTGCGAGATCTGATAGCCCGGCGGCAGGTCGGGATAGAAATAGTTCTTGCGGTCGAACACCGAGGTCAGGTTGATCTCGGCGTTGAGCGCGAGCCCGGTGCGGACCGCCTGGGCGATGCAATGGCCGTTGACCACCGGCAGCATGCCGGGCATCGCGGCGTCCACATAGGAAACCTGGCTGTTGGGCGCAGCGCCGAAGGCGGTGGGTGCTGTGGAGAAGAGCTTCGCCTCCGCGATCACCTGGGCGTGGACCTCGAGCCCGACGACCACCTCCCAGGCGCCGCGCTCGCCGGCGATCCGAAAGCCGCTCTCGGTCACGACCCCTCTCCGGCCGCGTCCGGGGGGGGCTGCGCGTCGAAGCCGGCGGCATCCTCCAGCACGCCCGCCGCCCGGAACAGGGTCTCCTCATCGAACGGCCGCGCGATCAGGTGCAGGCCGAGGGGCAAGCCGTCGCCGGTGAGCCCGGCCGGCACCGAGATCGCGGGCAGCCCCGCGAGGCTCGCCGGGACCGTGAAGACGTCGTTGAGATACATGGCGATCGGGTCGTCCATCTTCTCGCCGATGGCGAAGGCGGCAAACGGCGCGGTCGGCGTCAGGACCGCGTCGACGGTGGCGAAGGCGGTCTCGAAATCGCGCGCGATCAGAGTCCTGATCTTCTGCGCCTTCAGGTAATAGGCGTCATAATAGCCGGCGGAGAGCACATAGGTGCCGATCAGGATGCGCCGCTTGACCTCGCGCCCGAACCCCGCGGCGCGGGTCCGCGCATACATCTCGCTCGGCTCGTCGGCGTCGACGCGAAGCCCGTAGCGCATGCCGTCATAGCGCGCGAGGTTGGACGAGGCCTCCGCCGGCGCGACGATGTAATAGGCGGGCAGCGCGTATTTGGTGAGCGGCAGCGAGATGTCGACGACGGTCGCGCCGGCATCGCGGAACCATTGCACGCCCGCAGCCCACAGCGCCTCGATCTCCGCCGGCATGCCGTCCATCCGGTATTCGGCCGGCACGCCGATCGTGAGATCGCGGACATCGCCGCTCAGCGCCGCGCCGTAATCGGGCACCGGCCGGTCGACCGAGGTCGAATCCTTGGGGTCGTGGCCTGCCATGGCCTGCAGCATGAGGGCGGCGTCGCGCACGGTCCGGGTGAGCGGACCCGCCTGATCGAGCGACGAGGCGAAGGCGATCATGCCCCAGCGCGAGCAGCGGCCATAGGTGGGCTTCATGCCGACGATGCCGCAGAACGCCGCCGGCTGACGGATCGAGCCGCCGGTGTCGGTGCCGGTGGCGCCGGCGCAGAGCCGGGCGGCCACGGCGGCCGCCGAGCCGCCCGAGCTGCCGCCCGGCACCAGCGGCTTGTCGTCGCCGCGCCGGCGCCAGGGATTGATCGCCGGGCCGTCCACGCTGGTGACGTTGGCCGAGCCCATGGCGAACTCGTCCATATTGGTCTTGCCGAGCATCACCGCGCCCGCCCGCCACAGATTGGCGGTGACCGTCGATTCGTAGGGCGGCTTGAAGCCGTCGAGGATTTTCGAGCCCGCCTGGCTGCGCACGCCGCTCGTGCAGAAGAGGTCTTTGATTCCGAGTGGGATGCCTTCGAGCAGGCGTCCGTCGCCCGCGCCGAGCCGCGCATCGGCGGCATCCGCGGCGGCCAGAGCGGCCCCGAAGGTCTCCGCGACGAAGGCGTTGAGCCCGCGTGACGCCTCGATCGCGCCGATATGGGCCTCGACCAGCGCGCGGGCCGTAAAGTCGCGGGCATCGAGGCCGGCGCGCGCGTCCGCGATCGAAAGCGCGGTCAGCCCGCTCACTCGACCACCTTGGGCACGACGAAGAAGCCGTCGTCGGTCTCCGGCGCGTTGGTCAACAAATCGTCGATCGGGGCGCCGTCCGCGGCCCGATCGGATCGTTGCGGCAGGGTGACGGCGACCACGCTGGTCATCGGCTCGACACCGTCGGTGTCGACCTCGTCGAGCTGCTCGACCCAGGCGAGGATCTGGTTCAGCTCCCGGGCCATGGGCTCGAGCGCGTCGTCGCTCATCGCGATGCGCGCGAGCCCGGCGATCCGAACGACGGTGCTCTTGTCGATGGTCATAGACGGAGGCGGCCCGATGAGTCCCGCCCGGGAGGCGGGCGAAGGTCAAGCATATCAAACAGTTGCCCGGAGCGCGGCGACCCTAGCACCGGCTCCGGCGGTGCGCAATTCCATTCCGGCCCGCGCCGCGCCGTCTGGGCGCGCCGGGGAACAAGGCTGTGCTCGGCATCGCCGCGTCGTATACTTTGCCCCCCTCGGGCCGCTCGGTGGGTTGGAGGATGAGGTGACGGTCGACGTCTTTTCGGCGCATACGCTCGCCGCATGCGCGCGGCTGGAGCCGGCGCGCACGGCCGCGCTCGTCATCGACATGCTGAACGATTTCTGCAAGCCCGGCGGCGCGATGGTGCTGCCCGGCTATGAGAGCCTCGTGCCGCCGCAGGCGGCGGTCATCGAGGCCGCGCGCCGGGCGGGGTGCCCGATCGTGTTCATCAAGGACACTCATCGCAAGAATGTTCGCCGCGAGCGCGAGCATCTCAAGCGAACCGCCCACTGCTTCGAAGGCGAGTGGGGCGCGCAGGTGATCGACGAGCTCGCCCCGCGCGATGACGACATCCACGTGATCAAGCGACGCTATTCGGGCTTCTTCAATACCGATCTCGATCTCACCCTCAAAGATCTCGAGGTCGACACGCTCATCACGATGGGCGTGGTGACCAATATCTGCGTGCGCTCGACGGTTCACGACGCCTTCTTCCTCGGCTACACGGTGGTGGTGCCGGAGGATTGCGTGGCCGCCACCGGCCCGCGCGAGCAGGTCTCCTCGCTCTACGACATTTCGACCCACTACGGAATCGTGAGCGGGTCGGAGGCGGTGGTCGCAGGCCTGCTCGACGGCGCCGAGGTGGTGAATCGGGAGATCCCCGCCT
The DNA here is from genome assembly GCA_965248825.1 of Alphaproteobacteria bacterium. Taxonomy (GTDB): domain Bacteria; phylum Pseudomonadota; class Alphaproteobacteria; order UBA828; family UBA828; genus WTGU01. The sequence goes on along the minus strand of CBDFKL010000006.1, from coordinate 3,840,359 downwards.
GATCATTCAACGAGGGGAACAACGAAACCAGCGGAGGGAGACATGAACGCAGGTTCAGCAAGGACACGGCGGGCGGTGACTGGCGGAGCGCTGAGGCGCATCGCCGGCGCCGCCGCGATCGCGGCGCTCGCCGCCCTGGTGCCGGCGAGCCAAGGCACGGCGCAGGAGCCGATTAAGGTCGGCATCCTGCAGCCCTTGTCCGGCGGGCTCGAGGTACTCGGCCAACAGGGCGTGCAGGGCGTTCGCCTCGCGCTCGAGGAGGCCAATGAGGCCGGCGGCGTGCTCGGCGGGCGGATGTTCGAGATCGTCGTCGCCGACACCAAGACCGAGCCGAAGACCGCGGTGGAGCGCACCGGTCAGCTCATTCTCCGGGATGAGGTGGTGGCCATCTTCGGCCCGGTCACCAGCGCCAACCGGGACGCGATGCAAGCGACCCTCGAGCGCCACGAGACGCCGCTCTTCTACGCCACGGACTATGAAGGCGGCGTGTGCAGCCGCTACATCGTCGCCTACAGCGCGCTGCCCGCGCACTGGATCGCGCCGCTGATCCCATGGGTGCACGAGAATTACGGCGACAAGTTCTATCTCTTCGGCAGCGACTATGTCTGGCCCCACAAGATGAACGAGGCGATCCGCCGGGTCGTCGGCGAGGTCGGCGGCGAAGTCGTCGGCGAGGACTACACGCCCTTCAACGTCAAGGAGTTCACCAGCACGATCCGCAAGATCGAAGCCTCGGGCGCGAACGTCCTGGTCAACACGGTGGTCGGCGCCGATGCGGTCACCTTCGTCAAGCAGTTCGTCGCCGCCGGTCTCAAGGACAAGGTCAAGATCGTGTTCATGGGCTTCAGCGAGAACTATCTGCCGGGCTTCACCACCGATGAATCGCAAGGGATCGTCACGGTGGCCAATTTCATCGAGACGCTCGACCGGCCCGAGGCTCAGGCCTTCGTCGCGAAGGTGCGCGGACGCTATGGAGAGGACGCGACGGTCAGCAACACGGTCGACGCCCACTACAATCTCGCGCGCTTCTTCGTCGATGCCATCGAGAAGGCGGGCTCGGCGGACAAGGAGGCGATCATCGACGCGTTGGGCGGCCTCCGCCTGACCTCCGGCAATGGCGAGGTTCACATGCGGGCCGATGACCGCCATGTCGACCTCAACGTGCTGCTCGCCGAAGTCGACGGCGGCAGGCTGGTCGAGAAGAAATATATCGGCCACCGCGTGGCACCGAGCCAATGTAACTAAGCGCCCGTTTCATGGCGGCGGCAGAACGGCCGCTGCTTGAGATCCGCGCGGTCACGAAGCGGTTCGGCGGTCTCAGCGCGCTCGACAGGCTGAGCCTGACGATCGGCGAGGGCGAGCTCCGCTGCATCGTCGGACCCAATGGCTGCGGCAAGACGACGCTGTTCAACGTCATCACCGGCGCGTTCCCGCCGACCGGCGGCGGCGTCCTGTTCCGCGGGCGTGAGATCACCGGCCGCAAGCCGCATCGGATCGCCCGCCTCGGGATCGCGCGGAAGTTCCAGGTGCCCGGCATCTATCCGGCGCTGACCGTGGTCGAGAATCTCGAGGTGCCGCTGTCGGCGGGGGCCGGACGCCGCGGGCCGCTCGCCATGCTGGGCGCCCGTCCGTCGCCGGCGCGCCTGCACGAGCTCCTGGCCTCGGTGAACCTCGCGGCGCGGGCGACCCGCGCCGCCGGCTCGCTCTCCCACGGCGAGAAGCAATGGCTGGAGATCGCCATGCTGCTCGCCACCGGCAGCGAGCTCCTCCTGCTCGACGAGCCGACCGCCGGGATGACGGTGGCGGAGACCGAGGCGACCACCGATCTGATCCATCGCATCCGGCGCGAGCACGGCGTCGCGATTCTCGCCATCGAGCACGACATGCGCTTCGTCGAGCGCCTCGACTGCGCGGTGATGGTGATGCTCCGGGGCGCGATCTTCCGCGAGGGCAGCTACGCCGAGGTTCAGGCCGATCCGACCGTGCGCGAGGTCTATCTCGGAGAGATAAGCTGATGCTGCGCATCGAGGGGCTGGTCGCCGGCTACCAGGCCGACAGCTCGGTGCTGCGGGAGCTGAGCCTGGAGCTCGGCGAGCGCGACATCGTCGCGCTGATGGGCCGCAACGGGATGGGCAAGACCACCTTGCTGCGCACCGTGATGGGCCACCTCAAGCCGTCACGGGGCCGGATCGAGTTCGCCGGCCGCGACCTCGTGCGCCGCAAGCCCTACGAGATCAACAAGCTCGGCATCGGCTACGTGCCGCAAGGCCGCGAGTTGTTCGATGCCTTTACCGTCGAGCAGAACCTGCTGCTGGGCCTGTTCGGCAAACGCGGGCTCCGGGCCACCGTGCCGGACTGGATCTACGACTACTTCCCGATCCTTCACGAGCGGCGCCGGCAGCGCGCCGGCACGCTTTCCGGCGGCGAGCAGCAGCAGCTCGCGATCGCGCGCACGCTGATCGGCCGCCCGCGGCTCCTGCTGCTCGACGAGCCTTCTGAGGGCATTCAACCCTCGATCGTGCAGATGATCGGCCGGACCGTTCGCGCGATCGCCGAGAAGGAGGCGCTCGCGGTCCTGGTGGTCGAGCAGAACATCGATCTCGTCATGCTTATGGCGCGGCATTGCCTGTTCATCGAGAACGGCCGCATCGCCGATTCGGCCGATACCGAGCGGCTGCGCGCCGACGCCGGTCTGATCCACAAATATCTCTCGGTCTGAGGGCGCCGTGGAGCTCGCCCTGGTCATCACGCTGGATGGGCTGAGCTTCCTGCTCGCCCTCCTGCTCGTGACCCTGGGGCTGGTCATCATCTTCGGCCTGATGAACGTGATCAACATGGCGCATGGCGAGTTCTTCCTGCTCGGCGCCTATTGCGTGGTGGTAATCGGCGATGCCGGCGGCAGCCTGTGGCTTGCCCTGATCGCAGCCCCGGTCGTGCTGGCGATCGTCGGCCTCGCGGTCGAGGAGCTGATCATCCGCCACGTCTATCACCGCTTCATCGACACCATTCTCGCGACCTGGGGGCTGTCGCTCGCGATCAAGCAGATCGTGATCGTGGTCTTCGGGCCGACCTCGCAGGGGGTATCCAACCCCTTCCCCGAGCCCACCGAGATCCTCGGCGTGGTCTATCCCACCTACCGCCTGTTCATCATGGGGGCCGCGGTCGTGCTCGCCGCCGGAACCTATCTCCTGATCTACCGCTCCAATCTCGGCCTGATGATCCGCGGCGTCATCGCCAACCGCGCCATGGCGACCTCGCTCGGCATCAACACAAGGCTCATCGATCGCGGGACCTTCGCGTTCGGCGCGGCGCTTGCCGGCTTCGCCGGCGCGGTCATGGCGCCGATCATGAGCGTCGACCCGCAGATGGGCGTCGGCTTCCTGATCCCGGCGTTCCTGTCGGTGCTCGTCGGCGGCACGGGCACGTTGATGGGTGCGCTGATCGGCACCACGGTGATCTCCGGCTCGACGACGATCGTCGCCACCTTCTGGACCCAGGTCGCGGCGCAAATCCTGGTCTTCAGCCTTGCGATCTGCGTGATCCGTCTGTTTCCGCAAGGCATCACGGGCGGGCGCCGGCGGTGAGGCGAACGGCGTTCCGCGCGGGCCTGACGCTGGCCGTCTGGGTGATGCTCGCGGCCTGCCCGCTATTCGTCGACGGCTGGAACTTGAACCAGCTTTCGCAATATTTGACCTACGGCATCTTCGCCATGAGCCTCGGCTTCATCTGGGGCCAGGTCGGGCTGTTGTGCTTCGGCCAGGCCGTCTTCTTCGGCGTCGGCTGCTACGTGATGGCGGTGGTGACGCTCGACATGCTGCCGGTGGTGCCCGACCATCCCTTCGCCGGCATCGTCGGCGCGATGCTGGTGGCGGGCCTCCTCGCCAACCTGGCCGGGCGTATGCTGTTCCACGGCCGCGGCGTCTCGGGCGCCTATTTCGCCATCGCCACGCTCTCCGCCTCGGTCGTGTTCGAACGGGTCGCGTCCCGTTGGGACTTCATCGGCGGCTTCAACGGCCTCCTCGCGATCCCGCCGCTGCGCATCACCGGCTCCTATCTCGGCGCCGTCTCGTCCTATTACCTGCTGCTCGGCATCGCGGCGGCGGTCTATCTGGCGCTGCTCTGGATCACCCGGGCGCCGCTCGGCACCGTGCTCCGGGCGGTCCGCGACGGCGAGGTCAGAACCTCCTATTTCGGCTATGACGTCTCCGCCTACAAGGTATTCAGCTTCACGCTTTCCGGCGCGGTCGCGGGCCTCGCGGGCGCGCTGTTCGTGACCCAGTTCGGCTTTGCCTCGCCGGCCTTGATCGGCTTTCAGCTCTCGATTGAGGTCCTGGTCTGGGTCGCGCTCGGCGGCCGCGAGGTCCTGCTCGCCGGCCTGCTCGGCGCGATTCTGGTGCGCTCGGTCGAAGGCGTGTTGTCGGAAACCCTCGGCGCCTATTGGCTGCTCGCCCTCGGCGCCATGTTCGTCGTCTCGGTCGTCATGCTGCCGCGCGGCCTCCTCGGCTGGCTGTTCGCGCTACCGCTGCCCAAACGGATGAGGATGCTCGACCGGATCCGGAATTCCCGCGCACCATAGGCCGCCTGTGCAACCTTCTAAGAGGCCCGTCGATCCTCGCGGATCATCTCGGATGCCTTTTCGGCAATCATGATCGTGGGGGAGTTGGTGTTACCCGACGTGATCGTCGGCATGATTGACGCATCGACAACCCTCAGGCCGCCTACTCCCCGTACCCGCAGACGGTCGTCGACGACGGCCTGATCGTCGGCCCCCATCCTGCATGTGCCGACGGGGTGGAAGATGGTGGTGCCGATGTCGCCCGCCGCGCGGCGCAGCTCATCGTCCGTCTGAGCTGCGGCACCGGGCAGGAATTCCTCGGGTTCGAAACGCGCCAACGCCGCATCGGCGCAGATTCGACGCGTGAGACGGATGGCGTCGACCGCCACCTGTTGATCGGCGGGATGAGACAGGTAGTTGGGTCGGATCGCCGGATAGACCGCCGGGTCGGCACTCTTGATCCGTACCGTACCGCGGGATTCGGGTCGGAGGTTGGCGACCGACGCGGTGAAGGCGGCAAAGGGGTGGAGCGGCTCGCCGAACTTGTCCAGGCTCAGAGGTTGGATGTGGTATTCGAGGTCGGGCGTGGCGCGCGCCGGATCGCTGCGTGTGAAGGCGCCAAAATGGCTCGGCGCCATGGCGAGCGGACCGCTCCGGAACAGCGCGTAGCGAATTCCCATGCCGATACGCCGGTACAGGCTCGCCGCCTCCTGGTTGAGAGTCGACGTGTTGCTCACCTTGTAGATCATGCGAAGCTGCAGATGATCCTGGAGGTTCCGGCCCACGCCGGACAGCGCGTGCACCACGTCGATGCCGTGCTCCTGCAGCAGCTCTCCCGGGCCGATGCCCGACACCTGCAACAGGTGCGGCGAGCCGATGGCGCCCGCCGACAAAATGACCTCGCCGCGCGCGGCCGCCTCGGCGGGACCCGACTTGTCGCGGAAGCGCACCCCGGTGACCCGCCCTCCGTCGAGCACCAACGCTTGCGCCTGCGCGTGAGTCAGCACCTTGAGGTTCGGCCGCTGCATCGCCGGGCGCAAGAACGCTTTGGAGGTATTCCAACGCACGCCGCGCCGCTGATTCACCTTGAAATAGCCGCAGCCTTCATTGTCGCCGCGGTTGAAGTCATCCGTCTCGGGGATGCCGTTGGCGACCGCCGCGTCGCGGAAGGCATCGAGGATCTCCCATCTGACGCGGATCGCTTCGACCCGCCATTCGCCGCCGGTCGCATGAAATTCGTCGGCGCCGAAGGCGTAGTCCTCAGATCTGAGGAAATAGGGGAGGACGTCGTCCCAGCCCCAGCCGGCATTGCCCATCTGCCGCCAGACGTCATAGTCCTGCGCCTGCCCCCGCATGTAGATCATGGCATTGATCGACGAGCAGCCGCCGAGGCCCTTGCCGCGCGGATAGGCGATGGCGCGATCGTTGAGGCCCGGATCCGGGTCGGTCACATAACGCCAGTCGGTACGCGGGTTGTTGATCGTGTAGAGATAGCCGATCGGGATGTGAATCCAGATGTAGTTGTCCTTGCCGCCCGCCTCGAGCAGCAGGACCGAGGTGTGCGGGTCGGCGGACAGACGGTTCGCCAGCACGCAGCCGGCCGAGCCCGCGCCGACGATCACATAGTCGAACGTGCCGAGATGTTTGAGCCGCCCGTCGCCCCCAAGCGCTGAGTCCCCCATGCACCGTCTCAGAGTCGGAGTCGATTGGTTCATCCTGCCATCGAAAACCGCAGCGTGAAACCGGCTATCGGCGGCGGCGGATCACGTGAGAGATCAGGCCGGCAAGGTCGCGACGATGCGGCGCACTTTGGCCTTTGGCCGCCTGAATTGCAGCCTCGTCTTCTCAGACGCCTGAGGCCGCCCCCGGCCCAAGGCGGGCCGATGACCCTGACAAGGAAACAGAGCTTCAGAGCCTGGGGTGAGGTGTCCGGCGACGAGAACCGCCTCTGCCGAACACATTGCACATAAAGTCGAGCGCGGCGCTCCAGAATGCCATAGAACCCCTCCGGGTTGCACAAAAAACTCGGCCAAAGACCGGTTCGCGAACGACCCGCTTGAGCGCAGCGGGATCACATCCCGTCGAGGATCTCCCGCCGCTTCGCCCGCGCCTCCGCCTCGGTAATCAAGCCCTCATCGAGGAGACGCTTCACACCCCTCAGCCGCTCTTCAGGGCCATCATGTCCTTCATCGCGAGAGTCCTTCCACTCGCGCACCAGCCTTTGCGCCCGGGCGCGTTCCTGGATGTTCATATATCCGCCGATCCGGTCCCGCGCCTTTGCTGCGAAACTGATGCCGGCATCGGCCGCGAGGCTGTACCACTTGTACGCTTCAACGTAATCCTGCTTCGTGCCCTGCCCGAGAGCGTACATATCTCCGAGCACGCCTGTCGCCAGCACGCTTCCGTTCTCCGCCGCATCGAGAAGCATATCCAGGGCCTCGGCGTACTTTCCCGATCCCTGCAGCGTCGCGCCGAGCATCGCTTGTACCGGCGGGCATTCTCTGGCGGCTCTCTGTATCAGGCGAACCTGCGCGTCGGTGGCGGCGTCAAAGCCGATCGGGCCGAGACCCTCTGCTTTCGCGCGCTCCAGCGCCTTCTTGGTACCGGGCTCGCAAAGATGCCAAGCGGCCGCGCCTCCCAGCTCGCGTTGTAGAGCCATCTGGTTGGCCTGGCTGGCGCACGCCGTAAGCAGTGTGGTTGTCGCGACGATCGCGAGGAGGCGCCCCATCGGATCATAAGCCTCGCAGTATCTCCCGGCGCTTCGCCTCGGCCTCGTCATCCGAGATCAGACCCTGCTCAAGGAATCTCTTGACCCTGCGCAGCCTTCCCTCGACGAAGGTTGGCATGTCGGCCGCGCCTTCGGTGGCTCCCAGGATGTACTGGACCTTGCGGCCCCGATTGTCGTCGCCTTCGCCGCGCGCGCCCTTGCCCGCCCCCATGCCGACATAGTGGCCTTCGGCCGACACCTCGTTCGTGCAATCGATCCTCCACCGGCCGGCGCGATTGCCGGTCATCCAGAACCGGCCGTTACAGATCTCCTCGTCCTCGACCAAAACGACGGTCATCCGACCGGACAGGTAGCCGTCCTGGTACGCGACCGTGACCGCGCCGGTCAGAACCCCGGGATAGCCCTCCCACACAACGGCGATGGAGCGCGTCTCGGTCGCTCCAGGTGACGTGTGTGCGCTGACTTCGGGTTCGTGAACTGGCTTTTGTGCCGCGAAGGGCGCGCGCTTCCAGACGACGTGGCGACCCCTCGCGTAGATGTCACAGTCCACGCCGCCGCTGTGACGCTCGCACAACTGGATGGCGGAATACCGAGAGTTGGTAGCGGCGCATCCGCCATCGCAATAGAAATACCCCGCCATCCTCCCATCGAGTGAGACCGCGAAGTGAAGCGGCCTCAATTTAACGAGATGCTCCTTCCAGTGCCCCTGAAGATGGGGCGGAAGCTCGGGGGGATCTTCGGCCGCAGCAACTGACCCGATGGCGGTACAGGCAGCGATAAACAAGGCTGCTACAGCCGAGCGCGAACTCTGCAATGCCATCTGCCCCTCCCATTGGGCAGTCTCGCCCCCGGCGGTGTCGCCGCGCACGAGGGCTACAGTCCGGTGATGGTTGCGTCAGGGCGTATCTTTCGCAAGCCAAATCCGCGCGCCATTCGTCACACTCCGCCGAGCACGGCGCACAGCGGAATACCGATCTACACGTAGAGCTCGCCGACCACGCTGATTGGCACCGAAGCCGTCCATGGCGCCGACGGGGCCCCTATTGGCCCAGGCGCGCGGACAAGCCGGGCCCTGCGGAAGTGCCTGGCCACGACGGATCGCCCGGAGCGAGGCCCGTGAGCACCGCGGTAGGGCGGGCGTTGGGGTGGCCTGTGCAGGAGTAGGTCGAGCGAGCTTGACACCAAGCCCGAGCTCTCCAACCCCGGTAAAAAGAGCCAGAACATTCGTGCGTCCTCGGGTGGCACGGATGAGAGAAAGGGGCCGATTCGGCCGCGATGTGCGCAAACTTGCGTATCTGAAGGCCGTCGATCCCTGGGCCGAGAGCGCTAAGCTATTGGAAAATATGGCGCACCCGACAGGATTCGAACCTGTGACCTCTGCCTTCGGAGGGCAGCGCTCTATCCAGCTGAGCTACGGGTGCGCTGAGCGGACCATACGCCAAGCCGGGCGGCGGCGGCAATCGGCTCGGCGGTTTCGGCCGCGGCCCCTCCCCTCTCCCGCCGCAGGGCCAGCTTTGTTCGAGCCATCGCGTCCGCTATTCTGCCGCTCGGAAGGGCACAAGCGGAGGAAGAATGCGATGCCGTCGATGCTCGTCACCGGCGCAAACAGGGGCCTTGGGCTTGAGATGGTGCGCCAATTCGGCGCCGATGGCTGGCGGATCCACGCCTGCTGCCGGAGCCCGGCGGCAGCGGACGCGCTCACCGCGCTCGCCGCGGAGTCGTCTGGCGCGATTTCGATACATCCCCTCGACGTCGGCAGCCCCGATCAGATCGACGCGCTCGCAGGCGCGCTGCGGGGCACGCCGATCGACATGCTGGTCAACAATGCGGGCGTCCTCGGGCACCCGATCGAGGCGCAGGAGCCGGGCGCCTTCGGCACGCTCGACTATGCGGCGTGGGAGCGGGTCCACGCGATCAACACGGTGGCGCCGCTGCGCGTCGCCGAGGCCTTCGTCGATCACGTCGCGGCGAGCGAGCTGAAGCTGATGTTTTTCATGTCCACCTATATGAGCAGCATTACCGACCTCGCTGACGGCAACTTCTATCCCTACCGCTCGAGCAAGGCGGCGCTGAACCTCCTGGTCAAGGCGCTCTCGATCGACCTGGCGCCGCGCGGCGTTCGCACCCTCGCGGTGCATCCGGGCTGGGTGAGCACGGATATGGGCAGCGCCGAGGCGCCGGTGACCCCACCCGAGAGTATCGCCGGCATCCGCCGGGTGGTGGCCGGCTATGGCGGCGACCAGACCGGCCGCTTCTATCAGTATGACGGCAAAGAGCTGCCCTGGTAGAGCCCGCCGCCATTTAACAAGGGCCGAGCGTTTGGCCGTTGACAGACGGGCCGGCGATCCTGTCCACGCATCGGCAGCACCGCGCGCGCCGCGACGAAACCAAGAAAGGGAGTATGGAGCGATGGCCGTCAACTTGGCTCAGGTCGCGAAGCAAAAGAAGATCCGCTATTTCCTGATCAGCTTCGTCGACCTGTTCGGCGTGTTGCGGGCCAAGCTCGTCCCCGCCGAGGCGATCGCGGGGATGCAGGCCGACGGCGCCGGCTTTGCCGCCTTCGCCGCGTGGCTCGACAGCTCCCCCGCCGAGCCCGACATGCTGGTGAAGCCCGACCCCGCGAGCCTGATTCAGCTGCCGTGGAAACCGGAGGTCGGCTGGCTCGCGGGCGATTGCTGGATGAACGGCGCGCCCATGCCGGACACGCCCCGCCTGATGCTCAAGAGCAAGCTCGCCCAAGCGAGGAAGAAGGGCTACCGGGTCAAGACCGGCGTCGAAGCGGAATATTTCATCGTGACCGCGGACGGCACCGCGATCTCGGACCCGCTCGATACCCAGGCCAAACCCTGCTACGACCAATCGGCTCTGATGAGGCGCTACGATGTCGTTTCGGAGATCTGCGACGGCATGTTGACCCTCGGCTGGGGCCCCTATCAGAACGACCATGAGGATGCCAACGGCCAGTTCGAGATGAACTGGGACTATGACGACGCTCTGGTGACCGCCGACCGCCACGTTTTCTTCAAATATATGGTGAAGTCGATCGCCGAGAAGCATGGGCTGCGGGCGACGTTCATGCCCAAGCCGTTCCCGAGCCTGACCGGCAATGGCTGCCACGCGCATATCTCGATCTGGGACGGTACCGGCAGGAAGAACCTGTTTCACGACCCGAAAGGCGAGCTCGGCATGTCCGCGCTTTCCTACCGGTTCCTCGGCGGCATCCTGCACAGCGCGGCAGCGATGTGCGCGATCTGGAACCCGACCGTGAACAGCTACAAGCGAATCAACGCCCCGGTCACCCTCTCGGGCGCGACATGGTCGCCGAACATGGTCGCCTATGGCGGAAACAACCGATCGACCATGGTGCGCATTCCGGATCCCGGGCGCTTCGAGCTTCGGCTGATGGATGGCGCCGCGAACCCCTATCTGCTGCAGGCCGGCGTCATCATCGCCGGGCTCGACGGCATCGAGAACCGGCGCGATCCGGGCAAGCGCACCGACCTCGACCTCTATACCCAAGGCCACAAGCTCCGCGGCGCCCGGAAGCTGCCGCTCAACCTGCTCGATGCGCTGCGCCTGTTCGAACGCGACAAGACGGTGCGCGAGGGCTTCGGCGAGACCTTCGTCAAGAGCTACGTCAAGCTCAAGACGGGCGAATGGAACGACTATGCCGGCGCCATCTCGGACTGGGAGCGGCGCAATACGCTGGATTGCTGAGGCCGAGGATCGAGCCGCCGACGGTTGCCGCTCAGCAGGCCGGCGCCGGAACGGCTTCGAAGCGAGCCAGCTCGGCCCGCACCGTGTACCGGCCGTAATCCAACTCGACACTGTGAGCGATGCCGCCGGCATTGACGAGCTCGCCGATCTCGAACAACGGCTCCGGGTCGCTTTGGCCGTACATGAAATAGGCGGAACGAAGCGGCCAGACGAGGTCGTCGATCCCGCTTCCGGGCGCGAGCGCAGGCGGCGGTCGGCGCCGCGGGCGACCGAAAAAGGTGGTCACATCGTAAGCGCCTTCGACCGTCGAGCCGTCGAACACCGGTGCCCGGAAGCGTGACTCGCCGGCCGTCAGCCGGCGGAGCACACGGTGCGCATAGTCGGTCGGAAAAAGCGTCCCGCGCGGCAGCGCGAGACGCGCCTCCGTCGGCTTGACGAAGCGGGCCTCCCCACCGCTATCGTCGAGCGCTGCCTCGCCGACGATCTCTTCGATCGCCGCGTCGTCGGAGGTGCGCTGCAAGGCGAAGCGCATAGCCTGTCCGTCAAACGCCTCCCAGCCGGAGAACAACAGACCGACGGTCCTGACTTCCGCTTCCCCGAGTGCCAGCCGAAGGCGGACATGCTGGTTGACGCGCCAACCGTCGCAGGCTCGGGTCCATTCGAAATACATCTCGCCGTCGGCGCCCGCGACATCGCTCGACGGTTCGGCCGAGGCGAGCCGCATCTGATAGAACGCCCGGTGAGGCGCGAGCGTCTGCGCCGACGCGTCCGCCCACGGGGCGAGTGCCGCGCATGCCGCCAGGCAGGCCGCGCCGATGCGGCGAAGCCACGGCATGGATCCATCGGACCGGCACGGGTGGCGAGCTGTGGTGCGGGCGGTGAGACTCGAACTCACACTCCCGAAGGAACGGGTTTTTGAGACCCGCGCGTCTACCTGTTCCGCCACGCCCGCACGACCACCATTCTTAGCGGGTGCACCGGCGGCCGCCAAGTCGTTCACGCCGCCGCTTCGACGCCGAACTCGCGGCCAAGTGCGCGCGCCAGGGCTTCCGCCGCCGATCTTGCCTTGCCGGACGCGAGCGCCTGGTTGCCCGGCGCCAGTCGGAGCGTCAAGCGGCCGCCCTCCAGCGCAATCCGAGATCCATCGAGCACCGCCGCCTTTCCGCCTGACAGGCGCTCGGCAAGCCGCAGCGCGAGCCCCGCAATGCGGGCATGCGCCTGAGCCTCCGGCGACAGCAGTAAGTCGATCGCCCGATTGGCGTCGGCCGGAAGGCGGGATTTGTAGCGCGTCGCGACCGCGAGAGCCAAGAATACCCGGCCCGGATGGTCTATGCCGACGAACGGCGCCCTCGAAACCCGCGTGAAGGCGTCGACCCCGCGAAGATCCGGATGCTGGCGCCAGGCGATCTCGGACAGTAGCGCCGCCGCCGGCCGCAAAGCGCGATGCGGGCCGAAGGCCGGCAGCGCGGCGCGCTCGAGCCACGAATCGAGCGCCTCGGCATAGGCGAGCGATCGTCCGTCCCGAAGAGCGATGCCTCGACAGGCGTCGTAAAGCGGGTCGTCCGCCCGAATCGCGGCCGGCAGCCTGTCGAACAGGAGACCCTCGCGCAGGCCGAAGGCGGAGAACAATACTTCGCTGGGCGCGGCCGCATCCAGCAGGGCGCGCAAGACCGCAGCCCCGCTCGGCACGGTCTCCAGGCGCTGTGGCCGAAGCCCCTCGGTTTCCAGGCCCAACTCTCCCGGCTCGGCGGCGGCGAGCGCCTCGGCAACGGTGCGGGCTTCCGGCCCTGCCAGGTGATAATGATGCACGATGGGGATCGGGTGCCGCTCGGCGGCCATGTGAAGCCTGGCGAGGGCGCGCCATGCCCCGCCGACGAGGTGAACCGGCGCGCCGCGCGCCGTGTCGAGCCATGTGAGGGCGCGCAGGCGTTCCGCCGCCAGGGCGGTGCGGCGAGCGGGTGCGAGGCCGCCGAGACGAAGCACGCCCAGCGGCAGCGTCGCGTGCTCGGCGAGCCGTCCCTCGTCGAGCCGCACCAGCTCGAGGCTGCCGCCGCCGAGATCCGCCATCAGACCGCTCGCCCCCGGGAACGCCGAGACCACGCCGAGCGCCGCGTAGCGCGCTTCCTCAGCGCCCGAGAGGGTGCGCAGCGAGAAGCCAGTCTCGCGCGTCACCGCCGCGCGGAAGCGGTCACCGTCCTTCGCCTCGCGGATGGCCGCGGTCGCCACGGCGTCGAGCGGCCCCACGCCGAGCGACTCCGCAACCACGGCGAACCGGCGGAGCGCTTCCAGCGCGGGTTCGATCGCCCGCGGCGCGAGCGTCCCGGTCTCGGCGATCGTCGACCCGAGGCCGCATAGCTCGCGCTCGTTGAAAAGGGGGGCCGGCGAGCGGGCAAGCGCCTCGAACACGACCAGGCGGATCGAATTGGAGCCGACGTCGAGAACGCCGTACGGTGCCTCCCCGTCCAAGGCGATCAGGGCCGGCGAGCGGGCCGGCTCGATCGAAAGCGGGGCCTCGTCCGCCGCGAGGCTCGGCGTGCCCGGCGTGTCCCTCACCCTTCGAGGGATTCCTCTTCGCGGGTCGACGCGACGGCCAACAACGGCCCGCGACGCGCCTTACCGCGGCCGGAGAGCGACGGATTAGTCATGAAGAACCGATGCGCGTTGAGAGGTTTATCGCCGCACGCCACGCGGGAATAGGCTCCGTCGGGGCCGAGGGTCCAGCTTTGTTCATCGTCTCTCAGATTCGCCGTCATGATCTGATCGAGGATCTGCTCGCGCACCGTCGGATTCTCGATCGGCACCATAGCCTCGACCCGCCCATCGAGATTGCGCGCCATCCAGTCGGCCGAAGAAATGAACACCTTGGCGTCCGGCGAGGGCAGACCGTGGCCGGCGCCAAAGCACATGATCCGGGAGTGTTCGAGGAAACGCCCGACGATGCTCTTCACCCGGATATTTTCTGACAGCCCGGGCGCTCCCGGCCTGAGACAGCAAATGCCGCGCACGACCAAGTCTATCGAGATGCCCGCCGCGGAGGCGGCATAAAGCGCCTCGATTATGTGGGGATCGACCAAGGAGTTGAGTTTCACCCAGATCGCCGCGGGCCGGCCGGCCCGCGCATGACCGATCTCCGCCTCGATCAGCTCGTCGAGCGCCTGGCGCAGGTTGATCGGCGCAACGGCGATCTTCTCGTAGCGCTCGGGCGATGCGCCCCCCGTCAAATAGTTGAAGAGCAGCGCCGTGTCGCGGCACAGCGCCGGCTCGCAGGTGAAGAAGGAAAGGTCGGTATAGATCTCGGCCGTGATCGGATGATAGTTGCCGGTGCCGTAATGCACGTAGCTGCGCAGCCCATCGGCCTCTCGCCGGGCCACCAGCGACGCCTTGGCGTGGGTCTTGAGGTCCATGAAGCCGTAGACCACCTGTGCGCCGGCGCGTTCCAGATCCCGCGCCCACCGGATGTTCGCCGCCTCGTCGAAACGCGCCTTGAGCTCGACCAGAGCGGTCACCGACTTGCCCGCCTCCGCCGCCTCGATCAGCGCCTTGACGATCGGCGAATCGTTGCTGGTGCGGTACAGCGTCTGCTTGATCGCGATGACATCCGGGTCTCTGGCCGCCTGGGCGAGGAATTGAACGACGACGTCGAAGCTCTCATAGGGGTGATGGACGACGATGTCTTTCGCCTTGATCGCGGCAAAACAATCGCCGCCATAATCGCGAATCCGCTCGGGAAAGCGCGGACGATAGGGCAGGAACTCGAGGTCGGACCTGCCGCATTTGATGAGCATCGCGGTATCGGCAAGACCGAGGATGCCGCCGACCTTGACGACATCGCTCGGATCGACCCGAAGCTTGTCAGCGAGAAACCCGAGCATGCTCTCCGGCATGGCGGCATTCACTTCAAGCCGAATGACGCCGCCGCGGCGGCGCCGTTTGAGTGCGCTCTCGAACGAGCGCACGAGATCCTCCGCCTCTTCCTCGAGTTCGATATCGCTGTCGCGGATGATCCGGAATTGGCCGACCGCGTGGACCGCGAAACCCGGGAACAGCCGGTCGAGGAACTGCTCGACCACATCCTCCAGCGCAATGAAGCGTATCTCAGCGCCTTCGCTTCCGGGCAAGCGGATGAATCGCTCGAGCTGGCTCGGGACGCGCACGAGGCTCGGCACGCGGCGGTTGGTCTCTCGCTCCACCAGCTCGAGCGCCAGGCTGAACCCAAGATTCGGAATGAAGGGGAACGGATGCGCTGGATCGATCGCGAGCGGCGTCAGCACTGGAAAAAGACGGTCGATGAAATAGCCGTCGAGCCAACGCCGTTCCTCGACCTTGAGCTGATCGGCGGAGACGATTGCGATGCCCGCCTGGCCAAGCTCTACGCGGAGAGCGAGCCAGCGCTCCTGCTGCTGCGCCATCAAGGCATTGGCGCGCGCATTGATGGCGTCGATCTGCGCCGCGGGGCTCATGCCGTCCTGCGACGATTCGGTGATGCCCGCGTCGATCTGGCCGTGCAAGCCGGCGACTCGCACCATGTAGAATTCGTCCAGGTTCGAGCCCGAGATCGACAGGAAGCGCAGGCGTTCGAGCGGCGGATGGCTGGGGTTCTCGGCCTCCTCCATGACCCGCGCATTGAAGGCGAGCCAGCTCAGCTCCCGGTTGATGAACCTGTCTGCCGGCGCGGAGCTGGTCCTTTCAATCGCCCGCGTGGCTTCGGCCATCCGGTTGCTCCCGTGCACCTTCTACCTGTCCACTAACAATAGTGACATTGCAGTCACGTGACAAAACAAGCGGCTTTAAACGAGTGGAATCAAGGGTCAAGGCCTGCGGCGATAGGGCGCCGGCCGGGATGCGACTCCGCGTTCGCTTAGCACCGCGCGGGCGAGCGGCACCGTGACGGCCCGTTTCTCGGCGAGCGCGGCGCGATCGAGGGTCTCCACCAGCGCGACAACCGCATCGAAGGTTCGCTCGATACGCGGCACCAGATAGGCCGGGACCTCGGACGTCACCGTGATCTGCCGGTCGGCGAACAGCTTGAGCATCAGCGCGCCGAGCAGCGCATCATCCGGCATGCCGAGCGCGACCGCAGGCGCCAGCCGCAGCCGTGATGCAAGATCGGGCAGAGCCAGCGGCCAGCGGGCGGACGGCAATGCGGCGGTGAGCAGGAGATGCCCGCCGCGCTCCGCCACCTCGTTATAGCGGTGCAGCAGCGCGCGCTCGTCGATTGGGCCGCCGAGCCCCTCGATGACCACTGCGGACGCCTCCCGCCAGGCGCCGGGCGCGTTTCCGGCGAGGTCCGCCGCGTCGATCGACTCGGCGCCGCTCCGCGCCCGCCAGACTTGCGCGAGATGGCTCTTGCCGGCGCCGCTCGGACCATGGATGACCAGTGCGGGTCCGGGCCAGTCGGGCCAGCGGTCGAGCCAGGCGATCGCCGTCTCGTTGCAGGGCGCGACCAGAAAATCGGAACGGCCGAAGGCCGGGCGGACGCCGAGATCGAAGGTGAGCTGCCGCGGCGACCCGGGCACAGTCATCATGCGCGCGCGCCGCGCCTCAGTCGCTCCGATAGACGTCGCGCCGCTCCGCCTCCGGCGCCCGCGCCGCGGGCTCGACGGTGCCCTCCATGCGAGGTGCCGGCACGGCGTCGCGGTCATGCAGCACCCAGCCGTCCCCGACCGAGGCGAGCACGAGATCGGCCTGTTCGAGCGCGAGACGCAATTGATCGGGGGTGCCGAAATGGCGCAGCGTGAGCGCAGCGGCGCTGCGTGACAGCGAGCCGATATCGACCGCCGCGATCACGGCGAGGCCCTCCAATCGCCGCCGGATCGCGACCCAATCGCTCAAGCTGCGAACCGGGACGGCGACGCGGAGCGCGCGTTCACGGTCGTATCGGACCAGATTGGCGAGCTTCCAGTCATGCTCGAGAACGGCGACCACCCACTCGACGACGCGGCCGAAAAGCGCTCCTCTGGTCTCCCCGGCCCGGCCGATCAGCGTCTCGTCGAGGCCCCGGTCGCCGCCGGCGGTGATCCGACGCACCGACAGAGTCATCGCAAGGCCGGCCACGGACGGATCGTCTGAAGCTTCAGCGTCGGCGGGCTCCGCCGCGACGTCCTCGGGATCACGCGCCGCTCCCCCGCCCTGCCCGGCGATTGCCGCGGTCGTGCCCAGTTCCGGGATTCCGCCGGCCACGACCACCAGCTCGGAGGTGCCGTAGCGGCCCGCGAGCGCGGTCAGCGCCTTCTTGTCGGAGGCGAGGGCCTGCGCGGCGTCCACCGTGCCGAGATCGATGACGTCACCGAGCGGAAGCAGGAGCGGGACCAGCCCGCCGCGCGGCGCGCGCTCCTCCCACGCCCGGCGCCACCGATTGGCTTCGCCCCAGAGCTGCGCGCCCCTCCGGTCAAGATGGACCGCCACGACCAGGACCGGCTTGCTCACGGTCTCGGCGTAGGCGATGTCGTGATCGCGCAGCAGACGGCGCACGGCGCGCGGGTCGAAATCCACGGTCAACGCGGCACGGTAACGGGTAGCCGAAACCAACTCGTTGCCGATTGAGTAGCCGCCGACCATGTTGGCGAGCGCCGCCACGCTCGGCGCCGGTGGCCGGGCGCCTGCGCTCTCCACGGTAAGCCGGCGCAGCAGGATCTCCCACGCCGCGTGCTGGCCTTCCGCGATGGCGAGCTCCCGCGCTTCCGCAGAGGACGCGGCCTCGGCGTCGATCGGGACATCGTTGACGGTGAACACCGATTCGGCGCGAGCCGCGGCGCAGGCGAGGAGCGTCAGCAGCACGCCGCAGAGCACGGCGCCGCGCCCGGTGCGCTGCGCACCGATTGCAAGACGAGCCAATTTACCTATGGTTCCGGCCCCGATATCTGATGGAATCGATCGCCGCCGCCAGGCGGGAACGCGACAGGTTAACATGAGGGCCGGTGGCTGAAAACGACCGGCCCCGCTCGGTGTCGCTAACACACGGTATGTCCTGTTTATGTACCAGATGATCTGTCCGGATTTAGAAGCTCTCCAGGCTATGGAGGGTTTGGATGCGCCGGACAGAGCAGTTGCAGGGACTGAGATTGATGAAGTTCGAGGAGATTTACGGCCGCACCCATCGGGGTGGCTTGAGCCAGGCCGAGGCGGCGGAGGTTCTCGGCGTTTCAGAGCGCACCTTCCGGCGCTGGCGTGACCGCTACCAGGCGGACGGCGCGGAAGGGCTCCACGATCGCCGCCTGGGCCGGGTCTCGGCGCGGCGCGCGGCAGTGGACGAGGTGACGGCGCTGTTGGCGCTGTTCGACACCCGCTACTGGGACTTCACCGCCAAGCATTTCCACGAGAAGCTGGTCGCGGACCATGCCTTCAAGCGCAGCTACAACTGGGTGCGGCTGAGCTTGCAGGCGCACGGGCGAAGACGGGCGGCGCCGAGGCGCGGGGCGCACCGGCGCAAGCGGCCGCGCCGCGCGCTGCCCGGCATGATGCTGCATCAAGACGGCTCGAGCCACGCGTGGGTCCCCGATCAGTGGTGGGATCTGATCGTCACCATGGACGACGCCACCAGCGAGATCTACTCGGCCTTCTTCGTCGCCGAAGAGGGCACCATGAGCAGCTTTACCGCCCTGGACGAGGTGATCCGGGAGCGCGGGCTGTTCTGCTCGCTCTATGCCGACCGCGCCGGCCACTACTGGCACACGCCTGAGGCCGGCGGCACGGTCGACAAGGACAATCCGACCCAGTTCGGCCGCGCCTTGGTCCAGCTCGGCATCGAGCTGATCCCGGCCTACTCGCCCGAGGCAAGGGGGCGCTCGGAACGCATGTTCGCCACCCTGCAGAAGCGCCTGCCCCAGGAGCTCAGGCTCGCCGGCATCACAGACATGGCCGAGGCCAACCGCTTCCTCAAGGAGCTCTACCTGCCAGGCCACAACGCCCGCTTCGCGGTGCCGCCGGAAGCCGAGGGTTCGGCCTTCGTGCCCTTCGCCGGTGCCCTCGACGACATCCTCTGCGTGCAGCAGGAGCGCACCGTCTCCAACGACAACACCGTGCGCTACAAACGCTTGGTGCTGGCGATCCCGCCCGACCGCCATCGCCGCCACTACGTCAAGGCAAGGGTCCGGGTCCACGAATACCCCGACCGCACCCTCGCCGTCTTCCATGGGCCGCGCTGCCTGGCCCGATACCAGGCCGACGGGTCGCCCATCAACACAAGCCACAGACAGGCCGCGTGATCCGCTTCGACGCGACCGGCCGTGGCCCTGTGGGTAAGCCGCTACGCGCCTTGCCCACAGGGCCACGGCAACCACAACTGAAGCGGTCAATTCATATGGTACATAAACCGGTCAGTTCACATTGTTCTCGACACGACCGGCCCCGCTCGGAGACGGCCGGAGAAACGACATGGCGCGGCTCAGACTCGGCGTCCTGATCTCGGGCAGCGGCACCAACTTGCAAGCCCTGATCGACGATTGCGCACGCCCGCATGCCGAGAGTGAAATCGTGACGGTGCTCTCGAATCGGGCCGATGCCTTCGGCCTCACCCGGGCCAGGCGGGCGGGGCTGCCGCATCGCGTGGTCGATCACCGGGACCACCAGTCCCGCGCCGCCTTCGACCAGGCATTGAGCGAGGCGCTCGAGGCGAGCGGGGTCGAACTGGTTTGCCTGGCTGGCTTCATGCGCATCCTGACCGCGGGCTTCGTCGTCCATTGGCGCGACCGCCTGATCAACATCCACCCGTCGCTGCTGCCGGCATTCAAGGGGCTCGACACCCATGCGAGAGCGATCGAGGCCGGCGTTCGCATCGCCGGCTGCACCGTGCACTTCGTACGGTCCCAGGTGGATGCCGGGCCGATCATCGTTCAGGCGGCGGTCCCGGTGCTCGCCTCCGACACGCCGGAGAGCCTCGCGGCACGGGTGCTTCGCGAGGAGCATCGGTGCTTTCCCCTCGCCGTCCGCCTGATTGCCGCGGGTCGTGTCTCGATCGAAGGCGAGCGTGTCGTCATCCGCGCCGCGGCGGCGGCCGAGAGCGCCCTCATCAACCCGGCGCCGGGCGCATAGGAAAGAGCCCGGAACGGTCCCGTCCCGGGCTCTCAACGCGTGCTGACGGCGCGGCTAAAGAGCCGGCTTGGCGTAGCGCTCGACCAGAGTCTCGGCCCGGGCGCGGATCGGCTCGACCGCATCGCCGGCGGTCTTGACGCTCATCTCGACGATCCGATTACCCGCGGTCACCGTGCGCTCGAACGACGTCTTCGCGTGTCCGGCCTGGGCGTCGGTCAGCTCCGTCCAGCTGCGTGCGCCCATCAGCGCCTTGGACGCCTCGACATGGGCCTCCATCGCGCCCTTGGCGAACGCGAACCAGGCATCACTGATCGCGCCATAGCCCTTCGTCGCGATGGTCGAAGCCTCGACGAAACTGTCAAAATTTTCGCGGCCCTCCGCGGCGATCGTCTCGTATGACGGCGCGCCGTTCCAGCGATCACGCCCGCCATTCGCGGCCGTCTCACCCGTGGTCTTGGATTTCGTGGTCATGGCTCTCGATCGGTTGGTTGTTTGAACGGTCCCATGATGCGCCCCGAATGTTGCGATGCAGCATCATGTTGCACTGCAATATAATCACCATCCGCCAAGGGTCAAGGGATTTGTCGATGGGTTTGTCGATGGTCGGTGGGAGAGCGGTGCTCACCGCGCTCGTAGCCGCCGAGAACTCGTGCGCTATGGCTCGCACCTCACCCGGCTCCCGACGATGAGCCGGATCACGACTATCGTTGCCCGTCGCCCGCCGCTGTGGCAAGGTCGCCCGCCTGCGAGGCGCCGCCGTAGCTCAGGGGTAGAGCACTCCCTTGGTAAGGGAGGGGTCGGAAGTTCGATTCTTCCCGGCGGCACCACCTTCTCTCTGAAAATAGACGACTTTTCGGAACGGTTCGAGACGGTCTCGTCGTCCGTGAAGATTCCGGTCCGGTTGATTTTCCAGCCGTTTGATCGGCGATGGGGTTTGTGAGGATGGCCCTGATCAGGGCTCGCAAAAGGGCCTCGAACCATCTCAGGAGAACGTGGACGTTTGTAGCCGTCGGCGGCCAGAACGGCGTTGGCGCGGTCGCCCTCCCGGCCGGGGAGGTCGTTCCGGCCCATGCAGTGCTCGGCCTTCATGTGGCCGATCACCAGCTCGATAGCGGCACAATGTTTCATCTCCCGGCGGATGGGTTGGGTGACCCGGCGCACGTGACCCGAGATCCAGACCCCGAACCTGTTCGGGTAGCTGTGGCCGCGATAGCCCTTGTCGACGTGGGTGCATCGGGCCTCCACCCCGGTGAGTGCCTCGATCTCCGCGACCGCCGGCCCCAGCTGGTGCTCCAGATCGATGATCTGATCCAACGCCGGTCGCAGAAAGCCCTTCTGCCGATCCTCGCGCGGCTTGCTCATCGCTCATCCTCGAAGCGGAAACCGGGCTCCGGATAATCACGAAACGCCCCGATTCGGGATTCTCAAATCGCAAGAAAACCGGACTCAAAACCCCGCTTTCCTGCAAATCCGATTGTGTCCTCAGCGCCAATCAGACCAAATTATCAACTACTTGGCCGTTCTTCACGGACGACAAGCCTCAATCGAAGCTGGAACCAGCGTCGGTGGGATAAAGCACCGTGACCGTGATCGCCATTCATGTGACTCCTCTGCGCCTGGTCTCCGCCATGGCTATTCCCGCGCCAGCTGGCGCCTAGCGTGCTGTCCAGCCGCCGTCGACCACCAGGTGGGCGCCGTGCACCCGGTCTGACTCGGCAGACGCGAAGAACACCGCGGCGCCCGAAAGGTCGTCAGGGTTCATGAAATAGCTGCCCACCGGCGTCATCGCGTCGAACTCGGCCTGGACCCCGGGCTGCGCACGGATTGCCGCGGTCATGTCCGTCTCGACTCCGCCCGGCGCGAGCGCGTTCACATTGATCCCGAGCGGCGCGAGCTCCAGGCACATCGCGCGGGTCAGATTGATCTGGCCGGCCTTCGAGGCGCAATAGACGCTCGCCTGTTCAGCGCCGACATTGCCGAAGCTCGAGGCGATGTTGATGACCTTGCCCGCGCCTTTCGCCTTCATGATCGGCAGCACGGCCTTGGTCATGAAGAACGTCCCCTTGAGGTTGATGTCGATCTGATCGTCCCAGTCCGCCTCGGTGGTCTCCTCGATCGGCGCGAGACGCAGCACGCCCGCATTGTTGACCAGAATATCGATGGTGCCGAACGCGGCGGCCACCTCGCCCGCGAGGCGCTCGCAGTCAGCCACGGCTGCGACATCGGCCTGAAACGCCTGCGCGTGCCCGCCGGCGGCGGCGATCTCGCGCACGACCTCGTCCGCCTTCGCGCGCTGGGTATGCGCGACCACGGCGACCCCCGCGCCCTCGGCGCCGAACCGCCGCGCGATGCACGCTCCCATCCCGCGGGACCCGCCGGTCACAATCGCGACCCGCCCTTCGAGTCTCATCACGCCCCTCCCTCGCTACTCCCCGCAACATACCGCGGCCGGTCTGGCCGAGCGACGGTCATGCGGAACGCGCGGTCAAGTTCGGCAATCCGGCGCTCCTAATTCAACGGTTCGGGCGGATTGACTAACGGTGCTTCCGGCTCATCGCAGCCCGCCAAAGAGCGAAGATCAAGCAGATGTGAGACGGCTCCTCACGACTCATCCTCGAACGCCATTAGCTAAAAGAAAATGCAAATCATTTGCATTTTCATTCAAGGGATGGTATGTCATGGATCGAGAGGATGGAACGGGACCCGGCGATGGAGCGAGAGAGGCAGGCTTGCCATCAAGCAGCGATGGCACGCGACCCGTCATGTCCGGCGTTGACGATACCGCGGCTTGCCTTCGGAGAGCAGCTTACCCTGTGGTCGGCGCGCAGGGTTCATGCGAGCACGCAATGCGACGCGGCGACCGAGGCCGACGCGGCCGCCGGCCGGAGGGAGGTTCTCGCCAGGGTCGGCAGGGAGCTCGGCGTGGCGCTGCGGACCGTGTGTAGGGGGACGAAAATAACTGCGAATCCGGAAGAGGCCGGGAAGTGGGCGGAAGATGTCGGCTGGTCAAGGGGTTGCGGGGCGATCCTGGGCCGATAGAGCTGCAGAAAATAATTGCGAATCCGGCCCGCGAATCGGCGTGAACGGCCGTTGAAAGGTGGTTTTCCGGGCGTTTCAGGGGCCGTGAAAGGGCGGTAAATTTCGGCGGTTCCGAGGCACCGTTTCGGGCGGGAAAAACCGGTGGGAGACGCGGGCGCCGGCGCGCCCGTCAATCGAACCGATTGGGCGAAGACATGTCGGTGGCTTCGACGAGAGTTGCCGCGGCCGTCGCTTCCGGATATACCCCCTGGGGCGCTTGTGCGAAGCCGGAGGGCCGCCCCTGCGGGGGCGCGGGATGTCACGCACCCCAAGCGCCGATCGCCTTATCGCAACGGCTCCAGCCCTTTCCGCGCCCGTTGGAGCCGTCCTTCGTCCACCCTGTGGAATGTCGCGAGGAAGGTCTCGCCACCGTCTCTCGTCGATCTCACCACGGCGCGCCAGAGGCGTCCGGTTTCTTCCTCCACGAAGCCGATAGCGATCCGCTCGCTCGCCGCGAACACTTCCCCCTCGTCGAATATCCGCTGGACGCGGGCGTAGTCGGCCGGAGCAAGATCGGGATGTTTGACGGTCTGCTTGGCGGCGGTCTCGCCGGAGAGCCGGACGGTTCGAGATCGGCCGCCGATGGCGGTTAGGATCGCGTCGGGAAGGACCGCCACCGGCCAGTCGCCCTCGGAGGCCCCGGCGAGATGGCGTCGGAACATCGGGGTGCGCCACGGCCTGCCGATGGCGACGCGGGCGAGATCATCGGGTGTCGCGTCGATCTTGTCGATCAGACGATCGGCGGCGTCGCGCCCGAGGTTGATGCGTCCGACATTGTGATCGAAGCCGGGATCGATGCCGACGGGGACCCGTCGGGTCTTGCCGGTGCGGCGGTTGGTCCACGGCCGCGTGCGCTCTGAGCCCGACGGCGGGCCGACGGAGGGCTGGTAGCCGAAGCGCTCCAGATCTTCATCGGCGAGCTGTTGAACGATGCACCGGCAGCGCCAGCCATTGGGCGGGTAATTGGTGCGCCAGAACCGTGGCCGCGCCCGATGCCGGTGTCGAGGCGGCGCGCGCCCTCGACACGACGCTCTCCGCCTTCTCCCGTGCCGGCATTCGGACGCTGCGCCTGAACCCGCTGAGTTGCCGGTTCGTCGGCGGCGACGAGCGGCTTTTTCTGTCCTTCCTCGCCGGATGCCAGGCGGGCGATCACGCCCACACCAGCGCGCTCCTCTCATGGTTCTTCAGCCCGCCCGCGATGCGTATGGCGGCGAGCCGGGGTAGCGCGTTTGCTTTCGCCCTGGCGCGCAGCGGCTATTGGCTACCCCAGCGGCTCCGGCTCGCGGGATGCATCGGGCTCACCTGCGCGGGCGCGGGCTTCGACCCCTACCGGCATCGCCTGCACTGAACCGGAACAGGGAGAGCCGGGGCACCCGGCTCCCCGGCGCACGCTGGACCGCCGTGACGAACCGGATCAGAGGGCCGGGAACAGGCGCTCCTTGGGGTATTCCGCGCCGACGACATGCTGGATCGTGACCGCGCGGACCATCTGATAGGTGCGGATGCGGAACGCGGGGTCGCATGACATGCGGATATACATGTCCTTGCCGCTGATCCCGTAGTCGTCGCGCAGCCACTGCATCATGTTGTCGCAGGCGTCGTAGACCGCGTGCTCCATCGGCAGGTTGATGCCGACGGCGACCAGGCTGTCGGGCTTCTCGATTCGGACGCAAGGCGCGTGGCGGTTCTTGATCACCGTCGCGCTCAACTGGATCGTGGCCCGGGTCTCGTCGGCGATGCCGGTGAACTCGGTATCGCCTTGCCCGCCATGCATGTCGCCGACATAGAGCAGGCCGCCGTCATGATAGGCGTTCAGGTAGATCGTATGGCCCGTCCTCAGGTCGCGGCAGTCGATATTGCCGCCGAAGGGGCCCTGGCCAAGCAGCGAGGTGAACACCTCGCGCTCGGGCGCGCAGGCGAGGGTCCCGCAGAACGGCATCAGATCCCAGGTCAGCTTGTCCGAATATTTGCCGGTGCCGTCCCTTGTGTGGCCGCTCGGGCCGGGGAAATGCTCGATCACCTGAACATGCGGCTCCGCGCATTCGGCCCATCTCAGCGAATCGCCGAGCGGGCCGATGCCGGGCAGGATGCCGGAGAAGCCGTAGCGCCAGGGGTCGATCCAGTCGATATGGACCGCGAGGGTATCGCCGCGCTCGCAGCCCTCGACGTGGATCGGGCCGACCACCGGGTTGTAGGCGGGCGGCCAGACCTTCTGCAATGCGACGACATGCTCGCCGGTGAAGTCGTGCACCTCCGGATCGTCGCTGTCGTCGACGATCAAGCCGGACAGCGCGTCGTCGGTCTCGAGCTGGAACGCCTCTCCCTGCGCGACCCGCAGCACCGGCTCGTCCTCCCAGTCGAAGGCATATTTGCTCGGAACATCGCCTCGCTTGATCTTTTGCATCGGAGTGTCTCCCTTCTCCTCCTGCCGTTATCGGTGATGACGGCCCTGAATGGGCGTCGTTTGCGACGTGCCGAGATAGATGTTGCGAACGTCCTCGTTGCTTTCGATCTCCGCCAGCGATCCCTCGGCGAACACCCGCCCATAGTGAAGCACGGTGACCGGTGCACCGAGCTGGCGCACGAACGCCATGTCATGCTCGACGACGATGATCGTGACACCTTCTGCGTGGACCGACGAGACCAAGGCGCCGGTCGCACGGGTCTCATCAGGGCCCATCCCGGCGGTCGGCTCGTCGAGCAAGAGGAGAACCGGCCGCATGGCGAGCGCCATCCCGATCGCAAGCCATTGCTTTTGGCCGTGAGAGAGTGCGCCGACGCGCTGCTCCTCGGTGCCCGCGAGGTTGAGCCGCTCCAGAAGCCGCGCGATTTCGGCATTCATCGCGTCGCCTGAAAGGCTGTGCTGGAGCGGCAGTTGGAGGTTGTGGCGCACGGTGAGGTCGCTATAGACCCCGAGATGCTGAAACTTGACGCCGATCCCCATATGCGCGCGCCGATGCGGTTCGACCCGGGTAACATTCCGGCCCCGAAACCAGATCGAGCCATTGTCCGGCTTGACGCTGCCGAGCAGGAGCTTGAAGAAGGTGCTCTTGCCTGCGCCGTTGGGGCCGATAATGCAGCGAAGCTCGCCGGGCTCGAGGGCGAAGTCGACGCCATCGACCGCGCAGACCCCGCCAAACGCCTTGGCGAGGCCCTGGGTCCGGATCATGCCGCCGTCGCCCGCGGTGCTCATGCCGCCGCACCTCGCGATAGGCGTCGCCGCAGCGCGTCGATCCGCGCGACCAGGCCCGTGATCGCGCCTTCCGGCAGCAGCATCATGACCAGAATCAGGATCGCGCCCTGAACCACCAAGGCGTAATTGCCTTGCACCGCCAGTTTTTGTGAGAGCCAGACCAAGACCAGTGTGCCGATCACCGTCGCGGTCAGGCTCTTGCGGCCGGCCACGGCGACCCAGATCACCGGAAGGATGTTGTTCTGGACGCCGAAGACCGACGGCGTAATGAAGCTTTCCCACGAGACGTAGAGAATGCCGGAGAGCCCGGCGAGGAATGCGCCCAGACAGAACACGCCGAGCTGGATCGCGCGAATGTCGTAGCCAAGCGCTTCGGTGCGCGCGGCATCCTCGCGGATCGCGATCATCACCCGTCCGGCTTTCGAATTGACCAACCAGCGAAGGCCGAGATAGGTGACCACCATGAGGCCGAAGGTGAGGAAATAGAAAGCGCGAGTCCTGCCGTTGAATTCGATATCGGAATCGCCGAGCCCGAAGCTGAGCGCCGGCGGCTCGCGGATCACGCCGGAGAAGCGCCCGAGGCCGTTATTGCCGCCGAGATGCGCATCACCGATGAACCAGCCCTGCCCCGCGGTCTGATTGAGAAAGGTCTCGAGCAGGAGCGTCACGACGAGCATCAGGATTGCCACATAGACGCCCCTCAAACGGGCATAGAACATGATGAAGCCGAGCAGCGCGGCGATCAGGACCGGCACCGCCAAGCCGATGCCCAGAGCGGCCCAGGTGTGGCCATGGCTCTCGATGAAATTGATCCCGGCGATCCCATAGGCGTAGCCGCCGAGACCGAGAAACGCGCCTTGCCCGAGGCTGAGGATGCCGCAAAAACCCCACATCACGCACAAGCCGAGCGCGAGGAACGCGTTGGTCATGAAGTTGGAGACGTTCAGCAGCTCGTAGCGTGAGAGATAGTCGGGAGCCACCGCGCCGGCGCCGATCACCGCGAGGAAGCCGAGCCAAAAACCCCAATGGCGGCCCATCTCGTGAGGCCCTACCAAACCGCCGAGATATTTCTCCATCACCGGCTCCGCACCCTGACGCGCCGCCGCTCGATCCATTCGGAGATGCCGGCCGGCATCAACCGAATGATCACGAAGGCCAGCACCAGCATCGCGACATGGCCGAGCAGAATATTGAACTGATTCATGAACAACGTCTTCGCCGCGCCGAGGGCCAGAACGCTCGCGAGTAGGCCCGAGATGACGTCGGCACCGCCGCCGACGACGACAGTAATGAAGGCCTGCGGCGTGTAGCTCATGCCGTAGAACGGGCCGATATTGGCAGTCAGCGCGAGCAAGCCGCCGGCGAAACCGGCCAGCATCGCGCCAAGTCCGAAGGTCGCGGCGTAGATGCGGGCGGTGTCGATCCCAAGCGCCCGCGCCATCCGCGGGTTCTCCATGGTCGCCCGGGCGTGAACCCCGAATCGGGTGAAACGAAACAGGGCCCACAAGCCGGCGATCGTGATGAGCGCGATCCCCAACATGAACAGGCGATAATAGGAATACGATAACTCGGCGAGCGCGAAGCTGCCGAACGGGGTGGGCACGCTCTTGATTTGCGGGCCGAATATGAGGAGGGCGCCCTGGCTGAGGAGCAGGCTGAGGCCCCATGTCGCCACCAGCGACGATAGAAGCTGGCCATAGAACCGCCGGATGATCACGCGCTCGAGGACGACACCGGCGAGCCCGGCGCCCACGGCGCCGAAGATCACGGCAACGCCGCTCGGCACGCCGGCGAAATAGGCGAAAGACGTGATGTAGGCTCCGATCATCATCATCTCGCCATGGGCCATGTTGATGACGCCCATCATGCCGAAGATGATGATCAGCCCGATCGCGGAAAGCGCGAGGAGCCCGATCGTGTCAGCGTATTGATAAAGCAGGCTGACGATGAACGAGAGAATCTCCATCGTGCCGACCGTCAGAAATCAGACAAAGGGCGCCGAGCCGGCGCTGCCACACCGGCTCGGCTCAGCTCGGTCGAAAGACTATTCCCTCTTGTACTTCTCGTAGCGCGCATCGTCCCACGGGAGGTACTGTCGCCCGTCGTTTTGGCGTACCAGGTTGACACCGAGCGTCCGCAGCCACCAGGGCTCGACCGACCCGAAATCGTGCACCCAAGAGACGTTGTGTGCCTCATCCACGTGGGCCATGCGGATGTTCATCGTCAGATGATGGGTCGCCGGGTCGAGGAGCACGCGTCCCTCCGGTGCATCGAAGGTGATCCCCGATTCGAGGGCAGCGATCACGGCATCCGTGTCGGTGGTACCCGCACGCCGCCACGCCTCCGCCATGATGTGCACGGCAACGTAGGAGCAACGCGCAGGCTGGTTGACATAGGGCTCGTCAGGCCACTTTGCGTGCCAGGCATCGAGGAACGCCTTGTTGGCGTCCGTTGGTATCTCTTCGATGTAGGCGACCGGAATGTACATGTTGGCGAGTGAGGGCGGCGAGAACTGCTTGTGCTCGTAGCCCTGCTGCAGATTCACCGTCGAAACCGCCGGCAGCCCCAGATTGACCGCTTGCGCCTGCGGGTAGAACTGCGACTGATTCGCCCCCACCAGATAGTGAACCATGAAATCCGGCTTGGCCCTCTGGATGTTGGCGATCGAGGCCGCAAATTCGGAGTTGCCAAGCGGGATGAACTCTTCGCCGACGATCTCGCCGCCATACAAGCCGGCGGCGACATGGGTCCAAAGCGCGCTCACCTGGCCGAATCCATAGTCTGCCGCGAGGACATACATCTTCGGGCCGTACTTGTTGACCATGTACTCGACGCCGGTGAGGATCTGCTGTTCCGGTATCGGCCCGGTGAAAAACGAATATTTGTCGGCTATCCCGCCTTCACCCTGGTTGTTGTGCCAGAAGATCGTCTTGTTCTTCACGGCGACCGCACGGGCTGCTTCGCGCTCGGAACTCGTGTAGCCGGCCATGATGACATCCACCTCGTCATCGAGGATGCATTTGTTGGCAAGCTCCTGATACCGCTTGACATCCGATTGGCCGTCATAGTGGATCAGCTCGATCTGCTCACCATTCACGCCACCGGCGGCGTTCAACTCGTCGACGGCGAGTTGGGAACCGTGTGTCTTTGGAATATTAACCAGCGCGAAATCGCCGGAATGATCGTCGATCACACAGATCTTGATGTCCGCCGCCGCCTCGTCCGGCATTGCAATTGCGAGCGGTGCAGAGATGGCGGTCCCGAGCGCGAGAACCGCAAACGAACGCCAACACTTTCTGTTAAACCGCATTCTATGGACCTCCCTGTTCGTCTTGGATGATGTGCAACTGTAGCACGCCAGCCGGAAGCAGCGCGAGATAGAGATCGGCAGCGGCTAGATCGCGAGATACCGGCGCGCGACCTCCGGGTCGGCAAGCTCGTCGGGTGACAGCGTCGCGGCCGTCGCTCCTTTGTCCACCACGATGCAACGATGGGCCATCGCGCATACCAGGTCGATGTTCTGCTCGACCAGCAGCACCGCCAGGTGGTCTTCCCGGTTGAGGGTTGCGATCACCTCGGCGATGAGCGCGACGATGGTCGGTTGGATCCCTTCCGACGGCTCGTCGAGCAGCAAGATGCTCGGCTTTCCGATCAGGATCCGTCCGATGGCGAGCATCTGTTGCTCGCCGCCGCTGAGGGTTCCGGCCCGCTGCCGGCGCCGTTCCTTGAGGCGCGGGAACCAGTCATAGACCCGCTCGAAAGCAGCCGCGGCGCGCCCGTCGCCGACCAGCTCGCCCATCCGCAGATTCTCCTCGACCGAGAGCCGCGAGAAGATGCCGCGGCCCTGAGGCACGTATCCCATCCCCATGCGCGCACGATCGCGCGCATCCGCATGGGTGACGTCGCGGTCGCGAAATGTGATCCCGCCGCCCATGACCGGGAGCAGGCCGGCAATGGTGTCGATCAGCGTCGTCTTGCCGACGCCGTTGCGGCCGACGATCGCGACGATCTCGCCCGTTCCAACCTCGAGCGAGACCTCGCGGACGATCGGGATGCCGCCATGTCCGGAAGTGACAGCATCGAGCCCTAGTTCCATAAGATCGATCCCGCGCGCCCGCGCCCGTGCGTGATTGTCTTCGCCGGCGGGCGCCGCTCTAATAATCGGCGCGGTCGTCGACGGCGTGGCCGCGCTTCGGCACCAGCACCGTGCGCTCATAGGTCATGAACACCGTGCCGTCGTCCTTCTTGCCGGTCGTCTTGACCTTGACGATGCCCTGGGTCGGGCGCGATCTGGATTCACGCGTCTCGAGCACCTCGGATTCGGCATAGATGGTATCGCCGGCATAGACCGGCGCGGTCAAGCGGATATCGTTCCAGCCGAGATTGGCGATCGCCTTCTGGCTGATGTCGCTCACCGACATGCCGGCCACGATAGCGAGCGTCAGCGCGCTGTTGACGAGCGGCTTGCCGAACTCGCTGTGCTTCGCGTAAGCGCTGTCGAAATGGATCGGATGGGTGTTCATCGTGAGCAGGGTGAAGGAGATGTTGTCATACTCGGTCAGCGTCCTGCCGGGTCGATGCTCGTAGACATCGCCGACCACGAATTCCTCGAAATACCGCCCGTAGGATTCGCGATAGCGCTGCTCGGCTACCTGCTTGCGGTGCACGGCCATCGCGCGCTCCCCTCTCTCGCCGCCGCCGGTCCTCCGGCTTACGACGGCGGACCTTAGGGGCTCGACCGGCGAGGGTCAATGTGGGCGAAAGGCGCGAAACACGCGCAATGGAACGGTTCCGAACGCGAGCCCGACCAGCACCAGCCCGACGCCGAGGAGGCGCTGCGGGCCGAGGCTCTCGTCGAGCAGCAGCGCGGTGCTGATCAAGCCGGCGATCGGGATCACCAGGGAAAAGGGCGTGACCAGATAGGCCGGGTAGCGGCGCAGCAGGTAGCTCCACAACATGAAGCCGAAACAGGTCGAGATGAGCCCGAGGAAGATCAGCTCGCCCACGGTCAACCAGGCGATATCGGCGAGCTGGGTGAACGCCGCCGGACCGCCCTCGAAGACATAGGAGAGCGCGAGCAGGGGGAGCACCCCGATCAGATGGGCCCAGGCGAGCAACCGAAGCAGATCATCGGTGCCGGCGAGTTTGATGATCATGTTGGAGGAAGCCCAGCTCACCGAGGCCCCGAGCACGAAGCCGAGCCCCGCGAGGGTCGGCCCTCCCGGGAGGGTGAGGCCGATAACCGCCATGCCCGCGCCCGAGATCGCGATGCCCGCATATTGAGCGCGCCCCGGCTTCTCGCCGAGAATCACGAACGCGAAGAACGTGGTGAAGAAGACCTGGGACTGCAGCACCAACGAGCTGAGGCCCGCGGGCATGCCGAAGTCCATGCCGAAAAGCAGCAGCGACATCTGGATCACGCCCTGGGTCAGACCGATACCGACGGTCCAGTACCAGGGGATCGCGGGCGGGCGAAACAGGATGAGCACCGGCAGCGCCGCCGCCGCGACACGCAGCCCGGCGAGCAACAGGGGCGGCAGGACGTCGAGCAGTTCCCGCATGACCACGAAGGTGAAGCCCCAGAGGCCGGTCACGGCGACGACGAGAGCAATGTGCGCGATCGACATGAGAAATGCGGCGCAGGAGAGCCGGGCGCGGGCGCCGGCCCGGGCAGTCCGGCCCTACTCCGCTTCGCGCGACGCGGGCTCCGCGTCCGCCGCCGGCGGGCGGCGGCGCTGGATGACGAAGAAGACGCCGACCAGGAGGCAGAGAAGGGCAAGCCACACCCAGCGGCTGTGGGTCTCGCCGAAGAACAAGATGCCCCAGCCGATGCCGGCAAGCGCGACGATGAAATTCACCGTCGAGAAGAAAACCGGCCCCAGGAACCGCACCAGCTCGACGAATAGATAAATGCCGAGGGCTTGGACGAAAACGGCGGTGATCAACGCCCAGGCGCCGGCGCCCATCCCGCCCTCGAACCACCACCATCCGTCGGTCACGGCGACGACCGCGAGGATCGGAAGCGAGCCGAAGAAGCAGTAGCCGAATGTGAAATGAAGCGAATCGGTCGCCGGCGGGCGCAGCAACGCGGTGGCGAGGCTGGTGGTCGCATAGCCGACCGGCATCAGCAGGGCGAGCAGAATCCAGGGCACCAGATCCCGCGACGGTAGACTGGTCTCGGGGATGACCAACAGCGCGACACCGCCGATCCCGGCGGCGAAGCCGACGACGCGCAGCCACCAGAGCTTCTCGAGCCGGAACGCGACGGCGCCGGCATAGATAATGATCGGCGAAAGCACCACAAGCATGCTGGCGATCCCGGCCGGGACCCCCTTGCCGCTGACATAGCCCAAGGTCAGATACGGCACCGCATAGCCCGAGATGCCGGCAATCGCGAAGGAGCTGACATGGCGCCGGGAGAATGGCGGCAGCCGCCCTCGCCCGAGAGAAAGCAGCAACGTCACCGCAGCGCCGCCCATGCCCATCCAGAAGACGAAGCCGGTGAAAGGAACGCCGTCGGCAATGGCGACGCCGGTCAGCGAATAACTCAGGCCGTACAGAACGCCGGTTAGAAAGAGCAGCGCGACCGCCAGCCAGAAGCCGGATGGCCGATCGGCCCAACGCGCCGCCCGGCCACGACGAATCGAGGTCAGGTCATCGGTCGCGTGGGCATCCGGGATTGACAAGGGGAGCGAAAGGAACGCGCAGCGGCGCCCCCAAGGCCTCAGCCCGCCCGGCCTCCCAGCGCCAGGCTCTTTCGCCACAGATTGATCACTATGCGGAAGATCCCCGCCGCCAGCACGAAGACCGTGGCGTAGATGAACAGAACCCCGACCACGCCGAAGACTTCCTCGGTCGGCAGGAGCGGCGACATGAAGACGCTCGTGACGACGCAGAAGATCAGCGACGCCAGCAGCGCCGGCCCTTCGCCGGAACGCCACAATTGGCGCAACCCGCGAATTCGATGGTCGCTGATGATGGACACGGTGGTTCTCCGTCGGTTACGGCGGCGCATGGTAGCCGAAGCCGGGCGCCGGGCCAAAGCCCTTTCGCATATCCGGCTCCCGGCTCTTTGAGCGACCGGCTGCGCCCGTTACCATGACCTCCCGGACAGCGGAGACCCCGATGGTCAGGCTTAGACACGCCCAGATGATCAATCTGGTCGAGCATTCCTATTACAGCAATGTCGATTTCAGGCGCCTTGGTACGGTTCTCGACTGCTTCGCCCACGATGCGGTGCTCGCGGTCGGCGGGCGGCGGCATCGCGGCCGGGACGGGGAGATCCAGCGGTTTCTGACCGGCCTGCTTGAGTCCTACCCGCTGATCCGGCACAGCGATTTGAGCCATGAGATCGACGAGCCGGGCCAGCGGCTGGTCTGCCTGTTCAGCCTGCGGCTGGAAGACGCCCTCGGCGGGATCCGCGAGACCACCGGCAGGTCGGATTTCCGCCTGGACAACGGCAAGCTGAAGGAGGTCTCGGTCACCGGCGACGATGACGGGCCGATGATCTAGAACCGGCCGGGGGTTTGGATCGCGCCGCGCGTGCCGCTAGACTCGTTGCGCCGGCGGCCGCGGTGAAGCCGACCGACACAGAGGAGTGCGGCATGTCATCCGATATCGACATCTATAAGAGCCAGAACTTCGGCAACCGGCTCGGCTTCGGCGAGAAGCCGGCGCTTTTGATCGTCGACTTCGTCAACGGTTTTACGGACCCGACCAAGTTCGGCGGCGGCAATATCGGGGAGGCGATCAACCGAACGGTGACGGTGCTCGCCCGCTGCCGGGAGCGGGGCGTTCTCGTCGCTCACACCCGCGTGGTCTTCGCCGACGACGGGGCGGACGCCAATCTGATGTGCGTCAAGGTTCCCTCGCTCACAACGCTGACCGAGGACGCGCCGGAGAGCCAGATCGTCGATGCGCTGACGCCGCAGCCGGGCGAGATCGTGGTTCGCAAGCGCGTGCCGTCGGCCTTCTTCGGGACCGACCTCGCCCCGGCCTTCGCCAGGCACCGCATCGATACGGTGATGGTCGCCGGTTGCACGACCAGCGGCTGCGTGCGCGCGAGCGTGCTCGACGCGCTCTGCCACGGCTTCCGCCCGGTGGTGATCAGCGACTGCGTCGGCGACCGGGCGATCGGCCCGCACGAGGCGAACCTCTTCGACATGGGCCAGAAATACGCCGACATCATCACCGGCGACGAGGCGATCGCCGCGCTCTCCACCGGCTCGGGCGGCCGGGTCCCGGAAGCGGCCGAATAGGCGCCGGCCGTGAAGGCGATCATCATCCGCGAGCACGGCGGCGTTCAGAACCTGCTTTACGAGGAGATCGAGACCCCAAAGCCGGGGCCCGAACAGGTGCTCGTGCGGATCCGGGCGAGCGGCATCAACCACCTCGACCACGACATCCGCGAAGGGACCTCCGGCATCCCGGTCACGCTGCCGCATGTCCCGGGCTGCGAGGGAGTCGGCGAGATCGCCGCGCTCGGTCCGGGGGTTGAGGGCCCGCCGCTCGGCACAAGGGTCGCGATCAACTTCGCTCAGGGCGATCCGCAATCGGAGCCCTGGCTGAGCGGCCTCGACGGGGTCGACTTCAGCCATGGCCGCATCGGCGCCGGCCAGTGGGGCACCCATGCCGAATACACAGTCTCCCACGTGCAATCGGTGATCCCGCTGCCGGACGATCTGCCGTTCGAGACCGCGGCCGCCGGTATGGTCGGCTTCGGCACCGCCTGGCACATGGCGGTCACGCTGGGCGGCGTCCAGGCCGGCCAGACGGTGCTGGTCAATGCGGCCGGCAGCGTCGTCGGCTCATCGGCGATCCAGATCGCCGCGCTGCACCGGGCACGGGTGATCGCCAGCGCCGGCTCCGACGCCAAGCTCGAAAAGGCGAAGGCGCTCGGCGCGTCCGAGGTGATCAACTATGAGCGCCAGAGCATTCGGGACGAGGCGCTGCGGATCACCGGTGGGCGCGGCGTGGATCTCGTGATCGAGAGCGTCGGCGGCGAGGTGCTCCGGCAGAGCATCGATGCGGTCTGCTTCAACGGCCGCCTGATCACCTGCGGCGCCCATGCCGGCGAAGTGGTGCCAATCAACATCATCGAGCTTTTCCGCAAGCACATGATGCTCCACGGCAGCCACTTCTGCGGCCGCCGCGAGCTGCAGCGCGTCTTCGCGCTGATGGCCGAGGGCACCCTCGCCCCGGTGATCCACAAGGTCTATCCGCTCGCCGAGATCCAGGAGGCCGCGCGCCGCACCGCAAACCGCGAGGTCTTCGGCAAGATGGTTCTGGTGCCCTGACACCGCGCCCCTATCCCGCAAGACCGCGGGCCGGCGCTCAGGGACGGGGTCGGCCGGCGATCATTCCGTGATCACCCGCGATCTCCGCGTGCCGCCCGGGTCAACCGGCATGGGCGGAGGCGTCACCGCAGCTTGCCGGCCGCGCCGCGTTTGACGAATTGGCCGCCGCCTTCGCGGCCGAGCCACTGCCTGCCGTCGACGATCAATTCACCGCGGAGGAACACCTTGCTGACCCGGCCGGTGACCTCGCGGCCCTCGAACAGCGAATACTCGACCCGGCTGTGATGCTCGGCGGCGCGGATGGTCCAGGTCTCTTCCGGGTCGAACAGCACGATATCCGCATCCGAGCCGACCGCGATCGTGCCCTTGCGCGGGAATAGGCCGAAGAGCTTGGCCGGCGCCGTCGCGGTGAGCTCCACATAGCGGTTGAGAGACATGCCGTTCCGCCGTACGCCGCCGTCATAGACCAGCGGCATGCGGGTCTCGAGCCCCGGCGCCCCGTTGGGGATCTTGCTGAAGTCGTCGCGGCCGAGATCTTTCGAGAGCCGCAGGCCGAGCACGTTCTCGCTGAAGCAGAACGGACAATGGTCGGTCGCGATGACCTGAAGGTCATCGGTCTTGAGGCCGCGCCAAAGCGCGTGCTGATGCTCGTGCCCGCGGAGCGGCGGCGTCATCACGAACTTCGCGCCCTCGAAGCCCGGCCGGTCATATTCCTCGTCGGTGAGGAAGAGATAGTGCGGGCAGGTTTCGGCATGGACCGGAAGCGCCCGGTCCCGCGCCTCGGTCACGGCGTCGAGCGCCTCTCTGGCAGAGAGATGCACGATGTAGACCGGCGCCTCGGCGAGCTCGGCGATGCGGATCACCCGGTGAGTCGCCTCGCCTTCCATCAGGCTCGGGCGGGTCAGCATGTGCCATTTCGGGCTGGTGTTGCCGGCGGCAAGCGCCTCCTGCACCAGCACGTCGATGACCGGCCCGTTCTCGGCATGCACCTGCACCATCCCGCCATTGTCGCCGGCCAGCCGCATCGCCTGGAAGACCGCCCCGTCGTCGATCATCAGGACGCCGGGATAGGCGGTGAACAGCTTGAAGGTGGAGACGCCCTCGTCGTGGATCAGCGTCTTCATCTCGGCGAGCGTTTGCTCGTTCACGTCGGTCATGATCATGTGCGCGCCGACATCGACGGCGGCGACCGAGGCGCGCTCATGCCAGTCGGCGAGACCGGCCAGCGGGCTCGTTCCTTTGACCTGGGCCGCGAAGTCGACGACCGTCGTGGTGCCGCCGAAGGCCGCCGCTTGCGAGCCGGTGTAGAAGGTGTCGGCGGTGCGTGCCGGGCCGAAATCCCAGTCGAGATGGGTATGCACGTCGACCCCGCCGGGCATGACGAGCAACCCCTCCGCGTCGTGCACCGCCACATCGTCGCCGACCGGAAGATCGGCCCCGATCAGGCGCACGCGCCCGTCATCCATCAGGATGTCGGCGGTATAGTCGTCGACCGCCGTCACGATACGCCCGTTCCGAATCAGAGTCGCAGCCATCCTCGCCTCCCTGCATCCTGCCGTCGCGCCGTGCCCATCATGCCGCGCCGGCCGCCCGGCGTCCACGGAGCGCGGGCTCACGGAAGCCGCGCGCCGCTCGTCTCAACCGCCCGGTGACGCGGCGCGCAGGCGGCGGGTCTCGGCCTGATCGACATGACCGGCCGCATCGAGGGCGACGCGGTAAACCTCGCGGGCCGCTTGTCGCGAGACCCAGTGCTCCCGCACATCGTGGGCGACGCGCTCCGGATCGCGGGCGCGGGCCGCAGCATAACCGCCGCCGCCGGCGGAGATGGAGACCATTGTCTCGCCGGGTGCCACCGCGACCTGAGCGCAGGCCTCGAGCGCCTCCAGCACGCCGTTGTGGCCGCGGCGGTACTGGCGCGCGCCGCCGCCGGGGCCGCCGCCGCGGGCGCCGTTCGCCGGATTGAGCGTGCCGTTGCTGACATAGCCGACCTCGAGCCGGCAGCCGTCAACCGGCCCGAACTCCACATAGGCGCCAGGGCCGCCCCGCTAGCGCCCGGCGCCGCCCGAATCGGTCACGAAATGGCGCCCCTTCACGGTGATCGGAAAGACCATCTCGTCGACCTCGATCGAGTCCTGATAGCAGAGGCCGGCATTGCCGACATGGGCGATGGTGATCCAGGCATCGGTCTCGGGCGCGGCCGCGCCGGCGCCGAAGCCGAGGAAGATCTGGTTCACGAACGGCTCGCCGGTTCTCGGGTCGACGCCCGAAATCACGCCGCAGCTCGGCGGGATGACGCCGCCGACCTCAGCCATGCCGTGGCCGTCCCCGAGCTCGGCGATGGCGCGCTGCACGCCGTTCGCAATGTGGTCGGCGACGTTGGTGGTGGCGACCGAGCAGGAGGTCGGATGGTTCGGGATGCCGACCACGCAGCCCTGCCGCAGGTGCACGCGAATGCGGCGGAAGGCGCCGGCATTGGGCGGCACGGTGTGGGGCAGCGCATTGAAGATGCCGACCATCGCCGAGGTTCACGCACAGGCCTCGCTCATATTGAGCCCGCAGGGCAATGAATCGGGGTTGTCGCGCGGATCGACCTCGATCCGCCCGTCGGCCGGATCGACGGTCACGGAGACCTTGACGGGCACGCCGTCCGGCGCCCCCGGGACCGGATCGTGGGCGCTGGCGACGGTGCGCGTGCCGGCGGGCAACGCCGACAGCGCATCGATCATGCGCCGCTCGCTGTAGGCGAACCACTGGCGCGAGAACCGCTTGAGGGTCTCCCAGCCGACCTCTTCGCCGAGCGCGAGCAGCTCGCGCTCGCCGACCCGTGCGGCGCCGAGCTCGGCGAGGAAGTCGCCCCACCACTGCTCGGGCACGCGAATCCGCATCCGGCAGATCCGCACGATGTCGTCGATCGTCTCGTAATCGCGCTGGACCTGAACCGCGGGAAAGATCAGCGCGCCTTCTTCGTAAACGTCGCGCGCCGCACCGTGATAGGTGGTCGGGATCGCGTTGCCGCAATCGGCCTGGTGCGCCTTGGCGATGACGGTGAGGCGGTGCCGGCCGCCATCGTCGATCACCGGCACCAGGATCGTGTGGTCGGCCGGATGGGAGCAGCCGTGATAGGGCGAGTTGTGCAGGAAGGCGTCGCCGCGCCTGAGCACGGGGTGGAACTCCTTCATCGCGGCCGCCATCAGGTCCGGCCCGCTCAGGACGTGGATCGGCAGGCTCTCGGCGGTCGCGAGGAGCGCACAGTCGGCGGTGACGATACAGCATGAGAAGTCGCGCGCGGTGTTGAGGACGCCGGAGCGGCCGGTGCGAAAGAGCGTGTTGGCCATCTTCCGGCAAACGGCTTCGAACCGCTTGTTGAGGATGGCGAGCCGAACGCCGTCCAACGGTTTTTCTTCTCGTCTGGCCACCGTCCGCCCTCCCGGCTCACGCTGTTCAACGGCGACGATTTTTCACCGACCGATATCGCGGGCCGGCGCCGGGGGCCTTCTCAGCCGCCTCCGCGGAGCTTGTCGGTCGCCGTCTCGTCGAGCGTGCCCGTGTCGTCGAGAACCACGCGATAGGTTTCGCGCGCGGCCTCGGCGGAGATCCAGCGCTCGCGCACGTCGATCGCCACCTGCGCGGCCGCCCGCTCGGTGGGCGGGCCGTAGCCGCCGCCGCCGCAGGAATAGGAAACGATGGTGTGGCCCTCGGAAATGATCGCCTGGGCGCAGGCGTCGAGCTGGTGCAGATCGCCGTTCGGGTCGCGCCGAAACTGGTTGGCTCGCCCGCCCGCGGTGCCGCCGCGCGCGCCTTCGGGCGCGGTGACGTTGCCGTCGCTGACATAGCCGACCTCGAGCTCGCCTTCGGTCGGCCCGAACTCGCAATAGACCCCGGCGCCGCCGCGGGTGCGCCCGTGGCCGCCGCTGTCGGTCATGAAATGGCGGCCGCGCACATTGAGCGGAAAGCGCATTTCATCAAGCTCGATGGAATCCTGATAGGACATGCCGGCATTGCCGAGATGGCCGATCGAGAGCCATGCGTCCGCCTGCGGGCTCGCCGCGCCGCCGCCCCAGCCGAGAAAGATCTGATTGACATACGCGCCATTGGTCCTGTCGCTCGTGCCCGAGATGACCCCGAGGGAGGGCGGAATGATCGAGCCGGTGCTCGCCATGCCGTAGCCGTCGCCGAGCTCCGCGATCGCGCGGCCGACCCCATTGCCCACCCGGTCGGCGAGGTTGGTTGTCGCCACCGAGCAGCTGGTCGGATGGATGGGAATCCCGGCCACGCTGTTCTCGCGAAGGTGCATGCGGACGCGCCGGAAGGAGCCGGTATTGGTCGGCACCGCGTCCGGGATGCCGTTGAACACGCCGAGCAGCAGCGTGCTCTCGCAGCACGCCCGCGACAAGTTGAGGCCGCAGGGCAGCGCATCCGGATTGTCCCTGATGTCGATGTCGATGATCGCCTCGTCGGGCTTCACCTCGACCACGATCTTGACCGGGATGCCCTCCTCCGCGTTGGGAAACGGGTCGTGCATCGAGGTGGTCTCGGCGCGGCCCGCCGGCATCTTCTTCACGGCGGCGATCATTAGCTGCTCGCTGTAGTCGAACCACTGGTCGGCGAACTGGGCGAGGGTATCCCAGCCGACCTCGCGGCCGAGCGCCAGGATCTCGCGCTCGCCGATCCGCGCCGCTCCCAATTCGGCGAGGTAGTCGCCCCACCATTGATCAGGCACGCGGATGCGCATGCGGCACATGCGCACGATGTCCTCAATGTCCTCGTAGTCGCGCTGGATCTGGACCGCCGGGAAGATCAGCGCGCCCTCCTCGTACACGTCGCGCGCGCTGCCGTGATAGGTGGTCGCGATCGAATTGCCGCAGTCCGCCTGATGAGCCTTGGCGACCATCGTGAAGCGGTGCGTGCCCTCTTCGTCGATCACCGGCGCCAGGATCGTGTGGTCGGCAGGATGGGAGCAGCCGTGATAGGGCGAATTGTGCAAATAGGCGTCGCCCTGCTTGAGATCGGAATGAAAGGTCTGCATCGATTCGCACATCATGTCCGCGCCGCGCAGGACATGGATCGGCAGGCTCTCATTGACCGTGAGCAAGCGGTTATCGGCGGTCACGATGCAGCAGGAGAAATCGCGCGCGCTGTTGAGCACGCCCGAGCGCCCGGTGCGGAGCAGCGTGTTCGCCATCTTGGCGCAGATCGCTTCCATCCGCTTGTTGAGGATCGCCATCTGCACGCCATCGAGCGTGCCGTCGGCATTGAGGGTCAGTGCATTGCTTGCCATCGCTCGTCTGCCTCGGTCAGGGGGTTATCAGGAGACTGCCCGAGGCTCGGCGCTCGGCCGCCGCCCCCGGATCGATCACGACGGTGGTAAAGGACGATTCGACGATCGCCGGCCCTTCGACGGTCTCGCCCGGCGCCATGCGTTCGAAGCGCACCACCTTTGCTTCGACGCGCCCGACTTCCGGGAAATAAACTTCGCGGCTGCCGGCAACCTCCGGGCCTCCGCCGGCTCCCTCTACGCTCAGATTGACGCCGTCGCGAAGGTGGCAGCGTACGCTGGCGCGCCAGCCGACGGTCTCGATCGTCGATTCGGTGTCCGCGAAGGTGAACAGCTCCTCATGGGTCCTGTGGAAGTCCTCCACGAAGCCGGCAAGGGTTTTCTCGTCCTCGATCCGCGCGAAGCGGAGCGGCACTTCGATCTCCCAAATCTGGCTCGGATAGCGCGCCTCGGCGGTGAACTCGATGACCTGTTCCAGCGACCCCGCGCCCGGCCCGTCGATGAAAGCCCGGCACTTCGTTTCGAGCTCCTCCAAGAGCGCGTTCACGCCGTTGAAGTCGAAGCCGCCGGTCGAGGTATAGAGCGTGGCGCTATATTCGGCTCGAAGGTCCGAGATCAAGGCGCCGTGGGCGCTCAAGGCGGCCGCCACCTCGGGGAGGATGATCTGTTTGCAGCCGAGCCGGCGCGAGATGGCGACGGCGTTGAGGCCCGCCGCACCGCCGCCGCCGACGATCGCCGCCTCCCGCGGATCGATGCCCTGGTTGACCGTGATGTCCTCGATCGCGTGGACCATGTTCTCGGTCGCGACGCTCATGACGGCCGCCGCCGCCTCGTGAAGCGGAAGGCCGAGCCTGCCCGCGACCTGCGCCTCGATTGCCGCGGCGGCGGCCTCGGTTTCGAGCGCCATGGTGCCGCCGAGGAAATAGTCGGGATCGATCCAGCCGAGCACCACCGAGGCGTCTGTCACGGTCGGCTCCGTGCCGCCGGCGCCGTAGCAGACCGGGCCGGGCACGGCGCCTGCGCTCTTCGGGCCGACATGCAGCAAGCCGCCGTCATCGACCCACGCGATGCTGCCGCCGCCGGCGCCGATGCTCTTCACGTCGACCGCGGGGAAGCCGGTCATATGGCCGCGGTAAGGCCGGCCGATCCAGGTCTCCCGGGTCCAGGGAATGCGGCCGCCGCGAACCAGGCTGACGTCGAAGGTGGTGCCGCCGGTATCGGCGATGATGGCGGTGTCGACGCCGGTGTCGGCCTGCGCATAGGCGCGCCCCGCGACCGGCGCCATGGCCGGCCCCGAATTGATCGAGTGGATCGGCGCCCGCGCCATGTCCGCCGCATCCATCGCACCGCCCTGGGTGGTGACCACCAGAACCCGGCCTCCGAAGCCCGCATCCCGCAAGCGCTCCTCCAGACCACCGAGATAGTCGCCCATCAGCGGCTTGAGCGAAGCATCGATGCAGGTGGACGACGCCCGGCGATATTCGCGAAGCGACGGGTTGAGCACTTGGGAAAGCGTGTGGGGCACGCCAGGCAGATGCCGCTCGAGGAGCGCGCCGACGCGGAGCTCATGGATCGGGTTCACGATCGACCAGAGCAGACAGACCCCGACGGCTTCGATCTTCTGGCTCTTGAGCTCTTCGATGATCTCGATGACGCGGTTCTCGTCGAGCGGCTCGCTCACGGTGCCGTCATAGGTCACCCGCTCGGGCACCTCATAGGTCAACGAGCGCGGCACATAGGGCTCAGGATAGGGCACGGTGAAGTTGAAGGGCTCGGTGCGCCCGCCCTCGCGAAACACCAGCACGTCCGGATGGCCCTTGGTGGTGAGGAAGGCAGTTCGCGCGGTGTTGCCGGTCACGATCGCGTTGATCGCGTGGGTGGTGCCGTGGATCAGCATGTCGCCCCGGCCGAGCAGGGCGGTCCGACTCTCGCCCATGTCCGCCGCCGCGCGGGCGAGCGTGTCGAGCACGCCGGCGATCGGGTCCGCCGGCGTCGTCGGCGCTTTGTACATGCGAAGCCCGCCGTCGTCGGATTCGACGACGAGGTCCGTGAACGTTCCTCCGGTATCGACCGCGAATCGCATGAGCTTCCTACCGTCTCCCTCTCTCCGCGCGCGGGCGCCTCGTGCCCAAGCGGTGGCGGCACGAAACTAGCCCGAATCGCGGACGGGTGCCACGGCTCGGCTTGTTGCGCCGCCGGCAAGCCGGCTATCGTGCACGGCGCAACGGATCGCGAGGCACGCGGCATGGCGACGAAGTCCGAAGCGGGCGGTCGGAATCTCGACCTCGAGAACGCCGTCAACGATGTCACGGCGCGCTATACCGGTGCGAATCCGGAGAGCCTGGCGCAGTTCGAGCGTGCGCGCGAAAGCCTGCCCGGCGGGAACACGCGGAGCGGCATGTTCTACACGCCCTTCCCGCTCGCCGTTGCAAAAGCCGCGGGCGCGACCTTGACCGACGTCGACGGCCATGACTACACGGATTTCGTCGGCGACTTCACCGCCGGCCTCTACGGCCATTCGCATCCCGTGATCCGCGAGGCGGTCCTTGAGGCGCTGGATGCCGGGATGGTGTACGGCTCCTCCAGCCCCTATGAAGGGCGGCTGGCGTCGCTGATCTGCGCCCGCTTCCCCTCGATCGAGCGGGTGCGTTTCACCAATTCGGGCACCGAGGGCAACATGATGGCGCTCGTGACCGCCCGCGCGGTGACCGGCAAGGACGCGATCATGGTGTTCGAGGGCGGCTATCACGGCGGCACGATCTCGTTCGGCCGCGAGGGCGCGCCGATCAACGCGCCCTTCCCTTTCGTGATCGCGCCCTACAACGAGCCGGACCACGCCGTCGGCCTGATCGAGCAAAACGCGCATCGGCTCGCCGCGGTCCTGGTCGAGCCGCTCCAAGGCGCGTCGGGATCATTCCCCGGCTCGGCCGCGTTCCTGGGCGCGCTGCGCGAAGCCTGCAGCGACAACGGCGTGCTTCTGATCTTCGACGAAGTGATGACCTCGCGCCTCGCGCCCGACGGCCGCCAGGGGCAGCTCGGGATCATCCCCGACATGACGACCCTCGGGAAATATGTCGGCGGCGGCATCTCGTTCGGCGCGTTCGGCGGCCCCGCCGAGATCATGGATCGCTACGACCCGAGCAGGCCCGGCGCCTTCGTCCATCACGGCACCTTCAACAACAATGTGTTCATGCTGATGGCAGGCGCCGCGGGGCTCGAGAAGATCCTGACGCCAGAGGTGCAGAGCGCGCTCAACGGTTCAGGCGACGCGCTCCGCGACACCCTCAACGGGCTCGCCGCCAAGCATGAGGCGCCGTTTCAAGCCACCGGCCTCGGCTCCATCATCACCATGCATTTTCAGCGCGAGCCCTTGCAGTCGATCCGCGACATCGTGCCGCGCGATTCGCGCCTGCGCCAATTGCTGCACCTGGACCTGATCGACAAGGGCTTCTACACGACGCGACGCGGATTCATGGCGCTTTCACTGGCCATCACCGAGGCCGACCGCACCGGCTTCATCGAGGCGGTCGACGACTTCCTCACCCATTACGGCCGCCTGCTCGACACCCCGCCCTGAGGGCGACGGCCCTGCCCCATCACCGAC
This sequence comes from Alphaproteobacteria bacterium, assembly GCA_965248825.1. Classification (GTDB taxonomy): domain Bacteria; phylum Pseudomonadota; class Alphaproteobacteria; order UBA828; family UBA828; genus WTGU01. The sequence continues at coordinate 3,795,883 of CBDFKL010000006.1, read as the reverse complement.
ACCACTCATCGAGAGGAAGAAATGAACGACGCCGAACGCCGCAATCTCGCGGTCATCACCGAAGCCTGCGATGCCTTCAATCGACATGACATCGCGGGCATCCTCCATCACTTCACGGATGACGGGGAGTGGCTCCTCTCGCGCGGCGTGCCACCGGAGGGCGAGCGCATGGTCGGGATCGACGCGATCCGCGCCATGCTCGAGCGGCGCTTCCGTACCATTCCCGACATGGCATGGGAGATCCACAGCCACTGGGTCGGCGGCAATCGCGGCTGCTCCGAGTGGACCGTCACCGGCACCGAGACCAACGGCAATCACCTCAACTGGATCGGCTGCGACCTCTGGGAGCTGAACGACGACGGCAAGGTAGTCAAGAAGGACACCTATTGGAAATATGCCGGCGCGGAGGCGCAGGAATAGCCGACGCCCCACCGTCACGCCCCTTGCGGCGACGCCACGGTCGCGGCAGCAGGTCGTCGATACGACCGAGACGGCCTGCGCGCCGAGGCGTGCGTTCGCCCGGTTGTGCGCTGAGCCGCCCCGCCGCCCTATTCCGCGGCCTCGGCAGCGACCGGGCGGTTGAGGCCGATCTCCGCGATGCGCTCCTGGGTGTAGACCTGGTGCCACATCTCGTAGGAGAACTCGGAGCGCAGGCGCGTGGCGTTCGGGTTGATGTCGAGCCGAACCGGCTCGCCATTGAGGAAGATCTGGCGGATACGGCTGCGGTCCTGAAGCTGGGAAATATCGGCCAGCGGATCGCCGTCGAACACCAGGACGTCGGCGAGCCGGCCTTGCTCGAGGGCGCCGACCCGGCCGGCTTCGCGCACGAAGAGGCCGTTGTTCACGGTGGCGCAGCGCAAAGCCTCGGCCGGCGAGAGGCCGAGATAGCGCACCAGATGCTCCAGCTCCCGCGCATGCCATTCGCCGTAAGGGGTTACGGCGAAGCCTGAATCGGTGCCGGAGAGAAACGTCACGCCGGCCTCGCGCGCCTTGCCGAGCGCGCGTTGTGCGGCGTCGATCTCGCGCCGGTGGGCGTCGGGGAAGCCCGGATAGCAGCCGTCGCCCGGCCGGGTGAAATCGATGTCGTTGACCACCAGGCTGAGGGTCGGGCAGATCACGCAGCCGTTCTCGACCACGGCCTCGAGACCCTCATCGTCCATCCACGCGGCGTGCAGGATCACGTCGACCCCGGCCCGCGCCGAATAGAGCACGGCCTCGGCGCCGCGCGCGTGGACCACCACCTTCTTGCCGAGCCTGTGGGCCTCGGCGACCATCGCGGTGGTCTCCTCCTGGTTGTAGCCGGCGACCAGGACGCTGGTCATCGGGTTCATCGAATCGCCGTCCATGGCGATCTTGATGAAATCGACCCCGTCCTTGACCATGGTCCGGATCTCCGCGATGCCCTCGGTCGCGTTGCGTGCGAGCACGCCGATCGAGGTCTCGGGAACGCCGATCCAGCTCGGATACCAATCCGAAAGCCCCTGCCGGTTGGTGATCTGGCGGCCGGAGCAGGTGATGCGCGGGCCGACGAACAGGCCGGCATCGATCGCATCACGGATCGACGGCGTGACCCGCCCACTGGTGGTCGGATCGGCCAGCGAGGTGAAGCCGGCGGCGAGCACCCGCTGGGCCGCCTCCATCCCGCGCAGCGCCCGGAACTCGACCGGGGCGTAGAGGTCGATATCCTCCTCCGTCTTAGCGTTACCGTAGGAGAGGTGGACGTGAACGTCGATCAGACCGGGCATCACGAAATGGCCGGAGTGGTCGATCACCTCGTCGCGCGGCCCGGGCTTGGGCGCGCCAGCGCTTTCTCCCACATAGGCGATCCGCTCGCCGTCGAGCACCAAGGTCTGGTCGCGCGCCGCCCGGTCTTCGAAACCGGTGAACAAGCGGCCGCATCGAATGTGTCTACGCATGGCTCACCCCCGTCGTCGCGCCGTCAGCCGAACAGCATCCGTGCTGCGGCCAAGAGTTTATCAGGATGTTCGAGCGCCGGCGAATGCCCGCAAGCCGCGATCAGGAAGCTGTCCGCCTTGGGGATGGCGCGCGCGAGGACGCGGGTGTTCTCCTCATAGGGGAACGGCCGGTCGTCGCGGCCGTGCAGCATCACCACGTCGCAGGCGAGCGCCGCCAACCGGTCCGCAGGCAGCACGGCGTCGTCGATAAAGCGCTGCTTGTCGCCGTCGAACATGCTCCGGAAATAGGGGCCGTAGTCGCCGTCATGGAGGATCGCCATCCGGGCGTCGAGGAACGCGTCGGTAATGACCGACTGATCGTGGACCAGTATCTCGACCGCCTGGCGCAGCGCGTCGCGGGTCTCGGGGAAGCTCCAACAGATCTCGGTCTCGCGGTTGGCCGTCGCCGCGGCGCCCATCGCACCGGTGGTCATGACCTTGGTGACGCGCGGGTTATCCATCGCGAGGCCGAGGGCGAGGCTCGCCGAGAGCGAATGGCCGATCACGCCGGCATCGCCGGCCGGCAACAGGTCGAGCACCGCCTGGGCCTGGCGCCGCCAGAGCGGCAGATCGAAGAATGGCTCTTCCGCCTTGCGCCCCGAGGCGCCGAAGCCGATCAGGTCGGTCGCCACGATCCGATAGCGGGCGGCGAGCGGCTCGAGCACGAGGCGCCAATTGCCGATCGTGCCGGCGCCGGGCCCCGAGCCGTGCAGCATCAGGATCGGAAAGCCCTCGCCCCCTTCCCAGAGATGGACCCGATGGCCTTCGACGGTGATGTCGCGTTCGGCGAGTGCCATGTCTCCCCCGCGGCCTGTGGTTCCGGTGCCGATCCGGCCAGATTACGATAGAAGAGCCGCGCTTTCGATATTCTCGGCCACCCCCGGCATGGAGCGACCCTCCCCACTCAGGCGCGGAGCCGCCGGTTGTCCGGATCGACCGGCGAGGCCGGAACGACCCGGGCCGGGATCCGGGTATCGAGAATCTCGAGCTCCAGCTCCCGGCCGGGCTCGGCATGGGCACGGGCGACATAGCCGAGGGCCAGGCTCTTGCCAAGGGTATGACCGAAGGCGCCGGAGGTCGCCCGACCAACCATGGCGCCGTCACAATAGATCGGCTCGTTGCCCCACGGATCGGCGTCCTCGGCATCAACGGTGAGCGTGACGAAGGCCTGCGGGATGCCCGCCTCACGCTGGGCCGCGAGCGCGTCCCGGCCCGTGAAATCGCCCTTGTCGAGCGCAACGAAGCGGTCGAGACCCGCCTCGAACGCGGAATATTCGCAGGTCAAGTCCTGGCCCCACATGCGGTAGGACTTTTCGATCCTGAGCGAGTCCATGGCGCGCATGCCGCACATGGCGAGGCCGTGCTCCGCGCCGGCGTCGACGATCGCATCGAAAATCCGGTTCTGATACTCGATCGGATGGTGCAGCTCCCAGCCCAGCTCGCCGACGAAGTTGACCCGCATCGCGATCGCCGGGGCCAGCCCGACCGCGATGGACTGCGCCGTCAGCCAGGGAAAGGCGTCGTTGGAGAGATCGGCGTCGGTCACCGCCGACAGAATCTCGCGCGCACGCGGCCCCGCCAACACCAGCACACCGAACGCGGTGGTGAGGTTGCGGACCTCCGCATCCGCCCTCGCCCCCTCCCCTGCCCCCTCCCCCGCCACCGTGCGCAGCAGGAAATCATGGTCGTAGCGTTCGGCGGCGCCGGAGCTGACCAGGTAGAACCGCTCCGGCCCCTGGCGCAGGATCGTGAACTCGGAGCGCACGCCGCCGGTCCCGGTCAAGGCGTGGGCGAGCTTGATCCGGCCTACTTTCCCGGGCAGCCGGTTGGCGACGACGCGATCGAGCGCCGCCTCGGCCCCCGGCCCCTCGACCACGAATTTGGAGAAGCTGGTGATGTCGATCAGGCCGGCACGCTCCCGCACGGCCCGGCACTCGGCGCCGACCGGCTCGAAATAGTTGCTGCGCCGAAAGCTCCACCGATCGCGCGGTGCGGCGCCCTCGGGCGCGAACCAGTTCGGCCGCTCCCAGCCATAGCGTTGACCCCAGACCGCGCCGCGCGCCGCCAGACGATCATGGCACGGGCTGGTCTTGGCCGGCCGCGCCGCGGGGCGCTCCTCATCCGGATAGTGGATGATGAAGACGTGGGCATAGGCCTCCTCGTTCTTGGCCTTCGTGTATTGCTTGTTGGCATAGGCGCCGAAGCGGCGCGGGTCGACGGCGAGCATGTCGATGCCGGGCTCGCCCTCGACGATCCAGCCGGCGAGCTGCCAGCCCGCACCGCCGGCGGCGGTGATGCCGAAGCTGAAGCCCTCGGCGAGCCAGAAGTTCGAAAGCCCATGGGCCGGCCCGATCAGCGGGTTGCCGTCGGGGGTGTAGGGAATCGGGCCGTTGACGCAGTCCTTGATCCCGGCGCGGGCGAACATCGGGACGCGCTTCATCGCGGCCTCGATATGGGGCTCGAGGCGCTCGACGTCCGGCGGCAGCAACTCCTGGCCGAAATCGGCCGGCACGCCGTCGACCGCCCACGCCGGCGCGTCCTTCTCATAGGGCCCGAGGATCAGGCCCTGACGCTCCTCCCGCATGTAATAGGACGCGTCGCTCTCGCGCAGCACCGGCAGCTCCGGCAGTCCCTTCTCCTTGCGCTCGATCAGCTCGGGAATGGCGTCGGTCACGAGATATTGGTGCTCGACCGGGATCGTCGGCAGGTCGAGCCCGACCATCGCGCCGATCTGCCGCGCCCAGGAGCCGGTCGCGGTCACCACGGTCTCACAGGTGATGTCGCCACGGCTGGTCTTGACCAGCCATTCGCCGGCACGGCTTCGCTCGATGGCGACAACCTCGGTTTGCCGGTTGATCTCCGCGCCGCGGTCGCGCGCGCCTTTCGCGAGCGCCTGAGTCACGTCGACCGGCGCGACATGGCCGTCATGGGGATGGAACAGGGCGCCGACCAGCCCTTCCGTGTTGACGAGCGGCCAGAGCGCCGCGATCTCATTGGGCCCGATCAGCTCGAAGGGGACGCCGATGGTGTTCGCCGTCCCGCAATAATGACGGTACTCGTCCATCCTCTCCTGATTGGTGGCGAGCCTCAGATTGCCGGTCTGGTGAAAGCCGACCGCCTGGCCGGTCTCCTCTTCGAGCCGCTGATAGAGATCGATGCTGTATTTGTGGAGCTGGCCGACGCTGTAGCTCATGTTGAACAGCGGCAGAAGTCCCGCCGCATGCCATGTCGAGCCCGCAGTCAGCTCGGTCTTCTCGACCAGCATCACGTCCGACCAGCCCATCTTGGCCAAGTGGTAGAGCACGCTGCAGCCGACGATGCCGCCGCCGATCACCACCACCCGCGCCTGATCCCTCATGTCTCGGGCTCTCCCCTCCCTCGCCAGCGCGCCGCTCGCCAGCGCGCCGCTCGCCGGCCGTACGGAGCGTATCACGCATTCTCGGCCCGCGGCATTCGAGGGCGGGAGAGAAGCCCGAGGGGCGACGCCGCGGGGCCGGGCATGCTTGACGGGACAGGCCGGCATGGGTAGAACGAACCGAATAAGAACAACAATTGAACATACGGAGCATAATAGGACAACTACCCGCACGGACGAGTCGCCGGCAGCGCGCCCCGTGCGCCGTCAAGGAGCCGAACCGATGCCGGAAGCCTCGAAACTTCTTTCGCCGCCCGCCGGCGCCATGTCGCTGGAACAGGTCAAGCGCCGGGTGCGGGCCATCGAGCGCGGCGGGGCGCTGGACGAAGGCGGGCCTCGCCGGGGTCATGAGGCATTTCGCCTCGGTGCGCCGGCGCTCGACGGGGCCCTGCCATGGGGCGGGCTCGCCCGCGGCGCCTTGCACGAGATCGCGGATCGGAGCGTCGACGGCGCGGCGCTCGGCTTCGCAAGCGCGCTGCTCGTGCGCCTTCTGCGCGCGGGGGCGGCCCGGGACGCCGCCAAGACGAGCAGCACCGTGCTCTGGTGTTTTTGCACCCATCGGGCGCACGAGACCGGCGCGCTCTACGGCCCAGGGCTCGCGGCCTTCGGGCTCGATCCGTCGCATCTGATTCTGGTGCGGGTCAAACGCGCGGCGGATGTGCTCCGGGTCATGCGCGAGGGCCTTGCCTGCCGGCGGATCACTGCCGTCGTGGGCGAGGGAACGGCGGCCGACCTCAAGGACAGCCGGCGCCTCCAGCTTGCCGCCGAGGCAATCGGCGCGACCGCCTTGCTGCTCCGCCCGGCCACTCTGAGCGCCGCACCGAGCGCCGCGCTCACCCGCTGGTCGGTCGCGGCCGCGCCGAGCGGGGCCGTGCTCCCCGGCCAGCCGATCGACGACGCGCTCGCCCGCGCACTGGGGCCGGGCCCGGCGCGCTGGCGGCTCCGGCTCGAGCGCTGCCGCGGCGGCGCGCCGAGCGAGTGGGTCGTCGAATGGTGCCCCGAGGCCGGCATCTTCGCGCCCTGCCATGCCGTGCCCGCCCCTGCCGCATCATTCCGCATGCCCGCCACCGCCGGATCGCGGGCAAGCGCGTTCTCGACCGGGAGAACGCTGAACTCGTCGAGAAGCCGGCCCGCATAGGGACCACACGATCGATGTCGTTCTCGATGTTCTCCGACGACATGACGATGCGTCATCTGCTCCGCCGCCGCCCCTAGTCGGGCGCTAAGCGAACCAGACCGTCGAGGCGCCACGCCCTAACGTCCCGCCCGTCCAAATTCCCAACGTGGTCAAGAACGTGTTTGCTTCGCAACATTCTGAGTGTGATCACAACGAAAACATGCATTGATTGATTTTTTAGAACGAATGGTTACTCTTCTCACCACGACATTTGCCCGGAGCGGACACATGGCTTCGCGCCCCGCGCCGACCGCTACACCGATGATGGCGGATGGTCGCGACAGCTTCATCGAGCGCTACCGGCAGGTTCGGCAGGTCACCGAATCGCTCGGCCGTGAGGTCTCGCCGGAAGATCAGGTCGTGCAGTCGATGCCCGATGCCAGTCCAATGAAATGGCATTTTGCGCACACCACTTGGTTCTTCGAGACCTTTCTCCTCGCGCCGAACGAGCCTTCCTACGCGCTCTTCGATCCGCACTATGGCTACCTTTTCAATTCCTATTACGAGGCGGTCGGCGCGCGTCATCCAAGGCTGCAGCGCGGCATGCTCACGCGCCCGACGATCGACCAGGTCCTGGCCTATAGAGCCCACGTCGATACGGCAGTTCTCGGATATCTGCGGAGCATGGACGAGGGCACTTGGGTGCGGCTCGGGCCGCTCTTCACTCTAGGCCTCCACCACGAGGAGCAGCATCAAGAGTTGATCTTGACCGATATCCTGCACCTGTTTTCCTGCAACCCTGTAAGACCCACCTTCAAACGAGGCGTGCCAACCGAGAGGCGGACCGCATCACCGTTATCCTGGCACGAAGTGTCAGGCGGCATCTACGAGATCGGTCATGACGGTGCGGGCTTCGCCTTCGACCATGAGGGACCGCGCCACGAGGTGCTGATCAGGCCCCATCGCATCGCCTCACGACCGGTGACCAACGCCGAATGGCTCGCGTTCATGGACGATGACGGTTATCGGCGCGCCGAATTCTGGCTTTCGGATGGCTGGGCCAACGTGCCGGGCGAAGAGTGGCAGGCGCCGCTTTACTGGGAAAGGCGGGACGGCAAGTGGTGGTCCATGACGCTCTGGGGCATGCAGCCGGTCGAGATGGCCGCCCCCGTCTGCCACGTCAGCCATTACGAGGCAGACGCTTATGCGAGTTGGGCGGGCAAACGCTTGCCGACCGAGCAGGAATGGGAGATTGCGGCCGCGAACTGTCCGGTGCGCGGCAACTGGATGGGGAGCGGCCGCTTGAGACCCGCTCCCGCCGATGAGGCCGAGGCGCCGCTCCAACAGCTTTTCGGTGATGTTTGGGAGTTTACCGGCTCCGCCTTCACTCCCTATCCGGGCTACCGGCCCGCCGCGGGCGCGGTCGGCGAATACAACGGCAAGTTCATGAGCGGCCAAGTCGTCCTGCGCGGCGGGTCTTGTGTCACACCCGATCATCACACGCGGGCAAGCTACCGAAATTTCTTCTATCCCCATCAACGCTGGCAATTCAGCGGACTGAGGCTCGCGGAAGACGCAGCGTGACCAACGTTGCGGCAATCGAATGTGGCGCTCTCAAGGGTCTTCGGGACGAACGGCATGATTCGCAGGAGGTCTTTCGCACAGCGGTGATCGAAGGCCTCGGCGGCGAGACCAAAACGCTGCCGTGCAAATATTTCTACGATCGGCGCGGCTCCGCCTTGTTCGATCTGATCTGTAATCTCGACGAGTACTATCTGACGCGCACCGAGACCGCGCTGTTGAAGGCACAGGCCCGCAACATCGCCGTCGCGGCCGGTCCGGGGAGGAGCGTCGTCGAATTCGGCAGCGGTTCCAGCGTCAAGGTCAGGTACTTGCTCGACGTCATGGAGCGGCCAGCCGCTTACGTTCCGGTGGACATTTCACGCGAGCACATGATCGCCGCTACGCGGGCGCTGGCGAGGGATTATCCGGATGTTCCCGTCATACCGGTTTGCGCCGACTATACGCAGACCTTCGCGCTGCCCCGGCACATCAGCGGCACGCCACATCTCGGCTTTTTCCCCGGCTCGACGATCGGCAATTTCGCACCCGCCGAGGCGTGCGCGTTTCTAACCAATGCGGCAACAACCATCGGGCCCGGAGGCGGGCTGGTCATCGGCGTTGATCTCAAGAAAGACGAGCGGGTGCTGAGAGCCGCCTACAATGACGGCAGCGGCATCACGGCGGCATTCAATCTCAACATTCTGAGGCGCATCAATCGCGAGCTCGGCGCGGATTTCGATCTCGACGACTTCGCCCATCATGCGCCTTACAACGCGGAGCGCGGCCGCATCGAGATGCACCTCGTGAGCCTCAAGAATCAAACCGTTCGGCTGGCCGGCCGATGTTTTACATTCGACGAGGGCGAGATGATCCACACCGAAAATTCGTACAAATACACCGTCGACGAATTCGTGACACTCGCTGAGCGGGCGGGCTGGCGGGCGACCGAGACCTGGGTCGACTCGGACGCGCTTTTCAGCGTCCACTACATGGTCGTGCCCTGAACGAAACCGCCGCGGCGCCGGTCGTCCTATCGCTCCCCGATGTGGCGGAACAGCCCGGGGCGGTGTTCTTGCACCCGCTCGATTTAGGCGGCTGTCAGGCGCGGCCGGATGTCATTCCTGTTCTCGATAGCAATTTGTTTCACCTTGCGCGGCAGCCCTGCGATACCACCGCACGGCCTCCCTGTGGTTCTCCGGCACGGCTAGCCCGCCGGCGTACGTTAAGCCGAGGTTGAATCGGGCAGGCATATCCCTGCTCGGCAGCAGATGCGATCAGGGCGAGGCAGGGAGTCGTCAGCGATAGAACTCAACATAAAAGCGGACGCTGCCAATCGGCGTGACTTGGTGTGGAACGGCCGGTTCCACGATCCCGTGACTGTCCGGCGAGAGCTCGTTCTCTTCAATCTCCGGCTCAAGAATACGGTATCGTAGCTTCCCCTGCACAATGACGATCTTCGCCCAAGTTCCGGCCTTGGTTCGATGGGATTGGAGCAGGTTCGCCGGCACCGTCTCCTCGGTGAACTCGGGGCTCCTGGCATAGGACGACACGTTGCCGGGAAGTGTTTTCACGCTCATCTCCTTTCAACTCACGGCCTGACTCCGGGCCTCGAATGGCCCCGCCAACCTTTCGCAGTCCTTCGTTCGGGCTGTCCTCACTTGGCGCCCGGGCACTCCTGGCAGTCAAGATTTCTCCTCCGCGGGATCCGCCGAGAGCCTTCAGCGACGCTTCGGGCCGTCCCGACCCATCCATGTTCCGCCAGCGGTTGGCGCCGCGGGGCGCTTCTTGCTATTGAGCGGCGGGAAACACCAGGGCGGAGACGGCTGGGGCCGGGCCGCCGTGAAAAGCACGAGCGAAGCGAGCGAAAACGATCATGACGCGGCATGCCGAGATCGCAGGAGGCGGGTTCACCGGGCTCACGATGGGCGCAGCATTGACCCAATCCGGTTGGACGGTGCGGGTTCACGAACGCTCGCCGGAGATCCGCGCCTTCGGCGCCGGCATCTGGATATGGGACAATGGCGTCAGGATTCTCAAGGCGATCGGCGCGGCCGACGAGGCGCTCGACGGCTGCACCGAGGCGCCGAGCTATATCAGCCGGGATGCGAAGGGCCGCTTCATCGACGAGGTGCCGTTCGCACCGGTCACCAGCACCGATCGATCGCGCATGTTCTGCATCACCCGCCAGCAACTGCTCAGCGCCATGTGCGGCGCGGCCGAGCGGTCGGGCGTCGAGATCATCACCGGCTCGACCGCGGCGGCGGCGCGGGCCGACGGCACGCTCGTCACCGAGGACGGGCGCGAATGGCCGGCCGACCTGGTCATTGCCGCCGACGGAATCAATTCGAAGGTGCGCGATTCCCTCGGCCTGCTGAAGAGCCGCAAGCCCCATGTGGACGGCGCGATCCGGGTCCTCGTGCCGCACCAGCCGGGCTACGCCGATACCGATGAGGGGCGCACCATTCGCGAATGGTGGAGCGGCTTTCGGCGGGTGCTCTATACGCCGTGCAATAACGAGGTCTTCTACCTGTGCTTCACGATGCTCGCACGCGACACCGAGGCGGCGCAGATCCCGCTGCCAAGGGAGATCTGGATCAAAGCGTTTCCGCATCTGGAATCGATGATTTCGCGGGTCCCGGACGAGGGCCGTTACGATCGCTTCGAGACGATCAAGCTCAAGGCCTGGAGCGCAGGGCGGGTCGCGATCGTGGGCGATTCGGCGCACGCGATGTCACCGGGGCTCGGCCAGGGCTGCGGCACGGCGATCGGCAATGCCCTCTCCCTCGCCAACATGCTGGGCGAAGCCGGCGATATCGAGCGGGTCCTGCGGCGCTGGGAAGCGCGGCAACGGCCTATCTCCGAGCATACCCAGCTCTGGTCAACGATCACCTGGCCGCTCACTCTTTGGCCCCATTGGGCGGCCCGGATCTATTACAACCTGCCGATCCTGCATCCCTGGATGCTCAAGCAGCGGCGCAAGCCGTCGGAGTTCTTCGCCTACGGCACCGAGGACCAAACCCGCTGGATGCCGCCCCATCTACGGGCAGAGGCGGCGGCCGAATAGGCGCCCCTTCCGTGCGCCTTGCCGCGATAGGTTTCGCCCTCGCAGCACTCACCTTTGGCAAGGGCTCCGCTCAGCTGCCCTTCAGCAATATGATCGAAACCGAAAACTCTCAAATGATGCGGCCCTGAAGACGAGGAAAAGTCAGGGGAATTATGCGGCCGCGATGCGCTTAACCTTAATCTGTCGTTCCAAGTCACGCGATTGGGCGAGGTCGAACGCCAACTGCATACCAAGCCATGTTTCAGGGGTCGAGCCGAACGCCTTCGACAGCCGATAGGCCATTTCGATGGACACGGACGCCTTTTCGTTCACCAGGTTGGAAAGCGTCTGGCGCCCGACACCAAGCCTCTTCGCAGCTTCGGTGACCGACAAGGCCAGCGGTTTCAGGCAGTCTTCACGCACGATGGCGCCCGGATGGACAGGGTTCTTCATCGCCATTTCAGGAACTCCTAGTGGTAATCCAGATAGTCAACATCGACGGCGTGTCCGTCCTCGAACCGAAACGTCACGCGCCAATTCCCCGAGACGGAGAACGCATAATGTCCTTTCATGCGACCCTTGGGCGGGTGTAATCGAAAGCCGGGAAGGTCCATTCCTTCGGGACCGTCGCTTCGATCCAATGCGGTGAGGATGCGCTCGAGCTTGGCGACATGGCCCGGCGCGGCCCTCGCGGAGCGAGCACCTTCATATAGCTGTTTCAAGCCACGATGACGAAACGACCCAATCACCGGCGAGAATGTACGGTGTCAATCGACAGACATCACTACTCGGATGACGACGGGGCGCCTTCCGACCAGACCATCTCAGGACACACGTCCATTCATCAACGCGTCGATCCGGTCGGTCACCCGTTGCGCAGGCGCGCGGAGCTGGGTGAGGGTTCCGTCGGCGGCGTAGCCTTCGGCCACGTCGTTGGGCCGGGCATGATTGACCAGCCGCTTGGTCAGTGACACCGCACCAGGGCAGGCGGGCAACAATCTCATCCGGTGCCGTGACCAAATTGCAGAAGATACACAACCGGGATTTTGCCGGGGATGAGTGGTGCCCAGGGGCGGAATCGAACCACCGACACGCGGATTTTCAGTCCGCTGCTCTACCGACTGAGCTACCTGGGCATGCGCCGGTATATAGGGGATGAGGCGGCGGCTGTCTACGCGGCGGCGGCGGCCGAGAGCACCGTCATGCGCCGAGATACTGCACCGCGACGAACGCGGCATAGCCGAGCAGAAGGACCGTGCCGACGGGGCGTCCCAGCCGGATGCCCGACAGGGTCATCGCGATCACCAAAGCGGTGATTCCCGCCAGCACCCAGATGTCGAAGCGCATAATTTCCTCCGGCACCGGCAGCGGGGTCACCACCGTCACCACGCCGATGACCGCGAAGATGTTGAACACGCTCGAGCCGAGAACATTGCCGAGAGCGACGTCGGCGTGCTTGCGATAGGCCGCCACCACCGTGGTCGCAAGCTCCGGCAGGGAGGTGCCGACGGCAACCACGGTGAGCCCGATCACCGTCTCGGTGATCCCGATGCCGCGGGCGATGACCGTCGCGGCGTGGACCAGGAGATGCGCACCGCCCGCCACCGCGCCCAGCCCGAGCAGCACGAACAGAGTGGCGAGCCAGACCGGATGCGGCAACCGATGCATCTCTTCGGTTTCCCGCCGATGAAGGATCCCACTTGCGTCCCCTTGCCGGCGCTCATGCCAGTAGGAGAAGCAGGTGAGAAGCCCGAGCAGGATCAGCATCAGCGCGCCCTGCCAGGCGACGATCGTCCCGAACGCAGCGAACAGCACGAGCAGCGCCGTCGCGCAGACCAGCGCACCGCCGTCGCGCATCACGGCGCGGCGCGCGACCGCGACCGGCGTGATCGCGACTGCCAAACCGAGAATCAGCAACAGATTGGCAACGTTGCTCCCGATCACGTTGCCGTAGGCGATGCCGGGCGAACCTTTGAGCGCGGCTTGCAGGGTGACCACCAATTCCGGTGTCGAGGTGCCGAACGCGATCACCGTCGCACCGATCAGAAGCGGCGATACGCGGAGCCGCCGAGCCAACGTAACCGAACCGCGCACCAGCGCCTCGCCGCCCGCGAACAGCAGCACGAAACCGCCGACAAGCTTGATATAGGTCAGTGGTTCGAGCATCCGCCGCCGAATCGCCCCTCATGGTCCATGATGCCTGCTCTCCCGCCTGTCGCCAATCCGCTCAGCCCCGCTCAAGAAAGAAACGGCCGCGCGGCAGGGCCGGATCCGGGACCGGCGTGAGCGCGGCGCCGAGCCAACGCTCCAACACATCGCCGCCGGGCGCCGCCAGGGCGTCGAGCAATGCCGGCGCCGCACGCAGGGTCAACCGCCGGGCGCCGCGCGCCATTTCGCACCGGGCGGCGTGAGCCGCGTCGTGCGCCGCCGCATCGAGCCGCGGCACGCGGCCGCCGAGGGCATCGCGGGCCGGCTCGGTCAGCGCCTCACGCACGCTCGGCCCGAGCCGCTGCCGGTTGACCTCGACGAGGCCGCCGGCGGTGACCCCGAGCACGCGATGGGGGGTCCGATCCACCTCCAGAGCGCGTTTGAGGGCGGTGATTTGCGTGCCCCTGCTTCGCGCCGACCCACGGCCCGCAAAATCGATCGCAATCAGCCCGCCCAAATTGCGACGGCGGATTTCGCGGCCGGCTGCGGCGGCGGTATCGCGGGCGACGGCCGCGGCGGCGCGGTCCGTGTCGACGTCGATCGCGCTCAACGCACGGGTCTCTTCGATCGTGAGCCGGGCACCGTCGGGGAGAGTGACGACGGGGTCGAGCGCCGCCGCGAGCCGCCCGGCGCAATCGTGATGCTCGAAAAGCGGTAATGCCGCACGTTCGGGCAGGGCCGGAGTCGCCGGGTCATGGGCGATGAGCGCAGGCTCCAGATCCGGCGCTTCGAGCGCGGCGAGACCGCGCGCCCGATCGAGCACCGCGCCGTCGTCGATCACGATCCGTGTCGCGCCGGGGCCTGCGACATCGCGCAAGAGACGCCCGAGCAGGCCATCGGCGTCCCAGAGGCGGCGCGGCGCACGGTCCCGCCGCGCCGCCGCTTCGAGCGAGCGCCAACGCGCGGCGAGCATGGCGGCGGCGGCCTGCACCTGATCCGGCCGCACCCCGGCGGCAGCCTCTCTTATCGTCAGCGCGCCGCCCGGCGTTCCGGCCTCGGCAAGAGCCGCCTTGAGAGCGCGCCGCGTGCTTGGGGCGCGGAGACGGCGCGAGAAAGCGAGCCCGTTCGCGCCGGGGCGGAACACCGCGAGCCGGCTCGCCAGCACCGGCCGCCGCGTGACGCGCGCGCGCTTTCCCTCATAGGCATCGCAGGTGATCTGCACGATAAAGGGCGCGTCGCCGCTAACGGCCGCGGTGCCGGCGGCCGGGAGGAAAGCCTCCTCGCCATCGCCGATATCGACGACGCATGCGCCGATGCCCCGCATCCTGCGAAGCGGCCGCGCCAAGTGCAGATCGCCGATCCGGCTTGGAAGCCCGGCCGACTCGATGAAAAACGCGACCGGTTCTCCCTCCGCGATCGCGGCGGCGCGCGTGCCGTAAGGGCTCGCGGTGATGAACAGTTCGTCGGTCACCGGACGGCGCGACCGGGCGGCACGGAGGGCAAGCCAAGGCCGACGAGAAGCTGATAGGTCTCATGCACGGGCAGCCCGACGACGTTCGAATAGGAGCCGTTGACGAAGCGGACGAAGACCGCGGCACGGCCCTGGATCGCGTAGCCGCCGGCCTTGCCCCGCCATTCGCCGCTCGCGAGATAAGCCGTCATCTCCTCGTCCGAGAGCCGCTTGAAGGCCACCGCGGTGCGCACCAGCCGCCTCACCGCGCGGCCTCGCTGGTCGACCACCGTGATCCCGCCATAAACCCGATGGCGCCGGCCGGAGAGAAGAGACAGGCATCGACGGGCGCCCTCTTCGGTCTCCGCTTTGGGCAGGATGCGCCGGCCGCAGGCCACCGCGGTATCCGCGCCGAGCACGAGAGCCCCGGGATGTCGGACCGCGACGGCTTCCGCCTTCTCCTGCGCGAGCCGCACGGCATACGCCTCCGGCCGCTCGCCGGGCCGGGGCGATTCGTCGAGCGCCGCGGGCTCGACAGCGTCCGGCGGATAGCCCATTTGCTCGAGCAGCTTCAGGCGCCGGGGCGACGCCGAAGCCAGAACCAAGCGCGGGCGTTGCAAAGACCGCGGCACGCTCAGACCACCGGAGGGCGGTGCGGGCCGAAGCGATCCAGCAGCCTGGCTCTCAACTGATCACGCACCTCTCGGTAGGTGAGCAGCCTGGTCTCGCGGTTGCCCTCGATGATGCTCGGATCGAGGGTATGCCAGAATTCGATCTCGCAATGCGCGGTGCGGGTCAGGTCGATCGCCTTGTGCTGCGCTTCCGGCGAGAGCGAGATGACCATATCGAAGGCGCTGCCCTCGAGATCCTCGAAGGTCTTCGGCCGATGGGCGCCGATATCGATCCCGATCTCCTCCATGACAAAGACCGCAAAAGGGTCAAGCACACCGCCCCGCCTGACTCCGACGGAATCGACGAAGAGACGGGTCCCGAACAGCTTCTTCATCATGCCCTCCGCCATCGGCGAGCGCACTGCGTTCCATGTGCAGGCGAAGAGGATGCTGCCGGGAAGCGTGCCCATCGCAGGGGCTAGAGCCGGACGTGAAGCGCATGGATCAGCGTGAACAGGCGCCGCGCCGTCGCCTCGTCGATCGCGATCTCGTCGGCGAGCTCGCGGCGCAGGATCTCGGATCCTTCATTGTGAAAGGCCCGTCGGCCCATGTCGAGCGCCTCGATCCTGGCGCGCGGCGCGGTCTTGATCGCCTCGTGATAGCTGTCGCAAACCGCCGCGTAGTCGCGCAGCACCGGGCGCAATGTCGCGAGCCGGAGCACGGCCGAGCATTGCGCCGTCCCGGACTGATCCTCGACGTCGAAGACGAGCCGCCCTTCCGCGCGGCTGAGGCGCAGCCGATAGGGGCCGCCCGACCCGACGTTCGGCGCGAAATGGTTGTCCTCAAGAAGGTCATAGACCGCGACCCGACGTTCGTGCTCGACATCGGGGCCCCCGCAAAGCCCCGCGCTCGGATCGAGCACGACCTCGACCAGCTTGGCCTCACCGGTCGGGTCCTTGCCCACGCACTCACCCCGCTCCGTCGTCGAGCCGCAACGCCACCGAGAGCGCGTGGGCATGGAGGCCCTCGGCTTCCGCGAGCGTCACCGCCGCCGGTCCAATCCGCGACAGGCTCTCGGCATCGCAGCCGACGAAGGTGGTGCGCTTCAGGAAGTCCAACGGCGAAAGGCCCGAGGAGAAGCGGGCGCTGCGGGCGGTCGGCAGCACGTGGTTGGGGCCGGCGACATAGTCTCCGATCGCTTCCGGCGTGTGGCGGCCCAGGAAGATGGCGCCCGCGCTGCTCACGGCGTCGGCCAATCGTGCCGGCGCCGCCACCGCGAGTTCCAGATGCTCCGGCGCGAGACGGTTGATCAGGGGCGGCGCCTCATCGAGCGTCCGCACGATGATGATCGCGCCGTGGAGGCGCCAGCTCTCGGCCGCGATCTCGGCGCGCGGAAGCCAGGTCAGAAGCGCGGTGATCGCGTCCGTTACGCGCTCCGCGAATGCCGCATCGTCGGTTATCAGAATCGCCTGTGCAGCCGTGTCATGCTCGGCCTGGGAGAGCAGATCGGCCGCGATCCAGCGCGGCTCGTTCGCCGCGTCGGCGACCACGAGGATCTCCGAAGGGCCGGCGATCATGTCGATGCCGACAGCGCCGAAGACCCGCCGCTTGGCGGCGGCGACATAGGCGTTGCCGGGGCCGACGACCTTGTCGACCGGCGCGATCGTCTCGGTGCCGTAGGCGAGCGCCGCGACCGCCTGTGCGCCGCCAACCCGATAGATCTCGGTCACGCCGGCGATCTCGGCCGCGGCAAGGACGGTCGCGTCGAGCACGCCGTCGGGCGCCGGCACGGTCATGGCGATTCGCGGCACGCCGGCGACCCTGGCCGGCGTCGCGTTCATGAGCACGGTGCTCGGATAGGCGGCGGTGCCGCCAGGGACGTAAAGCCCGACCGCATCCAGCGGGCGCCAGCGCGCGCCGAGCCTCACGCCGGCCTGATCGCGATAGTCGAGATCGGCCGGCATCAAGCGGGCATGAAACGCCTCGATTCGCGTCGCCGCCTCTCTCAGCGCGCGGCGCGTCGCCTCGGGCACGGCGCCTGCGAGCGTGCCGATCTCATCGCCTGCGACGCGAATCCGGCCGGGCTCCAGCTCGACCCGGTCGAAACGCGCCGTGTAGTCGAGAAGCGCCCTGTCGCCCCCGTTGCGCACCGAATCGACGATCGCCGCGACCTCGCGGTCGACGTTCTCTACGCTCTCCCGCCGGGCCGCGAGCAGGACCTCGAACGAGGCCTCGAAATCGGCGGCGGCGTTATCCAGCCGATGGGTCATGGACGGCCTCGCGGAAGCGGTCGATCCAGGCCTGGAGCTCGCCCGCCCGCGTCTTGAGCGCGGTGCGGTTGACCATGAGCCGGGCGGACACGTCGGCGATGTGCTCTACCTCGACGAGGCCGTTGGCCCGAAGCGTCGCACCGGTGCTGACCAGGTCGACGATGCGGCGGCAGAGCCCGAGACCCGGTGCGAGTTCCATCGCGCCGTTGAGCTTGATGCACTCGGCCTGGACGCCGCGGGCCGCGAAATGGCGGCGGGTCAGCCGCGGATATTTGGTGGCGACGCGCACATGGCTCCAGCGCGACGGATCGTCCTCGGTCGCGAGCGCCGACGGCTCGGCGACCACGAGCCGGCAGAGCCCGATCCCGAGATCGAGCGGCGCATAGATCTCGCGGTAATCGAATTCCATCAACACGTCATTGCCGGCGACGCCGAGATGGGCCGCGCCGAAAGCGACGAAGGTCGCGACGTCGAAGCTGCGGACGCGGATGATCGCGAGCCCGCGGTCCGAGGTTGCGAACCGGAGCTGACGCGCCTGCTCGTCGTCAAACGCGGGCTCCGGCTCGATGCCCGCCCGGGTCAGGAGGGGCGAGAGCTCGCGGCTGATCCGGCCTTTGGGCAAGGCAAGAACCAGGCCTTCGGTCACGACACCCGCTCCCCGTCGCGCTGCACGCAGGCCAGCGGATCCTCCAGATCCTGAAACCGGCATGCGAGCTGGTCGGCCTCGAGCCATATCTCGGCGCCGTCGAGGAACAGGAGCCGGACCACCACCGAGCTTTGGCCGGGCTCGGAGAACATCCCGGCGAGCCTCAGGAGCCGCGTCGGTTCTGCCCGATCGATGCCGCGCAGCTTGACCGCCGAGACCGAGTCGAAATGGATGGCGGCTTTCGCCTGGCCGGGCGCGCGGACCGGTTCCGCATCGCCTGCGCCGGACTCCCAGCAGCGGCGCACGACGATGGCCGCGAACCGCTGGTCGACCGGCTCGAACGCCATCTCACCGACGGCGAATACGGCATCCTGGAGGCAGGCCGAGATCACGGCGAGATCGTCGGCGTCTTCCGCCCGCAGCTTGAGGCGTATCGGCGCCGTCAATGATAGACCCGGTCGATCTCGGCGCCGCAGGCCGCCAGCTTGTCCTCGATCCGCTCGTAACCGCGGTCGAGATGATAGACCCGGTTCACCACCGTCTCGCCCTCGGCGGCGAGGCCGGCAAGGACAAGCGAGGAGGAAGCCCTGAGATCGGTGGCCATCACCGGCGCGCCGGTCAACCGCGCGACGCCGCGCACCAGCGCCGTCGCGCCGCGCACCGTGATGTCCGCGCCCATGCGGCGTAATTCAGGCACGTGCATGAAGCGGTTCTCAAAGACCGTCTCGGTGATCATCGCGGTGCCGTCCGCCGTGGTCATGAGCGCCATCGCCTGCGCCTGAAGGTCGGTCGGGAAGCCGGGATAGGGCTGGGTCGTCAGATCGCCCGCCGCCAGCCGACCGTTGCCGCATACCTTGAGTCCGCGAGGCGTCTCGGCGATTCCGGCGCCGGCGGGTTCAAGATAGTCGAGCAGAGAG
The DNA here is from genome assembly GCA_965248825.1 of Alphaproteobacteria bacterium. Taxonomy (GTDB): domain Bacteria; phylum Pseudomonadota; class Alphaproteobacteria; order UBA828; family UBA828; genus WTGU01. Next base: position 3,776,748 of record CBDFKL010000006.1, on the reverse strand, counting down.
CGGAGCAACGCCGCAGGCGCGCCGACCAGCTCGATTTCGCCGCCGGTGATGGCCGCCGCCAGCGCATAGGTCCCGGCCTCGATCCGATCGGCGACCACGTGATGGTCGGCGCCGTGCAGCGCCTCCTTGCCGTCGATGACAAGCTCGTCGGTACCGATCCCGGTGATCTCGGCGCCCATCGCATTCAGACATAGGGCAAGGTCGGTCACTTCCGGCTCGCGTGCGGCGTTGCGCAGTATCGTCCGACCCTGCGCCAGGCACGCTGCCATCATCAGGTTCTCGGTCGTTCCGACCGAGGCGAAGGGCAACCTGATCTCGGCGCCGCTGAGCCGGCCCGGCGCCGTCGCCCGAATGTAGCCGTCCTCGAGGACGACCTCCGCGCCGAGCCGGGTCAGGCCGTCAATATGCATGTCGACCGGCCGGGTCCCGATCGCGCACCCGCCGGGACGCGAAACGGTCGCCCGGCCCATGCGCGCCAGCAACGGGCCGAGCACCAGGATGGAGGCGCGCATCCGCCGCACCAGCTCGTAGGGCGCCGTGGTGCTGGTGATCTCTCCGGCTCTGAGCGAGAGCACCCGCCCGGCATTGCCGCCGCCTTCGGCGTGGCCGTTCATGCCGATCTCGACGCCGTGCTGCGCCAGAAGGTGAGCGAGAGTCGTGATGTCGACGAGATGCGGAAGATTGGAGAGCGTCAACGTCTTCTCGGTCAGAAGGCTCGCCGCCATCAACGGCAAGGCCGCGTTCTTCGCGCCAAAGATTTCGATCTCGCCCGCGAGCGGGCGGCCGCCCTTGATCCGGATGCTGTCCATGGATCATCCCTGGTGCCGGAAACGACACCTAAGTCACCGCGCAAGCCCGCAGTTTCGCGCATATCAGCGCGAGCGCCCCACCGCCTTTTGCCGGCGCCACAATAGGTCAAGGCCTGGCGGCGAACAAGCCGAACCACCCGCCGAGCGGCGCCTGCATCGCGACCAGGCAGCACCAGGATCGGGGCAGATATGGATCGACCGATAGGACTTCGATCACATCGATCGTGTCGAGGGCCGCGCGTCAGGACCCCGAACCGCCGCCCCGATATTCCGCCGTGGCGTCGAGCAGCCAGGTCGCGAGATAGACGGCGAAGGAATTGCGGACGGCGATCTCGTAGGTCGGGCGGTCGTCGGTCTGATGCAGGATCGCTGGCGCCTTGGCGAGGGTGGTTTGTGCGCAGGCGCCGGGCCCGAACGACCTGGGGTGGAGATCGAGGCGGCACCCCTTCATCAAGACGTCCTGCGCTCGTCCGCCGGAGAGCGTGAGGACGGTATGCATGGCGCTCACATCGGTGAGCGCATGGAGCCGGCCGTCGAGCGCCTCTCGAAGGGCGCGCTCGATCGCTTCGCGCGTGCCGAGCGGGGCGGTGACGAGCCATTCGTCGGGGCCGAGCCAGAGAACAGTCCTGCCGTTTGCCGTCACGACCGTGTTCGGCGCGAGCGGCAGCGCCGCGCCAAGTGCGGCGCGCGCCGCATCCAACGCGCCGTCCTCGGTCGGATCGAGCCTGAGGTTGAGCCGCGCGCGGGGTTGTTGCTCGGCGAGGGTGACGCCGTCGGTGCCGCCGACCGAGCCCGCCGCGAGCGAGCCACCGAGCGCCGTTAGCGGGCTTCGCGGCACGGGCGGCTCAGCCATCGCGCTTCTCGCCTTCAGGATCGTAGAACACCGGGCCGCTCACCGTGCAGACGAGGGCGCCCTCGGCGAGAGAGGCATAGACAGTTTGGCCCATGCGCGCGCGGCCGCCGCGCACCAGGGCGAGCGCGATAGAGCGTCCGAGGGTGGGGCTCGCATAGCTCGAAGTCACGTGCCCGATCATCGGCAGCGGCGGCCGCCCCGGCGCCTCGACGAGCTGCGCGCCTTCCGGCAGCACGGCCTGCGGGTCCTCGGTCAGAATGCCGACGAGCTGCTTGCGATCCTCGCGCCTTGTGTCCGCGCGGGCCCAGGCGCGCTTGCCGATGAAATCCTTTTTCTTCTTGGAGACGATCCAGTCCATGCCGAGATCCTGCGGCGTGGTCGTGCCGTCGGTCTCCTGGCCGACGATGATGAAACCGCGCTCGGCGCGGAGCACATGCATGGCCTCGGTGCCGTAGGGCGTGATGCCGTGTTCCGCGCCCGCCGCCATCACCGCCTCCCACACCGCATGCCCGTGATGCCACGGCACGTTGATCTCGAAGCTGAGCTCGCCGGTGAAGCTGATCCGGAAGACCCGCGCCGGCACGCCGGCGACAGCGCCCTCGGCGACGCTCATGAACGGAAAGGACTCGGCGTCGAGGGCCATCGCCGGCGCCACCGCCGCAAGCACCGCGCGTGCCTTGGGCCCGGCGAGAGCGAGGGTCGCCCACTGCTCGGTGACCGAGGTGCAATAGACCTTGAGCTCCGGCCATTCGGTCTGCAGCCATTCCTCGAGCCATTCCAGCACCTGGGCCGCATTGCCCGTGGTCGTGGTCATCAGATAGCGCTGCTCGCCCAGGCGCGCCGTCGTGCCGTCGTCGAAGACCATGCCGTCGTCATGGCACATCAGCCCGTAACGCACCCGTCCGACCGCGAGCGTTGACCAAGCATTGGTGTAAACCCGGTCGAGCAATCTCGCCGCATCCGGTCCCTGAATCTCTATCTTGCCGAGGGTCGAGGCGTCGAGCAGCCCGACCGCCTGGCGCACCGCGCGGCATTCGCGGGCGACCGCCGCATGCTTGTCCTCGCCCGCCTTCGGGTACCACCAGGGCCGGTGCCACTGGCCGACATTCTCGAACACCGCGCCCTGGGCTTCATGCCACTCATGCATCGCGGTGCGGCGCACCGGGTCCATCAACGCGCCGCGGTCGCGCCCGGCGAGGGCACCGAAGGTGACCGGCGTATAGGGCGGTCGGTAGGTCGTCGTGCCGACCTCGGGAATCGGCTTCCCCAGAGCGTCGGCCAGGATCGCAAGCCCGTTGAGATTCGCGGTCTTGCCCTGATCGGTGCCCATCCCGATCGTGGTGTAGCGCTTGACATGCTCGACCGATCGAAAGCCCTCGCGCGCGGCAAGCCGGATGTCCTGGACGGTCACGTCGTCCTGATGGTCGACCATGTGTTTGGCCTTGCCGTGGCCGACCGGCCTCAGGCCCGGCGCCAGCCAGAGCGGCGTGACGGCGCCGGGCGCCGGCGCCTCGACCGGCGGCGGCGCGGGCGCCGTCCCATCGCCGAAGTCCGCCGCCTGCGCCGCCCGAGCGCCCGCCGCCGCGCCCTCGGCCAGGCAGACCGAAAGGTCGAAGCTGCCGCCGGCAGCGCCGGCGACCTCCAGAGCCTGGGTCGGCGCACCGGGAACGAAGACGCCGCGGGCCTCCTCGAATTCGAGCCTGCCGCCCGATTGACAGAAGAGATGCACCGCCGGGTTCCAGCCGCCGGAGACGAGCACGCAGTCGCAGGTGATGCGCCGCATGGGCCCGCTCACGCCGGTGCCGTCGGCGTCGAGGTCCATCACGGTGACCGCGCGCACCCGCCTGGTCCCGTGGGTGGCCGCGATGACGGCGCCGGTGTGCAGCGCTGCACCGGCGCCGCGTAGAGCGTCCGCCAGAGGGGCCGACGGAGAGCGCCGGCAGTCGACCACCGCCGCGATCGTTGCCCCGGCCGCCGCGAGATCGCGCGCCGCCTCATAGGCAGCGTCGTTGTTGGTGAAGAGCACAGCCCTCCGGCCGGGCAGCGCCGCAAACTGGTTCAGGTAGCGTTGCGCCGCCGAGGCCAGCATGGTTCCGGGCCGATCGTTGTCGGCGAAGACCAGCGGCCGCTCATGAGCGCCGGTCGCGAGCACCACCCGGCGCGCCTTGAGGTTCCACAACCGCTGGCGGGCGAGACCGGCGGGCGCGGCGGGGCCGAGATGGTCGGTGCGCCGCTCCAGCGCGCTGAGCGAATTGTGGTCGTAATAGCCGAACAGGGTGGTCCGGGTCAGCACGCGCACCTCGGGCATGGCCTCGAGCCGTGCCGCCGCCGCGGCGGCCCAGGCCGTACCGCCGGTCCCGTCGATCATGTGCCCAAGTCCCAGAAGCGCGCCGCCGAGCTCGGCCTGCTCGTCGACCAGCACCACCCTGGCACCGGCCTCCCCGGCGGCGAGCGCGGCGGCGATTCCGCTCGGGCCGCCGCCCACCACGAGCACGTCGCAATGGACGAACATCTTGTCGTAAGCGTCGGGGTCGGGCGCATCGGGGGCGCGGCCGAGCCCCGCCATGCGCCGGATCGCGGGCTCATAGAGCGCTTTCCAGAACGAGGCCGGCCAGAGGAAGGTCTTGTAATAGAAGCCGGCCGGAAACAGCGGCGCGAGCTTGCCGGTCCAGGCGCCGAGATCGAACGAAGCGCTCGGCCAGGCATTGATGCCGGCCGCGGTCAGCCCGTCATAGAGCTCGACCTGGGTCGCGCGCAAATTGGGCTCGGTTCGCGCCCCGGTGCCGAGCTGGACCAGCGCCGAAGGCTCCTCCGCACCGGCCGTAAGGATGCCGCGCGGCCGGTGGTATTTGAAGCTCCGGCTCGTCAAATGGGTGCCGTTGGCGATCAGCGCCGAGGCCAAGGTGTCGCCGGCGAAGCCCTCATAACGGCGCCCGTTGAAGGTGAAGCCGAGGCGCCTGGTGCGGTCGATCCGCCCGCCGCTTGCGAGGCGAAAGCGCATCAGCCGGCGTCGGCGCGCGGCATCGCCGGCCGCGGCGCGCCCATCGGATAGACCACCAGCACCTCATGGCTCACGGTATGGCGCAGCATGTTGAACCAGCGCCGGCAGCCGTCGCGGTGCATCCAGCGCTCGGCATGCACGCCCTTGGTGTTGCTCCGCATGAAGAGATAGTCCGCCCAGCCGGCATCATCGGTCGCCGCCGGATCGGGCCGCGCGATATGCGCCTCGCCGCCGTAGCGGAACTCGGTCTCCGGCCGCGCGCCGCACCAGGGACAGTCGATCCACAACATCGGTCAGCGGCTCCCCCGCTTCTAATGAGCCACGGCGGCGGCGCCGTGCTCGTCGATCAGCGCGCCCGTGGTGAACCGGTCGAGGGCGAAGGGCGCGTTGAGCGGATGCGGCTCCTCGGTGGCGATCGTATGGGCCATGACCCAGCCCGAGCCAGGCGTCGCCTTGAACCCGCCGGTGCCCCAGCCGCCATTGATGAAGAGCCCTTCGACCGGGGTCTTGCCGATGATCGGCGAGGCGTCGGGGCAGATGTCCACGATGCCCGCCCAGGAGCGCATCATGCGTACCCGACTGAAGATCGGGATCAGCTCGATCAACGCCCCCACCTGCGCCTCGATCACATGCAGCCCGCCGCGCTGACCGTAGGAGTTGGGCGGGTCGATCCCCGCGCCGATCACCAGCTCCCCTTTGTCGGACTGGCTGAGATAGACATGCACGCCGTTCGACATGATGACGCAGTTCAAGACCGGCTTGAGAGGTTCCGAGACCAACGCCTGCAGGGGGTGACTCTCGATCGGCAGCCGGAATCCGGCCATGTCCGCCAGCACAGAACTGTGCCCGGCGACGACGATGCCGACCTTGCTCGCCGCGATCGCGCCCTGGGTCGTCCGCACGCCGGTGACCTTGCCGGCCGACGCGTCGATGCCGGTGACCTCGCAATTCTGGACGATGTCGACGCCGCGAGCGTCCGCCGCCCGCGCGAAGCCCCACGCGACCGCGTCATGGCGCGCATTGCCGCCGCGCCGCTGCAAGGTGCCGCCCATGACCGGATAGCGCACCTCCGGCGAGGTATTGATGATCGAGCAGAACGCCTTCACCTCGGCCGTCGACAACAGCTCGGCGTCGACCGCGTTGAGCCGATTGGCGTTGACCCGCCGGGTCGCCTCTTGGAGATCGTGGACGTTGTGAATCAGGTTCAGCACGCCGCGCTGGCTGAACATCAGGTTGTAGTTCAGCTCCTGCGCGAGCCCTTCCCAGAGCTTTAGCGCGTGCTCGTAGAGCGCGGCGCTTTCGTCCCACAGATAGTTGGAGCGGATCACCGTGGTGTTGCGCCCCGTATTGCCGCCGCCCAGCCAGCCTTTCTCCAGGACCGCGACGTTGGTGATGCCGTGCAGCGCCGCGAGGTAGTAGGCGGTCGCGAGCCCGTGGCCGCCAGCGCCGATGATGATCACGTCATAGGCCGGCTTCGGCGCCGGGCTGCGCCACTGCTCCGGCCAGCGCTCATGGTGGCTCAGCGCGTTGCGCGCCAGGCTGAAAATCGAGAATCTCTTCATCGTTCCCCGCACGCCATGAGTGCCCGGATCGGAGCGCCGGTGCAAGCGTATGTTCGGGCCGGCCGGCGATGCTATACCTCGGTCGTCGCGTCGCGCCGGCCCGGCGGCGGCGCCCGAGCATGGAGGGAGCCATGGTGAACTCGATCGATCCCAAGACCACCGCGTTGTTCGTCATGGACATGCAGGTCGATGCCGTGGGCGAGCATGGCGCCTCCGCCGATGCGGGCGCCTGGCGCCACGAGCAGAGCCAGGACGCGATTGCTCATATCCAGTCTCTCTTGACGGCGGCGCGCATGGCGGGCGTCCATGTTGTTCACGTCCATCATGTGCGCTATGGCGACGGGCGTGACGGGCCGACGAACGCGCCGCTCTTCCGCGCGCTGGTAGAGGGCGGCGGCTTCATGGTGGGCTCACCGGGCGCGCAAGCCGTGCCCGGACTCGCGCCGGAGCCCGGCGATTTGGTCGTCCACAAGAGCCGCGTGAGCGCGTTCCACGGCAGCGACCTCGAGATCAAGCTCGCCGGCCTCGGCGTCACCAAGATCCTGATGACTGGCACCTGGACCAATTTTTCGGTCGAGAGCACCTGCCGCTATGGCGCCGACGCGGGCTACGAGATGGTCCTCGTCACCGACGCGACCTGCACCATGGACACGGATTGGCAATCGGCCTCGACCGATTATGCCCTGACCCAGCTCGTCGAGATGGTCGAGACCGCCCAGGTGGTGGCCGCCCTCGGCGGATCGTGACCCGCACGCCGTGCCTCGAGCCTAGCTCGGTAGTTGCGGTCCCGTCTCGGCGGAGATCGTGGCCCGCGCGACCTTAGCCTCGCGATAGGCGAGATAGAGCGTGCTGGCGAAGATGATCACGCCGCCGATCCAGACGAACAGGGTGGGGACCTCGTTGAACAGTAGGTAGCCGAACACCGATGCCCAGATCAAACGCAGAAAATCGACCGGCAGGACAACCGTCGCGTCCGCCTCGCGGAAGGCCTGGGCCAGGCATAGATGGGATGCCGTCCCGAACATTCCCATGAGGGCGAACCAGCCGAGCTCCTCCAGGCTCGGCCATTGCCAGACGAAGGCCGCGGCAATCGACGAGAGAGGCGTCAGGAAGACCGCCATATAGGCGGTCATCGTCAGGCTCGATTCGGTACGCGAGAGCAGCTTGATCAGAATCATCGTCCCCGCCCAGACGGCCGACGAGCCGAGCACCAGAAGCGAGCCGGGGTCGAGCGCTGCCATGCCCGGGCGGATGATCACGAGGGCGCCGACGAAGCCCGCGATCAGCGCCACGATGCGCCGGATACGCACAACCTCGCCGAGCACCAGCACGGCACCGATCGTGACGAAGAGCGGCGCGGTGAAGCTGAGCGCCGCAACGGTGCCGAGGGGGGTGATCGGCACCGCGAAGAAGAACATCAGCATCGCACAGACATGAACCGCGCCCCGTGCCGCGTGGAGCGGCAGGCGGCGCGTGCGCAGCGCGCCGAAGCCGTGGCGGAGCAGGAACGGCGACAGGATGATGAGGCCGAAGAGATTGCGAAAGAACGCGACCTCGAAGGGATGCTGCTCGTTCGACGCGATGCGGATCACCGCATGCATCGAGGCGAATCCGACGGTCGCGCCGAGCAGCAGCAGCATGCCGCGGATCGGCGGCGGCAGGCTGAAATAGGCGCCGAGCAGCGGGGCGAGAAGCCCCGCCCAGCGCGCCGCCCGGACCGAAGCCGGCTTATTTACGCGGCTTCTCCTCGGTCGGGCCGCCGACCTCCTTCCAGGCGCCGAAGCCGCCGGCGATATGAGCGACCGGCTTCAGGCCCATGTTCTGCGCCGCCTGCGTCGCCAGGGCCGAGCGCAGGCCGCCGGCACAGAAAAAGACGAACTTCTTCCCGCTCGCGAAGAACTCTTTGTGGTAGGGACTCTCCGGGTCGATCCAGAATTCGACCATGCCCCGCGGAACGTGACGCGCGCCGGGAACCGCGCCCTCCCGCCACAGTTCCCGAATGTCGCGAATGTCGACCAGCTCGACGCCGGGATCGTCCATCAACCCGATCGCGTCGGACGCCGAGATGGTTTCAATTTCAGACTCAGCATCATCAACTAACTGTTTGATTCCTCGCGTAATCATGAAATTCCCCTGCGACGGACTCGGGAGCGGGCGCGAGCCGATGATGGCCGATGCGGGGCGGCAACGCCAGTGTCCTCTGGCGCGCGGGCGAACAAGCTCAGCGGGTCTTATCGCTCGCCTGCAACGCTTCCAGCAAAGCAATCAGCCTGGTATCGCGCTCCGCCGCGAGGGCCGCGATCGAGCGGCCGCCGATCGCCTCGTCGACGGCGCGGGCCAGGGTCTCGACATTGTCTCGATCGAGGCGAGGCGTGCCGAAATCGGCCCACCAACTCTCGATTGCCGGCCCGAAATGGTCGAGCGCATGCCGCACGCCGCCCTCGCCACCGGCGAGATGCATGGTCAGGAACGGGCCCATGAATGCCCAGCGCAAGCCAGGCCCATGGGCGATGGCGGCATCGATATCGGCGGCGCTCGCCGTGCCCGACAACAACAGATGAAAGGCTTCGCGCTGCAAGGCGGCCTGCAGCCTGTTGGCGATATGGCCGGGCACCTCACGGTTGACCTTGATCGCGCGCTTGCCGTGCACGTTGTAGAATGCGACGGCCCAATCGACCACGCCCGGGTCGGTGTCGCGGCCGCCGACGACCTCGACGAGCGGGACAAGATGGGGCGGGTTGAAAGGATGGCCGACGACGAAGCGCGCGCCGTTCCTCAAGCCCTCCTGGAGCGTGCTGATCAAGAGGCCCGACGAGCTCGACGAGACGATCGCATCGGGCGTGAGCGCCGGGTCGATCCGCCGGTAGAGGTCGCGCTTGACCGCCTGATCCTCCGGCGCGCTCTCCTGAACGAAGACCGCGCCTTCGACCGCGCTGGTCGGCTCGTCCACCACGCGAAACCGCGCCGGATCGGCGTCCGCCGCGAGTCCGAGCCGCGTCATCGCCGGCCAAGCCGCCTCGACGAAGGCGCGCAGGTATTCCGCCGCCCCCGGCGCCGGATCCCATGCCGTGACCGAGAAGCCGCGCACGAGGAAATGAGTCGCCCAGCTCGCACCGATGGTCCCGACGCCGAGCAACGCAATGTCTCCGACCGATTCGGGTGCCGGCCGCACCATGCCTATCTCCCTGCTTTCGCGCCCGCGAAGGGTGCGGGCGGCATTGTCAGACTAACTGGATAGCACTTGTAGAACCTACACTCCGTAGAACCTACACTCCGCCCTTGGCTACCTGAGCCCCAACCGCTTCGAGGAGGAACAGTCCCGCAAGCCGGTCAAAACAGCCGCCTGAAACTGTCCGGCCACAGGGGCCCACTCCAGAAGATGGACCAATTCAATAGGGGTGGGTCAGCCCTGGCGCAGAAGGTCGAGCAGAGACTCGCTGCGATCCTCGGTTTGACGAACTCGAATAAGCTCAAATGTCGAATTCATCCACAAGCGTGGCCAAAGGAGTTATGTTAATTAATCCAAGCCAGACTGTAGACGACCGGAAGAAGTCATGACAGCGCCCGATGACTTGCCCTATTCGATCACCGGCCGCGACACCGTCGCCGAAGCCGATGGCATGCGCGTACAGATAATGACCCTCGGAGCGGGCGAGGTGATTCCGTGGCATTACCACACGACCATTACCGACGTATTTGTCGGCCTCGAAGGAACGGTGGTGATCGAGACCCGGGCGCCTCGCGCCTGTCATGAGCTTGAACCCGGCAACCATTGCGTCGTGCCGCCCTTGACCGTACACCAAGTCTCTAGCAAAGACGGCCGAGGCTGCCGCTTTACCCTCGTTCAGGGCGTGGGCGAGCACGATTTCAATCCAGTCGGTAAGGCTGCGGCACAGGATTAAATTAATCGGGATTATGCACGGCGTGGCGTGAGAGTGTCGTTCGGCACGCAATTACGACCCTTATGAACCGGACCAAATCAACAGGTTAGCGCGCCGATCGGCGCCAAACACGCGCGCCGACTCACAGCCTCCGGCAGCTCCCCAAAAGTGACGTGGCTAGCCATCGCCGAACACAGCCAACGTGCTAACGCCACAATCTTTGCGTTCATGCGAGTCTCGTCGAAAGCTAGTCTTGTGTTCGTCCGCCGTATAGCGTGGTCAAGCACATCATGCCGCCTCCATGGTCAAGGTGGCACCGCGAGGCGGCGCCCGGGATCGAGGTCCTTATGATTCGCACCCACGGTCGTTATCCCTATTCGAGCATCACCACCCGCCCAGTCTACGACTGGCCGAACGGGACTCGTCTTGCCGTCTATGTCGCGGTCAACATAGAACAATTCAGCTTCGGCGAGGGCAAGGGCGCGGCCATCGCGCCGCCGGACCAGGCGAACAGCCACAGCGTCTTCTCGTGGCGCGATTACGGCAATCGGGTCGGCATCTGGCGCCTGCTCGAGTTGTTTGACGCCTTCGACATCCCGATCGAAGCCCAGATGAATCTCAGCATCTACGAGCACTGTCCCGACATTCCGGAGGCTCTCAGGCAGCGCGGCCACGAGATCCTGGGCCACGGCATCACCAACTCGGACGTGCTGGAAGACCTCGACGAGGCAGCCGAGGCCGCGCTTATCGCCGAGGTCACCGAGACCATCGAGCGCCATGAAGGCAGCCGCCCACGGGGCTGGATGAGCCCCTGGCTCTCCAACAGCGCGGTCACCCCCGACCTGCTGCAGGAGGCGGGCTATCGCTACTTCATGGACTGGACCTGCGACGACCAGCCGATCTGGATGACGACGCGCGCGGGCCGTATCTTGGCAATGCCCTATCCGGTCGAGTGCAACGATACCCGCGGCGTCATCTGGTACGGCCACACCGCGCGCGAATTCACGGATATGCTGATCGACGGCTTCGATGAGATGCTGGCCCAGAGCGAGGGGCAACCCCTGGTGTACCCGATCTCACTCCATCCCTTCGTGATGGGGCGACCCTATCGCGTGCGCCATCTGCGCCGCTTCTTCGAGCACATCGCAACCCAGCGCGATCGAATCTGGCTGACGCGCCCGCGCGACATCTGCGCCCATATCGAGTGCCTGCCCCGGGGCCTGGTGCCCGGCGATTCATGAACCGCGGGGCATCGCGAGAATTCTCATCTGTCCGACAAGCAGATGCGAATCACGCGCCCCTCTCCGACCAAACCTCCCCGCCGGCTTGTCATGAGATGCCTAGAGGTTTGCGTCCCTGAGAGTGGTGTATCGAGCTCGGTAGCGGGGGCGACGCGCGGAGCCCCTGCGTAGCGCAGCGTGACGTCCCTGCAAGATCCAGATGGTCAACAGTGGCCATGTGCTGAAGCGATCAATTGACAACCTGGCCCGGCGGGGCGACTGATCCATCGGACCGCACGACAGAGAAGATCCCCCACATGGCTGCACCCAGCATTCGCCCCCGCCGGTCGTTCATCTTCACACCCGGCTTGCGGCCCGAGATGTTTCCGAAAGCCCTGGCGACCGGAGCGGATATCGTCTGTGTCGAGCTCGAGGACGGGATCGCGCCTAAAGACAAGGCGGCGGCGCGGGCCCATGCGATGAAGCTCTTCGAGAGCCCGCAGGCCGATGACGGGGTCGAGCGGATCGTCCGCATCAACTCGCTGCGTGAAGGCTTCGGCATGGCAGATGTGCAGGCGGTCCTGGCCACCGACACGCCCCCGCCCGCGCTGATGATGCCCAAGGTGCGCACCCCGGACGAGGTGGTGGTGCTCGACAACCTGCTGACCGAGCGTGGCCACGACACCCGCCTGCATGTGATCATCGAGACCAATGGCGGGCTTGAGGCTGCCTATGACATCGCCCATTGCAGCCCGCGCATCGACGCGATGTTCTTCGGAGGCGTCGACATGGCCGCCGAGCTGCGCTGCCGGAACGAATGGGAGCCGCTGCTCTATGCCCGCTCGCGCGTGGTCCATGCCGCCGCCAGCGCCGGGCTGGATGTGATCGACGTGCCTTACCTCGATCTCAAGGACCTGGACGGCATGAAGCGCGCCGCGATCCAGGCGCGGGATCTGGGCTTTTCCGGGAAGGGCGCGGTGCACCCCAGGCAAATCGAAGCGCTCAACGCGGTGTTCTCGCCTTCGGCCGACCGGATTGCCCGGGCGCGGCGCATCATCGCCGAGTTCGAGGCAGCCGATACCGGGCTGGTGGTCATCGACGGCAAGCTCATCGAGAAGCCGGTTCTGCGCGAGATGCACCGGATCGTGGCCATCGCCGACCGGATCGGCGTTGAGGACGAGTGAGTGCAAACAGCGGATTGGCCCTGGAGATTGCCTGGGATCGAGGGGAGGCGGAGCTGAAGCCCGGCAACTATTCCGAGCGCATCTAACCAGCTATGACGAGGTGCACCGCATAAGGGTCGATGCGGCCCCCGACTGGGGCAGTGACGCCGCCGGGCCGCCGTACCGGATGCCGTCGCGTGCAGAAGCGCTGCCCTGGATGCCGGCATTGTCGAAGACATGCGGCGGACTTGCCGGAGCACCCAAATCGTCGCGACGCTCAAGGGTCCCCTAGACGCCAGGGCTGCGTCGCTCGCTCGATGATCGGCGCAAGGACGCGAGATCGAGGCTAGACTGGTCGTCACGGTCGCCGGCCGAAATGGCACGATGGACGGCGTTCCGCGGAGAGCGGTCAAGTGCGAGACGACGCGCATCCCGGCTGGGCGGTTTACGATTTGGATCGGTTGCGCGCGAACCTTGCCGAGATTCGCCGCCGCATCGGCCCCGATCAGGGGTGCATCGCCGCGCTCAAGGGCAACGCCTACGGACATGGTGCGGTGCCCGTGGCGCGGGCGCTCGACGGGGAGGGGCTCGTGGCGTTCATGACCGGCTCCTTCGACGAGGCCTGCCGGTTGCGCTCGGAGCGGCTGCGCACGCCGATCGTCATGTTCGCGGGCGCATTGCCGACGGGGATAGCCGATCTCGTCGGCGCCGGACTGGTGCCGACGGTGGTCGATCGGGCGAGCGCCGAAGCCGCGGCGCGCGCGGCACCGTCGGGGGAAACGGTTCCGGTCTACGTCAAGGTCAATGCCGGACTGGGGCGGCTGGGCGTGCCGCTCGATGCGGCCGAAGGCTTTCTCGGTGAGCTGGCCGCCATGCAGGGCCTCGAGGTTCGAGGACTCTATACGCATTTGCCTTTCGGCGACGCACCTGGGCGTGACTGGGCCGAGCGGAGGCTCGCCGCCTTCGATGCGCTCCTCGCGCGTCTCGAGGAGCGCGGCCAGACGGTGCCGGTCACCCAGGCACGCGCAAGCTCCTGCGTTGCCGCCGGATTGACAGATCGGGCCAACGCGGTTTGCGTCGGCCACCTGCTCTACGGCCTGTCGCCATTCGCCGATGCCTCGATCGCGGACATGTCGGCGTACCGGCCTGTCCTGGCCGAAATTGCGAGCCGACTGATACAAGTCTCCGATCACCCGCAGGGCAACGACATCGCAATAGTCGGCAGCTACGGACTACGGCGCGGCCGACGAATCGGCGTCGCGCCGATCGGCGTCGCCCACGGCCTGGTTCGACCCGTGCCGGGCAGCCGGCCGCAGGCGCTCATACGCGGCCGACGGGCGCCGATCCTTGCGGTAACGCTCGAGCATCTGGTCCTGGATCTCGCCGATGTCGGGGACGCCGCGGTCGGCGATACCGTGCGGCTTCTCGGTGGCGAATGCGAAGCGGCCATCGGGCCGAACGAGCTCGCCGCGTGGTTCGGCATGACGGGGCTCGACACGGTGATGGCGCTCTCCGGTCGACTGACCGCGCACTATCGCGACGCAGCAGGCGGGGCGGCCGGATGGACGCCGCTCCAAAGCGAGGCCCGATGATGAGCGATCCCGATCTCCCTCTGCTGAGCGAGGAGCAGTGCGCCCGGTACCGCGATGACGGCTTCGTGTTCTTGCCAAGTCTCGTTTCTCAGCGGGACATCGCCCGGGTGCGGGACGAGCTCGCCGCGCTGTGCCGGCTCACCCGTGAGGAGGTCATCTGCGAGAATGACGGCCGCACGGTGCGCTCGGTCATGAACCCACAGGCGTTCAGCGATCTGTTCGGACGTTTCGTGCGGCATCCGGCGCTGCTCGGGCCGGTGCGGCAGCTTCTGGAGCGCGACGTCTATCTCTTCCAGTGCGTGCTCAACATGAAGTGCCCGTTCGACGGCGCGGTCTGGCAATGGCATCAGGATTTCCCGACCTATTTTCACGATGACGAGATGCCCGAGCCCCGCGCGGTCAACGCGCTGGTCTTCATCGACGAGGTGCGCGAGTTCAACGGTCCGCTGATGATCATCCCCGCCAGCCACAAGGCACCGGCCTACGAGACCGCCGTGGACGATACGACCACCAGCTACCCGCTGCGGGCGGCTGATGAAGCGGTCGTCGCCAGGCTCGCTGGTGAACGGGGGATCGAAGCGCCGAAGGGCCAGCCGGGGTCGGTGATCTTCGCCCATCCCAACGTTGTTCATGGCTCGGCGCCCAACATGTCGCCCTGGCCGCGCACACTCGCTTCGATCACCTTTAATGCCATCGACAACAAACACGGCCACTCGCGGCGCCCCGATTGGGTGGTGTGCCGCGACTTCACGGCCCTTGAGCCGATCGTCCCGCCAATCTGAAGACGCTGGTCGCGCATCGCCTCCCCCTGGCCTGCCCGTTTTGGGTACTTCCTTGCCGCTGGCGACGGCGAAGATGGCTCCCTCGGGGGAGGCTTACGAAGGTTGCACGGTCCTTGCTCACCCTTCGGAGGCCATGGGCGTCGATGGTGGCGACGTCTTCCTTCGACGGACGCCGTCTGCGAACATCCGGCTATCGTGCCATCACCTTCACCTCCGCGAGACACGCGTCCGTCCTCAGCGCGGCGGCGACGGCCGCCGGACCGATTCCGGAGCAGACCAGCACGGCCCACCACCCCGAGACCCAGTCGCCGAATGCATCCGTCGCCAGGGGGTATCGAGTGCACCCGCTGGCGGGAAATAAGTGCAAACATCGTCGTCCCACTTCGCCAGATCGTCACCGCCAAAGCCGAAGATCGCCTGCAAATCGATGTCATCGTCCGGCATCGCCTGCCCACGTAAAGATGCGCTCCACCAGCTCCCTGAGACCAGCATTGGCGTTCATGAGGTCAGGCGCGACGATGTCACGGGCGACGTCCGCCATCCATGTGACCGACTTGAATCAGCCGGCTTTCTTCGTCCGTGTGGCCCTGCCGAGAACAGTGCGGCTTTCGGGCGTTATCCCGTCAAAGATGGCTTCGACGCGGATGCCCTCCAGATCCTTTGCATTCTGCGAAGCCGACTTGATGTGGTCGTTCACCAACTCTTCACCGTGCAGCTCGACCGCCCGGACAAGCGCAATGCGGCCTTGAGGCTTTGCCAAACGGAGCCCTCGTGGGTAGGAATTCACACGACCCCAGTGGAGCCTCGTCGATCGTGGACCAAGACGCCCTCTCCGAGCTTGCACCGAGCGGCACCCTGCGCGCAGGCATCAATCTGTCCAACTTCCTGCTGGTCACGGGCAAGGCGGCGTCAGGCGATCCAATCGGCGTCGCGCCCGACATGGCGCGCGCGATCGGCGATCGGTTGGGGGTCGCGGTCTCCTACGTCACCTTCGCTTCGCCCGGAGAGCTCACCGATGCGGCGGGACGGGATGTCTGGGACATCGGCCTCATCGCCGCGGAACCTGCGCGAGCGAAGACGATCGCGTTCACGCCGTCCTATGTCGAGATCGAGGCGACTTACATGGTTCCCGAGGGCGCCTCCTTCGATGCGATCGACGATGTCGACCGCCCTGGCATCCGTATCGCGGTGTCGGACAGGAGCGCCTACGACCTGTACCTGACGCGCCATCTCAAGCACGCCGAGCTGGTGCGCGCGAAGGGTCTCGCGGCCGCCTTCGACCTCTTCGTGAACGAGAAGGTCGACGCGCTCGCCGGCCTCAGGCCCGGTTTGATCGCGGACGTCGACAAACTCCGCGGCGCACGGATTCTCGACGGGCGCTTCACGGCCGTCCAGCAGGCGGTGGGCACCGCGACCACCAACCGTGCGGGTGCCGCCTTCCTGGGCGACTTCGTCGAGGAGGCCAAGGCGAGTGGACTCGTGGCCCGTCTGATCGATCGCCACGGCGTGACCGGCCGCCTCCTGGTCGCGCCGTAAATCGTCGGGGACATCCCGTCATCCCGGTCCGACAACCCATTGATTTATCGGTGATATATCTGGTTGTGGGGGCACGCAATGGCCGAGACCGACATTTGATCGAGGTCACGGTCTGAACCGTTGCAACCTTCTGATCTCCTTAAAGGTTCTGTGCAGCGGCGGCGTATTGCTTGCCGGGATGTTTCAATTCGCCGCGCACTGGGGGGTCCTGCCCCGCTCGTGCCGGCCCTAGCGTCGAGATCTCTCGTGTCTGGGCGCGCAGCGCCGGGGCGCGGGCGACGAAGGCCGGATCTCCGCGCCCGCTTCGCCGGCCAGCTTCATCGGATTCCTCGCCGGTGTTGAATATTCGTTCGGACCAGGGCAACACGGTGCTTCCAAGGGCGGATCGCGCCCCACTCCTAATGACCACAGCAGGAGACCCTGCCGATGCCCGCCATTCGCGTCGAAGTCCCCTCCGGCACGCCCGCCGACACACAGAATTCCATCTGCACTGCGGTCAAGGCGGCGGTGCTCAAGACCCTCGCGCCCAAGGAGACCAAATTCGACTATGTCGCCGTGCGCGAGGTGGTGGGCGAGATCGGCGACGGCGTGCCCCTGGTCGAGGTCGATCTGCGGCCGAGCCGCGAGCCGGAGCGCAAGAAGGCGCTGGTCGACGCCATCGCCGAAATCCTGAACGATACGATGGGCGTCGACGCCACCGACGTCTATGTCCTGGTCCGCGAGAACCCGGCGGAGAATCACTATTGCGGTGGCACGCCGCGCGCTCCTTGGGTACCGGCCGACGCATAGCCTCAAAAAAGACGCTGCCGGTCGAGCTGGCGCGACGACGGATTCGCTAGCAGGCTGCTCAATAACCTCTGGCGTGTCGGTAGGGGCGGGGATTCGATACCGATCGGCTCGGCAACCCATTGATCTGGTTCTCATTGAAGGGGTCAGCTCGCAGAGCCGAACAACAATCGAGAAAGCCCCCCTCATTCCGAGTAGGTCCGCAGGACCGTATCGAGGGACGGCGCGGAGGTAGATTTCTACACCGGCCGGGCAGGAAATGCGTTACGCGAACGGAAGAAGCACCGTCGAGCCGGTGGTGCGCCGTTCCTCGATGGCGCGGTGCACTTCAGCGGCCTCGCGGAGCGGATAGCGGTTGCGGACGGCAATCGTCACTGCCCCCGACGAAACGACGTCGAACAATTCCTTCGCCGAAGCGACCAAGTTCTCGCGTTCTTCGACATAGTGCATGAGCGCCGGACGGGTGACGAACAGCGAGCCACGCGCGCCCAGATCCACGACATCGACCGGGTCCGGCGCGCCCGAGGCATGGCCGTAGCTCGCCAGGACGCCGAGCGGGCTCAAACAGTCCAGCGAGCGGGTGAACGTGTCCTTGCCGATGCTCTCGTATACCACCGGGCAGCCCTTGCCTTCGGTGACCTCCATGACCAGCGGTACGAAATCCTCGCGCGAATAGACGGCAACATGGTCGGCACCGTAGGCTTTGGCGAGTTCCGCCTTCTCGTCGGTCGAAACCGTGCCGATCACGGTCGCGCCTAGGTGCTTGGCCCACTGGCACAGGATCAGCCCCATGCCGCCTGCCGCCGCGTGGACCAGCACCGCATCGCCCGGCTGCACCCGGTAGGTTCGGCGCAGAAGATATTGGGCGGTGAGGCCTTTGAGCGTGATGCCGGCGGCGTCTTCCGCGGAGATGCTGTCGGGCAGCCTGACAATCCGCTTGGCCGGTATCACCCGGCGCTGCGCATAGGCTCCGTGCGGTGGGCTGGCATAGGTGACCCGGTCGCCGACCGCGCATTCCGTCACGCCGTCGCCGACCGCTTCGACCGTACCCGCGCCCTCGATGCCCACGACGAAGGGCAGCGGCGGCACCGGCCACGGATGTGGCATGCCACGCCGGTTGTAGGTGTCGATATAGTTCACCCCGATGGCGCCGTGCCGGATCAGAACTTCGCCCGGTCCCGGTTCGCCGACCGGCCAGTCCTCCCAGCGGAAGACATCGGGCGTGCCCTTTTCGTGGATGACGGCAGCTTTGTTGCTCACGGTTTCTCCCGGTTTGACCTGCGGCCTGAAGCTGTAATCCCGGCCTTCTTTACCATTTTCCGTGTTAACGGCGGAGCAATAGTGCGCCACGCGGGACGGCCGGGCTCTTCCGTAAGCCTCGCCGCGAGCACACAGCCTGCCGACCCGGCTCCGACGATGACGATGTCCGCCTCAGTCATGCGTGCGCCAAGACGTTCAATCTGGTCACCTCTTGGCTTCCGATCTCAAGACATAAAGCCACATCTGGCTCAGGGCATTTATCGCTGGGCCGGCTGAACACACCCTCGGCGATCTGTGTGATCTCCGGCGTAGAGGCGTAGTTTGCCACGAGACGGACGGTTTGCGTTTCGAACATGCAGCGCGATTTGACCCGTTGACTGCCCGGTCGACGATCACCCGGCGATCGCCCGCCAGCACGATCTCCATATGGCCCATCGCCGGCGCACCCGCTGCGATAGCATCGTCGGATGGCGGGTGCATCGTCGCCGAGCCCACATTGTGGCCAAGTGTCGTTCCGACGACCACCGGCACAAACCGGCCGGTCCCGGCGGCGCGCTCAGGCTCGCAAAACAGCCGCCGCCACGTGAACACCTGGTTGGCGTAGACGTTGTAGCGCTGGGCGACCATCAGCACCGAGACCCCCTGCTCGTGCGTCTCCGCCACGATCTGCCGCTTCTGTGCCTCGCTCCACCGCCGGCGACGGCGACCAACCCATCTGCCGCGCTCCGCGCCCGGCTTCTCCTCGGCAAATGACATCAGCTAAGTGTCCACCAAGAGCTAAGTGGACACCTATGAAGCGCCCACTCCCCGAACGCTCAGCCTGCCTAGCCTCACCCAGCCCGAACAGGCGGCCTACGCCGGAGGCTTACGCTGATCCCGGCGCCGTGACCAAATTGCAGAACGTTCTGGACACAACTTATCGTAGGCGGAATGTTCAGGCTTGAGAGTATCGAGATGAGCCTGGTCGAGTTGTGCACTCGGCATGGATTTTCCTCCGGCGATCCGTTGCAGGCGGGGGACAAACGCCCGTCGCTTTCGCCCCCATCTGCAACTGAACGAGGAAAAACTACCAGCTATATCAACAGATTAGAACCGAATGGTGCGCGGGCAGGTGTGCTAGACTTAGCAAGTGAGCGCCACGCCGCATCAGGCCCCTTTCCGGCCCGCGCATTTCGCGCGACTGGACGAAGGTGACGATCGCGCGTTCTATGCGACGCCGCGCTTCGTCACCCATATCGATGAGCCGGCCTGCGCCGCGCTCGTTGCTTACTACAGAGCCCTTCTTCCGGCCGAGGGCGAGATCCTCGACCTGATGTCGAGTTGGGTTTCTCATCTGCCGGCCGACGTTTCCTACCGCCGCGTCGTCGGCCACGGCATGAACCGGGAAGAGCTCGAGGCCAACCCGCGGCTGACGGAGTCATTCGTTCGCGATTTCAACGCGAACCCGACATTGCCGCTGCCCGAGCGCGCGTTCGACGGCTGCATCGTGAGCGTCTCGATCCAATATCTGACGCGGCCGATCGCGGTATTCAGGGAAATCGCCCGCGTC
Source organism: Alphaproteobacteria bacterium (assembly GCA_965248825.1). Taxonomy (GTDB): domain Bacteria; phylum Pseudomonadota; class Alphaproteobacteria; order UBA828; family UBA828; genus WTGU01. Next base: position 3,756,754 of record CBDFKL010000006.1, on the reverse strand, counting down.
CTTCGGCCGAACGCCCCACTCGCCGTGACCTTCTCGAATCGCATGTTTCCGACCAAGGCGGTCGCGATTTGGCGCGGCCTCGGCAGCGCCGACCATGCGCGCCTCATCGCGCTCTATTTTCGTCACGCCGGCGGTTTCGATGCGCCGCACATCGAGGATATTTCGCCGTCGCCGGGGCGCTCCGATCCGCTCTATATTGTCTCGGCAAGGCGCTCGGTCGAGGCGGTCTGATGCGATACCGCGAGGAGGCAGCATGGTCGACAAGGTAGTGAAAACGGATGCGGAATGGCGCTCGGCACTGACCGAGGAGCAGTATTACGTGACCCGGATGAAAGGCACCGAGCGGCCCTTCGCGGGCGAATATTGCGACGCCAAGACGCCCGGTGACTATGCCTGCGTCTGCTGCGGAGCCCCCCTCTTCAGCTCCAGCGACAAGTTCGATTCCGGCACCGGCTGGCCCAGCTTCACCAAGCCGCTCGATTCGGGCAATGTCGGCACTGTCGAGGACAATAGCCACGGCATGCGCCGGATCGAGGTCGTATGCAGCCGGTGCGACGCTCATCTTGGCCACGTCTTCCCGGATGGGCCGCAGCCGACCGGCCTGCGTTTCTGCATGAACTCCGCCGCGCTCACGCTGGCGCCGCGCGAAGAGAAAGACGAGTAGGCGCGCGGACGGCCGCCTGGCTCATCGCCTGCGAGCCGGATCGTCAGGCTCGAATCAGCGGAGATCGTCGACGACGGCAGCCAGCGCGTCCAGGCAGCTCCGGCCGAGCCGGCGGCAGCGTGCCGGCGACCACCCGTAGCGCAGATCGGGCGCGTTCGCCGCATCCTTGAACGGCTGCTCGAGGGTCATCGCCAGGCAGCCGAAGGTCTCCGCGACATAGTTTGCACAAATCGCGAGATTGGCCTTGCCCGGCGGGGTGACGGGATAGCCATGCTCGGTCTGGAATTCGGCGTTCGCGGCGACGAGCGCAGTCTTGAAGCGCGCGAGCCGCCTGCCGAGCGCCTCGGAGAATGAGGGGATGCCCTCGGGGCCGGCGATGAAGGCGTAGGGCAGCGCTTCGTCGCCATGCACGTCGAGGCAAAACTCGACACCGGTTCGTTCCATGCGCGCGCGCACCAGAAAGACCTCCGGGCTGTCGGTCATGGCGGGCGCGGACCAGGCGCGGTTGAGGTTGACGCCCGCGGCGTTGGTCCTCAGATGGCCGCGGCGGCAGCCGTCGGGGTTCATGTTCGGCACGACGCAGAACCGCACCTTGCCGAGCAGGCTGCGGGCGACGGCATCGCCCGGCTCGAGCAGCCGTTCGAGAAAGCCCTCCATCCACCACTCGGCCATCGTCTCGCCCGGATGCTGACGCCCGATGATCCAGAGGCTCGGCCCCTGCGCCGCGCCGATTTCGAGCAGGTCGAGCGCCTGGCCGTCGAGTGTTGTGCCGAGACGCGTGAGGCCGGCGTCAGGTGATTGTCGAGCGCGCTCGATCAGATCGGCATGGCGCGCCATCGAATAGGGCGCGAAATAGGCGAACCACACGACGTCGCTCGTGGGGCGATGGCGGATCGTCAACACCGTGCCGTCGAAGTCGGTCGGCACGCGAGTCCAGCTCTCCCCGTCCTCCGAAGCGACGGCACGATAACCGCGCCAGCCGGCCGGGTACGAGGCAGCGCCGGCGTTCTCGATCTTGAGCACGCAGTCCCGGCCCCGGGCGCCGCTGAGCCGGAAATAGAACCACTGGAAGAACTCGGCCTTGGCGTCTGGCACGATCTCGAGCCGGATGTTCGCGGCCGATGTCGCGTCGAGACAGCGGATGTTGCCGCCGTCGAAATCGCTGTCGATCGAAAGACTCATGGTCCGCCGGCCCCCTGGACGATTGCCCCCTCTTCCACCGCCCCGGACCGCGCATCCGTCAATTGCTGTCGGGTCCTAAGTCGCGTAGCTCGAGGCGCCGCCCGCGGCCGCGCTCAGGCCGCCGGCGCGAACCGCCGCGGTGACCTCGGCCAGGTCGGCGAGATAGGCGTCAACGCTCTCAGCGTGCTTCATGTTGATCCAGACCAGGATCGAATCGGGATCGCGCATGCGGATGCTGAGCCAGCCTCGCGCGGCCATCCCCTCCTCCACCGCAAAAATGTCGACGTCATCGGCGTAGAACGTGACGTGGAGCGCGTGCGGGTGGCCGAGGACGGTAAGGCCCTCGATCGCGCCGACGCCTTCGATCAGCGTCGCCCGGATCTTTCGCTGCGCGTCATAAACGCGGAGATAGCCCTCCTCCCCGAGATGGTTGATCACCGCCCAGGCGCTTGCGACGGCGCCGCCCGAGCGGGTGCCGATGATCGTCGCCGTCGAGTAGATGCCGGCCGGCCAGCCGTCGAAGGTCGTGCGGTGATGGCGCTCGAGCGCGGCGTCGCGCAGGAGGCAGAGCGAAACGCCCTTATTGGCATAGCCGAACTTGTGCATGTCGACCGACATCGAGGTCACGCCGGGGACGGCGAAATCGAACGGCGGGATCGGCTCGCCGAGCTTCTTCATGAACGGCAGGATCATGCCGCCGATGCAGCCGTCCGAATGCATCCAGAGACCGTGCTCGCCGGCCAGCGCGGCGATTTCCTCGATGGGGTCGGTCTCGCCGTAGGGATAGGGCGGCGCGGAACCCGCGATCATGATGGTGTTGTCGGTGATGGCAGCTTCCATGCCGGCGACGTCGGCGCGCCACCGATCGCTAGAGGCCATGCGGATCACCTTCATGCCGAGCCACGCGGCGCCCTTGTCGAAGGCGGCATGGGCGGTCTGCGGCACGACGATTTCGGGCATGCCGGCGACCGGCCGGCACTCCCGCGCCCACTCGCGCGCCGCCTTCATGCACATGATGATGCTCTCCGTGCCGCCGACGGTGGTTGAACCGCCGGCGCCCGACGGCGCATGCAGCAGATCGAGCACGCCGTCGATCAGTTCACGCTCGAGGATCGCGAGGCTCGGATAGGCGCTCGCGGCGAACAGACCGTTCTCGGCCCGATACGCGTCGAACGCCTCGTTCGCGGCTTCCAACACATCATCGCCGGCATAGTACGCGGCCTTGAAGTTCCGCTCGTGGCACCAGGCGTGATCATCCTTCCGCCCGGCCAACATCTCGGCCTTCAGCTCGGCCCAGGGCCGGGCCATGGTGGGAAACCCCCGGTTCCGCAACGCCCGTTCAGCCGCCTTCGCCATCATCCGCCCCTCATCTCTCCGGTCACCCGACAAGGGCACCCTCGCCCCATGAGGTCAGGTCATTGCATGCGCCCCGACGCAGCGCTACAGTCACCTAGACCATTGCCGACGCGGCCCGTGCCGGCCGCGTGATCGCCCGAACGATGGATCGGTCGATCTCCGTCGGCGAGCGGTCGAGGCGCGGTGGAGGTGCGGGCGCGCTCACTCCACGTCAAGAAGCCGCCTCATATACCGCAAGAAGAGGACGAGGCGCGAACCCTTTGCGGGGGCCGCGACGCACGACGTGCGGCATCAACGGTGCGAGCGACTGTTGCGCTGGTCGGTGGCGATTCGGGCGCTGGCGTTGGCCGGCGTCCTGATCTGTGTCGGTGCGGCGCCGACGCGAGCCGAGCGGGTCATCGTGCTCGCCGCAGCAAGCACCGCAGCGGTGGTCGACGAGGCAATCGCGCTGTTCGACGCCGGGCCCGGCGACCGCGTGATCGGGTCTTATGCCGGCACCGCCTCCCTGGCACGGCAGATCGAAAGCGGCGCGCCGGCCGACATCTTCCTTGCGGCCAATGTCGCATGGATGAACTATCTGGAGGCGCGGGGGTTGGTGGTACGCGCCAGCCGGCGTTCGCTGCTGCGCAATCGCCTGGTCTTCGTCACCGCGGACGACAATATCGCGCCCTTCACTCCGTCGGCGACACTGGATCTCGGCGCGATCCTGGCCGGGGGGCGGCTCGCGATGGGCGATCCCGGCCATGTCCCGGTCGGGATCTACGCCCGCCAGGCGCTCGACGCGCTCGGCCTTTGGCCGGCCGTGAGAGACCGCATCGCACCCGCCGCCGATGTGCGTGCAGTGGTCGCGCTCTTGGCCCGAGGCGAGGCCCCGCTCGGTATCGTCTACGCGACCGACGTCGCGCACGGCGCCGGGATTCGCCCGGTCGCGGCGATTCCAACCGAGCTGCACGAGCCGATCGTCTACCCGGTCGCTCGCGTGCAGGGCCGCGAGTCGCCGCTCGCCGCGCGCTTCCTGGCCTTCTTGACCGGGCCGACCGGGCGTGCGGCATTCGCCCGTGCAGGCTTCATCGTGGATTGACATGTTCGGACTGACACCGCTCGAAGTCGAGGCGATCCGGCTCAGCCTGCGCGTGGCGGGCTGGGCGGTGCTGGTCAGCCTGCCGCTCGGCATCGCGGTCGCATGGCTGCTCGCGCGCCATCGGTTTCCCGGCCACTCGCTGGTCAACGGTCTGGTCCACCTGCCGCTGGTGCTGCCGCCGGTGGTGGTGGGCTTCGTTCTCCTCCTACTGCTCGGCAAGCGCGGGCCGCTCGGCGCGTGGCTCGATGGTTGGTTCGGCATCACGCTCGGCTTCACATGGCAAGGAGCCGCGGTGGCCTCGGCGATCGTATCCTTTCCGCTCATGGTACGTGCGATCCGTCTCTCGATCGAGGCGATGGACCGGCGGCTCGAGCCCGCCGCCCGCACCCTCGGAGCGCCGCCGATTTGGGTCTTCATCAGCATCAGCCTGCCGCTCATCGCGCCGGGGGTGTTGACCGGCGCGATCCTGGCCTTCGCGCGGTGCCTCGGCGAGTTCGGCGCGACGATCACCTTCGTCTCCAACATCCCGGGCGAGACCCGGACCCTGCCGCTCGCGCTCTACACCTACACGCAGATGCCCGGCGGGTTGGACGGCGCGTTTCGTCTGATGGTGATCGCGATCATCATCGCGTTCGCGGCCTTGCTCGGCTCCGAGCTTCTCGCACGCGCCTTGCGACGCCGGCTGGAGGGGTGATGCTGGCGGTCGCGGTACGGATGTCACGCGGCTCGTTCGCGCTCGACGCCGCCTTCACCGCCAAAACCGACGGCGTCGTCGCTCTGTTCGGCGCCTCGGGCGCCGGCAAGACGACGCTCGTCGACGCGATCGCCGGCCTGGTGCGACCGGAGTCGGGGCGGATCACGCTCGGCGAGCGCGTGCTTTTCGATTCGACGGCGAGGATAAACCTGCGGCCGGAACGCCGCCGGGTCGGCTACGTGTTCCAGGACGGACGGCTCTTCCCCCATCTGAACGTGCGCCGGAACCTGCTTTACGGGCTCCGATTCGCGCCCCGGGACCGCCGCTATGTGGCGTTGGACCGGATCGTGGCGGTTCTCGGTCTGGAGGCGTTGCTGCACCGCCGACCCGGCACGCTCGCCGGCGGCGAACGCCAGCGCGTGGCCCTGGGGCGCGCGCTCATGGCCCAACCGGAGCTGCTCCTCATGGATGAGCCGCTCGCCGCGCTGGACCTCCCTCGGAGGGCACAAATCATCGATTATATCGAGCGGCTGCGCGACGAGATCGGCATCCCGATCGTTTTTGTCAGCCACGCGGTGGACGAAGTGGCGCGGCTCGCCGGAACGATCGTCGTGCTCGCCGGCGGCAGGGTCGCGGCGGCAGGGCCGACCGGCGAGATCATGGCGCGGCTCGATCTCGATCCGCTGGCCGGGATCGAGGAGGCGGGCGCGGTGCTGGACGCGACCGTGGACGGTCACGACGCTTCATACGGGCTGACAGCGCTCGCGGTGTCGGGCGGCATTCTCCGCGTGCCGCGGCTCGGCATCGCGCCGGGCCGCACGCTTCGGGTCCGGATTCGGGCGCGCGACGTGGCGCTGGCGACCACGGAGCCGCGAGACACGAGCGTGCTCAATGTCTTCCGCGGCCGGGTCATCGAGATCGGCCCGCGACGAGGCGCGTCGGTCGATGTCGCGATCGACATCGGCGCCCGCCTCACGGCGCGGATCACGGCACGATCGGCCGACGCCCTCGGCCTCGCACCGGGCACGGAGGTCTACACTCTGATCAAGAGCGTCGCGGTCGATCCGAGATCGCTGGTACACGCCGAGCACACGGTCTTGCGCACCGACCGCGAACCTGAGACGCTTCGTACCGATTGATCTTTGGAGCAGGGGGTGACAATGGGCGCGGCGACGCCAACTCAGCTAATCAACAATGAGCGCGTACGCGTCACCGAGTGGCGCTTCAAGCCCGGCGCGGCAACGGGCTGGCACCGGCACGAATTCGACTATGTCGTGGTGCCGGTGACGACCGGCAAGCTGCTCCTGAAGGAGCCGGACGGCGAGCGCACGGTCGAGATCGTGACCGGGTCTCCCTATTTCCGGGAGGAGGGGGTCGAACACGACGTCATCAACCCGAGCGACAAGGACGACGTGGTCTTCATCGAAGTCGAGATGAAATAGCGGGCGAGCGAGGCGCAGCCCTTCCGAGGACAAGCGTCAAAAAATTGTCATAAATCTGTACCATTTCCATCGTCGCGCGGGCGCTAGCGTGCGCCGTACCGCCTCGGGCGGCTGCGCGTGAGCATGGCCGGAATCGCCGAGATCGGGGCGAACCCGGAGGAAGCGCTGTGACCAAGACACCCCTCGCCATTGCCGCGGCGGCAGCCCTATCATTGGCTGCGTCCGTGGCACTGACCAATGCGGTCGAAGCCCGCGACCAGATCAGGATCGTCGGCTCCTCGACCGTTTTCCCGTTTTCCACCGTCGTCGCCGAGGAATTCGGCAAGACCACGGAGTACAAGACACCGGTGGTCGAAAGCACGGGCTCCGGCGGCGGCCTCAAGCTGTTCTGCGCCGGCGTCGGCGTCACCCATCCCGACATCACCAACGCCTCGCGGCGGATCAAATCCTCGGAAGTCGGAAGATGCGCCAAGAACGGCGTGACCGACATCACCGAGGTCAAGTTCGGCTTCGACGGAATCGTGCTCGCGAATTCGAAGGCGTCGCCCGCGTTCGAGATCACCTTGCAGCAGCTCTTCCTCGCACTGGCGAAGGACGTCCCTCAGGATGGCACGATGGTCCCGAATCCCTATGGGAGCTGGAACGAGATCGACGCGGCGCTGCCCGCGGCCAAGATCGAGGTACTCGGCCCGCCGCCGACCTCCGGCACACGCGACGCCTTTGTCGAGCTCGCGATGGAAGGCGGCTGCAAGACCTTCCCCGACATCAAGGCGCTCAAGAAAAAGGACAAAGCCCAATACAAGTCCATCTGCCACTCGATCCGGGAGGACGGGGCGTTCGTCGAAGCGGGTGAGAACGACAACCTCATCGTGCAAAAGCTGGAAGCCAACCCGAAAGCACTGGGGATCTTCGGCTACAGCTTCCTCGAACAGAACCGCGACAAGGTGCAGGGCAGCGTCATTAACGGCGTGGCCCCGGACTTCGATACGATTGCCGATGCCAGCTATCCGGTCTCGCGCTCCATGTATTTCTACGTGAAAAAGGCACATGTGGGTGTGATCCCGGGAATCGACGAATACGTGGCGACGTTTACCGATGAGGACGCCTGGGGTCCCTATGGCTATCTCGCCGACAAGGGCCTCATTCCGCTTCCCGACGCGGATCGTAATGCCATGCGCGATCAGGCGACCAGCATGGCCCAGCTCGACATGTAGCAGGGCTCGACCAGCACGCCCTCGGTGGCGGCGCCCGTTCCCCCGGAAGCGGTGCCGGCTCTTTCCGATGCCGCTCGACAAGCATCCATCGGCCGGAGCACGCGGGATGACCGACAATCCGCTCGTCCGCGGCCCGAGCGAGGAGAGCGGATCCGCGCCGCGGGTTACGCCCTCGACGGTCGAGCGCCCCCGCCTCCGACCGGCGGGATATCCTCCGTTTCCGCGCAGAGCGGCGCGTAGAGGTCCGGCCTGCGGTCACGGAAGAAAGGCTTTTTCTGGCGCACCTCGAAGACGCGCCGACGATCCAGCGTCGCGCTGATGATCTCGTCGCCCTCGTTGCCGGCGGCGGCCAACACCGCGCCCTCGGGGTCGATGATCATGCTTTCGCCGCCGAAATTCCAGCCGCTCTCGGGTCCGACCTTGTTGCAGGGCGCGAAGTAAACCGCATTTTCCCAGGCGCGGGTGACCATCAGTTCACGCCATGGGCCGACCCTCGGCGCGGCGAACGGCACCACGATCAACTCGGCGCCATTGACCGCCGAGCAGCGCGCATGTTCGGGGAAGAAGGTGTCGTAGCAGATGATGATACCGATTTTCCATTCGCCGACCCGGAACACCGAGAAGCGCGAGCCGAAGCGGAAATACATGCGCTCGAGGCTGAGGTAGAGCCCGGGCATCACCTTGCGATATTTCCCGATGATGGTGCCCTCGGGGTCGATCACGAACGCCGTGTCATAGTAGAGGCCAGCCGCCTCCTCCTCGTAGAGCGTCGCGATCAGGTGGATCTTGTGCTCGGCCGCCTTCGCCCGCATCGCCGTGACGCTCGGCCCCGTCTCGGGCTCTGCCCGGCTCAGATGCTTGTGATCGCGTTCGTTGAAGACGTAGGGGTGATTGAAGAACTCCGGGATCACCACCAGGTGCGGCCGCTCGGTCTCGACCACCTGGTCGATATGAACAGCGGCCCGCGCGATGTTCGTGTCGCGGTCCGGTCCACTATTCATCTGCACGAGGCTGAGCTTGATCTCGCTGCCGAGGCTCATGCGCCGATTCTCCCACCAGCTTGTCTTGCAGAGGCTAACAGTTCGGCCCAGCGCGTTCACCCGATATGATGCGCCTGGCAGGAGACGGCCGAATCCGATCGGGGAGGGACGCAAAGTGACCCAGGCCACGGCCGCCATTGATCCGGTCACGGCGAGCGTCATCCACGGCGCGCTCGAGACGATCGCCGTCGAGATGGGCTTCAAGCTGATGCGCATGTCGCATTCGAGCCTGATCCGCGAATCCGAGGATTTCGGCGCCGCCGTGATGGATGCAGCCGGCAACCAGATCGCCGAGACGCCGCAGAGCACGCCGCTTCAGTCGGGCCCGCTGCCGGGTTATGTGCGCGGCATTCGCGCGGCGCTCGAGAGGCGCGGCGAGGCGATCGAGCCGGGCGACGTCTATGTCCACAACGACGCTTATGGCGGCGCGAGTCACGTGCCCGATGTCGCGTTCTGCGTGCCGGTGTTTCACAAGGGCGCCCTGGTCGGCTTCACCGCGACCGCCGCCCATCACGTCGACATCGGCGCCCACACGCCGGGCAGCGCCGGCATCGTCGATGCAGTCGACGCCTATGCCGAGGGCATTCAGCTCAAGGGCCTCAAGATCTACGACAAGGGTGTCAAGAACACGACGCTCTGGGCGGTGCTGGCCGACAATATCCGCGCCTCCGACCTGGTGCTGGGCGACATGGCGGCACAGATCGCGGCCTCCCGGATCGGCGCAGAGGCCTTCCTCCGCCTGATCGACCGCTATGGGCTCGCGACGATTCAAGTGGCCTGCACCGCGCTCATGGATTATTCCGAGCGCATGCTGCGTGGCGCAATCGCGGCGCTCCCGGACGGGCGCTTTCACGCGCGGACCGCGATCGACGGCTTCCTGGACGACGACGATCCGGCGCGCCGCGAGCTCCCGATCGTGGTCACCGTGACCATCGCAGGCAGTGATATCACGGTCGATTTCACCGGCACGGCGGCCCAAGTTGACGACCGGCCGATCAACATGCCGCTCCACGGCACGGTCGACTGCGCGGTCTGGATGACGCTCCGCTCGATCCTTCTGGATTCTGCGGTGCATGGCCGAGTCCCGCTCAACACCGGGCTGACCCGGCCGATCCACATCGTCGCGCCGAAGGGGAGTTTGGTGAACCCCATCTTCCCGGCGCCCACGATTGCACGTGCCTGCCCAGGGATTCAGTGCGCCGACACGATCATGAAGGCACTCGCCCAGGTCGTGCCGAGCCAGGTCTCGGCCGGCGTCGGCAATCTCAACGTCGTCGCCTATAGCGGGCTCCGCGGCGAACGCCACTGGGTCCATATGGAGATCTACGAGGGCGCTTATGGCGGGCGCGCCGGCAAGGACGGCATGGACGCGATGGACATTCTCTTCACCAACACCCGGAACAACCCGATCGAGGACGTCGAATCCCACTTCCCGCTGCGCATCCACCGTTACGAGCTGCGCGACGAGGTCTGCGCGCCAGGCCGCTGGCGCGGCGGGATCGGGCCGATCCGCGAGACCGAACTGCTCGACGATACCGGCTTCTCGATCGAGGGCGAGGGCCAACGTTTCCCGCCCTGGGGCCACGACGGCGGCGGCGAGGGCCGACCCAGCAGGATTACCTTGGTCCGTGCCGACGGCTCGGAAAAAGCGCTGCCATCGAAACTCGCCCACACGAAAGGCGCCGCCGGCGACCGGGTGATCGTCACCTCGGGCTGCGGCGGCGGCTACGGAGACCCGCTGCTCCGCGCGCCCGACCAGGTGCTGGCGGACGTTGCCGACGGCCACATCACTGCCGAAGCGGCACAGCGTGACTATGGCGTGATCATCACCGACGCGCTTGCGCTCGACGACGCAGCCACCGCGCGTGAACGCAAGGCACGCGCCAAGCCGGCCTAGCCGAGTTGCGGGAGCGTCTGCACCGCGCTGTCGCGCTCGTCGATCTCGGCTTGCCAGCGGGTCAGGTTCGGCGTGGCGGCGAGCAGCGTCTCCCCCTCCCCTGTCATCTTCAGGTAGTGGAGGACGGGCAGCACGAAATAGTCGGCCAGCGACGGCGCATCGCCGGCAAAGTTGGCCTGCCCCGCGAGCGCGCCGTCGAGCACGCCCAGCGCCTTCTCCGTCTTGGGCACACTCTCGGAAACCAGTGCTTCATCGGCCTCGCCGCCCTGCGACGGAACGACCAGGCGCTGGAGCACGATGTCGATCGCCGGCCGGTAGAGATACTGAATAAAGACCGACGTCCACTGACAACAGCGGGCGTGCGCGAGCGGATCGACCGGCTGGAGAGGCGGCCCCTCGAACGCATGATCGACGTAGTTGCAGATCGCCAGCGCTTCGTACATGCGTACCGCGCCGTGGGTCATCGCGGGCACCGACCCCCAAGGCTGCCGCTCCTTCTGCTCCGGCGCCTGAGGCATCACCGGATCGAGCTCATAGGGCACCCCCTTCTCCATCAGCGCCATACGGCAGGTTCGGCCATAGGTGCTCAGCGGTGTCGAATGCAGCGTCAGCGTCGCCATCGTTTACTCCCCAGATCTCGCCACGGTCAGCGTCCAGAACATCCCGGATCATCGCGCATCCTGGCCCTTCGTGCACGTCCCGGCTTCTCTCGCGCACGAGCGCCCAGCTCCCCATGGTCCTCCGCCACTCGCGCTTGACGCGCTTCGACGCCGGTAAGAGACTGCGGCCGTTCCAAAGACGAAACGATTGACCGACAAGCCCCCGGCCGAGTGGCTGCAAGAGCGAAGGGACCGCCCATGAAGCTGATCGGCGTCGACGTCGGCGGCACCTTTACCGACCTCATCATCACCGACAGCGAGACACGCGCGAGCGCGATCCACAAGGTGCCGACCACGCCGGACGATCCCTCCGAGGGAGCGGCGGCAGGCATCGTCGCGCTCTGCGAACGGAGCGGAATGGCGCGCGAGTCGATCGAGCATGTGTTCCACGGGACCACGATCTCGACCAACGCCGTGCTCGAATATGATGGCGCCGAGAGCGGCATGATCACCTCGGCCGGCTACCGCGATATCATCCATATCGGACGCCACCAGCGGCCGCAGAATTACTCGATCATGCAGGACATTCCGTGGCAGGCCCGCCCGCTGGTGCGCCGCCGCCACCGCCTCACCGTCCGCGAGAGGCGGGTACCGCCACGCGGCGCGGTGCTGGAGCCGCTCGACGAGGAAGGGGTGCGCGCGGCCGCCCGCACCCTGCGCGACCAGGGCGTCGAAGCGGTCGCCATCTGCTTCCTCTTTTCCTATATCGACCCGAGCCACGAGGAGCGCGCGCGCGCCATCGTGCTGGAGGAGTGGCCGGAGGCCTTCGTCACGACCTCTGCCCGCGTCGCACCGCAGTTCCGCGAGTTCGAGCGCTTCACGACCACCGCGATGAACGCCTTCATCGGCCCCAAAGTGCGCACCTATGTGCGCCGCTTCGAGGGCCGGCTGAAGGACGCCGGCGTGGCAGGCGACCTCCACATCATGGGATCGAACGGCGGCGTCGCGACGGCGGCGATGGTGGCGGACGTGCCGGTGATCACCCTCATGTCGGGCCCTGCCGCCGGCGTGCTCGGCGGCGCCTGGGCGGCCCGGCATTCCGGACGCACACGCCTCATCACCTTCGATGTCGGCGGGACCAGCGCCGATATCGGTATCGTGATCGAGGGCCGCTACAGCGAGGCGACGGCGCGCGACACCTGGATCGGCGGCTACCCCGTGCTGGTGCCGATGATCGATATCACGACGATCGGCGCGGGCGGCGGCAGCATCGCACGGGTCGATGCCGGCGGCGCCTTCAAGGTCGGACCCGAGAGCGCGGGCTCGCGGCCCGGCCCGGCGTGCTATGGCCGGGGCGGCGAGGCGCCGACGGTGACCGATTCGAACCTCGTGCTCGGCAGGCTTGATAAGGACAATTTCCTCGGCGGCGAGATGGCGCTTGCGCCCGAGCGGGCCAGCGCCGCGATCGCCGATCTCGCCGAGACTCTCGGCATCGACGAACTCGAAGCCGCCGAGGGCGTGCTGACCATTCTCAACAGCAACATGGCGAACGCCATCCGCTCGAAGACGGTCCAGAAGGGCCTCGATCCGCGCGACTTCTCGCTGGTCGCGTTCGGCGGCGCCGGCCCGCTGCACGGCGCCGAGGTCGCGGCAATGCTCGATATCCCCGAAGTCGTTGTGCCGCCCCACCCGGGGATCACCTCGGCGGCCGGTCTGCTCACCACCGACCTCAAATACGACCAGATCAAGACCGAGTTCCAGGTCAAGGGCGGGGTCGACATCGAGCAGATCAATCGCGACTTCGCCCGCCTCAGCAAAGACCTCATGGCCCAATATGCCGCCGCGAGCCTCGGCGCCGATCATGTCGAGGAGCGGCGCGCCGGCGATCTGCGCTATGTCGGCCAGGGTTACGAGCTGCGCGTTCCGTTTCCGCCCGAGTCGCTGGACGAGGCCGGGCTGGAGGGGGTCTGGAACGCGTTCCACGGATTGCACGAGCAGGAATACGGCCACTACTTCACCGACAGCCCCATCGAGATCGTGAACATCCGGATTACCGGCGTCGGCCGCATGCCGAAGATCGCCACGCCCGCAGCGCCGGCCGGCGGCTCGTTGGAGGCCGCGAAGGTCAAGACGGCGCGTTCCGTATTCCGCGTCGACGGGGCGCTCGAAGGCTATGAGACGGCGTTCTACCGACGCGACGCGCTGCCGCTGGACGCGCCGTTCACGGGCCCCGCGATCATCGTGCAGACGGACGCCACGACCGTCGTACCGCCTGACTGGTCGGCGCGTGTCGACCACGGCGGGAACCTGATCCTGCGTCGCGAGAAGAAGGATTGAACCATGGCCAGCACGTCGAACCGTCGCCCGATCGACCCGGTTACCGCCAACGTAATCCAGGGAGCGCTCGAGAGCATCGCGGTCGAGATGGGCTGGAAGCTGATGCGCATGTCCTATTCATCGATCATCCGCGAATCGGAGGACTTCGGCGCCGCGATCATCGACCGCCATGGCCGCCAGCTCTGCGAATCGGTGCACTCGACCCCGCTCCAATCGGGGCCCATTCCCGGCTATGTGAAGGGCATGAACCAGATCCTCGCGGAGCGCGGCCAAACCCTCCACGAGGGCGACGTGATCATCCACAACTCCGCCTATCATGGCGCGAGTCACGGGCCCGACGTCGCGTTCATCGTGCCCGTCTTTCGCGCCGGCGAACTGGTCGGCCATGCCGTCACCACGGCGCACCACCTCGATATCGGCGCCCTCAGCCCCGGCAGTTGCGGTATCGTCGACGCGATGGACGCCTATGCCGAAGGCCTCCAGTTCAAGGCCCTCAAAGCCTATGACAAAGGCGTCAAGAACGAGGTGCTCTGGCACATGATGCGCGACAATATCCGCGCGCCGGACATGGTGGTGGGCGACATGGAGGCCCAGGTCGCGGCGAGCCGGATCGGCGCCGAGCGCTATCTGGAGCTCATCGAACGCCACGGCCTCGCTACGGTCGAGGCTGCCGCCGACGCACTCATGGACTATTCCGAGCGGCTCATGCGCCAAGCGATCGAGGCGCTGCCCGACGGGACCTATCGGGCCGAAGGCCATGTCGACGGCTTTCTCGACGACCCGGATCGGCGCCATTTCAAGATCGCCGTGAGCGTCATTGTCGCCGGGAGCGACATGACGGTCGACCTCACCGGCACCGCACGGCAGTGCGACGACCGGCCGATCAACATGCCGCTCGAGGGCACGGTCGACTGCGCGATCTGGCTGACCGTTCGCTCGATCCTCCTCGACAGCGACGTCTTCGGCCATATCCCGCAAAACTCGGGCCTGATCCGCCCGATCACCATCGTGGCGCCGAAGGGCACGATCGCGAACCCGGAATTCCCAGCGCCGACCATCGCGCGCTTCGTCTCCGGCAACATCATCGCCGATACGTTGATGAAGGCGCTCGCCCAAGCGGTCCCCGACAAGGTCTCGGCCGGGGTCGGCAACCTCAAGGTGATCGCCTTCTCGGGCCTCAAGGAGGGTCGGCACTGGGTCCATATGGATATCCACGAGGGCAGCTATGGCGGGCGCGCCGGCAAGGACGCGATGGACGCGGTCGATACGCTCTATGCCAACACCCGCAACAACCCGATCGAGGATATTGAATCCCATCTACCGTTGCGCATTCGGCGCTACGAGCTGCGCGACGACGCCTCTGCCGCGGGGCGTTGGCGCGGCGGCATCGGCTCGATCCGCGAGGTCGGCTTCCTCGAGGACAGCTCCATCTCCGTCGAGGGCGACGGCCACGCGTTCCGCCCGTGGGGCTTCGCCGGCGGCGCCGAGGGGAGCGCGGCCGCGCTGGTCTATCACCGCGCCGACGGCGCCGACATTCCATTCCCCTCGATGATGCCGAACCGCGCCGTCAAAGCCGGGGAGAGCCTGACCCTCATCGGCACTTGCGGCGGCGGTTATGGCAGAGCCGCCGAGCGGCCGGCCGGCGCCGTTGCGGAGGACGTCCGCGATGGCTACATCTCGCGGGAGACGGCCGAGAGCCTTTATGGCGTCGTCGTCACCGAATCCGGCGAGCTCGACCGCGCAGCGACCGAAGCGCGCCGGCGCCCGGCGACTGAGGGAACATGAAACCAAACCGCAGGCCCGGAGCGCGCGACCACGCGCCGCGCCCCATGGCGCGTAGCCAAGCGAGCGGAGGCGAGCGCCCGGCGACTGAGGGAACACGAAAAATCAGGAGAAACGGCAATGAAGATCAAGGTGATCAACCCGAACACCACGATGGCGATGACCGAGGGGATCGGCGAAGCGGCCCGCTCGGTGGCCCGGGCCGGCACCGAGATCGTGGCGGTGAGCCCCGACTTCGGACCCGAATCGATCGAAAGCTACTATGACGAGTGCGTCGCGGCGTGCGGCGTGGTCGACGAGGTGCGCAAAGGCGAGGGCGAGGGCGTCGATGCCTATGTCGTCGCCTGCTACGGCGACCCAGGGCTCCATGCCGCGCGCGAGGTGACCGAGAAGCCGGTGATCGGGATCGCCGAGGCCTCGTTCTACACCGCCTCGATGCTCGCGGCCCGCTTCTCCGTGGTCTCGGTCATCCCCCGGGTCCGCACGATGCTGGAGGAGATGGTGCGCGGTTACGGCATGGCGGAGCGGATCATCGCGATCCGCGCCACGCCGCTCTATGTCCTGGATATCGAGCGCGATCCGGCGGGCTCGATGGAGAAGCTCCGCGACGAGGTCCGCCGCTCGGTCAGGGAGGACGACGCCGAGGCGGTCTGCCTCGGCTGCGCCGGCTTCGCCCATTTCGCCGCCGAGCTCGAGGCGGAGCTCGGCGTGCCGATCCTCGACGGCGTCGTCTGTGCCACCAAGCAGGCGGAACTCCTGGTCGAGCTCGGCAAGACGACCAGCAAGCGCAAGACCTATCGCCCCCCCGAACAAAAACGATTCACCGGCATGTTCCGCCATTTCTCGACAGGCGACGCCCATCAGGAGGCCGCCGAGTAGGCGGCGCCCTCCCCCTCCGGCCGGGAGCGCCCGCGTTGGCAGCCGCTCGTCGGCTCTGCATGCAGCCCGCGGCGCGGTCTTTCCGCGGAATCCTCGAACGCTTGTGTGGATCGCCCTTGAAAATTATTGCAACGCTTCTAATTCGCATATAAGACCCCCCCGTCCGATGAGGAGCGAAGCCATGCATGTGCCCGAGGTGACCTTCAAGACCCGCGTCCGCGACGAGAGCGTCGAGGGGCCGAACCCGTTTCGCTGGCAAGACCGCACCAGCGAGGAAATTTTTTCAGGGCGCCGGGTGGTGCTCTTCGCGCTTCCCGGCGCGTTCACGCCGACCTGCAGCACGGCCCACCTGCCCGGCTACGAGGCTCTGCATGACCAGTTCCTTGCGGCGGGCATCGACGAGATCGCCTGCCTTTCGGTCAACGATGCCTTCGTGATGTACCAATGGGCGAAGCATCTCGGTTGCGAGCGAGTCACCATGCTGCCCGACGGCTCCGGCATCTTCACACGCCTCATGGGCATGCTTGTCGACAAGGACAATCTCGGCTTCGGCATGCGGAGCTGGCGCTATTCGATGCTGGTCCAAGACGGCGAGATCAAAACCATGTTCGTGGAGCCCGGACGCGCGGACAATGCGGCGGGCGATCCCTTCGAGGTCTCCGACGCCGAGACCATGCTCGCCCATGTGACATCACTCAACCGGGCGCGCGCCGCCTGAGCGGCGGTCAGGGCTCCCCGCGCCGGTCGGCAGATGGCGACGGTTCTGTAGCCCGCGGATGAGCCGCCGTGTAAGCGGCGAGAATCCCGGCTTCGTCCACATCGGTGTAGCGCTGCGTGGTCGAAAGGCTGGCATGGCCGAGCAGCTCCTGGATCGTGCGCAAGTCGCCGCCGCCCGCGAGCAGATGGGTCGCGAAGCTGTGGCGGAGCGCATGCGGCGTCGCCGATGCGGGCAAGCCGAGCGCGCCGCGCAATCGCGCCATGGTTTGCTGCACGAGGCGCGGCTGAAGCCGCCTGCCCCGAACGCCGATGAAAAGCGGATCGCCGGGACCAAGCTCGTGCGGACAGGCCGCGAGATAATCCGCGATCGCCTCCGCCACCACCGGCAGCACCGGCACCACCCGCTGTTTGCCGCCCTTGCCGGTGATCAGCAGGCTATGGAGCGCGCCATCCGCCGCCGGTGCATCGGACCGGTCGAGCTGAAGCGCCTCGCCGATCCGCAGGCCGCAGCCATAGAGAAGAAAAAGCACCGCGCTATCCCGCCGGGCGATCCAGGTCGCGGTCGTGGCGCCGTCCTCGCCCCGGGCGACGACCGCTTTGGCTTGGCCCTCGGTCAGCGGCCGGGGCACGCCGCGCGGCGTCCGCGGCCCGCGCACCAGGGCCAGCGCCGGCGACGAGGGAAGACCCTCGCGTTCGAGATATCGGAAAAAGACGCGGACCACCGAAAGAGCGCGGGCGTTCGAGGTCTTGGCCCGGCCCTCGGCGGCGCGGCGCGCCAGCCAGGCGCGGAAATCACGGACGCCGAGCGCGCCCAGCGCCGCGAGATCGGCGGGCTCGCCCCGATGCTCCGCGAGAAAGCGGAGGAAATCCTCGATATCGCGCCGATAGGCCGCGATCGTGTGGGCGGAACGGCGCCGTTCGTTGGCAAGGCGGCTCAGCCACGCGTCGATTACCGGCTCGAGATCGGCGGCGACCGGAACGTACCTCGTCATGAGAGGACGATCATTCTCACGACAGAACCCCTGATCTGTTAGAGGACAAGCGTTATATTCTTGGTTTCAGCATCCCCCGTCAGCACTCCTTACGAATCGCGAGTGTGAACCGGACTGTACAGGACAATTCGCGTTGCTGCACGAACCCGCGATGACTTGACCTCGCCGCATGATCGCCGATGTGGCCGGAACCGTCGCCGCGAACACGGCCTTGACCGTCGGCTTGCTTTATTCCGCTTGCCCCCCGACGAAGGGTTACCGCCCGGAGACGAATTCGTCGGCCGTGGTCAATCCGGCGTAGAGAGGAAGTATATCCAGCATGGCATCGTAGTTCTGATCGGTAAAGCCGCTCGTGCAATCTTTCAGTACCGTCGCGGTGTAACCCATGTTGACGGCGCGTTTGACCGTGGTGGCCACCACGTGTTCGATGCATTGCCCGGTCACATAGATGTTATTGATCCTCCTGTTCCTGAGGATCAAATCCAAATCCGTTCCCTCGAAGCCATCCGAACCGAAATTGATGACGACGATCTCGTTCTCCGCCGGTTGAAGCTCATCGATAACCTCCGCACCCCATGAGCCGACAAGGCATTCATTGTTATCCTTGGCTTCCTTGAGGAGATCGCATGTGTTATCGGGCAGTTCGGGATATCCGGGCCGCCACGCGATATTCACATACACGACCAGCATGCCGTTATCCCGAGCGGCGCTCAAAGCGCGCTTCGTATTCTCGATCGATCCGTTCTTTTGTACTTGAGGGGACAAATACTTGCCCCATACGCCGTCGGGATGGGCAACGCCATTCTGGAAGTGCAGCACCAAGAATGCGGACTCTGTCATAGCCGGTGTTCCTTTCGTCGCGGTTTGGTGAACGACGACGCCCAACCGGGGCGCGTGGCACAGCCGGGATTTGAAGCCCTCGGGTCCGTGTGATCAAGCCCCTCGCTGAACCAATTTTAGACGGGAGCCGGAGCATCGCGGCCATTGATGCGTGCGCGACCGGCATGCTCCAATGCAAGAGGCTCCGGTGCCCCGGATGCGCCCAGCCGATGGCGAACGCCGACCCAGCGACAGGATCAGCTCATGCTCGAAAGCCCGCCGGCCCTGACCATTCGCCGCAGGTTCACGCGGCCGCCCCGCGCCGCCATTGCCGCGCTCGAAGGCGCGCTGACCGGCCATGTCGCCGACGCGCTCGGCGGCCTGGGCGCGCTTGATGCAGCGATCAAGCCGCTCGCCGCCGCGCCGCCGGCCATGCGCTCGGTGGTCGGCCCCGCATTCCCGTGCATGAACAGCCCGGCGGATCAGCTCGGCCTGGTCGGCGCCCTGGGTTATGCGGAGCCCGGCGACGTGCTGGTCATCGGCACCGAGGCCTATCTCGGCACCGCGGTCATCGGCGACTTGATGGCACGCATGGCGCTCAACCGCGGGGTTGCCGGGGTGATCACCGATGGTGCCGTGCGCGACACGCCGGGCATCATCGAGGTCGGCCTGCCGGTCTATTGCGCCGGCGTCAGCCCCAATTCTCCGCAGCGGAACGGCCCGGGCACGGTCGGGCTCGCCATCAGCATCGGCGGCGTCACGGTGAACCCGGGCGACGTCGTGGTGGGCGACGTGGACGGCATCGTCATCGTGCCCGCGGCCGCGCTCGAAGCAGTGACCGAGCGGGTTCAGACGATCCGCCGCCTCGAGGTCGAGACGGAGGCCAAGGTCAAGGCCGGGCTTGATTTTCCCGAGTCCTGGCGTGCCTTCCTGGAGCCGGGGCCCGCGCGCTTCGTCGATTGATCCGGGTCCCGCCATGGAGCCAGCGGCGGTCCTGAGGCGCGAGACGAAGGTCCTGGTCTTCGACCAGTACGGCACGGTCGTCGACATCCAGGGCGGGCTCACCGAGGCGGTCACGCCCTATCTGAAGGAGAAGGGCTGGGACGGCGCGCCGCACCGCTTCGTCACCTGGTGGCGGCGCACCCATTACGAGAACTCGATGATCGACGCGCTGTGCGACCGGGGCCACACCTCCTATCGCGAGATCAGCCACCGCGCCCTCGCCCATGTGATGGAGCGGTGCGGCTTCGCCTACACGCAAGACGAGGTGGTCCGGCTGGTGAGCCGGATCGAGGCGCTCAAGCCGTTCGCCGACGTGCTCGCCGCGCTCGATAGGCTGCGCGCCGGCGGCTACGGTCTTGCGATCCTCTCCAACGGCGACCGCGATATGCTGGAGGCCGCCCGGCCGCATATCGGCTTTCGCTTCGACCATGTCATCTCGGTGCAGGAAGCGGGCACCTTCAAGCCCCATTGGAGGACCTACGCCAAGGCCGAGGAGATCATCGGCGTCGACCGCTCGGCCTGCCTGTTCGTCGCCAATCACGCCTTCGATTGCATCGGCGCCAAGTCCTACGGCATGCGCAGCGCCTTTATCGATCGCCGCAAGCGGCCGTTCGGCGAGACTCCGCACCAGCCCGATCTCGTCGTCGAGGACTTCGCGGCGCTCGCGGCGGCGCTCACCTGAGGCGCCGCCCGATGCGCTACGACTACATCGTCATCGGCGCAGGCTCCGGCGGGGCGCCGATCGCGGGCCGCCTGTCGGAAGATCCGCGCAACCGCGTGCTGCTCCTCGAGGCGGGGCCCAAGGACACCAATCCGCTGATCCACATGCCCGCGGGCTTCACCCGTCTGCTCACCGATCCGAAGCTCAACTGGCTGCGCGCATCGGAGCCGGTGCCCGGCCTCGGCGGCCGGCGCATGCCGTTCCCTTCCGGCAAGGTGCTCGGCGGCTCGAGCGCGATCAACGGCATGCTCTATATCCGCGGCCAGGCGGAGGACTATGACGCGTGGCGCGCCGCCGGCAATGAGGGCTGGGGCTGGGACGACGTGCTGCCCTACTTCCTGAAGGCCGAGGACCAGCAGCATGGGGCGAGCGAGAGCCACGGCGCGGGCGGCCCGATCGGGGTCAGCGATACCCGGCCGAGCAACCGCGCCTCGACGCGCTTCCTCGAGGCCGCAGTCCGGAGCGGCATTCCCCGGCTCGACGACCTCAATACCGGCGATCAGCACGGAATCGCCCTGGTCCAGGGCACGATCCGAAACGGCCGGCGGGCCTCCACCGCGGTGGGCTATCTACGGCCAGCGACGGCGCGCGCGAACCTCCGCGTCGTGACCTCGGCATTGGTCGAGCGCATCATCGTCGAGGAGGGCGCTGCGACCGGCGTTGTCTATGCGGAGAAACCGGGCACCGTCGTCACGGCCCACTGCGAGCGCGAGGTCGTGCTGTGCGCCGGCGCGGTGGGCTCGCCCCAGATTCTCCTGCAATCGGGGATCGGCGATGCGGCGGCCCTGAAAGAACTCGGCATCGCGCCGGTCCATCACCTGCCGGGCGTCGGCCAGAACTTTCACGACCACCTGTTCGTGTTCGTCCAACCCCGACTGAAGAAGGCGTTTCCGACGCTCAATCAGCTACTGCGCAGCCGTCCGCTTCTGGCGCTCGAGGTGCTGCGCTACGGCCTCTTCCGGACCGGCGCATTGGCGCTCACCTCATGCGAGATCTGCGGCTTTCTCGATTCGACGGGACGGGACGGGCGGCCCGATCTCGAGATCACCTTCCGGCCGCTCAGCTTTGACCTGCTGCCGGACGGCAGCTGGCGCGCTCACCCGTTCCCCGGCACCACGAGCTCGGTCTGCTGCACCCGGCCGAAGAGTCGCGGCCGGGTGACACTCGCGCGCGGCGCGGATGGCGCCAAGCGGGTGGCGATCCAGCCCAACTACCTCGCGGACGAGGAGGATGTGATGAGCCTCGTGCGCGGCGTGCGCATCCTGCGCGAGATCGTGCAGACCGAACCGTTCGCCGCATGCGTCGAATCCGAGCATCGGCCCGGCGCCGATGTCGAGAGTGATGCCGCGTTGATCGACTATGTCCGCAGCACCGCGAGCACGGTTTATCACCCGGTCGGCAGCTGCAAGATGGGCCGCGACCCGATGAGCGTCGTCGATGCCCGCCTTCGAGTCCACGGCATCGCGGGCTTGCGCGTCGCCGACGCCTCGATCATGCCGCAGATCCCGTCCGGCAACACCAACGCGCCGACCATCATGATCGGCGAGAAGGCGGCCGACATGATCCGCCGCGATCACAATTAGAACGGGTGAACGGCCCGCGCTTTTGCGGCCGCGGCTTTGAGCGTGGAGCATCGGAACCAGCGTCCCCCGCGGGGCGGCATTCGAAGCCCGGCTCGACCACGGCCTTCATATCCCTCCCACGAAACACGCGGTCGGGCGCGGCTTTACGGGCCGAGAGAGACTTTGGCGGCCACAAACAGCGTGCGCCCCAGAGCCGAATCCAGCCTCACATCCTGCTGGTTGGGGTTCGTGGGGTCGATGGACGGGCCGCGGTCGCCGATATTGAGGACGCCGCCGGTGAGATCCAGCCCGCCCAAGCCGAACGCGTCGCTCCACCGCACCGTGAGGTCCTGGCCCAGCCATCGCTTGTAACGGCCGGTCCCCGCCGCGTTCGGATAACTTGAAACTGCGTGCAGGCTCCAGTTGGCGGTCACCTCGCCCCGGCTCGCGCGAAGCGACGCATGCACGCGGTCGCGCGGATAGCCGGCCGGCTGCATCTCGCCCGCCACGCGGTACTCGTAACGGGTCATGCGCAGCCAGCGGGCATCGAAGACCAGATCCGCCCACTCGGTCTCCCAGCCGGCGCGGGCGTGCACATCGATGCCCGCGGCGTCGGTTTCGCCGATATTGGCCCATGAAGCCTCGACCCGCGTGATGCGGCCTCCGTCGCGTATCACCGCAGCGCCGCTCGGCGGCAAGCGCCCCTGCGCGTCCAGGTCGACGACGGACTGCGCGGACAGTTGGGCCGGCTGGCCGGAGAGCCCGATCCGGAACCAGTCCGCGCCGAGAGACAAAGGACCCAGGCTGGCCACGGCGCCGAGGCTGAGGCTCTCCGCCTCGTCCGGCTCCAGGTCCGGGTTCCCGCCGCTCGCGACCTCCACATCCTGCAAGCTGCAGTCTTGCCGATTGCCGGTATGCGTTCCGGTGTCGCAGATGCGCGCGTCGGCGATCGTTTCGCGCGTATGCAGCTCACGCAGGCCGGGTGCCCTGGCGCCCCCGCTCCAGGACCCGCGGAGCGCGAGGGCCTCGTTCAACCGGTACCGGCTCGCGACCTGGTAGGAGAACGCCGCACCGACATCGTCGTGATCGTCGTGCCGCGCGGCCAGCATGACATCCCAATCACTGCTGAGCGGCAAGGACGCTTCGGCGAACCCCGACCAGCGCCGGCGCTCGCCCGCCGCCGAGGCCTTCCAATAGTCGCTGATCCCGAGCACGTCGCCCGGTTCGTGGACGCGGCCCTCGATATCCCGAAAGTCGTTGGTTTCCTTCCGTTCCACGTCCGCGGCTTCGGCGCCTGCCGCCCATCGCGCCTTGCCGCCGCCGAGCACGAACGCCGTGCCGTCCAGGGACGCGCGGGCGACTTTGTAGTCATGGAGCAAATCCCCGCTCCACCAGAGCCGGCTTTCATTGATCGCCGCCAGATGCGTCGGATCCTTCGACAACGGATTCTCGAGATCGTAACGCCCCTCCTCGATGGCTGTCCGGATCGCGCTCTCGCTCACGAAGCTATCGCCGGAATTGCCGCCGTCGTGGCGATAGGAGCGCAGATGCGCGTCATAGCCGATGCCGTCCGTGAGCCGTCCCCGCAGACCGAGCGCGAGGTCGTGTTCGTCGATGTCCCAGCCCCAGTCGCGATTGCCGTGGCCGACGAAGCGATGAGACACTCTGAGCGTATCCGGGAGCGTATCGATTTCCTCGTCGGCAAGCAGAGTGTCCCTGAGCGTCTGCGGGGGCGTGAAGGAGAAGGTGTCGGCCGCGGGAGCCTGCCGGAACGCGGTATCGGCCTGCGCGAACCGGGCGTCGACATAAAGGTCCGCCTCGTCGCCGAGCGGGTGATCGAAGCTGACGAACAGACCTTCCCGCTCGACACGTTCCTGGGGGAAGAGCCAGGCGCTGTCAGCGTAGGCGAAGCCGCAGCCCGTGCCGGGAAGGCCGAGCGGGTTGGTGAGCACGCCGGTATAGGCGCTTCCCGTACAGTCGCCGATGGCGCGCGCGATCAACCCGCCGTCTTCGGTGCGAATGATAACGGTGTTGCCGGCCACCGAAACGCCCGTCGTATCGGCAAACGAGCCGCCGGGCGTCCACGAGGCGCGGCTGTAGTCCCGGTCCGCTCGGCGAACCTCCTGCCGCCGGAAGGCGTCCATGCCGACCGTCACCTGACCGCGTCCGAGCGCGCCTCCCCATACGGCACTGACGTGCTCCGCATCGCCGCCCCTCTGGCTCGGCCGGGTGGCGCTCCCCTGGAGCTCGACGCCGTCGAGATCGCGCCTCAGAACGATGTTGACCGCTCCGCCGATCGCCTGCCCGCCATGCAGGGCGGCGGCGCTGTCGCTCAGGATCTCGATGCGTTCGACCGCCGATATCGGCAGAGATTCCAACGCCCATGACAGCGTCGGACTGGGAAGGCGGCGGCCGTTGACGAGAAACACGGCGTAGTCGTTGCCAAGAACGAGCGGCCGGTGGAGCCCGAAGCCGTTGTAGTCCGCGCGCGTCTGCAACAGGTCCCAGACGCTTCTCATGCCGGAGAGCTCGATATCCTGCCGGTCGATCACCGCGACCGGGCGCACCGCGTCCGCCGTCGTCGTGGGAATGCGGCTGGCCACCCCGCGGCTCCCATCCGCGGCCGCGCCATGCGGTGCGGCCGCCGTTATGGCCGAAACGATCATCAGAGCGACGAGAGACCGGCGTAGCGCACGAGCGCGGCATCCGTGGATCGGCGAACGCGGAAGCGAAACGACTGACGATAGGCTCACCTGTCTTCTCCTGTCCCCTCCCGTCGCATCATCCCCGACCATATCTCCGATCACCGGCAGAGACACGCTCCGGTTTCATCGGGACTCGGGCTGAGGACTGCGGCCCACCGCTCGATGCGGGACCGTCCGAAAATCAAGAGTCGAGGATCGACTGCCCGGTCTTCTCCCAGTCGGCGAGGAAGGCGGCGAGACCCTTATCGGTGAGCGGGTGGCTCGCGAGCTTGCGCAACACCGCCGGCGGCAGCGTCGCGACGTCGGCCCCCATCTTCGCCGCCTCCACGACATGGAGCGGATGGCGGATCGAAGCGACCAGGATCTCGGTCCTGAGCGAATCCGGATAGGCGCGGTAGATCGTCGCAATATCCCGAATCAGGCCCATCCCGTCCTGGCTGATGTCGTCGAGCCGTCCGACGAAGGGCGAGATGAAGGCCGCGCCCGCTTTCGCCGCCAGCAGCGCCTGAGACGCGGAGAAGCAAAGGGTGACGTTGACCTTGGTGCCGCCCTGGCTGAGCGCGCGGCAGGCCTTGAGACCATCCCAGGTCAGCGGCACCTTGACCGCGACATTGGGCGCCAGCGCCGCGAGCGTGCGGCCCTCGGAGAGCATCGTCTCCGTGTCGGTCGCGGTCACCTCGGCGCTGACCGGGCCGGGCACGATCTCGCAAATGCGCCGGATCACGTCGAAGAAATCACCGCCCGTCTTGGCGATGAGCGAGGGGTTGGTGGTCACGCCGTCGAGCAGCCCGGTCGCCGCGAGATCCCGAATCTCGTCGATGTCCGCAGTGTCTACGAAGAATTTCATGTCATTGCTCCCGCTCCGCCCGACGATGCCGTCCTCGTTGGACCCAGGGCGCCCTCCGTCACGATCTCCAAGCCTAGTCGCCGGTTTCCATCAAGCGAAGGTATACGAAGTGTGACGGTGGGAGGCTACAATCGATGAAACCGGGTCCGCTTCCCGGCGCGGAAATCAAGCTCGGGGCTCGACACCGCCGCACCGCACCGCGATCACGGTCCAGGGATCAGGCCCCCGAGCGATGATCGACACCGTAGCACGCCCGCCGCGAAAGCTCTATTCCGGCACCAAAAGCCCACGCCCCGCGGGCGAGGATGCGGACGGGCTCGCACGCGTTGCCGTGCTGTTGCCGCTGCCTCTCGACGAGGTCTACGACTACGCCGTACCCGACGCACTCGCCGCCGCCGTCGCACCGGGCCGCTTCGTGCGCGTGCCGTTCGGCAGGCGGGATGTCCTCGGCGTGGTCTGGGGCGAAGGCGGCGGCGACATCGAGGCGGCACGCCTCAAGGATGTGACGGCGGTGCTTGACGCGCCGCCGATGACCGAGCCGCTCCGTCACCTGGTCGATTGGACAGCCGACTATACGCTGGCACACCGGGGCTCGGTTCTGCGCATGGCGATGAATATCCCCGCCGCCTTGGAGGCGCCGCCCATGCGATCGGCCTACCGGCTCGGCAGCGGAGTTCCCGAACGAATGACGGCGGCCCGCAAACGCGTGCTCGCCCTGCTTCGGGATGGGCCGCCGCGCACCGCGACCGACATCGCGCGCGAGGCCGGAGTGAGCGGCGGCGTGGTGCGTGCGCTCGCCGATTTCGGCGCGATCGAGGCCGTCGCAGTGCCGGAGGTCATGATTTTCGGCCGACCGGATACAAGCCGGCCGGGCCTTGCCCTATCGGAGGCCCAGCGGAGCGCCGCGGAGGCGTTATGCGCCCCGGTCGCCGACGCCGCCTTCGGAGTCACCGTGCTCGATGGGGTAACCGGCGCCGGGAAGACGGAGGTCTATTTCGAAGCGGTCGCCGCGGCGCTCGAAGCCGGCAAGCAGGTATTGGTGATGCTGCCCGAGATCGCCCTCGGCGCCCAGTGGCTTGCGCGCTTCCGCGCCCGCTTCGGCACCGAGCCGGCGGTCTGGCACTCCGAACTCGGCGCGCGCCGACGGCGCGAGACCTGGCGCGCCGTCGCCGAGGGCAAGGCGGCAGTCGCGGTGGGTGCGCGCTCGGCGCTTTGGCTGCCTTTTCGGACGCTCGGCCTGATCGTGGTCGACGAGGAGCATGATGCAGCCTTCAAACAGGAAGAAGGCGTGATCTATCATGCCCGCGACATCGCCGTGGTGCGCGCCCGCCTTGAAGACTGCCCCGCGGTGCTGGTCTCCGCCACCCCCTCGCTCGAAACGGTCGTCAACACCCGGACCGGACGCTATGCCTGCCAAATTCTGCCGGACCGGTATGGGAGCGCGCGGCTGCCTGCGATCGAAACCGTCGATCTGCGGGAGACGCCGCCGCCGCGCGGCGCCTGGCTGGGGCCCGCTTTGCGCTCGGCCCTCGCGGAAACTCTGGAGGCCCGCGAGCAGGCGTTGCTCTTTCTCAACCGGCGAGGCTATGCGCCGCTTACGCTGTGCCGCGCTTGCGGCCACCGCCTCCAATGCCCGCATTGCAGTGCCTGGCTGGTGGAGCACCGCTTTGCAGGCACGCTCAACTGCCATCACTGCGACTACCGCCGGGCGCTGCCGAGCGCCTGTCCGGCTTGCACGGCCGAGGCCAATTTCGTGGCCTGTGGCCCGGGAGTCGAGCGGCTTGTCGAGGAAGTCGGCGCGGCCTTCCCGAGCGCCCGGTGGGCCGTTGTGACCAGCGACACGGTGCACGGGCCGAGCCAGGTCGAAGCGCTGGTCGAGGCCATGGCGGCCCACGAGATCGATGTTCTGATCGGCACCCAAATCGTGGCCAAAGGCCACCACTTCCCGCAGCTCACTCTGGTGGGCGTCGTCGACGCCGATCTAGGACTGGCAGGCGGTGATATGCGCGCGGCCGAGCACACCTATCAGTTGCTCCATCAAGTCGGCGGCCGTGCCGGGCGCGGCGGGCGGCCCGGGCGGGTCTTGTTGCAGACCCACGCATCCGAGCACCCGGTGATCGCCGCCCTGGTCTCCGGCGACCGCGATGCCTTCATGGCACAGGAAGCGGCGGCCCGCGAGGCCCATGATCTGCCGCCCTTCGGCCGCCTCGCCGCGGTCATCGCGGCCGGCTCGAACGAGGCGGAAACCCTCCGCACCGCCAACTCTCTCGCGCGCCGGGCGCGGGCCGACGAAGCATCCGACGGGATCCAGGTTCTCGGGCCGGCGCCGGCACCGATGCGAGTGCTCCGCGGTCGTCATCGCTTTCGTCTTCTGTTCAAGTGCCCCCGTGACACGCTGCTCCAGCCCCATCTGAGGCGCTGGCTGAAGGGTCTCGAGAAGGCCCCCCGCATACGCCTCCAGGTCGATATCGACCCGCACAGTTTCATGTGATTATCGCATTGAAATTAAACGTAAATACTGATAGCCGGGAGGCGGTTGCACCGGTTCGGTGAGTGTGTTACCTATCGCTGGCCTTTCCGGGACGGGCGCCCGCGAGGCTTTTTTTGCGGCCGCGTCTCAAGCAATGGCGGGCGCGGCGGCGCATCCGGGGCAGAAGAAGGGGCAGCAGTGGCTGGGCAATCGGTCGCCGGACTCGCCGGTCTCGCGGATCGCTACGCGAACGCGCTGTTCGAGCTCGCCATCGAACGCGGCGTGCTCGACGCGATCGAGCGCGACCTCGCTCAGATCCACGCGCTGCTCGACGACAGCGAGGATTTGAGGCGTGTGGTGCGAAGCCTGACGCTCTCGCGCACCGAGCAGGGCAAGGCGCTGGATGCCGTGCTGGAGCGGCTGGAAGCGAGCCGCTATGTCAGGAATTTCGTCGCGCTCCTCGCACGAAACCGGCGCGTGTTCCTGCTCGATGCCATGATCAAGGCGTTCCAGGCAAAGCTCGCCGAGCATCGCGGCGAGGTGTCGGCCGAGGTCACCTCCGCGACGCCGCTCAAACCCAACCATTTGCAGGCGGTCAGGGAAGCGCTGCGAACGATCGTGGGGCGCGACGTGGCGCTGGAGACGCATGTCGACCCCTCGCTGATTGGTGGCCTGACCGTTCGTGTCGGCTCGCGCATGCTCGACAACTCGATCAAAACCAAGTTGCAGAATTTAGAATTGGCGATGAAGGGAATCTGAGATGGATATCGGGGCCGCCGAAATATCGGCAATCCTAAAGGAGCAGATCGCCAATTTCGGTTCCGAGGCGGATGTCGCCGAGGTCGGCCAAGTGCTCTCAGTCGGGGACGGTGTCGCCCGCGTCTACGGGCTCGACAATGTCCAGGCCGGCGAGATGGTCGAGTTTCCCGGCGGTATTCAGGGCATGGCGCTGAATCTCGAGACCGACAATGTCGGCATCGTGATCTTCGGCGAGGACCGCGACATCAAGGAAGGCGATATCGTCAAGCGGACCGGGACGATCGTCGATATACCGGTGGGCAAGGAGCTCCTCGGCCGCGTGGTCGACCCGCTCGGCAACCCGCTCGACGGCAAGGGCGCGATTGAGGGCTCGGAGCGGCGCCGGGTCGAGGTCAAAGCGCCCAGCATCATCCCGCGACAGTCGGTGAACGAGCCGGTACAGACCGGCCTCAAGGCGCTCGACGCCTTGGTCCCGATCGGCCGCGGGCAGCGCGAGCTGATCATCGGTGACCGTCAGACCGGCAAGACCGCGATCGCGATCGACACGATCATCAACCAGAAAGAGATCAACGAGGGCGACGACGAATCGAGAAAGCTCTACTGCATCTACGTCGCCATCGGGCAGAAGCGCTCAACCGTGGCGCAGATCGTCAAGACCCTCGAAGAGTATGGCGCGTTCGACTATTCGATCGTGGTCTCGGCATCCGCGTCCGAGCCGGCGCCGTTGCAGTTCCTGGCACCCTATGCCGGCTGCACCCTCGGCGAATATTTCCGGGACAACGGCATGCATGCGGTCATTTTCTACGACGACCTGTCGAAACATGCCGTCGCCTACCGCCAGATGTCGCTCCTGCTGCGCCGGCCGCCGGGGCGCGAGGCCTATCCGGGCGATGTGTTCTATCTCCATTCGCGCCTGCTCGAGCGCGCGGCCAAGATGAACGCGGACAACGGCTTGGGCTCGCTGACCGCGATGCCGGTGATCGAGACCCAGGCGAGCGACGTCTCGGCCTACATCCCGACCAACGTGATCTCGATCACCGACGGGCAGATCTTTCTCGAGACCGACCTTTTCTATCAAGGCATTCGACCGGCGATCAATGTCGGCCTCTCGGTGAGCCGGGTGGGCTCGGCCGCCCAGGTGAAGGCGATGAAGCAGGTCGCGGGCAGGATCAAGCTGGAGCTCGCCCAGTATCGAGAGATGGCCGCTTTCGCACAGTTCGGCTCCGACCTCGACGCGGCGACGCAGCGCCTGCTCAATCGAGGCGCGCGGCTGACCGAGCTGCTCAAGCAGGATCAGTTCGCGCCGATGGCCGTCGAGGAGCAGGTGGTCTCGATCTTCGCCGGCGTACGCGGCTATCTCGACGGAATCGCGGTCGCCGACGTGACCCGCTTCGAGAGCGAGTTCCTCAGTGAGATGCGGGCGAGCCACGCGGAGCTGCTCGACGGTATCCGCACCTCGCAGGAGCTGAGCGACGAGGCGGACAAGACGCTGGCCTCGATCCTGGACGACTTCTCCAAGAAGTTCGCATAGGCCAGGCTGGAGAGCGAACCCCGCCATGGCCAGCCTCAAGGATCTCAGGGTGCGCATCAACAGCGTGCGCCAGACCCAGAAGATTACCTCGGCGATGAAGCTCGTCGCGGCATCGAAGCTCCGGCGCGCCCAGGAAGCAGCCGAGGCGGCGCGCCCCTTCTCGGAGCGGATGGAGCGCATGGTGGGCTCGCTCGCCGCGCTCATGGGCGAGCGAGAGAACGCCCCGCCGATGATGCGCGGCACCGGCAAGGACGACACCCATCTGTTCCTGGTCGCGACCGCTGACCGGGGCTTGTGCGGCGGCTTCAACAGCTCGATCACACGCGCAACCCGGGCACGCCTCAGGGAGCTCGCCGAGCAGGGCAAGACGACAAAGCTGATCTGCGTTGGTCGCAAGGGCCGCGAGCAGCTTCGCCGCGACTTTGGCACGATGATCATCGACCATATCGACGGGATCGGCCGGGCGCGCGGTCCCTCGTTCGAAGAAGCCGACCAGATCGGTCGGGGTCTCACCAAGCGCTTCGAGGACGGCGAGTTCGACACCTGCACCGTGGTCTACAACCGTTTCAAAACGGTCATGAGTCAGGCGGTCACTTTCCAGAGGCTCATCCCGTTCAGTCCGCCGCAATCGGAGACGGTGGACGACGAAGCCGATCTCGGCGGCGCAATCTATGACTTCGAGCCCGACGAGGAGATGATTCTCTCCGACCTCCTGCCGCGCAATCTGTCGATCCAGATTTTCAAAGCCCTGCTCGAGAACGCGGCGAGCGAACAGGGCGCGCGGATGACGGCGATGGACAGCGCGACACGCAATGCCGGCGAGATGATCGACAAGCTGACCCTCCACTATAACCGGACACGGCAGGCGCAGATCACCAAGGAGCTGATCGAGATCATCTCCGGCGCGGAAGCGCTCTGACGGCGGTCCGAACGAGCCCGAGCGGGAGCAGAGCAAATGGCGACGAGAAACGCGGTCGGGAAGATCACCCAAATCATGGGCGCGGTCGTTGACGTGCGCTTCGAGGGTGAGCTCCCGGCGATCCTGAACGCCCTCCAAGCCGACAATCAGGGTAATCGCCTGGTCCTCGAGGTGGCGCAGCATCTCGGCGAGAGCACCGTCCGGTGCGTCGCGATGGACACGACCGACGGCCTCGTGCGTGGCGATGAAGCGGTCGATACCGGCAGCGGCATCACGGTGCCGGTCGGGCCGGAACTGCTCGGTCGCATCATCAACGTCGTCGGCGATCCGATCGACGAGCGCGGCGAGGTCAAGGCCAAAACCAGCCGGCCGATCCATTCACCGGCGCCCGCGTTCATCGAGCAATCGACCGAAGCCGAGATCCTGGTCACCGGCATCAAGGTGGTCGATCTGCTCGCGCCCTACGCGAAGGGCGGCAAGGTCGGGCTGTTCGGCGGCGCCGGCGTCGGCAAGACCGTGATCATCATGGAGCTGATCAACAACATCGCCAAACAGCATGGCGGCTACTCGGTCTTCGCGGGCGTTGGCGAGCGGACGCGCGAAGGCAACGACCTTTATCATGAGATGATCGAATCGGGCGTCATCGACCTCGAAGGCGATCAGTCCAAGGTGGCGCTCGTCTACGGTCAGATGAACGAGCCGCCCGGCGCGCGGGCCCGAGTCGGCCTGACCGGCGTGACCCAGGCGGAGTATTTCCGCGATGAGGAGGGACAGGACGTCCTGCTCTTCATCGATAACATCTTTCGCTTCACCCAGGCGGGCTCCGAGGTGTCCACCCTGCTCGGGCGCATTCCCTCGGCGGTCGGCTACCAGCCGACGCTGGCGACCGATATGGGCGCCCTCCAGGAGCGGATCACCTCGACCCAGAAAGGCTCGATCACCTCGGTTCAGGCGATCTACGTCCCGGCCGACGACTTGACCGACCCGGCGCCGGCGACATCTTTCGCCCATCTGGATGCGACCACCGTCCTGTCGCGCCAGATCGCCGAGCTCGGCATCTATCCGGCGGTGGATCCGCTCGATTCCACCTCGCGCATGCTCGACCCCCGAATCATCGGCGAGGAGCATTACACCGTCGCGCGCGAGGTCCAGCGGATCCTGCAGACCTACAAGTCGCTGCAGGACATCATCGCGATCCTCGGCATGGACGAGCTTTCGGAAGAGGACAAGCTGACGGTCGCGCGGGCACGCAAGATCCAGCGTTTCCTGTCTCAGCCGTTCTTCGTCGCCGAGGTCTTCACCGGCACGCCGGGCAAGCTCGTGGACATCAAAGATACGATCGCGAGCTTCAAGGCGATCTGCGCCGGCGAGTATGACGATCTGCCGGAAGCCGCGTTCTACATGGTCGGCCCCATCGAGGAAGCCCTCGAGAAGGCGAAGCAAATGGCCGCCGAGGCCGCCTGAGGCGCGAGCGCATCATGGCCGAAACCCTGCAATTCGAGCTGGTCGCGCCGGAGAGGCTGATCTTCTCCGGGGATGTCGAGATGGTGGTGGTGCCGGGCACCGAGGGTGATTTCGGCGTGCTCCCGGGCCATTCGCTGCTGATCTCCACCTTGCGGCCGGGGCTCATCGAGATCTACGAGAACGAAAAGCCGAAGGAGCGCTACGTGGTCGCCGAAGGCTTCGCCGAGGTGACGGGCGAACGGTGCACGGTGCTATCGACCGAGGCCTTCGAGACCGGGACGATCGACCAGGCCCGAGCCCAGGCGCGGCTCGAGCAAGCGCAGCTCGATTTGCGCGATGCCGAGGGCGAGGAGGAGCGCGCGAAATATGAGCGCGCGGTCGAGCTCGCGGAACTCCTCGCCGCCAACGCCGGTTGAGCGCAAGAAAGCCAGCCTAAGAGCTTGTTCGCCCCGTCCACACAATTATAATCGCGCGCCGGACGCGTGGATGAGCGGCGAGCAGGGGCATGAGCGACTGGACCCTCGACGATATCCCGTGGGACCGGTTCGACCGATCCAAGCTTGACCCGGAGATGGTCAAGATCGCTAAGGCGGCGTGCATGGTCGAGCATCATAGCGCCGATTACGGCAAGTATCTGTGCGGCGTGTTTCACGACGATCCGGAGTTCTGCGCCGCGGCGCTGAGTTGGGCGAAGGAAGAGGTCCAGCACGGCACCGTCTTGAGGCGCTACGCCGAGCTCGCGGACCCGGACTTCGATTTCGACAGCACCTTCGCGCGGTTCGTCGCCGGTCACGATATCGACGTCGAGGCACGCGAATCGATCCGTGGTTCGCGTTGCGGTGAGCTGGTCGCGCGCTGCATCGTCGAGGTCGGCACGTCGGCCTATTACAGCGCATTGCGCGATGCCGCCATCGAACCCGTGTTCAGCGAAATCTGCACGCGCATCGCGGGCGACGAGTTCCGCCACTACAAGCTCTTTTACGACGCCATGAAGCGATACCAGAAACGCGAGGGACTCGGCCGGCTCGGCCGGGCCAAAGTGGCGCTTACACGCCTGTTTGAAGCGGGCGACGACGAGCTTTCCTACGCCTACCATTGCGGCGCCGGCATGCCCGAGCCCTTTAACCGCCGCCGGTCGGCCCGAGCCTATGCCGGTCGCACCTTGCCGCTTTACCGCCGAAATCACTTGCAGCGCGGGATGGGCATGACCCTGAAGGCGATCGGCATCAAGCCCCAGGGGCGGCTCGGCAAGATCATTACGGCGCTCGCCTGGCAGGTCCTGCGGCTCTACGGAGGCCATCTGGCCCGCCTCGTGGCGAAAGAAACGGGCGAAACTCCGAGATCACCGCTTCGTAGAGTGCCCGCTTGAAGGGTATGGCGTTCGCGCAAAGCTCATCGGCGCCTGACCAACGCCAAGCCCTGAACTCCGGATGCGCTGTCGCGATATCGATGTCGGCGTTGGTTCCGAGAAAGCGGGCGGCAAACCATTTTTGCTCTTGGCCCCGGTAGCGCCCCTGCCAAACCCGCCCGATTAACTCCGGCGGAAGGTCGTAGCGCAGCCATTGCTCGGTCTCGGCGAGCAATTCCACCAGGTGCGGCGCGATACCGGTCTCTTCCTCGAGCTCCCGGAGTGCCGTGTCGCGTGGCGCTTCGTCCCGATCGATCCCGCCCTGCGGCATCTGCCAGGCTTCCTGCGCCATATCGATGCGCTGGCCGACGAAGATCAGCTGCTTTGCGTTGAACAAGACCACGCCGACGCATGGCCGGTACGGCAGGGCGTTTCGCTCCGTCATTTCAGCGTTTGGACCGGAGGTCGGTGGCGCAGACCGATCAGGGCAGGCCCCAATGCCGCCCGGGCCGTCCTCTCAGTTGACCATCGTGCGCGAGAGCATACGGAACCCCCGCAGAAGGTCGAGAGCGCGGGCCAACTGATAATCGTCGTCGTCGGCCGCATCATCGGCGGTGCCAGCCGGCGGCGGATCCGCCTCCTCGGTCGCGTCCGACCCGTCATTGTCGAGCCGCCCCCTCAAGTCCGCCTCGCGGCGGCGATCCGTCGCGACCGGCTCCAAGCGCGCCTGCTCGACGACGATGTCCGGGTCGATCCCTTCCGCCTGGATGGAGCGGCCGGACGGCGTGTAGTAGCGCGCCGTGGTCAGGCGCACGGCGCCGTGGCCGCCCAGGGGAATCACCGTCTGCACCGAGCCCTTGCCGAAAGACCGTGTGCCGAGCACGATCGCCCGCCGATGATCCTGTAGCGCTCCCGCCACGATCTCGGAGGCCGACGCCGAGCCACCATTGATCAGCACGACTAGCGGCAGGCCGTCGATGACGTCGCCGCTCCGCGCGTTGAAGCGCTGCACGCTGTCCGAGCGGCGGCCCCGGGTCGACAAAATTTCTCCGCGCTCCAGAAACGCATCGGAAACCGCGACCGCCTGTTCGAGGAGGCCGCCCGGATTGTTACGCAGGTCGAGCACGGCGCCGACCACCAGATCATCATGCTCATCCCGCAAGTCGTCCACAATTTCCTCGAGCTCGTCGGAGGTGCGTTCGGAGAAGGAGGAAATCCGCACGACGATGATATCGTCTCCCGCTATTCGCGCGCGCACCGAGCGGATTTTTATGATCGCGCGGGTGATCGGGATGTCGAGGGCCTCGTCGAGACCCCGGCGCAGGATCGTCAGCTTGATCTCGGAATCGACGGGGCCGCGCATCTTCTCGACCGCCTGCTCGAGGGTCAGGCCGAGCACCGGCTCGTCGTCAAGATGGGTCACAAGGTCCCCCGACTCGATCCCGGCCCGTTGCGCCGGGGTGTCGTCGATCGGCGCGATCACCTTGACCAGGCCGTTCTCCATCGTCACTTCGATGCCGAGCCCGCCGAACTCGCCGCGGGTTTGGATCTGAACGTCCTCGAAGCTCCTTGGGTTGAGATATATCGAATGGGGATCGAGCGAGCCCAGCATGCCGTTGATGGCGGCCTCGATGAGATCGGAGTCGCTCACTTCTTCGACGTAATCGCTGCGGACGCGCTCGAAAACATCGCCGAACAGATTGAGCTGCCGGTAGGTTTCCGTGTTCTCCGCGGCGAGCGCAAGCGCCGGGAGGGTGAGCATCATCAGGCCAGCCATGCCGGCTGCGAGGTGCTTTCCCATGCTATCCTTCGACCTCGTCGTCGGTCGCCGAGAACCAAGGTAACGGATTGATCGGCAGGCCTTTTCGGCGGAGCTCAACCCTTGGTTGGGGCCTCTCGTCCGAGGTTGCCGCCATCATGCTGGCCGGCTCGTCGGCCAGCACCGCCTGGCCGAGCCCCGTCTCGATAAGGCCGATACCCGAGAGCAGGTCATGATATCCCTCGCCATGGGCGACGATCAAGGCTTGCCCCGGCTTGAGCGCCCCGCCCCCACGGCGTTCAGGGGAGCGCGGCATGCTCAGCGCTGTCGGGGGTGGCCGGAACGATCAGGGAGCGGCCGGTCATCGCCGCGGGCACAGGCAGCGCCATCAGGTCCAACAACGTCGGCGCAACATCGGAGAGGTCACCGTCGCTGAGCGCCATGCGGGGCGGCCCGACGAGCACGGCGGGGACGAGATTGTGCGTATGCGCGGTGTGAGGCGTCTCGCCGTCCGACCCACGCATCAGCTCCGCATTGCCGTGATCGGCAGTAATCATAAGCGCGCCGTCCGTGGCTTCCACGGCCTCGACGAGCCGGCCGAGGCATCCGTCCACAGCGGTAACCGCCGCCATCGCGGCGTCGAGATCGCCGCTATGCCCCACCATGTCCGTATTGGCGTAGTTCACCACGATCAGATCGAACCGATCGCTCGCGATCGCCTGGACCACGCCGTCGGTGACCGCCGCCGCCGACATCTCGGGCTTGAGATCGTAGGTCGCCACCTTGGGAGAGGGCACGAGCACCCGCTCCTCACCCGGCATTTTCCGTTCCTCGCCACCGTTGAGGAAGAACGTCACGTGAGCGTATTTCTCGGTCTCGGCGATGCGCAGTTGGCGCCGTCCGGCGCGGGACACGACCGCGCCGAGGCTCTCGGTTACCGAAGGCGGCGGGAACATGGTGTCCAGAAACCCGTTCAGCGCCTCGGAATATTCACACATACCCGCCGCGGCCGCGAACCGCACGCGCTTCGCGCGGGCAAAACCGTCGAACGAGGGATCGAGCAGTGCCGACAGGATCGCGCGCACGCGGTCGGCGCGAAAGTTGGCCATGATCAGCCCGTCGCCGTCTGCGGCACCGGCATAGCCGCCGATCACGGCAGGCTCGACGAACTCGTCGCCGATCCCGCGGCCATAGCTCGCGTCAACGGCCTCGACCGCCGCCGCCGCCGGCCTGCCGCGCGCCGAAACCACCGCGTCATAGGCACGGGCCGTCCTCTCCCATCGGCGGTCCCGATCCATGGCGTAGTAGCGGCCGGCGACGGTCGCGACTCGGGCGCTCCGGGCGTCTCGAAGAGCGTCCTCGAAGCGTGACAGATCGTCGAGCGCCGAGCGCGGCGGGACATCGCGGCCGTCGAGGAAGGCGTGTACTGCCACGGGAACCCCATGGCCGCTGATGATTCGGGCGAGCAGCGCGATGTGATCCTGGTGTGCGTGCACGCCACCCGGCGAGACCAGGCCCATCAGATGGCAGCTTCCGCCGGTCTCCCGCAGCCGTTCGACAAGGGAGACAAGGGCCGGATTGCCCGAGAGCGAGCCGTCGGCCACGGCCGCATCGATGCGGACCAGATCCTGAACGACCACCCGCCCCGCGCCGATCGTCATGTGTCCGACTTCCGAATTGCCCATTTGACCGTCGGGAAGGCCGACGGCAGCACCGGACGTCGCCAACAAACCGTAACGACGATCCCCGGTCAGACGATCCCAGACCGGCGTGTCGGCGAGAGCGATGGCGTTGTCGGCTGTCTCGGTCCGATGCCCCCAACCGTCCAGCACGCACAGGACCACGGGGCGCAGCATGGTCTTCGAGCCCATGGCCACGCTTTCTAAGCCCGGATACCGGCTGAATCCAGGGTCGTTGCGGGCAATTCGAGAGCGCCCCCGGCAGCCCCGCTCAGGCCCGGTGATAGGGGTGACCCGACAGGATGCTGGCCGCGCGCCAAAGCTGCTCCGCAAGCATGGCACGGACCAGCAGATGAGGCCACGTCATAGGTCCAAGCGAAAGGGTCAGATTTGCGCGCTCAAGGGCGGCGGCGCCATGGCCGTCCGGGCCACCGATCAGGAACGCCATGGCGCCGATGCCCCGGTCGCGCACGGCCGCGAGGCGCGCCGCGAATGCCTCACTCGTCAGGGTCTCTCCGGCACCATCGAGCACCACGACGAAGGCGCCCGCCGGTAAACCCTTCAGCAGCGCTGCCGCCTCGCCGTCGCGCCCTCTTCTTCCGCGGCCGCCGGTCTGGATCGCGCGGAACTCGAGCGGCCAGGGCAGGCGCCGGCGGTAAGTCTCGAAGATCTGCTGTGCCGGATCGCCTCGGGCCCGCCCGATCGCTGCCACAATCACGCGCATCGGCAGGCGGCCGTCCAGCGACTAAACAGCCGGCGCCATCATGGGCTGGTCGGTCGAGGGTGAACGGCGGGCGAATGCGTCCATCGACGCGCCGCTAATCGCTCGCGGGATCGGCGCGCTCACCGGTGGCGCCGATCAATTCGACGGCCCACATCTTCTCGAGATTGTAGAGTTCGCGGATCTCGGGTCGAAAAATGTGCACGATGACGTCTCCAGCGTCGATCAGCACCCAGTCGCAGCTTTCCCGCCCTTCCGCAGACAGGGCCGGCGTGCCGTCATCCTTGAGCCGCTCCAAGAGGCGCTTCGCGGCCGCATCGACATGTCTCTTAGATCGCCCGCTGGCCACCACCATCAGGTCGGCGATTGCGGTCTTGCCGCTGAGGTCGATCGTCACGACCTCCTCCGCCTTGGCATCGGCGAGTGCACGAGCAACGGTCCGGTGAATGGCCTGTACGCCGGACCTTTCCGGGTCCCGCTGGTTCGTCGTAACACTTTGATTCGGCGTCGTTATAGTGCTTCTCTAGCCCCCTTCCCTGGGCGCTGCGCCGTGGTCAGCGGTGCGCAGCTCCGTCGCCGAGGCGGGATGCAGCGGACCATGGATCAAGATCCATGCGGGCGGCTTGCACCGCGCCAGTCCCAGCGCGCGACGCTCCGCCAAGCGGCCGCGCGCGAATCGCTTCGTGGGTTTCGCCACGCCGGCATAGAGAGAGTACGGCCAGCGGTCGAAGATGGCAACGGGCAGCGCCCGGAACAGGGCGGGCCAGCGCCGCCACTCGGCGAAGCTCGGCAGATTGTCGGCGCCCATGATCCAGACCAGTCGGTGTCTAGGGAAGCGCCGCTTAATGTGGGCGACGGTGTCCGCCGTATATCGGCTGCCGAGGCGCCGCTCGAGGTCGCTGACGCGGAGGCGCCGGTCGCGCGCCACGCTTTTCGCCGTTGCCAGACGGGTTTCGAAGGCCGCCATCCCGGCGCTCGGCTTGAGCGGGTTTTGCGGTGAGACCAGCCACCACACCTCGTGCAAACCAAGCCGCTTGAGGGCCAGAAGGCTGATGTGGCGGTGCCCTTCATGAGCGGGGTTGAAGGAGCCGCCGAGCAAGCCGATCTTCCGGCCCCGCGGCGGCGTTTGCGCATCGACGCATAACACCGGCCTCGACCGCCGACGGCGCATGGGGATGAGAGGGCTCAGGGGCGAACCTGTCCGTTTCCGTAGACTTTGTATTTGTAGGTGGTGAGCTGCTCGACTCCGACGGGCCCACGCGCGTGCAATTTGCCCGTGGAAATGCCGATCTCGGCACCCATGCCGAATTCACCGCCGTCGGCGAACTGGGTCGACGCGTTGTGCAACACGATCCCGCTGTCGACGGCCTCCAAAAATCGCTCGGCCACCGCGCCGTCCTCCGTGATGATGGCGTCGGTATGGTGGGAGCCGTGCTCGTTGATATGGGCGATCGCCGCGTCGAGCCCATCGACCAAGCCGACCGAGATGATCGCGTCGAGATATTCGGTCTCCCAATCGGCATCGTCGGCCGGAACGACGCGCGCATCGAGCGCGCGGGCGCGTCGATCGCCGCGCACCTCGCAACCGGCGTCGAAGAGCGGCTCCAGGATCGCCGGAAGCGCATGCTCCATGGCGCTGTCGACCAGGAGCGTCTCCGCGGCGCCGCAGATCCCAGGCCGGCGCATCTTGGCGTTGAAGGTCACCGCGCGCGCTTTCATCGGATCGGCGGCCGCGTGGACATAGACGTGGCAGATCCCGTCCAGATGGGCCATCACCGGGATCCGGCTCTCCTCACGCACCCGTTCGATCAACGACCGGCCGCCGCGAGGCACGATCATGTCGACCGTGTCGTCCATGGCCAGCAGGATGCCAACCGCCGCCCTATCCGTCGTCGGCACGAGTTGGATGCAGCCTGCCGGGAGACCAGCCTCGACGAGGGCCTCCTGCAGCGACGCGGCGATGGCGCGCGAGGCGTGATAGCTCTCCGACCCGCCGCGCAGGATCGCCGCATTGCCGGACATGAGACACAGTGCACCCGCATCCGCGGTTACATTGGGCCGCGATTCGTAAATGATGCCGATGACGCCGATCGGCACCGAGACCCGGCAAATGCGAAGCCCGTTGGGCCGGGTCCATTCGCCCAGGACGCGGCCCACGGGATCTTCAAGAGCGCCGATCTCCTCGACTCCCGCCGCCATCGCTTCGACCCGTCCCGGATCGAGGGCCAGCCGGTCGAGGAGAGCGTCGCTCAGACCCGCGCTTCGCGCCGCCGCCATGTCCTTGGCATTCGCTTCCAGGATTGCCGCTTTCCCGTCGCGGAGCGATGTGGCAGCCGTTTGCAGGGCGCGCCGCTTGGTGTCGGTCGAGGCCGCCGCGAGCGCACGAGCCGCCGCCCGGGCATCGGCACCGAGCGCCGCCATTTCGGCTTCCATGTCCAGGTTCCGCGCCGCCTCGGCGATGCTCACGGTCCGTGCTCCTCTTCCAGGACGAGATCGTCGCGATGGATCATCTCGGCACGCCCACGGTAGCCGAGGATCCGCTCTATTTCACGGGATTTATGGCCGATGATTCGGCGGGCGTCGGCGGCCGAATAGGCGACCAAGCCGCGGCCGGCCTCGGCCCCGCCATCGACCCTGACCGCCACCGCGTCGCCCCGCTGGAACGCGCCTTCCACCGCCTTCACACCGGCCGGCAATAAGCTCCGGCCTTGGGCGAGAGCGCGCCGGGCGCCGGCATCGATCACCAGCGTGCCGCGGGGCTCGAGCGCGCTCGCGATCCACGTCTTGCGCGCCGCGCGCGGCGTCGCTGTGGACACGAACCAGGTCGCGCGGGCGCCGCCCTCCAGCGCGGTGAGCGGGCGGTCGACCGCACCCTTCGTAATCACCATGTGACACCCCGCCGCCATCGCGCTCTTGGCCGCCGCGATCTTGGTCACCATGCCGCCCGCGGCGGTGGCCGTCCCGATGTCGCCCGCCATCGCCTCGATCGCCGGGGTGATCCGCTCGACCGCAGGCACCCAGCGGGCATCCGGGTCGCGCCGCGGGTCGGTTTCGTAGAGGCCGTCGACATCCGAGAGCAGAACCAGCAGATCCGCGCTCATCATCACGGCGACCCGGGCAGCGAGCCGATCATTGTCGCCAAAGCGGATTTCGCTGGTGGCGACGGTGTCGTTCTCGTTGATCACCGGTACCGTGCCGAGCGAGAGCAGCGTGTTGATCGTGCCGCGCGCGTTCAGATAGCGCCTCCGTGCTTCGGTGTCTTCGTGGGTCAGCAGGATCTGCGCCACCGCGACATCGTGGCGGGCGAGGACCGACTGATAAGCATGAGCGAGCCGGATCTGCCCGCAGGCCGCCGCCGCCTGCATTTCCTCGAGCTTGAGGGGCCCCGCCACGAGTCCGAGACGGTGACGCCCGATCGCGATTGCGCCTGACGAGACGATCAGCACATCCACGCCGCGCTGACGCAGAGCGTCGACGTCCCGGGCGAGACCGTCCAGCCAGGCTTCGTCGAGGACGCCGGTTTGGGAATCGGCGAGCAGCGACGAGCCGATCTTGATGACCGCGCGGGACGCACGCCCAAGCGATGGCTGGGTCATGGCGTGGCCTCGCAGGCGAGGGACCTTGGCGCGTCCGCTGCCGAACCGGCGGCGGCACGAGCGGCGACCACGATGCCGGCAGCGGCGAGAGCTGCCGCGACTCCCTCGCCGGTGACGCCCGAGAGAAGGCCAACCTCGCTCCGTGCCGCTGCGGCGAGCCGGTCGCGCCGGCGCGTGCGTTCGGCCAGGTTCAATGCGTCAACCTTGTTCAGGCAAACGAGTTCGGGCTTCTCCGCGAGCCCCTGGCCATAGGCATCGAGTTCACCGCGGATGGTCCGGTATGCCTTGACCACGTCCGATTGCGTGCCGTCGACGAGATGGAGCAGTACCGAGCATCGTTCGACATGGCCGAGAAAGCGGTCGCCCAGCCCGGCGCCGCCATGGGCGCCGGCAATCAGGCCGGGGATGTCGGCAACGACAAACTCTTCATCGCCGGATGACGCCACGCCGAGATGAGGGACGAGGGTGGTGAAGGGATAGTCGGCGATTCTGGGCCGCGCGCGGCTTACCGCTGCGAGGAAGGTCGACTTGCCGGCGTTGGGAAGACCGACCAAGCCGATATCGGCCAACAGCTTGAGACGAAGCCGAATCCAGTGTTCCTCGCCGGCGCCGCCGGGGTCGGCCCGGCGCGGCGCACGGTTGGTCGACGACTTGAAATGGACGTTGCCCCGTCCGCCGGCGCCGCCTCGCACCAGCAAGGCGCGAGCGCCGACTTCGGCGAGGTCGGCGAACGGCACCTCGCCCCGCTCCTCAAAGAACTGGGTCCCGACCGGCACAGCGAGGACGATGTCGGCGCCCCGCGCGCCGGCCCGACCGCCGCCGCGGCCGGGCCGACCGCGGTCTGCCTTGACGTGCTGACGGAAGCGGAAATCGATAAGCGTGTTCAGGCCTGCAACGGCCTCGGCGAAGACCGAGCCCCCGGCCCCGCCATCACCGCCGTCCGGCCCGCCGCGCGGCTCGTTTTTGGCGCGCCGGAAGCCGATGCAGCCGGCGCCGCCCGCGCCGCTTTGCACGTAGATCTTGGCCTGATCGAGGAACTGCATGCCCGGCGCTCATGGCCCGGTGTGCGCCCGCCCACCAGGCGCGCCGGAGAGATAGGCCTCAAGCGCTCGGCTCGACCGAGACCACCGTTTTTCCGCCGGTGCGCCTGGCGAACCGCACATGCCCCTCGCTCAGCGCGAACAATGTGTGATCGCGCCCGAGGCCGACGTTCTCCCCGGGATGCCACTTGGTGCCGCGCTGCCGGGCGATGATATTGCCGGGGATCACTGCCTCGCCGCCGAATTTCTTGATGCCGAGACGGCGGCCCGCGGTATCCCGGCCGTTTCGTGAACTTCCGCCCGCCTTCTTGTGCGCCATCAGCTCTTCTCCTCTTCCGCCTCGGGCTCCGGCTTATCCGCCGCAGGTCCGGGCGGCGCGGCGTCTTCTGCTTTCTTCGTCTTCGCGCGAGAGGGCCTCGCCGTCTTGCCGGCTTGCCCACCCGTGGCCTCGGCCTTCTTGCCCCGCGCCTGGGCTTCGCCTTTGGCGGCAGGCGCTTTGGCAGCCTTGGCCTTCGGCTTCGGCGGTTTCTTTTCCTTGGCCTTTGCCGCCGGCGCGTCGGCCGCTTCTTTAGCTTTGGCTTTCGCCGTTTTCCTGGGCTTCGCGGCCTTCTTTGCCGGTTTCCGCCGCTCGCCGGCGGCGAGGATTTCGTCGATGCGAAGCACGGTGAGATCCTGGCGGTGTCCGCGCTTTCGCCGGAAATTCTTCCGCCGCTTCTTCCGGAACACGATGATCTTGTCACCGCGCTTGTGCTCGACGACGGTGGCCGCAACCCGCGCACCGTCGACGAGGGGCCGTCCCAACGAGACGGAATCGTTGTCACCGATCGCGAGCACCTCGCTCAACTCGATCGTCTGACCGGCCTCAGCCGCGAGCCGCTCGATCTGGATGACGTCCTCCGGCGCGACGCGATATTGCTTTCCGCCGGTGCGGACCACAGCGAACATGATAACCGTCCTTGAAGAGGGAAGCGGGGCACCGCCCCTGCAGCGGCGGCACTATAGCGCCGCCGCCCGCCCTGTCAATCGACTGGCCTCGACTGACCTCGCACTTGACAGCGACCGGCCCGGGCACCTCGAATCCTGGACCCACCCATGACATGCGATGCCTGATGCGAGAGTTCATCGTCAAGCCGGACCCAAACGACGCGCGCCTGACCCGCCTGCTCGACGGGTTGGACCAGGACGGCGCGGCGGTCGAAGCGCGCGTCGTCGAAGAGCGGCCGCTCACGCTGTTCCTCAACCGGCAGGAGATCGTCACCGTCATGACGATCCGAGACCACCCGAAATATCTGGCGCTCGGCTATTTGCTCAACCAGAATATGCTGCGTCCCGACGATGAGGTGACCGGCATCGACTATGAAGAGGACATCGAGACCGTCGTCGTCCGCACCAAGCGCGTGACCGATTATGAGGAGGCCTTGCGCAAGAAGACGCTGACCTCGGGATGTGCCCAAGGCACGGTGTTTGGCGACCTGATGGAGCGCTTCGACGCAGTCACGCTGGACCCGGAGGCCTGCCTGAAGACCTCGTGGCTCTATGCGCTGA
This sequence comes from Alphaproteobacteria bacterium, assembly GCA_965248825.1. Taxonomy (GTDB): domain Bacteria; phylum Pseudomonadota; class Alphaproteobacteria; order UBA828; family UBA828; genus WTGU01. Next base: position 3,712,391 of record CBDFKL010000006.1, on the reverse strand, counting down.
GCAGGACGATCAATCAGCAGCCGAGCCTCTATTTGGCGGCGGGCGCCATCCACGGCTGCGTGCTGTGCGAGGAGTCCCAGCCGCTGATCTATATGGAAGACGTCGGGCGGCACAATGCGATCGACAAGATCGCCGGCTACATGTTTCGGAACCGCCTCGGCGCGGATCGCAAAATCATGTACACGACAGGGCGTCTGACCAGCGAGATGGTGATCAAAACGGTGACCATGGAAATTCCGATCCTGATCTCACGCTCGGGCTTTACGGCCTGGGGCGTCGAGCTCGCTCGCCGGGCCGGCTTGACCCTGATCGGTCGTGCGCGCGGCAAGCGCTTCGTCGCGCTCGCCGGCACCGAACGCCTGGTCTACGACGCGGATGCGTCCACGGTTGCCGAGGAGGCAAAACGGCATCGACGCAAGGGCAGCCTTACGGCCGAGGATGCGGCCTGATCGCCGCGGCAGCCGGCGGCGACGACGCCCGGTTGATTCCACCGATCGCAAAATCTAGATTCGTCGGTGGCCAGGGGCGGCCCTGCCGGGCGGCCATACGATTGGGGCAAAGCGACACGATGTGCGCGTTCTGCGCGATGTTCTCGAGCGGCCCGCATTGGACGGAGGCGGGCACCGATGTCGGGCGCAGTGGCACGACACCGGTGGGGCATAGCCGGTTTCTCGATCGTGCGTACCGTTTGAAGCTGGTCAATCGGATCCTGAATTACTATGGCTGCAAGGCCGATGATTGGGCGGGTGGCCAATATCTGGTGCATAGCTACCGTGGCCGTACGGACCTGGTCGACTACCTGCCGCAAATCTGGATGACCGTCGAGGCCATCGCGAAGAAGCCAGCCGACCCCCTCGATCCGAAGCTCCTCGCCGCGCTCAGCGACGCCGCACCCGTGACCCAGGAACAACCGCGGTGAGCGCCTATACCGAGCTGACGCCGATCTTCGTGCTGACCGGTTTTTTGGGCAGCGGCAAGACGACATTGCTCAACCATCTGCTGAGCCATCCCTCGCTCAGCGACGCCGCCGTTCTGATCAACGAGTTTGGCGAGGTCGGGATCGACCATCAGCTGGTCGAGACCGTGGATGAGAGCACCGTTTTGCTGTCCAGCGGCTGCTTGTGCTGTACGATTCGCGACGACCTCAAGCAGGCCATTCTCGAGGTGCATGACAAGCGCGCGAGGGGCATCGTGCCTGCATTCCGTCGTATGATCATCGAAACGACCGGCCTTGCCGACCCCGCGCCGATTCTGGCGACATTCATGAACGACGTGTCCCTGCGCCATCACTATCGGCTCGGCACGATCATTACGACCGTCGATGCGGTCAACGGCCTAGGCCAGCTCGATCGCCAGGAAGAATCGGTCAAGCAGGCGACGGTGGCGGACCGCATCGTGCTGACCAAGACCGATATCGCGGACGTTGCCGAGACCGCAGCGTTGCGCCGCCGCCTCGAGCGGATCAACTCATCGGCCGAGTTCCTCGTCGCCGATCACGGCGTGGTCGACGTGGAACGGATGCTCCGTGCCGACGTCTACGACCCCGCCACCAAGGGCCAGGAAGTGCTGCGCTGGATCGAGGCGGAGACGGCGCAGACCTCCGGGGCGGCGCAGCACGGCCACGACGTCAACCGGCATGACGCAAACATCCACTCGTTCTGCCTGATTCACGACGAGCCCATCGACTGGACCGCGTTCGGCATCTGGCTCACCATGCTCTTGCACACCCACGGCCAGGACATTCTCCGGGTCAAAGGCCTGCTGAACGTTCAGAATGTTGATACGCCGGTGGTGATCAACGGCGTGCAGCACATCATCCATCCGCCGATGCACCTCGATGCCTGGCCGGATGAAGACCGCCGTTCGCGCGTCGTGTTCATCGTACGCGGCCTGGAGAGAGCGCGGATCGAGGAGTCGCTCGCCATCTTCAACCGCCTCGGCGGCGTCGAACCGCCGGGGCCGAGGGCGGCCTGACCGGTCGTTGCGAGATCTTCACGCTTGCCCGGTCACGGAGCACAACGACGACCCCGGGGCATGTCATTGACGTCCGGGGGCGCGGCGCCGATTGCCGGCATCCGCGGCCCCTTTCATCGATCCCGTCAAGCTAAGCTCGCGTTGGCGCGACGAGCTAACGCGGATTGCGGCTACGGAAATCGTCGCATATCTCCTTCAAGGTCACGAACCGCACGCCGTCGTGGTGGCTCATGTGATCGATGAGCCGCTCCAGCATCAAAAGCATTTGAGGATGGCCCGATGCATCGGGATGCAGGCACGCATTGTAAATGCCGTAGTCACAGTTGCGGTACACCCAATCGAACTGATCTGTCCACATCTGGCCGATGGAGCGAGGGCTGACCCAGCCGTGGCTATTCGGGAACTTCTTCACGAACATCACCGGTGGCGCATCGTCCAGATACCAGCTGCAGGGAATCTCGATGAGATCGGTCTCCGACCCCGCTTGCCACGGTTGCATCCAGCTCTCGGCCGGCTGCGAATAGTCGATCTTGGTCCAGCTATCATCGCGCCGCAGATAGTAGGGAGAATGATCGTTCTCCATCAGGCTATGGTCATACTCAATGCCCTTCTCGAGCAGGAGATCGATCGTGTTGGCGCTCAGTTCCCACCACGGCGCCGAATAGCCCTTAGGCTCCTTGCCGCTCAGCTCGACGACGAGATCGAACGTCTTGTTCAGGATCGCCTGCTCCTGCTCCTTGGTCATGGCCAGAGGATTCTCGTGCGAATACCCGTGCAAGCCGAGTTCGTGCCCGGCCTGAACGACCATCTCAGATTCCTTCGGGAAGCTCTCGATCGAATGGCCGGTGATGTTCCAGGTGGTTGTGATGTCGTATTTGTCCAGGAGATCGAGCAGGCGTGGCGTACCCACTTTCGCCGCATGGACGCCGCGCGATATGTCGCACGGCGAGTCTTCGCCACCGAACGATCCGAGCCAAAGCGACACGGAATCGAAGTGGACGTTGAAACAGACCTGGATATCCTTTTGTTTGTCCGGCATGTGCCTCTCCCTAACTTTCCATTGGCCAACTTCGCCCGCGGCTCGCGGGCGCTCTCCGAAACCGCTCGATGCGGTCGTTGCTTCCATTGCACTACGAGATGCCCTCACATGCAATTGGTCCCGCAGGCGATCTGCGAAGATCGTTGATCCGGCTCCACGTGGCGGAATAAGATCGACCATACGGGCTACCGGCGCGGCGAAGCGCCTGCCCTGTCCAGAATGGAGCTTGAACCATGGCTAGGAACGTCTCGATCGCAGCGTGCCAGTTCGTTGTGAGGCCTGTTGGCAGCTTTGACGAATTCGCGGCCCACGCGCGCGGGCTGCTCGACCAAGCCGAAGGCGCCGACCTGGTCTTGTTCCCGGAGCTCTTCACGGTCGAGCTGTTCACTACCTTTCCCGACTGGCAAGAGCTGCCGGTTTCCGAGCTGACCCGCGTCCATGCCTACGGGAACACGACCTACACGGAGGACTACCGCAATCTCTTCGAAAGCGAGGCCAAGGATCGTGGACAGTACATCGTCGCCGGCTCCCATTTGGAAAAGAAGAATGGCAGGTATCTTAACGTCGCCTATCTCTACGGACCCGACGGGCTCGTTCACACGCACGACAAGACGCACATCTTCCCGGCGGAGGCGCAATGGTCGACCGAGGAAGGCGATACCCTCGAGGTGGTTGAGCTACCGTTCGCCAAAGTCGGCTTCAACGTATGTTACGAGACAGAAATTCCGGAATGCGCCGCGACCCTGACCGAGCAGGGTGCCGAGATCATCCTGTGCCCCTCCTTCACTTTCACCGAATACGGCTTCTGGCGGGTTCGTCACTGCGCACAAGCGCGCGCGATCGAGAACCAAGTGTATTTCGTGCACTGCGCGACCGGCGCGGATGTTCCGGCCGACGGCCCGCTTCCGCCCGGCTGGACGCAAAGCTCCATTCTGAGCCCCTGCGATAGCCCGTGGGATAGCCCGAATGGCGTCGTCGCGGAATCTCCCGAGCCAAACATCGAAACGGTGGTCCACGGCGAGGTCGACCTCGACAAGATCTACGAGAATCGGGAGAAGGGCGTGGCGCCGACCTACCGCGATCGCCGGCGGCGCGCGGATCTCTACAAGGCGTGGCCCTCGCACATCAACGCTTAAGGGCGTTCACGATACGGGGGCGTAGCCACCGGTCCATCCGAGAGCTGGCCACTCGGCCAAAGAACAGCGAAGCGCTAGTCGGCGGCTTGCCGCTCCGGCGCGACGGCGTCGCCCTGGCGCGTTAGCACGAAGCGCACCCACAGCTCCTCGATAAGGCCGGCCACCCCCTGTCGAAAAACGATGATGAAGAAGATCGTGATCGCCCCCATCCCGACCATGCGCCACTCGGCATAGACCTTCAGTTGATCGTCGATGACCATGAGGATAATGCAGCCCAGCAGCGGGCCCCAAGCACGCCCCAACCCGCCGACGACCATCATGGACAGCAACAGCAGCATAACCGATAGATCGAGCACCGTCGGGCCGATCGTCTTGTAGTGCCCGGCATAGAACGCTCCCGCAAGCCCGGTGAAAAAGCCGGACAGGGCAAACACGAGGACTTGATATTTTACGCGGTTGATGCCTTGAGAGCGGGCGCAGTTGTCGTTGTCACGAAGGGCCCGGAACGCGTAGCCAAAGGGCCCACGCATGATGACCAACGCGAAGACCGTGCCGAGCGCTAGGAGAAACAGAGCAAGGTAATATTTTCCAAAGAGGCTCTTCTTGTAGCCCAACCAGTCGCGGAAACCGAAGTCACCGAATTGAGACAGCCCGCGCGGCCCTCCGGTAAAATTGTAGCAGGTGACCCCCTCGTAGAAGAAACACGCGGAATCGGTGTGTATCATTACCTGCATGACGACAGCGACGCCGATCGTCAGCAGCGCGACATAGGCTCCCTTAAGACGGATGGTCGCCGCACCGACGATGCCGCTCACCAACACGGCCATGATAGCGCCGAGGATGCTCGTGAACCAAAGCGACCAGCCCATGTAGAGGCTCAGCATAGCAGCCGTGTAACCGCCCATCGCGAACACGGCCATCTGCGCGAGTGAGAAGATCCCGGCCACGCCGAAGACCAAGTTCCATTGTGTGACGATGCTTGCCCAAATGAATAGCAGGATCATCTGGGACAGCATTGAGCGCGAGGAATCGATGAAGGGGACGACGATGGCGATGGCCAGGAAAAAGACGCCAATAACGACGTCACGCCTGATCGGGGTCATATGAACGAGGCTCGCGCGGCTCATGACCGTTCATACGTCCGCTGACCGAACAAGCCGTAGGGACGCCAGATGAGAACGATGATCGCGAGGCCCAGCATCGCCGGAAAGCCGAAGCGCCCGCCAGCCAGGTACTGAATGGAGCCTTCGATCAGAGCGAGAACCAGAGATGCGCCGACCGCCGCCGGGATATTGCCGAGACCCGCGATTGCGCAAATGAAAAAGGCCTTAAGCATGGGGTTCGACCCGACATAGGGCGACAGGTTGGCCACCGAAGCGGTCAGCATGACGCCCGAGATAGCCGCAATGACGCCTGCCATCACCATGACCTGGAGATAGACCCTGGCGACCGGGACACCGAGAAGCTGCGCTGCATCCCGGCGTTGTGCCGTGGCCCTGATCGCGCGCCCGAACCGGGTCGCACGCAACAACCAGCCGAGCCCGAGTGTCATGATGGCTGCGATCAGAAGATTGATCAGCGTCTGATAGGGAAGTTGTATCCCGCCGATGCGAAATCCGCCCGGCAATGAGAACGGTTGATCAAGGGGATAGCCGCTGAATACGCGGATCATCAAGCTTTCGAGCACGATCGCCGCACCAACGGTCGCGATAATGATGTTCACCTCGAACGCCTGAGCGCGGTACATCCAGCGCACCATCACGTGGTAGAAAACCAGCCCCGTGATGAACCCGCCGATGATCGCAGCGGGAAGACCGAGCGGCCACGGCAAGCCCAAATAGGTAATCGCGCTGTAGGACGCGTAGCCGCCGATCGCGAGCATGACGCCCTGCGACATGTTGAGCATCCCCACCACGCCCCACAACAGCGTGAGCCCAACGGCGCTCAGCGCATACATCGCGCCGAGTGTCAGGCCACTGAAGAATATCTGAAGGAATGCTTCCAAAGCCTACAGACCCGCACCCAGGTATGTCTCGAGAACTTCTTGCCGCTCGTCCAATTCGGCCGAAGTACCGTTCCACACGAATTCGCCATGATCGAGAAGGTAGATCTTGTCTGCGAGGTCGATTATGCGCGTCGCGTTTTCTTCCACCAGAAGGATAGTGCGGCCTTCGCGCTTCAAGTTTGTGAGCACCTCGTAGATCTGCTCAATGACGATGGGCGCGAGGCCAAGCGACGGCTCGTCGATCATGAGGACCCGGCCGCCACACATGAGGCCCCGTCCGATGCCCAGCATCCGCCTCTCACCGCCCGACAACGTGCTCGTCGCCTGATGACGCCGTTCGAGCAGGATCGGGAACAAACTCTCGACCTCGCTCAGGTGCCGTTCGACATTGGCGTAAGCGGCGGGAAGGTAGGCGCCCATCAGGAGGTTATCCCGGACAGTCATGTCCGGAAAAATAAGATCACCTTGCGGGATGTGGACGATCCCGAGCTCGACGATCTTCTCGACCGCCAGCCCCTTGAGCACCTGATCGCCGAAGAGGATTTGCCCCATCGACAGGGGAATCATGCCGGATATGCAGCGCAGAAGCGTGGTCTTTCCGTGGCCGTTCGGCCCAACGATGCCGATGACTGCCCCCTCAGGGACGGACAGGGAAACGTCGCGAAGAACCGGACGGCCGTGATAGCCGGCCGTGATTGCGTCAACACTCAGTCTGTGCTCAACCACCGGTTTCCGGTTCTTCGACGTCGTGGCGCAGACGCCGCGCCAGGCGCTCGCCCAGATAAACTTCGATAACCGTCTTGTCCCGCGTCAATCCGTCGGCCGGCCCTTCGTAGATCTTCTGACCATGATGCATGATCAAGGCGCGGTCGGATAACGCCACCAAGAAGCGCATGACGTGCTCTATGAGGACGATGGTCAGCGCCTGCTCGTCACGAAATCTCCGAACAAGGTTCATCACGAGGTCGATCTCTTGCCGGTTGAGGCCGCCGACGGGCTCATCCAGCAAGAGAAGCTTGGGCTGGCGCGCGACAGCGGCCGCGAGCATGAGCAACTTGCGCTGCAAGATCGGCAGGTCGTTCACGACGGTGCCCGCGTAATCCTCCAGCCCGACAAAGGCAACGGCCTCCTTGGCGCGCGCGCGAGTCGCGCGGTCGAATCGGAATTTCGGGAAAACGACGTTCCGATAGCCGTAATAGGACGCACACAGCACGTTCTCCTCGACGGTCAACGTGTCATAGGCCGCGTTGAGCTGAAACGTGCGTGAGACGCCCGCATGGCACACCCGGTCAGCGGACTTGCCGGTGATATCTTGACCGTTGAACGTAATCGACCCGCCGCTGGCCGGGGCTAAGCCGGAGACTACGTCGAACAGAGTCGTTTTCCCGGCTCCGTTCGGCCCGCCTACTCCAAGGATCTCCCCCGGCCTGACGGTGAAACTCAACTCATCCACCGCCGCCATGGCGCCGTAATGGGCGCTGACGGCGTCGCACACCAGCAGCGGCTGTCCGTCCAAAGTGGTCACGCTGCGCCGCGACGCCGCGCGCTTAATTGCCCCCTATTTGATCCACGGCGGCAGGAAAAAGTCGCCCGTATTGAAGGGTGGCGGGGAGATCAGGATCCGCTCTTGTTTCTCCCAGTCCTTGATCTGGAAGAACAAATGCGGCATCCCCAGCGACGGGTCGCTCGACAGGTCCGGATATGGAATGGCGGACTGCCATACCGGATGATAGGCGACCGTGCCGTTGACCCCGCGATAAGCGATCCGCTTGAGCTGGGCCGCGACTCTAGCCGCCTGCTCGGCGTCGCCGGGCTCCGACGTGCCGCCCGCCACGGCAGCCGCGATCGCGAAGTGATGCATATTCGGATAGGAAACCGTCGCGCCGACCGCGCTCGCAGTCGGACCGAACTTTTCCTTGTAGCGCCGTCTGAAGTCCTTGCCCTTCTCGTCCTGCAGCAGGCCGATCACGGTCGATGTCGTCACACCGACGCTGTTTTCCTTGCCGATCTCGGTGAATGCCGACAAGAGAGGCCCCCACGGGAAGTAGATCAGCGCGTTGATCGGGTTTTGATTGAACTGGATCATGAACTGCGCGATGTCGCCCGCATAGAAATGCGAATTCTGGATGGCCGCCGGGTTGGCCTCCCGAATCTTGGCGAGAATCGGGCCCCATTCCGTGGTCGGTGTCGGCACCGTTTCGACGCCTCCCCACGCGATTTCCCATCCATGTCTTTGTGCGACCTGAGCCGCGGCGTTGGAGATCACGGTGCTATAGGGCAGCGAGCCCGAGACCAGAGCAATCGTGTTGTTCTGGGGCGTCCATTGGCCGGTATCGCGAAGCCACGAGATGAACTTGATCCAGCCTGGACCGTACCAAAATTCCGCCGGATCGCTCATGAAGATGGTCGGATATTTGCCCGGGTTGTTCTCCAACCATTCATCATGCTGCCGCAGCGTGTTGGTGTGGATATACATCACCGAAGCGTCAGCGACGAGATCGTACTCGGCATTGTTGGAGCCGATGTTGTGGCCGTTGATGATGGCGTGAACCTCGTGCCGGTCGATGAGCAGGTTGGCCGCAGAAACCACTTCGTCGGCGCTGCGGTTCTTGCTGTCGCCGAAGACCGGCTCGACCGGGCGGCCAAGGATGCCACCCATGGCATTGACTTCCTCACAGGCCATCTCAAGGCCGCGCTTGGCCTCGGCACCGGAGGGCGCGCCGGGACCCGTGAGCGGGGTGATGCCGCCAATAGGAATTGCCTTGCCTTGCGCTCTCGCTCCGTCATTGATGTCGGCGAGCGTGGCGGCACCGGCGACGAGGGTACCTGCTCCAGCCAGTGCCGTACCCTTCAGGAAGTTCCGGCGGCTCGTATTCGTCGAGCGTTTACCCAGCTTTGATTTGATCAGCATTGTCGTCGTCTCCCTGTTGGCGGCATAGGCGTCTTGCGGTCACCGTATCACTCGCGCGGATGATACGCTCAAACGCGACCAATCAGCAACGACGTTGCCCCTTCCAAAACGCTTACTCTTCAGCCAAGGCACATCCCGGCCGCACCAAAATACCGCAATGATCAACACGTTAGCCGACGGGCGGTCCTGCGGGCACGACCTGCGCATCGCGGTAGGTCGTCGTCAGTCGGTTCTTGTGAAAAACCCCGCCCTTCATGATCGCCGCGAGGTTCCGCCCCTTCTCGTCGAAGATGCTGAGATCCTGAAGCGGGTCACCGTCGACGACAAGGATATCGGCGAGCGCCCCGCTTGCGATTGCGCCGAGGTCGTCGCGCCCGAGGATTGCGGCATTCGTCTCGGTCGCCGCGGTGAGGACCTCGTGTGGGCGCATGACCTCGGCGCGAAGGATCAGTTCTAGCGGCTGCAGGTGGTGCAACGGCCCGAGGAGATCGCAGCCAAATCCTATGGCCACGCCGGCTTCCTTGGCGAGCTCGATGGACGTGAGGCCGGCGTCCAAGACGGTTTTGAGCTTGCGACGGCTGATCTCGCTCAGGTCCAAGTCCGAGCCATGGCGCCTCATCGCCTCGTATGTGGCAAGCGTCGGCACAAGAAAGGCACCGTCAGCCGCCATGAGCGCCGCCGCCTCCCGGTTGATAAGGTTGCCGTGTTCAATCGAGCGAACGCCGCAGGACACGGCTTGAATCGCGGCTTCCGCCGTGTAGGCGTGCGCCATCACATAGACGTCCCAGGCCGATGCCTCGCGCACGATGGCGCGAAGTTCCTCCTCCGAATATTGAGTGCGCTCGATCGGATCGTGCGGCGAGATGACACCGCCGGAGACCATGACCTTGACTTGGCTCGCTCCCTTGCGCAACTCGTCCCGGGCCGCACTGACCACCGCCTCGAGTCCATCGGCGATACGAGACGCGAAGCGCAACGGATGGGCACAGCCGCAGGGTTCGATCGCGTCCGCGGTTCTCGGGCGGAAATCCCCGTGCCCGCCGGTTTGGCTGAGCGCCCGGCCCGATATGAAAAGACGCGGACCTGGAAGCAGACCGTCCTCGACGGCTTTTGCCAAGCCCCAGTCCGCGCCGCCGGCATCTCGGACGCTGGTAAACCCACGATCCAGCATGCCACGCATGATTTTTGCCGCCTGCGCGGTCATGAGGGTCGGAGAAATGTTTTCTAGCCGTTTGAGGTTGTAGTCGCTGAGCACGACATGGGCGTGGGCATCGATGAGACCGGGCATGAGCGTGCGGCCATCGACGGCCACCTCCCAGGCACCGTGAACCTCTATTTTCGTATCGGACACCTCCCGGATGCGTTCATCTTCCACCAAGACATCATAGCCCTCGCGCGCCTCGGGCGAGGTTGCATCGAGGATTGTGCAGTTTCGGAATACGATCACGGCCACACCGGACCGTTCAGCGACAGCACGACGATGAGAACGCTGCCCCTTGAGGCGGAAAACCCAAAATCGACAAGGTCGGAGCGCAAACCGGCGAGGTCGGGTTAGAGGCGGCTAGGAGCCGAAGCCCGCGCACCGCAACGCGATCGGCCTCCTAATGCGAGAAGCAGCAGCCGAATCCTTTTCCACCTAATCAAACGGCTCGTATCACCCATCACCGCAGGGCCGATGCTCTGGCTGCTTCATTTACAGGCACGCAGAAAAGGATTCGTCAGATTTTCGGTGCACCCGATCAGCCGATCGCACGGCTACTGAAAATGGTAGCACGAACAACGGTTGAGGCGGAAGCCGGCCCCTATTCCAATGTCGCCGGTGCTATCCGTGGGTGATCACGACCTTGCCGAAATGCGCGCCGCTCGCGAGATGGCGGTACGCCGCCGGCGCCTCGGTGAACGGGAAGCACCGATCGATCACGGGCCGAAGCCCGTTCTGCGCGATCGCCTTCGTCATCTGCTCGAGCGCGCGCCGGCTGCCGACGAGGACGCCCTTGAGATGAACATTTTTCCAAATGAGGTTGAGGGGGTCGTTCCGGTCATCGGTCCCGCCCAGCATGCCGATCAGCGCGATCCGCGCATTGAAGGCGGCTGCCTCGATGCTTTGGTCGAGCGTGGCGGCGCCGCCGGTCTCGATGATGAGATCGGCACCGCCGGTCAACTCGGCAACGGTCCTGCCCCAGGCCGGATCGCGCGCATAGTTCACGCCGTGGGTCGCGCCGAGGTCATGCGCACGCACCAGCTTCTCGTCGCTTGACGAGGTGACGACGGCCTCGGCCCCCATCATCCGCGCGAATTGCAGACCGAAAATGGAGACGCCGCCGGTACCCAGGAGCAGCACCGTGTCCCCCGCCTTCATCTGTCCGAACTCGACGAGCGAGACCCAGGCGGTGAGCGCGGCACACGGCAGGCAGGCGGCCTCTTCATAGCCGAGGGAATCCGGGATGATGACCAGCGACGACGCTGGGAAGACGCCGAGCTCGGTGAGCGTTCCATCGCAGCCGCCGCCGAGGTCGGTCCCGAAATAGGACGGGTGCAGCGGACCTTCGAGCCAGCCGGTGAAAAAACTCACCATCACCCGGTCGCCAGGCTTGACCACGTCGACGCCTGCGCCGACCGACACCACCTCGCCAGCTCCGTCGCTGAGCGGGATCCGATCCTCCGGCTTCGGTGCGCTGTCGATCAGGTTGAGGATCATGTGATCCCGGTAGTTGAGCGCGTTGGCGTGAAACTTCACCAGTGCCTCGCCCGCGCCCGGGACCAGCTCCGGTCTCTCGACCATCCGCAGGCTGTCGACGCTGCCCTGCGCGCCGAGCTCGTAAACCTTCACGCCGTCTTCCTCCGTCGCTCCCGGTCGCCCGTTATCACCGCGCGCTCCGCGTCGGCAAGGGGTGAACCCGCGTCCCAGGAGCCAAGCGCCGCAGCGCCTGGCCCGGACGCAAGCATCGGCGCCAGCGGGCTGTCGCGATCAGGGAAGCCGTTTCGGAACGGGAACCGTTTCAGGCCGTGGCGGCCACCGGCTCGCCGTCCAGCGCTTCATAGAGCCTGGGCCGGCTCCGCTCCAACCTGGTCAAGGTCCACGCGTCGGGATCGCCGAGCAGCGCGGAAAGGAGCGCGTGGTTAAACCTGTGGCCGGATCGCTCGCTATGGACGTGGCCGAGAATCGGCGCGCCGGCCAGATAGAGGTCGCCGATGCAATCGAGCGCCTTGTGCCGCACGAACTCGTCAGGGTAGCGCAGACCCTCCTCGTTGAGGACGCCGTCCTTGCCGAGGACCACGGTGTTTTCCAGTGATCCGCCGAGCCCCATGCCGGCGGCCCGTATGCCCTCGACGTCTGTCTCCATGCAGAAGGTCCGGGCCCGCGACAGCTCGTTGCGGAAGGTGGTACGCAGCGGATCGAAGACGACCGACTGATAGCCGAGCGCCGGGTGATCGAAGTCGATCTCGCAGCGGAGGGAGAAGCTCTCCGCCGGGATCACGCTGATCGCGCGGGTCTCGTCGGAAACTCTGATCGGCTTCAGTATCTCGATCACGCGCCGGAACGTGTCCTGCTCGACGACCCCGGCGCACTCGATGAGGAAGACGAACGGTGCGGCGCTCCCGTCCATCGCAGGAACCTCCTCGCCGTCGAGCTCGACCACCGCGTTGTCGATGCCGCATCCGAAGAATGCAGCCATGAGATGTTCGACCGTGCGAACGGAGACTGTGCCGTTGCCGATTGTGGTACATAGCGTCGTATCGACGACGTTTGCGTGTACCGCCCTTATCGTTTGGGGCGTATCGATCGGCCGGTCGATACGGCAAAACACGATGCCCGTGTCCGGCGCCGCCGGGAGCAATCCCATGGACACCTTGCGGTTGCTATGCACCCCGATGCCGGTGCAGTGAATAGCCGATTTGAGCGTTTGTTGCAGAGCCATGATCACACTGAATACAGACCGCCTCGGTTAGCATCCCCTCCGGCGCGGCCGACGGAGGTCGCTGTTGCCGTTAGCGATTGCCCGCTCGTCCTTCTTCAACCATGAAGCCGCACGCACCGCGGATCGGTGCCGCAGGCGGTCTTAGCAACCGCCCGATCGGCACACAAATCACGTTTTGTTACAGTTTGTTACGGCCTTCTGCCCAGGCCCGCTAGTTGGCCTGGCGCCGTAGAAACGCCGGGATCTCGAGCGGATCCTCCTCGCTACCCGACGTTACGGCAGATGAGGGGAGCGAGTCGAGCCGCGGTTCCGTCACCGGCGCGGTCCGGCCTGCCGGCCGCGCGCTCCTGGGTGCGCCGTCCCCAGGCGTTGTGCCCGCAGCGCCGAGCCTCGGCGAGGTCTCGCTGCCCGACCGGGCATCGTGGCCTGCCGTCCGCATGCCCTGCGCCTTTGCCGGCGCGGTTCCATGCGCGCTCGGGACGGCACCGGAAGCGCGTGGTTCACCATCGGCAGCGTCCCGCCGCGCACGACCGGTGCCGGTCATCCGCTCGAAGAGGGTGGGCTTGCGCGCTATCGCCGTATCGCCGGCGTTACTCCCCTCGCGGTCCCGGTAGGTCTCAATCCGGCGACCGCCGACCGACGGTGACTGCCGACCGGCCAACAAATCGGCCTGGGCCGGCCGGGTCTCGGTCTTGGGCATGTTGTGCGACGGCGACGGCCGGTCGATCCTTGACTTGGGCTCCGGCACGGCAACCCGCGCGGCAACGGCGCCGGCGGCATTCGCCGCCACCGTCTTATGCTCCGTCTTTGCCTGCGCCGGCGCCGCCCATGGCTCCGCTTGCGACGGCGCAGAGGCAGGCATGCGTTGCACGGCGGATGGGGCCGGCGGTTGAATCCCGGAGCCGACCGCGGCCGCCATCGACGCCTCGGAGACCGCCTCCGGCGCCTCCGCCGGGACGGAATCGTCCGGCGCACCGATATCGGCGGTGCCGCCCGATTCACTCGACTCCCCCTTGACCCCGGCCAGCGAGGCCGGAGCACCAGCGCCTCCGCTCGCGCTCTTGCGATCGGAAAAGCCGAGAACATGGACCTTGTCGGAGGGCTCCGGAACCGGGGCGCGGACCTCGTCGGCATCAATACCGGTTGCGATCACCGCGACGCGCATGCGGCCGTCGAGCTGCTGATCGAGGCTGGTGCCGAAGATGATGTTGGCGTTAGCGTCCACATCGCTGCAAATCCGCGACGCAGCCTCGTCGACTTCGTGCAGCGTGAGGTCGGTGCCGCCGGTGATGTTGATCAGGACGCCGTGGGCGCCCTCGATCGAGGCGTTGTCGAGCAACGGGTTGTTGATCGCCGCTTCGGCCGCTTCGGTAGCGCGGCCCGCGCCTTCGGCTTCCCCGGTTCCCATCATCGCCTTGCCCATCTCGCTCATGACGGTGCGGATATCGGCGAAATCGAGATTGATCAGGCCGGGGTTGACCATCAGATCGGTGACACCGCGCACGCCGGCGTGCAGCACGTCGTCGGCCATCTTGAAGGCATCCGCAAAGGTCGTCTGATCGCTCGCGATGCGGAACAGGTTCTGGTTCGGGATGACGATCAGGGTATCGACGTATTGGTGCAGCTCCTGGATTCCGATGTCTGCGATGCGCATGCGCTGGACGCCCTCGAACTGGAACGGTTTGGTGACGACACCGACCGTCAGGATGCCTTGCTCGCGTGCCGCGCGTGCGATCACTGGCGCGCCGCCGGTTCCTGTACCACCGCCCATACCCGCGGCGATGAACACCATGTTGTTTCCGTCGAGGTAGCTCTGGATGTCGTCGAGCGCCTCCTCCGCCGCCACCTTGCCGATGTCGGGACGAGCGCCTGCACCAAGCCCGTGCGTAATATTGACCCCAAGCCGCACCCGCTGCTCGCAAAGCGACTGGACCAACGATTGCGCATCGGTGTTGGCGACGACGAACTCGACGCCTTCGAGTTGACCGCTGATCATGTTGTTGACGGCGTTGCCGCCGCCGCCGCCGATCCCGAATACCGTGATGCGCGGCTTAGTCTCCGATTGTTGCTCGGGTACGAAATCAATGGTCATGTCATCCTCCAGAGGACTGTTCGTTGGATCCGGTGTTCACCAGCAACGCAGGTGCTGACCGCCAGGACATGCGGGCATTCCTTAGAAGTTGCTTCGTAGCCATTGGCCAAAACGCCCAACGGTGTTCGCAAGGGAGAGCGTCGTATCCACGTTCGCGCGCCGCGTCCGTGGCTCGGCGTGTTTCCGCGTGGCGTAGAGCAGGAGGCCGGCGCAGGTCGCGAATTCGGGACCCGAAACCGCCTGCGCAAGCCCGGGCAGGGCGAGAGGCCGGGCGAGCCGGACCTGCTTGTCGAGGATCCGGCCAGCGAGCTCGCCGAGACCTTGAATCTGGCTCGCGCCACCGCTGATAACGACTCGACTGCCTGACCACTTGTCGAGACCGCTCGAATCGATACGCGCGCGAGCGAGTTCGAGGATCTCTTCGAGACGCGGGCGCACGATGCCGGCGAGGAACGAGCGCGGCACGTGGCGGCCGGAGAAGCTGTCCCTCGGGCCGATCTCCGGGACCTCGATCATCTCATCCTCGTCCGTCGAATGAGACACCGTGCTCCCATGGAGGCGCTTTATGCGCTCGGCGCTCGCGATCGGCGTGGAGAGCGCATGCGCGATATCATTCGTGACGTGATCGCCACCCATGGGCAGGGTCTCGGTCCACGCCAGATTGCCCTCGCCGAAGATCGCGAGCTCGGTCGTACCACCGCCTATGTCGACATAGGTCACGCCGAGATCGATTTCATCGGAAACCAGACACGCCAAGCCGGACGCGTAAGCGGTGATGACCGGAGCCGCGATTTCGAGGTCACAACGCGAGACACAGGTGAGCAGATTCCGCAGGCTGCCATGGGCGACACTCACGAGATGCAGCCGCACCCGAAGGCTGTCGCCGTACATGCCGCGCGGATCACGAATACCCGGCGATCCGTCGAGATCGTAGGCGGTCGGCACGGCGTGCACGATGTCGCGATCCCGGCCTTTGTCCGCTGTCTGGACTTGGTCGAAAGCGCGTTGGACGTCGAGCTCGTCAACCGCCCGCCCGGCCACGCTGACTTCGACGTCGGCGAAGCTCGAACGCGGCATGCCCCCCGAGACACCGACGAAGACGCTGCGGATGTGCTGGTCAGCCATGGTCTCGGCGCGGTGGACGGCGGTGCGAATCGCGCTCTCCGCCGCCTCCATCTCGACCACGCCGCCGGCACGCATGCCGCCGGCGATCTCTTGGCCGATCCCGACAATGGAGAGCGTGCCCTCGGCATCGTGGCGGGCGACGAAACAGGCGACCTTGGTCGTCCCGACATCGAGAGCGGCGATCATGGCGTGCGACCCTTACCCATTAGGTCTGGTCCTCGGCCGGGGGCGCAGGCGGCCGGAGACGAAGAATCGTCCGATCGGTGAGGCGCAGATCGACAATCATGACCGGTTGGTCGAGGAGGCGACCGTTGCTGATCTCCGCTGCGAGCCGTTCCCATGCCGGACCGATCTCACCCTCGGGCAGCCGCGCCTCGAGACCGGTGTCGAAGCGCAAGTTCCAACGCCGTCCGCTCATCCATATCGCCGCCTGGACACGCTTCGACAGCACCGGATCGGACTCCATCGCATCGAGCAAGGCCGGCGCATGGCGGGGTGCATCGTCACCGACGATGATCGGGAGATACGCGAATTGCGTGACCGGCTCGGGGCCGATCACTACGCCTTCGCGGTCGACCACGACCAACCGGCCGTTCCGCTGCCACAACGCGAAGGGTGTGCGCTCGACCAAACGCACGTAAACGGTCGAGGGCAGGCGGCGCTCGACGGTGGCGCTCTTGACCCAGTCAATCTCCTGAATGCGATCACGCGCAGCACGGGGGTCAATCGAGAAAATGGGCGTGCCGACATCGGCCGCCAGAGCCGCGAGGATTGCGTCGGTCGGCGTTTGCCGGCGCCCGTCGGTGTAGACGCGTTGCACCGTCATGCCTGCGCCGGCCGTTGCCGATACGAAGCCCGCTCGAATGCTGTCTCCGATCCAGCCGGCCGTGCCCGGTTGGGCGAGCCAGATCGCCGCTGCGACGCAGAACCCGGCGCAGAGCACAAGCCCCGCATATTTGAGCGCTCGCCGCTTCACCCGATGGAGAAGGCCCCGGCGACGCGGCGAGCGGCGAGCGCCAGGGCGCTTCGGCTCGGTACGATCCGCGCCGCCGCTTGGCCCGGACCCGCTGAACAGGCTCATCTGTCGCATGCGGCGTTCTCCACGAGCCAACAGACCAACTGCTCGAAGCTGATCCCGACGTCCGCCGCGATCTCGGGAACGAGCGAGAGCGGCGTCATGCCGGGTTGCGTGTTGATCTCGAGCAGGTAGAACCGGCCGGGCTCACCCGCGGTGTCGTCGTAGCGAAGATCGGCGCGTGTCACACCGCGGCAGCCGAGAGCCTGGTGGGCGGTAAGAGCGATCTCGAGCACCTCGGCATAGGCGTCGGGGTGAATCGGAGCGGGCATGTAGTGGGCGGCTTGGCCCTCCGTGTATTTTGCCTCGTAGTCGTAGAAGCGCCCCTTCGGCCTGATCTCGATCGCGCCGAGTGCGCGCGCTCCCATCACCGCGACCTGGATCTCTCGCCCCGGGATGTAGTGTTCGACGAGCACCCGATCGCCATAGGGCCAATCGCCGTTGAGCGGCATCAGGTTGTCGCCGCCGAAGACCAGGTGGACGCCCACGCTCGAGCCTTCGTTGAGCGGCTTGATCACATAGGGTGGATCGCCGGCGGCGCCCCTGATGACGTCGGCGCGCTGCATGACCCGACCCTCCGGGCAAGTGAGCCCGGCCTCCTTGAACAAACGCTTCGCTGCAGGCTTGTCCATCGCAAGCGCCGAAGCGAGCACGCCCGAATGGGTGTAGGGCAGCCCCATGACCTCAAGCAGCCCCTGAACGCAGCCGTCCTCGCCCGCACGCCCGTGCAACGCATTGAACACGACGTCCGGTCGGATTTCGGTCAGCTCTAATGCCAGGTCTCGGCCGACATCGATTCCGGTGACGCGATAGCCGCCCTGGGCGAGTGCGCGTTCCACGGCGCCGCCGCTCACCAGGGAGACCTCGCGCTCCGCGGACCAGCCGCCCATGAGCACCGCGACATGTTTGTTCACGACCCAGGGCTCCCCGAACCCTCTCCGACGGGTCCGCGGGTCGGGTGGCGGCCGAGCCTGTGGATTTCCCACTGGAGCGTGATTCCGGTTTTTTCCTTGACCCGGCGACGAACCTCTTCGCCGAGCCCCTCGATGTCCGTGGCCGAGGCGCCGCCGGTATTGACGATGAAGTTGCAGTGTTTCTCGGAGACCCGGGCGTCACCTCTGGTGAGACCGCGGCAGCCGGCCTCCTCGATCAGCTCCCAAGCCTTGCACTCCGGCGGATTGGTGAAGGTGCTGCCGCCCGTGCGGGCCCGGATCGGCTGGCTCGCCTGGCGCGCGGCGTCGATCTCGTCCATGTGCCGGGCGACCGCCGAGGGCGCCGCGCGCCGTCCGGCCAGCACGGCCGATACGAAGATCCAATCGTCCGGGACGGTCGAGTGACGGTAGGAAAAGCCGACTGCATCCGGTGACAGGGTGTGCATGACGCCGCTGCCGTCCAACGCCCTGGCCTCGACGACGACGTCCGCCATCTCGCTCCCATAGGCGCCCGCATTCATACGGAGCGCCCCACCGATCGTGCCGGGCACACCAATCAAGAAGGTCAGACCATCGATGCCAACGTCGCGGCAAAACCGGGCGACGCTGATGTCGAGGGCCCCTGCACCGGCCTCCACCAGGGCGCGCTCTCCGTCCCAGCTCACGCTGATGTCCCGGAAGCCCTGCCGCAGCCGAACGACGACGCCCTCCACACCACCGTCGCGCACGAGCAAATTCGAGCCGAGGCCAACCACCGTTACCGGAACCTCGGCGGGGCGTTTCGCAAGGAAATGTGCGAGATCGTCGATATCGGCCGGCCGGAACACGACGTCCGCCGGCCCGCCCGCGCGAAACCAGGTAATCCGGGACAGATCCGAGTCGCGCATGTAGCGACCGCGAACCGCCGGAAGCCGCTCGACCCAATCTGGTGTTTGTCTATTCGCCATCATGATGATCGCTCGGCCGAGCCCACTGCCGTCCTACCCCGCCCCAGGGCGTCCAGCGCGTCCGGAAGCTCATGAGCCCACCGGGTGATGCTGCCGGCGCCGAGGCAGACGATCAGGTCGCCGGGCGCCACGAGGGTGCTGACAAGCGCGGGCAACGCGTCGGGCGAATCGAGCGGGAGCACGTGGCGGTGGCCATGGCGCCAAAGCCCTTCGACCAACGAATCACGATCGATCCCCTCGATGGGCTCTTCGCCGGCGGCGTGAACATCGGCGACGACGACCGTGTCGGCATCGTTGAAACACGAGCAAAACTCCTCGAATAGATCGCGCAGGCGGGTGTAGCGATGGGGCTGCACGACGGCCACGATGCGCTTGTCGTAGGCGGTGCGCGCCGATCGCAGGACAGCGGTGATCTCCACCGGGTGGTGCCCGTAGTCGTCGATGACCGTGACCCCATCGGCCACGCCTACTTTGGTGAAGCGTCGCTTGACGCCCTTGAAATCGGCGAGCGCCGGGCGAATCACGTCATCGCCGAGGCCCATCTCGCGGCCGATCGCGATCGCGGCGAGGGAGTTCTGCACATTGTGCGCGCCGAGCATCGGCAGGCGGACTCCCTCCATGGTTCGTATCTGCCCGCGAACGCGGTCGGTGATCACGACGTCATAGGTCGAGCCCAGCGCGTTGCTGGTGAGGTTGATCGCCCGGACCTCGGCCTGCGGGCTCATGCCGTAGGTCACGATGCGCCGATCCTCGATGCGCCCGATCAGGGCCTGAACCTCGGGGTGATCGATGCAAAGCGCGACGATGCCGTAGAACGGGATATTCTCGACGAAGGATTGGTAGGCCCGCCGCACAGCGTCGAAATCGCCGTAGAACTCCATATGCTCGCGGTCGATATTGGTGACGACAGCAGCCGTCGCAGGCAGCTTGACAAAGCTTCCGTCCGATTCGTCGGCCTCGACGACCATCCACTCGCCGGCACCGAGGCGCGCGTTGGTGCCATAGGCGTTGATGACGCCGCCATTGATGACGGTCGGGTCCAGGCCGGCGCCGTCGAGCACGGCCGCAACAATCGAGGTCGTGGTCGTCTTGCCGTGGGTGCCGGCAATCGCGACGGACCATTTGAGGCGCATCAGCTCAGCCAGCATCTCGGCTCGGCGGACCACCGGTATGAGACGCTCGCGAGCGGCGGTGACCTCGATATTGTCGTCCGAGACGGCGGAAGAGACGACCACCACCGCTGCGTCGCCCATCGTCTCGACGCCGTGGCCCCGGGAGATGGGGATACCGAGCGCACGCAGCCGGTGCACCGTCGCGCTCTCCGCGATGTCGCTGCCCTGGACCCGGTAGCCGAGATTGTGCATGACCTCGGCGATGCCGCTCATGCCGATCCCGCCGATGCCGACGAAATGGATCGTGCCAATGGTGAGGGGAAGCGCCTTCATGCCGTGCTTCCCGCGCCCGTGGCCGCCGGCGACCACCGGTGATCCATGCCGATCACGCTTTCGACGAGGTCTGCGAGCGCTTGAGCCGCATCCGGTCGAGCGAGGCGCCGCGCTGCGGCGGCCCGCTCCGCCAATTGCGCCGGCTGCTCCATCATCGTCGCGAGTTCGCGGGCGAGTAGCGCGGACGTGAACCTGTCCTGCCCGATCATCACCGCGGCGCCTGCCGCGACGAGGGCTCTCCCGTTCACGCTCTGATGATCGTCGGCCGCGATCGGCAACGGCACCAGGATCGCCGCCCGCCCGACCACGGCGAGCTCGGCGATCGTCGAGGCACCGGCACGGCAAATCAGTAGATGCGCCTCGCTCAGCCGTACCGGCATGTCGTCGAAGAACGGCGCGAGGTGCGCCCGCACGCCGGCTTCGGCGTAGCGGCGCTCGACCGCGGCGAGGTCTTCGGACCGGCATTGTTGACTCACCTCGATTCGCCGCCGCAAGGCCTCGGGCAGTGCGGCGATCGCAGGCGGTACGACCTCGGCGAAAATGCCGGCTCCTTGACTCCCTCCGGTCACGAGCAGGCGAAACCGCCCGCCCGGCGTCGGTGCCTCGTAACCGACATCGCGCAGTGCCGCGATCGCGGCGCGGGTCGGGTTTCCGACATAGGTGACCAGATCAGACCGGGCGCTAGGGATGCGCTCGGTATCCGGAAAGGAGGTCGCGATCGCCGCCGCGCGGCCGGCGAGCATGCGATTGGCTCGGCCCAGTACGGCGTTCTGCTCGTGTAGCACGCTCGGAATGCCGAGCCGTCCGGTTGCCACCAGCGGCGGCACCGACGGATAACCGCCAAACCCCACCGCCGCCGCCGGGCGAATCCGGCGCAGCACGCGCACCGCCTGCATAACCGCCCCCACCAGGCCGAGAACGGCGAGGCCGCGTGCGACAGGCCCGCGCACGGTCGGGCTCCGAACGGCAACGGCGTGTCTTTCGATGCGCCCGAGAACATCGCCGAATACGGCGCCCCTCCGATCCGTCATGAGAACAAGACGACGGCCACGCGCTTCCAGTTCCGCCGCGAGGGCTTCAGCCGGGAACACGTGGCCGCCAGTTCCGCCTGCTGCGAGGAGAACGGGAGGGTTGGGCGCAGGCGTCTTCAAAACGCATATCCTTTCGCGCTCCGCTGCTCGCGGGTCAGCGCAAGCACCATTCCGAGGCCGATGGCGGTCGCCATCATCGACGAGCCTCCATAGCTGAGCAGCGGAAGAGTCATCCCCTTGGCGGGCAGGAGCCGCACGGCGACTCCCATGTTGATCAGGGCCTGAAGGCCGAACTGGGCGAGCAGTCCGGCGACCGCAATCAGCGCGAACAGATCGCCGCCACGCATTGCACGGGCGAAGCCGCGCAACACGACGAAACCGAACAATCCGATAATGCCGATGCAGGCCACCACACCGAGCTCCTCGCCCGCGACAGCGAAGATGAAGTCGGTATGAGCATCGGGAAGCGAACTCTTGACGACGCCCTCGCCGGGCCCGCGCCCGAACAGGCCGCCCGTTTCGAAGGAGCGAAGCGAGGTATCGACTTGATAGGTGTCGCCGGAGGTAGGATCGAGGAATCGGTCGATGCGGCTCGCGACATGCGGCAAGTACTGATAGGCGGCGATGAAGGCCGCGAACGCCACCACCAGACCAAGCACGACCCAGGCAAGCGGCATGCCGGCCAGGAACATTTGCACGAACCAGACGGCGCCTACCGTTACGGCCATTCCGATGTCGGGCTGGAGGACGAGGAGGAGCGCGGCGAGCAAGGCCAGCGCCGTCGCGAGAAGCTTGCCGGACGGCAGTCCTTCGGCGCGCGCCCGTACCAGGAGGGTGGCGAGGAACACCGCGAGGCAGGGCTTGAGAAGCTCCGACGGCTGCAGGTATAGGCCGCCAAGCGCAAGCCAGCGGCGTGCACCGTTCACCTCCACGCCGGCAACAAGGGTGAGCGCAACCAGGGCGATGCCCAGCGCCGTGCCCGCGGCGCCGATCCGTCTAATACCGGTCTGAGACAGAAACGAGACGCATATCATCACGAAGAGCGCCAGCGGGAGGAAGCTGAACTGCTGGCGGACGAAGTGGAACGGATCGAGGCCGATACGCTCCGCCGCGGCCGGGCTCGCAGCCAATGTCAGGACCGCACCCAACAGCGCGAGCAGCAACACCGCCGCCAACACCCAACGGTCGACGGTCCACCACCAGCGCCCGAGCACACTGGTGTCCGCTCTGGAGAATGGCATCACCGCCCGCAAGAGGTCGCATCCTCGGCCGCGACATCCGGGGCCCCGGGTATCAACGCGCGAAACGCATCGCCGCGCTGCTCGAAATCATTGAACTGATCGAACGACGCGCAGGCAGGCGAGAACAGCACCACAGTGCCTTCCCGCCCGTTTCGACGAGCGGCATCGAGGGCGGCCGTCACCGCACGGTCGAGGGTGCCGCAACGGGTCACGGGCAGCGTGCCTTCGAGCGTTTCCGCGAACCGATCCTCCGCTTCACCGATGAGAAAGGCGTGGGCGATTCGCGGGAAGAAGGGTGCGAGGCTTCCGATACCGCTCGCTTTGGGTCGTCCGCCGGCGATCCAGTAAATACGTTTGAAGCAGGCAAGCGCCTGTGCCGCGGCCGCGGCATTCGTCGCCTTGCTGTCATTGATGACTGGGATTCCGTCAACGCAAGCGACCCGCTCCATGCGATGCGGCAGACCAGAGAAATCGAGCATCGCTCGGGCCAGTGAGCCGGGCGGAAGCCCACAAGCCCGCCCCACCGCATAGGCCGCCGCCGCGTTCTGCCAGTTGTGCTTGCCGGGGAGCGCCGGCGCCGCGGAGAGATCGCAAATCTGCTCGTCATCCTCGTAGAGCACGCCATCGGCGACGGAAACGCCCGGCGTCGATTTGCCCGTCGAGGTCACCGGCTTCACCTGGAGCCGGTCCCGCGTCCGGAGTGCATCGCAGATCTCTCGCGAAAACGGATCGTCGACGCCGACGACCGCGGTCTGGAGCCGGCCGGGGCGAAAGATCTGCCGTTTCGCGGTGACGTAGGACGCCATGGTCCGGTGACGATCGAGGTGGTCCGGCGCGACGTTCAGCAGCACGGCGACGTCGAAGGTCGCCTCGACGGTCAGGTCGAGCTGATAGGAGGAGAGCTCGAGGACGAGGGTTCCATCGCCCAGGACGGGGGCCAAATCGAGAGCGGGCGTCCCCAGATTGCCGCCGGTCTGGACGCGGCGCTCGCCTGCCGCCCGCAGCAGGTGGCCGATGAGCGCGGTCGTCGTCGACTTGCCATTGGTGCCGGTGACCGCGACATAGCGCGGCTCGGGCAGCGTACGCCATAGAAGCTCGACATCGCCCACCACCTCGGTGCCGGCTTTTTGCGCAGTCGCGATCATGGGGTGGTCGAGCGGAATACCGGGACTCGCGACCAAGGCGGAGAGCTCGCCTGCAGCGTCGGGCCGGCGCACCTCCAATCCCTCGGCGCGGGCCGCGACGCGGCGGGCGGGCTGGTCGTCCCAGCAAAGCAGCCGGGCGCCACCGGCTCTGAGGGATCGCGCCGCGGCAAGACCGGAGCGTGCGAGGCCAAGAACGGCAACCGGCTGGTTTCGGTAGAGTGGCACGGGAATCATCGGCTCACCTAAGCTTCAGTGTCGAGAGTCCGACCAGGGCCAGGATCACCGCGATCACCCAGAAGCGAATCACGATGGTCGGCTCCGCGACCCCTTTTTTCTCGAAGTGATGGTGCAGCGGCGCCATGGCGAAAACGCGGCGTCCGAGAAGCTTGAACGAGGCGACCTGCACGATCACCGAGACCGCCTCGAGCACGAACAGCCCGCCGACGATGGCGAGCACGATCTCGTGCTTGGTCATCACTGCGATCATGCCGAGCGCCGCGCCTGCCGAGAGCGAGCCGGTATCGCCCATGAAGACCATCGCCGGCGGGGCGTTGAACCAGAGAAAGCCGAGCCCAGCACCGACCAAAGCACCGCAGAAGACGGTGAGCTCTCCGGTCCCGGGCACGTGGTGCACCTGGAGATAGTCGGTGAACACCGCATTGCCGACGACATAGGCAATCAGCGCGAAACAGCCGCCCGCGATCATGATCGGCACGATCGCGAGGCCATCGAGCCCATCGGTCAAATTGACCGCGTTGGATGAACCGATGATCACGAAGGCGGCGAACGGCACGGAGAACCAACCGATGTCGATCAGAACCGACTTTACGAAAGGCAGTGCGAGGCCGTGGTCGAGCGGCGCTTCCAAGAGCGTCGTGACCCAGTAGACGACGCCCAGCGCCAGCACCGTTTCCACCACGATCTTGATCCGAGCGCCCAAGCCGCGGCTGCTGCGCCTCACCAGCTTGAGATAGTCGTCCACGAACCCGATGGCGCCGAACCCGATCGTGACCACCAGCAGGACCCACACATAAGAATTCGTCATGTCCGCCCACAGGAGCGTGGCCACCATGACGGCGAGCAGGATCAACACCCCGCCCATCGTCGGCGTCCCTTGCTTGATCGCATGCGTCTCCGGCCCGTCGGTCCGGATCGGCTGCCCGGTTTCCTGATGCGCGCGCAGCACGCGGATCAGCGGCGGGCCGAGGACGAAGCTGATCAGAAGCGCTGTGAGAACCGCCGCGCCGGTGCGGAACGTCAAATACTGAAAGACGTTGAAGAAGCTGATCGAATCCGATAGCGGATAGAGAAGGTTGTAGAGCATCGTTTGTTGTTTCTGTTGCCGCTGTCATGGTCGGTGGGCGGACGAGGCGTCCGCGATGAGTTGCTCCACGATCAGTCCCATGCGGCTCCCGAGTGAACCCTTGACCAGAACCACATCGCCGGCCTGGATTTCCGCGCGCAGGGCTTCGATCAGGCTCTCCGAATCCGGCGCATGGGCGCCGCGGCGTGTGCGATCGACGGCGCGGTGAAGGTGCGCCATCAACGCGCCCGCGGTGAAAACGATGTCGATCCCGGCGTCTTCGAGATCGCCGGCCAAATCGGCGTGCCATTGCGCTGCCGCCTCTCCCAGCTCCAACATGTCGCCGAGAACGGCCACGCGCCGCCCCTCTGGCCGTGCCGGTGTGACCTCGGCAAGCGTCTCGATCGCCGCTCGAACGGCCACCGGGCTCGCGTTGTAGCTCTCGTCGATCAATTCGTAGAGACCGTCCCGGCACGCGATTTGATGGCGCGTTCCGCGACCCTTGACCGGTGAGACAGTGCGCAGTGCGCCGGCCGCCCGCTCGATCGATACGCCAGCGGCTGCGGCTGCGGCTACGGCCGCAACGCTGTTCAGCGCCCAATGACGGCCGGAGAGGGTGATCTCGTAATCGAGCCGGGTGCCTCCCATCGTCGCGACGACCGTGCCGCCGGCACGGGCGGGATACCAATCGACGAGGCGCGCGTCGGCCTCGGGACTCTCACCGAACGATATGATGCGACTGGCACCGGCGGCCCGAGCCGCCTTGGCCAAACGGTCGAAATAGGCGTTGTCGCAGTTCAAAACCGCGGCTCCGTCCGGCTCCAGGCCTTCGAATATCTCCGCTTTTGCGTCGGCGACGGCGTCGAGATCGGGGAATGTTTCGGTGTGGACCGGCGCGACCGTGGTGATCAACGCGATGTGAGGGCGGATCAGGCGCGACAGCGGCGCAATCTCGCCGGCGTGGTTCATCGCGACTTCGAACACGCCATAGCTGGCTTCGCACGGAAGGCGAGCAAGGCTGAGGGGAACGCCGATGTGATTGTTGAGGTTACCCGCGCTTGCCAGAGTTCGACCATCGCCCGCGAGTGCCCCGGCGAGCAGCTCCTTGGTCCCGGTCTTGCCCACGCTGCCGGTGACCGCGACGATACGCGCCGCGCTCCGCTCGCGGGCTCGGCCGGCCAGCGTCTGAAGGCCCTCAAAGGTGTCCACGACGAGCAATAGCGGCGCATCGGAGGGCTGCTCTTCGGACCGGCGGGTCACCATTGCCGCCGCCGCTGCGCGTTTGAATGCCGCGCGCACGAAATCATGACCGTCATGGTTAGGGCCGGCCAGGGCGACGAATAAATCGCCCGCTTCGATGCTCCGGCTGTCGATCGAAACGCCGTTCGCGATCCAGGGTGTCGGAGCCTGCCCGCCGGTGGCGACAGCGGCTTCGGCCGAGGTCCAAAGCGGGACGGCTTGAAGGCGCTGGCTCATGTCGCCGGTTCTTTCGCCAACTTGGCCAGGACGTGGCGCGCCACCGCGGCGTCGTCGAAGTCGATCACGCGATCGCCCACGATTTGTCCCTGCTCATGACCCTTGCCGGCGATGAGCAGGACGTCTCCGCCGCCGAGACTTTCGATAGCGGTCCGAATTGCGTCGCCGCGATCGTCGAACTCAAGCGCCGCCGGGCAGGCATCAAGGATCATCCGGCGGATCGTGGCCGGATCCTCGTGACGCGGGTTGTCGTCGGTGACAAAGATCCGATCGGCGAGGTTGGCGGCGATCTCGCCCATCTCGCGCCGCTTGCCGACGTCGCGCTCGCCGCCGCAGCCGAAAACCAGAACGAGTGTCCCCGCAACCAGCGGTCGAACGGCACGCAGCGCCGCCCAGAGTGCATCGGGGGTGTGCGCATAATCCACGAAGACGGCCGCACCGGCCGGGTGCCCCGCGATCTTTTCGAGCCGGCCACGCACGCCTTTCAAGCTTCGGAGGGCGGCGAGGGCGATCGGGGCCTCGACACCCGTTGCAAGTGCGAGGCCGGTGGCCGCCAACACGTTATGCGCCTGGAACGCGCCGGGGAGCGGGAGCGCCACCCTGTGCTCCGTGCCGGCGACTGCGATGGTGAGATCCTGCCCCGCCGGCGTATCGCGCCGGTCCAGCAATCGTACATCCGCATCGCCCGCGCCGAACGTCAAGACCTGCTGTCCCCGTGCGCGGCAGCGCGCGGCGAGGCTCGCGACGCGACCGTCGTCGGCGTTGAGCACTGCCGTCCCGCTCGCCGCCATGACCCGCTCGAAGAGGCTCGCCTTGGCCGTGAGGTAGGACGACCGGTCGCCGTGATAGTCCATATGATCGCGGGTCAGGTTGGTGAAGGCCGCAGCGGCGACGCCGACCCCATCCAGACGGTGCTGCTCGAGTCCGTGGCTCGACGCTTCGAGCGCCAGGTGATCAATGCCCTTGGCAGCGAACTCGGCCAAAATGCGATGCAGCGTGACCGGGTCGGGCGTCGTGTAGCGCAGCGGCTGCTGCGCACCGTTGGCACAGGCGCCGAGACTTCCGAGGGTTCCCGCCTTGCAGCCGGACGCCTCCCAAATCTGACGGGTAAAATCGGCGACCGAGGTCTTTCCGTTGGTGCCGGTCACGCAGGCGACGATCTTGGGCTGGGTGCCATAAAAGCGGGCCGCCATGAGCGCAAGCCGCCGCCGGGGGTTGGGATCGGTCACGAGCCTGACCCGAGGGCCGGTAACATCCGGGCTGGTTCCTTCAGGGGCGAGCACTGCAACCGCCCCCTGCGCTACGGCATCCGGAATGAAATCGGTCCCGCGCGCCTGGGCGCCGGCGAGCGCCGCGAACAGATAGCCCGGCTGCACATCGCGCGAATCCCACGCGAGTCCCCGGATATCCACGTCGCTCGGCGCTGCGTTCACCGCCGGTTGCGCTATCAGCTCAGAAAGACGCATGGCGCCCCCGCTCGCCGTTGATCTGCGCAATCCATTGCTGCTCTCGGATCTCGCCGGGGATGATCGACGGCGGGATGCCGAGAAGCGGGCCGATACGCGCGATAACCGCACCTACCACCGGCGCCGCCGTCCAGCCCGCCGTGGCCAAGCCATGGGTCGCTTCGGTGCCTCTGGGTTCATCCAGGAGAGCCAGAACGGCATAGCGGGGCCGGTCGATCGGAAACGCCCCGACGAATGTCGATATCAAGCTCTTGCGCTGATAGCGGCCCCCGACCGCCTTCTCGGCGGTGCCGGTCTTGCCCCCAACCAGATAGCCGCGAGCGGCCGCCTGCTTGCCGGTGCCTTCCGCCACGACGAGATAAAGCAGTTTGCGCATGATCGCAGAGGTCTCGGCGCTGATCACCCGCTGCCGCTCCGGCCGCGCGTCCTCGTCATGCTTGAGGAGGGTGGGGGTCACTTTGAAACCGCCATTGACGAGCGCCGCGAAGCCCGCGATCAGGTGGAGCGGCGTGACTGCCAGCCCGTGGCCGAAACCGATGGTCATCGTGCTGAGATCGTTCCAGCGCTGCGGTACGATCGGACGGCCACGCTCCGGCGCTTCAAGCGGCATCGGTTCAAGCATGCCGAGCGCCCCGAGAAAGGACTTCTGTCGCGTCGGCCCGACGTCGACCGCCATCAACGCTGCGCCAATATTGGAAGAGTGGGTGAGAATTTCCGGCACCGTCAGCCAACGGTTCTCCGGGTGATGATCACGGATGAGATAGCGCGAGACCCTGAGTGGCTGGGTCGCGTCATAACGGTCCTCGAGCCGGGCGACGCCCATGTCGAGGGCCATCGCAGCGGTAAAGGGTTTGAACGTGGAGCCAAGCTCATAGGTGCCGAGGGTCGCCCGGTTGAAGCGCGCATTCGGCCCGCTCCGATGCGGCGCTTTCGGGTCGAAGTCCGGGAGGCTCACGAGGGCCAGCAGCGCGCCGCTCTCCACGTCCATCACGATGCCGGCGGCACCGACCGCGCGATGCGCCGTCATGGTGCTTTCGAGCGCCTCCGCGAGCGCGTGCTGGATACGGGTGTCGAGGGACAAAACAAGCGGTCCGCCGTGCGTGGCGGCGCGCCGTTGGAGTTCCTCTCCGGCCGCCATCTCCAACCCGGCGAGCCCTTGATTGTCCACATCCGTGAAACCGATCGCATGAGCAAAGAGGCGGCCTTGAGGATAGACCCGTCGCTCTTCGCGCTTGAATCCCAGCCCGGGAAGGCCGAGCCGGTTGACGGCGTGAACTTGCTCCGGCGTGAGGTTGCGTCGGATCCAGGCGAAGCGTTTGCCGGAGGTGACGAGGCGCGCCAAACGGTCACGATCGAGGTCGGGCAGCACGCCGCCGAGCTCGGCGACGACCTCCTCGGGATTCAGCGTCGCCTGGGGCTCCACATAGAGCGCGTGAGCCGGGAGGTTGGAGGCCAGTAGAACGCCATTACGGTCGACGATGTCGGCCCTCGCGACGGAGTCGGTCGCGGCAGCGGCACCATTTCTGACGCCGGTGCCGGGTGCGCCGATGACCGCCACATCGAGCGTGCGCACGGCGAGTGCGCCAAAACACAGGAGAAAGACCGCCGCCGTGATGAGGAGGCGGCTGCGCGCGGTTTCCAGGCGCCGGTCGGGCGCCTTTTGCGTGTCGCTTGACGGGGCCGGTGCCCGATAGGAACGCCACCAACGACGGACGATCAGATCGCTCATCGCACGCCTTCCTCACGGGTTGGCGTCAGAGCGGCGAGTGCCCCGTCCGGCCTCGCCGGCAGCCAGCGAACCTGCGACGACTGCACGGGCTCGAGGGCGAGGTGGCGCGCAGCGAGGTCGGCGATTCTCGTCGGTCGGTTGAGATAGCTCCACTCGGAGCGGAGCACGCGGATCGCCTCGACATGGCGTTGCTTATCGAGCTCGAGCGCCGCAAGCTCGCGCTCGAGGTCCTTGACCTCGTACTTCACGATGAACAGCGCGAGCATCGCGAGGATGATTGCTCCTACCGATACGATGACCGCCGGCCGCATCATGCGACATGCCTCTCTCGCCACGGGGGAGCACCGGTTCGTTCGGCGGCGCGCAGCCGAGCCGATCGCGCGCGCGGGTTCGCAGCGATCTCCGTATCATCCGGCTTGCGCGCCCCACGGGTGATGAGTCTGAACGTCGGATCGGGCGATTTCATGGCACGATCCGGCTGATGGCGATTCGGCTGCGCGCGTCCGCTGCGCTCCCGGAAGAAGCGCTTCACCGGCCGATCCTCCAAGGAGTGAAAAGACACCACCAATGCACGGCCGCCGGGCTGCAGGAGGCGCTCGACTTGGCACAGCCCCCGCTCGATCTCACCGATCTCGTCGTTGACATGGATTCGCAGCGCCTGGAAGGTGCGTGTCGCCGGATCGATACCGCCGCCCGGCCGACGGGCCGCGGCAGTGCGTACGATCGCCGCGAGCTGGCCGGTGCGGGTGATCGGGACGTTCGCGCGAGCCGCGACGATCGCCCGTGCAACGGCACGCGCCCGGCGCTCCTCGCCGAAGGTCGCGATGATCGTGGCCAGCTCTTCCTCCGAGCCGGCATTGACCAAGTCGGCTGCCGTCGGAACCGCTTCGTCTCGATTCATTCGCATGTCGAGCGGCCCGTCGAGGCGGAACGAGAAGCCCCGCGTCCGGTCCTTGAGCTGCAGCGAAGAGAGGCCCAGATCGAGCGTTATTCCGTCCACGGCAGTCACGTCATGGGACATGAGCAGACCTGCCATGTCGGCAAACCGACCGTGAACCAGAACCAACCGGCCGCAGTAGCGAGTTGCAAGGGCGTCACCGGCACCCAGCGCCGCAGCGTCTCGATCGATCGCGTAGACCCTGCACGACGCCGCCTCAAGCAGAGCACGGCTATAACCGCCGCCACCGAAGGTACCGTCGACATAGACGCCGCCATCTCTGGGAGCGATCAGCGCCAGCATCGCGTCTCTCATCACCGGGATATGACCCTGCCCCGCGCTCATCTGCCGCCCCCCGGTACCGGCGGAAGCTCGAGACGGCTGAGCTCTTCCGCAGCACGCGCTGCCGCCTCGCGCCGCGCCGGCTCGAACGCCTCGGGCTCCCAGATCTGAAATCGGTCGCCGAGGCCGACGAAGGCAGCGTGGGTCGTGATCTGCGCGTGCTCGATCATCGCGCGCGTCAGCAGCACGCGGCCGTCACCGTCGAAGCCCAGGAGGTCGACGCTGGGGAAGATCGCCATCCGCGCGTTGGCGAACGCCGAGGCGAACGGATTGGCGTTTCTGAAGCGGGCGCTCAGCTCCTCGAGCAGATC
Organism: Alphaproteobacteria bacterium; assembly: GCA_965248825.1. Lineage (GTDB taxonomy): Bacteria > Pseudomonadota > Alphaproteobacteria > UBA828 > UBA828 > WTGU01. Next base: position 3,680,809 of record CBDFKL010000006.1, on the reverse strand, counting down.
GACCCCGGAGCCCTCCAAGGCCGGTGTTCCATCATTCGTGGGGTAGACCGCCACGCCATGGAAACCTTGGCCAGCCAGGGCATTTCGGTAGGGTGCTGGGACCGAGACCCGGCCCTTCCGATCCACCTTGTTGACCACCACACCCGTAAAGAGAGCCACCGTCCCGCTCCTTTAGTTGAGCCTCCCCTCCAGGATCCCTAGCGTGAACCGGAACAGATTTGTTCCTGATCCGATCCGGGACCGCATGGGATATCATGGGTTGATATGGGTCGTCAACACAGATTCCAAGTTTCGATGAAAGTCCGATAAGTTTAAGAATAAGAGGAACGCCACCCTCGAACCGCGGTCGCTGAGCAGAGTCCGACACAGGCGAGAAGAGCGCCAGTCAACAATAGGCTCGAACAAATCTCGACTGGGTCTGAATATTGTTCGCGCGATGTTCCCGCTATCTGTTACTCACAACGGTGACAAGGAGCTCACACGCACACAGAATATCTTGCGGTTGGGTGTCGCAAAACCTCTAAATATGGGGCATTGACGAAAAAGAATGCCAGGCGGCCTGTAAGCCGGGTTCTGTCGCGAGCCGCGGCCCGCGCGATGGCCATTCATCTGGGACGCTCGTCGCCGAGCGCCTCGCGCGACCGACCCGGGCGACAGGCTCGGAAACCAACCTTCGGCGATCCTGAGACCGCCCTGCGCCGCCCCTACATGGTCTTGCTCCCGGAGGGGTTTACCGTGCCGCACCCGTCGCCGGGCACGCGGTGCGCTCTTACCGCACCCTTGCACCCTTGCCCGCCAGCCTTACGACCCGAGCGGGCGGTCTGCTCTCTGTGGCACTTTCCCTGGGGTCGCCCCCGCCGGGCGTTACCCGGCTCCGTGCTTCCGTGGAGCCCGGACTTTCCTCCGCCACGCGATAGTGGCGGCGGCCATCCGGCCGTCTGGCACCCCCTAGCTACGCACCAGCCGCCGCACGGTCAAGCCTTTCGATACGCTCGGTCATATGGCGGAGGACGGCGGCGGTGTCGGCATCGATCACACCGTCGACTCGTGCTGGCCGAAAACGGCGCTGAAAGCCCCGCGCGACGGCTTCGGTCGTGGCGCCGAATTCACCGTCCGTGACGATGCCGTAGCCAAACCGACGCAGGCGCTCCTGTTGCCGGCGAACCGCATTGCCTCGGTCGCCGCGCCGCAGCGCGGGCCGCTCGCTGGCCGGCTCGGCAAGATCCGCCGGCCATAGACCGATGCCCGCCTGCGCGAGGCGCGCCCAATCGAAAAGCTCGCCCGGGTCCTTGCGGCGCAGCGGCGCGATGTCCGAATGAGCCACCACGTTTCGGGGATCGATGGGATGACGCGTCACGATGGTTCGAGCGAGGTCGATCAAGGCATCCATCTGGGCGCGCGGAAACGGTCGATAGCCGAACTCATGTCCCGGATTGACAAGTTCGATCCCGATCGAATGGTCGTTCACGGAGGAGCGGCCGCGCCACCGGCTCGGCCCGGCGTGCCAGGCACGCCGATCCTCGGGGACCAACCGCCAGAGGGTGCCGTCCTCGCCGATACACCAGTGCGCACTGACCTTGGCATCCGGGTCTGTCAATCGAGCGAGCGCGGCCTCAGCCGAGATCATGCCGGTGTAGTGCAGAACAAGCGTGTCGATGGGCCGGCCGCCGGGCCGCGCGTCCATATTGGGCGACGGCAGCTCGATCACCGCGCGCTCGGCGATGTTGCCTCTTGCCATCTCACCGCCTCAGCCTGAGGGCCGCCGATGCTACGCTCCCGCACCACTTGCCCATGGCACATGATCTCCCCGATCGTCCGCTTTGTCATCGCCGCCGCCCGAACCCCGTCGTCCAGGGCGGGCATTGCACCCACCCGGCCCCCGACATGCCCGCAACGCGTCAGGGGATTCTACCTGCCGGCTCGCGCCGGCTTCGCAAGGCGATAAGCGCAACGCCGAAGACGGTAGCCAGTCCGCCCGCGACGGTCTGCCAGGTGAGCGGCTCGCCGAGGGTGAGAACGCCCGCGATCACCCCGACGACGGGCACGAGCAGCATGAAACCGGCCACCGTTGCGACCCGGTTGCGCGCCAGCAAATAGTACCAGGCCCAATAGGCGAGCAAGGTCGAGCCCACGACTTGGTAGAGTAGAGCACCGTGCAGGCGCCAGTCGCGCTGCAACAAGCTCGCAAGATGGCCTTCTTCCAGCGCGAAAGAGAGCGGGAACAGAAGCAAGGCTGAGATCGCCGACATCCAGGCGTTCAGCGCGAGCGGCGGGATATCCGCGAGGCGCTTGGCTTGCACGTTGGCGATGGCCCATGCGACGCTCGAGGCGAGCATGATCCCGATCCCGAGCACATTGCCGGTATGCCGCGGCTCGCCGACCAGAATCACGACGCCGGCGAAGGCGATGGCGATCCCCGCGACCGCGGCCCAGCCGGGACGCTCGTTCAGGACGAGGCCTGCCAGCAGCACGCTCAGCGGCACCTGCGTGATCCAGATGATCGCCGCCGTCGAGGCCTCCACGCCGAGATTGAGCGCGATATAGAACAAGCCGAAATGGCCGACGCCCATGGTCAGCGCGAACAATCCGGTCGCGAGCCATCGGCCGCTCGGCCGCGGGACGAACCAGACCAACAGGAGCGTCATCAGTGAGAAGCGCAATGCCAGGAAGAACAGCGGCGGCATGTGATCGGCGCCGTATTTGCTGGTCACGAAACCGAAGCCCCAGAGCAAGGCCGTACCGATCGCGATCGGGATGTGACTCGACTGCATGAAGCTGTGGCGCGGGCGCCCGGCGGTGCGCGATCAGCGAAGCCCGCGAAGCTTGGCGACCCTGTCATAGGCCGCATTGATCGCGGCCATTTGCTCGTTCGCGACCTCGACCATCTCCTCGGGCATGCCCTCGGCGATGAGCTTGTCGGGGTGATGCTCCCGTATCAATCGGCGGTAGGTCTTCTTGATCGCGTCGTCCGAGGCGCTGGGATCGATGCCGAGAACCTCATAGGGATCGGTTTCGCCGCCACCCATGTGGCTCGCCATGATCCGGGCAAATGCCCGTTGGTCGAAGCCGAAGATGGTGGCCACGCTGGCGAGATAGGCGCGCTCGGCGTCATGGAGCTCGCCGTCGGCCATGGCGATGTGAAAAAGGGCACCGAGCAGTTCCTCCCGGACGGTGTTGTCCTGGGGAAAGATCGCGACGATCTGCTCGGCATAGGGTTCGAACCCCGTCGGCTCGCGCCGGGCCTCATCCCAGATCCGCCCGACCGTGGACGCATGCGCATCGGGAACCGGAAAGACTCGCCTGAACGCGGCGATCTCCTCACGCGTGACGCGCCCGTCGGCTTTCGCCATCTTGGCTGCGAGCACGACCAGAGCGACGGTAAAGGCGGTCTGCCTGGTCGCGGTATCGGAAGCGCTGATGCGCCTGTGGCGCGCGCCCCCGGCCATGCGATCCACAAAATGGCCGGCGGCAACGCCCAGAATGGCGCCAATGGGGCCGCCCAACGCGAACCCGGCCGCGCCCCCGATCAGCTTGCCCCAAATGCTCAATTTACCCGTGCTCCCGCAAACTTCCGCACCAACCATAGCCGTCCGGTTATTGTGGCGCCAAAGTTGGCGGAGGTCACCAGCTCACTCTCGATGGGGCGGTAATCGCTGTTGCAATTCGGCGGAGGCACTGGAAACATGCCGCGACCAGACACACCCGTCAGCGTGCCGACCGCCGAGATCGGGGCAAATCTCGGGACGACCAGAACCGTCTTCGGCGGCCGCAGGGCGCAACCATGTCGGCGTGCGGGCTAGGGCAAAGGGAGATAGCATGACCGATTCCACCGAGGCGCGGAATATCGCGCTTGTCGGCCCTTATACCAGCGGCAAGACCACGCTTCTCGAGAGCATGTTATTCGTGTCCGAGACGATCAGCCGCAAGGGCAAGATCACCGACGGCAACACGGTGGGGGACTGGTCCGACGAAGCGCGGGCGCGCCAGTCGAGCGTGGAGGTGAATGCCGCCACGTTTTCGTACCGGGACCACCGGTTCACGGTATTGGATTGTCCGGGATCGATCGAGTTCTTCGCCGAGACCGCCAATGCGCTCATGGGTGTCGACCTCGCGGTCATCGTTTGCCCGCCCGATCGGGAGCGGGTCTGGACCATGGGACGATTGTTCAACTTCCTGGCGCAGCACGACATTCCCCACATCCTGTTTGCCAACAGGATGGACGAAACGCCGGTACGCGTCGGCGATCTCATCGAGGCGATGAAGCCGGTCGGCGAGAAGCCATTGGTGCCCTGCCAGGTCGCGATTCGGGATGGTGATGCGGTCACCGGCTACATAGACCTTATCACCGGCCAAGCCTACGAGTATCGAGATCAGCAAAGGGCAGGCAAGGTCGAGAGGCCCGACGCCGTCTTGGAGCGCGAGGAAGCCGCGCGAACGCAACTCCTCGAGAACCTTGCCGATTTCGACGACGCGCTGCTCGAGAACCTGCTCGAGGACAAGATCCCCGGAGCGGAGGAAATCCAGGCCTATTTGCGTACGGCGATCGCGGACGCTCATGTCGTTCCGGTGCTGATGGGGTCCGCGGAGCGGGACTGGGGTGTCCGCCGCTTGCTGGATTCGCTGATCGATCTCGCGCCTCCCGCCGATCTCGTGGCGAGACGCTTGACGGCCGATGCCGCAGCCGCCGCGGTCGGACAAATCGTGAAGACCTACATCACGCAGCATGGAGGGAAAGTCTCCCTCGCCCGGATCTGGGCCGGAACCATCGAGGACGGGATGATCCTGAATGGCGGTGAGCGCATCGGCGGGATGTACCGGATGCTTGGGCAGCATCAAACCAAGATTGACTCGGCTCGGGCGGGCGAGATCGTCGGCCTCGGGCGGCTCGAATCGATCGCCACGGGCGATACCATCGCACCGGCGGACGGCCCGACGGTCGAGCCGGTCGCGCGCGCTGAAATGCTGCCGCCCGTATACGCTTATGCGATACGGGCGGCCAAGCGCGAAGACGAGGTCAAAGTATCGGGCGCGATGAGCCGCCTCGTTCAGGAGGATCCTTCAGTCCGTTTCGAGCAGAACCCCGACACCCAGGAGGCGGTGCTCTGGGGTCAGGGCGAAGTGCATCTGAAGGTCGCGCTGGATCGCCTCGCCGGTAAATACGGGCTGGCGCTGCAGACGGAAAAGCCGAAGGTTGCCTACAAGGAGGCAATCCGCAAGCCGGTATCCCAGCACGCACGCTACAAGAAGCAGACCGGCGGTCATGGTCAGTTCGGCGATGTGCACATCGACGTAAAGCCTCTGCCTCGCGGGTCGGGTTTCGAGTTCCAGAATACGGTCGTCGGCGGCGCCGTGCCGCGCCAATATATTCCGGCGGTCGCGGCGGGGGTACGCGACTATCTCAGCAATGGACCGCTCGGCTTCCCGGTGGTCGACCTCTCGGTCACCCTCACCGACGGCAAGCACCATGCCGTCGACAGCTCCGAGCAGGCTTTCAAGACTGCCGGGCGCATGGCGATGGCTGAAGCCCTCCCCAAGTGCAATCCCGTGCTGCTCGAACCCATCTACGAGGTCAAGATATCCGTCCCCAACGAATTCACGTCGAACGTCCAACGCCTCGTGACCGGGCGCCGCGGGCAAATGCTCGGTTTCTCGGCACGGGAGGATTGGTCCGGATGGGACGAGATCACCACCCAGATGCCCCAATCGGAGATGCATGATCTCATCATCGAGCTCCGGTCTCTGACGCTCGGAGTCGGCACGTTCGAATCGCAATTCGATCGCCTCCAGGAGCTCACAGGAAGGCTTGCCGAGGGCATCCTCGCCGCCGCCAAGGAGGGGTGACGATCGGCGGCATGACAGGGCTCCGCTTGCATCCGCTTGGCGCGCCCTTGGAGTCTCGCCGATCATAGACTGGGCGCAATGCGCGGCAGTGAACAGGCATAGGCATGCGCTGGTGCGGTACGAAGCATTATGCTAGGCATCCGAGCCGATCTGGGACCGCGCAGTGCGATCCAAACGAAGCCCGACGGCGACCAAGCTTTTCTAATTAGCCGAGCGTAAAGGCGAGGACGAGCTTGGTGTGTGTGAGAGCTGGGTCCGAAGGAAAGGGCGCATTCGCCTCCGCGCGACGGTATCTCGTGCTTTCGCTGGTCACCGCTGCTCTGATCGGCTGCGCGGCCGACGACCGGCGCGCCGACCCGTACGCCATCAATGATCCGCTGGAGGACTACAACCGGGTGATGTTCAACATCAACCGGACCGTCGACGGCGTGTTGATGAAGCCGGCGGCCGAACTCTATCTCCTGATCCTCCCGATCAGGGTCCAGCACGGCGTTTCGAACCTTCTCGACAATCTGGGCGAGCCGCTCAACGTCGCGAACAATCTGCTTCAGGGCAAAATGGCACCGGCAGGCGTGTCAACCGGGCGATTCGTGATCAACTCCACGCTCGGGCTGATCGGCATATTCGAAGTGGCCGACGAGTTCGGGCTTGAACGAACGGCTGAGGATTTCGGGCAAACGCTCGCATCATGGGGCCTCGGAGACGAGCCGTTCCTCGTGCTGCCGCTGCTGGGGCCGTCCAATCCCCGTGACGCGCTGGGCTTCGCGGTCGATTCGGTTGCAGATCCGCTGACTTACGTCGTGAGAAGCGAGGTCAGATTGGCGCGATCCATCACGCGCGGTGTCGAGCAGCGCGCCAAACACCTCGACGATCTCGAGACCCTGGAGCAGACATCGGTCGATTTTTATGCTGCAATGCGTGAGCTTTATCGGCAATTCCGGGCCAATGAAATCCGGGATGGCGCGCTCCCGCCGATGATCCCGATACCCGTGATGGGCCTGGACGAAGGGGAGAGCGAGGAGTAGCCGGCGTGAGGCGGTCCAACAGGAAAAGGATGGTTTTTACGTGAGCGCCTTCATATCTCGACGCACATTCGCGGCCACCGCCTGTGCCGCCGCCTTGTTGCCTGCGATCGGAGGCCGGTCGGTTGCCGCATCCGACGATTCGGCGTCCGCGTTCATCCAAGATCTGGGCAACCGTGCCTTCGGTGTTCTCGAACACAAGGCCAACAGCTCCTTCGAGGAACGCGAGGCCGCGTTTCGCGAAATCATGGTCGCGGGGTTCGACCTCCCGATGGTCGGCCGGTTTGTTCTCGGGCGCCACTGGAGAGCGGCAAGCGAGCAGCAGCGCAAGGACTATTCCGTCGTCTTCGTCGATTTCATCGTCCGGGTTTATGCCAGCCGGTTCGATTCCTATGGCGGTGAGCAATTCGTCGCGGGAAACGTGATCCAGGACGAAAGCGGCGACAAGATCGTGCGGGCACGCATCGTGCGTCCGGCAGGCGCCGATCCGATCGGGGTCGATTTCCGGGTGCGGTCGACGAACGGGAGCTACAAGGTGATCGACGTCAACGTCGAAGGCATCAGCATGCTGCACACTCACCGGGTCGAATTCGCCTCAGTCGTCAACCGCAAGGGCCTCGATGGCTTGTTGAATGACCTCCGGGCTCGTGTCGAAGCGCCGACCGAGACAGCGACAAACTAGATCGATATGTCGGCGAAGCGTCTTCCCGTCTTGAGGTCAACCGTGCGCAGGCGCGATGCCAAGCCGCTAGCCTGGGCCTTGATCATCGTGGCAGTGCTCGGGCTCGCGGCGTGCGGCGAGCCACTCCACCCGAGCAAATGGAAGGAGCCGCCGGGCGAGATTCCGGAAGGGGGTGGTCTTCTGACGGGAGAGGAAGGCGAGTGGGAGATTCTTCCGCAGGATTAGCTCAAGCCCACCTTCCCCAATTCCAGGAACTTGTCCCGCCGGCGCCCGCGCAATTCCGCACCGCCGAGATCGCGAAGATCGGCGAACGCCTGTTCGAGGGCCGCGCCGACCGCGTCGATCGCTTTCGCGGGATCGCGATGGGCGCCGCCCACGGGCTCGGGAACGATCGCATCGATGACGTCGAGCTCTCGTAGATCGCCCGAGGTGAGGCGCAGGGCCTCGGCCGCCTCCTCGGCATGCTCGGCGCTCCGCCAAAGGATCGACGCGCAACCCTCCGGCGAGATCACCGAATAGATCGCGTTCTCCATCATCAGAACCCGATTGGCGACACCGAGGGCAATCGCGCCGCCGGAGCCGCCCTCACCGATGATCATCGCGACCACCGGCACCCTGATGTCGAGGCAGGCTTCGATGCAGCGGGCGATGGCCTCGGCTTGGCCACGCTCCTCGGCACCGATTCCGGGATGCGCGCCCGGCGTGTCGATCAGAGTCAATACCGGCACGCCAAACCGCTCCGCGAGGCGCAGCAAGCGGACGGCCTTGCGATACCCTTCGGGATTCGGCATCCCGAAATTGTGCGCTACCCGACTCTCGGTATCGGCGCCCTTCTCGTGGCCGATGACCATGGTCGTATAGCCACGGAACCGCCCGAGCCCGCCGACGATGGCCCGATCCTCGCCGAAAACGCGATCGCCTGCGAGCGACGTGAAGTCGGTGATCAGCCCGTTGATGTAATCGGTGCAATGGGGGCGATGCTGATGGCGCGCGACGAGCGTCTTCTGCCACGGCGTGAGGCGGCTATAGGTCTGTCTGAGAAGCCGGTCGACCTTGCCCTGCAGGCGCGATACCTCATCGCCGATGTTGACACCGCTGTCATCGCTGAGGTGACGCAGCTCCTGGATCTTGCCCTCGATCTCGGCGATCGGCTTTTCGAAGTCGAGATAACCGTTCATGGACTCGTCGACTCCCTTCGCACATGTATACCACGAGAGAGAGCGCTAACAATTGATGACAGGTTTGCCGTCAACGGGCTTGGCCTGTTCCGGCGACCGCTCACGCCCGACGCCCGGCCAGAGGATGCCCGGTCTGAACCAAGCGCTTGAGGCGCTCGTCGAGGACATGAGTGTAGATCTCCGTCGTCGCTATGTCGGCGTGCCCCAGCATTTTCTGCACTGCTCTCAGATCGGCGCCATGGGCGAGCAGGTGACTGGCAAATGCGTGGCGGAGCGCGTGCGGTGAGACTCGGGCGGAGTCGATCCCGGCCGCGCGGGCCAGACCTTTGAGCATCTGCGCAAGCCGATGCCGGGTGATGTGCCCGCTCGCGCCACGAGACGGAAACAGCCAGCGAGAGGGCGCACCGCCAACCAGGTAGCGATCGCGCACGGCGATATAGGCTTCCAGCGCCCGGCGGGCCGGCGCGCCAAGCGGAACGAGGCGCTCCTTGCCGCCTTTCCCGCGCACCAGCAAACTCTTCGTTTCGGCCGAGACCGCTTGAAGCGGGAGGCTGACCAGCTCGGAGACGCGCAGGCCGCTGCCGTAAAGCAGCTCGACCATGGCCCCGAGGCGAAGCCCGTCGGCCTTGCTCCTCGGCGAGGCGGCGGACGGGCCGCCCTCAGGGCGCGCCGCCGCAAGCAACCTCTCAACCTCATCCTCCGTCAAGACTCCCGGCAGGGTGCGAGGGAGCGCCGGCGCATCGACCGAACTGGTTGGATCGTCGTCGCGTTGGCCGTCCGTAAGCAGGAACCGGTAGAACTGGCGCAGGCATGAGAGCCGGCGCGCCGCGGTGCGGGCCGAGGCACCCGATTCACGCTGCGCCGCCATGAAACCCCGCACCGCGGCCGGCTCGGCCGCTTCCAACCGGACATGGCGGGGCGTGAGATAGGCCGCGAAGCACGCCAGATCGCGGCGGTAGGCGTCGATGGTGTTGCGTGCAAGCCCGCGCTCGGCCGCCAGCATTTCGACGAACGCCTCGACTACAGGGCTTTCGCGCGGGCTATCGTCCATCTCGGTTGCCATGGGCGGCGCTAGAGGCCCGCCGCAAGCGCTGCCTCCAGGGCGATCGCCTGCGCATCCTCCTGGAGCCCGACCGAGACGAGGCTGGATACCACCAGCCCGACGGTCGCGAGATCGGCCTTGGCCGGGCCGCCGCTGCCGAGCGCGAGCAGAGCCATCAGCACGGTCTCACCGAGCCGACCGTGCTCGGCCGCCGTGCGAAGGCCGTGCGCGAGCGCCGGTGCCGGGGCGCGCATCTCCACACTTTGCTCATCTGCCAACAGCCGATCCCACACCTCGGGATCGACCCCGTATCCCAGCGCGTCGAGCAGGACAACCAGCCAGTTCGCCCGCGCCGTCGCGCTGGTCGCGTTGCCATGGGCGGTCTCCTGCGCGAGCCAGGTCTGGAACGTCGTCGACGTAAGACTGCTCTGATCGCCACGCAGGAGCACCAGCGGCCAGAGCCGCCGCATGGCGGGTGCCGCTTCGGCATTGAACGAAGACTGTTCGACGAGGAGCTCGTGCCAGGCTTTCGCCACTTCCAGGTCGTTCGCCGCGATCAAAGCCCGCCCGGCGGTCCCGCCGAACCAGCCATGTTCGGGCACCACCGGAATCGTTCGCACGAGCTGTGCCAGCGCGCGCGCCATGGTCGCATAGGCGCCCTGCTCCTCGGCAAGAGAGAGCGCGACGGCCAGGAGCTCCGCCCGCATAGTCGGGACCGTCTCCGCCTCGATGGATTGAAGCATCAGCGAGCGGCTGAGCGGGGGCTCCAGCGATTCGACCATCTGAAGCGCGCGCGCACGCTCAACCGGCGAAAACGCCATCTCCAGATAGGTCTCGCGAAGGGATTCGGTGGAGAGGACGCCGGCCGCCTCGGCGCGCTCCGCCGCCAAAAGCCGCATCAGCGGCGGCGATTCCGGTGCCCCGGCGATAGCCGGCAAAAGATCCGGTGCGGCGCTCTCGATCGCTTCGGCGGGGATCGGGATCTGCGCGAGCCGCAGTGTAGCGATACGGAGCGGAGTCGGCTTGTCGAGCCCGACGACGACCGGCTCCGCCAAACCCGCCATGGCATAGATCGTGTCGTCGAAAGCAGGATCCGGCGCGGCGTCGGATTCGCGCAAGAGTTCCAGGCCGAGCGTCGCGGCCTCGAGCCGGCCGGCCCGCGCCTGGCAGAGAATCCGCGCCCGGCGCCAATAAACATCGCCTGAGCGGTTCAACACCTCGGAGACTCGCCGGCAGGCGGCATCATAATCGAGCGACGCCAACCAGCGATCGTTCTCGATCCGGGCGATGGCTTCCCCCTCGGCCGCCGGCTCGATCCGGTCGAGAAGGGCGACCGCGTGGTCCCGTGCGCCCATGGCGGCCAGGCGCTCGGCCCTTAACGCGGCGAACGCGCCCGGCTCACCCGGACCGGCAGGGGGGTGCGCCGGAGAGGTAAGAAGTTTCAACGCCAACCGGCGCATGGTTAAGGACGGCGGGGCCACCGGCAGGCGGGGCATCAGAGTCTCGATTCTGGATCGGCGTGATTCCGACCAAGAATCGACCGGAAACGGCATGATCTCGGGCAGGAGAATACCGATCGGGTCCGGCTCGACAGCGGCCGGCTCGATGGCGTCGAGCGTTCCCACCACGATCCCGTCGCTCGCAGGCTCGGTGACCGCCTGCTCGGGAGGGTCACCCTCGCTCTCGACAGTTGCTTCGAGGTCCGGGACCGAGACCGCCTCGTCACTCGGCGAAGCGCCGGCGGCGTCCTGCCCGTTTTGCTGAGAGGGAATCAGTCTGAGCGGCCCCTCGTGCTCCTGTCCCGCGACCTCGCCGGCAGCCAGGACGAGCAGCACACAAGCTGAAAAGACCAGACCGAAGAACGCGCTAGGATTCGAAACGTTCATCGGGCAGCACCTTCTCGATCGGGCCCGGAGGCGGCGGGATGTCCCAGGTCAAGAGGAAAGCGACTCCGCCACCGACAACGAGCAAGAGAACGATCCCGATGATTCGTAAATAGATGGGCCTGCACTCCTGGTCGCGACGCGGTCCGGAAAGAGCCGGCGGCTTTCGACGCGCGATTATGGTAAGGTTGGAATATGGCGACAAAACGGCAGTTTATCGGCGCGGGTGCGCCGCTTCAATGGCGCGCGGCGGGCCGGCTCGGCGCGTGTCGCTGAGCCGATGACCGCCGGGACGGGACGCCGGCAGTCCACGCGCTCGATCGTACTCGTGGGGCTGATGGGCGCAGGCAAGAGCGCCATCGGCCGCCGGCTCGCCACACGTCTCGGGATGTCGTTCGTCGACGCCGACACCGAGATCGAGCTCGCCGCAGGCTGCTCGATCGAGGACATGTTCGAGATGCACGGCGAGGAAGCGTTTCGAGACGGCGAGCGGCGGGTCATTGCCCGCCTGCTGGCCCGGCCACCCCATGTCTTGGCGACCGGCGGGGGTGCGTTCATGGACCCGGGGACGCGCGCGGCCGTTCGGGCGCGGAGCATCTCGATATGGCTGCGGGCCGATCTCGACCTGCTTGTGGCCCGTGTCTCGCGGCGCAGCAATCGCCCGTTGCTCGCGGAAGGCGAGCCGCGCACGATATTGCAGCGGTTGATCGGCGAGCGCTATCCGATCTATGCCAAGGCCGACATCGTCGTGGACAGCGTGGATGGACCCCACGAGCAGACGCTGCAGGCGGTGCTGAGCGCGCTCGACGATTACATTGAGGCGGACCAGGGAGAGCCGGATTCGACCCCGCCCCCGACGAGAATCGAGGCCTGACCCGGTGAACACCGCAGGCCCCGAACCACAATCCGGCCAAAACCCCGAGGCGGTACGCATTGCGCTCGGCCCGCGCAGCTATACCGTTCTGGTTGGCACCGGCCTCTTGCGCGAGGCAGGCCGCCATATGGCGCGCCTGCTGCCCGGCCGCTCGGCGATCGTCGTCACCGACCGCACCGTCGCCGCGCTGTACCTCCACCCTGCCTTGGACGCATTGCGGGACGCGGGCTTCGACTGCTCCGATCTGGTCGTCGAACCCGGCGAGCGCAGCAAGGATTTCGCGACGCTCGGCGCCGTTCTCGACAGCCTTTTGAGCCGCGGGATCGAGCGGTCGACTGTGCTCGTCGCGCTCGGCGGGGGCGTCGTCGGCGATCTCACCGGGTTTGCCGCGAGCATCCTCCTGCGCGGCGTGCCCTATGTTCAGATCCCGACCACGCTGCTTGCCCAGGTCGACAGCGCCGTCGGCGGAAAAACCGGCGTGAACAGCAGCCACGGCAAGAATCTGATCGGTAGCTTCTATCAGCCGCGCCTGGTTCTCGCCGACATGGCGGCCCTCGAGACATTGCCGCAGCGCGAACGGCGGGCCGGCTATGCCGAGGTCGCAAAATACGGTCTCATCGACGACGCCGCTTTCTTCGGCTGGCTCGAGCAACGCGGACACGCGCTGATCGACGGCGACCAGTCCCTGCTGCAAACCGCAGTGGCGCACGCCTGCCGGGCAAAGGCGCGTATCGTCGCCGGCGACGAGCGCGAAGCCGGTGACCGGGCGCTGCTCAATCTCGGGCATACCTTCGCGCACGCGCTGGAAGCGACGACCGGCTATGACGGGTCTCTGCTGCACGGCGAGGCGGTGGCATTCGGAATCGTGCTCGCTCACCGCCTGTCCGCACGGCTCGGCCATTGCAGCGATGATGACGCGGAGCGCGTGGTCGCGCATTTCCGCAGTATCGGACTGCCGAGCGATGCCGGCGCTCTTCCCGATAATCCATGGCGTCCCGACGCGCTGATCGAACTCATGAAGCGCGATAAGAAAGTGCGCGACGGACGGATGACGTTCGTGCTGACGCGCGGTATCGGAAGTGCCTTTCTCAGCCGGGACATCCCACAGGAGACGCTCGGTGCCTTGCTCGATGACGCCTTCAGCGCGGCAAACCGCGCCGCCCGTTAATCCCCGACAACGATCCGCGATACGACCATGACGACGGCGACCGCCATCACCATCGGCGCGATCGGCCTCCTGATCGCGCTGTCCGGTTTCTTCTCCGGCTCGGAGACCGCGCTCACCGCGGCCTCACGCCCCCGCATCCACCACCTCGCCCGCGCCGGCAACAGTCGAGCGCGCACTGTCGCACGGCTCACCGACAACCGTGAGCGGCTGATCGGCGCGATTCTGCTCGGCAACAATGCTGTCAACATCCTTGCCTCGGCGCTGGCAACGAGCGTGCTGATCTCGGTCGTCGGCGACGCCGGGGTGGCCTATGCGACGATCGGCATGACGCTGGTGATCCTGATCTTCGCCGAGGTCCTGCCCAAGACCTATGCGATCCGCGATGCCGACCGGGTCGCGCTCCGGGTCGCGCCGATACTCGGTCCGATCGTGTGGCTACTCTCGCCGCTCGTCGACGCCGTGCGGCTGATCGTCTCCGCCATACTGCGGGCGGTCGGCGCCTCCCAGAGGCTGAGACCGGCAAGCGCCGCCCAAGAGGAGCTTCGCGGCACGATCGCGCTGCATGCGCAGGAAGGCGCGATGGTCAAACATGAGCGCGACATGCTTCACAGCATTCTCGACCTGGAGGACGTCGAGGTCGGCGCGGTCATGACCCACCGCAAGACCATGGAGATGATCGACGCCGATGCGCCGCCTGCCGAGATCCTCGACCAAGTCGTCCGCAGCCCTTACACGCGGCTCCCGGTCTGGAGGAGCGAGCCGGACAATATCGTCGGCGTCCTTCACACCAAGGACCTGCTGAGAGCGGTTCACGCCAACCTCGCCGATCCGAACCGACTCGAGGTCATGGCGATCGTGACGCCACCCTGGTTCGTGCCGGAGACGACGCCGCTCAACGAGCAGCTCGATGCATTCCGTGAGCGCCGCGCGCACTTCGCGTTCATCGTCGACGAATATGGCTCGCTCATGGGTCTCGTGACCCTCGAAGACATCATCGAAGAGATCGTGGGGGAGATCGCTGACGAGCACGACATCGCGCTCGGCGAGGTGGTCCAAAGACCGGACGGCTCGTTCCTCATTCCCGGAACCGCCGGGATCCGGGACCTCAATCGGCGCTATGACTGGGATCTGCCGGACGAGGAGGCGGCGACCATCGCGGGCCTCGTCCTGAACGAGGCGCAGGAGATCCCGGAGGTCGGCGAATCCTTTGCGCTGCACGGCTTCACCTTCGAGGTTCGGGCTCGCCAGCGAAACCAGATTACCCAGCTTCGAGTCGTTCCCAAATCCGGCGACGCTGCGGACCGCGGTCCCTGAACGACGAACCCGGCGCACGCGCCGATGCTGCTACAGCTCTTCAACACCGTGATGCCGCTCTTTCTCTGCGCCGGCATCGGTTATGCCTGGGGGCGTTTCGAGCGTTCCTACGACACCCGCTTGATCACCCGTCTGGTGAGCCTCGTCGGCGCGCCGTGCCTGATCTTCGCGACCCTCGCGAAGATCGAGGGTCTTTCCGGCGAGATCGGCGAGATGGCATTGGCGGCACTCGCCGCGCTCGCCTGTTTTGCCGTCATCGGCGCGATCGGGCTTCGGCTCGTCGGCATCCCGCTCGGCACCTTCCTGGCGCCGCTTACCTTCCCGAATGTGGGCAATATGGGGCTCGCGCTTTGTCTTTTCGCCTATGGAGACGACGGCCTCGCCCTGGCGATCGGGTTCTTCGCGGTAACGGCGAGCCTCCAGCTTACCCTCGGCCGATGGCTCCTGTCGGGCGCCGCCTCGCCTTGGCTTGTGCTCAAAGCGCCGCTGCCCTACGCGGTCGGCCTGGGCGCGCTCTTCATGACGACCGCCCTCGAGCCGCCGGCCTTCCTTCTGACGACGGCCGATTTGATCGGCGGCCTCAGCATCCCGCTCATGGTGATGACCCTCGGCGTCTCGTTGGCGAGGATCAAGACCGTCCGGCTCGGGCGAACCATTGGCCTGGCGTTGTTCCGGCTCGGCATGGGCGTCGGGATCGGATTCTTGCTGGTGGATCTTTTCGGCTTCGAGGGTCTGCAGCGCGGAGTCCTGATCATCGTCTGCGCCATGCCGGTCGCCATCTTCAACTATCTGTTCGCCGAATATTACGACAACCGTCCGGACGAGGTGGCGAGCTTGGTACTGGTCTCGACCGTGATCGCGTTCGCCCTCCTGCCGCTCCTGGTCTATGCCGCCCTTTGAGGATGCGGCACGAACGGCCGTACACCCTGGCAGGCGTTCGAAGACGGCTTTCCAGCCATCGACATGCCGAGCAAGATCAAACGGGAGGAGAAATGGAAAACCGCTTGACCGCCCCCGCGTATATGCAGAAACGGGACGGCTGGGTCAAACATTGTGGCGATCCGCTTGCGTGAGGCGGTGCTTTCGAATCTGGCACCCTCCGGTAAAACGACGCAGGGATTCAGAAGCGGTATTCAACACCGACCGAGAACAAGTCGGTATCGGCGTCCGCAGTCTCAAATTCCATCAGGAATCGCTCCCACTCGATGCGCAGGCCGAGACCGCCTTCAAAAGCGTGACGATAGCCCAAGCCGAATAGCAGATCCGAGCCGTCATCCTCTATCCCACCCGAGACTCCACTGAATTCAACAAAAACATCGCGCGGCCAACGATGGTAGCCGACCTTGGCGAATACCGTCCCACTATCGGCAACTGGTAATTGACCGATAATCGCTCCGAAAAAGGAAGTCGCGTCTGAATCAACGTCTACTCCTCCCTCGTTGGCGGAGATTTCTCCAAGATACGCATAGCCGAGCTCCGCTGACACGTATCGACCAACCTCCACACCGCCGAAAACTTTTCCGGCGAAAGCAGTTTCCGAGCAGTCATCGATTCCCTCGCAGGCTTCGTCGGCACGCGATAATCCCAGAGATCCGCCGATGTAGGGGCCGATCTCCCAATCCTCCTGTTGGGAATGGGCGGACGTGCTCAGCGCGAGCGAGGTGATGGCAATTATTGAGGCACTCAAATAGGTGGAGACCTCTAACAACCGGCCGATTTGGCGCGGATAAGGGTGTTCTGTTGGCCGATCCGTGCGGCGGGTGGATTTGACGGCGTTATTCGTCCGCCGTTTTGTTCTCGGCGGGGTGTTTTTCGGTCATACGGGCGGACTCATGCCATGGCGGCGCGGCGTTCATGGAAGATCAGACACTGGAAATTGTAAGCCAGGTTGGCGAGCCCGATCTTGGCCTCCGCCCGCTTGAGCCCGATGGTGCGGACAAACAGGCCCATGCGATCCTTCTGCTGGGCGAAGACATGCTCGACATGCGCACGGACCACTGACTTGCGGGCATTGGCCCGGGCGGTCGCCTTGGGCATGGCCTGGCCCGGCGGCTTCTTGCGGTGGATGTGGGATATCCGACCCTTGCCCGCCAGCCACGCCTCGTTCGCCTTCGAGCGATAGGCGCTGTCGGCCCACACGCCGGCGGCCAGATTGTCGCTGGTGACGAGATGACGCAACATCTTGCCGTCATGGCGGGCGGCATCGGTCACCGCCGAGCCGCGGATGAAGCCGTAGGCCCGATCGATGACGACATGATTCTTGTAGCCGAACACCGGGATCGCGATGTCGGGCATGCGCCGTTGCGCCCCGGCGGGGTTCTTGCGCCGCCCGGTCTTCACCGTCCACCGCGCGTCTGTGTCCTTCTGCGCCGCCTTGGCCGGCTGATCGGGCCAGATCTCGGCCGCGCTCTTGCCCGCCTTGATCGCCCGCTTCTCGTCATCGCGGTTGCGCTGCTTGGGCGCCGATACCAGGGTCGCATCGACGATCTGCCCGCCCATCGCCAGATAGCCGCACCGGCGCAGTTCGCCATCGAAGGCGGCAAACAGCTCATCCATCGCCCCGGCCCGGACCAGACGCTCGCGAAAGGTCCATATGGTGTTGCGGTCCGGCGTCGGCGCTCCGAGATCGAAGCCCAGGAAGCGAAGCCAACTCAAGCGGTCGCGGATCAGAAACTCCATCCGCTCGTCGCTCACCGTGTGCCGCGCGGCCAGGATCAGAACCTTGAACATCGCCACCGCATCGTAGGCCGGGCGGCCGCCTTTCGAACCGTCCGAATAGCCCAGCGCCGCCTCAAGCGGTGCGCGGAAAATCTCGAAATCGACAACCTTCGCCAGCACCTCCAACGGATCGCCCGTCGCCGAAAGCTTGCGCAAATGATCCGGTAAGCCGAACAGACCAGCCTGCCTCATCAATACCCCCTCGAACCGAACCGTCGCAGAGAATCACAACAAGGCAAAATTGGCGAGGTAAATAGAGGCATCCAGGTCGCTGGTGGTGGACCGCGCGTGGGAGGGTCCTGTGGACCCACGGGGCAAGCAGACGTGGGGTAGTGCGGGTAGGCGGCGTTCAGTCTCTGGCGGCCGCAGTTCTGATTGAGCCGATAGCTCTCGCCGTTCATCTCAAGGATGTGAACGTGGTGCGTCACAACCGGTCGAGCAGCGCACCAGTTAGCCGCAGGCTCTCCCCGAGCATCAGGCCGGACTAATCTCCCCGACTTCGGGGTGCGCTACCACACCAGCAACGACTAACCCGACTTCCGCAACTCGGGGGTCATGAAGGTTTTAACCCATTGATTTTCCGCGATCGGACCCCCAAAGGTCGGCACTACAGGGCGCCGAACGGAGAGGCGTTCCGTGCGCCGTCAGGCGGAGATCCGCGGCGCGGGTTGTTTCGGCAGGGTCAAGCCAAGCTGGTGCAGCAGTAATTCGTGCTCCTTGTTCGGCCGGGTGTGGCGCGGCAGGACGAGGTGCCGGCCGTCGATGGTCGGCAGGTGGACGTCCACCATCTGGATGGTGGCGAACGTCTCGAGGATGGCGCGTGGGGTGAGGCCAGCGGCGTGTGGCCGGGCGAGGTTCTTCAGGGTGACGAGCAGGCGGTAGGCGATGAATGAGACGAAGATGTGCGCCTCGATCCGCTCTTCGCGCTGATGGAAGATGGGCCGGATCGCGAGGTCGTGCTTGAGTTCCTTGAACGCCTGCTCGATCTCGATGAGCTGCATGTACAGGCGCCAGAGCGTGGCGGGATCTTCGGCGACCATGTTGGATCGCAACAGATAGCGGCCCTCGCGGCGGCGTACGCGGCGCAGCCGGTCGCGCCGCAGGCGGAATGAGAAGCCGTCCGCAGCGAGCTCCTTGTCGGTCTCGGGCACACCGATGTCGACCAGGCTCCAGGCCCGGCCCGCTTCCTTCTTGGCGGCACCGAGCTTGAGCATCAGCTGATCCCGGCTGTTGGACTGGCGTTGCAGCTCGCCCAGCCGGTGCCACAGTTTCTTCAGCCGGCGCCGGCGCATGCCGCGTTCCTTGAGGAGCCGCCCCTCGCTGCGCACCAGGACGTAAAGCTCTCCGTCTTCGGCCAACAGCTTGACGTCTACGGACTGGCGCACCTCCTGCCAGGGCAGGTCCAGGAACGCCTTCTCAAGCCGCGTCAGCCGGCCCTTGGGCGTGCCCACCAGATAGCGCACCGGCGCATCGCCCTCGCGCATCAAGGCCAGCGTCTCCTCGGTGGGAATGCCGCGGTCCATGATCCAGATCCGGTCGGAGCGACCGTATTGCCGTTCGATCTTCTCCAGGAACTCCGCCAGCGTGGTCTGGTCGGCGGTGTTCCCCGGCATCACCTCGTAGGCCAGCGGAAAGCCCTCGGGCGTCACGATCAGCGCGATCACCACCTGCACGCAGTCCGGGCGCCTGTCCCGGCTGTAGCCGAACCGGCGCTTGTCCTCGAACGGCGGGTCGCTCTCGAAGTAGGTCGAGGTCAGGTCGTACAGCAGCACATCGAAGCGCACGTCGAACAGCGTCGCCCAACGGGCGCGAAGGAACGAGAAGAACTCCTGCTTATGGAGCAGCAGCTTGTCGAGGCAGCGATACAGCGTGTCGTCGGCGATCGCCCGATCGCAGCCCAGAAGATCGCGCAACGCGCTGTGCTCGTACCAGTGACGGTGGAGACGCCACTCGCTCCCCGGGTCGATCAGTCGGTAGCAGACCTTGATCTTCAGGATGTCCAGCCACCTCGTGCCTTGACGGCTCGGGGTCAGGCGCGGGCCCCAGAAGCGGTCCAGATCAAGCCGATCCCACAGGACCAGGGCCAGCCAGCACGCCCCCCATTGGCGCGGGTCGTGCAGGGCCACGTCCGCGACGTTGATCTTGACCACCTCGCAGTCCAGCGCCGGCGCCTCCCGATCCTCGGGAAACAGCGCCATCTGCCGAGACCCCGACTTGCCCTCCACAACCTCGATCGAGCGGCACCACGCCGCGCGCTGGCTGTCGTTGATCTCGCCGAGATAGAGAACGTGGCGCTGAACAACGCGGCCGCCGCGGACCCGGACGTTCTCCACCACGCTCCAGTAGCGGTGCTCCTTGCCGTCCTTAAAGCGTCTCTTGCAGCGCACGAACATGAGGGTAGCGTCCGGCGCTTCGCCAGCACGATCAAGGGGGTAGGTCGGCACTACACGCGGTTCCGGAGAGCCAAAGACCGGAAATCCGCCACTTTCCGGGCCGAAAAACCGTCAAATTAGCCGAATGCCGTGCCGAGTTGCGGAAGTATGACTAAGCGAGGCGCAACCTCAATCCTCGGGATGCATCCCGAACGCCGGGAGGCTCCAGCGGCGGCAAGGCAGCGGCAATCGAGACTGGGATGTCTCCGCTCGGCGTAGGCAACGGTAAGGGGTAGAGTGCTCAGCGTCGGTTGGGCGTCCGACGACGGCGATATGCGCGCCCTCGGCGCGGACGATATCCGACCGCGCGCGGCGTCGATCGAAACCCGCCGCTATTCGCCCGACATTCACGCCGCCTCGTTCACCTGCCGTCGGAACTGCTGGTGCTATTGAGCCGGGGAACCCGTCAGCACGGCTCGGAGCGAACGTCGCGGCTGATCGCTACCGGCGCGCCCCCAGTCAGGGGCTCAGATCAAAGCGGACAAATCACGCGCTCCCCACGGTGGACATATCAACTGTTACTGAGGCTACATTCTACGATCGTTTGATTCGTCGATCGCCCGATGATACCCTTGCCGAAGGCAGCCGAATATTCGTCGAACAGCATTGGATATTGGGGGGGTATGATGAGCAACAAAAATGACAGAGTCGAGCAGCCACAATCGAATATGCCGGCATCACAGGGCGCTAATGGCGTAAACCGCCGCCGCTTCGTTCAGGGCGCGGCCGGGCTTGGCCTTTCGGCTACGGCATTGAGCGGACTGTTCTCGGATTACATCGGTGGTTTCTCGCCAGCCTTCGCGGCGGGCTACGACGCCAAGAAATACGCGGGGACAAAAATTAATATGCTTGTGGTCGGTAGCGAAAACATCGACCATGCGTTCAGAGATTTGCTGCCGGAACTCGAGGCGGAAACCGGCATTGAAGTTGAAATTACTTCGCCGGCAATCGGGCCGTTGATCCAGAAGACCGTGCAAATTCTCCAAGCCGAACGGTCGGCGTTCGAACTGATCCAGTATCTTGGCTTCCTGGCCCCGCAGTTCGTCGGCGCCGGCTCCTTCTCGAAGCTCAACTCATTCATCGACGACCCCAGCGAAACGGCGGCGGACTGGGATTTTCAGGATTTCATTCCGGCCGCAGTGAATAACGTCGGCATTTATGACGTGGAGGCCGGCAAGCGCGGCCAGGGGTCGGACACATACGCTATCCCCAGTGGGCCTGGGGGGTCGGGCATCTATTTTTACCGCAAGGACCTGTTCGCCGCCGCCGGCCTGCAGCCGGCGAAGACGTGGGATGAGTTCCACGAGGCGGCGAAGGCACTGACAACGGACGACGTGGCGGGTGCAAGTTTTATCGGCGCCAACAATTTTTCGCTTGGTTTGATCGACTGGTACACACGTTTCATCACATCCGGCGGCGTGCTCATGAGCGGCAGCCCGGCCGACAAGAATTTCATGCCGCAGGTCGATACGCCAGAGGGCACCCATGCGCTGCAATTGCTGATCGATTTGCTGCCGTATGCGCCCGCGAATGTCACGCAGTACGGCTTTGCAGAAAATGTCGACGGATTCTCGACCGGCAAGATCGCCCAGATGATCTTCTGGTCAACGATTGCCGGGCCGGTCTTCGATCCGGAAAACTCACTCGTCGCGGACAAGGCGGCGACGGCCGCGGTTCCCGCGGCGCCCGGTCAGAAGCCTCGCTCGGTTATAGGCGGCTGGGGCATCGGAATTCCGAAGAACTGCGAGCCGGACAAGAAGGCGGCCGCGTGGAGAGCGCTCACCTGGCTCACGAGTAAGCAGTCCGAGATCCACCAGGTCGACAAATATCAGATCACTGTGCAACGGGCCTCGACATTCGAGAATCCCGACTTGCTCAGTAAATTTCCCTACCTAAAGGATTCGCGAGAAGCAATCGCGACGGCTCAAACGATGCCCATAGCGCATGTCAACGAGTTCCTCCAGCTATTGGACGTAATGAACGTTGAGTTTAATGCGGCGCTCGTCGGAACTCAGGATGCCAAGACCGCGACCGCTAAAGTCCAAGCGCAGTGGGAGGCGATCCTTCGCAAGGCGGGTCACCTCGCGTAGAGGAACCTGCTCGAAGCGCCTATTTCGCGATTCCGCGCGTGGGTTTCGAAACGCCAACCGCACACGGCTCCAGTTCTCCTTCACCGACCTGACCGTCACTCCGGACAGCGGAGGCGGATCGGTTTGGCGAACGACTGCGACCTGCCGTTCAATCCCTCGTCTCGGAACACGGCAAAGGCCAGCGCGGTCATGGTCAGCGCTTCGGTGGGCGTGGCGACGGTCGTGCCGATCCTGATATTTTCACTCTTCGTGTAACGCTAATTTGTGCGTGGTCTAACCACAGGAGCTATCAAATGAATAATTCAAATGCGCCGAAACTCGTAGCTGACGGACTTGGTTGGCCGGAGGGCCCCACTATTCGTCCCGATGGAAGCGTTATTTTTGTTGAATGCTACCGCAGCCAGCTGACTATCGTCGGCAGCGACGGCGAAGCGCGCCAATTCGCCTATGTCGCCGGGGCGCCAAACTCATGTGTTCTCGGCACCGACGGCGAACTCTATATTTGCCAGAATGGTGGCACAGTCGGCCCGTGGCGGGCGGCCGAGATGAGCGTCCCTTCGATCCAGAGGGTGCGCGAGGGGGGTGAGGCTGAGATTTTGGTGACAGAGGTCGATGGCATCAAGTGCAACGGCCCCAACGACTTGGTATTTGCCGCGGATGGTCGGCTGATATTCACCGATCCCGGAACCTACAACACGACCGATCCGGACCCGAGCTATATCTTCTCGGTCGCCCCGAACGGCAGCACAAGCACTGTTATCGCCTTTCCCGAGCCAGTCTTTCCCAATGGTCTCGCCGTCGAGGCCGATGGCTCCATCGTCTGGTCTGAGTCCTATACGGGGCATGTCGGCCGCTTGCGGCCTGATGGTACGACGGAAGACCTTGGCCGCATGCCAGGAGAAAATCCGATTTTGGACGGCATGAAGATTGGCGCCGACGGCCGCATCTATGTGACTGACCTCATTGCCGGCGGTCTTCACATCCTCAGTCCCGACGGAACCGTGGACGGCTTTGTCGCCTGCGGTGCGGCGCCGACGAATTGCGCCTTTGACGGCGAGACATTGTGGGTGACAGATGCCACTGTCCTTGCTGCCAGCACGGAGCCAAACCTTGCGGGCCGATTGTGGCGTGTGCACATACCGGGCGGCGGGGCGCCGACCAATTATGGCGGCATTACGGGAAGCACATAGACCGGAGCGAATGAGATGCGTTTTCCCGTCTCTCTATTTGAGGCGTGACGGCGTTTGTAACGGGCGCCGGCTTCGGCGCGAGCGCTCACAATAGTTTGCGTACGGCTTCGGCGAAGCAGTCGGACATCTCGAAGAATCGGTTTGTCGAGGGGTTTTGAGTTGATTTCGCGGCATTTGCGGCGGCCGCGGGCCGGTGCTCGAGCCAGATCAGCAGGGTCATGGTGTAGGCCAGGTTCGCCATCCCGATCTTGGTCGTCGCCCGGGCGATGCCGATGGAGCGCACGAACAGACCCATGCGGTGTTTCTGGCCAGCGAACACATGCTCGACCTGGGCGCGCACCCTGGAGCGGGCGGCGTTGGCTCGGCAGGGGGTCCCCCGGCGGCTTGCGGAAGTGGATCATCGAGGTAAAGCCGTTGCGGGCCAGATGGCCCTCGTTCTTGGCCGAACGGTAGGCGGTATCGGCCCACACCCGGCTTGACGGGTTGATCTTGTCGAGCAGCTCTGCCAGCCGGGCGCCGTCATGGGCCGCCACAGCACTCACTTACACAAGATTTCGGACATACTCGGATCAAGAAGAATACGCGCTTGGTCCCCGACCGACGATTGCCCGATGGCTCTTATCTGAGCCGCGTCTACCGATCGGAACGAGATCGCCGCCACCAGACCAACGGGCTCACGGTGCGGGTGATCGACTACCGGCTGGAAGGGGTCGTCGGTGCCGAGCCGATCTACCGGCTCCTCACCACGATCCTCGATCATGAAACGGCTCCCGCGCATGAGCTGGCGGCTCTCTATCATGAGCGCTGGGAAATCGAGACCGCACTGGACGAGCTCAAGACCCATCTGCGCGGCTCCAGGATCGTCCTGCGCAGCAAGACACCGGACCTGGTCCGCCAGGAGTTCTATGGCCTCATGATGGCTCACTTCGCCATCCGAAGCCTGATCCACGAAGCGGCGCTGAAGGTCGATGAAGATTCAGACCGGCTTTCCTTCGTTCACGCCGTGCGCGTCCTGAGCTTCGACCACTGCCTGCTTTACGGGCCGGACATCCCGGCGACCGTCGATTTCTTCACCGATGTCCTCGATTTCTCGCTGACCGAGAAAGTGGTGGTGCCCGACGGCGGCCCGACCATCGCCGCGTTCCTCACCTGCACCAACAAGGCTCACGAGGTCGCCTTCGTCGACCACGAGAAGCCCGGCATGTTCCACCATGCCTCGTTTCTCTTGGATTCCTGGCACGATGTGGGTTACGCGGCCGACGTCATCGCCCGCTACGACATCTCGCGCGATATCGGCCCGACGCGCCACGGCATCACCATGGGCCAGACCATCTATTTCTTCGATCCTTCCGGCAATCGGAACGAGGTGTTCTGCGGCGGCCATCGTTTCTACCCGGACCACCCGATCCGGGTGTGGACCGCCGACCAGCTCGGCAAGGGCATCTTCTACTACGAGAAGGAGCTCAACGACCGTTTCCTCGGCGTTGTGACCTGAGCGTGTCCGTATCAGACCTTGCTGATGCCGGCGGTCGACCGGCTGGGTCTTGGTCGCTCCGTGATCGACCATCCGCGCCTTCGGGAGATCCTGCCACCAGGGAATTGGGGGCCGCTCACTGTTTGATGGCGCCGAGCGTGAACGCGCGGGCGAGGTGTTTCTGGATCAGGAATCCGAAGACGATGGCCGGAACCGCCGCCGCGCCCGCCAGAGCCGCCTGCACGCCGTAGACGCCCGTGTGATGATGCAGATAGATCGGCACGGTGACGATGTTCTTGTCGCTCAGGGTCATGGTCAGCAGGAACTCGTTCCAGTTGATCACGAAGATGAACAGGCCGGTGACCAACAGGCCGCCGCGGATCATAGGCACGGTGACGAACAGATGGGCCCGCCAGCGGCTCATTCCGTCCATCATGCCGGCTTCTTCGATCGCCGGAGGGATCTCGTCGATGAAGCTCTTCAGCATCCAGAACGAGAACGGCACGGCGAATGCCGTGTGAACGAGGATGATGCCGAAATGGGTGTCGCGCAGGCCGATTGAGCTGAACAGGAACAGAGCCGGTATCGCCAGCGTGATCGGTGGCACGGCGCGGACGGTGAGGATCGCGATTGCGAGCCGGTCGCTGCCGGCGCGATAGCGGGAGAAGCCGATCGCCGCCGACAGTCCGATGGCCAGAGACAGGATGGTGGCGGCGCCCGCGATGATGAACGAATCCAGGATGGCGCGAAGCCCGGTGCCGCGCGCCATGACGTAGTTCATCTTGAATGTCTCGTAGAGCGGGGCGTAGTTCGCCAGCGTGGCGTCGCGCGGTAGCCACGGCGGTGGGACGGCCGCCCACTCGGCGGTCGGCTTGAACGAGGTTGAGACCATCCAGAAGATTGGGAAGAGCGCAAAGATCAGCGCGGCCGAAAGGCCGATAGCGTGATGTCGCCGAAATCCGGGAGTTGTCACAAACAAATACCGAGGCGGTGGAGACCGGGGTCGGGCCACGGTCGCCCCTGCGCCCCCGTTACCTCCTGCAGCTTACTTGCGCGCCGTCGAGGCGGCAAAAGGTTCGATGATGGCCGTCGAGATGCCCGGCAGCGGGGCGCCGCTCGCCGGACCGGCCATGCCAAGCCGGTTCGCCTGGCAACGTTATCCCGGCCGCGCTAGCCTCAGACCGCTCCACGAACCCGAGGGCACGGACATGCGGGCCTCGCGGCCTGAGCGAACACGGAGAAAAGAGCTGCCATGAAGTTCTTCATCGCCTGTCTCGGTACCGAGACCAACACGTTCTCGTCACTGCCGACCGGAGAACAGACCTACCGAGACACGGCGTTCTTCGACGGCGATGCGACCCGCCACCCGGCCTCGCCGTTCAGCCAGCCGCTGCATATATGGCGCGCGCTCGCCGAGGCGAAGGGTCACAGGGTCGCCGAAGGCCTCTGCGCCTTCGCCCAGCCGGCAGGGCGCACGATCCGGCGCATCTACGAAGGCTACCGCGACCGCATCCTCGAGCAGGCGCGGGCGGCGATGCCGCTCGATGTCGTGCTCGTCAACATGCACGGGGCAATGGTCGCGGAGGGCTATGACGACTGTGAGGGCGATCTCCTTTCCTGCTTGCGCGAGGTCGTCGGGGAGGAGGTGGTGCTGGGCGGCGAACTCGACCTTCACTGCCATATCACGCCGTTGATGGTGGAAGCGGCGACCGCGCTCATCACCTATAAGGAATATCCCCACATCGACATCGGAGAGCGCGCAAGCGAGCTGTTTCAGCTTTGTCTCGACGCGGCCGAGGGGCGGACCACGCCGGTGATGGCCGCACATGACTGCCGGATGATCAGCATGTGGCGCACCACGTTCGAGCCAATGCGGAGTTTCGTTACCGACCTCAAGGCGCTTGAAGGCCGGGATGGAGTTCTCGCCGCCTCGTTCGGTCATGGTTTTCCGTGGGGCGATGTGGCCGAGGTCGGCGCCAAAACCTTGGTGGTGGCCGATGGCGATGCCGACAAGGCGGCGGCGCTCGCGGCCGATCTGGTCTCGCGCATCTGGGCGATGCGCGAGGAGACGCGGCCGACCACCATCGGCATCGACGCGGCGATCGATCGAGCCTTGGCCATCGACGGCGGACCCGTCGTGCTGGCCGATGTCTCGGACAATGCGGGCGACGGGGCGCCGAGCGATTCCACCTTTATCCTGGAACGGCTGATTGCGCGCGATGTCGGCGATGCGGCGAGCGGCCTGTACTGGGACCCGGTGGCGGTGCGGCTGTGCATGGAGGCGGGTGAAGGCGCTTCGTTCAACCTGCGCATCGGCGGCAAGTGCGGCCCTGATTCGGGCGATCCGATCGATCTCGCGATCACCGTCGAGCGTATCGTGAGCGGTGCCGGTCAGACCTTCGGCTCCGCCCGCAGCGGGCTCGGCGATGCGGTGTGGGTGCGTGCGGCCGGCGGCCTCGACCTCGTGCTCAACACTTTGCGCACCCAGGTCTTCCATCCGGACGCTTTCACCGGCGTGGGGCTCGATCCCGGCTGCAAGAAGATCGTGGTGGTCAAGTCGACCCAGCATTTTCACGCCGGCTTCGCGCCGATCGCCAGGGAAATCCTTTACGTGGCGGCGCCTGGGGCGATCCTGCCCGACTTCGCCACCATCCCCTACACCAAGCTCGCAAAGCCCTACTGGCCGAGGGTCGAAGACCCCTGGGCAGAGTAATGTGGGCGGCGGGTTCTTCGGGACCGTTGAGCGGGACGTTTCGCTTTCACCGCTGGCATGAGGAGTGATGCAATGAAGTCGAGCCTCGTCTTTTCCCTTCACGGTTTCGAATATGACGATCCTCCGCGGACCTTCCGCGAGACATTGGAGCAGGTGCGGCTTGCCGATCATCTCGGCTTCGACGCCGCACTGATCTGTGAACACCACGTCGTGGAGGCCGGGTTCTTTCCCGCGCCGCTCGTCGTGTGCGCGGCGTTGGCGACGGCCACCCGGCGGATCCGTATCGGCACCGGCGTGTTGCTTCTGCCGCTCTATGACCCGCTCCACGTCGCGGAGCACGCGGCGATGGTCGATATCGTCTCAGGCGGCCGTTTCATCCTGGGTGTCGGATACGGCTACCGACAAGAGGAGTTCGACGCTTTTCGGGTACCGCTGGACGAGCGGCCGTCCCGTCTGAAGGAAGGCATCCAGTCGATCGATGCGCTGTGGACCCAGGATGTCACCAACTTTGATGGCACCCATTATCAATATCGCGACGTCACGCACCGGCCGCAACCGGTGCAAACGCCGCGCCCGCCGATCTGGCTCGCCGCCAAGGCGGAGGGTGCGGTGCGCCAAGCGGCACGGATCGCCGACGCCTGGTTTGCCGACCCGGTAACGCCGTTCGCGGTGTTGAAGCAACGCCTCGCCGCGTACAAGGAAACGCGCGCGAGGATTGGCAAGCCGACCACCGGGTTCGAATTTCCGGTGTTCCGTGAAGCCTATGTCGCCGACACGGATGAGCGTGCCTGGAATGAGGTGAAAGACGGCGTTTTACACATCTACCAGGAGTATCTTGATTGGGGCCATCTGCTCGACGATGAGGGCAAGCCAGTGCCGCCGAGTACGCCGGGCGCGCTCGAGCAACTTCGCAAGCGCTTCATCATCGGCAGTCCCGAGACCTGCATTCAGGGCGCGTTGCGGGTGAAGGAGGAGCTGGGCTGCACCAACATCGTGCTTCGGATCAAGTTCCCGACCGTGTCCCAGGACAAGACTCTGAACGCCATCAAGCTGTGGGGTGAAAAGGTGGCGCCCGCGATCGCTTAGGAGGCCGGCCGCGACCAGCGGGAGACCCTCAAGACCTCGCGGCGACGGATGCCGCCCATACATCTCGGCGAGTCATGCGATCGGGTTGATGTAGGTGGGCAACACCTCTTCTACCGAGACCGGGCGAATGCCCAGGTCTTCCAGGGTCAACGCCTGACCCCCGACAACATTGTCTCGTTTCATCAGTTTCACTTGATCGCGCGTGAGCGGCGGATCGGGGTGCAATGTCATCACAGCCGCCAAGATGTCCCACACAAGGAAGGGGACCGGGACCATAACCGTTCGCCTGGCGGTCCGTTCGAGCACCAATTGCACCAGTTGCTGGTAGGCGTAGACCCGCGGCCCCCCGATTTCGTAGAGGTTGCATTGCGTGGAGGGATCGGCCAGGACCCTCACGCAGGCTTCCGCGACGTTGCCCACGAACACGGGTTGCAGTCTCGTATCACCCATTCCAAACAGCGGCAGAACCCGGGTTTGTCGTGCCATGCCGGCAATCGTGTTGAGGAAGGAATCATCCGGACCGAATATCACGCTGGGACGTAGGATCGTGACGCCATCAAATGCTTCCTTGACGAGAATTTCTCCGATCCCTCGGGCGCGAACATAGGGTGAGTCCGAGCCGGGATCAGCGCCCAGACCTGAGATATGAACCAGCCGCTCGGCGCCGGCTTGCTTCGCTTGTCGGGCTACATGCAGGGCTCCCCGTCCGTGGACCTTGTCGAATGTCGCGCCGCGTTTCTCGACATAGTGGCCAACGGTATTGATCACCGAAGCCGACTGTTTCACCGCCCGTGCAACCGTCGGCTCGCTCCATACATCGGCGTATACGAGCTCGATCTGACCGTCCCGGCCAAGTCGTTGGAGGAAGGATGCGCGGTCGGGGTGGCGTACGCCCACGCGCACATCCTTCCCCGCGGCGGCCAGGTATTTCACGATCTGGCGGCCGAGGAATCCCGATCCCCCGAATACCGTTACAGGTTTGGACGCCATCGGCTCGAAAGCAGGTTCCGTGCTCAGGAAACGGCGTAAGGGCGGCCTGCCCGGCCCACGGCTGCGAGGAACATGACCGATTTGCCGGCTGCGTGGGGCGAGAAGAATGCGGTCACGTCGTCGTCGAGGAAGGTCAGCCCCGTGGCCCCCAGCCCTAGCGCATAGGCGGCGAGATAAACCTTGCCACCCCGTATCCCCCCTTCGAGCTCGGCCGCGCGATAGCCGCGGTCGCCGAAACGCTCCACCACACGCGGGAGATCAGTGAGGTAGTAGAGGTTGACGCTGGCCTCGCCCGCCAGGTCTTGTCCCAGCGCCAAGGCTGCCGCTTCCTCCCGAAACGTCCCCTCGCGGAGCGGCTCCAGCCCGCCATGTGCGGGCCTGTATGCATAGGTCCCCGCAGGGAGACCGTCGACGGCGTTGACGATCAGATAGAGGTCGCACAGGGAAGTGCTGGACGGGGTCAGAAAGTCTGCGGTAAGGCCGCGGTTGGTCCGGTCCAGGATCGTCGAGAGTTCGGTGAAAGAGATACTCTTGTCGGTGAATCGGCGGCTCGATCCTCGACGCCGGATCACAGCCTCCACCGGTTCGGCCGGAACCGCGTCGTCGTCTACGGCTTGCAGGGGGACGAGCCGTTCTGGGGCCGCTTCTGCGTCGCGGTCCATCGCCACGCGCCACGCCGCTGCCTTGGCTCCGCTGTTCAGGGATGTGGCGGCGTGGACCGCGGGAATTTCCGGATACGCCACCTCGTAACGCGAGAGCGGCTCTGTCGAGAGTCCGAGAGGGGCAAACCGGGGAGGGGGCGCGACGGGAGCCGGACCGCCACGCCCGATTGGCACCAGCATCAGGGACGCCTCCTTTTCAGGATCGAGGTCGAGCAACCGGTTGACGGGTTCGTCGGCATAGCCGACCACCAACGCGGCCGGGAGTTCCAGGGCCGCCGCCTGCGCCAAGAGATTGGCCGTCATGCAGCCCGAGTCCCACCAGGCGTGGCGATAGGCCCGCGCCTGGTACTTCCAGGCATTGCGCCACCACGTGCTGGTCAGGACCAGCACCACCGGCGCTTCGGCCACGGCGGCGTGCGCGCCGCTGGCGTCGATGAGAGCTTGCCGGTAGTGACCGGCCCGCAATTGGCACACCGAGAAGTCTTTCGGCTGGAACTGATAGACACCTGCCGGCAGGTCTTTCAGGTCGGCGCAGACCACGTAAACCTCGATGTGGTAGAGCGCACCGGTACACGATGCACCGCGGAACAGGATCTCGCCGCCCGGAAAGCGCCGCCGCTTGGTGATGCCGACTGCTGACAGCAGGCGCGTCAGCTCATTCCGGCCCGGAGCCCGGTCGCCGCCGGCGCGCGCTCCCGGTTCCGTCAGCGCGGCGAGCGTCGGAACCGCCGAGTCCGGCACGTCCGTCGAGAGCGGCTGGTGCGCCACGTCGGAATAGATCTTGAAGGGCTGTGGCATGTTCGCAAAGTCGAGCGAGTGGGGATTGGCGCGAATGCGCTCCCACGAGTGCTTCGTGGATTCGTGGTAGTCCAACGACTTCATGAATCACCCGCCGGTGGCGCTCGTGCTACCACAGCGGCTTGCTCAGCGCCGCCGCGTAGCGGGAAAGCATGACGTTAAAGCTCACACTGATCCGGTCTTGATCGCCGCGGTTGGCGTCCACCGAATGCGCTAGCCACGCCGGGAACAGCAGGAGTGTGCCCTCGCCGATGCGCACCACAACCTGGTCGGTATTGTCAGCGGTAAGCTCGACGACGGGTGGCCGCAGAATGCCCGCTTGGCTGCGCGGATCGTGAAAATTGATCGTGTCCCCACCCCTCGGCGCCCGCACGTAGTACACGCCGCTGAGGAGGTTGTTGGGATGGCTGTGGACCCCGTGTGCGGCGCCCGGCGCATTCACGTTGGCCCAGCAGCCGGTGATCTCGAACGCCCCCTCGCCGATACGTAGATATTCGAGGACATCCCTCACAGTCATGCCGATGCTTTCAGTCAGCTCGTGAAACTCATCCAGCTGGTGCAAATCGTGCCCCGACTGCCAGCCGTGGCCTGCGGCGGGGGCGGCCGTCTCGCGTCGCAGCTCGGCGAGTTTCGCAACGATCTCCTCGTTGATGCGGCGGTAAGCGTCGGGCCTGATCTCGGCCCTCCACACGACGGTCGGAAAGAGCCGCATCGCGTGGGCCTCCAGGATCGGGGATGTTTCCGTGCTCTCCACCGACCGCCTCCGCCGCTGCTCCGCTCCGAACGAGGCTATGCCGCCGACGCCGAAAAAGGCAACCGGCAATGCCGCGAGTTTATCAGCGTCACTTGACCCTGACCCGCAATCGACAGAGACGGCACCCTGCTTTATGTCGGCGACATGCGTGACGGGCCGTGCGATACCGAGTTCACCGGCATCGCCGGCGAAACCCGCGCCAAGATCCAGTTGAACGCCACAGTGATCAAGAACCGCCACGTGTCCTGCCTCCGCATCGAGAAGCCCGACAGCCTGGTCGGGATCGGCATCGACCCGCCCATGGAGCGTGCGGTCTGGGGTGCGCTAGCCTGTATGGTGGCCGGTCTCTGGCTGGACGACACAGGTCAGCGTCGAAGCGCACGGGCCGCATCAAGCGTGGCGGAGGATGGCGCGTGACGGAGCGCGAACCGCAAGCCGGCCCGAACGCGTTTCTCTGGCCGGCGCTGCTGTTGGTGGTCTCCGCCCTCGGCTGGGGGCTCCTCTATTCGCTTAATCGGCTTGCGACAACCGATGGCATCCCCTTCATCCCGTATGTGTTCTGGATGGGGGCTGGCGCGGCGCTCATCTTGCTGGGGCTTGGCGCAGGTTTCCGCACGCTGCCGAAGCTCTCGTGGGAGCATGTGCGCGGCTACCTCGTGCTCGGCACGATCTCCTTCGGCATGACCTATACCGTGCTGGCCTTCGTCGCGCCCAAGGTGCCGGCGGGTGTGCTCGGGCTCGGCGCGACCCTGACGCCTATCTTGACTTATCCAGCCGCCGCTTTGTTCCGGATGGACCGCTTCCGCACGATTCGCACCATCGGGCTGGCCCTCGGCGTCGGCGGCGTGGCGCTGGTGCTCCTACCTGAGACCAGTCTTCCCACCCGCGAGATGGCGCCCTGGGTGCTGCTCAGCTTCGTCGGGCCGGTGCTCTACGTCGCGAACGCGCTGATCATCTCGCTGATCAAGCCGCCGCCCTCCGGCGCGCTGCCATTGGCTGGCGGGGTTCTCACGACCGGGGCCATCTTCATGTTCGTCGTGATGGCGGCAACCGATCAGTGGTGGTGGTTCGAGGGGCCGATGACCACCGGCGATTGGGCGCTGGTCGCAGCGGCGGCGATCACGGCGCTGGTCTTCTACTTGATGGTCGAGATCATCCGCCTCGCGGGCCCGGTGTTCTTCACGACGGTCAACTTCATGATCCCTCTCACCGGCATCGGCTGGGGCGTGCTCATTTTCGGCGAACGCCACAGTTTTTGGATCTGGCTCGCCCTGATCCTCCTGCTCGCCGGTCTCTTTCTCGTCAACCGGCCGGCCACGGCCCGCGACGACAGGTCCGGTCCGCCCGCGGCGCCATAGTACCCGCGCGAGCCAGTTGCGACAGGATAGCGTGATGGAATGTCAGACTGGTCTCTCAAAGTTCCAGATCAAGCTTTCGACGGTGTCGAGGGCACCGCGCAGGTTGGTGCGGAGGATATGCGCGAAAGCAAGAAGGTCCGTTGCCTTGACTCGCTGCGCACGACCAGAAACCATGACAGATTGCAAGCCGGCGAATGTTTTATTCAGGCTTTTGCTGAAGGGGAAGAGCGATGAAGACACGGCGGGAACTGTTGAAGACAGCTGGTCTGGCTGGAAGCGGCCTTCTGACCGCGAGCCTCCCACTTGGTTCAGGTCGGAGCGCGTGGGCGGAAAACGAGCCGATCCGGGTTGCCGTTGTGCAGGACATGTCGAACGTCTATGGCCTCATCGGTGATCTCCACGTCAAGGGCCTGCAAATGGCCTTCGACAGTGTCGGCAACGAGATCCTGGGCCGTAAGATCGACATGATCGTGGAGGACACCGCCGCTGACCCTGCCGCAGGTCTCAACAAGGCGAAGAAGGTGCTGGCCACCTTCAAGCCTCACTTCTTCACGGGCCCAATCGCCAGCAGCACCTATGCGGCCATGAAAGATACGGTCACGCGGGCCGACACGATATGGCTGTTGCTCACGCAAGGGGCCGGCGCCGAGGATACCGTGCTCCCCATCTGCAGTCGCAATGCCTTCAGCGTGACATGGAACAACTGGCAACTGAGCTGGCCTTTCGCGCAGTGGGCGTACGAGAACGTCGCGAAAGAATTCTGGCTTGGCTATGCCGACTACAATTGGGGCCAGGGCGCGGGGGCCGTATTTCGGGAATCGTTCGAGAAAGCGGGGGGCAAGATCCTCGGAACTATCGCGCCGCCGCTCGGGACCGCCGACTACGCACCCTATCTTTCGAAACTAGCTGCGGAGAAGCCGCCGGCCATCTATTGCTTTTTCGCCGGAGGCGACGCCGTCAACTTCGTCAAGCAGTGGCGCCAATTTGGGTTGCACGAGACGACCAAGCTTACCGGCCAAGGATTCATGGTCGAAGAGGAGGTGCTACCGGCGCAGGGTGAGGATGCCCTCGGCACGCTTTCCGTCCTCAATTGGGCCCTCACGCTCGAAGTCCCGGCCAATGCGGCATTCCGCGAGAAGTTCCATGCCCAACACGGGGGGGAGCCGGCGATCTACGCCGTGACGGCATACGACGCGGGGCGCCTCATGATCGAGGCGGTCACGGCGGCCGGCAGCACCGATAGCGCCGCGCTGATCCCGGTGATTGAGAACATGGCCTTGGACAGCCCCCGCGGCACGGTGCGCTTCGATCCCAAGACCCATGAGGCGATACAAACCTACTACATACGGGAGACCCGGCTCGTAGACGGCCGCCCGACGAATGTTGTCATCGCCACGCTGCCGCTCGCGGAAACACCTGCGAAGTCCTGCGCTCTCGCCTGATCCTTTCGTCATCCAGAACAAGGTGGCGAGGACCGAACCTCAAGCGTTTAGTGTCGGAGGGTCGGCGGCTCGGTCTTCACCTGCCCGCCGGCGGCTTCATGCCTAAGTGCCCGTGACCGCTGAAGCTTGTTCCCATGAGCGTTGACGCCGTCCTGATCCAAGTCCTAAACGGTCTCACGATCGGCGCCACCCTCATGCTGATCGCCATCGGGCTCAGCCTTATCTTCGGGCTGATGGGCGTGGTGAACTTCGCCCACGGATCCTTTTACATGGTGGGCGCTTATCTGGGCCTCGTGGTCGTCTCCGTCACGGGCGAATTCTGGCTTGCCTTGATCGTCGCGCCATTGGGAGTGGGCGTTCTCGGCTTCCTGCTCGAGCGGACGATGATCCGGCCGCTCTACGGTCGCGATCCCCTGCTCCATGTCCTTCTCACCTTCGGAATCGCCGTAGTCGTGAGCGAAGCCGTCGAGATCATATGGGGACCACGTGTTCAGTCCCTCCCGATACCGGCGGCGCTCTCGGGATCCGCCGAGTTCCTCGGCATCCAATACCCGACCTACCGTCTCGTCGTACTTTGCGTGGCCGTCGGCGTTGCGGCTGTGGTCTGGTTCGTACTGCGCTGGACCAACATCGGCCTGATTATCCGGTCCGGGACCCACGA
This sequence comes from Alphaproteobacteria bacterium, assembly GCA_965248825.1. Lineage (GTDB taxonomy): Bacteria > Pseudomonadota > Alphaproteobacteria > UBA828 > UBA828 > WTGU01. The sequence continues at coordinate 3,645,437 of CBDFKL010000006.1, read as the reverse complement.
CCGCGAGATGGTGGAAGCTCTCGGCATCAATGTGCGCCGCGTCTTCGCTGGGGTTTTCGTGGTAGGCACCATGTTGGCCGCGCTCGCGGGCGTCTTGATCGGGCCCCTGCGGAGCGTACATCCGGAAATGGGCACTGAGGTAATCGTCTACGCCTTTATCGCCGTGGTCGTCGGTGGCATGGGAAGTGTGGGCGGCGCCATCGCTGGCGCTTTCCTTGTCGGCGTGGCCGAGCTCCTTGGCGCACTGATCATCCCGGGCATGGCCAAGGCTGCGATCTACGCGATCGTCGCCCTTGTCTTGCTCGTAAGGCCGACAGGCCTATTCAGCATGGAACGAAGAACCACTTGAGGTTACGGCGCTTAGCGAGACGGCGTGGCGTCCTCGAGGCGGGAGCTGCGGTGATCCTGATCGTCCTTCCCTTGGGTTCCGATCGGCTCTTCAACCCCTATTACCTCGACCTGTCGACGCGCATCGTCATCACTTGGATCGCGCTCCTCGGATACGATCTTCTGGCGGGCTATACCGGGCTCGTCTCCTTTGGCCATGCGATGTATTTCGGCCTCGGAGCATATGCTGCTGCTTGGACGCTCCTCCACGTAGCCCCCTCACTTCCCCTAGTTCTGGGATTGGGCATGGCGGCGGGAGCCGTCTCGGCGCTGATCATCGGTTATCTCAGCATCCGAACGCGTGGCGTCTACTTCATTCTGCTCACGCTCGCCTTTGCTGAATTCGGCTTTCAGGCGGTATTCAACGGCGGATCGGTTACCGGCGGGCGGAACGGCTTGTGGGGCTTACCGAAGGCGACCGTGGAGTTCTCCTCTCTTTTGGTAATAGACTGGCGGGATCCGCTACAGGCTTACTACTTGGCCCTGGCGGCCTTCGTAGCGGCATATGTCGTGGCTCGGCGGATCGCAGATTCGCCCTTTGGCTCGGTGCTTGTCGCGGTGCGCGAAAACGAGGACCGCGCCGCGTATCTCGGTTACGATGTCGCAGCCGTCAAGCGGCGCGCGTTCACCATATCGGCGACATTCGCGGGTTTCGCGGGCGCTCTGTGGGCCCATCACCAATCGTATGTTTCGCCGGAATTGCTGCACTGGAGCCTTTCGGGCCAGTTTCTCATCATGACGTGGCTCGGTGGTGTCGGCACGCTGGTCGGGCCGCTGCTCGGCGGCGCTGTCCTCATAACCCTCGCCGACTTCTTGAGCTCGCTCATGCGAAACTGGCTCATCTTCTTCGGCGTCCTCTACATCGGCGTGGTGCTGTGGGCGCCGCAAGGCCTCTGGGGAATAGTGACCTGGATTTGCCGCGGACGAGGACGGTGAACCTTCTCGAAACGCGAGGATTGACCAAGCAGTTCGGGCGCTTGACGGCCGTGCGAGAGGTCGACCTAGGCGTGGCCGCGGGCGAACGACATGCCCTCATCGGGCCTAACGGCGCAGGGAAGACGACGCTTTTTCACCTCGTCACCGGTCGCCTTCGGCCGAGCGCCGGAACCGTGCACTTTCAGGACGCGGACATCACCGGGTTCGCTCCCCACCAAATCGGCCTCTTGGGCTTGGCGCGCTCCTTCCAAATCACCAACATCTTCGCGCGCCTCTCCGTTCGGGAGAATATGCGGCTGGCTGTTCAGGCCCAGCACGGGCACCGAGGCATGTGGTGGGGTGGCCGATCGGTCATCGCGGAGACGACGGACCGCGCCATGACGCTGCTCGAGCAGCTCAATTTGACCGCCGCGGCCGATGCTTCGGCAGATACGCTTTCCTATGGTGATCAACGCCGCTTGGAGATCGGCTTGGCAATCGCCGCAAATCCCGTTCTCCTTCTCCTGGACGAGCCCACGGCAGGGATGTCTCGCGGGGAGGCACACGAAATCGTCGACTTTCTGCATCGAATTCCGCGGGACGTCACGATCCTCCTTATCGAACATGACATCGATGTGGTCTTCCGGCTGTCGGACCGCGTGACCGTTATGCACCTCGGGGCGATCTTGGCGCAGGGGACGCCGGATGATGTGCAACGCGACGATCGCGTGCGAGAGGCCTATTTCGGTGGCGAGGTGGACGCCGCCGGTCGGGGCTCGGCATGATCCTAGAGGTCAAGAATATCAATTGCTTCTATGGGCTCAGCCATGTGATCCGCGGGCTCAGCCTTCAGTTGGATGCCGGCGAGGTCGTCTCGCTCCTCGGTCGCAATGGGGCGGGCAAGACGACCACGATCCAGGCCATTGTTGGTCTCGTTCAGCCGCGATCCGGCGACATCTTCCTGATGACGTCACCTATCACCGGCCGTCCGCCCCATGAGATCTATCGACGCGGCGTGGGATGGGTTCCTCAGGGTCGTCGGCTGTTTCCCAATTTGACCGTCGCGGAGAATATCCGCCTTGCCACGCTCAAGGCGGCCCAGGAGAGCCGATTGAACGGGCTCGAGCGCACCTATGATCTTTTTCCGGTTCTGGGGGAGCGTCGCGAAACGCGCGCCGGTAGTCTCTCGGGCGGTGAGCAACAGATGCTCGCGATCGCGCGCGCATTGGTTGGCACGCCTCGCGTTTTGCTCCTGGACGAGCCGACTGAAGGCCTCGCTCCGCCGGTGATCCGTGACCTCATGCGTGTGATCGGAGAGGTCGCAGCGCAAGGCGTCGCCGTGCTCCTGGCGGAACAGAATGTCCGTGTGGCGCTGTCGAGCGCGAGCCGCCATTACATTCTCGACAGGGGAGAGGTTCGCTCGGTCGCCACCACCGCCGAGCTGGAGGCGCGAGAAGAGATCGTCGCCAGGCATCTCGGTGTCGCGGTGGGCGTGGGCCGGCCTGCATCGTAAGTCCGCGGTGCATCGGACCCCGTCGGCAGCGGTTCCGGCCTTTCGCAAAGGGTCTACGATGCCGCCTTCCTGGCGATCGGTTTCACGTCCGCGCGCGCCATGAAATCATCGGCCGTCATGACATGCGCGGTCGACAATGCCAGGATCACGAGGCTGGACCGATGAACTTCGTCGGCCGAGAGCTCGCCGTAGCCGAGATCGGGATAGGCATAGGTGCCCGTGCAATCGGAAAGAAACACGACCCTATAGTCTCGAAACATCGCATCTCGGGCCGTCGCGTGGCAGCAATCTTCTGTTGTCACGCCCGTCACAATCACCGTCTCGACGCCTTGACCACGGAGTATCATGTCCAGATCAGTGCCGTAGAACGCGCTGTAGCGGTGCTTCTTGATGACCACCTCGTCTTTCTGAGGGGCAATTTCGGAATAGATCTCGACGCCCGGCGTCCCGTCGACGAGCCCCACTCGATCGGCAATAGGCGGATAGATATCCGCGAAACGGCCCATATCGGAGCCGTCGGGGCGGTGCACATGGGTGGTATAGATGACCTGAATTCCGACCCTCCGACAGAACCCGATGACCTCCTTCAGCTTCGGCAGCAATGTCTGCGCTGCCTTCACCTCGAAGGGTGCGCCGGGCGCAACGAAATCGTTCTCCATATCGACCACGATAAGGGCCGCGGTATTCGGGTTCATGGTCTCAACGTTCAACGGCATCCGTGACCTCTCTGAATTCCCGAAGTTCGACGCTGGCATCGCTCCGGCCAAGTTACGTCTGCCGAAGTGGGTGTGTAAACCACATCGCGACAGTCGGCGTCCAACGCACACCGGTGGTGGTAGAAGAATTCGCCGCCCATCTAAGCGGTGGCGTTCGCCTTGTCCGTGCCGGCCCGCTCACGAGGCCTTCGCCGCGCGAAATCGCTCACGATCTCTTCGAGCTTCGGGAAGCGGACACTGGAATGATGAAGGTAATCCGCGCAGGCCGGCTCACGCCGGAGCACGACGGCATCGACGAGGCGACAGCTGAGGATCTACTGCGCCGCGACGTCGAGACCGCCGTGCGCGCCGTGCTCCGGTTGATCGGGGTGCCGCTCGCGGTGGGGCAGTTCGACGTGTTGGTTTCCTTGCCTTCAACATCGGTTTATGCGCGCTTCAGCCCTCGACCCTCAGGCGGAAGGTTAGGCGAACAACTTCTCGTAGGACAGCGGCGTCGGCTCGATGAAGATCTTGATGCCGCGGCCTGGAAAAACGAGACCACGATGATCACGAGTAGCGGGCGGCACGATGCCAGCGAACCACAGGAAGCCGAAGCCTGAGAGCGACCGCAGGCCATCGGGCAAGCGCGGTACAAAGCGGCGCGGCGAGGGAGCATCCGAGCCGGGAGCGGCGACCGCGGCCATGGTGAACGAGCGAAGGGTGGCAGTGGCCCACGGGCCCTACGGCGCGAGCCACTGCCACTTGCGCAGAGCGTTTAAGCGTTGAGCACGCGGCTCATCTGCGCCTGCATCTCCTCTACGTGGTCGGTCACCGAATTGAGCCAGTAATGTTCCTTGTTGAACTTGAAGTTGATCTTGTCCTGTGCCACGCTGATCGCCTGCGTCACCGAATCGCCAAGATTATGCTCCGCGGCATATTCCATGCCGAGATCGGGTCGGGCCGACACGTAGCCCCGGAGCGGCGTGATGCCGGCGGAATAGCTACCACTCAGGATCCAGTTGAGCGCCTTGTTCACCTGCTCGAGATTGCCGCGGTCCGCCACCTGCGTCGGGATGTAGCAGGCCTGCATCCACTTCAGCAGGAACTCCTTGCCGTTGGCGTACTCGAAATCGAGCCCCGCCTTCTGCGCCTCCTTCACGACCGGCTCCCAGCACGACAGCGCGAGAACCTCGCCGTTCTTGACGTCCGCCAGTTGGTCGTCGAAGGAACTCCAGAAGTTGCGGAACTGGCCGGCCTTCTTGCGCTCGATCAGGTAGTCCGCGGCCGCCTCCGCCTCCTTCGGCGAGGGATTCCCGATGTCCTTCACGTCGAGCTGTCCGGTGGTTGCGAGGTACGCGACCGCCTCCTGGAGATAGAGGTAGTTGTCGCCAATCGACGACTTTCCTTTGGTCTTCTCACTGTCGAAGACCAGCGACCAGGAGACCTCCTCCGGCGGGCGCGGCTCGTTCAGCTTTTCCGGAAAGTAGCCGAAGCTGTCGGCGTTCATTATCAGCGGCACGCCCCACACCCTGCCGCTCTCGGGCTTCAGATCGCGCGCCAGTAAGGGGGCTTCCTTGAGCCCGCTCGTCATGCCGCCCCAGTTCGGGATCAAGCTGGTGTCGATCTGCGCGATCGCTTCGCCGTCGATCAGGGCCTTCTCGACGCCGGACGGCGCGCACATCATGTCGAACCGCTCGCCGGCATCGTTCACCATGACTTCGGTCACAAACATGGCGGGAACGTCTTTGATGATGGTGTATTCCAATTTGAATCCGGTTTCCTTCTCGAAGATTGTCCAGTCGCCGGGGATGATGGTGGGGGCGGTGATCAGAAGCCGGATCGTGTCGTCTCGGGCCTCGGCCTTGCGGATCCGGGTCAGCCCGGCGAGGATCGGCGGCGCGCCCGCGATGACCGCACCGCTCGCTGCGCACTTGATGAAGTTGCGGCGCGACAAATGGAAATAGAGATGCTTGCTATTTTTCATGGTGACCTCCCTTGTATCGTCAAGATGGGGTACCACACGATCGTCGCTCGTTCGCCTTGACGCTTGCCGGCGGTAGGGGTCAAGACCGCTGCAACCGCGCCGGGCTTCAAGGCGGCGCGCCGTCTTAGGTAGAAGTCGGGGAGGGGGAAGAAGCATGCGGTTCGCTGTGGACACCGGGGGAACCTTTACCGATCTCGTCACGGAGGACGGCTCCGGGACGCTTCGCATGTACAAAGCCGGGACCACTCCGGATGATCCGATCGGCGGGGTGCTCGCGGCCTTCGACTTGGCGGCCCGGGATGCCGGCCTGACGCGCAAGGAGTTGCTCGCGCGCGGGGAGATGCTAATTCACGGCACAACGCACGCGATCAACGCGATTATCACCGGCAGGACGGCCAAGACGGCGTTCCTGACCACCAAGGGCCATCCCGATATTCTGGTGATTCGCGAGGGTAGCCGCACGGACTTCTTCAACTTCAAGCCCTATCCTGAGCCTTACGTGCCACGCTCGCTCACCTTCGAGGTCACCGAGCGGGTCATCGATGACGGGTCGATTCGGGAACCGCTCGATGAAAGCGCGCTGCTCGACACCATCGCGAGGCTCAAGGAGAAGAATATCGAGGCGATCGGCGTCTGCTTGCTCTGGTCGATCGTCAATCCGATCCACGAGGTTCGTGTCGGGGAGCTTCTCGATGCGCATCTTCCGGGCATTCCCTACACGCTGTCCCATCGCCTCAATCCCTCGCTGCGAGAATACCGCCGAGCATCCTCGACCTGCATCGACGCCTCGCTCAAACCGCTGATGGGTAGATACCTCGGCAGCCTCGACGAGCGTCTGCGCGAGTCCGGATTCCGAGGTCGCGTGCTGGTCGTGACCACTCAGGGCGGCGCCATGGATGCCAAGGACATGGCAGACGCTCCGATCCATTCGATCAATTCCGGACCGGCCATGGCACCCATTGCGGGCCGCGCCTACGCCCGGGCCGATGCCGCCAGCGATATGGTAATCGTTGCGGACACGGGTGGAACGACGTTCGACGTGAGCCTCGTGCGCGGCGGGCGCATCCCCTGGACTCGCGAGACCTGGATCGGGCCGAAACTGCTCGGCTACATGACCGGCTTTCCCGCAGTCGACGTCAAAAGCATTGGTGCGGGCGGCGGCAGCATCGCCTGGGTCGATCAAGGCGGGCTTCTGCACGTTGGGCCGCGAAGCGCGGGCGCTGTGCCGGGGCCGGTTTGCTACGGCAAGGGTGGAAACGAGCCCACCGTGACGGACGCCGCCGTCGTGCTCGGCTGGATCGATCCCGACTACTTCCTGGGCGGCGCGATGAGGCTCGATATCGAGGCGGCGGCGCGCGCCATCGCGGATGACGTGGGCGACAAGCTGGGGCTCGACCTCCACACGGCCGCCTCGGCGATTATGAACATAGCGACCGAGAACATGGTGCGCGCCATCGAGGACATCACGGTCAATCAGGGCATCGACCCTCGGAGCGCCGCGCTGATCGGCGGTGGTGGCGCGGCGGGCCTCAACATCGTGCAAATCGCCCAGCGGCTCGGCTGCCCTCAGGTCGTGCTGCCCGATGTCGCGGCGGCGCTGAGCGCGGTCGGCGCGCTGATCTCGGACTTGCGCGCCGAATTCAGCCTGACACTCTATACCGATACTGCCGCGTTCGACTTCGAGGGCGTCAACGACGTCCTGGCCCAGATCGAAGGCCAGTGCCGCGCGTTCATCGCGGGCCCGGGCGCAGGATCATTGGAACAGGTCATCGAGTTCACAGCCGAAGCACGCTATCCGAGCCAAATTTGGGAAGTAGAAGTTCCGCTCCGTTCAAATCGATTTACCTCGGACGCCGACGTGACGGCCCTGCGCGACGCATTCCACAAAGTCCACGAAGACATCTTCGCCATCGCAGATACGGATTCGGAAGTCGAGATCGTCGGCTGGCGCGCGAATGTGCGCTGCAAGCTGCGCGAGAGCACGGACGGGCGGCTGGTCGAAGACACCGGCGACTTCCACTCGTCCGCGCGCAGGATGGTCTATTTTCTGGATGTCGGCATGGTCGATGCGAAGGTTCTCCGCCTCGAGGCGATGGAGCGGGACGTCGTGGTGGAGGGACCGGCGATCATCGAATCGTCCTTCTCCACCGTGGTGGTCGAGCCGGGTGCCGCGGCCGAGAGGCGCGCTTCGGGCAGCCTAGTGATCACGCCCCCCGCCCCGGCTGCCAAGGAGGCTTCGACGGAGGGCGGTCTCGACGGCGTGCAATTGGCCATTCTCAACAAACGCATGGAGGCCATTTCGGCCAAGATGGCCAACACGCTGCTGCGCACCGGACGATCCGGCGTGCTCAACAGTGCGCGCGATTTCTCGTGCTGTATCGTGACGGCTGAACACCAGCTGCTCTGCGCCTCGGAAAGCCTGCCCGTTCACGTGCTGCGCGGCGCAGACCTGATGTGCGCAGCCATGAAGGAGTTCCACCCCGAGGTCAAACGCGGCGACGCGTTCCTGCACAACTCGCCCTATCACGGCAACACACACCCCGCCGATCACACGATCCTGATCCCCGTGATCGACGATGAGGGCATCCACCGCTTCACCATGGTCGCCAAGGCGCATCAGGCCGATTGCGGCAACTCGATCCCGACGACCTATCACGGTGGCGCGCGCGACGTGTATCAAGAGGGCGCGCTGATCTTTCCGGCGGTTAAAATTCAGCGCGACTACGAAGACATCGACGACATCATCCGCATGTGCAGGCTGCGTATCCGGGTGCCCAACCAGTGGTGGGGCGACTATCTCGCCATGTTGGGCGCCGCGCGCATCGGCGAGCGCGAGATCCTGGCGCTCGGCAAGGAGGTCGGCTGGGACACGCTCGAGCACTTCTCGGCGCAGTGGATGGACTATTCCGAACAGCTCATGGCCGAGGCGATCAGGAAGATGCCGGAGGGCCGCGCGACTTGCGAAAGCCGGCACGACCCCTTCCCCAACGCCGAGGACGGCATTCCGGTGCAAGCCATGGTCGAGACGCGGCCCAAGGACGGCGTCATCGAGGTGGATCTGCGCGACAACCCGGATAGTTATCCGTGCGGGCTCAATCTGAGTCGGGCGTGCTCGGAGAGCAATGCTCTGCTGGCCGTCTTCAATGGCATTCCGGACGAGGTGCCGTGCAACGAGGGCTCGTTCCGCCGCATCAAAGTGCACTTGCGAGAGGGCTGCGTCGCCGGCATCGCGATCCATCCGACGAGCTGCTCGGTGGCGACGACCAACGTCGCCGACCGTGTCGGCAACGCCGTATCGCGCGCAATCGCCGAGCTCGGCGACGGCTTCGGCATGGCGAGCACGGGCTCGCTCCAGCCGCCCTCGCTTGGCGTCATTTCGGGTGTAAGCGAAAAAACGCACGGACCGTACGTGAACCAGATCTTTCTCGGCTGGGGCGGCGGCGCGGCGGCACCGCATTGCGACGCTTGGATCTCCATCGGCCATATGGGCAATGGCGGCGCTTGCTATCAGGATAGCGTGGAGCTCGACGAGATGCGCTTTCCGTTGATCGTGGCCGGCCGGCACTATTTGACGGATAGTGGTGGTTACGGACGCACGCGGGGCGGTGAAAGCATGTATTCAGAGTTCGGGCCCACCGAAGCGGACATCGAAATCGGCTATGTGAGCGATGGCAATATATCGGCTCCGGAAGGGGCCAGAGGCGGCGGGCCGGGCGCGCACTCCAATCAGTTCCGCCGCGCTCCCAATGGTGACCTCCACCAGCTAGAGCCCTGCTCCCAGGCGATCATCTCTCCGGACCACACCATCGTGTCCTATTCCTGCGGCGGTGGCGGGTACGGCCCGCCGCTCGAGCGCCCGCCCCAGAAGGTGGCGAGGGACGTGCGCGAGAGGTGGACTTCCGTCGGAGCTGCGCGTGAGATCTACAAGGTCGTCGTCAGCGAAGACGGGGAACTCGATATGGCCGCGACAGACGCACTACGCCGGTCCGCGTAGCGTCCGGCCCTCGGACAGATCGGGCGACCGGTGACGGCTCTCAGCCAGATCTGGAGCATGGACGGCGCGGACAACATCTCGGTCGACCTCAAGGGCGCCATGTTCGATTGCCAGAACGCGGCGGTAGCGGCCACCGTTCGGCGCTGATCAGACCCGGGCTTAGGTATGACGATCGAGCCAGGAAGAGCGGAATCGCGAGGGAGCGGACGGCCCGGGGGCTGAGGCTTAAAGGCAGCATCTGGCGCCGGCGGCGGTCAAGTAGGCATGCGACGGTGCGCTGATGACATTGGATCGCGGTTATTCGCTCATCGTTCACCCCAACTCTCGATTGGGAGTTTGGCTGCTTTCAGCTCACCTTGGAAGGCCATCCGATGCCCTGACGCCAACTGGTCGTAGTTTTGCACTTGGGACATATCCGCTCGCCCGACCACTGGTTCAGAAACTCGGCCCCGCACATGAGACACAGATGCTCACTTCGAGCGTGACCGATTTTTGGATCCGTCTCGGGTTCGTTTTTCTTGTAAGCATTTATTTCGGGTGCTCCTCCGCATCGCTTTTGAGCCGGTTCATCCTTCGAGCAATCGGTAATTTGATCCGGGTTTCGTTCCCTCCGCCACTCACACTGCTGGGGAAATTCTCTACTCGACGAGGCTGCGGCTGAGCGACTGTCATGCTGCGATGTCGAGACCGTCGCACGCGCCGTGCTGCGGCTAGTCCGGGTATGCGGAGATCGCCGACGTGGTCGAACTCGCATGCGAGCGGCTGAACCGAAGTTTCGGCTGTCAGGAGATCGGCGTGGAAGAGTGGGTTACCGGATTCGTTGGTGGATCAACCGTGGTCAAAACGACACACTCCGATTCGCTCGAATCTCCGACGAAACAAGCACCTCTTCTTCAATCGGTCCGCGACTTCGGGCTAGAGAACGAGCCGGTTCGCGACCCACTTGTGGAAGTGATGGGTGGGCTCGTCCATGACGCCCGAGAATACGCCCCCGAGGAAAGCGGGTGAGCCGCGGCCGCGCTGCATGCCCTTGACCACCCCCATGTCCTCCGCGAAGACGTCGCGCCACATCTCCAATGTCTTCGCGCGGGCTTCGTCGCGGGCGGGATCGTCGGCGGTCTCCCCGACATAGTAGACCTGCCAGGACGCTCGGGTTCGGTCCGGGGCGAGGGGGAAGAGGATCAAGGACCACACATGATCGCGGTGAACCCCGATTAAGACATTCGGGAAGACGGTGGGGTACTCCGACACCCGATCCGGCCATCCCTCAAGACGATCGAAGACGGTGGCCTCGTCGCTCGTGCTCGGCCGGTACCGGTTCGAACCCTGCCCCGCGAACAGGTCACCGCCGTAAAAGTGGTAATGATCCTCGAGTCGGGAGTAGGAGTTGAGACCCGGGTGAACCGAAGGCAGGTGGTAGCTCTCGAGGTTGTTCTCGATAACGAGCTTCCAGTTGCCTTCGAAATCGAGCTGGAAGCTGTCGTGAGTCGCGGCGGGGCGCATCCGCTCGTATTGTGACGGGTTCACCAGTGCGTAGATGCGATCCTCGAGCGTCGCGATGTGCTGTTCGAAGGAGGGTGCGTCGCCGCTCACATTCACGAACACGAGATCCAACCACTGCGCGGTGCGTATCGCCTTCAATCCGTGGGCACGGCGGTCGAAGCCGTCGTTCTCGTGTGTGCCGAAACCGCCGATATGCGGTGTGCCCTTGAGCGTCCCGTCCAGTTCGTAAGTCCACGAGTGGTAGGGGCAGCGGATCAGCCGGGAGAGGTGGCAAGGCTCGCGGACGAGCTGATTGCCGCGGTGGCTGCACACATTGTGGAACACCCGCAGCTGAGCGCATGCGTCGCGCACCATCAGCATGGGTTGGCCGAGAAAGTCGATCGGCCTTGCGTCGCCGGGCTTCGGTATCGTGCAGGCATGGCCGATACAGGTCCAGGTCGGCGAGAACAAGCGCTCGCGCTCGAGCGACAGGAAACTCTCGGAGATGTAGGCTTCGTTCGGCAGGCCGGCCGCATCGGTGGTCGGACGGTTGATGCGCGCGACCAGATCGGCGCAGAGGCCGCCAGTGTGAGACGCTCGGTTGGCCGGCACCATGGCATCGTCCTTGTGCCTTTAGCGGGGCGATGTCTTAAAATTATGTAAGACGTTGCGCGGGCGAGGCAAGACGCACCCCGCCCGGGCGATCGAGCCGGCGCGATCTGATCGATGACCGAGCGTTTCGAGGCTCCGTCGGAAGGTGAGCTGGGAGGAGCACGGGGCGGGGCTGCGGACGTTCCGGTGCTGAGTCTGGGCCGGGGGGCGCAAGCTCGAGGGCTCGTGCGGTGGCGGGAGACGGAGGCGGAACGCTGTGCCGGTTGGAACGAGGGGACGTGTCGTGGCCTCGAATGCCCATTTGTCCTCTAGCGTTTCAAGCCGGCCAAATCCCACCCGACCTGGTTGTACATGTCGGGCGCATTCCAGAGGCCGCGCAAATATTTGATCTTGCCGTTCTCGATGAAGCAGATCTGGGAAAACTGGCAGTCGAATTTGCGGCCCGTGCCGGGAAGGCCGAAATATTCCTTGGTGATGGTGCCGCTCATACGGCCCATGTCGCAGACCGTATTTCCTTGGACGCAAAACGCCTCGATGTAGAGCGAGAGATCCGGCACCGCGTCGAGCCAGCCGGCACCGAACGCGCGGATCGCGGCATGGCCCACGGCCGGCGGCAGGGTGATGTCGTGATAGACGCCGTCCTCCGCCATTACGGAAACCACCATATCGATGTCCTGGCTCGACCAGCCCCTGCACTGCCTGACCAGGAGAGCCAGATTGGCCCGCTCTCCATCGCTCAGATCGGTGAAATCTTCGATCGGCTTATCGGCCAAATTGCGCTCGCTCATCAGCCACTCTCGCGGGTCCATTCGCCGTCTCCCTCCAGGCCTCTTTCTCGGCAGGCCGTATATCCCATCGTCCTAGCGGGGGAAGGAGGCGCCGTTGATGTCGATCACGGTGCCGGTGGCATGCCGCGCCGCGCCCGAAGCGAGAAAGGTCACGATGTTCGCGACCTCCTCGGGCGGCACGAGCTCCCCGAGAGCACTTTCCTCGAGCGGGCCGCGGTCGCCGGTCTCGTTGATGTAGTCCCACGACATCTCCGTGCCGACCCAGCCGGGCGCGACCGCGTAGGACAAGACCCCTTCGGCGCCGTGCGTGCGCGCGATGGTGTGGCTGAGCGCGTTGAGGCCGGCCTTGCTTGCCGCATAGGAGCCGAACAGCGGTTTTTCGCCGCGATGCCCGGCCCGGCTCGAGAGGTGGATCAAAATGCCGCCGCCACGGGCCCGGAAGTGATCGACGGCGAGGTGCGCGAGCTCCGCCGGGGCGATGAGATTGATCTGCAAGGTGCGCCGCCAGGCGGCGCGCCAGGCTGCGGCATCGTCCTCGGCGGGCTCCGGCTCATAAACGGCCGCGTTGTTGACCAGCGCGTCGATCCGGCCATGCCAGGCGAGCGCGGCCTGCCAGAGCGCCCGCGGCGCTTCCTCTTCCGCGAGATCGGCGCTGACCAGATGACAGCGCTCGGGCGCGCTCTGCGCAAGAGCCTCAGCCGCGTCGCGGCGCCTGTTGTAGTGCGCGACGACAGCGGCGCCGGCATCGAGCAGCGAGCGGACACAGTGCGCGCCGATCCCGCGGGAGCCGCCGGTGACCAAGACCACCTTGCCGTTCACGCCGATCATCCGGTCCGGCGCGCCATCGTCCATCATCACATGCCTCACCATCCTCTATGCCGAAAGGTGTTCACGAACTCGACCTTGCCCATCGCGACCATGGGCACGCATCGTCCAACCTCCTCGCCGTCACGGCGAAGAGGAATAATTCCTCGACCATACAGCCGGACGGGCGGTCGCCCCATGGATTTCGAAACGCGAACCGGCGCGCCCATGCTCCAACCACGACCCTCCGGGAGGGGTGCCCGCCGATGCGGAAGCGCCTCCATCTCAACGCGTTCTCGATGACCCGCGTCTCCCACATCCGGCACGGCCGCCGCTTCTGGTTGCCTCGCAGTCTCCGCTAGGATCGCTCGGCGAGGCTTAGAAACAGGGTCGCGTAGAGTTCCGCGAGCGGCCTGCTGTCTATCGGTCCCGGCGCGTTCCAGGTCACGGAGACGCAGAAGTCCCGGTCCCTTCTATCGCGGGCGTGAGCCGTGAAATTCAACACCCCGATCTCACTGCCGCCTTTGAAGGCGATGCGCTGCCAGCGCGATTTGTCCAACGGACCAGGATTGATCTGCGTGATATCGAGATCCGCCACCTTATCCATCCAACCGCATAGCGCTGTCGTCGACATGTACCACTCGGCATGCGTTTGCAGGGGTCGCAAGACCGCTCCCGCCTCGGGCAACGGCAGCTCGGTTAGCATCGCCAGAAGCGAGCGGCGCTCGGCGAGCTCGGCCGCGGCGTAGCGCCGATAGAGAGCCGGGGCCGACTTCAGGTGGAAATACTCCCGGGTCGTCAGAAACGGAGAAATGCCGCAGCGTGCTTCCAGTCGATCCCTGCCGACGAAGTCGATCAGCGCGTCGGTCGCGGTGTTGTCGCTCTCCGCGATCATGAACGCGGCAAGCGTATGCAGGGTAAGCGGCGATCCCGGCGGCATGGTCCGCAGGCGCCCGGTCGGGAGCGAGACGTGATGGGTGGAGAGCGTGACGGTGTCGGCCCAGTGCGCCTCTTTCGCATCGATACGTTCACGCAGCACCGCCAGCACGGCCAGCTTGAAGGCGGAGCCGACGGCAAGCGGTTCGTCCTGCGCATGTCCTGCGATCAGGGTGCCGTTCTGAAGAACGGCGTAAGAGATGGTACCGTCGAAACGTTTCAGGGCTTTGAGCACGTCGTCCAGCGAAACATTGCGCCGGGCTGGAGCCTCGAACCATAGTCCGACAATCTCGCCGCTATGGTCTCGATGAAGCATCGCGGGGAGCGCACAATGCGCTGTCTGCAGCGTGAAGCGACCCGGTCGCGCTTCTTTACGGACGGTCTGCAGAGTGCCGCAGCGTGCGGCGAGATCGCCGATGATCTCCGCGACCCGTTCGACCGGTACCTGCCGGAGAAAGCTTTCCGAAAAAAAGCTGGCCGCACCCCGCGGATCGTCCCACAGCGCGTGAAACACGCTTTCGTCGTCACGCTGCTGGGCGTGCACCGCGCTTTCGATTGCCACCATGCCGATCATGGCCAGGACTGCGGCAACTTTCATCGCGGGCTCCCCGATCGACGGCCCTGCTCCAGCGACGCCAAGCCTGATGTTGTCCTTCCCAGGCGGCCCGAGAGGGGCGACGCCTCACCTCGACATGGCGGTGCGCTTGAGCCATTCGTCCGCGGCGTCCTCCATCGTCAGGAAGACCGCGCCGAGCTGCTTCAGCTTGTCGATCAGCCGCTCCAGCATCAGCATGCGGTGGCCGCGGCCGCTCACGAACGGGTGGCAGGTATAGGTCAGCACCCCCCATTCCACCGTGCGCGTCATATAGTCGAAATCATCCACCCAGTTCTGCAGTACGCCGCTGGCGGGCATCAGGCCTTGGATACGGTAGCGCTCGTTCTGCACGAACTCGAAATGCGGATAGTCGTCGAGCGTCCAGCTGATCGGCATCTCGACCAGCGAGGTTTTGGGCCCGAACACCATGGGCGCCTCGAGCTCGATCACATCGCCCGTGCGCGCATAATAAGGCGCGTAGTCGTGCCCCATCATGCTGCTCTCGTAGACGAAATCGTGGGAGACCAGGAGATCGACCGTGTTCTCGCTCAGGTCCCAGGCCGGCGAGCGGTAGCCCCGAGGCGCGCGTCCGCACAGCTTGACGATTGCAGCGGTGCCGCGCGCGAGCGCTTCATCTTCCTCGGCGCGGGACATCGTCACGGGCGTCATGTGGGTCCAGCCGTGGTGGCCGATCTCGTGGTCCGCCTCGACCACGCGGGCCGACATCTCGGGGTAGGTCTCGATCGTGTGGCCCGGGATGAACCAGGTGGCCGGGATGTCATGCCGTTTGAGCAAGGCGAGGATACGCTCTGCGCCGACGAGGCCGAATTCGCCCCGGCTGATCGGCGTCGGCGAGCGCATGCCTTGGGCGATCACGCCCGAGACGGCATCGAAATCGAAGGTCAAGCAGGCGATATGCACGTCGGTCTCCCTCGGCCGGATCCACGCGCCGGCCGGCGCTATGCGAGCAGTTGGATGCCGTCTCCGACGCGGACAGTGCCTTCCGTCAAAACAGCGGCGTAGACGCCTGTCATGCCGTCGTGGTCTTGGGTGACCTTTTTCAGAACCGCCGGGTCGCGCTCGGCCGTGTCGGGATCGAGCGTGATCATGGCACAACGCGGGTCGCGCTCGAGCACCGACACCTGCACCTTGGATCCGACGCGAAGCGTCTTGCCGACGAAATCGTTCTCGGAAAACCCGATGGCATCATCAAGATCCAGGTAGATGTTCGCCCTGAACCGCCTCTTGTCGACCGGCTTGCCGAGTTCTTCGCCGAGCTGACGCGCGGTTGCAACGGAGCATAGGGACACCGGGCGGCAATCCGTCAGCGCGCGATCCGAGCGCAGCAAGGTGAGGCCGTGGCTGCGGCCGAGTTGCTCGTTCAATCGTTCCATCAGAAGGGGATCATCGATCGCCAGCGTCTCGCCCGACGGCGTCTCGACGTCGACGGCGAGTCCATCCGGATCGGCGTAAACAGGGTTTATGCCGGGTTCGATCCCCTCCGCATCGGCCAGGTTGGGCGGCATCGCCGCCTCGTCCGGATGACGGAAACGGGGGCGGTAGAGCACCATCTTTCGCTGTTCTCGACCGGTCAGATAAGGGAAACCCTTGGGCGCGGCGTCGCTGCCGAAAGCAAACAGACGATCGCCGTAGAGGCCGGCGAAACCGAGATAGGCCGCGTCCAACTCTTCACCGCGCATGCTTTTGACCGGATACCGCCAAAGGCTTTCGACCTTCCCGATGACGCCCATTTTCTGCTCCCCTCGAAACGGCGAGATCTCAGCTCGCCTACACCACTTTCATTCTTCAACTATGCAAGGAGTGTCGACGACTGGCGCGGCGGCGGCAAGTCGTGCGGATCGGCGTTGCCCGCGGAATGCTCGCCGTTCGCGCCGGCATGGTATCTCCCGCCGGCAGGCCAGCCGGATGGTGGCCAATAGTCGCGCACCGTCGTACCATTCGAGAACAGCGCGGCGATAACACGCCCTCGGCGGTACAGACGCCTTTGTCGCTGTGGGCCTAGAGAGCGTCCGGAGTTGATGGAGGGGAAGAGCCATCGTGGCCAACGATACAGCGCTCCAACAGGGCTGGGCATTGAACGCGACCGAGGATTTCATCACCAGGACCCACATCCTTCCGCTGGTGGCCGATGAGACCTCGCGCAGCCGCCTGATTGACGAGCACAGGAAGAACCCGATCGGGATTGCCGGAAAGGGCGGCAGGCCGGGCACCGGGCATAGCGCCGATCTGATACGCGTGCTCGACAAGTTCCGGCGCGCGCCGCAGGCCGGGAAGTACTGCCGCGTCTGCACCAAGCCGCATGTGGAATGGAAGATCGGGATCTTTTCGGGGGAACGCGGCAAGCCGATCAAGATTCTACCCGAGGTTTTCACCTCGGAGGATGATTGCGAGCACGCGATCTTCCTGCGGCGGATCGACGATCTCCTCGAGGCCTACCGCAAGAATCGGTAAGCACCGTCGCGTCCACCGTCTCGCTTCGGCATTCACGGGCGCCGGTCCGTCGGCGGATCGCGCCGACAAGGGAGTTGGAGCATGTTGCGGATCGCAGGTTACGCGGATCGCTTCTCCGTACACCCCGGCGAAGAGATTCGCTTTTTTGTGAACAGCGAGCACTCGGAGAGCTATCAGGCGGAGATCGTGCGCCTCATCCATGGCGACACCAACCCCGACGGGCCGGGCTACAAGGAGGCGCTGGTTCCCTCGCCCGTGAGCGGCGAGTATCCGGGCCGGAATCAGAAGATCTACGCCGGCTCCTACGCCATCGTCCCGGATCACCCACTTCTCCGGGTGCGGGCCCTCACGCTCCAGGCGTTCATCTTCCCGACGACTCCGGCCAAGGGTGTCCAAGGACTGATCACCAAATGGCTCGCGCCGAAGGCGTGCGGTTACGGTCTCTTCATCGACGAAGACGCGGCGCTTGCACTTTGGATCGGCGACGGCGCCGGTCACGTCGAGCGGGTGTCGAGCGGTAAGCCGCTTCTCCGCAATGTCTGGTACGCAGTCGCCGCCTCGTTCGACCCGTCGGCCGGCCGGGTGCAGCTCTACCAGGAGCCGATCGTGACCCGCGCCAATGGCGGCCACGGCATGTCGCTCCTACACCCGGCCGAGGAGACGACGGCCTTCATCGAGGCCTCCGTGTCGCTTGACGCACCGGGCGACAACGACTGCCCGCTGCTCATGGCCGCGAGCACCGAGCAGGTCGATTCGGGGCGATCGGTTTTTGGAGGACTCTATAAGGAACTCGCGAGCCCCCTTCGGATCCCGATCCACGGGACAAACTACAACGGCAAGATCGATCGGCCACGGCTCTCGCGCCGTGCGCTCGCGCGCCACGATATCGAGGCTCTCGCGCCCAGCTTTCGCTCATGCCCGAACCGGATCAAGGCAGACGTGGTTGGCGCCTGGGACTTCCACGCCAACATCGTGCCGAACGCCGCGTCGACTCATATCGTCGACGAGTCTCCGAACGACCTCCACGGGACGGCCGTTAATTTGCCGGCGCGCGGCATGACCGGATACAGCTGGACCGGCGACGAGATGTCCTACCGCCACGCTCCCGACCAATACGGCGCCATTCACTTCCACGATGACGAGCTCGACGACGCGCGCTGGGACGAGGACTTCTCCTTCGTCATCCCGGCCGATCTGAAAAGCGACGTCTATGCGGCGCGCTTGCGGATCGGTGGAAACGATGCGCCGAGCGCAGAGGACTATATCCCCTTCTTCGTGCGGCCACCGGCGGGCACCGCCACGGCGTCCGTCGCTCTGATCATCCCGACCTCAAGCTACCTCGCCTACGCCAACGACCATATGGGACCGAACGCGATGCTCGCGGAAGTCCTGGCGGCGCGGGTGCCGATCATGCAGGAGGCTGACACATTTCTGAACGAGCATCGGGAGTATGGCGCGTCGCAATACGACACGCACAGCGACGGGACCGGGTTTTACTATTCCTCGCGCTTGCGGCCGATTCTCAACATGCGCCCCAAATACCGGCACTGGCTCTCGCCGTCGCTATGGCAGATGAACGCGGATCTTCACCTGACCGATTGGCTCGAGCAGAGGGGACTCGCGTTTGACGTGCACACGGACGAGGATTTGCACAATGAAGGCGCGACGCTGCTCAGCCGATACAAGGTGGTCCTGACGGGATCGCATCCCGAATATTCCTCGGAACGGATGATCGACGCCTATGACGCCTATCAGCAAGGCGGGGGGCGTTGGCTCTATCTCGGCGGCGACGGGTTCTATTGGTGTTCCGAGTTCCACCCCGACAATTCGGCAATCACCGAGGTTCGCAAGGGAGAGCAAGGCACCCGCGCCTATAGTTCGCCGCCCGGTGAGAAAGATAACGCGTTCGACGGCAAATTCGGCGGCATGTGGCGCGGTCGCGGTCGCATGCCGTCGAAGCTCTGCGGGCTCACCTTCACCGCCTACGGATTCGACGTCTCCTCCTATTATCGCCGCGGGCCCGACAGTTTGCGGCCCGAATGCGCCTGGATCTTCGAGGGTATCGGCGAGGACGAGATCATCGGCGACTTCGGCCTGATCGGCGCCGGCGCGGCCGGGCTCGAAATCGACCGCGCCGATCTCGAACTCGGCACGCCTCACAATGCGTTTGTGGTGGGGCGTTCGGAGGGCCACACCGATCTGATGCGGCAGGTCAACGAAGAGATGTATATCGCTGTCAGGGGTACCTATGGCGGCGGCGACGAGAACCCGATGGTGCGGGCCGATATGGTCTACTACAAGACGCCGAACGACGGCGCCGTCTTTGCACCGGGCTCGATCACCTGGTGCGGAAGCTTGTCGCACAACAATTACGAGAACAACGTATCCCGCATCATGGAGAACGTGATCGGAGGTTTCCTGAAGGACGGCGCTCTGCCCTGAGCGGCAGGATCAAACGAAGACGGTTTGCCGAAAAGCAGATCGTCCGAGCCGAGTCTACAGGGTCCGCCAATCCTTGGCGTCGGCGAATGCCGCGGCGGCGCGGGGCAGGGCGGGCTCGCCGAAATGCTTGCCGACCAGGGAGAGGCCGATCGGAAGATCGTCGGCCACGCCGCAGGGGATGGTGAGCGCCGGGTGGCCGCTCGCGTTGAAAGGGCAGGGGTTCATCAGGGCGTCGTGGGCGTCGTGCTCGTATTGCGCAGGCGTGCAGGCGAGCGGGTCGGGCAGCGGGCGGGCGCGCATCGCGGTGGTCGGCAGCGCGATCAGGTCGTGCTCGGCGAGCACGGCGTCGTAGGCGGCGCGGAGCGTGCGCCGCAGGTTCTGGGCCTTGGCGTAATAGCGGCCGTGATAATTCCGCCCCATATATTCGCCGAACAGGAGCGTGAGCGTCACGGTCGGGGCTAAGTCGTCGGGCTGGCGGCGGAGCGCGCGCGCGCTCGCGTCGAGCAGCGAGGTGATCTGGTAGCCCTGCTGGTTAACCCCAACGCCGCCCCCTTTGAGCATATTCTGCACCGCGCCCTCGCGCGCGATCCCGGCCCAGATGTGCATGCCGTGCGCATGCATGGGAAGCGAGACCGTGCGGACCTCGGCGCCGAGCGCCGCGAAGCGTTTCAACGCCGCGCGCACCTTCCGGTCCACCACCGGCTCGCTCTCCGGCCGCCCGAAACCCTCCGCGAGGCAGGCGATCCTGAGGCCGCGGACGCCTCCGTCGAGGGCCGCCAGATAGTCGGGGGGCTCGATATTGGGCTGGCGCGGATCGATGCCGTCGGGCCCGGCCATCGCCTGGAGTAGCCGCGTCATATCTTCGAGGCCGGCGGCCATCGGCCCGGCGTGATCGAGGGTGAACTCGATCGAGGCGATGCCCGAATAGGGCACCAGGCCGAAGCTGGGCTTCATGCCGTAGAGGCCGCACCAAGCGGCCGGGATGCGCAGCGAGCCGCCCTGATCGGCGCCGACCGCCAGGTCGACCGCACCCGCCGCGACCAGCGCCGCGCTGCCGCTCGACGAGCCGCCGGCGGCGTGGCTGGTCTTGTGCGGGTTGGAGATCAGCCCGGTCGAGGCGGTGATGCTCGAGCCTTCGAGGCAGAAGGCGCCGCAGACCGCCTTGCCGGTGATCGTGCCGCCGGCATCGAGGATGCGGGTCACGATGGTGGCATCGACCTCCGGTATGTAGCCTTCGAGCACCGAGGCGCCGATCGACATCGGCACGCCGGCGAGGCAGATATTGTCCTTGAGCGCGACGGTCTTGCCTGTGAGCGGCCCGTGCCGCGCGCCGCTCACCTCGCAGCGCCAGTACCAGGCGTTGTGCGGGTTTTCCTCGGGCGCCGGGCGGTGACCGGGTCCGCGCGGATAGGCGACCGGCAAGGCGGGCTCGGGCAGCGCATCGATCCGGGTGTAGGACTCGATGCCTTCCGCGATCAGCTCCCGATAGGACGCCGCGAGGGCCGGCTCCAACCTCATGCCGAAATCGGCGGCCAGCGCGATCAGTTCGTCCACGCTCGGCGTCCGCACGTTTGGAAAGCTCGGCATCGCAGCATCTCCTTCCGACAAGCCTTCCCGGAACTTCTGCCGCGGCGGATGGCCGATCGGAAAAGGTTCGAGCCGGATTTGGCCTATTTATGGTCTCTGCGGGGCGCGGGCCGGCACGTCCAGCCTCGATCAAAGCGAGGATCATCTCCGGCTTGAGCGGGAGCGTCGTGATCTCGACGCCGAAGGGCGCGAGCGCGTCGCAGACGGCGTTGGCGATCGCGCCCGGCACCGGGCCTGGCCTGCCTTCGCCGACCGCGCGCACCCCCATCGGGTGGTCCGGGCAAGGGGTCGGTGAATGGGTGACGACGACGCTCGGCACATCGGCGGCGGAAGCAAGACGGTAGGTCTCGAAATCGACGGTCATCTGCTGGCCGTGTTCGTCGTATAGGAACTCTTCGAAGAGCGCGTTCGACATGCCCTGGACCACGCCGCCCTGCACCTGGCCCTCGACGATCATCGGGTTGATCACCGTGCCGACGTCCTCGCAGGTGACATAGTCGAGAATGGTGAACTGCCCGGTCTCGATGTCGACCTCGACCTTGGCCGCCTGCGCGGTGAAGCAGATCATCGGCGTCGGCGCCTCGAAATAGGCGGTGTGTTCGAGGCCTGCACTCTCGCCGGGCGGCACGTTGATCGAGCCCATCACGATGCGATCGGCGAGCGCACCAAAATCCTTCCGGATGTTGCCATCCTTCTCATAGATCACCGCCCGGTCTCGGAAGCTGAAATCTGCGGGTTGCGCGTCCTCGAGCCCGTGGTCATGGATCATGTAACGCGCCATCTTCGCCTTGAGCGCGGCCGCGGCTTTGGCGATCGCGGCAACCGTGTAGGACGCGCCGCGCGCGCCGACCGTACCCGAGCTGAGCGGCGTCGTGCCGGTATCGCCGTGGCGCACAATAACGTCGTCCGGGTGAATGCCAAACGCCTCCGCGGCGACTTGCGCCATGGTGGTTTCGTGGCTCTGGCCTTGCGGCGCATCGCCCTCATAGATCGCGACCTTGCCACGCGGGTCGATGCGCATGGTGACAACGCCATAGCCCGGCTGGTTCTCGAGCGGCACGAGCACGTCCGAGGGGATGCCGGAGAACTCGGCGCCGCAGGCGAAGCCGATCCCGAGATAGCGCCCTGCGGCGCGCGCGTCGTCCTGCACTGCGCGAAAGCCAGCGAGATCGACCATGTCGACGAGCGAATCCCACGCTTTCACGTAATTGCCGCTGTCGTGATAGACGCCGGTAACGCTCGTGAACGGGAAGGTGGTAATCAGGTTCTTGCGCTTGAGCGCGGCCGTCTCGAGGCCGAGCTTGCGCGCCAACATGTCGAGCCCCCGCTCGAGCGCGAAACGTGTCGGCAGCGCACCGAAGGAGCGCGACGGACTGAGGCAGGTCTTGTTGGTGACCGCACAGCGCAGCTTGATGTCAGCATGGTTGATCGCATAGGCGTTCGGCAGCATCACCGAGCCGAGCGAGGGCATGACGAAGCCCCAATAGACGCCCTCGCGTCCGTCGCCAACATCGGCGATGCCGCGATTTCGAAGCCCGAGGATGCGTCCGTCCCTGTCGGCCGCAATCTCGAGGTCGTGGATCTGATCGCGCCCCTGGCTCACGGTCATGAGATGCTCCTCGCGCGTCTCGACCCAGCGAACGGGGCGGCCCAACTTGCGCGCGAGATGGCAGACCACGACGTGCTCGCGGTAGAACGGCGCCTTGACGCCGAAGCCGCCGCCCTGATCGCGCGGCGCGATGACTCGAACCTCGGCGGTCGAGAGCTCGAGGAGGTCGGCGAGCGCGAGACGCTCGATATGCGGGCGCTGCGTCGTCAGATGGAGCGTCAACCCGTCTGTATCGCTCCAGATCGCGAGCGCGCCTCGGGTCTCGATCGGACAAATGCCGCAACGCTGGGTGCGAAAACGTTGTTTGAGGACTATTTCGGCCTCGGCGAACAGCGCCTCGACCGCGGCGTCGTTCTTGGCGATTTCTTCGGCTTCGAATCCGCCCGTGTAACTGGTGCCGAAGATCTCGTTATCGTCCCAGTCGTCGTAGACCCGCGTCGCTCCGGCGTGGAGCGCCGCTTCGGCGTCGGTCACGACGGGCAACGCGTCATAGTCGACCTGCACGGCGTCCGCGGCGTCCTCGGCGACATATTTGTCCTCGGCGAGGATGGCGGCGAGCGGCTCGCCGTGCCAGTACACCTCGTCCACGGCCAGGGGCCAGTATTGCCGGTATTTTGCCTTAAAGGCCGGGATCAGCACCGGGATCTTCTGTCCCTGCATCTCTTCCGAGAGCTCGGCGCCGGTGATCGCACCGACCACGCCTGGCATCTCGAGCGCGGCATCGAGCCTGATGGCCGTGATCTTGGCGTGCGCATGGCTCGAGCGAACGAAGCAAAGATGCAGGCAATCGGGCACGCGGACATCGGCGAGATATTCGCCCCGACCGGTGAGCAGACGGGCATCCTCGCGGCGTTCGAGCGAACGGCCGATCCAGCTTGCCTCGCCGGTCATGCTCATGGCGTGGTCTCGGTCCCGGCCGGCGGCGGCGCGGGCTTGAGCCCGTGGCGCAGGGCGGAGGCGGCGAGGATCGCCTCGACGATGTGGCTATAGCCGGTGCAGCGACACAGATTGCCGATCAGCGCGCGGCGTACGTCCTCCTCGCTCGGGTTGATGTTCTCCTCGAGGAAATCGGCTGCGTTCATCAGGATGCCGCTCGTGCAGTAGCCGCATTGCAGGGCGTGATAGCGGCTGAAAGTCGTTTGCAGATGGTGCGGCTTGTCTCGGCGGCCGAGCCCTTCGATGGTGGTGACGGTCTTGCCGTCGAGCTGCACGGCGAGCTTCATGCAGGATTTGTGCGCGCGGCCCTCGATCTGCACCGTGCAGGCCCCGCAACGACCCTCATAGGTGCAACCGATATGCGTGCCCGTGAGGCCGCACTCGTCGCGGATGAAATCGACCAGGAGCAGGCGGATCGGCACGGTCCGCGTGTAGTCCTTGCCGTTGATCGTCACCGTGATGGTTTTGTCCACGGCCTCACCTCTTCGCTGCGCGGGCATGGGCCTCGGCCAGTACATCGCGGCCGAGGGTGCGGATCAGGGTCTTGCGATAGTCGGCGCTGGCGGCTTGGTCGGTCTCCGTCTGGATCGCATCGGCCGCAGCGGCGGCCGCTTCGGCAAAGCTCTCGCGCTCGCCCGGCCGGTCTCGCAGAAGGTCGCCGATCCCGGTGAAGCGCTGGGCCGTCGGCAGAACGCCGCCGACACTGAAACGGGCGTCAGTACAACGTCCCGCCTCGTCTACTTCGATGGCGGCGGCGATACCGATGATCGGCAAGCCGTCTACCGTGCCACCATATTTGCGATAAGCGCTTCCAACGCCCCGGTATTTGGGTGTCGGGAAATTGATCGCGACCAGGAGCTCGTCATCCCGCCGCGCCGTTTCCAGTGGCCCGATCAGGAATTCGTCGATCGGCACGGTCCGCGCGCCGCCCTCGATCGAGGTAAGCACGAGCGCCGCGCCGAGACAGAGGCAGGCATTCGGCATGCAGGAGGCAACGTAGTTCCAGCATAGGCTGCCGCCGATCGTGCCGGCATTGCGGACCTGCCGGTCGCCCACCGTCGTCGCCGCGTCGCCGATCGCCTGCAAGGCACCGTGCAGGGCCGAGGTGGCCGAAAGCTCGCGATAGCGTGTCAGGGGGCGCACGGTCACGCCGTGCGGGCCCTTGGCGATACCGCTCAGCTCCTCGACCTCGTTCAGGTCGATAATCGCGCTCGGCGTGACCAGCCGCGCCTTCATCGCCTGCATCAGGCTCATACCGCCAGCGATGAACATCGCGCCATCCCCGGCCTCGGCGAGGCAGCCAAGCGCCTCGTCGATGGTCGTCGGCGCGTAGTAGGCCTCAATCGGTGCTGGATACATGATGGCAGGGAAGATTATGCTGAATTCCAAGCGGATTGAAGACGAAGCGCAGAAATCTCCCGTGACCGGGATGAGGCGTGTGCGACGGCTGAGACAGCAAACGGAAAAGGGAGTACGCCATGAGCTTCAAAGGTATCGGAGCTATGTTCGCGGTCGTGGCCTTGATCGTGATATCGCACGCCGCGGCCGACGCGCAGGTCAAGATCGAGGGCGAGCCCAAGGTCGCATTTATCTACTTCAACGTGAAGGATGACGGCGGTTGGGTGCAGGCCCAAGATGAGGCGCGGCTCAGCCTCGAGGCCGATACCGGCTACCACACCGCCTACACCGAGGGCGTCGAAGAGGTCGCCTCGAAGCTGCGCGCCGTTGTCGAGCGCTACATCAGGCGCGGCTACAACATCATCGCGGCTTCGGGCTTCGGCTACAACGACGCGCTGCTCGAGCTTGCCAAAGAGAACCCGGCCGTCGCCTTCTTCAACGCGCCGGGCACTGTCAGCACGGATAACCTGGAGGGCTATTACGCACGCACATACGAAAGCCAGTTCCTGTGCGGCATGGTCGCCGGCGCCTTGACCAGGACCAACAAGATCGGATTCGTCGCCGCGGTTCCGATCTCGCTGACGACGTGGAACGTCAACGCCTACGCTCTCGGCGCCCAGTTCATGAACCCGGACGCCGTCGTCCACGTCATCTTCACCAATGCCTGGTATGACCCGGTGAAGGAACGGGCCACTGCGCAGGCACTGGTGGAGCAGGGCATTGATTTCCTGGGTCAGCACCAGGACACGCCCTCGACTCAGATTGTGGCCCAGGAAGCCGGCATTCTCTCATCGGGCTATCACCGGGACATGAGCGAGTATTCGAGTGCGACGCAGTGCTCCTCGGTTTGGGCCTGGGCACGCTATATCACGCCGACGGTAAAGGAGATCGCGACCGGCAACTGGACGAGCAGTGGAATCCGCTTCCTTGGCATCAAGGATGGCGGCACCGACACCGTCTGTTGCGGCTCCGAGGTGCCGGAGGATGTCGTGGCGAAGGTCATGGCGATGCGCGAGGAGATCGTGAGCGGCAGGCGACACGTGTTCCAGGGCCCGATCTCCGATAACAAGGGCAATATTCGGGTCGAGGTAGGAGAGCGTCTCGATGACGGTCAGATCTGGGGCATGACCTATCTGGTCCAGGGAGTCGTCGGCGAACTGCCGTAGTAGCCGGAGGTCTCCCGCCCAGCGGATACCGTTTGCGACGGCCTCCCGGCGGCTATCGCCTCCGCCGGGAGGCCGTTCCGGCCCGCATAGCTCACAGGGACGCGGGATGGCGCATGCCCTCAGAATGGCGGATATCGTCAAGGCCTTCGACGGCCGGGTAGCGCTGGATCATGCCGCGTTGAGCGCAGATTGGGGCGAGGTCCACGGCCTGCTCGGCGAGAACGGAGCCGGAAAAACCTCGCTGATGAACGTGCTCGCAGGGCTCTATCTGCCTGACGCGGGCCGTATCGCAATCGATGGCACGGAGCGGCGCATCGACGGACCGGCCCATGCCCGCGCGCTTGGCATCGGGATGGTGCACCAGAACTTCAAGCTGGTTCGCCCGTTCACCGTCGCCGAGAATGTGATGCTGGCGAACCGACAAGGCTCCTGGCGCAGGGGCCTCGCCACAGTCTCAGACGGAATCGCGCGGCTTTCGGACGAGCTCGGCTTCGAGCTTGATCCCAGCGCCCGGATCGACCGCATATCCGTTGCCGAGCAGCAGCGCGTAGAGATCATCAAGGTGCTGATGAGCGGCGCGCGTCTCCTGGTGCTCGACGAACCGACGGCGGTGCTCACCGATGAGGAAGCCGAGCGGCTGCTCTCTATGGTAGGGGCACTCGCGCGTCGCGGCGCCTGCGTCATCTTGATCACCCATAAGCTGCGCGAGGTGGTGGCGCATGCCGACCGGGTCACCGTCATGCGTGGCGGCAAGACTGTGGCGACCGCCAACGCGCGCGATACCAATGCTGCAGACCTCGCGCGCATGATGGTCGGCGCAGCACCGCCCGACGATACGGCGCCCGGCGAGAAGGGCCCGCTTCGCCTCGAGATCTCCGCTCTTACCGCTCGCCGAGACGACGGCGTCAGCACCGTGCGAGACCTGTCGCTCGCCGTTCACGGCGGCCACATCTACGGCGTCGCCGGCGTCGGCGGCAACGGCCAGACCGAGCTCGCGGAGGTGCTCATGGGTGTGCGCCGACCGCAAAAAGGCCGCGTCACGCTGGACGGCACCGATATCACGACGGTCCATCCGAAGCGCCGGCGCGCGCTCGGCATACGAAATGTGCCGGCGGACCGATCCGCTTATGGCCTCGCCCAAGAGCTTTCGGTCGGCGACAACTACGCTGCCACCGGGCTCGCCGGCGGCGCGTTCGGAACTGTGCTCTGGGTCTCGCGGCGCGCTATCGCAGCGCGCACGGCCGAGGCGCTGGCCGCGTTCGAGATCCTCGGCGCCCGCGCTCGGACGAGTGCACGCCTGTTGTCCGGCGGCAACGCACAAAAGCTCGTGCTCGCCCGCGAGCTCGGCGGCGAGCCGGCCGTGATCGTCGCCCATTCGCCGACACGCGGCCTCGACGTGCGCGCCTGCGCGGCGATCCGCAATCATTTGCGCCACGCGCGTGAAGCCGGTGCCGCCGTCCTCTTGATCAGCGAGGATCTCGACGAAGTGCTCAATCTCTCCGACGTGGTCGGCGTGCTCAACCGTGGCCGCATCGTGGGCGAGCTGACGCGGCCGGTGAATCGCCAGCATGTCGGTGAGCTGATGCTCGGGCATGCGTAGCGGCGCGCTCTCCTTCGGGCGCATCAACCTCGAAGTGCGCCAGAGCATTGCGCTCTGGCTTCATGGGCTGATCGTCCTGGCCTCGATCGTCGTCGGTCTCGGAATTTCAGTCATTCTGCTGATCGTCTCCGGCATCGACGTTTCGAACATCTTCCAGGAGTTTATCGTGCTGACCTTCTTCGACAGCGTGGGCCTCGCCGACGTGCTGCTCGAATGGGCGCCGCTCATCCTGGTCGGGCTCTCCGCCGCTGTCGCCTTCCGTGTGCAGTTCTGGAACATCGGGATCGAGGGCCAGTTCGTGTGGGGTGCGATCGGCACGACGGCAGTGATGATCTACGACATCGGGCCGGGTTGGAGCCATATCTACCTGATGTGTCTCGGCAGCATTCTCGGCGGAATGGCTTGGATCGCCGTGCCGGCATTCCTGCGCCTGCGTTGGCGCATCAACGAAATCATCACGACCTTGCTGCTCAACTATGTCGCGGGTCTGTTCGTATTGAACCAGCTGTTTGGCGCCTGGCAGGACCCGGAGGCAGTTTATTACCAGACCGCGGCCTTTGCCGATCACGAACGCCTGCCGCTTATCGGCTGGGGCCGGATCCATGTCGGCTTGTTCATCGCCTTGGGGGCCGCACTCGTCGTCTGGCTGGTTACCGAGAGGAGCCGGCTCGGCGCCTATATGAAGTTCGTCGGCAGCAATCCAAGCATGGCGCTCGCGGCGGGCATCCCGGTCACGCTGACGGTCGCTGCAGCAGCCGCGCTCTCGGGCTCGCTCTCGGGCCTCGGCGGCTATTTGGTGGCCTCGGGCCAGGAGTACCGGCTCACGATCTACGTCGCCATCGGCTATGGCTTCTCCGGCATCGTCATCGCGTTTCTCGCCCGCAACAAACCCGCGGCCGTGATCCTCGTCTCATTCCTCATGGCCGGCCTCTATGTCGCGGGCGAGAGCATCCAGGTGTTCTACGGCTTGCCGGAGGCGCTGGTCGGCCTGATCCAGTCGGTGATCGTGATATGCGTCGTGGGCTCCGAGTTCTTCGTCCGCTATCGGGTTCACTGGATGCGTTAAGGATGCTCGAATTTATCGTCAATTGGATCGCGTTCACGCCGGTCTTCGCGGTGCCGCTCATGCTGGCCGCCATCGGACTCATGATCAACGAGCGCGCCGGCGTGCTGAACCTCGGCGCTGAAGGCATCATGCTGTGCGGGGCATTCGCAGGCGTGGTCGTCTATATCGAGGCGGGCGGTAGCCTCGCGCTCGGGACCCTCGGTGCGATCGCGGCCGGCATTGCGGTGTCTGTGCTGTTCGCCTTCATGGTCGTGACGATGCGCCTCAACCAGGTCGTTGCGGGCATAGCGATCGTCTTCTTCGCCTCGGGCTTCACGGGGCTCGTGGGTAACCCGTGGACCGAGCGCGCCGTCGAGGGCTTCACCAAACTCGACATGGGCCCCTTCTCGAACATTCCCGTGCTCGGCAAGATCCTGTTCAGCCAGGACCTGATGGTCTATCTGAGCATCCCCATCGTCTATCTCGCCTGGCGCTTTCTCCATCGCAGCGTGCCTGGAATGAACCTCCGCGCCGTCGGCGAGAATCCGCAGGCCGCAGATGCAGCCGGCATCAATATCGATCTCGTGCGGTTCGGCGCCGTCGTGTCGGGAGGCGCGCTGGTCGGGCTCGCGGGGGGCTATCTAGCGCTCGCCGCGTCGAAAATCTGGGTCGAGGATATGACCCATGGCCGCGGCTGGATCGCGATCGCGCTGGTCATATTTGCGCGCTGGAGACCGGGCCGCGCGGTGCTGGGCGCGCTTCTGTTCGGTGGCATCGAGGCGCTGATCCCTCGCATCCAGGCAGTCGGTCTGCCGGTACCGCAATACCTCTTGTTGATGATGCCCTATCTCGCGACGCTTGCGGTGCTGACCTATGTCGGCATCGTCTCGCGCGCCGGTCCGGGTGCCCCGGGCGCGCTGGGCCTGCCCTATGTCCGCGAGGATCGGCGCTAGGGGGCGCCGCACGGTGCACTCTCTGGACAACGGGAGGGCGACCTATCTGAACTTCAGGCAAACCGGATCAATATCATCTACGAGTTCATAAGCGAGGAGGCGCCGCTCGCGATGCTGCTCTTGGGCGGCACCAACAGCATTTACTTGCGGAAAACTCCGTATACGACCGCCGAAACCGGGTCTCCCAGGTCTCGGCGAAGGATAAAGATCCCGTTCCTCATCCTCGCCCGGTACCAAAACTCACCGCTACTGACCGCAGATCAGCGAATCACGCTATCAACCCAGAGGCCGGAGACTTCTTTTACTGCTTGTTGGAGGTCTTATCCGAGGCGCTCCTTGGGTGGGACGGTGTCGGTCACGAGGTCCCGGATTACCGGCTTGTTGCGCAAGGGCTCGACCATGGTCGTGCCGGGCTTGAGCCGGGCCGTACAGGCGTAGGCGGTCTTACCGTCGATCCGCATCGTGCATTCCTTGCAGACATTGGCGTTCGTGCAGCTGTAGCGGAAGGCGAGCGAGGGATCGCGGTTCTCGCGCAGCCAGATCAGGCCGTCGAGCACCGAGGCGCCGGTCTCGTAGGGCACCGTGAACGTCTCGATGGCCTCGGGCTGATCGGCCGTGCGGCGCGCTATGCGCAGGGTGGCGGTGTCGCCCATGGCCTCAGGCCGCTGCCGCGAAGCTCGGCGCGAGCAAGCCCGCGGCGCGCGCCACGGTCTGACTCTTCGCGAGCGCCGGGTCGCTCTCGGGGTAGTCTTCGCGTTGATGGGCGCCCCGGCTCTCAAGCCGCCCCGCCGCGGCTGCCGCCACCGCCTCCGCCACTTCGAGGCCGGCGCGCAGCTCGTACCAGTCGGCAAGCCCCGTGTCGTAGGCGGTGCAGACGGGCACGGGCAGGTGAGGAAGCACGTCGGCGCGCAGACGGCGGATCCATCTCAGCGCGTCGTCAAGCCCCTCGCGGCTGCGGAACGGGCCGACCTGCTCCCACATCCGTTGACGCAATTCGCGGGACAGCGCGAGCGCCGGAGGCGTCTCGCGCCCTGCCTCACGCCGCTCGGCAAGCGTATCCAGGGCCGCTTGCGCGGCGGCCGGCCGCCAGGCATCGGCAACCCGTGCAGCCTCGGAGGCGGCATTCATGCCGGCTCGTTGGCCGAACACGAGCGCCTCCGTGATCGCATTGCCCGAGAGGCGATTGGCCCCGTTGGCGCCGCCCACCGCTTCGCCCGCGGCGTAAAGTCCCGGCACGCGCGCGCCAAGTGCCGTGTCCACTCGGATACCGCCCATATGATAGTGGGCGATCGGTGAGACCTCGACCGACGCTTCGGTAAGGTCGATGCCGTTCGCGAGCAGCCGGTCGATCACCGGCCCGAAGGCCTCGCGCAGCGCGGCCTCGCCGACATGGGTGAAGGAGAGATAGGCCCCGCCATGCGGCGAGCCGCGCCCAGCCTGAACCTCGCGCCAGATCGCATAGGTGGCGAGGTCGCGTGTGGCAGTATAGCGGCCCGCGTCGGTGCCGCCATAGCGCGGCAGAAATTCCTCATTGCACCCGTTCAACAGCCGTCCACCCAGCTTATAGCGGAATGGATCCCACATGATCGGGTCCATCCCGACGAGCCGCGGGAACAGATGGCCGATCGGAAAGAACTGCACGAATTCCATATCGATCAGCGCCGCGCCGGCGGCGAGAGCGAAGGCATAGCCTTCGCCCGCCATATTGACGGACGCGCTCGAGCGGGCGTAGAGCCTGGTCAGCCCGCCCGTCGCGACCACCGTTGCGCGGGCCGCCAGGCAGACGGCGCGGCCCGTCTCGAGCTCGAATCCCACGGCTCCGATCAACCGCCCGCCGTCGACTACGGGATCGGTCACGACGAGACCGGAGACGCGTGTGATCTCCTCCACGCGCGCGATCTGGCGGCGTAAGGTGGCCGCGACCGCAGGGCCGGTGTTGAGGATGTCCACGTAGCAGCAGCGCCGGCGCCGGTGTCCGGGAGCTGCGACCTGCTTGATGCGTCCGCTCGCGCGCGCCCAGCCGACCTTCCATGCGTCCATCTCCCGAACACGCTCGGGACCCTCTTCGCACAGAAGCGCGGCAAGCCCGTGGTCGCACAGCTCGCGGCCGGCCTCGAGCGTGTCCTCGAGATGAGCCTCGGCGCTATCGAGTTCCGTCTCACCAAGGGCCGCGGCGACCGTCATTTGCGCCATCACCGTGGCTCCCCCGTGACCGATGAGGTTCTTGTCGACGAGCACGACTCGCTCGGCGCCCGCGCGTGCTGCCGCGAGCGCTGCATACATGCCGGCGCCCCCGGCCCCGATCACGAGCACGTCGGCATCGATATGAATGGGCGCCTCGGTCACGACACCCCGATATCGCCTGTCATACGACTTTCCAGATACACGAGAGCATGGCTTGAACAAATCGATTCAGATCGGCGGTCGGCGCCCGTCCCAGGGGCGGGCGCGTTCGTAGTCGGCCGCGGCGCGGAACACGCTCGCGTCATCGAAGGTGCGGCCGACGATCTGGATACCCGTGGGGATGCCCGAGGACGCATAGCCGCTCGGCACGCTCGCAACCGGGCATTCCGGAACCAGATTGAACGGATAGCAAAGCTGCCATTGCACATAGATGTCGCCCGGCCAGTTGGCCACGCTCAGCGTTTTCCGGTTGATCCGGAAGTCCGTGTTCTCGATGTCGTGATCGGCCGGCAGCGCCGGCACGGCGTTGGTCGGGCACACGAGGATGTCAAATTCATCGAGGATCGGGCCCAATGTCTCGTACATTTTGCCGCGCAGGAAATTGCACTGGTAGAAGCGGGTCAGGCTGTGCTGCGAGCCGCGCTCGAGCAGCCGACGCACGAAGCCCTCCATTTTGTACTTCCAGCGCGGATAGAGATCGCCCGCGGTCGCCCAGAAGAGGCCCTCCCAGTGCGTGGACCAGGCATCGAGCACCCCCAAGTCCCAGCCGAGCTCGACCTCCTCGACGGTGCAGCCGAGGCTTCTGAATGCCTCAAGCGCGTCCCGCGTGTTCTTCTTTACCTCCTCGTCAATCTCGAAATAGCCGAGGTCCATCGAGAAGGCGATCTTCCAACCCTCTATGGGCTCGAGCACGTCCGGGATCTCGAGCTTGGGGCGGAGCGAGCAGATGTCGTCGGGGTGCGGTCCCGCCATCACGTTCTGCATCAACGCGCCGTCGGCAACGCTGCGGGTCATCGGGCCGTAGTGCAGCAGCGATTCCCGAGGGTGATCGAGATCGATCGGGTTGCGGCCGAACGGCGGTTTGTAGCCGAAATGCCCGCAGCACGCCGCCGGCATGCGGATCGAGCCACCGCCGTCGGTGCCGTCGGCGATTGTCGTCATGCCCGCTGCCACCGCCGCCGCGGCGCCGCCTGACGAGCCGCCGGGCCCGAATTCCAGGTTCCACGGGTTGCGTGTGTTCCCTCAGAGATCGCTCCGGCAATGCGGGGCATGGGTCATCTCGGGCGTCGTCGTGCGCGCATGCATTATCGCGCCCGCATCCAGCAGGCGGGCCACGGTGGGCGCCGAGCGCGTCGGCACGTGGTCGGCAAACATGCGTGAGCCGAAGGTCGTGATCTCGCCGGCGACAGGATGAAAATCCTTGATGACGACGGGCACGCCTTCGAGGGCGCGGGTCTCCGCGCCGGAGACATATTTGGCTTCCGCCTCCTTCGCCTCTGCCAGTGCGCGCTCATAGAAGGTGTAGGTGTAGGCGTTGACCTCGGGATTGACCGCCTCCGATCGGGCGATCACTGCGGACATGAGCTCGACCGGCGAGAGATCGCGCGACTTGAACTTCTCAAGGGCCTCGGTCGCGGTGATGTAGCAGAGGTCGTCCGACGCCATGATATCCTCCCCGTCACGATTGCTTAGCGACCTAGACGATCAGGAAATCCGTTGCAGGACAATGGCCGCGACGATGTCTGAACGCCATCCGCGCGCGGCCGGTTGTGTCCCCAGGTGTCCACTCCATCGGTGCAAGAGTTCTCGCTGCGCCGGGAGCTGTGGGTAACCGGCTTATCGCAGCGACCGCCAAGAGTCTGGCGGCGTCGCGCCGGGGACCGCGGCCAGCAGCGCTTTGGTGTAGTCGTGGCGGGGCTTGGCGAAGACCTCGGCCGCGCTGCCGGTCTCGACGATTCGTCCCAGATACATCACCGCCACGCGGTCGCTGATGTAGCGGATCACGCCGAGGTCGTGGCTGACGAAGATGTAGGTGAGGCCGAGCTCGCTTTTGGTCTGCTTGAACAAGTTGAGGATCTGCGCCTGAACCGAGACGTCCAGCGCGGAGGTCGGCTCATCGGCCAGCACCAGGGCCGGACGCAGGATGATGGCGCGGGCGATCGCCGCCCGCATCGGGCCAGCTCAGGAATATCGGCTCGCCGTAGCCGTAGGGTCCGAGCCCGGTATGGAGGTCGAGGAAGCCGACCCGCCGCCGCCCCGGCACGTGCTCGGCCAGCAGCCGGCGCCCAGGTCCGGTTCGACCAGCTCGGCGCGTTGCCGCCGTAGAAAACGCCGTCGGCGTGGGCGTATTGGCCGCTGCTGACCGCGCTCTGATAGGCCGGAAAGCCGTGCTCGGCGATATTAGGCCCCAATGCCCCGATCGGCGGCCTCACGCGCCGGTCCGTCCCAGTCGGCGGGCAGGAGCAGCGGGTGGACCGCGTCGTAATCGGGCTTTTCCGGATAGGGCCGGTCGTGATCGACGAAGTTGCGGTTGAGATCGACATTGTTCTCGTTCACCCGCCGGACATGGGCGAAGCCGTAGGGATTCATCGCATGGACCAGGAGCAGGCAGCTCCCCTCCGGCCGCTCGGTATGAAGCGTCTCGCGCAGAAAGCCGATCTGGCAGCCGGAGCCCAGGAACCCTTCCACGCCATGGGTCGCCGAGGCGACGATGTACAGGAGCTCGGCTTCCACCGGGCCCAGCCGCGCGACATCGGTATAAAGCGCGCCGCCGTCCGGCCCGGCGGCATCGGGGTTGCGGTGATGGGTGAGCACCGCGCCGGCGCCGACGCAGGCGTCCAGGAACTTGCCGCGGGCCTCGGGATAGTCTGCCGAGAAATGGCCGACGGCCGACATGAGGTCAGGCTCCGAGCCCGGCTATCGCCTGGCGGATGCGCGAGACCGCCTCGCGCAGGCGCTCGACCGGCTCGTTGGAGAAGATGATGCGCACATGGCCGGTCGCAGTCGACGGCCCCCAGCTGCCCATCGGCGTCACCGCGACATTGGCCTCTTCGAGCAGGCGGTGCGCGAACGCGGCGTCGTCGGGCTCGAGCGCGCGATGATCCAGGAGGAACCACCAGCCGCCCTCCGGCGGCACGCAGCTGAGGCCCGGAATCGCGTTGAGGCCCGCGGCGGCCACCCGCCCGCGTTCGGCAAGAATGCCGGCGCATCTGCGCGCGTAGGCGGCGGCGCCCGCATGGTCGTTCAAGAGCGCGATGACGCCGGCCTGGGCGAAGGCGCTGGTCAGGGTCCCGTTATACATGTGGGCCTTGCCGATATGCTCGATGACCGCCTTGTCGGCCACCGCCCAGCCGATCCGCCATGCGGTCATGTTGAAGTCCTTGGAAACGCCGTCGAGGATGATCGTCCGCTCCCGCATCCCCGGCCAGGTGGCGATGTTGGGCGCGCGCTCGATATCGAATGTCAGACGCGAGGTCGGCGCGGAATAGATGACCCAGAGATCGTGCCGTTTGGCGAGATCGGCGATCGCATCGAGCTCATCCCGCGTGTAAAGCGCCCCGGTCGGCATGTTGGTGGCGTTGAAGACGATCGCCTTGACGCTCTCGTCCGCGCCGTGGCGCGCGAGCGCGTCGAGGTCGAGGCGCCAGCCTCGCTCCTCGCGCAAGGGCACGAATCGCGGCACGCCGTGGGCGAGGCGAATGCGGTTGATGATGCCGGAATAGGCGGGCTCGGGCGTGATCACCCCGTCGCCCGGGTCGAGTAGCGCCAAGAGGGTCGAGAGCGTCCCTTCCTGCACTCCGTTGGTGATGATCACCTCGCTCGACCAGTCATAGTCGAGACCGTCGTCACGGCGGATGCTGTCGGTGACCGCCCGCCGCAACTTGCGCAAGCCGACCAGCGGCAGCCAGCTATTATACGCGTCCTCGCCGACCGCCTCGCGCGTCGTCCGGACGGCGATCTCGGGCGGCGGGATATCGCTGTCGGCGTTCTCGAGCCGAAAGGCCCGTTCGCCGGTCGCCGCGCTGTCCTGCTCGTCGGCGAGATCGCCCATGATATCGAGGCCGATCCGCGGCAGGCCGCCCATGCGCTCCGCGACCTGAATGTCCCTTCCTCCCCGGCGGTCAAGCGTGCGGCCAGCGAGTATCGCAGGGCGCCTCGGCCGCGTCGAGCCGGGCCGGTCCAAAGCTCGATCGCGGCCGGTGCTGCTTCCGACGAGTCGCCGAGGCCGGCAGGGGCCGGCCTCGGCGACCTCATCACCGTCCCGCATGCGAGCCGGATGACCGCGCCGCCGTGGAATCGCCGCGCAGAGCGGCCTCGATGCCGATTCGCGTCAGCCCGATATCGGCGAGCTCGCGGTCGCTCATGCCGTGGAGCGCGCGCCGCGCACGGCTGCGCTCCTGCCATCTCCGCACCGTCTTGGCGATGGTCGTGATATCCATGTCCTTACCTCCTGTTCCTGGAATGCCATGGGCGCGAGAGCGCCCGATCCCGGTCCGGCCGCCACCGGTCGCCGCCGCCGCCGTTCCTGAGCCCTATATGCGGCCGGTTGCGGCGAACGCGAACCCCCGCGCGCCGCATGGCAGCCATGCGGCGTCGCATGCGGCGCGGCGCAGGCGGCGGGGAGGATGATGATCCCTCCTGGTGCATTGACGTGGCCCGCCCGGGGCGCCCATCATGGCGGCATTGGGAAAACACAGCGGCCGTGCTTCTGCGTGCCTGGGGCACGCCGGTGAAGCAACCGGCCAGGGGAGGAATGCATGCGCGCTTTCGGACTAAGGCTCGGCATCCGTCGGGTGTGCCTCGGATTGTTGACGATCGCGTTCCTGACGACGTGGGCGGTCACGCCGAAGATGGCGACGGCGGCGGACGAAGTGAGCGTGTTCGTGAGTACGGGTTTCGAGGGCAACACCTGGATGGACGCGTCGATCAACCTGCTTACGGCGATCGCGAAGACCAAGGCGTTCAAGGATCGGGTCGAGCTCAAGGTGCAGTCGGCGCGCGCCAATGCGCAGACTCAGATCCAGCAGATCAACGCCATGGTGCAGGCCGGCGCCGATGTGATCGTGTCGTGGGCGATCTCGCCGACCGCGCTCAACCGGGCCATCCGGAACGCCTGCCGCAAGGGCGTGATCTTCATCACCTTCGATGCCGAGGTCACCGAGCCCTGCGCCTATCACGTCGGCATCAATCAGGATTGGGCCGGCGCCGGGCCCGCGGAATGGCTCGCCGAGGAGCTGGGCGGCGCGGGGAATATCGTCTTCATGGGCGGGATTCCCGGGAACATGGTGGACATGAGGCGCAATGCGGCGGCCAAGGCGGTCTTCGCGGACTTTCCCGAGATCAGCATCATCGCCGACACGCCGAGCATGTGGAACAACGCGACGGCGAAGCAGAAGCTCACCGAGATCGTCGCCACCCATGGCTGGGACAAGATCGACGGACTGTGGACGCAGACCGGCTGCTACGTCTTCACCCAGATGCAGGTGGACGCCGGGCGGGGCGATCAGCTCAAGCCGTGCGCCGGCAACGGGACCAACGGCCACCGCGTGGCCCAGCTCCCGCCGGGGACCACCGAGGGCGCCTATGGCTTGCGCAGCGCGTCGATGGGCTCTCCGCCCTGGGCCGCACCACTCGCCTTCAAGCTGGCGATGGCGAAGCTCGACGGCGCCGACATCCCGAAGTTCTACGAGATCCCGATGCCGCTGGTGACGCCGGGCGAGACGCTGCTCTGCGACGACGCCAGCCTCCCCGAGCTCAAGGCGAAGGATTGGGCATGCAACGCCGTGCCGCTCACGGTCGCGCCGTCGAACTATTTCATCGACGTGTGGCATCCCGAGGTGCCTGAGCTTGACTCCTTCTCGGCGCTCAACGGCGCCGTTCCCGAAGGAAGCTGATCCGCGGCCGACGCGGCGGACCGTCCTGATGCCGCCGGGCTAGAGCGGCACGCCTCGGTGCGAGGCGTGCCGCCGGCCCCGCTCGTTGCCGCCGATGTCCGACCCGCCGCCCGCCGTCGAGATTCGCGGTCTCAGCAAGGCGTTCGGCGCGACGATCGCCTTGCAGGAAGTCTCGGTCTCGATCCCTGCAGGCGAGGTCCATGCCTTGCTCGGCGAAAACGGCGCCGGCAAGTCCACGCTCGTTAAAATCCTGAGCGGCCTGAGCCCGCCGGACGCGGGCGAGATCACGCTGTTCGGCGAGAAGGTGCGGATCGCGACTCCGCGGGCGGCCCACAGGCTCGGGATTCAGACCGCGTTTCAGGAGATCTCGCTGGTCCCCGATCTGACGGTCGCGCAAAACATGCTGCTGCCCTATGAGCCGGTGGACGCGATCGGCCAGATCAAGCGGCGCGCCTCTGCGGCGCGGGTGCGCGCGGCGCTGGCCCGGATCGGCCTGGAGGGGGTCGATCCGTCCGCCGAGGTCGGCGCGCTCGCGCTGCCGACGCGCCAGAAGATCGAGATCGCGCGCGCGGTGATGCGCGAGCCGCGGGTGCTGCTGCTCGATGAGCCGACTTCGTCGCTCTCCGGCAAGGACGTAGCGTGGCTCGGCGCGCTGGTGGACCGCCTGTGCCGCGCCGGCACGACGATCGTCTTCATCTCCCATCGCATGCAGGAGGTGCGCCGCTTCTGCGACGGCCTCACGATCCTGCGCAACGGGCGCAATGTCGGCAGCTTCTCCGCGTCCGGGATCTCGGACGACGAGGTGATCGAGCGGGTCATCGGCCGTTCGCTGGCCGCCACCTTCCCCGCGAAACCGTCTCAAATCGACCGCGCGGCGGCCCCGCTTCTTGCCGGCAGCGGGCTTACCATCGAGGGTGCGCTCGAGGAGCTCTCGTTCACCGTTGCGGCGGGCGAGATCGCGGGCGTCGGTGCGCTCGACGGCATGGGCCAGCGGGCGCTCTTTCTGGCCTTGTTCGGGATGGTCGCGCCGCGCAGCGGCACCATCTCGATCGGCGGCCGGCCAGTGGTTCTGCGCAGCCCAAAGGACGCCATTCGGCGCAATGTCGGCATCAGCTTCGTGCCTGAGGACCGCAAGACCGAGGCGCTGTTTCTCGAGCTCACCGGGCGCGAGAACCTGTCGCTCCCGATCATCACGCGCTACACGCGGTTCGGCCTGGTGAAGCTCGGCCTCGAGGCCGAGGCGGTGCGTGACGCGCTCGATATGGTCGGCGTCGATGCGCGGGCGCTGCACCAGCCGTGCAAGGTCTTCAGCGGCGGCAACCAGCAGAAGATGGCGATTGCCAAATGGCTGCTCGCGGAGAGCCGCGTGCTGCTCATGTACGATCCGACGCGCGGCGTCGACGTCGGCACCAAGGCTGAAATCTACGGATTGGTGCGCGCCTATGCGAATGCGGGCGGTGCGGTTCTCTACTACTCGACGGACGTGGCCGAGCTGGTCAATTTGTGCGACTCGGTGATGGTGATCTACCGCGGCCGCAAGGCGGCATCGCTCGCGGGAGCCGCGATCACCGAATCGGCGATCATGCGGGCGGCGCTCGGCGAGGGCGCCGGCGCGCCGTCGAGCGCCGCGACTGCGGACGACGGGCGCTGATGACCCTGCCTCGGCGTGTCGCCCTGCCGTCGCTGAGCTGGACGCGCCAGCGGGGCACCATCGTCTCGGTCACGGTTTTCGCCGCGATGCTGGTGGTGCTCCAGCTCATCACCGGCCAGGGCATCGCCTATTTCGACGTCTCCAGCATTACCGCGAGCGCCGCGACGCTGGCGCTCGCGGCTGTCGGCGAGACGCTGGTCATCCTGGCCGGCGGGCTGGATCTCTCGGCCGGGGCCGTGATCTCGCTGGTCAATGTGGTGCTGGTCACCCAGATTGGGCCGAGCGGCCTCGACACCGCGAGCTACACCCTCGTCAGCATCATCGTCGCGCTCGGCCTGGGGCTCGCGATCGGCGCCCTCAACGGCTTCCTGATCGCCTATGTCGGGCTTCAATCCATCGTCGTGACCCTCGCCGTCATGTTCGTGGCCCAAGGCGTGGCCCTTCTGGTGCTCAAGTTTCCCGGCGGCGAGGTGCCCTGGGCGTTCAGCCTGATCTTCACCGGAGATGTCATCCCCGAAGGCCTGCCGGCGCCGATCGTGGTCCTGCTGGTGGCCGTGCTGTTCTGGCTGTTTCTGAAGAACACGCGCATCGGCACTGGCATCTATGCCATCGGCAGCCATGAGGAATCGGCCGCGGCCAACGGCATCGACACACGGCGGATCAAGTTTTTGACCTTCACCTTCGCCGGCATGTGCTATGGCGCCGCAGGCCTCTTCATCACCGCCAATATGGGCGGCGGGGACCCCCTCATCGGGGCGAAGATGCTGCTGCAGATCTTCGCCGCCGTGGTCCTCGGCGGGACCCTGATCGGCGGCGGGCGCGGCGGCTGCACCGGGACGATCTTCGGCGCCCTCACGCTCACGATCGTCGTCAATATCTTCCTCGTCCTCGGCGTGCGCACCTATTACACGCCGATCGTCGAGGGCGTGATTCTGCTGCTCGCGGTGCTCGGCTTCTCGCTCAGCCGCGAGGCGCCGCTGCTCGCGGTCGGCCGCTATTGGCGGATGACGCTGCGCGGCCTCAGGGAAGCGGCGCTGCCGGGAACGTTGGCGCCCCTCGGCCCGCCGATCCGGCTCGACGCGATCGGCCGCCGGCCGGCCGTCGCCGGTGCGCTCCCCGGCTGGTTCACCCGGCGCAAGGCGGTCTTTCGATACGCGGTCCCGGCCTATGTCATCTATGGCGTGATCCTGGCCGTAACGATCGGCATCTTCGGCGGAGATTTCTCGCCTCTGGCCTATCTCAATGCGATGCTGATCCTGACCGCGTTCCTCGCGATCCTCGGCCTCGGCCAGGGCACCGTGATCATCACCGGCGGGCTCGATCTCTCGGTGCCGTGGACCATGACCTTCCCCGCGATCATCGTGACAACGCTCTGCAACGGGCTCGACGGGCCGGCCTATTGGGTGATTCCGGTCGCGCTCGGCGCCGGCCTCCTGATCGGTCTCCTGAACGGGCTGACGATCGTCCTGTTCGGGCTCTCGCCGATCATCGTGACGCTCGCCATGAACGGCGTCCTCGAGGGCGTCTCGCTCCTGTTCAGCGGCGGCGCGCCGATCGGCAAGGCGCCGCCCTCGCTCGCCTGGTTCGTGACCGGTGCGGTCGGCGGGATCGCGCCGATCGGCTGGTTCCTCATCGGCTTCGCCGCCGTCGCGACGCTGTTCCTCAACCGGAGCGCCGTGGGCCGGCGGTTCTTCGCCGTCGGCAACAGTGTCAGGGTGAGCCGGCTGTCCGGCGTGCGCACCGGCTTTCCGATCGTCGGCGCCTATGTCCTGAGCGGATTCTGCTCCGCTCTGGTCGGGCTGTTCCTGGCCGGCTTCAGCGGCCAGGCGTTCTACGGCATGGGCGATCGCTACCTGTTGTCGTCGATCGCGGTGGTCGTGCTCGGCGGCACCCTGATCACCGGGGGGCGGGGCCACTATCTCGGCATTCTGGGCGGCGCGATCCTGTTCACCGGTCTCGGGATCATGTTGTCCGGCACGGTGCTGCCGGAGGCGGTGCGCAACATCATCTACGGGCTGGTGGTTCTCGGCGCCATCGTGGCCCTGCGCGAGCGGGCGACGCGCTAGGCGTGCGCCGCTGCCCGTTCGGCGCGGGCTTCGATCCGGCGGCATAGGTCGAAGCGCGCCAGGCCCGGCATCGGCGTCTCGCTCCGGGCGCCGACAGGCGGGCCCTGTGGTTCAGCCCGGCTCCGGCCTATGGCGTGACGGCGAGCGGGGTTCGGCCTCTGTGGAATCGGGACATCACCGATTGGGCGGTCGCCCCGCAAAGACGAGGCATGCCGATGGAGGGGGCGACCGAGGAATGGAAATCCGTAAAGGGGAAAAGCCGCATTGATGGGCCGTCGCGCCGGCCTGTGTTAGCGTTCGCCATGGAGATCGACGGGTCGATCCGAGGCAGGCAGGCGTGGGTCCGGGAGGATCTGGCCGAGGACGACTGGCTGGTGCCGCTGGACGGGCCCTGTCTCGCGGAGTTGCGCCGCGCGCTTGAGCAAATCCGCACCAGACCGCTGCCGCTCCTGCTGCTGGGCCCGGACGACTTCGGGCTCAAGGCATGCGCCGAGATGATGGGCGGGGTCCGTCGCATCCTCGACGAGGGTGTCGGCTTCGCGATCCTCGACCGGCTTCCGCTCGCCGAGATGGACCGGGCGGAAGCGACGGCGCTCTTCTGGCTGCTTGCGACGCAGGTCTCGCGGCCGGTCGCCCAGAAGCTCGACGGCACCATGGTCTACGACGTGCTCGACACGGGGCTTAACGCCGACGCCGGCACCGAGGTCCGCCCCGACAAGACGTCCACCGAAATCGCGTTCCACAACGACAACGCCTACAACGAAACGCCCCCACGCTACACGGCGCTGCTCTGCCTGCAGGCCGCGAAAAGCGGTCCGCTCAGCCGGGTGCTGAGCGCCGCGACGTTGCATAACAGCCTGCTGGCGCGCCACGAGGCGGCCCTGGCACGGCTTTACGAGCCGTTCTGGTTCGACCGCGTCGCCGAACACCGAGCGGACGAGGCGCGCGTCTTCGCGGCACCGGTCTTCGCCCGCGGCGAGGCCGGCGTGCGCATGGCCCTGCATCAGCTCCGCAACGGCTACCAGCTCAAGGGCGAGCCGCTCGACTCCCGGGGGCGTGAAGCGGTCGAGGCGGTCGAGCGCGTGTTCACGGAACCGCGCCTCTGGGTCGAGTTCTTCTTCGAGCGCGGCCAGCTCCAATTCCTCAACAACCGGACGATGCTCCACAGCCGCACCGCTTTTACCGACCACGCGGAGCCCGAGCAGCGGCGCCACGTCGTCCGCCTCTGGCTCCGCGACGAGGGCCACCGCGCCTATCCCGGATAGCGCATCCACGCCCCGATACAAGGTCTGGGCGGGCCGTGGTCATTCCGCGTGCTCCGCGACCACGATCACGCCCTTCGGCGGCATCAGCCTGGAGGAGAGCTCCGGTGTGCGTCGAGGAAGGCGAGCAGGGTCTCGAAATAGGCCTCGGGTTCCTCGAACATCGGCGTGTGCGACGAGCTCTTGAAGACCTTGATCTCTGCGTTCGGCAGCGCCGCGTGAAGCTTCATCGAGCAGGCCGGAGTCAACTCGTCATGCAGGCCGCAAAGCACCAAGGCCGGCTGGCTCACCCGATGCAATTCGGGAAGCCAGTTCTTGTCCTTGATGCTGCCGGTGTAGCAGAACTCGTTCGGCCCCTGGATCGCCTTGTAGGGAGCCATGTTCCAATCCGTGAGCGAGCGGTTGAGAGGGGCCGGCCACTCGTCGAGCCGGCACACATGGCGGTAGTTCAAGATGTTGATCGCGCCCTGGTATTCGGGATGGTCGAGCGTGCCTTCGGCCTCGTGGCGTTGCATCATCGCCTCGGTCTCGGGCCCGAGGGCCTGGCGCAGGCGGTGCAGCTCGCTCACGAGATGCGGGATGTCGCCGGCGCCGTCAGCGAGGATCAGGGTCTTGAACGTGTCCGGATAGGCGAGGGCGTATTCCTGGCCGAGCCAGGTACCCCAGGACTGACCGTAGAGGTGAACAACGCCGAGCCCGAGCGTCGTGCGCACCGTCTCGACCTCTTCGACATAGCGCTCAATGGTCCAGAGGGAGCCGTCGTCCGGCCGGTCGGACTTGCCGGTGCCGAGCTGGTCGAAGGCGACCACGCGATAGCCCTTGTCGGCGAGCCAGGAGTGGCTGTCGCGCACATAGTCGCAGGGCAGCCCCGGCCCGCCGTTGAGGCAGAACAAGACCTCGTCGCCCGAACCGAAGCTGTAGGCGACGACGTTGAAGCCGTCGACGGTGACGTTGATCGTCTGGTCCGGCGCCCGATCGTCCATCATGGCATGTCTCCTCACTCCGATGACGCGCGAAAGTGTTCCACATTTGCGAACCAGGTCCAACTTGGGTCAAGCTCGGGGTCAAGCTCGGCGGTGCCGCAGAGAAGGTGACGGGGAACGACGCGATGGCGGAGAGCACGCTGATCCCGCAAATCCTGGCCATCGATGCCGGCGGGACCATGACGGACACCTTCTTGATCGATCAAGACGGCAATTTCGTCGTCGGCAAGGCGCAGACGGTGACGCAGGGCAATAAGTTCAGCCGATTGTCAATGTCACGATCGAGCGGGTAAAAGTATTGTCCTGAACGTGCGCAGGATTGGCGCAATTATGCAGGAGGGAGACGATCATGATCATCAAACGCCGTGGAACACGGTCTGAAGAAGCTGCGCGCAAGCGCTTTTTGAACAGCCGGCGCACCTTTCTGAAAGGCGCCGGCCTCGCCGGTGTCGGCGCCGCCGCCATGTCCAGCGGGATGCTTGCGGACATCAATGACGGCGTGCGCGCCGAGGGCGATCCGATCCCGGTCGGAGGGTGCGTCCCGCTGACCGGCTGGGCCGCCGCCGACGGTCTCTCGTTCAAGAGCGGCCTGGAGCTCGCCTGCGAGGAAATAAACGCCATGGGCGGAATCCTCGGCCGGCCGCTCGCGCCGGTCTTCGAGGACAGCAAGGAGCAGGGCGCCGACAACATCATTCCGGC
The DNA here is from genome assembly GCA_965248825.1 of Alphaproteobacteria bacterium. GTDB lineage: Bacteria > Pseudomonadota > Alphaproteobacteria > UBA828 > UBA828 > WTGU01. The sequence continues at coordinate 3,600,785 of CBDFKL010000006.1, read as the reverse complement.
AATGCTACGCCTGATCGACCGCCACGAGGTCCACGCGATCATCAACGGCTACAACACTGGCGCCGTCACGGCCGAGTACGACACGATTGCCGACGCCGGCGTGCCTTACCTTCACCACAACACCGACATCGTTCACCACGAGACGGTCGGCAACGACCCGGAGACCTATTTCAGCAACTTCATGGCCGATCCCGCCGAATATTGGTACGGCGAGGGCTTCCTGAAGTTCATCAACGATCTCAGAGACTCCGGCAAATGGCAGGCGCCCAACAACAAGGTCGCCATCGTCACGGGCTCGCAGAACTACAGCGTCGTCATCGCCAATGCGATTCGCGACTCGGCGACCAAATATGGCTGGGAAGTAAGCCTCTACGAGACGGTGGTGGTGCCGATCTCGGAATGGGGCCCGACGCTGCAGAAGATTCGCAACGAGCCGCCGGCGGCCATCGCGATCACCCATTGGGTGCCGCAAGACCTGGCGCAGTTCATGATGCAGTTCGTTCCCAATCCGACCAACAGCCTGGTCTACATGCAATATGGCCCGCTGCTCTCGGCGTTCCGCGAGATCGGCAAGGAAGCGACCAACGGCGTCTTGTTCGCCACCGTGGTCGGCGCGCTCCAGGACGAGATCGGCCAGGCATTCTTCGAGCGCTTCAATGCGAAGTTCGGCGAGAGCGCAAGCCCGTTGACGGGATCACAGCCCTACGACTCGTGTCACTACTGGGCGATCGCGGCGGCCCTGGCCGGCGGTACGGGCGCGCCTGGGGATTTCGATCAGAACGAGAAGGTCTGCGAGCGGATCCGTCGCAATATCTATCGCGGCGTGCAGGGAGCGACGGCGTTCGTCTTGCCGTACCAGGCCGCCCGCACCTATCCGACCGAAACCCCCGATCCGTCTCTCGGCATGCCCCACCAGTTCCTGCAAGTCCAGAACCACCTGGAGCAGGGCAAGCTGATCGCGCCCACGCCCTATGAGACGGCCACCTTCCAGGTTCCGCCGTGGATTGACGCGTAGGCTCCGCGATGGGGCAAGCGGCATCTGAGCCGTTGCTTTCCTGCCAGGGCGTCGACAAGTATTTCGGCGCCCTGGCCGCCGTTCGAGACATGACGTTCGACGTCTTTCCCGGCGAAGCGCTCGGGATCGGCGGTCCGAACGGTGCGGGCAAGACGACGTTGTTCGACGTGATCTCGGGGCTCAACCCCGCGTCCGCCGGCCGGATCACCTTCGACGGCAAGACGATCACGCGCGCGACTCCCGATCGGACCTGCCAGCTCGGCATGGCGCGGACCTTTCAAATGAATGCCGGGTTCGACACCTTGTCCGCGCGCGAGAACACGCTCATCGCGGCCTATTTCGGGCGCCACAACCGAATGGTTCCGGGCATGGCGTTCGATAAAGAAACCAATCGGCTGGCGGACGAGGCGATGGCGTTTGTCGGCCTCGATGCGGTCGCCAACGAGCCGGCGCAGACCTTGCCCGTCTATCACCGCAAGCTTCTGATGGTGGCGGGGGCGCTCGCGACCCAGCCGAAGATGCTGCTGATGGACGAGCCCGTGGGCGGCCTCAACCCGCAGGAGATCGACGACGTCATGGCCCTCGTTCGCCGGCTCAAGGAACGCGGGCTTACCATCATGCTCATCGAGCACGTGATGCGCTTTCTCGTGCAGCTCTCGGACCGGGTCCTGATCATGCATCACGGCGAGAAGATCTATGAGGGCTCGGCTTCGGGTCTCGTGCATGACAGGACCGTGGTCGACGTCTATCTGGGAGAGGGCTCCTCGCGCCGCCTCCAGCATATTCTGGAGGAACCGGCGGGCCCATGAGCGAGGCGTTGCTCGAGATCGCCGGGCTCGATGCCGGCTATCACGGCCAGCGGGTGTTGCGGGATATCTCGTTCGCCGTTCCCGAAGGCGGCCTGATCACGATCATCGGCCCGAACGGCCATGGCAAGACGACGCTGCTGCGGGCCATCTCGGGCTTGATCCAGCCCATGGCCGGCGAGATCCGCTTCGCCGGAAAGGCGATCGGCAAGGCACGCGTCGATCAGATCGTGGCGCGCGGCATCGTGCATATCCCGCAGGGCGACATGATCTTTTCGGAGATGACGGTGCGCGACAATCTGCTCATGGGCGCCTATCTGCCGGCGCCATTCAGCCGCCTCGAGGCGAGCCTCGCGGAGGTCTATGCGCTCCTGCCGCAGCTCGAGGAACGGGAGAGCCAGACCGCCTCGACGCTCTCCGGCGGTGAGCGGCGCATGCTGGCGATCGGGCGCGGGATGATGACGGGCGGGCGCATTCTGCTGATCGACGAGCCCTCGCTTGGGTTGGCGCCGATCGCCATCGATCGGATCTACGGCTTGATCCGGGAGCTGAAGGAAGCGGGGACGACGATCCTCCTGGTTGAGGAAAACGCCAGCCGCGTCGCCGATCTCGCAGATCGACTCTACCTGCTCGATAATGGCCGTTTCGTTTGGCAGGGCTCTGCGAGCGAGTTGAGCCTGCATGACGAGATCATCGAGACCTATCTCGGCGGCTGAGGCAGAGCGGTGGAAACCTCAGTTCAGATCTTGGTCAGTGGCTTGACGCTCGGCGCGATGTATGCCGCGAGCGCGATCGGATTGTCGCTCGTATGGGGCGCGATGGGCGTGCTCAACATGGCGCATGGCGCGCTGTTGACCATCGGCGGCTATGCTTCCTACTCGGCGGTCCTGAGCCTCGGCCTGCCATGGTTTCTCGGATTGCCGGCCGCGATGATCGTGAGCTTCGTGGTCGGCCTCGCGATCTACCACATCATATTCCGGTTCATGTACCGGCATCCGGCGTTCGAGACCAACGTCATCATTGCCACCGTCGGCCTCGCCATCTTCCTCGAGCAGGTGCTGCTGCTGATCTACGGCGCCTACCCCTTTCTGCAGCCCTTCGCCATCGAGGAAGGCTTCTTTGTTTCCGGCGTTTTCGTCCGCTATCAGAACGTGCTGATCCTGGTGCTCGCGGTCGTCACCATGCTGCTGGTCGCGGCGCTCCTCAACCGCACGCGCATGGGCCGCGCGATCCGCGCGACCGCATTGAACCGCGAGGCCGCCCAGCTCATGGGGGTCAATGTCGGGCGCGTCTTCGCGCAGGTCATGGGAATCGCGGGAGTCGTCGCCGCGATCTCGGGCGTGATGCTGAGCTCGATCACGACGCTCTCGCCGACCATGGGCTACGACCCCATGCTCAAGGCGTTCATCATCTGTGTGATCGCGGGCCTCGGCAACGTGCCCGGCGCCCTGATCGCCGCCTTCATCCTCGGGCTGTTCGAGGCGGTGGTGCAATTCGCCCTCGGCGTTCGGTTCGGATTTCCGGCGCTTCTCCTGCTCGTGATCGCCGCCCTGATCTGGCGCCCCTACGGCGTGTTCGGGCGCCGCGTGGTGCGGCGCGTCTGATGCTCGAGACCGGACCGAATTGGCGGCGCGACGTCGCCCTCGGCGCGATCCTCGTCGCGTTCATGATCGCGATTCCGTTTCTCGGGCCTTCGCGCTATCTGATCGGGCAGCTGACGATGTTCTTTATCTGGGCGACCGTGGTTTCCCAGTGGAATCTGGTGTTCGGCGTCGCCGGCGTCTTCTCCCTCGCTCAAATGGCGATTTTTGCGTTCGGCGGCTTCGCGACCGGCATGCTGTCGCTCTATCTCGGCATCTCGCTCTGGGCCGCGCTGCCGCTCGCCGGAATCGGAGCGATCCTGTTCAGCATTCTGATCGGCCTCGCCTGCCTCAGGCTGCGCGGGCCCTATGTGGCGCTTCTGACTCTCGCGATCGCCCAGGTGATGTATCTCCTGATCATCACCGACACGGCTTGCTTCTACATGGAGGGCGTGACCTGCCGAAATTTCACCGGCGGCACGCGGGGCCTCTCGAAATTCGGCGATTTCGGCTTTCGCGAGATGCTCGGCCGCAGGGAATATCTGAAGGGCGATTACTACCTGTCCCTTTTCCTGCTCGCCTTGGCGACGGTCTTCTCGTTCGTCATGATCAGAAGCCCGCTTGGATTCGCCTTTCGCGCCCTTCGCGACAATCCGGAATATGGCGTCTCGCGCGGCCTCAACCGGTTCAAATACCAGCTCCTCGTGTTCGCCATGTCGGCCTTCTTCACCGGGCTCGCGGGCGGCGTCTTCGCCGGGCATTTCCGCGTGATGGGCGCCAATGTCCTCAGTTTGCCGCTGCTTCTGTTCCTGGTCTCGATGATGGTGGTCGGCGGATTGGGGCGCGCCTGGGGTCCGATCCTCGGCGCCGCCCTGGTCATGCTCGCGGACGAGGGGATGAAGGATTTCGTCGAGATCCGCAATATGGGCTATGGCGCGCTGATCGTCGCGATCGTCGTGCTCCTGCCCCAGGGGGCGGCGGGCGGCCTGGAGCAGGTCTGGACTTGGCTCCGCCGCCTCCGGCAACCGCCGGAGGGGCGGGCGGCGACGGCCACGAAACGCACTCCGGCAAAACAGAGCGAGTGACGCGCAGAGGCGCGTCGGGGGCCGGGCTACTCGTCCCAAACCTCGACCAAGAGGCGCATCCAATTCTCTCCCATGATCTTGCGGATGCGGCTCTCGCTCCAACCCGCCCGGCTCATGGCACGCGTCAGATTCGGAAACTCGGCGATCGTTCGGATTCCCTTCGGGTTCATGGTCGTGTCGAATTCGGTGAGCTTGCGGGCATCGCCCTTGTCGCGGGTGATCCACTCGAAGAAGTCCGGTCCGTGTCCCTGGGTGAAGTCGGTGCCGATCGCAACCGCATCCTCGCCGGCGATGCCGATGACGTAATCGATCGCCTCGACATAGTCGTCCACCGTCGAATCGGCGCCGCGCTTGAGGAACGCCGGAAACATGGTCACCCCGATGACTCCGCCCTTGTCGGCGATGAAGCGCAACTGCGCATCGGTCTTGTTGCGCGGGTGCCTCTTCAGACCGGCCGGGAGGCAGTGGGTGTAGGCCACCGGCTTCGCCGATTCCCGAATCGCGTCCTCGGAGGTCTGCGCGCCGACATGGCTGAGGTCGATGAGCATGCCCACCCGGTTCATCTCGGCCACCACCTCTCGGCCGAAATCGCTCAGCCCGGAATCACGGCTCTCATAACAGCCTGAACCCACGAGATTCTGGGTGTTATAGGTAAGCTGAGCGATTCCCACCCCCGCATCCTTGAAGATCTCGATCGCACCCAGCCGGTCCTCGAAGGCCGACACGTTCTGGAAGCCGAGGACGATCGCCGTCACACCGTCTTCCTTGGCCTTGCGGATATCGGCGGTGGTGCGCGCCTTGACGATCAGATCGCCGTGGGTGCGGAACCAGGCGTTCCACCGCGCGACGTTGGCCATGGTCTCGGCGAACCCTTCCCAGACGCAGCAGGTGCAGTTCGCGACGGTCACACCGCCTCGCCGCATGTCGCCGAAGACCTCGGGCGACCAGTTGGCGACGATCAGGCCGTCGAAAACGATCAGGTCCTCGTGCCCAACGCTCATGGGCGCTTCTCCCTTTAATGCCCGGCGGCAGGCGATGCCGCAGGAAGCCCGTTGTTTGTGCGGGCGAAGCCGCTAAGATACGGCCACGCTTGGCTCGCGCGAAGGAGAGGTGTCATGCCGTTGCTCGACCTGCATCATGTGGCCATCAAGTCGAAGAATCTGGAAGAGACGGTGGCGTTCTATACCGAGGTTCTCGGCATGCAACAGGTCGAGCGCCCCGAGTTTTCGTTCCCCGGCGCCTGGTTTCAGATGGGTGAGACCATGTTCCATATCTATGGGGGCGGCGCGGCCAAGACTCATAACGGGAACTACAAATACAGCCAGCGCACCTCGCCGGTGGATCACATCGCGCTCCGGGCGGAGGGCTTCGACGAGATGAAAAAGGTTTTCATCAAGAAGCGCTGCGAGTGGCGCCAGATGGATATCCCCGACTTCAAGCTCTGGCAATTGTTCGTGCTCGATCCGAGCGGGGTGATCATCGAGCTGAACTTCGACGCGACCAAGGAGCCGAAGGGCAGCAAGGGACCGACCAAGCGCAAGATCTACGACGCCGGCAAGTTTCTCGCCGCGGCCTGAGCCGGTCGCGGCGCTCGACCACGGTCGGGGCCGGTCCGGGCGTCGTATCGCGCCGTGCGACTCTGCTCAGGGCCGTGAGACGCCCCGGGGCAGGGTGTCGTGGCGGGGGAGATCGTCTCCGATCTCGATCCACGGGAGCTGCTCGCGGACAAAGACGTGCCGCTCCGGCGCAATCTTCTCCGGCGCCTCGAGCGAGCCGGCCATGATGTGCACTTCGTCCGGATAGACCGTCGCCTTATAGGTAAGCGGTGTGCCGCACGCCCCGCAGAACTTCCGCACGACCCCCGGCGAGCTCTCGTGGACGCCGGGCGTTCCGCCGACGAAATCGAACGCGCTGGCCCGGACGCCCACGAAGGTCGAGACCGGCGCACCGGACGAGCGCCGGCAGTCCCTGCAGTGGCAGTGGCTGACCCAGAGCGGCCCCGCCGTGGCGCGGTAGCGTACCGCACCGCAGCGGCATCCGCCTTCGATCTCGTTTCCCTCGCTCATTCCCGTAATGTGCACCAGATCGGCGTGTGGTCCGAGGCTTTCTCTCCGCCGCGGGGTCCCGCGTCGATCTCGCACGCCTCCAGCCGATCCGCGGCCTCCGGCGAAAGTAGAAAATGGTCGATGCGCAGGCCCTCGCCCTTCTGCCAGCGACCAGCTTGGTAATCCCAGAAAGTGTAGGCTCTCCTGTCCGGGTGCAGGGCGCGGAACGCCTCCACATAGCCGCTGTAGAGCAGGGTGCGGAAGCGCGCCCGCGACTCCACTCGGCAGAGCGCATCGTCGCGCCACGCTTGAGGATCGTAGACGTCACGATCCGCCGGGATGATGTTGTAGTCGCCGGCCAGCACGACGGCCTGCTCGTGGCCGAGCAAGGTCTCGGCGTGGGCCGAGAGCCGGTCCATCCAGGCCAATTTGTAGGGGAACTTGTCGGTGGCGACCGGATTGCCGTTTGGCAGATAGATCGAGGCGACGCGAACCCCGCCGGTCACCGCCTCGACATAGCGCGCCTGCGGGTCGTCATCGTCCCTCGGCAGGCCGATGCGGACCTCGTCCAGCGGGCGCTTGCTGAGGATCGCGACGCCGTTATAGGTCTTCTGGCCGTGGACGGCGAGATTGTAGCCGCGATCCTCAAGCTCGAGGTGCGGGAAGTTCCGGTCAAGCGATTTGGTCTCCTGCAGCAGCACCACGTCGGGCTCGACGCTGCTCAACCAGTCCAGGAGATTGGGCAGGCGGACCTTGATCGAGTTGACGTTCCAGCTCGCGATCCTGAGCACGGAGTCAGACGAGGGAGAAGGAGGTGCCGCAGCCGCAGGAGGAGACCGCGTTCGGGTTCTTCACCTGGAAGGCGGCGCCGATCAGGTCTTCGACATAATCGATCTCGGAGCCGGCCATGTAGCCGGCCGAGACCTGGTCCACGAGGACAACCACGCCGTCGCGCTCGATCGCGACGTCATCCGACTTCTGCTGGGTCTCGAAGGCGAAGCTGTATTGGAATCCCGAGCAACCGCCGCCAGAAACGCTGACGCGGAGCATCGTGCCCGATTCCGCCTCGTCGGCGATCAGGAAGGTGATCCGCTTGGCGGCGCGGGCCGATAGCGTGATCGACCCGGCCTGCGCGATCGGCTCCAATGCGTCGAATGAGCGTGCCATGACGGTGCGCGGCTCCTATGCGATCCTACCCCAATTAGGTGGTGTTTCATAAGATCTTGTCAATCGATGGGGGAAATCATCGACAGACTGTCGCGAGTAGGCTAGACCGCCGCCACGACGACAGAGGCAACCGGTTGCACAATCACCTGCTCCTGTACCGTTTTTTGATCGTCAACATCGTGGGCGTGGCGCTGCTCGGGCTCGCCGGCGCGCAGGGCTGGATCGCCCGGCTGGTCGCGGCCGACCCGACCGGCCTGGTCTTCGTCATCTTCGGCGTTTTCGCGGTCGGGCTGGCGCTTTGTGGATACAAGCTCTTCAAGACGAGCGGAGAGCTCAACAAGTTGAAGAACGGGGGGAGCGAGACCTCCCGCCTCGCGTGGGCTCAGGCGGGGACGCGGCCCGAGTTGATGGCCGAGGCGCTCAAGGCGAAGCTGTTCAGCCGGATCACCGTGATCCGCCAGTTCGCCGGGGCGCTCGTCGTGCTCGGCCTGATCGGCACGGTGGCGGGCTTCATCATCGCGCTCTCCGGGGTCTCGGCGGAGGAAGCCGGCACTCTCGCGGCGGTGCAGCCGATGATCTCGACGCTGATCAGCGGCATGTCGGTCGCGCTCTACACGACGCTGGAGGGCGCCGTCCTTAGCCTGTGGCTGACCGTCAATTATCGCATGCTGGCGACCGGTACCTCGACCCTCTACAGCGAGATCCTCGCGGTCAATGGAAGACTTTGAAGACGACAGCGGGACGATCTTCCGCGATGTGACGCTGCTCGCGCTCGCCGCCTTCGTCGCGATGGTCATCATGCTGCTCCCCTTCATCAATCCGGGCGCCGAGGCCGAGATCGAGAGCGCCGGCGTCACCGATCCCGGCAACGTGATCGTGGAGCTCCTGTGGCCGCCCGAGCGCGACGCCGATATCGATCTCTGGATCAAGGCGCCGAACAGGCTGCCGGTCGGTTTCCCCAACAAGGGTAACGAGGTGGTCAATCTGCTGCGCGATGATCTCGGCCGGTTCCAGGATCTCACCGACATCAACTATGAAATCATGTACAGCCGCGGCATCGTGCCCGGCGAATGGATCGTCAACGTTCAGGCCTACCGGCTGGAGGATCCGTTCCAGCCGGTTCCGGTTCCGGCCAAGATCGTGGTCAGCGTCAAGAAGAAGGGCGGAGAGAGGCCGGTGCCGATCCTTCAAAAGACCGTCGAGCTGCGCTTTCCGCGCCACGAGCTGACGGTGTTCCGTTTCGTGCTCACCGGCAAGGGCTCGCTCGTGCAGGATAGCGTCAACAACCTGAACCACTCCCTGATACGGGAATATGCGCAAGCCCAGAACCGTTCTCTCGGGACGCTCCCGGATGGATAGCTTCGCCTATCTCTATGTCGCGCTCGCGCTCGCGGCGGCGGCTCTCGCGAGCATCGCGGTCTGGTCGCGGCGTCGGGCCTTCTGGAAGACCATTGCGGTCGGCCTGCTCGGCGCGCTCATCGTGATCGGCTATTTCAGCTATTCCACCCTGTTGTCGAAGCCGAAGCCGCTCTCGCTCGACATGACCGGCATGGCCGACGCGCGAGTTCTCTCGGCCGCACTCCGGGAGGACGAGGCAATCTATCTGTGGCTTTCCATCGAGGAGACGCCGCGCTTCTACGCAATGCCCTGGGACAAGGGTGTCGCGCAGCGACTGCAGGCGGTCATGCGCGAGACCCGACGCTCGGGCCATGATGTGGTGATTCGGCCGGTTGAGGAGCCCGGCGAGTCGACGGAGGCGCAGGAAGGAACGCCGGAGGTCCACAGCTTCTATGCGGTGCCGCCGCCGATTCTGCTTCCCGAAAAGCGGCTCCACGGGATCCGCAGCCTCGAGGGCGAGATGTGATGATGAGGGGCGGAGACGACGCGGACCTCCCGCCGGCGACGCCCGTCGTGACGGCGCGGCGCGGAATCGCACCCTATGCCTCGAATCCGGAGCGAAGCCGTGGACGCCTTCATGCCGAGCCCGAGAGCCCGACTCGAACGCCGTTCCAGCGCGACCGTGATCGGATCATCCATTGCGCGGCGTTCCGGCGCCTGGAGTACAAGACCCAGGTCTTCGTCCATCACGAAGGGGACTATTACCGGACCCGGCTTACCCACAGCCTTGAGGTGGCGCAAATCGCGCGCTCAATCAGCCGCGTCCTCGGCTTGGACGAAGATCTCGCCGAGGCGCTCGCCCTGGCCCATGACCTCGGACACCCGCCGTTCGGACACGCCGGGGAGGACGCGCTCGACCAGGCGATGGCGCCCTATGGCGGGTTCGATCACAATGCGCAGACCCTGCATATCCTGACCTCTCTCGAGCACCGCTACACCGGCTTCGACGGCCTGAACCTGACCTGGGAAACCCTGGAGGGCGTGGCCAAGCACAACGGACCCCGCCCACCGGATGCGCCGGCGGGAGCCATCGAGGCGTATTCGGCCCGGCACGATCTCGAGCTCGACTCCCATCCGGGACCCGAAGCGCAGGTCGCCGCTCTTTCCGACGACATCGCCTACAACAACCACGACGTCGACGACGGATTGCGGGCAGGCCTTTTCGGCATCGACGACCTTCGAGGTATTGCCCTGGTCGGCCCGATTCTGGACACCGTGCTCGATGACCATCCGGATAGCGGCGAGAGCCGCCGGATTCATGAAGCCGTCCGTCGCATGATCGGCGCCATGGTTGAAGATGTGATCGACGCCAGCCAGCGGCGCCTCGCCGAGGCGAAGCCGGCAAATGTGGAAGCCGTCCGCCGCCATGGCGGGTCGCTGATCGCTTTCTCGGCCACCATGCAGGCTCATGATGCCACCCTCAGGCGGTTCCTGCGCGAGCGAATGTATCGCCATCACAGGGTCAACCGGATGGCCAGCAAGGCGCGCCGCATCGTGCGCGAGCTCTTCGCGCTGTTCGTCGACGAGCCGCAATGCCTGCCCGAGGAGTGGCGGGCGCGTTGCGACGGCCCGCGCACCACGACAACGGCGCGGGTGGTCACCGACTATGTCGCCGGGATGACCGATCGCTTCGCCATCCAGGAACATCGCAATCTTTTCGACACGGCGCTCTGGTAGTGAATATTTTCAACTACCTAACGGACATCGTTCACGAAGAGCTTGAGGATCTCTGCGGGGCGGGCGCGCTCCCCGCCGGGCTCGATGTCTCGGCGATCTCCGTCGAGCCGCCGCGCGAGGCGAGCCACGGCGATGTGGCGTGTAATGCGGCGCTCGTGCTGGCCAAGCAGGCGGATCGACCGCCGCGCGACATCGCCCGGAGCCTGGCCGAGCGGTTGGAAGCGCGTGAAGAGGTTCGCTCGGTGGAGGTGGCCGGCCCCGGTTTCGTCAATCTCAGGCTCACCGATGCCTTCTGGCGCGCGCGGTTGGCCGAGATCCTCGCCGCCGGCACCGGTTATGGCGCGGTGGATCTCGGTCGCGGCCGGCGGGTCAACGTGGAATATGTATCGGCCAACCCGACAGGACCGCTTCACCTCGGTCATGCGCGCGGCGCGGTGGTCGGCGATGCCCTCGCCAATCTTCTGGCGCATACGGGCTTCGCCGTGACGCGGGAATACTACGTCAATGATTCCGGCGCCCAGGTCGACGCGCTGGCCCGTTCGGTCCATCTGCGCTATCGCGAAGCGTGCGGTGAGACGATCGGCGCGATCCCGGAGGGACTCTATCCGGGCGCCTATCTGGTGCCGGTCGGCGAGGCGCTCGCGGCGCGCGACGGCACCCGCTGGCTGCGCGAGCCCGAGCCGGTATGGCTTCCGGAGCTTCGCCGCTTCGCCGTCGACGCCATGATGGATCTGGTGCGCGCCGACCTCGATGCGCTCGGCGTGCGGCACGATCTGTTCCGCTCGGAGCGTGCGCTGGTCGATGAGGGCCGCGTCGACGACGCGTTCGCGGCACTCGAGGCTGCCGATTTGATCTACACCGGCGTGCTCGAGCCGCCCAAGGGAAAGCGCGAGGACTGGGAGCCGCGGCCGCAAAGCCTGTTCCGCGCCACGGCCTTCGGTGACGATCTCGATCGGCCGCTCAAGAAATCCGACGGTGCGTGGACCTATTTCGCCACCGACATCGCCTACCATCGCGACAAGGTCGAGCGCGGTTTCGCCGAGTTGATCGACGTCTGGGGCGCGGATCACGGCGGCTATATCAAGCGGATGAAGGCGGCCGTGGCCGCGCTCTCCGACGGTGCGGCGAGCCTCGACATCAAGATCTGCCAGATGGTGAAGCTGCTCGACGGCAGCAAACCGGTCACCATGTCGAAACGTGCCGGCCAGTTCGTGACCTTGCGCGAGGTCGTCGACGAGGTCGGTCGGGACGTCGTCCGCTTCATCATGCTGACGCGCCGCAACGACGCGCCGCTGGAGTTCGACCTGCGCCGGGTCACCGAGCAGTCCAGGGATAATCCGGTCTTCTACGTCCACTATGCTCACGCGCGGGCCTGCTCCGTGCTCCGCCACGCGGCCGAGATCTTTCCGGCGCTTGACCTCTCGCCCGGTGCGCTCGCGCGCGCCGATCTGGATTCCCTCGACGACGCGGGCGAGTTCGACCTGATCAAGCGGCTTGCCGGTTGGCCGCGGGTCCTCGCCGGTGCTGCGCTCGCCCATGAGCCGCATCGCATCGCCTTCTACCTGCAGGAACTCGCCGGCGCGTTTCATTTGCTCTGGACTCGGGGCAAGGACGACGCGCGGTTGCGCTTCGTCGACGGCGAGCGGCCCGAAGCGACTCACGCGCGGCTCGCATTGATCAGTGCCGTCAAGATCGTTATTGCGGAGGGGCTGGCGCTGTTCGGAGTCGAACCCGTCCAGGAGATGCGATGAGCGACGGTGCGGACGACCGGGGGGGCCCATCGATGCCCGAGCCGCCCGATCGAGGGAGCCCGCCGGAATCGGAGGAGCCCGCCGCGGAGCCGGAGCGCACGGACAGGCGCCCCCGGCTGCTCCCCGTCTGGATACTTCTGGCCGGTGCTGCGGCATCGGGCAGCGCCTGGGCGGTCATGGATCATCTGGTGAATGATGAGCCGGCGGAGCAGGTCCGTGTGAAGCTGATCACGGCGTCCACGGAGCCCTATAAGGTCCGGCCTGACGATCCGGGCGGGCTGGAGATCCCGGACCGGGACAAGTTGATTTATGAGACGCTGACGACGGCCGAGCCGGAAGAGGCGCCGGAGCAGATCCTGCCGCCGCCGGAGGAGCCCGTGAGCCCACCCCATCCGGTCGCCGAGGTCGCCGCCGAAGCGGCCGAGGCTCCGGAATTGGGGCAGGAAGCCGCCGTGCCGCCCGAGCCCGAGGAGCCCGAAGCGGCCCCGGTACCGATCGCCGAGGAGACCCCGCGGGTTCCCATTCCCGTGCTGCGATCCGTGATCCGGGCGGGAGATGCGGGCTCGGTCGAAGCGCCGGCGAAGGGAGAGGAGGCGGGCCGGGTGCCGATGCCCGCCGAAAAGCCCATTTGGTTCGCCCGGGCCGAGACGCCGAGTCGCGTTACTGTGGCCGCGCCTCGTGAGCCGGCACTGTCGGCCGCCGCGAGCCGCTTTATGATCCAGCTTGGCGCATCCCGGGCCAGGAGAACGTTGGAAAGCCAGTGGGAGGCGCTTTGGCGCCGTCACGAGACCGCTTTGGAGCGTCTCAATCCGGTGATCGTGCGGACTGACCGCGGCGATGAGGGGATCTGGTACCGTCTGCGCGCCGGGCCGTTCTCGGGCCGGGCCGCGGCGTTCGGGGCTTGCGAGCGGCTTAAGGCGCGCGGGATCGACTGCTTGGTGGTTGTAAATTGAGGCGAGTGTGACGGGGCGCATGGCGCCGCGTGCAGTGATTCTCGGCTGCGCGGGCTCGAGACTCGATGCCGACGAGTGCCGATTCTTTTCGGGAGCCGATCCCGCCGGCTTCATCCTGTTCAAACGGAATTGCGAGAATCCGGGGCAAGTGCGCGCGCTGATCGCGGCGCTCCGCAAAGCGATCGAAAGGCCCGATGCCCCGGTACTGATCGACCAGGAGGGCGGGCGCGTGGCTCGCCTCGGTCCTCCCCATTGGCGCGCGCCGCCCGCGCCGGCGCTGTTCGGGGCCTTGATCGAGATCGACGAGGACGCGGGTGTACGGGCCGCCTGGCTGAACGCCCGCCTCGTGGCGGCGGAGCTCTTCCCGCTCGGAATCACCGTCAATTGCGCGCCGCTGCTCGACCTGCGCTTCGCCGGCGCGAGCAAGGTCGTCGGCGATCGGGCGCTTGCCTCGGACCCGGCATCGGTGACGAGGCTTGGCCGCGCGATCGCCGACGGGTTGCTCGCCGGCGGGATAGTGCCGGCGATCAAACACATGCCCGGTCATGGCCGGGCGACGGCCGACAGCCACGCATTGTTGCCGCGGGTGGACGCATCGCTCGCGGAGCTTCGCGCCTATGATTTCGCACCGTTCCGCGCGCTCCGCGATGCGCCTGTCGGGATGACCGCGCATGTCTGCTACGCGGTACTCGATCCGCAACGGCCGGGTACCTTGTCGCCGGTCGTGGTCGAGGAGGTGGTGCGGGGCGCGATCGGCTTCGACGGGTTGCTGGTGAGCGATGATCTGTCGATGGGCGCCTTGACCGGGCCGACGGGCGCGCGCGCCGCGGCCGCGCTCGCCGCGGGCTGCGACCTTGCGCTTCACTGCAACGGTAATCGCGCCGAAATGGAGGATATTGTGGCGGCGGTGGCGCCGCTCGGCCGCCGCGCCGGCGAGCGGCTTGAGCGTGCGCTGTCGGCACGGCGCGATCCCGATGCGTTTGATGAAGCCGGCGCGCTTCGCGAGCTGGAGGAATTGCTCAACCGGGTGCCGGTCAGGTGATCGACGCGTGGTTGCTCGCCGCATCGGTTTGGGTGATCCCGGTGGTGTTCGCGATCACCATGCACGAGGCAGCCCATGGCTGGGTCGCCAAGCAACTCGGCGACGACACGGCGGCGCGGCTCGGCCGCGTCACCATCAACCCGCTCAAGCATATTCATCCGTTCGGTACCGTCCTGCTGCCGGCGATCCTGATCGGAGTCGGCGCACCGTTCGTCTTCGGTTTCGCGAAACCCGTACCGATCAACCCGGCGGGGCTGCGAAACCCGAGGCGCGATCTCATCTGGGTGGCGCTCGCCGGACCGGCGGCGAACATCCTGTTGGCCTGCTTGTCGGCGTTGCTGCTCCATATTGCGATGATCCTTCCGTCCTCTGCGGCACAGTGGTGGCAGATGACGTTCACCATCGGCATATTTCTCAACTTGGTGCTGGCCATATTCAACATGCTACCGGTGCCGCCGCTGGACGGCGGTCGCGTGGTGCACGGGCTCCTACCGCCCCGCCATGCCGAGAAGTTCGCCCGAATCGAGCGCTTTGGTATTATTGCGGTGTTGGTTGTTTTTTTTCTCGTGCCGCTGGTGGCGATGGAATTCGGTGCCGCGTTCAACCCCTTGGCCGTGATCGTTCTACCGCCGACGATCGCTGGCTACGCGCTGGTCATTGACCTGTTCGGCGTGGAGGCGCTCACCGCATGGCCGACTCTGTAATGCCTCCCGGAGGCGATGCCCATGAACCGGGCGCCACCGCGCGCGGCTCCGACGGTGCCGAAGATGAGCGCGCGCTGATCGTCAATCTTGAAGGGTTCGAGGGGCCGCTCGACGTCCTGCTCGCCCTGGCCCGCGGCCAAAAGGTCGATCTCGCGCGCATCTCCATATTGGAGTTGGCCGAGCAGTATCTGGCCTTTGTCGCCAGGGCGCGGCGGCTCCGTCTCGAGCTGGCCGCCGAATATCTGGTGATGGCCGCGTGGCTCGCCTATCTCAAATCGCGGCTGCTCCTGCCCGACGAGGAGCCCGACGCCGAGGAGCCGAGCGGTGCCGAGATGGCCGAGGCGCTGGCGTTCAGGCTGCGCCGCCTGGCGGGAATGCGCGATGCCGCGACGGCGTTGATGGGACGCCCGCAACTCGGCCGCGACGTTTTCGCCGGCGGTGCGGCGGAGGGTCTCCCGGTGCTCCGTCAGCCGGTTTACGACGGGACCCTCCATGAGCTGTTGAGCGCCTACGCGGCGCACCGCGGCAGGCGCGAACCCGGCCGCCTGCTGATCGAGGCTTCGTCCTACTATTCGATGGAGGACGCCTATCGATGCTTGTCACGGCTGCTGGGCGAGGCGCCGGATTGGGAATCCCTCGCGCGCTTCCTGCCCCGTGGGCATGGCGGCGGCGCAGACGCCCGCTCGGGCCTCGCGAGCACCCTTGCGGCTTCCCTCGAGCTCGCGCGGGAAGGCCGCCTGCAAATCCGACAATTGGAGCCCTTCGGCTCGATCTACCTTCGCAGGAGGCGAGAAGAGCCATGAACGATCTGCCCAATCATTCGGCATCCGCGGAACCGTCGGAGACCGAGGAGCGCGCGGCCCGCGACCTGCGCATTATCGAGGCCATGATCTTCGCGGCTGACCGGCCGGTCGGCGCCGAGACCCTCGCAGCGCAACTGCCGGAAGGCGCCGACATCGAGGGGCGCCTCGCCGAGCTTGCCACGCTTTACCGTCATCGCGGCGTCCAATTGGTCAGGGCTGCCGGCGGCTGGACCTTTCGCACCGCCCCCGACCTCGCCGGTCATCTGACGGTGCATCGAATCGTTCGCCGGCGCCCCTCGCGGGCCGCGCTGGAGACTCTGGCGATCATCGCCTACCACCAACCGGTGACCAGGGCCGAGGTGGAGGATATCCGCGGCGTCGGGCTCAGCCGCGGAACGCTCGACCTGCTCCTCGAGGCGGGGTGGGTGGCGCCGAAGGGCCGTCGCCGTTCGCCCGGCCGGCCGATTATGTGGGTCACCACGCCGGCTTTTCTGGAGCATTTCGGCTTGGCCAGCCTGGACGACCTTCCGGGTCTCGACGAGCTTAAGGCCGCCGGGCTCTTGAGCGGCGCCGACGCGCGATTGGGGGAGGGCCGTCCCGCCGGCGACGGGGAGGCAGGCCAGGTGATCGCTCGACTGCCGCTCGACGAGGACGATGGAGGCGATCCGGATTCCGCGGCAAGCCCGGCGGAGGAGGGCGTGCCCGAGACCGGCTCGACCACTGTGGTGCGGCCTTCCGGCAAGGGCGAAGCGTCCTAGCTTTCAGCGGCGCACCGAGCGCGGGTCGAGCGGCGCCGCATCTCCGGACCGACGCGATCGCCTTAGCAGTCTGTCGGACTTTGGTTCATCGATTGAGTATGGTTTTGTCACCGGTGGTTTTGCCGGCGGGCCGAGTTGGCGCCGGTTTTTCCCGATAGAGGTGGTCTGCCGGTTCGGCGGCGGTTCGCGGCGTGGACGCCCTTGCTCCGTCACGACATGCTTCACCCAGGCGCCTCACATCGCCAGGCTCAGCTTGTGTAAGCGCTTGCAGCTGTAAGCGAGAGCTACCAGGGTCCACTCGCCCTCGGTCTTCTCGAGGCCGCGCAGCGAGAACCCGGCGAAGCCGAGCACCGCCTTGATGACGCCGAAGACCGGCTCGACGGTCTGCCGGCGCAGCTTGTGGAGGGCACGACCCTCTTCGCTCGCGAGCTTCTCCGCCATCGCCTTCAACCACTCGGCCTTGGGCTCCTTTGCCGCCGGGAGAGCCTTCACCGGGCGGAAGTCGTGGGTCCGCCGACGGCCTTCCGCCGAAGGCGACACCAAGGCCTCGATGCCGCTCGCCTCCAGCGCCGCCACCTCCGCCCCGTTGGCATAGCCGTTGTCCGCAAGCACCGTCTCCGGCCGGTCCAGCGCCGCCGGGATCGCCTCGATATCCGCCACCAGTTCGTTGCGGTCGCTGGCGCATTGGCTGATCCGCGCACTCACGATCAACTGACTGCCGCCGGCATCCACCACCGCCTGCGCGTTGTAGGCTTGGCGATACTCGTGCTGCTTGCTCTTGCGCATCAGACGGGCCTGGGGGTCCTCCTCGCCATCCACATCCGCCGCCGCCGCCCGGCCCAGCAGCGCCGCGATCTCGCCTTCCAACTGTGTGATCAACGCGCCCGCACGCTCATACGTCACCGAACGGTGCTTTCTGGCATTGGCCTTGAACTTGGAGCCGTCGACGCTGACCAGACCCACCCGCAACAGCGTCAACTCCTTGGCAAGCAGCAGAACCTGCAAAAAGCTCTCCGACACCGCATCAAAGTTCTCCCGCCGGAAGCGCGCGATCGTATCGTGATCCGGGTGCCGGTTCGCCGCAACGAAGCGAACCCCGATATCGCGGTGCGTCGCACGCTCGATCCGACGGCTGGAGAAGAGCCCGTTGGCGTAGCTGTAGATCAGCAGCGCAAGCATCATCCGGGGGTGATACTGCGCCGAGCCCGTGCCGCGATGGTTCACCTGGACGCCTCTATTTACCTCGCCAATTTTGCCTTGTTGTGATTCTCTGCGACGGTTCGGTTCGAGGGGGTATTGATGAGGCAGGCTGGTCTGTTCGGCTTACCGGATCATTTGCGCAAGCTTTCGGCGACGGGCGATCCGTTGGAGGTGCTGGCGAAGGTTGTCGATTTCGAGATTTTCCGCGCCCCGCTTGAGGCGGCGCTGGGCTATTCGGACGGATCGAAAGGCGGCCGCCCGGCCTACGATGCGGTGGCGATGTTCAAGGTTCTGATCCTGGCCGCGCGGCACACGGTGAGCGACGAGCGGATGGAGTTTCTGATCCGCGACCGTTTGAGCTGGCTTCGCTTCCTGGGCTTCGATCTCGGAGCGCCGACACCGGATCGGAACACCATATGGACCTTTCGCGAGCGTCTGGTCCGGGCCGGGGCGATGGATGAGCTGTTTGCCGCCTTCGATGGCGAACTGCGCCGGTGCGGCTATCTGGCGATGGGCGGGCAGATCGTCGATGCGACCCTGGTATCGGCGCCCAAGCAGCGCAACCGCGATGACGAGAAGCGGGCGATCAAGGCGGGCAAGAGCGCGGCCGAGATCTGGCCCGATCAGCCGGCCAAGGCGGCGCAGAAGGACACAGACGCGCGGTGGACGGTGAAGACCGGGCGGCGCAAGAACCCCGCCGGGGCGCAACGGCGCATGCCCGACATCGCGATCCCGGTGTTCGGCTACAAGAATCATGTCGTCATCGATCGGGCCTACGGCTTCATCCGCGGCTCGGCGGTGACCGATGCCGCCCGCCATGACGGCAAGATGTTGCGTCATCTCGTCACCAGCGACAATCTGGCCGCCGGCGTGTGGGCCGACAGCACCTATCGCTCGAAGGCGAACGAGGCGTGGCTGGCGGGCAAGGGTCGGGTCTCCCACATCCACCGCAAGAAGCCGCCGGGTCGGGCCATGCCCAAGGCGACCGCCCGGGCCAATGCCCGCAAGTCAGCGGTCCGTGCACGCGTCGAGCACGTCTTCGCCCAGCAGAAGGATCGCATGGGCCTGTTCGTCCGCACCATCGGGCTCAAGCGGGCGGAGGCCAAGATCGGGCTCGCCAACCTGGCTTACAATTTCCAGCGTCTGATCTTCCATGAGCGCAGGGCCGCCATGGCATGAGTCTGCCCGTATGACCGAAAACACCCCGCTGAGAACGAAACCGCGGACGAATAACGCCGTCAAATCCACCCGGCGCACAGACCGGCCAACAGAACACCCTTATCCGCGCCAAATCGGCCGGTTGTTGGAGGTCTCCACCTTGAAGGCGCCCAGATCGACGCGCTCGACCGCCTCGATCACGAAGTGCGCCAAATCACCCGCCGGGAGCCAGTCCCGCAGATCGGGAGGAAGCAAAAACGCCTGCTCCCGATCACAGTCGACGAAATTGCTCATGCAGCGATTCTATGAGAAATCCAAACCAAAGTCCGACAGACTGCTAGCGCACCTGACGGATCCTGGAAGCTTTACGCGGACATGTGGAATACCGATAGTGGGAAGTGAATCGCACACCGAAAGCCACGTTTTTTGGCGCGGTCGACGGTTCCCCTCTTGATCCTCGAGGCGCATTAACAAAGCAGGAGCATGATGCCGAAATCCGTGGAGGGGTCCTATCCCTGGCCTTTCGATGGCCATCTGGAAAGGGACAACACCGCCTTGCTGGTCGTCGATATGCGAGTCGATTTCTGCGCATCGGGCGGCTGGCTCGACCAGCTCGGCGTTGATCTGATGGGGCTCAGACGGCCGATTGAGCCGCTCCGCCGCGTGTTAGATGCCGTGAGGGCATCAATAGGACAGTTGTAATGTCGAGAAAGCCGAGCCTGAAGAGATTCAATCGTCTGTCTCGACGCACGTTTTTGGCCGTCGCCTTGATCGCTGCCCTCATCGTTGCGGGCGGAGGACAGCGGGCGGCCGCATCTGACGACCCGGCGATCGCGTTCATCCAGGGTGTCGGCGACGACGTTGTGGCCATCCTTGGGGACAAGGCCAACAGCACCCTTGCAGAGCGCGAGGCCGCGTTCCGTGAAGTGATGGTCAAGGGCTTCGACGTTCCGACAATCACCCGCTTCGCGCTCGGGCGCCACTGGAAGTCAGCAACCGTTGAGCAGCGCGCGGAATTCTCAGCGATCTTCCTCGACTTCATGGCACGCGTGTACGCCAGCCGGTTCGATTCCTATTCTTATGGCGGAGAGCAGTTCACGGTGCGAACCGCCATCGCCGACGAGAGCGGCGACAAGATCGTGCGCGCCCAGGTCGCCCGGCCCTCCGGAGCCGATCCCGTCGGGCTCGATTTCCACGTACGCTCGAAGGACGGGAACCACAAGGTCGTCGACCTCTATGTCGAAGGTATCGGCATGCTGCTCACTCACCGGCTCGAGTTCGGCTCGGTTATCAATCGCAAAGGCTTCAACGGCCTGTTGAGCGACATCCGTGCGCGCGTCGAGGCGCCGCTGGAGGACGCGGCGGAATAGTGCGGGGTGGCGGCCAACGCGGTGAAACGGTCCGGCTCCGCCTGCAATCGGCGACATTGCCCGGTCGGAGAAAGCTATTTCAGCTCGCTGAGCTGCTCACCGTCCAGGATCCCCTCATAGACGCCTCCATCGGTTAGCTCATGCCGCCCATCGCTTGAGGGGACGATATACTCACAATATTCCTTTGGGTTGATTGGCAAAGTGGGGTAATTTGTGCAAAATTTTCCCTGATCATTGAAATAATATGTTCCTTTATAACTAAATGACATACCGATGCTGTCCGGTTTCGCTTTCAATTTCACTGTTCCATCCGGAGAAAAATACTCTGCCCGACTCACTTTCCTATTTTCGTCTCTGACGAGAATGGTTTTTCCCACGACCAGCTCCTGGACCTCGGCGACGGTCATCGCATTGGCCGGAGCAGCAGCGTCCAGAGCCTGCGGAGCCATCATTTGCGGCTGGCACGCCGCAACAGCGAGACCGAGGGCTGTAGCCGCCAGGCCGGGGGCTGCAATCTTTGCGAGACGAGCCATTCGATTACCTCCCAACGATCGGAGTAGACGAGGCATGCATAACCTTTCCGGTGTTGTTCTCAAATCGGGCCGTGTAAATCAAGCTCTCCCCTGGCCCAAGCGACCTCCGCGACGCTGGCGTCCTGGGTGGGTCGGGCGTCGTTCCACTTCGGCCTGTTGAGGACTGCCTGGCGACGGAGCTGAAGAAGTCGGACACGCTGGGGTTGGACGAGACCACGGTTCGAGTTCTGGACCCTGGCCGGGGCAAGACGAAGACGGGCTACATGTGGACGCTGGTGCGTGATGAGCGCTCGTGGAGCGGCACGGACCCGCCGGGTGTGGTTTTTCGTTACGCGCCCGGCCGCGGCGGCAAGCATGGCGCTGTGCTGCTGGAAGGTTTTTCCGGGCCGGCGCAGGTCGACGGCTACTCAGGCCATAACCTTCTGACGCGGCCAGACCGTCCGGAGGGTTGCGCGACCTCGCACAGTTCGTCACGCCTTCGCGTGTTCTCGCGACGTCCTCCCAGAAGGGGTGTGTCATTTCCACCGCTAGCGCACCTGACGGATCCTGGAAGCTTTACGCGGACATGTGGAATACCGATAGTGGGAAGTGAATCGCACACCGAAAGCCACGTTTTTTGGCGCGGTCGACGGTTCCCCTCTTGATCCTCGAGGCGCATCAACAAAGCAGGAGCATGATGCCGAAATCCGTGGAGGGGTCCTATCCCTGGCCTTTCGATGGCCATCTGGAAAGGGACAACACCGCCTTGCTGGTGGTCGATATGCAAGTCGATTTCTGCGCATCGGGCGGCTGGCTCGACCAGCTCGGCGTTGATCTGATGGGGCTCAGACGGCCGATTGAGCCGCTCCGCCGCGTGTTGGATGCCGTGAGGGCATCGGGCTTCTGCGCAATCTACCTGCGGGAAAGCTACCGAGCCGACCTCTCCGATCTCAACCGGACGAAACGGTGGCGCACGGAGCACCGCGGCCTGGCCATAGGAGAGAACGGCGTCAACGGACGTATCTTGGTTCGTGGTGAGCCGGGCAGCGACATCGTGCCCGAGCTTGCGCCGGAGCCGGGCGAGCCGGTCATCGACAAACCGGGGATGAGCGGGTTCTACGCCAGCGAACTCGAGCAGGTGCTGCGCGGGCTGGGAATCAGGAACCTGATCGTCGGCGGGGTCACGGCCGAGGGCAGCGTGCAGGCCACTTTGCGCGACGCCAACGACCGCGGATACGAATGCTTGTTACTGGAGGACTGTTGCGGCGCCGCCGACCCGGAGGAGCGAATGGCGATTCTGGACGTGCTCGGCATCCTCAACGGTCTCTACGGCTCCATCGCTCAGTCGGCAGCGCTCCTGAGGGCGATCGCATGAAGCAAAGGCCGACGGCGCATTCGAGAATCTCAGCCGATCCCTATGAGTGGCCCTTCGACGGTGCTCCGGAGCCGCGGAACACGGGGCTGATCGTCATCGACATGCAGATGGATTTCTGCGGCTACGGTGGCTATTGCGATCAGATGGGGATCGATATGTCGCTGACCCGCAGACCGATCGATCCCCTGAAGAAGGTGCTCGAACGAATGCGGGAGCGGGGCTTTCATATTCTGCACACCCGTGAGGGCCACCGATCCGATCTGTCCGACCTCAACGAGAACAAGCGCTGGAGATCCGCCCGTAACGGCGCCGAGATCGGCTCGCAAGGGCCCCTCGGCCGCATCCTGGTGCGCGGCGAGCCGGGCTGGGAGATCGTGCCGGAACTCGCTCCGCGACCGGGTGAGCCCATCATCGACAAACCGGGCAAGGGCGGCTTCTACGCGACCGACCTGGATCAAATTCTTCGACAGCGGGGGATCCGCAATTTGATTTTCGCCGGGGTAACGACCGATTGCTGCGTCTACACGACGCTCCGGGGCGCCAACGATCGGGGATATGAGTGCCTGCTGCTCGAAGATTGCTGCGCCGCCTCAGAGATCGCGAATCACGAGTCGATCATCCGGATCACCAAGGCCGGTTACGGACAGTTGGGCGCCGTGTCTGGTTCGGAGAGCGTCCTCGAAGCCCTCGCCTAGGCTCACGGGAAGAAGGCGGCGCGGGGCGAACAGGCCATCCGCGCCGCTTCGTCAGAGGTAGCGCCGTCGCGGGCCTCCAGGCGAGACTACGCGCTCTTGAATTCGATCCAGACCTCGCTCCACTCCTCGACGGACTGCCGAACCGGCAGATCTCGTGCGAAGATGTGTCCCTCGTTGTATTCGTCGACCACGTTGCGCGAGTCGAAGTGATGGCGCAGCCTGGCCGCCCATTCGGGCATCTCCTCGTTGAGCAGCTTCCAACCTTCCTTGTTGGGAATGTTGCGCGCGAAAGCCGGCAGGGTGGCGGCCCTGATCTGCCCCTCGGGTGAGGCGACGTAACGAACCCATTCCCCCGCGAGCTCGGGATTCTTCGCGGTCTTTGCCAGGGCCCAGGAATCGCTCCACATCAGCCCGCCTTCCTTGGGCACCGTCGCGGCAATGGGCAAGCCTCCATCCTGGAGAATCTGAGCGACCCAGTCGCCGATTCCGGGTGAGATCCACATCTGCTCGTTCGTGAAGGACGAGAAGACGTCCGCCATGCCCAGGAAAGTCCCCATTTGCGGCCCCAGCGAGTGCAGGGTGTCACTCAGCTTCGCGAAGGCGGCCTCGTCGATGTCGTAAGGCGGCCGATTGCCGTCGTAGAGGCTCAGGCAACCCATGTTCGGCAGATACCAATCGAACCAGCCGAGCTTTCCCTTGACCTTGGGGTCCCACAGGATGTCATAGGATGCGACGTCGGACTCCTTGAGCTGATTTGTGTTGTATGCGATGCCGATATAGCCGAAGGAAGTCAGCACCGCGTACATCTTGCCGTCACTCCAGTGAGGCTCAAACCGCTGAAACTCCGGCCAATATTGGTCGAACGGATACTCGGCAGGGTCCAACGCGACGATCTGATCGGCCGCCCGGAGCTGCTCGAGATATTCGTGGTCGGAGAGGATAAGATCGAAGGAACCAGGCGGTGACTGGCTGAGCACCGCCATCATGCTTTCGCCGCCGATATATTCCTTCACGATCACCTTGGCGCCGGTCCGTTCCTCGAACATGGCCGTGATGTGTGGGTCGCTCCAACCCGGCCAAGTGAGCATGTTCAGCTCTACGCCTTCATAGGACTTGGCAAGCGCGCGGCGTGCCGTCGACACGCTCGCGCCGAGCGCCGCGACGCCAGCACCGGCTGCGGCCTGCTTCAGGAAGCGACGACGCGATGCGCCGCGACTTCCGATCGTTCCATCAACGCGCTTCATGGTGACCTCCCTTTGCTTGTGATCGTTTGATCTTTGTTAGGCGTCGGATCCCGAAAGAGGCCCAGCTAGACCTCGATCTGCGTTCGTAGGGCATAGCTCTGAGCCCTTTGACGCAAGCGAATGTCCCGCACATTTGCTCAATAAACTTTGCGAAGCCGCCCATGACCGCTCAATTTGCCGACTGTGCGACGGTTCACTGATACCGGCGTTGGACCGACCGATCGGTCCGCATGTGCGTGTCGCGTCAGTAGAGCAGCAACTCCTTGGCTGCCTCGGCCGTTCTGTGTTGATCAGCCATGACGATCCGGCCGCCTGCGATTGTCATCGTTACCGGTAAGGCTGCCACTTTCAACCCTCGGGGCGCGTGACACCGCGAGCGGTAGACCTGCTCGCAATCCACACCGGTTTCGCGCGACATGGATGACCCTGGGCATTCCTGGTTTTCAGTTCCGCCCGTAGCGCCGGAACACCTCCTCGGCGACCGCCTCCACGATGGTCTCTACCGGGCGCGCCGGCCCCGGTGTTTGCCGTGAATGAAATAGCGTATCCTGCCTGAAGGCAGGTTCCGGACACCAAATCGTTTCAGGTCCGCGTCGCGAATATCGTAAGCGGACCTACCGGGCCTGAGGGTGTCGGCACGGGCTTGGTTGAGGTGGGCACGCGGCATGGACATCTCCTCCTGCGATCGGTTTCAGGCGGGGCAGAAACGGGGGTCGAATTTACCCGAACCTGCACGGTACGAGGAAATAAGACGTGTTATATCAATACGTTATACAGAATGATGCGCACGAAGGTGTACACTCGGCCTCCCCGTTCCGGGACGGAGTAAAGCGGTGGTGAACAGCCTGGTCGTCGGTGTGACGGGCGCGAGCGGCGCGGTGTTCGGCGTGCGCTTGCTCGAGGTGCTGAACCACGCCCGGGTCGAGACTCACCTGATCGTCAGCAAGTGGGGTCAACGGACCCTGGAGCACGAGACCGGCAAGAGCCTCGACGATCTCCGCGCACTCGCAGACCATCACTACAGCCCGGGCGACATGGGCGCCTTGATGTCGTCGGGTTCGTTCCCGGTCGATGGCATGGCGGTCGCGCCCTGCTCGATGCGCAGCCTGGCGGCGATCGCGTCCGGCCTGAGCGAGAACCTGATCCACCGTGCGGCCGATGTCATGATCAAGGAGCGCCGGCCGCTCGTGCTCGTGGTCCGCGAGGCTCCGCTCAGCGCGATCCATCTCGAGAACATGCTGAAGCTGGCCCGGCTCGGCGTGACGATCCTGCCGCCGGTCCCGGCGTTCTACAACAGGCCGCAGTCGGTCGATGCGATCGTCGATCACACAGTCGCCCGCGTGCTCGACCAGTTCGGCCACACGCTCGATCTGACCGAGCGCTGGGCGGGCAAGCTGAACCGCCGCCGCGTCGTGCCGCTCGACCGCTGAGCGTGCCGGTCAAGCCCGGCGCCGCCCGGGCGGACGGTTTCGGCCGTAGCGCACCATCGCCCGGTCGGCCGCGATGGTGACGGTGAGATAGGCCGCGCCGTAGATGACGACCTCGGGCCAGAGTGTGACAATGTCGATCAACGTGATCAGCTTGAGGGCGATGAAGGCGCCGGCCGCGCCTGCGACCCCCGGCAAGAATCGCAGCATTCCGTTTCTCCCGACGACAACTGGTCTCGCGTGCGGTACGCCGCATCGTTAGCATCGCCGAGCATGGCCCACCACCGGACATCCGGTCGGCTGCCGGGCGGCATCCGGCGGCGGTAGGGGTCGGTAGTTGAAGGGGGAGGGGATGACGCCACAGCCGATCACGCCGGCGCTCTTCGATTTTTTGCGCGAGCTCAAGGCCAACAATGAGCGGCCGTGGTTCGAGGCGAACAAGGAGCGTTACAAGGCCGAGGTGCGTGATCCCATGCTCGATTTCATCGGCGCCTTCGCCCAGCCGCTCAGCGAGATCAGCCCTCATTTCCTTGCCGATCCGCGGCCGAATGGCGGCTCGCTTTTCCGGATTTATCGCGACACCCGATTCTCCAAGGACAAGACGCCCTATAAGACCAATGTCGGCGCTCATTTCCGCCATGCCGCCGGCAAGGATGCCCACGCGCCCGGCTTCTATCTCCACCTCGAGCCCGAGACCTGCTTCGCCGGTTGCGGCGTCTGGCACCCGGACAACGACACGCTCGGTCGGATCCGGGACGCGATCGTCGACCGGCCGGACCCGTGGAAGCGCATCACGCGCGCCAAGGCCTTTCGCGACACGTTCGAGCTGGCGGGCGAGGCTCTCAAGCGTCCGCCCCGGGGTTACGACCCCGAGCATCCGTTGATCGAGGATCTCAAACGCAAGGATTTCGTCGCGATCACCAGCTTTCCCGAGGCCGATGCGAGCCGCCCGGATTTCCTCGAGCGCTTCACCGAAATCGCGCGCAAGGGCGCGCGGTTCGTGGGGTTTCTGTCCGAATCGGTCGGGGTGCCGTATTAGCCGTTAGGAGAGCCTTGCTCAGCTTTTCGCCTGATCCGGCTTCGCTGCGGGCGCCGCCTGGGCGAATGCCGGCACGCCCTCCGGAAAGGTGACCCAGGAGTGCTTGCTCTCGCTCCAGACCACGCGTGCCGGCGCGACGAAGCCGGGCTCGGCGAAGCAGCCGACCGCGACGCCATAGTGGTCGGGGCGGAGGTCTGCGGTCCAATAGACGTTCGTTCCGCAGTGGGGGCAGAAGCGTATCGTGACATTGAGACCCGAATCCGCCACTCGCGAGAAGAACTTCTCCGCGCCTTCGGCCGATAGGGCATCTTTTCGAAAATATGCGCCGACGCCGAAGGGACTGCCGGTACGACGCTGGCAGGCGAGGCAGTTGCAGGCGATGACGAGGTCGGGATCGCCGACCGCCGTCACACGGAGTTGGCCGCAGCTACACGCGGCGTGGTGGTTGGCGCTGTCTGGCATGATGGTCTCTCGGCTGATGGCTGTGGTCGGCGGACCATAACCGCTCCCCAGGGGCGGATAGAAGGGCCGAAGAGGCTCGACGGCTGCGTCTCATCGGTTGGCGTCGGACATTCACCCGGATAGGTTGCACGGGCGATGCGCCCCGCCGTCCTCAATTCGCTGTTTGCGCCGGCGACGGTGCTGCCGGGGGTCGGTGCCCGTACCGGCCGCGCCTTCGAGCGCGTGGTCGGACCCCTGGTGGTGCACCTCTTCTGGCACCTGCCGTGCGGGCTGATCGACCGACGCCATGCGCCGAAGATTGCCGATGCCGAGGCCGGCAGCACGGCAACGCTCACGGTGCGCGTCGATCGGTATCAGGCCGCGCCCAACCCGAGGCTTCCGACCAAGGTCCATTGCTCGGACGAGACCGGAGTCGTGACTCTGGTTTTTTTCCGCGCCCGCGACGATTGGCTTCGGCAAAAGCTGCCCGAGGGGGCGGTGCGCGTGGTCAGCGGGCGCATCGAGCGCTATGGCGGTGAGATCCAAATGGTGCATCCCGACCATATCGTGCCGCTCGACGAGCGCGAGAGCGTGCAGACGGTCGAGCCGATCTATCCGCTCGGCACCGGGATCACGCTCCGGGTCATGACCCGCGCGGTGCGCGCCGCCCTGGCCCGGGCGCCCGTGCTTCCCGAGTGGGCCGATCCGCATCTCATCGAGGCGCGTCGTTGGCTGCCCTGGAACCAGGCTCTTCAGGCCGTCCACGAACCCGAGTGTGCGGCGGATCTGGAACCGGGGACGGCCGCTCGGTCTCGGCTCGCCTATGATGAACTGTTGGCGAATCAGCTCGCACTGGCTCTCGTCCGTCGCTCCGCGCGGCGCGGCCGCGGCCGTTCGATCACCGGTGACGGCCGGCTCCGCGAAAGGGTCGCCGCCGGGCTTCCGTTTCGCATGACCGAGGGACAGCGGACGGCCATCGCCGAGATCGCTGCGGATCTCGCCGGCGACCTTCGCATGCTCCGCCTTCTTCAGGGCGATGTCGGCAGCGGCAAGACCGTGGTCGCCCTCTTTGCCATGCTGATCGCGGTCGAGGCGGGGGCGCAGGCCGCGCTGATGGCGCCGACCGAGTTGTTGGCGAGCCAGCACGCGGCGACGCTCGGCTCGCTGCTGGCGAAGACCGTGGTCGGCCTCGCGCTGCTCACGGGCCGAGACAAGGGCAGGGCGCGCGAGAAGACCCTGGCGGCGCTCAAATCCGGCGAGATCGACATCCTGGTCGGCACCCATGCGCTATTTCAGGAGGGCGTGGCGTTCAAGGATCTCGCGCTGGCCGTCGTGGACGAGCAGCATCGCTTCGGCGTGCACCAGCGCATGCTGCTCGCGCGCAAGGGACAGACGGCGGACCTGCTGGTGATGACCGCGACTCCGATTCCGCGCTCGCTGGTGCTCACCTCCTATGGCGACATGGAGGTCTCTCGTCTTACCGAACGGCTGCCTGGTCGGATCGCGGTCGAGACTCGGGTTCTCTCGTCGGAACGGTTGGACGAGGTCGTCGCCGCCGTCAGGCGGGCGCTCGCCGCGGGCGCCAAGGTTTATTGGGTCTGTCCTCTGGTCGAAGAATCGGAGCTGGTCGACCTCGCCGCGGCCACCGATCGCCACGCGCGACTCGGTGAGATTTTCGGCGGCCGCGTCGCGCTGATCCACGGCCGCATGAAAGGGCCCGAGAAGGACGCCGCCATGGCTGCCTTTGCCGGCGACGGCGCCGAGATCCTGGTCGCGACGACGGTGGTCGAGGTCGGCGTCGATGTAGCCGCCGCAACGGTCATGATCGTGGAGCACGCCGAGCGTTTCGGCCTCGCCCAGCTCCACCAACTGCGCGGCCGCGTCGGGCGCGGCGAGAAGCCGGGGACGTGCCTGCTGCTCTACCCGCCGCCACTCGGCGAGGCGGCGCGGGCTCGGCTCGCCATCCTCCGTGAGACCGACGACGGCTTTCGGATCGCCGAGGAGGACCTTCGGTTGCGGGGCGCCGGCGAGCTCTTAGGCACGCGCCAGAGCGGCGCCCCGGCGTTCCATCTCGCCGACCTTGCCGCGCATGACGAGTTGCTCGCGGCCGCCCGTGACGACGCGCGCCTGGTCCTCGAACGCGATCCCGAGCTCGAATCGGACCGCGGTCGAGCATTGCGCACTCTCCTCTACCTCTTCGAGCGCGATATGGCGGTGCGTTACCTCCGCTCGGGTTAGAGCGAGCGGTTCACTCGTCCGGCCGCCGACGTGCCGGGCCGACGGCTCAGCCGGCGATGAGCTCGAAGGGGTTTCGGCCTTCGGGGTCTTCGACCTCGACGATCCAGACATCGGGGTCGAAGTCGATCTCCCGGGTCAATCGCTCTTCGGCGGCTTCCTCCGGGATCCAGCCCTCGCCGGTCGCGCGGCGCCACGTCAAGTCGCCGTCGAGCGATTGCATGCGGGCGAAGACCGCCGCCGTGCCGTCGAGGCGGCTGACCTTGACCAGGAGAGCTCCCGCATCGGCATCGCCGCGCCGCCGCAACGCGGCGGCCAGCAAAGCCCGCTGGCAATAGCGGAAGCCCGCCTGAACCAGGATTTCCGTCTTGAGGCGTGCCTCGCTCACCGCCGTACACCTGCCGAGGGCATGGCGTGCTAGCTCCCGCCGGGCCTGGCCACTCGGTCGAAGACCGGATGCCGCAGATGGTCGCCCGGGTTGGCTGCAAGGCGTGCGGCGCTGCCGCCGATCATCTCGAGGACGAAACGAACCGGCTTGCCGGAGCGGATCCGTTGCTCCGAGAGCGGGGTCGTCTTCGCGGCGATTCCAACGATTCGGCCGGCGTGGTCGACGAAGAACATGTCGAGCGGGATCAAGGTGTTCTTCATCCACATCGTGATCGGGCGCGTCGTTCCGAAATCGAAAAGCATGCCGCGATCGGGCGCGAGCTCGGTTCGATACATGAGCCCGACGGCGCGTTGCTCGGGTGTGCGGGCGATCTCGACCTCGATGGCGTGCACGCCGGATTGGGTTTCGAGCGCCAATGGTTCGAGAGGCCCGCGCGTCGTCGTGTCTGCGCCGGACGCTGGGGCCAGCGGGGCGAAGCCCCAGACCGAGAGCAGGGCTCCGGCCAAGAGGCCGAGCATCACCGCCCGTCGAATGATCATGGGCGTGGTCTATCGGCTGCGGCGCACGGCGTAAACCGATTTCGTCTGCGCACGCGGTTGCATCGCGGCCGCCGGTCCGCCATAGTCGGCACACCTCTGGGGGAGCCGTGCGCGGCTGAGAGGTCGGACGATCACCGACGACCCCTTGAACCTGATCCGGTTAGGACCGGCGTAGGAAACGAGACCTGATGCCGTCAGACCTTCCGCAATCCGATTCAAACCCCGCCGTTCGAATCCAGCGCGCCCGGCTGCGCTTCGAGGGGATGCTCCTGTTCGACGGCCTGGACATGGCGCTGGAGCGGGATCGATGGACCTGCCTGCTGGGGCCGAGCGGGGTCGGCAAATCGAGCCTGCTGCGGATCATCGCCGGCCTCGAGCGTTTGGAGGCCGGGGACCTGACCGTATCCGGCGACGAACGCATCGCCTATATGGCGCAGCAGGATCTGCTCATGCCGTGGCTCAGTGCGCTCGGCAACGTCGCTCTCGGCGCACGCCTGCGTGGTGCGAGACCCGATAAGGAGCGCGCTCTGGCAATGCTCGAACGGGTCGGCTTGGGCGCCGAGGCTGGCGCTCTGCCTCAGACCCTTTCCGGCGGCATGCGCCAGCGGGTTGCCCTCGCCCGCACATTGATGGAAGACCGGCCCATCGTCCTGATGGACGAGCCGTTCTCGGCGCTCGATGCGATCACCCGAATGCGATTGCAGGAGCTGGCCGCGGGCCTGCTCGCCGGGCGCACCGTTCTTCTCGTCACCCACGATCCGCTCGAGGCCCTGCGGCTCGGTGATCGGATCTACGTCATGGCCGGCCGGCCGGCATCGGTGCAGGCGGCACCTGCGCCAGACGGCGCCCCGCCCCGAAATGTCGGCGATAGAGCCCTGCAAGAGCTTCATGTCAGTTTGCTCGAGCAGCTCACGGCAGCCGACGCCGCCGCCATCCCGCATCAGCGGACGGTTTGATGGGAGCGATCGCCCATGCGCGCCCTCAGGCCAACGGTGATGTGCGGACTTCTGGTTCTGGTCTGGCAAGGCATCGTCTGGCTCGCCGAGACTCCCCACTACATCCTTCCCGGACCGGCGCGGGTTGCGCTGAGCTGGTGGAACCACGTCGAGTTGATTCTCGGCCATGCTCAGACCACGCTGCTGGAGATCGCACTCGGCCTCGCGTTCGGCACCTTGCTCGGCATGATCAGCGCTTTGGTGCTGACCTACGTCCGGCCGGCGCGGCTCTGGCTTCTGCCGGTCCTCGTCGCTTCCCAAGCCGTGCCGGTCTTTGCGCTGGCGCCGATCCTCGTCCTGTGGCTTGGCTACGGCATCGCGTCGAAGGTCGCGATGGCGACCTTGATCATCTATTTCCCGGTGGCGGCGAGCTTCTTCGATGGTCTGCGGCGGACCGAGCCGGGCTGGCTGGACCTTGCCCATGCGATGGGCGCGAGTCCCTGGCGCACGCTGTGGCGCATCCGCGTGCCGGCGGCGCTGCCTGCGCTCGCGTCCGGGGTCCGGGTTGCGACGGCGGTCGCGCCGATCGGCGCCGTGGTCGGCGAGTGGGTCGGCTCGAGCGCCGGCTTGGGCTTTCTCATGCTCCACGCCAACGGGCGCATGCAGATCGACCTGATGTTTGCTGCTCTGCTGACGCTCGCGGTCTTTGCGGTCGCGGTCTACTTCATCGCCGACCACGTGCTTCGTCGGGCCCTTTACTGGCAACCCGACCGGTAATCTTCCAAGGGAAAGGTTCATGCAATGCGGATCATGAAGACGACACTGCTCATTGCCGTCATGGCCTGTCTGGCTGCGGTCGTTCTCGCACCGCGGCCGGGAACCGCGGCCGACAAGCTGACCCTCATGCTCGACTGGTTCATCAACCCGGACCATGCGCCGGTCTTCGTCGCGCTCGAGAGGGGCTATTTCGAAGCGGAGGGGATCGAGCTCGAGGTCATCGCGCCGGCTGATCCGAACGACCCGCCGAAGCTGGTCGCCGCCGGCAAGGCCGATCTGGCGATCTCCTACCAGCCGCAGCTTCACCTTCAGGTCGCCGAGGGACTGCCGCTGCTGCGGATCGCAACCCTCGTGGCGACGCCGCTGAACACGCTCTTGGTGCTGGAAGACAGTCCGATCAAGACGCTCGCCGACCTCAAGGGGCGTACGGTGGGCTTCTCGGTCGGCGGCTTCGAGGATGCGCTGCTTCGCGCCATGCTCGAACCCCATGGCGTCGGGCTCGACGACGTGACCTTGGTCAACGTCAATTTCTCTCTGTCGCCGTCTCTCCTGTCGGGACAGGTCGATGCCGTGATCGGCGCCTATCGCAATTTCGAGCTCAACCAGATGGACCTCGAGGGGCGGCCCGGGCGCGCCTTCTATATCGAGGAGGAAGGCGTGCCGCCCTATGACGAGCTGATCGTCGTCGCGCATGTCGATCGGCGCGACGATCCGGTCCTGCGGCGCTTCGTCGACGCCCTCGAACGCGGCGTCCAATTCCTCATCAATCATCCGGACGAGTCCTGGCGGCTCTTTCTGCGCGGCCGGGAAGAGCTCGACGACGCGCTCAACAAGCTGGCATGGCGGGACACCTTGCCCCGTTTTGCGCTCCGTCCCGCCGCGCTGGACAACGCGCGCTACGAGCGATTCGCAGACTTCCTGGAGGGCCAGGGTTTGATCGAGAAAGCGCTCCCGACGTCGGCCTACGCGATCGAGCTCAAATGACCGCCGGCGTCGCCCTTTCGTTGTTGCGGGGCAAACCGCCTCGGGCATAATCGAGTCGCGTCGATACGCGGAGTCGCCGTGATGCCGGTTGGTCATCACGGTCGCGTTCCGTTTGTCGAGGTCTGATCACCGGCTTTCGCACCGACCCGGCACGAGGGGTAAGCGTGCTTCACGCGTTTAGTCTGTTCGCCGCGCTCTACGGGCTCTGGCTCGCACTGTCCGGTCATTACACGCCGTTTCTGCTCGCGCTCGGGGCCGTGTGCGCGGCGCTCGTCGTCGCCGTGGCGATGCGCATGGACGTGGTGGATCACGAGGGACATCCGATCCACCTGACCTACCGCATACCGCTCTATTGGAGCTGGCTGGCCCTGCAAATCTTTATCTCGGCGCTCCACATCAGCCGTCTCGTGCTGTCGCGGCGACCCGCTATCGACCCGGTTGTCGAGACCGTGCCGTCGAGCCAGAGGACCGACCTCGGCAAGGTGATCTATGCGAACTCCATCACCCTCACACCCGGCACGCTTACCACGGCGGTCACGGCCCAGGGCGTCGAGGTGCACGCGCTGACCCGCCGAGGAATGGACGAGCTGAAGTCCGCCGCGATGGACCGGCGCGTCACGGCGCTGGAGGGCGAGCCATGATGTTTCTCGCCGCGGTCGCGGCGCTTGTGGTGACGATCTTCCTCGCGCTGGTCCGCGCGTTCCTGGGGCCGACGGTGTATGACCGCGTGCTCGGTGTGAATGCGATCGGAACCATGACCGTGCTGCTGATCGCGGCCATCGGCTTTCTTATGGGTCGTCCGGATTTCCTCGACATCGCGCTGGTTTACGCGCTGATCAACTTCATCGGCACCGTCGCGGTGCTCCGCTACATCAGGCGCAGCCGAGCCGAAGCGCGCGATGCGGGAGAGGCGCCGTGATCGTCGACATCCTCAGTTGGATCAGCATCGGTGCCGGTATCTGCTTCGTGATGATTGGCGGGATCGGGTTGATCCGGATGCCCGATCTCTTCACCCGCATCCATCCGGCGGGTGTCGCCGATACCGTCGGCGCAGGCCTCATGCTGCTCGGCTTCATGCTGCAGGCGGGGCTGTCGCTTGAGACCCTCAAATTGGTTCTGATTCTTACATTTCTGGCATTCACCGCCCCGACGGCGGCGCACGCACTGGCCCGCGCGGCGCTGCTCGACGGGCTCAAGCCGTGGACCAGAAAGACCAAGGATCCCAAGCCATAGAGCTCTACATCGATATTCTGCTTCTGGCTCTGCTCATCGCGACGGCGCTCATCGTGATTACGTTGCGCAACCTGCTCGCGGCCGCCCTGGTGCTCGGAATTTACAGCCTCGTCACCTCCGTTCTCTGGGTCGTTCTCGATGCGGTCGACGTCGCCTTCACCGAGGCTGCGGTCGGCGCCGGGGTGACCACCGTCTTCATGCTGCTCGCCATCGCCGCGACCGGCCGGCGGGAGAAGATCAAACATCGCCGGCCCTGGCTTCCGATCGCCGCGGCGCTCGCGACCGGCGGACTGCTGGTCTATGGCTCTCTCGACTTGCCCGACTTCGGCGATCCCATGGCGCCGGCGCAGCGCCATGTCGCTCCCCACTACCTCGAGCACGGCGAAGCGGAGACCAGCGTCCCCAACATCGTGACGGCGGTGCTGGCGTCCTATCGCGGCTTCGACACCCTCGGCGAGGTTACCGTGATCTTCACCGCCGGGATCGGCGTTCTCGTGCTGCTCGGTGTCGCTCGGCGTCGACGCCCGACCGCGAGGGATCGCGAATGACCGATAACCTGGTCTTGCGCGTGATCTCGAAGCTGCTGATCCCGTTGATCCTGCTGTTCGCCCTCTATGTCCAGATGCACGGCGATTATGGGCCCGGTGGCGGCTTTCAAGCGGGCGTGATCTTCGGCTCGGGTCTTGTGCTCTATGGTCTGGTCTTCGGCGTCCCCGCGGCACGCCGTGTTGCCCCGCTGCACATCCTCGTGGTGCTCGCCTGCCTGGGGGTGCTGCTCTACGCGGGCGTCGGCATCGCCGGCATGATCGGAGGCGGAAGCTTCCTCGAATATGGCGTGCTCGCCCATGATCCGCCCCACGGCAATCACATCGGGATCATCATCATCGAGATCGGGGTCGGGGTCGCGGTGGCCGCCGTGATGACGATCGTCTTCTACGTCCTTGCCGAGCAGCGCTGAGGTGGAAGTCCTCACGCACGTCAACTACTGGGCGGCGATCGTGCTCGCGATGATCGGGCTCTACGCCGTCATCGCACCGACCAACCTGGTCAAGAAGCTGATCGGGCTGAGCATTTTTCAGAGCGCGATCTTCCTGTTCTACATCACGATCGGAAAGGTCGGGGGCGGCACCGCGCCGATCATCGATCCCGGTTACGAGATCTATTCCAACCCGCTTCCCCACGTTCTGATCCTCACGGCGATCGTCGTCTCGGTCTCGACGCTCGCGGTCGGGCTCGCGCTGACCGTCGCGATCAGGCGCGCCTACGGGACCGTCGAGGAAGACGAGATCGACGAGCGCGACCGCGAGCCGGACGGCGCATGATCGCAAGCCATCTACCGGCGCTTCAGGTCGCCGCGCCGCTTATCGCGGCACCGCTCTGCGTGCTGCTGCGGCGCGGGCGCTATGCCTGGGGCTTCGCGACGATGGTCTGCTGGGGCCTGCTGGCGATCGCGGCCGTGCTGCTCGACCAGGTGATGAGCACCGGGCCGATCTCTTATCGCCTCGGCGGCTGGGCGCCGCCCTTCGGCATCGAATACCGCCTGGACGGCGTCAACGCCTTCATCCTCTTGATCATTACCGGAGTCGCCGCGTTCATGATGCCCTACGCTCGGCAGAGCGTGGAACGAGAGATCGCGCCCGAGCGGCGGCATCTGTTCTACGCGGTCTTCCTGCTCGCTCTGACCGGCCTGCTCGGCATCGTCGCTACCGGCGATGCCTTCAACATCTATGTCTTCCTCGAGATCTCTTCGCTCGCAAGCTACGTGCTCGTCGCGCTGGGCCGGCAGCGCCGTGCGCTGACTGCAGCCTACCAATATCTCATCATCGGCACGATCGGGGCCGCGCTGATTCTGCTCGGGGTCGGGTTCCTCTATGCCAAGACCGGCACGCTCAACCTCGCCGACCTCGCCGTCCGGGTGCCTGCGCTCGGCGATACGCCGGCCATTCTCACGGCCTTCGCTTTCATCACCGTCGGGGTCCTGATCAAGCTCGCGCTCTTTCCGTTCCACCTCTGGCTGCCCAACGCCTACGCCTACGCACCGTCCTTCGTGAGCGCGTTCCTCGCCGCGACCGCGACCAAGGTCGGCGCTTACATGCTGCTCCGCTTCGTCTTTACGGTGTTTGGGACGCAATTCGCGTTCACGGCCTTGCCGCTGGCGGAGATCCTGCTCGCATTGTCGCTGATCGCGGTTCTGGTCGGCTCTCTTGTTGCGGTTTTCCAGACCGATCTGAAGCGCCTCCTCGCGTTCTCGAGTGTCGGGCAGATCGGCTATCTCGGCGTCGGCATCGGCCTCGCCTCGGTGACCGGGGTGACCGGCGCGCTGGTCCACATCTTCAATCACGCCCTCATGAAGGGCGGCCTGTTCCTCGCGGCCGGGAGCATCGCCTACCGGCTCGGCGTGACCGACCTGAGCGCTCTGCACGGCCTCGGCCGGCGCATGCCGCTCACAATGGCGGCGATCGTGATTGGCGGCCTCGGCCTCGTCGGGGTCCCGGTGACGTCCGGCTTCGTCAGCAAATGGTATCTCGTGCAAGGAGCGCTCGAGGCCGGCCTGTGGCCGGTCGCGCTCTTCGTGCTGATCGGCTCGCTGATCGCCCTTGCCTATGTGGGCCGTTTGATCGAGGCGGCTTATTTTCGTGCGCCGCCGCCCGGCGCTCCTGCGGTCGCCGAAGCGCCGTGGGCCATGCAGCTCGCGACCTGGCTGTTGATCGCGGGCTCGCTCTATTTCGGCCTGCACACGGAGCTCACCGTCGGCATTGCGGAGCGCGCAGCGGCCGCGCTCCTAGGTGGTCAATGAGCCACGCAGCGCAGATTCTCGCCGCACTTGCCGTTCCGTTCCTCGGTGCGCTGTTGATCGGGGCGTCGGCTCGGCGGCCGGTGCTTCGGGAAGCGGTCTCGCTGACTACCGCTATTGCCCTGTTCGGCCTGGTCGTCTCGCTGGCGCCGCCGGTCATGGCAGGCATGGTGCCGCGTGTTGCGCTGTTCGACATCGTGCCCGGTTTGCCGCTTGCCTTTGCGCTCGAGCCGCTCGGCATGTTGTTCGCGCTGATCGCTTCGTTTCCTCTGGATCGCGACCACGATCTACTCGATCGGCTATGTCAGGGCCAACCGGGAGGATCACCAGACGCGCTTCTATGCCTGTTTCGCGATCGCGCTCGGCAGCGCCATCGGCGTCGCCTTCGCCGCCAACATGTTTACCCTTTTCCTGTTCTACGAGGCGCTGACGCTCTCGACCTATCCTCTGGTGACCCATAGCGGGAGCGAGGCGGCGCGCCGCGCGGGCAGGATCTATCTCGGCCTCCTGCTGACGACCTCGATCGTGCTGCAACTTCTCGCGATTCTCTGGACCTGGGTGGAGGTGGGAACGCTCGAATTTCGAGCGGGTGGGATTCTCGCGGGCGCCGTCAGCGAGCGGACGGCCGCCGTTCTGCTGGTGCTCTACATGTTCGGCGTCGGCAAGGCCGCCTTGATGCCGTTCCACGGTTGGCTTCCCGCGGCGATGGTCGCGCCGACCCCGGTCAGCGCGCTGTTGCATGCTGTGGCGGTGGTCAAAGCCGGCGTCTTCACGGTCCTGAAAATCCTGGTCTACATCTTCGGCCTCGATTTCCTCCGCTCGCTCGCCGGCAGCGAGTGGCTCATCGCGGTGGCTGCCGTCACGATTCTGATCGCTTCGCTGATCGCGCTCCGTCAGGACGACCTGAAGCGCCGGCTGGCCTATTCGACCGTGAGTCAGCTCGCCTATGTCGTGCTCGGGGGCGCGCTTGCGACGAGCGCGAGCCTCACGGGCGGCGCGATGCACATCGCCACCCACGCCTTCGGCAAGATCACCCTGTTCTTCTGCGCGGGCGCGATCTACACCGCCGCGCACAAGACGCTGGTCAGCGAGCTCGACGGCATCGGTTATCGCATGCCGGTGACCATGGCTGCCTTCGCGGTCGGCGCCTTCAGCCTGATCGGCCTGCCGCCGTTTGCCGCTCTGTGGAGCAAATGGTACCTCGTGGCCGGTGCCGAGAGCGGCCGCCACATTGCGGTGATCGCGGTGCTTCTGGTCAGCTCGTTGCTCAACGCGTTCTATTTCCTCCCCATCCTCGGCCGCGCCTTCTTTCCGGCGAACGCCAGGCCGGCGATCGCGGCCGGACGGAGCGAGGCGCCGTGGCCCCTCTTGCTCGCGATCTCCGTGACCGCGCTCGGCACCGTCGCCCTGTTCTTCTACCCGCAGTTCGTTTTCGAGCTCATTCAACCTCTGATCTCATCACCATAAGAGATTGATATGAAGAAAAAATATTGGCTCGATGAACGTAAGAATGTGATGCTCATCATTCGGCTTTTCCTCGCGCTCTGCATCGCTCTTCTGGTGATCGATGCCGGGTTTCATCGGCATGAAGCGTTTCAGTGGGGAAGGCTGGTTCGGCTTCTACGGATTTTTTCGGCTTTATCGCCTGCGTCGCGCTGGTCCTGGTCGCGAAAGAATTGCGCCGGATCGTGATGCGGCGCGAGGGCTACTATGACGAGTAGCATTCCGCCCGCGTTCATCTTCCTGGCCGGCGCGATTCTGATCGCGCTGCTGCCGGCGCGGCTGCGCCAGTTCCTTCTGCTGGCGATTCCGCTCGTCGGCGGCCTCAATCTGTGGGGCATCTGGAACGGCGCGGGCGGGCTCGACGTGGGCCTGTTCGACACGCGTCTATCGCTCCTCCGGGTCGATTCGCTGAGCCTTCTCTTTGGCCTCCTGTTTCACATCGCCGCGTTCCTCGGTGCCGTGTTCGCGCTCCATGTGCGCGACCGCCTGCAACAGGTCAGCGCCTTGCTCTATGCCGGCGCCGCGCTTGGCGCGGTCTTCGCCGGCGACCTGA
Organism: Alphaproteobacteria bacterium; assembly: GCA_965248825.1. GTDB lineage: Bacteria > Pseudomonadota > Alphaproteobacteria > UBA828 > UBA828 > WTGU01. The sequence continues at coordinate 3,561,599 of CBDFKL010000006.1, read as the reverse complement.
TCAGCCTGTTCATCTTCTGGGAGGCGGCGACGCTCGGCTCGGTGTTCCTGATCCTGGCCCGCCGCACACCGCGTGCGAGCCGGGCCGGCATGCGCTACCTGATGTTCCAGCTCGTCTCGGGCCTCCTGCTCCTGGGCGGGGTGGTGATCCTGATCGGCGACACCGGCTCGGTCGCGTTCGAGCATATCGGCATCGGGAGCCTCGGCGGCGTGCTGGTGTTCGTCGCGTTCGGCATCAAATGCGCGTTTCCCCTGATGCATAGCTGGCTCACCGACGCCTATCCGGAATCGACACCGACCGGGACCGTGTTCTTGAGCGCTTTTACGACCAAGCTCGCGGTCTACGCCTTGGCGCGCGGTTATGCCGGAACCGAGGTGCTGATCTATATCGGGACCGCGATGACCGCATTCCCGATCTTCTACGCCGTCATCGAGAACGACCTCCGCCGCGTGCTCGCCTACAGCCATGATCAACCAGATCGGCTTCATGGTGGTCGGCATCGGCATCGGATCGGCGCTCGCGATCAACGGCGCCGTGTCACACGCTCTTCAACGACGTCATCTTCAAGGGTCTCCTGTTGATGTCGATGGGCGCGGTCCTGCACCAGACCGGCAAGATCAACGGCTCGGAGCTCGGCGGGCTCTACAAGTCGATGCCTCAGACGACCGGGCTCTGCATCGTCGGCGCGGCGTCGATCTCGGCCTTTCCGCTTTTCTCCGGCTTCGTGAGCAAATCGATGGTGATGGCCGCGGCGGTGGAGGAGGGCCATTGGATCGTCTGGATCCTCCCTCCTCTTCGCGTCGGCCGGCGTGTTCCACCACGCCGGTATCAAGATCCCCTATTTCGCCTTCTTCGCCCACGATTTCCGGCATCCGCACCCGCGAAGCGCCGGTCAACATGCGGGTGGCGATGGGGCTCGCGGCGGTTGCTCTGCGTCGTGATCGGCTGCTACCCGGGGTGGCTCTATTCGCTCCTGCCGTATCAGATCGGCTATCAGCCGTACACCGGCAGCCACATCCTGGCGCAGGTCCAGCTCCTCTTCTTTTCGGCGTTGGCGTTCATCTGGCTCAACCTGGCGGGGATCTATCCGCCCGAGCTGCGCTCGGTGAACATCGATGCCGACTGGATCTACCGGCGCCTCCTGCCGCGGATCGCGCGCTCTGGCGAGGGTGCGGCAACCGCCGTCGGCGCGCGTATCAGGGAGCACTCGGTCCGAGGCGTCGAGCACGTGTTCGGGCTGATCGCTCAGGAGCACAAGCCTCGGGGCGTGCTCGCGCGAGCCTGGCCGACCGGCGGCGCCGCGCTCTGGATCCTGGTCCTGCTTGGCGCCTGCCTGTTGATCTACTACGTTTAGTGCCGACAAGGCGGGGGTGAGACGACGATGAAGATGGACGGAGAGTTCCGGGTCCCGAGGGATCAGGAAACAGTGTGGCGAGCTCTCAATGATCCCGCTGTTTTGAAGGACTGCTTGCCCGGCTGTCAGGAGCTCGAAAAAACCTCGGATACCGAGATGACCGCCACGCTGACCATCAAGGTGGGGCCGGTCAAGGCGACCTTCGCGGGCGGCGTCACGCTCTCCGATCTCGATCCGCCGAACGGCTACACCATCGCCGGCCAAGGCCAAGGCGGTGCGGCCGGATTCGCCTCCGGCGAGGCCAAGATCAGGCTGCACAGTGACGGTGGAGAGACGGTCGTTCAGTACGATGTCGATGCCAAGGTCGGAGGCAAGCTCGCGCAGATCGGCTCGCGCCTGATCGATTCGACCGCGAAGAAGCTCGCCAAACAGTTTTTTGACAGCCTCGCCGAAAGGCTCGGCGAAGCCGCGGAGGAGACCGGCGCCGAAGACCGGACCGAGCCCGACAAAACGACGGAAGCCCCGCCGCCGCCGCTTGCGCCGGCCGTTGAGCGCAAAGGCTTGCCGGCGTTCCTCTGGGTGTCGGCGGTGGTGATCATCGCCGTGATCCTGATTCTCGTGTTCACCGATGTGATCTGAGCCGCGCGTGGTGGTGGTCGCGATCTGTGGCGGCGCTGCCGCACAGCGGGATGAGGTGGCGACGCGGCTGATCGAGGCTTTGGCCGATCGTGGCCGGCGGGTTGCCGTGATCGCGGCGAGCAGCGGTCCGCTCGGCATCGACGAGCCGGGCAAGGACAGCTACGAGCATGCCGCCGCCGGCGCGCAAGACGTGCTCACGGTCTCGAAACCACGCTGGGCGCGGGTACACCGCAACGCCGCCGCGGCCGAGCCGCAGGTGGCGGCGCTTACGCGGCTGGTGCCCGAAGCGGAGGTGGTTCTCGCCCTCGGCTTTAACGAGCCGATCGCGCCTCGTCTGGTCGTCGAGGACGGGTCTACGGGCGAGACCGGATCCCGCTTGCGGGTGATAACCGAGGATGGTTGCCAGCGGGCGTTTCGCCTTGACAAGCCGGAGGCAATCGCCGATCTGATCGAGCGTCTTTCCGAGGAAACCCGCTGAGATGGCCGGCGAGCCGATCCCCGAATCCGTCGACGCGACGCTCGCGCTGCTGTCCGGCGGCGACTATGTCGCGGATCGCAACCTTGCGACCACGCTGTTCGTCGCATTTCGTCTGAATCGCCCCCTGTTCGTCGAGGGCGAGGCAGGCGTCGGCAAGACCGAGCTCGCCAAGGTGCTGGCCGAGCGGCTCGGGCGCACGCTGCTGCGCCTTCAATGCTACGAGGGGCTCGACGTATCCTCCGCCGTCTATGAGTGGAACTACTCGCGGCAGATGATCGAGATCCGCCTCTCCGAGGCGATGGGCGACCGGGATCGCGAGACCCTCGCGGACGACATCTTCTCGGAGCGCTTCCTGATCAGCCGCCCTCTGCTCGAGGCGCTGCGCCCCGGCACGGCGGACCCGCCGGTGCTGTTGATCGACGAGCTCGATCGCGCTGACGAGCCGTTCGAGGCCTTCCTGCTCGAGGTCCTGGCCGATTATCAGATTACGATCCCGGAGATCGGCACGATCCATGCTGCGTCACCGCCGATCGTGCTGATCACGTCGAACCGGACCCGCGAGATCCACGACGCGCTCAAGCGGCGCTGCCTTTATCACTGGATCGACTATCCCGACGCCGCTCGCGAGCGTGAGATTCTGCGCGTGCGGGTGCCGGAAGCCGATACCGGGCTGACGCGCGAGGTCGTCTCCTTCGTTCAACAGCTCCGGGGCATCGATTTCTTCAAATCGCCCGGCGTCGCGGAGAGCATCGACTGGCTCCGGGCATTGACCGAGCTCGCGCAAGCGAGCCTCGATCCCGCGGTCGTCGATCAAACTCTCGGCGTCCTTCTCAAATACCAGGACGATATCGAGAAGGTACGCGGCGACGAAGTTCGGCGTATCCTCGCGGAGGTCAAGACCGAGATGACCGCTGCGGCGAGCTGATAAGAGCGCGTTGCGGCCGGCGTCTCGGCGCCTTACATGTGAAGGGACGGAGCGGGGCGATCGAGATGACCGCTGAGCGAGAAGATATTCTGGGCACCGCTGCAAGCTGGCGTGACCAAGGCAAGGGTGTGGCGCTCGCCACCGTCGTTGCGACCTGGGGCTCTTCGCCGCGCCCGGTCGGGAGCCAGCTCGTCATCGACGAGAACGGCCGCTTCGAGGGCTCCGTCTCCGGCGGTTGCATCGAAGGCGCAGTCATCCAGGAAGCAAAAGAAGTCATGCGCGCCGGCGAGCCGCGTATCCTCGAGTTTGGCGTCTCCGACGAGCAGGCCTGGGAGGTCGGGCTGGCCTGCGGCGGCACCGTTCGCGTGTTTGTCGAGCGTGTCGGGTGAGGTGCCGGCGATGCAGCGCTCCATCCTCGACCGGCTGAACCACGACCGCTCCGAAAAGCGCGCGGCTGCCCTCGTCACGGCGCTCGAGGGCGGCGAGCAGGCGTTGGTTTACCGGACCGGCGCGCCGGTCGGTGTCTCGCTACCGGACCCGGTTGCCCTTGCAGCCCGAGAGGCGCTTGATGCCGACCGCAGCCAGTCGATCGAAACCTCGGGTCGAGTCTATTTCATCCAGGTCCACAATCCGCCGCTCCGCATGGTGATCGTCGGAGCGGTCCACATCACGCAGGCGCTGGCCGAGATCGCCGCGACGGCGGGCTACGCCGTGATCGTCACCGATCCGCGCCGCGCCTTCGCGGATACCGCGCGCTTTCCCTCCATCGAAGTCTCGGCCGAATGGCCCGACGATGCGTTGAAACGACTCCAGCCCGATCACCGGACCGCCGTCGTGACTCTGACCCACGATCCGAAGATCGATGACCCGGCGCTCGAGGTCGCCGTGCGCGCGCCGGTGTTCTATATCGGCGCGCTCGGCAGCAGACGGACTCATGGCCTGCGGCTCGAGCGCCTGCGGGCCAAAGGCTTCACCGAGGCGGAGCTTGGCCGCATCCATGCACCGGTCGGCCTTGCGATCGGCGCGAGATCGCCGGCCGAGATCGCGATCGCGATCATGGCCGAAGTGACCCAGGCGCGCCGCGCATCGCCCGCCTCGGGCCGGGGCGCCGCCGCATGAAATTCGGCGACGTGCCGGTAGATGACGCCGAAGGACTGATCCTCGCCCATAGCGTGCGCTTGCCGGGCGGCGCCTTCAAGAAAGGACGCGTGCTCTCGGGCGACGATGTCGTCGTGCTGCGGAAGGCGAAGATCGAGACGGTGTCTGGCGCCCGTCTGGAAGCGGACGACGTGGCGGAAGACCGGGCCGCCGAGACCGTCGCCCAAGCCGTCGCCGGCCCGGGACTCGGCCTCGGCGACGCCTTTACCGGCCGCTGCAACATCTTCGCTGAAGCCCATGGCCTCGCGGTCATGGACACCGACCGCATCGATCGCATCAATCTGCTCGACGAGGCCATGACGCTCGGCACCGTCCCCCCATTCGCTCTGGTCGAGCCGGGCCAGATGGTCGCGACCGTCAAAGTCATTCCCTTTGCCGCTCCGCGGCGCGTGGTCGACGACTGTGTCGGGATCGCGGCGAGGGGCGGGCCGATGCTGCGCGTGGCGCCGCTGCAGGCGCGCAAGGTTGGGTTGATCCAGACCCGATTGCCCGGGACTCGCGAGAGCGTCCTCGATTCGACCACGGGCGCCGTCTCCACCCGCCTTGCCAGGCTCGACGGAAGGCTCGCCGCCGAGATCCGCTGCGGGCACAGTTGCCCCCAGGTGTCGGAGGCGATCGGCCATCTCCATGAGCGCGACTGCGACACCATCCTCATCGCCGGCGCATCCGCCATTGTCGATCGGCGTGACGTAGTGCCCGCGGCGATCGTGGAGGCGGGCGGGGCGATCGATCACTTCGGCATGCCGGTCGATCCGGGCAATTTGCTTCTTCTCGCTCATCTCGGCCCGGCTCGGGTCCTCGGGCTGCCCGGCTGCGCCCGCTCTCTCAAGCTCAATGGGTTCGACTGGGTATTGCAGCGGGTCTTCGCCGGCGTTGAGATCGTGGCGACGGATATCATGCGCATGGGTGCCGGTGGCCTGCTGATGGAGATCCCGAGCCGGCCGCTGCCGCGCACCCGGGCCTCGCCCAAGAGCGATGACCACAAGGGCGCAGGCGCGCGCGCGCAGACCGAGCCGCGGATCGGGGCCCTGGTGCTCGCGGCCGGACAATCGCGACGCATGGGCACGCTCAACAAGCTGTTGGTCGAGGTCGACGGCACGCCCATGGTGCGCCGCGTCGTGGAGGCTGCCGTGGCCTCGCGGGCCGAAGGGGTGATTGTGGTCACCGGCCATGAAGCCGAGCGGGTCGGCGCGGCCTTGGCCGGCCTCGATGTGATCCTCGCGCACAACCCGGACTACGCCGAGGGCATGAGCAGCTCGCTCGAACGCGGCCTCGAGGCGCTCGATCCCGCTCTCGACGGTGCTGTGATCTGTCTCGGTGACATGCCGCGTACCAATGCCGCATTGATCGATCGGCTGATCGCGGGCTTCAGCCCGCTCGAGGGCCGTACGATCGGCGTGCCCACCTACCGTGGCAAGCGCGGCAATCCGGTGCTGTGGTCGGCGCGCTATTTCGGCGAGATGAGGAGTCTTGCCGGAGACGTCGGTGCGCGGCATCTGATCGGTGACCACGCGGAAGCGGTTTACGAGATTGAAAGCCCCGATCATTCCGTCACGATCGACGTGGATACGCCGGAGGCCCTCGATGAGCTCAACCACGCAGCGGCCCGCTGATCCCGCCGAGCGGCAGGGTCCGGTCCTGCTCACTCCCGGTCCGCTCACGACGCGGTCGGGCACCCGCGCCGCGATGGGCCGGGACTGGGGCTCGCGAGACCCGGCCTTTATCGCGCTCACTGCCCGGATTCGGCGTCGTATCCTCGCGCTGTGCAATGCCGGGGACGCGTTCACCTGCGTGCCGCTGCAGGGCAGCGGCACCTTTGCCGTCGAGGCCCAACTCGGCACGCTGGTTCCGCGCGACGGCCGGCTGCTGATCCTGATCGGCGGCGCCTACGGCGAGCGGATGGTCGAGATCTGCCGCCGCATGGGGCGCGCCCACGGATCGCTGGAGACATCGGAGGCCGTGCAACCCACGGCCGCGGAAATTGCTGCGCGGCTTGCCAACGATCCGGCGATCACCGATGTCGCCCTGGTCCATTGTGAGACCACGACCGGCATTCTGAACCCGCTCGTGGATCTCGCCGCCGCCGTCGCGGAGAGCGGTCGCCGTCTTCACGTCGACGCGATGAGCTCCTTCGGAGGCATCCCGATCGATCTCGCGCGCCTCCCCGTGCACAGCCTCGCCGCGTCGGCGAACAAATGCCTCGAGGGCGCGCCGGGGGTCGGCTTCGTCGTTGCACGGACCGATCATCTCGCGGCGTCCGCCGATAACGCCCACGCCTTGAGCCTCGATCTCCACGGGCAGTGGGCCGGTTTCGAGGCCGACGGCCAATGGCGCTTCACACCGCCCACCCATGTCCTTGCCGCGCTCGACCAGGCGCTCGGCGAGCTCGACGCCGAAGGCGGCGTCGCGGGCCGCTTCGCCCGCTATTGGGAGAACTGCCGGACCCTGGTTCAGGGCATGCGAAAGCTCGGGTTTGAAACGCTGCTCGACGACGCCGTGCAGGCGCCAGTCATCGTGACCTTCCTCGCGCCCGCCGATCCGGCCTATCGATTCGAGACGTTCTACAACCGGCTCGCGGCGCGCGGCTTCCTGATCTATCCCGGCAAGTTGACCGCGGTCGACAGCTTCCGCGTGGGATGCATCGGTGCATTCCGCGCCGACACCATGAGCCGCTTCATCGAGGCGGTCGAGGCGGTGTTACGAGAGATGGGTGTCGATCGCCGGGCACCGATACATCCTTAGCGGGTTTGCTGGTCTCGACAACGAAACGGCCGCGTTCATCCGGCTCATCGGTGTCAAGGCGCGGGCGCTCGCCGCCGTTTGACGCTTTGTCGGTGCGACGGATGCCGTCAGCGCGTTTTTGCCCTGCGCGCTGCTCCCTCGGCTGACCGCGACGATCCTCCCGACGGGCTGACTGCGAGCCGTCCTTTTTCGTCGAACAGGTAGCACTGCTCGGGGGGGTAGATCGGTGTACCGTCCTCGCGACGGATCTGTTCCGGCCAGATGGCGAGCGTGCCGCGCTCGCCGGCGGCCACCCTGTCGGAGCCAAAGGGGAGGGTGAGTTCCGTGCCGTCCTTGAGACGCACGGTGATCCCGGCCTCGTCGGCTTCGATTATCCGAGCGGAACGGAGTTTCGCGCCGAACAGCCGGGCGACCCGGCGCGAGGCGGGCCGCTCGACGATCCGCGCCGGGCTCCCCATCTGCTGCTGGTGTCCGTTGTGGAGGACGACGATCCAGTCGGCGAGCGCGCGGGCCTCCTCGACGACGTCGGTCGCGAACAGCACGGTGCGCTCGAATTCGTCCCGCAGCCGTTTCATTTCGGCGATCGCCAGGTTCCTGATCTCAGGATCCTCCTCCGAGGGCAGCTCGAAGAGGTAGATGGCGGGATCGCGTACCAGCGCGCGCGCAAGGCCGATCTGGTAGCGCTGCAAGGCGGTGAGCCTTTTTGGGCGCAGGCCCAGCACCTCGGTCAGGCCGAAATGCTCCGCGACGGCGAGGACGCGCGCCTCGATCGTTTCCTTGTCGAAGCGGGCGAGCTTGAGCGGGTAGGCGATGTTGTCATAGGCCGACTTGTGCGGCATCAGCGCCGCGGAGCGAAACACGGTCGCTACGTCCCCGGGGCCGGTGCGCATCCGAGAGATGTCGGCGCCGTCGATGAGGATTTCGCCGTCGTGGGCCTTCTCGATCCCGGCGATGACCTTGAGCGCCGTCATGCGGCCCGATTCGGCGTCACCGAAGAGTGCGGTAATACGCCCGGACGGCGCCCGCATGCTGAGGTCGTCGAGGACGACCGTACGATGGTGCCACCGATCGACTTTGCGCAACTCCAGCTCGGCCATCGCACGATCCCCGCTACACTTCGAACACGATCTTACCAAAGACGGCCCGGCTGGCGAGAAGCTCGTGGGCGGTTCGCATCTCCGCCAGCGGAAAGACCTTTGCGATCACCGGCCTGAGCTTGCCCTGCTCGACCAGGCGTAGCACCTCGTTGCTGGTCGACTTCGGCGCGAAGTGGCAGCTCGTCATCGTGATCTGCTTGCGGAAGAACTCGATCATGTCGATCTCGACCTTCTCGCCCGCATGCGCGCCGCAGGTCGAGAGCCGGCCGTTGAGCGCAAGCGCGTCCAGGCTCTGTTGAAGCACCGGCCCGCCGACCATCTCGATGCAGACGTCGGCACCGCGCCCGCCGGTGAGATCGCGCACCGCATCGCCGATATTTTCCGTTTCGTTGTAGTTGATCACCTCGTCCGCGCCGAGCTGACGGGCGCGCGTCAGCTTGTCATCGGAGCCGGCGGTGGCAATCACCCGCGCACCGGCAAGACGCGCGCATTGGATCGCGGCCGAACCGACGCCGCTGCCGGCGGCGTTGATCAGCACGTCCTCGCCCTGACGCACTTGCGCCTTCTTGACCACCAGCTCCCACGCGGTCGCGAAGGCGACTTGCGCCGCGGCCGCGGCGAGGTCGGAAACGCCGTCAGGGATGCGGATCACATTATGCTGGGAGACGATCACATATTCGGCGTAGGTGCCCCAGCAGGTCACGCCCAGCTTTTCGAAATCGAGGCACATATTGTCCATCCCGAGGGCGCAATTGCAGACCCTGTGGCGGCAGATCCCGGACGAGATGGTGAGATAGGGCATCACCCGATCGCCCGGGCGAAACGCGGTGACCGCCTCGCCGACCTCGGCGACCGCGCCGGCGCCTTCGACGCCGAGGATGTGCGGCATATCGAGGCTGAGATAGCCCGAAATACCGTCGCAGACATCGAGGTCGAAGTGGTTGAGGCCGACGGTGCCGAGCTTGATCAACACGTCATTGGGCCCGACCGTCGGCGTCTCGATGTCTTCATAGACGAGCTCCTCCGGCCCGCCGTGACGGTGTATGACGACGGCCTTCATGCCCGTGTGCTCCGTCCGGTCGTGTTGCTCCGTGCGACTCGGGCGGCCGTGATCCCGGCGGGATAGTCCGCGCTCTCGATCCTCTCGATCTGATCCGGATCGGGGGGACCCTTGAGCTCGACCGTATTGCCGTCCGGGTCGCTGATATAGAGCGACGGACCATGACCGAGCGCACCGTAGCGGCGCGCGACCTCGCCCGGTTCGACGCCGCGGCGCTTGAGGAAAGCGCGGATTTTCCTTTCATCGAAGCGCGCGAGCCGTACCGCGAAATGCTCCATGTTCCGCCGCTTCTTCCCCGGCGCGCCACCGCCCGGCCTGCCCGCCTTGCTTTCGACCGGCACCAGATCGATCAGGTTTGTGCCCGCGCGAAGCTGGTAGAGCCCGAAGCTCTCGATGCGCCGCTCCACCGTGCAATTGAGCACGCGCCGATACCAGTCGAGCGATGCCTCGATATCGGAGACCCGGAGCACCACATGGTCGAGCCCCAACACCTCAACGGGGCGCGGACGCGCGGAACGAGACATCGATTGCTTGTGAGACGGGCGGCGCGTTCAGGCCGCGACCAGCCGAGCGGTCTGGCGTTCGCGCGGGGTCTCCCTCATGACCGCCGCCATGTCAGGCGCGGCGTCGGCCGCGAACGGCGCCAGATACCGGCCGGTGAACCACACGTCGAGGCCGTCGTCCCTGAACGGATAGGGATCGAGAGCGTAAACACCGTCGCCCAGAGGGCGAACCTCGATATCGACATCATCGCCGACGCCGCGCGGGACATTGGCAAAGGTGCTCTCGCCGCGCGCCTCGGGATGTGTGCAATTGAAGTAAAGCGCGAAGGTGTCGAAAAATTGCAGCGCTTTGTAGTTTGAAAAGAGCCGCTCCTCCTCGACCCAGGGCGCGGTCTCCGGATCGGCCTCCAACACCTTGCTCAAGCGCTTTTGCCGCTGACGTTCGGTATTCAGCATGGTCTCGGCGGCGAGCCGATCCTTATCCGGCACATGGTCGATCAGAACCTTGTCCGATAGTCCGTAGCGTCCATTGTAGAGGCCCCAGACGTGCATGCTGTCGAGGAGCCCGCAATAGGCATGATGCGCCTCGTTATATTCGGGCGAACGGCATCCGGTGAGGGTGATGATCGGGATCGGCGTCTCGACCAGGTTGTAGGGCAGCCCGGTCTTCGGATCGAGCGGCGGGTTATCGTCGAGGTCCTTCCACCCCTTGTCGTGCCAGCGGCAGGCGTAGAGAAAATGCTCGCGCGGTCCGGGGGTCTCGAATGTGTCATTGCCGAACTGCTCGGCGAACTGAGCGGCCAGCTCGAGATGCTCGTCCAGCTTGATCACGAAGCGAGGGCCGTCCTGGCGTTCCTCGACCGCGGTTTGGATGATCATGGCTTGCCCCCGGCGCTCGAATGCATCGCTCAAACGCGCGATGAGGTCCTAGCGAAGCCTATCAGACGGCACCAGGCGAGTCACGGCGCTCGACGGGATCTTCCAGGAGCAGATCGCGGAGCCGCGCGCGGCGCGCATCGTCGAGGTCGAGGCCGTCCCGCACGAAGCAATCGATCGACCCGGAGCGCTCGTGAAGCGCGTCGATCGAGGCAGCGAGATAGTCGCAGCGTGCCGAGGTCAGGGTCGCCATGAGGGTTTCGTCGATCCCGAGCTTGAGCATGCGCCCGATGTTGCGACGGTAGCGGTTGGTCAGGAGGTAGTCCTCGAAGATCACCTCGAGCGGGACGTCCAGGGCGAGCAGAAGCGCGGCGGCGCCGAAACCGGTCCGATCCTTGCCGCTCGTGCAGTGGAAAACCGCGGGGCGCCCATCCGGCTCGGCGAGACGGGCGAAGAGCCGGCGATAAGGCTCCAGATGGTCGCGTACGAAGAGCCGATAGTGACGGGTCACCTCCGTGATCACGCCCGGCCCGTCCAGTGCGCCGCGTCTCAGATCCGCGAACATGCGGAGGACGCCGTCGGGAAGGAACGGGAGATCGAGGCGGTCGCTCCGGTCGTCGGGGGGCAGGCGGGTCGGCGCGGCCCGGCGCTCCGTGTCCGAGCGGAAGTCGCACACAACTCGGATGTCGAGCGAGCGCCACAACGCGAAATCTTCGTCGGTCAGCGTGGCCAGCGAATCCGAGCGGTATATCGTGCGCCATTTCGTCCGGCGTCCGGCATGCGCTGGATAGCCGCCGAGGTCACGAAAATTGACCACTCCCTCGAAGGGAAGACGACGCTCCAAAGGTTTCTCCGCCCCGTGACGGCCGGCTCAGGCTCTCAGCGCCGGGAGATCTCGGTACAGCGCCAGCGCTTCTGGGTTCGCGAGCGCCTCCCGGTTATTAACCGAGCGCCCGTGTATGACGTCGCGAACGGCGAGTTCGGTGATCTTGCCGGAGCGCGTGCGCGGGATATCGGCGACCTGGATCACCTTGGCGGGCACGTGACGCGGGGTGCATTCGCGACGGATACGGGCATTGATCCTGTCGGTCAGCGCATCGTCCAGAACGACACCGTCGCGCAGGCGCACGAAGAGCAGGATGCGCTGGTCGCCTTGCCAATCCTGGCCGACGCAGATCGCCTCCAAGACCTCGTCGCATTGCTCGACTTGGCGGTAGATCTCGGCGGTGCCGATGCGCACACCGCCTGGATTCAGCACCGCGTCCGAGCGGCCATAGATGATCAACCCGTCATGCTCGGTCAGGGCGACCCAGTCTCCGTGGCACCAGACTCCGGGAAAGCGGCCGAAATAGGCATCGTGGTATTTTTGCCCGTTCGCGTCGTTCCAGAACGAAATCGGCATCGACGGGAAGGGGGCCGTGCAAACCAACTCGCCCGGCGTCTCGCGCAGGGACGTGCCGTCGTCGTCGAAAACGTCGACCGCCATGCCGAGGCCCCGCGCCTGCAGCTCGCCGCGCCAGACTGGGCCCGTTGGATTGCCTAGGGCGAAGCAGGAAATGATATCGGTGCCGCCGGAGATCGAGGCGAGATGCAGATCCTCCTTGATGGAGTCGTAGACATAGTCGAAGCCTTCCGGTGCGAGCGGCGAGCCGGTCGAGGTCATGGTGCGCAGCGCGCCAAGGTCGTGGGTGCGCTTCGGCGCAAGTCCCGCTTTGTTGGCGGCGTCCAGATATTTGGCCGAGATACCGAACAGCGTCATGCCCTCGGTGTCGGCATAGTCGAACAGCACCGCGCCGTCGGGATGGAACGGGGCGCCGTCATAGAGCAGGAGCGTCGCCTCTGAGGCGAGTGCGGCGACCAGCCAGTTCCACATCATCCAGCCGCAAGTCGTGAAGTAGAACACCCGGTCGTCGCGCCTTATGTCGGTATGCAGCAGGTGTTCCTTCATGTGTTGGAGGAGCGTGCCGCCGGTGCCGTGCACGATGCATTTGGGCGCCCCGGTGGTACCCGACGAGAACATGATCACAAGCGGATGATCGAAGGGCACGCGCACGAAATCGATCGGCCCGCCCGGTTGCTCGGCGAGCGCGTCGCCGTAACGGGAGCCGGCTCTGATGTCGTCGAGCGCCGGGCGCTCCTGCACATAGGGCACCACGATCGTGTGATCGACGCTCGGAAGCTCGGCCAGGAGCGCGCGCAGCTGAGGCAAGCGGTCAAATGTCTTGCCGCCGTAGAAATAACCGTCGGCCGCGACCAACGCCTTGGGTTCGATCTGGCCGAACCGGTCCAGGACGCCGCGCGTGCCGAAGTCGGTCGAGCAGGAAGACCAGATGGCGCCGAGGCTCGCCGCCGCCAGCGCGGCGATGATCGTCTCCGGCATGTTCGGGAGATAGCTGGCGACCCGGTCGCCTGGCCCGATGCCCCGTGCGGCGAGTGCCTGGGCCATGCGCGAGACCTGGTCGTGGAGCTGGGCAAAGGTCATCCGCCTTCGCACCCGGTCCTCGCCCCAGAAGACCAACGCGTCCGCCTCGTCCCGCCTGCGCAGGAGGTTCTCGGCATAGTTCAGCGTGGCATCCGGAAACCAGCGCGCGCCCGGCATTCTTTCGCGGTCGAGCAAGATCCGCGTCCCCGGCCCGTCGCCGATGATGCCGGCGAAGTCCCAAAGCGAAGCCCAGAACTGCTCGGGCCGGGCGATCGACCAGCCGTGGAGCGCGCCAAAGTCGGTCGTCTCGACGCCCCAGCGCGATGCGACCTCGGCCATGAAACGAGCCAGATTGGCGGCTTTCCGGCGCTCCGCCGAGGGCGTCCAGAGCGGCTCGGTCACGGGCACTCCTCCAAAGCGATCTGCCGCGTCGTCTTAGCAGGCCTGCGGGCCGAGAGGGAGCCCCGTTGGCGCACGCTTCTTCGCCATTCCGGACGGTCCTTGGCCGCCGAACACGACATTGTATGTTTGAGACGATGAAGGGGGACATGTCGGCCCGCGCCCGATTCCGTTTCAGTTGACATTTCGGCAGTTGCAGCTCTTGAAAGTGGACTGAACTTGTCCTATATGAGTGCCGGGTGCGCCCATGACCGAGTAGGCAATTCCTTGGGCGCGAGACGGGCGATGGCGAGAGGGGCGGGATCATGATCCGCGTCAGCCGGATGGCCGATTACGGAGTGGTGGCGATGACCCATATCGCGCGCCGCCCGGCGGCTCGACACACTGCGGCGAGCATCTCGGAGCAGACGGGGGTGCCACGGCCGAGCGCGAGCAAGCTCTTGAAGGTGCTCGCAAGGGCCGGGATTCTGACGTCGCATCGCGGCGCGAAGGGCGGCTACGTGCTGAGCCGGGTGCCCGAGAAGATCTCGGTGGCGGAGCTCGTCGCGGCGGTCGACGGGCCGATCTCGCTCGCCGACTGCCTGGAAGGGCCTTCCGGCACCTGCGAGTTGGAGAGCTTTTGCTCGGTGCGCGGGCCCTGGCAGAAAATCAGCGATGCGATCCGCGTCGCCCTCGATGAGGTAACGCTCGCCGACATGGCGCAGGCGGCGTTCCCTGTCGAAAGGACCAAAGCGACGCGAGCGGGCGCCGATGCAAGCGAGCAGGTGCGATGAGCAACCAACAGGAAACGGCGCAGACGATCGAGTCCTTCGCGGGCGAGCGCTACAAATACGGCTTCGTCACCGATGTCGAGACCGATTCCGCGCCGCCCGGCCTCGACGAGGACACGATCCGGTTCATCTCCGCCAAGAAGGGCGAGCCCGACTGGCTTCTCGCGTGGCGTCTCAAGGCCTTCGAGCGCTGGCTCCGGATCGCGGACGAGGAGCCCGGTTGGGCCAAGGTGCGCTATCCGAAAATCGACTATCAGGACGCCTGCTACTACTCCGCGCCCAAGTCGGACGCCGACCGGCCGAAGAGCCTGGATGAGGTCGACCCGGAGCTCTTGAAGACCTACGAGAAGCTCGGGATCCCTCTGAAAGAGCAGGAACTGCTTGCGGGCGTCGCGGTCGACGCGGTGTTCGACAGCGTTTCCGTCGCGACCACCTTCAAGGACAAGCTCGCCGAGATGGGCGTCATCTTCTGCCCGATCTCGGAGGCCGTGAAGGAGCATCCGGCACTGGTGCGGCACTATCTTGGCTCCGTGGTGCCGTACTCGGACAACTTCTTCGCAACCTTGAACTCGGCCGTTTTCACCGACGGCTCCTTCGTCTATGTGCCGAAGGGCGTGCGGTGCCCGATGGAGCTTTCGACCTACTTTCGGATCAACGCCGCAAACACCGGGCAGTTCGAGCGCACCCTGATCATCGCCGATGAGGGCTCCTATGTGAGCTATCTCGAGGGCTGCACTGCGCCGATGCGTGATGAGAACCAGCTTCACGCGGCCGTCGTCGAGCTGGTCGCGCTCGACGATGCCGAGATCAAATACTCCACGGTGCAGAACTGGTATCCGGGCGACGCCGAGGGCAGGGGCGGGATCTACAATTTCGTCACCAAGCGCGGGGCGTGCCGCGGCGCCAACGCCAAGATCGCCTGGACGCAGGTCGAAACCGGCTCGGCGATCACCTGGAAATATCCGAGTTGCATCCTTCAGGGCGACAACTCGGTCGGCGAATTTCACTCGATCGCGATCACCAACAACCGCCAGCAGGCCGATACCGGCACCAAGATGATCCACATCGGCCGCAACACGAAGAGCCGAATCATCTCGAAGGGCATCGCGGCCGGGCGATCGGATAGCACCTATCGCGGCCTTGTCCGCATCCAACCGAAAGCGGAAGGCGCGCGCAATCACACCCAGTGCGATTCGCTTCTGATCGGCTCGCATTGCGGCGCCCATACCGTGCCCTATATCGAATCGCGCAATCCCAGCGCACGGGTGGAGCATGAGGCGACTACGTCCAAGATCAGCGAGGACCAGCTCTTCTATTGCCGACAGCGGGGCATCAAGGAGGAGGACGCCGTGGCGCTGATCGTGAACGGGTTTTGTCGCGAGGTGCTGCAGGAGCTGCCGATGGAGTTCGCCGTCGAAGCGCAGAAGCTGGTCGCGATCAGCCTCGAAGGCAGTGTCGGTTAGGACCAGATGGAAAGCGCTAACGCATGTTGAAGATCGAGAACCTGCACGCGACCGCCGACGGCAAGCCGATTCTGACCGGCCTCGACCTCACGGTGAACGCGGGCGAGGTGCACGCGGTGATGGGGCCGAACGGCTCGGGAAAGAGCACGCTGGCCTATGTGATCGCCGGGCATGAGGGTTACGAGGTGACCGACGGCTCGGTCACCTATCAGGGCGATGATCTGCTTGCCATGAACATCGAGGAACGCGCGCGTAGCGGCGTCTTTCTCGCATTCCAATACCCGGTCGAGATTCCGGGGGTGGGGAGCGCAACCTTTCTGAAGACGGCGGTCAACGCCGCCCGCAAGCATCGCGGCGAGAAAGAGTATGACGCGATGGAGTTTCTCAAGCTGGTCAAGGCGAAACGCGCGGCGCTCGGAATCGACGAGGGCATGATGCGACGCGCCCTCAATGTCGGCTTTTCCGGTGGCGAGAAGAAGCGCAACGAGGTACTCCAGATGGCGCTTCTCGAGCCGACCCTCGCGGTGCTCGACGAGACCGATTCGGGGCTCGACATCGATGCGCTCAAGATTGTCGCCGCCGGCATCAACGCGCTGCGCGCGCCGGCGCGCGCGATGCTGGTGATTACCCATTATCAGCGGCTCCTCGACTATGTCGTCCCGGACCGGGTGCATGTGCTCGCCCAGGGCCGTATCGCCCGCTCAGGCGGCAGGGAGCTCGCCGTCGAGCTCGAGCGGCGAGGCTATGCCGAGCTCGGCCTGGAGCCGAGCGCGGCGGCCTGAGCGGCGGCGCCTGACCATGGCGACACACAGCCGGCGGACGATCCCGTTCGACTACCCGGCGCGGTCCGACGTTTCGGCCGCGACGTTGCCGGGCCATGGCTTGCCATGGCTTGACGCGCTCCGTGCGGAGGCTCGGGCACGGATCGCTGACGGCCTTCCCAGCACCCGCATCGAGGCGTGGAAGTACACCAACCTCACGCCGCTTGCGGCGCTCGACTTCGCGGCGCCCGATACGACAATGCCCGCGGCGCTGCGGCCCGGAGCATTCGACGCCGTGGAAGGGCCTTGTTTGGTGTTCGTCAACGGCCGCCTTTCACCGCACCATTCGAATTTGGATGCCTTGCCCGACGGCGTGCGCCTGGCCGGTCTCGCGCAGGCCTTGCTCGACGATCCGGCGTCGATCGAAAGCCGGTTTGGGGATACCGCGCCGCTCAACGGCGATTCGATGGCCGCTTTCAACACGGCGTTCGCGGCGGATGGTTGCCTCATCGAGATAGCTGGTGAGGTGGCGGTGGACCGGCCGGTTCGGCTTCGCTTCGTCGCCGCGCCCGGCGCCGGCCCGTTGGCCTATCATCCCCGCGTCATTGTGCGCCTCGAAGCGGGCAGCCGACTCGCATTGATCGAATGCCACGAGGGGCCGGACGGCGAGACGACGTGGTCCAACCCGGTCACCGAGATCCGGATCGGTGAGAATGCGGCTCTTGCCCATGTCAAACTTCAGATCGAGGGCGACGGGGCCTATCACACCGCGCTGACCAAGGCCGCGTTGGAAGGCGGGGGGCGCTATGAGAGCCTCGTGTTGACGCTCGGTGCGCGCCTCTCGCGGAACGAGATCCACGTAGGCCTGGAGGGTGAGGGCGCCGAATGCCGGCTCGGGGGCGGCTACATGATGCGCGGCACCCAGCATGTCGACAACACGACCGTGATCGATCATCTCGTGCCCGACTGCGTGAGCCGCGAGGTCTACAAAGGCGTGCTCGATGACCGGGCGCATGGCGTCTTTCAGGGCAAGATCGTCGTGTGGAAGGACGCGCAGAAGACCAATGGCCACCAGCTCAGCCGCACGCTCCTGCTCTCGCCTAAGGCCGAGATCGCTACCAAGCCCGAACTCGAGATCTATGCCGACGACGTCAAATGCAGCCACGGGGCGACGGTGGGCGAGCTGGAGGACGACCAGCTGTTCTATCTGCGCTCCCGAGGCCTCGACCTCCGGACGGCGCGCGCGCTGATCGTCGAGGGTTTCATGGGTGAGCTGCTCGACGCGATCACCCATGAGGGAACGCGCGCGGTGCTGGCCGCGCGCATCGCCGCCTGGATCGCCGGAGGAGAGGGGTCATGAGCACCGTGCGCGCCGCACGCCATGACCCGCCGCCCGTGACCGCTGCGGCCGCGTTCGATGCGGAGCGCGTGCGCAGGGATTTCCCGATCATGTCGCGCGTGGTTCACGGCAAGCCTCTGGTATTTCTCGATAGCGGCGCGAGCGCACAGAAGCCGCAGGCGGTGATCGATGCCGTCTCGCACTGCTACGGGGCCGCGTACGCCAATATCCATCGTGGCGTATACGAGCTGAGCGCGAAGGCGACCGAAGCCTATGAGGGCGCCCGCGCCCGGGTGCAGCGCTTCCTTAACGCCCAGTCGGCTGACGAGATCGTGTTCACCAAGAGCACGACGGAGGCGATCAATCTGGTGGCGACGAGCTACGGCCGGGCGTTCCTCAACGAGGGCGACGAGGTCGTGCTCTCGGTGCTCGAGCATCACGCCAACATCGTGCCGTGGCAGCTCTTGCGCGAGCGGACGGGCATTGTGCTCAAGGTGGTGCCGATCGACGATCGCGGCGCTCTTCTGCTCGACGCCTACGAGAAGCTGGTCGGGCCGCGGACTAAGCTCGTGGCGCTCACCCATGTCTCGAATGCGCTCGGCACGGTGACGCCGGCCGCCGAGATCATTCGCATCGCCCGCGCCCATGGCGCCCATGTGCTGCTCGACGGCGCTCAAGCCGTCGTCCACTGCGCGGTCGACGTGCAGGCGCTCGACGTCGATTTCTATTGCTTCTCCGGCCACAAGCTTTACGGCCCGACCGGGATTGGCGTGCTGTACGGCAAGCAGGCGTTGCTTGCCGCCATGCCGCCCTATCAGGGCGGCGGCGACATGATCGAGCGTGTCACCTTCGAGAAGACGAGCTTTGCCAAGCCGCCCGCACGGTTTGAGGCCGGCACGCCGCCGATTGCGAGCACCGTCGGCTTGCATGCGGCGATCGACTATGTCGCGGCGTTCGATCCGGCCGCCGTCGCGGCGCATGAGCAGGACCTGCTGACTTACGCGACCGAGCGGCTTGGCGCGCTTAACTCGATCCGACTCTACGGGAGCGCGCCCGAGCGGGCTGCGATCATCTCTTTCACGATGGATGGCGTGCATCCCCACGACATCGGAACGATCCTCGATCGTGCCGGCGTCGCGGTACGGGTCGGCCATCACTGCGCCCAGCCGCTGATGGATCGCTTCGGCATTACCGGCACGGTGCGGGTCTCGTTCGGCCTCTACAACACGCGCGCCGATATCGACCGCCTGATCGGCGCTCTTGAAGACGTGCGGGGGATCTTCGGCTGATGTCCGAGCTGCGCGAGCTCTATCAGGAGGTGATCCTCGATCACGGCAAGTCGCCGCGTAATTTCGGCCGCCCGCCGTCGGTGACCGGTGAATCCAACGGCTACAATCCGTTATGCGGCGATACGGTGACGATCTATCTCGCCGTCGAGGACGGCGTGGTCACGGAGATCGGCTTCGAGGGCCGCGGCTGCGCTATCTCGATGGCGTCGGCCTCGATGATGACCGAGATGCTGCGCGGTAAACCGATCGCCGACGTGCACGCCATGTTCGCGAGCTTCCACGCTCTTGTCGCGCCGCCGGACTCGATCTGCGAGCCCGGTTTCGAGGCTCCCGAGCTGGACAAGCTGATTGTCCTCGCCGGCGTGCGGGAGTTCCCGATGCGGGTCAAATGTGCGACACTTCCCTGGCACACGATGAAGGCCGCGCTCGAAGGCAAAGGCAAGGAGATCACGACGGAATGATGAAGCTGTTCCGCAAGAAGCGCCCGGTCGAGGAGCCGCCGGAGCCTGCCGTCGCTATCGACACGGCGGAACCGACGGCCGTGCCCCCGGCTGCCCCGGCTGCCCCGGCCGCCACCGCCGCGCCCGACTACCAGGCCTGGTCTCCTGACGACCCGACTGCGCCGGCCCGCATGGGCGCAGGCGGCGGAGAGCTCGCACCGCAGTTCGTCGAAGCCGCGCCCGAGACCGCCGAAACCCTGCCGACGCCGCCGGGTCTGGTCCCGGACCATCCGCTCGCCGGCCAGATCGCGCGGGCCTTGAGCTCGGTCTACGACCCGGAGATCCCGGTCGACATCTATCAGCTCGGCCTGGTCTACAACGTCACCCTGAATGAGCGGAACGACGCGCAGATCATGATGACCCTGACGACGCCCGGATGCCCGGTCGCCGGCAGCATGCCGGGCATGGTGGAGCACGCCGTCATGACGATGGTCGAGGGGATCGGCGACGTCGAGGTCGAGCTGGTGTGGGATCCTCCCTGGAACCCCGACATGATGTCGGAAGCCGCCCAGCTCGAGCTCGGCTTCATGTAGCCGCGTGGGGGTCTTGATGAAGGATATCCTTACCGTCACCGAGCGCGCCGCCGAGCGTGTCCGCCATGTGATGTCGCTCCGCGAGCCCGAGGCGCCGGCGGCGATCGGGATCAAGATCGGGATCAAGAACGCCGGCTGCTCCGGCATGTCCTACACGATGGACTATGCGGAGGAGGCGGGCCCTGGTGACGAGGTGATAACCCAGCGTGGTGTCACTGTGGTGGTCGAGCCCGCCGCAGTGATGTTCCTCATCGGCACCGAGCTCGACTTCAGCGAGGACAAGCTCAGCGCGACATTCGTCTTCAACAATCCCAACGTGACCAGCACCTGCGGCTGCGGCGAGAGCTTCGCCGTCGGTTGAGGTCCGTCGCGCGCCGGCCTTGCCGCGGTGTGATGGAGGTCATCCGCTGGTTCATGCTGCAGCCGCGCACTCATGTCGGGATCGTCACCGGCCGTGCGCAGAGCATTCGCGAGGACAGGCTGCGCTCGCTGAACGCGCTCGGCCGGGAATACCGCATCCGCTTTTCCGATCACCTCCTGGAAATGAACCCTAAGGGGTGAGAGCAGGGAGCGCAGAGCACAAAGCGGCGGCGGGGCGAAGCGCTCGGTCCGGATCATCGCCGAAGGACTCGCGGCCCGGGGCCTATCGCCGGTGGTGACGAGCTCGCGACCGAACGGCCCGGCCGAGCGGGATTCCCTGAACGAGGTCGACATTTATCCGGTCCCGCTGGCCAATCTTTATTGACCCTTTGACGGTACGGCGCCGCCGGCTCGGCGCTAACCCTACTTCCGCAACTCGGCACGGCATTCGGCTAATTTGACGGTTTTTCGGCCCGGAAAGTGGCGGATTTCCGGTCTTTGGCTCTCCGGAACCGCGTGTAGTGCCGACCTACCCCCTTGATTGTGCTGGCGAAGCGCCGGACGCTACCCTCATGTTCGTGCGCTGCAAGAGACGCTTTAAGGACGGCAAGGAGCACCGCTACTGGAGCGTGGTGGAGAACGTCCGGGTCCGCGGCGGCCGCGTTGTTCAGCGCCACGTTCTCCATCTCGGCGAGATCAACGACAGCCAGCGCGCGGCGTGGTGCCGCTCGATCGAGGTTGTGGAGGGCAAGTCGGGGTCTCGGCAGATGGCGCTGTTTCCCGAGGATCGGGAGGCGCCGGCGCTGGACTGCGAGGTGGTCAAGATCAACGTCGCGGACGTGGCCCTGCACGACCCGCGCCAATGGGGGGCGTGCTGGCTGGCCCTGGTCCTGTGGGATCGGCTTGATCTGGACCGCTTCTGGGGCCCGCGCCTGACCCCGAGCCGTCAAGGCACGAGGTGGCTGGACATCCTGAAGATCCAGGTCTGCTACCGACTGATCGACCCGGGGAGCGAGTGGCGTCTCCACCGTCACTGGTACGAGCACAGCGCGTTGCGCGATCTTCTGGGCTGCGATCGGGCGATCGCCGACGACACGCTGTATCGCTGCCTCGACAAGCTGCTGCTCCATAAGCAGGAGTTCTTCTCGTTCCTTCGCGCCCGTTGGGCGACGCTGTTCGACGTGCGCTTCGATGTGCTGCTGTACGACCTGACCTCGACCTACTTCGAGAGCGACCCGCCGTTCGAGGACAAGCGCCGGTTCGGCTACAGCCGGGACAGGCGCCCGGACTGCGTGCAGGTGGTGATCGCGCTGATCGTGACGCCCGAGGGCTTTCCGCTGGCCTACGAGGTGATGCCGGGGAACACCGCCGACCAGACCACGCTGGCGGAGTTCCTGGAGAAGATCGAACGGCAATACGGTCGCTCCGACCGGATCTGGATCATGGACCGCGGCATTCCCACCGAGGAGACGCTGGCCTTGATGCGCGAGGGCGATGCGCCGGTGCGCTATCTGGTGGGCACGCCCAAGGGCCGGCTGACGCGGCTTGAGAAGGCGTTCCTGGACCTGCCCTGGCAGGAGGTGCGCCAGTCCGTAGACGTCAAGCTGTTGGCCGAAGACGGAGAGCTTTACGTCCTGGTGCGCAGCGAGGGGCGGCTCCTCAAGGAACGCGGCATGCGCCGGCGCCGGCTGAAGAAACTGTGGCGCCGGCTGGGCGAGCTGCAACGCCAGTCCAACAGCCGGGATCAGCTGATGCTCAAGCTCGGTGCCGCCAAGAAGGAAGCGGGCCGGGCCTGGAGCCTGGTCGACATCGGTGTGCCCGAGACCGACAAGGAGCTCGCTGCGGACGGCTTCTCATTCCGCCTGCGGCGCGACCGGCTGCGCCGCGTACGCCGCCGCGAGGGCCGCTATCTGTTGCGATCCAACATGGTCGCCGAAGATCCCGCCACGCTCTGGCGCCTGTACATGCAGCTCATCGAGATCGAGCAGGCGTTCAAGGAACTCAAGCACGACCTCGCGATCCGGCCCATCTTCCATCAGCGCGAAGAGCGGATCGAGGCGCACATCTTCGTCTCATTCATCGCCTACTGCCTGCTCGTCACCCTGAAGAACCTCGCCCGGCCACACGCCGCTGGCCTCACCCCACGCGCCATCCTCAAGACGTTCGCCACCATCCAGATGGTGGACGTCCACCTGCCGACCATCGACGGCCGGCACCTCGTCCTGCCGCGCCACACCCGGCCGAACAAGGAGCACGAATTACTGCTGCACCAGCTTGGCTTGACCCTGCCGAAACAACCCGCGCCGCGGATCTCCGCCTGACGGCGCACGGAACGTCTCTCCCTTCGGCGCCCTGTAGTGCCGACCTTTGGGGGTCCGATCGCGGAAAATCAATGGGTTAAAACCTTCATGACCCCCGAGTTGCGGAAGTCGGGCTAAATTCGATACGGGTTGAATTGGCTTTGCCCTCGTTTCGCAGGGTCATTCGCGGACATAACATGGAGATAACGATACCGATGCGGTGGCGCATAAATTGAAGGTCTGAATTCATTGATATTACGGGATTTTATTGGTCAGGGCCGTCGGTTTTGAAGCGGCGATTCCCTGCTCTTAAAGCGATTCGCGGATATTCGTTAACCCATTGAATTTGCGGAGATATCCGGGAAGTCCTCGAATGTCTTGAGACATTCGTTGTCATTGCGGACGTGATATCGCTATGCAGGCCACCCAAATGCCGTTCGCGCACGGCGACGGTGCGGCGATGACGCGTCGTGGGGGGCGTTTGGTGTGTCGATCGGAACGTCTTATGAGATCATTTCCTAATTCTGGATGAGGGGAGCCTCGTGATCCGCGATGTCCGACGCTAAGCGCGTCGAGAAGCTGCGGGCCGCGATCCGCGCGGCCTATCTCGCCGACGAAGCGCGCGTTGTTGCCGAGTTGGTCGATACCGCCGGTCTCTCCGTCGACCAACGGCGTCGCATCACGGCCGCTGCCGTGGAGCTCGTGGAGACCGTGCGGTCGTCGACGGCGCCGACCATCATGGAAGGCTTCCTCGCCGAATATGGCCTCAACACCGCTGAAGGCATCGCCCTGATGTGTCTCGCGGAGGCACTGTTGCGTGTCCCCGACGCCGAAACCATCGACGCGTTGATCAGCGATAAGATCGTGCCGTCCGACTGGGGCCGGCATCTCGGCCGGTCCAGCTCATCCCTGGTCAATGCCTCCACCTGGGCCCTGATGCTGACCGGCAAGGTGCTCTCGCCCGCCGACGAGTTCGGCCTCGTGAACGCCTTGCGCGAGGTGGTGCGGCGCCTGGGCGAGCCCGTGGTACGCACCGCGGTGGCGCAGGCGATGCGTGAGTTGGGCCGACAATTCGTGCTGGGACAGACCATCGAACAGGCGATCGAGACCGGCCGCTCGCAGCAAGACCGGGGCTACGTCTATTCCTACGACATGCTGGGAGAGGCCGCGAAGACGGAAGCGGACGCCCGACGGTACCACCTCGCCTACTCGAATGCGATCGGCGCTCTGTCGGCGCATTGCACCGAAGACATCGCCCGCAATCCCGGTATCTCGGTGAAGCTGTCCGCCCTGCACCCGCGCTATGAATTCGCGCAGCGCGAGCGGGTGATGGATGAGCTGGCGCCTCGCCTGCAGTCGCTGGCGTTGCTGGCCAAGAGCGCCAATATGGGGTTCAACGTCGATGCCGAGGAAGCGGACCGCCTGGACATCTCGCTCGACCTAATCCAGGCTGCGCTCTCGGATGCGTCGCTGGCGGACTGGAACGGCTTCGGCGTGGTGGTCCAGGCATACGGACAGCGCGCGGCCCCTGTGATCGATTGGCTCTACGCCCTCGCCGCGCGGCTCGACCGCCGTATCATGGTTCGTCTGGTGAAGGGGGCGTATTGGGACAGCGAGATCAAGCGCGCCCACGTCCTGGGGCTCGACGGTTTTCCGGTGTTCACGCGCAAGGTGAACACAGACATTTCCTTCCTCGGCTGCGCACGCAAGCTCCTGCATATGACGGACCGCCTGTACCCGCAGTTCGCCACGCACAATGCGCATAGCGTCGCCGCCGTCCTCGAAATGGCGGAAGAGGGGCGTTGCTTTGAATTCCAACGCCTCCACGGCATGGGTGACGCGCTTCACGATGCGGTCCGCCGAGAGCACGGCTCGCGCTGCCGGATCTACGCGCCGGTGGGTGCGCATCGCGACCTGCTTGCCTATCTGGTTCGCCGACTGCTCGAGAACGGCGCCAACAGCTCCTTCGTCAACCAGATCGTCGATGAGGGCCTGACGGCTGAACAAGTGGTCCGGGATCCCTTTGACGCCGTCGAGGCGCTGAGCCCGGACTTGTCCAATCCGATGATTCCCAAGCCCTCCGGACTCTTCGGCGCGGAGCGGCGGGCGGCCAAGGGATGGGACATCACCGACCCGGAAGCGTTCTCGGCGCTCGACGACGCGCGGCGGCGATTCCGAGCCCATCGCTGGCATGCCGCGCCCTCGACCGCGCTCGACGCCGCGCCGACGGGCGCCACCCGAGAGGTCCGCAATCCCGCCGATATCTCCGATGTCGTCGGCCATGTCGAGGACGCCGCTCCGGAATGCATCCCTGCAGTTTTCGACGCGGCCGAGGCGGGTTTCGACCGATGGTCGGGCCTGCCGGCGAACGACCGCGCCGTGCTCCTCGAACGGGTTTCACATCTTTACGAAGCACATGCGGCGGAGTTCCTCGCGCTGGCCGCCCGTGAAGCGGGCAAGACGTTGCCCGATGCGATCGCCGAGGTCCGTGAAGCGGTGGATTTCCTGCGCTACTACGCGGCGGAGGCCCGTCGCCTCGACCGGGAACAACCGGGCATCGGCCGAGGAACTTTCGTCTGCATCTCGCCCTGGAACTTTCCCTTGGCGATCTTCACCGGCCAGATCGCCGCAGCCCTCGCGGCTGGCAACACCGTCATCGCCAAACCGGCGGAGCAAACCCCGCTGATCGCTGCGAAGGCCGTGACGCTGATGCGGGAAGCCGGCCTTCCCGACGGCGTGATCCAGCTCCTGCCCGGCGATGGGCCGGCGATCGGCGCGCGCCTAGCCTCCGATCCCCGCGTCGCAGGGGTCTGCTTTACCGGCTCCCTTGATGCGGCGCGGGCCACCAACCGTACCATGGCCGAGAGCTGTGCGCCCAGCGCCGTGCTCGTCGCCGAGACCGGCGGCCTCAATGCCATGATCGCGGATTCGACCGCGCTTCCCGAGCAGGCGGTGCGCGATATCCTCTCTTCCGCTTTCTAAAGCGCCGGCCAGAGATGCTCGGCGTTGCGCATTCTCTATCTCCAGAAGGACGTGAAGGATCACGTCCTCGAGATGCTGTTCGGGGCGATGGCGGAGCTCCGTCTCGGCGATCCCTGGCATCCGTCCACGGATGTCGGCCCGGTCATCGACGATCAGGCGAAGCGGGACATCTCCGAATACTGCGAGAGGATGGAGCGCGAGGGACGCCTTCTTTACAAGCCCGACGCGCCCGGTGACGGATGGTTTGTCGTACCCGCAGTGTTCGGGGTGTCAGGCATTGAAGAGCTCGATCGGGAGATCTTCGGCCCGGTCCTGCACGTCGCTGACTTCGAGGCGGACGAGATTGACGGCGTCGTGGACGCCGTCAATCGAAAGGGCTACGGCCTGACCTTCGGGCTGCACACGCGTGTGGACAGCCGGGTGCAGCGGGTCGTCGATCGTTTGAAGGCGGGAAATCTCTACGTCAATCGGAACCAGATCGGTGCCGCGGTCGGCTCGCAACCGTTCGGCGGCGAGGGGCTGTCGGGAACGGGGCCGAAAGCCGGCGGATCGCATATCCTGCCGCGGCTGAGAAGGACGGAAGCGGAAACCTGGAGCGGCATGCCTTCGCCCATCGACGCGCCGCATCTGTCTCCGGCAACCGTTCAAGCCGCATTCGGCGACCTCGACCCGGCCGATTGGAGCGGCCGTGGCGATCGCGTCGGGGCGTTGCGCACGGCGCTGACCAGCATGCGGGGGCTCGGATCTTTGCCGGGAAAAGCGCTCGACGCCGCAGAACACCTGCATGCGGGCCCGTTGGATCTTCCCGGACCGACCGGTGAGAGCAAACGATTGAGCTGTCACCCACGTGGCACGATCCTCTGTCTGGGGCCGAGCGCCGAGGCCGCCCTGGTGCAAGGATTGCAGGCGCTGGTGGTCGGGGGCGCCGCCGTTCTGATCGCCCCAAACATCGAGGCCGTCATCGGACCGGTGCTCGATACCGGTGCTCCGCTGGCGGCGCTGAACGGCGGACTGGAGCCGGCTGCCCTCCGGTCGCTTGCGGGCTTCGCTGCGGCGGCATCGGCGGCGGAAGCGCCGATCCTGCGCCTGATGCGTGTCGCGCTCGCCGTGCGCGAGGGCGACATCGTACCGCTGATCACCGAGGCCATCGCGCCGCACCGCTACGTCGTCGAACGTCATCTTTGTGTCGACACCACGGCCGCCGGCGGCAATGCCTCCCTTCTCGCTGCGACCGGCAGCTGAGGCTCGCGAGGCCCGCTTCCGGCGCCTTCTCAGAGGGTAGGGCGGTGCTGGCGCCAGGGGCGTTCCTGCTCGAGCGCGGCGCCGATGCGCAGCACCGTCAGGTCATCGAATCGCCGGCCGACGATTTGCAGGCCGGTGGGCAGCCCCTCCGTGGAGAAACCCGATGGCACCGAGAGCGCGGGCAGCTTCAGCGCGTTGAACTGCATGGTCATGTCCATGCTCAGGGATCGACCCTGATCGTCGACCGCGAGCGAGCCCAGCTCGTCATAGTCAACCGGGGGAGCCGGAATCGATTCGGTCGGACAGATGAGAGCGTCGCAGCGCTCGAGAATGGGGCGCAGCCTCTCCCAGGCATCGGTGTACACCGTCTCGGTCTTCATGAGGTCGATCGCGCTCAGATCGCGACCTTCCTCCATCGCCGTGACCACGTTCGGATGCATCTGGTCCCGCCATTGCTCCAGATGCTGTCCGAAATGTGTGGCCTCGAACACGCCCCAATAGGCCCACCACGCTTCATTGAATGCCTGGGTCCAGCCGAGCGTCACCTCCTCGATTTCCGCTCCTGCCTGTTTCAGCGCCTCGGCCGCGGCGTAGGTATTGGCCTCGACATCCGGGTCGATCCGGTAGTATCCAAGGTCGATCGACAAGGCGAGACGCAGGCCTCGAACGCCGCTCGGTGGCGGGACGTCGACCGTGAGCGCCGGCGATAGCGAATTGAGATCGCGCTCATCGGGGCCCTGGCAGAGCTTCAGGAATAGTGCCGCATCCGCCACCGTCCGAGATAGGGGGCCGTGGCAGAGCATGTAGTCGTATTGCGTGGGCAGGAACTCGAACGGGATTCGACCGGAGCTCGGCTTCAGCCCCACACAGCCGCTGTGAGCGGCGGGAATGCGAACCGACCCCCCGGCATCCGATCCTTCCGCGAGCGCCACGCATCCGGCGACCACCGCGGCGGCGGAGCCGCCCGACGAGCCTCCCGGCGTGTGGTCCAGGTTCCACGGGTTACGGGTGATTCCCCATAAGGGACTGTCGGTAAGGCTCGAAAAGGCGAACTCGGGCGTGGTGGTCTTGCCCACCATGATGGCACCTGCAGAGCGCAGGTTTTCGACGACGAGCGCGTCACGGTCGGGCACCCAATCCCGGTAGGCGTATGAACCGAGCGTTGTTGTCTTGCCCTTCGTCGGCGTCAGGTCCTTGATGGCTATGGGCACTCCATGCAGCGGGCCGAGATCGCGCCCTGCTGCGACCGCCCGCTCGGCCACTCGTGCTTGCTCGATCGCTTCGTCGGGATAGGTGAAGCAGAAGCAGTTGAGTTTCGGGTTGACTTCCTCGATGCGCTCCAGGGCGTTGGTCACCAGCTCGACCGGCGACAGCGACCCGTCGCGGATGAGAGCGGCCGACTCCGTCGCCGACAAGTAAGAGAGTTCGTCGTTGCTCATGGCGGCTTCCCGACTTTCCCCGGAATGAGGAGCGATGCGGCTGAGAGTCCCGGACGATGATCATAGTTCGAAAGGGCGGTTGGGCGGAGCCCATGTGGTCTGCGAGCCCGCCACGCACGGCCACCCGTCGGCGCGCGATTTATGGAGATCGTGCGGAGATGAGCTGCTTATGCTCCGGCGCGCGAAGAAAAGAAGGCCTGTAACCATGTGACGTTACGGGCCTTTATTGGTCGGGGTGGCCGGATTTGAACCGGCGACCCTCTGCTCCCAAAGCAGATGCGCTACCTGGCTGCGCCACACCCCGAACCGAACTCGCTTTGTAAGAGCTTCCGATGGGCGGGGCAAGCTGGGACCCGTCCGCACGACGTCCATGCGGTCGTGAGCGCCGCGGCCGTGCTGGCGCTCACGGTGTGGCAGCGCGCGCTGGCGCAGGTTCTTTTTCGCCGCTTGCCTCGGGCCGGTCGGCGTCCGAGTCTGCCTCCGGTGTTGTAGCGCCGCCGGCCGGGGCGTCGGACGGGCTAACGATGCCGCCGGAAATCACCAGCTTGACGCCTTCCTCCACGGTCATGTCGAGTGAGATGCAGTCCTTGCGCGGGACGAATAACAGAAAGCCCGAAGTCGGGTTGGGCGTTGTCGGCAGGAACACGTTAACCATGTCGTCTTCCATGACCCGCTGCACCTCGCCGCGCGTCTTGCTCGTGATGAAGCCGATGACCCAGATGCCGCGGCGGGGATATTCGATCAGGACCACTTCGCGGAACGCATTGGCCGACTGCTCGAGTACGGCGTCGAAGATCTGCTTGAGCACGCCGTAAACCGTCCGCACCACCGGCACGCGCGCGACCAGGCGCTCGCCGAAAAAGCGGACCAGGAAGCGACCGGCGAAGTTGGTCACCAGCGCGCCGATCAGCGTCACCAGAATAAGCACGATGATCACGCCGACTCCCGGGACGCTCACCCCCAATATGTCGGAAGGGTTGTAGGTGTCGGGGATCAGGGGAACGACCGTCCGATCGAACAGATCGACCACCAGCCAGATCAGCCACGCCGTGATCCCGATCGGCGCGGTGACGACGACGCCGGTGAGGAAATAGGTCCTGACGCGTGCGATCAGGCCGCGCTTGCGCGGCGGTTGGATGAGGCGCGGCGGGCTCGTATTCACGCGGCGGGAGAGCGCCGGCGCCCCGGCTGGTTCGGGTGATCGACCATCGCCTTCATGGGCTCGCACCTGCGATGCTGCCGTCCTTTGTGTAACCGCCCGTCGCCGCGACCGCTAGGCTTTTCGTGGTGCCGCAACGGCCTGCCGGTGTGATGCCGCGGCCTCCCACCTGCACGCTTCAGATCTCCCGCGTGGTGACCGGGTCGACGATGTTGAGCCGCGTGATGTAGCGTTGGAAGAAGAGAGCGAGCACGAGCGGCGGGATGACCGACAGCGTGCTCGCCGCGGAGAAGAGCACGATCGGTGAGACTCCGACGGCGGTCAGCGGAGAGATCGCGAGCAGGGCCGGCGAGAGGGTTTGAGCGTTGGTGCCGCCGACCAGAATGATCCCGAAGAGTAGCTCGTTCCAGCAGAACAGGAAGGCGATGATGAAGGCGGCGCTGATGCCCGGCATCGCCATCGGGATAATCACGTGCCAGAGCGCTTTGAGCCGGCTGCAGCCGTCGATCCGCGCGGCGCTCTCCACCTCGACGGGTAGCGTCGCGAAATAGCCCATCAAGATCCAGGCGAGCAGCGGCGTGATGCCGGTGAGATAGGTCAAGATCAACCCGACATGGCTGCCCAGCAGGTCGACCGACTGGAAGAGCGTGAAATAGGGGATCAGAATCGCGATCGGCGGCAGCACCCGGGTAAAAAGCAGGGCGAAGAGCAGACTCATCCGACCTGGGAACGTAAAGCGCCCGAATGCGTAGCCCGCGAGCGTCGCAATGGCCGTCGCGATGAGCGCGGTCGGGAGAGAGACGATCAGGCTGTTGAGGAAGCCGAGACCGATCTTCTTGGTCTGCCCGCCGAACAGCGCTTCGGTTTCGGCCATGCCGAGGATGCGTCGATAATGCTCGAGGGTCGGCTCCTCGATGGTCTGGGCGATGCCTCCGACCATCTCGGATTCGGTCATGAACGAGGCCCAGAACATCAGCAGGAAGGGAACCACCGACCACAGCATGACCAGCACGGCGGTGGCGATGACGACGATCTTGAGCCGCGCATGGCCGCCCAGCGAGTGCCACCAAGCGCGCGCGCGCCGCAACCGGCCGGTGGGTCGCGGAGGCCTGGCCTCTCGGGGAGACGCCATCCTGCCCCCTCGGCCGCTATTCGCGGACGGTGACCGGGTCGACGATGTTGAGCCGCGTGATGTAGCGCTGGAAGATCAGCGCGAGGATCAGGGGCGGCACGATCGAGAGCGCGCTCGCTGCCGAGAACAGCGCGATCGGTGAATAGCCCACCGCCGTCAGCGGCGAGATCGCCAGCAGCGCTGGCGAGAGTGTCTGCCACTGGGTGCCGCCGACCAGGATGATCCCGAATAGAAGCTCGTTCCAGGCGAACAGGAAGGCGATAATGAAGGCGGCGCTGATCCCCGGCGCCGCCATCGGAATGATCACATACCAGAGCACCTTGAGCCGACTGCACCCGTCGATCCGTGCCGCCCGCTCGACCTCGAGCGGCAGCGTCGCGAAATAGCCCATCAGGACCCAGGAGAGCAGCGGAATGATGCCGGTCAGATAGGTCAGGATCAGCCCGCCCGGATCGCCGACCAGCCCGACCGTCCTGAACATCGTGAAATAAGGGATCAGGATCGCGACCGGCGGAAGCACGCGAGTCAGCAGCAGGCCGAAGAGCAGTCCGGTCTTGCCCGGAAACTGGAAGCGGCCGAAGGCATAGCCCGCAAGCGTGGCGATCGCCGTGCCGATGATGGCGGTGGGCAGCGCCACGAGCAGGCTGTTGAGGAAACCCTGGCCGATCAGCTTGGTCTGCCCGCCGAAGATCGCCTCTTTCTCGGCATGGCCGAAGATCCGCTTGTAATGCTCGAGGGTGGGATCGTCGATCCCCTGGACGATACCCTCGGTGAGCTCCGATTCGGTCATGAACGAGGCCCAGAGCATCCAGAAGAAGGGAATGATCGTCCACAGCAGGACGAACAGCACCGATAGGGCGACGAACAGCTTGAGGTTGACGTCGCGTCTCATCGCGCCCTCAGGCGGCCCGCTCCGCCACCGGCCGTGCCGCGGGCGCGGCCACGCGGGTCTGCTTACTGCGCCGGGTCATCAGCACGAAGTAGGCGACCGCGAGAATCGTCGCGATGATGATCAGGATGAACGATGCGGAGGCGGCGAGGCCGTACTGCGAGAACTGGAAGTTGTAGCGGAAGATGAGCAGCGGCAGGATCTGCGTAGTCGTGCCAGGGCCGCCACTGGTCATGGCGAAGACCAGATCGAATTGTCGGAAGGCCTCGACGGTCACCACCACCAGCACGATCAGCACGGCATAGCGGATGTGCGGCAGCGTCACATGATAGAAGCGCGAGATAACCCCGGCGCGGTCGATCCGCGCGGCATTGTAGAGGTCCTGCGGGATCGTCTGCAGGGCGGCGAGGAGGAAGAAGGTGCCGAGCGGCGCCAGATGCCAGGTGAAGGCGATCGCGAGCCAGAACAGCGCCCAATCCTTGTTGAGCCAGACATGCCCTCCGCCCACGATCCCGAGCGGCTCGAGCGCGCCGTTGAAGAAGCCCCATGAAGGCTCCAGCATCACCGTCCACATGGTGGCGGTGACGACCTCCGACACCGCCCAGGGCAGCAGGATCAGCGCCCTGAGCACGCCCCGGCCGGGAAACTCCTGATTGAGGACGAGCGCCATCCCGAGGGAGAGGAAGAGCGAGAAGATCACGGAGATGCCGGCGAAATAGAGGCTCTTCAGGGTCGCCGACTGGGTCTCTTCCTCGAACAGCACCTCGGCCCAGAGATCGAAGCCGACATACTCGCTCGAGCGCAGGATGACGTTGGTCTCGTGCAGGCTGAGCCAGAACGAATAGGCCAGCGGCACGATGATGATGACCACATGGAAGAGCAGCACGCCGATCACGATGGCGAGCGCGAACTGGGGGTCGGTCAGCCCGCCTGACCTGCGCTTGAGCACCATCACGGGCGCCCGCTTGGGCCGGCCGGCGGCCGCGCCCCGCTGCCGGCGCTACTCGGGATGGATCCGGTGGCCGGCATCGTCGAAGAGATAGAGGTTGGCGAGGGGCAAGCCGAGGGGGATCCGCTCGCCGACCCGCACCTGGAGATCGGGCCGCGCCCGCACCTTGAAGAGCCGCGCCCCGCCGCTTTCGTCTGCATCTTCCTCGAACAGGATATCGAGGA
This sequence comes from Alphaproteobacteria bacterium, assembly GCA_965248825.1. Classification (GTDB taxonomy): domain Bacteria; phylum Pseudomonadota; class Alphaproteobacteria; order UBA828; family UBA828; genus WTGU01. Next base: position 3,528,615 of record CBDFKL010000006.1, on the reverse strand, counting down.
AGAGGTCCGAGCCCACCGGTTCGGTCGCGAAGATGCTGCCGTAAACGGTCGCGCCGTCGCCTGAGCCCTCGCCCACCGTGACGCTCTCCGGCCGGATGCCGAGGGTGATCGCTTGGCCCGCGGCGGCGCCGGCTGCGGCTGCGTTCGGCAGGTCCATGGTGACGGACCCGCCCTCGAAGCGCGGGCCGCCGTCGCCTCCCGCGAGCCGGCCGGCGACGAGGTTCATGCCCGGATTGCCGAGGAAGCCCGCGACCATCAGGTTGGTCGGCCGCGTGTAGATGTCGGTCGGCGTGCCGAGCTGAAGCAGATTACCGCTGTCCATCACGGCGACCCGGTCCGCCATCGTCATGGCCTCGACCTGGTCGTGGGTCACGTAGACGAAAGTGGCGCCGAGCCGTTCGTGCAGCTTCTTCACTTCCACCCGCATGTCGACCCGGAGCTTGGCGTCGAGACTCGACAGCGGCTCGTCGAACAGGAACACGGCCGGATCGCGCACCACCGAGCGGCCGAGTGCGACGCGCTGCCGTTGGCCGCCGGAGAGCTGATGCGGCTTGCGGTCCAGCAGTTCGCCGATCCGCAGCAAGTCGGCGACGCCGCGCACCCGCCGTTCGATCTCAGCCTTGGGCGTGCGCGCCATCCTGAGCGGGAACGAGATGTTCTGGTAGACCGACATGTGCGGATAGAGCGCGATGCTCTGGAACACCATCGCGATGTCGCGCTTGTCCGGCGGCACGTGCTCCACCCGCTCGCCGCCGATCGAAATGTGCCCTGCGGTCGGCTTCTCCAGCCCCGCGATCATGTTGAGAGTCGTCGTCTTCCCGCACCCCGAGGGGCCGAGAAGAACGACGAACTCTCCGTCCTCGATAAAGAGAGACACGTCGTCGACGGCGAGCGTGTCACCAAAGGTCTTGGTGATGTTCTCAAGCGTGACCGTCGCCATGCGCCCTCCCGCGAACCGCGCTTAATGCTGCGTTGTTTGTTCGAGCGGTGCCGGTCGAAGGTTAGGCCACGTAGAAGGTTTTCCGCTCGAGTTGCGTGTACTTCTTGTGCAGCTTGTCCCAGCGCTTCCGGGTCTTTTCGACGACTTCCTTCGGCGTCATGTCGCCGGTGACGATCAGTTCGTTGGCGACCATATCCCAGGTGTAGGTGTCCCATTCCTGGTGCCAGGGCGATTTGAGCAGGTTCGGGCCGAGCGAGCGCGCCCGTCCGTCGGCCTGCCATTTGTACTGCGCTTCGCCGAGGTCGGCGTGCATCCACTTGAGCAGCGCCGCCTTGACCTCCGGGTCGTCGTAGACGGCCTGATAGGGGATCGGCAGGTCGGCCTTCATGGCCCAGCGCTTGTGGGTGTGGTAGTTGCCGGCACTGTCCTGCCAGCCATAGAACTTCATCAGCTCCCAGGCCCGCAACACGTCTTCGTGACTGCGCTCGTGGGTGCCGGTGCAGAGCAGCGCATGACCGACCAGCACCGTGTCCTGGGTCGCGCCCGGCATCACCGGGTTCATGATGTTCCAATCGGCGATTCGCTTGTTGGCGCGGTCGCCGTAGATGAAGTGCATGTAATCCATATAGGTATGGAAAACATGGTTGCCGGTGACCCACATATCCGACATGGTCGATTCCTGGGTCGTCAGAATGCCCTTCGGAATCAGGCCCTCTTCCCACCATTGTTTCCAGTCGGTGAGCACCTTGAGGAGCGGCGTGTCGGTGCTGTAGGTCGCGCGCAGGTCGGCGTCGATGAACTGCTCACCCTCCGAGAAGCAGTGCGCGATCAGGGCCCAGGGCAGGCCGGACCAGGCATTGTACCAAGCCGGCAGGATCGGGTTCTCGCTGATCCCTTTCGCCTTCAGCTCGCGGGCGATCTTCGCCACCTCATCCCAGGTCTGCGGATAATCGCTCGCATTGGCGGTCGCCTCGAAGCCCCATTCCTGGAGCGGCTTGAGGTTGAGGAAGAGCGAGAACGGGCCGCCATTGTAGTAGGTGAGCCCGAGATAATCGCCGTTATAGGCCACGGTATCCTGATCGAGGCCGGGGATCATCTCGCTCCGGATCTGATTCAGCCCGGGCATGTCGTCGATCGGTCTGATCCACCCGGCGGCATGCCAGCGCGAGGCTTGGCCCCGCTGCGCGTAAAACATGTCGAGGGCAGCGCCAGAGGCGAGCTTGGTCTCCAAGACCGCAGGGTAATCACCCGGGATCGGCTGCAGATCGACCTCCTCGTCGTTTACCTCCATGAAGAGATCGGCGTTCGACGTGACGATCTCGCTGCCCCAGGGCCAGAACGAGAAGACCAGCGGGTCCTGCGCGAACGCGCGCGACGGAAGGCCGCCCAGCGCGCCTGCGGCCGCGATCCCGGCCGCGCCCATCGCGGAACCCTTCAAGAAGCTGCGGCGGCTAAGGCCCGGAAGCTGCCCATAACCACGAGTGTTGATCTTGATGCTCATGTGAACCCTCCCACAAGATTCGAGTTCGGCGCTTTCCCCCACGCCTTCGAGGGGGCTCGCTCATATTCGTGCGCTGGCTATCAGTTGCTCGATCCGCCAATGGCGCGTTTGTCCGTAGCCGCATTACCCTGCACGAACACGGCCGAGTCAGGCCCATCGAAGCTGGAGCACGCCGCTGGATTGACAGCGTTCGGGGCGCGCAGCAAACCGCCGCAAATGCTGTATCGTGAAACGCGGAACAAACGGAAGGAAGTGTCGGATGGCTCGCATCGTTCGATTTGCCCGTCATGGCGGGCCGGAGGTTCTCGAGATCCGCGAGGAGGCGCTCGAGCAGCCGATGGCGGGCGAGGTTCGACTCAAGGTGGAGGCGATCGGGCTCAACCGGGCGGAGATCATGTTCCGCACCGGTCACTATGTTGCGGCTCCCGCCTTCCCCTCGCGGATCGGGATCGAGGCCAGCGGTGTGGTCGACGCGCTGGGGCCGGGCGTTTCCGGCTTCTCGATCGGCGATCGCGTCGCCGCCGTTCCCTACCTCTCATGGGACGAGTGGGGCAACTGGACCACGGACTCGGTGAGCAAATACGGCGTCTATGGCGAGAGCGCGGTCGTCCCGGCCTTCAGTGTCGCGCGCAGTCCGGACACCGTTTCTTCGGTCGAGGGGGCGGCGATCTGGTGCCAATATGCGACCGCATGGGGCGGGCTGATCGACTACGCGGCGCTCTCCTCTTCCGATATCGTGCTGATTACCGCGGCGAGCAGCAGCGCGGCGCTCGGCGGGCTGCAGATCGCCAAGCTCACCGGTGCGACGGTCATCGCCGTCACACGCAAAGCGAGCAAGGTGGGCTTTCTGCGTGATGCCGGCGCCGACCATGTCATCGCGACCGAGGAGGAGGATCTCGCGTCACGGGTCAAGGAGATCACCGGCGGCCAAGGCTTTACCGTCGCCTATGATCCGGTCGGGGGTGCTTTTCTCGGCGATCTCGTCGACGCGGCGCAGCCCGGCGCCACCATCGTCAACTATGGCAATCTCCGCACCGAACCGGTCGACATCCCGATCTTGCCGATGCTCGCGAAACGGCTCGACATCAAATTCCACAGTCTGTTCGACACCGTCCGCCTGGCGGAGAAACGTGCGGCCTGCTTCACCTATGTGCACGACCACGTCGCCAGCGGCGCGCTCAAGGTGATCATCGACCGGACCTTTCCTTTGGATCAGGTCGTCGCGGCCCATCGCTACATGGAATCCAACCAGCAGATGGGCAAGATCGTCGTGACAGTCTGACGCACCGCGTCTATCCGACGTTTTATTCGGGTGGGCGTGCGTGCGACATTAGGCGCAACGGGGAGGCGTGGAGGAACGGGATGGCGGTTGCGGTCGCCGAGGCAGGGGTCGCTTATCGGGCGCGCAGCGTGCGAAATTTCCTGGCCGGAAATCGAGTGTTCTGGCTGGTGCTGCCGGCGTTCGTGTTCTTCCTGATCTTCTTCGTCATCCCGACCGTCTCGCTATTTCTGATCTCGTTCGACAAGTCGGTCGCGGGCGTGGTCGACATCCAGTGGGACTTCACGCTCAAGAACTACATCCGCTTCTTCAACCGCTCGCTCTACTACGAGGCCGCGTTGCGCTCGATCGGACTGGCGGCGCTGGTCTCGGTGTGCACGCTCGCGCTCGGCTATCCGCTCGCCTATTTCGTGGCGAAGACCAAGCATCCGGGGCGCAACACCTTCTACATGATCCTCGTCCTGAGCGCGATGCAGCTCGACATGGTGATCCGCCTGTTCGGCCTGATGGTTCTGATGGGCGACAACGGGATCATCAACGGTATCCTGCGCGACCTCGGCGCGATCAGAGAACCCCTGCCGCTCATGTACAACTTCTTCGGCGCCGTGGTCGGGCTTGTCCAGTTCACCTTGCCGTTCATGGTGCTTTCGTTGATCGGCATCATCCGCGGGATCCACCCGTCGCTCGAGGAGGCCGCGCGAAGCCTCGGCGCCAATCGCTGGACCACGTTCTGGCGCATCACCTTTCCGCTCAGCATGCCGGGGATCCTCGCCGGCACGCTGCTGGTCTTCGCGATCTCGATCTCGTCCTATGTGGTGCCGGCGTTGATGGGCGGCTGGAAAGTGATCGTGATGCCGCTCCACATCTATCAGCAGATCGCCGAGATGGGAAAATGGCAGTATGGCGCGACCATCGCCGTCGTCCTCTTCGTCACCAGCATGATCGCGGTCTACATCTACCAGCGCTTCGCGGCGCGCACCGCCGGGGGCCGAGCCTAGGATGGCGAACGTCAAGCTTAACGAGCGCCTCTCTTCCGGCGGCCGATGGTCGCTCTTCGGCCGGCGCGGCGCCAGGGAGGAACCTGCGGTCGCGCTGCCGCTCAAGATCGGCGCTTGGCTCGCCTTCATCGTCCTCCTTCTGCCGGTCGTCATCGTGGTGCTCGCCGGGCTCAACTCGGGCGATCATCTGACCTGGCCGCCGGAGGGGCTCTCGCTCCGCTGGGTGTTCGCGTTCTTCGAGTCGAGCGAGTTTCTGGACGCCTATGTGTTCAGCCTGTGGCTTGCCGTGGTGGTCATGGTGATCTCGACCACGCTCGGCACCATGGCGGCGATCTTCTTGACGCGCATGACCTTTCCCGGCCGCAACCTGCTCAGGGCCTACTTCCTCTCGCCCCTGATCCTGCCGGGGATCGTGCTCGGTCTCGCGCTCTACGTCTTCTACGTCTCGAGCGGCATCGGGCTCTCGCGCACCCTGCCGGGGCTCATCATCGGCCACGTGCTGGTGACGGCGCCCTATGTGATCGGCACCGTGTCTGCGGCACTCTTCAACTTCGACATCGCGCTGGAGGAGGCCGCCCGCAGCCTCGGCGCGGGCCCGCTGACGGCGTTTCGCAGGGTGACGCTGCCGATCATCGGGCCGGGCGTGGCGGCGGGCGCGATCTTCGCCTTCATCGTGTCGTTCGGGCAGTTCGACGTCTCGCTCTTCCTGAGCACGCCGAACTATACGCCGCTGCCGATCGCGCTCTATATTTCGCTGAGATACACCTTCGAGCCGACGGCGGCGGCGGCGGGCATCTTCGCGATCGCGTTGGTCGTGGTCTCGATGCTGCTCGCGTCTCGGCTCATCAACATCCGGCGCTTCGCCGGGATCAAGTTCTCGTAACCGACAGAGGGAGACTGAACGATGACCGGCAAGCGCACTTCCAAACCATCGCGGCGCAGCGTCCTGAAGGGGATCGCGGCGGGCGGCGCGGCCGCTGCCTCGACCCAGTTCGGCCTGTTCAACATCAACCACGCCTGGTCGCAGGACGTGCACTGGGACGGCCAGCCCTTCGACGCCGGCGGAGCCACCTTCGTCCTCGGCGAGTGGGGCGGCTTCTGGGAGGAGTTCGTCCGCGGCGCCATGCTGGAGAACTTCGAGAAGACCTACAACTGTACGATCGCCTACGATTCCTCGTGGCCATGGTTCCCGAAATATGTCGCCGGCGGGCCGCAGGACCCGGCCTTCCACATGTGCAACTGGAACCTGCCCGAGATGATGAAGACCGCGCGGGCCGGCGACTACTTCCTGCCGATCGAGGACATCAAGGCGAACGTGCCGAACGCGGCCGACTGCTGGGATTTCGCCTTCGCCAACGGCATCGGCGTGACCTGGGCCTTCGGCCAATACGCCTATGTGTACCGGACCGATCTGGTCGATCCGGCGCCGGCCGACTTCAAGTCCTTTTGGGAGGACCGTTTCGCCGCCAACCGCGCCACCTACATCACCTCGAACACCCTGCAGATGGTGTTCTTCATCACCGCCAACGTCGCCTGGGGCGAGGGGCCGGAGGACATGGACGCCGGCTTCGACGCCATGCGGCGCGCCATGCCGATGAAGATCAGCGACTTCACCGGCAACATGCAGACCCTGGTCGAGCGCGGCGAGGTGCACCTCGGCGTCCAGTGGGAAGGCGAGATCTACCTGCAGATGGACAAGGGCATCTCCGTCGCGCCGGTGATCTGGGAGGTGCGCAAGCCGATCCTGACCCAGACCAAGACCATCAGCCGCTATTCCGAGCCGATGCAGAAGAAGCTTGCGCTGGCGCTGATGAACGAGACGCTCGATCCTGCCTATCAGGAGAAGTGCGGCGGCACGTTCTATTTGCGGCCGACCAACGGCACGGCGGCGGTGGCGGACAACCTCGCGAGCAAGGGCGTGGTCAACAAGGCCGATGCCATGCAAGGGCTCTGGATCCCCGATTGGAACTGGTATCTCGACAACGAGGACGACATCGTCGAGACCACCAACGAGATCTTCGGCGGCTGAGGCCCCTTTACCAGCAGCCTGAACGGGGCAGCGTGTGTCGGACGTCGAGCTTTCGGGCCTGACGAAGCGCTACGGCGAGACCCTCGCGGTCTCGGATGTCTCGCTGCGGGTCGATGAGGGGGAGTTCTTCTCCCTCCTCGGCCCGTCAGGCTGCGGCAAGACCACGACGCTGCGCATGATCGCGGGCTTCGTTAGACCGAACGAGGGTCGCGTCTTCATCGGCGGCGAGGACATGACGCTCCTGCCGCCGGAGAAGCGGGGGATCGGGATCGTCTTCCAGAACTACGCGATCTTTCCGCATATGAACGCGTTCGACAATATCGCGTTCGGCCTGAAGATGCGGAAGGTGTCGAAGCGGGAGATTCGCGTCCGCGTTCAGAGGGCGCTCGATCAGGTGAATCTCGGCGGCTATGAGAGGCGCTATCAGCGAGAGCTCTCCGGCGGCGAGCAGCAGCGGGTCGCGCTCGCCCGCGTGCTGATCACCGAGCCCAAGATCCTCCTGCTCGACGAGCCCTTAAGCGCCCTCGACAAGAAGCTCCGCGAGGAGATGAAGTACTGGATCAAGGAGCTCCAGCAATCTCTCGGCATCACCACCGTCTATGTCACTCACGACCAGGGCGAGGCGCTCACCATGTCCGATCGGATCGCGGTGATGAACCGGGCCCGCGTGGTTCAGATCGGCGCGCCGGACGCGATCTACGAGCATCCGGCCGATCGCTTCGTCACCGACTTCATCGGCGAATCCAACATTCTCGAAGCGACGGTGGTTGCGGTGAACGAGCACGAGTGCCGCATCACGATCGGCCGCGTCGAGCTCGCCGCGCCGCGCCGCGACGGGCTCGAAGCCGGCCAGTCCGTCGGCTTCGTGGTTCGGCCCGAGCGCGTGCTGATCGGCGCCGCGGCCGAGGCCGTTCAGGGCCCCAGCGTAACCGCGACGGTGGTCGACCGCAGCTATCAGGGCGCGATCATCCGCTACCGGATGAGGCTCGAGGGTCAGGAGATCGTCGCCGAAGTCCCCAACCGGCCCGATCAGCCGGACATTGCCGACGGCAGCGAGGTCACCATCGGCTGGACGGTCGCAAGCAGCGAGCTCCTGGGCGACTGATCCCCGTCACCGCGCCTGGGCGAGCTCCTCGATCGGCGTGTAGACGTCGGCGATCCCAAAATATTTCGGCCCAAAAACCGCGATCGCCTCGGGCGTCCGCATCACCGGCGGCACGCTTACGCCGACCACGCGGACCCTCTGGCCGTATTTGAGGCCCTCGGTGGTGATCGGCTCGGCGTTCTCCTGGTCGAGGATGCAGATCAGGTCCGGTACCATGCCGAGCATCCGATCGCCTTGTTTCGCGACCAGAAATTCGTTCTGGAAGCGCACCTCGAGCTGGCCCTCGCTGGCGCCGATTCCCTCGAAGATCACCCGCCCGATGGCCCAGCCGCGCGTCGTTTCGCGCAGGAGATCGACCACCTTGCCTTCGAACAGGACCTTGCAAAAGCGCTTGTCCTTGGAGTCCTCGAAATAGCGCGCAAGTCCGGTGAAGGGGTCGCTCTGGGTCTCGCGCGCCTCACGGATCGAGCGGCCGATCTCCATCGCGAGGGTCGTCGTGTAGAGCACGCCGGTCTCCTTAGCCTCCTTGCCCGACATGGCGTAGAGCGCGATCTCCGACTTGGTGCCCATCCGGGTGCAGACCACGCGCGCGAACCATTCGGATTCGAGGTTGCTGCGGGCGCGCACGATGACCTCGTTGTCATGCTCGTCGCGCAGCACGATCGGCGAGGCGGGCACGCCATAGATGCCGAAGGTGCACATCTGAAGCTCGGGGAAGGCGCGGCCCATGCCGTCGCCGTCCACCACCGGCAGGCCGGTCATCGCACCGACCACCATCGGCAAGGTGCCGTTGATGCCGCCTGCCTCGGCGGCGATCAACGCGTCGGCCTTGCGGCCCTTCTCGCGCTCTATCGAGCGCAGGCAGTTCACCATAGAGCGCGCGCTCGGGATCTTCTCGACCATGACGGTCGGCGCGCCCATATTCGCGACCGAGACGACGAAGGCGTCGTCGTCGAGCGCCATCGGATCCATGATCGTGATATCGGCGCCTTCCTCCAGCTTCTGCCGCAGGATCAGCCCGCCGACATAGGGATCGCCGCCGCCGCCGGTGCCGAGAAAGGCGGTGCCGCGCAGGAAATCCGGAAGCAGGTCGAGATGCATCTTCATCGCCGCAATCCTCTTTGTGTCGGGCAGGTACCGCGCGTCTGAATCAACCGCCCGCGAGATCGCCGACCGCCTTGACCCGAACCCGGCAGGCGGCGCCCGGGAGGTAGGCGAGGGGGATCTCCTCGACCTCGATGATATCGATGCTCGCGGGCTCGGCGCCCGCGTCGACCGCCCGTGCGGTGGCCTCATCCTTGGCCTGCGCGATCGCGTTCTCCCGCCCCTCGCTCTCATAGGAAAAGACCCGATCAACCTCGCCGCCGGCCTGGGCGATCGCGGCGCCGATGGCATTGGCGACCGCGGAATGGTCCGGCACGTTGAGCGCGGAGACGCCGGCGAGGTCGCGGTCGATCAGGATGCTGCCGCCGCCGACCAGGATCGCGGGGACCGGCTCGGCGCTGGTCTTCATGCGGTCGATCGCGTCCTCCACCATCGCGTGGATCCTGTCGAGGGCGCGCCGCACCCCGGTCCCGTCGAGCCCCGCCACGGCTGCGCCGTCGCCGATGTCGGCGAGGCCGCCGGCGACCGCGATGTCGGTGGCGGTGAGCGTGTCGCCGCCGAAGATCAGCGCTTTGCTGGTCAACTCGAAGGCGACCGAGTCGGGTCCCACGGTAACCGGGTCGTCGCCGCGCACCAGGCTGCCGCCGCCGAGCCCGATCGCGAGCACGTCGGGCATGCGAAAATTGGTTCGCACGCCGCCGACATCGACGGCGACGGCCGATTCCCGGGGGAAGCCCCGGGCTAGTACGCCGACATCGGTGGTCGTGCCGCCGATGTCGACGACCACCGCATTCTCCTCGTCCGACAGAAAGGCCGCACCGCGCATGCTGTTGGTCGGCCCGGAGGCGAAGGTCAAGACCGGGTAGCGCTCGACATAGGCCGCGCTCATCAACGTGCCATCGTTCTGGCTGATGAAGAAGGGCGCCTCGATCCGGAGCGCCTTCAGCGCCTCGCGGAACGATCCCACGACCTTGGTCGAGAGCTCGACCAGCGAGGCGTTCATCACCGCCGCGTTCTCGCGCTCGATCAGCCCGACCCGGCCGATTTCGTTGGAAAGCGTGATCTGGGCGTCGGGATGTTCGGAGCGGATGATCTCGCTCGCGCGCTCCTCCTGCCCGCTGTTGAGGGGCGCGAAGACCGATGAGATCGCGACCGAGTCGAGCCCCTTGGCCCGGATGTCGCGGGCGATGCCGGCGATCTCGCGTTCGTCGAGCGGCGAGATCTCGCGCCCGTCCACCTCGTAGCCGCCCTTGGCCATGTAGACATTGCGCCCGATGACCTCGACCAGATCCCGCGGCCAGTCGATCAGAGGATCAAGGCTTTCGGTCGCCGGCAAGGCCAGGCGCACGATCCCGACCGGCACCAGGCGTCGGCGCTCGACGATCGCATTGGTGAACTGGGTGGTGCCGATCATCACCCCGGTGATCGCATCCGCCGCGACCTCCGAATCGGCCAGCACGTCCTTGATCGCGGCCACGACGCCCGAGCCGACATCGGCGGTCGTTGGCGATTTGACCGACGCGACGACCGTGTTGCCGTCCATCAGCACCGCATCGGTATTCGTCCCGCCGACGTCGACGCCAATCCTCATGCCCGTCTCCTCCGATTCGCGCCGCAGCATCCTAGTCGGAGTGCAGTGCGGCCGCACCGGGAAAGGTCTCCTCTCCGAGCCTTCAATTGATCGAGCGACGATAGAGACATAGACTTTCGGCCAAGTACCGTCGGCTGAGCGGCGTTCCATAGGAAGGAAACCGACCATGGCAATGGATGTGCGCGTAGTGACCCCGATCACGACCTGGGGTTTTCGGGACAAATCCGAGTTTCTCGCTCTCGAGCGGCCCGATCTGACGATCAGCCATGTCGAGATCGAGACCGGACCGGCCTCGATCGAATGCGAATATGACGAGGCGCTCGCCGTGCCCGGCACGATCGCGAAGATCATCGAGGCCGAGCGGGACGGCTGCGACGCGGTGGTGATCGACTGCATGGGCGATCCCGGCATGCTGCCGGGGCGCGAATGTGTCTCGATCCCGGTGGTCGGGCCCTGCGAGGCGGCAATGCACGTGGCCTCGATGCTCGGGCACACCTTCAGCGTGGTCACGGTGCTCAAGCGCCTCCGCCCGCAGTTCGAGCATCAGGCGCAGATCTATGGGGTCCGCGAGAAGCTCGCCTCGGTCCGTGCCGTCTCGATCCCGGTGCTCGAGCTCGAGGAGGACCTCGACCGCACCAAGGCGGCGCTCGCCGAGGAGGCGGTGTGCGCGGTCGACGAGGATGGCGCCGATGCGATCATCTTCGGCTGCACCGGCATGCTGGGCTGCGCCGAGGCCGTGCGCCGGGGCCTGCTCGCCAAGGGCCACGACGTGCCGGTGATCGACCCGGTCCCGTGGGCGGTCAAGCTCGCCGCGAGCCTGGTCGACGCCGGGCTCAGCCACAGCAAGATCACCTATGAGCGCCCGCCGGTGAAGCCCGTGGTCGGCTACGAGATCCCGCCAATGACGAGCCTCGCCCGCGACGCGGCCGAATAGGTGCTGGCGCGCCGTGCCGCTCGGTCGCGGCAGGAAACCTTGACCGGTCGGGAGCGCGCGCGGGTCACGGCAGGGATGCGCTCGCGCGATTAGCGCTCATGCACTCGGCGATGCGCCGTGCCACCTCGAGCGAGCGCACGCCGTCCGCGCCGGTCACCAGGGGCTCGCTGCCGGTGCGCACCGCGTGCACGAACGCCTCGATCTCGCTCCTGAGCGGATCGCCCCCGTCATAGCGCTCCTGCTCCAGGGCAAAGTCGCCGACGCCGGAGGGCTTGGCCGCGCCATCTCCCTTCCTGCGTGCGATCCTGATGCTCTTTTCGCCGTAGTCGACGCCGATATAGACGTCCGGTTGGAAGATGCGGAGCTTGCGCTCGGTCTTGAGGCTGACCCGGCTCGCGGTGGCGTTGGCGACGCAGCCATTGCCGAATTTGAGCCGGGCGTTGGCGATGTCCTCGCTCTCGGAAAAGACCGGCGCACCGACGGCATCGATCTCGGCGACCGGCGCGTCGACCAGCGCGAGGATGATGTCGATGTCGTGGATCATCACGTCGAGAACCACGCTGACGTCGGTGCCGCGCGGTGTGAACGGCGCGACGCGGACCGATTCGATATAGAGCGGCCGGGTGATGCGCGGTGCGACGAGGCGGAATACCTCGGAAAAGCGCTCGATCTGGCCGACCTGAAGCACCAGCTCCTTGGCCTCGGCGAGGGCCGTGATCTCCCTGGCGGTGGTCACGCTCTCGGTCAGGGGCTTCTCGACCAGCACGTGGATCCCCGCATCGAGCAAATCCTTGACCACCGGATAGTGCGCCGCGGCGGGCACGGCGACGGAGACCGCGTCGACATGTTCCGACAAGGCGCGGTGGTCGGCCGCGACGGTGGCGCCGAGCGGGCCCGCGACCGCGGCGGCACGCGCGGGATCGAGGTCGGCGACCGCGACCAGGCGGGCGCCGTCGAGCGCCGCCATCTTCTCGGCGTGGTAGCGCCCGAAATGGCCCACGCCGACCACGCCGAGCCGCAACTCTTCCGCCATCGTTCCCCGTCCCCCTATTGGCGCGGCCGAGCCGCTATTGCACGAAGAGCTCCGCAAGCTCGAACCGGTCCTGGGTCATATAGGCGAGCCCCTTGGTGCTGATGCGGTAGTAGGGGATGGTGACCAGCGAGACGAATTCGAGGTTCATCTGCGGCGTCTCGAGCTCGCATCCCATGGCGCGCCATGCCGCGATCAGCTTGTATTGCCGCTCGAAAAGCGCATCGAACGGAAGATCGGATGCGAGACCGTTCAACGGCGTCGGCAGGGATGCCTCGACCGTGCCGTTGCGGAGCGCAATAAAGCCGCCGTCCATCCTGATCGTCTCGTTGGCGGCGGTGGCGATTCGCTCGCCTTTGATCGCCGCGCCTTCGGCCTTGATGGTGTCCGTGTGGACATTGACCAGCTGCCCATTCTTGATGACCGTATCGGCCGGCTCGTAGCCCATGGCCACGTCGATCAGCGCTTCCCGCTCGAGCCCCATGTTCCCCCGACGTCCTTGCGTTGGCGATCGGGCGGTACCGTAGTTGGACTCGCGGGCGCCGGCAACACGGCGCCCCCAGGGTCGCCAGAAGGATGGAAGGCCGTCTCCTCGTCTCGTTCCTCAAGCCGCAGGGCATCGGCATCGACGACCCCTGTCGAGGGGCGTCTACTGGAAAATCGATCGTAACGTAGCAGTCATCAAATTGACTTCCGGGGCCGTCAGTTTCATGCCGCGAACGGCCGCCCGACGTGGGGCGGCGGCTGATGACGGAAAGGGAAGACATGTCGGACACCAGGCTCATCGATACATCATGCGGCGATCGTGACGAGCACGGCGACACGCAGGCGGCGACCGATTTCGACGGAATCGTCGACCGCCGAATCTCTCGGCGCGGATTCCTGGCCGGCGGCGTCGGCCTCGGCGCCGCCGCCTTCGTCATGGGCTCGACCGCGCTGACGGCGCCGGCGCGGGCCGGCGGCCGGCTCGCCTTCGAGGCGGTGCTAGCCAACACCTTCGATACCGTCACGCTGCCGCCGGGTTACCGCTGGCAGATCGTCGCGAAATGGGGCGATCCGCTCTGGCCGGACGGGGTCGATTTCGACGAATCCACCCGCGGCACCGGCGCAAGCCAGGAGACCGCATTCGGCGACAACAATGACGGCATGGCGTTGTACGCCCATGGGGACCGCGCGATCCTCGCCGCGAACAACGAGTATGTGAACCTCGACATCATCTACGGCAACCGGGCGTCGGCGGGGCCCGAGACCGCCGCCGACGTGCGCAAGGGCAAGGCCGGACACGGGTTTCCATTTTCGAGATCGTGCAGCGCGACGGTTCCTGGAGCATCGTCAAGGGTTCGCCCTACAACCGCCGCATCACGCCCGACACGCCGATGGAGATCACCGGGCCGGCGCGCGGTCACGATTTGCTGAAGACTGCGGCCGATCCGACGGGGACGACGTCTCTCGGCACCTGGAACAACTGCGGCAGCGGCCGCACGCCATGGGGCACCTATCTGGCCTGCGAAGAGAACCTCAACGGCTACTTCTCATCGAGCAACCCCGATTATCAACGCACCGACGACCACAAGCGTTACGGGGTCAAGCTCGAGGACCGAGGCTACAAATGGGCGATGACCGATGAACGGTTCGATGTCTCGAAACATCCGAACGAGCCGAACCGCGCCGGTTACGTCGTGGAGATCGTTCCGCTCGACCCGGCCTCGACGCCGAAGAAGCGCACGGCCCTCGGCCGCTTCAAGCACGAGAACGCGGACGTGACGCTGGCGGCCGACGGCCGGGTCGTCGTCTATCTCGGCGACGACGAACGCGGCGAATGCCTCTACAAGTTCGTCAGCGTCGGCGTCTACGCTGCGGGCGGCGATAACGCGGATCTGCTCGACGGCGGCTCGCTCTTCGTCGCGAAGTTCGGCGATGACGGCCGCGGCGAATGGATCGAGCTGACGCCAGCGGCGACCGGCATGAGCTCACAGGCGGAGATCGCGATCCGCACGCGCCAAGCCGCGTCTGCGGTCGGTGCCACGACGATGGATCGGCCCGAATGGGTGGCGAGCAACCCGACCAAGGTCGAGGCCTATTGCTGCCTCACGAACAACAAGAACCGCGGCGTCAAGCCGAACGCCGGCGGCGACCCGACCCCTGTCAACGGCCCGAATCCGCGAGAAAAAAACAAATACGGGCAGATCGTGCGCTGGGTGCCGGACAATGGCGACCACGGCGCGGCCGGCTTCGCGTGGGACCTGTTCGTGATCGCCGGCAACCCGGCGGTCCACGCGGACGCGCGCGCCGGCTCGGCGGCGATCAACGGCGACAACATGTTCAACTCGCCCGATGGCCTGGCATTCGACCGGGCCGGCTTGATGTGGATTCAGACCGACGGCAAATATTCCAACGAGGGCGATTTCGCCGGCCAGGGCAACAACCAGATGCTGATCGCCGACCCTAAGACCGGTGAGATCCGCCGCTTCATGGTCGGCCCCAAGGAGTGCGAGGTGACTGGCACCACCTTCAGCCCGGATCGGCGCACCGTTTTGGTCGGGATTCAGCATCCGGGCGAGAAGGGCAACAGCCACTTCCCGGGCGGCGGCGATTCGGTGGCGCGTTCGGCGGTGATCGCGATCATGCGAGAGGACGGCGGCCTGGTCGGCTAACCGACGCTCCGCCCTCACGGGCGGAGCGTCACCATACGAGTGACGGGGTGGAGCGCGCGGACCGCGCCGCCTTCCGCGATCACGCGGCGCGCCCGCTCCCGATCGACGACCACCAGTCCGGACAGCGCGTCGATCCCGTATGCGAAGAGGGCCGGGCACAGCGGCGTGCTCGGGCCGAGCAGGGCGCAAAACGCGTCCGCGCGCGCCAGAGCGAGGATGCGGCCGAGCGAGCCGTTCGCGATCGTCGCACTCGTGATCGCGATTTGGGGCGCCGCCGGAATCAAGGTGGCCGCCGCCGATTCCGGGTAGTCGCCGGGCCCGGGTTCCCGTTCGATCACCTTGGCCCTCGGTAGACGCCGATCGAGGTCGGGGAAGCGCCCCATCACGACCGACGGCGCGTCCGGGTCGAGCAGATCCAGGCCGTTGGCGCATTCGCCGCCAAGCGCGTAGCGGTTGTGATGAGCGTTGATCGCGGCGAAGCCGAGCGCTCTCTCCAACCCGTTGTCCGAGGCGACGAGGGCGGCGAGATCGGCGAGCGCTCGCCCCCGGTAGCCGCCGGGCTCGGGAAGGCTCCGGCATCCCGCGCTCCCGCGCGCCGGGGTTTGACAGAGGCCGGCGCCGGCCGGCCCCTCGACATAGGTCCAGTTGAAGCCGAGCAGGACCCGCTCCGCTTCGCCCGCGATGCCTTCGGTCAGCGCCTTGTTCAGCGCTTCCTCGCCGGCATTCCCGCCGCCTGCCGCGCGGGGCGGGGAGCTGGCGCTTCCATTCGGCCGCGCGGCTATTCCGCCGCCTCGGCCGGCGCCGCCTCGGCGACGCGCGCGGCGCAATATTTGAATTCGGGAATCTTGCCGAACGGGTCGAGCGCCGGGTTGGTCAGGAAATTGCTGGCCGCCTCGGCGAAGCAGAACGGGACGAAGACCACGCCGGCGGGGATTCCGGCATCGG
This sequence comes from Alphaproteobacteria bacterium, assembly GCA_965248825.1. Classification (GTDB taxonomy): domain Bacteria; phylum Pseudomonadota; class Alphaproteobacteria; order UBA828; family UBA828; genus WTGU01. Next base: position 3,512,505 of record CBDFKL010000006.1, on the reverse strand, counting down.
CGCGGGCGCGAAGCCCGATCGCACCACGCCGCGTCTCGATGGTGATCGGCGCGCCCGGGGCGATCCCCATGCGCGCGAGCTCGGCCGGCGCGAGATGCGCGACGGCCTCCGGCTCGAGGTCATCGAGCGCCGATGCGCGCCGGGTCATCGCGCCGGTGTGCCAGTGCTCGAGCATGCGGCCCGTGGTCAGCACCATCGGATAGTCTCGGTCGGGCAGCTCGTCGGGGGGGATGATGCTCGCGGGCACGAGCTTGCCCCGCTTGCTCGGAGTCGGATAGCCCTCGGCGAAGATCACGTCGTGGCCGGGCTCGTCCTCGGCGTCGCAGGGATAGATCACGGCGTCTTCGTCCCCGAGCCTGCGCCAGGTGATGTTGTCGAGCGAGGGCATGCAGCCCTTCATCTCGGCGAAGACGTCCGCCGGCCCCCGGTAGTTCCAGTCGAGCCCGATGCGGCGGGCGATCTCCTGAATGATCCGCCAGTCGGGCCTGACGCCGTCCGGCGCAGCGAGCGCGATGCGGCCCATCTGAACCTGGCGGTTGGTGTTGGTGACCGTGCCGTCCTTCTCCGGCCACGCGGTCGCGGGCAGCACGACGTCCGCGTGGTAGGCGGTTTCGGTCAGGAAGATTTCCTGGACGACGAGGTGGTCCAGCGAGGCCAAAGCCTCGCGCACATGCTGCAAATTGGGGTCCGACATCGCGGGATTCTCGCCCATGATGTACATGCCTCTGATCTCGCCGTCATGGGCCGCGTTCATGATCTCGACCACGGTGCGGCCGGCGTTGGGGTCGAGCGTGACGCCCCAAAAATCCTCGAAGCTCGCCCGTCGGGCGGGGTCCGCGACCGGTTGGTAATCCGGATACATCATCGGAATGAGCCCGGCGTCGGAGGCGCCCTGGACGTTGTTCTGACCGCGCAGCGGGTGGAGGCCCGTGCCCGGGCGGCCGACCTGACCCGACATCAGCGCGAGCGAGATCAGACAGCGCGCGTTGTCGGTGCCGTGGATGTGCTGGGAAATGCCCATGCCCCAGAAGATGATCGCCGCCTCGGCGCCGCCATAGAGGCGGGCAACCTCGCGGAGCGTATCCGGCTCGATGCCGCAGATCGGCGCCATTTCCTCCGGCGAATAGGCCTTGAGGTGATGCCTGAGCTGCTCGAAGCCTTCGGTGTGGGCCTGAACATATTGTCTGTCGTAAAGCTCTTCCTCGACGATGACGTGCATCAGCGCGTTGAGCAGCGCCACGTCCGTGCCCGGCTTGAACTGGAGGAAGTGGCTCGCGTGGCGTGCCAGTGCCGAGCCGCGGGGGTCGACCACGATCAGCTTGGCGCCGCGTTTCGCCGCGTTCTTGAAGAAGGTCGCCGCGACCGGGTGGTTCGAGGTCGGATGCGCGCCGATCACCACGATGACGTCGGAATGCTCGACTTGGTTGAAGGTCGCGGTGACCGCGCCCGAGCCGATGCATTCGAGGAGCGCGGCCACCGAGGAGGCATGGCAGAGCCGGGTGCAGTGGTCGACATTGTTGGTGCCGAAGCCGGCGCGGACGAGCTTCTGAAAGAGGTAGGCCTCCTCGTTCGAGCCCTTGGCCGAGCCGAAGCCGGCGAGCGCGTCGCCGCCGTGGGCTTCGCGGATTCGCGCAAGCCCGCTCGCCGCCTTATCGAGGGCCTCGTCCCAACTCGCCTCTCGAAAATGGCTGAAGGGGTTCGCCGGATCGAGGTCGATATCGGCCGACTTCGGCGCATCGTCTTTGCGAATCAGCGGCCTGGTCAGGCGGTGCGGATGGCCGACATAGTCGAAGCCGAAGCGGCCCTTGACGCAGAGCCGGCCTTGATTGGCGGGGCCGTCCTTGCCGTCGATCCAGAGGATTTTGTTGTCCTTGACGTTGTAGGTGAGCTGGCAGCCGACGCCGCAATAGGGACAGACGCTATCGACCCGCGTGGCCGGGGTCTCCTTGCCGACCTCCTTAGCCGGCATGAGGGCGCCGGTCGGGCAGGCCTGGACGCACTCGCCGCAGGCGACGCAGCTGCTCTCGCCCATCGGATCGTCGAAGTCGAACACGATTTTGTTGCGGGCTCCGCGGCCGGCCATGCCGATCACGTCGTTGACCTGAACCTCGCGGCAGGCCCGCACGCAGCGCGTGCAGTGGATGCAGGCGTCGAGATTGACCGCCATCGCGCCGTGGCTGAGATCGGGCGCCGGCGCCCGCCTGGCCGGAAAGCGGCTGTCGGTCTGGCCCATGGCTTCGGCCCAGTCCCAGAGCTCGGATTTCGGGTCGTGGCTGGACTCGATCGGCGGCTGGTCGGCGATCAGGAGCTCCATCACCATGTTGCGGGCGCGCACGGCGCGCTCCGTGGCGGCGCCCACGACCATGCCCTCGGTCGGTTTGCGAATGCAGGAGGCTGCCAGCACCCGCTCGCCCTCGATTTCCACCATGCAGACCCGGCAGTTGCCGTCCGCCCGGTAGCCCGGCTCGGGCGTGTAGCAGAGATGGGGCAGGTCGACCCCGTGCCGCTTGGCGGCCTGCCAAATGGTCTCGTCCGGCGCCGCGGTCACGACGCGGCCATCGAGGGTGAAGCGGACTGGGTCGCTCATGAGAGCTCCTCCGGGAAATAGCGCAGGATCGAAAGCAGCGGGTTGGGCGCGGCCTGGCCGAGGCCGCAGATCGAAGCGTCGGCCATGCCGGCGCTGAGCTCACGCAGGAGCGCCGGATCCCACCGGCCGTCGCTCATCAAGGCGACCGCTTTCTCGGTGCCGACCCGGCAGGGCGTGCACTGGCCGCAACTCTCGTCCTCGAAGAATTCCATGAGGTTCAACGCCGCGCGCTTCAGGTCGTCCTTGTCCGAGAGCACCACGATCGCGGCCGAGCCGATGAAGCAGCCATGCGATTCGAGGGTGCCGAAATCGAGCGGGAGATCGGCCATCGAGGCGGGCAGAATGCCGCCGGACGCACCGCCGGGCAGATAGGCCCTGAACCGATGGCCGTCGGCCATGCCGCCGCAATATTCCGCCAGCAGCTCGTTCATGGTGATGCCCGCGGGCGCGAGCTTGACGCCTGGCTCCTTGACGCGGCCCGATACCGAGAAGCTGCGCAGCCCGGAGCGCCCGTTGCGGCCTTCGTCGGCGAACCAGCTCGACCCGCGCTCCAGGATGTCGCGCACCCAATGGAGGGTCTCGACATTGTTGATCAGGGTCGGCCGGCCCCAGAGGCCGACCTGGGAAGGGAAGGGCGGCTTATGCCGCGGCTCGCCGCGCTTGCCCTCGATGCTCTCGAGCATCGCGGATTCCTCGCCGCAGATATAGGCCCCGGCACCGCGGCGCAGGACCAGGGCCGTTTGCGCGGTGAGGCCCGCCACGTCGAGCTTCGCGATTTCCTCCAGCAGCATCGTTCGGATGCCCGGATATTCGTCGCGTAGATAGATGTAGCATGTGGCCGCTTCGACGGCCCAACCGGCGATCAGGGTGCCTTCCAGGAAGCGGTGCGGGTCCTGCTCCATGTAGACGCGATCCTTGATCGTGCCTGGCTCGCCTTCGTCCGCATTGACCGCCATCAGCCGGGGGCCGGCTTCGGCGCGGACGAAGCGCCATTTTCGCCCTGCCGGGAAGCCCGCGCCGCCCATGCCCTTGAGCCCGCTGTCCTCCAGCGCGCCGATTACGTCATCGACGTTTCGATCGCCTGAAAGGCATTCTTTTAGAATAGTATAACCGCCATTCTTTAGATATTCATCGAAGTCGACATAAGGCGGTATGAGCGGGGCATGGTCTCGCTCGCCGATACAGGCCAGGATCGAGTCCGCGGTCGCGTGGGAGACGTGGCGGTGGCCGACTTCCGCGACGGGAGCCTGCTCGCATCGACCCATGCAAGGCGCGCGCACGACCCGTACGCCGCTGCCTACGGCGCCGGGTAGCGCGGCGAGGAGCGCGCGGGCGCCGAGGCATTCGCAAGTCAGGCTGTCGCAAACCCTGACCGTGAGCGGCGGCGGCGGGGTCTCGCCCTCCATGATCACGTCGAAATGAGCGTAGAAGGTCGCCACCTCATAGACCTCGGCCATCGCGAGGCGCATCTCGGTGGCGAGCGCCGCCAAGTGACGGGCCGAGAGATGGCCGTAACGGTCCTGAATGTTGTGCAGATGCTCGATCAGCAGGTCCTGGCGCCGCGGCTCGTCGCCCAAGAGCGCGCGCACCTCGTCCAATGCGGCGGGCTCGGTCTGACGACCTTTTTCGGTATAGCGCGCCTTTCGCCGACCTTTGCCGGGATGCCCGAATCTCTGAATGTCGTTCGGGGACGCCACCCGTGACCTCCGAGGATCGTGGTTCAACCGGACTCGGCGGACAGGCTGTCAGATTACTGATGATCTGTAAAATCTACTGAATCAATCAACTGTTCAATATTTCCTATCAACGATCGATGGCACTGCCCAGGAGCGCCCGCTCGTCGATCCCCTCGACGATCCCCAGCAATGCTTTGGCGGTGGGTGCGGTCGGCTCACGCTCCGCTACGACGACACCGATTTGCCGTGCGATCTCGGGTTCGACCAGCGGGAGCGCTTTGGTGCCGTCCGGCACTCCGAGGATCGTGAGCAGGTGGCTCGGCACGATGCTGGACCATCGTCCGGTCTGGACGTGGAGCGCGAGAGCGGAGACCGAGTTCGTCTCGATTTGCGGCTCCGGGTGGTGGCCGGCGGCCTCGAACGCGGAATCGATGATGCGCCGATTCTGCATATCGGAGGAGAGCAGGCAGAGCTTGAGTGCCGCCGCTTCGGCCCATCCGGCCCGGTCCCGATCGGCGATCGCGGCATCGGCCGGCACCAGCAGGCTGTAGCGCTCGCGATAGAGAGGCAGCGCGCGGGCGCGCAGGACGGGCTCATTGTCCAGATAGGTGATGCCGAGCTCGATCTCGAAATCGTCGAGTCCCTTCTGAATCTCGACCGAGCTTTGGGAGCGCGCGCTGACGGTGACATGGGGATGCGCCGCGCAGAACGGCGCCGTGAGCCGGGCGACGACCGGCACGGCGGTCGGCACGATGCCGATCCGCAGCCGGCCGCGTAGATCGCCGCGCATCTCGCTCAATTCCTGCACCATAGCGTCCTGATCGGCGAGGATTCGCTCGGCCCATTCGAGAACCCGCTGGCCCTCGGCGGTGAAGTCGATGAAGCGCTGCCCGCGCCGGATGAGGGGCACACCGAGCTCGTCCTCGAGGCCGCGGAGCGCGGTGGAGAGAGTCGGTTGCGAGACCCCGCAGCGCATCGCCGCGCGCCCGAAATGCTGCTCCTGGGCGAGCGCTACCAGATAGCGGAACTGCTTGAGGACCATGGCTCTCGGGTGCGGCGACGTCGGCGCGATCGCTCAGAACGGCTCGTCGTCCGCCGTTCCGGGCAGATCGACCCGCTGCAAGCTGACCACGGCGCCGTTGATCAGCCGCTTGCCCGCGTTCTCGAAATTGGCCGTAATGCGGTCCCCGATCACCGACTGAACCTGTCCGAGGCCCCAGTCCGGCGCCAGCGGATTCCTCACCCAATCGCCCGGTGCCAAGTGCTCGCCGATCATGGCACTCTTCGTTCAAGAGCCGCGGCATCGCGTGCCCGGCGTGACGATGATAGCCGCGCGGCGGCCGGTCGTCGAAGGTCTTGGCGGCTGCACTGAGCCGCAGGCGCTGCGCGGCACGAAACGACGCCGATTCTCGCACGCAGCAGAACTTGTTCGTCATGTGAGACGGCAAAGTCCTGTGGGCAGCAGCGCTGTTCGGCGCGTATCATTCTCGTTGCAAGAAGGGGAGGGATATCATGGCAGAGACCACCATATTCAGCGCCTGTCCACATGATTGCCCGGATACCTGCGCCATGCTCACCACGGTCCGAGACGGCAAAGTGGTCGACGTGCGCGGAAATCCCGACCACCCGTTCACCCAGGGTGGTCTCTGCGTCAAGGTCAACGACTACCAGAACCGGGTCTACAGCGAGGATCGGGTGCTGTTTCCGATGCGCCGCACCGGCGCCAAAGGATCCGGCGAATTCGAGCGGATCTCTTGGGACGATGCGCTCGGCGAGATTTCGAGCCGCTGGAACGCGATCATCGATAGAGACGGGCCGAGCGCCATTCTGCCCTACAGCTATCTCGGCACCGAGGGCATTCTCAACGGCCTCAACGCCGGCGACGCTTTCTTCAACAAGCTCGGCGCCGCGATCTCGGAACGCACATTCTGCGATTCCGGCGCGATCACCGCGTTTTTCATGACCTGCGGGCCGACCGCCGCGGTCGATCCGGAGAGTTTCGTCTACTCGAAATACATCGTGCTCTGGGCGATCAACACGATCAGCAACAATCTGCACCACTGGCCGTTCATCGCGGAGGCGCAGCGCCGCGGCGCCAAGGTGGTCGTGATCGATCCGGTCGCGACACGCACGGCCAAGCAGGCCGATTGGCACCTGCCCATCAAGCCCGGCACCGATGCCGCGTTGGCCCTCGGCATGATCAATGTGATCATCGCCGAGGACTTGGTCGATCACGACTATGTCGAACAATACACCGTCGGCTATGACGAGCTGAAGGAGCGCGCGGCGAATTTCCCGCCGGACAAGGTCGCCGAGATCACCGGGATTTCGGCCGATGACATCCGCACTCTGGCGCGCGAATTCGCCACCACGCAGCCCTCCGTGATCCGCATGGGCGTCGCCATCGAGCGCAATGCCTCCGGCGGCAATGCTGTGCGGGCTATGTCCTGCATACCCGCCTTGGTCGGCTCGTGGCGGCATTGCGGCGGCGGCATCCTGCATATGCCGATCTGGGCGTTTCCGATGAATTGGGACGGCTTGAGCCGACCCGACTGGATCCGGGAAGGCACGCCGGTGGTCAATCAATGGCGACTCGGCGCGGCGCTGACGGGCGAGCTCGATTACAAGGTCAATTCCCTGTTCGTCTACAACTCGAACCCGGTGGTGGTGGCGCCGGAGCAGGACAAAGTGCTGCAAGGCCTCAGGCGCGAGGACCTGTTCACCGTGGTGAGCGAGCATTTCCTGACCGATACCGCGCTTTACGCCGACATCGTGCTGCCTGCCACCACCCAGCTCGAGCAATTCGATCTCATGTTCTCGTGGGGGCACCTCTACTTGACGCTCAACGAGCCGGCCATTGCGCCGCTCGGCGAATCGGTACCCAACACAGAGCTGTTCCGCCGCCTGGCTCGGGCGATGGGCTTCAACGATCCCTATTGGGAGCGGACGGACGAGGAGATGGCGCTCGATGCGCTGGATTGGAGCAATCCCGTGCTCGACGGGATCGACCTCGCCAGTTTGCGCCAAGCCGGCTATGCCCGCCTTAAGGTCGGCTCGCCGGAGGAATTCGTACCGCACCGCGAAGGCAATTTCCCGACACCGTCCGGCAAGGTCGAATTCAAATCCTCCATGGCCGAGGCCGTCGGCAACATGGTGCTGCCGCTGTTCCGCCAAGGCCATGCCGGCGATCAGTCGGGCGAGGTGCTAGACCCCTTGCCTAATTTCATTCCGCAAAATGAATCGCCGCGGACCAGCCCCGAACTGGCGGCGCGCTATCCGCTCAACATACTGTCGCCGAAGAGCCACGCCTTCCTCAACTCGTCCTTCGGCAACATGCTTACCCAGCTTCATCATGCCGGCGATCAGATGGTCATGATCAATCCGAGCGACGCCGGCGCGCGCGGTATTGCCGACGGCAACTCGGTGCGTGTCTATAACGATCGAGGCGCCTTCCAGGCGGTGGCGCGGGTGAGCGAGGACGCAAGCCCCGGCGTCGTGGTCGCGCCGCTCGGCTATTGGGCGAAAAGCAGCCCGAACGGCCGCACGGTGAATGCCATCAACCCGCCGGCTTTCGCCGATTACGGCAACGCGCCGACCTTCTCCGACACCTTGGTCGAGGTGAGTGCGGCGTAGGCTCTCCTGCTGCGAGCACGGCGCGGTCGGGAACGGAACCGTCGGCACCCTCTCGCATCTGGCCGAACCCCGTCGCCGCGTCGCTTCTACGGGCATCGCCGCCGCTCGGTCGGTGCTCGCCGCCGCATGCGTGAAAGGGCTGTGACGCGCCGGCGATCGGCCTATGCTGTGACGGGAAGGAGGCAAGGCGATGGCCGAGGGAGACGAGCGGTCGGTGCCGCATCCCGGGGAGAGTCTCAAGGCGGAGATCCGCGCACTCGGCATCTCGCCGACCGCGCTGGCGCGGCGACTCGGCGTTCCGGCGAGTCGGATCACCGACATCATCAACTGCAGGCGCGGCATTTCCGCTGACAGCGCGCTCCGGCTCGCCCGCTATTTCGGCACCTCACCGCGCTTCTGGCTTGAGCTGCAGACCTCCTACGACCTCGCCCGCGCCGAGCGTCGGAACGGGGCCGGCATCCGGCGCACGGTCAAGCCGCTGTTCACGCTGCGCGCGCCGCACCGCCGGTAGCGCGGCCGAGCCGGCGCCGCTACCGAGCCGCGATGATCCGTGAACCGCGATCTAACAGTTTGAATTAACGGTGGTTCCCGTGCTTCCCGGCGATTTTCTCGAGCGCTCCGTTAGGCCTTGCCGAGGCGTGAGCGCATTTTTATACTCCGCGCCCGTTTCAGGGGGAGATCCGATAAGACCGTGGCACGGAAACGAGTCAGACTCCCGGCGAAGTACAAGCCGACCGGCAAGGAACAGTTCATGTCCGCCCGGATGCACGAATATTTCCGGCGCAAGCTCGAGACGTGGAAGCACGACATTCTGAACGAGACCGATGCGACCCTCGAGAAGCTCAGGCTCGATACCGGCCATGAGGCCGATCTGGCGGACCGGGCCGCCGTCGAGGCCGAGCGCTCGGTCCAGCTTCGCACTCGCGACCGGGCTCGGAAGTTGATCACCAAGATCGAAGCGGCGCTCGGGCGGATCGAGGACGGATCCTACGGCTATTGCGAAGAGACCGCCACGCCGATCAGCATCCGCCGCCTCGAGGCGCGCCCGATCGCGACCCTCAGCCTCGAAGCGCAGGAGCGCCACGAGCGCCACGAGCGCACCCACCGCGATGATTGAGCCTCGGGCCGGCGCTCTTCCACCCTTCTAGATCCCGTGGGCGTCAGGCGGTCACGATCGAACAAGCGGGAGCCGATGCGCGCCTCGCCTACCGTGACCGCTGAACGGCCGGGTCGCGAAGCCGGACGCAACGGGCGAGGGCATTGCCCGAGTCGGGGATCAGTGTGTGACGGCGTTGGATTGGCACAGACGCCGTTCGGCCCCATTGGCCGGTTCCCCGGCGCCGGCTGCGGTCATCGTGTCGAGCCGCGCGGCCGCATGCGGATGATCGTGCGCGGCGGCGCGCGCGAACCAGCGGCGCGCCTTGCCAGGGTCGTGCGGCACGCCATGGCCGCGCGCATAGAGGAGGCCGAGGCCGAATTCGGCGAGGGGGAAGCCCCGTTCGGCGGCGAAGCAGTGGTGGGCGATGGCCTTGGCCGCGTCCGCCGCGACACCGGCGCCGACCAGGAACGTCAGGCCGACCCAATAACGCGCGTACAGCTCCGCGCGCCCCGCATCCGATCCGGGCCGGGAGGCGTGTTCGGCACGCGTTCGCGCGATCGCAACCCCCATCCAGCTCTCGGAGTCGGAGCCGAGAATGCCGGTAAGCGCGCCCCGTTGGCTGCGCCGCACCGCAGCCATGGCCTGCTCCGCGGCGGCGCGGAACAACACGGTCGCGCGTGCTTCATCCGGCTCGACCGCGCCGCCTGACCAGTAGAGCTTGCCCAGGGCGAACAGCGCCTGAGGGTCACCCGATACGGCGGCTGCGCGGAGGTGACCCAGCGCCGCTATTTCGTCGCGGGCGGTGCCGGCGCCGTCGCGGTAGATGAGGCCGAGGGTGCGATGCGCCGCCGCATCGCCGCGCGTGGCCATCCGGGCGAGGTGGGCGCGGGCTTCGGCGTGACCCTGCTCGGCGGCCCGGCTCAGCCATTTGACCGCCTGCGCGCCGTCGGGAACCATGCCGCCGCCGCGATGCATGATGCCGAGCAGATACTGGGAAGGCGCATGACCCAGGACCGCCATGCCCAGCAGGACGGTTTGCGCCTCCGTATTTGCGCCGGCGCCCGGAGCGGTGGCCAGCCGGTGGATCATGGCGGCGCTCCGTTCCGCGTCCCGCTCGGCGCGGGCACCGTCCTCCGCCGTTGCGGGGAGCGGCATGAGGGCGCAGGCCGCAAGCGCGAGCAGGCGGGCGAGGCGGGGCGGGGCGCCGATCATGGGGCGATCCTATCATCGAGCGATGCGGCGCCCGAGTGTGCTGCCGGGCCGTGCGCCGGGGATGGGCGCTCTGCTATGGTCGTTTTCGCCTGCGGGGGATGAGGGTGAGCAACACGTCGGCGATTTCCGAGCACTATACGAGCGGCGCTCTCCTGGCTCGGCTCGAGGACGCCTTGCGCGAGGATGGGGTGGATCCGGAGAAACCGACTCTGGCCGCGCTCGCGCCTTACGACCACTTCCACGGCCGCGGCCTGGAGGCGACCGAGGAGATGGCGGACCTGCTTGCGGTCTCCGCCGCCGATCACCTTCTGGACCTGGGCAGCGGTCTCGGCGGGCCGGCGCGCTACCTCGCCGAACGCTTCGGCTGCCGCGTCACCGGGATCGACCTTACCGCCGAGTTCTGCGCCGTCGGCCGCCATTTGACCCGGCTGCTCGGGCTCGACGCGCGGGTCGTTCTCGAGGAGGGCGATGCGCTGGCCATGCCCTTTGGTCCGGCATGCTTCGACGGCGCCTATTCGATGAACGTCTCCATGAACATCGCCGACAAGGGCGCGCTCTATCGCGCGGTCCACCGCGTCCTCAAGCCCGGCGGGTGGCTCCTGCTCTCGGAAGTCGCGCGCGGATCCGGCGGCACGCTGGACTATCCGACGCCCTGGGCGGCGAGTGGCGCGACCAGCTTCCTCGCCACCCCGGCGGAGACCCGTGAAGGCCTCGAGTCCTGCGGCTTCACCGTCGAGAGGGTGCGTGAGACGGCGGCGGCCGCGCTCGCCTATGGCGCCCGCTCGCGCGCGCTGGTCGAGCGCGGCGGGAAGCCGCTTCACCGTGCGGTCACGCTGATCCACGGCGATCTCGCGCCTGCGGCGATGGCGCATATGGTGGAGGCCTTGCGGGAAGGCCGCATCATTCCCGTTGAGTTTCTGTGCCGGAAAATCTGACGGAGGGTTCATGGACGCGCAGCGGTCGACCGACGTCGTGGCGATGAACATCCTCGAGGGTCCATGCTCTCGATCTGCCGCGAAATGGGCATCACGCTGATGAAGACCTCCTATTCGACGATCTTCAACGAGGCCCTCGACTTCACCTGCGTCCTCGCCGATGCCAAGGGCGACATGATCGCCGCCGCCGATTTTTGCCCGGCGCATATCGGCGGCATGCCGGTCGTCATCAAGACCTGCGTGCGTGAGATGGCGAGCGAAGGGTTGGAGGAAGGCGACGTCATCATGCACAACGACCCATATCGGGGCGGGCTGCACACGCCGGATCATACATTCTTCATGCCGTTCTTCGTGGCCGGCGAGTTGATGGGCTATGCCGTCGCGATCGGCCATGTCGCCGAGGTCGGCGGCATGGTGCCCGGCAGCTTCGCGAGCGAGGGCACCGAGATCTTTCACGAGGGCGTGCGCGTGCCGCCGGTCCACGTCAAACGGCGCGGCGAAGACGTCGAGGAAGTGTGGAAGCTGGTGCTCGCGAACGTACGCACGCCGCGCCACAACTACGGCGACTACCGCGCGCTGATCGAGAAATACGGCAAGACCCGCTTCACCGCGCTCGCCGGCGACCTGATCAGCTATTCGGAAGACCGCATGCGCGCCGAGATCGCGGCAATCCCCGACGGCCGATACAGCTTCGAGGATTACATGGAGGATGACGGGATCAGCGATCGGCCGCACAAGATCGCGGTCGACCTGTTCGTGCAGGGCGACGAGCTTGTCGCTGATTTCGGCCGCAGCGCTCGCCAGGCGCGCGGCGCCATCAACGCGACCCTCGGGGTCACCTGGTCGGCGACCTATAATGCCATGCTCCACGTGACCGACCCGGCGATTCCCCGCAACGCCGGCTGCTACCGCCCGATCCGCGTTCTCGCACCGCCCGGCAGCGTCGCCAATGTCGACTATCCGGCGCCTGAAGTCGGCGGCAACACCGAGACCCATCTCCGGCTTTGTTACGCCGTCATCGCCGCACTGTCCGAGCGCCTGCCCGGGCGGACCTTTGCGACCGACGCGGGCACTCATTGCAATTTCCTGTTCGGCGGCGTGCATCCGGAGAGCGGTGAATATTACGTCTGCTACGATTTCATGATCGGCGGCTGGGGCGGGCGCCCGTTCGCGGATGGACACGACACCTGCAACTGCATCAATGGCAATTGCCGAACCGTCCCGGTCGAGGTCTATGAGACGCGCTTCCCGTGGATGGTCGAGAACTTGTCGCTGGTGACGGATTCCGGCGGACCCGGACGCTATCGAGGCGGGCTCGGCAGCACCAAGACTCTCGCCTGCCGGGCCGACGAGATCACGGTCAGCCATATGGGCGACCGTCACAAGACGGCGCCCTGGGGGCTGTTGGGCGGTGGTGCCGGGGGGACCGCCTCGCTCCTGATTCAACGGGCGGGCGAGGCGGCCTGGCGGGACGCCTGCGCCGCATTCGGCAAGACCTCGCCGTCAAAATTCGGCAATGTGGCGATCCGCCGCGGCGACCGCGTGCGGCTTACGACCTGCGGAGGCGGCGGCTATGGGGACGCCGCGTCGCGCCCGCTGGAGATGGTGGCGGAGGACCTGCACGAGGGCTATATCTCCGCGGCCGCCGCCGCGGCACGCTACGGCTACGCTCCCGAACCGGAGGCGGCGGAATAGGCGTGCATGGCCTTTGCGCCGACTCCGGCCCCGGCGCGCCGCGAGTTCATGCTTCGCGTCATGCGTCACCGAGCCGCGACCTTGGCGAGGAAGCTCCCGATCGCTTCATTGACCGCTTCGGGGTTCTCCAGGTTGGCGGTGTGACCTGAGGTCGGGATAGCGGCCAGGGTCGCGTCGGGCAGAACGTCCAACATCGGCAGGGCGCGGTCGACGGGGATCGGGACATCCTCCTCCCCATGGATCACAAGCACCGGGATCTTGATCGCGCTCAAACGATCGGTGATGTCGGATTTGTCGATCCAGGAACGCCCCTGGAACAGCACGGCGCGCGCGGGAATTGTAGTTGCCCAGCGATCAATCCAATAATCGACTAGGGCTTTGTTTTTCCGACACGTCGTCTCACCGAAACAATAAGGCGCCGCCCATTCCGCGAACTCTTTCGACACCATGCCGTCGATGTCGAGCCTGTCAAACGCGGCACCGTAGGCGGCCTGCTCGTCCGGCGTGTACCCCTTCGACGTCGCACCGATCAGGATCAGCCCGTTGAGGCGGCTCTGATATTTGAGAGAGAAAGAGAGCGCCATGAAGCCGCCGACCGACATGCCTGCGAGCACGCATGTGTCGATGCCGAGCCGGTCCAGCAGCGAGCGGCAGTCTTCTGCGAGATCGTCGAGAGTGTGGGGGCCCGGTTCGCCCGTAAGAGCCCGGCTATTGCATGAAATGACGCGATATCCCATTCGGGACAGATAATCGAGTTGCGGCTCGAATTGGGTCGCGTCCATCAAGGTACCGTGACTGAACAGGATCGCCGGACCCGATCCCTTTTCGATGTAGAGTTCGTGGTAGCTCATCTCGACGTCCCGTCTTGAGCCGGCCGATTTCAGATGCGGGGTGGAAAGGCCGGCGCCGCGCTTCCGTTCATGCCCAAATGTTCTCGCGCACTCAAGGAATTGCTGCGAGCTGCCGATATGTTTCGACCCGAAGCGATTTTTCGCTCTAGACTATCGCGGTCGTTTTCGTGCCCGCTCCCGTCGCCGCATCCGCCGTCCTCGAGCGCGGCCCGGCCCGACGGGTATCGTCGTTTCGGGACCGTGATGGATCGTACGGATTGCCAGCGACGCGATCGGGAATGCCGATTGGCTGGATGCCGGGAGAGATTTTCTCTGCCGGACGGCGTTTTGTATTTTGACGGCAATTCTCTCGGTGCCTTGCCGAAAACCACGGCCGCCGACATCAACGAGCTGGTCGAGGCCGAATGGGGTGGAAGTCTGGTCAAAGGCTGGCTCGATGCCGATTGGTTTTTTCTGGCACGCCGGGCCGGCGATGCGATCGCCCCGTTGATCGGCGCCTCGGACGGTGAGGTGATCGTCTCGGATTCCACCTCGGTCAACATATTCAAATTGGCTGCAACCTTGTTACGCCACGGGAATGATCGATCAAGAGTGATTACCGAGAAAGGTAATTTCCCGACCGACTCCTATATTTTGGAAGGCTTGATCGATCTTCTGGACAAGGGTCATGAATTTTTCCATGCGGAGCCCGACCGCGTCATCGATGCCATCGATGATCGGACCGGGCTGGTCCTGCTGACCCATGTCAACTACCTGACCGGTGCAGTCCACGATATGAAATCGATCACGGAGCGCTGCAAAAGGCTTGATGTTCCCGTCATATGGGATTTGAGCCACTCGGCAGGCGCTGTTTCACTGAGGCTCAACCGCTGGAATGTCGATTATGCGGTCGGATGCACCTACAAATTTCTCAATGGGGGGCCAGGTTCGCCCGCCTATATCTATATCTCGAGAACAGCCATCGGGTCCTACGAACCGGTCGTGACAGGCTGGTTCGGCCACGCCGACCAGTTCCGTTTTGAGGAACGATATCGCTCTGCCGAGTCCATCAATAAATGTCTCGTCGGCACCCCGCCGATCATGTCGCTTCGCGGTATCATGAGCGGTGTGCGGTGCTTTGGCGGTGTGAACATGGATGACCTGGTCGAGAAATCCAGGCGACTCTCCGAACTGTTCATTGAATTGGCCGACGAAAAACTGATGGATTTTGGCCTGGAACTTGCCAGTCCGAGAGACTCGTCGAAACGCGGCAGCCAGGTTTCTTTCAGTCATCCCCACGCCTATGCCATATCGAAGGCTCTCATCGCCCGTGATGTCATCCCCGATTTTCGCGAACCCGAGATTCTAAGGTTCGGCATCACACCGCTTTATATGAGATATGTCGATGTTTGGGATGCAGTAGAAATACTCGAAGAAATCATGATTAGTTCCACCTGGAAGGCGTTTCATACCGAAATAAAAGATGCGGTTACATGACAACAACGTCATGCGCTTGGGAGTCGTTGGCCTTGTTCATAATCGTAACGTCCTAAGCCGCGGGCTCATCGCGGGGAAGGCCGCGGCGCCGGTCGCTGGACTTCATGTCCGATCAACCGGCCTCCAGGCCGCCGATCAAGTTGCCGACGAGCACCACGCGGTCGAGCTCCTTCGTGGCGATAAACTCGGCATAGACCCGCGGATAATCGGCGAGCGTGACTCCCGCGATCTCCCGCAGCCTGGCGCCGTGTCCCGGCCCGTCCGGCGCATAGGCCCGGCGTCCCCAAGCCTCCATCACCGCGACGACCTTGTCCCAGCACCAGCCCCCCGCCACGAGGGATGGATGAATATGTATTGCATGCCTTCTCGAGCACGCTCCGACAGGCCACAAGCGCAATTGGATTCGGGAGCGCCGCAGCCTAGTCTCCGGCCGTGCCATCGCTTAGGGGCGTTGCCGATGAGGCTCGAAGGACGTACGGCATTGGTGACCGGCGCAAGCTCCGGGATCGGTCGTGCAGTGGCGACGCGCTTCGCCGCGGAAGGCGCGCGCATCGCGCTCTTGGACAAATCGGACGAGGCCGCGCTTGAGGCGGCCGCTGACGAGGTCCGCGAAGCAGGGCGCGGCGCTTTCGCCGCAGTCGTGGATGTGAGCGAGCCGGCGGCCGTCGACGCCGTCGTCGCCCGGGCGGCGCAGGAACTCGGACCGATCGACCTCGCGGTGAACGCCGCCGGCATCTGGTACGCGACTCCGATAACCGAGACCGAGCCCGCCGCCTTTGACCGCATCATCGACACCAACCTCAAGGGCACGTTCTACGTCGTCCGCGCGGTGGTGCCGGGCATGATCGAGGCGGGCGGCGGCCACATCGTCAACATCGCCTCGGCGGCGGGTGTGATCGGCCTCTCACAGTCGGCGGCCTACGCGGCGAGCAAGGGCGGGGTGGTATTGCTGACCCGATCGCTCGGCACCGAGCTCGCGGCCCATGGTATCCACGTCAACGGGATCGCCCCCGGCAATGTGCGGACGCCGATGAACGCCTGGATGCGCACACCGGAGAACGCCGCTGTGGTCGAGCGCTTCGAGCAGCTCAATCCAAGCGGCCGCGCCTTCTCGGAGCCGGTCGACATCGTGAACACCGCGCTCTTCCTCTGCACCGACGCTTCGGCGGCATTCTACGGTGCCGTTCTGATCCCCGACGAAGGCCTCACCGCGAGCCTGCCGCCGCTCTGAGCCCTTGCGCCAGCTTGGCGGCGCGACAGCCCGGGGAGGGAGATCGTGTGCGGGGAGCTGGCCGCGGCCGCGCGCTCATCGCCGGGATGGCACGCGCGGCTTTTACCGGGAAGGCCGGCTATTCCACGTGCTTGCGGATAATTTCCGCCATCTTCTCCGGCCCCTGACCGAAGGCGAAGTGGGTGGCATATTCCCCGTCGGGATCGATGAGGTAGGTATAGGAGGTGTGGTCGACGAGGTAGGCGCCGTCTTCATCCGGCTCGCCGAGGCGGTAGTAGACGCGATAGGCCCTGGCCGCGGCCCGGGTCTGCTCCGCCGTGCCGGTGAGTCCCACCAGCCGAGGGTGGAACGACGGGACGTATTCGGCAAGCGCCTCGACGGTATCCCGGGCGGGATCGACCGTGATGAAGAGGGGTTGGACCCGGGCGCCGAGGGCGCCGAGTTCGTCCATGGCCTGCCCGACGACCAGGAGCTCGGTCGGGCAAACGTCGGGACAGTAGGCGTAGCCGAAATAGACCAGCAGATAATGGTCGGCGTAATCGGCCTCCGTGACCGGCCGTCCGGTGTGGTCGACCAGCTCGAACGGCCCGCCGATCGCCGCAGCGTGCGCGGACGAAGGCGCTGCCGAAAAAGCAAAGCCGACGACCGCGACCATGGCGACTGCCGTCAGCATGCGGATCGCGCGTTGCACCGCTTCCTCCTTTGCGTGGGTGTGTCACCGTCTGAGCCGTAACATATAGTGCGAAGGCGCATGTCCGGCCATGGAGCGGCCGCCCAGGCAACCTCCCCGGATGTCGCGCGGCGAACGGGATGGACTGCGGCGCGGACAGGGCAGGAGGGCGAGATGGCCGGCGAGGCGATCTTTCGCGGCTACGATCGGGCCGCGCTCGATGCGCAATACAACAACCGCGCGCGAATCCCGCGCTATGTCGAGTATTTCGCCGAGTGGCAAGCGTGGAGCGCCGAAACCCGCGCCTCGCTGCCCGGCAGGCTGGATGTTCCCTATGGCGATCTTCCGGTCGAGCGCCTCGACATTTTTCCGGAGGCACGGCCGGGCGCGCCGATCCAGATCATGATCCACGGCGGCTACTGGTACTCCCTCGACAAGCATCACGACAGCTTCGTCGCCGAAGGATTTCGGCCGCACGGCGTGACGACCGTCGTCATCGGCTACGGCCTCGCGCCCGACTACAGGATGGACGAGATCGTGCGCCAGACCCGCGCCGCCGCTTCATGGGTGTGGCGCAACGCCGCCGAGTTCGGCGGCGATCGGTCGCGTATCTACGCGATCGGCCAGTCGGCGGGAGGCCATCTGGTCGCCATGCTGCTGGCGACCGACTGGCCGGCATTCGGCGCAGATTTACCTGCGGATCTGATCAAGGGCGGGGTTTCGATCTCGGGCATTTACGACCTGGAGCCGATCCGGCTCTGCTATCTCAACGACACTCTCGGCATGGATCCGGCAGAGGCCAGCCGCAACAGCCCAATTGAGCAGCGTTATCCGCTGGCCGCACCCCTGATGTTGGTGTCCGGCGATATCGAATCGGAGGAGTACGCACGCCAAGCCGCGGCCATGATCGCGGTGTGGGAGGCCAACGGCTACCCGCTCCAGCGCCTCGACCTGCCCGGATTCAATCACTTCACCATGGCCAATCAGCTCCGCGACCCGCACAGCGAGCTCACCCGGGCGGTCATGGCTCAGATGGGGATTACGGCTTAGCCGGCCGGGCCGCGCGGCGTCTCACAAGCCCATCTGGGCCAGCGCCGCTTCGGTCAGCGCCGCGCCGGGACGGCCCATTTCATTGACGACGTTGTAGTGGTGGAGACCCGGAATCTCCATCAGCGTGGTATCGAACCCGCGCTCTTCCCAGGCCTCGGCAAGGGCGCGGTTCTGGGCGATGAAGGCCGAGGTTTCGCCGGCGCCGACGGCGGCGATCAGCGGCGCGCCCTCGGCCGGAAGGTTCAGGATCGGGCTGTTGCGCGCCGCCGATTCCGGGTCGAGCCGGGCGTCGTCGTTGATGCTGGTCTCGATGATCGGCGCGAGATCGAAGATGCCGGAGATCGCCGTGCCGCCCTTCACGAGGTCGGCGGGACGCCCGCGCGCGGCCCAGTCGGTGCAGAGCATCATGGCGGTAAGATGCCCGCCGGCCGAGTGACCGGAGACGAAAATGCCGCTGGGGTCGCCATTGAGCCGGCCGGCATTGTCGGCAATCCATTCGAGCGCGGTGCGGCATTGCTCGACGATCGTGTCGAGCGTGACGGCCGGCGCCAACGCATAGTTGAACGAAACCACCGCGCCGCCGGCGGCAACGAAGCCTTCGGCCGGAAAGGAGTAGGAGGCCTTGTCCATGGCGCGCCAATAGCCGCCGTGGATGAACACCTGGATCGGCGCGCCCGCACGGCCCGCCGGGAACATGTCGAGGGTCATGTTCGGGCCGTCGCCATAGCGGACGTCCAGGGTGCAATCGAGGGCCTCGCGGACCCGTGCGCTCTCGCTTTCCCAGATCGCGAAATGGTCTTCGAAATCCGGGTGGCGCAGGCGCAGATTGTAGCCCACCTCCAGGGGCAGGTCCTTTCGCTCGCTCATCCCCTCGGCCTCCTCGACCCGTCTTTCTCGATGCGCTCACTCTTACTACCACGGCGACGGTTCCCGTCCCGAGGGCATCGTGCGCGTTGCGTGTTTCGCCTGTAGGTCTGTTGATTCGGATGCCTCGCCCATTACGCGCGCACCGGTGCAGGTGGACAGCTCCATTAACCGGCTTATTTGACCGTATTTTGATGCGACAGGCGGCTGCTGGGCCTGTTAATGATTCTGGCCCGTCTGACTGGCGGGCATTTCATGGAGTGGGCGTGGTTTTTCGACCTTTCAGACAGCCTCATGCCATGGAGGCACGCCGTTCATGGAAGATCAGGCGTTGAAAGTTGTATGCGAGGTTGGCGAGCCCGATCTTGGCCTGGGCCCGCTTGAGCCCAATGGTACGGATGAACAGACCCATGCGATCCTTCTGATGGGCAAAGACGTGCTCGACATGCGCGCGGACCGCAACCGGCGCTCCGCTCGCAAGGTATGTGACGCCCCCCGCGAACGCAACGTCATGGGGCGCGCCGAAGCCCGTCCCTGGGATGGCGGCTCAGCGCGCCTCGAGGCGCCGCGCGTCCTCGAGTTGGGCGCGGGTGAGCTGAAAGCCGATGAAGGTATCGTAAGCCGGTCCGAGTCGCTCGGATTGCAGTGGAATCCGCTGCTCGATCTCCTGGGATATCTGAGTCCACGCGCGGGACTCGCCGAACGCCAAATCCGCCGTGAAGATTTCCTTGGCCACGATCCGCCGCTCCGGATCGGCGATCGCGACAAAAAACGGCACGCTCACCGCATCGGCCTCGGCCGCGGGTCCGCGCGTTCCCCGGATGAGGAGAATGAACTCCATCCCGACCGCGCCGCCCTCGTCATCGATGTCGTACGCGCAGTTGGAGGCGACGGTGACCAGCTCGACCTCGAAGGTCACGTCCGAGAGGTCGCGTCCGGGTCCGTCTCGATAAAGGGTGAGCGCGCGCGCTTGCTCCAGAATGACGATGCCCGGGCAGGGCGGCTCCGGGTCGCTGAAAAGGCCGCAGCCGGCAAGCGCGATCGGCAAGATCGCACCGAGCAGGGTCCACCGCCGGCGTCGCAAGCCGGACCGCCGAAAACGTGGTCCCGCCGGCCAGGGTGCCGTGCTCAGAGGGCGTTGTGCGTGCCGTCGCAGCGCGGCTCGCTCCCGGTCCGTTTACAGCCGCAAAGCCATGCGGTCTCGCTTTCTTCGGCCGTGAAGATGATGGGGCGGATCTCGGTTTCCTTGTGGGTCCCGTCGCAGAAGGGCTGCTTGCTGCTGCGCCCGCAGGCGCACCACGCATAGGTCTTCCCGGCCACGAGCTCGGTTTCGAAGGGTGATGTCTGCGCAACGACGCGTTCGCTCATTGGGCTGCCTTGGCATTCATTGAGGGCACGGATCGCGGGTGCGTCAATCTAGCGACCGGCCGGGCGGCGGACAAGCCCGCCTGCCGGTCGGCTGGTCCGGCGGTAGCCCGCGACGGCTCCCCACTGCGGGGCGCATTGGTTAGGATGGCCTCCCCCTTAGATCGCTTCGCCCTGCCGACCGAGCGCCGATGGCCGTTTACACTGAAGTCTCCGATCTCGAGCTGACCGATTTCGTCTTGGGCTATGACATCGGCCAGACGCTTTCGTGCAAGGGCATCGCGGAAGGGGTCGAGAACTCCAACTATTTGCTGCTCACCGAGCGCGGCCCTTACATCCTCACGCTCTACGAGAAGAGGGTTGAAAGCCGCGACCTGCCGTTCTTCCTCGGGTTGATGGAGCATCTGGCGGAGCGTGGAGTCCCGTGCCCGACCCCGGTCCACGGCAGGGACGGCGCGGTCCTGCGGCGGCTCTGCGGGCGCCCGGCGGCGATCACGAGCTTTCTCGCCGGCGTTTGGCCGCGGCGCCCTGAGCCGCGCCACTGCGCGGCGCTCGGCGAGGCCCTGGCGCGCCTGCACCTGGCCAGCCTCGACTATCGACAAACCCGCGCCAATGCGCTGTCGCTCGACAGTTGGCGGCCATTGTTCGAGAAGTGCCGCGCCGGCGCCGACGACGTGGTCGAGGGCATCGTCTCCGAGATCGCGGCGGCGCTCGAACGGATCGAGGCCGAATGGCCGTGCGACCTGCCGCGCGGCGTGATCCATGCGGACCTGTTCCCCGACAATGTCTTCTTCGACGGCGCCCGGCTGAGTGGCCTGATCGACTTCTATTTCGCGTGTAACGACGCGCTGATCTACGACCTCGCTGTCTGCCTCAACGCCTGGTGCTTCGAGCCCGACTCGAGTTTCAACGTGACCAAGGCCCGCCATCTGATCTCCCGCTATCGCGCGGTGCGCCGCTGTACGGCGCCCGAGATCGCCGCCCTGCCGCGCCTGGCCGAGGGGGCGGCCCTGCGCTTCCTGCTGACCCGCCTCTATGATTGGATCAACCAGGTGGACGGCGCCTTGGTCAGGCCCAAGGATCCGCGCGAATATCTCCACAAGCTCCGGTTTCACCGGAGCGTGTCCGACCCGAGCGCCTACGGGATCGATCCGTGACGGTCGCGATCTACACCGACGGCGCCTGCAGCGGCAATCCGGGCCCGGGCGGCTGGGGCGCGGTCCTTCTCTATCGCGGCCGTCGCCGGGAGCTGCAGGGGGCGTGCCCCGACACGACCAACAATCGCATGGAGCTCGTGGCCGCGATCCGGGGGCTCGAGGCCCTGACCCGCCGCTCGCGGGTCGACCTCTACACCGACAGCCGCTATCTGAAGGACGGCATCACCCGATGGCTCCCCGTCTGGAAGGCCCGCGGGTGGCGCACGGCGGCGAAGAAACCGGTCAAGAACCAAGACCTGTGGCAAGCCCTGGATGCGCTAGCCACCCGTCATGACGTGGCTTGGCATTGGGTCAAGGGCCATGCGGGCGATCCCGAGAACGAGCGCGCCGATGCCCTGGCGCGTGCGGCGCTGGTGGAGGGCGCGGCGCCGGGCGCGCGGGGAGAACCGGAATCGATCCAGAGGTGAACAGCTCGTCATTCCGGTCGTGCCGTGGTTGGGGTTTCATACCGGCATGCGTTTCGGTCAGGCGCGTAACCGGGCGGTGAGCGCGGCGGCGACAAACAGCGCGGCTGCCGCGGTGAGAGACGGTATCTGGAAGCTGTCTCCGATACGATAGGCATAGCCCGCGAAGGTCGGGCCGATCATCTGACCGAAGCCGAACGATGCGGTCATCAGCGCGAGGATACGGCGGGGATCGCCCGTGCTCAACCGCCGGGCATTGACCAGTCCGAGCGCGGTGATACCCATGAACGTGCCGCCGAGCACGGCGGCGGCGAAGAGTACCGCGGTCGCGCTGGTTTCGAGCGCGCTGGCGCCGATGCCGGCGCTCTCGACCAGGCAGGCCAGCGCCAGCGCCGTGCCGTTCCCGATGCGCCGGTCGAGCCACATCCAAAATGCCACCGACGGCGCGGCTGCGAGACCGACAACCAGCCACACCACTCTTTCCAGGGTGGCGATCTCGGGTGTCGTTCGAACCATCTGCGAGATGAACGTCGCGGTGATGACATAGCCGAATCCGAACAGCCCATAGGCCGTGATGAGCGCCGCGAGGCCGCGTTTGGCACCACTCTCGCCGCGCGGCGTTGATTCGTGTTCCGGATCGGGCGCGTCGGGGATGAGGCGCGCGCATGCGACCAGACTCACCAGCGACAGCGCTCCGCTGGCCAACCAAAGCGTCTGCCATCCCGCGCCCTGGGCGGCGAGTTCGGAGACGAGTACGGCGGAGGCCGCAATGCCCGTACCGACACCGGCGAACAGCACCGATGACAGTCCCGAGCGCCCGGCGGAAGCGAGCCGGTCGAGCACCAGGGCAGTGGATAAGACGCGCACGAAGGCGCTGGCGGCGCCGCCGGCGAAGCGCAGCGCCACGAACGCCGCCATCGCCGTCGTCAGGCCCATCGCGGCCGTCGTCGCGGCGCTTATTGCCACCGCACCGAGAAGCCACGGCCTGCGTCCACCCGGCATCCGCGTCCACGCGGCGGCGAGAGCGCCAGTCAGGTAGCCGAGAAAATTGGCCGACGCGACCAGACCGCCCTCCGCCGGGGTCAGGCCGAGGCCCTCGGACATGAACGGCAGGATCGGCGTATAGACGAACCGACCGATTCCCATCGCCGCGGCGAGGGCGATCAAGCCGCCAATGGCGATGTCGAGGGCTGAGCGTGACGTCTTCATCAGGCTCGGGATACTAGCGCGCGCGGTGATTCCGCTCGCCGGAGACACGCGCCCGCGCCGGTCGAACAGAGGCGGCGATCGAGAGATGGGTCATGGAACTGATCCATCCTGACGGTAGGAGCCGCCAATCCGACGCGTGGCACCGCGTCCGTGCTAAGATTCGCCGACGAGCCATCACCCGCGCGACGTGAGCGCGAAGACGCGGGGGCCGCATTTGGCAACCGCCAAGAGGCGCTCGGCCGATTTCGGGAGGGACCGTGCCGTGGCAGACGATTCTTACGATGCGATCATCGTTGGCGCGGGCCATAACGGGCTGGTCGCCGCCTTCTACCTCGCGCGCGCCGGGCGCAAGGTGCTGCTCTACGAGCGGCGGCCTTTCGTCGGCGGCGCTTGCGCCACCGAGGAGCTGTTCGACGGCTACCGGATATCGAGCTGCGCCTATGTGATGTGGAAACTGGAGCAGAAGGTGCGCGACGACATGGGGCTCGACGCACGGGGCCTGACCATGCATCTGATCGATCCGCCCGTGTTCTTTCCCTATGAGGACGGCTCTCACGCAATCCTGCATTACGACATGGACCGCACGATCGAATCGATCGCCCGGCTGAGTGCACGCGACGCCGAGCGGTTCCCCGACTGGGTGGATCTGTGGACCCGCGCGACCGGGTTGGTGCAGCCTTACATGCTAACCGATCCGCCGACGCTCTCCGATATCTGGGAGCGCGCCAAGGCGAGCGGCGACGAGGCTCTGTTCGAGCGCCTTCTCACCGGCTCGCTTGTCGACCTTGCAGCCGATTATTTCGAGGACGAGCGGGTCCGCGCGATGATGCTCTACGTGCAGGACATCGCCGATCCCTACGCACCGGGCAGCGCCTGGGCCGAGACCTATTTCCAATTCGGCGCCGCCGGCGGGCACGGCTTCTATGTCGTCGAGGGCGGCATGGGCTCGATTACTCGGTATATGGCCGAGGCGGTGATGGAGCAGGGCGGCGAGATCCGCTGCGGCGCGCCGGTCGCACGGGTGTTGATGGAGCATGGAAAGGCCTCTGGCGTGCGCCTAGTATCGGGTGAGGAGATCCGCGCGGGCATGGTGCTGTCGAACGCCGATCCCAAGCGCACCTATCGAAGCCTCTTCGCGCCCGAGGACCTGCCGGACGATCTCGCCAAACGCGTCGAACGGCTCAAGACCGGGACCGGCTATTTCAAGTTTCATTGCGTGATGGATGAGCCGCCGGACGTCTCAAGCTATTTCAGCGATCACGATGCCTCGGCGATCCCCTACATCCTGATCGCGCCGAGCCTCGACCACTATGCCCGGGCGGGCGCCGAAATGCGTGCGGGAGACCCATGCAGCGAGCCGATCTGTCACCTCCAGGTGCCGACGCTCTACGACGGGACCCTGACCGAGAAGGACGGCCATATCTGCTCGATCTGGGGTCTCTACGCGCCGCCGGGCCTGGCAACGGGCAACTGGGAGGAGCGCCGCGAGGAGGTGGGCGAGGGCGTTATCGATTACGTGACCCGCTTCGTCCCCAACTTCCGGTCGGCCATCCGTGAATGGATGTTCATGAGCCCTTGGGACATCGAGCAGCGCGTTGGGATCACGGATGGCGCGATACGCCATCTCGACGTCGTTCCGAGCCAGTTTCTAGGAGGCCGGCCCGGCTACGACACACCGATCGGCAACTTCTATCTCTGCGGCGGCGGAACACACCCGGCGGGTGAGGTTACCGGGGCACCCGGCCACAACGCCGCCCATCACATCTTGCGCGCCGACCGATAGAGCGACCAGCTCAGCGACAAGCGCGATCGGTCTCGTCGCTAGGCCGTAGCGCGCTCCAGGCGAACCTGTTCCACTTTGTAAGGCACATCGGCAACCGCGCCGGCGTCGAGTTCGCGGGCGAAGCGGTGTCCTTCGTAGACGGCATGCTGAATCGTGCCGGCGGCGACGCAATCGCCGATACGGGCGAGCGTCGTGATGCCGGCCTCCTCCAGTTTCTCGGGCGCTGCCGACAGCTCTCGGTAAAGAGCGTCGTTCGGCAAACGCGACGTGGCAAGCACAAGCGACTGGTAGCCGAGGTGTTGGCGAATCTCGTCGTGATAGACGTTATAGATCTCGATGCTGTTGTCACCGATGTTGGCGATGTTGTGGTTCGTAATGAGCTCGATGCCCATGGAGAGAGCCCGGCTCATGATCCTCTCCATTTCCAGGGTGTACTCGGTCCAACGAGAGAGCTCCATCAATGGCGTGACGATAGTGACCTCGTGGCCGGCGGCGCGGAGCTTCTCCGCGATCACGCTCCCCATGTAGTAGTGATCGTCGTCGAAAATGACGTTCGGCCCCTCAAGCTCTCGACTGTTCATCACGTCATCGGGCGTGAAGATCTTATGACCATCGCACCCCGCGATGGGATGGGTGTTGGTGTACGCGACACCGTCGCTCCGCCATCGCGAGCCGGTCGCCAAAACCACGGTTTCGGCGCCGTAGTCGAGCACGTCCTGCGCCGAGAGCTCGGATCCAGTATGGACCTCGACATGTTTCATCTTGGCGATCTGGACTTGCCGGTAGTCGCGCACGCGGTCCCAGGCGGCAAGGCCGGGGAGCGCACTTTCGAGCGCCACCCGGCCGCCGAGTTCCGCCCGTGCCTCGACGAGATGCACGGTGTAACCCCGCAGCCCCAGGGCGCGTGCGCATTCGAGCCCCGCCGGGCCGGCGCCGACAACAAGCACACCATCGTCGGATCCTTTGGCCGCGATCTTCTCGGGGTGCCACCCGCGCCGCCATTCCTCGCCTGCGGTCGGGTTCTGTGTGCAGCGGAAGAGCCCGCCGATGTTCTCGGAGGCAACGCACAGGTTGCAGCCGATGCATTCGCGGATGTCTTCGTTGAGCCCTTCCTCGATCTTTTTGGGCAGGAAGGGATCGGCGATCGACGGCCGCGCCGATGAAATCGGTGATGCCGCGGTTGATCTGAGAGATCATCGTATCCGGCGAGGTGAACCGCCCGACCGTCACGACCGGTTTGTCGGTCTTCTGCTTGACGAAGGCGACGTAGGGTTCCTGGAAGGCTTCGTCCGTGAAGCGCGAGGTTGCGGAATCGTAGGCCCAGTCGCTGATGTTCACGTCCCACAGGTCCGGCAGGTCGGAGAACATCTCGACCACCGCCTGGCCTTCCTCCTGCCACCTGATGCCGTGCTCGCCGCGGTTCTCGTCGACGGCAAATCTCAGCGCGACAGCGGCCTTGTCGCCGACTGCTTCCTTGGCGTCCTCCAACAGCTCGCCGATCAGCCGCGCGCGGTTCTCGACGCTGCCGCCATATTCGTCGGTCCGGTGATTGGTGTGCGGCGAGAGGAAATGCTGCGGCAGCGCGATGTCGTGGCCTGCGTAGATGTAGACGATGTCGTAGCCAACGCCGACAGCGCGTTTTGCCGCCTCGACCTGCCAACGCCGAAACTCCTTGATATCGGCCTTGTCCATCTCGCGGCCCATGATCGGGTCCCAATTGTAATGGACCGTGTTGGGGGAGGGGCCAAGCGGGATCTCCTTGGTCTTGCGGTTGGAAAAACCGAGCCCGTTGTGGACCAGCTCCACGGCGGCCAGCGCGCCATGCTCGTGCATCGTGTCCACCCAACCGCGAAGCTGCTCCGCATAGTCGTCATTCCACAGTCGCCGCTCACCATAGGGTGCAGCGCAGGAACTCGGATGAATGCTGCACTGCTCGGTGCAGATCACGGCCCAACCGCCCTCGGCCTTCATCTTCCGATGGGCGACGTCGCCGTGATGCTCGGCGTAGCCCATCGCGTTGCAGTGCGGCACTTGATAGAAGCGGTTCTTGGCGATCTTGGGGCCGATCTTGATCGGCGTGAAGAGCACGTCGTAGCGGGGGTCGCGAGCCATTGATCACCTCCCTGGTGTGACCTCTCGACGGCGCCGTCGAGGGGCACGCGAGGTGCGCCCGGCGTGTCGCCCGCCGAGCAGCAGACGCGCCAAGCGCGCGGGCGCCCGGCGCGTTGCTGCGCGAGCGCGAGGAGCTTCGCCTAAGCGGCGAGCTGTTCGGCGGCGGGGTCGTGGATGAAGAACACCTTGCGGACGGTCTCCTCGACCACCCACGTCACCTGCTCGCCTTTAGAGGTGTAGAAGGTATCGCCGGCGCCATAGGTGTGGACCGTTCCGTCTTGCTCGGTCACATGGATCTTGCCGGCGAGTAGCGTGCAAATCTCGTCACCCGGATAGGTGTATTCAAATTTGCCCGGCGTGCACTGCCAGACGCCTGCCATCGTCCGCATGCCGAAGCCGCCGAGGTCGAAGCGACCTTCGTGCTTCGGGCTCCCCGCGAGCACGTTGACGAACGGCAGCTCCTCCAACGGAGGCCACGGCTCAAGACCGCCCCTGTCCTTCAAATCCGTATAGTCGAGCATCTCCGTATCTCCCTTGTTCGTTCAGCCTCACCGAGCGCAGAGCACGATGGCCGATTCGCCGATCCCGCTTACGCGGCGCGCGAGGGACGTTCACCGATCCCTCAAGCACTCCATCGCATAGTGCATAATCGTTTTGTGGCCGGTCAACCGGCCTCGGCCAGGCTATCGGGCAACGACTTGAGGTCGTAGTAGAGTGCGTCATTCGGCAGCCGCGAGGTAACCATAACGACCGAGTTGCATTCTATGGTGCGTGCAGGCGATCGACACGCTTGGCGGCATCGACATCGTCGTGAATAACGCCGGCGTCGCCGACTACGACAAGGTCGTCGACATGGACGAGGCGATGTGGGACAGGATCATGGAGGTCAACCTGAAGGCGCCGTTCCTGGTCTCAAAATACACGCTGCCGGCGATGATCGAGCAGGGCGCCGGCGGGGTCCAATTGTTCAACGCCTCCACCAACGCGAAGACCGCCGACGCGGAGTGGACCGCCTACAATACCTCGAAGCACGGCTTGGTCGGCTTCGTGCGCCGCCTCGCCGCGGAAGTCGGATCGCACGACATCCGCGTGAATGCCATCTGTCCGGGCTGGATCGAGTCCAAGATGGCGGTCGAGCTTCATCATGACCTCGCCCGTGACCTGGATGAGCCTTACGACAAGGTCTATGACGAGAGCATGCGCACAAATATGCTCGGCGCCCTCATCCCACCGACCGCGATTGCCGAAATGGCCGTTTACCTCGCGGGCGAGCCCGGGCGGTATGTGACGGGGCAAGCGATCAATGTCTGCGCCGGCCTGAGCGTGCACTGAGAGGCGCCACGCTCTAACGCCGCCGACGATCGAGGAAGTCGCGCAACGCTGCGAAATAGGCGTCCGGTTCTTCGAAGAACGGCGTGTGCGAGCTGTTCGGGAAGACGATGGTCGTCGCGTCCGGTAGCACGTCCTGCATGAGCCGCGCCCCTTCCGGCGTGAGCTCGTCGTGGAGGCCGCTCACGATCAGGCAGGGCACAGTAATCTCTCCCATGTCGGCGAGCCGGTCCCAGTCCTTGAGCGTACCGACGCAACAGAACTCGTTCGGCCCCCACATCGTGCCGTAGACCGCCATGTTGATGCCGTCGAGCGAGCGCTGCAGCGGCGCAGGCCATTCGTCTACCCGGCATAAATGCCTGCGGTAGAGGATGGTGACGGCGGCCTGATAGGCGGGGTGCTCGGTCGTTCCCTGCGCTTCATGGCGCTGCATCATGGCCACCGTCTCAAGACCGAGGGCGGCGCGAAGCCGCTTCATCTCCGAGACCGTGTGCGGCACGCTGCCGGAGCCGTTCGCGATCACATAAGACGCGACATTGTCCAAATAGTTCAGGCAGTACTCCGTGCCGAGCCAAGTTCCCCAGGATTGCCCGAGGAGGTGGACCCGACCGAGGCGGAGCGCCGCTCGCACCGCTTCGACCTCCTCGACATAGCGCGGCACGTTGAACAAGGAGGTGTCATCGGGCTTGTCCGACTGGCCGCAGCCGAGCTGGTCATAGACCACAACGCGATAGCCGTCCTCCGCGATCACCGAATGGCTGTCCCGCACATAGTCGCAAGGGAGGCCGGGGCCGCCGTGAAGGCAGAGCAGAACCTCATCGCCCGTGCCGTAGCTGTAGACTGCGACCTCGCCGCCCTCGACGGCGACGCGGTGGATCTCGTCGGGCTGTCTCTCCTCGGTCATCGACCCTCTCTCTTCGCTACCCTCAGGTGCCGTAGATGTCGCGGAATTCGGCGTACATGCGCTCGTAACGGTCCGCATTCATCGTCGAGTAGATCCGGAAGTCGAAATCGATCGGTTTATCGCTCACCTCGGAGACGAAGCTCCAGGTGGTCTCGCGTAGGCCGGCGGCGACCTTTGCAGCCGCAAAGCGGTAGCGCAGCTCGTCGGTGACCGGTGCTTCGAAATAGGTTTCCAGGAAGAGATCGGTCTCGCTCGGCCCGATCTCGATGTTCATGGCGAGGACGCCGAGGTCGAACAGATCGACCACGAAGCCGGCAAATTCCCAATCCACGAACCAGAGCCGCTCGCCATCGTCCATGATGTTCTGCGGGTTGAGATCATTGTGGCCGAAGACGATGGTCACCGGACCCATCGCACGCTCCAGCTCTTCGTTCGCCGCCGCAAGCGCCGGCAGCATGGTGCGCCATCGCTCGTAGAGACGGTCGGAGCGCTGGTGCAGCAACCGGATGTATGAGCGATGGTGCTGGAATGGCCAGAACATGAAGCCCGTCGATTCCAGATGTTTATGCGCTTCGCAGTGGAGTTGGCGAAAGAGACGGGCGGCTTGGCTGAGGCGCTCCGGTTCGCGTGCATCCGCCGGTAGGAGGGAACGGCCTTCGATGAAGCGGATCACCATCAAGCCCGGTTCGCCATACACCACTTCCGGCGCCACGCCGGCTGCGTGAGCCGCGCGAAAGGCCTGGACCTCGTGTTCGCGGGACACGCCGAAATGGGGCTCGTCCTCACCGACGCGGATAACGTAGCGTCGGCCGGCGTCCTCGACGGTCAGGTTGATGTTGCTCAAGCCCCCGCTCAGCAATGCCGGTTCGACCGTGCTGGTCCAGATCGGCAGCCTGCGCGCCCGTTCGATCGCCGCGGCGCTACGCGCCTCCATGCCGCGCGCGCCCTCGATCAGCGCATAGACCTCGTCGTCGGATTCAGGCTTCTTCGCCATGCCTCGCTGCCCTCGTCGTCGGCGCCGTTCACGCCCTTACACGTTCATTGTCGGGGTCGTAGAGCGGCCGGAGGTGGAGTTCGGCGGGTACGACTCGCGTCGCGACCTCGAGTTCATAGGTGCCGGAGGTCAGGTAGTCGTCGGTGACGCCGGCGGCGTGCCGCACATAGCCCATGCCGATGCTGCTGCCCACAGTGTAGCCGAAGCCGCCGGACGCAAGCCAACCGACACGCTCGCCGTCGCGGAGGATGGTCTCGCGTCCCCACAACTGCAGCGCGGGATCGTCCGCAATTGTCAGTGTGACGAGTCTTCGGGTGAGCGGCTCTTCCCGCTGCCTTTGGACTGCGTCCTGGCCGATAAACGCGGTCGGCTTGTCGAACGCGACGGCGAAGCCGAGGCCGGCCTCCAACGGGTTGTAGTCGGGACCTATATCCGCGGCCCAGACGCGGTAGCCTTTCTCCAAGCGCAGGCTGTCGATCGCCCGGTAACCCGTATCGCGAAGTCCGAGCTCCGCACCGGCAGCCTTCAGCGCATCGTAGACCGTCACCATGTACTCGGTCGCGACATGGAGCTCCCAACCGAGTTCGCCGACGAAAGTGAGGCGCATGGCCCGGACCGGCGCGCCCGCGACGTAGATCTCACTCACCGTACCGAACGGACACGCATCGAAGCCAAGCGCGCCCTCGGCGACGCTGCCGAGGATGTCGCGCGATTTCGGCCCCATCAGCGCCAGCGTGCCATAGGCCGAGGTAATGTCGATCAGCGACGCGTGCGCATCGTCGTCGATGTTGCGCCGAATATGATCAAAATCATGGGTCGCAAAACCGGTGCCCGTCACGATGTAATAGTGGTCGTTCGCGATCCGCGCGACGGTCAGGTCGCACTCGATCCCGCCATTTCGGTTCAGCATTTGCGTGTAGGTGATGCGCCCCGGGGGGCGGCCCACATCGGCGGCGCAGAGCCGCTGCAGGACGGCCTCGGCGTCGCGCCCGATCAAGGCGAACTTGGCGAAAGACGACTGGTCGAAGATCGCCGCCGCGGCGCGGCAGGCTTCATGCTCCGCCGCCACGTGATCATGCCAGTGAGGACGCTCGAAGCTCTCGACCTCTACCGGTTCGACGCCGGCGGGAGCGAACCAATTGGGCCGTTCCCAGCCGAATTTCGCACCGAAGCAGGCTCGGTTGGCGGCCAGGCGATCATAGATCGCGCTGCGCCGGAGCGGGCGGCCGGCCTTCATATCCTCGTGCGGCCAGACGATCGTGTAGTGGTGACCTTGCCCCTCCAACGAACGCACCAGGACCTGGCTGTCGGCGCGGTGATAGTCCCCGAAACGATGGATATCGAAGCTCCAGAGATCGTAGGGCGGCTCACGGTTCAGAATCCACTCGCCGAGCGCCATGCCGGCGCCACCGCATCCGGTCACGCCATAGGCGTTGAAGCCCGCGCTCACGAAGATATTGCGTACTTCCGGCGCTTCGCCCATGACCGGATTCTGATCCTCCGTGAAGGACTCCAGGCCATTGAACCAGGCCTTGATGCCCGCGGTTTTGAGCGCGGGGATCCAATCGAGCAGGCCTTCGAGGCGCGGCATGAAGTGATCGAGATTTTCAGGCATGAGTTTGAACTCATGGTCTTCGGGGATTGGCCCGACGAACGGAATCGGATCGGGATCGTATTGCCCCACAATGAGCCCGCCCACCTCCTCGCGAATATAGTGCCAAAGATCGGGGTCCCGCGTCGTCGGCATGTCGCGCGTCACGCCCTCGATCGGCTCGGTGACGAAGTAGCAATGATGCGACGGCTGGATCGGCACATTGATGCCCGCGAGGCGGCCGACCGCGCGGGACCAGATGCCGCAGCAGATCACCGCCACCTCACAGCAGATCTTGCCGCGCTCCGTTGTCACCGCCGCGACCGTGCCGTTCTCGATATCGAAGCCCGTCACGGCCGTGTCTTCGAATAGACGAGCGCCGAACTGACGTGCTCCTTTCGCCAGCGCCATGCAGAGGTCTGACGGGCTGAAGGCGCCGTCGGAAGGGATGTAGAGCGCGCAATCGACATGATCGATCGTCATGAGCGGAAACAGTGCCTGGGCCTCCTTCGCCGAGATGAGCTCCATCTCGACGCCGAAGGAGCGGGCCGTCGTGATTGCCCGCTCGTATTCGCGCCGGCGGTTCCGATTGGACGCAACGCGCATTCCGCCGGTTTGTCGCCAGCCGGTGGCCTGGCCGGTCTCCGCCTCGAGCGAGGCGTAGAGGTTGCCGCCATAGGCCATGAGACGCCCCGCGTTCGGGTCGGTGCGGAATTGCGCATAGGCGCCCGCCGCATGCCAGGTCGACCCCGAGGTCAGCTTGGCCTTCTCAATGAGGACGACATCCTGACAGCCATGTTTCGCAAGGTGGTAAGCGGTCGCACATCCGATCGCCCCGCCACCGATGATGACGACGCGCGCCTGATCGGGGAACGCCTGACTCATCCGTTCCGACCTCTTCAAATGCCGCCGCAGGTGGTCGAAAGTTTACCAGCGGGACGGGGTGATAACGAGCCGCGTTGGCGGTCTCCCCCGCTGTCCGCCACGAGCAGTAGCTCTATGGGTGATCCGCTCGATCGTCGGTCGAATCGACCGCGCAGGGCTGGCGGAAGACGCGCCACCGGTCGCGTAGCGGGGTCGTGCTCGGTCTGAGCGGCTTCGATCAGGCGCGTAACCGGGCGGTGAGCGTGGCGGCGACAAACAATGCGGCTGCCGCGGCGAGAGACGGGATCTGGAGGCTGTCTCGGATACGATAGGCGCAGCCCGCGAAGGTCGGGCCGATCATC
Organism: Alphaproteobacteria bacterium; assembly: GCA_965248825.1. Taxonomy (GTDB): domain Bacteria; phylum Pseudomonadota; class Alphaproteobacteria; order UBA828; family UBA828; genus WTGU01. The sequence continues at coordinate 3,479,392 of CBDFKL010000006.1, read as the reverse complement.
TGACCGAAGCCGAACGATGCGGTCATCAGCGCGACGATACGGCGGAGGCCGCCATGCCCGTACCGACGCCGGCGAACAGCACCGATGAAAGCCCCGGGCGTCCGTCAGCAGCGATCCGGTCGAGCACCAGCGCAGTGGATAGCACGAGCACGAAGGCGCTGGCCGCACTGCCAGCGAGGCGCAGCGCCATGAACGCCGCGATCGCCGCGGCGAGCCGCCCTTCGCTGTCGAGGGGCGGCGGACGTAGCGTCAGGCCTTGGCAATACTGCGTTATCGACGCTAGCCTCATCCACGCACCGGGCTGATCGACGGGAGCTGCGCCATGTATGACGCGATCGTTGTGGGGGCGCGGTGTGCCGGCGCCTCTCTTGCGATGCTTCTTGCCCGTAAGGGCTATCGCGCATTGCTTGTCGATCGGGCGATATTTCCGAGCGACCACACCATGTCGACGCACCTCGTCTGGCAGAACGGAGCGAACCGTCTGCGGAAGTGGGGCTTGCTCGACAAGGTCGCCGCGTCGAATTGCCCACCGATGTCTTCCTTCATGATCGACTTCGGGGCTTTTTCGCTCGACGGCGAACCGCCCTCAGCAGACGGTCAGAAATACGCGTTCGCTCCGAGACGCTTTGTGCTCGATAAGATCTTGGTCGATGCCGCCGCGGAGGCCGGCGTCGAGGTAAGAGAGGGCTTCTCTGTCCGGGAGCTCGAAGGCGAGGGCGACCGCGTGACCGGAATCGCGGGAACGGGCAAGACCGGCTCGACCGTGAGAGAAGCCGCCCGGATCGTCATCGGTGCGGATGGCATGAACTCGATCGTGGCGCGCGCGGTGCAAGCGAGCGAATACAACGTGAAACCGCGGCTCCAAGGCACCTACTTCACCTAACTGGAGCGAGGTGCCGGCCGATGGCGTGGAGTTCTAGGTCGGAGAATGGCGAGGGGCATACGCTTTCCCAACCAATGACGGCATGACGGTCGTCGGCGCGAACTGGACCGCCCGGGACGTTCGCGACGTTAACCCGACTTCCGCAACTCGGGGGTCATGAAGGTTTTAACCCATTGATTTTCCGCGATCGGACCCCCAAAGGTCGGCACTACAGGGCGCCGAAGGGAGAGGCGTTCCGTGCGCCGTCAGGCGGAGATCCGCGGCGCGGGTTGTTTCGGCAGGGTCAAGCCAAGCTGGTGCAGCAGTAATTCGTGCTCCTTGTTCGGCCGGGTGTGGCGCGGCAGGACGAGGTGCCGGCCGTCGATGGTCGGCAGGTGGACGTCCACCATCTGGATGGTGGCGAACGTCTTGAGGATGGCGCGTGGGGTGAGGCCAGCGGCGTGTGGCCGGGCGAGGTTCTTCAGGGTGACGAGCAGGCAGTAGGCGATGAATGAGACGAAGATGTGCGCCTCGATCCGCTCTTCGCGCTGATGGAAGATGGGCCGGATCGCGAGGTCGTGCTTGAGTTCCTTGAACGCCTGCTCGATCTCGATGAGCTGCATGTACAGGCGCCAGAGCGTGGCGGGATCTTCGGCGACCATGTTGGATCGCAACAGATAGCGGCCCTCGCGGCGGCGTACGCGGCGCAGCCGGTCGCGCCGCAGGCGGAATGAGAAGCCGTCCGCAGCGAGCTCCTTGTCGGTCTCGGGCACACCGATGTCGACCAGGCTCCAGGCCCGGCCCGCTTCCTTCTTGGCGGCACCGAGCTTGAGCATCAGCTGATCCCGGCTGTTGGACTGGCGTTGCAGCTCGCCCAGCCGGCGCCACAGTTTCTTCAGCCGGCGCCGGCGCATGCCGCGTTCCTTGAGGAGCCGCCCCTCGCTGCGCACCAGGACGTAAAGCTCTCCGTCTTCGGCCAACAGCTTGACGTCTACGGACTGGCGCACCTCCTGCCAGGGCAGGTCCAGGAACGCCTTCTCAAGCCGCGTCAGCCGGCCCTTGGGCGTGCCCACCAGATAGCGCACCGGCGCATCGCCCTCGCGCATCAAGGCCAGCGTCTCCTCGGTGGGAATGCCGCGGTCCATGATCCAGATCCGGTCGGAGCGACCGTATTGCCGTTCGATCTTCTCCAGGAACTCCGCCAGCGTGGTCTGGTCGGCGGTGTTCCCCGGCATCACCTCGTAGGCCAGCGGAAAGCCCTCGGGCGTCACGATCAGCGCGATCACCACCTGCACGCAGTCCGGGCGCCTGTCCCGGCTGTAGCCGAACCGGCGCTTGTCCTCGAACGGCGGGTCGCTCTCGAAGTAGGTCGAGGTCAGGTCGTACAGCAGCACATCGAAGCGCACGTCGAACAGCGTCGCCCAACGGGCGCGAAGGAACGAGAAGAACTCCTGCTTATGGAGCAGCAGCTTGTCGAGGCAGCGATACAGCGTGTCGTCGGCGATCGCCCGATCGCAGCCCAGAAGATCGCGCAACGCGCTGTGCTCGTACCAGTGACGGTGGAGACGCCACTCGCTCCCCGGGTCGATCAGTCGGTAGCAGACCTGGATCTTCAGGATGTCCAGCCACCTCGTGCCTTGACGGCTCGGGGTCAGGCGCGGGCCCCAGAAGCGGTCCAGATCAAGCCGATCCCACAGGACCAGGGCCAGCCAGCACGCCCCCCATTGGCGCGGGTCGTGCAGGGCCACGTCCGCGACGTTGATCTTGACCACCTCGCAGTCCAGCGCCGGCGCCTCCCGATCCTCGGGAAACAGCGCCATCTGCCGAGACCCCGACTTGCCCTCCACAACCTCGATCGAGCGGCACCACGCCGCGCGCTGGCTGTCGTTGATCTCGCCGAGATGGAGAACGTGGCGCTGAACAACGCGGCCGCCGCGGACCCGGACGTTCTCCACCACGCTCCAGTAGCGGTGCTCCTTGCCGTCCTTAAAGCGTCTCTTGCAGCGCACGAACATGAGGGTAGCGTCCGGCGCTTCGCCAGCACAATCAAGGGGGTAGGTCGGCACTACACGCGGTTCCGGAGAGCCAAAGACCGGAAATCCGCCACTTTCCGGGCCGAAAAACCGTCAAATTAGCCGAATGCCGTGCCGAGTTGCGGAAGTAGGGTTAAAGCCGACATCGAGACGAACTATCTCGAGACGCTGGAGGCCTGGGCACCCTCGCTCGCGGAACGGGTACGCGAAGGCTCGCGCGAGGACCGCTGGCTCGGCAGTCCCATTCCGAATTTCTTCCGCAAGCCCTATGGACCGGGCTGGGCGCTGGTCGGTGATGCCGGGGTCACCATGGACCCGTGTACGGCGGAGGGGATCACCAACGCCCTGCGCGACGCCGACTTCGCCGCTGACGCCCTCGACGAAGGCCTCTCCGGGCGACAACCGATGGACGAAGCCCTTGCCCAATACGAGCAGCGGCGCAACGCGGCGATTGCGCCGATCTACGAATTGACCTGCGAGCTCGCTCCCTTCGCACCGCTGCCGCCCGATAGGCAACAACTCTTGGAAGCGCTACTTGGCAACCAGGCGGACACCAATCGCTTTTTGGGCCTGATCGCCTAAACCGTGTCCATCCCCGAGTTCTTCGCCGAAGAGAACGTACAAAGGATCCTATCCGCCGCATCGAACGGACATTGAATAAGACGGTGGCGTTGACGCGTGAACGCTGGCGCTCGGCGAGCACAGGCCGTGCGGACCGCCTCGGCTTGCATCAACGTCCCAAATTAAGTCGCCGGCGAGATCAAGCCGCCTCGAACCTGTCGACCTTTATTTCGTCAACGCGGGCACGTGCCTGCCAGAGATCGTAAGCCATCTGCAAGCCAAGTCTCCGGCGTGGACCCGAATGCTTTCGACAAGCGGATTGCCATCTCGACGGCGAGCCGCCGTACCAGCGCGCCGTCCGGCCGCGGCTATTCGGCGGCGCTCGCCTGGGCGGCGGGCGCGCGGAAGGCAGCGAGCAGCTGTGCTTCGCGCTCCTTCGCGCAGTCGATATTGGCGTTCTTGACGTGGCCGAAGCCGCGCATGGCGAGCGGCAGTTCGGCGATCTCGACGGCGAGCGGGTGGTTGTCGGAATCGAGACCGGCGACGAGCGCGTTCACCGTGGTCTCGTAGTCGCCGATCAACGCGCGCTCGCAGCGTCGCTCGGCGGTATGGCCGAACGGGTCGAGCACGGTTCCGCGCAGGCCCTTGAACGCGGCGAGGACACGAAAGGCGCGGAACATCCAGGCGCCGTAGAGGCGCTTCTCGAGATGGCCGGTGCGGGGATCGCGCTTGGCGAACAGCGGCGGCGCGAGGCTGACGCGGAGCGAGATGTCGCCCTCGAACTGCTCGGCCACCTGACGCTGAAAGCGACCGTCTGTGAAGAGCCGCGCGGTTTCATATTCGTCCTTGTAGGCCATCAGCTTGTGGGCGGCGCGCGCGACCGCCTCGCTCAGATCCTCGCGGCCCGGCGCCTGCGCCCGCTCGGCCGCGCGCACCCGCTCGATCAGGGCGCGATAGCGCTCGGCATAGGCGGCGTTCTGATAGGCGGTGAGATCCGCGGCGCGCCGCTCGATCAGCGCATCGAGGCTCTCCGAAGGCGCCGGCTTGCGCGCGGCGCCGGTCTCTGCCAGCGCGGCGCTCACCGCCTCCGGGTCGTGCTGGGCGGCGCGGCCCCAGCGGAAGGCGCGGCGGTTGGCATCGACGGCGACGCCGTTCAGCGCGATCGCCTGCTCCAGAGCCTCGGCGCTGAGGGGGATCAGGCCGCGCTGATAGGCGAAGCCCAGGAGGAAGAGGTTGGCCACGACGGCATCGCCGATCAGCGCCCTCGCCATGCGGGTCGCGTCCACCAAATCGACTGCGCCCGGTCCCGCCGCCTCCGTGATGACCCGTTCGAGCTGCCCGGCGGGGAAGGGGAGGTCGGGGTCGCGGGTGAAATCGCCGGTCGGCGTCGGCTCGCCATTGACCACGGCGTGAGAGCTGCCGCGGTTCAACCGGGCGACCGCCTCGCCGCTCGCCGCCACGACCAGGTCGACGCCGAGCATCAGCTTGGCGCCGCCGATCGCGATACGCACCGCATGGAGGTCGTCGGCCTGCTCGGCGATCCGGACGTGGCTCGTGACCGCGCCGTATTTCTGGGCGAGGCCCGCCTTGTCGAGCACCGTCGCGGCCTTGCCCTCGAGCCAGGCCGCGGTCCCGAGCAGCGCACCGAGGGTCACGATTCCGGTGCCGCCGACGCCGGCCAGCAGAATGCCGTAAGGCTCCTCGCAGGACGGGCGCCGAGGCTCGGGCAGCGCGGCGATCAGCCGGTCGGCGTCGCCGCCCGGCGCCCGCTTGCGCAGGCGCCCGCCCTTGACCAGCACGAAGCTCGGGCAGAATCCCTTGAGGCAGGAGACATCCTTGTTGCAGGAGGACTGGTCGATCGTCCGCTTGCGGCCGAACTCGGTCTCCAGCGGCACCACCGACAGGCAGTTCGATTGCACGCCGCAGTCGCCGCAGCCTTCACAGACGTCGGGGTTGATGATCACCCGCCACGCGGGATCCTCCAGCAGGCCGCGCTTGCGCCGCCGGCGCTTCTCCGTCGCGCACATCTGGTCGTAGACGATCGCCGAGACCCCCTCCCAGTCGCGCAGCTCGCGCTGCACCCGGTCGAGCGCGTCGCGGTGATCGATCGACACGCCGTCTGCGAATTGCCCGTCGAGCGGGTATTTGTGCGGCTCGTCGGTGACCACGGCGATGCGCCCGACGCCTTCCGCCTGGAGTTGGCGGGTCGCGCGCTGGACGGTGAGCGGCCCGTCCATCGGCTGGCCGCCGGTCATCGCGACGGCGTCGTTGTAAAGCAGCTTGTAGGTGATGTTAACGCCGGCGGCGACGGCCGCCCGCACGGCCAGGATCCCGGAGTGGAAATAGGTGCCGTCGCCGATGTTCTGGAACACGTGCCCGGTCTCGGTGAAGGGCGCCTGCCCGATCCAGTTCGCGCCCTCACCGCCCATATGGGTGAAGGTCGCGGTCTCGCGGTCCATCCACTGGGCCATGTAGTGGCAGCCGATGCCGGCGAGAGCGCGGCTCCCCTCCGGCACCTTGGTCGAGGTGTTGTGCGGGCAGCCCGAGCAGAAATAGGGGACGCGCTCGACCGCGGCCGCTTCGGCGCCGGCGAGCGCTTCGCGCTTCGCCCGCAGGAAGGCGAGGCGGGAGGCGATCCGCTCATTCCCGCCGAAGCGCGCCAGCCGCCCGGCCAGCGCTTGCGCGATGCCGGCCGGGTCGAGCTCGCCCGAGGCATTCAGCAGGGGCCGTCCGGTCTCGTCGCTTTTGCCGACCACGAGCGGCCTGGCATCCGCGGGCAGGTTGTAGAGCAATTCCTTGAGCTGGGGCTCGATGAAGCCGCGCTTCTCCTCGACCACGAGGATCTCGTCGAGGCCGCCGGCGAAGCGCCTCATGCCCTCGGGCTCGAGCGGCCAGCTCATGCCGACCTTGTAGAGGGCGAGCCCGAGGCGCGCCGCGTCCGCCTCGTCGATGCCCAGATCGTCGAGCGCCTGACGCAGGTCGAGATAGGATTTGCCGGTCGTGACGATGCCGAGTCGGCGTTGCGGCCCATCGATCACGACGCGATCGAGCCGGTTCGCCCGGCCGAAGGCGCGCGCCGCGTCGAGCTTGTGTTCGAGCAGGCGTTCCTCCTGGTCGAGCGGCGTGTCGGGCCAGCGGATGTTGAGCCCGCCCTCCGGCAGCGCGGCGTCCTCGGGCGCGACGGTCTGCACCCGATGGGGGTCGACCGAGACGATCGCCGAGCTGTCCACCGTCTCGGCGACGCAGATGAAGCCGACCCAGAGGCCGGCGTAACGCGAGAGCGCCCAGCCGTGAAGCCCGTAGTCCAGGAACTCCTGCACCCCGGCCGGGTTGAGCACCGGCATGGCGGCGCTCTGGAAGTCGAGCTCGCTCTGATGGGGCAGCGTCGAGGAGGCGCAGACGTGATCGTCGCCGGCGAGCGCGAGCACGCCGCCATGGGCCGCGGTGCCGGCATTGTTGGCGTGCTTGAAGACGTCCATCGTGCGGTCGACGCCCGGCCCCTTGCCGTACCAGATCGCAAAGACGCCGTCATGCTTGGCGCCGGGAAACAGGCCGACCTGCTGCGCGCCCCAGAGCGCGGTCGCCGCGAGGTCCTCGTTGACGCCCGGCTGAAACAGGACATCGTGTTTTTCGAGGAATTGACTCGCCTGCCAGAGCGCCCGGTCGAAATTGCCGAGCGGCGAGCCGCGATAGCCGGAGATCAGGCAGGCCGTCTTGAGCCCGGCGGCCTTGTCCCGCAAATGCTGCATCATGGGCAGCCGCACCAGCGCCTGGGTGCCGGTCATATAGACGTGGCCCGTTTGGGCGGCGTATTTGTCGTCGAGAGAGACCGCGGCGAGCGTCATGGCTCCCCCGTTGGCTGTGGTCGTCCGGCCGTGGCGCCGTGGCGCGACCGCCGGTGATGGCCGCGTGCTCCGCGGCCGCCGCAACCATAATACGCTACCGGCACGACGTTAATCCTCGGCAAAAGCCCCACGTCTTCCCGATCGCATTGCCTTTGCGGCGGCGTCCTGACACTGTCGACGCGCGGCGCGATGAGAGCGGGGGGCCCGAGCATGGAGGGCTATGGCGGATACCAGGCGATAACCGTAGCCCGGGAGCGCCGCGTGCTGACCGTGACGTTGAACCGGCCCGCGGTCCTCAATGCCGTGAACGCCGTGCTGCACCGGGAGCTGGCCCGGATCTTCTACGATATCGCGGCCGATCCCGAGACCGACATCGTCGTGCTGACCGGCGCCGGGCGCGCCTTCTGCGCCGGCGGCGACATGGATTGGCTTCAGGGCGCGATCGACGAGCCCGTCCGCTTCGAGCAGATCGCGGTCGAGGCGAAGCAGATCGTATTCGGCCTGCTCGACTGCGAGAAGCCGGTCATCTGCCGCCTCAACGGCGATGCGGTCGGGCTCGGGGCGACGCTCGCACTCTTCTGCGACATCATCATCGCCGCCGACAGCGCGCGGATCGGCGATCTGCACGTCAATGTCGGGCTGTCGGCGGGCGACGGCGCGGCGATCATCTGGCCGCAGCTCATCGGCTATCCGCGCGCCAAGGAGTTCCTGATGACCGGCAGGCTGGTCGACGGGACCGAGGCGGCGGCGCTCGGCCTGGTGAACGAGGCGGTTCCGCTCGACGAGCTCGATGCCCGGGTCGCCGCGATGGTCGCGAAGCTGGAAGCCGGCGCGACCCAGGCGATCCGCTTCACCAAGGTCTCGATCAATCTCGGCCTCAAGCAGCTCGCACATGCGATGATGGACGCCTCGATCGCCTATGAGAGCCTGACCAATTTTTCCCCCGACCATCAGGAAGGCCTCGATGCCTTCCGCGAGCGGCGCAAACCGGCCTTCGGCGGGCGTTGAGGGTGCCGATGGCGGTGAGGCATCGGCTCCGGTCTCATTGGCGTTCGGGCGCCGGATGGTGGATCGAGCGACCGGCGCGGGGAACGGAAGCCGCGGCCGCAGGCCCCGATTCCGAGCCATTGCCGGGCTGGGATCTCTCCGACCTCTATCCGGGACCCGAATCCGAGGAGGTGCGGCGCGATCTTGAGCGCGCGGCGGCCGAGGCGTCGGTGCTCCACGAGAGCTATGCTGGCAAGGTCGCGGCGCGGAGTGGCGATGCGCTCGGGCGGCTGATCGCCCGCTACGAAGCGACCAGGGAGATCCTCGAGCGGCTGACCAGCTACGCCTATCTCGCCTATTGCACGGCGATGGACGACGCCGAGGCGGCGCGGTTCTTCCAGACCATTCGGGAGAAGGTTACCGATATCTCGAGCCGGCTTCTGTTCCTGGAGCTCGAGCTCAACCGGATCGACGAGGACGCCCTTCAAAAGAAGCTGCGGGCGCCGGCGCTGGCCCGTTACGCGCCCTGGGTGCGCGATACCCGCGCCGCGCGTCCGTACCAGCTTTCGGACGCGCTGGAGCGGCTGCTGCACGAGAAGCAGGTCGCGGGCCGCGGCGCGTGGATGCGCCTCTTCGACGAGACCATGGCGGCGCTCCGCTTCGAGATACGCGGCGAGACGCTGTCGAGCGCCGAGGCGCTGAACCTGCTCTCGGACAAGGACCCGGCGGTGCGCAAGGAGGCGGCGCTCTCGCTCGGCGCGGTGCTCGGCGAAAACGTGCGGACCTTCGCGCTGATCACCAACACCCTCGCCAAGGACAAGGAGATCGAGGACAAGTGGCGCGGTTTCGAGCGGCCGATCTCCGCGCGCAATCTCGACAACCGGGTCGAGGACGAGGTGGTGGACGCGCTGATCGCCGCCGTGGAGGCCGCCTATCCGAGGCTCGCCCATCGCTACTATGCGCTCAAGGCGCGCTGGATGGGCGTGGACCGGCTTGACTATTGGGACCGCAACGCACCGCTCCCGGAAGACGACGATCGGACGATCGGCTGGGACGAGGCGGTCTCGACCGTGCTCGACGCCTATCACGGGTTCTCGCCGGAGCTCGCGGCGGTCGGCCGACGCTTCTTCGACAATGACTGGATCGACGTCCCGGTCCGCGCAGGCAAGGCGCCCGGCGCCTTCGCGCATCCGACGGTGCCGGGTGCGCATCCCTATCTGCTGCTCAACTATCAGGGCAAAACGCGCGACGTCATGACGCTTGCCCATGAGCTCGGGCACGGCGTTCACCAGGTGCTGGCGGGCCCGCAGGGCGCGCTGATGTCGGAGACGCCGCTGACCCTCGCCGAGACCGCCTCGGTGTTCGGCGAGCAGTTGACCTTCCGCGCGCTGCTCGAGGCCGAGAGCGATCCGCTCCGCCGCCGGGTGATGCTCGCGGGCAAGGTCGAGGACATGCTCAACACGGTGGTGCGCCAGATCGCGTTTTGCGCCTTCGAGCGCCGCGTGCACGACGAGCGCCGCAGCGGCGAGTTGACCCCCGATCGCCTCGGCGAGCATTGGCTCGCGGTGCAGCGCGAGAGCCTCGGCCCGGCGCTCCGCTTCCACGACGAATATCGCTTCTATTGGAGCTACATTCCCCATTTCATTCACACGCCGTTCTACGTCTATGCCTACGCGTTCGGCGAGTGTTTGGTGAACGCGCTCTATGCCGTCTACCGGAACGCCGAGGCCGGCTTTCAGGAGAAATATCTGGATATGCTGCGCGCCGGCGGCACCTGCCGGCACCGCGAACTGCTCGCCCCCTTCGGCCTCGACGCGAGCGAGCCCGCGTTCTGGTCCAGGGGCCTCGACGTCATCGCGGGCTTCGTCGACGAGCTGGAAGCGGCGCTCTAGGCGCGCGGAGTGGGGTCGGGTAGGGGTGTCTGTCGGTTCATATAAAAACTGAGAGATAATGTATAGGTAGTTTATAATTAAAGAAAAACCGTTCCGCCGTCGACCATGATGGTTTGGCCCGTGACCAGTCGGCTGGCATCGGACGCCAGATAGACGACGGTGCCGACCAGATCGTCGGTGGTGAGGTTCTGTTGCAGGCTTTGGCCGGCGGCGACGGCTTGCAGGAACTTGTCCTTCTTGGCGCCGAAGAATTCGTCGGTTCCCTCGGTCAGAACCGCGCTCGGCGCAATCGCGTTGACCCTGATCCAGTCGCGCCCGAGCTCGCGCGCGAGGCTGCGGGTCATGCCGATGACGGCGGCCTTGGAGGTCGCATAATGCAGTCCGAACGGCATGCCATAGACCGCGGCGAGCGAGGCGATGTTGATGATCGAGCCGCCGCCCGCCTCGCGCATCGCCGGCACGCATGCCTTGCAGCACTGCCAGACGCCGCGAACGTTGACGGCCATGGTCCGGTCCCACTCGTCCTGCGGGATCCGGTCGAAGCGCCCGCCTTCGATGTCGCCATAGAGCGCGGCGTTGTTGACGAGCACGTCGATGCGTCCGAATTCGGCGCGCGCCCGCTCGGCCATGGCCTCGCAGCTCGCCATATCGGCGGCGTCGAGGGCGACGCCATGCGCCCGCCCGCCCGCGGCGTTGATGGTCTCGACGGTCTCGGCGGTATCGCGAATATCGGCGGCGACCACCGCCGCGCCTTCGCGCGCCATGGTCTCGCAATAGGCCCGACCCAAGCCCCGCCCGCCGCCGGTCACGACGGCCACTTTCCCTTCGAGCTGCGACATCGGATCTCCCGTTTTCGCGGATGAGGCGCGCGGACAGCGGCGGCCGGGCCGTCCCTAGCACGCGTCATCGCGCCGGCCAAGAGTCATCCGCCGCCGTGACCGCGATCCTTGTCGAGCTTGCTCAGGGCGGCGGCGATGCGCGCGGCGAGCCGTGCATTCTCCTCGATCAACGCGATGTTGGCCGCGACCGTACGGCCGCCACTCAGCGCGGCGATCCGCTCAAGCAGGAAGGGCGTCGCCTGCTTGCCGCCGATGCCGGAGTCGCGGGCATCGGTGAGCGCCGTATCGAGCCATGCTTCCATCTCGCGTTGGTCGATCGCGGCCGCCGGCGGGATCGGGTTGGCGATCACGATGCCGCCGAGGCCGAGCGCGAGCTGCGCGGCGACCAGCCGGGCCGCCCGGTCGGGCGTATCGACCCGGCAGTCGAGCGGAAGGCCGCTGTCGCGCACATAGAAGGCGGGCAGCGTGTCGCAGCCGAAGCCGGCCACCGGCACGCCCTGGGTTTCGAGCACCTCGCTGGTGCGGGCCAGGTCGAGGATCGCCTTGGCGCCGCTGCAGATGACGGCGACCGGGGTCCGGCCGAGCTCGATCAGGTCGGCGGAGATATCGAAACTGGCCTCGGCGCCCCGATGGACGCCGCCGATCCCGCCGGTCGCGAGCACGCGGATCCCGGCCCGCGCGGCGCCGATCATCGTTGCCGAGACTGTCGTCGCGCCGAGGCCGCCAAAGGCCATCAGGCGCGACAGATCGCGCCGGCTGACCTTCGCCACGCCGGCCTCGGTCGCGATGCGGTCGATTTCGCGCGCGGTGCAGCCGATCCAGAGGCGTCCGTCGATCACGGCGATCGTCGCCGGGGTCGCGCCCTCGTCCCTCACGGCCGCCTCGATCGCGGCAGCGCTCCGGCGGTTCTGCGGGCGCGGCAGGCCGTGGGCGATCAGGCCCGATTCGAGCGCGACCACCGGCTCGCCCGCGGCCAGCGCCCGGGCGACCGTTTCGTTGACCGAGAGCACGCTCATGCGGCTGGCGGCACGGCGCCGTCTCGGGCGAGCGCGTCGCGGGCCGCCGCCAGGCCCTCGTCGAGCGCGGCCTCCAGCGAGCCGGCGCGGAGCAGGCGATCGATCGCGGCCGCCGCGAAGGCGTCGCCGGCGCCGGTCACGTCCTGGGCGGCACGCGAAGTCGCCGGGCGGTAGGCGGCATTGCCCGCTTCGGCGGCGAGCGCACCAGCGGTGCCGAGGGTGACGAACACCCGGGCGGCGCCGGCCGTCACCAGAGACAAGGCCGCTTCGCGCGCCTCGGCCTCCGTGCCGCAGGGCCGCCCGCTCAGCGCGGCGGCCTCGTCCCGATCGACGAACAGGCCGGCGAGGCGGGGGAGGTGAGGGCCGAGCCGGGGCGCCTTCGCCGCCGATGCGGCGACGGCAAACACCGCGCCGGCGCGCGCCCGGTCGCAGAGCGCGCCGATGATCTCCGCCGGGAGGTTGCTGTCCAGGACCAGCGCGGCCGCGCCGCGATGGCGTGCGGCCTGCGCGAGCAGGCGGTCGCTCCGCGGAGCCTCGTGGATCGCCATGTCGGCGAGTCCGACGACCAGCTCGCCGGCGCCGTCGAGCACCGCCGTGTAGGAGCCGGTCGCGTGGTGCTCGTCGCGGACCAGGCTCGCCGGATCGATGCCCCGCGCCGCGAGGCTGCGGCGGATGCGGTCGCCGTCCGCGTCCCCGCCGACCGCGCCGATCAGGACCACCGGGCGGGTGCGTGCGGCAAGCGCGACCGCGACGTTATGGGCGACGCCGCCGGGCGCGGTGCTGATGGACACCGGATTGGATTGCCCGAGCGAAAGGGCGCCGGAGGCCGGCCGCGCGATCCGGTCCATATGCACGCCGCCCATACACAGCACCGGGCGATCGTCTCGTTCGAGCATCGACATCGCGCGCCAGAATAGCAGCCGCACAGGATCGGGCGAGACCCGAGCATTCCGTTGCGGATGGTGTTAGCATCCGCCCCCCACGCCCGAGAGCTGGGAGAGAATGATGGCCACCGAGATTGTTGAATTGCCGGCGGGTGCCGCGCGTACCTTGCTGCGCAGCGACGATGAGGGCGTGACGACGCTCACCCTCAACCGGCCGAAATCGGGGAACAGCCTGTCTCATCGCCTGGTGCAGGAGTTGCAGGATGCGCTCGACGACATCGCCGATGATCGGCGGGTGCGGGTGGTGATCCTGGCAGCGACCGGGCGCTTGTTCTGCACTGGCCACGACCTCAACGAATCGCTCGAGGCCATGGAAGCGCCGGAGACCAAGCGCGCCGCGACCATCGCGTGTTCGCGCATGATGCAGAGCATGATCGCCCTGCCGCAGCCGGTGATCGCGAAGGTCCACAGCATCGCCACCGCCGCCGGCTGCGAGCTCGCCGCGAGCTGCGACCTCGTCTACGCCTCCTCGGAAGCCCGGTTCGCGACGCCCGGCGTGAATATCGGGTTCTGGTGCCATTCGCCGCAAATCGCGCTAAGCCGCGCCGTCGCGCCGAAACACGCGATGCAGATGCTGCTGACCGGAAAGCTGATGGACGCCGAGACCGCGTTTCGCATGGGGCTGGTCAGCGAGATCGTGGCGCCGGACAAGCTCGACGAGACCGTGGACGCGGCGGCCCGCGAGATCGCCGCGCGCTCGCCCTATGCGCTCGCCCAGGGCAAGCAGTCGTTCTACCGCCAGCTCGAGATGACGCGAGCCGAGGCTTACGACTATGCCAGCGAGGTGATCTACCGCACGATTCAGGCCGACGACGCGCGCGAAGGGATCTCGGCCTTTCTCGAGAAGCGGACGCCGGTCTGGCGCGGGAAATGATCCCGAGGGGCGGATGATCTCGGTCTCGCGAAAGCGCGGGCCCAGCGCTTGGTTCCCGCTCGCTCCTGAGGCGGCGGTCAGTCTCTGGCCGGGTACCAGCGCAGCGGCGCCGGCCGCACATAGCCGTCGGGGCGGTAAATCAGCTCGAGCGTCGTCTTGAGCGCGTCCTCGGTCTGGAAGTAGCAGAAGCGGACCTCGCGCCAGCTCCCGCCCATCACCGGGGCGAAGCCGCGCGCCTCGACGTCCGCGACGCAGGCGTCCCAGTCCAACCCGGTGTCCTGCAGCAGCACGCCCACATGCTGCAATCCCTCGCCATGGGCATCGAGGAACTCGTGATAGATGCTGGGGCCGTCCAGCGGCTCGATCACCTCCCAATTGAGCGCGCCGGTCCAGGCGAGCGCGAGACGCATCGAGAACCTGCCGGAAGCGCCGCGATAATGAGTGTCGTGGAGGTCCGGCGCGGCGTATTCGTGGATCCACCAGGGGCCGATCCCCATGCGGTCGGCATAGTCGCGCACGCAGGCGTCGAGGTCGCGGGTGACGATGCAGATCTGCCGGGTCTCGCCGACGATGCTGTTGGGCAGGTCGCTGAAGACGTAGTCGGTCGCGGTGGCCATGGCCGTTCCTCCCATCGCTGTTGGCCTGAGATACCGGTCGGCCGCTACTGGCCGCCCGGAGCGCGCCGCCGCGCGCCGCGCCGTGGGCGCGTAGCCTAGCGGGCGGAGCGCGCGCCCGGCGCCTGAGGGAATATGTTCAAGCGTCGTTGAGCGCGCGCCAGACGCGTTCCGGGGTGAGCGGCATGTCGATATGGGTGATGCCGCGCTCCTTGAGCGCATCGACCACGGCATTCACCACGGAGGCGGGAGCGGGGATCGCGCCCGCCTCGCCACAGCCCTTGATGCCGAACGGATTCTGACCGGTCGGGTGGTCGTTGGTTCCGAGCATGAAAGAGGGGAAGTCGTCGGCGCGCGGCAGGCAGTAGTCCATGAACGAGGCGCTGAGCAATTGCCCCGACGGCTCCTCATAGACGCAGTTCTCGAACACGGCTTGGCCGAGCCCCTGCGCGACACCGCCGTGAACCTGCCCGTCGACGAGGAGCGGGTTGACGATGCGGCCGAAATCGTTGACGGCGGCATAGCCGACGATGTCGACCGCGCCGGTCTCCGGGTCGACCTCGACCTCGCTGATATGACAGCCGTTGGGGAAGGTGCCGTCGGCGGCCTCGCCCCGGCCGTCCGCGTCGAGCCCCGGCTCCATTCCCTCCGGAAGATTGGCGGGATCGCGTGCCTGGGCCGCCAGCACCATGATGTCGATGGCGCGGTCGGTGCCGGCGATCGAAAAGCGGCCGTCGGCAAAGCGCATGTCCGCCGGTGCCGCCTCGAGCAGGTGAGCGGCGATCCGGGTGCCTTTTTCAATCACCTTTGCGGCGCCGTCCTCGATCGCGAGCGCCGCCATGTAGGTCGAGCGCGAGCCGCCGGTGCCACCGCCGCCGGGCAGGTTGTCGCTGTCGCCTTCGATGACCTCGACCGCCTCGAACGGAACGCCCAGCGTCTCGCCGAGAAGCTGTGCATAGGTCGTGACGTGGCCCTGACCCGAGGCGCCGGTGCCGGCGAGCAGGGTCACGCTCTCGTCCGCACCGAACCTGATGGCGACGTTCTCTCCCGGATCGCCCACCGTCGATTCGACGTAGAGAGCCATGCCGATGCCGCGGAGCTTGCCCCGCGCCGCCGAGTCCGCCTGCCGGGCCCGAAAACCGGGCCAATCCGAGAGCGCCATGCCGTCGTCGAGGTTGCGGGCGTAATCGCCGGAATCGTAGGTCAGGTCGAGCGGCACCGTGTACGGCATCGCCGAGGCGGGGATGAGATTACGCCGGCGGATCACGTCCGGGGCGAGGCCGAGCACGGCCGCCGCCTTGTCGACCAGGCGCTCGACGACGTAGTTCGCCTCCGGGATGCCCGCGCCGCGATAGGCGTCCGTGAAGATGGTGTTGGTGAGCACGCCCTCGACCTCGGCGTGGATCGCCGGCGTGCGGTAGGCGTTCGCAAGCATGCGGGTGTAGAGCAGGGTGGGCGAGATCGGGCCGAAATTGGAGACATAGGCGCCCAGATTGCCGAGGGTGCGGACGCGCAAGCCGCGGAACCGGCCCCGGTCGTCGAGGGCCAGCGCCGCGCGGGTCACATGGTCGCGCGCTTGGGTGTCGCTGAGGAAGCCCTCGGTGCGCTCGCTCAGCCAGCGCACCGGCCGGCCCAGCTTCTTGGCGGCCCAGGTCACGAGAACCTGTTCGGGATAGGTGAAATACTTCATTCCGAAGCCGCCGCCGAGATCGTGGGCGATCACCCGGAGCCGGTCTTCCTCGACCTTGAGGATGCCGGCGATGATCGTGCGCGCCGCGAACACGTGCTGGCTATTGGTATAGAGGATGTAGCGCTCGTTGACCGGGTCATAGTCGCCGAGCGCGCCGCGCGGCTCGATGCTATTCACGACCAGGCGGTTGTTGACCAGTTCGAGCTCGACCACATGGTCCGCGGCTTCGAAGGCGGCGTCGGTGGCCGCGCGATCGCCTTGCTCCCACACGCAGGAGAGATTGCCCGGCGCCTCGGCCCAGAGCTGAGGCGCGCCGGGCGCGCGGGCGCGCGCCGCGTCGGCCACCGCGGGCAGGGGTGCGTAGTCGACGGTTACCAGCTCCGCCGCATCGCGCGCGGCATCGCGGGTCTCGGCGACGATCATGATCACCGCCTCGCCGACATGGCGCACCCGACCCTCGGCCAGCATCGGGTTGGGCGGGTAAAAGGCGGGGCTGCCGTCGGGGCGGGTCAGCTCGACGAAGGCGCCGGCCGTGCATGGCAGCGTGCCGAGCCCGTCCGCCGCGACCTCGTGGCTGGTATAGACGGCGAGAATCCCGGGCGCCGCGCGCGCCGCCGAGACGTCGATCGCCTCGATCTCGGCGTGGGCATGGGGTGCCCGCAGGAAACAGGCATGGGCCTCGCGTTCAAGCGTGATGTCGTCTTGAAACAGGCCCCTGCCGGTGAGCAGGGCGTCATCTTCCTTGCGCCGTACCGATTGGCCGATCCCGAACCGTGCCATCGCCTCCTCCGAGCGTGCTTCAGGGCCATGATAGGGAACCGGCGGGCGAGCGTCATCCGTCACCGTGCGCCGCAGCCCGGTGCGCCCTCGCGATCCCCGCGCGCGGGCGCCATAATCGTTGCAGCCGGAGCGGCGCAATGCCGGGCGCCGGACAATCAAGGGGGACATGGAATCGATGACATTTGAAGAGCAGGTCGCGCGGTTGACGGCGATCGAGGACATCAAGCAGCTCAAGGCGCGCTACTGTCAGCTTTGCGACGCGGGCTACGACCCGGATGGCATCGTGGCGATGTTCGTCGAGGACGGGATCTGGGACGGCGCGAGCTTCGGCCGCCACGTCGGACGCGCGGCGATCCACGCGTTCTTCTCGGGCATTTCGAGCGACATCGTGTTCGCGGCCCATCTGGTGCTGAACCCGATCATCACGGTCGACGGCGATACCGCCAACGGCAAATGGTGGTTGATCATGCCCTGCACCACCGCGATCGACGGCGCGCCTGAGGAAGCGCGCTGGCTGCTCGCAGAATATGACGACGACTATGTCCGGGTGGACGGAAGTTGGTATTTCAAGCACTTGCGTATCGACCTTAAATTTTTTGCTCCGCACAAAGACGGCTGGGTCGAGGCATAGCGCAAACGTCAGGGGAAGGGGACGCCGGACGGCGCCCTTTCGCGGCCGCCGATCAGGACTGGCGCTTGAGCGCGCCTTCGGCGGTGATATCGCCCTTGAACGGCCAGTAGAGCTCGGCGTTTCGGGTGATTCCGCTGCGGCGGAAGATGATGATCAGCATCATGACGATGCCGACCACCACCCAGGTGCTGCTGTTGGGCAGAACGAAGCCGTCTCGTCCGAACATGCCGCTTTCGAGATTCTTGAGCAGGTCGATCACGACGGACATGACCACGACGCCCACGACCGCGCCGGAGACGCTCTGCATCCCGCCGATTACGAGCATCGCGAGGGTGATCAAGGTCAGGTTCAGGAAGAAGGTATCCACCGTGAGCATGCCGAGGAAATGGCCGAACAGGCCGCCGGCCATGCCGCAGAAGAAGCCGCTGATCACGAAGGCGAGCAGGCGTTGGCGGAAAACGTTCACGCCGGCTGCCTTGGCCGCCACCTCGTCGTCTCGAGACGCCCTGAGGGCGAGGCCGAACTTCGAGCGCGAATAGAAGAAGGCGCCGGCGATCGTGACTACCGCATAGATATAGGCCACCCACGGCGTGGTCGTTTGCGGCAGGCCGATCACCGAGCTCGCGCCGGAGGTCCAGGTGCTCCAGCGCAGATAGACCGAATAGATGATCATCAGGAACGCGAAGGTCCCGATCGAGGCGGCGATGCCCGATAGTCGCATCAGCGCATAGCCCGCGATGAAGGCCACGAATGCGCTGAGCAACCCAGCGAGGAAAATCGCCAGCACGAAGTGATGGCTGTTGTTCAACAGGTAGTAAGGCAACCCCGGCATGAACATCTCACGGGTCATCTCGCAACAGGTCTGCCAGCCGGTGGCGTAGGCGCCCACCATCATGAAGCCGATATGGCCGAACGACATGATTCCGGAGTTGCCGATAAAGATATAAAGCGAGACGACGATCACCACCCGGATCAGACCCTCGGTGAGCGTACGCGCCAGGATCCTGTCGTCCATCGCGACCACGATCGCGGTGATGATCAATAGGCCGATGCACAGATTCACGAGCGGCCAGAACTGCCGGATGCGCTGCATGAGTGGCGTCTCGGCTTCGATCATCAGACGCGTTCCTTGAAGGCCCTTGTCGGCACCAGCCCCTGGGGCCGGGCGAGCAGGATGACGACCACCAATCCGAAGACGAAGGCGTCGCGGAAGCCCCGCAATTCCTCGGGCAGGGTCGCGACCAGCACCGTCGAAACGATGCCGACGACATAGCCGCCGACCACGGCGCCGATGAGGCTGCCCATGCCGCCGATCACGGTGGCGATGAACGCGTAGAGCATCAGGAAGACGCCGCCGCGGAAGTTCAGAATGCCGGTCTGGGTGTGATACATCAGGGCCATGATGCCGGCGAGCGCGCCGCTAAACACGAAGGCGAGCGCGATCACCCGGGTCGCGTTGACGCCGAGCATGCGCGCCATGCGGAAGTCCTCGGCGGCCGCCCGCATCTCGACGCCGATCGGCGTGCGGCGCAGGAAAAGCGTGAGCAGGATGAGCAGGATCCAGGTCACCGCCACGATGACGAGCTGAAGAACCGGAACCTGGATCTTGCCCGAGAGCGCGACGACGCCGGTCAGCTCCGGCCACAGCGCGACTGCCTTCGGCCGCCCCGAGTAGATCATGATGATCAGGTTCTGAATCGAGAAGCTGAGCGCGACCGAGGCGATCATCAGGACCGCGGGCGGCGCCGTCTGGATATGCTTGAACAGGAAGAAATAGGAGGCGAGGGCGAACACGATCACCACGCCGACTACGCAGATGATGAGGGCGACCGGGTGGAAGCCGAGGGTCAACGGGACCGCGACCACCGCTGCCGCGGGCACGATCAGGGAAAATCCGCCGACCGTGATAAAGTCGCCATGGGCGAAGTTGATTAGCCTGAGGACGCCGAACAGGAGGCCGATCCCGAGCGCACCGAGGGCGTAGAAGCTGCCGAGGCTCAGGCTCGAGATGATGACCTGGACGACGTTTTCCATCAGAACTCGACCTCGCCCTCGTGCACCGCGCCCTTGGTGAAGCCGAAATAGGCTTGGCGAACCTTCTCGCCGTCGCTCAACGCCGCGGCGTCGCCTTCGAGCTGTATCTCGCCGCTGCGCAGCACATAGATCCGGTCCGCCGCCTTGAGCGCGCGTTCGGAGCTTTGCTCGACGATCAGCAAGGTGAGCCCGCGCGACTCCCGAAGCTCGAGGAGAACCTCGTAGACCCGGTCGACCAGATTCGGCGCGAGTCCGAGGGAGGGCTCGTCGATGGTCATGATGCGCGGGTTGGTGAGCAGTGCGCGGCCGATCACCAGCATCTGCTGCTCGCCGCCGGAGAGCTTGCCCGCCGCTCTCTTTCGGCGCTCCGCGAGCACCGGGAACAGCTCGAGCACCCGCTTGAAATCGGCCTCGATCTCGCCCCGGTCCTTGCGCATCCGGGTGCCGAGGCGAAGGTTCTCCTCGACGCTCAGCGTGGTGAAGACGTGACGGCCTTCCGGCACCTGAGAAATGCCGCGGCGCGCCACGGCCTCCGGCGTGAGACCGGCGATCGGCTTGTCGTCGAAAGTGACGCTGCCGCTGGTCGGTCTGAGCACGCCCGAGATGGTGAGCAGCGTGGTCGATTTGCCGGCGCCGTTCGGGCCGACAATGCAGACGATTTCGCCCTCCGCGATGCCGACGGAGACGCCGCGCACCGCCGGGACGCGGCCGTAGTGCACGTGGATATCGTCGACCGAGAGCAGCACGGGCGTTACTCGTGACCGAGATAGGCGGCGATGACCGCTTCGTTGCTTTGCACCTCGCGCGGGGTGCCGCGGGCGATGGTCCGCCCGCTGTCGAGGACATGGATGCGTTCGCAGACGCCCATGATCACGCGCATATTGTGCTCGATCAGCAGGACGCCGCAGCCGAAGCGCTGCGGGATCTCGCGCACCAGATGCATCACATCGTCGCATTCCAGATCGGACATGCCGGCCGCCGGCTCGTCCAGGAGCACGAACGCCGGCCTCATCGCGAGCGCGCGCGCGATGCCGACCCGGCGTTCATCGGTGTAGGGCAGGACGCCGGCGGGATCGGACGCCAGATCGGCGAGCCCGATCCACTCCAGGATCTCCATCGCCTGGGCGTGCGCCTTGCGGCGGGAGAGGCCGAGGCTGACGGCGGCGACCTCCACATTCTCGCTCACCGGCATGTCGCGAAACAGCCGCCCGGCCTGGAAGGTGCGCGCCACCCCGTGGCGCCTGATCCAGTGCGGGGTCAGCTTCGAAATCACCTTGTCGCCGAGCAGAACCTCGCCGGAGGCGGGGATTTGGAATCCCGTCATCGCGTTGACGAGGGTCGTCTTGCCCGCGCCGTTGGGCCCGATCAGGCCCAGGATCTCGCCCTGATGGAGGGTTTCGTCGACCCCGTCGACGGCGGTCAAACCCTCGAAACGGACCGTCACCTGACGCGCCTCCAGGGTGGGACCGTTCTGACCGCCCGCTTCCGATCCGGCGTCCTGTGACACCAGCCTCCCTCCGCTGCCCCGATCCGTTGCCCGCACTCGATGACATGATCCCGCGGTACGGGTGCCGCCGCTCGCATGAGCACAAGAGCTTCGTTAGCTACTGAACGTCGGGGTGGAAATCAACGAAATTCGCGGGATGGCGGAGGTAGAACCGACCGAGATGGGGTCTGAACGGACTTGCAAATATCGAATCTGCGTCGACAATGCGGTTTGAGACATCGCTCCGCATTCGTCATCAGGGCGATCAATCAGGGAGGTCAGGATGAAAAAGCTCGTTTCAATTGCCGCGGCCGGCGCGCTTGCGCTCGGCATGGCATCGGCGGCGCCCGCTGTGGCGGATGACCATGAGGTCGTCTTCGGCTTCGCCGCCTCGCAATCCGGGTGGATGCAGGCCTATAGCGGGCCGTCGACCAATGCCGCGTTGATCGCGATCGACGACTGGAACGCCAAGGGCGGTCTGCTCGGCAAGCAGGTCAGGGCGGTCTTCGCGGACGCCAAGACAGACCGCGCGGAGGGCGCCAAGGCCGGGATCTCGGTGATCAACCAGGGCGCGATCGCGATGGCGGTGGACTGTGACTACGACTACGGCGCACCCGCCGCGCTGCAGGCCCACAACGCTCAGATGATCTCGATTTTCCTGTGCGCCGAGAGCGTGCTCGCCGGAATACAGGGGATCGGCAAATACGCCTTCTCCAGCTCGATCCTCGCCGCCGTGCAGGGCGCGACGATCGCCGAATGGGGCTGGAAACAGAGGGGATGGCGCACCGCCTACCTGCTGCTCGACGACGTTCTCGAGTACAACAAGGGCATCTGCTACGGCTTCGATTGGATGTGGCGCGAGGTGCTCGGCGGCGAGATCGTCGGGCATGACGTGTACCAGAACGAGGATCCGAGCATTCAGGCGCAGGTCGACCGGATCCGGGCGCTCGCGGAGGAGCCCGACATCATCGAGAACTGCAGCTACATTCCGGGCGGTGCCAGCGCGATCAAGCAGATTCGGGCGGCGGGCATCACCGCGCCGATCGGCGGCGGCAGCTCGATGACCGGGGTTTATTGGCAGGACTCGGTGCCGGGCCTCTCCGGTCATTTCGTGCCGGAGCAGGCCTCGATCTACGGCGACGATCCGCGCCCGGCGGTCCAGGAGTTCCTCAAGAAGTATGAGGCCAAGTTTGGGGAGAAGGTGAACAACCAGTACGCCTTCCCCGGCTATGTCGTGTTCGAGATGTGGGCCAAGGCCGTCGAGAAGGCCGGCACCTTCGACTCTGACGCCGTCGTCGAGGCGCTCGAAACCTACCGCGAGGAGCCGGTGCTGGTCGGCACGCGGACCTTCACGACCGAGCTTCACCATCAGAACTTCGCACCCTATCTGATCGTGGAGACCACCAACAATCAGCCGGCGGTGATCGACTCCTGGACCATCTCGGAGCCGGTGCCGATGGATGTGCTGTTCGGCAAGCGCTACACCTATATCGCGCGCTAACCTGCGCTAGCACCGAACGTCGTTTCGGAGTGCCCCGGCCGGGAAACTGGGCGGGGCACTTCTTTGCCCGCGCACAAACTGCACGGGCCTGAGGGGTGCGGGAGAGCCAAGTCAAAATGAACGTCGATTAACCCGGCGTCTCCGATCCCGGCGTGAAGCGCCGTCACGCGGCCGGATTCGGCTGTCTCGCGGCCATCCTCCTTTTCGTACTCTTCCTGTCGGAAGCGCACGCGGCGCTCGACGGCGAAGCGCAATTCGTCTTGAACAGCTTCTCGTTCCTGATCTGGGGCGCGCTGGTGATGTGGATGTGCGCCGGCTTCACCATGCTCGAGGCCGGCTCGGTGCGCACCAAGAACGCGTCGGTGATCTGTCTGAAGAACGTCGGCCTCTATTCCATCGCCGGACTGACCTTCTACCTGATCGGCTACAACATCATGTATGTCGGCGTCGAAGCCGGCGGCTGGATCGAGTCATTCGAAGTCCTGTACGGCACGTCCGACGACGAAATCGCGCTTCTGAGCGGCCGGGAGGACGCCGCCGCCGCGGTCACAAACAACGGCCATGCGGCGATGTCGGACTGGTTCTTCCAGATGGTGTTCGTGGCGACGACCGCCTCGATCGTGTCCGGCACCCTGGCCGAGCGGGTGAAGCTGTGGCCGTTCTTCATCTTCGTCACGGTGCTGACGACCTTCATCTACCCGATCGTCGGCGCGTGGACGTGGGGCGGCGGATGGCTCTCCGCCATGGGCTTCCAGGATTTTGCCGGCTCGACCATCGTCCATTCGACCGGCGGCTGGGCGGCGCTTGCGGGCGCGCTTATCGTGGGACCGCGGAAGGGCAAGTTCCGGGAAGGAGGCGGCGTCAAGGCGACGCCGCCGTCCAACGTGCCCGCCGTGACGCTCGGCGTCTTCATCCTCTGGCTTGGCTGGTTCGGCTTCAACGGCGGCTCGCAGCTCGCCCTGAGCAGCGCCGTCGACGCGGTGGCGCTCAGCAACATCCTCGCCAACACCAATCTCGCTGCGGCCGCGGGCGTCATGGCCGCGATCAGCCTGTCGCGGCCCATTCTGGGGCGGGTCGATCTGCTCGCCGGCCTGAACGGCGCCATCGCCGGCCTGGTGGCGATCACCGCGGGGCCCGACATCGTCGATCACTATTGGGCCGTCGTGATCGGCGCCGTCGGCGGCGCGCTCTGCGTTGTCGGCCTGAAGATCATGGAGCGTCTGAAAATCGACGACGTGGTCGGCGCGATGTCCGCCCATTTGTTCGCCGGCGTCTGGGGGACGCTTGCGGTCTGCATCGCGGCCGGCGGCGATGTGCTGGTGCAGATTTCCGGCATAGCGGCGATCGGTGCGTTCGTGTTCGGCGCCTCGATCGTGACCTGGCTGATTATCGACCGGACGATCGGCGCCCGCGTCTCGCCGGTCATCGAGGATCTGGGCCAAGACGTGGCGGAGCTGGGTATCGAGGCCTATCCGGAATTCGTCGTGATGCCGGAATCCGATGACTAAGCGCCGAAAGCGGCCTCGCGGCGGCGCGAGAATGCAAAAGGGCGGCGTGCCGGGCAGACTGTATGATTTGCGTCGATACGGCTTTGGGAGACGAAAGCGATGGATTTGACGACCGAACGGCGAGACGGTGTCCTGTCTGTCCGAGTGGTCGGACGCATTGATGGCGCCAACGCGTACGAGTTCGAAGAAGAGATCAGATCCTTGGTCGAGGAAAGCGACCGCGCCGTGATCATGGATTTCGAGAAACTCTCCTATATCAGCAGCGCGGGCCTCCGGGCCGTCCTCGTGACTGCCAAGATGCTCCGGAGCCAGGACGCCACATTCGCGCTCTGCTCGCTCTCGGATCAGATCCGGGAGATCTTCCAGATCAGCGGTTTCGACAAGATCATTGTAATCCACCCGACCCCGGTCGAAGCGCTCGCTTCTCTCGATGGCTGACGGAACGGACTTGGGTTCTTTTTCTTAGACGGCGATCGCTCTACTCGGGAAGCTGCGGCGCGGCGCCGTCGGGGAGCGGCACGCGATGCTCGTTGAGGGTCATCGCGATCATCGCGTAGTAGCCGTTGAGCGCGGTCAGCTCGACCACGCCGGTCGGCCCGAGCAGCGCGAGAGTCTTGTCGTAGATCTCGTCGCTCACGGTGCGGTTCGCTTGCAGCTCGCAGGTGAAGTCGTAGACCGCCGTCTCGGCCGCGCGCGCGAGCGGCGGCGGGCGCCGGTGCCTGATCGCCTCGATGACGGCGTCCGGCAGGCCCGCTCGTGAGGCTTCGGCCGCGTGCCAATGCCATTCATACTGGCACGACCAGTGACGGGCGACCGCCAGGATCGCGAGCTCGCTCAGGCGCGGCTCGAGGCTCGTCTCGTAACGGAGCAGGGCGCCGAGCTTCTGGATTCGATCGGCGAGCTCGGCATTGTGCATGAGCGCCATGAACAGCTCCGGCACCGTGCCGCGCGGCCCGCTCTTGATCGCGTCGTAGACGCGGCGCTGCGCGTCCGACAGCTCATCGACCCGCGGGAGGGCGAGGCGCGCGGTCACGACTCGGCCCGCCCATCGTCGGCCGGGCCGAGTTCGGCGATCGGCGGCACGAACTGAAGGTCGGTGTCCCAGGGGAAGAAGATCCAGGTGTCCTGGCTGACCTCGGTCACGAAGGTGTGCGCCTCCGGCCGGCCGGCCGGCTTGGCATAGACACAGGCGAAATGCGCCCGCGGCAGCATCTCCCGGACGATCCGGGCGGTGGCGCCGGTATCGGCGAGATCGTCGATGATCAGGATATCCGCGCCGTCACCCTCGACCGGTTTCAAGACCCTGGCGGTGCGCTGGTCCTGGTGGTCGTAGGAGGAGATACACACGGTATCGACCAATCGAATGTCGAGCTCCCGGGCGACGATCGCCGCCGGCACCAGGCCGCCGCGGGTGACCGCGACGACGCTCCTCCAAGGGCCCAGCTCGGCGAGCCGCCAGGCCAGCGCGCGGGCGTCTCGATGAAGCTGGTCCCACGAAACGGGAAACCCCTTGGCGTGTCCTTCCGTCATGTCATGTACCGCTCGTGTCGTTTTCCCTACGTCGCGTCCATGGCGATGCGCTCATGAACGACCGGCAAGTCGGGTGCGTCCTTCGCTCCCACCGCGAAGGCGGCCTGTACCCGTTCGACGATGTACGCCGCGTCGTCCTCGCTTGCGGCGTGCGCCAGGCAGAGCGGCCGCTCGGCGCTCACCGCCTCGCCGATGGCGGCGATCTCGGTGAGACCCACCGCCGGATCGACCGCATCGGGCGCCTGCCGCCGCCCGCCGCCGAGCTCCACGATGGCGAGGCCGAGAGCTCGGGCGTCGATGGCCTGAACCGCGCCGGCCGATAGGGGCGGGATCGGTCGCCCCACCGCCGCCTGCGGTAGATGTCGTTCCGGCGCTTCGACGAGATCGGACGGCCCGCCCAACGCGCGCACCATCCTGGCGAAACGCTCGGCCGCGGCGCCGGTCGCGATCGCCTTGCACAGCCGGGCTTTCGCATCTTCATCGCTGTCGGCGAGGCCGCCCATGATCAGGAGCTCCGCCGCGAGAGCGTCGGTCACGGCGCCGAGCCGCCGGTCACGAGCCGCGCCGGTCAGGTGATCGATCGCTTCCCGTATCTCGACCGCGTTGCCGGCCGCGCGCCCGAGCGCCTGATTCATGTCGGTCACCAGCGCGGTGCAGGGCAGGCCCGCCCGATTGGCGACCGCGACGATGCTTCGGGCCAGCGCCGTGGCGTCGTCAAGCGCCGCCATGAACGCGCCGGTCCCGACCTTCACGTCCATCACCAGGCCGTCGAGGCCGGCGGCGAGCTTCTTCGACAGGATCGAGGCGGTGATCAAGGGAATCGATTCCACCGTTGCGGTCACGTCGCGGACCGCGTAGAGGCGCCGGTCGGCCGGCGCGAGATCGTCGGTCTGCCCGATGATCGCGCAGCCCGCCTCGCGCACCGTTTGCCGAAAGCGGGCAAGCGACGGCGCCGCGTCATAACCGGGAATCGCCTCCAGCTTGTCGAGCGTGCCGCCGGTATGGCCGAGGCCGCGGCCCGAGATCATCGGCACCGCGCCGCCGCAGGCCGCCACCATCGGCGCCAGGATCAGGCTCACCTTGTCGCCGATCCCGCCGCTCGAATGCTTGTCCAGAAGGGGATCGGAAATCCCGCATCGCGACCAATCCAGAACCGTGCCGGAATGGGTCATCCCCTCGGTCAGGGCAACGGTCTCCGCCGCCGTCATGCCGCGCAGCACGATGGCCATCGCGAAGGCCGCGATCTGGCCTTCGGAGAGGGTGCCGTCGGTCAAGCCCCGCACCATGAACCCGATCTCGTCCGCCGACAGCGCGTCCCCGTCGCGCTTGCGGCGGATGATCTCCTGGGGAAGGAATGCCTCGGTCATCATTCTCGCGCGCATGCAACCGAACTTCACGGCGCACGGCAAGGGGCGTGTCGGACGCGCCGCATAGGAGGCGGCGCGAGCGCCGGCGCCGGTGGTCTTTCGGTCCCGGCCCGATGGGGTTAAGTAACGCCCATGGCCGAGCGACCGCGGGCGCTGCCAGACAGCGAAGCCGAGACGCGCGCCCTCCTCGAGGAGGGGTGCTATGTCGCGGACGAAGCGCTGGTCAAGACGCTCTTTCTGAGCTTTGCGCTCGGGCGCCCGCTATTGCTCGAAGGCGAGGCCGGCTGCGGAAAGACGCAGCTCGCCGTGACCCTGGCCGAGACGCTGGGCCGGCGGCTTCTCCGCCTGCAATGCTACGAGGGTCTCGACGCGGCCGCCGCGGTCTATGAGTGGAACTACGCCGCGCAAATGCTGGCGATCCGCCTCGCCGAGCGCGGCGGCGGCGATCGCGAGGCGCTGGCCGAGGACATATTCGGCGAACGATTCCTGATCAAACGCCCGCTGCTCAGGGCCCTCGAACCCGATCCTTTCGGCGCACCGGTGCTGTTGATCGACGAGATCGACCGGGCCGATGCGCCGTTCGAGGCCTATCTGCTCGAAGTGCTCTCGGACTTTCAGGTGAGCGTGCCAGAGATGGGGACGGTGTCGGCGGCGGAGCGGCCGCTCGTCGTCATCACCTCCAACCGCACGCGCGAGGTGCATGACGCGCTCAAGCGGCGCTGCCTCTATCACTGGATCAACTACCCGGATGCCGCGCGCGAGAAGGCCATTCTGCGCGCCCGCTTGCCCGGGATCGAGCGCCGGCTGAGCGGCAATATCGTCGCCTTCATCGAACGCATGCGCGCGGCCGATCTTTCCAAGGTCTCGGGCTTGCAGGAGGTGATCGCATGGTCCAGCGCGGTGATCGACCTCGACCGGGTCGAGCTCGATCCCGAAACGGTGCAGGCCAATCTCGACCGATTTCTGGCCTATCAACGCGGCCTCGCCGAGGCCAGCGGCCGCGCGCAACGCGTCACCCGGGAGCCGGGCCGACCGTCATGATGCAGCTACCACCGGTCGATCTGTCGGACGGCGGCAAGCTCGCCTACAACGTCATGCATTTCGTGCGCGGCTTGCGGGGCGCCGGGTTGCCCGCGGGCCCCGGCAAGACGATCGAGGCGGTGCGGGCCGTCGAGGCGGTCGACCCGACCCGTCGCAGGGACCTCTACTGGGCGCTCTACGCCGTCCTCGTCGAGCGGCGCGAACAGCACGAGATCTTCGACCAGGCGTTTCGGCTGTTCTGGCGCGAGATCCGCCCGGAAAGCGTGGCCCAGGCCCCGATCATGGCTTCCGACAAGCTGCCCCAGCCGGATGCGCCGCCCGCCAGCCGCCGGGCCAGCGACGCGATAGCGCCCCGCGCGCCCGAGGAAGAGGACGCCCGGGAGAACGTCGAGATCGAGCTCGACGCGGTGCTCACCTTCTCCCCCCAGGAAGTGTTGCAGGAGATGGACTTCGAGGACATGTCGGCGGACGAGCTCGCCGAGGCGAAGCGGGCGATCGCGGCGCTTCGATTGCCGATCAAGCCGGTGCCGACGCGCCGATTTCGGCCCGACGCTTCGGGTCGGCGGATCGACATGCGCGCGACGCTGCGCGCAAGCCTGCGATCGAGCGGCGACCTGATGCCGCTGAAGCGCCGCTCCCGCGCCGAGCGCCTGCCGGCGCTGGTGATCCTGTGCGACGTCTCGGGCTCGATGAGCCGCTATTCGCGCATGTTCCTTCACTTCGTCCACGCGATCACCAATAACCGGGATCGGGTGCACAGCTTCCTGTTCGGCACCCGGCTCACCAACATTACGCGCTATCTCAGGCATCGCGACGTCGACGTGGCGATCGGGCGTTCGAGCCGCGCGGTTCACGACTGGTCGGGAGGCACGCGGATCGGACCTTGCCTCAAGGGCTTCAACCAGGATTGGTCGAGGCGGGTGCTCGCGCAGGGCGCTGTCGTGCTGCTGATCACCGACGGGCTCGACCGCGACGATCTCGGCATCCTACGGGGCGAGATCGAGCGACTGCACAAATCTTGCCGGCGCTTGATCTGGCTCAACCCGCTGCTTCGCTATGAGGGATTCAAGCCCGAGGCCGGCGGCGTGCGCACGATCCTGCCGCATATCGACGATTTCAAGCCGGTGCACAATATCGCGAGCCTGATCGACGTCGCCGCCGCGCTGAGCATGCCGGCGCCCGGCACCGGACCGGTCCGGTTCTGTTGACCGGCTCGGGCGGCGGCCTAAGATCGACGGCCGGCAAACCGATGGAGCGGTCAATGAAGCTGGAGGGCAAGGCCGCGATCGTCACCGGCGGCTCACGGGGCATCGGCGCCTGCATCGCGCGGCGCTACGGCCGGGAGGGTGCGGCCGTTGCCGTGGTCGGCAATACCAGGCGGGACCGCACCGAGGCCGTGGTTGCCGAGATCGAGGCCGCCGGCGGCACCGCCGCGGCGTTTCTTGCCGATATCGGGAAGGTCTCCGATTGCGAGCGCCTCGCTGGCGAGGTGATCGCATCCTTCGGCACGGTCGACATCCTGGTGAACAATGCCGGCATCTTCCTGCCCGAGCCGATCGAGGAGGTCACCGAAGAGCGCTGGGACGCCCAACAGGACCTCAATCTCAAGGGCGCGTTCTTTCTGACCAAGGCCATCGTTCCGACCATGAAGGCGAAGGGCGCCGGCAAGATCATCAACATCTCCTCCATCGCGGGCGTCGGCGGCTTTCCGGAGTCCAGCGCCTATTGCGCCTCGAAGGGAGGGCTCACCAACCTGACGCGGGCGCTCTGTCTCGAGCTGGCAAGCGCGGGCATCAACGTCAACACGCTCTCGCCCGGCAACATCATCACCGACATGAACGCCGCGCTTCGCGCTCAAGGCGACTACGACGCCAAGCAGGCCGCCTTGACGCCGGCCGGAGTCGGCCACATGGATCCGGACCAGCTTACTGGCGCCGCCGTCTTCCTGGCGTCTTCGGATTCGGACTCGGTCCATGGCGTGGACCTTCTGGTCGACAATGGCTGGATGGCCTGGTAGCGGCGGCGGCGGCGCGCGCGGACGCAAGGGGGACGCGGTGACGAACGACATCCTCTACGAGGCGCACGGCCATGTGCGCCTGCTCACGATCGATCGGGCGGACAAGATGAATTCGCTCGATTTCGCGGCCAATGACCGGCTGATCGAGCGCTGGCGCGAATTCGCCGGCGACGACGGGGCGCGGGTCGCCGTGATCACCGGCGCGGGCGACAAGGCCTTTTGCGCCGGCGCCGACCTCAAGACCTATACGATGAATTTCGCCAAGCGCCCGGCGCCGGAGTTTCGCACCCGGTTCACCGATGGGCCGGGCTTCGGCGGCATAACCCGCGGCCTCACGATCAACAAACCGATCATCGCGGCGATCAACGGTTACGCGATTTCCGGCGGGCTCGAGCTCGCCGAGGCCTGCGACATCCGCTTCTGCTCCCCCAACGCCGAATTCGCCCACCAGGACGTCAATTGGGGCTTCCACCCCTGCGACGGCGGCTGCGTGCGCCTGCCGCAGATCGTCGGCCTCGGCAACGCCATGGAGCTCATTCTCTCCGGCCGGCGCATCGACGCCGCGCACGCGCTCCGCATCGGCCTCGTCAACCGCATCGTGCCGGCCGCCGAGCTGCTGGCGGAGACTCTCGCCTTTGCCGAGATCGTGGCGAGCCGCGCGCCGCTCGCCCAACGCTTCGCCAAGGACGTCGTCATGCGGTCCTTCGATCTTCCCCTCGACGACGCCCTCCGCCTCGAATCGCGCTCCTTCCGCGACCTCGCCGATACGCGGGACCTCGCCGAGGGCACCGACGCCTTCCGCGAACGGCGCCCCGCCGCGTTCACCGGGAGGTAGGGCGCCGCGCCGGCCGGCGGCGGCATCGGCTTACGCCCTCGCCGAAAACCTTCTACACTGCATCCGAGCCGGATAAGGGAACCAGCCCATGGCCCATGCCGTTGCCGGCATCGAGGAGTTCAGCGCGGAGGAGTGGGCGCTGCGCGTCGAACTCGCCGCCTGCTATCGAATCGTCGACTATCTGGGCTGGACCGAGCTGATCTTCAACCATATTACGGCGCGCGTGCCGGGCGCAGAGAACCGTTTCCTGATCAACCCCTACGGCCTCTGGTATGACGAGGTCACCGCCTCGAATCTGGTCGAGATCGATCTCGACGGCACGATCATCGGCGAGAGCGAGTGGCCGGTGAACCCGGCGGGCTTCGTCATTCACTCGGCGATCCACGAGTCCGCGCCGGACGCGCACTGCGTCTTCCACACCCACACGACCGCCGGCATGGCCGTGGCCTGCCGCGAGGAGGGGCTGCGCTTCACCAACATCTATGATGCATTGATTCATGGCGATCTCGCCTATCACGACTTCGAGGGCATCACCGCCTTCGATGACGAGAAGGCGCGGTTGGTCGCCAATATCGGGGACAAGCACCACGTCATCCTGCGCAATCACGGGCTCTTGACCGTGGGCCGCACTCTGCCCGAGGCGTTCTATCGGATGTGGCGGCTGAACCGGGCCTGCGAGGTGCAGCAAGCGGCAGAGGCGGGGGGCGGGCGCCTGATCCCGCTCTCCGACGAGGCCATGCGGCGCTCCGCCGAGGCCCATGTCGGGTTCAACGCGAAAAGCCCGCCCGGGCGGCGCCTGTTCGACGCCCTCATCCGCAGGATCGACGCCATCGATCCGGGCTATCGAAACTGAGCGGGCGAGGGGCGAGGCGAGAGAGATCGGCATGACCGATGATCCGGGCCGCGGCTGCCACGACATCGGCGGGCTGCCGGCCGGCCGCGTCGAGCGGGCCGAGCATGCCCATGCGCTCTGGGAGAAGCGGGTCGACGCGCTGATGGTGCTGCTCTCCAATCGAGAGCGGCGGGTGATCACCGTCGACGAGCTGCGCCGCGGGATCGAGCAGCTCGGCGCCGAGGCCTATGACGCGATGAGCTATTACGAGCGCTGGATCGCCGCGATCACGAGCACCTTGCTCAACAAGGGCGTGATCACGGCGGACGAGCTCGGCCGCCGTATGGCCGAGGTCGAGGCGCGCGGGGAGGGGGGCGGTTGACGGCCGCCCGCTTCGCCGCCGGCGACCGGGTGCGGGTGCGCCGGGCCTTCCCGCCGGGGCATATCCGCACGCCTTACTACGCGCGGGGCGCCGCTGGCGTGGTGGAGCGGATCTGCGGTGCGTTCGGCAATCCCGAGGCATTGGCGTTCGGGCGAGACGGCCGGCCCAAGCAGACCCTCTACCGGGTGCGCTTCGCCCAGACCGCGCTGTGGCCCGACTATGACGGGCCGTCCGGCGACACGATCGACATCGAGCTCTATGAGCCCTGGCTCGAGCCCGCGACGGAGTGAGCGATGGCAACCCAGCCTCATGACCACAGCCCGCCGGCCGACGAAGATGGCCCGCCCTCCTATTATCAGACGATGGAGATCGCTCTGCGCGAGCTCCTGATCGAGAAGGGCCTGTTCGGCGCCGACGACGTGCGCGCCGAGATCGAGGCGATGGACGCCCGGGACTATACGAGGGGGGCCGAGGTGGTGGCCCGCGCCTGGAGCGATCCGGCCTTCAGGGGTGCGTTGCTGGAGGACGGCAGCGCGACCTGTGCGAGCCTCGGGATCGACATGGGGCCGGTCAATCTTGTCGTCGTCGAGAACACCGCCGCCGTCCACAATGTGATCGTCTGTACGCTCTGCTCCTGCTATCCCCGCTACCTGCTCGGCCTTCCGCCCGACTGGTACAAGTCGAAGGCCTATCGCGCCCGGGTGGTGCGCGAGCCTCGCGCGGTACTGCGCGAGTTCGGCACCGTGTTGCCCGACGACATCACCGTGCGGGTCCACGATTCGACCGCGGACATGCGCTACATGGTCTTGCCGCGCCGTCCCGACGGCACGGGCGGGTGGGATCGCGAGGCGCTCGCCGGGCTCGTGACGCGCGATTGTCTGATCGGCGTGACGGTACCGAAGAGTCCGTAAAAACTGCATATTGGGGAACGATCCTCATATTATGAATGATCTCCTGATTCGAGGCGCGATGGTCGCCGACGGGGTCGGCAATCCGCTCATGCAGGCCGACGTCGCGGTCAGCGGCGGGCGGATCGCGGCCATCGGCGAGGTGACCGAGAGCGCGCGCGAAACGGTGGAGGCCGACGGTCTCGTGCTCGCGCCGGGCATCGTCGACGTTCACACCCACTATGACGCGCAGCTCACCTGGGAGAGCCGGGCGACACCATCGCCCGCACTCGGCGTGACCACGGTGGTGATGGGCAATTGCGGCTTCAGCATCGCGCCCTGTCCGCCGGCTCGGCGCGAGCAGATCGCGCGCAATCTCGCCGAGGTCGAGGGCATGTCGATCGCCGCCCTGGAAGCGGGGATCGATTGGAGCTTCGAGGGATTTCCGGACTATCTCGCGCTGCTCCGCCGCAAGGGCTGCTATCCGAACGCAGGCGTTTTCGTCGGCCACTCGGCGGTGCGTACGACCGTGCTGGGCGCCGAAGCCTCGGAACGCGCGGCGACCGAGGACGAGGTTGCGACCATGCGCGCGATGGTGAAGGAGGCGCTGGAGGCCGGCGCGATCGGCTTCGCCACCTCCACCTCCATCAACCATAATGGCGACGGCGGGGTGCCGATGCCCTCGCGGCTCGCGGACGAGGCCGAGATGCGCGCTCTGGTCGGCGTGTTGGGCGAGCTCGGTCGCGGCATCTTCCAACTCACCGTCGGGCCGGACATGACGGTCCCGCGGCTCGAGGCGCTGGCCGCCGAGACCGGCCGGCCTGTATTCATGACCGCGGCGCTCCACAACGATATCTTCCCGGACCGGGCCATCGGCATGCTCGAAGCCTCGGCCGCCGCGCAGCGCCGGGGCAACGCGGTCTGGTCTCAGGTCTCGTGCCAGCCGCTCAGCATGGACTTCTCGATGCGCGCGGCCTTTCCGCTGCAGAGCCTCGATGCCTGGCAACCGCTGCACGGCGCGTCCGACGAGGACTTCCTCGCGATCATCACGAGCGAGGGGTTCCGGGACCGGTTCCGCGCCGATTTGGACAAGCCGCAGCGCGGCAAGCTCTTCTACGGCGACTGGCAGAAGGTCGAAATCGCGATGGCGAGCGCGCCCGAGCACCGGGCGCTCGAGGGCGAGACCATCGCAGCCATCGCCGGGCGAGACGGCCGCGATCCGGTCGACGTCCTGTTCGACCTCGCCGCCGAGGAAAAGCTTGAGACGATCTTCAATGCCGCCCTGCTCAATGCGGACGAGGCGGCGGTCGAGCGCCTTCTGCGCCACGATGCGGGCCTGGTCAGCCTGTCCGACGCCGGCGCCCATCTTTGCTATATGTGCGATGCCGGCTACGGCCTGCACCTTCTGGGTCATTGGGTCCGCGACAAGGGCGTTTTCGATCTGGCGGACGGCATCCGCCGGATCACCAGCCTGCCGGCCCGGCTTTACGGCATCATCGATCGCGGCGAGATCGCGCCGGGCAAGTTCGCCGACCTCCTCCTGTTCGATCCGGCGGCGGTCGCGCGCGGTGCGATCCGCCGGGTCGACGACCTGCCCGGCGGCGAGAGCCGCCTGATTCGCGATCCGTGCGGCGTGCACGGCGTCTGGGTCAACGGCACCCGGGTGTTCGATGGCCGGGACTATTGCGACGTCCCGCCGCCCGGTCACGTGCTCGACCGTTATGCGGCGTGAGGCCGCGACGCCCGTTGCGCGGTGACCGGCCCCCTCGGCGTGGAGCGGGCGAGACGATGATCCGACCGGCACCCCTGACTCGCCGGACGTTTCTCGGGTCGATGGCGGCGGCGGGCGCCGCGTCTCTTTTCCGGCCGCCTCCCGCCGCGGCCGAGCGCGCGGCGGTCCTGACCAGGTCGATCCCCGGGACCGGCGAGCCGCTGCCGGTCATCGGCATGGGGAGCTGGAGCACCTTCAATGTCGGCGACGACCCGGTCGCCCGCGATGCGCGCGCCGAGGTGCTGCGCGCCTTCTTCGCGGCGGGCGGCGGGCTCATCGACTCATCACCCATGTATGCGTCTTCCGAAGCGGTGATCGGGCACGGGCTCGCCGCGCTCGGCATGCCCGCCGGCCTGTTCTCGGCGACCAAGGTCTGGACTTCGTCGGGCGAAGACGGGCCCGCGGACATCGAAAAATCGCGGGGCCTCTGGGGCGTCGAGCGTTTCGACCTTCTCCAGGTCCACAACCTCCTCGCCTGGCGGGCGCATCTCGAGACGCTGTTCGCGATGAAGGCGGCGGGCCGGCTGCGCTATGTCGGCGTCACGACGTCCCACGGGCGGCGCCACCGGGAATTCGAGCGGGTCATGGCGAGTCAGCCGATCGACTTCGTGCAGTTCACCTACAATATCCGCGATCGCGAGGCGGAGCGCCGGCTCCTGCCGCTCGCCGCCGAGCGCGGCCTCGCGGTGATCATCAACCGGCCGTTCCGGCGCGGCGCGCTTATCGATCGGCTGGCGGCGCGTCCCTTACCCGCCTGGGCGGACGAGATCGACTGCGCCAATTGGCCGCAGTTTCTGCTCAAGTTCATCGTCTCCCACCCGGCGGTCACCTGCGCGATCCCGGCGACCTCCCGCGTCGATCACATGGGGGAGAACATGGGCGCGGCCACCGGCCGCCTGCCGGATCGGGTGCTGCGGCAACGGATGATCGCTTATGTCGACGCGCTCTGATGGCCGATCTCCTGGCCTATTCTCTGGCCGACCTCCTGCCCTTCTCGCGCGCGACCTATTATCGCCTGTTCGCGCTTCACAATGAGGCGCTGTGGCCGGCGCCGATCGTCACCCTGGCGCTGGGTTTCGGCATCCTCGGCTTGCTCGGTCTCGCGCCGCGCGGTCACGGCCGGGCCGTGGCGGCGCTGCTCGCGGGCTGCTGGCTCTGGGTCGCCTGGGCGTTCCATCTCGAGCGCTATGAGCCGATCAATCCCGCCGCGCCCTATTTTGCTGCGGCCTTTGCGCTCGAGGCGCTGCTTCTGGTCTGGATCGGCGTCGTCCGCGGCGGGCTACGGCTCCGCACAGGCCGCGGTCTCCACGCCTATGCGGGTCTCGCGCTCGTTCTGCTCGCCCTGACGATCGAGCCGCCGGTCGGCGTGCTCGCCGGAAGGGCATGGCCCGAGGTCGCGCTGTTCGGCCTCGCCCCCGATCCGACGGTCGTCGCGACCCTCGGCCTCCTTCTGCTGGCCCCCAATCGGGCCTCCTGGGTGCTGCTGCCGATCCCGGTTCTCTGGTGCGCGGTCAATGGCGCCATCGCCTGGACTCTCGAGGCATGGGACGGCGCCGTCGCGCCGATCGCCGCGCTGCTGGTCCTCGGCATCGCCGCGCAGCGCGCGATCGCGGGCTTGCGCCGGGCCGCGCCTACGGCAACGCACACCACGCCCTGAGGCGCCCGCCTGCCATTGGTGCGCCCGCAAGGGCGGGATAAACTGCCCGAAAACCGAACCGGAGGCGGGCCATGGGCGAGGGGTTCATCCATCCATACGTGCCGAACGCGGCGCCGGCACCACGGCGGAAGCTGCTGGACGCGATCGGCGCCGGCGACGTGATGGAGCTCTACGCCGCGATTCCGGAGGCGCTCAGAGTCCAAGGCCTGCTCGACCTGCCGCCGGCGCTCCCCGGCGAGCAGGACCTGCGCCGGCATCTCGAGGAGATCATCGCCCGCAACCGGGCTTGCGCCGGATCATGGCTCAATTTCTGCGGCGCCGGCTGCGCGCAGCATTACGTGCCGGCGATCGTGGACGAGATCGTCCATCGCGGCGAGTTTCTCACCGCCTATGGTGGTGGCACTTATTCGGACCACGGCAAGAATCAGGCCTTGTTCGAATATCAGAGCCTGCTCGGCGAGCTGGTGGGCATGGAGGTGGTCTCGGCGCCGACCTACGACGCCGGCGCCGCGGCGGGCAGCGCCGTGATGATGGCCTGCCGCATCACCGGGCGGAGCGGCATCCTGGTGCCCGAGACCATGAGCGCCGACCGGCGCTCGCAGATGCGCGGTTTCACCAAGCCGTTCGCGACCATCGACACCGTCGCGCGGGACCCGGCGACCGGGCTTCTGGATCTCGCCGATCTCGAAGCCAAGGTCTCGGCCGAGACCGGCGCTGTCGTGATCGAGAACCCGAGCTATCTCGGCCAGATCGAGACCGGCGCTGCCGAGATCGCGCGCATCGCCCACGCGGCCGGGGCGCTGGTCGTCGCCGGCGTCGATCCGATCTCCCTCGGCGTCCTCGCGGCGCCGGCCGATTACGGCGTCGATCTGGTGATCGGCGATCTCCAGCCTCTAGGCATTCACATGTATGCCGGCGGCGGCAATGGCGGCTTCATCGCGAGCCGCGACGAGGCGCGGTTCGTTGCCGAATATCCGACCATGCTGTTCAGCATCGCGCCCGGCGAGGAGTCCGGCAGTTTCGGCTTCGCCTGGTCGACCATGGAGCGCACCTCCTACGACACCCGCCACGAGGCGAGCGACTATACCGGCACCACCCAGTGGCTCTGGGGCATCGGCACTGCCGTTTATCTCTCGCTCATGGGGCCGCAGGGGATGGTCGAGCTCGGCCGCGGCATCATGCAGCGGGCATGCTACGCGGCCGCGCGGATAGACGCGCTTCCGGGGCTCTCGGTACCTCATCTGGAGCGGCCCTTCTTCAAGGAGTTCGTGGTGGATTTCTCGGACGCGGGCAGGTCTGTGGCCGCCGTCAATGCGGCGCTCCTCGAAGCCGAGATCCATGGCGGCAAGGACTTGAGCGGCGAGTTCCCGGCGCTCGGGCAAGCGGCGCTCTATTGCGTGACCGAGTTCCACGGCAGGGCGGAGATCGAGCGGCTGACGGACGCGCTCGGGGAGGCGATCCGATGACCAACCGGCCGGAGAGCGGCTTTCATGCCGCGCGTTGGAACGAGCCTCTGATCGACGAGCTCGGCGGCCCCGGCGAGCGCGGCCTGCTGCCGCCGGCCGTCGATGACGAGATCCTAGACGCCGTGGGCGACGTTGCCGCCGCGCTGCCGGAGGGGATGCGCCGGGCCGCGCCGCCGGCGCTCCCGGAGCTGCCGCAGCATCGGGTGCTGCGGCATTTCCTCAGGCTCTCGCAGATGACCATGGGCTTCGACGTGACCGCCGACATGATGGGCACCTGCACCATGAAATACAGCCCCAAGATGCACGAATATCTCGCGCGTCTGCCGGGCTTCGCCGATACCCACCCGTTGCAGGATCCCGCGACGCTGCAGGGCACGCTCGAGATCCTCTATCGCTTCAACCGCATGATGTGCGCGATCGCGGGCATGGACGCGTTCACCTTCCAACCGGCGAGCGGCGCGCAGGGGATCTACACCAATGCGTGCCTGATCCGCGCCTATCACGAGGCGCGCGGCGAGGGCGGGCAGCGCGACGAGATCATCACCACCGCCTTCTCCCATCCGGCCGACGCGGCGACGCCGGCGGTGGCGGGCTTCAAGGTCATCACCCTGATGCCGGGGGAGATGGGCTTCGCCGAGGTCGAAGCGCTCGAAGCCGTGGTCTCGGAGCGGACCGCCGGCCTGATGCTGACCAATCCGGAGGACACCGGCCAGTACAACCCGCGGATCCGCGATTTCGTCGACATCGTGCGCCGGGCGGGCGGGCTCTGCGCCTACGACCAGGCCAACGGCAACCCACTGCTGGGCATCGTGCGCGCCGGCGATACCGGCTTCGACATGTGCCAGTTCAACCTGCACAAGACTTTCTCGGCGCCCCACGGCGCGATCGGCCTCGGCTGCGCGGCGGTCGGCGTCAAGGAGCCGCTGGTACGGTTCTTGCCGCGGCCCATCGTGACCTTTGACGGCACCCGCTACGGCCTCGATTACGATCCGGGCGAGGGGATCGACAAGATCCGCGCCTTCATCGGCAATGTGCACGCCGTGCTCAAGGCCTATGCCTGGGTCCGCAGCCTCGGCGCCGCGGGCCTGCGCGCCGTCGCCGAGACCGCGGTGCTCAATAACAACTACATGCTGCACAACATTCGGCAGATCAAAGGCACCGAGATCCCCTGGCCCAAGAACGAATATCCGAAGCTCGAGCAAGTTCGTTACAGCTGGGAGCCGCTCTACCAGGAGACCGGCGTCACCAGCCACGACGTGATGAACCGGATGGTCGATTTCGGCGTGCAGCACTATATGGAAAGCCACGTGCCGATGCTGGTGCCGCAGCCCTTCACCTTGGAGCCCGGCGAATCCCTGACCATCGAAGAGATGGATCATGTGCTCGATGCGCTGCGCCGGATCGCCGATGAGGCTCATCGTGCGCCGGAGACGGTGAAGGCCGCCCCGCACCGGGCCGCGACCGTCCCGATCGACGGCGACGTGCCGGAAGATCCGGACTGCTGGGCCTTCACGGGGCGGGCCTATCGGCGCAAGCGGGCGAACTGGGCCCATGTCAAGCGCGGCCAGGGAGGCTCGCACGGCGGCTACGGCTGACGAGCGCGCGATGGCGGCCGCCCGCCCGCGGCTCGGCCTCATCGTCAATCCGATCGCCGGCATGGGCGGCAGCGTCGGGCTCAAGGGCACCGACACCGCGGCGATCCTGCGCGAGGCTCGAGCCCAGGGGGCGGTTCCACAAGCGCCTCACCGCGCCGCGCTGGTGCTGCGTTCCCTCGCCGCTGCCGCGGCGCCGTTCGACCTGCTCACCGCGCCCGGCGAGATGGGCGAGCGCGCCGCGCACACCGCCGGCCTTCGCCCACTGGTCGTCGGCGCCGCGCCCGACGGCGAGACCGGCGCGGCGGACACCCGCGCCGCGGCACGTGCGATGAGCGAGGCCGGCGCCCGCCTGATCCTGTTTGCCGGCGGCGACGGCACTGCGCGCGACATGGTGGCAAGCCTCCCCGGCCGGCTCCCGGTGATCGGCGTGCCGGCCGGAGTGAAGATGCACTCGGCGGTCTATGCCACCAGCCCCCGGGCCGCCGCCGATCTCGCGCTGCGCGCCCTCGGCGGCGGGCTCGAGGCGCGCGAGCGCGAAGTGATGGACATCGACGAAGCGGCGTTTCGCACCGGCGCCGTCTCGGCCAGACTTTACGGTTATTTAAAAGTGCCTTACGCGCCCGATCTCATACAGGGCGTGAAGGTAGGCGGCGTCAGCGGCGAGCCCGCCGCGCTCGCCCGGATCGCCGCCGAGATCGGCCGCCGCATGGCGCCGGGCCGGCTCTACATCCTGGGCCCCGGCACCACGACGCGGGCCGTCATGGAGGCGCTCGACTTGCCCAAGACCCTGCTCGGCGTCGATCTGGTGCGGGACCGCGCGCTGGTCGCCGCGGACGTCACCGAGGACCAGATCCTGCGCGCCTTGGAGGAGGGGCCGGGCACGATCATCGTGACGCCGATCGGCGGTCAGGGCCATTTCCTCGGCCGCGGCAATCAGCAGATCGGCACACGGGTGCTGGCCACGGTCGGGCTCGACGAGGTCGTGGTCGTAGCGACCCTCGAAAAAATCGCCTCGCTCCGCGAAAACACGCTCCATGTGGACACCGGCGATCCAGCGCTCGACCGCGCGCTCGCCGGCTGGCGGCGCGTGATCACGGGCCATGGCAGCGAGACGGTCTGCCGGGTAGCGGCGTAAGAGGAAGCTTAGTGCGGCGCTTCGTTGGAACTCGTGCTGGACAACCGGGGAAGCCCATCGTCCGGTCGGCTCTGCTATTGGGGGCTACACCAATCTGGTAGTGCGTCCTCAAGTCAGCGCCCTCGAGCCCTGGCTGTTGGGTGAGAACGCAGGAGGCGGAGACGAACGCGTAACGATGGTTTCCTGTCTCAAGTAGCATCATATAGTGTTGCGTTCACGCGCCCGACACACCTGCTATGCCTTGCGAAGCCCCATCACCTGACGCCGGGGAGCTCTGATCGCTCGAAGACCGGTCATGACGCATCGGGCACGTATGGCAGATCGGCTGGCTGTAAATGCCAGCAGTCGTCCACGCGACGCTCACCGTGACAATCATCTCTCGTAAACAGTTGATGAATTTGTTCTTTTTCCTAAAGGCTTCGGCCTTAAGGTAGTAAATATATATATTGAGCAGTGTGACACGTCAAAATTTCGCCGAATCCATCCTCGCAGAATACGGCCCGATGCGCAGCTCGCGGCTGGCGCAGCGTATCGCCACGAAGTACTCGCTTAATGACGACGCTGCCCGAAAACAGATTTCACGCGTTACCGATCCGATTCTTCGCCTGCCCTACAGGCTCCTGCCGAAGAACGAGACCTTCCTCTATCGTGGTGTGGACCGCAATACCGAACGGTATTGGGCCGCGCTGCTGCGTGATTTGCGCGAAACAGGTGCGGTTTACGGGATGGCGATCGATGGCTTGAGGGCGAGAGGTGGCATTGCGCAGACTCCGAGTTTTCAGGTCGTGACCGGTGCACCCGTTGCCCAAAAAGGGCAGGTGCCGGTTGAGGGTGTGGTCCAGCGCCTCATTGATGTCGGGTTTCTCCGCCGTCGCGAGATAGGTAATTACGGCGAATGTATCGAGTTCTATCCCGACCATTTCGGTCCCGTGCCTATGGATCGCATGAGGGCGCGGATGTTGGCTGAAAAGATCATCGTCGACGCCTTGCGTGAATGGGCGAGAAAGCTCGCGTTCGCCAGCTACAACGGGATTTCGATCCGTCAGGACAAGGTCGTACCGAAATTCAGCACCTGTCTGTTCGACATGGCCGGACCAAGTTACCTAATGCCGTTGACAACGGGTCCAGCGAAGGCCGTCAAACCTGGATTCTTGGTCGCCGACGTCTTCTGTGACGCGGAACTCGACCTCGACCACATTCAATACTTCCTGCGGAAAGTGCGCATCCTCAAATCTATGCGTAACGTCGTTCCGTTCCTACCGATTCTACTAGCTGACGGTTTTACATCCCAAGCACTCCGCGCTGGCCGCTCAGCTGGAGTCATTATGGCAACGATACGTAATCTTTTCGGAGAAGCGATTGCGAACAGCCTTTCATCGTTACTAGATACTCTCAAACGAGCGGCAGCCGTTGCAGCGACCGATCCGGATCGCGTTATAGCGTTGCTCAATGGATTACGTTCTATCGAGGGTGCGGCAGGAAATCTTCGCGGCGCGCTATTCGAGCTTATTGTCGGTTATCTTGTGAGGGAAGTTGACGGTGGTTCGATCGATATCGGCGAAATCATACGCGACCCAGGCACCGGAAATGAAGCTGAGATCGACGTGCGGCGCGTGAAAGAGAAGCAAGAATGCTGGTTCTACGAGTGCCGCGGACGTCAACCGACGAATCTCATGCCAAAAGAGGACGTCGAAAAGTGGATCGAGAGAGTCGACCGAATTTTCGCTTTTCATCGTCAGCAGCAGCGTTTTCAGAACCATCGATTTGTTTTCGAACTCTGGACAACGGGAAAATTTTCCAAAGATGCGGAAAGTCGATTAAAGACCGAGAAAAGCAATCGCAAGAAGATCGAGATTGGCTGGCGAGACGGGCCGAGGGTGCGGGAATACGCGAAGAAGGCGAACCGCCCATCGATCCTGAACACGCTTGATGAGCATTACTTTAAGCATCCCCTCGCTTGAAAAGACCTTGAATTCGAATAATATCGTTGAACACGGGGTGTCGGGGCTTGCAATTAGGATTGCGCCAGAATCTGATCGTAGAAGGATAGGAAAAACAACCTGCCGATCTGCATCGACGGCAGAGTATCGCTATGGTCTGGTCGAGTTCGGTCGCAATGGGCTGAGAGCAAGCACGCTGCCGGCTGCCTTGTTTAACTCCCAGCATTTCGAGAGTCGCTTCTCTGCCTGGGCGACTGCGGTGTAAAAACCCGGCTTCCGCCCGTTTCGAGATCGCATCTGAAACAGCCGGCATTCTCCGGCATCACGCGGCGGCGCACAGGCGGGAGTCCGATACGGCGGCCACGCGGTAGGACGCGTATTTTAAGGGCGGGTTTTCTTCGTAGCCGTCCGCACGGACGGTAAACCGATTGCCGGCGCCGGCGGGCTCGCGTCTTCCATGAGCCGGCGGATCGATCGCCTGCGGTGCTATCCGCTCGGCGGTACGTCGAGGCGCACGACGGCGTCGGCGACATCGGCGCCGAGCGGCGGGTAGCACTCCATGACCAGCGGATCGTGGCCCGGGATGATGTGCGCATCGGACTCGGCCAGGCGGCGCATCGTGGCGTAGCCCTCGACCATGTCGGCGACGCTGTAGACGATCGGGTACGGCGAAACGGCTTCCATGTTCTCGTAGAAGTGACTGGCGTCCGAGGCGAGCACCACCCAGCCGCGCCGGGTCAGCACGCGGACGCACTGGATGCCCATGGTGTGGCCGCCGATATGGTGCACGCTGATGCCCGGCGCGACCTCGTCATCGCCGTCGTGAAACGCAACCCGGCCTTCGAACGCCCGCTCGACCATCGCGGTCACGTGACGGGCCGAATAGGCGGTACAGAGCGGTTTGCGCGCCATGTGCCGCCCGGTCGCATAGGCCATTTCGGCGTCCTGGAGGTGGAAGGTCGCGCGCGGAAAGTCGTCCAGCGTGCCGGCGTGATCGTAGTGCAGATGGGTGACGATCACGTTCTCGACGGTCGTCGAGTCGACACCGGCCATGGCCAATCCCTCGCGCGGCAGGCAGAGGATCGAGCGATCGCGACGCGCGGCCTCCTCGCGGTCGAACCCGGTGTCGACCACGATCGTCCGGTTCTCGTTCACGATCGCCCAGACGTAATAGTCGAGCGGCATCGGCGTATCGTGGAGGTCGGTCGCGATGAAGTTGTCCGCGCGGGTGCGCGCCTCGTGGCGGCCGTAGCGAATCGCGAAGACGTCATAGCTCTCCGGCGTCGTCATCGTTCCTTCTCCTCCCGCCCGCGTGCCGGCTCCCATGCCATGTGGAAGGCGCCCGGTGAGACGGTTTCGCCTTGAACGCCACCGCCTCGTCGCCGGCTATGGCGTGCGCCTCTCGACTTCGGGGCGGTTCCAGCGCTTCCCAGACCGACCATGGCGGGATAAGGAGAAGCACATGCGTCGCACCATTTCAATCGTCGCCGCTGTCCTTCTATACGCCGGCATGGGCGTTACGCCGGCCGGCGCCGAGATTGACAACACCGGCCACCATCATCTCCTGATCGACCGGCCGCCGCTCGGGCAGGGCGAAGACGGGACGGACGAGTTCATCTATTCTTTGCCTCAAGACGAGCACCATCTGCATTTTGGCGGCGGACAGACCGAAGCGAGCCTGGCGTCATCTCCCGGGCCGCACACGCTGCAGCTTGTCCTCGGCGATTGGAGCC
Source organism: Alphaproteobacteria bacterium (assembly GCA_965248825.1). GTDB lineage: Bacteria > Pseudomonadota > Alphaproteobacteria > UBA828 > UBA828 > WTGU01. The sequence goes on along the minus strand of CBDFKL010000006.1, from coordinate 3,435,107 downwards.
ACGTTCCCCATGATCCTCCGGTGGTATCCAGGGCCATCACGGTGACGGTCGAGTAGCGGGGAGAGTCCGGAGCCGCGGCTCCTAAACCTCCGGGTCTCGAAACCGAGCGGCGGTCTCATTGCGGCGTGCCGACCGTTTCGTCGGGCGCCGGAATCGTTCGACGAGCACGATGCCGCCGACGGTCACGGCGCGCGCCAGAGGTGAAGCGACGTCCTATCCGCGACATGGCCGAAATCCCGATCGGTCGACAGCATGACGAGTTTGTGGGCGATGCAGAGCTGGGCGAGCAGCGCATCGATGGTTCCGATCTGGATGCCGTGGCGGCGGCATTCGTTGCGCAGGCGGGCCGCCTCGATGTGGTCGCCGCGCGTCGGGACGATCATGGTGATGGCCGCGAAACGCTCGACGATCCGCGCCCCGGCGCGTGGGCCCCGGAAGCCCTGCAACAACTCTTGAAGCACCAGACCGGTCGTGTGGATCGACTCGCCGCCGCCGAGCGCTTCCCGCAGGCGCTGCACCGCGGGGCCTTCTGCCGGTGAATCCCGTCCGAACGCCAGAGACCAGACGCTGGTATCCACAAACAGGCTCACCGGCGGCTCCGCTCGCGCTTGTAGTCGTAATCATCGTCCCAATCGAGCTTGCCGAACAGATCGAGCAGCCGTTCCTGCTCCCGGCGCGCGATGAATTCCCGCAAAGCGCGGTTGACGGTGGCTTTCTTGGTCTTCTCGCCGCCGACCGCTAAGGCCTTGTCCAGCAGATCCGGATCGATTGCTAGATTCGTTGCCATTGTGTTATTCTCCACACATTAAATCACACATAATATGGTCTTCCTTGGATAACGCGGTCAAGCGCCCCGCCTTTCGCGATCGAGTATATGATTCCGGCGCTGCAACAGGCCGCCGACATCAGGACAGCCTGACGCGCTTCGCGGTCTGGCTGCCTGGTCGCCCGCCTGTGTCCGTCGGCTCCCTATTGGGATCGTAAAGACCGTGTCGTCAGGGCGACTTCGCCACGCCCTGTTTCGATGATCGACTCGAACGGATAGTCGATCGCCCAAGCCGGCGAGAGAAATGTCCAGGACAATCGGCGACCAGCCGCCGTGGGCTCGGAAACCACTTGGCCGCGGGCGACGGGATCGGGCGGATCCAAATAGATGGAGAAAGCGCGGACTGCACGCGGCGCCCAGCTGACGAGCGGAAGAGCCCGATCCAATGTCATGACCAGACGATGCGACGCCGTATCGTGCCTATAGCTTTCCAAGGCACCGTTCGCATCCAACCCCAAGGTCAGGCGATTGTAGTAACCGGGGAAATCGGCCACCAAGCGCGTGCCCTGGTCCTCGGCGGTGAATGACAGACCAGACGATGTGTCGCTGAGGCGCGGGCCATCCTTCCGGAATGACCACCGCCCAAACGGGAACAAGGCGATTTGGATCCCGGCGCTGTATGCGGCGACAAAGCTGTGCTTGCCCTCGGGGTCGTCTCCGGCACGGAAGGAGAAATCCCGACCGTCAATCAGCACGGTGTTCGACGTCGCCCACGCATTTCGGTCGCGATGAAACAGCAGAAAGAGCTGATCGGCCGAGTGACCGGATTGATCGGTCAAGCCGGCGCCCATCCGGGTCAGTGGAGTGTCGTCGACACCAATGGCGATTTCGATTTTTGTGTCTTCGAGGCCCGTAAACGCCACGTGGACGCTTTGGCCCAGACCGGCTTTGCCGGTCCGTTGATAGGCAATATCTCGGTAGTGACCGCCGTCGAGACCCTCCGCGATTCTGCGGTCATTGACGAAGTAGAGGTGGCGTTTATTCCCATCTCGCTCGGTGAAAAAGACCCAGACGGCCTTGTATGGATTGCCGGGAGTATCGATCGACATGATCTCTACGGCTTCGTACATCGGATGACGGGGAAGCCACACATACCAATGATGATCCCAGTAATGGTGAACGCTCACCAGAGGTATGGATGGCGAGGCTGCGCTGGACGGCGAGATCACGCACGCCATCCACACGATAGTGATCGGAATGAGGACGCTGCGGGATAAGAACGCCAATAGGAACGTCACTCCCAGCCCGACGATATCCAGACTTTGTCTCGTACGAATGTGGGAGATGGCCATGCTTCTCAGCCTCCAATCTTCGATTCGCTTCCGGTGCTGTGGCCGCCGCCTTCCAGGATCTCTCGTAGATAGGAGACATGGTCCCGAAAGGCGCGCCGCCCCGGTGCCGTTATCCCGACCCGGGTTCGGGGCTTCTTGCCCACGAAATCCTTAACGATCTTCACGTAACCCGCTTTCTCCAAGGTTATCAGATGAGCCCCCAAATTGCCGTCCGTCGCGCCGGTCACGGCCTTGAGCCGCACGAACTCCAACGATTCCGGGCGTGGTAGGGCGTTCAATGCGGACATGATCTTGAGACGCATCGACTGGTGGATGATTTCGTCGGGTGCGTTCAACTACGCCCTCCTCAACCAAATCCCGCCGAGAATGAGCGCGCTGCCGCCGAGGACCGAGACGATCAACGGGAGGTGGGCGGGCGCAAAGTGGAAGGCGCCGATGGTGAGGGCGGCCAATATCGCGCCGACGACGGCGAATCGGCGGCCGGCCCAAAATCCCGCGATCATGTAAATCGCCGCGATCAGCATCGTGATGAAGGTCTGAATTTCGGCGCTCGACACCGGCGCAAAAACCAAACATGTGACGGCGATGAACGCGCCCAACACGGCGACGCTCGCCCCGTAACGCAGTCCGTGAAGAGCGCTGCCGTCTCTGCCATGGCGCCGCGCGCGGCTGACGACGAGATATCCGGTGGCGACGATCCCGATCGTGTCGACGATGGCCCAGCCGATGCCGGTATTGTCGGGCGATAGTGCGCCGATAACGCCGGCGACGATCCAAAGTCCGCCCCAGAGCAGGAGGTAGGGGCTTGCAAGACCGTATTGGAAGAGTGTCAGGCTCTGCGCTCTGGCCCGGCTGACCTCGCGCAGTGCCGTTTCAGCATCATCCTTCGTCACGTTCATGGCACGCTCCGCACTCCAAACGGCTTTGACAATGGAAGGTAACTGCCCTGATTTACTCTGTCAAACAGAGTTCTCTTTAGAGATGGAAGATCGGCTTTTTGCGAAGAGGCTTTCGTCCGGCGGTCGGTCGCGGTGATCACATCGGCGGACTGCTCGACCTTCCCGGACCCAAGCGGGGGAGGCGGTCTCTTTTGTTCCGCTTGAGCCGCGGTAAGGGTTCCCCCAGGATAACGCCGCCGGCCCATCCTCTTGCGCGGAGATTCGAATGAAGACGCTGTCCTGGGGCGTGCTCGGCGCCTCGACCTTCGCGATCGAGCATATGATCCCGGCGCTGCAACAGACCGCCGGCGTCAGGGTCGACGCGATCGCGAGCCGCGAGCGCGCCAAGGCCGAGGCGGTGGCCCGCCGGTTCGACCTGCCGCGGGTCTATGGCGACTATGAGTCCCTGCTCGCGGACCCCGCGATCGACGTGATCTACAACCCGCTGCCGAACCACCTCCACGTTCCCTGGACGGCCAGGGCCGCGCGGGCCGGCAAGCATGTCCTATGCGAAAAGCCGATCGCGCTCGATGCCGCGGCAGCCGAGAGCCTGATCGCCGTGCGCGACGAAGCCGGCGTCCAGATCCAGGAAGCCTATGTCGTGCTGCACCACGCGCAATGGCAGCGGGTGCGCGCGCTGGTGCGCGCCGGGCGCATCGGCCGGCTGCGCGCGATCCAGGGCTGGTTCAGCTATTGCTTGGAGGATCCGGACAATTACCGCAACAAGCCCGAGATGGGCGGCGGCGGCCTCCTCGATATCGGCGTCTATCCCTTGCTCACCGCACGCTTCCTTTTCGAGGCCGAGCCGCTCAAGGCGTTCGCCTTGATCGAGCGGGACCCCGAAGCCGGCGTGGATACGCTGACCAGCGCGATCCTGGCGTTCCCGACCGGTATTCTCAGCTTCACCTGCGCCACCCGCCTCGCCGGTCACCAGCACATGGCGGTTCACGGCACCGATGCGCGGATCGAGCTGCCCGACCCGTTCGCCCAGTCGCCGAGCCGCCATGCCCGGATCTCGATCCTCGACGAGCACTCGATCTGGGAGCCGCTCGACGAGCAGGTCGAGACCCTGGAGCGGGTCAATCAATATGTGGTGGAGGCCGAGGCCTTCTCAGCGGCGGTGCGCGGCGACGCGCCTCCGGCGTTCCCGCTCGAGGATTCCGTCAAGATGATGCGCGCGCTCGACGCGCTCTTCCGCTCGGGCGAAACCGGGCGGTGGGAGGAGGTCGCCGCTTAGCCGCGAGCGGTTTCGGGTCTCGGCGTTTCATCCCGCGTCCCGGCAGATCCCGCCGCCATTGGCGGGGGAAAGTGCCGGTACTAGCTGCTATAACGAGCCGCGGTCGGGCCGGACGGGAAAGTGGGAGATGACGACGGCACCATCGGAAGCGCTCAGGCTCTACGGCACCGAGCAACCGACGCCGGAGACGCGGCTCCTGCGCGCCGGCGCGCTCTCGGCCGAGCTCGAAGGCGGGAAGCTGCGCTATATCCGCTTCGACGGTGTCGAGGCCTTGCGCGGCCTTGCCTTCGTGGTCCGCGGCTCGGGCTGGCAGACCTATGCGCCCGAGATCGCGAAGGTGGAAATCGACGAAAGCGGCGGCGGGTTTCGGGTGAGCTATGACGCACGCATCGACTCCGCCGACGGCATCCTCGCCTTCCACGCCGCCATCGCCGCCGAGGACGAGCGCAGCCTCGTCTTCACCGTCGACATGACGCCCGAGACGGCGTTCGAGACCAGCCGCAGCGGCTTCGTCGCGCTCCACGCGATCGAGGGCGTCGCGGGCGAGCCCTGCGACATCACCCACAGCGACGGCACGATCGAGAACACGGCGTTCCCCGACCTGGTGATGCCGCTGCAGCCCTTCTTCGACATCGCCGCCATGCGCCATCGGGTCTCGACCGATGTCTGGCTCACCTGCCGGTTCGACGGGGCGGATCCCTGGGAGACCGAAGACCAGCGCAATTGGACGGACGCCTCGTTCAAGACCTATTACCGCCCCCTGGCGCGGCCCTATCCCTATATCCTGGCCGCGGGCGAGCCGCTCCGCCAAACCGCGGCCCTCAGCTTCGAAGGACGCCCTGCGGCGGTCAGCACCGGCGCTGGGGCCGGTACCGAGGACGCGGTGGCGATCGCGCTCGGCGGCGAGACCGGCGCGGCCATGCCGGAGATCGGGCTCGGCGTCGCCGCGGCCGAGCGCGATGTCCTGCGCCACGGGCTCGATCTCGTCAAGGCGCTGGGGCCTCGGCATCTGGTCTGCGAATACGACCCGCGCGATGCCCATGGGGCGGACGCGCTGACCGCCTATCGCGAGCTCGCAGACGCGCTCGACGCCGAGATCGTGCTCGAGATCGTGGTGCCGTGCGAGCGCCGGGTCGGCGACGAACTGCGGGCGGCGGCAGATGAAGCGGGCAGGGCGGGGCTCCGTCCCGCCGCCATCGTGCCCGAGCAGGCGCGGCTGCTCGACTTCACCCTCGAGACCGTCGAGGCGCTCGGCATTCCCGGCTTCGAGGAGACCTATGGCGCGGCCCGCGCCGCATTTCCCGGCGTGCGCCTCGGCGGCGGCGTGTTCACGAACTTCACCGAGCTCAACCGCAACCATGCCGAGCCGGGCCTGTTCGACTTCCTCACCCACGGCACCTGCGCGGTGGTGCACGAGCCCGACGACCGGTCGGTGATAGAAACCCTCCAGGCGCTCCCCGACATCGTCGCGTCGGCCAAGTCCTTCGCCGGCGGCAAGCCCTATAGGATCGCGCCGAGCGCGATCGGCATGCGCGCCAATCCCTACGCGCCGAGCGTCCAAGCCAATCGGGACAATGGGCGCTATTCCTTCAACCGGCAGGACCCGCGCCACCGCGCGCTGCTCGGCGCCGCGTTCACCCTGGGCTATGCCGCGCGGGTGGCGCCGCTCGGCGTCGAGGCGATTGCCTTCGGCGCGCCGTCCGGCGCGCTCGGCATGGTCTATCGGCAGACCGATCACCCGCAGCCCTGGTTCGACGGCCTCAAGGGGCCGGCGGTGATGCCGCTCTACCACATCGTTGCGTCGCTCGCGGCGGCGGGTGGAGCGGCGCTGCGCGCGGTGACCAGCGGCGACCCGACCCGCGTGCTCGGGCTCGCCTACGCCCATGCCGGCGGCACCCTGCTGTGGCTCGCCAATCTGACGCCGGCGGCGCAGACGGTGACGGTCTCCGGCATCACCGGCGGCACGGCAACCATCGGCCGCCTTGACGCCGCCAATTTCGTCGAGGCGGTGACCGATCCGGCGGGCTTCGCGGCCGCCGCCGGCGCGCCGGAGGATCCCGGCCGCCTCACGCTCGGGCCGTTCGCGGTCGCGCGCATCGAGATCGGCGCTTAAGCTCCATCAGGATCAGGAAGGACGCCAGACATGGCCGAACAGACCCTCAAGGAGATGACCCGGCACGGCCGGCTCAAGGTCGGCACGTTCGTGGTCGAGTTCAGCACGCCGGGGATCGGCCAGATCCTGAAGGCCGCCGGCTGCGAGTTCGTCCTGCTCGACATGGAGCATTCCGGGTTCGGCTTCGACACACTGAAGCAGACGCTGCGCTATATGCAGGCCGGCGAGATGCCGGCGATCGTGCGCGTGCCGTCCCGCGAATACCACCACGCGGCACGCGCCATGGATATGGGAGCCGAGGGCATCATGCTGCCGATGATCGGCTCGGCGGCGGTCGCGAAGGAGCTCTTGAGCTACATCAAATATGCGCCTCAGGGCGAGCGCGGCGTCGCCTTGCAGATCGCCCATGACCGCTACGCGCCCGGCCCGGTGCAGAAGAAGCTGCGCGACGCCAACAAACGCTCGACCTTCTTCGCCCTGATCGAGACCGCCGACGGCGTCGAGAACGCCTATGAGATCGCGGCGATCAAGGATGTCGACGCGCTCTGGATCGGCCATTTCGACCTCTCGGTCTCGATGGGCATCCCCGGGCAGTTCGACCATCCGGACTTCACGAAGGCGGTGGCGCGCATCGTGGACGCGGCGCGCAAGCACAACAAATCCCTCGGCCGGCTCGTCCCCGACGCCGATACCGGGATCGCGCTGTTCAAGCAGGGGTTCGACCTGATTTGCTATTCGGGCGATGTCTGGCTGCTTCAGCAGTCGATGCGCGGGGGCGCCGAGGCGTTGCGCGCGGGCTGCAAGCGCGGCCGGCCGCGGAAGGGGAGATAGACCATGGCCAAGACGTTCCGGGTCGCGCTCAGCAACGATTTTCTCATGGCGGACGGCGCGCCCGCCTTCCCGATGTTCGACCGCGGGCCCCTCGACGACGACCCCGATATCGAGTGGCGCTATCTTCAAAACGGCGAGGGGCCGGTCGATGCCGCGGAGCTCGCCGGCCATGATGCGCTGATCCTCCTCGCCCAACATTTCGATCGCTCGAGCGTGCCCGACGACGGCCGGCTCGCGATGGTCGCACGGTTCGGAGTCGGCTATGATTCGGTCGACGTACCCGCCTGCTCGGACAACGACATCGCGCTGGTCATCACGCCCGACGGCGTGCGCCGCCCGGTGGCCGTCGCCATCATCGCGCTGATCCTCGCGGTCACCGGCAAGCTCCTGATCAAGGACCGGCTGACCCGCCAGGGGCCTGCGGGCTTCGCCCAAAAGGCCGCCCATATGGGCGTCGGCATCGTCGGCAAGACCCTCGGCTCGGTCGGCATCGGCAATATCGGGGCCGAGATGTTTCGCCTGGCCAAACCGTTCGACATGAATTTCATCGCCCACGATCCCTACGCCGACCCGGCGGTGGCCAGAGAGCTCGACGTTCGTCTGGTGGATCTCGAGACCCTCTGCCGCGAGGCCGACATCCTGGCGGTCAATTGCCCGCTCAGCGAGGAGACCCATCACATCGTCAATGCCGACCTCATCGCGTCGATGAAGCCGACCGCCTATCTGGTCAACACCTCGCGCGGCGGCACGGTCGATCAGAAGGCGCTGAACGCGGCGCTCCAGGAAGGCCGGATCGCCGGGGCCGGGCTCGACGTGCTCGATCCCGAGCCGCCGGAGGCGGACGACCCGATCCTCACCCTCGACAATGTGGTGCTCACCCCGCATGCGCTGGCCTGGACCGACCAGTGCTTCGCCGGGCTCGGCGCCGCCGATGTCGCCGCCGCCAAGGCGGTGATGCGCGGCGACGAGCCGCGGGGCATCGTCAACCGCGAGATCCTCGACAACCAGGCGTGGCGCGCCAAGCTCGCGCGCTACCGGGAGGCCTTCGGCGGCGAGCGCGGGTGACCGGGTTCGACTTTCCACCGCCCACGCTGCCGCCCGGCGCAGACGCGCTGCGCGCCGAGCTCCGCGCCTTTCTCGCGCACTCCCGGGCGGCCGACGGCTGGCGGCCCAATTCCGATTTCGGCGCGGGCTGGTCGCCCGAATTCAGCCGCAGCCTCGGCGCCCGCGGCTGGATCGGGATGACCTGGCCCGCGCGCTATGGCGGCCGCGACCGCTCCGCCCTCGAGCGCTATGTCGTGATCGAGGAGCTGCTGGCCGCCGGCGCCCCGGTCTACGCGCATTGGGTCGCGGATCGGCAAAGCGGCCCGCTCCTCCTGCGCTACGGCACCGAGCAGCAGCGCCGGGCGATCCTGCCTGAAATCGCCGCCGGCGCCTGCTATTTCGCGATCGGCATGAGCGAGCCCGATTCCGGCTCCGACCTCGCCTCGCTGCGCACCCGCGCCGAGCGGATCGACGGCGGCTGGCGGATCAACGGAACCAAGGTCTGGACCAGCAACGCTCATCGTTCCCACTATATGATCGCGATCTGCCGCACGGCACCGCGCGGTGAGGATCGCCATGCCGGGTTGAGTCAGTTCCTGATCGACCTCCAGGCCGACGGCGTGCGGCTCAGCCCGATCGTGAACCTCGCCGGCAAGCACGAGTTCAACGAATGCGTCTTCGAGGATGTCGAGATTCCTACGGACCGGTTGATCGGGCGGGAGGGCGACGGCTGGCGCCAGGTCACGGGCGAGCTCGCGTTGGAGCGAAGCGGACCCGAGCGCTTTCTCAGTACCTTCCACCTCTTCGTGGCGTTGGTGGACGCGGCGGGCCCGGCGCCGGAACCACGGCTCGCGGAGACGATCGGCCGGCTCACGGCCGAGCTTTGGACGCTTCGCGCGATGTCGTTCGCCGTCGCGGGACGGCTCGACGAGGGCGTGGCTCCGGAGGTCGAGGCCGCCATCGTCAAGGATCTCGGGACCCGCTTCGAGAGCGAAGTGGCCGAGGCGCTGCGCCTTGCCGTGCCGTCCGAGCCCGGCACGGGCGGCGGCAACGCGCCGGATCTCAACTCGTCCTTGGGCGCGGCGTTGCTCAGCCTGCCCTCCTTCACACTCCGCGGCGGCACCAACGAGATCCTGCGCTCGATTATCGCCCGCGGACTCGGTCTCCGATGAGCGAGGCGGCGCGCCTGGTCGAGGAGACCGCCGATCGGCTGTTCGCCGCGGAATGCGCGGCGGCGCGCGACGCGCTGGCGCGGGGCGACTGGCCCCGGCGCTTGTGGGACGCGTTCGACGAAGCCGGTCTCGCGCACGCCCTGATGCCGGACGATGCGGGCGGCGCCGGCTTCGAGGCGGGGCTCGCCGTGCTCCGTGCCGCGGGCCGCCATGCCGCGCCGATCCCAGTCCCCGAGACCCTGGTCGGGACTCTGCTCTGCGCGGCGGCCGGTGTCGAAGCGCCCGCCGGGCCGCTCGCCGTGGCATCGGCACCGCCGGCTGGCCGGGCCGAAAGGGCGGAGGCGGCAGAAGCCGGCATTCTTCGCCGTGTCCCATGGGCGCGGTTTGCGACGACCGTGGTCGTGGTCATGCCCGGCCGCCGCTTGGCCCTGGTCGAGCCGTTGGGAGTGACCGCAGGCGCGAACCTGGCCGGCGAGCCACGTGATGACGTGGCTCTTGAGGAACCACCCGCCGCGACTGCGGGCCTGTCCGACGGCATCGAGGGGGGCGAGCTGATGGCGATCGCGCGAGCCGCCCAGTTGCGCGGCGCGATGGAGCGGGTGCTCGCGATGAGCCTGCGCCACGCCGGCGAGCGGGTCCAGTTCGGTCGGCCCCTGGCCAAGTTCCAGGCGATCCAGCACCACCTCGCCGCGCTCGCGGGCGAGGTAGCGGCGAGCGGGGCGGCGGTCGATGCGGCGGCGGGCGCCGAGACCGGGTTCGCCTTCGCGGCGGCCAAGGCGCGGACCAGCCAGGCGGCGGGCGTGGTCGCCCGGCTCGCCCACCAGGTGCACGGCGCCATCGGCTTCACCGAGGAACACGCGCTCCATCACTGGACCAAGCGGCTCTGGTCCTGGCGCGACGAATGCGGCAATGAAGCCTATTGGTGGGAAGTGCTCGGCGGGCGTATCGCCCGCGGCGGGAGCGGGGCGTTGTGGCCGGCGGTGGTCGCGGCCGGCGCGAGCGGGGAGGGATATCGATGAGCGAAGAAATCCTTCTGGAGGTCGCCGACAAGATCGCGACGATCACCCTGAACCGGCCGGAGCGGCGCAATGCCTTCACGCTCTCGATGATCGACGCATGGGCCGAAGCGCTTGGTGCCTGCCGGGCCCGCGAGGACGTCCACGTCGTGGTGATCACCGGCGCCGGCACGGCCTTCTGCGGCGGCGGCGATATCAAGGACTTGATGGGGGCAAGCCTGGAGCGGGGGCCGGCCGAGCAGCGGGCTGTCATCGGCGAGCATGTCCACCGGATCCCGCTGACGCTCGCCGACATGGACAAGCCGGTGATCGCGGCGGTCAACGGCGCGGCGATCGGCGCGGGCCTCGATCTCGCGATGGCGATGGATCTGCGTTTCGCTGCGGCCTCCGCGCGCTTCGCCGAGACCTATGTCACGGTCGGGCTCGCCCCCGGCGCCGGCGGCGCCCATTGGCTGCCGCGCCTGGTGGGCGCTGCGCGGGCGCTGGAGCTGCTGTGGTCGGGCGACATGATCGAGGCTGAGGAGGCGGCGCACATCGGCCTCGTCAACCGGGTCTGGCCGGACGATGAGCTGATGCCGCGGACCATGGCGTTCGCCCGCCGCTTGGCGGACGGCCCGACGCTTGCGATCCGCAGCATCAAGCGGCTCGTGCGTGACGGACTCGCCGGCGATCTTCGCACCGCCCTCGATCGCGCCGCGGCCACCTATGGCGTCCTGAGCGGCACGGCCGATCATCGCGAGGCGGTCGAGGCTTTCATCGAAAAGCGCCGGCCATGTTTCCGCGGACGTTAGGCCGGGGCCTCCGATGAAGACGGACGGCACGGCGCCGCCCGACCTCGACGCGATCGAAGCGGCGCGGGCGGCCCTCGGCGATCTGATCAGCGAGACGCCGGTGCATCGCTGGCGCGCGCCGGCGGTCGAGAGGCTGCTCGGGCCGGAGAGCGCCGTCTTTCTCAAGCTCGAGCTGTTTCAGCGGACCGGCACCTTCAAGGCGCGCGGCGCGCTGCTCCACGCGCTCGCTCTCGACGAGGCGGCGCGCGCCCGCGGCGTCACGGCGGTCAGCGCGGGCAACCATGCGATCGCGGTGGCCTTCGCGGCGCAACGGGTCGGGACCAGCGCCAAGGTGGTGATGATGGAGAGCGCGAACCCGTTTCGCATCGCCCAGGTGCGCCGCCACGGTGCCGAGCTGGTCCAGGTGCCGGATGTGCACACCGCCTTCGAGGCCGTGGGCGCCATCGAGGCCGAGGAGGGGCGCACGCTGATCCATCCCTTCGAAGGGCCGACCACGGCGCTCGGCACTGCCACCCTCGGCCTCGAGCTCGCGCGCCAGGTGCCCGGGCTGGATGCCGTGATTATCCCGATCGGCGGCGGCGGGCTGTGCGCCGGCGTCTCCTGCGCGATCAAGGCCGTGCAGCCGCGCTGTCTGGTTTATGGCGTCGAGCCGGCGGGCGCCGACAGCATGCACCGGAGCTTCGCCGCCGGCTCGCCCCAGGCGATCGAGCGCGTCGCCACGATCGCCGACAGCCTCGGCGCGCCCTATACGCCGCGCCTTACTCGTTTGGGCTCTGCCAGCGCTATGTCGACGAGCTGGTCATGATCGACGACGAGGCCATGCGCCGGACCATGGGGCTTCTGTTCACGGAGATGAAGCTTGCCGTGGAGCCGGCGGGCGCGGCGGCGACTGCGGCGCTGCTCGGCCCGCTGGCCGATCGACTTCAGGGCCGGCGCGTCGGGGTCATCGTGTGCGGTGCCAACATCGACGCGCAAAGCTTTGTCGAACAAGCGATATTAGAGTGAGCTCTACCAGTCGTTGCGGAGTTCGCGCAGCTTCAGAAACACCGTCTTCGGGTCCGGGGAGTCCGGCAGGTCGGGGAAGGCCTCGCGCAGGCGCGCAATGACGCGCGGGCTGTGGAGGCGGAAGAAGGTGTTGATCTCCTTCTCCAGCGCGAGCGTCGAGACCATGGCGTTCTCGGGGTCCTGCGGCCCGAGCTCGGCCAGCAGCGCGGCTGCCCGCCCATTGTCGGGCTCGCGGTCGAGGGTGAAGCGCAGATTGTTCTCGATATAGTCGTGGCCCGGATAGATCAGGGTCTCGTCCGGCAATCGCGCGAGCTGGCCCGCGAAGGTCTCATAGAGCTCGGCGGGATGGCCGCCGGAATGGCAATTGCCGGCGCCGGCGTTGAACAGGGTATCACCACAGAACAGCGCCGGTCTGTCGGTGCGGGACAGGAGGCAGACATGGCTCATCGTGTGTCCGGGCGTGTCGAGCGCTTCCAACTCGACCGAGGAGCCGATCTCGATCACGTCGCCCGCGCCGAGCCCGCGATCGATCCCGGGGATCTTGTCCTTGGCGTTGGCGTGGGCGAGCAGTGCGGCGCCGGTCGCCTCGATCATCGCGGCGTTGCCGCCGGTGTGATCGCCGTGCTCGTGGGTGTTGAGCACCTGCGTGATGCGCCAGCCCTTATCCTTGGCCGCTTTCAGGCAGCGCCGGTGATCCAGCGGATCGACCGCTAAGGCCTCGCCGGTCTCGGGGCAGGCAATCAGATAATTGAAGTTCCGGTAGGCGTTGGCGGTCCAGATCTGCTCGACAAGCATGGAATGATCCCCCGGTTGGACGATCCAGCGGCGACGGAGGTTATGGAAAAGCCTGCGTCGCCATGGCTATAAAGGCCTGTCCGGCCCCGTTTTCATAGGCCCGGCTTGCCCGGGCCGTCGTGTCGCCGACGCCGTCGACTGGGTCTAATCCGGCTCCAGCTCGGAATCCCAATAGAGAAAGTCGCCCCAGCTTTCGTGCAGATAGCGCGGCGGGAAGCGCCGCCCTGCTTCATGCAGGTCGTGGGCGCTCGGCGGCCGCGGTCGGCGCTTCGGGCGCATCCCGCTCTCGCCGGGAAGCCTGTTTCCCTTCGCCAGATTGCACGAGCTGCACGCGGTGATGACATTGTCCCATGTGGTGCGCCCGCCGCGCGAGCGCGGCACCAGGTGGTCGAAGGTCAGATCTTCGACCGGGAACGGCCCATCGCAATACTGGCAGGCAAAGGAATCGCGCAAGAAGACGTTGAACCGGGTGAAGGCGGGCCGTCGCGCCAGCGGCCGGTAGCGCTTGAGCGCGACCACGCTCGGCAGCCGGATCGTCACGCTCGGCGAGCGGACCGCCCGGTCATATTCGGACAGGATCGTGACCCGGTCGAGGAACGCCGCCTTGACCGTGTCCTGCCAGCCCCACACCGAGAGCGGGAAGTAGCTCAGCGGCCGGTAGTCGGCGTTGAGCACCAGGGCGGGGCAGCTTTCCAACGATGCGTGCACGGTTCTCCGACCTCTCGAGCGGCGCCGGCAGGGCGCTCCCGTGGCTCGGTCGAGCGCGTGTCCATGCACCCGACTCTGGCCCATCATGCCAAAGAGCGGCCCGCGGGCAAAGCCGATAGAGGCGACGGTCAATGCGCGCGGCCTCGGCGCTGCGCCTCAGGTCTCGTCGAGGAACCGCCGCAACCGATCGTTGAACGGGTCCGGCAGGGTTTCCGAGCAGCAATGACCGCCGCGTTCGAAAATGGTGAGCTCGGCACCCGGTATCAGATCGGCGAGCGCCTCGGAATAATAGGCCGGGGTCAGATGATCGTCGCGGGCGCCGATGACCAGCGAGCGGGTGGTGACAGCCGAAAGGTCGGCCGTGCGGTCGAAGCGCAGCCCGGCATCGATCCGGCTGACCTGGATCTCGGCCGGAGGAAACGCGGCGAGCGCACGCTCCGCGGCAGCCTCGAGGTCCGCATGGTGGTCGCGGATCCACCAGCTCGGATAGAGAAAGAGCGGGCTGGCACGAATATAGGCCTCGGGTCCGGAGTCCGCGAGCAACGCCTTGCGAGTCGCCATGACCCGCTGGCGGAACGGGCAGGCGCGCGTCCAACTATTGGCGATCGTCAGGCTGAGCAGGCGGTCGGGGTGCTCGATCGCCATTACCTGGCCCATGGCCCCGCCGGTCGAGTGACCGACCAGATGCGCGCGCTCGATCGCCAGCGCGTCCATCAGGCGCAGGAGGTCGCCGGTCATCTGCTCGATCGAATACTCGATCATCGAATGGCTTGAGCGCCCGCAGCCCCGGTGGTCGTGGATCATGACCCGGTAATCCTCGGCGAAGGCCGCGATCTGGGGCCGCCAATAGGCGCCGACCCCGCCGAGGCCGGGCACCAGGACGAGCGGCGTGCCGGCGCCGTGCACTTCGTAATAGAGACTGACATCGTCGAACGTGTGCGCGGCCATGGCGCGGCCTCCGTCCCTCCGTGCTATGCTGACCCTTCGATAACCCGGCGCCGCAATAAGGAGCAAGAACCAGGCGCCCGCAATCGCCGCGCCCGTGGCGGCGGCGGAGGAGAGCGAGATGGCGCGGATCCTGTTGACCAATGTGACGATCTTCGACGGCTCGGGCGGCGAGACGTTCGTCGGCGAGGTTCTCGTGCAGGGCAATCGCATCGCGAAGGTCGCGCGCGGCGGGCTCCCGCACGGGGAGGACGCCGATCGGGTCATCGACGGCGGCGGCGCTACGCTGATGCCGGGGCTCGTGAACTGCCACGGGCATCCGACCTATCCCAATATGGGCGCCAACTTCTATCAGCCCGGCGAGCTGCCGGTGGAGGAGCATGTCTTCCGCACGATGCACAATGTGAAGGCGATGCTCGACTCGGGCTTTACCGCATCGATCAACGGCTCCTCGGCGAAGCCGCGGCTGGACATCGCGACCCGGAACGAGATCGAGTCCGGCGGCATCCCGGGCCCGCGGCTGCGCGCCTGCACGCCGGAGATCACGGTGACCGGCGGGCTCGGCGATGTGCGCCAGTACCACCTGCACCATGATGCCTTCGCGGTGGTCTGCGACGGGCCCGAGGAGATCCGGAAATTCACCCGGCTGATGATCCGCGAAGGGGTAGACAGCCTCAAGCTGATGATCTCGGGCGATTTCTTCGTGCACGACACGGCGACCGGCGACATGACGGTGATGCAGGAGGACGAGATCGTCGCCTGCACCAGCCTCGCCAAGATCCACAAGCGCCGGGTCATCGCCCATGCGCGCACCGCCGAATCGGTCAAGCAGTGCCTGAAGCATGGGATCGAGCTCATCTATCACGCCAATTTCTGCGATGAGGAGGGGCTTGATCTGCTCGAGGCGAACAAGGATCGCTTCTTTGTCTGCCCCGCGATCGGCCTGACCTACACCACGCTCTACGAGATGGCCGATTTCGGCATGCCGCAGGAGAAGGCGGAGGCCTGGGGCTTTCGGCGCGAGCTCGACGGCGCGATCGCCGTAACCAAGGAGCTGCACCGGCGCGGCGTGCGGGTGCTGCCCTTCGGCGATTACGGCTTCGAGTGGAACCCGGTGGGCCGCGACGCCCGCGACCTCGAGCTCTGGCAAGAGCTCATGGGCTTTTCGCCGGCCGAGCTCCTCACCATGGCAACGCGCTATGGCGGCGAATGCTTCGGCGACAAGCTCGGCCGGATCGAGGAGGGGTATCTGGCCGACCTGATCATGGTCGACGGCGATCCGCTCGCCGACGTCCGGCTGCTGCAGGACCGGGATCGGATCACCCTGATCATGAAGGATGGCGCATTCCACAAGGAGCCCGACGCGGTTCGGCGGCACCAAGCCGCGGCTGAGTGACCGGCGCGCGGTGCGCTTTTCACCTGAGCGAAACGACGATTCCGGTACCGGTAGGGTGAGATCGGCGATCGCCCGCAGCAACGACGTACTGCCATAGGAGCCGTCGCCGACTCCGGCCGCCGCAAGGCATAGCCTTGTGGGATATGCGGCAATGCCGCATATTGGGCGCCGATGCGGATCTTCACCACCAAGACTTACGAGCGTGCCATTCGCAAGCTCATAACGGAGGTAGCCCGCAAGGAAATGGAGGCGGCGATTGTCACCGACCCTGCCGGAGCGCCGGTCATTCGGGGAACGGGAGGCATTCGCAAATTACGCTGGGCAGGCTCCGGTCGGGGCAAGCGAGGCGGTATCCGGACGGTCTATTTCTATCACGCCGGGCCTGCGGCGATCTATTTGCTGACCGCCTATGCGAAAACGGATCGCGACGATCTGACTCCCGCTGATAGGAAGGCGTTGTCGAGGCTGGTCGCCACGATCAAGAAAGAGGGGACGGACAGATGACGACGGAACGAACACCGGTGGGCCGCGAGGTCGAGGCGGGTCTGCGCGAGGTCCTCGCCCATGTGCGCGGTGATGTCGACCTTCCGTGCCGAATCGTCGACGATCCGACCGCCGAGACGATTCTCGCACTCCGAAAGCGCATGAGGCTGAGCCGTGCAAAGTTCGCGGATCGCTTCGGTCTCGATGCGCGCGCCGTGCAGGATTGGGAACAGGGCCGCCGCGTTCCGGACCGCGCCGCCCGTGTTCTGCTGACCGTCATCGACCGAGATCCCGAGGCGGTCGTGCGGGCGCTCGGCAAGTAAGGCAACGCGCGCCTCGAAGCGAAGCGATGCCGAATTGGAAACACAGTTTGTCGTCTCTCCCTCACCATGGAGGACGATCTTGGTTTAATATCCCCGGCCCGCGCGCGCCGCGGGTTGGTCGGTAAACTGAGATGTCGTCGAGCAAGGGACATGAGCGAAGCCAAGAGCACCAAGGGATCGAAAGCGAAGGGCTCTTCGAGTGCGAAGCCGGAGAGCAAGGCCAAAATCACCGATACCGTGACAAAGACCACCGATGCCAAGGCCAAGGAGGGCGGCGAGAGCGTATCGGCCAAGCCGTCCGAGGCTGCGTCTTCGGATGGCGGCACGGACGCTGGCAAGTCCGCCAGGGAGTCGACCGGCGGCACGAGCGACGCCCATTACGGTTATTTCTCGAGCGTGAGAACGCCGGCTTACCGGAGCGGCTGGGACTCGATCTGGGGCAAGAACGGCGACGGCGAGCAACGCCCGGCCAGGAGCACGCGGAAGCCGCGCAAGAAGCCGCAGCCGATCACCCTCAGCCTCGATCTGGATGCGCTTCCGGCCGCTCTGAAGGACGGCCTGGTCGAGATCGCGCGCACGGAGCTTAAGAAATCGCGGGTCAGCTACGAGCGCCGCGACAAGGCCGGCGCCGTCGATTGGCGCATCGTCTGCCGCGTCGATCGGTGAGGCGCGCGCCGACCCCGCCTATCGCTACCAGGCCGTCCAGCCGCCGTCGATCGTCAGATGGGCGCCGTGCACGGCGTTCGATTCCGGCGATGCGAAGTAGACCGCGGCGCCCGACACGTCGTCGGCGCCCATCCAGTAGCGCCCGATCGGCGACAGCGCGTTCATCCGCTCCTCCATGTCGGGCTGCGCCCTGATCGCTTCGTTCATATCGGTCCTCGCCGCACCGGGGGCAATCGCGTTGACATTGATTCCATGCGGCGCAAGCTCCATGCAGAGTGCCTTGGTCATGATCAGCTGGCCGCCTTTCGAGGCGCAATAGGCGCTGCCGCCGCGCCCGCCGACCAGGCCGAAGGTCGATGCGATGTTGATGATCTTGCCGGCGCCCTTGGCCTTCATCACCGGCACGACCGCCTTGGTCATGAAGAACGAGCCCTTGAGGTTGATGTCGATCTGGGCGTCCCAATCGTCCTCCGTGGTGTCTTCGATCGACAGCGGACGATAGACGCCCGCATTGTTGACGAGGATATCGATGGTGCCGAGCCGCTCGGCCACCTCCGCCGCGAGCCGCGCACAATCGGCCACCTTCGCGACGTCCGCCTGGAACGGTCCGCCGCCGCCTCCGGCGCTCACAATCTCGTCCACGACACCCTGGGCTTTGTCGGCCGCGCGGTGGGCGACCAGCGCGACGCGCGCGCCTTCGGCGCCGAAGCGCCGCGCTATGGAGGCCCCGATTCCGCGCGAGCCCCCGGTCACGATCGCCACCTTGCCTTCGAGTTTCATGCCACGCCTCCCCCTGGATCGATGCCGGCACGATACCACCCACCGGCAGCCTCGACGTCGCACGCGCGCGGAGCCGCGTCGTGCGACGATCCATAACCATGGTATCTGTACCCGGTGGCGGTCTGTGATCTGAGAGAATTGAGCTGCCGGCTGGCCCCCCGGGCGCGGCTGATGGGGCTCGATCTTGGCACCAAGACGGTCGGCATCGCGGTCTCCGACGTGGGGCGGATGATCGCGACGCCGCGCGAGACGCTGCGGCGAACCAAATTCGCACGGGATGTCGAGATTTTGCGCGCGCTGATCACCGCCGAGGGCATCGGCGGCATCGTGGTCGGGCTGCCGGTGAATATGGACGGGAGCGAAGGCCCCCGCGCCCAATCCGCCCGTGATCTCGCCGGTCGGTTGGCCGACGCGCTGGCACTGCCGGTGGCGCTCTGGGACGAGCGTTGGTCCACCGCCGCGGCCGCTCGCCCGCTTCTCGAGGCTGATCTCTCGCGCCGGAAGAGAGCCCGCGTCATCGATCGGGTCGCGGCCGCCTATATCCTTCAGGGCGCGCTGGACCGGCTGCATCGAGGCTGGTCCGGCCCCTGACGGCGGTTCGGCGCCCCGGTCAGGGGCGGAATTCGCGGATCGCCCCGCGCTGGACGACGACGCTCGCGAGCAGAACGATGGCGAGACCGGGCACGGTCATCACCGGCGGCGGCTCCCCGCCCGCTGCGAGGTCGATGACCAGCACGACCGCCGGCATCCCATAGCTGTACGCTATGACCCGCGTCGGGCCGAGGCGGAGCGTCGTGTATTGGGTGATGAAGAAGGAGATGATCGTCGGAAAGACGGCGAGATAGACGACGCCGCCCATCACGACGAGCTCGACCTCGGACCAGTCGGTGCGCCAGAGCGCAACGTTGCTCGCCGCCGCCAGCCACAGCATCGCCGCCACCAGCGTCCAGAAGGTCAACACCACGACCGGCTCGTCGCGGTGCAGGCGTTTGATCATCGGGCCATAGACGCCGTATCCGACACAGCCGGCGAGGAAGATCCCGTCGCCGATGGTGACCTCGAGGGCGATGAGGCGCGCCGGATCGCCCCGAAAGATGATCCAGGCCGCACCCACCATGCCGAGACCGAGGGCGATCAGCCGGTGCGAGCCTAGGCGTTCACCGACCAGCAGCGCCCCGAACAAGGCGGTGATGCCGGGCACCGTCGTGAACAGCGCGCTGGTGTTGAGCGCGCTGGTGTAGCGAAGCGCTTCGAACATGCTCCAGAAGAAGAAGGCGAGCGGCGCGCCGAGGGCGAGATAACGGAGGAACGCCCACCCGGACGGCACGCTCAGCCCCTCGCGCCAGGCCACGATCGGCGCCAGCAGCAGAGCGGCGAGGGCAAAGCGGATGCACATCAAGACCGCGGGATCGAGGCCGTG
Source organism: Alphaproteobacteria bacterium (assembly GCA_965248825.1). GTDB lineage: Bacteria > Pseudomonadota > Alphaproteobacteria > UBA828 > UBA828 > WTGU01. The sequence continues at coordinate 3,415,326 of CBDFKL010000006.1, read as the reverse complement.
AGTGATCAGCTTGCCGAGCGGGAAGGAGGTCGAGACGATGAAGATCATGAGCAGTGCAAGCACATGCGCATGGGTCTTGCCGCCGGCATCGCCCGGCCGGCGGCTTTCGGAAGCCGTCATGCGCCGCGGCTCACGGCGTGCCGGCGAGGGGCATGGGCGTCGTGGGCAGAGTATCGATTCGGACCATCGCCTTAGCTTGGGTGATCGGCGCACCGGCGTCCAGCGCGAGTCGCGCGAGCCTTGGAAGAGGCACCGAAAAACGCCGTCCTCAAAGGGCGTTACGAGGACGGGTCCCGGAGGGCTTGCAGCTCGGCGGGAGGGCGGCCTACAAGTGGGCTCCGATGCAGCCCGCGCTTCTGCCCTCGAGCTTCGACAACCGGCATCTGCTCGGGATCGAGGGACTGTCTGCGGACGACATTACCTATCTCCTCGACCTCTCCGATACCTATGTCGCCCTCAACCGGGAGGTACAGAAGAGGAAGAGCCTGCTCGGCGGGCGCACCGTGGTGCTGCTGTTCTTCGAGACCTCGACCCGCACGCGCACCTCGTTCGAGCTCGCGGGCAAGCGGCTCGGCGCCGACGTGATCAACATCGCGGTGGCGAGCTCCGCAATCAAGAAGGGGGAGACGCTCATCGACACGGCGATGACCCTCAACGCGATGCACCCCGACATGCTGGTGGTGCGCCATCCCGATGCCGGCGCCGCCAAGCTGCTCGCCGATCATGTCGAGTGCGGAGTGATCAATGCCGGCGACGGCAGCCACGAGCACCCCACCCAGGCCCTGCTCGATGCGCTGACCATCCGCCGTCGTTTCGGCCGCATCGCCGGGCTCCGTGTCGCCATTTGCGGCGATGTGATGCACAGCCGGGTCGCGCGCTCCAACATCCTGCTGCTCAACGCGATGGGTGCTCAGGTCCGCCTGATCGCGCCGCCGACCCTGCTGCCGGCGGCGGTCGAGCGGCTCGGAGTCGAGGTCTTCCATGACATGCGCGCCGGGCTCTCGGGCTGCGATATCATCATGATGCTGCGTCTTCAGCAGGAACGCATGCAGGGCACCTTCGTGCCGTCGACGCGCGAATATTTCCGCTTCTTCGGACTCGACGAGGCCAAGCTCGGCGAAGCGAAGGAGGAGGCGCTGATCCTCCATCCGGGGCCGATGAACCGCGGCGTCGAGATCGACAGCGTCGTCGCCGACGACATCACGCGGAGCGCGATTCTCGACCAGGTCGAGCTCGGCGTTGCCGTACGCCAGGGCTGTCTCGATGCCCTGAGCCGAAACCTCGGCAACGCGCCGGTCTTCTGAGGAGCCGGTCGTGCAGCGAACGCCGCCGAGCGCCTATGTCAATGCCCGCTTGCTGGATCCGGACACGGGACTCGACGGCCCCGGCGCACTGCTGGCGAAGGACGGCGTGATCGCGGATTTCGGGCCGGCCCTTTTCGCCGACGGCGTGCCCGACGGGATCGCGGTGGTCGATTGCGGCGGCCATTGCCTGGCGCCCGGGCTGATCGACATGCATGTCCATTTGCGCGAACCGGGCCACGAGCACAAGGAGACCATCGCGACCGGCGGCATCGCGGCGGCGGCCGGCGGCGTCACGACGATCGCTTGCATGCCCAACACCAAGCCCGTGATCGACGACGCCGCGTTGATCGAGTTCGTGCAGCGCCGGGCGCGCGAGGCGAAGGGGGTCAAGGTCTTCCCCTATGGTGCGGTCACCAAAGGCCTGAACGGGACGCAGCTCACCGAGATGGGGATGCTCGCCGAGGCCGGTGCCGTCGCCTTCTCCGACGACGGGCTGCCGGTCGCCGACAGTCAGGTGATGCGCCGCGCCCTGAGCTATGCACGCACCTTCGATCTCGTCGTGAGTCAGCATGCGGAAGATCTCTCGCTCTCCGGCTGCGGCTGCATGGCCGAAGGCGAGGTCGCCACCCGGCTCGGCTTGCCGGGTATTCCGGAGGCGTCGGAGATCGTGGTGGTCGAGCGCGACATCCGTCTGGTCGAGATCACCGGCGGGCGCTATCACGTCGCCCACATCTCGACCGCCGGCGCGCTGGATGCGGTGCGGCGCGCGAAACGCGCGGGCCTGCCGGTGACCTGCGAGGTGGCGCCACACCATTTCTCGTTGACCGACCATGACGTCGGCGACTACCGCACCTTCGCCAAGATGGCGCCGCCGCTCAGGAGCGAAGCCAACCGCGCGGCCATGGTCGAGGGCTTGAAGGACGGCACGATCGACATCATCGCGAGCGACCATGCCCCGCATGATCAGGAGAGCAAGCGCGTCCCGATGGAGCGCGCGGCCAACGGGATCGTTGGACTGGAGACGCTATTGCCGCTGTCGCTCGAGCTCTACCATGGCGGGCATCTGTCACTGCGTGCCGTGCTGCGCCGCCTGACCTCGGCGCCGGCCGACCTGTTTGGTCTCGACGCGGGGCGGCTCAGGCGCGGCGCGCCGGCGGACCTGACCATCTTCGATCTCGACACCCCCTGGTGCATCGACCGCCGCGGCTTCCACAGCAAGTCGAAGAACTCGCCGTTCGACGGCCGTCCGGTGCAGGGCCGCGCGGTCCGCACGGTCGTCGACGGCCGGACGCTTTTTTCCCGCGAGGCCGGCGCCGCCGAGAACTATCGTTCGGCCTGAATCGAGAAACGACCCTCCTATATCTGACTGCCTCCAGGCCTGATATCTGATCACGTAATTCTTCCGATTTACTCGGCGGCCTCCGCAGCCAATTCCGGAACTAGGCCGTCATAGTAAGGAAGCTCGTCCACCCGGGGTTGCCAACTGCCGTCATCGATGCAGGTCTGAACGTGGTCGGCAATCTGCTCCATGGTAGCGAACCAGACGCTCCCCTTGTTCTGCATATACTCGATCATTTGTTTGACTCGATGGCAGCGGGCCAGGCGCCCGGAAACGAAAGGATGCCACACCGTGACCCACAGGCCGCCATATTCATACATGGCCTCGAATTCGGACATGAAGACGTTCATCGCTTCGTCCGGCGACTTGATTGGCATCATGTAATGCATGTCGATGGAATGGGTGTAATGAGGCCAATCGTCCATCGCCCAGTGGGACGGCAGTTCGATGACGCTCCCTGTCGCCGTCCTCAACACGTATGGCACGTCGTCGCCCATCAGAGTCGCATCGTAGATAAATCCCTCCTCGATCAACAAATCGGGTGAGTATTTCGAGGCATTGTAGAGCGGACCGCGCCAGCCCCGTGGTCGCCGGCCGGTCATCTTTTCGATGACGTCGATTTGACGCTTTAGCCAGTAGTGCTCCTGGTCTCGCGGTAGCTTGTTGGGATCCTCGTGGATATAGCCGTGGGCGGCAATCTCGTGGCCGTCCTCGAGAATCATGTCGACCAGATGGGGATATCGCTCCATGCACCAGGCCGGATAGAAGAAGGTCTGCTGGATACCGAGTTGCCGATACATGTCGAGAATACGGGGTATCGCGATCTCGTCATATTTGAGCCAAGACAGACTCGACAGCATGGTGTCCGCTCTCTCCCTGTGCTCGAGATGCAGAATGCTGTCCGTGTCGATATCGAAGGTGATGGCGGCGGCGCATTTGGCACCGTTTGGCCACGGAACCGGGTTCTTGATCATGGCAGCTCCTCCTTGGCGATCCGTCGGGTCGCCGGATCACGACCCAACATAGGCGATGGCCTCGATTTCGATGAGCAGATCCTTATAACCGAGACCGTTGACGCGTACGGCGGTGCCGACCGGCCCCGGGTCCGCGAGATAGTCCATGCGGACCCTGGTCATCGCTTCCCAGAAGTCCTGCAACGCCTGACCCTCGCCTTCATAGTCGTAATAGGTGTTGAGGCGCACGATGTGTTCCAGGTCCGCGCCGGCTTCCTTCAGCACCGCGCGGATATACTCGAAGGTGTTGCGAGTCTGCGTGGCGATGTCTCTGGCGCCGATGGCGCGGCCCTTGCTGTCGGCGGAAACCTGGCCGCCCACGAAGATGTAATCGCCGACTTTCCAGCCCTGCGACATCGGGACCGGTATGCTCCAATCCCAATGGTTAGCCGGCATGAGGCGCTGCTTGTCCTTCCCCACACAGGCAATCCCCTCGATCTCGATCAGCAGATCCTCGTAGGCAAACCCGTTGACGCGTATCGCGGTGCCGGCCGGGCCGGGATCGGCCAGATAGTCCAGACGAACCCTGGTCATGTCCTCCCAAAACAGCCTGAGATCCTCGCCCTCGCCCTCGAACTTGTAATAGGTGTTGAACTTTATCAGGTCCTCCAGGTCCGCGCCGCCCTCACGCAGGGTGCTCTGGATGGAGCCAAAAATGTTTCTGATCTGCTGTTTGATGTCACCTGGCGCAACGGTTCGTCCCCTGTCGTCCGCGGAGATCTGCCCGCCGACGAAAATCAGGTCGTCCACCTTCCAGCCCTGAGAGAAGGACACGGGTATGCTCCAGTCCCAATGATTCGCGGGCATCAGCCGCACTTTCTTTCGGCCGACGATGGCGATGGCCTCGATCTCGATCAGGAGGCCTTCATAGGCGAAGCCTTTGACCCGCACGGCCGTCCCCGCCGGACCCGGATCGGCCAGATACTCCTTCCTGACCTCGGTCATCTTCTCCCAGAACCGAGTGATGTCGGCGCCTTCCCCCTCGTACTGGTAATAGGTGTTGAGCTTCACGATGTCGGAGAGATCGCCGCCGGCTTCCTGCAGGACGCGTCTTATGAACTCGAACACGTTTCTCGTCTGCACCTCGATGTCGCCCTCCCCGATCGTCCGGCCCCGCGAATCGGCGGAGACCTGCCCGCCGACGAAGATCACGTCGTCGATCTTCCAGCCCTGCGAGAACGGCACGGGCATGCTCCAATCCCAGTGATTTGCAGGCATCAGTCGCGTCTTGGTCATGGCAGCGTGTCCTCGTGTTTCATCGTGACTGGCCGTGGCGGGTCATCCTACCGTGCCCCGGCACGAACCAGCCTTGTCTTCGGATCGAGCGCGTCGCGCAGGCTATCACCCAGCAGGTTGAAGCCCGTGACCATGAGAAAGATCGCCACCCCAGGCAGGGTCGAGACATGGGGGGCGATATGCAGCACGGTGCGTCCGTCGCTGGTCATGATGCCCCATTCTGGTGTCGGCGGCTGCACTCCGAGTCCGAGAAAGCTGAGCCCCGCCGCCGTCACCACGATTGTCCCGACGATGGTCATGGAATAGACGACCGATGCTGAAACGACATGCGGCAGCATCTCGACGAAAAGAATCTTGAAATCGCTGGTTGCATCGGCGCGCGCCGCCTCGATATAGCCCTGCTCCTTCTGCGCCAGCGCCTGCACATAGACGACTCGCGTGTTGTAAGGGATCAGGACCACGACGAGGGCGATGATCAGATTGCCGAGCCCCGGACCCATGAAGAAGGAGAGCGTGATCGCCAACAGCACCATGGGAAAGGCGAAGAGCACATCCATGCAGCGCATGATGAAATAGCCGACTCGCTGGTAATAGGCGGCGACGACACCAAGCGGTATCGACAAAAATGCGCCGAGAACGACCGGGGTAACGCCGGCGATGAGCGAGTAGCGGGTGCCGTAGATTAGGCGGGAAAGAATATCGCGTCCCTGCTGGTCCAACCCGAGAATGTGGCCCTCTGTGCCCGGTCCTCGCAGCCGCAACCTGGGGTCGGCATACTGCGGGTCGTAAGGCGCGATGTAGGGCGCGAACAACGCGCATATGATGAGCACGAGGATGATGAGCGCGCCGGCCATCCCGTAGGGATCGTTGCGGATGCCGCGCCAGACGAAATAGAGCGTCGAGCGCGCGCGCTCCGTCTCCACGCTGCGTCGGGAGGGCTTCGGTGCCCTGTTCCTCCTGATCCTGCCTGTGGCCATGCGACGCCGCCCTCGTTACTTCCGGGTGGTGTCGAGGGCGTGGACGATGATGTCGGCCAACATATTGCCCAAGACGAAAATGATGGCGACGGCAAGCACGCAGCCCTGCACCATTGTCAGATCACGATGAAGAATCGACTGGTAAAGCTGCAGGCCGATTCCGGGCCAGTTGAAGATAATTTCCGAAAAGATGGCACTGCCGAAGAGGTAGCCGATTTGGAGCCCGATCATGTTGGAGAAGGTCGGCAAAATATTGCGCACGCCGTGACGATAGATGACCCGTGAGCCCGGCAATCCCCGCGACCGCGCCGCCAGGATATAGGGCTGGCTTAGCGTATCGAGCATGGCGCCGCGGGTGACCCGGGTGACGATGGCGACCGACGCGGCCGCCGTGGTGACCGCCGGCAGGAAGAGATGATGGAGGAGGTCCAGGATTCCGCCGGGGTTGGCCATGTTGTACATGCCCGACATGGGAAAGAGCGGCAGCCTCACGCCGAACAGGTAGAGCAGGGCGATCCCGAGCCAGAAGACCGGCATGCTCGCGAGCAGCAGCGAGAAGAAGACGGTGAAACGATCGAAAGGCTTGCGGAACCGGGCCGCCGAGGCAGTGCCCATGAGGAAGCTCACCGGAATGACGATCAGCAGGCTCGCGCCGGTCAGGACGAGTGAGTTGCCGACCTTGTCGAGCAACACCGTCATCACCGGCATCCGCATCATGAGAGACTTGCCGAGATCTCCGTGCAGCGCGGCCCACAGCCAGTGCCCGTACTGGACGAACATGGGCCTGTCGAGGCCGAGCTCCATGCGGAGCGCCGCCGCGCGCTCCTCGGTATAGAACATCGAAAGCAAGGTGTGCGCGATGTCGCCCGGAATGAGATAGAGCACGCTGAAAACGACAAAGGAAACGCCGAACAGAACCGGCACGACGTGAATCAAGCGCCAGATAATAAATCGGAGCATGATCGGCTCTGACGGGCAGTGGCGGCCCCGCCGGCGGCTGAGCGCCGGCGGGGCCGCAAGCCTGATTTGTTGTTACTCTTTGTCGACGATAGCCATGTCGTGCCAGTGCTGGGGCGCGAGCACGAAGCCCTTGAGGTTGGGCCGCATGGCGTAGACTCCCCACGGGCTATGGGTGGGGATGAATGCGGTGTCCTCCTCGATGACGATCCGCTGGATCTCCCTGAGATGGCCAACCATCTCCTCTTCGGTCAGCGCGGCGCGCGCCTTGGAGAGCAGCTCACCCACCTTCGGGTTGTCGTAGTACCCCGCATTGAAGCCGTTCGGCGGCAGGGCGGCCGGTGAGATGACCGCGTCGAGCCAATGGAACGCGCTCTCGCCCCAGGAAAGCTGCATGAAGCCCGTGCCTTCACGCATGCCCTGGGACATGATGTCCATATAGGTGCTGATCTCGAAGAGCTCGATGTTCAGCTTGACGCCGATCCGGGCCCAGTCGCGCTGGATCCATTCGGCATCGGCCACGGTGTTGACGTCGCCGGCACCGCCCGGAGTCCAGTCAACCCGCACCTCGAAGCCGTCGGGATAGCCGGCTTCCGCGAGCAGCGCTTTGGCCGCCGCCGGGTCGTAGGGGAAGGGCTTGTAGTCCGGTTGGTGACCCGGCCCGCCATAGTTCAGGATGCTGTAGGCTGGCGAACACTGACCGCGCCTCAGAAACTTGCACAATCCCTCCCGGTCGATCGCCATGTAGAGCGCCCGCCGGACCCGGGGGTCATCCAGCGGCTTCATCCGCGTATTGACCCACAAGTTGTAGATCGTCGTGATCGGTGCCATGTCGACGACCATCCCTTGGGACTTGAGGAAATCCGTCGAGTCCGGAGACGGCGTGGCGATGATGTCGACCTCGCCGGTAAGCAGCGCAAGCTCGCGGGTCGCGACATCGGCAATGCCGCGAATGATGAACCTGTCGACCCTGGGAATGCGATTCTCGTCCCAGTAGTCGGCATTGCGCTCGAGAACGATCTTCTCGCCGAAAACACGCTCGACGAGCTTGAACGGCCCGGTGCCGACGCCGTGTAGATGAGCCTCCTCGTTGCCGTAGGTCTCGACGACCTTGGGGCTGATCATGCCGGACGAGCCGAACCCCCCCTGCGAAAGCCGCCGAATGAATTCGGAATTCGGCTGCTGCATGTTGATCCGGAAGGTGTATTCGTCGACCACTTCGTAGCTCTCGATATCGCCGTGCCACCAGCCGTTGAAACTGTTGGCCAGTGGATAGAAGTGCTCGAAGTCCTTGTCGAGGACTCGATCGAAGTTGAACTTCGCCACGTCGGCATTCCAGGGTGTTCCATCGTGGAAGGTAACCCCCTGGCGCAAATGGAACGTGTACTGGAGCTTGTCCTCGGAGATATCCCAGCTCGTGGCCAGAGCGGGAATAACCGGCGGACGATCGACATCCTTAATGGTCAGATCTTGCTGAACGAAGCTCTCGTATATGTGGAACGTCTCGCGATAGGTGAGCCACAGCACATGTGTATGAGGATCGAGGCGACTGGGCTCGCCTTCGACAGCAAGAACGATGGTTTTTCCTTGCGCCTGCGCCGGCTTGTCGGCCGCTACCAGCGACCCGGCGGCAAGCGCTACCAGGGCGAGGAAGCCCACGGCGTGGCGACACAGCCACAGCGGGCTCTCCCTGCGTATACCATTTAGACACCCTATCATGGTTTTATCCTCCCATCATGTCGTGAGATGACGCGCATTCTCATGGCGCGTGTGCCGGAGGGGTTGTTCGCCGTCACGTCGGGCGTCTCCGGCCGCCGCCGACGCGTTCCTGGAAAAGTCATAAATGTGGCAGGCCACCGCGTGACCGGCTTCACTTTCCTGTAGTTGCGGCATTTGCGATGCGCATGGTTCGAAGCGCTCGGTACAGGTGCCGGAATAGATGCATCCCGTTCTTGCCGCAGCAGTGGCGCGCATGGCGCTCTCGAGGTCTTCATCGTCGGCAAGCACGCCGGTTTGTCTGGCGACCCTCTCCCAGGCATCGTCCTTCTTGAGGCCGAGCACGGCATCGAGGAGCGTTCTGGTATAGGGATGCTTCGGCTGGCGATAGACCTCCGAGCTGTCGCCGATCTCGACGGCGCGGCCATGATAGAGAACGAGAATGCGATCCGAGAAATTCTTCACAAGTTTCAGGTCGTGAGAAACGAAGAGATAGGTCAATTGAAGGGATTCTTGCAGATCCTTTAACAGATTAAGTATTTGCCCCTGAATGGATACGTCAAGCGCCGAAACGGGTTCGTCCAGAAACAGGAAGCGGGGTTGGAGGGCGAGGGCGCGGGCTATGCCGATGCGTTGACATTGTCCCCCGCTGAATTCGTGCGGATAACGGTTTATATGTGCCGGATTGAGGCCGACAATATCAAACAGGTGTTTGACGCGCTCCTTGGCTTCTTGCCGCGGGACATCGAAGTTGAGCAACGAACGGGCAACGTTCTCGGCAACCGTGCGCCGCGGGTTGAGCGTGTGCAAGGGATCCTGAAAGACGATTTGCAGGTCCTTCCGGTGGGGCCGCATGCCAGTCGTGGACAGGTCGACGAGATCAACGCCGTCGAAGTGGACGCTCCCCTCGTCGGCAGGTATCAGGTTGAGAATGAGCCTCCCGAGGGTGGACTTTCCCGATCCCGAGCCGCCGACGCAGCCCAGAGTCTCGCCTTCGAAGACATCGAAGCTTACATCGTCAACTGCCACGATCTCACCGACTTTCTTGCGAACGACCATTCCCTCTCTTACTGGAAAGGCCTTGCGCAGGCCACGCACCTTGATAAGGGGGCTCGTCACGGGCGCGCACCCGCCTCGGGGCCGAACAAGTGACAGCGAACGTCGGTCCCCACAGCAGACGCATAGAGTTCGGGGCGTTCGGTCCGGCATCTCGGCATGACGAAGGCACAGCGATCGGCGAAGCTGCAACCGGCCGGCAGGTTCAGCAGATCGGGCGGCTGACCCTCGATCTGATGAAGGCGTTGGTCGAGGCTATCCGGATCGGGCACAGCCTGGATCAGTGCCTTCGTATAAGGATGTTGAGGATTGGCGAGGACATCGTCGACCCGGCCCTGCTCCTGAATTTGTCCGGCGTACATAACGATGACCCGCGTGGCCAACGCCCGCAATACGCCGAAGTCGTGGGTGATGAGAATGATCGATAGCCCGCGCTCCCCATGCGCCCGTTTCAGCAGGAGAAGAATTGTCGCCTGCACCAGGACGTCGAGGGCGGTCGTCGGCTCGTCGGCGATGAGCACCTCCGGCTCGCAGGCCATGCTGAGGGCAACACCCACGCGCTGGCACATACCGCCGCTCATCTGGTGAGGATAACTGGCAGCGACACGCTCGGGATCGGGAAAATCCACGGCACGCAGTAGGGCCGCGGCGCGCTTGGCAGCCGCAGCTCTTGAGAGTGACCGATCGTGACGACGCAAAGTCTCCACCATCAGTGTCGAGACTGTGAAGGCGGGATTGAGCGCGGCCCGTGGGTTTTGGAAGATCATCGAGATGCGCTTACCGCGTATTGTGCCGAGCGCTTTTTCGTCCTGTGACAAGAGATCCAGCCCGTTCAGGCGTACCCGACCGCCGGCATAGCGGCCCGGCGGTATCGCGACCAGCTTCATGATGGACTGGGCCGTGACGCTCTTGCCCGACCCGGATTCACCTACGATGGCGAGAATGTCGCCGCGGTGCAATTTGAAGGTTACATCGTCGACCGCCTTTACGACCCCGGCAGGCGTGTTGAAATAGGTCTTGAGGTTTTCGACGGCCAGGACGACGTCCCCGGACGGGTCGGGATCAATCGCGCCCCGTTGCGTCAACTCGACAGCCGCCTCAACCATTGCGGCTCCCCGATCGGCTGCACGGTTTCGCGTTCGCGAGTCTACGGCCGCCGATCGTCTGGTGACTGGCGCAAACTGCCACCTTTCGATCTCCATCCTTCCTGCTGGCCGACGGAGCCTTGTCGAGGCTCGAAACGGGCCAGACCGATGGGCTCAAGGCCTCACGAGCCAAGTAGATGGTCGAGCTCCCAATTAGTCATCTTGAGTTGAGCACACTGCGAAATTATTTCCAACACTGAAGGGGCCCGTGCTACTTAGCTGACCCAGCCCGTCAGCGTAGAGCATGGGAGATGTGAGATGAGCACAACGGTCATCAAGAACGCAGACTGGGTGGTGGCCTACGACGCCGACACCAATGGCCACAAATACCTGAGAGATGCCGACGTAGCGTTTACCGGCAACGAGGTCACCTTCGTAGGCAGCGATTATGACGGCCGGACCGATGCAACCATCGACGGCCGACACCTATTGATAATCCCGGGTCTATTGGACCTTCACTTGCACGGCTATATGGAAATGCATGGCAAGGGCTTCTTCGAAGACCTCGCCAGCAAGCACATGTGGATGACCCAGCTCCTCGAATATACCTGGGTATTGCAGGAGGACGACGATTCGGCCACGGCCGCGACGCAAGCTTCAGTCTGCGATCTCCTGAAAAGCGGCTGCACAACCATGGCGGAACTTTACTGCTCCGGTCTGCCCTATCCGGAGTGGATCGACATGTTGGCGGGCACAGGCATCCGGACCTACGTCTGCCCGATGGTCCAGTCGGGGCACTGGTACACGGCTGACGGCAAGGAACTGGCCTACACTTGGTATGAGGAGAAAGGGTTAAAGAATCTGGACAAAGCTCTTGAACTGATTGACGCGGCAGAATCGCATTCGAGCGGTCGTCTGCATGGCATGGTCGGGCCAGCACAAGTCGATACCTGCACCGAGGAGCTCTTCCGGAAGTGCAAGGAGGCGGCCGAGGTGCGCGGCATTCCGCTGCAGACCCACGCGTCCCAGTCGGTCATGGAATTTCGAGAGATGTTGCGGCGGCATGGCAAGACGCCCATCCAATGGCTCTGCGACATCGGTGTCCTGGGCCCGAATACCCTGCTCGGTCACGCTATCAACATCGATCAGCACCCCTGGGTGAACTACCATGAGCACAAGGATCTTGATCGGTTAGCCGAGACGGGCACCAGCGTCGTGCATTGTGCCCGCGCGTTCGCCCAGTGGGGCGACATGATGCGCAGCTTCGGCGGATATCGCGCAGCGGGCGTGAACATGGCCTTGGGCACCGACTGCTACCCGCACGACATGATCGAAGAGATGCGGATTGCTGGCTTGATGTCCAAGGTCGCAGCCGGCAACGTTGACCTGCTCAGGACCGAAGACGTCTTCGAAACCGTCACCTTGGGTGCGGCCAAGGCCGTGAATCGGGACGATCTCGGCCGCATCTCCGTCGGAGCCAAGGCGGATATCGTCCTGGTCGACCTCATGCACCCGTCGATGCGCCCGCTGCGCGATCCGCTCAAGAGCTTGGTGTATTCGGGGGTGGCTTCGGCCGTTCGCGACGTCTACGTCAACGGCGAGCTGGTCGTGAAAGATCGCGAGATACAGACAATCAACCAGAATGATGCTTTGGATCGCTTACAGGCCGGACAACAGCGCGCCCTTGAACGGATACCCGAGATCGACTGGGCTAAGCGATCGGCCGATGAAATCGCCCCCATCTGTCTGCCCATGGAGTGATCATGGTGGCAGTTCGCGCTTGAACAGGCACCGGAATACACTTTGGCCAAGCCGCCAAACGGACCAAACAATCAGGGCCAATTCAGGTACTGCCGCGCGACGCTGGTACGCAGTGGCTTGACGACTTCGTCACCGTTCCCGGAGAATCCGGGGCTTGGCCCGAGGCTGATCGGCGGGCACGCTCGATACAAACAAAAACGGCGGCCGATGAGAAAGGGAGGCGGCAGCGAGGCGTACGTTGCCGAAGGGACCAGACGGTCTCTTGAGATCGAGTTGAAGCTCGGCGGCGATCCCGCCGCGCTCGATCGAGGCTGGCGCGCGGCGGTTCCCGCGGGCAGCGAGGAGCGTACGGAGCGCCTGCGCAGCACCTATTTCGATACCGGCGATTTCCGTCTGCGCCGCCGCGGATTCACGTTACGGATTCGCGAGGAGGGGGAACGGCTGGTTCAGACCCTGAAGTCGGAGCCGGCGTCGGGAACCGGGGGTCTGTTTCAACGGAGCGAATGGTCGCAACCGGTCGAGAGCCCGGTGCCGAACCTCGCGGCTGCGACGGATCCAGCGGTGCGCGACGCGATGGGTTTGATCCGGTCCGCCGAGCTGGAGCCGGCTTTTTCCTCCGATGTGATGCGGCGTACCGCCACCGTCGAGATCGACGCCCCGGATCACGCCAAGGCGGTGGTCGAGATCGCCTATGACAGCGGCGAGATTAGGGCCAACGACAGGCGGGACCTGATCTCGGAGCTGGAGCTCGAGCTGCTCGAGGGTCCGCCGAGTGCGCTCTACGATCTCGCCATGACGCTTCAAGCGAGTGCGCCGTTGTGGATACAGACGGCCAGCAAGGCCAAGCGGGGCTACGTCCTCGCCGGGGGCGAACGCTATGCCGGGCACAAGGCGCCGGCACTCGCGCTGAAACCCGGGACTACCGTGGATCAAGCCCTCGGCCACATCTTTCGCGCCGGTATCGGTCATTGCGTCGCGAATCACGACGCGGTGCTCGACAGCAGCGATCCTGAAGGCGTGCACCAGTTTCGCGTTGCCCTCCGTCGGCTGTGTTCCGCCCTCGTCATCTTCAAGGCGGTTCTGTCACCCGAGGACGCCGCCTGGTTGGAGCGCGAGGCAAAGCGTTTGATCGACGCGCTGGGGCCGGCACGGGACTGGGACGTCTTCATCACCGAGACGCTGGCGGCCGTTCACACCGCTCGGCCGGCTGACCGGGACCTCAAGCTGCTCGCCGCTTCTGCCGAGGAAGAGCGCCGTCGCGCCTACGAGCGGGCGGAAACGCTGCGGGCGCCGGGCTACACGTCATTCCTGCTCAAGCTTGGCCATTGGATTGAAACCGCGGGGTGGCGGGACGGTGCGGACTGGACCGTGCTCGACCGACCCCTGGCGAGCCTCGCCGGCCGCCTGCTCGACAAGCGCTACAAACGGGTCCTGAAGCTCGGGCGCAACTTTGACCGGCTCTCGAACGGTCAGCTTCATCGGCTCAGGATCGCCCTCAAGAAGCTGCGCCACGCGAGCGAGTTCTTCGGCGAGCAATTCCCGCACAGGAAGGCCCGCCCTTACATCAAATCGGTGCGCTGGCTTCAGGACGATCTCGGCCACCTGAATGATGTGGCCGTGGCCGAGGGGTGCCTGAGGGGTCTCCTTCGCTCACATCGAAGCAGCGACGATTTCGCCGCACTCGAGGTCGGCGCGGGACAGGTGATCGGCTGGCATGCGCTCGCTCTCAAGGAAACCCGAGCCCGCATCGTCGGAGATTGGCGCGGCTTCGCCTCGACGCCGCCGTTCTGGGATATCGGCGGCGCAGGCTCGAAGCGGTGACTCCACCCCTTTCTCAATCGCTCTCCATCGTGAGCACCGCAGCGCCCTGAATCTGGCCGTCGCGCAGCCGGCCGAGGGCCAGATTGGCATCGGCGAGCGGCATCGGCTCGACGCTCATGGCGATCTCGGTCTCGGCAGCGAGCGCAAGGAACTCCTCGCCGTCCCGGCGGGTCAGGTTGGCGACCGAGACGATGCGCCGCTCCCACCAGAGAAGCTCGTAGGGAAAGGGCGGGATATCGCTCATGTGGATGCCGGCGCAGACCACCGTGCCTCCGGGCGCCAGTGCGCGAAGCGCCGCCGGCACCAATGCGCCGACCGGCGCGAACAGCAGCGCCGCGTCGAGCTGCTCGGGGGGCATCTGGTCCGAATCGCCGGCCCAATCCGCTCCGAGGCCGAGCGCGAAGCGCTTCGCCGCTTCATCTCCCGGCCGCACGAAGGCGAACACGCGGCGTCCTTGATGCCGGGCGACCTGAGCGATGATGTGGGCCGCCGCGCCGAATCCGTAGAGGCCGATGCGCTCCGCATCCGCCGCCATACGGAGCGCGCGGTAGCCGATCAGCCCGGCGCACAGCAGCGGTGCTGCCTCCGACTCGCTGCGCTTGCCTGTCAGGGAAAGACAATAACGCTGGTCGGCGACGCAATAATCGCCATAGCCGCCGTCGCGGGTGTAACCGGTGAAGCGCGCGGCGGTGCACAGATTCTCTCGGCCGCGCCGGCAGAAGCGGCAGGTGCCGCAGGTCCAGCCGAGCCAGGGGACGCCGACGCGCTCGCCCTCGCGAAAACGCTCGACCTCGGCACCGAGAGCCGCGACCCGGCCGACCACCTCGTGCCCCGGCACGAGCGGCAGGCGGGGCTCGGCAAGCTCGCCGTCGACCACATGGAGATCGGTGCGGCAGACGCCGCAGGCCGCCACGCGAACCAGGATCTCCCCTGGGCCCGGCTCGGGTATCGGCCGTTCCTCGAGGGCGAGCGCGCGACCGACGCCCCGGAACACCATGGCGCGCATCGTCGAGCCGCTCATGCTTCGACGATCCGCAAGAACCCGAGCCCGTCGACGCGAACGCGCTGGCCCGGACATATGAGGGTCGTAGAGGAGGCCTCTTCGACGATGACCGGTCCCTCGGCCTCGAAGTCGGGCGGTAGGAGGTCGCGGTCGTAGACCGCGGTGTCGTGTCGGCCTTCTTCTCCGAAATCAACCGCGCGCATGCCGCGCGCTGCCGCCGCCGCCGATCGGCCCTGCGCGGACCACGGCTTGAGCTCGGGGCGCGCGACCTCCGCCGTAGCGGTCAGCCGAAACGTCACGAGCTCGACCGGCGTGTCGGCGAGGCGGAACGTGTAGGCGCGTTCATGGGCGGCGTGGAAGGCGTCGAGGATCGATTCGCGCGTCGCCCGATCGAGGTCGACCGTGATCGTCACTGCGTGCTCCTGGCCGAAATAGCGCATGTCGATATGGCAGGCGGCGGTCAACGCGCCGCTCTCGCCGTCCGCGGCAAAGTAGCGTTCCGCTTCCTCACGGAGCTCGGCAAAAAGCGCGCGCATGGTCTCGATCTCCAGAGCCTCGGCGCGCTGGAGCGCCGTGCGCAAGAAATCCCGGCGCGGCGCGGTCGCGAGCATGCCCCAGGCGGAGAAGAGGCCGGGATAGCGCGGCACCACGATCTCCTTCACGCCGAGCTCGCGCCCGAGGACCGCTCCGTGCATCGCACCGCCGCCGCCGCCGACCATCAGCGAGAAATCGCGCGGGTCGTGGCCGCGCTGGATCGAGACCAGCTTGAGGGCGTTGATCATATTGGCATCGACCAGCCGGGTCACGGCGACGGCCGCCTCGTCGACGTTGCAGCCCAGGCCATCGGCGATCTTGTTCATCGCCGCGCGCGCCAGAGAGAGATCGAGATCGAACTGGCCGCCGGCGAAGTTTTCAGGGTTCAGCACGCCGGCGATGAGCTTTGCGTCGGTCACGGTCGGCTCGCTGCCGCCGCGGTCGTAGCAGGCGGGTCCCGGATCGGCGCCGGCGCTGCGCGGGCCGACGCAGAGCGTGCCGGCGGCGTCGAACCAGGCGATCGAGCCGCCGCCCGCGCCGATCTCGACGATGTCGATGACCGGGACGCGCACCGGGTAGCCGTAGCGTATGCGCGTCGCCTCGAGTCGGTAGTCGGTGGTGACCTTGGGCTCGCCGTCCTCGATGGTCGAGCACTTCGCGGTCGTGCCGCCGATGTCGAGATAGATGACGTTGGGCTCGCCGCAGAGCCGGCCGATCAGAGCGGCGCCGTTGACGCCCGCCGCGGGCCCCGATTCGAGCAGCGTGATCGGATGCGCCTTGGCCCAGCCGAAGCTCGTGGTCCCGCCGTTCGACTGCATCGCCATATAGGGGCAATCGAGGCCGACCTCGCCGAGACCGGCTTCGAGCGTGCCGAAATAGCGCTGCACGATCGGCTGGACATAGGCGTTGAGCACGGCGGTATTGGCGCGCTCATATTCGCGCCACTCGCGGGTGATTTCGTGCGAGGCGGTGATGCCGACCTCGGGTAGATGCGCGCGGAGATAAGCCTCGCATGCGGCTTCGTGCTCGGGCGCCGCATAGGAGTGGAGGAGTTGGATCGCGATCGCCTCGACCCCCTCGGCCCGGCAGGCCGCGACCACGCGGTCGAGGTCTTCCAGATGCAGCGGCACGCGAACGCGGCCCTTGGCATCGATGCGCTCGCGCACCTCGAAGCGCAGCCGCCTCGGGACGAACGGGGTCTCCTTCCGGTAGCGGAGGTTATAGAGATCGGGGCGGTTGCCGCGCGCGATCTCCAGAACGTCTCGAAAACCTTCGGTGGTGATGAGCGCGGTCTTCACGCCCTTTCGCTCGGTGATCGCGTTGATCACCGTCGTCCCGCCATGCACGAAATAGTCGACCGCGGCGGTGTCGAGCTGCGCTTGACGAATCGTGTCCAGCACGCCCCGGGTGAGGTCGTGCGGTGTGCTCAGTGACTTGGCGACACTGAGAGCACCGGTCGACTCATCGAAATACACCAGGTCGGTGAAGGTTCCGCCGATATCGGTCGCGAGCCGGCCCACGTCTATCCCCGTGCGGATTGTTGCGGCGATTATTCACAGCGGCCGGCACGGGTCAAACGAGGCCCACGAACGGCCGATCGAGGCGTCGGATGCGGCGGGCCGCGGGAAGGGAGCACCGCGGAGGGTCGCCAAGGCAGCCGGAAGACGGCCATTGCCCGGTGGCGGTCCGATAATGTATTTCGGTAATTTGGGAAAGGCCGAAATATGAGCATGACCGATGACCGGGCGCTGGCGGCGCTGATCGCCTTGGCCCATGGCACTAGGCTTCGCGTGTTTCGCATGCTGGTGCGCGAAGGGCCGGACGGTCTGTCGGCTGGCGCGATCGCCCGCGCGGCGGCGGTGCCGCCATCGACTCTTTCGAGCCACCTCGCTCAGCTCGAAGGGGCGGGGCTGCTCCGCTCATGGCGCCTCCGGCAGCGGATCTTCTACGCGGCCGACGTCGAGGGCGTGCGCGCTCTCCTGAGCTTCCTGGTGTCCGACTGCTGCCGCGGGCGGCCCGAGATCTGCGCCGGGCTCGAAGGCCTGCTGGCGGCGCGCGGGTAGCGCAGCGTCGATCGAAAGCCGGGGGAGGGGATGGATCAATTCGACCTTGTGCGCCGGTTGTTCGCGGAATGGCTGGGAACGCTGTTGCTGCTCGCCGTGGTCGTCGGCTCCGGGATCATGGGCGAACGCCTCGCCGGCGGAAACGTCGCCCTCGCGCTGCTCGGCAACACGCTCCCGACGGGCGCGATCCTGGTCGTGTTGATTCTGGTGCTGGGCCCGGTCTCGGGTGCGCATTTCAACCCCGCCGTCACGCTCTGTTTCGTCCTGCGCCGCGATATCGCGCTGCGCCCGGCCGGGCTCTATGTGCTGGCGCAGTTTTTCGGCGGAATCTGCGGGGCGATGCTTGCCCACGGCATGTTCGCGGAGCCGATCGTCTCGGCGTCGACCACCGCGCGAACCGGATTCCCGCAATGGCTCGCAGAGTTCACCGCCACCTTCGGCCTGATCACGACGATCCTAGGTTGCCTGCGCTTCAGGCCGGAGGCGGTGCCCTACGGCGTCGGGCTGTTCATCACCGCCGGCTACTGGTTCACATCGTCGACGTCATTTGCCAACCCGGCGGTGACGATTGCGCGGACCCTGACCGACACCTTCTCCGGCATCCAGCCGATCCACATGCCCGCGTTCATCGCCGCTCAACTCATCGGCGCGACGGCCGCGACCCTGGTCCTCGGTTGGCTGGTGGGTGGGGGCCGCACGGCATCCGCCGGCAGCGATACGGCGTAGCGTGTTGCGCCGAACGCCGAAACCTGGCACCGGGCGGCGTTCGTCTATGAGCTGAGGATAACGTCCACGGTCCCGAGCGCGGCGAAATCCGCCGCCACATGGTCACCGGGCCTGATCGGCGCCGGCGTCACGCAGGTCCCGGTGGTGACCAGTTCGTCCGCCGCGAGCGGCCCGCCATAGCGCACCCGGTCGTTCGCGAGCCAAGTCAGCGCCAGACGCGGATCGCCGAGCACGTTGGCGCCGGTGCCCGCGGCGACCGTCGTGCCGTTGATCGAGAGCCCGACCGGATGGGTGACGAGGTCGGTTGCCCGCCAGCCTTCGGGCGCTTCCGGCCCGAGCACGAAATATTCCGTGCACGCGTTGTCGGCGATGAGCTGAGCCGCCCCGACGGCAGTGAAATCGCTGAACCGCGAATCCGGGATCTCGATCGCGACATGGAGCGCCGCGACCGCGGTCATGACCTCCTCGACGGTGTAATCGGAGCCCTTGCCGGGCAAATCCTCGCCGATCCGGAATGCGAACTCCGCCTCGGCGACCGCCATATGGAGATGCCCCGCCGGCAGGGTGGCGCCGGTCCGGTGCAGCTTGCTCTCCAACAGCCGCCCCGCGAGCGGGCCGTCGACGCCAATATGGGTCTGGCCCGCCGCGCTGGTCGCCGCGATCTTCCAACCGATCGGCCGTGCGCCGCTCAACCGAGCCAGAGCCTCCTGCGCGGCGTATCCTTCGGCGATGGTCCGAGGACGGGATGCCTCAGGCAAGGCGTCGATCAGGGCGTGGGTGGACCAAGCTTCCCAGATGACTCCCGCTGCTGCGTCGCTGCTCGCCGTTTCCATCGGCTCATGCTAGCGGGAACGGCCTGCGCCGAACAAGCGCCGCGCCTT
The DNA here is from genome assembly GCA_965248825.1 of Alphaproteobacteria bacterium. Classification (GTDB taxonomy): domain Bacteria; phylum Pseudomonadota; class Alphaproteobacteria; order UBA828; family UBA828; genus WTGU01. The sequence goes on along the minus strand of CBDFKL010000006.1, from coordinate 3,395,854 downwards.
TCGCACAAGGGTGCCGCGTGCCAGTCTCCGCGCGCCCGATACGAGGAGAGCGCCGATGTATTTCGTGATTTTCACCACCGACAAACCTGGGATGGAGCAGGTGCGGATCGATATACGAGACGCCCACCGCGCCTATCTGCGTAATCACCCCGACCATCCTGGCGTCATCCTTCACCACGGCGGCCCGACGCTCGCCGAGGACGGAGAGGCCATGATCGGCTCTCTGATGCTGATCGAAGCGCCGTCGCTCGAGGCGGTCAAGGCGTTTGCCGCCGACGATCCCTATAGCAAGGCGGACCTCTTCGCCGAATCGTATGTGCGGCCGTGGAACTGGGTGACCGGGCGCTCCGGCTAGCCGGCGGGCTGCGACGCCAGCGGGATGTGGGGCGCCGCGTCGCGCGGCAGCAGCCCGCGAAGCCGCGGGTCGTCGACAAACTCCGTCTCGCGATGGCTGAAGACGAAGCCGTGCTTCTCGTAGAAGCCCACCGCGCCAGGGTGGTCCCAGTCGCAGGTGTTGAGGATCACCCGGCGAGGCCGGTGCCGCCAGGCGGCGGCGAGCGCATGGGCGAGCATGTAGCCGCCGTGCCCTGTCCCGATCCGAGACGGTATCACGCCGAAATAGCGCAGCTCGATATCCGGTGCGGGCCGCCGATCGAGTTCGGCAAAGCCGACCGGCTCGCCGTCGACCTCCGTCACGTAAATTTCGGTTTCTGCCGCGCGGAGATGCGCGGCGAGCGCCGGCTCGTCGAATACCAGCCGTTGCCACCAAAGCCAGTCGCTGCCGACGGCCCGGTACAGGCGCAAGTAAGCCTCGACCGGCATGTCCCGCCGCTGCCTGATCGCGATGCCGGGCGCGGGCGGCGGCGGGGGAGGCGTCCGCGGGGCGGCATCCATCGCGAGATAGGTCACCACGGTACGAAGCTTGCCGCCCGGCACGGCGGCCTCTACGCGCGCGGTCATGGCCGGCCGCTCAGAGGCCGCAGGAGATGCCTTCGTCGAGAAGCATGAGCGAGCCGTGCGCGGCGCGGCCGTCCTCGGAGCAGAGGAAGAGCGCGGCCGCGGCCATGTCGTCGGCGTCCGAATAGGTCCGCCCGCTCGGCGTGACTGCGGTCATGCCGTCGAGCATCTCCTTGAATTGAGGCTCGGTGCGAATTTTGACGTTCATCGGCGTCGCCGTATTGCCCGGCAGGATCGCGTTCACGGCGATGTTGTGAGGCCCGAGCTCAAGAGCCAGGGAACGGGTCAGATAGTTGATCGCCGCCTTCGAGGCGCAGTAGACCGAAAAGGTCTTGAACCCCATGATGCCGGTGACCGAGGAGAGGTTGACGATCTTGCCGCCTCCTTGATCGCGCATCAGCGGCGCGACCTCGTTGATCGTGAAGAACGTGCCCTTCACGTTGATGTCCATCATGCGGTCGTAGTCGGACTCACTGGTCTCGCCGATCGGAGTTGGTTCGAAGACTCCGGCCGAGTTGACCAGGATGTCGATGCGCCCGAACGCCGCTTTCACGTCCTTTACAAGCGCCTTGATCGCGCTCACCACGGTGACGTCGGCGACGAAGGCCTTGGCATCACCGCCGGAAGCCGCGATCCGGTCGACCACGCCCTGGGCCTTGCCGAGGTCCGAGGAGCCGGCGACCGCGACCCGCGCACCCTCGGCGGCGAATCTGAGCGCGATCGCTTCGCCGATTCCCGACGAGCCGCCTGTAATCAGCGCTACCTTTCCGTCCAGCTTCATTCTTGCTCTCCCCGGTCCGTCTCCACGCCCGCTGCCCGGCGCCTTCTTCCTACCAAATCGGAATGACGGCGCATGTCAAGTCGCCGTCGAGGCGGCGCGCCGGTTTTCAGTAGATCGAAGACGACTGATGCTGGCATAAGGGCCGACGCCCGACCGACAGCGCGGAGGAAAGTGCCATGCACGGCCTGATGCAGAAGATCCCGCTCATGATCTCGTCGCTGATCCGCTACGCGGCGCAGTATCACGGCGGCCGCCAAGTGGTCTCACGCACCGTCGAAGGCTCGATCCATCGGTATGCTTACGAAGAGTGCGAGCGGCGCGCGAAGCGGCTTGCCAACCTTTTCGAGCGGCTGGGAATCAGGCGGGGCGATCGGATCGGCACGCTGGCGTGGAACGGCTATCGGCATCTGGAGCTCTTCTACGGCGTCTCCGGGATGGGCGCCGTTCTGCACACCGTGAACCCGAGGCTGTTCGCGGAGCAGATCGTCTACATCATCAATCACGCCGAGGACCGGGTGCTGTTTGTGGACCTCAGCTTCGTCGCGCTCCTGGAGGGCCTCGCCGAGCGTCTGCCGACCGTCGAGCGCTATGTCATCATGACCGACGAGGCGCATATGCCGTCGACCTCGCTGCCCGATGCCGCCTGCTACGAAACGCTGCTCGCCGGCGAAAGCGAGGACTATGAGTGGCCGCTGTTCGACGAGCGAACCGCCTCGTCGCTCTGCTACACCTCGGGCACGACGGGCAATCCGAAGGGCGTGCTGTACAGCCATCGCTCGACCCTGCTGCACGCCATGGCGGCCTGCCAGAACAGCGCCATGGGGCTATCGGCGCATGACGTGATCATGCCGATCGCCCCGATGTATCACGGCAACGCCTGGTCGCTGCCCTATCTGGGCTGTCTCACCGGCGCCAACATGGTGCTGCCCGGCACCAGGATGGACGGCGAGAGCCTGCAGGCGCTGATCGAAGGCGAGGGCGTGACCTTCGCGCTTGGGGTGCCGACCGTTTTCACGATGCTGATCGACTATCTCGACGAAAGCGGCAAGCGGGTCGACGCCCTCGAGCGCGTCGCCATCGGCGGCTCGGCTGTGCCCCAATCGATGATCGAACGGTTGGCCGATCCCTACGGCGTCACGGTGCATCAGCTTTGGGGCATGACGGAAACCTCGCCGCTGGGCACGCTCGCGACGGCGACGCCGGCGATCGACGCTCTTCCCGACGATGAGCGGCAGGCGATCCTGAACCAGCAAGGCCGCGTGCAGTTCGGCCTCGAGCTCAAGATCACGGGCCCCGACGGCGCGCCGGCGCCGCACGACGGCAGCACCTTCGGCGACATGTTCATCCGCGGCAACTGGGCGTCCAGCGGCTATTTCAAGGGCGAGGGCGGCAACAGGCTGGACAATGACGGCTGGTTTCCGACCGGCGACGTCGCCACCCTCGACGAATACGGCTTCATGCGGATCACCGACCGTACCAAGGACGTGATCAAGTCGGGCGGCGAGTGGATCAGCTCGATCGACCTCGAGAACGCGGCGATGGGGCATCCCGACGTCAAGCAGGCCGCCGTCATCGGCGTCCCCCATCCGAAGTGGGAGGAGCGGCCCCTGCTGGTCATCGTGCCGAAAGACGGCCGCGCGCCGGACAGGGAGACGATCAACGACTATCTCGCCGGCAAGGTCGCGAAATGGTGGCTGCCGGATGATGTGGTGCTGGTCGAGGAGATCCCGCTGACCGCGACCGGCAAGATTCAGAAATCACGCCTGCGCGACATGTTTCGGGATCACAGGCTGCCGGACGCCTAGCGCATCGCCCGGCGTCTTCCCGTCCGCGCGGCTATTCGCCGCGGAGGTAGCGGGTCGCGTGCGGCGGCTCGTGGTTGGGGTCGAACTCGAACAGTTCGAGCAGGACGTCGTCCGGGGCGGCGCACATGATATAGCGCCAGGTGTCGAACTCGCGGATCTCGCTCCGAAACCGCGCCCCGCGCCCCTTCATGCGCGCGATCAGGCCGCGCAGATCGTCGCTCTGGATGCCGATATGATGGATCGCGCCGCGGCCGTCGTCGCGCGGCGGCTGATCGTAAATGTGCAGGCCGCCGCTGCCGATCCGCATGAAGACGTTGCGGGCGCCGGCGAGCTCCCCGTCATAGACCAGCTCGCCGCCCAGCATGTCGCGCCACCATGCGATCGTCGCCTCGATATCGCGGGCGAAAATATGGACGTGATGAAGGCTCTCCGCCATCGCCTAGCACGGGCGAGGCCGCGCGGGCAGGCTCATGACGCCTCGGCGACCCGCGGCGCTACCTCTTCGGCGAACAGCCGCATGCTCTCGATCACTTGGGCGTGCGGCATGCCGACCCAATGCATGCCGAGGATGAGGGTTGTGATGCCGAGCCGGCGGCCATAGCCGATGATCTGGTCGGCGACCTCGGCGGGCGAGCCGAACAGGAAGCGGTCGCGCATCAGCTCGTCGAAAGCCAGCGAGAGGTCGTCGTCGCCCGCAGGCATCGCCTTGTCCTGCCCCCACTCGTGATAGGTCTTGTACTTCTCCTCGAGGTGGGGGCGGGCCAGCCGCTCCGCCTCCTCCCGGGTCTCGGCGACGAAGATCTCCCGCATCAGCGGCAGCTCCTCGGGGAAGGGCTTGCCGGCGTCATCGAGGGCGCGCCGGTAGATCGCGAGCTGGCGCTCGGTCGTTTCCATGCGCTGGTGGGGATTGATGAACCAGCTATCGCCGAGCCGGGCCGCCCGCTCGACGGCGGCGTCCGCATTGGCGCCGAGCCAGATCGGCGGGTGCGGCCGTTGCAGCGGCTTGAGCGACAGCGTCACCTCCCGGAGCGCGAAATGGGAGCCCTCCATGGTCACGCCTTCTTCGGTCCACAGCCGCACCACGGCCTCGAGATTCTCCTCGAGCCGCGCGACCCGCTCGGCCTGGGTGGTGCCGAATCCTTGGAACTCGACCTCGCGATAACCGAGGCCCGCGCCGAAGATCATGCGCCCGCCCGACATCACGTCGAGGGTCGCGACCTGCTCGGCGATATCTAGTGGCTTGTGCAGCGAGAGCAGGATGATCCCCGGCAGCAGGCGGCAGTTCGGCGCCTCGACCATCAGGCGGGCGAGCAGCGGGATCTGCTGATATTGCTGCAGCGGATAGGCACCGTAATGCATGCCGGTCGCAATTAAATCGAAGCCCAGCTCGTCCGCGAGCCGCGCCTGGGCGCAGAGCTCGGCGAACCGCGCATGCATATCCTCGCCCTGGCGATACTGACCGCGGATGAAGAAGCCGAATTTCATGCCGGTGTTCTACTCCTTGCGGCCCAATGCCGGCGCCCGAAGGCAATCGTCGTCGAGCGCCTCGATCGGGGACCAGTCGCGGGTGCAGTGGTGTTCGGCGCGCTGGAACTTGGTGGGCGGATTATCGACCGCGGCCACGTTGAGGTAGAGGATGCGCCGCGGCCACGGGGTGATGTTGGCGCTCGAGCCGTGCACCATGTTGGAATGGCTGATCAGGACCGACCCGGCCGGGCCGGTGATCGGCTCGATGCCGCCCGCGTCGACGACCTGGGCGAGGCGTTCTTCCGTGATGTGGAACAGCGTGTAGCCTGGCGATTCCCGGTTGTCGACGGCCTCGTGGATCAGGCCGTAGCGATGCGAGCCCGGCACCAGCATCAGCGGGCCGTTCTCCGTCTTGGCGTCATCCAGGAGGATTGCGACCATGAAGGCGCGGGGCTCTTCGAGCCCGTCGCGATCTGCCCAGGTGGCGTAGTCCTGATGCCATGCCCACGGCCCGCCGCGGAACGCGGCCTTCGGGTTGAGGCGTGATTGGTGGATATAGACCGGCCCGCCCATCAGGCTCGTTGCCGGCTCGAGCCAACGCGGATGACGCGACAGGCGGTGGAAGGCCTCGTTGAAGCGGTGGGCGCCATAGACCAGCCGCACGGCGTCGGACTCCGGCTCCTTCACCACCTCGGGCCCGGCCCGCGCCGCGACCGTCGCAACCTCGGCCCGCACCGACGCGATCTCGCCCTCGGAAAAAAGTCCGCGGAACAAGAGGTAGCCCTGCTCCTCGAACTGGCGCCGCCGGGCCTCTGTAAGCGCGGGCATCGGCGTGGCCTAACCGCCCATGCCGACGAACTCGCCGATCAGATCGGGGTTGGAGAGCTGGGCCGGCGACACCTCGCTCGTGAACTGACCGCGCTGAATGATCAGCACCCGTTGGGAGAGCGCGGCGATGAAGTCGAGATTCTGCTCGACCAGAACGACGGTGAGCTTGCGCCGGGCCTGCATGGTCTTGAGGATCTCGACGATCTCCTCAACGATCGACGGCTGGATGCCTTCGGTCGGCTCGTCGAGGAGAAGCAGGCGCGGCCGCCCGCAGAGGCAGCGGGCCAGCGCCAGGATCTGTTGCTCGCCGCCCGACAACACGCGTCCGGCGCGGTCGAGCAGGGGCCTGAGCCGCGGGAACTCCTCCAGCACCTCTTCGAGGATGGCGTTTTCATCGACCTTCTGGACCGCGAAGCCGAGCCTCAGATTGTCGCGCACGCTCACATTGGGAAAGATTTCGCGCCCCTGGGGCACGTAGCCAATGCCGCGCCGGCTGCGCTTGTGCGGCGGCTCTCTCGTGATCGTGTCGCCTTCGAAGGTGATCGAGCCCTCGGTGGTTTTGACCAGGCCGATCAGGGTCTTGAGAAAGGTGGTCTTGCCCATCCCGTTATGGCCCAGAATGCCGACGAACTCGCCCTCCTGCACCGAGAGGTCGATGCCGTGCAGGATCGGGATCCTGCCATAGCTCGCGCGGATGCCTTCGACTTCCAGCATGGCTCACGCCGCGTGCTGCTTGCCGAGATAAATGTCGCGCACCTGCTGGTTCTTCTCAAGATTGTTCATGGTGTCCTCGACCAGGATCGCCCCCTGATGGAATACGGTGACCCGTTTCGCGATCGCCTTGATGAATTGCATGTCGTGCTCGACCACGATCAGCGACGTGGTCCTGTTGATCTCGCGGATGAGCGCGGTGGTCTGGTGCACTTCCTCATGGGTCATGCCCGCGGTCGGCTCGTCGAGCAGGATCAGCTCCGGCTCGCTGGTCAGGACGGTGCCGAGCTCGACCCGCTGCCGCTCGCCATGAGCGAGCTGGCCGACCAGGCGCCGCGCCAGCTCGCCCAGACGAATACGCTCGAGAATCTCGGCGACGATGCGGTTGGCCGGGCGGCGCCCGTGATGGCGCCGCGCCGCGATCCAGATGTTCTCGTGGACGCTGAGCCCGTCGAAGACGCTCGGTACCTGGGTCTTGATGCCGATGCCGCGGCGGGCGATCTGGTAGGTGTGCGACCCGGTGATATCCGCGCCCCGGAAGCGCACCCGCCCGGCGCTCGCCTTGTACTGGTGGGTCAGGCATTTGAAGAAGGTGCTCTTGCCCGCGCCGTTGGGGCCGATCAGGCAACGAAGCTCGCCTTCGGCCATGGAGAAATCGACATTGTCGACCGCGATGACGCCGCCGAAACGCATCGTGAGCCCGCTGGTCTCCAGGATGGGCGTGGCCTCGGTCATGGCGCTGCCTCTTGCCGTGTCTCACCGTTCGCGCGGCCGGCTCCCACCACCGGGAGATAACGCTCCGCCAGATGACGGGCGGTGGGCAGGAGCCCGGCCGGCACCAACAACACGAACACCATAATGATGCCACCGAAGATCAGGTAGGTGTTGGTGATCTGTTGCTGGCCGATCTCGAATTTCAGCATCAGAAGCCCGATACAGCCGATCGCCGGCCCGACCAGGGTGCCGAGACCGCCGATCAACGTCCACATGATGATCTCTGCCGCGAAGTTCAGGGCAAACACGTCCGGGTTGACGAAGGAGTTGAAGTTGACCCCCAGGCACCCGGCGAGGCCGGCCATGCCGCCGCCGATGGTGAAGGTCTGCAACTTGTGCAGGCGGACGTCATAGCCAAGCAGCTCGGCACGCAGCTCGTTCTCCCTGATCGCGACCGCGACCCGCCCGAAATGCGATTTCAGAAGAAGCTTCAAGCCGAAATAGCACAGAATCAGGCAGCCCATCGCGAGATGGAAGATCTCGTCCGGGAACAGCAGCGCCTTGCCGTCGCCCGGCCAGTTGATCGGCTGGATCGACGAGATGCCGTTGAAGCCCATGAGCCTCTGCTGGCCGATGATGTATTCCTCGCCGGCGGTCGAGCGCATGAAATTGTAGAGAATAAGCGTGACCGCGAGAGTCACGACCGCGAGATAGACGTCGCTGAGGCGGCCGTAGAACATGAAATAGCCGAGCAGCGCGGCGAACGCGGCGGGCACGATGATCGCCAGCAGGAACGGCGCCGTGCTCTCGCCGAAATTGCCGACCGCGATCGCGTAGCTGTAGGCGCCGAGGCCGTAGAACGCCGATTGCCCGAAGCAGAGGATCCCGCCATAGCCCCAGATGAAGCCCATGGAGAGCGCCAGGATCGCCATGGCGGCGAACAGGGTGACCCTGAACAGGGTGAAGAGGTCGAAGATGTGCGGACCGGCGAACAGCAGCACCACCATGATCACCCCGACCAGGATCGTGCCGAGGGTCTCCCAGCTCCTGAGCTCGATCCCGGGCAGCGTCAAAGCGACCGCCTGAAGATCTTGCCGGTGATGCCTTGCGGCAGGAGCCGCAGCATCACGACCGCGACGATGAGCAGGCCGACGCCGCCGAGCACCGGGGTGAACTCGTAGCTCAAGAGCTGGCGCACGGTGCCGAACGCGCCGGAGGCGACCAGCGTGCCGGTCACGGCGCCGGCGCCGCCGGTGATCACCGTGATGAAGGTCTGCGCGACATAGGCGGCGCCCGCGGTCGGAATGACCTGGGAGATCGGCGCCAGCAGGCCGCCGGCGAGCCCGGTCAGCGCCGCGCCGACCGCGAAAGTCACCATGTAGACGCGCTGCGGGCTGATGCCGAGCACCGATGCCTGAGCCGGGTTCTGCATTGTGCCGCGCGCGATGAGGCCGAGCCTGGTGCGCGTGAGAACCAAAAAAATGGCGATGAACAGCAGGATCACGATGCCGATCAGGACCAGGCGGTATTGGGCGATGTTGTAGACGCCGACGCCGAAGCTGCCCATCGGCGCCGAGACGCCTTCGATGATATTGCCGAAGATCGCGGTGACGATGCCGATCAGCAGCAGGCTGAGGCCCCAGGTGGCGATCAGCGTGTCGACTATCCGGCCGTAGAAGAAGCGGATGAACGCCCGCTCGACGATGATGCCGATGATCCCGACGATGAGCGGCGAAATGATCAGCATCGAGACCCAGATATTGATGCCGAGCGTCTTGGTGCAGACGACGGTGGTGTAGGCGCCGAGCATCATGAACTCGCCATGGGCAAAATTGATCACCCGCATCATGCCGAAGATGATCGCCAGCCCGGCGCAGGCGAGCGCCAGGCTGGCGATCCCATTCAGCACTTCGATGATCAGAAGCGCGGCGGTATCCACGGCGCGCCCTGCGCGAAGCGCTTCGTCGCTCTCGCTTCGCTGTGCCTCTCGGGACGCTTAGAGGATCGGCTCGAGATGGGCGTCCATATCGGGCGTCTTGGTCAGGTCGCAGTGGTCGATCACGTCGCTCGGATACATCTGCGAGTAGCTCTCGAAGATGTTCCAGCTCTGATTCTGGCACTCGGCCATATGCATGTCCTGGATGACGTGATTGGTGACCGGATCGACCACCATATGGCCGGCGGGGCCGTCCCACGCGATGTCGCCGCTGCGCAGCGCCGCCATCACGGCCTCGCGCTCGTGGCTGCCCGCCGCCTTGACGCCGAGCGACCAGAGCATGGTGCCGAGATAGCCGCCGATGCCGACCGAGTTGAGATACTGCGCGTCGTCGCCGAACCGCTCCTGATAGCGCTTCACGAACGCGACGTTGGCCGGAAGCTGCAGCTCCTGGAAATAGGGTTGCGCGCTGACGATGCCGTTGCCTTCTTCCGCGCTGAGCTGGATATGCTCGTTGCCGACGCCGAAGGTGACCGACACGATCGGGATCTCGTTGAGCATGCCCGCCGCGTACCATTGGCGATAGAAGCCGGTGTGCGCCGCGCCCACGAGGCAGGTCGAGAGCCAGTCCGGCTTCGCTTCCTGGATCTTCGCGATGGCCGGGCCGAACTCCGACACGTCGAGGGGGAAGAAGTGGAGACCTCCAACAACCGGCCGATTTGGCGCGGATAAGGGTGTTCTGTTGGCCGGTCTGTGCGCCGGGTGGATTTGACGGCGTTATTCGTCCGCGGCTTCGTTCTCGGCGGGGTGTTTTTCGGTCATACGGGCAGACTCATGCCATGGCGGCTCGCAGTTCATGGAAGATCAGGCGCTGGAAATTGTAAGCCAGGTTGGCGAGCCCGATCTTGGCCTCGGCCCGCTTGAGCCCGATGGTGCGGACGAACAGGCCCATGCGATCCTTCTGCTGGGCGAAGACGTGCTCGACGCGTGCACGGACCGCTGACTTGCGGGCATTGGCCCGGGCGGTCGCCTTGGGCATGGCCCGACCCGGCGGCTTCTTGCGGTGGATGTGGGAGACCCGACCCTTGCCCGCCAGCCACGCCTCGTTCGCCTTCGAGCGATAGGTGCTGTCGGCCCACACGCCGGCGGCCAGATTGTCGCTGGTGACGAGATGACGCAACATCTTGCCGTCATGGCGGGCGACATCGGTCACCGCCGAGCCGCGGATGAAGCCGTAGGCCCGATCGATGACGACATGATTCTTGTAGCCGAACACCGGGATCGCGATGTCGGGCACGCGCCGTTGCGCCCCGGCGGGGTTCTTGCGCCGCCCGGTCTTCACCGTCCACCGCGCGTCTGTGTCCTTCTGCGCCGCCTTGGCCGGCTGATCGGGCCAGATCTCGGCCGCGCTCTTGCCCGCCTTGATCGCCCGCTTCTCGTCATCGCGGTTGCGCTGCTTGGGCGCCGATACCAGGGTCGCATCGACGATCTGCCCGCCCATCGCCAGATAGCCGCACCGGCGCAGTTCGCCATCGAAGGCGGCAAACAGCTCATCCATCGCCCCGGCCCGGACCAGACGCTCGCGAAAGGTCCATATGGTGTTCCGATCCGGTGTCGGCGCACCGAGATCGAAGCCCAGGAAGCGAAGCCAGCTCAAACGGTCGCGGATCAGAAACTCCATCCGCTCGTCGCTCACCGTGTGCCGCGCGGCCAGGATCAGAACCTTGAACATCGCCACCGCATCGTAGGCCGGGCGGCCGCCTTTCGATCCGTCCGAATAGCCCAGCGCCGCCTCAAGCGGGGCGCGGAAAATCTCGAAATCGACAACCTTCGCCAGCACCTCCAACGGATCGCCCGTCGCCGAAAGCTTGCGCAAATGATCCGGTAAGCCGAACAGACCAGCCTGCCTCATCAATACCCCCTCGAACCGAACCGTCGCAGAGAATCACAACAAGGCAAAATTGGCGAGGTAAATAGAGGCGTCCAAGTCCTTGGTGACGACCTCAGCGCCGTGGTCGCGCGAGAAGAACTGGGTCCACTTGCCGATGATCTGGGGCGCGTTGTAGTCGGCGCCGATATAGTAGCAGCGCTTGCCGTGGGTCTTGAACCCGTAGTCCGCCATCGGCTTGACCCACTGGACGGCGGTCACTCCGCTCACGAAGTTGTTGATGTCGCAAACGCCGCCTTCATAGATCACGCTGTACCAGAGCAGCGTTTGGAAGCGCCGGAGAATCGGGCGGATGACCTCGCGCGAGGCGCTGGTGATCCCGCCATGGACAAGGTGGACTTTCTCCTTGAGCGCCGCTTCCTGGGCATATTGCGCATAGAGCTCCATGTTGGATTGGGGGTCGTATTTGATCAGCCGGACCTTCTTGCCGAGCAAGCCGCCGGCGGCGTTGATCTCCTCGACCGCGAGCTCGCAGGTCTGGGTCATCGGCGTGCCATAGATGTCGAGGCCGCCGGATTGATCGAAGATGCTGGCGATGACGATCTCGTCATCGTCGGCATAGGCCTTGGGCGATGCCGCGAGGCCCGCCGCCACCAGCGTCGCGGCGGTGCCGGCCGTGCCTTTGAGGAAATGTCTCCGGGTCGTGTCGAACATGGCTTCAGGCCTCCCTCGATGTTCTCCAAACCTGCGCAACCTCAGAGTCGGCCGCGGGCGCATAAGGCCCCAGCCGGGCGAGATGAACGCGATCGGCTGCGTCCGGCGACGGGGTAGGCGGGTGAAGCCATCGGCGCAACTCGGCCGAAACACGGCCACCGGTGACACGGTATGTGGCCGGTATGAGGCCGGTTTCCGTAACGGATAATCCGCCCGGTTTCGGAACGCGTCCGGCCCGTGAGGAAGGCGGATGCGTCGGACGGCGCGGTGACGGGAACTGAGATTGATGAAGGTTGAGAAACTGTACGAGCGAGCCTGCCGTGGCGTTCGCTTATTCGTCGGTAAACTCGGGGTGAAATGGCCGGCATGTTATCCCGAGGGCGTTCCGCACAGGCCCCGCATCAACCGTGAGGTCCACGTTCATGCGCTCCAGAATCGCCGGGCTGACTCTCGCCCCTGTCACGGCCCGCCACAGATAAAATGCGATCCGGGCAAGGCTGAGCGGCAGATAGAGGATGACGGGGCGCCGCCCCAGGGACCGAAAAATCCGGCGAACCATCTCCCGGTAGGTCAGCGTCTCGCCTCCCGGCAGATCGAAAAGCGCGTCCCGGGCGCACGGTGCGTCCAGGGCGGCCACCATGGCCTGGGCCACATCGTCGGCATGGATCGGCTGGCGGCGTCCGGCCCCCGGCCAAACGATCGGGAACGCCCCGAAACGCCGTATGAAGCCCGCGACGGCACTGATATTGCGGTCATGACCAGGATCGTGGATCAGGGTCGGCCGGAAAATCGTCCAGGCAATGCCTCCATTCCGGCAGAGGCGTTGGATCTCCCGCTCCGCCTGCCATTTAGTCCGAGCCGAGCCACGCTCGTTCACGTCGGAACTTTCCGCCTTGCTGATCACGCCGGACGTGCTGAGGGCGATCAACCGATTCCCACCTCCCACGCGCGCGAGCAGTGGCGGCAATGCGGAGAGCGGGACAAGGGAGAACAAAACGGCAGAGGCGGGAGCTCGAAATCCTTCTTCCTTCGGAACGACGGCCCAGGAAAAACCCGGTGGCGGCTCATATCGGGCCGGCTTCGGACGCCGGCTGAGACACAGCCCGACGAACCCGCGTTCTGCCAAGCGCCGTACAAGGTGTCGGTTTACCTGGCTGGTGGCGCCGAAGATGACGGCATAGGGTTTGCCATTCATTCGTCTGTCGACATGCGACAAGTCTGTTTCCGAGATTTGGTGTCCAGACCTAACTTAGCCCATTCTCGATTGGGATCGGTTTACGAATTTCTCCAATATCCACATTATGGTGGACCATTGAGAGTGAGGCTGGCGGTACGACGCGCCGAAGAAGATAGCGCTGGAAAGCGGAATTGAACAATTGTGGCACATCGATTGGCCGCTTCAGTGTCGTCCGTCGTTCTGACCGCCTGATAGCGAACGAGGTGACGCAGTCCGTGAGAGACGGCAGGGGAGGCATCAGGATGCTGGTGGACGCGGACCTTGACCTATATGTAACGCGGGGTTTCCCGCATTCGGCGGGGCATCTGAGGCACAGGATATTGTCGACTCAGCCAGACCGGGCGAGCGGTACGAAGGCGACGCCTTCGAGTTCGGGCAGGGTTGAGAGGCGCCGGTTGTGATCGGGCAGAATTTTTTCCATCCATCGATGGCAAGTCACCCATCGTATGTCCATCACTTGGGCGGTCGGCCGTGCACTGCGTTTTTATCTTCGCTAGAGCCGAAAAACGAGGGCATAGAGCAATTGAACGGTCTCGCGAGGCACGATCAACATGAAACACTCCATATAAGGGTCGTGCCTGTGTCTCGAACAATCCTGGATCTCCCGAGATACGGACATTGGTTGGCCTCGCCTGATGGCGACATGCGAACCGGATGAGCCGTAAGCGATGAACTGTCCTAAGGTGAGTGTGATTATACCCTCGTACAATTCATCCGAGACGATTCGGAGAGCTCTAAATTCTGTGTTGACTCAAACATATTCAGATATTGAGGTAATTATTGTTGATGATTGCTCAATGGACGATACTGTGGAAATTCTGAAGAATTATCGCAACATGGATCCGCGTGTGAAATTACTATCCACGGATATTAATGGTGGTCCGGGGGTGGCTCGCAACGTCGCGCTAAAGCAGGCAAGGGGAGAATACATCGCGTTTCTCGACTCCGATGATTTTTGGTTACCGGAGAAATTAGAGCGACAACTAAAATCATTCGACGATCCAAAAGTTATCATATCATATACGAACGTTATTTTGCTTAACTTCAGGAATAAGATCCAGGGAATTTTAACCGCTCGTCGCAGAGTAGGTAGTCTAGAGATGCATTTTACCAATCGTATAACGGCCAGCAGTGCAATGTTCCCGAAGAAACTTACGGGTGCGACCACGATGCCGGCTATGCGCAGCGGACAGGATTATGCATTCTGGTTATCGTTGTTGAAAAATAATCCCGGTCATATTTCCGGAATTTCCGATCCTTTAACCGTATATGTCAATACCCGCGGATCAGTTTCCTCCAACCTTCCCAGAAACATCAGGAAAATTTTTCAAATATTTTCTCCTAAAACGAAACCAAGGATATTTTTGTCTTTTATGTTGGTGATTACGCACTCGTTTCTAAAGATATGCAGGTACGCGGTATCACGAATGAATTGGACGTTATATAAAAGGAGTCGCAAAGAAAAATTGCAAAGCGCGATCCTTAATGCGATGGAATCTGGTTGTTCAGAATTGATAATCGACGGGTTCCAGCGCGAGCAGCGTCGTGCGACCACGGACAAAGTGGAGACCTCTAACAACCGAGGGATTTGACGAAGATTTCGGTGTGCTGTTCGACTTTCGCTGAGACCGGCGGTGTTGACGTCCGCAATCACCCGCCGTTTCGTTCTCGGCGGAGCGTTTTGGCGCTATTCGGGCAGCCTCATGCCATGGCGGCTCGCAGTTCATGGAAGATCAGGCGCTGGAAATTGTAAGCCAGGTTGGCGAGCCCGATCTTGGCCTCGGCCCGCTTGAGCCCGATGGTGCGGACGAACAGGCCCATGCGATCCTTCTGCTGGGCGAAGACGTGCTCGACGCGTGCACGGACCGCTGACTTGCGGGCATTGGCCCGGGCGGTCGCCTTGGGCATGGCCCGACCCGGCGGCTTCTTGCGGTGGATGTGGGAGACCCGACCCTTGCCCGCCAGCCACGCCTCGTTCGCCTTCGAGCGATAGGTGCTGTCGGCCCACACGCCGGCGGCCAGATTGTCGCTGGTGACGAGATGACGCAACATCTTGCCGTCATGGCGGGCGACATCGGTCACCGCCGAGCCGCGGATGAAGCCGTAGGCCCGATCGATGACGACATGATTCTTGTAGCCGAACACCGGGATCGCGATGTCGGGCACGCGCCGTTGCGCCCCGGCGGGGTTCTTGCGCCGCCCGGTCTTCACCGTCCACCGCGCGTCTGTGTCCTTCTGCGCCGCCTTGGCCGGCTGATCGGGCCAGATCTCGGCCGCGCTCTTGCCCGCCTTGATCGCCCGCTTCTCGTCATCGCGGTTGCGCTGCTTGGGCGCCGATACCAGGGTCGCATCGACGATCTGCCCGCCCATCGCCAGATAGCCGCACCGGCGCAGTTCGCCATCGAAGGCGGCAAACAGCTCATCCATCGCCCCGGCCCGGACCAGACGCTCGCGAAAGGTCCATATGGTGTTCCGATCCGGTGTCGGCGCTCCGAGATCGAAGCCCAGGAAGCGAAGCCAGCTCAAACGGTCGCGGATCAGAAACTCCATCCGCTCGTCGCTCACCGTGTGCCGCGCGGCCAGGATCAGAACCTTGAACATCGCCACCGCATCGTAGGCCGGGCGGCCGCCTTTCGATCCGTCCGAATAGCCCAGCGCCGCCTCAAGCGGTGCGCGGAAAATCTCGAAATCGACAACCTTCGCCAGCACCTCCAACGGATCGCCCGTCGCCGAAAGCTTGCGCAAATGATCCGGTAAGCCGAACAGACCAGCCTGCCTCATCAATACCCCCTCGAACCGAACCGTCGCAGAGAATCACAATGGGGCCAAATTGGCTAGGTAAATGGAGGCGTCCAGGTTCTTCGAGGTGTCCATCTGCTGCAACGAGGCGGAAGCCTAGAAGGACAAGGCCGACCGCTAGGCGATCGTCGCCGGCCTGGAGAAGGGCGACAAGGCGCTGGTAGACAACGCCGCCTATATCGCCGCTACCTGCGCGAGACGGGCGACGGCGCAGTATTCGAGATCGATCCCGGCAAGCTGGCCAACGAGGCCCGTTTCGACGGCATCACGGTGCTGCGTGCCAACGCCCGCATCACGTCCTTGCAGGCGGTGCTGCGCCACCGCGCGATCTGCTCCTGGTCGAGAACCCGTTCCAGCGCGCCAAGGGCGGTACTGCGTGCGCATCACCACCCGCACCGCCGTTGGCGGCCAAGTCGGCCGGGTTTTCCAGTCCGCCGGCATCGCGCTTCCCATCCAACAAGCGCGAACACGCAGCCTGACCCTCACAACTCCCAAAATGTCGCGCCGACCCCCGGCTCCATCAGCGCAGCATATTATATCAACATGTATGTTTGAATCGTACTGTTTAAGCTGGGTCATACGCAATCCGATCCTACGATGCACAAACTACTGGCCGACTTCTGGAGCCGAGTTCGAGCCCCGTTCCGCCGATCATCCGCGTCGCCGCGCGTCTTTACCGGCGAAAGCCTTCACTTTGTCCAGGGACCCAAGCTGCCAGAATGGCCTGATACCGTCATGCGGGAAAAAAATTGGCTTGATGTCGCCTACGGATGGAATCACGCCTACATCTACGTCCGCCACGTCACCATAGTGCGCTAGGCAGGCATGGTAGACAGGGTAGAACCGTTCGCTGTCGAATGCATCGATCTGCGGATAGCGCCAGCGCTGCCCGACATGCGACAGAAGCCACTGCATGGCCCGCCGGATGCCGCGGCCGTCCCTGCCCTCGAATGACCAAAGATCCTCACCAAGAGACTGGGCAAGTTGCGCCAGGTTGATCCAAGCCTGCAGATTGAAGCAGCAGTAGTGTGCGGTGTTAGTGCGCTTCATTTCGGCGGGCTGAACGCCCGCTGCGTCGAACTGTTGCAATATGCGCGATCGGCTATCCCGCAGAGTTTCGCGCACGAGCCGGTTCTCGCCAAGAAACGCTGCAATTGCTGTCACCTGAAGGTCGTAACAGGTACCGTGATTGTTGGTCGCCGTGCGCTCCTCGCGCCCTTGCAGACTCGTCCGAAGCCAGCGAAGATAATGCGCGAACCAATCCTGAAGACTGGCTCGCTCCGCACTCAACAGCCATCCTGCGCTGCTTAGCAGCCGCACAGCATCCAGGAAGAAATATAGATCCTTCATCTCGATGATGCCGCTGCTGCTTCCTCTGTTCCCGTCGTATCCGCGTCTCACCTGCGCATAGTCGAGATTCGGATTCGTCGCTGTTTCGCGTTCCAGGAACCAGGTTCGTACCAACGCCGCAGCGTGCTCAGCATGACGCCTGTCGCCATGGACACGCCACGCGAGAGTCAGCACGAAGGTATCGTCGAACAGTCGCTGTAAGCGCGTTCGGTCGTATTTTTCGCTGAGCGGTTCGTAGAGCTTCGTACCCGGAACACGGCGGCCGTCCCGCGGCACGTAAGGCAGAAAGGGAAGCCGCAACGGATGCGGCCAGTAGTACGGAGCGGGATGCCAGTAGTCGTGTGGGTCGCCGCTCGGCGGCAAGGACGTCTTGTCCATGACGCTATAGGGGCCGCGCAGAAGTGCCTCGTCGGCGGCCTCGCGCAAACGTGCCGCGATGGCCGCGCCGGTCCGGTCTGGGGACGGATCCGATGCGGCAATAGTGGTCGTCGGCTCAGGCTCCACTGCAGCCTTCGATACATCATCATCCAGATCATCCAAGAGATTTCGAATCGCCGCCACTCGAGCCAACCCTCTGTCGCTGAGCGATGTAGGACCTTCTTTATCCTCGAGATGTCGTTGCCCCGAGAACAGGCGCGCTACCCAACCGGCATAGCCGAATGCGCTAGCTTCCTTTGCATAGGGTGGGCAAGGCAGATCCCAGGGCTCGAGCAGCCAGGCGTCCCAGCTGCCCGGCACGCCCAATCTCCAAAACAGCTCGACCTTCGGACGGCGGCCGTAGTAATAGGCGGGATCGAACTCGACTGCGGCATCGCGCCGAAAAAAAATCTGAGGCTCGGCCTTCACTTCGGGCCGGAAATCGGCTCCGAAAAGCTGCGTGTTGTCGGAGATGCGCGCCATCGGCACGACAAAACACAGCAACTCCAGATTGGCGCGAACGGCGGCGACGATCTCACTCCACGCCGAAGTGGTAATGAAGCAGTTACCGTCCCAGGGCAATACCCATTTTGCGATCTCCCTCCCTTCTCGTAGCGCTGCGTTTCTCGCGCCGTTGTTGTTCATGACATGGTTGTTCTTGTGGCGATACAAGCGCATCAGCACTCGCCCCTGCTCGGCCGTGCTCAGGTTCGCGAATCGCTTCGTCCAGGGCGCGTACTCGACGGGTACGCCTTCGATGTCCCATGAGACTCGGCGATAGGCCGCGCTCTCGAAGGGGATGTGGAGGCAGGCAGCTCCAGCCTCCTCCAGCAGTTGCAGAATGGCACGCTCCTCCCGTCGATCGACGATCCGGTTCACCACGAAGCGCTTCTCGCAGCCGGGCAGATGCGCTTCGTGCTCCAGAATGAAAGCAAGGTTCTTACGAGACTGGCCGGAAGTGTGACGAGGAGGCAGATCGTTGCCGATGATGCGATAAAGCACGAACGTATCCGGCTGGTTACCCATCGAGCTACTCCGGTATAGCGCCGCGAGTCGCTCACGATCCGGGCTCGGAGGTGGTCCGCGATCTTTCGGCCGACAGGTCGGTACGCCTCTACTCAACGCCTCTGCCGCGCCAAACAGACGACATTTGATCCAGCGTGCTCCGGGCACGAGGGCGACCACGTCCCTCACTCTCGAATAAACGGTCACCGGTGTCGCCCCGCGCCCATCGGGGCGAAGATTTCATCGGCCGCCCTTTCCGTGCCGCTGAGATCGAAAGTCATGCGTCCTGCCTGCCGGTCGCCAGCGAGCGCGAGTAGCCGCTCGACGCGCCCCTCTTTGCTCGGCCGTCTCGCAAGGCAAATCACGGCGGATGACACTTTCGCAACCATCTCGTCGCGACGGGTCTGGTGGTCTGCGACTTGCGTGTTTGGCACGCGGGACTGCAGCGCTTCACAGGAAGTGTTGTAACCGGCAGCGCCGACGAAGACGTCGGAGGCGCGCATAAACCGCGCGAACGGGTAGACGGCGATCGGCGTCACGTCGTCAAGCAATGGGGCGTCCTTGTACAAGATCGGCGCACGAGCCCAAACGACAGTGTAGGTGCACGTCTTTATCTCGTCGATCCATCCTCTGCCAATGCCGCTGACGTTTTAAGAATAAGTATAGGTGAAACAACCCGTCGATCGAGGGAGCGCATCCGCCTATGGTCTCTCGGCGACGCCGCAAGAATAAAGGGTTCCTCGCATAAATGTACCCATGGTTTGAGGCAGAGGCAGTGACCTTCCTTTGCATTTAGGGCCGTGTTGGTTGAGAGTTTTCGATTGTGATCATAGCGCTCAAGGGCAGCTAAGCGGAGCCTTTGCGTAACTCAAGCGGAATTTCTGCTGTCGTCAGCCTGACCGCCGGCGTTAGGCAGCATCATTACCGGCGCTTTAAATGGTCTTTCAGTCTGAGGGAAGGACATGTATCCGGTGCTTCCTTTTCTTATTCTTTCGTGCCAGTTCCTATAGGCCTTTCTGTATTCTTCACGTGCCGGTCTGCCGCAGCCCCGGATTTGCCCAAACTCGGGATTGGCAGTAATCGATCCCGAACGCACTCGTCCGAAGCAGAGCGGCCAGGGACAATGGAGCACCCTGTCATCACCAAATATTTTGCTTATTCTTCTGATGAATTCCGTGTCGGCCTCTGCCCGAACCGAATCAAAGAAACCTGCCTGAGAAAGTACTTCTTTGTGTCTAAAAACCAACGAGATGAATGACCTATATGTATATTCATTTTGGGCTTGGACAAGAAAATCACCTTCTGTCGTCATCCGTACCCATTCTGTCGTTATGGCATAAACGGTTGGCTGCGTTTCCAGCACAGCAACGCTCTTGCCAAGCCGGTCCGGATGGGACCAGTCATCACTATCTTGAAATGCAATATAGTGGCCCTGAGCCTGCAAAATTCCTAGGTTCTTGCTCACATAGGTGCCGTCATTTGTGGTCTTCGTGATGACATGCAGGCATTCATGGTCTTTCTCCAGAGAACGCAATACGTCCACTGTGCCATCGGTACTGCAGTCGTCGAC
Organism: Alphaproteobacteria bacterium; assembly: GCA_965248825.1. Classification (GTDB taxonomy): domain Bacteria; phylum Pseudomonadota; class Alphaproteobacteria; order UBA828; family UBA828; genus WTGU01. The sequence goes on along the minus strand of CBDFKL010000006.1, from coordinate 3,375,675 downwards.
GACGATCAACTCCAGGTTCCGGTAGTTCTGGTTCACGATCGATGTGACGGACGTTCGTATGAGATGTTCAACATTGAAGGCTGTCATGATCACCGACACGAGCGGCCCGTCGCTCAGCGGCTGATCCTCAATTTCGCAACGTGACGCCACGCCGCCGATCGGCACCAGCGAATCGAAAACTTTTTCCCCCGCGACGGGGCTTACGCGAATCGGTTGGCACCCCATATCGGAGAACAGGTCGTCGAGTTGCTCGATGGCGGTCCGTGGTCCTTCTGCGTGTCTTGCCTTGGTGATGGCGTAGCGAAAAAATGGTAATTGCCTCTCCAGCGACTCCGGAACGTCGGCCTCGCCTATCATGTTCATATGCCGTTCGGCACGTTCCCAGTCGTTTAGCTCGATCGCGGAACCCATGGACAAAACGCATAATTCGACGTCGTCGGGATGCGATTTGAGACCGGAGGCCGCCATGGCCATCGCTCCTTCGAAGTCGCCAAGGAAGAAGAGTGCCCTGGCGGATATGGTCTTTCTGTCCTTTCCGGCCCGCTTCAGCAGCCGAAACGCCGGTTCAAGCGAGCGGTCGCGGCGGATTTCCTGCAGAGCGTGGATGAACAGCAACCGCAGGAGCCGTCGGTTCTCCCGCTTCATCGCTGCGCGGCAAAGCCTCAGGACCCCGGCGGTGGACCGAGATTTCATATTGCACAGACCACCGGCGCGGCCCGACGCTCCAATGAATGTCCGCCCGAAAGGGAAAGCACTGGCATTACGCGGCCTCCCTATATTCCTCCAGCACCTCCCCGATCGGCCCGCGAGCCTTGACCCTCCCGGTGTCGAGCAAAACCCCTGTGGTGCAGACACGCTCCAGCAAGGCAGAATTCTGCGAGGCGAGCACCAAAATCCCGGTGCGATCGATGAATTCTTCGAGCCGGCGCCTGGCCTTCTTGACGAAGGCCCGATCACCGACGTTGATCCATTCGTCCATGAGTAGGATCTCTGGCTCGAAACAGGTGCACACCGCGAAAGCGAGTCGAAGCCGCATGCCGGCCGAGTAGGTGTGTACCGGCATCGCCAAATAATCGCTGAGTTCGGTGAAGGCCGCGATCTCGTCCATGCGCTCTCGCACCTCTTCCGGCATCAGCCCCAGGAATAGTCCGCGCGTCATGATGTTCTCGTAGCCGGTCGCTCCGGCATCGATCCCGAGAGATACGTTCAACAGTGGGGCGGTTCGTCCATACCGCCACACGCGGCCGTGTGCCGGCTCATAGACGCCTGCGAGCACCCTCAACAGCGTCGTCTTGCCCGCGCCGTTGGCGCCGATGAGCCCGATTCGATCACCGTGCTCGAACGTGAGGCTCACGTCGTCGAGCGCACGCTCGAACGTTCTTACCTCCGGCCCGTTGACGAACCTGCCATGCGCGAGCACGCGCGCGATGGCCTCATTCAAAACGGGTTGGAGGCGTTCCCGCTGAGCCGCGAAATCAATGAAGGGGATCGGTGGGGATTGTTGAATGTTCACCTGGCGGCTGCTTTCGAATCGATCTCTCTCGGTACGAATGCGTTGTCAGCAGACACTCCGGGGCCGACAGCCGGTTGCACCTCCGCACGGGAAATTGCTCCTCAGCGTCCTTGACGGTTCTCCCGTGCCGGTGGGGCCCGGCCGCAGGAGCGAAGGGGCAGCGCCCTCCCACTTGTGTCGATGTGCGGTCGGCGCCACGTTCGGCAACACATACAAATCGCCGACCGCCGTGTCCATGAGAAACCAATCCGTCGGCGCGACAGCGAAGGGTTCCTCATTTCACACCGCGAGGACGAGACTTTGCCGTCCCGATCAATCTGGTAACCTGAGCCACGCTGATCGCAGGCCTCGAGGCCAACGGCATAGTGGAGGTTGTCCTGCGCGCTTTCATGCGCTACGAGGCGTGCGACGGTCCTTCAACAGATGCCCATGCCCACACCCCGCCCGGGCCTCTCACCGGGAGTTTCGACGACGACGATCGAGGCACAGCGAGCCATCGTCCCCTGAGTTCACCAGCGCCTGAAGACCGCCGAGACAAGCGGATAATAGTGGAAAAACAAACCGCTATGGGGTACTCCTTCGCGATTGACCCGGATCAGGACCTGTGATTCTATGAAGCGAGGGGTTCAAGAAGATTAATCGTTCATCGCGAGCTGGAGCGCCGGCTCCCCGGAGGCTGGACCGCCGACCAGCCCACGATCACGCAGTAAGATGCAATAGGATGTCTGCAGCGAACAACGTTCCAGATCCCGATTCGGTCGCGGCTTTTGCAAGCAGCGCCCCATTCAGCAAGCTCCCTCTTCTCGGGGAGGGCTGCCAGCTCGTCTCTTTACCAAACATAACAAAACCGAATGCAGGAGCCCTAACCGCTATCGATGCCAATTGCGCGGCCGCCCCCTTCGCCGTGGCGCGGGTGTACTACATCCATGGGGTTCCTCGCGGAGCCCGACGCGGGTATCACGCACACAAGGTCTCACGACAATTGATGCTGGCTCCAGTCGGAAAAATTCTGTTTCATTTCGATAACGGTCTTCAAACAATCGAGGTAATACTGGACAGGCCCGATCTGGGGATACTGATTACCGCACCGATTTGGCGGGAGTTTGAGTTTGTTGATAAACCGTCTTGTTTGATTGTCCTCTGTGATCGACCCTATGAACCGAATGACTACATTTGGGATCTCGAGGAGTTCCGTAGAAGCGCAAAACATACTATCGGAGAATATCCGTGACCCAGCCGCTGCGGCTTTCTGATTGGGCGACCGGGATCGTACGCGATGCGAGATTCAGCGCGACGGATCGGACCGACGGGCGAGTATCGCGAGCCCTGCTCTTCGCAGCATCGCGCCGATATATGTTGGCTGCATTGCGTCACCATGATCCAACTGCGGTCATCACCACGCCCGACCTTGCCGAAATGGTGCCGAATGACTTGGGGCTGGCAGTGGCGCAGGATCCCACGAGCATGTTCTTTTCTCTTCACCAACGGTTAGCCGTGCAGGCGCCTCCGGTGTTATTCGAGCCCGGTATCGATCCCTCGGCGACGATTCACGCCACGGCCACGGTGGGTTCTCGGGTAAGGGTGGATGCCGGTGCGGTGATCGGCGCGGGCGCAATTATAGAGGATGGAACTTGGGTGGGTGAGGCGTGCGAGATCGGGCCGCAAGCCGTGGTCAGTTGTACGGGCCATTATTCTCGGACCCTGGAGGGAAGGTTCGTGTCCGTGCGTCACATGGGCGGGGTACGCATGGCGGTAGGTGCACGGGTGTTGGCACGCGCCGCCATATCCCGGGCGGTGTTTGCCGACTTTACCGAATTGGGGGCGGAAACGGTCATTTCCGTTGGTGCCCATGTCGGTCACGGCTGTTGCTTGGGTGCTCGGGTCGTGGTGACAGGAGCGGCTCAGATCTGCGGCTTCACCAATATCGGCGCAGGGGCTTGGATCGGTCCGGGTGCCGTTATCCGGAACTTATGCCACGTCGGTGAAGGGGCGCGCGTGGAGATTGGCGCCGTCGTCGCCTCCGCTGTGCCAAAGGACGGCCATGTTTCTGGCAACTTCGCTATGCCTCATGTGGAACAACTACACGCCTTTCGTCAGATGAGAGCCGCCGCGCGTGCAGAATCGTCATCTTAACGAATCCCCCATGACAATACCGTTTTTCGATCTCGCTGCGGTGAACGCACGCCTCATGTCCGAGTTCAGTGCCGCATTTACCGATACCATCAAGGAGGATCTTCTGGTCCTCGGCCGCGCCTTGGAACGGTTTGAGGCTGATTTTGCGGCCTATTGCGGCGTGCGCGAAGCTGTCGGGGTCGCTAGTGGTCTTGATGCGCTGATAATAAGTCTGCGTGCGCTATCAATGGAGCCCGGCGACGAGGTGATAGTGCCGGCGTTCACCTTTGTGGCGACCGTATTCGCGATCCGTATGGCAGGGGCGACACCGGTGCTCGTCGACGTTTGCCCAAAGACTGGTCTCGTCCGCGCCGAGGACGTTGCGAGAGCCGTCGGGCCGCGCACTCGCGCCATCGTGCCAGTGCATCTTTATGGCCGGCTGTGTGAGATGGACGGCCTGATGGAGATTGCCCGGGCCCACAAACTTCGCGTAGTTGAAGATGCTGCGCAGGCGCATGGTGCCATGCGCGGGGGGCGACTCGCCGGCAGTTTCGGCGACCTCGGCTGCTTTTCGTTCTACCCGACCAAGAATTTGGGTGCGCTCGGTGATGGTGGTGCCGTCATCGGAAACGACGCCGAGTTGATCGAACGATTGCGAGTGTTACGAAACTATGGATCTCGGGAGAAGCATCGAGCTGAGCTCGTATCCGGAAATAGTCGGTTGGACACGATCCAAGCCAAAATGCTCTTAATCAAGCTTGCGCATCTTCAGGCCGATAATACTCGACGCCGAAAGGTCGCGCGGCGGTACATCTCGGACATCCGTTCGCCCGCCGTCACCCTCCCGGAAACACCCGAAGATCCGCTCAGTCACGTGTGGCACATTTTTCCCGTCCGAGTCGCAGATCCGATTGCGTTCTCTGCGCATATGAACGCGGAGGGCGTCGAAACCGCTCGTCACTATCCAATCGCATGTCATCGTCAGCCGGCCCTTGCTTCCGACTTCGCCGGACTGGAGTTCGCCGAAGCAGTCGCCTGGGCACGGGAGGAGATGAGTCTGCCGATCTCGCCCGTTCTGGAGGACGAAGCGGTCGACCGAGTTATCGCAGCGGTCAATCGATGGGCAGGTTAAGGGACGCTCAATACCTCGGTATATCTGATATAGCTACGCTGATGTCGTATCTGGAGGAGCAGCTGCGAACGGCTTGGCGCTGGCTACCGGCAGGATTAAGGAGACGGCTGCGGAGGGCTTGGCGCTGGCTACCGGCAGGATTAAGGAGACGGCTGCGCTCAGTCATCCAATCTCGGCGATACAAGTTGGCGTTGTATCTGCGGACCGCCCCCGAGGATGAACTGCGTCAAAACAGTAACAAGATTCTACGTGATGCGCTGGCGGGTGCGCGTCGGGGCGATGCGGCGCTTTGCCGGGCGTTGTTCATACGCGCCCAAACACTGGACCCCGAGGTCCCACTCCTCAGGGTCGTCGCTGGCTGGTCCACCGATCCATCGCCGAGCCCCGGCATCAAGTGGTTGGTGCTGACTCGTCTGGTTTGCGCTGCCCGAACCGGCGATCCGGACAACATTGCTGCTGCCGTTGAGGCTTTGTTCGATCCGCCGGTGTTCCGGGAGTCATTACGCTGGCCGCTCGATACCGCCATTCGGGTCCTTACTGATACCGGCCGGCACTGGGAAGCACTCCGTCTCGGATCGTTGTTGTTTAGCAACATCATGAAGAACGCGCAGCCGCTAGGTTTCTGTCACGCTTCGGAAGCCTGTATGCGAAGCGCGACCGCCTTGGGCCGGGTCGAATTAGCCAAGCAGCACGGCCGGCAGGCCATCGGCCCCAGAAGTTGGGATTTGGATCACATAGCGCGAGATGCGTTTGGGGATGCCGGTCCGGAAGCGGCTACCTGGGCGCGAAGCGATGCCCGTGACCTTCTAGACGTGAGATTTCCGTCGCCGTTGGACGGTCGGCAACTTCTCGCCGTAGCCCGGCGATTGTTGCGACAGGTCCGTATGTTGCAACGTCTTATCGAGGCGACGCGGAAAGGCATCCCGGATCTGCGGGAGTTCGGAGCCAAGAACGGCGACGATGCGAGGGAGGTCTTTCGTGTCCAGGGAAGGTTGCTTGCCCTAATCGGCGTTGCGGTAGCGGCAGACATCGAACATAGGACACGCGGCCTTTCCATGGCGCTTCAAGCGATGATCAAGACCGACGAAAGAGAGATCGCCGAGGCGCTAAAGGCGGCTATGCGAAATAGGCAGGTCGAAGCCGCCTCCGAAGACTTCGCGCTTTCCGCGGCCTTGTACTTCAACGAACCACCACCGGGCATGGTCGTCAGGAAGCATGTTTCGCTTACTCATTGGCGCGCCGGCCTCGAGCGGTACCGACACGAGATTCTTGCGACACCGCGCGATGTCGAAGCACAGGTGGGTATCGCCAAGGAGAACGAAACCGGTGTCGGCACGATACGGTATACGGAGCCGGGGCTCGACGTCATCGAGGTTGAAGGGCTTGATTTGTTGGCGGGCGCGTTGCCACTGAATTCGAAAGGCGAATTGAGTGCCGAAGAAAATATGTCAGGCTGCCGCTTACCCACCGGGGTCCTCGCCTGTGAGCATGGGGCGGTACTAACCCGGCGGATAGAGGATTTCACCGAGATTTCTGAGCCTGTCGTAGTGATGACCGATTTTTCGTCATTCAACAGAAGCTATTTTCACTTCTTGCTGCAATTCCTGCCGCGTTTAGCGCTGCTCCATCTGCGTGACAGCATCTCCGGCCGTAAATTCCTGGTGACCGACGAGCTGCCTCGTTGGGCGCGTGACTTGATCGTGCGCCCCGGCTTCTTTCGGGAAGAAGATCTCATCAGCATACGGCCCGGTGTCAATGTGCGGCTGTCCAACGCGCTCCTGATGACGCCCGCGGCGATGCAGCGAATGCCGCAATCCGATGAGCTTAATGCGCTTCGAGCGCTCCTTGCGCTTGGCGCGGACCCGGATCGGGCGCATTCCCGATATTTCATCCCTCGTGCTCATGTCGGCAGACGCGTGATGATCAATGAGCCCGAAATCATTGACGAGGCCCGGCGGTGCGGCTTCGAGATTCTGAGGCCGGAAGAATTATCGGTGGAGGAGCAGATCGGCCGTTTCTCCGGCGCGAAGGTGATAGCCGGCCCGTCGGGAGGCGGCCTGTCCAACATGGCCTTCGCACCGCCCGGCGGTCACGTCATCAGCCTGACACCCCGCGACCGCCAGCGGTGGCCGTTCGCCGCTAATGCGCATGCTCTCGGTCACACCTTTACGTTCGCGCTGGGCCGATTGCTGATGGAGGACACGCCGAGTCACATGTCTATCCTCTGTCCGTTCCTGGTGGATCCGCGAACTTTCCGGCGGGCGATCGAGGCTGTAGCGTAAGCGTAGCCAAATAACCCGAAGACATCGCCATGAACCGAGAGCTGAACATCCCGTTCAAGGGATCGCGGGACTATCTACAGTCGTCCAACATATGGGATGCCGTCGCCGACGAAGCGATCGAATCCGGCTGGGCGAAGCCTGCGGCTCAACTGGATTTGGTCGTCCGGCGTCGGATCCAAAACCGGCTCGCAATCTCCGACGTTACGGGGCAGCACTCTTCCATGGCGCCAGCGGCGGAAGCGATCCTGTCCTGGCCGGGTGGACGCCGTCACCTGCGCTTGCGCGAAACGACAGGCGCCGTTATGGAGCGTATCGAGGATCCGGAGGAGGAGTTGCGCGTCCGGTGCCGGATTGGCGCGGACAGTTGCGCTGCGGATGGGCCATTCCCCTTTTCCGGGTCGCAGGTGGTTGTGGCCTTGACCAAGTTCTTGCATGAGGCGCGTGTTGACGGTTCCGTCAAGTGGTTGGCCACTCGTCTGGCACTGCCCTTGGCAGTCCGACGGTCGTTGCCGGAACGGGTCACGGTGACGATGAGCGCCGCAATGGCTGCGGGCACCGTCGCGTCCGTAGCGCTGGTCATGCCGAGTGGAGAAGCTGCTGTCGACGGTCGAATCTTTTTCCACAAGTCGACTTGGTGACCATGATGCACGACCCCAAACTCCAAGCTGTCGCGGGGTATATTCCCGACAGCCGTATCTCCAACTTGGACTCCCTCGATGCTTACGGCGTGAATTCGACGTTCTTGAAAACCAAGATTGGTGTGTTGAACAAAGCCGTCAAGGCTTCCGAAGAGGACACGTCGGATTTGGCCGTCCACGCCCTGCACCGGCTCGCTGACAAGGCGGGAATCGACCTTGACGACCTGCAAGCGCTGGTGCTCGTTACTCAGAATCCCGATGGGCGTGGATTACCGCACGCGTCGGCGATCGCTCATGGCAAGCTGGGGTTGGCGCGCCACTGCGCCTGCTTTGACGTATCATTGGGTTGTTCAGGATTCGTCTACGGTCTGTCGATTCTCCGCGGATTCATGGTCGAGGCCGGTCTCACCCGCGGCGCTCTGGTCACCGCAGACCCCTATTCCAAGGTCATTGATCCGGGCGATCGCAATACCGCGTTGTTGTTCGGCGACGCAGCGGCCGCGGCATTGATCAGCACGGAAACCGGAGGCTGGCGGCCGCGGGCGGCGCGGTTTACGTCGCTCGGGGAGCGGCATGAGTATCTTGCGGTGCGCCCGGACGGCCGCCTACACATGAACGGACGCGAGATCTATAACTTTGTGGCCACGACGGTCCCTGACGACGTGGCGGCGTGCCTCGAGGCAGCGGATTTGACCATGGAGGAAATCGACGAAGTGGTCCTTCACCAGGGCAGCAAATATATCGTCGACTCGTTGCGCAAACGGCTGAAGCTGAGGGAAGAGAAAACCCGATTTGAGGCAGGCGATTATGGAAACACCGTTTCATCGTCGATTCCGCTGATGTTGGAGGATCGGTTGTCAAATCCCGATCTTAACCTCCTGATTCTCTGCGGTTTCGGGGTTGGACTGTCATGCGGGACGATGGTGCTGGAAAGGGACAGAGCGTGACACGCAGCGAGTTGATTGCCGGACTGACCGACCTCCTTCTGGAGACATCCCCGGGGCTCGATCAGGAGAGCATCACGGAAGATGTGAGTTTCGAGGACCTCGGGCTTGACAGCCTCGACCGGATCAATTTCCTGCTCGCGATTCAAGAAAACCTCGGGCACAAAATCAGCGACGAAGACGCCGAACGGCTCACCTCACTAGAGGCCATGGCGGACCACTTGTTGGGGACCGGTTGAGTCTGTCATTGCACTCCCTACCAGACGTCGGGCATCGGAGCTTGCCACGCCTCACAATCCGATATTGGATCCGGGACGGGTATCAAACCGGGCAGCCTCTCTGACATGGAGACGGCTTTGTGAAAGTCATTGTTACCGGGGGCGCCGGTTTCATCGGGTCCGCCGTGGTTCGTCATATCTTGTCCGAGACCGACAATCACGTGTTGACCGTCGACGCGCTGACCTACGCGGCAACACCGGAGGCGATCGGCGTTCCAGAGGGGCACCAGCGTCACGTGCTGGTCGTCGCCGATATCCGAAACCGTAACGCCCTGGCCCGAATCTTCGCCGAGCACCAGCCCGACGCGCTGATGCACTTGGCCGCCGAAAGTCACGTGGACCGATCTATCGATGGTCCCGGCGTATTCATGGAAACAAATGTGCTTGGGACTTACAATCTTCTGGAAACAGCCAGGGCTTATCTACAGCGTCAAGAAACCGGGCGGCAGTCACGATTTCGGTTTCACCATGTTTCCACCGATGAAGTCTTCGGTAGCCTCGTAGAGGGTGAGCCGGCCTTTACCGAAGAGACGCCGTACCGGCCAAATTCGCCCTATTCTGCCTCCAAGGCTGCGGCCGACCATATCGTCCGCGCATGGGGAAAGACCTTTGGCTTGCCGGTGCTCATCTCTAACTGTTCGAACAACTATGGTCCGTGGCAGCATCCGGAAAAACTAATTCCAACGATCATCATCAATGCCCTCGAAGGCCACCCTCTGCCCGTTTATGGGGATGGCCGAAACATTCGCGATTGGCTGCATGTCGATGATCATGCGCGCGCCCTCGTTCTCATTCTACAAAAGGGACAACCCGGCGAAACCTATGCCGTTGGCGGTGAGATGGAAATGCGGAACATCGATCTGGTACGGCGCATATGCGCGATCCTGGACGATCGCCGACCGGCCGAGGCGCCCCATAATAGGCTGATTTCGTTTGTCCGTGATCGTCCGGGCCACGACAGGCGGTACGCTATCGATGCAACCAAGATCAAGAGAGAGCTGGGCTGGGGGCCGCGCAAGACCGCGGCGAGCGGGCTTCCGGACACGGTCGATTGGTACCTCGCAAACGAAGCGTGGTGGAGAAAAAAACGAGCCGTTACCGCTCATGGTCGACAAACGGACTAGATCTGGAGCGAAGCGCCGGTGGTAAGTTAACTGGGAATGGGCAGGGATACGCGCGGCATGCGGCGGCACCACGCTGTTTCGTAGGGGGCGAGTCATGAGTGATCTAAAAGGCATCATCCTCGCTGGAGGGACTGGAACGCGGCTTTATCCGTGCACACAGGTCGTCTCCAAGCAGCTTCTGCCAATCTATGACAAGCCGATGATTTACTATTCTCTGACGACACTGATGCTGGCCGGGATTCGGAAGATCCTGATCATCACCACTCCCATCGATGCACCGCTTTATCAAGCGTTGCTGAAGGACGGATCGCGATGGGGTATATCCATATCATACGCTCGGCAGCCAAGCCCTGACGGTCTGGCGCAAGCGTTCCTGATCGGCTCCGAATTCATTGGGACGGACCGGGTTGCACTGGTATTGGGCGACAATATTTTGTGGGGGCAGGGCCTCACAACCAAGCTGCGGAACGCAGCGTCCCAAAAAACGGGCGCGACGGTGTTCTGTTATCAAGTCGCAAACCCGGAAGCTTATGGTGTCATTTCGTTTGACGAAGCGGGGAGACCGCTATCCATCGAGGAGAAGCCGGCGTGTCCGAAATCGAACTACGCGGTCACGGGGCTTTACTTTTACGACAATAAGGTGGTCGAGATTGTGCGTGGCATAAAGCCGTCCGGACGTGGCGAGCTGGAAATCACCGACGTGAACGCCGAATACTTGGCACGAGGAAGCCTACGGGTAGAGCTAATGGGGCGTGGTTTCGCGTGGCTGGATGCCGGCACACCCGAAAGCCTCGCCCAGGCCTGCCAGTTCGTACAGACGATGGAGGTTCGCCAGGGCATAAGAATCGCTTGCCCCGAGGAAGTCGCCTGGCGTCAGGGTTGGATCAGCGAAGGTGACCTCACGGCGTTGGCAGAACCGTTGAAGGGCAGCCGCTACGGCGCCTATCTGCATCGGCTCGCGACCGAGCACACGCCCGGACCATAGTGATTCTGATGAGAGGGGCGCGTGCTCCCTCTTCCAAGTTTCCCTTCAGTTGCCTGCGCGCCGCTGCCGACGCATCGGGACGCTCCAGTGGGTGATCGGCCCGATCGAACACCTTCTTTCTGGAGCGCTCATATCTAGCCCGCTTGACCGTGTTTCTCCAGAATCTCTTCAATCGGCCCGTGGGTCTTGACCTTGCCGGCATCGAGCAGGACGCCGGTGGTGCAGATGCGCTTCAGCAGGGCAGCGTTTTGAGAAGCGAGCACCAGTATCCGGGCGCGATCGACGAATTCTTCGAGCCGTTGCTTGGCCTTGTCGAAAAAAGCCCGATCCCCAGCGCTGAGCCACTCGTCCATCAACAGGATCTCGGGTTCGAAGCAGGTGCACACCGCGAAGGCGAGCCGAACCCGCATGCCCGCAGAGTAGGTGTGCACCGGCATCGCCAAATAGTCGCCAAGCTCGGTGAACGCCGCGATCTCGTCCATGCGCTCGCGCACCTCTTCCGGCATCATCCCCAGGAACAGACCGCGCATCATGATGTTCTCATAGCCCGTCGCTTCGGGACTGATGCCGAGCGATGTGCTTAGCAACGAAGCGATTCGCCCGCGCCGCCACACACGACCCTGCGTCGGCTCATAGGCGCCCGCGAGCACCCGCAACAGTGTCGTCTTGCCCGCGCCGTTGGGGCCGACGAGGCCGATCCGGTCACCATGCTCAAACGCGAGGCTCACATCGTCGAGCGCGCGTACGCACAGGCGGTTGCCGGCACCGCGTCCGATTTGCCCGCCCGTTCCATGATGCAGCAGTCTGTTCTTCAACGAGCGTGCGCTCGTGTTGTAGACGGGGAAGTCGACCGTGACCGACTCGAGGCGAAGACTGGCCACGGCATTCACGTCCAATAGGCGATCCGCCGGCGGTAGCGGCGGAACAGGGCGAAGGTCAAGAGCCAGCCACCGAAGGTGATACCCAAGACCGCGCACCACGAGACGAGACCGGGCATGTGCCCCAGCAGGGGCGCTCGTATCACTTCCACGAAGTGGAAGAACGGGTTGAAATCCAGAAAGGCGGCGCGCCCAGACAGCAATGTCGGCATCCAGATGATCGGGGTCATGAAGAAGGCGATCCGCATGACACTGCCGACGATCGGCGGCACGTCGCGGAAGCGGGCCGAGACGATGCCGAGAAACAACCCGACCCATATGCCGTTCACGCAGAGGAGCACAAGCCCCGGAAGGGCGAGCAACCCGGCCCACCCGGGCTTGACCGAGAAGACGACCGCCACGATGACGAAAATCACCGCGTTATGACCGAAAATGATGAGGTTGCGCCATACTACACGGTAGACATGGACCGACAGGGGCAGGCTCACCTGCTTGATGATGCTCTCCGCACTGATAAATGCGGAGCAGCCCTCGGTGATCAGGCGCGAGAGCAGCGCCCAAATGATAAAGCCAAGCGCTAGGAACGGGACGTATTCAGCGGCTTCGAACTTGAACAGGGCGCCGTACAGTGTTCCCAGCGCCGCTACCAGGATTGCCATGGTGATCGTCAGCCAGAACGGCCCGAGCTTGGAGCGCCGGTAGCGACGGCGAATGTCCTGCCAGCCGAGCAGCCCCCACAGGTGGAAGGCGTGCGCGCCCTGAACGATGTCGAGAACAGCGAGCGTGGTCTGCGAGGTAGCGGGAATCGACGCGGCCCCGAGTGATTCTGCCACCTCTTCGCTGCCGGCCGCAGGCAGATGAACGTCCATGTTAGCGCGCACTGTTTGCGACGATGCCTTCTCTACCGCCCCGCGGCCGCGTCACGTCCAGCCAATTGCAGATGCCAGATAAGGGGACAACCCTGCCATTTCGCCACAGACCTAACAGCGACGTCGGAAGCGGTCAATTCAAACAACCTCACTCGGCGAAGCCGAGGACCCGCTCGACGAAGGTGCGGAGGATCAGCGCCGCATCCACCATCTGATCGAGCGGGACATGTTCGTTGGCGGCGTGGCTGGTCGCGCCGTCGCCGGGACCGAAATTGACGATCTCGATTCCGTCGCGCGCGAAGAAGCGGCCATCGCTCACGGCGAGCGCGTTGAGGATCTCCGGCGGCTTGCCGAGGCGGTCCTGGATGGCCGCCGCCAGTGCCGAGACCCCCGGGCCGTCGCGCGGTGCAGAGAACCCGTTGGTGCCGGCCAACCGGCGAACGGTGTAGCACGAAGCGGGCTCGCCCGCGCTCGCCAGCACCGCCTCGATCTCGGCGGCCGCGTCCTCGACCGATTCGTGCGGCAGGAGGCGCCGGTCGATTCGGGCAACGCAACGGTCGGGCACCACATTGGGGTTCTCCCCTCCATGGATGGTGCCGATATTCATGGTCGAGACCTTCTCGCCGCTTCGCCTGTCTTCGAGCGCAGGCTCGAGCGCGGTGCGCAGCCGATCGAGGAGTCGCATCATGCGCAGGATGGCGTTATCGCCGGCCGCCGGATCGCCGCCATGGGCGGCACGGCCGGTGGTCTCGATCTCGAGCCAGAGAACGCCGCGTTCCTCGATGATGAGCTGGTTCTCGGTGGGCGCGCCGAGCACCAGGATATCGGGCCTGATCAGCCCCTCGTCGCGCAGGAACGCGGTGCCCTCGGGGCCAAGACGCTCCTCGTCGCCGGCGAGAACGAAGACCAGGCTGCCGCGGGCCGGCCCGCCGCGTGCCGCCGCCTCGGCGGCGAGCCAGAGATGCACCGCCGCCGAGCCCTTGCAGTTGTTGGCGCCAAGGCCGTAGATGCGGCCGTCCACCATGGTGGCGGTAAACGGATCGCTGCGCCACGCCGCGCGGTCCCCGGTGCCGACCGTGTCGATATGGGCGTTGAAGACCAGGCACGGCGCGCCCTCGCCGAGCCGGGCGACCAGGTTCGCGATCGGCGGAGTTCGCATCGGCAGCGTCACCTGATAGCCGGCCGCCGTCAGATGCTCGGCCGCGGCGGCGCAGATCGCCTGCGTGTCGCCGGGCGGCGTCGTCGAGGGGAGCGCGATCAGTTCGGCAAGGAGCGAGTGGAGCGTGTCGGCGAGGGATCTATCCGTGTCTGTCACGTCGGCTCGTCCATATCGATGCGGGTGATCGCCGTGTCGGTGCGCGAGCGCGGATCGCGCGCCGGCCAGCGTCCTTGCTCCACCTGAGCGAAGAAACCCGCGCAGGCCTGGTTGAAGGCGTCCGGTTCTTCCAGATTGATCGTGTGGCCCGATTTCGGGATCACCAGGAGGCCGGCGGTCGGGATCGTGCGCTTGAGGTAGAGGTTGGCGTCGAGGCAGGGCTCGTCTTCATCGCCGGTGATCAGGAGCGTCGGCACGGCAAGCGCGGCGAGGCTGTCTTCCAGGTCGTAGAGCGAGGGGCGGCGGGCCTGGACGCCGCGCAGCGTGCCGGCCGCGCCCGGCGCCGAATGCTGCATCAACTGGTCGCGAAACGCGGCCCAGCCGCGCGGGTCCTTGCTCTGGAACTGCACCCGGGTCGGCCCGAGCGCGTAGTCGGCCGCCACCGGAGCGATGCCTTCGCGGTCGAAGCGCGCGGCGACGGCCTCGGTCTCGCGTGTGAAGCCGGCGCGGGCATCCTTCGGCGCGCCGTAGCCGCAGCCGGCCACCACCAGCGCCGCGGTGCGCACCGGATGGTGCAGGCCGAGATGGAGGGCGGCGAACCCGCCCATGCTGAGGCCGACGATATGGGCGCGCTCGATCGCGAGATGGTCGAGGACGGCGACCGCGTCCGCGCGCGCGTGCTCCTGGCTGTAGGCGTCGCTCCGCCCCGGCACGTCCGACGGGGGATAGCCGCGCGCATTGTAGGCGATGCAGCGATAGCGCCGTGCGAAATGGCGGAGCTGGGGCTCCCAGCTCCGGTGATCGCCGGCGAACTCGTGGATGAAGAGCACCGGGTAACCGGTCCCGGCCTCTTCGTAATAGAGCTTTGTTCCGTCCGACAGCGCATGGGGCATGACGGTTTCCTCTCGACGAGCGGATGATAACGGAAGGGGCAGCGCGAGTCCGGGTTCGTGGTATGATGATCCCAGCAGAACGACGCGCGGGAAAGGATCATGTGTGGAATTGCGGGTGTCATGTTCAAACATGGCGGTACCGGCTTGCCGGCCGGCCAGGCGCTGATCGACATGCTCGACGGTTGCCAGCACCGCGGGCCGGATTCGACCGGCTTCGCGCTCTATGAAGAGGCGACCGACGGCGAGTTGAAGCTGCGTTTTCTGGTCGGCGAGGGTGATGACGCGCGGCAATCGGTCGCCAAGATTCGCAGCGTCCTCGAGGAGGAGGGGGCCGAGATCATCGACGACGAGCGGGTCGGTAACAGCTATCGGGTCGTGGTCCGCTTCTCGGGCGACGTCCAGAAGCTCACTTACGACATGGAGCATGCGGCGACCCTGATCTCGATCGGCGAGAGCCTCGACATCCGCAAGGACGTCGGCAGCGCCCACGACGTCGACGAGCGGTTCCACGTCCGTGCGGTGCGCGGCACCC
The DNA here is from genome assembly GCA_965248825.1 of Alphaproteobacteria bacterium. Classification (GTDB taxonomy): domain Bacteria; phylum Pseudomonadota; class Alphaproteobacteria; order UBA828; family UBA828; genus WTGU01. The sequence goes on along the minus strand of CBDFKL010000006.1, from coordinate 3,360,180 downwards.
ACGGGCTCGGCCATGTCCGGCTCGCGACCGAATCCGAGGTCAAGCCGGAATCGGCGCATCCGTTCTGGGCCACCGGCTTCACCGATATCGCGATCGTCCACAACGGCCAGATCACGAACTACTGGAAGATGCGCCGGCGTCTCGAGCGGCGCGGCTTCGAGTTCCATACCGACAATGACAGCGAGTTGATCGCGGTCTATCTGGCCGACAAGCTCGCCAATGACGGCTCGCTCGAAGGGGCGCTCAAGAGCTCGATCGACGATCTCGACGGCACCTTCTCGTTCCTGGTCTCGACCAAGGACGAGATCGGCTATGCCAAGGATCATCTCGCGGCCAAGCCGATGATCATGTACGAGAACGACGATATGATCGCGATCGCCTCGGAGGAGGTCTCGTTGAACCGCCTCTTCCCGGGTCACGCGCTCGACACCAAGGAACCGCCGCCCGGGAGTTACGGCACATGGTCCAGATTGACCTAGGGCGGATTCCCGTCCGCGACGCCAACGAGCTGATCCGCGACTACGGGGCCAAAGGCGAAGACATCGAGGTCGTCAACCCCGACGCGCGCCATCATATCGGCGTCGGTCTGATCCACCCGGTGACGGTGCATGTCAGGGGCTCGGCGGGCTATTTCTGCGCCGGCCTCGCCGATCGGGCGCGCTTCCTGGTCGACAACAATGTCGGCTGGGGACTGGGCGACAACATGTATGCGGGCACCGTCACGGTGCGCGGCAATGCCGGAGCCATCGCCGGGGTTGCGATCCGCGGCGCCGAGATCGTGGTGCACGGCAATGTCGGCTCGCGCGCCGGCCAGGTGATGAAGGAAGGCACCCTCTGCTGTGCCGGCAACGCCAACTTCATGGCCGGCTACATGATGTATGGCGGGCGCATCATCATCCTGGGCGATTCCGGCGAGCGGGTCGGCGAGGACATGGCGAGCGGTGATATCTTCATCGGCGGCAAGGTCCAGACGCTCGGCTCCGACGCCGAGCTCACCGATATCGCCGGCGCCGATCTCGACGGCGTCCGCGAGTTTCTCGACCGCCACGAGATCGCCTTCAAAGGCAGCTTCCAGAAGGTGGTCAATGCCGGCAAGCGCCTGCGCTACGCGACCAGCGAGCAGCAGGTGCGCAGCATTCCGTTCTTCGGCTTTTCCGGCAAATCGGACTACTGGAACGCCAAGATCCAGGAGGACGTCTATATCAAGTCCCAGATCGGGCGTTACCGGGTGCGCGGCTATGGCGGCGCGCGCGAGCTGCCGCATTTGTCGGACCTCGCCTTCAAGCGCGATCTTTCCGATGCCGGCGCGGCGGGCGATCCGGTGGCGGCGGTCGAGATGCGCACCACAATCGGCGGTCTGAACGGAGCCAAGCCGCTCTCGCTCTCGATGCCGATCATGATCGCGCCGATGAGCTATGGCGCGCTCTCGCGCTCCACCAAGCAAGCGGTCGGCATGGCCTCCAGCATGGCCGGAATCGCCGAGAACACGGGCGAAGGCGGGATGAGCGACGCCCAGCGCGGCGCCGCCGAGCAGCTCGTCTTCCAGTGTCTGGGCGGCCGCTTGGGCTGGAACATCCACGACATGAACCGCGCCGACGGGCTCGAGATCTATATCAGCCAAGGCGCGAAGCCGGGTTTCGGCGGCCAGCTCATGGCGAAGAAGGTCACCAAGGAGCTCGCGACGATCCGCGGCATTCCCGAGGGCATCGATCTGCGTTCGCCCTCGCGCCACCCCGACATCCTCGGCGCCGACGATCTCGTGATCAAGGTCGAGGAGTTCCGCGAGGCGACCGGCTATCGCATTCCGGTGAGCGTCAAGCTCGGCGCCGGCCGGGTGCGCGACGACATCAAGATCGCCTATAAGGACGGGTTCGATTTCGTCGAGCTCGACGGCATGCAAGGCTCGACCGGGGCCGGCGGCGCCGAGGTGATGGAATATGTCGGCGTCCCGACCATCGCCGCGATCACCCAGGCGATCGATGCGCTGAAGGAGGTCGATGGCCTCGGTAAAATGCAGATCGTCCTGATGGGCGGGATCCGCGACGGGGTCGATGCCGTCAAGGGGCTCTGCCTCGGCGCGGACGCGGTCGCCATGGGCACCGCCGTGATCATCGCGGGCGGCTGCATCGCCTGCATGCAATGCCATGTCGGCCAGTGCGTCACCGGGATCGCGACGCAAGACCCGGAGCATGAGCAGCGCTACAACCCGGTGGCGGAGGCGCGCAACATCCACCGCTATCTCGAAGGCGTGCGCTGGCAAGTTGCCGCGCTGACCCAGGCGCTCGGCTATTCGAGCACCGACCAGCTCAGGCGCGACGACCTGGTCGCGGTCACGCGGGACGCTGCCGAGATGACCGGCCTGCCTTACGCGCCGGAATATCGCGCGCGCGATCAGGCGCTGCGCGACCGGGTGGGCTGAGCGATGGCGATCAAGGAATTGGAGGCCGGCGGGCAGCTTCTCGCCGAGCTTCCCGACGATACCGACGACACCCATTTCGTCCCGGCGCCATGCCAGATCGCCTGCCCGATCGGGACCGACGCCCCGTCCTATATCGCCTATATCTGGGAGAAGAAGTTCGAGGAAGCCTTCGAGGCGATCACGGCGACCAACCCGTTCAGCTCGATTTGCGGGCGAGTCTGTGACGCGCCGTGCGAGCCGGCCTGCCGGCGCACCGATTCCGACGGTCCGGTCCAGATCCGCAATCTCAAGCGCTTCGTCATGGACGAGGTCGGCCATGACCACGACTTGCCGCCGGTGCCGGTGAAGCACGCTGAGAGCATCGCCGTCGTGGGCTCCGGTCCGGCCGGGATGACCGCGGCTCACGACCTCTCGGTAGCGGGCTACGAGGTCCACGTCTACGAGATGACCGACCGCCTCGGCGGCATGATGATCTGGGGCATTCCGGCGTTCCGCCTGCCGCCGGGGATCATCCAGGAAGACATCGATCGGATCAGCCGACGCTGCCCGGGCGTGCGGATCCATTTCAACACCGCGCTCGGGCGCGATCTCACCCTCGACCAGCTCAAGGAGCGCCATGACGCGGTGATCCTCGCGATCGGCGCGTGGTGGGGCAAGAAAATGGGGATCCCGGGCGAGGACGATCAACGCGTCATCGACGGCGTGCAGTTCCTGCGCGACGTCAATGACGGCGCCCGGCCGGAGATGCCCGAAACGGTGGTCGTGGTCGGCGGCGGCGATGTCGCGATGGACGCCTGTCGGGTGGCGAAGCGGCTCCCCGGCTGCAAGCATGTGAAGGTGATCTACCGGCGCGGACCCGCCGAGATACCGGCCCGCAAGATCGAGCTCGAAGGCGCGATCGAAGAGGGCGTCGAGTTCATCTACCACACCCAGCAGACCGAGATCGTGAAGCGGGGCAACGAGCTCGCCGTGCGCTGCGTGCAGACGACCCTCGGCGATCCCGATGAATCGGGGCGCCGGGCGCCGGTGAACGTGCCCGGAACGGAGCACGACATCGCCTGCGGCATGGTCATCGCTTCGGTCGGCCAGGAGGGGCTCTGTGACGATCTCGACCGGCGCGGCATGATGCTGTCGGATCGGGTCCGCACCGACTGGGACACCATGCGCACCGGCGACCCCAAGGTCTTCGCCGCGGGCGACGGCGCGTTCGGCGGCTCCACGCTCGTCGTCGCGATGAACCACGGCCAGCGGGCCGCCTACTACGTCAAGGCCTTCCTCGAGGGCCGCGCCGACCCGCTGCCCTACAAGACGCCGTACCGGACCCGGCGCGTGCCCGTCGCCCAGGACCTGAACTGGGAGCTGCTGCCGGTCCAGCACCCCGACTTTCTCGGCCTCGGCGACAAGCCGGTGGAGTTTCCGGAGATCGAGACGACCTATGGCTGGGACGCGGCCAGGGACGAGGCGGCGCGCTGCTATCGCTGCGATGCGGAGACCGGCTCGGCCGACTATGCGGTGGGCCACCGGGAAGACATCTTCGTGATGGCTCGTACCAACCCGCTTGATTCGGTGCGTCACAGGGCGATGCTCGAAAAGCGTATGGAGGAGCGCGACGATCCGTTTCCGACGGAGCGTCCCGGCGTCCTCGACGATCTCGCCTTTTTACCGGCGAACCTCTCGCGCCTGGTCATCGATCCCTATCGGGAGGCCTGCCGGGTCGCCACCTCGATCGGCGGCGTCGATCTCGCGCTGCCGCTCTTCGTCACCGGTTTCGACGAGGCGCCGGACGAGGTGGGCCGCGCCGTCGGGAAAGGCCTCGCCGAAGCCGACGCGCGCTATCTCGGCCTCCGGCCAATCGGAGGCGAGGCGCGGTGGTTCCAGCTCGTCATGCCCGATCAGATTCCACCCAGCCGGGATGCGGCCGGTCTCATCCACGCCCTCGGGCATCGCTTCAGCCCGATCGAGGCGGTGCGATTGCGCGACGGTCAGGTGGTCGGGCTTGCGGTCTCGTCTCCCGCGATCCTGGAGCAAGCGATCCCACACGCGCTCGATGCCGGCTTCGACATGCTCGTGCTCGACGGCAGCGCGGGTCTCGGCACGTCATGGGCGGAGCTGCGCGGCGCGCCCGACCTCACGATCCTGCGCGATGCCGTCGCGATCCTGCGCCGGCTCGACCGCGAGGAGGAGATCGACCTCGTCTATTTCGGCGGCGTGCGCTCGGGCACCGATGTAGCCAAGGTGATCGCCCTGGGCGCGGTCGCGGTGGTGCTCGGCGTCGCGGCCGGGCTCGCGGCCGGGGGCGCGATTACCCAGGCCGGCGAACTCGGCTTCTCGGCCGACCGGAGCGATGAAGACCGGGCCCACGGCACGGTCAGCATCATCAAGGCGACGGCGTCGGAAGCATCGATGATGGCCCGCTGCACGGGCAAGACCAACTTGCAGAATGTCGAGCCCGAGGATCTGCGCGCGCTCACGATGGCGACCGCCGAAGCGACCGGAATTCCCTTGGCCGGGACCCAGTAGCGGGCGCGGTCGCCCACGCCTCATGACGATCGCGCTCGCGGTCCATATCGCGACCGCCGCGCCGGCGTTGCTGCTCGGCCCCGCGGTGCTCGCATTGCGCAAGGGGACCCGGCTGCACAAATTGCTGGGCCGGATCTGGACCGGGCTGCTCGCCGTCTCGGCGCTGACCACGATCGGAGTTCGCGGCCTCGACGACGGCTATAGCGGGATTCATCTGCTCTAGATCGTGATCGTCGTCTCCCTCGCGGTCGGTGTCTACGGCATCCGCCGCGGCAATGTGCGGCTCCACCGGGGGTGCATGATCGGCGCCTTCTGTGGCCTCGCCGGCACCTTCGCGCCGGGCCGGGTCATCAGCGCCTTCATGTTCGGCGGCTGAGGGGAGGGCAGGGCGGCCGCCGATCCCAGTGGCAATCGAGCGCATGGCGACAGCCTCGACCGGGGCATCGTGCTAGACTGGATGTCATGCGGGTCCACCTGAACTATGGCCGCGGCAAGCGCGCGGTCGACCTGCCGGACGAGCTCGAAGTCACCGTCATCGCCAAGCAGGCGATGCCGGTGCTCGAAGCGCCGGCGCGCGTCATGCGGGAGGCGCTCGCGGCCCCGGTCGGATGCGCGCCGCTGGCGGCGGAGGCCGCGCGGGCGCGGCGGGCCTGCATCCTGATCTGCGATATCACCCGCCCGGTGCCCAACGGGGTGATCCTGCCGAGCCTGATCCGAACCCTGCTCGATGCCGGGCTCGCCCCTGCGGCGATCACGGTGCTGGTCGCGACCGGGCTGCACCGGCCGAGCGAAGGCGCCGAGCTCGCCGAGCTCGTCGGCGATCCCTGGGTGCTCGAGACGGTGCGGGTCGAGAATCATTTCGCCCGTGAGGACGCCGATCACCTGTTCATGGGCCGGACCCGGCGCGGCACCGTGGTTCGGCTCGATCGGCGCTTCGTCGAGGCCGACCTGCGGATTGCGACCGGGCTCGTCGAGCCGCATTTCATGGCCGGCTGGTCGGGCGGGCGCAAGGTGATCGCGCCCGGCGTCGCCCACGCCGAGACCATCACCACCTTTCACAGCGCGCGCTTCATGGAGCATCCCAACTGCACCAATTGCGTGCTCGACGGCAATCCACTGCATGAGGAGCAGGTCGAGATCATGGCGATGCTCGGCGGCGCGCGCGCCGTCAACAGCGTCGTCGACGAGGAGCGGCGGGTGTCCTTCCTCAATTACGGCGATGTGCTGGCGAGCCATGAGGCGGCGGTGCGCTTCGCCGAGAGGTTCGCCACCGTTCCCGTCGACGAGCAATTCAGCACCGTGTTGACCAGCGCCGCCGGCTATCCGCTGGACAAGACCTATTACCAAACGGTCAAAGGCATGGTCGGGCCGTTGGAGATCCTGGCGCCGGGCGGCGATTTGGTCATTGCGTCGCGCTGCTCCGAAGGCATGGGCTCGGATCACTTCGTCGACGCGCAGCGCCGCCTTGTCGCGCACGGCCCGGATCGGTTCCTGGCCGAGATCAGCGAGAAGCGCCACGCTGCGATCGACGAGTGGCAAACCGAGATGCAGCTCAGGCCGATGCGGGCCGGAACGATCCACCTCTTCACCGAGGGGCTTGCGGAGCAGGAACGCGCGCTGACCGGCGTCCGGATGACCGACTCGCTCAGCGATACGGTGGCGGAAAGCGCCGCCCGGCACCGGGACCGGCGCATCGCCGTGATTCCGGAGGGTCCCTACGTGGTGCCGGTCCGCCGCCCCGCGGCGTAGCGCTTGGTGGGGCGTTTCCCTCGCCGATGAGCGGGCCGGGACCGCGGCCTGTTAGCGCTGAACGCGGCGGTCGGGCGGGCGAGACGCCGGGCGAGCTCCCGATCAGGCTGCCGAACGGCGTCACCGTGCGGCTCCCGGTGCGGCGCAGCGGCCGCGCCCGGCGGATCATGCTCCGGCTTCTCGAGCGGCGCGGCGTGGTCGAGCTCGTGCTGCCCGGGCGGGCGAGCGTCCGCGCCGGCCGCCGCTTCGCCGAGGCGAAGGCAGGCTGGATCCACGAGCGGCTCGCGGCGCTGCCGCCGCCGGTTCGCTTTTCCGCAGGCGCGGTGATCCCGGTGATGGGGCAGAAGCTGCCGCTGAAGCTGGGCGCCGGCGCGCGCGGCAATGCCGCGCGCATCGATGGCGCGCTTTATGTTCCCGGCCCGCCGGAAGGGTTCACCGCCCGGGTCGAGCGTTGGCTGCGCGCCGAGGCGCGGCGCGAGATCGAGCTTCGTGCGGTGGAGAAAGCGACGGCGATCGGCATGGGCGTGAGGCGTATCTCGGTGCGCGATCCGGCGACCAGTTGGGGAAGCTGCTCCGCCCGCGGCACTCTGTCCTTCTCCTGGCGCCTGGTTCTCGCGCCAGCTTTCGTCCTGGACTATGTCGTCGCCCATGAGGTGGCCCATCTCGTCCATCCTCATCACGGTCCGTCGTTCTGGGCGCTGGTGGACACGCTTACCGAGGAGCGGCTCGCGGCGCGCCGCTGGTTGCGGGCGGGCGGGGCGGCGCTCAGGCGCTACGGTTGAGGGCGAAGCGTGCTACCATTACCGGGAGCATCTTTCCGCCGGGCGGCACCCGATCCGGCCGGTTGACAGCGCGGAGGACCGTCATGGCATGGCAAGGCAGACTGTTACGGGTCGACCTCACGGCCGGCACCTGCACGGAAGAGCCCCTCAATATGACCTGGGCATCCGAGCTGCTGGGCAGCAGAGGCCTTGCCAGCAAATATCTCGCCGAGGAGATGGATCCCAAGGCGGACCCGCTCTCGCCCGAAAACAAGCTGATCTTCGCGACCGGCCCCCTGACCGGCACCACGGCGCCGACGGGCGGGCGTTACACGGTCGTCACCAAGGGCGCTCTGACCAACGCCATCGCGTGCTCCAACTCGGGCGGCTATTTCGGCGGCGAGCTGAAGCTCGCGGGCTGGGACATGGTGATCTGCGAGGGCCGGGCGCCGAAGCCCGTCTATCTCCATATCCAGGACGACAAGGCCGCGCTGGTGGACGCGGAGGGCTTCATCTGGGGCAAGTCGGTGTGGGATACCGAGCCCCTGATCAGGGCGCGGCACCAGGACGGCGCGATCAAAATCGCCTCGATCGGCCGGGCCGGTGAGACCGGCTGCCGCTTCGCTTGCGTCATGAACGACCTGGACCGCGCCGCGGGCCGCTCCGGCGTGGGCGCCGTGATGGGCTCGAAAAATCTGAAGGCGATCGCGGTGCGCGGCACCAGGGGCGTGGCGGTGGATGATGCCGATGCCTTCGCCAAGGCCGTCAAGCACGCCGCCGACGCGCTCGCCGCAAGCCAGACCCGCGCCGACCTCGCGCGCACCGGCACGCTCTCCATGATCGACGTCACCCAGGCCTTCGGCAGTCTGCCGACGCGCAATAATCGCGACGTGCAATTCGAAGGAGTCGGCAAGCTGAACCCGGACGCGATGATGGCGAAGCGCCGCTCCGACGGTGCGGCCAATCTGGTCACCAACCGGGCCTGTTTCGCCTGCACGATCGGCTGCCAGCGTGCCTCCAAGATGGACCCCAACCATTTCGCGATCAAAGGCGAGGACCGATACAAGAACGTAGGCGGCGGCCTCGAATATGAATCGGCCTATTCGCTGGGGCCGATGGTCGGCGTCGACGACATCGAAGCCGCAACCTATGCCAATTTCCTCTGCAACGAGGAGGGCATGGATCCGATCTCGTTCGGCGCGACCGTCTCGGCCGCGATGGAGCTCTACGAGACCGGCGCGATCACCGAGGCCGAGACCGGCGGCATCGCCTACAATTTCGGCTCCGCGGAAGCGCTGGTCGCGGCGGCGGAACAAGCCGGGACCGGCACCGGTTTCGGCAAGGATCTCGGGCTCGGCGCCAAATTGCTGTGCGAGAAATACGGCCATCCCGAGTTCGCCATGGTCTCGAAGGGCCAGGAATTTCCCGGCTATGACGGGCGCTCGATGCAAGGCATGGGGCTTGCCTACGCCACCAGCAACCGCGGTGCCTGCCATCTGCGCGCCGACCCCTATGAGGACGATTTCTCCGGCGGTGCGCTGGAAGGCAAGGCCAAGATCGTGAAAGAGAGCCAGGACGCGAATGCGGCCGTGGACTCGACCGGCCTCTGTGCGTTCCCGATGATGATCTGGGGGCTCGATGAGGTCGCCAATCTCGTCGACACCGCCTGCGCGGGGACATGGACCGTCGAGCGCTTGCACGAGGTCGGTGAACGCATCTGGAACATCGAACGCCGGTTCAACCTCGACGCCGGCATGACCGCGGCCGACGACACCTTGCCGGCGCGCATCCTCAAGGAGGCGGTGAAGAGCGGCTCGGGCAAGGGCAAGGTCTGCGAGCTCGACACGATGCTGCCCGAATATTACGCGCTGCGCGGCTGGACGCCGGACGGGCAGCCGACGACGGAGACCAAAGAGCGCCTCGGCCTGGCATGAGGATCACCGTGGAGCTCATCGCGCTCGAGCTCCCGCAATTCGGCGACGACAAGAGCAGAGACATCGAGCTCGTCGATCGAGCGAGCGTGGCGGATGCCTTCGCCGCGCTTCGCCTCGAAGGCGAGGCCTCGCTCCTCGCCATGGTGAACGGCGAGGCGGTGCCGCGCGACCGATGGTCCGGCGTGCGGCTGAACACCGACGACACGCTCAGCCTGTTCCGCCCCTTCAAGGGTGGGTAGCCGGCCGGCCGGCACGGCGAGCGTTACAGCGCGCGCGCAGCCTCCAGCACCGCGTCGACATGGCCCGGGACCTTGACCCGGCGCCAGACCCGGCTCACCACCTCATCCGGGTTGATCAGGAAGGTCGAGCGCTCGATGCCCATATAGCGCTTGCCGTAGTTCTGCTTTTCGACCCAGACCCCGTAGCGCTCGCAGATGTCGCTCTCGGCGTCGGAGACGAGCGGGAAGGGGAGGCCATATTTGGCCCTGAACCTGTCGTGCTTGGCGACCGTGTCCTTGGAGATGCCGACGATGTCGGCGCCCGCTTCGGCGAATGCGGGAAGCGTCTCGGCGAAGCCCTGCGCCTCCCGCGTGCAGCCGGGCGTATCGTCGCGGGGGTAGAAGTAGAGAACCACCGCCCTGCCGCGAAGGCTCGAGAGCGTAAGCGTGCCGCCGTCACTGGTCGGTGCCGTGAAATCCGGCGCTGGGCTGCCGGTATCGATAACCGTCGTCATTCGTGGTTTCCTTTCGCCGTCCGGTCGAGCGCCGCGGCGGGGGCTGTGATCAGGCGATGATAAACGGCGCGGACTCGATCCTGTATCGCGGCGAGCCGGGCTTCGAGCGCGGCGAAATCGTCGACCCCCATCGCCCGGGACAGGGTCTCGCGGACGCCGGCCGAAAACTGCTCGGTGTCTCGGCTGGTGCCGACGGTGAGTCTGAGCAGGCCCTGGAGATGTTGAAGAAAGGCGGTCATGGCGGCGAGCTCCCGCGCCTCGGCGGGGTCCAGCACGCCGGCCTCGCCGAGCCGGCGGAACATCGCCTGCGTCGATTGAACGAGAATTGCCGGATGCGCCGCAGCGTGACGCAGCAGGTGGTATTGGGCGATGAATTCGAGGTCGAGCAGGCCGCCGCGGACATGCTTGAGGCGCCATCTGTTCTCGGTCCGGCGCTCGGCATCGATTCGCTCGCGCATCGCGGCGACGTCCGCCAAGAGAGCCGTCGGCTCGCGAGGAGCCGTGAGAACCGCCCGAACCCCTTCCATCACCGTCGCGAAAAGAGCCGGATCGCCCGCGACCGGGCGCGCGCGGGTCAGCGCCATATGCTCCCAGGTCCAAGCCTCGTTCTTCTGGTAGCGGCGGAAGGCGGCGGCTTCCATCGCGATCGGACCCGATCCGCCAGACGGTCGAAGCCGGGTATCGATTTCATACAATCGTCCCTCGGCGGTGAGCGCTCTGACCGCGCTCGACAGGCGTTGGCTGAGGCGGGCGTAATAGTGGCTCGCCGCGAGCCGGCGGGCGCCGTCGGACTCCGCGCCAAACCCGGCCGGCGCGCCGTAGAGGAAGATGATGTCGAGGTCACTATCGAAAGTCATTTCGCGGCTGCCAAGCTTGCCCATGCCGAGCACGGCGAAGGCGCCGCCCGGCACGATGCCGTGAGCGCGGGCGAACTCCTCCTGGACCCGCGGCAGCAGCGCGGCGATCACCGCATCGGCCAAATCCGAGAGCGCGCCGGCGGATTGCTCGGCGGGGACGTCTCCGCCCAAGAGCTGCATGCCGATCCGGAACTCTTGCTCGTGCTGCCAGCGTCTGACGCCGTCGAGCACGTCCTGGAAGTCGCTTGGCGTCTCGAGCGATCGACCGAGGTCGTCGAGCAGCGCGCTCCGTCCCGGCAGCCGCCGATGGAAGTCGCCGGTGAGGAGGCCCTCGAGCAGGCCCGGCCGGCGGCTCAGATGCTCGGCGATGCGCGGCGCGCTGCCCATGATCTCGGCAAGCCGGGCGAGCAGGCCCGGATTGGCGTGGAACAGCGAGAAAAGCTGAACCCCGGACGGCAGCTTGCCGAGAAACTCGTCGAACTTGCGGAATGCCGCATCGGGATTGGCGGTCTTGGCAAGCGCGCGGAGCAGGACGGGCATGAGCTCGGTCAGCAGTTCGCGCGCGCGCGTGCTTCTGGTCGCCCGGATCCGCCCGTGATGCCAGCCGCGCACCGTCGCCGAGAGCGCCGGGCCATCGCCGAAGCCCAGCCGCCTCAGGCTGGCGAGGGTGTCGGGATCGTCGTCGGCGCCTGTGAAGACCAGATTTCCGTCCTCGCCGCCGAGCGCCGGCTCGCCCTCGAAGAGCGCGGCATAGTGGCTCTCGACCCGCCGTAGATGGGTCTGGAGCGTATCGGTGAACGCGGCCTCGTCGGCGAAGCACATGAAGCGGGCGATCCCCGCGAGGCCGTCCGCGTCGTCGGGAAGCGTATGGGTCTGCTCGTCGGCGACCATTTGCAGGCGGTGCTCGAGCCGGCGGAGGAAACCATATGACTCGATCAGCTCCTCGGCGGCCGTGTCGCTCATGCGTCCGGCCATGGCGAGCGCGCGCAGGGCATCGCAGGTCGCACGCGGGCGCAGCGAAGCATCGCGGCCGCCCCAGATGAGTTGTTGGGTCTGCGCATAGAACTCGATCTCACGGATGCCGCCGCGGCCGAGCTTGATATTGTGGCCGGCGACCGCGATCGCCTGATGGCCGGGGCGTGCGTTGATCTGTCGCTTGATCGATTGGATATCCTGAATGGCGGCGAAATCGAGATATTTGCGCCAGACGAAGGGCCGCAGCCGATCCAGCATCTCGGCCCCGACCGCCGGATCGCCGGCGACCGGGCGCGCCTTGATCATCGCGGCGCGCTCCCAATTCTGGCCGAGGCTTTCGTAATATTGCTCGGCGGCGATGGTCGAAAGCGCGAGCGGCGTGGCACCGGTATCGGGGCGAAGCCTCAAATCGGTCCGGTACACGTAACCCTCGCTGGTGCGCTCGCTGAGCAATGCGATGAGATCGCGCACGAGGCGGTGCAAATCCTCGGTCGGCCCGTCGGGCCCCCGATGGCGTACGCGCCCAGGCTCGAACAGCACGATCAAGTCGATGTCGCTCGAATAGTTGAGCTCGCCCGCACCGAGCTTGCCCATCCCGAGCACGGTCAGCCCGCAATCCGCCGTAGGCAGATCCCGGTCGGACGGGGTGAGAACGCCGCGCGCCGCGGCCGTGTGAAGCACATGATTGAGCGCGCTGGAGAGCGCCGCATCCGCGAACCGGGTGAGGGCGCCGGTCACCGCGTCGAGGGTCCAGGCGCCGGCGATATCGGCGAGTGCGGCGGTCAGCGACGCCCGCCGCTTGGCCGCCCGCAAACGCGCGGCGACGGTATCGCGATCGGCGCGCCAGCAGGCCTCTCGGGACGCATCGTCGAGCGCGCTCTCGAACGCGGCGGCGGGGCCGCGTTCGGCCATCATGCGCAGCAGGGCGGGCTCGCGCGCGAGCGACTGGCCGAGATGGGGGCTGTTGCCGAACACGCCGTCAAGGAACGCGCGCGCCCGCCGATCACCGGCGAGGGCGGCGCCGAACGCGGCGTCAGCGCGGCCGAGCGCGGCCGTCGCGGCCAGCCACGCCTCCCGCCCGGCGCGCGCGCGTTCCCTCGAGGCCGGCTCGGCAAGCGCAGCCCCATCGTCTAAGAAAGCCAAGAGCGACACTGCGAGGCGATTGTATTACAACGATCAGGCATTAGGTGATTCGTGACAGGCGCCGCACGCGCTCGGCGAGGGCGGCTCGCCCCGTTGCATCGGCATGACATCGACAGCCCGAATCGTTCTTCACGCCGTCGGCGCCCTATTCGGTGCGCTCGCCATCGTGTTCGCGCTCGGCGCGTGGCGGTTGTCCAGCGGTCCCATCTCCCTCGGTTTTCTCTCGCCCTATATCGAAGAAGCGTTGCGGGGAGACGATCTGCCCTACCTGATCGAGTTCGAGGACACGATTCTGACCTGGGCCGGCTGGGAGCGCGCGCTCGACATTCGGGTGGTCAACATGCGCATTTCGAGTGCGGACGGCGAGACCCTCCTCACGGTGCCGTCGGCGTCCCTCGGCTTGAGCGGGGCGGCTCTGCTGCGCGGTGTCCTCGCGCCCTCGTCGATCGAGCTGATCGAGCCGAGCCTGAGCCTGCTGCGCCGGCGGGACGGCGGGCTGCATCTTGCCGCGGGCGGCGACGATGGCGCGGAGAGTGATGCCGTCGACGCGCTGGTCGCCGATCTGCTCGATCCGCCCCATGAGGACCACCCGCTGGCCCGGCTCGAGCATGTCGGCGTGCTGGACGCCTATCTTACGGTGGCCGACGAGCCCAGCGGCCTAGTCTGGACGGCACCCAAGGCCGATCTCGTGTTCGATCTCGACGACGCTGAGATCATCGGCCTGTTGTCGTTGGACGCGCGGGTTCAGGACGTCGAGACACATGTCGAGGTCCTGACCTTCCATAACCGCAAAAGTAAGCTGAGCAGCGCGTCCGTGACATTCTCCGCGTTGAGCCTGGCGCAGCTCGCCTCCGTCTCTCCAAAACTCGAACGATTCTCCGGAATCCGGGTTCCGATGTCCGGCACACTGTCATTCGATCTGGCGCCGGGCGGCGTCATCGAAGGCGTCGATTTCGATATCGTGGGCGAGGCGGGCAGGATCACGCTGCCGGAGGTCCTTTCGGCACCCGTCCCGGTCCGGCGGCTCGCCGCCGCCGGCACCGTCGACGGCGATCTTTCCCGAATCTCCCTCGAATCGTTGAGCCTCGACACCGATCGGCCGCGTTTCTCGCTGAACGGCGTGATCCGGCAGACCGCCGCCGGCGTCGGCGTCCGCGGACAGTTCCAGATTCTGGATATGCCGTTCGATTCCCTCCGCGACTACTGGCCGGAGGCCGTGTTCGGCGCCGACCGCCGGTGGATCCCGCGCAATGTCACGGACGGCGTGATCACGCGGCTCGATGCCGCGCTCGACATCGAGCCGGGCGCGGTCGAGAACGATCGATTGAGCGCGACGTCGGCCACCGGCACGTTCACGTTCGAAGACGCGAGCATTCATTACCTGCGTCCGATGCCGCCGGTCGAAGGGGTCGGCGGAGTTGCGCGCTTCACCGGCGAATCGCTCGATTTGACGATGAGCGGCGGCCGGCTTTTGGGGATCACGGTGCCGCACGCGACCGCCCGACTGAGCGACATCCGCTCCGAGCGCGCACGCATGCAGACCATTGTCGAGGCAGAGGGAGCGGCCATGGATGCCCTCGCGCTGCTCCACCATCCACGCTTGGCGCTGGCGGACAGGATCGGGCTGCGGCCCGCGCAGATCGGCGGGGCGGTGCACACCCTGTTCGCCGCCGATTTGCCGCTGATCACCGACCTCGAGCCGGAGCAGATCGAGCTCACCGCCGTGGCTCGGCTGCGGGATGCCCGCGTGGACGCGCTGGCCGGCAAGTTCGACGTCAGCGAGGGCGCGCTGCGTATCGGCATCGACGCCACGAGCATGGATCTTCTGGGCACGGCCAAGATCCAGGGGATGCCCGCGACGATCGCATGGCGGAAATTCTTCGGCGACGAGGCGCCGGTCACCAGCCGTTACGACGTATCGATGAATGTGACGCCGGAGGGGCAGGCCGCGCTCGGCATCGATTTGGCGCCCTATGCGCAGGGCAGCTTCGCGCTCGACGCCGTCATCATCGATCCGCCGGGGCGGCTACCGCCTCGGGCGTCAATCACCCTCGACGCGAGAAATGCAAGGCTCGAAATTCCGGAACTCTTCTGGGTCAAATCGGAAGGCGAGGAAGGACGGGTGCGCATTCTGGCGGAGCTTCCACCGGACGGACCGATCGAACTCACCACCATCGATGTCCAAACCAAGAACTTTCGCGGCGTGGCGCGGGCGACGCTCGAACGCGAATTGGATGGGTTTCGCGAGGTCACGATCGAGCGCCTTCACTACGGTGCCACGGATATCGCCGGGCGGATCGAGACGACTGACGCCGGCGTGCGGGTCTCGCTCACCGGCGCGAGTCTCGATGCCAAGCCCTATCTGGAACGCCTCATGGACGGCCGCACACCGGAGTCCGGTTCCTTTATGTTGGATCTTAATGTCGAGCGTCTTCTAACGGCATCCAATCAACAATTGACGGATGCGCGTGCGCGCATCATTGCCGACGCCAACGGCCGGCACAGTGGTTTTCTCGAAGGAACGCTCTCGACCGGCGCGGCCTTCCAGATGTTCCTGGAGCCGGCGGGAGCCAAGCGCCGATTGATCGTGCGCTCGGGAGATGCGGGCGCGGTGGCGCGCACCTTCGAGATCTATGACAACGCGGTCGGCGGCCGCCTCCTGATGGAGGCGGTGTTGCACGACGACCTTCCGGATACGCCGATCACGGGCACGGTCACGATCCGCGACTATCGGGTGATCAACGCGCCGACACTGGCCCGGCTGCTTACCGTCGCGACGCTGACCGGCATCCTCGATGGGCTGCAGGGCGAGGGCATTTCCTTTTCGACATTCGTCATGCCGTTCTCCGTCGTGGACGACGTTCTCATCGTGAAGGACGCGAGGGCCGCGGGATTGTCGATCGGCATCAACGCCGAGGGGACGGTCGATCTCGAAACGGATGAAGCGGACCTCCGCGGCACGATCGTCCCGGTCTATGCGCTGAACAGCATCATCGGCACGATCCCCTTGATCGGAGAGCTCCTGGTGGGCGGCGAGGGCGAGGGGCTGTTTGCGGCGACCTACCGGGTGGTCGGCCCGATCGACGAGCCAACCGTCGTCGTGAACCCACTCGCGGCGCTCGCGCCGGGCTTTCTCCGCAACCTGTTTCCGTTCCTCGAAAGCGGCCCGCCGGCCGGCAAGGGCGGGGTGACGGACGACTGACCGCGCTGGATCGGAGGGCGCGCGACGATCTCGACGCGGTAAATGCGGGCCCGCCCTATGGCGCGTCGGCCTGTTCGGCGGGTGGTTTGGCGGCGGTAAGCTCGAAGACCCGTTCGAAGACTTCGGGCGCCTGCGCGCCGGAAACGGCGTAGCGGTTCTCGAAAATGAAGCAGGGGACGCCGGAGATGCCCATCTGGCTCGCGGCCGCACTTTCCTGGCGCACCTGTTCGGCGCCTTCGCCGCCGGTCAGGAAGCGGCGGACCTCCGCCTCGTCGAGCCCGGCGTCCGCGCCCGCGGCGGTGAGCACCTCGTTGTCACCGATGTCTTCGCCCTGCTCGAAATATCGCCGGAACAGGGCGTCGACCGTCGCGTCCTGGACATCGCGGCGCCCGGCGAAGGCGATCAGGCGGTGCGAGTTCACGGTGTTGGGTGTCCGCTCCATGCGATCGAAGGCGAAGCGGATGCCCTCGGCCTCGCCGGCCTGCTCGATCGCGCCAAAAATCTCGGCAATCCGCTCCTCGGAGCCGAACTTGGCCACCATGTAGCTGCGCCGGTCCGCCCCGTCCGCGGGCATGTCCGGATTGAGCTGGAACGCCCGCCATTCGATCGCCGCCCCGGCGACACGGTGAGCCGACAGCGCGTGCTCGAAGCGGCGTTTGCCGATATAGCACCAGGGGCAAATGGTGTCGGAGACGATATCGACCCGCATGGCGCGCAGTATAGTGGTCGGCGCTACGGACATGCAAAACCCGCCGCGCGGCAGCACCGGCTGATCGACCCGATCCAGACCTATATTCCCCGTTTGTTCCCTTCAAGATATTGTATGGCCACATGCTGTGGCCGCATGGACGCCAGATCCACCCATGGCGCTTCAGGGAACCGACGAAAACTGACCATGAAGCACGGTCTCGCCAATAGGTCATGTGACCTGCTGCCTGCTCTCGTCCAGGCGCATGGCCTCCGAGAATGCCATCGGCGCCCTCTTGTCGGTCGCGCCGACGCCCACAAGTTCAAACCGGCCGGCCGGCGCAGCCCGTGTTCGATCGGCGCCGCCTCGATCGGCAGCGGATGTGGGCAGGATGCATCGCATATTGCGGACGTGTCCGGAGAGATCTACGGCTGGACGCGATGACGGATAACTGCCCGGGCGTTACGCTCCGGTCGACCTGCAACGCCGACGCCGGTATCGGACGACGAACGCATGGTCAACACAAGTATAAGAGCGGGTGCAATCCGGGCAGGTGGATGATAAGGGACCGGCCTTGGTGCTCTTGTGGCGTGGATGCCGGAAGACGCATTCATTCCCGATGCTCGCAGAGGACGACGCCATGACTGATGTTCCCGCCTACGAACTCCCGAAGGTCTGGAAATGGGAGCGAGAGAGTGGCGGTCAATTTGCATCCATCAACCGGCCCGTCTCCGGCGCGACGCATGAGGCGGAGCTGCCGCGTGGCCAGCATCCGCTCCAGCTCTATTCGCTCGCAACGCCCAATGGCGTGAAGGTCACCGTAATGCTTGAAGAGTTGCTGGCGGCCGGACACAGCGGTGCGGAGTACGATGCCTATATCGTCGACATCGGCGAGGGCGATCAGTTCGGCTCCGGCTTCGTCGCAATCAATCCGAACTCGAAAATCCCCGCGATGGTGGATTACTCGCTGCCCAAGCCGACACGCGTGTTCGAATCGGGCGCGATCCTGCTCTACCTGGCCGAGAAGTTCGGCGCCTTCATGCCGGAGAACCCGTCGGACCGGGCCGAGTGCCTGTCATGGCTGTTCTGGCAGATGGGCTCCGCACCCTATCTCGGCGGCGGTTTCGGGCATTTCTATACCTATGCCCCCTACAGGATGGAGTATCCAATCGACCGATTCACCATGGAGGTGAAGCGGCAACTGGACGTGCTGGACAAGCGTCTGGCCGAGACGCGCTATGTGGCGGGCGATACGTACACGATAGCTGACATGGCGATCTGGCCATGGTATGGCGTGCTCACCACGGGCCGGCTCTATGACGCGGCCGAGTTCCTTGCGGCGAAGGAATACACCAACGTCGTGCGCTGGTACGGGGAGATCGCGGCGCGCGATGCGGTGGTTCGGGGGCGCAAGGTCAACCGGATCAGCGGGCGGCCCGAGAATCAGCTCCGCGAGCGGCACGACGCGTCGGACTTCGAGCTTCGAACCCAAGACAAGCTGGAAGCTGCGGAATAAGAGGCATAGTCGTCGCCGTCCAAGGCCGGGTGTAAACCGGCGCGCATCTGACGGCGCTCGAACTCGCTGAGACCCGGATGGCCCGCCAGCTCTCGGCCGCGCAGTGATCTCCACCTTGACGCCGCGTCCGGTGCGCACCGACCATGGCATAGATCAGCGTTACCGGGAGACGAGGCGTGGCGGATATCGACCGGTATGAGCGGGGGCTCGAGCGGGGCCCAGCCAACCATATGGCGCTCACGCCGTGCGATTTCATGGCGCGGGCCGCGGCCATCCATCCGGCGCGGATCGCCGTGGTGCACGGCGCGGTGCGGCGGAGCTATCGGGAGACCTATGCGCGCTGTCGGCAGCTCGCCGGGGCGCTCAGCGGGCGTGGCGTGAGTGTCGGCGATACGGTCTCGATCATGGCGCCGAACGTGCCGGCGATGCTCGAAGCCCATTTCGGCGTGCCGATGGCCGGCGCGGTGCTCAACGCCCTCAACATCCGCCTGGACGCCGCGGCGATCGCCGGGATGCTCAGCCATGCGCAAAGCCGGGTGTTGATCGCGGACGCCATGTTCGCCGAGGTGGTGGAGGAGGCGCTCGCGGAGGCCAATCCCCGCCCGCATGTGGTGGTGATCGATGACCGGCCGGAGGGAGACGGCGCGGGGAGGGGCTTCGCGGACGAGAGCTATGAGCACTTCATCGCCGGCGGGGCGCCGGATTTCGACTGGCCGTGGCCCGAGGATGAATGGCAAGCGATCGCGTTGAACTACACCTCGGGCACGACCGGGCGCCCGAAGGGCGTCGTCTATCACCATCGCGGCGCTTTCCTCAACGCGCTCAGCAATGTGTTGATGGCCGGCCTGAACCGTGACTCGGTCTATCTCTGGACCCTGCCGATGTTTCACTGCAACGGCTGGACCCATGCCTGGGCGGTGACCGCCGCCGCCGGCACCCATGTGTGCCTGCGAAAGCCGGAGCCGGCCGAGGTGTTTCGCCTGATTGCCGAGGAACGGGTAACTCATATGGCGGGCGCTCCGATCGTGCTCAACATGCTGGTCAACGCACCGGACGGCGATAAGCGCCGCTTCGACCAGGTGGTCGAGGTCACGACCGGCGGAGCGGCGCCGCCGGCGCCGGTGATCGCGGCCATGGAGGCGATGGGCTTTCGCATCACCCATCTCTACGGGCTGACCGAATCCTACGGGCCGGCGCTAGTGGCCGAGCCGCAGGAGGGCTGGGAGGGCCTCGCGGTCTGCGATCGGGCGGCGCTGATGGCGCGCCAAGGCGTGCGCCATCACGCGGTGAGGGGCGCGGTCGTCGCGGATCCCGAGACTCTGGCGCCGCTGCCTGCCGACGGCGCGACGGTCGGCGAGATCCTGCTGCGCGGAAACACGATCATGAAAGGCTATCTCGACGATGCGCAGGCCACCGCCGAGGCTTTCCGAGGCGGCTGGTTCCACAGCGGAGACCTCGGGGTGACTCACCCGGACGGCTATATCGAGGTCACCGACCGCGCGAAGGACATCATCATCTCCGGCGGCGAAAATATCTCGAGCCTCGAGGTGGAGAAGGCGCTCTACGGCCACGACGCCGTGCTGGAGGCCGCCGTGGTCGCGCGGCCCGACCCCAGATGGGGTGAGACGCCGTGTGCGTTCGTGGAGCTGAAACCTGCGTTGCCGGCGGTTTCAGAGGCGGCGTTGATCGCCCATTGCCGCGACCGCCTCGCGCATTTCAAGGCGCCGCGCATGATCGTCTTCGGTCCGTTGCCCAAGACGGCCACCGGCAAGATCCAGAAATTCACGCTCCGCGCGCGGGCGCGTTCGCTCTGAGTCGGCGCCGGCCGACAAGAAAGGGGAAGGGAGCAGGATGATCGATTTCACGCCGCCGCCAGAGATCGAGGATTACCGCCAACGGATCAAGGGGTTCGTGTCTGATCACTGCATCCCGCTTGAAGAGCCGCGCGAGCATTTCGATGAGCATGAGAACATTCCTCTCGATATGCTTGAAACAATTCAGACAAAAGCCAAGGAAGCGGGCCTCTGGGCGCCACAGATGCCGCGCGCGCGGGGCGGCCTCGGACTTCCGCTCATCGGCCAGGCGGTGCTCTATGAGGAGGCCGCTTATGCGCTCTTCGGCCCGCTTGCCCTGAACTGCGCGGCGCCGGACGACGGCAATATGCGTCTGCTCGAGACGGTCGGAACCGAAGACCAGAAGGAGCGCTGGCTACAGCCGATCGTCGACGGCGCGGTGCGTTCCGCCTTCGCGATGACCGAACCGGCCCCGGGCTCGGGCTCCGACCCGGGCGGCATGATGCTGACCCGGGCCGAGCGCAAGGGGAACGATCGGTGGGCGATCCACGGCCGCAAATGGTTCATCACGGGCGCCGGTGTCGCCAAGCACTTCATCGTGGTCGCCCGGACCTCCGATGATCCGCGCAACGGCTTGAGCGCGTTCCTCTTCCACGCCGATCAACCGGGTTGGGAGCTGGTGCGCAAGGTGCCGATCATGGGGCCGGAGGAACATGGCGGCCATTGCGAACTCCATTTCGACGGCCTGGAGGTGGCGGACCGCGACGTTCTGATGACCATCGGCGACGGCCTGCGCGCAACCCAGATCCGCCTCGGCCCGGCCCGGCTGACCCATTGCATGCGCTGGCTCGGCATGGCGCAGCGAGCGATGGATATCGCGCGCGATTATGTCGGGACGCGCCGCGCCTTCGGCAGCACCCTTGCCGAGCGCGAGGGTGTGCAATGGATGCTGGGGCAGGCGGCGATGGACATTCAGACCGGCCGCCTGCTCACGATGCACGCTGCCTGGAAGCTCGATCAGGGCGAGAGGGCGCGGCCCGAGCTATCGATGGCGAAAGTCCATGTCTCCGAGACCCTCAACAAGGTGATCGATACCTGCATCCAGCTCTGCGGCGCCCGCGGTTATTCGCAGGACACGCTGCTGGAGTGGATGTATCGCTACGCGCGCGCCGCAAAGCTCGTGGACGGCGCCACCGAGGTCCACAAGATGGTGCTTTCGCGCGCCTATATGAAGCACGGGCGCGACTTCTGGAGTTGGTCGTGACGTCCCGGCGCGTGCCGGGAGGCGCTATTCCGCGGATGCAGCCATGGGTGACGGGCCCAGCCCCTCGCGCCTGACCGCATCGCCGATCTCGTCCAGCACGGCGCTCAGGCACGCGAACAGATCGTCGATCTGCTCTTCGGTAATGATGAAGGGCGGGGCGACGATGACGGCGTCGCCGATCGGGCGGGTGATCAGGCCGCGGGCGTAGGCCGCCCGCACGATGCGCTCACCGATCTCATGCTCCGGCGCGAAGGGGCGCTTGCCGGCCTTGTCCGCGACGATCTCGAGCGCGCCGAGGAGCCCCACGCTCCGCACTTCGCCGACCAGCGGGTGATCTTCGAACCTCCGAATCACCGCCTCGAAATGGGGCGACACCGTCACGACATTGTCCAGCAGACCGCCCGGCTCGGTGATCAGCGCGATCGTCTCGAGCGCCACCGCCGCGGCGACCGGGTTGCCGCCCGTGGTGAAGCCGTGGGGGAACTCGTCGAGGGCGGCGGCGGCGTGACCGAGCCGGCGGTCCATCTCCGGCGACAGCAGCACCGCACCCATGGGGTAATATCCGGAGGTGAGCGCCTTCGAGGTGACCACGATATCCGGCGTGAACTCATAGGTCTCGGCGCCCCACAGCCTCCCGGTGCGGCCCAACCCCGTCACCACCTCGTCGGCGACCAGCGGGATGTCGTGACGGTTCAGAACAGCCTGCACCCTTGGGAAATAACCGGCGGGCGGCGGCACCGCGCCGCCGGCGCCCATCACCGGCTCGGCGAAGAAGCCGGCGAAGGTCTCGGGGCCTTCGGTTTCTATCAGCGTCTCCAGCTCGCCGGCGAGGCGATCGACAAAGGCCTCCTCGCCCTCGCCGGGATGGGCATTGCGCCAATAATGCGGGGCCTCGATGTAGCGCACCTCCGGCAGAGGCAATCCGAAGGCGTTGATATAGGGCTTTCCGTTGAGGCTGCAGGAGGCCACGGTCGTGCCGTGATAAGCCATGGACCGTGATATCAGCTTGCGCCGCTCCGGCTCGCCGGCGCCTCTGGCCATCATCCAGAGCATTTTGATGACGGTATCATTCGCTTCCGAACCGGAGTTGACGAAATAGGCGCGCGCGACCGGCATCGGCGCGACCTCGATCAGCTTTTCGGCGAGCTCGATGGCGGTCATGCCGGTCCGCCCGAAGAAGGTGTGATAGGCCGGCATCCGCTTCATTTCCGCATGGGCCGCTCGAACCAGCCGCGGCTCGCTGAAGCCCGCGACCACGTTCCACAGACCCGAGACGCTTTCGAGATAGCGCTTGCCATGCACGTCGTGGACGTAGATACCTTCGCCGCGCTCGAGCACGAGCGGGCCGTCGCGCTCCAATGACGGAAGATGAGTGTAGGAATGGAGATGATGCGCGAGATCGCGCGCTTCGGGAGAATTCAGCGCCATGGGGTCGCACCTCTGATCACTCTGCGGGTCGCAGCCGGCCCCTCCGCCGCAGCGTTCGATTCCGGGATGCGAGGCGGGCATGGCCAAGGTGATCATACACGATGCGATCGATGACGCGGGCATCGATCTGCTTGCGCGCCGCGCCGGTCTCGAGATCTGTACCGTCGAGCGAGACGACCACAAGACGCTGATCCGGGAGATCGCCGACGCCGACGGCCTTATCCTGCGCTATCTCCCGCTTCGCGCCGAGGCGCTCGCCGCAGCGATGCGGCTCAAGGTGATCGCGCGTCACGGAGTCGGTTGTGACAATATCGACATCGACGCGGCATCGGCGAGGAAGATACCGGTCGCGACGGTCGGCGACGCGAACGCGGTGACGGTCGCCGAACTCACGCTTTATTTCATGCTGGCCGCGGCGAAAAAGGGCCGCCACTACGACGAATCGGTGCGGCACGGCAATTTTCTCGCGCGCGAGGCCGCCGATCACCTCGAGCTCTACGAGCGCACGGTGTTGATCATCGGCTTCGGGCGGATAGGGCGGCGGGTCGCGGCGCGTTGCCGTGCCTTCGAAATGCGGGTCGAATGCTACGACCCCTATATCCCACCGCAGGTCATCACGGATGCAGGCTGTGCGCCGGTTGTCGATCTTGCCGACGCCCTGCCTCGGGCAGACTACGTCACGGTGCACGTTCCGTTGAATGACGAGACCCGCCATATGATCGACGGCGCGACGATCGGCCGAATGAAGCAGGGGGCGATCCTGATCAACGGCGCGCGAGGACCCGTCGTCGACGGGAGCGCCCTTGCCGCGGCGCTCGACTCCGGGCATCTAGCGGGCGCCGGCCTGGATGTTTTCGAGCCGGAGCCGCCGCGGCCGGACGACCCTTTGCTGCGCCATAAGGCGACCGTTCTCATGCCGCATATGGGCGGCTCCTCCCGCGGCTCCTTCATCCGCATGGCGACCCGTTGCGCGCAGAACGTGCTCGATGCGCTGGACGGCCGCCTCGACCCGTCGTTCGTGATTAATCCCGAGGCCCTGCGCTGAGCAGCCGTGGGAGGGGAAGGGGCGTTGTGGATTGAGTTCCTGGCTCTCCGCCGCGCGATATGGCATAGGGGCGCCGATATGGCACGGCGCGAGTCGGAAAGGCGCTTGAGGCCTGCGCAGTGCGTCGTCGGCGCGGTGATACTCGCCGGCGCGCTGCTCGCGGGCAGCGGCTCGCCGGGGGCGCAGGAAACCGCCGGCAGTCCTCAGCCCGCCGAATCCTTCGAAGCGTGGCGCGCCGGCGCGCGGAGCGAGGCGCTCGGCCTGGGAATCAGCGCGGCCACCTTCGACGCGGCGTTTGCGGAGGTCGAGCCGATTCCGCGGGTGATCGAGCTGGATCGCGCCCAACCCGAGTTCACGATCACGTTCAGCCAATATCTCGAGCGCGTGGTGCCCGAATCGCGCGTCGCAAAAGGCCGTGAGATGTTCGCCGCTCACCGCGATCAACTCGAATTGACCGGCCGGAAATATGGCGTGCCGCCCCGCTTTATCGTCGCGCTGTGGGGCATCGAGACGAATTTCGGTCAATATCTCGGCGGGTTTTCGGTGATCGGCGCGCTTGCGACGCTCGCCTATGACGGCCGGCGCAGCGCCTATTTTCGCGGCGAGCTGATGAACGCACTCCGGATCCTGGAAGACGGCCACACCACGCCTGCGGCGATGAAGGGCAGTTGGGCGGGGGCCATGGGGCAAAGCCAATTCATGCCGTCGAGCTTCGTGCGCTACGCCGTGGACTTCGATGGTGACGGCAGGCGCGACATCTGGACCACCGAGGCGGACGTTTTCGCATCCGCGGCCAATTATCTCGCACAGGCCGGCTGGCGCACCGGTGAAACCTGGGGGCGGCGCGTGCAACTGCCTGCCGGCTTCGATCAGTCATTGACCGGGCTCGACGTGACGAAGACCCTCGCCGACTGGCAGGCGCTCGGCGTCAGGCGCGCCAACGGCGCCGACCTGCCCCGCGTTGCCATGAGCGGCTCGGTGGTCTTGCCGGGTGGGGAAGGGGGGCCGGCCTACCTCGCCTACGACAACTACCGGACCATCATGCGGTGGAACCGATCGTTTTACTTCGCGACGGCGGTGGGCCTGCTCGCCGATCGGATCGTCGGGCGGTGACGCCGGGCTTGCTGCGCCTGACACGAGGCCGGCGGCCGCTCGTCGCGGCGCTCGCGGTCGGCCTGCTCGCGCTTGCCGGTTGCGCGGAAACGCAGCTCGCCTTGCATGTCTTCAAAGAGGCTCAGCGCGGAATCGAAGGCGCGCAGCCGGCTACGCCGGAAGGCTACAAGCTCGGCAAGCCCTACCAGATCAGCGGCGTCTGGTATTACCCGAACTATGATCCCAACTATGACCGGACCGGTGTCGCGTCCTGGTACGGACCGAAATTCCACGGCCGCCCAACGGCGAACGGCGAGCGCTTCAACATGAACGAGTTGACCGCCGCCCATCCGACTCTTCCGATGCCGAGCCGGGTCCGCGTCACCAATCTCGAGAACGGGCGGGCGCTCGTTCTGCGGGTGAACGACCGGGGGCCGTTCGTCGACAGGCGGATCATCGACGTATCGCGGCGCGGGGCGCAGCTGCTTGGCTTTCAGCGCAAGGGAATCGCGAAGGTTCGCGTCCAATATCTCGGTCTCGACCGCGTCGCACCGGGAGGGCCGCCGCCGTCGAAGCAGCCCATCGTCATTGCATCCGATCCGGTCGCCGTCGTGAGGAAGCCAAAACCGGCGGTCTCGACCGTGGCGTTGCCGCCGATCAAGTTGGAAATGCCGGCGGGTCGAGACCAGGCATCACCGCCGCTCCTGGTCGAAGTCGCCGTCTTCAAGACGCGGGACTATGCCCTTCGCCTGGGCGAACGGGTAAGCCCGCTCGGTGCCGTCGCGATCGAGCCGGAGCGGCGGGGGGGCCGCCTGGTCTATCCGGTCCGCATAGGCCCGCTCGACTCGGGCGCCGAAGCGGCTTCCATTCTGGCGCGGCTGACCCGAGCCGGGTTTACGGATTCACAGGTCGTGGCCGCACGGCACCGCTGAGGCGGCGCACCGGCGCTTGGCTCGGCCCATGACGACGGTGTACATCTCGTCTGCCGTCTCGATGTCGAGGAGCCGGAGCAAGATGGCTGATTCGAAAAGCCTGATTCGCCGCGCCACGCTCGTCGTTCTTTGCTGCGCTCTCGGCCTGGGCGCGGTTCTCGGAGTGCTCGCGCCCCGGCCGGGCGGAGCGATAGAGACCGAGGCGAAGCAGCTCATCCTGGTCGACGGCGCGACCGGTGCGCCGCTTGCGGAGAAAAATCCCGACCAGCCCATGTATCCGGCGTCCATGAGTAAGATTATGACGCTCTACATCGCCTTCGAATACCTGACCTCCGGCCGGCTCGCGATGGAGGACGCGTTCACCGTCAGCCAGAAGGCCTGGCGCATGAAAGGCTCGCGGATGTTCGTGGAGGTCGGCTCCAGGGTGACCGTCGAGGATTTGCTGCGCGGTATTGTCGTTCAGTCCGGTAACGACGCCAGTATCGTGCTCGCGGAGGGCCTTGCCGGGTCGGAGGCGGCCTTCGCCGATATGATGAATGAGAAGGCCGCTGTGCTCGGTCTCGAAGACAGCCATTTCGTCAACTCGACGGGTTGGCCGCATCCCGACCATGTTGCGACCGCGCGCGATCTCGCCGAGCTGGCGCGCCGCATCATCACCGACTTCCCGCAATATTACGCAATGTTTTCCGAGAAGACCTACACCTACAACGATATTCGGCAAGGTAACCGCAACCCGCTGCTCTATCGATATGACGGGGCCGACGGCCTCAAGACCGGCTACACCAGGGCTTCGGGCTATGGCCTTGCGGCATCCGCCAAGCGCGGCGACCGGCGTTTGGTTCTGGTGATGAACGGCTTCACCGACGTCAACGTTCGTGCTCAGGAGGCGGAGCGCTGGCTGAACTACGGCTTTCGCGAGTTCAAGTATTATGTCCTGTTCAAGGCGGGCCAAGTGGTCGACAACTTCGACGTCTGGTTCGGCGACGCCGAGACGGTGCCGTTGGTGGTCGATCGGGACGTGGCGTTCATCCTCTCGCGCAGGGCGCGCGCCGGCATGGAGGTGAAGATCGTGGCCGACGGCCCGATTGCGGCACCGGTCAAGAAGGGAGATCAGGTCGCGAAGCTGGTCGTGAGCGCGCCGGACATGGCGGAACGCGAATGGCCGCTTGCAGCCGGCGCCTCGGTCGACAGCCTGTCCGGTTTCCGGCGTATCGGCGCCGCGATCACCGTATTGATTTGGGGCCGGGCCCGGTAGGGGCCCTCCCGCTCGCATGACGCGCGGACGCTTGATCACACTCGAAGGCGGTGAGGGTGCCGGGAAAACGGTACAGGCCGCGAGACTATGCGCCGCGCTCGAGGCCCGCGGCATCGAAGCGCTATCGACCCGCGAGCCCGGCGGCTCGCCCGGCGCGGAGGAGATCCGCCGGCTTCTGGTGTACGGCCCCGCCGAGCGCTGGGACCCGCTGAGCGAGGCCATGCTCCATGCCGCGGCACGGCGGGATCACCTGTTGCGCACAATCGGCCCGGCGCTCGAACGCGGCCTCTGGGTGGTCTCGGACCGCTTCCTCGATTCGATGACCGTCTATCAGGGATACGCCCAGGGCGCCGACGTCGCCGTCCTCGAACATCTCAACGCGCTGGCCCTCGAAGGCTTCGAGCCGGACCTTACGGTGATGCTCGACATTTCGGTGGAAGACGGATTGCGCCGCGCCGGTGCGCGCGCCCAATCGAGCCGCTACGAGCGCATGGACGAGGGGTTCCACCGCCGGGTGCGCGATGGGTTCATCACCCTCGCTCGGCGCGCGCCGGGGCGCTGCGCCGTTGTCGACGCATCACAGGATGTCGGAACGGTCCAGCGCGAAATCCAGAAGATCGTGTCGGAGCGGCTCTCGCTCTCGTTCGATGATTGAGGCCGTTGACCGCCCATCCGCCTGGGTGGAGCCGCGCGCGAACCCGCATCTCGTTGGACACGAGGCCGCGGTTGAGACGCTGATCCAGGCCTGGCAAAGCGAGCGGCTGGCGCATGCTTGGCTGCTTGCGGGACCGCGCGGTATCGGGAAGGCGACGCTGGCGTTTCACTTTGCGCGCTTCGTGCTCGACGGCGGCGCCGCCACAGGTCTCGCGATGGCGGCCGACCATCCGATCTTCCAGCGGGTCGCCGCCGGTGGCCACAGCGACCTGTCGGTGATCGAGCGGGGGATCGGCGAGCGGGGCAAGCGGCGCGCCGAGATCGTGGTCGACGATGTGCGCAAGGCCAACGCCGCTCTCTCCCTCACGGCGGGCGAGGGGGGGTGGCGAGTCGTGATCGTCGATGCGGCCGACGACATGAACCGGAACGCCGTGAACGCTCTTCTCAAGCGCCTCGAGGAGCCGCCGAATCGCGTTCTCTTCCTCCTCGTCAGCCATGGCCCGAGCCGTATGCCGGCGACTGTGCGATCGCGCTGTCGCCTCTTGACGATGCGCCCACTGCCTGAATCGGAGCTCGATCGGATCCTGGCTGAAGCAATGACCGATCTTCCCGAGGAGGAGCGCAGGGCGCTGGCGCGCTTGGCCGAAGGCAGTCCGGGACGTGCGGCATCGCTCGCGGAACAGGGCGGCGTCGCGCTCTATCGAAGCGTGGTCGGACTGGTCAATGCTCTTCCCGAACTCGACGCGCGTCCGCTTCACAAGCTTGGCGACGGGCTTTCCGGCAGGGACGGCGTGGATCGTTTTCGTACGCTCGCCGAGCTGATCCTCTGGTGGCTCGGCCGCTCGATCCGGGCGGCGGCGCAGGACGAGCTCCGCACCATGGAAGAGATCATACCGGGCGAGAACGCGAGCGCCCGTCTGTTCGAGGGCGCGGCGCTTGATCGATGGGTCGGCGTATGGGAAAACCTCCGCCGCTCGTTCGCCCAGGCAGACGGGCTCAACCTCGACCCCAAACAGGTCCTGATCAGCGCCTTCACGACGCTACAGGAGGCCGCGCGAGCGTGAGCGGCGAGAGCAGAGGTGAGCGCATGGCGCGCCGAGCGGCGTACTATCTGACGACGCCCATCTACTATGTCAACGATTCGCCCCATATCGGGCATGCCTACACCTCGCTCGCGTGCGATGCGCTGGCTCGTTTCATGCGTCTCGACGGCCGCGATGTCCTGTTCCTCACCGGCACGGACGAGCATGGGCAAAAGGTCGAGAAGTCCGCCGACGCCGCCGGCATGGAGCCCCAGGCCTTCGTCGATGAGGTCTCCGATCGGTTCCGTGCGCTCGGCGGCGTCATGGGCTACAGCAATGATGATTTCATCCGGACCACCGAGCCCCGGCACGCCCGCGCCTGCCAGGAGCTGTGGCGGCGCATAGCGGCCAACGGCCATATCTATCTCGGCAAATATGCCGGCTGGTACTCGGTGCGGGACGAAGCGTTCTATGCCGAATCCGAGGTGACGACGGGCGAGGATGGCGGCCGGGTGGCGGCGAGCGGCGCGCCGGTCGAATGGGTCGAGGAGCCGAGCTATTTCTTTCGCCTCTCGGCATGGCAAGAGCCGCTGCTTTCGTTCTACGACGAGCACCCCGAGGCGGTCGCACCGGAGAGCCGGCGGAACGAAGTCATCAGCTTCGTGAAAGGCGGGCTGAACGACCTCTCGATCTCGCGCGCGAGCCTCACATGGGGCATCCCGGTGCCCGATGACACGGCCCATGTCATGTATGTGTGGCTCGACGCGCTGACCAACTACATCAGTGCCGCGGGCTTTCCCGACCAAGAGAGCGACACCTATCGCACCTATTGGCCCGCCGATCTCCACATGGTCGGCAAGGACATCCTGCGCTTTCACGCGGTCTATTGGCCTGCCTTCCTGATGGCCGCCGACGTCAGGCCGCCGACGCGGGTCTTTGCCCATGGCTGGTGGACGAACGAGGGGCAAAAGATGTCGAAATCGCTCGGCAATGTCATTGACCCGCATCGGATCGTGGCTCGCTACGGCTTGGACGCGGTGCGCTATTTCCTGTTGCGCGAGCTTCCCTTCGGCAATGACGGCGATTTTTCGCATCGGGCGGTCGTGGGCCGCATGAACAACGACCTCGCGAACGACTATGGCAATCTGGCGCAACGAATTCTGACCATGATCAACCGGAATTGCGGTGCCGCGGTGCCGCAGCCCGGCGAATTCGAGAGCTCGGACCATGCTCTTCTTGACGCCGCGGCGGCGCTTGCGGGAACGGTACGCTCGGATCTCGACAACCAGGCGTTCCACCGGGCGCTGATCCACATCTGGGAGGTTATCGGTCAGGCGAACCGTTATGTCGACGAGCAGGCGCCTTGGGCCTTGCGCAAATCGGATCCGGCGCGCATGGCGACCGTCCTCTATGTCGTCGCCGAGACCGTGCGCCATCTGGCGATCCTGACCCAACCATTCATGCCGGGCTCGAGCGGGCGCATGCTCGACCAGCTTGGCGTGGCGGCCGATGGACGCGGTTTGGCGGCACTCGGCCCATCCGGGCGCTTGGTGCCGGGGACTCCGCTGCCGAAGCCGGAACCGATCTTCCCGCGATTCGTGGATGATGAAGTAACACCCTGAGAGTGTGGATGAGGATCGCGGATGCTGGTCGACAGCCACTGCCATCTCGATTTCCCGGATTTCGGCCCGGATCTCGATGCCGTCCTCGCCCGCGCAGCCGAGGTGGGGGTCGGCACCGTGCAGACGATCTGTACGCGGGTGACCCGGTTCGATCGAGTTTTGGCGCTCGCCGAAGCTCACGCGGCCGTTTGGTGTTCGGTCGGGATTCATCCGCACGATGTGGCGGATGAGCCCGCCGCCACGGCCGCCACGCTGATCCGCCTTGCCGATCGCCCGAAAGTGATCGGGATCGGCGAGACCGGCCTGGATTTCCACTACGACAACAGCCCGAGACCGCAACAGGAAGCGAGTTTCCGGCAGCACATCGCGGCGGCGCGCGCGAGCGGCTTGCCGCTGATCGTGCACACGCGCGCAGCCGACGATGAGACCAACCGGATCTTGCGCGAGGAAGCGGAGGAGGGGGCGTTTCCCGGCGTCATCCACTGCTTCACCGCCGGCCGGCCGGTCGCCGAGACCGCGCTCGATCTCGGTCTCTATATCTCCTTCTCGGGCATCCTGACCTTCAAGAAGGCCGACGAGCTTCGCGCGACCGCTCAATATGTGCCGCTGGACAGGATACTGGTGGAAACCGATGCGCCCTATCTCGCGCCCGTTCCGCATCGCGGCAAACGTAACGAGCCTGCCCATGTGCGCCTGACGGCCGAGCGGTTGGCCGAGCTCAAGGGCGTGGATGTTGAGGAAATCGCGCAGGCAACCACCGACAATTTCTTCAGATTGTTTACGAAAGTTCGATGACAGAAGATTGAAATAAATGAAAATAACGATTCTCGGCTGTGGCACATCGAGCGGTGTTCCGATGATCGGCTGCGCGTGCGCGGTATGTCGATCTGACGATCCCCGGAACCGTCGGCGCCGGGTCTCCGTTTTGGTCGAATCGTCCGGTACGCGGCTTCTTATCGACACACCGCCTGATCTCCATGGGCAGCTGGTCGATGCCGGAGTCTCGCGCGTCGACGCCGTGCTCTATACCCACAGCCATGCCGATCACGTGCACGGGATCGACGATCTGCGGTCGATCAACCACCATATGGGCCGGGCGCTCGACGCCTACGGCACGTCCGGCACGATCGAGGCAATCAGCGGCCGCTTCGGTTACGTTTTCAAGCCGCCAGGCAGGGAATGGACCAGACCCAGCCTCAATCCGATCGTGGTTACCGGCCCGTTCAGCCATGGCGGGGTCGCGATCATGCCGTTCCCGCAGGAGCACGGCCGGAGCACGACGACGGGGTACCGAATGGGCGATATGGCTTACTCGACCGACGTCAAGGCATTGCCGGACGGCTCTTTCGCGGCACTCGAGGGAGTGCGGCTCTGGGTGGTCGATTGCCTCGGCTACCGAGAACATCCGACCCACGCGCATCTCGATCTGACGCTTAGCTGGATTGCGCGCGTGAAGCCGAAACTGGCGGTGCTCACACACATGTCGCACCAATTCGACTATGAGACCCTGCGTGCGGCGTTGCCAGCCGGCGTGGTACCAGGATATGACGGGCTGGTGATCGACACGGAGGCCCTGTGAGCCGTCACATGATCGATCATAAATTTTCCATAATATATCTTATGCGAATTATCTGGTTCCAGGACGATCCCCGGATGTGGCGCGCTCGGAGCCCCGCGTCTCCCTCTGCCCGCCTCGCGCAGAGGCGCGCTTTCGTTGACGCAGGGCACGTAAGAAGCCCATGACGGATTACGCCGAATCAGCGAGACCGGCGCGGCGTTGACCAGCTCCTTGAGGTCATGGCCAAGCTGCGCGATCCGGACGGCGGTTGTCCGTGGGACCTCGAGCAGACCTTCGAGACCATCGCGCCTTACACGATCGAAGAGGCCTATGAGGTGGCCGAGGCGATCAGGCAGGACGATCGGAGCGCCTTGCGTGACGAGCTTGGCGATTTGCTGCTGCAGGTCGTCTTCCATGCGCAAATGGCCCGGGAGGAAGGCAGCTTCGACTTCGACTCGGTTGCGCGCGGCATCGCGGAAAAGATGATCCGTCGCCACCCCCACGTCTTCGGCGATGTCGAGGTCGCCGGCGCATCGGCGCAAACCCGAGCCTGGGAGGCGCACAAGGCGGCGGAGCGAGATGCCAAGGCCACGGCTGAAGGACGCCTGCCGAGCGTGCTCGATGGCGTGGCGCTGGCTCTTCCCGCCCTCCTCCGCGCCGAGAAACTGCAGAACCGCGCGGCTCGGGTCGGCTTCGACTGGCCCACGCTCGAGCCCGTGTTCGAGCAGGTGTTGGAGGAAGCGGCCGAGCTTCGTGAGGCGGCAGCGTCGGAGATGGCGGAATCGACGGTTCCTGAAGAGGTTGGCGATCTCTTATTCGCCTGCGTCAATCTCGCGCGGCACCTCGCCGTCGATCCCGAAGCCGCCCTGCGCGGTGCGAACGCCAAATTTGCCGCGCGCTTCCGACATGTCGAATCGACGCTGG
The DNA here is from genome assembly GCA_965248825.1 of Alphaproteobacteria bacterium. Taxonomy (GTDB): domain Bacteria; phylum Pseudomonadota; class Alphaproteobacteria; order UBA828; family UBA828; genus WTGU01. Next base: position 3,327,094 of record CBDFKL010000006.1, on the reverse strand, counting down.
CGGCATCGGGAAGCAGCGCCGAAGAGGCCGACCTCGCCGAGCTGAACCGCCTGTGGGAGGAGGCGAAACGCGCCGAGCGCCGGGCGGCCGCCAAGGTCAGGTGAACCCGGCGCACGACGCCGGGGCGCGCAGACAGGGAGCGAAAGCGCGAACGATCCTGGCCCGTTAGAGGCCCATCCCCCCCATGCCGCCCATTCCCCCCATGCCGCCCATTCCCCCCATGCCACCCATTCCCCCCATGCCACCCATACCGCCGCCCATGCCACCCATATCGCCCATGCCGCCGCCCGGCATGGGCGGAGGCGCTTTCTCAGGGATCTCGACCACGCCGGCCTCGGTCGCGATCAACAAGCCCGCGATCGAGGCGGCATCCTGCAGGGCGGTGCGCACGACCTTTGCCGGATCGAGGATTCCGGCCTCGACCATGTCGCGGTAACGGCCCTCCTGGGCATCATAACCGTTGGTTGCCCCCTTCCCTTCGACCAGGGTCCCGACCACGTAGGAAGCGTCGGCACCGGCATTCTCGACGATGTGGCGGGCGGGCATCCGGATCGCGGAGCGCACGATCGCGATCCCGCGATCCTGGTCGGCATTGGCGCCCTTCAACCGGTCCAGCTTGCGGGATGCCGCGAGCAAGGCCACGCCGCCGCCTGCGACGACCCCCTCCTCCACCGCCGCGCGTGTTGCGCGCATCGCGTCGTCGACGAGCTCCTTTTTCTCCTTCACCTCGATCTCGCTATCGCCGCCGACCCGTAGAACCGCAACCCCGCCGACCAGCTTGGCGAGCCGCTCCTCGAAGCGCTCCTGGTCATATTCGGAATCGGTCGTCTCGATCTGCAAACGGAGCTGATCGCAGCGCTCGGCGATGTCCTTCTTGCTACCGCGGCCATCGACGATGACGGTCTCGTCCTTGCTCATCTCGATCCGCCCGGCCTGTCCGAGCAAGTCGAGGGTAACGTTTTCGAGCTTGATGCCGAGCTCGTTGCTGATGACCGAACCGCCGGTCAGGATCGCGATATCCTCGAGCATGGCCTTACGCCGATCGCCGAAAGCTGGTGCCTTCGCGGCCGCGACGGTCATGCCGCCGCGCAGCCGGTTGACGACCAGCGTCGCGAGCGCCTCACCCTCGACATCCTCGGCGATGATCAGGAGCGGCTTGTTGGACTGGGCGACCTGCTCCAGAACCGGCAACAGCCCCTGCATGCTGCTCAGCTTATCCTGATGCAAAAGGATATAGGGATCGTCGAGCTCAACCGCCATCCGCTCGGCGTTGGTGACGAAATAGGGCGAGATGTAGCCCTTGTCGAAATTCATGCCCTCGACGACGTCGAGCTCGGTCTCGATGCCGGTCGCTTCCTCGATGGTGATCACGCCGCGCTCGCCCACCTCTTCCATCGCGCGCGAGATCATTGCGCCAACCTCCGGGTCGTTGTTGGCAGCGACCATCGCTACCTGGCTGATCTCCTCGCGGGTTTTCACCCGCTTCGACTGTTTGCCGATCTCAGCCACCACCATCGAGACGGCCAAATTCACGCCGCGGCGCAGGTCCATCGGATTCATGCCCGCCGCGACCGCCTTCGCTCCCTCCCGGGTGAGCGCGCGGGCAAGGATGGTCGCGGTAGCGGTGCCGTCACCGGCGGTCTTCTCGGTGTGAATCGCCGCTTCGCGGACGAGCCGCGCGCCGACATCCTGGAGCCGGTCCTCGAGCTCGATCTGCTTGGCGACCGTCACGCCGTCCTTGGTAATCCGGGTGTCACCGCCGCTCGTCTGATAGACCACGGTACGACCCTTGGGGCCGAGAGTGACCGACACGGCGTCGGTGAGAATGTCGACGCCTTCGAGGAGCCGTGTGCGGGCTTCTTCCGCCTGATGGATTCGTTTCTTAGCCATGGCCGATCACTCCAAATTCGATGTCTGCCGGGATGCAGGCGCCTAGTCGATCACGCCCATGATGTCGGACTCCTTCATGATCAACAGCTCCTCGCCGTCGACCTTCACCTCGGTGCCTGACCATTTGCCGAAAAGAATGCGGTCACCCGCCTTGACGCCGAGGGGATGCAGCTTGCCGTCATCGCTGCGCTCGCCCGGCCCCGCCGCGACGATCTCGCCTTCCTGGGGCTTCTCTTGGGCGGTATCGGGGATGATGATGCCGCCCGCGGTCTTCTCGCCCTGCTCTATCCGCCGTACCAGCACACGATCATGTAAAGGCCTGATGTTCATGCCGCACCTCCAAAATTCAGAGCATATTTAAAGGTTTGCGCGCCGCCCCTCAGCACTTGTTAGCGCTCTATCGAGACGAGTGCTAACTTATAATAAGGCCCCTCGCCGGTGTCAACCGGTGGCGAGCGCGAGGCAGACCGAAATGCCCGGACGCCGCCCCAGACGGCCGGCATCGGCTGGCGTGAGGCCGACCCGCAAACACGCCTCATCGCCGTCGTCGGTCCGACGCAAGACCTCGCCATGGCGGTAGAGCCAGGCAAGGGTGGCGCCGTCGGCGCACGGCACACGCACGTCGACGACGCGCCGCGTCGCCGCCAATCGAGCATCGATCAAGCGGATGAGGCCGTCCAGCCCTTCGCCGGTGAGCGCCGAGGCCGCGACCCATGTATCGTCATCGCCGCCTTTGTCTTGGCACGCCAGGCCCGTACGTTGCTTGCAGTCGAGCAGGTCAAGCTTATTCAGCACTTCAATGGTGTCAGTCTGGATACGGTCTTCGAGCCCCAGTTCGGTCAACACCCGTATGACATCGGCTCGCTGCCCGGCGGTGTCGGCGTGGGCGCAATCGCGCACATGCACGATGAGATCGGCCGAGAGCACTTCTTCCAGAGTGGCTCGAAATGCCGCCACCAAGTCGTGGGGCAGGTCCGATACGAAGCCCACCGTGTCCGATAGGATCACGCGAAGACCGGATGGCAGGGTGAGCCCCCGCATGGTCGGATCGAGGGTCGCGAACAGCTGGTCGCGGGTCGCCGTCTCGGCTCCGGTCAGCCGGTTGAAAAGCGTCGACTTCCCGGCATTGGTGTAGCCGACCAGCGCAACGGTGGGATAAGGCACTTTCCGGCGCGCCTCTCGATGCAGGCCGCGGGTCCGTTTGACGCCGTCGAGCGCGCTCTTGAGGCGACTGATGCGATCCCTGAGCTGTCGTCTGTCCGCTTCGATCTGAGTCTCACCTGGCCCGCCCACGAAGCCGTAACCGCCGCGCTGCCGTTCCAAGTGGGTCCAGGATCGCACCAAACGGCTGCGCTGATAAGAAAGAGCGGCAAGTTCGACCTGGAGCCGGCCCTCGCGGGTGCGCGCTCGCGCGGCGAAGATCTCGAGGATGAGCGCGGTGCGATCGATGACCTTACAGCCCCAGGAGCGTTCAAGGTTGCGCTGCTGGACTGCGGTGAGCGTGCCGTCCACGATCACCAGCTCGAGCCCGTGATTCTCTACCGCGACCGCCAATGCCTCGACCCGTCCGGGCCCGAACAAGGTGCCCGGTCGCGGCTTCTGCAGGCGAATGACCTCGGAAAACGCGATCTCGAGGCCGATCGATTCGGCGAGGCTCACCGCCTCAGCGAGGCACCTGTCGGGTTCGCGTGCCGGCTCGCCCGGGCGCGCGCCGTTGCCTCCGTTCGCACCGTCGCCGATCCGCCGTCCCGCCCGCGGCCGGGCGAGGTACGGGTGCAGCACGCAGGCCCGTGGGCTGCGGCGATCTCCGCGGCGGGACTCGCGCGCGTCCGTCACCGGCTAGGCTTCTTCTTCCTCCGCCTGCGTCGCGTCCGGGTCGAACAGTTGGATCGGCTGCGCCGGCATGACCGTCGAGATCGCATGCTTGTAGACAAGCTGCGAATGGTCATCGCGCCGCAGCAGGACGCAGAAATTGTCGAACCAGGTGATCACGCCTTGGAGTTTGACGCCGTTCACGAGAAAGATCGTGACCGGCATCTTTCCCTTGCGCACATGATTAAGGAAGACGTCCTGGAGACTATGGGATCGATCGCCAGCCATGAGTTTCCCCGCCGTTACGTCCGCTTCTTATCCGGGGCAGATGCACCGGTTTGTGCCCGCGCAGACACCGCGCAAACGCGCCGCCCCTTCGCCCGGGCAACAGCGCCCCACGCTCGAGCCTATGTTCAGCACCTATATGGTGACCCCATGGTGTTTCAAAAAGCCCTGAAACAGCTCGTGATTCGCAAACTGATAGTCCGGCACGCAAGCTCGGTCGCCATCGTACGGGGGGTTCGTGCCGATGACCACTGCGACGCAATCTGCGTTTCGGGCGCAGAGCACGTCTATTCCCGTGTCACCAACGTACCATACATCCGTTCCCGGAGCGATGCCGGCCGCCTCGAGCGCCAGCGCCACCGCGCCCGGCGCCGGCTTGTCCGCCGGCGCATCCTCGGAGCCGACAATGCGTCCAAAATAGCCGGCCCAGCCCAAATGCGCGGCCTCGTCTCGCACCAGATCACCCAGCTTGCTGCTGACGACCCCAAGATAAATGCCGTCCCGATGAAGCGCGGCGAGCGTCGTCTCGGCGCCGCCGATGGGTGTTAACCATTCCAGATGCAGATGCCGATAATGGTCGTAGAAAAGCTGGTGCGCCCGATCGGCGTCTGCGCCGAACAGATCGGGAAAAGAATCGCGCATGGAACGCCTGACCCAGGCTTTCGTCTGCTCGAAGGTCCACGGTTGGCGTCCAAGGTCGCGAAAGGTCAGGCGCAGGGTCTCGTGAATGATCTCCCAACTCGCGACGAGGGTGTTGTCCCAGTCGAACAGGACGGCGCGGGGTTTGTTCACCGGTTCACAAGGTTCCCCCGACAATAGGTCAGATAGAGCTGGCGCAGCCGAACGGTCGCCGGTCCCGGCTCGCCAGTGCCGACCTTCTGCCCGTCGATCCGCACGATGCCGCGGACAAATGACGTCGTGCTGGTCAGGAAGGCCTCGGGCGCGCCTTGAGCCTCTTCCAACGTAAACGGTCGCTCAACCACTTCGATGCCTGCCTCACGCGCCAGCGCGATCACCGTTTGGCGTGTGATGCCGCCCAGGATGTTCGATTCGAGATCGCGGGTGATGACCCGGCCGGCGTCATCGACGATCCACGCATTGGTCGAGGACCCTTCCGTGACATAGCCGGCCGCATCGATGAACCAAGCCTCGTAGGCGCCTCGCTCTCGGGCGGCTTGCTTGGCCAGCACGTTGGGCAGGAGCGAGACGGATTTGACGTCGCAGCGCCTCCAGCGTTGATCCGGCATCGAGACCACATCGGCGCCGCGATCCGCCGTTGCCGTCTCCGGCCAGCGCATCGGGCGTGCCGTGAGGACAACGGCGCCGTCGGCCGCGTCCGGAAAAGGATGGTCCCGTGCCGAGACGCCGCGCGTCACCTGCATATAGACCATGCCGTCGCGCACCCGGTTGCGCCGCAGCACCTCGCGGGTCACCAGGCGAAAGGCGTTCCGCGGAATCGGCAGATCCATCTTCAGCTCATGGAGCGAGCGCTCAAGACGGTCCAGGTGGGGCTCCTCGTCGACCACCCGGCCGCTCCAGACCGCTGCGACTTCGTAGACCCCGTCCGAGAATTGGTATCCACGGTCCTCGACATGGACATGGGCCTCCTCATGAGGCACGTAGCGGCCGTTCACGTAAGCAATGCGGGACATGTGGCCCTCCGATCAGAAGAACTCCAGGCGCACGGCGAACATCTGTTCGAACTTCTTTACCGCGTGAGCCGCCGCCAGGATCACCACCCGATCGCGCTCCTCGATGACCGTCTGCGCGCGTGGGATGATCACCTCTTCGCCACGCAGGATCGCGCCGACCATGATGCCGTTCGGCAGCTTGATCTCGGTAAGCGGCCGCCCGACCATGGGTGAGGTCTCGAGGGCCTCCGCCTCGATGATCTCCGCGGCGCCATCGCGGATCGAATACACGGCCAGGATCCGGCCACGCCGAATCCGCCGCAAGATGGTCGAGACGGTTGATTCCCGCGGGCTCACCGCAACATCGACCCCAAGACTACCCATCAGCGGCCCATAGCTCGGATTGTTGACTAGCGAAATCGCCGTGCGGCACCCGGCGCGTTTCGCCAGCAGTGCCGCAAGGATGTTCACCTCGTCGTCGTCGGAAACGGCGATGACGGCCTGGGCAAGCCCGATATTGATCTCGATGAGGATCTCGGGGTCGAGCGCATCGCCGTGAATCACAGTGGCCCGGTCGAGCTGCTCCGCCAAATATTGGGCCCGTTCCTTGCGCCGCTCGACCACCTTCAGGTCGAACCCTTGGTGCTCCTGCTCAAGCTCGCGGGTGAGAAAATAGCCGATATTGCCGCCGCCGATGATCACCACTCGGCGCGCCTCCGGTTCCTCATGTCCGAACACGGCCATGGAGCGTGCGACGTGGTCGGAATCGACAGCGAAATAGACCTCGTCCCCGATCAACATCTGATCGTCGCCGCGCGGCACGATGAAGCGCGAGTCGCGACTGATCGCGAGCACCACAATGCTGAGCTCGGGGAAGAGCTCGGTAAGTTGGCGCAGCGGCGTGTTGATGATGGGACAGCCTTCTTCACAGCGCACCGCGATCACCCGCAGACGCCCGTCGCCGAAAGGCAGCATGTCGAGAGCGCCAGGCACCTGAAGCCGGCGCTCGATGGCACGGGCGACCTCGACCTCCGGCGAGATGATCAAATCGATGGGCATGTGATCGCGGCTATAGAGATCTGCCCAGGCCGGGTCGAGATAGCTCTGTTGGCGCACCCGGGCGATTTTCTCGGGCACGTCGAAGAGCGAATGGGCGACTTGGCAGGCCACCATATTGACTTCGTCGGAATGAGTGACGGCAACGATCATGTCGGCCGTTTTGGCGCCCGCATCCTCGAGCACGTCGGGAAGCGACGCGTTGCCAACGATCCCGCGCACGTCCACCGTGTCGGAAAGCCGTTGCACGATCTCGCGATCATTGTCGATCACGGTCACATCGTTTGCCTCACCGGCGAGCTGGCGGGCGATGCTGGCGCCGACCTGACCGGCACCGCAGACGATGATTTTCATACGGCATTCATGCGGTCACGTCCGCACGCGTCCCGCGTAGCTCACCGTCTGCGCTGACGCTTCCTTCTCGGCCACGCTCGCGGTCGACGATGCCGAGCGAGCGCAGCTTGCGATGAAGTGCCGAGCGCTCCATTCCGACGAACTGAGCGGTGCGCGAGATGTTGCCTCCGAAGCGATCGATCTGGGCACTGAGATAGTCCCGCTCGAATTGCTTGCGGGCATCGCGCAGCGGCAGGGTCATGGCGACGGTCTGTCGGGGAAACGTGTCCGCCTCCTTCGCCAGCAAGCCGAACTCAGTGGGAAGCATGTCGGCGCCGATCGACGCACCATGCGGCGCAGGCGCCATGATCAGGAGCCATTCCACGAGATTGCGCAATTGGCGCACATTGCCGGGCCAATCGGAGGATTGCAGTGCAAGCATCGCGTCCTCGCCGATGTCCCGGGAAGCCAACCCTGCGCTTTCCGCCGCCTGCTCCATGAAGAAACGCGCCAGCGCGGGAATGTCCTCGCGCCGCTCGCTGAGTGCCGGAACCTGAATCGGCACGACATTGAGCCGATAGAACAGATCCTCGCGAAAGCGCCCTGCTTCGATCTCGCTCTCAAGGTGCCGGGTCGTGGCCGCGATAACCCGGACATCGACCTCGATCCGTTGCGATCCGCCCTCGCGTTCGAAGGTGTGGGCTTGCAACACGCGCACGATCTTTCCCTGAGTCTCGAGCGGCATGTCGGCGATCTCGTCGAAGAAGAGCGTGCCGCCGTGAGCGCGCTCGAAGGTGCCGATCTTGCGGGCCCCCGTCGCGTCGGCGCCGCGCGCCTCGGTTCCGAACAGCTCCGCCTCCAGGCGATCGGGGCGCATCATGGCGGCGTTGACCACGATGAACGGCCCCGAGGCGCGGCGCGATTTGTCGTGAATCAGGCGTGCGACGACCTCTTTCCCAGAGCCCGCCGGCCCGGTAATGAAAACCCGACTCCCGGTCGGCGCGACCCGTTCGGCCGCCGAGCGGACCAGATTGATTCCCGGGGAGGTGCCGATCAGCTCCTGAACCCCGCCCGCGCGCAGCTTGAGTTCGGCGATTTCACGTTTCAGCTCCGCCGCTTCGAGCGCGCGCGCCACCATGAGCAGCAACCGGTCGCTCTTGAACGGCTTCTCGATGAATTCGTAGGCCCCCTTCTTGATCGCGGATACGGCGGTGTCGATCGTGCCGTGCCCGCTGATCATGATGACCGGGACTTCCGGATGACGGCGGCGCACCAGCTCCAGCAGGTCCATGCCGTCGAGCTCGCTTCCCTGAAGCCAGATATCGAGGATGATGAGCGCCGGCGGCGGCCGGGATTCGATCGCCACGAGCGCCGACACGCTGTCGCCCGCGACACGGGGAGCGTAACCCTCGTCTTCGAGGATCCCGGCGACCAGCAGCCGAATATCAGCTTCGTCGTCGACGATCAGAATATCGCGGGCCATCAAGTGTCGCCCTTCAACGGTAACGGGGGCTCTTCCGAGGCTGCGGCGAAGACCAGCGCAACCCGAGCACCGCCGTCGGCGCCATCGCCGAGGACCAGGCTGCCGCCGTGATCTTCCATGATCTTGCGGACAATCGCGAGACCGAGACCCGTGCCGCGCGCGCGGGTGGAGACATAGGGCTCGGTCAGCCGGTCCCGCTGCTTACCGGGCAAGCCCGGCCCGTTGTCCTCCGCCTCGATCATCCACTGCCCCTCGGCTTCGCGCACGCGGATGACAATGTGCCCGTCCGCCCCCGGTTCCTCCCTCGGTTGAATCTCAATCGCTTCGATGGCGTTCTTGAGTAGATTTGTCAACGCTTGGCCGATCTGACGGGCGTCGCAATCGAGATAGACATGGCCCTCGGAACGCTCGATTTCAAAGGTGATTTCTGGATGGGCGATCCGGTGCAGGACGACTGACCGCTCGACGAGGTCGACCAGATCGACCCTTTCGAGGATGGGCGCCGGCATGCGCGCGAAGGAAGAGAACTCGTCGACCATTTGCCGGATATCGCCGACTTGGCGAACGATCGTATCGGTGCAGGCCGCGAACACCTCCGGCTCGGAGGTGACCTCTCCGAGATATTTCCGCTTGAGCCGTTCGGCGGAGAGTTGGATGGGTGTCAGCGGATTCTTGATCTCGTGCGCAATGCGCCGGGCGACATCCGCCCATGCCGCTCTCCGCTGGGCGGAGACCAACGCCGTAATCTCGTCGAAGGTGACGACGAAGCCGTCGATCCGCTGATTGGCGCGCTCGGCGACGATGCGCACGAGCAAGGTCCGGCGACGCTCGCCGCGCACGAGCTCGACTTGGCTCTCCACGAGCCGATGAGGCCGGGCCCGCGCCTCGGCGAGCAGGTCGATCATTTCGGGGATTGCCGCTTCGAGCGGGCGGCCAACCAAGTCGTCCTCGGCAACGCCGAGCAGCTTGAGCGCGGAGGGATTCGGCAGAGTGATCCGACCCTGCGCATCGAGACCGATGACTCCGGCGGAGACCCCGGAGAGTACGGCCTCGGTGAAGCGACGCCGATCGTCGAGCTGTCGATTGGCTTCGATAAGCTCCTGCTGCTGGCTGTGGATCTGGCCGGTCATCCGGTTGAACGCACGGCTGAGCGAGCCTATCTCGTCATCGAGCGCCGGCTCCGATACGCGGGCCGTGAGGTCGCCCGCGCGAACCCGCTCCGCCGCGGCGATCAGACCGCCGATCGGACGAGCGATACGATTGGCGAAATGGAGTCCGACCCAGACCGACGAAAACAAGACCAGCAGAGCGATCACGACGAAAATCAGCACGAACGTGATCTGGATGCCGGAGCGTTCGCTCTCGAGCCGCTGATAGTCGCGCACGACCTTCTGCACTTCCTGGGTATGATCGACGACGCGGCTCTCGAGGAAGCGGGCCACGTAGAGATAAGCGTCCACGTAACTATCGAGCCGGATCAGTGCACGCACACGATCATCGCCTTCTTCCGACAAGATAACGACCTCACCGACGGCCGCTGCGTCGATTGCGCGTTCGGGCATGCGCTCGAACTCGAGCGTGAAGCCGAGATCGTTGCGCGCGAGGATCCGCCCGTTGCGCTGAAGCACGACCGCCTCGGTAAGGGAACGCACGGCAGCGAGGCGGTTCAGGAATTGCGTGAGGCGATGGGGGCTCTGAGCGAGGTAAGGAGCTCGGCGGTTGAGCTCGCTCGCCGTGACCAACGCCTCGGCGCGGATACCTTCGCGATGTTCGAGGACATAGGCCTGCGCAACCACAAGAGAGCGGTCGAGTGCGGTCGAAACCTTTTCACTGAACCAGGACTGCATGCCGAAATCGAGGAAAAGCGCGGAGAACACCGCGACCACGATAGTCGGTATCACGGCGACCAAGCTGAACAGCGCCACCATCCGTGTATGCAGGCGAGCGCCGGCGGAGCCGCGCCGGCGCTCGAGCCAGAGCCGTACCAGCCGGGAAGCGACCAACGCCCCGAGCGAGAGCAGAAGCACGAGGTCGATGTTGAGCAGAATCAGGATGGTCTTCGGATCGGGGCGGGACGGCGCCGAGCCGCTCATTGCGATGTAGGTCAGAACGCCCGAGATCACGGCGCCACCGGCAAGAGCGATCGCGAGCCAGCGCGGCAGCTCGTTGCGGCGCGCCCACGCGCCGAAACGCTCGAAAAAGGCCGCGCGGGCGTCGGCGGCCGCGCGAATCCCCGCTTTGGCTCCTAGATTGCCGAAGGTCTTTTCAGCCACCACAGGTTATCCTGGCCACAGGCTATGTCGGCGCGAAGGCCCGCAGCGGACCGATGGCGGGCGACGATGCTTCCATGATTGGATGAGAATAGCCCCCGCGGGCCGCCTCGGGCAGACTAATTGCCCGCGCCATGACCGGCTCACTCAGGCGCTTCGCCTCCCGCCGGGCCGTAGAAAACCACCCACACATAGAGATCATCGCCGAAGTCCTCGAAAACATGTCGGACGCCGGCCGGCACGAAGAGTACGTCGCCGGGTTGGAAGCGGTGACTGGCCGGACCGTTCCGGAATGTTCCTTGTCCGCTGATCACCACGTAGACCTCGTCCTGATCATGCGGCTGCTGCGGATCCTCTCCGCGCGGCGCATAGAGACCGACCCGAAGCGTCCCGCGGGTGATCAGCTCGGCGAAGGGCTTGCCGCCGGCCGGCTGGGCGGCGAGTGCGCTCACGGCCTGCGCCAGCGACACGCGGCCGGGTACGTCGATCGGGCTCTTGCTCATGCGGCTTTTCCCGTTTGATGGATATGGGCGGGGCGGGCCAGACCGGTCAACCGGCGTCGTCCCAGACCCAAGCGATTTGTTCGGTGTCTTCGAAGGCCTGCCAATGGGCGATGGTGCCGTCGGTGACGCGGAAATACCAGGCGGTTTCCTGATGAAGGAGACGGCCGGTGTTCTTCGACGCCGTTGTTTCGTCAATGAGAACCATGACGTGCTCGCCCTCGCCGAAGAGCAGCGTGACCGTGTGATCACGAATATCGAGCAGCTCTCCGATCGCCCGAAAACATTGCTTGATCGGCTCCCGGCCCTGCCAGCGGCCGGCCCAAGCGACCTTGAACGAGCCCGGCAGGACGACCACCGCATCTTTCGCCAGCAGGCCCATCATGGTTTCGCCGTCGCCGGTCTTGATCGCGGTTAGGAATTGCTCAACGATTTTCTTGGACTCGTCGGCTGCCATTATCGCCTCCTGCGTTCTGCCGCTACCAATCCGTTCGCCGCTCGTCACGTGCCATGTGCTGCCTCAAAGAGCCTGACCAGGCGGGCGAGCCCGCCGGGCTCCTCAAGCGACCATACCGCTCCGGCGATGGCGCCGACCTCAGGCGGTTCGTCGAGGTCGGCGAGCAGGCCTGCGATTTTATCGGCAATGGCGTCGGCCGCCATCGGGCGCTGCGGGGTGCCGTGGCTGTCCAGAACCGTCGCCCGGCGGCGCGCGCCATCGGACGCGACGAGTTCAACCCAACTGCCGAAATGCGCGGGAAACGCCCCCTGCAGCGCGCTGTCGCCCACCGCCTCCACGCGGTCGGCCAGCGCAAGGATACGCGGGTCGTCGAGCTTGTCCTCCTCATAGGCGGCGTAGCGGCCCGGTCCGTAGACCAACGTCGCGCCGAGCGCGTAGGGCAGGCTGTACTGTGCGGCCATGACCGATTCGGGTCGGCGCAGCATGTGCTGGCTCACCATGATCTCCGGCCCGCCGACCCTGATCTCCGCAATCGCCTCGTCCGGCATTGAGAAATCCTCCGTCACGTCGCGGAGCGCGTCGATAGTCGAATGGAAAAGGCGGCAGCAGGGATAGGGTTTCAGGCTGATGCGGTGGATCTCGAACGACGCGCCCGGCGTCGACTCCAAGCGCTCCGGCTCCGGGGATCGGCCGAACAGGTTGCAGAGGCCGTAGGTGCCGTCGAAGGCCTGCGCGGGCCCGGCCATGCCGAGCCGGGCGAACTCCGCGGCCATCGTTCCGTGATGCGCGCCATAGCCACCATGAAGCCGCTTGACCGTCGTGCCGCGGGCATCCTGCGAGAATTGCATCGAGCCGCCTGCCGTGGAGAGCGTGAGCCCCCAGGCCTGCACGAGCCGGCGGGCATCGAGCCGATAGAGCTTCGCCGCCGCGGTCGCCGCGCCGAAGCCGCCGAAGAGCGCGGTCGGGTGAAAGCCGTGCTCGATGATGCCCGCTGCGCCCGCCGCCATGCCGGCCCGCGCCATCACCTCGTAGCCGGCGACGATCGCGGCGATGACCTCCTCGCCCGAGGCCTCGACCGCGGTGCCGGCGGCAAGCGCCGTCGCTATGACCACCGCGCCCGAATGGCTGAGCGATTCGTCGTGGGTATCGTCGAGCTCCATCCCGTGGGCCGCCGTCGCGTTGACCAGCGCAGCGATGCTTGGGGCCGCGTGCAGCGGGCTGCCGAAGATTACGCACACGCCCTCGGCGCCGAGCGCCCGAGCCCAGTCGGTCAGGGCGCGACTCCAGGGCAGCCGCGCGCCACGGCAAGCGACGCCGACATGATCCAGCACCAGGCGCTTGACCTGTTCCACGTCGGCCGGCGAGAGGTCCGTGTAGGCGAGGCCGGCCATCTCCTCCGCCAACCGTTGCGTGCGGTCGTGATCGGCCGCAGGGACGTTCATCGCCGTGCTCCGCGTTTCGCACCGGAGGACGCCCGCAAACGGTGCGGAGCGAACGCCCGGCCCTTATTGCACGGGCTCCAGAGTGCTGTATACAGGATCAGCCGTGTCACTGCCCGGAGCCCGTCATGGCCAGGATTACGAAGGATTTTATCGAGGCGCAGGCCGCGGCTACATTGGGCGCCCGGCTGCCGGCGGAGCGGGCCGCGGCGATCGCGGAAGCCGTCCAGACATTGATCCGGGCAACGGACGAGGCAAGCGCCGCGGTCGCGCTCGAATCGGAGCCCGCCCGTTTCCTGACCGCCATTGACGAGACGGCGGAGCGTTAGCATGGCCGCCGATATACACACGATGACCCTGGTCGAGCTCGCCGCGTCGATCGCCGCTCGGGAACTTTCCGCCGTCGAGGTCATGGAGGCCACCGTCGCGCGCGCCGAGCGGCTGCAGCCGGTGCTCAACTGCTTCATCTCTCTACAGGCTGACGCCGCCCTTGAAAGCGCCGCGGCGGCGGATGCCGCCCTCGCCCGCGAGGAGCCGCCTGGTCCGCTGCATGGTGTGCCGCTCGCGCACAAGGACATGTTTTACCGCGCCGGCCGGGTTACCACCTGCGGCTCCAGGATCCGCAAGGACTTCGTGCCGGATCATGACAGCACCGCCCTCGCCCGGCTTCACGAAGCTGGTGCGATCTATCTCGGTGGGCTCAACATGGCGGAGTTCGCCACCGGCCCGACCGGCCACAACGAGCATTGGGGCGATTGCCGCAACCCGTGGAACCCGGACCATATCTCGGGTGGCTCGTCGAGCGGCTCCGGCTCGTCGGTTGGCGGCAGAGTGGTGTTCGGCGCGCTCGGCTCGGATACCGGCGGCTCGATACGCTTGCCATCGGCCTGTTGCGGCGTTGTCGGACTCAAGCCGACCAACGGCCTCGTCAGCCGTTACGGAATCATGTCGCTCTCCTACACGATGGACACGGCGGGCCCGCTGTGCCGTACCGTGCGCGACGCGGCGCGGGTCACGCAGGTGATCGCCGGGCACGACCCGCGCGACCCCACGACCAGCCGCCGCCCGGTACCGGACTACGAAGCGGCGCTCGAGCGCAGTGTCGAAGGCCTCCGGGTCGGTGTACCGACGCGCTATTTCTATGACATCGCCACCGATGAGGTGCGCACGCTGATGGATCGGAGCCTCGCCGTGCTCGGCGCGGCGGGTGCCGAGATCGTCGAGGTCTCGGTGCCCGATATGAAGCGCATCACCCACCTGTCGAACGTGATCTTCGTCTGCGAAGCCGCGGCGATCCACGAGCCCTGGCTCACCGGCCGACCTGACGACTATCAGGCGCAGGTGCGCAGCCGCTACGAGCCCGGTCTTTACATGCCCGCGACGAAGTATCTTCAGGCCCTCGATGCGCGCGCCGGCCTGCTCCGGGAATTCGTCGACACCGTGTTCGCGAATGCCGACGTCCTGCACGCGCCGGGCATCCCCTTCCCGATTCCGACGCGGGCTGAAACGGACGTCGCGGCCGGCGATAAGATGGCCGGCATGGTCGCCAGCTTGAGCTGGTGCACCCGCGCCGCTAACTATCTCGGCATTCCGGGCCTGATCATCCCCTGCGGCTTCACGGAGAGCGGCTTACCCGCCGCCTTCCAACTCATGGGCCGCCCGTTTTCGGAAGCCACCCTGTTCCGCCTCGGCCATGCCTATCAAAGCGGAGCGGACTGGCACAGCCGAGTTCCAGCGCTCGACCCGGCTTCCATCTCCGCGCCGGTGCCGCAATAACGCGGTACGACGTCCTCCAAAGGGGGCGCCGCCATGCTTCGAAGCCAGTCACGAATCTTGACCACCCACGCCGGCAGCTTGGCGCGCAGTCCGGCGCTGAGCAGGCTGCTGATCAGACGGGACCACGGCAAACCCGTCGACCCGGCGGAACTCGGCGCGGCGATCGAGGCGAGCACCAAGCATGTCGTCGCCCGGCAGCTGGACAGCGAGATCGACATCGGCGGCAACGGCGAGCAGACCCGTGCCGGCTACTCGACCTATCCGGCGCAACGCATCAGCGGTTTCGGCGGCAGCTCCTCGCGCAACGACTTGATGGACCTTGAGAAATTCCCGATCTATGCGGAGGCCTATCGCGCCACCTTTCGCACCAACCCGGAGCAACGCTCGCGTATCGTCAACGCGCCGCAGGCCGTTGCCGAGCTGGCTTACGACCCGATACTCGCCGGCGTGCGCGCGGAGTGCGAAGCGTTCGAAGAGGCGCTCGCCGAGCAACAGAAAAGTTTCGCCGAGACCTTTGTCACCGCGGCTTCGCCGGGGTGCGTGATGACCATCATGCACAACGCCTACTATCCCGCGGATCGCGACTACCTCTTCGCGCTGGCGAAGGAACTGAAGACGGAATACGACTTCATCGTCGCGCGCGGCCACCTGCTCCAGATCGATGCGCCGGACCTCGCGATGGAGCGCAACCTCTATTTCCGAGATGCCTCCGACGCGGCGTTTCTCGCCAGCGTCGAGAGTCACATCGAAGCGCTCAACATGGCCCTTGCCGATGTGCCGCGCGAGCGGGTGCGCCTGCATGTGTGCTGGGGCACCTGGGACGGCCCACACGCCGACGACACACCACTGGCGCCACTCCTACCGCGCCTCTACGAGGCCAAGGTGGGTGCGCTCAACATGCCGTTTGCCAATCCTGGCCACCAGCATGAGTACGAGACCTTCCGGAAGCATCCCCTGCCGGACACGATGATCCTGATCCCCGGTGTGATCGACAACATGACCAAACATCTCGAACACCCGGAGGTGGTGGCCGAACGCATCCTGCGCGCGGTCGATGTGGTGGGCGAGCGCAGTCGCGTGATCGCCGGCGTGGACTGCGGCTTCGCCGTCTTCACCGATAACGCGCTCGTCACCGAGGACATCTGCTGGGCGAAATTCCGCGCGCTGCGCGACGGCGCCACCCTCGCCAGCCGCCGGCTCTGGGGTTAGCACGCGCCTCACCGCGACGCGCAAATCAGCTCCGCGGCCTTCTCGCCGATCATGATACAGGTGGCATTGAGATTGCCACTGACGATGGCCGGCATGATCGACGCATCCGCGACATAGAGGTTCTTCAAACCGCGCACCCGCAGACGATCGTCGACCACCGCCATCGGATCGTGGCCCATCTTGCAGGTGCCGGCCGGATGGTACGCGCTCATGGCGTTTCGGCGCAGATAGTCGCGCCATTCGTCGTCGGATCGCACCTCCTTGCCGGGTCGATATTCGCCGGTGATGGAGCGAGACAAAGGCTCGGTCTCGAAGATCTTGCGTTGGATCCGGGCGCCGGCCAGCAGCAGTTCGAGGTCGCGCTGATCGGCGAACAGATTCGGCTGGATCGCCGGCCGCTCGAAGGGATCCGCGGATTTGAGCCGGATCCAGCCCCGCGAACGGGGCCGCAACACGTTGATCAAGCCCGTGACCGCCGGCTTGTCGAACAAGACCGGCCCCTCCTCCGACAAATCGAAGCCGGCGGGTGAGAAGAGATACTGAATGTCGGATCGCTCCAGCTTCGGGTCGTGGCACATGAAGGCGCTGACCTGGGAATGGGGCGTCGAGCTCGGGCCGGTGCCGGTCAAAAGCCATTGCGCGCCATACACCAGCGCGTTCAGGAAGCCCGTCTGCATGTTGTAGGTGGTGCGGTTCGCCCAGCAGGTCTGGGCGAGGCCCGCATGGTCTTGCAGGTTCTCGCCCACGCCCGGGAGGTCGTGAACGACGGGGATGTCAAACGCGCGTAGATGGGCAGCGCGGCCGACGCCCGAGAGCATGAGGATCTGCGGCGACGCCAGCGTGCCGGCTGAGAGGATCACGGCGCGCGCCGCGTCGGCCCGTACGGTGCGGCCCCGGCGAGTGTATTCCACCCCAACGGCGCGCCCGCCGTCGAACAGCACGCGCCGCACATGCGCGTGGGTCAGCACCCTCATATTCGCCCGACCCATCGCTGGCCGCAGATAGGCGCGGGATGCGTTGTGCCGCCATCCCTTTCGTTGCGTGACCGGCACGTAGCCCACGCCCTCCTGTGGCGGCGTGTTGATATCGGCCATGCGCCGCATGCCGATATTGATGCAGGCTTGGAGATAAGCCTCCGATAGCTTGTGCCGAGAGCGTATGTTCGAGACCGCGAGCGGACCGCCGACACCGTGATAGGCATCGGCGCCGTTCTCGTTGTCCTCCGAGCGCTTGAAGTACGGCAGGACGCTCTCGAAATCCCAACCGCGGCAACCGAACGCGGCCCACCCGTCATAGTCCGCCGGCTGGCCGCGGACATACGACATGCCGTTGATCGAGCTGGTGCCGCCCAGGATCTTGCCGCGCGGCATATAGTCCCTGCGCCCGCCGCGCGTCGGGTCGGGCTCGGCCGTGTACGACCAGTCGTAGCGCGGGTTCGCAAACGCGATGACGAAACCGGCGGCCGGCATCAATACCGGCAACCGCCGGTCCGATCCGCCCGCCTCCAAAACCAGCACCCGGCTTTGCCGGTCCTCCGACAGGCGGCCGGCAACGGCGCTGCCGGAAGATCCCGCTCCGACGACAATGAAATCCCACGCCATTATCGCTTCCTCATGGGCAGGACATGCGCCGGGCGCTGCGCTCGCAGCTCTGGAACACCCG
This sequence comes from Alphaproteobacteria bacterium, assembly GCA_965248825.1. Classification (GTDB taxonomy): domain Bacteria; phylum Pseudomonadota; class Alphaproteobacteria; order UBA828; family UBA828; genus WTGU01. The sequence goes on along the minus strand of CBDFKL010000006.1, from coordinate 3,309,291 downwards.
TCTCCAAATCAACATCGTAAAACAGTCTTCCCGGCCGTGGCCGCGGACAAGGCGTTGTATCTTTGCGCGGAAGCGGGCGGATCACTATCCTAACCCTTCGCAAACACGGACGCCGCCGCCATCGGCAAATCGAGGGAATGAGATCATGAATGCGAGCGGAAAGCGCACCGCATTGGTTGCCGCGATCGAAGAAGGCCGATTCGTCGTCGCGCCCGGCGTCTATGACATGATCTCCGCCAAGCTCGCCGACCGTATGGGCTTTGAAGCGATCTACATGACGGGCTATGGCGTCGCCGCCTCCCATCTCGGTCTGCCGGATGCCGGGATCGCCAGCTATGCCGACATGGTAGCCCGGGTCCGCACCATTGCGGCCGGCACCGATTCACCGCTGATCTGCGATGCGGATACCGGCTTCGGCGGCCTCCTTAACGTCCGCCACACCGTGCGCGGATACGAAGACGCCGGCTGTTCGGCGATCCAGCTCGAAGACCAGGAAATCCCGAAAAAGTGCGGCCATACGCCGGGCCGCCGCGTGGTCTCGATCCAGGATATGGTGGAGAAAGTGCGGGTCGCCGCCGCGGCTCGCACGGATCCGAATTTTTTGATCATCGCGCGAACCGACGCACGGACCAGCCTGGGTCTCGACGAGGCCCTCGAACGTGGCCAAGCCTATGCCGAGGCGGGTGCCGACGTGATCTTCATCGAGGCGCCGGAGAACGAGGAGGAGATCGCGCGGATCGGGAACGCCATCGACAAGCCGCTGCTCGCGAACATGGTGGACAGCGGCAAGACCCCGATTATGCCGGCCGATAGGCTGAAGGCGCTCGGCTTCAACATCGCGATCTATCCCGCGATCGGCATGCTGCCGGCGGCCGGCGCGATGCAGCGCGCGTTCCAGGCCCTGTTGCAGGATGGCTCGACCGCGAATGTCGATGCGCCGATGATCTCGCTTCCCGACATGCATGCGCTCATGGGCTTTGAGGACGTGTGGGCTTTCGAGCGGGAGTGGGCGCGGGCCGAAGCGGCGGAATAGCGCCGGCACGCCCCATCGCGGACTGAAAGGCCGTGGCGCGAGAGCCGGCGGCGAAGCAGGAGGCCCGCCGCGCGATCGTCGAGGCCTGCCGCGCGCTCGAACGGGCCGGCGTCAATCAGGGAACCTCCGGCAATGTCAGCGTGCGCTGGAACGACGGCCTGCTCATCACGCCGAGCGGCGTCCCGTACGATCGGATGCAACCGGACGACATCGTGCCGCTCTCGATGGACGGCGCCGTCGCACCGGAGCTTCGGCCGTCGAGCGAATGGCGCTTTCACCGCGACATTCTCGCGACCCGGCGCGATTTCGACGCCGTGGTCCACATCCACCCGGTCTTCGCCACGGCGCTCGCGATGTGCAACGAGCCGATCCCGGCGGTGCACTACATGATCGCGGCGGCCGGCGGCCCGTCGATCCGCTGCGCCCCCTACGCCACTTACGGCACCCAGGCGCTCTCGGACAACGCGCTCGCGGCGCTGAAGGACCGCAAGGCGTGCCTGCTGGCCAACCACGGGATGATCGCCGCCGAGAAAAGCTTGGCCAAGGCCGTCTGGCTCGCGATCGAAGTGGAGACCCTCGCCAAGCAATATTTTCATGCCCGCCTGTTGGGCGAGCCGGTCGTGCTATCCGATGAGGAGGTCGCCCGGGTCCTGAGGAGGTTCGAAGCGTCCTATGGACCCGCGCTGTGAGCATCGCGGCCGGTCATGACGAAGACCATGCCGCAGGCGCGCGACCGCCCTACCCCGCCGCAGCGCTCGCCGTGGCCTTCGCTTCCCGCTCCTGAAGAAAACGCAACACCCGGCGATTGAACTCCGGTGGCTTGGGCGGCTCGAGGTTGGTTTCCTCGAGGCAGCGGGCGCGCAGCTCCTCGATGGTGCCGCCACGATCGAACAGGCGCAGCTCGCCGCGCGCGGCGCGGAGTTTGTCCCGCAACGCGGCGGTCGCCGCCTCGTCGACCGTTAGATCGTCCTGCAGCACCACCCCGTAGCGCTCGGCGCCGGCGCGTGTGACCAGCGCGCGCTCGACTTCGAGAGCGACAAGGGCCGGATCGCGCTCGTAGGGATCACCCCAACCGCCGCCGCCCCAGGTCTTGAACAGAAGCAGATCGCCGGTCCCGACCTTGACGTGGTCGCATTTGGACGGCAGCACCTCCATCGAGCCATCGACCCGGTGGATCTCCTTGCTGCTCCGCCCCCCCGGCAGACCGCCATTGACGCCCCACGGATAAGTAAGCCAGCGATCGTCGTGCAGCGACATCTCACCGGGTTCGAGGGCGCGATAGCCAATGGTAACGCCGTTGCCACCGCGGTGGAGTCCTGGCCCACCGGAATCCGGGATCGTCTCATAGACCTCGATCCGAAGCGGAAAATAGGCCTCCAGGAACTCGTTCGGAACATTGGTGAACGAGGGCCAGAGGGAATGACCGTCAGGCCCGTCGCCGGCCGGGCGACCGGGAATGCCGCCGAAGCCGATTTGATAGAGCTGATACCACTCGCCTTCGCCCGTATAGCCGGAATACATGAAATGCGGGCTGTCCGAGAATCCGGCGGCCACCATGAGGTTGGGCGCTCGCTGGCCGAGCAGGCCGCCGAGCACGTCGAAGATCCGGCCGAGGGCATGGGTCCGCGACGAGAGCGCCGCCGGCTTCAACGGCTTGAGAAGCGTCCCCGGCGGAATCCGCACGTCGACATGGTCGTAGAATCCGTCGTTGAACATGATCTGCGGGTCGAAGACGTTGATCATGTAGACACCGACGAACATCTTGAACATTTCTTCGTTAAGGAAGAAATTGATCGAGCTCTCGGACTGGGGGTCGGTGCCTTCGAAGTCGAAGATCAACGTGTCGCCTTCGCGCCACATCTTGCAGGCCATCGTGTAGGGGCCCATACCGAGGCCGTCGTCGCAGATATAGTCCTCGAAATAGAGCGTCTCGTCTTCGCTCACCGTGTTACGGATCAGGTGCAGCATCGCGCGCCGATTGCGCTCGAGCAGCTCGTCCATCGCGGCGATCAGGGTGTCGACTCCGAAGCGGTCGCACAGCTCGTGTATCCGTTTCTCGGCGAGCCGTACGGCGGCGACCAACGCGTTGAAGTCGCTCCGATTCCACTGCGGCATCCGGCACTGATGCAGGATGACCTTGAGCACGTCCCCTTGTAGCTCGTCATTCTTGTAGATCTTGACGATCGGGATGACGACGCCTTCCTCATAGATCTGATTGGCGTCGGTCGGCAGGCTGCCCGGCACCTTGCCGCCGATATCCGTCATGTGACCGAACATCGAGGCGTAGGCGATCAAGCGGCCGTCGCGGTAAACCGGACGCAGGATCAGCCAATCCGGCGCATGGCTGATCGCTCCGGCGCAGCTATAGGGATCGGAGGTGAGGAAGACGTCCCCCTCCTCGATGGTACCGTCATATTCGCGGTTGAAGCCGTGGATGAAGGAGCCGAACTGGCCGACGACCATCTTGCCGTCGGGGTTCGCGATCATCGGGAACTCGTCATGCTGTTCCCGGATGCCTGGCGACATCGCGGTGCGGTAGAGCACGGCGTCCATCTCGTAACGGGCGCTTCGCAGCTGGCTCTCGATAATATCGAGGGTGATCGGGTCGAGGTCGACCGGCTCGAACGGGGCGTCGTTGGTCTGCACGATCGTGGCTGGCATGTCGCTCCTCCCTCGGCTCAGGCGCCGAGCGGGTTGATGATGATGTTGCCGTGTCCGTCGACCACACCGGTGTGGCCGGGCAGGATGAGGGTGGTCGAGTCCATCTCGGTCACGACCGCCGGTCCCTCGATCTCGTTGCCGGCCTTGAGCCTGCCACGGTCATAGATGGCAGCCTTTCGATCGCGATTGTCCACGTAAACGGTGGTGTCCGCAACCATGGCCGGCGTCGGGTCGGCGCCGCCCTCGGGCACGGTCCCGGCCTCGACGAAGGTCTCGGCGCCGCGCACGATGGCGCGCAGAGTCACGATCTCGTGCTCGGCGTCGAGAGCGAAGGTGAAGAGTTGGGTATGCTCCTCGTCGAACTGTTTCGAGAGCCAAGAAAGCCCTTCTTTTTCAAATTCTTTCTCCGAAAATCTCACAGGAAGCTGGAGCCCTTGGCCGTGGTAACGCAGGTCCACCTCATAGTGTACGGATTGGTCTTGTCGCGCGATCCCTTCCGCGTCCAGCTCCTGCCGAGCCCGGGCTTCCAGGTCATCCAGAATGCGGCGGACTTCGGCGTCCGAGGTTTCCGAGAAGCGCCGCACGAAGCTCATCGAGGCCTCGTCGGTAACCCGAGTCGTGGCATCGCCATAGGCGCAGAGGACGCCAGGCGACGGTGGAATGATGACCGGCCAGGAATTCATCAGCTTGGCGAGGGCGTTGGCGTGAAGCGGGCCGGCTCCGCCAAAGGCGATCAGCGCGAAATCCCGCGGGTCGAAGCCCTGCTGCACCGAGACCAGCCTGAGCGCGCCGAACATGTTTTCGTTGACGATATCGATGATGCCCGCCGCGGCGCGCTTGAGGTCGAGGTCAAGCGCGGTGGCAACGGTCTGAACTGCCGAGGTCGCGGCGGAGACATCGAGCTTCATCTCGCCGCCGATCAGCTCGCTCGGAAGGTAGCCGAGCACGACATTGGCGTCGGCTACGGTCGGCTGGTCTCCGCCCCGTCCGTAGGCCGCCGGCCCCGGATCGGCTCCCGCACTCTGGGGGCCGACCCGGAGCGCCCGGGTGATTTCGGGAACATGCGCGATCGAGCCCCCGCCGGCGCCCACAGTGCGGACGTCGAGCGAGGGTGCGCGCACGGTCACGTCGGCGACCGTGGTCTCGCGCCGCTTGCGCGGTATGCCGTCCAGAATCAGCGCGACGTCGGTCGAGGTGCCGCCCATGTCGAGGGTGAGAAGATTTCGGTAGCCGGCCTGTTTGGCGATCCAGAGAGCACCCGAGACGCCGCCGGCCGGGCCGCTCATCAGCACATTCACCGGTGAGTTGCGGCTCGCCTCGACCGAGGCGAGCCCGCCATCCGAGCGCAGGATGTGCAGATGGGCGTCGATCTTGCGCTTCTTCAGCTCTTGCTCGAGGTTCCGGACGTAACCCTGGACGACCGGCGCGACGTAGGAATTGGCGACCGTCGTGATCGCGCGCTCATACTCGTACATCTCGGGTAGAACCTCGGAGGAAATCGAAACCGGCACGCCCGGCATCACCTCTTCGGCGATCGCCCGGATCCGCTCCTCGTGCACGCCGCCCGCATAGGCGTTCATGAGGCAGACGGTGAGCGCCTCGATCCCTTGGGTCTTGAGATAGGAGAGCTTCTCGCGCAGATCGTCCTCCTTCAACTCGCGCACGACCTCGCCGCGGGCGCTGGTGCGCTCCTGCGCTTCGACGGTCAGCTCGAGCGGCGCGAGCGGCTCGGGCTTGGGCCAGATGATCCAGCCCGCGAGAATGCCGGGCACGAAGGAGCGGGCGATCTGGAGCATCTGCCCATAGCCCTCGGTGGTCACCAAGCCGACACGGGCGCCCTTCCCCTCGAGAATCGCGTTGGTCGCGACGGTGGTGCCGTGCATCACATGGGTGATCTTCGCAGGCTCGACGCCGGCGTTCTCGCACACCCGCTCGATGCCGTTGAGCACGCCGACCGAGGAATCCTGCGGCGTCGACGGCACTTTCGCGCGGAAGGTGCCGCCGCTGGATTCGTCGATCAGCAGGAGGTCGGTGAACGTGCCGCCGACATCGACCCCTAAGCGAAAAGCCATGCTCCATACTCCTCTTACTGGATCCGATCACGACCGGACCAGAGCACCGTGAAGGCCGGCTTCCCGGGTCGGAGCCGACGCGCACCCGGAGCGGGCCGCCCGTCCTATTTGTCCGATGCCGCCTCTTCGGCCTTTTTGGCGATGCCGAAGCCTGCGCCCGTCCGCCGCTTCTGGATGAAATAGACGGCGGCGAAGCTCACGAAAATAACCACGAGTGAGAATCCCGTCGTCATGGTTCCGATAGCGTAGATCGCCGGTGTCGCCGCCAGTGTCAGCGTGTTCACGAGCTCAACCGGCAGCGTGTTGAACTCGCCGGCGACGGTCGACGTGCGCGGAAACTCGTCATAGGAGAGCGTGAACCCGAACAGGGCGACGCCGATCAGGCCCGGCAGCGTGATCGGAATGATCACATGGCGAAGCGTCTGCCATTGTGTCGCCCCCTGGTCTCTGGCCGCTTCCTCGAGCTGGGAGTCGAGCCGGCTGAAAACGGCGAGCATGATCAAGACGCCGAACGGCAAGGTCCAGCTCAGATGCGCGCCGAGGGCGCCCGACCACCACTGACTGGTCATGCCGAGATTGGAGAAGCCGAGGCCGATCCCCAAGCTGATGAGGATCGAGGGGCAAATCAGGCTGGCGACGACGAGATAGAAGACCACGATATTGCCGGTGAAGTTCTTGCGAAACGCCAGCCCCGCCAGGAACGAGATGCCCATGGTGAGGAACATGACGATCAGGCCGAGGATCAACGAGCGCCCGAAAGGCCATCGGAAATCACCGATATAGGTCGGCTCGATCACCTCCTCGAACCAGAACAACGAGAAGCCTTGCATCGGGAAAGAAAGCGACGCGCCGTCGTCCTGGAAGGAGAGCACGACGATGATGAGGATGGGCCCGTACAAGAACAGCAGATAGAAGTAGAAGATCGCCGCACGCGGCCAGAACCCTGGCGCTCGTCTTGTCTCTTTCTGCATGGCTAAAGCTGCTTTCGCACGTCGACCAGGCGCATGATGATGCCGACGATCAGCAACACCGCAATAAGCAGGACGATGGCCGACGCCGAGGCCGGCGGATATTGGACGTTGTAGATCTGGTTGCTCATCGAGGCCATGACCGTGCCGACCCGCGCCCCGCTCAGAATCCGGATCGCCGTGAAATCACTCGCCACCAGCGCGGTGACGAAGATCGCCCCGATGGCAATGCCTGGTTTGCAGAGTGGAATGATCACATGGAACAAGACTTGGATTCCGGACGCGCCGTTGTCCCGTGCGGCCTCGATCAGGTCCCGGTTGATCCGCGCCATGACGTTGAAAAGCGGGGCCATCATGAAAAGGGTAAATATCTGGACGTAGGACAGAAGAACGGCGAACTCCGAGAACAGGAGGAACTCGAGCGGCGTATCCGATATTCCGAGCGCCATCACCGCCCGGTTGATGATGCCCTCCTTCCCGAGGAACGGCATCCAGGCGACCATGCGGATGACGCCCGAGGTCCAGAACGGTACGACGCATAGAAGGAACAAAAGAAGCTTGGTTCTGAGCTGTATGATGTCGAAAACGAGAAAATAGGCGAGGGTAAAGCCAAGAACGGTCGTGATGGCCAGCGTAATCGCCAGCATCTTCAAGGTTTGCAAATAGTTATCGAGAGTCAGGTTCTTCGAGAACAATTTTATAAAGTTGGAAAACGTCCAATCGCCCTCGACCATCATGAAGCCGTTGAAGTTCCACAGGCTGATGATCAGGATCACGATCACCGGCCCCACGAGGAAGAACAACAGCGTGATCAGCAGCGGCGAGATCTGAAGCGCTGTCGCGTAGCGATTGAGGAAAGCGTTCACCGTCGCCATCAATGAGTTTTCGGCAACTCAGGCATTCGAGACAAAAAAGAAAGGATGCGGGGCAGATTGGCGCCCCGCATCCGCTTCGTCAGTCGCCTTACGCGGCGATGAACTCGTTCCACCGGTCGGTGAGGTACTCGTTCTCGTTCATGACCGAGTTCCACACCGCGACGCGGCCCATGCGGTTCTTGTAGGAGCCGCCGTCGCGCACCGCGCCCGGCTTCTCCATGATCTTGCCGAATGGGCTGTAGATGTCGATCGTCGCCGGCTTGCCCTCGAACCAGAAATCCCATTCCGCTTCCGGCAGGTGTTTCTTGGTGTTATCGGGCGTCACGACGTAATAGCCCTGACGCGCGAAGAACGCGCCCGCCGGGCCCGAGTGGTACCAGGTCACGTAGTCGTAGACCGCACCGAGCTTCTTGCCTTCGACGTGACGCGGCAGCAGATGCCCGAGCGTCCAGGAGCGGTAGCCTTCCTTGAGATCCTGGTAGATGCACGGGACGCCTTGCTCGCGCACGGCGGTCACGGCAGGCGACCACATGGATTGAATGACGACCTCGCCGGACACCATGAGCTGGACCGACTCGTTGAACGTCGACCACAGGACGCGCCAGTGGCCGTCCGCCTTGAGCTGCTTGAGCCGATCGATGGAGAAATCGATCTCCTCGCGGGTCATGTTGCCCTTGTCGCCATATTCGATCTCGCCATTGGCCTGGAACGCCATGGCGGCGTCCATCAAGCCGATCTGCGGGAACGCGACGAGCGCCGCCTTGGTCGCGAACTCCGGATTGATCAACTCGGCCCATGAATCGATCGGCCGGCCGATCAGGTCGGGCCTGATGCCGAGCGTGTCGGCGTTGTGCAGCACCGCATGGTTGGTAATCCACTGAGTCGACCCGGGCTCGACGAAATCGGTCGTCAACCTGTCGGAGGTGTAGGCCACACTGCTCGGGTTCTGGCCGTCGCCGAACCAGGCATCCGGCCAGATCTTGCCGGGCGCCTTGTAGAGGTCGACCACCGTGTCCCATTCCGGAAGCTTGGTGGTGTCCCAGGCCTGGAAGTTGCCCGACGGCCACATGAATTTCATGAGCATGTAAGGCGGCTCGAAAAGGTCGCCGGAGTTCGGCTGGGTCAAGCCGCGTGCTTGAATGGCCGGAATCTCGGCGGCCGTCTGCCTGACGGTGAAGTCGAGCTCCTTGTTGGCCATGTCTTCGAGCGGCTTCATGTTGGACACGGCCATGCCCACCGTGCGAACCGTGATATCCTTGATGTCCTGCGCCCACACGGTCGGGAAGCCGCCCGTCATCGTGGTCGCCGCAGCGGCACCCGCCACGGCCGCCGTCCCTTTGAGGATCGAACGGCGGCTCACGCCCGTCCTGCTCTTGTCGCTCTTCGCTTTGCGCATGCTTTCCTCCTCGCCTGCATTCCTATGAATGAACATCGTGTCTCTGGCCTGGGCCATGGTTTCTCGCCTTCGATCCAGTGCAGCGGCGCCTCGCGGTCGCCTTTGAAGGCCTCTAGAAGCTCTCCCCGATCAGGTTCTGGACTCCCGTCGCGCGCTCCATCAGGCGCACGTCGTCGCCACCCCAGGTCACGGTGACCTGATCGCCCACCTTCGTCGGGCTGGCGAAATACTCACGGTCTTCAATCACCGCCACGAGGTTGCTTCTTTCCTTGCGGGTCATGGTGAGCTTCACCCAGTTACCTTGATACTCGATGGCGTGAACCGTGCCGCCCAGCGTGTTGCCTAGATCCGAGCCGGCAGCGCCGCCCGCCATATGCACCTTGTCGCGGCGGATACCGAAATTGAGTTCTTGGCCGACTTCATGGCCGTCGCGCGGCAGGTGGAATTTGTCACCCTCGGAGCCCGTGACCACCACCAACTCGTTCTCGATGCCTGAGACCTCACCGGAGAAGACGTTCCAACCGCCCATGAACTCGGCAACATAGGTGGTGCGTGGCTTGTCGTAAATCTCCGGTCCGGTCGCCGCCTGCTCGATGTGCCCGGTGTCCATCACCACGACCAGATCGGCGATGGCGAGTGCCTCGGGCTGGGTATGAGTGACGTGGATGAAGGTGATGCCAAGATCGATCTGTATGTGTTTCAGCTCGGCGCGCATCTGCAGCCGGAGGAACTCGTCCAGCGCCGACAAAGGCTCGTCGAGCAGCAGCACCTTGGGGTTCGTGATCAGCGAGCGGGCCAACGCGACACGCTGTTGCTGACCGCCGGAAAGTTGCGCCGGCATGCGGTCGGCGAGCGGGTCGAGCTGCACGCGCTTCAGCACCTCATAGGCGCGCTCGCGACGCTCGGTCTTGGCGACGCCCTTCATCTTCAGGCTGAACGCGACATTGTCCAGCACCGTGAGGTGCGGGAATAGCGCGTAGCTCTGAAACATCATCGACGTGCCGCGCTGGCCGGTCGGCTTGCCGATGACCGATTCGCCGCCGATCGTGACGTCGCCTTCGGTCGGCACCTCGTGACCGGCGATCATGCGCAGAAGCGTCGTCTTGCCGCAGCCGCTCGGCCCAAGCAGACAGCAGTAGCACCCGTCGGGGATGGTGATATCGATGTCTTCGACGGCGACCGTGGGGCCGAACCGCTTCGTTACATTCTTGATCTCAACCTCGCCTGGCCCAGCCATGGATTTCCGTTTCCCTGTTGCCTCCGACCGGTCGCCCTCAGGCTGCCGGTCGCCTCCCCACGCATCGGGTGACCACGCGCGAAAGCGCTCCGCACCCGGCGATAGCCTCAAACATTCTTACGCAGCAGCTCCTCTGAGGGACGTATGCCACCGGTACCATGCTGACATACCCGTCAGAAGACACGGCCTCAAGCATTTTCTCGACTATCCGGACGGGATATGCTGATTTCCCGCGCACCGCAGCACGAGAGAGAATGGCGATGGCAAGTCGGGCCGAGACTGTCGACAGCGAACAGGAGGCGCTGATTCTCGAGGGCGTGGAGCGATTTTTGGATCGCGACGTCCGGCCCCACGTCTCCGAGCTCGAGCACGGCGACATCTATCCGCAAGACATCGTCGAGAAAATGAAGGAAATGGGCCTGTTCGGCGCGACCATTCCTGAAGAGTTCGGCGGCCTCGGCCTGCCGGTGACCACCTACGCCAAGATCGTCGAGCGGCTGGCTCACGCGTGGATGTCGGTGAGCGGGATCATCAACTCTCACCTCATCATGGCGGCCGCCGTCGAGCGCTTCGGCACCGACGAGCAGAGGCGCGACTACCTGCCCCGCTTCGCGACCGGCGAGCTCCGGGGCGGCCTGGCCCTCACCGAACCGGACTGCGGTACCGACCTGCAGGCGATCCGGACCACGGCCAAGCGCGACGGCAACCGCGGCTATGTGGTGAACGGCGCCAAGACCTGGATTACCAACAGCATTCACGGCTCCTGCTTCGCGCTTCTGGTCAAGACCAACCCCGATGCGGAGCCGCGCCATAAGGGCATGAGCCTGTTTCTCGCCGAGAAGGGCGAGGGCTTCCGAGTCAGCCGTAAGCTCGAGAAGCTCGGCTACAAGGGGATCGACACGGCCGAGCTCGCGTTCGAGGACTACCGGCTCGATGCCGACAAGCTGATCGGCGGCGTCGAGGGCAAAGGCCTGCAGCACGCCCTCGGCGGGCTCGAGCTCGGCCGCATCAACGTCGCCGCGCGCGGCGTCGGCGTCGCCCAGTCATGCCTCGACGAAGCGGTGCGCTATGCCCAGGAGCGCAAGACCTTCGGCAAGCCGATCTGCCAGCATCAAGCGATCCAGATCAAACTCGCCGACATGGTCACCCGAACCGAGGCTGCCCGTTTGCTTACCGACCGCGCCGCGATCGCCTACGAGACCGGCCAGCGCTGCGACATGGAGGCCGGCATGGCCAAGCTCTTCGCCACGGAGGCAGCGCTCGAGAACAGCATCGAGGCGATGCGGATCCACGGCGGCTACGGCTATTCGAAGGAATTTCCCATCGAGCGCATGTACCGCGATGCCCCGCTCCTGTGCATCGGAGAGGGCACCAATGAGATCCAGCGGCTCATCATCGCGCGCCAACTGATCGAGCGCAATCCGCCGTGAGCGACCAACCGGCGCCGATGGCGGCAGCCCCAATCAGGCCGCTCGAAGGGCTCACCGTCCTCGCGATCGAGCAATACGGCGCGGCCCCCTTCGGCACCATGTATCTTGCCGATCTCGGCGCCGAGGTGATCAAGATCGAGAACCACGAGACCGGCGGCGAGATGGGCCGCCATGTCCTGCCCTATGCTGAAGACGGCGACAGCCTGTTCTATCAGACCTTCAGCTGCAACAAGCGCGGCCTCGCGCTCAACCTCAAGAAACCGCGCGGCCGTGAGATCCTGGAGCGGCTGGCAGGCCGGGCCGACGCCCTCATCAACAATCTGCGCGGCGACCTGCCGGCCAAGCTCGGGCTGGACTATGCGAGCCTCGGCGCGGTCAATCGGCGCATCGTCTGCGTGCACCTCTCGGCCTATGGCCGCGATAATGAGCGCGCCGCCTGGCCCGGGCTCGACTATGTGATGCAGGCGGAAGCCGGCTACCTCTCGATGACCGGCGAGCCGGACAGCATCCCGACCCGCTTCGGCCTCTCGGTCGTCGACTTCATGGGCGGGCTGACCGCCGCGTTGGCTTTGGTCTCGGGCGTGATGCAGGCGCGCGAGACCGGCCGGGGCATGGACTTCGACACCCCGCTCTACGATGTCGCCATGAACAATCTGAGCTATCCGGCGACCTGGCACCTGAACGAGGGCTTCGAGCCCACGCGGGTGGCCCGCTCGGGCCATCCCTCCCTGGTGCCGAGCGAGCTCTATCGCACTGCCGATGGATGGCTCTTCGTCATGACCAACAAGGTCACTTTCTGGCCCGCGCTGTGTCGGGCCATGGAGCGGCCCGAATGGATCGATGATCCCCTGATGTGCGACTTCGCGGCACGCTACGAGAACCGGCCCGAGGTCGTGCGCCGGCTCGAGGCCGTGTTCCTGACGCGCAGCACCGCCGCGTGGCTCGACCGGCTCGGCGGCGTCCTCCCGTGTGCCCCGGTCAACGACGTCAAGAGCGCGCTCGCGAGCGACTTCGCCGCGCGCCGAGACATCGTGCAGACCGTGCCGCACCCGAGCCGCGGCACGATGCGCATGGTCCGCCAGCCGATCACGGTCGACGGCGCCGTCATGCCGCGCCGTGCCGCGCCCGCGCTCGGCGAGGATACCGACGCCATCCTCGGCGAGCTGGGCTACGGCGCGGGCGAGATCGAGGCCCTGGAGGCCGACGGCACGGTGCACCGCGCCCGACCGCCGGCGGCCGACGCCGCGGAATAGGCGCCGGCGTCCGCTCAGGCGAGGCTCAAGAGCGAGGCGACCTCCGCCGGGGTCGCGCTTCGGTCGAGCGCCATGATCGCCTCGCATGCGCGCTCGGCGCGGTCCGGGGCGAGGGTCATCGCGGCGTTGTCGCGGAACTTGGCAATAATCTCGTCGGCGCTGAGGGGACGGGTATCGGCGCCGCGGTTGACCTGCTCGCGGTGGCTGAGGGTACGGCCGTCCGTGGTTCGGATCACCACCTCGCCCGAGTAATATGTGGGAAACGCCGAGGCCGGATCGACGCGATAGCTGATCTTGTCGCAGAGCGCGAGCAGCGCCGGGTCGGTGTAGGCCTCGGGCTCGAGCTCGGCGAGGGTAAAGCGGCCGCGGGCGAGCACGCTCGCGATCATGTAGTGGGCGCTGAACTGGGACTCGTAGGCGCTTGCCGGGCGGCGCTTTGCCGCCTCGGGCTCGCAAACGACGCTGACGCAGCCTTCGCCGATCAACGCCTCGATGGACTCGACGTCGGCGGGAACGAGCCGGTGCGCCTCGACCAGCGCCTGGGTCGCATCGCCGAGGGCATGGACCAGGTGGCAGGCCGGATAGGGCTTGATGCCGATCCGCAGCATCTCCCAGTCCTCGCCGAGGCCGCTTGTGCAGGAGGGCCAGTCGATCTCCACATCGTGGGCGCCGTAGAGCGCGTAAAGGCCGAAACGGCCCTCATAGGGCTCGGCCGGTCCTTGGAAACCCTGTTGGGCGAGCGCCGCGGCGCTGATTCCGGCCAGGCTCGCCCAGCCGGGGTGCATCCGCTTGGTCCATGCGCCGTCGTCCAGGAATTGCAAACTGCCGGAGGCCATGCTGAGGGCGATGCCCTGAGCGTGGGCAAGCTGCGCTTCGGTCATACCGGCGAGCCGACCGGCGGCGAGGGCCGCCCCGAACACGCCGACCATGCCGGTCGGATGAAATCCCAGCCGATGGAAGCCGCCTTGGGCGGCGGCGGCGATCCTGGCGACGGACTCGATCGCCGCGAGATAGGCCGCCAGCATCTCGCGTCCCGAGGCGCCGTGCCGCTGGCCGGCAGCCAGCAGCGTCGGCACCGCGCTCGCCGTGGCATGGATCACGCCGGCAACATGGGTGTCGTCATAATCGAGACCGTGGATCAGAAAACCGTTCATCTGCGCCGCATCGCGCAGCGGCAGCCGCACCGGCATGCCGATGACCGGATATGCGCCGTCGCCGGCGAGGCCGTGGATCGCGGTCAGCGTCTTGTGGCTGAAGTCGTAGCGAGACGCCGCGAGGCCGATTCCGAGCGCATCGAGAATGTGCAGCTTGGCCCGCTCGACAACCCGCTCCGGCACCGCATCGAGGGCGAGCGTTCGGGTAAAGCGCGCCAGAGTGCGAGCAATCGGCTCGCCTGTCTCAAGCTCCGGTTGCGGTACGATCTGCTCGACGACGGCCATCGGGGGCTCTCCTATCGGGGACGGGTCCAGATCGACCGACTCTAGCCGATCTCCACTTATGCCGGGTCGGAAATCAGCCTAATCGAGCCCGCGCACCTCACTTGCGGTCGGCAGTCCCGCTCGGTCATGGTGCGGAGCAACGTCTCGGCAGCCGCGCGCTTGATCGTGTTCTGGTTGTTAAGAACATAGACCAGGATATTGATATACAACGTAAACCGATCAGCGCTCATGGAGCGCAGCGCGGTCGAGTGCTTCGCCGGAGCTGGTCCACCCCCGCCCGGCACGGGCCATCGTGCGTGCCAGCGCGGCCTCTTGCGCGCTGGTCATTTTTCGCCGGCTAACGTTCGCCGGCACGATGCGTGCCACAGGCCGTCCGCCGCGCGTGATCACGAATGTCGTTCCTCCCTCGACATCACACGCACCATTTGGGCGAATCGCTGGTTGGCCTCGCGCCAAGAAATGTATCTATTCATGGTAGCGGCCTATCGAGCGGCAGATTGTCGTGCATTATGCAGCATATGGGCGTGATGACATTCAACCGGTCCTTCGGGCATGTGCGAGGGAGCCGGGTTGGAAATGGTGGCGAGGTTCGACCGGTCTTCGTAGCCCCGCCGCCCATGGGAGAATGCCGATGAAAGCAGCGGTCCTTACCGGAGAGGGGCTCGCGATCCGCGAGGTGCCGGCGCCCGAGCCGAAGCCGAACGACGTGCTCGTCAAGGTCGGCGCCAGCGGGCTGAATCGCGCGGATTTGATCATGGCGGCCGGCCGCCCCCACGGGGCGCTCGGCGGCGCGGGCGCGATCGCGGGGCTCGAATGGGCGGGCGAGGTGGCGGCGGTCGGCGACGAGGTGCCCGAATTCCGGCCCGGCGATCGGGTAATGTGCTCGGGCGCCGGCGGTTATGCCGAATATGCCGTCACCGACTGGGGCCGTGTCTGCCCGCTGCCGTCAGACGCCACCGGCCTGATCGAGGCGGCGTCGTTGCCGATTGCGCTCCAGACCATGCACGACGCCCTGGTGACCAACGGCCGGCTCGTCGCGGGGGAATCGGTCCTGATCCAAGGGGCCAGCTCGGGCGTCGGGCTGATGGCGCTGCAGATCGCCAGGTACAAAGGCGCCGCCACGGTGATCGGCACCTCCCGTGACCCGGGACGGCGCGCCAGACTCCTGGATTTCGGCGCCGATCTCGCCCTCGACCCCGGCGATCCGGCCTGGGTCGAGCAGGCGCGAGCGGCGACCGACGGCAAGGGAATCGACCTGGTCATCGATCAAGTCTCCGGCGGGATCGCCAATCAGACCATGCAGGCTGCGGCGATCCGCGGGCGGATCGTCAATGTCGGGCGCCTCGGCGGCTTTACCGGCGACTTCGATTTCGACCTGCACGCGTTGAAGCGGATCGACTATATCGGCGTCACCTTCCGCACCCGCACGATCGACGAGGTGCGCGCGATCAACGCCAAAATGCGCAGCGACCTGTGGCACGCGGTCGAAAGCGGCGCGCTGCATCTCCCGATCGACCGCACCTTTCCGCTCGACGAGGCGGCGCAAGCCCAGGCCCACATGCGCGCCAACGCCCATTTCGGCAAGATCGTCCTGACCGTCTGAACCGGGCCGCATCCGACGACCGAGGGAACGCCCGGGCCGCAGGGCCGGAGCGCGCGACCGCGCGCCGCGCCTTGTGGCGCGGAGCCAAGCGAGCGGATGCGAGCACCCGGCGACTGAGGGAAAATAAACCGCGCTTGCCGCCTATTCCGGCGGCGGCTCGGCGGCGGTCCGGCTGGTGATCAGGCCGTAGTGCTCGATCCGCCGATGCGCGGCGAAGTTGAAGATGGTGTCGCGAATGTAGGTGCCGCGCGACAGATCGACCTGTGCCGTGATCACCTCGTCGCCCTCGGTCGCGGCCTGGGCCACGATCTCCCCGGTCGGCGAGATGATGCAGCTCCCGCCCATGTGGTGGATCCCCTCCTCGATGCCCGCTTTCGCCGCGGCCACGACCCAGGTGCCGTTTTGATAGGCGCCGGCCTGCATCGAGAGATGGTTGTGGAACATGCCGAGATGAGACGCCTCGGCTTTGGCGAACGGATTGGTGCTCGGCGTGTTGTAGCCGAGCATGACGATTTCGACCCCTTGGAGGCCAAGCACGCGATAGGTTTCGGGCCAGCGCCGGTCGTTGCAAATGCACATCCCCATCACGCCGTCCATGGTGCGGAACGCCGGGAAGCCGAGATTGCCGACCTCGAAATAGCGCTTCTCGAGATGTTGGTGCGGTTGGCCGGGCTGCGGCTCGGCATGGCCGGGAATATGGACCTTGCGGTATTTTCCCGCGATTTCGCCATCGCGATCGATCAGAATTGCCGTGTTGTAATAATGTTTTGTTCCGTCTTCTTCAGAAAGAAGTTCGGCATATCCCAAATGGAAGCCGATCCCCATCTCTTTTGCGACCGCGAACAATGGTTGGGTCTCATTGCCCGGCATCTCGGTCTCGAAATAGCCGTCAAGTTCTTCCGGATCGTCGATCACCCAGCGCGGAAAGAAGGTGGTCAAGGCGAGCTCCGGGAACACCACGAGCGTTGCGCCGGCGTCGTGAGAAAGACGCAACATGGCGATCAGCCGATCGACGACCTGCGAGCGGGTTTCGGCGCGCGCGACCGGCCCCATCTGCGCCGCGGCGACGGTGAATTGCTTCGACATGGTCTCCTCCTATCATCGGCAGCAAAAAGGCATCCTAGGCGCGGCCGCGCGGCGTCGCAATCCATCCAGCGCCGTCCACTCGGCGCGCGATGTGCCCTACGGGTCCATGGCTCGGGCGCAGGCGCAGATGACCTCGAACGCCGTGTCGATGTCCTGTTCCGTGCACGCGAACTGCCCGGCCTGAAAGCGGATGGCCACGGCGCCGTCAACGTGCGTTTGAGTCAGATAGATCCTGCCGTCGTCGTTGATCCGCTCGACCAGCGCGAGATTGAGCGTGTCGAGATCGGCCGCGCCCGCGGGCTGATGGCGGAACGAGAACAGCGAGAGCATCGGCTCCGTGACGAGGGCGAAGTCGCGCTCGCCGGCGAGGCGTTCGGCCAGCGCTTGCGACCAGGCCACGTGGTTGCGGATCATGGCGCGCAGCGTTTCGAGCCCGTAGGCGCGGATGAGGAACCAGATCTTGAGCGCGCGGAAGCGCCGGCCGAGCGGCAGGCTCCATTCCGAATAATCGACGACCCCGTCCCTGCCCTGGGTCTCCAGATAGTCCGGCCGGATCGCGAGGGTTTTCAACAGGCTTTCGGGCTCGCGAACGAAATGGGTCGAGCAATCGAACTGGGCGCCGAGCCATTTATGCGGGTTGATCACGACCGAATCCGCCTCGTCGATCCCGGTCCAATAGCGGCGGTATTCCGGGCAAATCATGGCCGAGCCGGCCCAGGCGGCGTCGACATGGACGTAGAGGCCATGCCTCTTGGCCACCGCGCACACCGCGGCGATGTCGTCGGTCGCGCCGACGCTGGTTCCGCCGACGCAGGCGACGATGCCGGCCGGCAGCAGACCGGCCCGCCTGTCGGCCGCGATACGCGCCTCGAGCGCGGCCGGATCGATGGCCCGCGCGGCCCCGGCGGTGGGAACGCGGACGAGATTGTCCCGCCCGATCCCGGAGGCCCAGATCGCCCGCTCGATCGAGGAATGCGCCTCGCCGGAGGCGTAGACCCGGAGCGGCGGGTGAGCCGCGAGGCCCTGCGCGTTGCCGCGCCAGTCCAGCGCCCGCTCGCGCATGGTCAGCACCGCGACCAGGGTGGCGGAGGAGGCGGAATCCTGAATCACGCCGGAGAATCCCTGCGCCAGCCCGAGCGCCTGGCGCAGCCAGTCGAGCATACGGGTTTCCAGCTCACTCGCCGCCGGCGAGGTCTGCCAGAGCATGCATTGGGCCGCCATCGCCGAGACCAGATATTCGGCGACCACGGAGGCGGGCGCGGCGTTGGCCGGGAAATAGGCAAAGAAGCGCGGATGCTGCCAATGGGTCATGCCCGGCACGATGGTCCGCTCGAAGTCCGCGAAGATCGCGTCCATCGGCTCGCCCCGCTCGGGCGGCGCCGCCGGTATCTGCGCGGCGATCTCGCCGGGCGCCGCGGCCGCGCGAACCGGGCGGTCGCGGATCGAGGCCCGGTAGTCGGCACCCCAAGCCGCCGCGCGACGGGACCAGTCGCGGAATTGCTCATCATCCATGACGCGTCTCGGCGAACCGGGCCGGGGCGTCACATGACGCCGCTTGGCCGAGGCGAAGTGGATCAGCCGCGCATCTGCGCCGCGCCGGCGTAGAGCACGGCGTTGTGGCTCGCATTGGCGGCTTCGTAGGCGGCGAGGGCCTCGGGCTCGAGGTCGCGCTCCGGACGGCGTTCGATGTCGAAATGCTGGTGCTCGTCGACGCCGCGAACGAGGGCCGCACAGTCGCGGCCGACGACATTGTGCACATGGGTCGGGATGTAGCGGATGGCGAAACCGATGCGTCGATCGTCGGAGCGGTTCGGGCCCGAGCCGTGGATCAGGCGGACATGATGCAGCGACGCCTCGCCGGGCTGCAGCACAAGGTCGACCGCCGCCGCCTCGTCGACCGAATGCTCGACCACCTGGCCGCGGGTGAGCAGGTTGTGCGCCTGATAGGTATCGCGGTGGGCAATCTGGTCCAGCTTGTGGGTCCCGGGCGCGACCCGCATCGCGCCGGCCTCGACGGTGCTCGGCGAGAGCGCGATCCAGGCGGTCACGACCTCGGCGCCGCTCAGGCCCCAATAGGTCGAATCCTGATGCCATGAGACGAAGGCCGGATCGTGCGCGTCCTTGGTGAAGAAGAGCGAAGTCCAGCAGAGGATGTTGGGGCCGAGCAGATCCTCGACCGCATCGAGCACCGCCCCGTTCCGAATCAGCCGATCGAGCGCGGTGACCAGCAGATGGGGCCGATGGCGCAGATGCTCGCCCCGCGCCGCGAAATGCCGCTCGGCGACTTCCACATCCGCCCGGATCGAGCGCGCCTCCTCGGCCGAAATCACGCGGAGCGGGAAATAGAAGCCGTCTCGCTCATAGCGAGCGATCGCATCCTCGGAGAGACGCTTGGGCATGGCTGCCTCAGGCGATTGCCCGCGCGGGCTCCGCCGGCGCGAAGGCCGCCTCCATGGCGCGCCGGGCGCGCACCGCCTCCGCCGCCGCATCGCCGGCGACATCGGTCACGTCGGCCCAGGTGAGCGGCGTATCGGGCTCGACCGCGCGGGTCAGCGTGACGCCATGGGCGAGGCCGATTGGCAGGTGGCCGCCGGCGAGGCTCGCCTCGGCCGGCATCAGGCGGCCATAGACGGTGTAGCCGCCTTCCCCGTCGAGCCGGGAGCCGGCTTGCAGATGAGCCTTGGCGCAAGCGACCGCATCGGCCCGGAAGCCGGTCGGCGCGCCGGTGGGCTCGCCCCGCAACGCCGCACTCGCGACCGAGATGCCGAGCTCCAGTCCGATCAGGTGATAGGGCTTGTACATCGCCGCATAGCGGCCGGAGGGATCGGTGCGCAGGCCGTATTCTCGGAAGCAGGCGGCGACATAGTCGGTACCCGCCTCGAACACGGCATACACCCCCCAGCGCAGATCCTTCGCCAGGCCGGTGCCGTCCCGCGCTTCGCTGGAGATCACCTCGACCTGGCCCTTATGGTGCAGCACGCCGCCGTCCTCACGGGGGCGCAGGATCGTTGCCAGCTCGTCGGTCTCGCAAGGTGGAAACCGCAGCCCCTCCGGCGCCGGCGTCAGGCCGGTGGCATTGGCGACCGCCGCCATCTCGATCGCCGACTTGGTGCCGTCGAGGAACGAGTTGAACATTTGCGGGTTCATGCCGCCGGCCGCGGCCTCCGCCGCCGTCAGCCCGTAATGGGTCCAGACCTCGTCCGGCGTGACGTGGTGGTAGCCTGGCAGATATTTGGTTCCCTTGCCCGCGGCGATGACGTCGAGGCCCGCCGCACGCGCCCAGTCGACCATTTCGGCGATCAGCGCGGGCTGGTCGCCATAGGCAAGCGAATAGACCACGCCGGCTTGCGCCGCCTCCCGGGCGAGCAGCGGTCCGGCGAGCGCGTCGGCCTCGACATTGACCATCACGACGTGGCGCCCAGCGGCGAAGCAGGCGCGGGCATGGGCGATTCCTGCGGCCGGCTGGCCGGTCGCGTCGATGACCAGCTCGAGCCCGTCCGCCGCGATCAGGGCGAAGGGGTCATCGCCGATATGAGTGCCGCCGTCTCGACAGGCCGCGGCGAAGGAGCGCGCCCGGCGCTGCTCTTCGGACCAGCCGGCGCGAGCGAGCGCCTGATCGGCGCGCGCCGGCGCAAGGTCCGCCACCGCCATAATATGGAGGCCCGGAGTCCGCCTGGCTTGGGCGAGGAACATGGTGCCGAACTTACCGGCCCCGATCAGCCCGACGCGAACCGGGTTGCCCGCCTCGGCGCGGGCCGAGAGCATCCGATGGAGGTTCATGGAGCGTTATTATAGACGGCCGCGCCCCGATCGCACGGGGCCAATGCGAGGGAGGCACCGATGGCGGACAAACAAGTCGATACGGTTGCGCAGCGCGAGATGTGGGACGAATGGTGGTACGACCAGTTCGAGATCCCGAACGACATCCCGGACCATTTCCGCCGCTTCGAAATCGACATCGATGGCGAGGTTTGCGTCGGCGCGCTGCTCGAGAGCGCGGCGCCCAAGACCTGCGAGGCCTATTGGAGCATGATGCCGATCGACGCCCATATCATCCACTGCGCCTTCTTCGGTCACGCTGCCTTCTATCTCGACCGCATCGACATGGTGCCTGCGCTCGGTTACGAGCTGGAGAACCGGCAGACCAGGATGGCTCCCGGCGACTTTATCTGGGATCCCTGGCTGAAGGAGGTCACCTTCGCCTATGGCCGGCACGCCGGCATGCGCTTCCCGACCACGCTCTGGTATGGCGACACGCCCCATCCCAACCAGGGCTGCATCTTCGCCCGCATCGTGGAGAACCTCGACGGCTTCGCCCGGCTCTGCAAAAGCCTTCGCTACGAGGGCACGAAGCGGATGGTGACCCGCCGCAAGACATAGCGCGGCGGTCGCGCCGCCATCGCTTCCGCGCCTACCCCCTATCCTTCTTCTGGACGGTCCGGCGGCGGCGCGCCTGGATCAGGCCGATCGCGGTCAATGAGACCAGGATGATGAAGAACGAGATCGCCGTCGTCACGGTGCCCAAGGCATAGAGCGCCGGCGAGGTGACGTTGGTCGTCATGCTCCAGATCTCCAACGGCAGGGTATTGCGGGCGCCGACCGTGAAGGTGCTCCGCGGGAACTCGTCGTAGGAGAGCGTGAAGCCGAACAGCGAGACGGCGATGATGCCCGGCAACAGGATCGGGATCATGACATAGCGCATGATCTGGGCATTGCTCGCGCCGAGGTCTCTCGCGGCCTCCTCGAATCCGGGATCGAAACGGCTCAGCACGGCGAACATGATGAGGAGCCCGAAGGGCAGCGTCCAGGTCAGGTGGGCGCCGAGCGCCGAGGAATACCAATGGGCGTTCCAACCGAGGAGCTGGAGGAGCAAGGTGATGCCAACGCCCAAGACCAGCCCGGGCACCACCAGGCTGCCGATCGCCGTGTAGAACACCACCGAGTTGCCGAAGAAGCGGATGCGGAAGGCAAGGCCCGCGGCGACCGAGAAAATCACGGTGATCACGAGGATGATGAGCGCGAGCGGGAGGGAACGGGCAAAGGCGCCGCCGACATCGCCGGTGCGCGCCTGGCCGAACAGCGCGTCGAACCAGTGCAGTGAGAAGCCCTGCATGGGAAATACCAGGGACGCGTTCGGTCCCTGAAACGACAGGATGTAGATGCAGAACATCGGACCGTAGAGAAACAGAGCGAAGAATGCGAAGAACGCCGCCAGCGGATAGAAGGTCCAAGGCCGCGGCCGATGAGTCTTGGAGGCTCGTGCCATCGGGGCGCCTCCCGGCTAGCCTGCCAATTCCTTGCGGATGTCGACCACCCGCAAGACACCCATCACCATCAGAACCACGACGATCAGCAGGAACACCGAGCTCGCCGCGGCGGGCGGGTAGAGCAGCACGTTGATGTCCTCGAAGATGGTCGAGACGACGGACGCGCTGCGACCGCCGCTCATCACCTTGATGACGAAGAAGTCGCCCATCACGAGCACGATGACGAAGATCGAGCCCAGTGCGATGCCGCTGCGCGAGAGGGGCACGATGATCTCCCAGAGGATGCGCAAGCGCCCGGCGCCTGCATCCCTGGCCGCCTCGATCAGCGATTTGTCGATGCGCGCCATCGAGTTGAAGATCGGCACGATCATGAAGAGCGTGAAAAGGTGGACGTAGCTTACCACCACGGAGAAATCGGAGAATAACAGCCAGTCAATCGGCTCGTCGGTAATCCCCAAACCCATGACCGCCTGGTTGACCAGCCCCTGCTTGCCGAGCAAGGGAATCCACGAAATCATCCGAATGATGTTCGAGGTCCAGAACGGCACGGTGCACAGCAGGAACAGGCCGATCGCGATCAGCAACGAGCGCACGTGAAAGACCAGAAAAAATGCGATCGAGAAGCCGATGAGCAGGGTAATGGCCCAAACGATCGCCGCGAATTTGAGGGTGCTCAGATAGAGCCAGAACGTGTTCGCGGTCGTGAACAGCTCGACATAGCTTTCCGGCGTCAACGCCGGGCGCATGCCGAAGATCATGTCGTTCTCGAAGAAGCTCACGACCACCAGCACGCCGAGCGGCGCGAGGAAGAAGACCATGAGGGCAAGGCTGAGAGGCGCAACCCTCACGAACGGTCGTTGCTTCTTTGCAGTGCCGTTGCTCATCGCTAAGCCGGAATAAGCTGGGCGGAAAAAGAGGCGGGGCCGGCATGCCGACCCCGCCCGCTCGATTCGATCGATCAGGCCGTTTGCAGCTCAGCCCATTTCTTGAGCAGATATTGGTGATTATCCATGAGCGTGTTCCAGCACGCCATGTTGCCGAAGCGCTGCGAGAACGAGCCGCCGTCGCGGATATGCCCCGCTTTCTCCATCGGGTTGCCATAGGGATCGTTGATCTGGTCGGCGGCCGGTTTGCCCTCGTACCAGTAATCCCATTCATAGGCTTGCATGAAGGCCTTGGCGGTTTCCGCGACGCCGAGATAGTAGCCCTGCTTCGCGATGAACGCGCCCATCCAGCCGTCATAATACCAGTTGAGGTAGTCATAGGCCGCGCCGAGCCTCTTGCCCTCGAGATGATTCATCAGGCTGAGCCCGTTGCCCCAACCGCGATAGCCCTCTTCGAGCGGCTGGTAGACGCAGGGCACGCCTTGGGCGCGCACCGCGGTCACCGCGGGCGACCACATCGATTGGATCACGACCTCGCCCGAGGTCATCAACTGCACCGATTGGTCGAAGGTGCCCCACATGGCGCGCCAATGGCCCTTCTTCTTGAGATCGATGAGCCGGTCCACGGTCATCGAAATCTCGTCCTTGGTCATGTTGCCCTTGTCGGCATAGGTGTATTCGCCGGTCGATTCGATCGCCAAGGCGGCGTCCATGATCATGATCGGCGGGATGTCCATGCCGGCCGCACGGCCGTTGAACTCGTCGTTAAACAGCTCGTGCCAGTTATTGATCGGGCGACCAATCTCGACGGGTTGGATACCGAGCGTATCGGCATTGAACACGCCGGGGATCATCGTCGCATGATCGGTCGTGCCATCGGCGATCGCCTTGGCATCGCCGTCGGTGAAATACATCACCTCATGGGGCGATACGCCCTGGCGCGAGATCTGCTTGCCCCCGAACGCGCCGTCTCGATAGATCGAGGTTGTCTTATCCCAGTGTTTGATCTTGCTCGGCTCGATCGCCTGATAGATGCCGCGCGGCACGGTGATGACCCGCATCCACAGCTCGATATCGGCGACATCGATGGAATCGGACTGGGTCGTCAGCCGGTTGAGCATGCCGGCATGATCGGTGACGGCCATTTCGACGGTGAACGGCAGGTCCACCGTCGCCTGCTCGGCGATCTGGATGATCGTCGAATAGGACATGCCGGAATGGTTGATCACGATGTCCTTGGTGTCCTGCGCCCAGACAGTCGGAAAACCACCGAGGGCCTTGGTGCCAACCGCAAGGCCTGCGGCTGCCGCAGCGCCCTTCAGAAGCGTGCGCCGGCTCGGTCCCTGTTTCTGATGCTCTTTCGTCTTTCCCATGATCGGCTCCTTCCATCGGCCTGGGGTGGCCGGATAAGAATTTCCACTATATCGACCACCCGGCCGGCTCCTAGCCAAAACCGTGCGGCGGCGGCGGTCAAGGTCGAAATCGGCGATTCCTCGGACAAGCGCTCACCTCGTTCCCCTCCCCGCCATTGATGCATCAGATGCGGATCGCCTTGAAGGCCCGCGTCTGCTCGGTCATCGCACGCTCGGTGGGCAGGCGCTCCATGCTGCTCGCACCGTAGAAACCGTGCACATGCTTGGCGTTTCGCAGCACATGGGCCGCATCGTCGGGCGTCGCGATCGGCCCGCCATGGCACAGCACGATGACGTCCTCGCGCACGCTCCGCGCCGCCTCGGCCCAGCCATCGATGAGCGGCACGCATTCCTCCAGTGATTTCGCGGTCCGGGCGCCGATCGAACCGCTCGTCGTCAGACCCATATGGCAGACGATGATATCGGCGCCGGCCTCAGCCATGGCGACCGCATCGGCCTCCGAAAAGACATAGGGCGTGGTCAGGAGATCGGCCTCGTGAGCCGCGCGAATCATATCGACCTCAAGGCCGAAGCCCATGCCGGTCTCTTCCAGATTGGCCCGGAACACGCCGTCGATCAGCCCGACCGTCGGGAAATTCTGCACGCCGGAAAAGCCGAGCGATGTGAGCTCGTCGAGGAACCGGTCGAGCACCAGGAAGGGGTCGGTCCCGTTGACTCCGGCAAGC
Source organism: Alphaproteobacteria bacterium (assembly GCA_965248825.1). Classification (GTDB taxonomy): domain Bacteria; phylum Pseudomonadota; class Alphaproteobacteria; order UBA828; family UBA828; genus WTGU01. The sequence goes on along the minus strand of CBDFKL010000006.1, from coordinate 3,283,989 downwards.
ACCGGCGTGTGATCGACCACCGGGATCACCTCGCGCGCCATGTCCTTGACGACCTCGTTGGCGTTGCCATAGGCCAAAAGGCCGGCCAGCGAGCCCCGACCCGCCATGCGGTAGCGCCCCGAATTGTAGATCACGATAAGGTCAATGCCGCCTGCCTCCTCGCACTTCGCCGAGAGCCCGGTCCCCGCGCCGCCGCCGATGATCGGCTCGCGGCGGGCGATCTTCCCCCGAAAGGTCTCGAGGAGCGCGCGACGCTCCATGCGCGGCACCGGCGGCCTCCGTCGTCAGGCGGCGATCTCGTGCCAGCTCTCGACCAGAGCCGCCGCGAAATCGGGGTCGTTGATGTGAAGCGGCAGGCGCGTCAACTGCCGCCGGTCGGTCTGCTCGACGGTCCGTTCGAGCGCTTCGAAGAGGGCCGCGTCGGCGTCGGGGTCATGGAACGGCATGTCCGGCGCATCGATCAGCGAGACGCCCTTCTCCGGGATCAGGAAGCGGAGCGGCCCCCGGCAGGCATTGAGCTTCTCGCCGATCCAGCGACCGATCGCCTCGTTCTCCTCGACCGTCGTGCGCATCAATGTGACCTGCGGATTGTGCACATAGAGGTTCCGGTCGCGATATTTCTCGGGCACGGTGTCGATCGCGCCGAAATTGACCATGTCGAGCGCGCCGCATGATCCGACATAGGGCAACCCGGTTCGGGCGAACGCCCCGAAGCGATCCTCGCCGGCGCTGAATACGCCGCCCATGAGGAAGTCGCAGACCTCGGTGGTCGTGCTGTCGATGCAGCCCAGCACCAAGCCGGAATCGACCAGCTTCTCCATCGACCGGCCACCGGTCCCGGTCGCGTGGAACACCAGGCAATCGTAGCGCGCTTCGAGCCGCGCGCGGAGCTGATCGACGCAGGGCGTGGTGACACCGAACATGGTCATGCCGATTGCCGGCTTGTCCCGGCCGGCGGGGACCGCGCCGCGCATCATGCCGGTGAGCGCATGGGCCGCGTTGGCGAGGACCACCCGCGAGATGCGGTTGAGTCCGGCAATGTCCGCCACCGAATACATCATCGTCATGTCGTTCGGCCCGACATAGGGCGCGACATTGCCCGACGCCACCGTCGAGACCAGGATCTTGGGCAGCCCGATCGGGAGCGCGCGCATGCCCTGGGAGACCAGGGCGGTGTTGCCGGACCCGCCTGCCCCGATCACGCCGCCGACGTCCTCGCGCGCCGGCAGGAAGCGGGCCAGCGCATCGCCCATGGCGGCGACCGCCCGGCCGCGGTCATCGAGGCCGAGCACCGCGCCGGCGCCCTCGGGATGATGATCCGCGACTTCCGCGGCGCTGACGTCCGCGCCGCTCGGCGCAGCCCCGGTGCCGGTCCCGACATCCACCACGCAGCTCGGCACGCCGTCGGCTTCAACCAGGTCGCGGAGGTAGAGCAGCTCCTCGCCTTTGGTGTCGAGGGTCCCGACGATATATGCCTTCGCCCGTTCCATCCTGCCGCTCCCCGCGCGAGGCACACATGGCAAAGGCCGGTGCGGATCGCTATAACGGCCGCGTCGGCGTAGCGTGCGAGTCGCAAGACGCGCGGCCAACGCCCTGAAGCTCACGCACTTTGCATGGTCGAATACGGTGTGACAATAGCGCCCAGGCGCCCAAGGAAAGACGCCCTCGGACGTCCCATGCGCATCGCGCGTCGCGTCCTCCTTCGCCTCGCGCCGGCGCTGCTGGCCGCCGTGTTCCTTCTGCCCGACAAGCCGGTGAAAGCCGATACGCTCCAGATCGGGGTGCTCGCGACGCTCGAGGGCGCGTTCGAGCCGCTCGGGCGTGACGCCCTGCGTGGCTACGAGCTCGCGATGGAGGAACACGAGCAGCGTGCCGGCGGGCGGCCGATCGAAGCCTTCATCGAATCGACCGACGGCACGCCGGAGTCGGTCACGGAGAAAGCCCGCCTGCTCGTCGATCGCGGCGCCCGCATCATCATTGGCCCCCTTGCCGGGATCGAGAGCCTGGCGATCCGTGACTTCGCCAAGCGCGTGCCCGAGGTGACCTTCATCAACGGCGCCGCAGCGGCGCAGGACGCCACCTTGCGTTCACCGGCCGAGAACTTCTTCCGCTTCAACCCGGACAGCATGCAATGGGTCGCGGGCCTCGGACACTACGTCTATGAAAAGAAGGGTATCCGAAAGATCGTCTCGGTCGCGGAGGATTACTCGCTGCCCTATACCCAGCTCATGGGCTTCATGGTCGAATATTGCGCTCTTGGCGGACAGATGGTGGCCAAGCACTGGGTCTCCCATGGCGCGGGCGATTTCGCGGGCCTGGCCGCAACCGTCGCCCAAACCGAGGCGGATGCGCTGTTTGTCGCACTCGATCCCCGCGCCGCCGAAGATTTCCTCGAAGCCTATTGGAAGGCTGGCGGCCGCGCCGCGATCGTCGCGAGCTCGACCACGCTGAGCGGCAACTTGCTCAAGACGAATGGTGCCATCCGGCCTTTGCTGGACGGCGCGCTTTCCGCATTGCCAGTCTCCGAGAGCGACGAAAACGAAGCGTGGGCCTCATTCACGCGGCGTTATCGCGCGCGTTTCCCGGAGGCGCTCCCGATGCCCAGCCTGTTTGCGTTGACCTATTACGTGAACACCAAGGCGTTGCTGCTGTCCCTCGAAAAGACCGGCGGCGTGCTCGGCAAAGAGCACGGCACTCTTCGTGCCGCGCTCGCGGGACTCCGCTTCGAGACTCCGTTTGGCGGCCCGGTCGAGCTCGACGAGAACCGACAAGCGGTAACCAACGCCTATGTCGTCGAGGTCGACGAGGCTACCGATGGCTCACTCTACCATCGTGTGGTCGAGGTGGTGCCCGAGGTCGACCAGACCTTCGGCCTTTCGCGCGAAGCATTCCTTTCCCTCGGCCCGCCCGGCCGCGACAATCCGCGTTGTCCTTAAGGGTGTTCCCTCAGGCGCCGGGCGCTCGCTCCGCTCGCTTGGCTTCGCGCCATAAGGCGCGGCGCGCGGTCGCGCGCTCCGGGCCTAGCGGCCCGGGTGTTCCCTCAGACGCCGGGGGCCAGCGACCCTCGCTTGGCTTTCGCGCCATAAGGCGCGGCGCGCGGTCGCGCGCTCCGGGCCTGCGGCCCGGGTGTTCCCTCGGGCGCGGGTGGCGGTCAGTCGTAGGGATCGCCCGCCTTGTTGGTGAAGCGGACGGCCCCGTCGCGATTTTCGTAGACGAGGTCGATATCAGGATAGTGGCCACGCTCGTCGGCGGCGCGGCTCCCGACCTCGAGCAGGACGGCATCGCTCGCCGAGCGGTTCACCAGATGGTGGCCGTTGGCGAGGCCGGCCTTGAACGCCGCTGCGTCGCCCGCCCGAAGCACCGTCTCGCCGTCGTCCTCGATCAGGGTCAGTTCTCCGGAGACGACGAAGACCAGCTCGTCCTCCGCCTCGTGCCAATGGCGTTGCGCGGTTGCGGCGCCCGGCGGCAGGCGGGTCAGGTTGACGCCGAATTGCGTGAGGCCGCCCGCATCGCCCAGCGCTTGGCGCGCGCGTTCCTCGGCCATCGTTTTGAAGGGCGCCGGGTAGATGGAGCCGGTTTTCACCGGCACTCGGTCAATCGCGATCTTCGGCACGTCCTGCACCTCCCTCTTGGACCAACCCCGTCGACGCGGCGGCGCTATCCGCAGGATCTCTCCCCGGCCTGCATGGGCGGGCACCCGATCGTGCCGTAGGAGCAAAAGACGCAGCAGTCGCCCGTCCGTGGCTTCAACAGGGCGCCGCAACCGTTGCAATCATAGAAGAAGACGCAGGCGTCTGTCGGCATCTCCTCCCTCGCTCGATGCCCGCATGCCGGACATGTCACGGTGCTGTACCGCTCGATCTGCGGGGTCGGCGGCATCCCGGCCGACATGCCCGGGCCCGGGCCTACGCGGCGCTCGGCAGCATGCCCGTCATCGCGTAGCGGAGCAGTTCGACCACCTGCTCCGGGGTCTCTGCGACGGCAAGCGCGGCGCCGTCGACCTCTTTCAGAGCGTGGGTCAGGCCGGGTTCGTGAAGCGTGATGGTCGGCTTGTCGAGCGCGGTGGCATAGCCGGCGTCGAAGGCCGCGTTCCACTGCCGGTATTTGTCGCCGAAGCGCACCACGACGACGTCCGCGCGCTGGATCAGCGTGCGGTTTCGGATCGCGTTGACCCGAGCACCTTTGTGATCCTTCCAGAACGGCTTTTCCTCGGCGCCCAGAATGGCGACGCCGCAATCGTCGCTCGCCGCGTGATCGGTGATCGGCGAGACGAAGCCGATGTCGAGGCCGGCCGCCTCCGCACCGGCGCGAATGCGCGCGCGCCAGTCGGTATGAATCTCGCCCGAGAGATAGACCGTCCAGCCATGTTCCGCCATGCGCCGCGCTCCTCCGCTTGACCGTCGAGCGGGCTTAGCGCGCCCGCGCGCCGGCGGTCAAGGCTCGGCGACCGCGGCACGCCCGCCCGGCGTCGGCCTAATACTGCACGCCGTTCGTGAGCGCGCCGTCGACCTTGATGTTGGTGCCGGTGATGAAGCTCGCGCGCGGGCTCGCGAGGAACACGGTTGCGTTGGCGACCTCTTCGGCGGTCGCCATGCGCCCGGTCTTGTTGAGGCTGAGGGCGAGATTGAACAGGTCCGGATTGTTCTTCTCGACATCCTGCCAGAAGCCGCCCTCGAAATAGGTGTTGCCGGGCGAGACGGAGTTGGCGCGAATGCCCTTCGGCGCGAGCTGCCGGCTGAGCCCGGCGGCATAGTGGATCAAGGCCGCCTTGAAGACGCCGTAGGGGCCCGCGGCGAAATCGATCTCGATGCCCGAGACGCTCGAAATGACCACGATCGAGCCGGCATCCGACTTCTCGAGATGGGGCAGCGCCGCTTCGACGGTGTTGACGGTATGCATCATGTCGACGCTGAATTCCTTCTGCCAGGATTCCATATCCGGGCTCGCCGCGAGCGCGCTGACATTGGGGACGACGATATCGAGGCCACCGAATTCCGCGGCGACATCGTCGACCCACTGGCGCACGGCCGGCCCGTCGCCGACATCGAGAGCACGCCCCGAGGCCCGCGCGCCGGTCTCCGCAAGCGCGGCGACGGCCGCCTCGACATCCGCCTCGGTGCGCGCGCAGATCGCGATGTCGGCACCCTCCGCCACGAGCTCCTTCGCGATCGCCCGGCCGATCCCCTTGGTGCCGCCGGTGACCAGCGCTTTTCTGCCCTTCAATCCGAGATCCATGGCTCACCTCCCCTGCCCTTGCGGCGCCGAGCGAAACGGCTCGGACGCCGATCGCCGCCCATGGTGACCGAAGTGAGGAATCGTGACCAGCATCCATTGCGGCCGGGTTTGGAGCTGTCCAGCCGCCTAGTCGCAATCGGTCTTTCCGTTGACACGGTTCGATCAATGAGCCAGTGCAACAGGCGATCAGCGGATTACGTCCGAACGACCTCGTCTCCGGCTTGAACGTCACGTCCCAAGCTGTTGATATTACGATACGGATGGGTGGCCGAGCGGTTTAAGGCACCGGTCTTGAAAACCGGCAGGGGTGAGAGCCCCTCGTGGGTTCGAATCCCACCCCATCCGCCATCCCTTTCCCCGGTGACTACCCATATATTCCACGAAACACCTGGAAATCCACGGGTTTTCTTGTATCGCGAGCTTGGGCGTTCCGCTAGAAGCCAACCGCTATCTCAACCTGGACTTCCTGAAGGAGGCCAGAAAGGAGCACCTGAAGAAAGCCGCCTGACGGCGGCTTGGCCTGCCCTGGCACTTGCGTGTGATGGCGCCGCACCACGGCAGGCCGACAACAAACTCATCCGGCGTCGCGACCAAATTGCAGAACGTTCTGAACACCACTGGCGAAAGCCCGCTGGGAGAATGAGGCGCGGCTCGGCGAATACCAACAGGCCCAGCAGGCGCAAGCCCTGCACCAAAGGCCGGATATAGAACTGCAACCTGATTGTCCCGCAGCACCGAATCGGCCCTTGCCACCGGGAGGCGTCCATATAGGGGCCTGTGGGTCCACGGGGGCGAGTGGTGGACCTCGACTATTCGGAAGGGTGAAGGCGTCGGGAGCGGCTCTGCTTGAGCCGGTAGCTCTCGGCATTCATTTCCAGGATATGGACGTGGTGAGTGATCCGGTCGAGGAGCGCGCCGGTCAGCCGCTCGCTGGCGAAGACCGAGATCCATTCCTGGAAGGGCAGGTTGGAGGTGACGATGGTGGCGCCGTGCTCGTAGCGCTGGCTGAAGACTTCGAACAGGAGCTCGCTGCCTGTCTGCGACAGCGGGACGCAGCCGAGCTCGTCGACGATGAACAGGTTGACCTTGGCGAGCTAGGCCTGGAGGCGGAGCAGTCTCCTCTCGTCGCACGTCTCGACCAGCTCGTGGACCAAATGGGAGGCGGTGGCGAAGCGGGCGCCGAGACCCTTCTGGCAGCCGGCGAGACCCAGGGCGAGAGCGATGTGTGCGACAGGGACCATTCTCCCGGCCCTGCGAGCTCGTCCGACCGACACTGGCCCCGCCCGGCGTTTTGACAGGCGCCTGAGCCCGCGCGACACTTGCGCCGCACTTCGGCGGAGCACGTCATGGCCAGCCAACCAGCGATCGCCTATTCAGCCTGCCCGCACGATTGCCCTTCGACCTGCGCGCTCGCGGTTGAGAAGCTGGACGCGTGCACCATCGGGCGGATCCGTGGCGCCGACGACAACAGCTATACGGCCGGCGTGATCTGCGCCAAGGTCGCGCGCTATGCCGAACGCATCCACCATCCCGACCGCATCCGCTCGAAGCCGCTGAGGCGAACCGGCGAGAAGGGCGCGGGCGACTTCCAGGAGATCGAATGGGCGGACGCGCTCGACGAGGTTGCCGACGCCTTCCTGAAGGCCGAGCAGCGCCACGGGTCGGAGACGATCTGGCCCTATTTCTTCGCCGGCACCATGGGGCTCGTGATGCGCGACGGCATCAACCGCCTCCGCCACGCCAAGCGCTATTCGGGCTTCCAATCGACGATCTGCGTCAACATGGCCTGGCTCGGTTTCGAGGTCGGCACCGGCAAGCTGATGGGGGTCGATCCGCGCGAGATGGCGCAGTCCGACTTGATCGTCATCTGGGGTACCAATGCGGTGAACACCCAGGTCAATGTCGCCACCCACGCGACCCGCGGCCGGCGGCAGCGCGGTGCCAAGATCGTCGTGATCGACCCCTATCGGAATCCGACGGCCGAGCAGGCCGACCTCTATCTCTGCGTGCGCCCCGGGACCGACGGCGCGCTGGCCTGTGCGGTGATGCACGTGCTGTTCCGCGACGGCCACGCCGATTGGGACTATCTCGAGCGTTACACCGACGCGCCGCGCGACCTCGAACGGCACCTCAAGAGGCGGACGCCGGAATGGGCGGCGGCGATCACCGGGCTCACGGTAGAGGAGATCGAGAGCTTCGCCCGCATGGTCGGCACCACCAAGCGAACCTTCTTCCGCCTCGGCTTCGGTTTCACGCGGAGCCGCAACGGGCCGGTCGCGATGCACGCTGCGCTCTCGATCCCAGCCGTCACCGGGGCTTGGCAATATGAGGGCGGCGGCGCCTTCAAGAACAACGAAGGCCTCTATCGCTGGGACCGCAGCCTGATCGAAGGCCTCGACGTGCGCGACGGCGACGTGCGCCAGCTCGACCAATCGCGGATCGGCGCCGTGCTGCTCGGAGAGCCTGGCGACCTGCGGGGCGGCCCGCCGGTCACCGGCCTCCTGATCCAGAACACGAACCCGATGATGGTCGCGCCCGACCTCAACAAAGTCCATCGCGGCTTCGCCCGCGATGACCTCTTCACGGCCGTGCATGAGCAGTTCATGACCGACACGGCGAAGATGGCGGATATCGTGCTGCCCGCCACCATGTTCCTGGAGCACGACGACATCTATCAGGGCGGCGGCCACCAGTTCATCATGCTCGGCGCCAAGGTCGTCGAGCCACCGGAGAACTGCCGGACCAACCATTTCGTGATCTGCGAACTTGCCAAGCGGCTCGGCGCCGCCCATCGCGGCTTCGAGATGACGGTCGACGAGATCATCGACTGGACCCTGAAGGCCTCCGACTATCCGGACCTCGCCGAAATGCGCGAACGCCGCTGGGTCGACTGCCAGCCGGACTTCGAGACCTCGCACTATCTCACCGGCTTCGCCCACCCAGACAAGAAATTTCATTTTCGGCCCGGCTGGGACGAGACGCCGCTCCGCACAATGACGGGCCGCGCCATGGCGCCCGGCGTCTGCGAGGCGGCCGGCATGCCCGCCCTCCCCGACCATTGGGCCGTGATCGAGGCACCCACGGCGACCGAGCCCTTCCGTCTGGTCACGGCACCTGCGCGCAACTACCTCAATTCGAGCTTCACCGAGACCCCGACCTCCCGGGCGAAGGAGAAGCGCCCGACCGTGAAGCTCCACCCCGACGACGCCAACCGACTCGGCATCGCCGACGGCGCTCGTGTGCGCCTCGGCAACCGTCGCGGCGAGCTCATCCTCCACGCAGCGCTGTTCGGCGGGCTACAGCCGGGCGTTGTGGTGGTCGAAAGCATCTGGCCCAACCAGGCCTTCGAGGGTGGCATCGGCATCAACGCCCTCACCGGCGCCGACCCCATCGCTCCCATCGGCGGCGCGGCGTTCCACGACAACTCGGTATGGGTGCAGCCCGTGTAGCCCGGGCTTGTGGTCCGGCGCGCAACTTTGACCCCTCGGAATAAAAGCGAAGCAATAGGTTGGCGTGCCGATCGGTGTTGAACCCGCACGCCGACTTACAGCCGGGCGATGAATCCCGAACGGTAGCTGAACCGCCCGAATTCGAACGGAAGCGGCAATCATGGAACGCCGCTCACCGGGCAACGGCGTCGCCCTCCAGATAGCGCGTCGGCCAGGCGATCCCTTGCCAAGTCTGGATCTGTACCGGATCGAGGCGAACCAGCCAGCGCTTCCAGCTCATGGTGGGCTCGAGATAGCGCGGGCCGTTCTCACCGTAATAGCGGATCGACATCGCGCGGGCGATCTCGACCCAGCGGCCGCCGACATTCGGCCGTTCCGCGATCACCGCCTCGCATTGCGCGAGAAACCGGCGCTGCACGCCCGCGTCGGAGGCCTGATCGGCGGCCGAGGATTCGTCGATCGTCACCGCGCAGCGCGGCTGCGCTTCGAGATAATGCGCCCATGCCGATCTGGCCCGCGGCACGAGCCACAACGCCGTGCCGTCCCACTGGTACCAGCACGGCACGACATAGGGCCACCCATTGCCGTCGAGACAGGCCACGCGAGCGAGAAACGGCTCGTTCAGGAACTGGTCGATCTCGCGGGCGCTCATCCTGCCGATCTTGCCGCGCCAGCTCTGTTCGCTTCGCTGCTCGCTCATCGCACCTCCGTCACCGCCCGGGTTTGCCGTACGGGTGTTTGCCATGGGGCCTCACCGATGCCCCCTCCTTACCCGACCATTGTCCGGGGCGCGCGTGAGGAGCCCGCCGCCAGCGCGCGGTGGTGCCGCCCGAGCCGCCCCAGCCCCTCGGCAATCGCCTCGGGCGCCGCGGCGAGCGAGGCGCGCACATGGCCTTCGCCGCCCGGGCCGAAGTCGCGGCCCGCGACCACGGCGACATTCTGCGCTTCGAGCAGGGAGAGCGCGAATGCGCGGCTCGGCATCCCGGCCGCTCGAATATCGATCCAGAGATAGAACGCGCCGCTCGGCGGATGGGCCGGGACTCCGTGCTCGGCGAGTACCTCCAGCGCCAGCCGGCGGCGGCCCGCATAGGCCTCTCGCATCTCGTCTATCACCCGTTGCGGGCCTTCCAATGCGGCGAGCGCCGCCCATTGGCCGGGTGCGCTGGCGCAGGAGATCATCGCCTCCTGCAGATCGGCGATCAGCGGTGTGATCGTGCGCGGAGCGACCATGTAGCCGACCCGCCAGCCGGTCATGGCGTAGGATTTCGAGAAGCTGAAGGCGCTGATTACGCGGCCCCGCTCGCCGAGCGCGGCGGCGCTGACGAAGTCGTCGGTATAGGTGAGGGCTTCGTAGGCCTCGTCGGAGATCAACCACAGATCATGCGCCGCGGCGAAGCGGAGCAGCGCCTCCATGCGCGGACGCGGGATGACCGAGCCGACCGGGTTGAGCGGCGTGTTGACGACCACCATTCTGGTCGCAGCGCCGACGCGGGCCTAGAGCGCGTCGATGTCCGGCAGATAGTCGTTCTCGTCGCTGACCGGATAGCCCACGACCGCAGCCCCGCGGAGTGCTGCCATCATTCTGTAATTGGGCCAGGCGGGATCAGGCAGCATCACCGCGTCACCCGGGTCGAGCAGCGCGACGAACGCGGAATAGAGCGCGCCCATCGCGCCATGGGTGACGACGATCTCCTCGGGATCGGCAGTGATGCCATGGCGCTCCTTCAGCATCCGTGACAGGCGCTCGCGGAGCGCCGGGAGGCCGGCATTGCTGACATATTTGGTGTGGCCGGCCTCGGTGGCCTGCCCCGCCGCCTCGACGATGTGCGCCGGCGTCGGAAAGTTGGGCTCGCCGGGCGCCAGATTGATCACCTCCGCCATGCCGGCGATGCGGTTCATCATGTCCCGGATTCCGGATGACGGCATTCCGGCGAGCGTCGCGCTCGGCCTCATGAGCCGTTGCCGTCCATGTCGGCGCCGAGATGGAACAGGCAGTCGCCGCGCTCGGTCCGCCCGGGCACACGCTTGCAGACGACCATCCCGCTCCGCTCGAAAAAAACTTCCGCCGGCGCGCGCCACGGCGTCTCCGGCGTGTGAATCAGCGCGGCACGTTGCCCGGCCTCGACTTCATCACCTAATTCGGCGGCAGGCTCGAACAGGCCGTCTTCGCTCGCATAGGTGAAATAATCCCACGAATCGGCGGCGAGCATGCGGGGCTCTACCGCCGGCGCCTCGTCGGCGCCGACCGGGCCGTGCCAGACGCCGATATGGCGCAGCACACGCAGAACGCCCGCCTCGCAGATCCTCAGGCATTCCGGCGTGACCATGCCGGAGCCGCCCATCTCCGTGCCGAGCGGAATTACGCCGCGCCGGGCCGCGGCCGCGACGCTGGTGTTGCCGCCGCCCTGGCCGGCCGGAAAGAAGAAGCCGTAAGGGGCGCCGAAGACCCGGCCGAGCTCGACCACGCGCCGCTGCATCTCGTCCGACATCTCCGCCGCCCGCATGATCACCGTCGGCAGATACATGAGCGAGCTACCCCCGGAATGCAGGTCGAGCATGTAGTCCGCCATCGGCATGAGCGCGCTGTCGATATAGTGGGCGAGCATCTCGGTCAGCGACCCGTCGGGCTCGCCCGGGAACACGCGGTTCATGTTGAGCTCGTCGATCGGGGAGGTTCGAAGCCCCGCCTTCGCGGCCGGATAGTTGGCCATGGGCATGATGATGATGCGGCCCGTCACATCCGCCGGCTCGAGCGCGCGGACCAGCTTGCTCAGGGTCACCTGCCCCTCATATTCGTCGCCATGCACGCCCGAGGTGAGGAGCACCGTCGGCCCCGCGCCGTTCTTGACGCACACCAACGGCACCGGCAACCAGCCGTAAGCCGAGCGGTGCACCGAATGGGGCAACTGCAGGTAATCGCACTGCTTGCCATCCCGGTCGAAATCGATCCTCGTGCTCAGCCGCGAGCGCTTCTCCCCCATGTCATCGACTCCCGGTGGCGCATCCAATCGCGCCAGTGTGCCCGCTCCGAGGAAGTGACGGCAATGGCCTGGTCTCCCGTTACCAAACAATATTTTGGGGTTTCCTTCCGTGACCCTACATTCTATCGTGGGTATGGTCACATACGGTAGGATCCGGCGCCAACGCCCCCATTCGGTGGTGGCGCAATGGGGGCGATAGATATGGCGACGCTACCGGCGGATCTCCGCCCTTCGACAAGCGACCCGCTCGACGCGGTCGAACGGGTCATGGCGGCCAGCCAGCTCTCATTCGAGCGCATGGGGGACGAGGATATCGCCGGGTCGTTCAAAGGCGGCTGGTGCGACTATCGGCTGTGGTTCGCCTATCGCCGCGAACTCGACGTCCTGCATTTCGCAAGCGGCTTCGACATGCGTGTCCCGGAACACCGCCGCCCAGCGATCCATCCCCTGCTCAGCCTGATCAACGAGCGCCTGTGGATCGGCCACTTCGATCTGTGGACCGAGGAAGGGCAACCGACCTGGCGTCACACGCTCCTGCTGCGCGGCACGCAGGGCGTGGAAGACCCCCAGATCACCGATCTCGTGAGCCTCGGGGTGGGTGAATGCGAGCGCTTCTATCCGGCCTTCCAACAGGTGATTTGGGCCGGCCAGGAGCCCGAGGAGGCGCTCGCCGCGGCGTTGATCGAGCCGCGCGGGACGGCGTGATGGCGATCGCCGCCGACCACGTCGTCCTGGTCGGCGGCGGCAAGATGGGCGGCGCCCTGGCGGCGGGGTGGCTGCGCGGCTTGCTTGAGCCGGCGCAAGTCGCCATCGTCGAGCCCGATGATGCGGCCGCCGCTCGTCTCGCACCGCTCGGCGCAGCACGCGTGTCGGCGCCGTCCGCGCTACCACGCGATGCCAAGACCGCGGTGATCGTGTATGCCGTCAAACCCCAAGTCATGGCCGAGGTCGTGCCCGCCTATGCCGCGTTCGGCGGACCGGACAGCGTCCATCTGTCGATCGCCGCCGGCTGCCCCATCGCCCTGTTCGAGCAGCATCTCGGCGCCGTGCCGATCGTCCGCGCCATGCCCAACACGCCCGCCGCGATCGGCCACGGCATGACCGTTGCCTGCGCCAACGCCGCGGTGGGCCGGGACCAAAGAGAATTCTGCGAACGATTGCTCCAGGCGGTCGGTGCGGTCGCTTGGGTCGACGACGAGTCCCTGATGGATGCGGTCACGGCCGTCTCCGGCAGCGGTCCCGCCTATGTCTTCCTGCTTGCAGAATGTCTGGCCGAGGCCGGTGTTGCCGCAGGCCTGCCCGCCGCCCTCGCCCGGCAATTGGCCGCGCAGACGGTGAGCGGCGCCGGCGCATTGCTGGCCCAGTCGGAGGACGCTGCCGGCACCCTGCGCCGAAATGTCACCAGCCCGGGCGGGACGACCGAAGCCGCGCTCTCCGTCTTGATGGCAGGCGACGGGCTTGCTCCGCTCATGGTCCGCGCCGTTCGCGCTGCTCGCGCGCGCTCGCGCGCGCTCGCCCTGTGATTTGGCCTCGTACCGGCCCGGCCTCATTGACCCTCCGTTTCGGGCCGGCCTACACTCTGTTTGCACGAGCTAACCGAGGACAGGATACGAGACGATGGCGGGGAAGACCGCACCGAGGTCCGGCAAACGTTCGGACATGTCGCAGGCCATCATCGAGAGTGCGCTTACGCTCGCCGCGAGCCGGGGCTGGGCGCGGGTCGGACTCGGCGACATAGCGGAGGCGTCCGGCGTCTCCCTCGCGGCGTTGCGCGAGCGATTCTCATCCAAGAACGCCATCGTCGCGGACTATGTCGCGAGCATCGATCGCGGCGTGTTGGCCGCGCGGGACCCCGAGCTCGCCGGGCGGCCGGCCACCGAGCGTCTCTTCGACGTCCTGATGAAGCGTTTCGATCTGCTGAACGCGCACAAACAGGGTGTCGGGGCGATCCTGCGGAGCTGCCCTTCCGACCCGGAAGCCCTGCTGTGCGCGCCTTTGACGCTGCGCCGCTCGATGCGCTGGATGCTTGAGGCGGCGGATCTGAGCAGCGCCGGTCTGAGCGGTCAGCTCCGTACGAAGGCGCTGATGATGCTTTACCTCTCCATGATCCCGGTCTGGCTCGGCGACGACAGCGAGGACATGGCGCGCACCATGGCCGTGCTCGACCGCCGGTTGACGCGCCTGGACCGGCTTACGCGGACGCTCTGCCGCTTCGCCCCCGGACGGGATCGCCTCGACGGCGCGCAAGCGGAAGCCGGTTAGCGCCGCGCTCTATCCGGCGGCCTTGGGAGGCTATACCGGGAGCCGGAGTTCCGCGCGCAAGCCGCCGAGGGAGCCGTCGCTCATCCGAATCTCGCCGCCATGGCCGCGCGCGACATCGCGGGCGATGGCGAGGCCGAGGCCGGCGCCGCCGGTGCTCGGGTTCCGCGCCCCGTCGAGCCGGAAGAACGGTTTGAAGACGGCCTCCCTGTGATCTTCCGGGATGCCGGGGCCGTCGTCCTCGACCGCGATCGCGACCATGTCGTCCCGGCGCGTGACGCTGATCTCGATCCGCTCGCCATGGCGGGTGGCGTTCTCGACCAGATTGGTCAGGCAACGCTTGATCGCATTCGGCCTCAACGGCACGACCAGGGGCCGCTCGACCGCGAGCGCGATCCGGCCGCCCTTGCGCCGGGCATCGTCCGCGACATTGGCGATGATCGCCGCGAGGTCGGCGCTGACCGGCGCCTCCCCGCCCTGGCCGCGGGCGAAAGCGAGATACTCGCCGATCATGTGTTCCATCTGCACGATGTCACGCTCGGACTCGGCGATCTCGGAGCGTGATTCGGGGTGTGCGCCGGCAAGCATCGCAAGCTGCAATTTTACCCGGGTGAGCGGCGTTCGCAGGTCGTGGGAGACCCCCGCCAGCATTTCGGTACGCTGGCTGATCTGCCGTCGAATCCGCCCCTGCATCTCGAGAAACGCCGAGGCCGCGCTCCGGATCTCGGCTGCGCCCGCGGGCTTGAGGTCGGGCATCGGGCGCCCCTTGCCAAGCGCATCGGCTGCGTCGGCGAGCCGCTTGATCGGACGGATCTGATTGCGCAGAAAGAGGACCGCAACCGCGGAGACCACGATCGCGGTACCCACCATCCACAAAACGACCAGAAGGGTGGTCGAGCTTCGCATGCGCTTGGGCGGCATCAGCATCGTCAGCACGCCGTCCGGCTGCTGAATGCGGATTGATATCCGCTCATCGGGACGTCTGGTATCGACGTGGAAAGGGGCTGCGATACGATGCCCGAGCGCTTGGTGCAGCAGTCGGTCCGTGAGCCGGTTGCTCCGTTTCGGCGGATCGTCGGGCAAAACCGCGCCGTCTTCGAAGACGACATCAAGCTGCATGTTCCTCCGGGCGATGCGCTCTATCCAGCCCTGCAGTTCAGGCTCCGGTCGTTCGTGCAGAAATTGCATGACCGTGACGACATCACCGGTGATGTTGAGCGCCAGTTGCCGGCTCACCGAGTCCCAGTGGCGCTCGAAGAAGATATAGGCGACCACGGCCTGCAACAGCACGAGCGGGATCAGCACGATCAGAAACGATCGCCAGAAGAGGCTGCGCGGGGCAATCCGTCTCAGCAGGTTCATGGTTCACCACCCCGCCGCCGATTGCGAGGCTCAGTCGGTCCGTAGCACATAGCCCCGGCCCCAGACGGTCTGAAGATAGCGGGGATCGCGGGAATCCGCCTCTATCTTGCGCCTCAGGCGTGTAATCTGCACGTCGATTGCGCGCGGCGAGCCGCCGGCGCCGATTTGCTCGCACAAAGTCTCACGGCTGAGCGTCACTCCCGGGTTGGCGGCGAAAACACGGAGCAAATCCGCCTCGGCCGTGGTGAGCCGTACAACGCCATCACCGCGCAGCAGCTCGCCTCGCGCCGGAAAGTAGCGGACCTTTCCCAATCTAACGAATGTCGCCGGTGAGGTCGCGAAAGGCGGTGCCGAACGGCGAAGGATAGTCGCGATGCGAAGCAGCAGCTCGCGCGGCTCGAAAGGCTTGGTCAGATAGTCATCCGCGCCGCTCTCGAGCCCCGCGATGCGGTCTTCCGGCTCGCCCATGGCGGTCAGCAGAAGGACCGGAACCATGCTCGATTGGCGCAGCTCGCGCGTGAAATCGACTCCCGATTCACCCGGCATCATCACGTCGAGGACGATCAGATCGAACGCCAAGCCTTCGAGCTTGGCGCGCGCCTCGGCGGCCGAGCATGCGGTGGATACATGATAGCCATGGTCGCGCAGATATCGGCCGAGCAAATCGCGCAAGCGATCATCGTCGTCCACGACCAGGATATGGGCAGCCTCGGCCCGCGGAGGCGCGCCGTTGGCGTCTTCGATCGTCGCTGTTTCCTCGGTCATGAGCAGCTCATCCCCCGGCCGGTCGGTCCGGGACGAGGCGGCGCGGGCCATCGTCAGGGACGGTCGAAACGGCGCCTGTCCATTCGGTCGATGATTCCCATCAAGACCTCCCGATACCCTTCCACGGCAACGCCTCCGGCGTTGCGATAGGCCTTGGCGATACGGGCTCGTTGGGTCTCGGACAGGCGGCGCTCCAGGCTGCGTCCTTTCCCCGTCAGGGTGAGCAGCCGCCGGCGCCCATCGGCCGGATCGCGCCGCGCGGTCACGAATCCCTCGCTGACGAGCTGGCCGAGCACGCGCGAAAGGCTCTGCTTGGTAATCCTGAGAATCGCCAGAAGCGCGGTGACGGAGATCTCCGGATTGCGGCCGACAAAATAGATCACCCGGTGATGGGCGCGGCCGAAGCCGTAAGTCGCCAGGATCGCATCGCACTCTGCGGTAAAATCCCGGTAGGCGAAGAAGAGCAGCTCCATCCCCTCATGAAGCTGATCCTCGCGCAGATAGAGCGGGTTTGGCCCGGATTTTACGTCAGTCACATTGACTTATATGCCGGCCGATGCTAGTGAACGCAACCGATTTCTGGCCCCAAACCCGGACGATCAGTGAGTGCCATGGCCGACCTCCTTCCCTATGACGATCGAGACGGAGTCATCTGGTACAACGGCACCTTGGTGCCGTGGCGCGACGTGAAGATGCACGTGCTGAGCCACGGCCTCCACTATGCGAGCGCCGTGTTCGAGGGCGAGCGGGTCTATGACAGCCGAATCTTCAAGGTCGAGGAGCACACCGAGCGGCTGATCGCTTCCGCCCACGCGCTCGGCTTCGAGATCCCCTATGGTTGCGAGGCGCTGGTCGATGCTTCCAAGGCGGTCGTCGAGGCGCTCGGCATCGGCGACGGCTATGTGCGGCCGGTGGCGTGGCGCGGCGCGGAGATGATGGGCGTATCGGCGCAGCACGCGACGATCCATGTCGCGATCGCGGCGTGGCCGTGGCCGCCCTATTTCGGCGAAGAAGCGCGCCAGCGCGGCATCAAGCTCAAGACCGCCCGCTGGCGGCGACCGTCGCCGGACACCGCACCGGTGAAGGCGAAGGCCGCCGGGCTCTACATGATTTGCACTCTCAGCAAGCACGAAGCAGAAGCAGCGGGTTGTCACGACGCCCTGATGCTGGACTGGCGCGGGCGGGTCGCCGAGGCCACGGGCGCCAATATCTTCCTCGTCCAGGATGGCGTGATTCACACGCCGGACCCGGATTGTTTCCTCGACGGCATCACCCGCCGCACGGTGATCGGTCTCGCGAACAAGCGCGGTTACGAGGTGGTGGAGCGAATCGTCATGCCCGACGAGTTCGCGAAGACCGACGAGATCTTTCTGACCGGCACCGCCGCCGAGGTCACGCCGGTCGGCGAGATCGACGAGCACAACTTCCAGGTCGGGCCGGTCACGCGCACTTTGATGGCGGATTACGAGGCGACGGTACGCGCACCCGGCTGAGCCGGACGGAGGCGCCTACGGATCCTCGCCGCCGGACGACTGGACGTCGAGGCTCCACCGTTCGGCGGCGCGCTCATCGGTGTCGCGCGCCGCGACCCAGCGCGCGCCATCGGACGTCTCCTCGCGTTTCCAGAATGGCGCCTTGGTCTTGAGCCAGTCGATCAGAAAGGCGCAGGCATCGAGCGCGGCCTGGCGATGGGGCGCTGCGGTGACCACGAGCACGATCCGCTCGCCGGGTTCGAGCCGCCCGTGGCGGTGGACGATCAATGAGGCGCTAAGATCCCAGCGCCGGCATGCCTCGGCCTCGATCGCAGCCAACTGCCTTTCGGTCATCGCGGGATAATGCTCGAGCGTCATCGCCGAGACCGTTCGATCCTCGCCCGCCTTCGCGCGGGTCACCCCGACGAATGATGCAATGGCGCCGATCTCGTGGCGGCCGCTCGTCAGCGCCTCGATCTCGGCGCCAATGTCGAAGTCCTCGCGCTGGACCCGGATCATGGCCGTGCCGATCCGCCCGTCACCGGCGGGAACAACGCGACTTCATCGCGGTCCGTGATCGCGCGGTCAGGCGCGGCGAATTCCTGATTGACCGCGACGCGCACGACCGAGCGGTCTTCGAGCGCGCGGGCGTAGCCCTCGCCGCGGCTCCGAAGCCAGTCGATGAGCGCGGCCACCGTGCGCACATCGGGCGGCAGCTCGATCTCCTCCACGTCACGCCCGATCTGCTCCTTCAGCCAGGCGAAATAGAGCAAGGTCATCGGTACATCTCGTTGAACGGCAGAAAATCGACCATCGTTCCCGCGCTGAGAGCGGTGAGCTCTTCCGGCAGCTCGATCAACCCGTCGGCGAAGACCGCCGATGACAAGATACCGGCGCCGTCGCGGGAGAATTTCTCGGCCGCGAGCGTGCCGTCCGGCCGCGCGGCAAGCCGCGCCCGAAGCCATTCGCGCCGCCCTCGTTTCTTCTTGTAGTCGAAATCGGCCGGAACTCGGTAATGCGCGGGCTCGACCTCGGTACAGCCGCCGAGGCGCAGGATCAGGGGCCGTGCGAAACGGAGAAAGGTTACCATGACGGCGACCGGATTGCCGGGCAGCCCGATAAAGGGCACGCGGCCGACCTGGCCGAGTGCGATCGGCCGCCCCGGCCGGATCGCGAGGCGCCAGAAATGGAGATGGCCGAGGGCTTCCACCGCCGCCTTGACGTGATCCTCCTCGCCGGTCGACATCCCGCCCGAGGTCAGCAAAAGGTCATGGTCGTGGCTCCGGGCAGCCAATGCGTCGCTGATCACGTCGAGCCTGTCGGGCAAGATACCCATATCGGTGACGGCGCAGCCGAGCCTCTCGGCGAGGCTCGCGATGACGTAGCGGTTGGCATCGTAGATGCCGCCCTCACCCAGTGCCGTGCCCGGCTCATGAACTTCATCGCCGGTCGAGAAGATCGCTACCCGAAGCCGTCGGAATACCGCGAGCTCTGTGCGTCCGACCGAGGCGGCAAGGCCGATGTCCTGCGGTCGCAACGCTCTGCCGGCGGTCAGGATGGTCGTGCCGACCGCGACATCCTCTCCCGCCTTGCGCCAATTGGCGCCGCGCTTGATCCCGGGCGGCACAATGACGAATTCGCCGTCGACCCGGCAGTCTTCCTGCATGAGCACGGCGTCGGGGCCCGGAACGCCCCGCGCGCCCCGAGGCATGGGAGCGCCGGTAAAGACCCGGATCGCCTCACCGTGCTTGGCGGGACGCCCGAGGGGATGCCCTGCGGCGGCCCGCCCCGTGCAGGGCAGCCGCGTCTCGGCATCATGCCTGAGGTCGTCGAAGAACACCGCATAACCGTCGACCGCGGCGTTGTCGTGTGGCGGTACAGCCCGTTCCGAGGTGATGGTTTCCGACAGGACCCGCCCGTTCGCCGCGCGCAAGTCGACGGTCTCGGTCTCGGCGATGGGATGCACGACGCTCTCGAGGCGTGCGAGCGCCTCGGCCGCCGGAGTCAGCGCGCCGCCGAAGGCGAAGCAGTCGTCACTGAGCTGTGCCATGAGCCGACATCGATTGCGTTGTCTTGGCTATTCCACAATGAGACACCACGAATGCCGCAATTTCCGCGACATTGTCGAGATCGAATATCGGGACCGCGCGCCCGTTTAAACGCGCTGCCGGTATCGCCCGGTCGCTGGCGACCGCGACGATGGTCGGATCCGCCGCGGCAAGCAACGGCGCTCCGTCGGCGCCGCGACGAACCTCGATCTTGTCGTGGCCGCCTCGTTTGTACCCTTCGATCAGCACCAGATCGGCCGGGCATAGCGTTTGCAGCAGCTGGTCCAGCGGCGGCTCGCCTCCACCGGTCGCCTCACACAAATGAGCCCAGCGATCGGGCGTCGCCAACACGATGTGATCGGCGCCGGCGGCGCGCCACGCCCGCGCCGGATGATCGTCCGGCAGGAGATCAAAGCCGTGACGGGCATGTTTCATGGTCGCCACGGTCAAGCCGTGCTCCTGCAGCCGCGGGAGCAGGCGGCAAACCAGGGTGGTTTTGCCGCTGCCGCTCCATCCGGTGATCCCGAACCGGCGCACTCGCCCTCCCGTCTCGGACATTACGACAGCACGCTGCGCAAGGCGCGACGAAGATAGCCGATCGCGCTAGCCCAGGTCAGCACCACCGCGAGCCACAACAATGCGTCGCCGGCGGCGGTGAGCGCGACACCACCGGATGTCGCGACGGCGGGTGTGACGAGAAGGAGAGCAACCGCGCTCATCTGCACCACCGTCTTCCATTTCGCGAGCGGTCGAACGGTGAGGGTCACGGTACCGGCCAACGCCTCGCGCAGCCCCGAGACCAGGAACTCGCGGCTGAGGATCGCCACCACGGCAATCACCGATGCTCGCTCGAAGGCGCTCAGCATGACCAGCGCGGCCGCCACGATGAGCTTGTCGGCGATCGGGTCGAGGACGCGTCCGAGCGCCGAATGCTGGTCGAGCCGGCGGGCCAGCCAGCCATCCAGAAAATCACTGAACGCCGCAAGCACGAAAACCGCGAAGCCGAGCCAGAGCCCGCTCGGGCCGGCGATGTAGAAGGAGCCGACGAGCAGCGGAATCATGACCATGCGGCCGATGGTCACGACATTGGGCCAGCTCAGCGCCCGCGATCGGCCGCGGCTGCTCATGTCCGCCGAGGCGTCAGGTATCGGCGCGGAAGTGGTCATGGATCGCGCGCGCAACCGTACTCGATATGCCGTCCGCGGTCTCGAGATCGGCGAGACCGGCCTGGCTCACACCCCGCGCCGAACCGAAGCGATGGAGCAGCGCCTTCTTGCGGCGCGGGCCGATGCCCGGAATCTCGTCGAGCGCCGAGCGCGCGCCGGCCTTGGCGCGCTTGGCGCGATGCGTGCCGACGGCGAAACGATGCGCTTCGTCGCGCAGGCGTTGCAGGAAATAGAGCAGCGGCTCGCGGGCGCCGATACTCACCGGTGGCCGGTCGGGCCTGAATATTCGCTCGCGTCCGGCGTTGCGCTCCGGCCCCTTGGCGATCGCCGCAACCGGGAGATCGGCAATACCGAGATCGGCGAACACCCGACGCGCCTCGCCGAGCTGCCCGGCACCGCCATCGATGAGCACCAGGTCCGGCCACGCCTCGCCCGTGCGTTCCGGGTCTTCCTTCATCAAGCGGCCGAAGCGGCGGGTGAGGACTTCCCGCATCATGGCGTAGTCGTCGCCTTGCCTCGCCGGATCCTCCCGATCCGCCGCCGTCGAGCGGATCGTGAATTTGCGATAGGCATTCTTGATGAAGCCCTCCGGCCCGGCAACGATCAGGCTGCCGACCGCGTCGGTGCCCGAGATGTGGCTGTTGTCATAGACCTCGATCCGGCGCGGCACGCTTTCGAGCCCGAACCGTTCGGTCAGACTCTCGAACAAACGCCGCTGGGTCGCGCTTTCGCTGAGGCGCCGCGCGAGGGCCTCCCGGGCGTTGCGTTCGGCGTCCTCGACAAGCTTTCGCTTTTCGCCGCGTATCGGGCGGTGGATCCGGACCCGGCCCGCGGCCCTCACCGCCAGCGCCTCTTCGATCAATGCCGCCTCCGCGAGCGAACGGTTCACGAGAATGAGCGGCGGCGCCTCTTTGCCGTTGTAGAACTGGCCGAGGAAGGCAGCGAGAATCGCCTCGGGCGTCTCGTCCTTGCCATGGCGCGGGAAGAACGCCCGATTGCCGTAATTCCGACCGGCGCGGAAGAAAAAGACCTGAACGCAGGTCTGGCCCGCCTCCCCGTGAATGGCCACGACATCCGTATCGCCCATGGCCGGCAGGTTGATGCCCTGGCGCATCTGGATATGGGCGAGCGCCTTGATGCGGTCGCGGTAGGCGGCGGCCGTCTCGAACTCGAGCGTATCGCTTGCTGCGGTCATCCGCTCGGTCAGCCGGCGCTGGACGTCCCGGCTCCGCCCGCCGAGAAAGGCCCGCGCCTCCTTCACCAGCACATCGTAATCCGTCTTGCCGATGCGCCCGACACAAGGCGCCGTGCAGCGCTTGATCTGATATTGGAGGCACGGTCGCGTGCGGCTCTCAAACACCGAATCGGAGCATGAACGCAGGGGGAATGCGCGCTGGAGCGCGTTGATCGTCAGGTTTACCGCCCCTGCCGACGCGAAGGGGCCAAAATAATCGCCTTGTGCGGTCTTGGCGCCGCGATATTTGGTGATCTGCGGCCAGAGATGGTCCCGGCGGAGCAGGATGTAGGGGAACGATTTGTCGTCCCGGAGCACGATGTTGTAGTGCGGCCGCTGCCGCTTGATCATGTTGCTTTCGAGCAGGAGAGCCTCGACCTCGCTCTCGGTGGTCGTCACCTCGACCGATGCCGTCGCCGCGATCATGCGTTGCAGGCGGATGGGCAGCGAGCGGACATTGGCGTAGGTCGCCACGCGCTTCTTCAGGCTCTTCGCCTTGCCGACATAGAGCGGCTTACCGTGGCGGTCGCGCATGTGATAGACGCCGGGTCCGACCGGCATGGTCTTAAGGGCCGCGCGTAGCGCCGCGATCCCGCGCTCGAGCGATATATCCGGCTCGGCGAGCGCCATGGCATCGTCCGTGACGGATGTGGTCGGCCGCTCGATCTGGACGTCCACGATCGCGCTATCCAATCGGTGCGTCGCTCTGGGCGACAGATAATGCCTGTCCCCCGCCGCGTCAACGCGACTTATGAGGACGCTCAAGGGCCGGAGAAACTCCTAAGACCTACGAGGAGGCGCGGCGCGGTCGCTCCGGCTTTAGAACAGCCCGGTGATCCGGCCATCGCCGTCGACGGCGATCGTGTTGGCGGCCGGGACGCGCGGCAAACCGGGCATGGTCATGATCGCACCGCAGATCACCACCACGAATTCGGCGCCTCCCGACAGGCGCACCTCGCGGATCGGCACCTCGAAGCCGCTTGGCACGTTCTTGAGCGCCGCGTCCGCCGAGAAGCTGTATTGCGTCTTTGCCATGCACACCGGATAGCGGCCGAAGCCTCCCGCTTCGAGGTCGTCGAGCTGCTTGCGGACCCTTTCGTCGGCGCTGATGTCGTCGGCGCCGTAGATTTGGGTGGCGACGGTCTTCGTCTTGTCCCAGAGCGTCATCTCGTCCGGATAGAGGGGCTGGAACGAGGCGGGCTCGGATTCGATCGTCCGCACGATCTCGTGCGCCAATGCTTCGCAGCCGGCGCCGCCCATCGCCCAGTGGTCGCACTCGACCGCTTTCACCCCGAGCTTCGCGCAGGCCTCCGCAACCAGCCTCCGCTCGGCTTCGGTGTCGGCGGAAAAACGGTTGATCGCGACCACGACGGGCACGCCGTAACGCGACACGTTGCGCAGGTGACGGGCGAGGTTCTCCATACCAACGGCGAGCGCATCGAGGTTCTCCGTACCGAGCGCGTCGCGCGCGACGCCGCCATGCATTTTGAGGGCACGGATGGTCGCGACGATGACCGCGCAGTCGGGTGCGAGGCCGGCCTTGCGGCATTTGATGTCGAAGAATTTCTCGGCTCCGAGATCCGCGCCGAAGCCGGCCTCGGTGACCACATAGTCGCAGAGCTTGAGGGCCGCCCTGGTCGCGATCACCGAATTGCAGCCATGGGCGATATTGGCGAACGGCCCGCCGTGGATGAGCGCCGGATTGTTCTCGAGAGTCTGAACCAGATTGGGCGCGAGAGCGTCCTTGAGAAGCGCGGTCATCGCGCCGTCGGCGTTCACGGCGCTGGCCCGCACCGGTTCCCGCTCGCGGGTCAGGCCGACAACGATATTGCCGAGCCGGGCGCGCAGGTCATCGAGGTTCCGGGAGAGGCAGAAGATCGCCATCACCTCCGAGGCCACGGTAATGTCGAAGCCGTCTTCGCGCGGGAAGCCGTTGGCGACGCCGCCGAGGGAGGAGATCACGGAGCGCAGCGCCCGATCGTTCATATCGACGACCCGGCGCCAACTGACCCGGCGCGGGTCGATGCCGGCCGCATTGCCCCAATAGATATGGTTGTCGACCATGGCCGCGAGCAGATTGTTGGCAGCGCCGATGGCATGGAAGTCGCCGGTGAAGTGGAGGTTGATCTCCTCCATGGGCACCACCTGCGCGTAGCCGCCGCCGGCAGCGCCGCCCTTGACGCCGAAGCAGGGGCCGAGGCTCGGCTCGCGCAGCGCGATGATGGCCTTCTTGCCGATCCGGTTGAGGCCGTCGCCGAGACCGACGGTCGTGGTGGTTTTGCCCTCGCCGGCCGGCGTCGGCGTGATCGCCGTGACCAGGATCAGCTTGCCGTCCGCCCGATCCTCCAGCGTCTCGATATAGTCCAGAGTGACCTTCGCCTTGTCATGGCCGTAGGGGACGAGATGCTCCACCGCAATGCCGAGGCGATCCCCGGCGAGATCGAGAATCGGGCGTTTGTCGGCGGCCCGTGCGATATCGATATCGCTCTTCGGATCAGTGTGCTGTGAGCCGGTCGGTTCGACCATGGTCTGCACCCTCCGCGCTGGGTCCGGCGGCCGGCGCCGCCGGCATGTCTGCGTCCGTCCGAGGAGCCGCGCTAGTGCAGCTTGGCCCAGGTGCGCCGATAGATGACGAACAGCACGGCCGTCAGGACGAAGACGAAGATCAGCACCTTCAGGCCGGTCTGCTTGCGCTCCTCGAGCTCGGGCTCCGCCGTCCAGGCGAGGAACGCGGTGACGTCTCGCGCATGCTGCTCAAGGGTTGTCGGCGTGCCGTCGACATACTCGACGGCCTCGTCATAGAGCGGTTGCGGCATGGCGATTTGATGGCCGCGGAAATAGTGGTTGTAGCTCATGCCGTCGGACAGCGTGACTCCCTCGGGCGGCTCGTCCTGATACCCGGTCATGAGCGCGTAGACATAGTCAGGCCCGCTTTCCCGCGCTTTGATGATGAGCGAAAGATCGGGCGGGAGCGCGCCGCCGTTCGATGCCCGCGCGGCATTGTCGTTGGCGAAGGGCGAAGGCCAGTAATCGGCGAGCCGGGCGGCGCGCGTGAACATTTCGCCCTCGCCATCGGGGCCGTCCTCGACCTCGTATTCCGCGGCGATCGCCTTCGCCTCCTGCTCGGTGAAACCGATCTCCAAGAGGTTCCTGAACGCGATGTATTGCAGCGAATGGCACGTGGCGCAGACTTCCTCGAAGACCTGAAAGCCGCGCTGCAACGATCCCCGGTCGAAAGTGCCGAAGACGCCTTCGTGCTGCCAGTCCTGATCGGGAATGTCGATCTCGTCGCCCGCCGCAAGGGCGATGTGAGCGCCGAACAAGGTGAACGCGCCGATCAGCACGGCAGAGAGAGCGCAGCGCATCACGGTTTCTCCACCCGCGCTGCAGCCGCGCCGGCTTCGACGGCGCCCCCGCCCAGCACCGCTTGATGGATGCTCTCAGGCAGCGGCATCGGCCGCTCGAACTTGCCGATGAACGGCACGATGATGATGAAGTGCGCGAAGTAGTAGCCGGTGCAAAGCTGTCCGATCCAGATGAAGTTTCCCTCGGGCGTGTTGGCACCGACCCAACCGAGCACGACGCAGTCGATGAAGAAGACCCAGAAGGCCCACTTGTAGATCGGCCGGAAGCGCGCGCTTCGTACTCTCGATGTGTCGAGCCACGGTAGGATGAAAAGGATGACGATCGACGCGACCATCGCCACCACGCCGCCGAGCTTGTCGGGGATCGCCCGCAGAATCGCGTAGAACGGCAGGAAGTACCATTCGGGCACGATGTGCGGCGGCGTCTGCAGCGGATTCGCCTTCTCGTAGTTGATCACCTCGCCGAGCGCATTCGGCAGATAGAAGGTGAACAAGAGCAGGACGAACATCATCACGCCGAACCCGAACAGGTCCTTGACCGTGTAATAGGGATGGAACGGGATCGTATCCTTCTCGCTCTTGATATCGATCCCGAGCGGGTTGTTCGACTTGCGGTGGTGCAGCGCCCACAGGTGCAGGAAGACCACGCCGAACAGCACGAAGGGCAGCAGATAATGAAGGGCGTAGAACCGGTTGAGGGTCGGGTTGTCGACCGAGAAACCGCCCCACAGCCAGTTTGCGACCGTCTCGCCGATCCATGGGATCGCCGAGGTCATGTTGGTGATCACCGTCGCCGCCCAGAAGCTCATCTGGCCCCACGGCAGGACGTAGCCCGTGAAGGCGGCCGCCATCATGATGAGCAGGATGAGCACGCCCATCCACCACAGGATCTCCCGCGGCGACTTGTAGGAGCCGTAATAGAGACCGCGGAAGAGGTGGATGTAGACCACCGCGAAGAACATCGAGCTGCCGTTCGCGTGGAAATAGCGCATCAGCCAGCCCCACTCGACGTCGCGCATGATGTGCTCGGTCGAGTCGAAGGCGTGATCGGCGTGCGGCGTGTAATGCATCGCCAGCACCACGCCGCTCACGATCTGCAGCACGAGCAGGATCCCGGCCAGTGAGCCGAAGTTCCACCAGTAGTTGAGATTGCGCGGCGACGGGTAGTCGACGAGATGCTTGTTGGTCCAGCTGAAGATCGGCAGCCGGTACTCGATCCACTGCGCGACCCTGTTCTGCGGTACGGGTGTCGTCATTCGGCGCAGTCTCCTAGCCGATCCGAACCAGCGTGTCGTCGAGGAACTCGTAGCTGGGAACCTTGAGATTGGCAGGCGCCGGCCCCTGGCGGACGCGCCCGGCGGTGTCGTAGTGGGAGCCGTGACAGGGGCAGAACCAGCCCCCATAATCGCCCCTCGGATCACCGAGCTTCGAGCCGAGCGGAACGCAGCCGAGATGGGTGCACACCCCCTCCAGAATGAGCCATTCCGCGCGCGGCGCGCGCTCTGCATCCGATTGCGGGTCGGGCAGGTCGTCGAGATCGACCGCCTGCGCCGCGGCGATCTCCTCGGCCGTCCGGTGGCGGATGAAGACCGGCTTGCCGCGCCACTTGACGACGATCACCTGGCCTTCCTCGATCTCGGAGATGTCGACCTCGGTCGAGGCCAGGGCAAGCACGTCGGCCGACGGGTTCATGGTCTCGATGAGCGGCCACGTGATGCCCACCACGGCCATCCCCCCCATGGCGCCCGCGGCCAACACCAGAAAGTCGCGCCGCGTGCCCTCTCGCTCCGATGATTGGTCTGAGGGCGGCGCCGCATCTGCCATGGTCGGACCCTTTGTGTTCCTGGCGGAAGTGCCGATGAGGGAGTGGATTCGACGAACAAAAACAACTCTCGCGCGCGGCGCTCGGCCGCGAGCGGCCGCAGGGTTAGCACGGGCGATTGGCGAGGGCAAGGTCGTATGAGGAGCGCCATGAAGAGCCGCGACGACCCTTGGGCGGGTGCCGCCGCGCGCCCTTGCGCGACGCGGTTCCGAGCACGTCCTCGCACCCAGCCGATCCCGTTCCGATAGCCCCTCGATGACCGAACGTCACCTTTCGCCGAGCACGTCGAGCACTGCGCAGAAAGAGCGCGCGAGCGCCTGGTTCATGACGCTCCGCGACCGGATCTGCGCAGCGTTCGAAGCGATCGAGGACGAGGCCCCGACTGGCGATGCCGCGCCCGGCCGCTTCGAGCGAAAGAGTTGGCAGCGTTCGGGCGGCGGCGGCGGCGTGATGTCGATCATGCGCGGCGCAGTGTTCGAGAAGGTCGGGGTCAATGTCTCGACCGTTCACGGGGCCCTGTCGCCCGAATTCCGCGGAGCGGTCGCCGGCGCCGAAGACGACGGCGGCTTCTGGGCCAGCGGCATCTCGGTGGTCGCCCATATGCGCTCGCCGCTGGTGCCCGCGGTTCACATGAATACGCGTCACATCGCCACCTCGATATCGTGGTTCGGCGGCGGTGCCGACCTGACGCCGATCTACCCCGACGAACGCGACACCCGGGACTTTCACGCGGCGTTGAGACGGGCGTGCGAGCGCCACGACCCGGCGTACCATCCACGGTTCAAGGCGTGGTGTGACCGATATTTCTTTCTCGACCATCGGAACGAACCCCGCGGCGTCGGCGGAATCTTCTTCGACGACGTCAACACCGGCGATTGGGAGGCGGACTTCGCGTTCACCCGGGACGTCGGTCTCGCCTTCCTCGAGATCTACCCAGCGATCGTCCGCCGGCGTATGACGGAGCCCTGGACCGAAGCGCAACGCGCGCACCAACTGGTACGCCGCGGGCGCTATGTCGAGTTCAACCTGCTCTACGATCGCGGCACGCGCTTCGGTCTCGAGACCGGCGGCAACGCCGAGGCGATCCTGATGTCCCTGCCGCCCCGGGTCCATTGGCCGTAGCCGGTTGCATTGACACCGGAGGCAGGTCGGAAACGGTTTTTGCTCCCGACGTCCCTTCGGTCAATCGGCGGCGGCAAGCGCCGCGAGCTGCTTGAGCGCGGCAGCGCGATCGGGCTCGAAGTCGCGGGCCATCCACCAGGTTTCGAGTGCGGCCAGCAACCGGCCGACCTCCGGGCCTGCCTCGACGCCGAGTGCCAGCACGTCCGCGCCCCGGACCGGCAAGACCGGCTCCTCCCACCGATCGGCGGTCTCGAGCATCGCGCGAAACACTTGGCCATCGCCGCACACCGCCCAAGCCAGGAGCACCAGATCGCGAAAACGCGCGCGACCGAGCCGATAGAGCGCCCGGCGTTGAGCGCGGCGATCGAGATCGGGTGTGAGAGCGACCGGCGGCGAAGCCAGCACCGCGAGACGTGCGGCGTCCTCCTTGGTCAGCCGCCAGCGGTCGGCGACGGCGCTCGCGTCGGCGGCATCGGAGATGAGCGATGCGAGTCGCCTGATCGGGTCGGCGCCAAAACCGCCCTCGATCACGACCAAGCCCGCGAGGTGCGCGGTTTCGCGCGCTTCCGGGAGCACCGCCGCGAGCACGGCGGTTTTCTCCATCAGAGTCACGGCAGGCAGGGGATCAGGGGCTGCGAGAAGCTTCGACATCTCGTCGTGCACCCGCTCGCCCGAGAGTGTCGAGATGGTGTCCGCCGCCGCCGCGCAGGCGGCGAGCGCCACCGCGTCCGGCTCTCCGCTGCCATACCAGGCATGAAACCGGAAGAAACGAAGCAGCCGGAGGTGGTCCTCCGCGATGCGCGTGGCCGCCTCACCGACGAATCGCACCCGCCCCGCCTTCAGGTCTCCTTGACCCCCGAAATAATCGTGCAGCGTGCCGTCCGCGGTACAGCTCATGGCGTTGATGGTGAAGTCGCGGCGCGCGGCGTCCGCCTGCCAATCGTCGGTGAACGCGACCTCGGCGTGGCGGCCGTCGGTGCGGAGATCGAGCCGCAACGTCGTGATCTCGTAGCGGTTATCGCCGGCAAGCGCGGTGACCGTTCCGTGCTCGATCCCGGTCGGGATACCGCGGATGCCCGCGCGATCGAGCAGCGCGATCACGCGATCCGGCGGCTCGGCGGTCCCGAGGTCGATATCGGTGATCGCGCGCCCGAGCAGAGCGTCCCGAACCGCGCCGCCCACGAAGCGCACGGTCGCGCCCTCGGCGGTCAGAGCGTCGAGAACCGCCCGGGTTTCGGGCGCCGTCATCCAGGGCGTCGACGCGATGCTATGCACGGGCCACGCGCCTAGCGAACCTCGGCAGGCACCACCTCGCCGTCGACGATGCGCGGCGGCACGTAGGTGCCTTCCGGATCGCTCCCGGTGATCATCGAGAGCGCGACCAGGCTCGCCGCCGTCAGCACCAGGCCGCTGCCGATGAGCCTGAGCCAGGGCAGGTCGCGCAAGGTTGCCGCGAGCTGGCCGCGGCTCAACTGCAGCTTCCGCGTCAGGAGGAGATAGGTGATGTAAAGCGCGGTCGGCGCGAACAGAATTAGAATGTGGATCAGTGTGGTTCTCAGCATGACGCGTGCAACACATCCCGGAGGTTGACGAGGATCGCCGCCGTGGCGCCCCAGATAAAATACTCCTGATAAGGCAATACGTGAAAACGCCGATCGAAGCCATTGATTGTCATGCGATCGCGCCGGTAATTGGCCGGATCGAGCACGAACGGGAGCGGCACCTCGAAGACCTCGGCGACTTCGCGGGAATCCCGTTCGAGCGTCGGTGCGCCCGAGATCAGGCCGACAATCGGCGTAATCCGATAGCCGGTGCCGACCAGGTAGTTGTCCAGGCGTCCGGCGATTTCCACGCGGTCCGCGGCGAGTCCGACCTCCTCTTGCGCCTCGCGCAGCGCGGTCGCCACGGGAGCGTGATCTTGCACTTCGGCGCGGCCGCCGGGAAAGCTGATCTGGCCGGCATGATGGGCGAGCCCTTGGGTCCGTCTGGTGAGCAGAACCGACATGGTGTCGGCGCGCTCGATGATCGCGACCAGCACCGCGGCGGGCGTAATGGCATCGGCGAGCCGCGGGTCGCCCCCCGGCTGATGGTCGTGGCGCGGCGAGCCGGGCACGCGGGCGGCAGGCTCGCGCTCGGCGGCGGCAATCACCGCCTCCCACGGCTGGTCCGGCGCGCCCGGCGCTTGGCGTCCCACACGGCGCAGAATGTCGGTCCGCATCAAAGCTCCCCGGCAGCCGCATCGGGCGTATCGTCGAACGGGAAGAACACGCCGCCGCTCCAGACCCCGAGCATCGAACGGCCACCGATCACCCGCTCGACGCACAGCTCGATGAGCGCGTAATAAGCTGCGCGCGCCACCCGCGCTTCCAGGCCGTCGCGAACGGTGAGGTAAGGCGCCTTTTCCGCAGTGCCCAGTCGTGGACGAAAGTCGATCGGGTGTGCCGCGCCCGCGCTCACCCAATCGTCCAGATTGGTGCGAAAGCGCAGGCGCTGCCGCTCTCCGCTTCCTTGGGCCTCCAGCTCGACGGCAACGAACGGGACGTCGTCGACAGTGATACGCGCCCTCTCGACCGGCGTGACAAGCCAATAGTCGCCCTCTTCGTCGCGCCGCAGGACGCTCGCGAACAGCTTGACCAGCGGCAGGCGGCCGATCGGACCGCCTTCGTGAAACCAGGTGCCGTCCGTGGCGATCCGAATATCGATATCACCGCAGAAGAGCTGCGGCGGCGCGGCGGCCTTTGCACGCGGTTCACCCATCGCCGCGAGTATATCGTCGGTGCGGCGTACCGTGCGGGCAAATGACGCTGCCGCCGCGCCGTTCTCGATCAGGCGGCGCGCTCGTCGATTAGACGGTTCACCTCGGAGGCGGCTTCCATCTGGACCATGTGGCCCTGGCCGTCGAGCACCGTGCCCTCCACGCCCTCCGGCAGGTTCTCGGCATGGGAGGCGGGCACGATCTTGTCGTCAGCACCCCAGATGACCAGTGTCGGCACGCCGCCCGCCACGTCGCGCATGACCTCGGCCTGTGCGCCACCGGGCGCGAAGGCGTCCCTGGTGGTCCTGAGCGCAGCGGTCACGCCGTCGATCCGCTTGAAGGCAAGCAGGTCGTTGATCAACTGGCGGGTGACCAGAGTCGGATCGCCGAACAGCTTCTCGACATGGGGCTTGAGGTCCTTCCGGCGTTCGGCCGAGATGAAGCCCTCCAGATAGTCCCCGTCGATCTCGCTGCCGAGCCCGGCGCTCCCGATCAGGGTCAGCGAGGCGACCCGCGCCGGCGCCGCCCGGGCGACGGCAAGCGCGATGGCGCCGCCCATCGAGTGGCCGACGAGATGGGCGGTTTCGATTCCGAGCGCATCCGCGAAGCCGGTGACGACGCCGGCGAAGAAGCCGATCGAGCCGTCGCCGACATCCTTGCTGGAGCTGCCATGCCCCGGCAGGTCGAGGGCATAGACCGCCCGCTTGGCGGCGAGCGCTTCGTGGTTGAACAGCCAGTTGTTGAGGTCGCCGCCGAAGCCGTGGATCAAAATGATCGGCGTGCCCCCCTCGCCCCGCGGCAGATAGCGGATCGACCGCCCGGCGATCTCCACGGACTCGGTGGCCGGACCGGCCTCCTCATCATCGTTCTCGGGCGGCACGTAATTGGCCTGAAAATCACTGACGAAGGCGTCGATATCCGCATCCGCAACGCCTTCGTCGGCGACGATGCCGAGCAGCGCGCCGATCGCCAACACCTCACCTTCCTGGGCGACGCAGCGGCGCAGCACGCCGGCATCCGCCGCTTCCACGGCGCTCGAGATCTTTTCGGTCTCGATATCGATGATCTCGTCGCCCGGGGTGATCGAGTCCCCCTCGCCAACGAGCCACCCGGCGACCTTGCCCTCCTTCATGGAGAGGCCCCATTTGGGCATGCAAATGGGGCGGATGCCCTCGCTCATTGACTGGCCTCCATGACAGCCTTCACGGCCCGCTGCACCGCCGCGGCGTCGGGAATATAGAGGTCCTCCAGGGCATCGGAGAACGGCACCGGCGTGTGCGGCGCGGTCACCTGCTTGATCGGGCCCTTGAGCGAATCGAAGGCCTTCTCGCAGACCAGCGCCGCGATATCGGTCGCCATGTTGCAACGCGGCGTCGCCTCATCGAGCACGACGAGGCGCCCGGTATTCTCGACCGTCTCCAGCACGGTGTCCTCATCGAGGGGCGAGGTCGTGCGCAGGTCGACGATCTCGCACTCGATCCCGTCCTTGGCGAGCGCATCCGCTGCCTCGCTCGCGACATGGACCATGCGCCCGAGGGTCACGATCGAGATGTCGTCGCCTTCGCGGACGATATTGGCCTCGCCGAAGGGCAGCGCATAGGGTTCCTCCGGCACGTCGCCCTCGAGCGTGTAGAGCGCCTTGTGCTCGCAGAAGATCACCGGGTCGTTGTCGCGGATCGCCTGGATGAGCAGGCCCTTGGCGTCGTAGGGCGTCGCCGGGGTCACGACCTTGAGCCCGGGGATGTGGGTGAACACCGGATAGAGGCACTGCGAATGCTGGGCGGCAGCCCGGAGGCCGGCGCCGTACATGGTCCGGATCACCACCGGCGTCTCGGCCTTGCCGCCGAACATGTAGCGGAACTTGGCCGCCTGGTTGTAGATCTGGTCGAAGCAGACGCCCATGAAATCGATGAACATCAGTTCGGCCACCGGGCGGAGACCGGCCGTGGCCGCGCCGACCGCGGCGCCGATGAACGCCGATTCGCTGATCGGAGTGTCCATCACGCGGTCGCCGAACTTGCCGTAGAGGCCCTTGGTGATGCCGAGCGGACCGCCCCAGGCGTCGCGCTCGCCGTCGGTGCCCAGGCCCCCCGCCACGTCCTCGCCCATGATGATGACGGTCTCGTCGCGCTCCATCTCCTGGGCGAGGGCCTCGTTAATTGCCTGTTGATAGGTAATTGTGCGTGCCATGACTGCCTCCCTCGCTCAGTAGGAAACGTAGACGTCGGTCAGAAGATCGCCGGCGGTCGGTCGCGGCGCCGCCTTGGCCTTGGACACCGCACCCTCGACCAGCGCTTCCGCTTCCGTGTCGATCGCACCGAGCGCATCGGTGTCGAGCAGGCCGGCCCCAGTTACCTTGTCGCGGAACATTGCCAGGCAGTCCCGCGACTCGCGCAGCTTCTTGACTTCATCCGCACCGCGATAGGTCTGCGCGTCACCTTCGAAGTGACCGTAATAGCGGTTCAGCTTGCATTCGAGCAGACTCGGGCCGGCGCCTTCGCGCGCCCGCTTGATCGCTTCGCCGGCGGCTTCGTGGACGGCGAAGAAATCGTGCCCGTCGACCACCACGCCCGGCATGTTGAAGCCGCTGGCCCGATCGGCGGCGTCGTCGCAGGCGATGGACCATTTCGACGAGGTCGATTCCGCATAGCCGTTATTCTCGACCACGAAGATGCAGGGCAGGTTCCAGACCGACGCGAGATTGAGGCTTTCGAAGGTGGTTCCCTGGTTCGAGCCGCCGTCGCCGACGAAGGCGATGGCGACGCCACCGGTGTTGAGCTGCTTCGCCGCGAGACCGGCGCCGCAGATGAGCGGCGGGCCGCCGCCGACAATGCCGTTCGCGCCCATCATGCCCTTGTCCAGGTCGGCGATGTGCATCGAGCCACCCTTGCCGCCGCAGAGGCCGTCCTTGCGGCCATAGATCTCCGCCATCATCCCGTCCACGTCGCAGCCCTTGGCGATGCAGTGACCATGGCCGCGATGGGTGCTGGCGATTCGATCGCGATCGTCGAGATGCATGCAGACGCCGACGCCGCTCGCCTCTTCACCGGCATAGAGGTGCACGAAGCCCGGAATCTCGCCGGTCGCGAACTCGATGTGGAGACGTTCCTCGAATTCCCGGATCGTGCGCATGGTCCGATAGGCCGTCAACAGTTCGTCTTTGCTGAGTTGCATGCGGTTGGCTCCTCTCTCCCTGCGTATGAGCGCTCGGCCGACTAAAAATAGGCGACTCCGGTGGCTTTGTCGAAGACGTGCAGCTTGTCCGTATCGAAGCCGATGCGGCAGGCCTCGCCGGGGCCGTCCATCGGGCCGATCTTGGTTTTGACGGTAACCCGATCGTGGCCAATATTGACCTCTACCACCATGTCGCCGC
Organism: Alphaproteobacteria bacterium; assembly: GCA_965248825.1. Classification (GTDB taxonomy): domain Bacteria; phylum Pseudomonadota; class Alphaproteobacteria; order UBA828; family UBA828; genus WTGU01. The sequence continues at coordinate 3,249,581 of CBDFKL010000006.1, read as the reverse complement.
CGAGCGGCTCGGTCACGAAGATCTCGCCCGGAACGTCCAACGGGCCGTCCGCGCCGGCCTGAATCATCAAATTATCGGGTCGGATGCCGATACGAACCTCCGAGTCCGCCCCGCCGGCGGAGAGCAGGCCGGCCTGGCGGTCCGAGAGCGGCAGGCGGAAGCCCGAATGCACCACCGTCAAGCCGGCATTCGTCCGTTCGAGGGTGCAGTCGAGAAAATTCATCGGCGGCTCGCCGACGAATCCGGCCACGAATTCGTTTTCCGGATGATTGTAGACCTCCTCCGGCGTACCGAGTTGCTGCAGGACGCCTTCGTGCATCACCGCGATCCGGTCCGCCATCGACATGCCCTCGAGCTGGTCGTGAGTAACATAGACGGTGGTGGTTTCGAGGCTGCGCTGCAGATGTTTGAGCTCTCCCCGCATGTGCGAGCGCAGCTTGGCATCAAGATGGGCGATCGGCTCGTCGAACAGAAATACCTTGGGCTCACGCACGATCGCCCGACCGATGGCGGTGCGTTGCTTCTGGCCGCCGCTCAACTCCACCGGTTTGCGGTGGAGCAAGGGGTCGATCTCCAGGATCTCGGCTGCACGGCGCACGCGGCGCTCGATTTCCGCTTTCGGGGTGCTGCGCAGCTTCAACGGGTTCGCCATGTTCTCGTACACTGTCTTGTGCGGATAGAGCGCATAGTTCTCAAACACCATCGCGATATCGCGCTCGCGCGGCGGCAGGTCGTTCACCTTCACATCATCGAAAAAAATCTCGCCCGAGGAGATGAACTCGAGGCCGGCGAGCATGCGCAGCGTCGATGACTTGCCGCAGCCCGAGGGGCCAAGGATGCACATGAACTCGTTGTTCTTGATCTCGAGATTGAGCTCTTTCACGGCAACCGTCTTGCCGTAATACTTCCACACGTCGGCGATCGAGACCGCAGCCATCAGCTCCCCTCCAGACGCATTCGATCGTCTCTCCCGTTCTATTCCCGCACAGCGCCCATCGTGAGCCCGGTAACCAGATAGCGCCGGATCAAGAGACCCAGAAACATCATCGGCACCGTGGTCACGACCCCCGCCGCCATGATCATTCCCCATTGGATCTTGACCGGCTGGACAAGCTCGGCGGTTGCAACCGGTAGGGTCTTGGCGCCGCCCGAGCCGATGATCGATGCGAACAAGAAGTCGTTCCACCCGAACAGGACACAGAGGACAATGAAGGCGCCTATTCCCGGCGCCACCAATGGAATAATCAATCTGAAGGCTTGCCAGCGCGTCGAGCCGTCGCACTGTGCTGCCTCCTCGATCGCGTAGGGCACATTGTCAAAGAAGCCTTTCAAGATCCAGATCGCGAAGGGCAAGTTGAACGTCGTGTAGGCCAGGATCAAGCCCGGCAAGGTGCCGACCAGCCCCGATGAGCGGAAGATCACGTAGAGCGGTACCATGACCGCGACGACCGGCGCCATGCGGGTCGAGATGATCCAGAACAAAAGGTCGCGTTTGCCGCGAAATTCAGCCCGCGAGAGGGCGTAGGCGGCCATCGAGCCCAGCGAGACCGAGACCGCGGCCGAGCCGAGCGAGGCGATCAGGCTGTTGCGCAGATAGGTCCCGAAATGCTTCTCGGTGAAAAGCTCGACATAGTGCTGATCGGTCGGCTCGAAATCAAACATCACGCCGACCCCGCCCCAGTCGCCGACTTGCGGGATCCGGAACGCGTCCAACAGATCTTTAAAGGACGAAACGACCATGATAAACAGCGGCAGTACGGTCCAGACGAAGAAGAGGATCAGAAAGATGACCGAGAGCGCCCGGAGCACGCTGCGCGTCGGCGATCGATAGCGAACGATCTCGCGCGACGCCATCGCCTACCTCTCACGCGCCGTTCTGATCTTGCGGGTCGGGTCCTCGAACACTTTGGTGAGCACGAGGCCCAGAAGGATCGTCAGCAAGAGCAGCGTGAAAGCGATCGCGGCGCCACGGCCGAGCTCGAAGAACTTGAACGAAACGTCGAACAGGTAGGTCGGCAGAATCTTGGTCGCGTTGGCGGGGCCGCCACCGGTCATGATCAGAATCGTGTCGATGAATCGGAAGTTGTCCATGAAGCGGAGCAGGATTGCGATCAGCAGGAAGGGGTAGAGATTGGGCAGGGCGACGCTAAAGAAGTTGCGGATGAGCCCAGCGCCGTCGACCATATGGGCCTCAAGCTGCTCCTGCGGCACGCGCTTCAGGCCGGCCAGGGTGATGAGGGCGATGAGCGGGGTCCACTGCCACACGTCGGTCGCCACGATCGCGAACATCGCCCAAGACTTGTTGCCGAGAATCGAGCCGCCCTCGAGCAGGCCCAGGCTCTGCAATAACCAGAAGTACCAGCCGAAGGTCCCGTTATAGAGAAACATGTAAAGGAATCCGGCGATCACCGGTGCCATCATCATCGGCATCAAGAAGATCGTAACCAGGATCTTCTCGAATCGACTGTTGTTCAGGATGACGGCCACCAATACGCCGAGGCCGATCTCGGCCGAGAGGCAGAGCGCACTGTACTTGAAGAGCGTCAGCCAACCCCTCGCGAACTTCTTGTCGCTCGCGAGCCGCGAGAAATTGTCGATACCGGCCCAGACGTCCGGCTTGCCCGGCGCGAGCTGCACCTCGTGCAATGCCATGTAGATCAGCCAGGCGAAGGGGTAGAGCGAGATCGCGGCGAGCAGGAGGATCGCCGGTAACATCAGCCATAGCAGATAGACCCGCGGAGGCTGACGGTTGAAGCGATCCGGGAGATGGTCGATCGTGCGCACGCCGCGCACGACCTCGTTTGCGACGCCGACATCCGCGATATTAACCGCCATGCGCTTGGCTTCTATGCCGCCTTCCCGCTCACGGCAGATCGTGACCGGATCGGATCACCGGCCAACGACCGCTTGACGCCGCCGACGGGCCCGGCGCGAAGACGCCGGGCCCGTGCGGAGGTTCCTGATCAGACGTCGTGAATGGCGTTCAGCTCGTCCCGGATTGAATCGCAGGCTTCCTGGGCGGAGAGCTCGTCCGAGATGCACTGCTGCGTGCCCACCCGAACGATCTCATGATACTCGTTCGATTTGGGCAGCTTGGGGCCGAGCACCATGTTGGGTGACCGGATACCCTTGTCATAGACCGCCTCGAAGGTGAGCGCGTTCGGCATCGTGGTCGGCCGGTCGCGAGCCTCGACAACTTCAGGCACGTCGAGCACCGATTTGCGGGTCGGTGTACCGCCGACGCCGCGCAAGACCATCAGCTGCGTGTCGTGGCTGCACGCCCAACTCGCGAAAATGAACGCCGCGCGCTGAAGATCCATCGGCGCGCTGCCATTGATACCTATGCCGCCGATCCCGCAATTGGTGGCGTTGACGACGTTCGTGCTGCCGTCGACGTTCCATGACAAATCGCCCTTCGGGCCCATCGCGTAAGCGGTCTTGCCACCCGCCGCAACGGATTGCTCGGGATCCTCAACCGACGCCGCGAACTCGTGATACTGGATCTGCATCGCGACGCCACCGGCGGCATAAACCGTGTTCAACTCGAGCGTACCGTTGGTCAGATTGTCGGGATGGCAGACGTCGGCAAGCGCCTTATATCCTTCCATCGCCTTGACCGATTGCGCGTCACCCCAATTGGTCGGGCCGGGGTTCTTCGAGCCCAGCGTGTCGTCGACCGCGAAGTCGAGCCATTGGTTCTGCGCATACATGTGCCGCTGGATGTCGAGCTGCGTCGTCCAGCCGAAGGATCCATGATGTTGCGCATAGCCATAGGGAATCGACGAATCGCGCTCGTGCATCTTTCCGAAGAACTCGGTGATGTCGACCATATGCTTGTAGGTGGTCTCGTCGGTGAACTCGAGCCGATAGCCGTAGTCGGCCTCAAAATCCTTGGTCAACTGTTCGAACAGATCCTGCCGGTAGAATGTGCAGGAAACCGCGCAATCATAGGGGAAGGCGCGGATCGGACCGCGCTCGTAGTAGACGCCGCAGGCGTCCAGATAGTTCTCGAACCAGACCTCGTCGCCGTAGCCCTGCGGGTCGAGCGGCAGCGTGTCGTCCACGGTGAATTGATTCAGGTCGGCGTAGAAGTCGGCAAAGGGCGAGCCGATCGGCTTGTCCTGAACATAGTTCAACTGATAGTCGCCCTGACCGCTCCTGAGATCGATGCCGACCTTCTGCTGCACCGTCGGCAAGCCATCGGTTAGGATCTCCACCTCGATGCCGGTGAGATCGTAAAACGCCGCGATATTATCGCGGATCGCGAACGAGGGCGGCGTGTTCTCCGACATGAAGACGAGTTTCGAGCCCTCATACTGGCGCCATTTCGCGGTATCGGACGACGACGCGTAGACCGGCCGGCGCGAGATCACGGAATTCATGCCGACCGCCAATGATCCGACGCCGAGCGCCGTCGCGACGCCGCCGCCGAGCTCTAGGAACTTGCGCCGACTGATCGGCTTGTACAGCGCCTTTTTGGGCATACTGAACATGCTGCTCTCCCCCTGAGAATTTCAGATGCTGCGGAGTGAATGGAGCAAAGAAGAAGATGGCGCGTTTGGCTCACTTCTTCCCGAAGCGCCCCTCCAGTTAGCGAAGGCAAATTGAACGCTTGTTTGCCTAAAGTCAATCTGGTTGCCGTGATGGCCGGTTCGCAAGCACGCACCTCATACCGACGAGCGGAGCGGAGCACCCGGTGTCTGAGCGGCCAGAGGCGAGCCCGTTCACGGGCTTGCCGGCATCAGCCATGAAGGCGCGCGACCGATCCCTGTTTCAGGAGGCCGTCGCGGGCCGCGAGCGCCATGGCTCGGGGCACCTCGACCGTGAGCGGGCCGTCCGGGTCCAGCACCACCGCCACCCGATCCGAAGGGCCGAAGGCGATCTCGCGCTCGCCGTCCAGCGCGAGGACCCCGCGCGCCAGCCGAACCGGATACGGCACGCCGGCCTCGATATCGAACACCCGCTCGACACCGATCTCCGCCATCAGCCCGGGGGCGAGCGGCGCCGAAACCGTGGTCGTCGCGCCCGGCGCCGGCGCGAGATCGAGCGCGACCCCGGTCGGCTCGTCGCGCGAGACCGGGCGCAACAGGCCGGCGATCGAGGAAAGGCCGATCGCATCGGCCTCGGCGAACGTCACGAACAGCTGATCGAGCGCATCCGCCCGCCAAAGAGCCTTCGCTCCCGTCCATATCGCGCCGCTGACGCAGACGTCGACCAGCGCGATGTCCCGTGGTGCGTCGTCGATCGTGACGCGGAGCAGCTTGTTGCGACGCGCGGCCTGTTCCCGCGACACGGCGCCGGTCGCCACCAGGCCGGCGGCGAGCCCCGCGATCGTCGCCTCCCGCATCATCGGGAAGACGTTGTTGGTGCCGGTCGAGAGGGAGGTCAGAGGCACGCCGTCACAGACCCGGGCAACCAGCCGATTGGTGCCGTCGCCGCCGAGCACCACGATCCCGCCGACGCCGCATTCGACCATTCGGACGGTGGCTTCGATCGTATCGGCAGGCGATTCCTCGATCGGCATGTCGAGAAACTCCACCACGGGCCAGATCTGCCCTTCGGGCGGTCCAAGGCCGATTGCCCGCTTCACGCGATCGGCGATTCCGCTCTCGTCGGGCGCCATGTAGCAGGTGCGCACGCCGACCGCGCCGAGCGCCGAAAAGATGCGCGTGATCATGTTGCGCTTCTCGGCGATCGGAAACACCGATGCCTGGGCAACGAGACGTCTGATGTCGCGGCCAGCGGCGGGGTTGGCGATGATCCCGACCGCCGCGCCGCCCGAGGGGGTTCCCGCCATCGATCCTCCGACGATGGCTATATAACCCGGCGTTGATCAAGGCGCCACGTGTCTCTCGGACGAGCCCCGGACTACCGCTGACCGTCGCGGCTGCTTCGTGTAGAAACGGCAAACGGCGAGTCGCACTACAAGCAAAGAAAGGAGTGTTACCGTGCAGGGTCCGATCAACCTGCGCGTCTATGGCGTGCTGCTTCGCGACGGCCAGGTGCTGATGTCCGCGGAGCGGGTTGGCGCGCGCGACGTCTTGAAACTCCCGGGCGGTGCCGTCGAGGCCGGTGAAACGCCGGAGCAGGCGCTGCGGCGCGAGTTCATCGAGGAGGGACGCCTGACGGTCGAGCCCATCCGGTTACTTCATGCGCCGGGAACCCTCTATAGTTCCTGGATCCATGGACCTTACACGCCCATGTTCTATGAGGTCCTCGGCGCGGGCATGCCGGTCACGCCGCCGGACGAGCCGGTCGACCTGCGCTTCATGCAACCCGAAGCAGCGATCGCGAGTGGTCGCATGGCGGCGCCGGAGATCATTGCGATGAACCGGGCGCTGGCCACTGACGCCCGGTCACGCGCACCGCGAAGAGGAAGACGAGAGACCACATGACAGGGCACGGCCGCCATCGACATGGCACGTATCGACGCGCTCTTCACGGCGTCATCGTCGCTGCCGCGGCTTGGCTTGCCGCGGGCGTTTCGGGAGGAGCGGCGCAGCAACCCGCGCTGGTCGAGGTCGATGCCGTGCGCATCGAGGCCATGGCGCAGACCGTACCGGTCATCGGACGCCTGGTCGCGCGCCAGGCAGGCCAAGTCGCGGCGCGAACCGGCGGCCCCGTCGCGGAGCTCCGCGTCGATGTCGGTGATCGCGTGGAAAAAGGCGATACCATCGCCGTTCTCGACACCGTCCGCCTCCGGGCCGAGCGGGATCGCCTGACGGCGATCGTCGACGAGGCCGAGGCCCAGATCGAGCAAGCCGCGGCACAGGCGGTTCTCCGCGGTCAGGAGCTGCGCCGGCTCGAGAGGCTCCGTGACTCGGCCGCGTTCAGCCAGAGCCGCTTCGAGGACGCCCGACAAGAGGTGACCATCGCCGAGCGGGGGATCGGTCGGGCGAAAGCGGTGCGCGCCAGCGCGGCCGCAAACCTCGCGCTGGCCGAGATCGATCTCGCATGGGCCACGATCAGGGCGCCATATCCGGGTGTGGTCACCATTCTGCACACGCAGACCGGTGCCTGGCTGGGCGTCGGCGATGGCGTGCTTACCATGATCAACGACGTCGATCTCGAGGTCGAGGCCGACGTGCCGTCGAACCGGATCGAAGCGCTGGATACCGGCGCCGTCGTTCCGACCACCCTCGACGACGGGACCGAGCACATGGCAATCGTGCGCGCCGTCGTGCCGGAGGAGAACGTGTTCACCCGCACCCGGCAGGTCAGGTTCACGCCACAGTTCGGGCCGCTTCGAAAGCCGCTCGCGGTCAACCAGTCCGCGACGGTCGAGCTGCCGGCCGGGCGCGAACGCGAGGCTCTGACGGTGCACAAGGACGCGATCGTCCGCAACCAGGGCCAGACCTTCGTCTACGTCGCCCAGAACGGCCAAGCCCAGATCCGCCCCGTGAAACTGGGCGATGCCGTCGGCAGCCGGCTCGAGGTGCTGGGCGGTCTCAAGCCCGGGGAAGCCGTCGTGGTGCGCGGCAATGAGCGCCTCCAGCCCGGTCAGCCGATCGTGATCGGCGAGGCCGACTAGGCGAGCCCGAACGTCCGCCCATGAACCTGATAACACTGGCCATCAACCGGCCTATCGCGGTCATTGCCGCGGTTCTAATGGTCCTGATGTTCGGTTTCATCGCGCTGCAAACGATCCCGATCCAGCTCACCCCCGATGTTCGCAAGCCGGTTCTCACCGTCAACACCTATTGGCCCGGCGCCGCGCCGGCCGAGGTCGAGCGCGAGATCGTCACCCAGCAGGAGGAGGTGCTGAAAGGCCTCGAAGGGCTCAACCGCATGGTGAGCTCCTCCGACGACGGCGCCGGCGAGATCGAGCTCGAATTCAACGTCGGCACCGATATGGACCGGGCGCTCGTGCTGGTCGCCAACAGGTTGGACCGGGTGTCCGATCAGCCGGACGATGCCGCCGAGCCGGTCATCGGTACCTCGGGGTCGGAGGACCAGCCGATCGCCTGGTTTATCCTTTCCCGCCAGCCGGGCAACGAGCGGGAAATCCACACCTATGGCGATTTCGTCGAGGACGTGATCCAGGAGCGTATCGAACGGGTGCCGGGGGTCTCGCGGGTCAATATGTTCGGCGGCACTTCGCGAGAGCTCCGCATTACGGTCGATCCCGAACGGATGGCGCGCTACCGGCTTACGGTTACCGAAATCGCCCAGGCACTGAGGCAGGCGAACGCCTCGATCTCGGCGGGCGACATCGAAGAGGGCAAGCGGCGTTACGTCGTGCGGACCGACGGTGAGCTCAACACTCCCGAGCGGGTCGCCGGGGTCGTGCTGCGCTCGGCGCGCGACCCCCTTTCAGGCCGGCTCGGCCGGGTAATCGTCGGCGACATCGCCACCATCGCCTATCGCTTCAAGGAGCCGGTTGCGCGCATCCGCCTGCTCGGCGAACCGGCGCTCGCGGTCAACGCCGTGCGCGATACCGGCGCCAATGTGATCGAGACCATGGCCGGGATCAAAGAGGCCGTCGAGGAACTCAATCTCGGGGCGATCCCGCGAGCCGGATTGATCTTCCAGCAAGTCTACGACGAGACCATCTACATCAATTCCGCAATCAATCTGGTGCAACAGAACATCTATGTCGGCGGCGCGCTGGCCGCGCTCATCCTGCTGCTTTTCCTTCGGTCCTTCTCGGCGACCTTGATCATCTCGATAGCGATCCCGGTGTCAGTCGTCGGCGCGTTCGTGGCAATGGCGCTTCTCGGGCGCTCGATCAACGTGGTCTCGCTCGCGGGTATCGCCTTCGCCGTCGGCATGGTGGTGGACGCCGCGATCGTGGTGCTCGAAAACATTTACCGCCTGCGCCAGAGCGGGTATGGCCGCCTCGAGGCCGCCTATTTCGGGGCCAGGCAGGTCTGGGGCGCGGTGTTCGTGTCCGCGGCAACGACGGTTCTGGTCTTCGTGCCGATTCTCGTCATGGAGCTCGAAGCCGGCCAACTGTTTCGTGACATCGCCGTCGCGATCTCGGTCTCGGTCGTTCTTTCCTTGTTGGTGGCTAGCACCGTGATCCCGTCGCTCGCGAGCCGAATCCTCGGCCGAAGGAGGCTCGAGGGCGGCCGGGATTCCGACGGGCGCAGGTTCGTGGATGATGCGCCGCGCCGGCTTCGCTTGCCGATCATCGATGATTTCGCAGCGCTTTTCGCAAGCGCGATTCTGGGCTTCACCGGGTGGATCGTGCGCCGGCGTCTGCGGGCGGGCCTGGTCGCGCTCGTCGTGTGCGGCGGTGCGCTTTGTGTCTCGTGGTTGCTGCTGCCCAGACTCGATTACCTGCCGACCGGCAACCGCAACCTCGTCTTCGGCATCGTCCTCCCGCCGCCTGGCTACAATCTCGCGACAACGACCGGGATCGCGCGCTCGGTGGAGGATGCGGTGCGTCCCCATTGGGCGTCGGAGACCGGACCGGTTGCCGAGCCGGGGCAGCCGCCGAAGATGCAGCGCTTCTTTTTCGTGACCTTCCGCGATCAGGCGTTCGTCGGCGCGATCGCCGTCGAGCCCAGTCGGGCGGGTGAGCTGATCGACCCGATTCGTCGACCGGTGTTCCGAGAGCCCGGCACCTTCGGCTTCATTAGCCAGGCCTCCCTGTTTGGCCGCGGCATCGGCGGAGGCCGCAAGATCGACGTCGACATCTCGGGCCCCGACCTCGAGGCCGTGCTTGGGATCGCACTACAGGCGACCGGGCGCGTCGCCCAGGCCTTGCCGTTAGACCAGGGCAACCAGTTTCGTCCCAGACCCGGGCTCGAGCTCGGTGCGCCCGAAGTCCGGCTGTTCCCCAATCCCATCAAGCTCGGCGACAACGGAGTCTCCGCCAGCGAGTTCGGCGCCACGATCGAAGCCTATAATGACGGCCTCAAGGTCGACGAAGTGACTATCGCGGCGAAGCGGCTCGACCTGGTGCTGGCCGGGCCCGAAGCCAATGTAAGCCGGACCCAGGGCATCGATAGCCTGCCGGTGGTGACACGCTCCGGCACCATTGTGCCGGCGAGCTCCCTTGCCGACATCGTGATCACTGCCGGCCCGACTCAAATCCGCCATGTCGAGCGCGAGCGCACGGTGACCCTCGAGATCCGCCCAGCCGCGGACATTCCCCTCGAGGTTGCGATGGAGCGTCTCGAAACCGACGTCGTGCGAGCCTTGGAGGATCAGGGGCTGCCGCCCGGGGTGAAGATCAGGCTTTCGGGCACCGCCGACGATCTTGAGGCCACCTGGGACGCGATGGCGATCAATCTCGTGATCGCTATTGCGATCGTCTACCTGATCATGGCGGTACTGTTCGAGAGCTTCGTCTACCCCTTGGTCATCATGCTCTCGGTGCCGCTCGCCGCTGCCGGCGGCGTGCTCGGGCTCGCAGTCGTCAACAGCTATTCGTTCCAGCCGCTCGACATGCTGACCCTCCTGGGGTTCGTCATTCTGGTCGGCATCGTCGTCAACAACGCGATTCTGCTCGTCCATCAAACCCTGTTCCATATCCGGGACGAGCGGATGGCGGTTCCCGACGCGATCGTCGCGGCGACCAGGAACCGGATCCGGCCGATCTTCATGTCGACCCTCACCAGCTGCTTCGGGATGCTGCCGCTGGTGCTCTTCCCCGGCGCGGGTTCGGAGCTCTACCGCGGGCTCGGCTCGGTCGTGATCGGCGGCCTCGCGCTTTCGGCGGTGCTGACGCTCTTGATCGTCCCGCCCTTGCTCGGGGTGGTCGCGACCCGTCAGCAACGCAACCGCGAGATACTGGACGCGACCGTCACGGCACCCTCGGGCGGCGAGGCCGGTACCGAGTGAGGGCGTGCCTTGGGCCGCCGCTGCATCCTTGGGATCTTTTGCCGAAGGAAGCGATCGCGCTTCAGAAGGCGCTCGCGGGTGCGGTCGTGCGGTCGGACCGCTTCGGGCACGGCGGGCGGCGGAGCGTGAGGCGCATCGCCGGCCTCGATGTTGCGTTCGGCGACGCCGGGCGGGTAACGCGGGCGGCAGCGGTACTCCTGGACTTTCCCGGTCTCGCGCTCATTGAAAGCGCGCTCGTAGAGCGCCCGACCTCGTTCCCCTACGTTCCGGGCCTGCTCTCCTTCCGGGAGGTGCCGGCCTTGCTGGAGGCGCTTAGCCAGCTCCGCCACGCACCCGATCTCATCCTCTGCGATGGCCACGGCTACGCCCATCCGCGCCGCTTCGGGCTGGCCTGCCATCTCGGGCTGTGGCTGGACGCGCCGGCCATCGGCGTTGCAAAGTCACGGCTCATCGGCAGCCACGGCGAGCCCGGCCCTTTAAAGGGCGGCGCGGCTTGGTTGCTCGCCGACGGCGCCGTCCGGCCGGGCGAGCGCATCGGCGCCGTTCTGCGCACTCGCGAGCGGGTCAAGCCGGTCTATGTATCGGTCGGGCACCGGGTCAGCCTGCGCACCGCGATAACGCTGACCCTCGCCTGCACCACGCGCTACCGGCTGCCCGAGCCCACCAGACTCGCCGACGCGCTCTCGAAGGCCTCCCGGTCGACCTGACCAATCGGGGTCGTTGCCGCCATCATCCGCTTCGATCGGCCGGCGGGCTTTGACCGCCGCCGCCCGTTTCTCGACCCTGAGTGTCGCGTTTCCGCTTTGGTTCAGAAAAGATCTTCGTCTCGCTGCGCCTCGGGAGCGGCGGCTTCGGGCGTGCCAACCTCGGCCTGATCCTCGGCCGGCATCCCGGCGTTCTCCTGCTTTCTGAGTTCCGCCCGTTCGGCTTTCTGCTTCGCGCGGGCGGCCTTCTTGGCGGCTTTAGTCCGCTCACGTTCGAGGCGAGCGAAGCGATAATTGGGCTTGCGTGCCATTCGATTCCTTCTAGGTCGGCGATAGTGGCGCGCGCAGCGCGCACCAACTCATCGGCTGGCACCGACCGCCGCGCGGGCGGTTGCCGGGCCGCGCGAGGTGCGCGCCGCAGCCCGTCCGACCGCGCACCGCCGCCGGCGATGGAACAGGGACAGGGCCGTGCGGGCTCAGTCCAGGATAACCAGGTTCTCCGCCGAGGTTCTGCCGTCTCGGCCCGGCGTCAGCTCGAACTCGACCTTCTGCCCCTCGCGCAGGTTGGTGAGGCCCGCGCGCTCGACCGCGGAGATGTGGACGAACGCGTCCTTGGAACCGTCGCTCGGCTGAATGAAGCCGAAACCTTTGACCGAATTGAACCACTTTACCGTTCCAGTAGCCATGGCCACTCCTTTCGAATTGTAGAACGCCCTTGCCGCTCTCAGCGGCGTCGCGGGTGTGGGGGCGCAGCGTGCCTCTAGAGTAGCTTGGCTAGGCTGGCGACAGTCTGCGAAGATACATCAGGGTCACGTGCAACCGATCGCCCTTTGTTGGTCCATTATCTGGCGATTTGCAAGGGCTTTCCATCGGCTCTACAGGACGATTACCCGCGATGGAAGGTCGACCGCACCGCTCAGCCGCCTTTCGGGATGGGCCGCAAAGCCCACTTGATCGTGGTCGTTTCTTCGACCGGGCCGCTCAACACGACCTGTGCGGTGCGCCGCCGCGTCGCGCCGTCGCCGGCGTAAACGCTCTCGTTGATCCCGATCGCGGCGCCGGCCGCGCGCATCTGCCACACGGCACCGCTGGGCAGGCGTAGAAGCGCGGCGCTCCGGTCCTTCGCCATCTCGCCATGCACGTCCGGGTGCAGGTGAAAGCGCACCGCGAATTCCCGCCCCTGCTTCCGCCGCCGCTCGATTTGCATCAACGTGTCTTCGCCGCGCACGTCGGCGCCGGCGGCGGCAGCGTACAGACGGCGCTTGTGGATCAAGCCGAGCGAATCGAGATAGCCGTCATGGCTCGCGTCGAGCCAACTCGCGCCGTCTTGGTCGCGCCGCTCGACCTCCACCGTCGTAGGGCCGTCCGAGATCGCGCCGTCCTCATCGAGGGTCGCCGTGCTGGTGTCATCGACGGTAAGCGTGCTGTGCGCCGCCGTGGCGCGGAGCGCCTGGCGCCATTGGGCGTCCCCGCCGCGCCAACCGCCGCAATTGACGATGAGTCGTTCCTTGCCGGCGCTCATCTCGAAGCTCAACGTACCGGCGTGGGCCCAGCGTCCGACCCCGGGAGGCGTGCCCATATCCGCAATCAGGGTGGCGCGTTTCCCCTCGATTCGCCTGAACCCGGTGTCAGGCGCATCGAGCAGGGCGGGGCCGTCGGCCGGCGCCCGGGTCAGAGCGAGATCGACGAGCCATTGCTCCTCCTCGACGCCAGAATTGAACAGCGCGAGCCCGCCGTCGCCATGGCGAAACATGCGCAGCGCCGGCGCGAGTCGGGCGATCCCGGCCGATAACGCCGGTTGGGCCGGGCGGCCCGCCGCGTCGAGGGTCGCGCGCAGTTCCGAGAGGTGGCGCATGATCGCGAGATGCGCAGACGGGCTCCGCTCGACATGGCCGCCGTCGCCCAGCACCTGCCGCTCCAACGCCGCGTCGAGAAGTTTGAGACCCTGGGTGACGCGGCGTTCGCCGTCGGGCAGGCAAAGCCCGCTCTGGATCAGCCCCTTGCAAGCGATGAGCTGCGGCAGCCCGTCGTCTGCGCCGCGCGCGACACGGGCCAAGTGACGCGCCTGAAGGTCGAGCGCCTGATAGAAGCGCTGGGTGAAATCGTCGTCGGCATCGCGCAGGAGGAACTCGCCATGGGCGAGCCAGGCCGAGAGCCGCTGCCCGACGAGCTCCGGCTGCCATGCCATCGCGCGTTCGATCGTACGGTGCTGCTGGAGCCAATCGAGCACCATCGAGCGGCTGCGCTTGAGCGCCTCATCGGTGCCGACCGCGCGTAGATCGCGCAACCAGGTGAAGCCCTGCAGTTCGGCGAGCCAGTACTCGCCGGCGCCCTCATGCCGCCAGGGGATGCCGCTCCGGTCGCCGACCTCGGCCGCACGGACGACCTGACCGCCAAAATTATACAGGCTGCCAAGCAGCGCGGTGCCGGGCCCGGCGGCGCCGGGAATGAGATCGAGCGGCCGGTGCAGCAGGCGATCCGGCTTGCGGCCGCCAAACGGCGCCGCCGAGCCCCGGCCGAGCCGCCGCAGGGCGTCTAGAAAGACGCCGGAGGCTCGTCTTTCTCGGACGCTCATGGGATCGAACGGGACTAAGAGGTCGACGCGCAGTACACGCTCGAGCCCGCCCGGGCGCCGAGCGAAGCCGCGCGTCCCTTCTCGGCCGCCGCTTTCAGCCGCGCGATATTACCGGCATAGTCCGCGCGGCTGCCGTCGAAGCTCGCCGAGCCGGCCACCAGCACGTCCGCACCGGCGTCGGCGGCCCGGCCGGCCGTGCTTTCGGTAATCCCGCCGTCGACTTCCAGATCGACGGCGCGTCCGTAGCCATCGATGAGCATTCGTAGCTCGCGGATCTTGCCGAGCTGACTCGAGATGAACTTCTGGCCGCCGAATCCCGGATTCACCGTCATCACCAGCACGAGATCAACCTCGCCCAAGACCGGCTCGATGGCGTGGACCGGCGTCGCCGGGTTGAGCGCGACGCCCGCCCGCTTGCCGGCGGCCTTGATGCGCTGGAGCGTCCGGTGCAGATGCGCCCCCGCCTCGGCATGGACGGTGATGCCGTCCGCCCCCGCCTCGGCGAACGCATCGATAAAGGGGTCGACCGGGCGAATCATCAGATGGACATCGAAGGGCAGGCTGCTGTGCGGCCGCAGCGCCGCGACCACGTCCGCCCCGATGGTCAGGTTGGGAACGAAATGCCCATCCATCACGTCGACGTGAATCATGTCGGCGCCGGCGTCCGAGATCGCCCGCACCTCATCGCCAAGGCGCGAGAAATCCGCCGCCAGGACGGAAGCCGCGACTCGGAGTTTTTGCTGCATGGCGGTTGTGGTACCAGCTTAGCCACGGTGCCGCAAGCGCCCGGCATAGAAGCCGTCCACCCCGCCTTGCGCCGCCAAATGACACGGCAATGTGCGCAAATCGCCCGCCCCGGTCACGACCTCGCCGAGGCCTGCCAGCTCGTCTGCACGCACCGGCAAGCGCGCGAATTCGGGCGCCGCCGCGAGGAACGAATCGACGCGACGCTCGCACTCATCAGGCTGCAGCGAACAGCTCACATAGAGCAGCAACCCGCCCGGCGCCACCATGGAGCCGGCGCGCGCGAGCAGCTTGTCTTGGAAGGCAGCGAGCCGCGTCACGTCGGCGGCCTTGCGGCGATGCGGGATGTCCGGATGGCGCCTGATCGTCCCGGTCGCCGTGCACGGCGCGTCGACCAGCACGATCTCGGCCGGTGCACTGGGACGCCAATCGAAGGCGTCGGCCTCCACGATCTCGGCATGGAGGCGAAGCCGCGCGAGATTCTCCCGCAAGCGGACGATACGGCGCGCCGAGCGATCGACGGCGGTGACGCGCGCGCCCGCCGCGATCAACTGGACGGTCTTGCCGCCGGGCGCCGCGCCGATCTCCAGCACCCGTTTCCCTTCGAGCCGGCCGAGCAGGCCGGCTGGGAGCGCCGCCGCCGCATCCTGCACCCACCATGCGCCTGCGCCATAACCCGGCAGCACCGTCACGTCGCCGGTGCCGCCGAGCCGCAGCGACCCGCCCGGCAGGAGCGTCGCGCCGAGCCGCACCGCCCAGGCCGGCGCGTCCGAAACGACCGAGAGATCGAGCGGCGCCTCCCGGAGATGGGCCTCGGCGATGGCGCGGCACCGCGCCGGGCCATAGGCCTCGCGCCAGCTTTGCCAGAGCCAGTCCGGGGTGTTGAGGCGGGGCGCGTCCAGCCTCGCGATTCCGTCAAGCTCGCCGGCGGCGCGGCGCAGCACCGCGTTGATGAGCCCGCGATAGGGCGCGAGTCGCGGCCCCTTGGCGAGGGCGACGATACTGTCGACCGCCGCGTGGGCGGGCGTGTCGAGAAAGGCGAGCTGGCAAATTCCGAGCCGCAGCAAGTCCTGCACCATCCCGCGGCGCGCGGGCAGCGGATGGTCCATGAGACCGGCCAGGAAGGCATCGATCTGCCCGAGCCGGCGCAGCGTCGTGAGGATCAGCAGGCGCGCAAGACCGGCGTCGCGCCGGTCGAGCCGAGCGAGAGCCGGCGTTGCGTCGAGGGCCTGGTCGAGGGTGCGGCCCCGGCGCAGGATCGCGCCGATCGCATCGGCCGCGATCGCGCGCGCATCGGCCGCCGTGTCGTGCCTGGAATCTGCTCCCATGAACAGGCGCCGTTCGCGGCTCGCGTCTATTTCACCGCGCCGAGCGCAAGCCCACGGATCATATGGCGCTGGATCAGGAACACGACGATCAGCATGGGGACGAGCTGCATGACGGCGGCCGCGCTGATCGGGGCCCATAGCACGTTGTAAAGGTCGACCATCTTCGAGATCTGCATCGGCAGCGTGACCGCCTTCGAGCTGGTGGGGTAGAGCGCGAAGGGAAAGCCGAAGGCGACATAGACCACGATCATGCCGCTATGGCTGTCGCAGAGCCCGGTCTTCTGCGCCATCTCCCTTTTTGGTTCGTTTGTCCCGACGGCATCGGCGGGACGAAAGCCGGCAACCGGTGGAGCTTAGCCCTACTTCCGCAACTCGGCACGGCATTCGGCTAATTTGACGGTTTTTCGGCCCGGAAAGTGGCGGATTTCCGGTCTTTGGCTCTCCGGAACCGCGTGTAGTGCCGACCTACCCCCTTGATTGTGCTGGCGAAGCGCCGGACGCTACCCTCATGTTCGTGCGCTGCAAGAGACGCTTTAAGGACGGCAAGGAGCACCGCTACTGGAGCGTGGTGGAGAACGTCCGGGTCCGCGGCGGCCGCGTTGTTCAGCGCCACGTTCTCCATCTCGGCGAGATCAACGACAGCCAGCGCGCGGCGTGGTGCCGCTCGATCGAGGTTGTGGAGGGCAAGTCGGGGTCTCGGCAGATGGCGCTGTTTCCCGAGGATCGGGAGGCGCCGGCGCTGGACTGCGAGGTGGTCAAGATCAACGTCGCGGACGTGGCCCTGCACGACCCGCGCCAATGGGGGGCGTGCTGGCTGGCCCTGGTCCTGTGGGATCGGCTTGATCTGGACCGCTTCTGGGGCCCGCGCCTGACCCCGAGCCGTCAAGGCACGAGGTGGCTGGACATCCTGAAGATCCAGGTCTGCTACCGACTGATCGACCCGGGGAGCGAGTGGCGTCTCCACCGTCACTGGTACGAGCACAGCGCGTTGCGCGATCTTCTGGGCTGCGATCGGGCGATCGCCGACGACACGCTGTATCGCTGCCTCGACAAGCTGCTGCTCCATAAGCAGGAGTTCTTCTCGTTCCTTCGCGCCCGTTGGGCGACGCTGTTCGACGTGCGCTTCGATGTGCTGCTGTACGACCTGACCTCGACCTACTTCGAGAGCGACCCGCCGTTCGAGGACAAGCGCCGGTTCGGCTACAGCCGGGACAGGCGCCCGGACTGCGTGCAGGTGGTGATCGCGCTGATCGTGACGCCCGAGGGCTTTCCGCTGGCCTACGAGGTGATGCCGGGGAACACCGCCGACCAGACCACGCTGGCGGAGTTCCTGGAGAAGATCGAACGGCAATACGGTCGCTCCGACCGGATCTGGATCATGGACCGCGGCATTCCCACCGAGGAGACGCTGGCCTTGATGCGCGAGGGCGATGCGCCGGTGCGCTATCTGGTGGGCACGCCCAAGGGCCGGCTGACGCGGCTTGAGAAGGCGTTCCTGGACCTGCCCTGGCAGGAGGTGCGCCAGTCCGTAGACGTCAAGCTGTTGGCCGAAGACGGAGAGCTTTACGTCCTGGTGCGCAGCGAGGGGCGGCTCCTCAAGGAACGCGGCATGCGCCGGCGCCGGCTGAAGAAACTGTGGCGCCGGCTGGGCGAGCTGCAACGCCAGTCCAACAGCCGGGATCAGCTGATGCTCAAGCTCGGTGCCGCCAAGAAGGAAGCGGGCCGGGCCTGGAGCCTGGTCGACATCGGTGTGCCCGAGACCGACAAGGAGCTCGCTGCGGACGGCTTCTCATTCCGCCTGCGGCGCGACCGGCTGCGCCGCGTACGCCGCCGCGAGGGCCGCTATCTGTTGCGATCCAACATGGTCGCCGAAGATCCCGCCACGCTCTGGCGCCTGTACATGCAGCTCATCGAGATCGAGCAGGCGTTCAAGGAACTCAAGCACGACCTCGCGATCCGGCCCATCTTCCATCAGCGCGAAGAGCGGATCGAGGCGCACATCTTCGTCTCATTCATCGCCTACTGCCTGCTCGTCACCCTGAAGAACCTCGCCCGGCCACACGCCGCTGGCCTCACCCCACGCGCCATCCTCAAGACGTTCGCCACCATCCAGATGGTGGACGTCCACCTGCCGACCATCGACGGCCGGCACCTCGTCCTGCCGCGCCACACCCGGCCGAACAAGGAGCACGAATTACTGCTGCACCAGCTTGGCTTGACCCTGCCGAAACAACCCGCGCCGCGGATCTCCGCCTGACGGCGCACGGAACGTCTCTCCCTTCGGCGCCCTGTAGTGCCGACCTTTGGGGGTCCGATCGCGGAAAATCAATGGGTTAAAACCTTCATGACCCCCGAGTTGCGGAAGTCGGGTTAGAGCGATTCTGGACGTATTGGAATCGCGCACGGCCGCAATGCGGCGCGGCGCCGACGCGGCCGAACGGCGGACATTTTCTCGCCGCCATGTGCGGCCGTGATCAGTCGCCGAGCAGAGCGTGCAGGTCCTTCATCAGAAGAAAGAGATGATAGGGATCCGTCGGGCTCGGCTCGAAGTCGAAACCCTCATACCAAGACCGAGCCCGATCGTCCTTCGCATGGACAAGGAGCGCACGAATACCGGCGATGTCCGCGGCTTGAGCCGTGCGCAGCAGCGCGTCCTTGAGCAGTGCCGCCCCGAGTCCTTTGCCCTGCTCGGACCTGTCGACGGCAAGCCGCGCCAGCAGCATCACCGGGATCGGATGGCGCGCGAGCCCCTTGCTCACCCGACCAGGTGCGTCGGCATGCTCGACCGCGCCGACCGCCAGGCTGTAGTAGCCGACGACGCGCCGGTCGCCGCGACGGACGACATAAGTCTGGGCACTCCCGGCCTTCTGGTTGACGACGGCGTAGCGTTTCAGAAATCGATCGAGAGGCTCTTTGCCGCAATCGAATGCATCCGCTTCGTGCCTGGCGTCGAGCTTTTCGACGGCAGAGAACGGTTCATCCTCCGACGTCACTCGAGCACGCTCTTCTCGGCCAGGAGTTGGGCGAGACGCGGCTTCTTCGCCACCGGACGGTCGAGAACCGCCTGGAAAGCCTGCCATCGGGCATCATCCAGCCGGAATAGGCGCCGATCGACCAACGCTTCTTCGGCAGCCTTGATGCCCGCCTCGAGCAGGAACTCGGTGACGTTCTTATGGGAGAAGGTAGCAGCCCGCTGCAGCAAGGCCTTCATGCTGGGGGTGGTGCGCACCTCGATACGCTCGGACTTGGCTTCAATGGCTGGCATGGCGGTTCTCCTACGCGCGACCCCTGATATCATACGGACAATGTACGGACAAGCGGTTCGATCTGGTGCTCCCACTCCCTGCCCCCAAGCACCTCTCCCGTGGTCACCTTGGAGGACGCCGGCGGCGATGCAATGACATACGTTGTCCGAGCCGGCGCGGCTCGGGCTCGAGC
Source organism: Alphaproteobacteria bacterium (assembly GCA_965248825.1). GTDB lineage: Bacteria > Pseudomonadota > Alphaproteobacteria > UBA828 > UBA828 > WTGU01. The sequence continues at coordinate 3,230,001 of CBDFKL010000006.1, read as the reverse complement.
GCGCATCGCCTTCATCATGGGCAGCGCAGGCGCTATGCTCGCGCTCGCCGCGACGTGCGGCACCCGACTGACATGTCTCGCGCATGGGGGCGATTGCGATGTCGCAGTGGATCAGCCAGAGCCCGGATGGCCGGCCGTTGCCGACGGCGCTGAGCGCGAACGGGCTCAGAGTCACCGACGCCGACGGCAAGTCCTATATCGACAGTACCGGCGGTCCGGCGCTGTTCGCACTCGGCCACGGCCACCCCGAGGTCATCGACGCCGTCAAAGAGCAATTCGACACTCTCGCCTACGGCTTCAGCATGAGCTTCTCGACCGAGGTCGTGGAGCGGCTTTCGACGCGGATCATCGAGGCCGCCGGCGCCGATCACTTCGGCGGCGTGCTGTACGCCTCCAGCGGCTCGGAAGCCAACGAGCACGCGCTCAAGGCCGCATTGCAGTATCACCACGCGCGCGGCGAGCCGGAGCGCACCCATTTCATCGCGCGCCGGCTCTCCTGGCACGGCGCGACCCTGGGCGTGCTCGGGGTCAGCCACCACCGCTTTCGCCGCAGCTATTACGAGGCCGCCCTTGCGCCGGCGAGCCATGTCTCGGCGCCGCAGCTCTACCGTCCGCCCGAGGGCGTCGCTCCGGAGGCACTGGCGGCCTATTACGCCGACGAGCTCGAACGAGAAATCCTGCGGGTCGGCCCGAAGCGCGTCGCCGCCTTCATCTTCGAGCCGGTGGGCGGCGGGACCGGCGGCGTTCTGCCCGCTCCGTCCGGCTATGCGCGCGCGCTGCGCAAAGTCTGCGACGACCATGGCGTGCTGATGATCGCCGACGAGATCTTCTGCGGTGTCGGCCGTGCCGGCACTTGGCGCGCGCTCGCCGCGGACGATGTCTTTCCGGACCTCATGACCATCGCGAAGGGGATGTCCGGCGGCTATATGCCGCTTTCCGGCTGCGTCCTCTCTCGCCAGGTCCGCGGCGCGATCGACGACCGCCACGGCAATGTCGAGATGGCGCGCACCTATTCCGGCCACACCGCCGCCTGTGCTGCGGGCCTCGCCGTCCTCACCGTGATCGAGCGCGACGACCTAGTCGGCAAGGTCGCGCGCGACGGGGTCTATCTGAAGGAGCGGCTCGACGCCGCGCTCGGTCAATATGCTTCGGTCGGCGACATCCGCGGCATCGGCTTCATGTGGGGCATCGAGCTGGTCGAGGACCGCGAGACCAAGGAGCCTTTCGACCCGTCTCTCGGGCTCCCCATGCGTTACCGGGACCACGCGATGGAAAACGGCCTCCTCACCTATCAGGGCGGCGGCATCATTGACGGCACGAAGGGCGATTATGTGCTGGTCTCGCCGCCCTATATCGCGACCCGGGCCGAGCTCGACGAGATCGTCGACAAGGTCGCTCTGTCGATCAAGCAGGCGGTCGACGAGGTGCGTGCCGCGGCCTGATTTCTACTGATCGACGACGAACCCGTCGCGGTGCGGGCGCATGGCGACGGGGCGATGGATCGGCGGGCGACCTTCCGCCGCATCGGGCGCCAGCGCCACGCCCAGGCCGGGCTCGCGCGGGATCGCGACGAAGCCGTTCTCCATCGGCGGCACGCCGATGACGACGTCTGAGCCCAGCAGGCGCAAGCTGGTCTCCATCTTCAGCGCCTCGAAGCCCGTCGTGTATTCCTGAATCGCGAAATTCGGAATCGCGGCCGCGAGGTGGAGGCAGGCGGCGAGGCCCACGGGCGAGAGCGGGTTGTGGGGCGCGACCATGACGTGATGCGCCTCGGCGAGGGCCGCGACCTTCTTCGCGCCGGTGATGCCGCCGCACAGTGCGACGTCAACCCGCGCGAACTGCGCCCCATCACGCGCGAACAAGGCGCGGAAGTCATGGAGAGAGGCGTAGCGCTCGCCAGTCGCGAGCGGTGCCCGCACCCGGCGCGCCACCTCGGCCATCGCGTCGATATTCTCCGGGCGAATCGGATCCTCGCACCAGAACGGAACATAGGGCTCGATGCGCGGGATGAAGTCGATCGCCTCGGCCGGGGTCAGACGGCGATGCAGCTCGAGCAGCATGTCGACCTCGTCACCGAGCGCTTCGCGCACCCGCCGCACGGCCTCGACCGCGCGGCGCATGTGGCTCACATGGGGCGCGAAGAAGGGCTCGTCCTCCCGCTCGTCGAGAAACGGGTTGATATGCCCGACCGCATTGAAGCCGGCATTCTTGAGGGCGACGCAGTTCTCGACCAGCTCGTCCACGGTCTTGCCGTAGGCGTGGCCGTAGACCCGCGCCTCGGTACGGCAGGGCCCGCCCAGCAGGGAATGGACGGGGACCCCGAGCGCCTTGCCCTTGATGTCCCAGAGCGCGATATCGATCGCTGCGATCGCGCCGTTGATCGCCGCCCCCTGGAAGTGGCTGAACCGGTGCATGACATTCCAATGGCGCTCGATGGGCGCGGGGTCTTCGCCGAGAAGACAGCCCGTGAAACTTTCGATGGCCGCGCGCGAGGCGTTCAAATGCCCCCAGACGCCCGATTCGCCGAGCCCCGCAATGCCGGCATCGGTCTCGATCCGAACGAACAGGAATTGGCCGATCGAGATCGGCGTCACCGCCGTGATCTTCATGGGCTCGGGCATCGCGGTGCTAATCGGTGGGCTCCAGACGCAAGAGCATCCCCTCGGGATGATCGGTCAAGAGGTAGATCAGACCGTCCGGGCCCTGGCGCACGTCTCGAATACGCTCCTCGAGGTCCTCCAGCATGCGTTCCTCGACCACCGCCCGGCCGCCCGCGATCTCCAGGCGCACCAGGAGCTCGGCCGAGAGCGCGCCGGCGAAGATGCTGCCCCGCCAGGCCGGAAACCGGTCACCGTCATAGATCATCAGGCCGGAGGGCGAGATCGACGGGACCCAGTAGTGCACGGGCTGGGCCAAGCCCTCCTTGTGAGTCCCCTCGCCGATCTTGAAGCCCATATAGCTCCTTCCATAAGTGATCACCGGCCAGCCATAGTTGACCCCCGGTTCGATCAAGTTCAGCTCGTCCCCGCCCTTGGGACCGTGCTCGATGGCGTAGATCCGCCCCGTCGCCGCCTCTCGCGCCATGCCTTGGGGATTGCGGTTGCCGTAGGCGTAGATCTCGGGCCGCGCGTCCGGACGGGCGGCGTAGGGGTTGTCCGCCGGCACGCGGCCGTCGTCATGAAGGCGGATGATCGAGCCGGCCGGATCGTCGAGCGCCTGGGCCCGGTCCGGATCGCCTCGCTCGCGGTGACGAAGAGATAGCCGTCGGCGAACAACAGACGAGAGCCGAAATGACGGCCGCCGCTGGCGCGCGGCAGGGCGACATAGAGTTCCTCGACGGCCACGAGACGCTTGCCGGCGAGCGTGCCGCGGGCGACCGCGGTCGCCGCGCCACCGTCGCCGGGGCTCGCATAGGAGAGATAGACCAGCCGGTTCTCCGCGAATTGGGGGTGCAACGCGACGTCGAGCAGCCCACCCTGGCCGCTGTCGCGCACGTTGGGCGCACCGGCGATCGGCTCCGGGTCGAGCCGGCCATCGGCGATGATGCGAAGGCGACCTGGACGCTCGGTCACGAGCATCCGTCCGTCGGGCAGGAAGGCGAGACCCCAGGGGTGTTCCAGGCCCTCGACCACCTTCACCAGACTGAACCGCTGCTCGGCGGTTTCGTAGATGCCGAGGGTGTCGGCCGCGGCGAGCGGGCGGAGCGAAACGAACACCACCAGCGCCAGGGTGAGCAGCGCGGCGAGGCCACCGACGGCCGGCGGCCCAATGGAACGGCCGTTCGACACGATCCGCCGCCCTCTCCTGTCGCCCGCGCGCCGACGAAGCGACCTCAAGCGTCGAGCAGGTCATCGATCTTGGTGCCGTACCAGCCCTCTTCGCGGCGGCGCCAGTAGCTGTTGGCGAGCCGTGTCGTCAGGATCCCGGGTGCGCCGTTTCCGAGCGGTTTGTCGTCGATCGCCGTGACCGGCATGATGCCGCCGCCCGAGGAGGTCGCAAACGCCTCGTCGGCATTGCGCAGCTCATCCGGTTGGACCGCTCGGGTCTCGCAGGGAATCCCCTCCATCTCGCAGAGCTCGAGCGCCGACTGGCGCGACATGCCCATCAGGCAGTTCGCGTCGGGCGTGGCGCACACCCCGTTCTTCACCACCCAGATGTTGAAGCCCGGCCCCTCGGTGAGAGCGCCGTCGGGCCCGCACAAGACCGCGTCGTCCCGCCCCGCCTCGTAGGCCTGATACTGCGATTGAATCAGGTCGGCCCAATGAAAGTTCTTGTACCGCGTATCGACGGCCCTGCTGGAGATCCGCTCGATATCCGAGAGGTGGAGATTGACGCCGGCTTTCGATTTCTCCTCGCCCCACAGCCAGACATAGGGGCCGACATAACAGACGAACTGGTTTTCGCAGAGCCGGGGATCGCGCGAGCCCTCCGGATACAGGCCGCGCGTGATGTGCATGTGGATGTAGCCGGCATCGTCCAGGCCCGCGCGCCGGGTGCATTCCGCGAGCAACCGGGCGGTCTCGTCTTTCGAGTAGGCGTTGGTCAGGTGGAAGCCCGCGCAGGAGGCGGCAAAGCGCTCGAGATGCTCGTCGAGCTTGAAGATGTAGCCCTGCCAGGAGGTGGTGACGTCGTAGACGACGTCGCTGTGCAGGAATCCGGTATCGAAGATCGACATTTTCGCATCTTCGAGGCCGACGAATTCGCCGCCGATGTGAGCGCAACCAATTGCCATGAGAGCCTCCCGCTATGGCCGGACCGTCCTCGGGCCGACGCTAGTGACCGGGGATGAGCCGGTCAAGCGCGGCCGCTGCCCCGGTCGGCGGCCACCCTTGACCGGAGACGACGGCGCTACATCACGCCGTATCGGTCGAAGGCTTGGGCGGTCGAGAGGCCGGCCTCGATCTCCTCGGCGATACGGATCTCGATCCGGCGCTTCTCCAGCGCCTTCTCGACGCATTCCGCCGCGACCTCGCTCGGAACCGAGAGCACGCCGTCGTCATCGCCGACGATCAGATCGCCGGGCCGAATGGCGACCTCGGCGATGCGGACCGGTTCCCGGTAGGCGACCACCCGGCCCCGGCCCCGCTGGTCCTGGGCGTAGGAGCCGCGGGCAAAGACCGGCAGCGCCATCGCGCGAATCTGCCGTGAATCGCGCATATAGCCGTCGAGCACGGCGCCCGCCGCCCGCTGGGCGAGGGCACGGGTATTCATGAGCTCGCCCCAGAGCGCGAAAGGGCGGTGCGCCGGCGGCGGCGACATAAACCTCATCCGCCTCAAGGGAATCGAGAGCCTCGAACATCAGGCCGAAGCCGCGATCATCCGGTGTCGCCGCAATCTCGAGCAGCGGCATGGCCCGGCCGACGAGGGTCGTACCCGGCACGGCCGGCCGGAGCGTCGGCGGCAGGAACTGGTGGCGGCGGCCGAGATCATCGAGCACGTCACCGAGCTGCGCGGTGGAGAGCTCGCTTCGCACCGTCGCCAAAAGCGTGTCGGCGAGTCGGCTCATGGCGTTCCGCCTCCTGCGATCTCCGCGTGCCGCGCCAGCATGCCCGCTATCACACGAAAGGCGCGCACCGTAAAATCATCACCATGGCGAGCCGGACGCTCGTGTCAACAGGCCGACCCGGGCGACGTCCATGGCGGCGCGGTTAGCAGCCGCTTGGGACTCTCCGCCAAGCGGCGAAATCATCGCGACGACGGTACGATCGACAGAACTATCGACAGACCGTTGACTGGCCCCGGCCCTGTGGCATACTCGCCCGCGCGCGGCAGCCGCCGGTTGCCGGAACGGACTTCCCATGCCCCCGTTGGATGCGTAACGTCGTGAACACGATGAGAACCTTTTCGGCAACACCCGCCAGCATCGAGAAAAAATGGATGCTGGTCGACGCGGAAGACATCGTGCTCGGCAGGCTCGCCAGCATCGTCGCGAACCGACTCCGCGGCAAACACAAGCCGAGCTACACGCCGCACATGGATTGCGGCGACAACATCATCATCGTCAATGCCGACAAGGTGCGGCTCACCGGACGCAAGCGCGAAGACAAACTCTATCATCACCACACCGGCTATCCCGGGGGCCTCAAGACCCGCTCGGCCAGCCACATCCTCGAAGGCAGGCGGCCCGAGACGGTGGTGATCAAGGCGGTGCAGCGGATGATCCCCAAAGGGCCTTTGGGCCGCCAGCAGATGGGAAACCTCAAGGTCTATGCCGGCCCGCATCATCCGCACGAAGCGCAGCAACCCGAGCCGCTCGATGTCGCCGCGATGAACCCGAAGAACCGAAGGAGCACCCCGCGTGGCTGACGAGCCCAAAACGCTGACCAGCCTTGCAGAGCTCGGCGAGGTCGCCCAGCCCGACGCCGACATCCAGCCCGAGCCCGAGATCGACTCCTTGGGCCGCACCTACGCGACCGGCAAGCGCAAGAACGCGATCGCGAGAGTGTGGCTGCGCCCGGGTATCGGCGCGATCACGGTCAACAAGCGCGAGGTCGAGCGCTATTTCGCTCGACCGGCGCTCAGGATGATCATCAATCAACCCACCGAGGCCGTCGGCCGCACCAGCCAGTACGACGTCATCTGCACCGTCAAAGGCGGCGGGTTGTCCGGTCAGGCCGGTGCCCTCAGGCACGGCATTAGCCGAGCCTTGGTGGCGCGCGAGCCGACGCTTCGCAAGGCGCTCAGATCGGGCGGCTTCCTGACTCGCGACAGCCGCGTCGTGGAGCGCAAGAAGTACGGCAAGCGCAAGGCCCGCCGAAGCTTCCAGTTCTCGAAGCGCTAACCGGCGGGTCGCCGGCGGCGGCCTTCCCGGACCGCGGCGACGCGCCAATTTTCTTAACCTCACGATCGGAGCGGGCGTATCGTGAGCCTCTCCCCATCGGATAAGGGCAATGCCGTGCGGGTCGGCGTGCTCGGCGCAAGCGGCTATACGGGCGGCGAGCTGCTGCGCCTGCTCGTCCGCCATGCCGGGTTTTCGATCGGCCTGGTTACCGCCGAACGGCGCGCCGGCCAGCCGCTGGGCGCGGTGTTCCCCAATCTCGACGGCGCCGGCGTTCCTGACCTGATCAAGCTCGAGGACGCCGCCTGGGACAAGCTCGACGCGGTCTTCTGCTGCCTCCCTCACGGTACCACGCAAGAGGTGGTCGCCGCCCTGCCGGAGCACCTCAAAGTGGTGGATCTATCGGCCGATTTTCGGCTTGCGGACCCGGACGTCTATGCCTCCTGGTACGGTCGCCCGCACCGCGCGGTCGCCCTTCAGCAGCATGCCGTCTATGGGCTGACCGAGCTCGCGCGCGATACTGTCCGAAGCGCCCGGCTGGTCGCGAACCCGGGTTGTTACCCGACCGCCGCCCAATTGCCACTGGTCCCGCTCCTCGCGGCCGGGCTCATCGAGACCGACGACATCATCATCGACGCCAAGTCGGGCGTCTCGGGCGCCGGACGCGAGGCCCGGGAAGCGACGCTCTTCGCCGAGGTCAGCGAGGGTGTGCACGCCTATGGAGTCGCCGCCCACCGCCATGCGCCCGAAATCGAGCAAGGGCTGTCGGCCGCCTCCGGAGCGGCCGTGCGCGTCAACTTCACGCCCCATCTCATGCCGATGAACCGCGGGATCCTGGCGACGATCTATGTCCGCAGCAGCAGCGGTGCGGATGCATTGCGCGAGGCGCTCGCCGCACGCTACGCCGGCGAGCCGTTCGTTCGCATCGTGCCGGAAGGCGTCGCGCCGGCGACGCGCCATGTGCGCGGCTCGAACCTCTGCCTTATCGGAGTCTTCGACGACCGAATCGAAGGCCGCGCGATCCTGATCTCCGCGATCGACAATCTGGTCAAGGGCGCATCCGGCCAAGCGATTCAGAACATGAACCTCATGCACGCGCTGCCGGAAACGACGGGGCTCGAGCAGGCGCCGCTGTTCCCATAGCCGAGCCGGAACCGGATGTCAGCGGGCCTGCTTCTCCCCTATCGCCACCGCTGGCCCAAGGTGGCGCCCAACGCCTTCGTCGCGACCGGCAGTACCCTGATCGGCGACGTGATCCTGGGCGCGGAGGCGAGCGTCTGGTTCAACTGCGTCCTGCGGGGAGACGTCAACCACATCCGAATCGGCGCACGCAGCAACATCCAAGACGGCACGGTCATCCACACCGCAACCAATGACGGCCCGACGCTGATCGGCGAAGACGTGGTGGTAGGGCATATGTGCCTGCTGCACGCCTGCGTGCTGGAGGACGGATGCATGATCGGCATGGGCGCCACCGTGATGGACGATGCGGTCGTGGAGACCGGCGCCTGGGTTGCCGCGGGCGCCCTGGTGACGCCGGGCAAGCGGGTCAAAGGGGGCGAACTCTGGATGGGTCGGCCTGCGCGTTTGGCCCGTATGGCGAGCAATGCCGAGCGCGATACGATCGTGCGAATCGCCCGCCGCTATGTGGTGCGCGCCGCCGAGTACCGGACGGTCACCGGCCCGCCGCGGCGGGCCGGCCGTCACGTCACCGCTACGTAAGAGCCCGGGGCATCCTCGATCGGCGTGAGCGCGCCGTCGCCGGGAACCCGGGCCGGCACCTTCTTGCCGCCGCGGCGGCGTTGCCACCCGTGCCAGTCGGACCACCAGGAGCCTTCATGGCGCTCGGCAGCGGCGAGCCAGGCGTCGGCGTCTTGATCCGCGATGAACGGTCCGGTCCAGTAGCCGTATTTCCCGGTCTGCGGCGGATTGATGATCCCGGCGATATGGCCGGAGGCGCCGAGGACGAAGCGGTTCCGCCCGCGATACAGCCGGCAGGCGGCGAAACAGGACTGCCAGGGCGCGATGTGATCCTCCTGAGTCGCCACGATATAGGTCGAGACATCGATGCGTCGGAGATCGATCGGCACGCCGTCGAGACACAGGCCGCCTGGGGTCGCAAGCAGGTTGTCTTGGTACATCTTGCGCAAATAGAAGCCGTGCATGGCTGCCGGCATGCGGGTCGAGTCCGCATTCCAGAAAAGCAGATCGAAGGGCAACGGTTCCTTGCCGAGCAGGTAGTTGTTGATCACGAAGGACCAGATCAGGTCGTTGGCACGCAGCATGCTGAACGTCGCGGCCATGTGCCGGCCGTCGAGATAGCCTTTCTCTTGCATCATGGCGTCGAGGGAATCGAGCTGGGCGTCGTCGATAAACACGCCGACCTCGCCCGGCTGCTCGAAATCGACCAATGACGCGAAGAAGGTTGCGCTCTTGACCCGATCATCGCCCTTCGCCGCCAGATAGGCGAGAGTCGCGGCGGAGAGTGTGCCGCCCAGGCAATAGCCGACGATCGCGGCGTCCCGTTCCCCGGTCGCCTGGGTGACCGCATCGAGCGCCCCGAGCGGGCCGTCTGTCATGTAGTCGGTGAAAGACTTGTCCGAGAGGCGTTCATCCGGATTCACCCATGAAATCATGAACACCGTATAACCCTTTGACACAGCCCACTTCACGAAGGAGTTTTTCGGCTGCAAATCGAGCACGTAGAACTTGTTGATCCAGGGCGGCACGATCAGGAGCGGCCGACGAAACACCGTCTCCGTGCTCGGAGCGTATTGAATGAGTTGCATGAGATCGTTCTGAAAGACGACCTTGCCGGGCGTCGCCGCGATGCTTTCGCCCAGGATGAAATGTGACGCGTCCGACATGCGAGGCGCCAGCCAGCCCTCGCCGCGCTCGAGGTCGTCGAGCACATTCTGCAGGCCGCCCAGCAAGTTGCGTCCCTTTGTTTCAACGGTTTCCCGCAAAGCTGCGGGGTTGGTCGCGAGAAAATTCGTCGGCGCTAGCGCATCGATGAATTGGCGCGTGTAGACGGCCACTTTCGCCGCATCCTTCTCGTCGAGACCGTGGAGATCCTGCACCGCCGATTGAACGCATGAAGCGGTCAACAGGTAGGATTGCTTCACATGGTCCCAGAACCAATGTTCGGTCCATTTAGAATCGCAGAAGCGCCGGTCATCGGATGCGGGCGCGGTGACCGGCTCGGACGGTATCTCACCCAGCATGCGCCGGGTGCTGTAGTGCCACAGCCGCCGGTGGCCGTCCCACAGCTTCATCTGGGCGTCGATCAGGGGAGTCGGGTCGGCCGCGAGCCGCCGCATCATTTCCAAGAGGGCAGTACCGAGGTTGAGCGGGTCGGTATCGACTGCCGCGCCTGACGGGCTCCGGCGGCTCCAGAAGTCCGAAACAATCCGCTGGCTTTGTGCCGCGATTGCGGCGAACTGCTCGACCAAATCGGCGTGCGCCGACGCCTCGGCGGACGGTTCGTTCGTCGTCATTGGCTGATTCCGCGCGGGTTGTGCGGGCCGGCCCGCCGAGCGGCGCCCGCAAAAGGAATTGATCGCACCCGGATATATGCTACTAACGTTTCGGATCAGTCTCAATCCCGAAGGTCACCGGCGACGCAGCATGGCCCCCGGACCTGTGCTTGGCCTCATGGCAGCCGCGTTGACTCGTGCCCCAGGGCGCGCGCGGCATCGGGCGTTCGCGATCGGCGGATCGATTGCCCTCGGCCTCTTCGCGACCGGCTGCTCAGTCCTCGACGAGGTCGCGCAGCATGTCGACGATGTCCTCGTCTACATGGAGGATGACGAGGAGATCTTCGGCGACCAGGCTGCGGCCGACGCGCCCTACCGCAGCCTCGGCGAGGTGCCCGACGAGGCGCCTACCGCATCGAGCCCCGAAGAGCGCGCAGCCACCGCCTCAGGCCTGGTCGCGGATCGCGACAAAGCAAAATACACGCACGACGAGCTTCGCAATCGCCACGAGCGGACGACGACACAAACCGGGCGGAGCGACGCGCAATCGGAGGACGGCAGCGAATCGGCGTCAAGCTCGCCGGAAGAGCCACCCACCGCGCCGATGATGACCGACGAACCGGACGAGCCAGTCGGAGAGACGAGCACGCTGCAAAGAACTGCGCCGACGCCGACGGTGGAACCTGCCTCGAAGGCGGTCCTCGAGTCTCGCGACTCGGCCGCGTCGACCCGGAGCACGCCGTCCGCCAGCACTGCACCGAGAGACGCCGAGCCGATTCCGGTCGCGGCGCCGCGGACCACCGCGGCGCCAACGACCGACACGATTGCCACGTTCAAGTCGCGCTTCGACGAACGGTTCAACGCCTCCGGCAGCCCTCCGCGTACGGCGTCCGGGGGATCGAGCTCCGCATCGAGCGATCGGCCGCCCGACGCCGCGCCGCGCCGCGCCGATGCCGCCGGTGATGATGCGGTCGCGTCGGTGAACCGATCGCCCCGGACTCTCGCCGCCTACGATCCGCCCAGTATCATCCTTCGGGCCGGCACGATCCATTTTCCGAGTGGCTCGGCCAGGCTTTCGCAGGAGGACCACGCGACGCTGAAACGGGTCGCCGCACAACGGCGCGACCATGGTGCACGAATACGCGTGGTCGGACACTCGAGCCGATGGACGACAGACATGCCGCCGTCGCGCAACAAAATCGTGAATCTCAACATCTCGCTCGATCGAGCGAGCGCCGTGTCGCGCGCATTGCTCGACTATGGCGTGCCACCCGAAGCTCTCTCGATAACGGCGACCGCCACGAGCCAACCGGTCGCCGTCGAAGACATGCCCCGGAGTGAGGCGAAGAACCGGCGCGTCGAGATTTTCATCGAGTATTGATGGATCAGGCGGTCGTTCAGGTGTGGGACCCAGCCGCGGGGCCGCCCGCCCGTTGCGTTTTTCCGGCGTCGCGGACAAGTCAAGAGAGGCCTCTCACCCCATGACTGAACCGCTGCGCATCGCGATCGCCGGGCTCGGCACGGTCGGCTGCGGCGCGCTCACCGTTCTGCGCGACAATGCGGCGCTCTTGCAGCAGCGCGCGGGGCGGCCGATCGAGGTGGTCGCGGTCTCGGCGCGCGATAAAGGGAAGCACCGCGGAATCGCGCTCGCCGACCTCGAATGGCGTGATCAACCGCTGGACCTTGCGGCGGATCCCGCCGTCGAGGTCGTCGTCGAGCTGATCGGCGGGGTGGACGGCGTGGCGCTCGCGCTCTCCGAAGCCGCGCTCGCCAACGGCAAGCACCTGGTCACCGCCAACAAGGCATTGCTCGCCCATCATGGCACCGCGCTCGCGCGAGCGGCCCAAGACGCGGGCCTTCATCTCGGCTACGAGGCGGCGGTCGCCGGCGGCATTCCGATCGTCAAAGCGCTTCGCGAGGGCCTCGCCGGCAACCGAATCAGCGGCGTCTACGGCATCTTGAACGGCACCTGCAACTACATCATGACGGCGATGCACCACGCCGTGCAGGCTGGTCAGACCCGCGAGATGTCCGCCGTGCTCGACGAGGCGCAGCGGCTTGGCTATGCGGAGGCCGATCCCTCGACCGACATCGACGGAATCGACACGGCACACAAGCTCGCAATCCTGACCAGTGTCGTGTTCGGCTGCGAGATCGATTTCGACGCCGTGCACATCGAGGGCATCCGGCATGTCAGCGCACTCGACATCGCGTTCGCGATCGAGCTCGGCTATCGGGTCAAGCTGCTCGGCATCGCGCGCGAGGGCGAGGCCGCCATCACCCAGCGGGTGCACCCCTGCATGGTCCGTGAGGCGGCGCCCATTGCGCGCATCGACGGCGTCTTCAACGCCGTCGTCGCGGAATGCGATCAGGTCGAGAGCGCCCTCTTCGAGGGGCCCGGCGCCGGCGCCGGACCCACAGCCTCCGCGGTGGTCGCCGACCTCGTCGATATCGCCCGCGGCCGGATCATGCCGGCTTTTCCGATCGCGGCCAAGCGGTTGCCCGAGCACACCATGTTGCCCATGGATCGCCATGTCGGCGCCTATTACATTCGCTTGATGGTGGTCGACCAGCCGGGCGTCATCGCCGACATCGCCGCCTGCCTCCGTGACGAGCAGGTCTCGGTCGAGGCCATGCTGCAGCGCGGGCGCAATCCCGGTGAGCCGGTCCCGGTGGTCCTGACGACGCACGAGTCGCGCGAGGCCGCAGTCGTCCGTGCACTGGCCGCCATCGACCGGCTCGACACGATCCTCGAGCCGCCCCGTATGATCCGGATCGAAGCGTTCTAGGGGCTCGATCATGGCGTTGTCCGTGATGGCATGGAGGTCTCGCCTGCGAATGCGGGCCGGGCCCACGCAATCGCCGAGCGCTCGAGCGCGATCCGGCGCAACGAAGCGAGGCCGCCCATGGGCGACGAAACCGTCTCGATCGACCGAAACCTGGCGCTGGACGCGGTCCGCGTAACCGAAGCCGCGGCCCGCGCGGCGTCGCGGTTGATCGGTCGGGGCGATGAGATGGCGGCCGATCAGGCCGCGGTCGACGCCATGCGGCGCGGCCTCAACGCGCTTGATATCGCGGGCACCGTCGTGATCGGTGAAGGCGAACGAGACGAAGCGCCGATGCTCTATATCGGCGAGACCGTCGGTACCGGCCGGGGACCGACCCTCGACGTCGCCCTCGACCCACTCGAAGGCACCACCATTTGCGCGACCGGCGGCCCCAATGCACTCGCCGTTCTGGCGATGGCCGAGCAAGGCGGCTTTCTCAACGCCCCCGACGTTTACATGGACAAGATCGCCATCGGCGACGGTCTGCCGGATGAGCTGATCGATCTCGACGACCCGCCGGCGACGACTCTCGCGAAGCTCGCGAAGGCCAAATCATGCGATATCAATGATTTGATGGTGCTGATTCTCGATCGGCCCCGGCATGAAGAGTTGATTGCCAAGGTCCGTGAGAGCGGCGCACGGATTCAACTGATCCGGGACGGCGACGTGGCCGGCGTCATCGCGACCACACGTTTGAACCGCTCGGTCGACATTTATATGGGAATCGGCGGAGCTCCGGAGGGTGTGCTCGCCGCGGCCGCGCTGCGCTGCATCGGCGGCCAGATGATGGGCCGGCTCGTCTTCCGCAACGACGATGAAAAGAAGCGTGCCCGCAAGATGGGCATCACCGATTTCAACCGCAAATACGGGCTGCACGAGCTTGCCGGCGGCGACGTGATGTTTTCGGCGACGGGTGTGACGGACGGCGCGATGCTGCGCGGGGTCTCACGGTTTCCAAACGGCGCGCGGACCAGCTCGGTGGTCATGCGCTCGCGGACCGGAACCGTGCGCATGATCCTAGCCGATCACGATTTCTCGCGCGCACCCACGCGCGTCGGCATGTGAGCACATGACCGAAGGCGCGCCGGTCCTCGGGGTCGAGCGCTCGCTGCTCGGCAAGCGTTGGCGCGCGCGCCTTACCGATTCCCGCGCAGGCCTGTCCCTTGCTCAGGCCATCGAGGTGCCGGAACTGGTCGGGCGCGTGCTCGCCGCCCGGGGCGTGGATGCAGCGGACGCGCCGGCCTATCTGAACCCGACGCTCCGCCACCTGTTGCCCGACCCGAGCCATCTTCGCGACATGGACAAGGCGGTGGCCCGCTTGGCGGTGGCGGTCGAGACCGGCGAGAAAATCGCGATCTTCGGCGACTACGACGTCGACGGTGCGACCTCCGCCGCCCTGCTCAGCCGCTTCTTCGAGGCCGTCGCCGGACCGGTCACGGTCTACATCCCGGACCGCCTGCGCGAGGGCTACGGTCCGAACGCAGCGGCCATGCGCATGCTGGCGGCACAGGACGTGCGGGTGGTGATCACGGTCGACTGCGGGATCGCCGCGTTCGATGCGCTCGCGGCCGCCGCCGAAGCGGACCTCGACGTGATCGTGGTGGACCATCACATCGCCGAGGCTCGACTGCCCCAAGCCTGCGCTCTGATCAACCCAAATCGGCTGGATGAAGACAGTCCGCATCGCCAACTCGCAGCAGTGGGTGTCGCGTTCCTGCTGGTGGTCGGGCTCAACCGGCACCTGCGCGAGACCGGCTGGTATCGCCGGCGGGAGGAGCCGGAGCTCTTGCAATGGCTCGACCTGGTCGCGCTCGGCACGGTCTGCGACGTGGTGCCGCTGACCGGCGTCAACCGCGCGCTCGTGCGCCAGGGGCTCCGTGTGCTGGTGCAACGTCGCAATATCGGGCTCGGGGCGCTCGGCGATGTTGCCGGGCTCGAGGAGCCACCGGGCGTCTATCACCTCGGCTTTATCCTCGGGCCTCGGGTCAATGCCGGCGGCCGGATCGGCGAATCCAGCTTGGGCGCGCGTTTGCTTGCCACCGCGGACACCGATGAAGCGATGGCGATCGCGCACCGCCTCGATGAGCTCAATCGCGAGCGCCAAGCGATCGAGGCGGCGGTGCTGGATGCGGCAATCGAGCAGACCGAAGGCGCAACCGGCCCGGCGGATACCGAGGAACCGTTCGTCATCGCTCATGACGACAATTGGCACCCCGGCGTGATCGGCATCGTCGCGAGCCGGATCAAGGAGCGCCATGGACGTCCGGCGATCGTCGTCGCGTGGGAAGACGGTATCGGCAAGGCCTCCTGCCGCTCGATCCCGGGCGTCGATATCGGAGCGGCGATCACAGCGGCCCGTCAAGCCGGGCTCGTGGTCAATGGCGGCGGCCATGCGATGGCGGCCGGCTTCACCGTTGAGCGGGCACAACTCGGGGCGTTGCGCGACTTCCTGCGCGAACGGCTCGGCGCTCAGGTCGCCGCGTCGGCATCGGCGCCGAGCCTCGGCCTCGATGGCGCGCTCGGCGTCGAGGGCGCGACCGCCGCGCTGCTCGAGATGCTCGAGGCGGCCGGCCCTTACGGAGCCGGCAACCCGGAGCCGCGTTTCGCCATCGCCGGAGCCAACCTTTTACGCGCCGATATCGTCGGCCAGGGTCACATCCGCTGCCAACTCGCCGGCAAGTCCGGCCGCCAGCTCAAGGGCATCGCCTTCCGCGCGGTCGACAACGCCCTCGGCCAGGCTCTGCTCGCCGGCCCGGAGATGCCGCTCCACCTCGCCGGGCGCCTGCGGCTCAACCGCCGCTGGGGCGCTGGCCGTGTCGAGCTCCAAATCGACGATGCCGCTTTCGCCGCGCCGCAGGAAGCGCCCGCGACGCCCGGCACCGGCAATCATGCGCCGACCGCGGAAAACGCTTCGCTCCCTTCAGCCCATGCTTGATTCGACGGCGGCGCGTCGTCTACATAGCGGGCCCGCAGGGCAGCCCACGACCCCTTCGTCTAGAGGTTAGGACACCACTCTTTCAAGGTGGAGACACGGGTTCGATTCCCGTAGGGGTCACCACTGTTTCGATCGGCCGCGGCGGGATAGCGCGTGATTCATCGGCACCAGACGCCGACGTGAATTGCACCGGCCCCTTCCTTCACTATCCGAGAGCGACCCCTAAGATCGATCCGCCCGCGCGGCGACGAGATCGAACCACGCTTCGCCGACGCGGTAGCAGAAGTCGTGCGAGCGGTAGTGGTGGAGCTGGAGAAGGCGCGGCAAACGGTCGGGCAGCTCGGGCGCGTGGGTGGGAACGACGGTGTCGGAGATCGACACCCAGTGGGTCATCATCGCGGGCGTCACCTCGAAATGAGGCTGAAACGAATAGGTCGCCGCGCCGATCCGGAACGCTTGATTGGGCACCGCCTCGCCGACCATCAGCCGGGTCGCGCCCTCCGGCAGGTCGAATGTCTGGCTGTGGAACTCCGCGAGGTGGAGCGGATTGTCGAAGGGCTGGCCGAGCAGCGGGTCGCTGCCGGCTGCCGCTGTCAGGCTGAGCGGGACGAAGCCGACCTCGGGGACGGGCAGGTCGTAGCAGCGCCCGCCGAAGGCGCGGGCGACGATCTGGGCGCCGAGGCAAATCCCGAGAACCGGCTTTTCGGCCTCGGTGAAACGCCGCACGAGCATCGCTGCCTCATCGAGCCACGGATGGTCCTCGACATGGCCGGCATGCATCGCTCCTCCCATGAGCAGGAAGCCGTCATGACCGGCGTGATCCACGGGAAGCCGGTGGTCGGCGTCGAGATTCGGCATGCACGGGTCGAAGCAGGCGCCGTGCTTGGCCGCCGCTTCTTCCAGGTAACCCGGCCCGGAGCTCTCGTGATTCTGGAGCAACAGGATGCGCATCGGCGTCTAACCCTGCACCCAAAAGCGCTTGAACCGATCCAGGGTGAAACGCTGGTCGCTGCAGAAGGAGATGATCGCCTGCTCCTTACGGACGATCTCGGCGGCCGCTTCCAGGACCGCCGGCACATGGGCCGGCGGTACCGCGACCGCACCGTTGGCGTCGGCATGGATCAGACTGTCGGTTCGCGCGTAAAGCCCGGCGACGTTGACCTCGCAGTCGAAATCGACCCGGTGATAGTCGGCGCGCGACGGGGCGACGCTGCCATAGAGCGCCTGAAACCCATCGGCCATGCCGGCGATGTCGCGGACGGCGCCGTTCGTGATCAGGCCGATGCAACCGAGCGCGCTGTGCATGAAGCTCATGACTTCACCGAACAAGGCGTTGGTGGACGCGGCGGGGGTGTCGGCGTCCTGCACCATGACGATGCGGGGTTCGGGCCCGGCGGCGACGTAGTCGAAATAAGCCAAGTCCTGCGCCTGCTCGCCTTCTGCACCGAGGCTGCCCGGCTCGAGTGTGCGGTAGAGGGTCGTGCGCGCGAAGCCGACAATGGGCGGCAGTTCCGGCC
The DNA here is from genome assembly GCA_965248825.1 of Alphaproteobacteria bacterium. Classification (GTDB taxonomy): domain Bacteria; phylum Pseudomonadota; class Alphaproteobacteria; order UBA828; family UBA828; genus WTGU01. Next base: position 3,212,467 of record CBDFKL010000006.1, on the reverse strand, counting down.
GCGCGCAGTGAAGCATCGCCTTGGTCGAACGCTGTGCCGCTTCGGGCGCCACCGCGGCCAGCGCGTTGCAGATCGTCGGCGTGTCGTAACGAGCCAGCGCCGCGAGGTCGATGTCGTGATCGGTCATGAGCCCCCCCCGGCCGCCTTTCTTAGCCGCCGTGCCGCGCCGTGGCAATCCATGGCCGCCGCTGTCGCGCGGCCCGGCGCGCCCTTGAAAGTTGCGCCGTCGGATTGCAGGATCGCCGCCAATCGAGGATTTTGCGCATGAGCATCAGGATCGAGTGCATTCTCGAATGCGGGAACCAACTCGGCGAAGGCCCGGTATGGGATGTCGAGGAGGGCCGGCTCTACTGGGTCGACGGCACCGGCCGACGGGTCGGCAAGCCCGAGCTTTGGCGCCTGGATCCGGGCACCGGCAAGGTCGAGAATTGGACGCTCGGCGTGCACGACATCGGCGCGCTCGCGCTGCGCAAGGGCGGCGGCGCGGTCATGGCTCTCGACGACGGGTTTTACTTCTTCGACTACGAGGAAGCGGCGCTCAAGCTGATCGCCAAGGTCGATGACGATCAGCCGCGCACCCGGCTCAATGACGGCAAGTGCGATCGGCGCGGCCGCTTCTTCGCGGGCGGGATGGACGACAAGGAGGAGCTCACGATCTGCGGGCTATGGCGTCTCGACCCGGATTTGACAGTCACCAAGGTCGATGACGGCATCATCTGCACCAATGGCCCATGCTGGAGCCCGGACGACAAGACCTTCTACCTTGCCGACAGCTTTCAGGAAGAGTTCTGGGCATATGATTACGACATCGAGACCGGCACGCTCGCCAACAAGCGAGTGTTCGCGACGACCAAGGACGATGCCGGCGTCGCGGATGGCTCGACCGTCGATGAGGAGGGCTGCCTCTGGAACGCCCAGGTGATCGGCGGCGAGCTGGTCCGCTACGCACCGGACGGCACGGTGGAGCGGCGCATCGGGATGCCGGTCAAAAACGTCACCAGCGTGATGTTCGGCGGCGACAAGCTCGACGTGCTCTACGTCACCTCGATGGCCCGCGTTCAACACCCGGCGGTCCACGACCGCTTTGCCAGCGAGGTCAAACCGCAATATCTCGCCGGCGGTCTGTTCGCGGTGACCGGACTCGGTATCAGGGGGCTTCCCGAGCCGCGTTTCGCCGGCTGACCGACGGCCCGATCGTCCCCCGTCCCTTGTCCGAGACGCCCGGGACTGCGGGACGCGCGCGCCGGATCAGGTCTTGCGGATGAAGTTGTCGGCGTAGGACTTGGGTCGGACGCGGCGGGGCTGAGGTTCATCCACCACATAGCTCAAGCCGCGGCGCTTGGCGTAGGCCACCGCCTCCTCCTTGGACGGGAAGCTGAGCTCGACCTGTGCGGTGGTATCGTCCGAGCCGGTCCAGCCCATCAAGCTATCCACCTCGCGACGGCCGCGGGGCGCATGCTCGACTATCCAGCGCGCGGTTTTCGCGTGCCCGGACTGGGTGGCCGTCTTCGCCGGTCTATAGATGCGCACGTCCATCAACGGGCCTCATAGCGCGGCGCACCGGCGGCGGCAAGCCTCCAGCCCTTCCAGATCTACACCGTGACCACAGCGACGACGGCGCAACGGCACCGCGGTCATCGGGGACGCTAAGCCGCCGCGCTCGGCCGCTCGCCGACTTCGGCGAACCAGCGAGCGAGGTTCGGGCAGGAGGCCGGAATCTCGATCTCGGCGCGCTTCGCGAAGTCGATCGCAACATAGGCGGTGATGTCGGCGATCGAGAAATCGGCGCCGGCAACATGGCGGTTTTGCGCAAGCTGGCGGTCGAGCTTCTCGAAGAGCCGGCCCATGGTCTGCTTGCCGCGATCGATCAGCGCCGGAATCTGAGGCACGCCGCCGGTTACGCCGGGCAGCCCGCGATCCTCGAACATCGGCGCGCCGTTCCGTACCGCCTCGACAGCCGCGAGATAGCCCTCGAACTCAGCGCGACGGTTCCACATCTCAATCACCGCCTTTTCCCTGGCGTCCCGGCCCATCAGGACCGGCTCCGGATGGGCCTCCTCCAGATAGCGGCAGATCGCCACCGATTCTCCGAGGCAGGTGCCGTCATCGAGCTCCAGGGTTGGCACGACGCAATTGGGATTCACCGCGCGATAGTCGTCGCTGAACTGCTGTCGCTCCCGGGTATTGATCTGCACCGTCGGGATCTCGATTCCCTTCTCGGCGATAAACATGCGCACCCGACGCGGGCTCGGGGCGAGCGCGAAATCGTAGAGCTTCATTCTCTCGATTCTCCCTTGGTCGTCGCCACTCTCAGCGCGTCCGCCAATAGCGACCGCCATACCGGTTCAGCATGTATTAGCCGAGCAGTATCACATATTTCAGCGAACCCGAGAGTTCATCCGCACGCCCACGCCAACGAGACACCGGCGGCGCTGTTTCGCGATGCACCCCGTGCCGATTCCCGAGAAGGCTATGACGGCGCGAAAGCGCGCCGACGCTGCTACCCTTGCGCCGGCGCGGGTATGCCGTAGAGCTGCTTGGCGCGGACCTCGAAGGCACGGACCATGCGGTCCACGGCGTCGGCGAAGAGACCGCCCATGATGCGTTTCAGGAGCCGCGAGCGGAACTCGAAGTCGACGAAAAAATCGACCTCGCAGCCGTCAGCGCGCTCCTTGAAGCGCCAGCGGTTGACCAGATAGCGGAACGGCCCGTGGGTATAGTTCACATCGATCCGGTATTCGCCACGGCGCAGGAGCACCCGAGAGCCGAATCGCTCGCGGAACATCTTGAAGCCGATCAGCATGTCGGCCTCGACAATATCGGGCTCGCGCTTGGTCACGCGGGTGCCGAGACACCAGGGCAGAAATTCCGGGTAGCGCTCGACCTCGGCCACGAGATCGAACATTTGACCCGAGCTATAGGGCATGACACGACGCTCGGTGTGCTGCGGCATAAGGTGTAACGCCCTCAGACGTCGCGGGCCGCGCCGGCCGCAAGCTTGGCCTCGCGATTGGCGCGCAGCGTCTGGAAGTCGTCGCCGGCATGATAGGAAGAACGGGTCAGCGGCGAAGACGACACCATCAGGAAGCCCTTGGCGTAGGCCAGCCGCTCATACTCGGCGAACTCGTCGGGCGTGACGTAGCGGACGACCTCGTGATGCCGTTCGGTCGGGCGCAGATATTGGCCGATGGTGAGGAAATCCACATCGGCGGAGCGCAGGTCGTCCATCACGCAAAGGATCTCGCGACGCTCCTCGCCGAGCCCGACCATGACGCCGGACTTGGTGAAGATCGACGGATCGAGACGTTTTACCGTGTCGAGCAGGCGAAGCGAGTGGTAGTAGCGCGCGCCGGGCCGAACCTCGGTGTAGAGGCGGGGCACGGTCTCGAGATTGTGGTTGTAGACGTCGGGTCGGGCGGCCGTCACCGCCTCGATCGCGCCGGGCTTGTTGCGGAAGTCGGGGGTGAGGACCTCGATGGTGGTCTCGGGCGAGGTCTCGCGGATCCGCGTGATCGAGCGCACGAAGTGGGCGGCTCCGCCATCGTCGAGGTCGTCACGGTCGACCGAGGTAATCACGACATGGTCGAGGCCGAGCGCGGAGACCGCCCGGGCCAGCTCGTCCGGTTCATGCGGATCGAGCGTGTCGGGCACGCCGGTCGCCACGTTGCAAAAGGCGCATGCCCGTGTACAGACCGAGCCCAGGATCATGACCGTCGCATGGCCCTTGGCCCAGCACTCGCCGATATTGGGGCAGGCTGCTTCCTCGCACACCGTGTTCAGCCGGTGCGCGCGCATCAGTCGGCGCGTCGCGTTGTAGGCCGGCGAGGTCGGCGCCTTGACCCGAAGCCAGCTCGGCTTGGGCTGACGATCCTCGCGCGCTTTCAGCGGTGTGACCTGCGACTCCGACATGGGGAGCTCCGGTTTCGAATTAGATGTGGAGGACGCGCCCGTAGGCGTCAAGAACGGATTCGTGCATCGTCTCCGATATTGTCGGATGCGGAAAGATCGTCTCGATCAACTCGGCCTCCGTGCTCTCCAAGGTCCGAGCGATCGTATAGCCCTGGATCAGCTCGGTGACCTCGGCGCCGATCATGTGGGCGCCGAGCAGCTCGCCGGTCTTTTCGTCGAACACCGTCTTGACCAGGCCCTCCGGCTCGCCGAGGGCGATCGCCTTGCCGTTGCCGAGGAAAGGGAAACGGCCGATCTTGATCTCGTGCCCCCGCTCCTTTGCGGCTGCTTCGGTGAGGCCGACGGAGGCGATCTGGGGCCGGCAATAGGTGCAGGCCGGTACCTTGCTCGTGTCGAGCGGGCGCACCCCGTCGACGCCGGCGATCTTCTCGACGCAGAGCACGCCCTCGTGGCTGGCCTTGTGGGCGAGCCAGGGCGGCCCGGTCACATCGCCGATGGCGTAGACGCCGGGCTCGCCGGTGGCCATCCAGGGATCGGTCTTGATGTGGCCGCGCTCGACCTCGACGCCGGTGCCTTCAAGGCCGATATCCTCGGTATTGCCGACGATGCCGATGGCGAGAATCGCACGGTCGAAGGCGGTCACCTCGCTCTTGCCGTCGGCGGTCTCGATAGCCGCCTCCACCTTGCGGTTCTTCACCGTTAAGCGGCTCACCCGCGCGCCGGTATGGATCGTCATGCCTTGGGCCTCGAATGCCTTGAGGGCAAAGGCCGAAATTTCCTCGTCCTCGACCGGCAGGATGCGCGGCAGAATCTCGACCACGATCACGGCGCTGCCGAGATCGGCGAAGAAACTTGCAAACTCCATGCCGATCGCGCCCGAGCCGATCACCAGCAGCGATTTCGGCCGTATGGCGGGCACCATCGCTTCCTTGTAGGTCCAGATCATGGCGCCGTCGGGCTCGAGCCCCGGCAGTGCCCGTGCCCGCGCGCCGGTCGCCAGAATAATGTGTTGGGCTCGAAGCGTTGCGACCTCCGTGCCGTCCTTGGTGACCGAAAGCGCGCCGGGGGCCACAAGCCGGCCCCGGCCGTCGAACACGGTCACCTCGTTCTTCTTCATCAAGTAGTCGACGCCGCGCGAGAGCTGGTCCGCGACCTTGCGTGAATAGGCGACGACCTTCTCGATATCGACCTTGATGTCCTTGGCGGAAACGCCGAAATCGCCGAGTCGGTCGAGGGTGTGACGGATCTCGGAGATCCGGAGCAACGCCTTGGTCGGGATGCAACCCCAATTGAGGCAGATTCCACCGAGCGTCTCACTCTCGACCACGGCGGTCTTCAGGCCGAGCTGACTCGCGCGGATCGCCGCGACATAGCCGCCGGGCCCGCTGCCGACGATGACGGCGTCAAAAGACGGATCGGCCATGATGTCCTCCGGGATGACCTGGTGAGGGGGCGCGCCCGCGCCGCTCGGCGATCGGCGGCGAGGATCGGGATTGCCTCGCCCCGGTTACAGCAGCATGGTCAGCGGGTCTTCGATCAGACCTCCGAAGGCCTGCAGGAACTCGGCGCCGAGCGCGCCGTCGACCACGCGATGATCGACCGAGAGCGTACATGACATCACGGTCGCAACGGCGAGCGCGTTGTCCTTGACGATCGGCCGCTGCTCGGCGGCGCCGACGGCGAGGATCATCGCCTGCGGCGGATTGATGATCGCCGAGAACTCCTTGATACCGTACATGCCGAGATTGGAGATGCTGAAGGTGCCGCCTTGATACTCCTCCGGCGCGAGCCCCATGGGTTTCGCTCGGGCGCGTTCGGCGAGCGCCTTTACCTCGTTGGAGATCTCGACCAGACCCTTGTGATCGGCATTGCGCACGATCGGCGTCACCAAGCCATCCTCGATGGCGACGGCGACCGAGATGTCGACGGTGTTGTAGCGGCGGAGCGTGCCGTCGATCCACGAGGCATTCGCGGCCGGAACCTTGCGAAGCGCAAGCGCCGAGGCTCGGATCACGAAGTCGTTGACCGAGAGCTTGTAGGCATCCGAGCGATCGTTGAGCTCCGCTCGGGTTTCGAGCAACGCATCGATCACGCAGTCGATCGTCAGATAAAAGTGCGGGACCTCGCGCTTCGCCTCTTGGAGGCGCTGCGCGATGACCTTGCGCATGTTGCTCACCTTGAGGTCCTCATAGGCGCCGACCGCCGCGAGGGCCACGGGCAGCGCGGCCGGAGCGGCCACCGCTGCCGCAACGGCGGCCGGGGCTGCGGCTGTCGCGCCGGCGGCGATCGCCGCTTCGATATCGGCCTTCACGATGCGCCCGTTCGGGCCGGAGCCGGCTATCGCCTCTAGAACGAGCCCGGCTTGCTTGGCCATGCGCCGGGCGAGCGGGCTCGCGAAGATGCGCGCGCCGGGCTCGCGCGCGGCAGCGGCAACCGCAGGCGCGGGTGGCGGGGCGGATGTAGCGGCCGATACTGCAGCGGGCGGCGCCGTTTCTTCCGCAGACCGAGCAGGTGCGGCAGCCGGTGCCGAGAGATCAAGGCCGTCGAGGGCCGAGGCGTCCTCACCTTCTTCCAAAATCACGCCGATGACCGCGTTCACGGCCACGCCTTCTGAGCCGGCCGGGGCGACGATCTTGCCGAGGGTGCCTTCGTCGGTCGCCTCCACCTCCATCGTCGCCTTGTCGGTCTCGATCTCACAAAGGATATCGCCGGCCGCGATCTGTTCGCCCTCGCTCTTGAGCCAGCTCGCAAGGTTCCCTTCGGTCATCGTCGGCGAGAGGGCCGGCATCAGGATCTGGATTGGCATGTCGTCTCCCCTCCCCCGCGGCCCGAGCGCGGGTGCTGTCTCCGGGCGCGCGGACTAGTTTCGGTAGCAGACGCCGCGGACGGCATCGGCGATATCGACGGCCTTCGGCAGGCTCGCGGCTTCGAGATTTGCCGCATAGGGCATCGGCACGTCGATGCCGGAAACCCGCGCGACCGGCGCGTCCAGCATGTCGAACGCTTTATCCATGACCGACGCAGCGAGCTCGGCGCCGATGCCGGCGAACGGCCAGCCCTCCTCGACCGTGACCAGCCGGTTGGTCTTTTCAACCGATGCCAGCACGCGCTCGACGTCGAGCGGCCGCAGCGAGCGCAGGTCGATGACCTCCGCCTCGATGCCCTCACCGGCCAGCATTTCCGCCGCTTCCATGGCCTTGCCGACCATGATTGAAAAGGTTGCGATGGTCGCATCGCTGCCGCCTCGCGTGACCACGGCCTCGCCGATCGGCACCAGATGGTCGTTGGTCTCCGGAACCTCGAAGCTCTCGCCATAGAGCAGTTCGTTCTCCAGGAACACGACCGGGTTGGGATCGCGGATGGCGGCCTTCAAAAGCCCTTTGGCATCGGCCGCCGAATAGGGGGCGACCACCTTCCAGCCGGGCACATGGGCGAACCAGCTCGCATAGCATTGCGAGTGCTGTGCGGCGACGCGCGCGGCGGCCCCGTTGGGTCCGCGAAACACCACCGGCACCGGCAGCCGGCCGCCCGACATGTAAAGCGTCTTGGCCGCCGAATTGATCAGATGATCGACCGCCTGCATCGCGAAATTGAAGGTCATGAACTCGACGATGGGCTTCAAGCCCCCCATGGCGGCGCCGATGCCGATGCCGGTGAAGCCGGCCTCGGTGATCGGCGTATCGATCACGCGGTTGGCACCGAATTCGTCGAGCAAGCCCTGGCTCACCTTGTAGGCGCCCTGATATTCGGCGACCTCCTCGCCCATCAAGAAGACGTCCGGATCGGCCCGCATTTCCTCCGCCATCGCGTCGCGCAGTGCTTCTCGAACGGTCTGAAGGGTCATGGCCCGCCGGGTTTCCTCGAAGCGGCTCAGGCGTCGATCAAGACATCGGCTCGGAGCACGGTCGGATCGGGCTCCGGCGCATCCTGGGCGAACGAGGCGGCGTCGTCGACAATGGCCTTGATTGTCTTGTCGACCTCTTTCAGCGCCTGCTCCTCGGCATGGCCACCCTCGATCAGGGCCGCGCGCGCTTGCTCGATCGGATCGCGCTCCTTGCGCATCTTGCTCACTTCCTCCCGGCTGCGATACTTCGCCGGGTCCGACATCGAGTGGCCGCGATAGCGATAGGTCATCATTTCAAGCAGGACCGGTCCCTGCCCCGCCCGGCAGGTCGCGATCGCCTCGCTTGCCGCGCGGAACACGGCCGTGACGTCCATCCCGTCGACCCGATCGCCGGGAATCCCGAAGGCCCGGCCGCGTTCGTGCAGATCGGCGACCGCCGCCGAGCGCTCCACCGAAGTCCCCATGGCGTACTGATTGTTCTCGATCACGAAGACGACCGGGAGCCGCCAGAGCGCGGCCATGTTGAACGCTTCGAACACCTGGCCCTGATTGGCCGCACCGTCGCCGAAATAGGTCACCGAGACCCGGTCCGAGGAACGATATTTGTGAACGAAGCCGAGGCCGACGCCGAGCGGCACCTGGGCTCCGACGATGCCGTGGCCACCATAGAAGCCGCGGTCGGGCGCGAACATATGCATCGAGCCGCCCTTGCCTTTCGAGACACCGCCGGCGCGCCCGGTCAGCTCGGCCATGACGGCCTTGGGCGAGACGCCCGCGATCAGCATGTGGGCGTGGCAGCGATAGCCCGTGATCACCGAATCGTCCGGCTTCAAGGCATGCTGAACGCCGGTGACGACCGCCTCCTGGCCGATATAGAGGTGGCAAAAGCCGCCGATCAAACCCATGCCGTAGAGCTGGCTCGCCTTCTCCTCGAAGCGCCGGAGCAACAGCATGTCGCGGAAATAACGATGGAGAGCATCCGGGCCGACAACGGTCTCCTGAGCGGATGCGGCCCCGCCGCGGGCTTTCCTTCTGGCGGTCGCCATCTCCCCCTCATGCCTGTCGCCCGTGCCGCCCGACACGGTACCACCGTCAAGCTAAGTTAAAGGTTCCGGGCTGACAAGTACTAGGCTCGGTATTCCTTGCCATAGCAAGGAATACCGAGCCTTCAACGCTCGGCTAGCGGTCGCTCCCGCAGAAGCAGGACGTGCTCGTCGGGGTGGCCCACGTTCAAGAGCCGGCGGGCCTGCTCTTCAAGCAGGTCGAGATCGAGGCTTTCGGTCCGGAGCAGCGAAACGCGGTGTTCGAGTCGGAGTCTCTCGGCGGCGAGCGCATCCACCTCGACGCGGGTCTGCTCCACGGCCGCGGAGCGTTCGACCCACGCAAGGAGCCCGCGCTCGCCCTGCGCGCCGTGATAGGCGACATAGAGAAGCCCGAGCGCGCAGGTGAGCGGCACCAGAAACGTCCGGTATCGAAACCGATGGAATCGCTCAAACATGGCGCGCAAGGATCACGCCGGATCGCTCGATGTCAAGATGGACGTGGGCCGATCAGGCGCGGCGCAGCACCGAATGGCCGGCGTAGCGCGCGGTTTCCTCGAGGCTCTCTTCGATTCGGATGAGCTGATTGTATTTAGCGGTGCGGTCGGTGCGCGAGAGCGAGCCGGTCTTGATCTGACCGCATCGAGTCGCGACCGCCAGGTCGGCGATGCTGGTATCCTCGGTCTCGCCGGAGCGGTGCGACATGACGACGGCGAAGCCGTTGCGCTGCGCGAGAGCGACCGTTTCGAGGGCCTCGGTCAAGGTTCCGATCTGATTGACCTTGACCAGAACGGCATTCGCCGCACCTTCCGTTATGCCCCGCCCGAGACGGGCCGGGCTGGTGACGAAGAGGTCGTCGCCGACCAAGCGGACACGATCCCCGAGCGCTGCCGTGAGCGCGGTCCAGCCGGCCCAGTCGTCCTCTGCGAGACCGTCCTCGATCGATGCGATGGGATAGCGGCCGACGAGATCCTCATAATAGGCGATCATCCGGCCGGCATCGCATGTGCGGCCCTCGAGCCTATAGACGCCGTCCTCGCAGAACTCGCTCGCGGCTGCATCGAGCGCCAAGTAGACGTCCTCACCGGGCCGGTAGCCGGCCGCCTCGATCGCCTTCATGAGGTGACCGAGCGCCGCATCGGTGCTGTCGAGCGCCGGCGCGAAGCCGCCTTCGTCGCCGACATTGGTCGAAAGTCCCACTTCCAAGAGCCGCGCGCGCAGGCCGTGAAATATCTCCGCGCCCACGCGCACCGCCTCGGCCATGCCTTCGGCGGCGACCGGCATGATCATGAATTCCTGCAGGTCGATTGCATTGTCGGCGTGGGCGCCGCCATTGAGGATGTTCATCATCGGGACCGGCATGAGGCGGGCATCGAGCCCGCCGACATAGCGGAACAATGGCTGGCCGAGCTCGATCGCCGATGCCTTGGCGGCCGCGAGACTCACACCAAGGATCGCGTTCGCCCCGAGCCGGCTCTTGTTCTCGGTGCCGTCGAGGGCGCTCAGGGCCGCATCGATACGGGCCTGTTCGGAAGACTCCATCCCGCTCAGGGCCGGGAAGATCTCCTCATTGACCGCGCGCACCGCCGCGCGCACCCCCCTGCCGCCGAACCGCCCGTCGCCATCACGCCGTTCGACCGCTTCATGGCTCCCTGTCGACGCGCCGGAGGGGACCGCGGCGCGACCCTCGACGCCGGTCTCGAGCAGGAGGTCGACCTCGACCGTCGGGTTGCCGCGGCTATCGAGGATCTCCCGTGCCCGAATATCCGTGATCGCGCCCATGATCCGTTCCTTCCCGTCGACGCCAGCAGGCCCTTGATAAGCAGCGCACCCGAGACGAGCAAGGGACGATGCTTCGTGAGCGCCAGCGTCGATGCAGCGGCCAACCGGCCCGTGGGCAAGGCAACGGGTTCCTGTCATGATCGGGTCGATCAACCGAGGGAGGCGTCGATGCGGGTCGTGGTTGCCGGGGCAAATGGGCTCACTGGACGGCTCGTGCTTGGGATGCTGAAGGCCGCCGGGCATCAGCCGGTCGCCATGATCCGAGACGTGGCGCAGCGCGACGCGCTCGAAGCCCTGGGCGCGGAATGCCGGATCGGCGATCTCGAAAAACCGGTCGGCTACGCCGTCCGCGAGTGCCGTGGCGCCATCTTTGCCGCGGGCTCAGGCTCCAAGACCGGGCCGGAAAAGACCATCGACGTCGACCAGAACGGTGCCATGACGATGATCGATACCTGCGTGCGGATGAACGTTCGCCGCTTCATCATGTTGGGCTCGATCGCGGCGGATGCGCCGGAACGCGCGCCGGAGAGCCTGCGCCATTATTTGGCCGCGAAGGCGGTCGCCGATCACCATCTGCGGCGGAGCGGCCTCGACTACACGATCGTACGTCCCGGCTTCCTCACCACGGAGCCCGGCACCGCGGCGATCACCACCGGCGACGACCTCGGCGCCATCGCCAAGGACACCCATTCCGTGAGCCGCGAAGACGTGGCGCGCGTGCTGGTCGATTGTTTGACGCGCGATAACACGATCGAGAAGAGCTTCGAGATGATTGCCGGCGAGACCCCGATCGACGAAGCGCTCGCGGCGCTTTAAGGCGCGGCCGCCGAGCCGTTCGGACACCTGAAGCGGTTCGATGCGAACCGCTTCAGCGCCGACGGCTCTCCGGGATGATGCCTCTCGGGCTGAATCGCATGACCAGGAGCAGGAACAATCCCATGACGATGAGACGCATATAGGCCGCGCTCTTGAGGAGATGGGCGCGCAGCGGGCTGTCCTCGGCGAGGTTGGCGGTGACCGCGTCCATCAACCAGAACCCGGCCGGCTCGGCTTCGATCCAGATGAACCAGACGATGAAACCGCCGAGCACCGCACCCCAATTGTTGCCCGATCCGCCGACGATCACCATGACCCAGATGAGGAAGGTGAAGCGGAGCGGCTGATAGCTGCCCGGCGTGAACTGCCCGTCGAGGGTCGTCAGCATGGCACCGGCGATCCCCACGACCGCCGCGCCCAGCACGAAGATCTGCAGGTGGCGCCGGGTCACGTCCTTACCCATCGCCGCGGCTGCGTCCTCATTGTCACGTATGGCGCGCATCATGCGTCCCCAGGGTGAATTCAACGCGCGCTCGGCGAGCCACACGATCGCCATGAGGACCAGAACGAACAGAAGCGCATAGCAGAGCTTCACGAAAATGCTCGATCCCTCGATCGGGCCCGCCCCCAGCCAATCGACGAGATCGAGGAACCAGGGGCTCCTCTGCAGGTCGATTTCGTAGGGCACCGGCCGGCTGAGGCCGGTGACGTTCTTCACGCCCCGGCTGAGCCAGTCCTCGTTCTTGATGACGGCGATGACGATCTCGGAAATACCGAGAGTGGCGATGGCGAAATAGTCCGAGCGGAGGCCGAGCGCTACCTTGCCGATCAGCCAGGCCGCGCCGGCGGCGAAGAGCCCGCCAACCGCCCACGACAGGATGATCGGCAGGCCGACACCACCGAGATAACCGGTCTTTGCGCTATCGACGCGTTGAATTGCATCGACCGCGGGATCGAAGAAGATGCGGATGAGAAAGAAGCCGGCGATTAGAATCGCCGCCGTCGCCGCCATGCGGACCGACCCCGCCGGCACGCGGCGGCGCAAGAGCACGATCAGAAGCACGATCCCGGCCAGCATAGCCAATGCGAAGCCAAGCTCCCGGCCGCCCGCGGCCCACGCCTCTGCAACTGGCGACTGGGAGACCAGCACGCCGGCCAATCCGCCCAAGGCGGCGAAGCCCATCACGCCGACATTCAGCAGACCCGCATAGCCCCATTGCATGTTGAGACCGAGCGCCATGATCGCGGAAATCAGGCACAGATTCAGGATCGAGATGCTCACCGCCCAGGACTGGCCGAAGCCGACCGCGACAAACAGGGCCGCCATGCCGGCGAAGAGCGCCGGGTTGCGGACGGCGGGCCTCATAGCACTCTGCCCCTGAAGATCCCGGTCGGCCGCACCAGGAGCACGACCACCAGGATGACGAAGGAAATCGCAAGCTTGTAGTCGGTGGACAAGAGCTGCATGAGGCCGCTCGGCTCCCAGCTCTCGGGCAGGAGGTAGCGCAGGAATTTCTTATAGGCATATGTCACCGTCATCTCGGACAAAGCGACGATGAAACCGCCGACCACCGCGCCGACCGGATGGCCGATCCCGCCGAGGATCGCCGAGGCGAAGATGGGCAGGAGGAGCTGAAAATAGGTGAACGGCTTGAAGCTCTTGTCGATGCCGTACATGGTGCCGGCGATCGTCGCGAGCGCCGCAGCGATGAGCCAGGCATAGAAGACCACCCGGTCCGGGCTTACCCCCGACAACAACGCCAGGTCCTCATTGTCGGAATAGGCGCGCATCGCTTTTCCGGCCCGCGATTTCTGCAGGAACCAGAACAGCGCGACGACCACCAGGGCGGCGATGGCGACCGTCAGCCCCTGCGAGAGCTTGATCGAAAGGCCTTCCTTCAGCCCGGTGGCGGTCTTGAACTCCGACGCTTTCACGAGGAATCGAGCGCCATCGGCAAGGCGCCGATCATCGGGTCCGATGACGAACCGGACGACGCCCCCCAGCACGAACATCACGCCGATCGACGCGATCAGAAGAATCACCGGCGGGCTCTTCCGCAGTCGGTAGAATCGAAAGACGAGGCGATCCGCGACCAGGCTGACGGCGATCGCGGCCAGAATCCCGAAAGGCAAAGCGAGCAACGCGGTCGGCAGCGGCGCGATACCGACGCCCATCCCCTGGAGCCACCACGTCGCGAGAAGGACGAACATGGTTCCGAACGCCATGAGGTTGCCGTGGGCGAAATTGGCGAAACGCAGGATGCCGAAGATCAGGGTGACACCGAGGGCGCCGAGAGCGAGTTGAGAGCCGTAGGCCAGGCTCGGCACGATGACGAAATTCGTCAACAGGACGACCGCGTTCACGACGTCGCCCACGGTCTATCCCCCGAGAAACGATCGGCGCACGTCGGGATCGGAGAGCAAGGCCTCGCCGGAATCGGTATAACGATTCTCACCGGTGACGAGCACATATCCTCGGTCGGCGATGGAGAGCGCCTGTGCGGCGTTCTGCTCGACCATGAGGATCGCGATATTGGTCGCGCGAATCTCCAGAACGCGATTGAACAGCTCGTCCATGACGATCGGTGAGACGCCCGCAGTGGGCTCGTCCAGCATGAGAAGCTGGGGCCGGGTCATGAGCGCCCGTCCGACCGCCACTTGCTGGCGCTGGCCCCCCGAGAGTTCGCCGGCGGCTTGGTGACGTCTGTCTTTCAGGATCGGAAACAGGTCGAACACCTGCGCCATCGTGTCGGCGATGTCGTCATCCCGTATGTAGGCACCCATTTCGAGATTTTCTTGGACCGTCATGGTGGTGAAGACGTTCCGCTCCTGAGGCACGAAGCCCATTCCCTTGCGAACGCGCTCTTGCGGGCTGAGCCGGGTGATGTCCTCGCCATCGAGCTTGACCGTGCCCGCGCGAAGCGAGACCAGACCGAAAATCGCCTTCATGGCAGTCGATTTGCCTGCCCCGTTGGGTCCGACGATGACCGCCACCTCGCCCCTCTCGACGGTGATCGTGCAGCCGTGAAGGATGTCCACGGCACCGTAGCCGCCGGTCATCCCCTCGCCGGCCAGAAAGCTCATGTCGCGCCGAGGCCGCGTCTTCGGCCTCTGCCGAGATAGGCTTCGATCACCCGTGGGTCCGCCTTGACCGCTTCGGGTGAGCCTTGGGTCAGGACCATCCCCTCGGCCATGACAATGACCGGACGACACAGGCGCGAAATGAAATCCATATCGTGCTCGATCATGCAGAAGGTATAGCCGCGCTCCCGGTTGAGCCGGAGGATGGCGTCGCCGATCGTGTTCAGAAGCGTCCGATTGACGCCGGCGCCGACCTCATCGAGGAACACGATGCTGGGTTCGGCCATCATTGTCCGGCCCAGCTCGAGAAGTTTTTTCTGCCCGCCCGAGAGGGCCCCGGCAGGCTCGCCCGCGACTCCGGTGAGATTGAGGAATTCGACGACGTTTTCGGCCCTGTGCCGAATCTCCGCCTCTTGCGCACGGACCCTGCCGCGGCGGAACCACGCATTGACGAGGGTCTCCCCGGCCTGGCGGCCGGGCACCATCATCAGGTTTTCGAGGACGGTGAGTGTCGTGAACTCGTGAGCGATCTGGAAGGTGCGGAGCACGCCTTTATGAAAGAGCTCATGCGGCTTGAGCCGGGTGATGTCCTGATCCTGAAGGTAGACCCGGCCTTCCGACGGCTCGAAGACGCCAGCGATGACGTTGAACAGTGTCGTCTTGCCGGCCCCGTTGGGCCCGATCAATCCGGTGATCGACCCCTCGGCGATTTCCAGGCTGACGCCGTCGACCGCCCGGATCCCGCCGAAATATTTGTGAACGTTTTCGACCCGAATCATAGCCGGCGTTGGGGCACGCTGGTCCGGCGCCGCGGGCATGGCGCTTTTCATTGCCCGATATGCGGGCGGCGGCCCGGGCAGCGCTGCCCGGGCCGCCTCTCATCACCCGATCTAACGGACGGACTTGGTCACGAACGCTCCGCCCTCGACCTCGAGCTCCTTGTAGGACCCGGTCGCCTCTCCGACATCGGTAAACTCGACATCGGTCGCCCCGACATAGTCGACCTCGCCGCCATCGGCGAGGATCTGGAGCGCCTTCGCGAGCTCGCCCGGCATGATCTTCTCGCCCGGCGCATTGGCGACCGCCATGATCTTGGATTGGATCGCGCTGCGATCGGCCGAACCCGCTGCTTGCATCGCGAGCGCGATCAACGCCGCAGCGTCGTAGGACTCCGCGCGAAACGGCCCGTTGCTATCGACTCCGTTGGCTGCGGCGACATCGGCGAACATCATGGCGCCTTCGGATTCGGATCCCGGCACCGTGCCAAACGCGCCGGTAAGGCCTTCACCGATATTCTCGATCAGCGATCCACCGATCATCCCATCGGCGAGGATGAAGTTCTCGAAGGCGCCGGTATCGAGCGAGGTCTGGATGATGCCCTTACCGCCCTGATCGAGATAGCCGAAGACAACGAGATGCTCCGCGCCCGAAGCGGCAAGCGCGCCGACCTCGGCCGAATAATCGCCCTTGCCGTCCTCATGAGCCGCCGAGATTTCGACCGTGCCGCCGAGGGCCGTGAATGCCGCCGCGAAGCTGCCTTCGAGCCCTTTGCCGTAGTCGTTGTTCGTATAGGTGACGGCGACGCTGTCGATACCGCGCTCCATGACGATTTCGGCCAGGATTTGGCCCTGCCGCGCATCGGATGGCGCGGTGCGGAAGAAGAAGCCGTTATCGTCGATCGTGGTCAAGGCCGGCGAGGTTGCCGACGGCGACACCATGACCACGCCGTTGGGCACCGCGACATTGTTCGTGATCGCGATGGTGACGCCGGAGCAATCGGCGCCGTAGATCGCAGCGACCGACTCGGCCGTGACCAGCCGTTCCGCGGCGGCGGTGGCGGCGGCTGCATCGACACAGGTCGAATCGGCTCTAACCGGCACCAGGACCGTGCCGCCGAGCAGGGCGCCTGAATCCGACACCTCCTTCATGGCCAATTCCGCCGATGCCGCCATGTCGGGAGTCAGCGATTCGATCGGACCGGTGAAGCCAAGAATGACCCCGATCTTGACCTCGTGGCCGTCGGCCTCGGCGGCTGGCGCCAGCCCGAAGCAGAGCGCCGCGACCGACGCGGCGAATACGGCCCACCTTTTGATCTTCATGTCACATCCCTCCCCGTTGTCCGTTGAGGCCGCCCGCGCCTTGCAGGCCAAGCCGACGATCCCATTGTGAAACAAGCCGAGGCTCATATCCAGACGCCTCGCGCAATGCCGGCGCTTGCGACTAGACCGCCCCGATGCCGTAGGGCGCGAGCCAGCCGAGGCCTTCCAGAGTGCTGCGTCTCGGCCGGTACTCGCAGCCGATCCAGCCGTCATAGCCCGCCTCGTCGAGCATATCGAACAGATATGGATAGTTGATTTCGCCCACATTCGGCTCGTGGCGACCGGGGACGCCGGCGATCTGCATGTGAGCGATGATCGAGCGGTGGCGCTCGAAGCCCTCAGCCAGGCTCCCCTCCATGATCTGGCGATGATAGAGGTCGTATTGGAGGAAAAGATTGTCGCTGCCGACCGTCTCCACCACCCGTTGGGCATGCCCCGAGGTCGAAAGGAGGTAGCCCGGCATGTCGGTCGAATTGAGCGGCTCGATGAGGGCCCGCACGCCCGCGTCCTTGAGGGAATCGGCGGCGAACGCCAGATTTTCGACATAGGCGTCCTCATAGGGCCCGGTATCGGCACCGTCGGGCACGATGCCGGCCATGACATGAAGCCGGCGGCAACCGAGCGCATCGGCGTAGCGCATCGCGGTCTCCACCGACGCCCGGAAATCGGCAGCGCGCCCCGGCAGCGCGGTGAGGCCGCGCTCGCCGGCCTCCCAATCGCCCGGCGACAGGTTGAACAGCGCCTGGGTCAGCCCGTTTGACTCGAGCCGCGCCTTGATTTCAGCGGGGTCATGGTCGTAGGGGAACAGAAACTCGACCGCCTCGAATCCGGCCCGTCGCGCCGCCTCAAAGCGATCCAAAAAATCAAGTTCTTGGAACAAGAAACTGAGATTGGCGGCAAATTTCGGCATGGCCCCTCCACCGGCTCACGACGCCCTTGGCACCCGGGCTCGGACCGACGCAACTCGAATCAAGCCGACCATGACCGGATCGAACACGCGCGTGCTAGAAACAGCCCAGCGCAGCGTCGGCGCGCATCGCCCTGCCACGGGCGTCGATCGAATTCCGATGCCGACGTCATGGCCGCATTATGTGCCGAACCGGTGGTCCTGCCAATCTAAGCGCGAGGCAAGGCTCTGCCGCGGGTCAGACCGGCGGCCTATGGTGTCGCCAAGGTCGGGCGCGTTCATAATCGGCGGCGGCGCGGAACACCGAGACGTCGTCATAGGTTCGGCCGACGATCTGGATGCCGGTCGGGATCCCGTTGGCCGCGAAACCGCTCGGGACGCTGGCGACGGGGCATTCGGGCACCAGGTTGAAGGGGTAGTTGAGCTGCCATTGGACGTAGATGTCGCCCGGCCGGTTGGAGACGGTGAGCGGTTTGCCGTCGATGCGGAACCCGGTGTCGTTAAGGTCGTGGTCGATCGGCAGCGCGGGGAATGCGTTGGTCGGGCAGACGAGAATATCGTGCGCCTCGAGGATCGGCCCCAAAGTCTGGTACATCTGCCCGCGCACCAAGTTGGTCCGGTAGAAGCGCGACAGGCTGTGCCGGGAGCCGCGCTCGAGGATGTCGCGCACGAAGCCGTCGACATCATATTTCCAGCGCGGGTAATCGGCACCGGCCGATGCCCAAAACAACCCTTCCCAAATCGTGGTCCAGGCATCGAGCACGCTCATATCCCAACCGACATCGACCTCCTCCACCGTGCAGCCGAGATCCTTGAACGCTTGGAGGGCGTCGAGGGTATTTTTCCGCACCTCGGCGTCGATCTGGAAATAGCCGAGATCCATCGAGAACGCGATCTTCCAGCCCTTGATCGGATCGAGCGTGGCCGGGATCTCCAGCTTGGGGCGGAGCGAGCACATATCGTCGGGATGGGGCCCCGCCGTCACGTTCTGCATCAAGGCGCTGTCGGCAACGCTCCGGGTCATGGGGCCGTAGTGCAGAAGCGACTCGCGCGGATGATCGAGATCGGTCGGGTTTCGACCGAATGGCGGCTTGAAACCGAAATGTCCGCAGCAGCCGGCCGGAATGCGGATTGAGCCGCCGCCGTCGGTTCCATCCGCAAGCGTGGTCATGCCGGACGCGACCGCCGCGCCGGCTCCGCCCGACGATCCGCCGGGACCGAAGTCGAGGTTCCACGGGTTGCGGGTCGCGCCCCACAGCGCGCTCCGGCAGTAGGGGGCGTAAGCCATTTCGGGCGTGGTCGTTCGCGCATGCATGATCGCGCCAGCGTCCAGCAAGCGCGCGACCGTCGGCGCCGATTTCTCGGGCACGTGATCGGCGAACAGGCGTGAGCCGAAGGTCGTGATCTCGCCCGCCACCGGGTGAAAATCCTTGATCACGATCGGCACGCCTTCGAGGGGCCGCGTCCCGCCCCCGGAGGCGTAGGCCTGCTCCGCCGCCTTCGCCCGCTCCAGCGCCCGATCGTAGAAGGTGTACGTGTAGGCGTTGACCTTGGGGTTCACCGCCTCGGATTGGGCGATGACGGCGGACACGAGCTCAACCGGCGATAGCGTCTTCGCCCGGAACCGCTCGATCGCCTCGGTTGCGGTCAGGTAGCAGAGATCGTCGGACGTCATCGTCGCCTCCCGCTCTCGATCGTGTTGCGCTGCACCCATCGAGGATAGCCGGAAGCACGCCGCGACGAAGATGATTTTTCGGATCGCGCTGTTGCGCGGATGCGCGAAACACGCGAGCCTGTGACGACCCTTCAGTCTCGGGAGGCAACGCCATGGCGGCGAAGCGTGTGGTCCTCACTGGCTACGAGCCCTGGTCTCACGCAAGCGAGAACCCGACCCTCGAATTGCTCGACCGGGCGCGGAGTCGGAACTTCGCCGAGGTCGAATTGATCACCCTGCGCGTGCCCGTCGACAGCGGGCGGATCACGCCGCTGGTCGATGAGGCCCTCGACGCGTACCGGCCCGACATATGGATCAGCCTCGGGCTCTATCCAGGCAGCCCGGTCATCGGAGTCGAGCGCACCGCGGCCAACGTCAAGGACTTCCCCGTTCCGGACAATGTGGACGCCCAGCCGATCGATGAGCCGGTGTTCGCCGACGGCCCCTTCGCCTACCGGGCGACGCTCCCGGTCAAGGCCATCGTGCGGGCAATGACCGACCGCTCGATCCCGGCGAGGATATCGAACACGGCCTCGACCTATCTGTGCAACCAGATCATGTACACCACGCTGCATCTGTCACGGCAAAAGAAGCTCGCGACGCGCGCCGGCTTCATCCATGTCCCCTGCAGCCCAGGCTATGTCGCGAAGGCGTCCTATCCAGAGCACGAGTTCCCGTCGATGAGCCTCGACCTGATGGCCGATGCCGTCGACACGGCCGTCACGACAGCCGCCCGGCAGGAGACCGATATTAGCGCGGCGCCGAAGGGATATTAGCGGCTCGCTGGCGGACGCTAGGTCCCGACCAGTTCGGCTGCGATGCGTTTTGCACGGTCGGTGAAGCCCGCGACGCTTTCACCCTCAAAGCGCTGGCGGAAGCGATCGCCGGCACCGTCGATGTAGGCTTCGATCTTTGCCCTGAAGGGTTTCTTCTTCGGCGGGATAAGTTCGTGGAGCACGGCCTCGACGGCGAGCAGACGGCAGGCCTGGTCAACGGTCAACATTTCCAAGGCGAGGATCAGCTCGTCTCGTCTGTCGAGTTCCTGCTGGATGTCCCGCGGAATATTCATCGTTTCGCTCCCCCGACCACGATAGGTATCGTGCGCCGCACGATAGGCAATCCTACCCAAATACGACGGATATATCGTGGCCCGACGCGGCGCATCCAAGACGCCTCCGTCAAAACGGCGGTGGCTTCGCTACGGCATTGTTATTGGCCTTCTTTTGCTGATCGTCGTGATCTATGAAACCGGCCAGCAGCTCCGCCGTAGTGGCCAGGGAACGGACCAAGCGGTTGCTCCCAACGCCCAGGAGAGCCCGCGGCGGCTCAAGAGTTACTATCGCTCGCACGACCTGCCGGCGGGCTGGGAAGTCGGCGAGATTGCTCGCAATGATGCAGGCACGGTCGAGGTGCCGCTTTACTTTGCGCCCAGCATCCGAAGCAGCCGCTATGGTCAGGCTGCGCGACCGGGTGAAATCGGCCCGCACAACGCCTGTCCGACGCAGGAATCGGGCCTCTGGGGGGAGCTCGCCGAGCGGGCCTTCTGGATCGTCGTGAACGACAAGACCGGGATGATCGATCGGGTCGAATGCGTGGCGATCGAGCCGGTCGAATGACGGGCGAGGCGCCGAATGGTCCTAACCCGGCACGGGATCGATCAGCATTTGGGTACCGTCGCCGGCCTTGCCACGCCAATGACTGACCAGCCGCATGCCTTCGGCCTTCTCGTCAGACGACATCTCCTTGATCACCGCCTCGAGCGCGCTAAGCGCGGTGCCGATGCCATGCTGGGCGGCGAGGGAGAGCCAGAGAAAGGCCTGGACGCGGTCCCGCTTCACCCCCTCGCCGACCACATACATGTGGCCGAGACGGGCTTGCGAGGGATAGTGTCCGGTTTCGGCTGCCTTGCGGTACCACGCCGCGGCACGGGCATGATTCTGCGGCACGCCGTTGCCCTGACTGTACAGCACGCCGAGATTGAAGCGCGCATTGGTGTCGCCGCCGCGCGCAGCGCGGCGCATCCAGCGCACCGCCTCGGCCATGTCCTTGGCGACGCCGTTGCCCATAGCGTACATCGCGCCGACATTGCTCTGAGCGAGGGCGTTCTTGCCCTCGGCGGATCTGAGATACCAGGCGAACGCGGTGGCCGCGTCGGCCTCAACCCCGTCGCCATTGGCGTAGAGCGAGCCCACCCAGGCCTGCGCCTCGGCGCTGCCGGCCTCGGCGAGCGGGAGCCATATCGAGCGCGCGCGATGGAAATCGCGCGCCATGTAGGCGCGCCGACCCTCCTCGATCGCGGCGACATCGGACCCGGACGGCTCTATGGATCGCACCTTCGCCGCCCGTCCGTTCAGCCCGGCGGCCGCCGCGCGGGCCTTCCGCCGACGCCTGCCGTCAGGGGGAGGTCCGCTCGCTTTTCTTATAGACATAGACGCAATCCGTATCCTCGTCGCCTTCGAGCACCGGCTCCCCGTCGGCGCTGAGACGACGCAGGAAATAGTCCTGCACGGTTCGCGCCGCATAGAATGTGAGTGCCTGCTTGTACAGCCAGGGGTCGGCGGCTTCGTCGACATTGTGTTTTTCCAAGAGCACCTTCTTGGGATCCGCCGCGATCCCGACATAGTAATCGCCGAAATCCCCGCCGAACTCCTTCATATAGGCGAGGATTTCGTACTTGATCTGTTGGACGCTGAAGACCATCGCGGGGCGCGCGCACTAACGCAGGACGTTGGAATATAGCGGATTGTTCCAATGGTACTCCTGTTTCTTCAGCACCCGAGCGATCACATATTTTTGGAACAAATAGGCCGAGCGATCCTCCTCGGAGGGAAGATCATCCAGGCTGGTCTCGGGGCGTGACGGCGTGCCGAAGCGCTCCAGTTCATTCTGGCGTTCTCCTGCCTCGTGGCCGGCTTCGTCCAACGCCGTGTACCATGCGTTGGCGCAAGCGGAATCGATGGGCGCTGCCGCGGCAATTCGGACTCGGACGAGTGTGTCCGTGAGACTGGTCGGCTGGAGCACGAGACTCACCACCTGATCTTCCGTTCGCAGCACGATGAGGTTGGGGAACAGCCAGCAGAGGGTCGCGGGCGCGCCGGTGAGGTCTTCCGATCCCACCCGTATGATGACCGCGCATTTGCTGCCGTCTTTTGCCCTCGGGTTGCCTCCCGACGAGAGGCGGCGGATTAGCGCATGGGCCAGGAGTTTCCAGTTGCTCGGATACTCGACCCAAAAGTGTTCCGCGCCGATCCAGTCGGCTGCGGCTTCGAGCGCCAACGCGTCGGGGATGAAGTCGAGCTGGTCGGAGAGCGTTCCGGGGTCATGATCGAGATTAACGAAGAGAAGCGGACCCCAGCTATCGACCTTGACCGGCAACAAGCGATCAGGCCGGAAGCCCAGATATTGCCTCATCTCCGGCGTGTTGTCGCCAAGCTCGTCGGCGGCAATGACGTTTCGGTCGCGGCTATAGCCGCATGAGGTGAACGAGCATTTTGTCTTGGAACCAGTCTGGCATTGCGCCGGCACGAAGCGGCAGCCGCCATGCTGAGCGAGGTTGAAACGCCCGATCAGCCCCGTCTCCTCCCTCTGCACATGGACGGCGTGATTGCCCACGGTGTAGGGCAGCAGATCGCCGATATTTGGAATGTCGAGATGGGAGCCGATGCAGATCCAGCTTCGAGTCCAGATCTTCTCGTTCTCGAGGTCTGCGAAGATCTTCGAACGAAAAGCGACCGGGGTGAGAATCCGCGCCTCGCCGAAACGCGCACGCGACGGCCTGTAAACGGCCGGGTCCTGGAGATCGACGCCTTCGTCAAAATAGCCAAGATCGGGATGCGTCGTCATCGGACCACGCCCTTGGCCTCGCCCAGGATGGGGCGGCCGCCTCGGCCGCCCCGCTCCTCGCCTCCGGCGATCGTCCTACTTCCGCTTCTTGTTCATCGGCGGATCGTAATCCGCGCGCCCGCGATGCTGGATCGCACCCCGCGACGGCGGCGGCAACGGCCCGTCCTTGGCAAAACGGTCGAGCACGTTCTTCACCAACTGCGAGATGTTGTTCTTCTTGGGATCGCCATTGTTCCACGGCAGCGATCCACAGAAGGCGATCGAGCTGAAGGCGAAGCACCCGCCCCCGTTCGGCGTCTCATGATAAGCGATATCGGAACGGACCCGTGGATGCTGAGTACCGTCCAAGCCCTGCTGGTTGAAGCCGAAATCCTCCATCACCAGCAGATAGGCTTCCGTGTGCCGGCCCGCCGAGGTCGCGACGATCAGCGTGTGCGGGGGCGAGCCGAGCATGGTATCGACGATATCGAGCTCGGTGCCCGCCGCGCCGCCGCCGACCAAGCCGAAATTGCCGATCTTCTCGTCGTAGCGGATGCCCTTGAAGGCCCATGACACCCGCGGATCGTTGCTTTCCGGCGTCCGCGAGTAGTAGCTCGAGATATCGAAGCCTTCCGAGGACATGCCGGTGCCGGCGACCGAATGCAGATAACGTCCGCGATAGCGCCACATGCCCCCGAGCTCACCGGTCGACTGGTGGTAGTACTCGCCGGGATCGGCCCGCCAGGTCCGGATGCCGGATTCGCATCGCCGCATCTCGGTGACGATGCCGCGGCCGAGATGGTCGTAGGCGGGGTGGTAGGAATGGATCCAGTAGAAGCCATCCGCTCCCATGTACATGAACCGCCCGCCGCGCTGGGTGTAGTCGTGGATCGCGTCGAGCTGCGGGCCAGAATTGTGCTCCGGATGCGACCCCGTGATCACGACATTGTAGTTTTCAAGGCGAGCGAGACCGTCATAGTTGACGTCCTCATCGGTGATAACGTCGTATTTGTAGCCAAGCTGGTTGAGCCAGTAGATCAGATGCAGATCGGCCGGATATTGCCAGGGCGCCTGCATCAAGAAGTGATCGTATTTCGGCCGAATGCTGAGGATCGGCCGAAGCCGCGACGAGAGGCAGAGACCGCTTCCGTCGGTATGGGTGTCGTAGATCGAACCGCCATATTCGCGATGCTCGGCCAGAAACATGTTCTGATGCTGCATGATCGGCACGCGGTAGACCAGGAGCTCCGCGCCGCCCGCATTGTTGGCAAGATGCTCATTGGCGTAGGCCATGTAACTGATCGTCGGCATCATCACCGCGATCTTGGCCTGCTCCTCGCCCGGCCGCGGGACCACGAAGAAGGGGATATAGTCTTCGTCACCTTCCGCCGTGGTGAGCTTCACACAGTAGGAATCGCTTTCATAACCCTGCGGCACGGTCCATTCGAAGTCGACCTCCCAGCGTGCGTCGTCCACGTCGTCGTCGTGAAAATGGATCGCGCCATATTCGTGGGAAGCATGCTTCCAGTCGAAATTGTCGCCCGAGAAGTTGTGGCCGCTCATGGCCCGGGTCGGGCAGTTGACGATCTGCGCATCGAGCAGATAGGGCCCGTGATCCTTGGCCACGATCGTGTCGATGCCGTCGGAGAAATCCCACGCGGCGACGATCGTCTCCGACAGCGCCCCGGTCGGCCCGGAGTTGCGCCGCTCGGTTAGGCCGCGCTGGGCGCCGAGCTTCATCGTCTCGATCTCTTCCCGGCTGAGCGCGCGGTTGCAGATCCGGGGGTCGTCGATCTTTCCGTTGTAATGGCCGGCGATGACGATGCCTGCCGGGACCGACGAGCGCGCCGTCGCGTCGCTGCTGTGCTCGCCGACATAGCCGGCGGTGACCGCGGGGCTCGCGTCATGCCGCACCGGCCCCCTGACCTTGGCCTTGGCGGGCTTCACCGCCGGATCGAGCGCGTAAACCACCTGCGGCTCGTGATAGAGGATCGCTTGGCCCGACTTGGCGTCATAGGAAGCGGCGAGGAAATGCCAGGCATGGTCACGGAGCGGTGCGCCGGTCGTGATCTTGGTTCCGTTGATCCGGAGCTCGGCGCACCCTTCCTCGTTGATGAAGAGACCGTATCCCTTGTTCCTGTGCCACTTCGTAACCAGGCCCTGGGCGCCGTGCTTCCAGTATTTCGGATGTGTCTTCGGCGTCGTCGGCCAGACCCAGCATTGCACCGTGAAGCTCTGGACTCGGAGCTGCGGATTATCCTCCACACAGCCGTAGGAGCCGCTGTGGATGATTTGACGCCGTCCCTTGTGCGAGCCGTTGAAGGCCGCCCGCCTCTTGCGCTCGATCAGGCCCGGCCCGCGCGGATTGGTATCGCCTTGGATCATCTTCACAAGCTGAGCGTCGTACTTCTTCGGTCCATCGCAATTCACGTAGAAACGAATCGTATCGCCGGGATGGACGCCGAATTTGTCCGCGTATCCCGTGAGTCTCATCCAAGCCATCGAGTGTCTCCCCTCGAGCGCGGGCTTCTTCGGCCGACCGCCCGCCCTTGATCGGTTGTCGCGTGGAACCGTGTCGGTCCCGGGGTGCTCACCTCGCGTCGCGTCTTACGAAGCAGCCCAATTGTCGTCACGGCGCTTCCAGCCCTGATGGAAATGCTCGGGAAAGCCGTCGGTCTCCGCGAACTCGTCGAGCCGCATGAGGAAGATGTCATGCTGCGGGTCTTGCTCGTTGTCGTAGACCTTGTCAGACACGAACTCGGGCGGCACGCCCCTGATGCCGGAGCAACGGGCGATGCGCCATTCCTTCTCGATCTTGGTACAGACCACCACGAGCTTGCCCTTCGCCGGCTGAGCCCGCATCCGGAGCAGCACGCGGTTGAGCTGGAAGTCGTCGTGGATGCCGCCGCTGACCTCGGTGGTGTCGCCCTGTGTCTCGCAGCGCAGAATCGAGCATCCGGGGACGCCTTTCATGGATTCGATGCACGCTTTGTGCTCTTCGACGAGACGGTCCCGGTCGGGACTTCCCTTCGGAGGAATGCGGATCATTCTCTCTCTCCCCTCGCGTCTGTGCCACGGCCCTCGTGAAGCCTAGATCGTCAGATAGGTGTTGACGACCTCGTCGGTCAATTGGTCGATGGGGCCACCCTCGACGATTAGACCATTATCCATGATGACGAATTCATGGGCGAGCGCGCGCGCCACCTTGATGTGTTGTTCGGTCAGCACGAGCGTGAGCCCGACCTCGGTGTTAAGCCGCAGGATCGTCGCCTCGAGCTCCTGCACGATGTTGGGCTGGATGCCTTCGGTCGGTTCGTCCAAGAGCAGGATCTTGGGGTCGGTGGCGAGCGCACGCGAGATGGCAAGCTGCTGCTGCTGGCCGCCCGACAATTGACCGGCGCGCTTGTCCAGATTGTCGGCGAGATAGGGAAAGAGATCGAGGCACATGTCGGGAATACGACGCCGCCTGTCATTGCGCGCGAACGTTCCGAGCAAGATGTTCTCGCGCACCGAGAATTTGGGGAGGATGCCGCGTCCTTGCGGAATGTAGCCGATGCCGATCTCCGAGCGCTGATGGGTCGGCATGTGCGAGGCATCCTCACCAGCGATGCGCAACACGCCCGTCATGCGCGTCGTAAGCCCCATAATCGTGCGCACGAGGGTGGTCTTGCCGACGCCATTCCTGCCGAGGACGGCGACGCAGTGCCCGTCTTCGACCCCCAGGCTCACATTCTGCAGGATCGGCGTCTTGCCGTAGAACGAGGTGACGCCTTCAAGCTCAAGCAGCATCGGTAATGCCTTCGGATCCGAGATAGACCTCGCGCACCTTGGGGTCGTTTTCTACCGTTTTCATAGGGCCTTCAGATAATGTCTTGCCAAGATGCATGAGGGTGATGATATCGGCGATCTCGCGCACGAAGGCCATGTCGTGTTCAACCACGACCAGGGTGCGCACCCCCTTCAGCCGGTTGAAGATCTCGGAAGTCTTGCGGGTCTCCTGCTCGGTCATGCCGGCGGTCGGCTCGTCCATGAGAAGCAGCTTCGGATCCTGGGTCAGGACCATGCCGATCTCGAGCCACTGGGTCTCACCGTGGCTCAGATTCCCGCTGGTCTCGTCCAACCGTTCCTCGAGCCCTACCAGCTCGACGATCTCCTCGAGGCGTTCACGCCCAGCCCCTTGGCGAAACGAGAGCATGTTGAAGAAGGGATTGGTGTTTTGGTTGTTCGCGACCTGCAGGTTGTCGCGCACGGTGAGGTCCCTGAACACTGCCGGCACCTGGAACTTGCGGCCGATCCCGTGCTTGGCGATCCTGTGCTCGGTGAGGCCCGTAATGTCGCGACCCTGGAACAGGATCCTGCCGGAGGTGAGCTTCTGACGTCCGGTAATCAGGTCCATCGTGGTGGTCTTGCCGGCACCGTTCGGCCCGAGCAGGCAGCGCAACTCCCCCTCTTCGACTTCAAAGCTGAAGTCATCGACGACCTTGTACTCATCATAGGCCTTGGTCACGCCGCGGACTTCAAGAATGGCGCTCACGTGCCCCTCCCCTAGTCCGCCGGCGAGCGCGCCCGCAAGGTCTTCGCACCCGGGGCGCGGCCGCGATAAGGAATGAAGCCGATCGCGATCTCGAACAGGCCGGCAAAGCCCTTCGGCAGGAAGCGGACAACGACGATGAAGATCGTGCCCAGGATCACGAACCAAGCGGCTTGGAACTCGTCGCCGACATAGCTTTGGACGGTGTTGATGAAGATCGCGCCGAAGATGGCGCCGAAGAGCGAGAGCCGGCCGCCGACCGCCGCCCAGATCACCATCGTGATGCTGAAGAAGATCTCGAGAGAGGTCGGCGACACATATTGAACGATCATCACCCAGACGACGCCGGCGAGCGCCGCGATCAGCCCGGAGATCGTGAACACCACCACCTGATAGAACGCGACGTTGTAGCCGAGGAACCGCACGCGCTCCGGGTCGTCCCGTATCGCCTGAATGATGGTCCCGAACTTGCTTTCGAGGAGCGCTTTGGTTGCGAAGGTCAGGGCCGCGAGAACCCCGAGGGCTACCCAGTAGATTATGCTGCTGTAGGGATCGACATCGACGCCGAAGGCCTCGAAGGCGTTGGGCGGCGAGATACCGTTGAAGCCCGCCGTAAAGGGCTGCATGTCGTAGGCCATGTTGTACCAGGCGCCGAGCATGGCGAGGGTCATGATGGCGACGAACGCGCCGGCGAGACGCGCCTGGAACATCAGAAAGCCGAAAATGACGAAGAAAAGTGTCGGAATACCGAGCGCCAGAACGAGTCCGGCCTCGGTATGCCAGAACGGCTCCCAAACCGTCGGCAATTTCTCGAGCTCGTTTGTTAGCATGAAGCTCGGGATGGGATCGTATTCCGGGTCCTGGTATTGCATCTGCATGGTCGCGCCCATGCCATAGGCAGCCATGCCGAAGGCGATCCCCTGGCCCAGGCTCAGAATTCCGCCATAGCCCCACACCAGGCTTACCGAGAGCGCGAGCATGCCGAACACGCCATAGCGCGCGAACTGGTTCAAGGCGAACGGGTCGTCGCCCATGAACAAGGGGATCGTCGCGAGCGCGCCGAAGGCGACGACGTAGCTGAGCCACTGCGCGCGCTTGTCGTGGTAGAGGTTCCGCCGCTGCGCCGCCGGGGAGCCCATTCCGAACACCATGCTGCTCAGCCCCTCGCCTAGCGCCGCGCCATGCTCGGCGCGAAGATTCCCTGCGGCCGGAACCGGAGGAAGATCACGATCAGGATGAACAGGACGAAGCGAGCAAAGGTGTCGTTAGTGAAGTAGGAGAAGATCGAGAACATCTCGCCCATGATGCCGGCCGTCGCAAGACTGCCGAAAAGCTCACCGCCGCCGGTGACCACCACCAGAAACGCCTCGACCACATAGCCGAGCCCCATGTCCGGGAAGATGGTCTTGAGGCCCGCGAACATGGAGCCGGAAACACCGGCGAGACCCGCCCCATAGGCGAAGGTCAGGCCGTAGATCCGTCCCGCATTGATGCCGAACGATGCCGCCATCTGCGGGTGTTGCATGACCGCGCGAACCTGGATGCCGATATTGCTCTTGAACAGGATCGCCCAGGTCATGGCGACAAGCGCCAGCGACGCGAAGAAGATGAAGATCCGCAGCCACGGCACGTGCACGAACTCGATCACCATCACGCTGGTCAGCCATTCGGGCACGGCAACATATTGCGGCTCGCCGCCGAAGATCAGCCGGATGCTTTGTATGAAGACCAGGGAGACGCCCCAGGTCGCGAGGAGCGTATCCAATGGTCGATCGTAGAGATGTCGTATGAGCCCCCGCTCGACGAGCCACCCTATAAACGCCACAAGCACGAAGGAAATCGGCAGGCAGAGGAGCCATGGAAACCCGGCAAAATATTGCAGCATCCATGTGAAGTAGGCGCCGAGCATGATGAACTCGCCATGGGCCATGTTGATGACGCCCATGGTGCCGTAAATGATCGTCAGGCCGAGCGCCGCGACGAGCCAGATGCTCGCAAGGCTGAGCCCGATAATCAGCGCGTTGGCGAACGGCTCAGCGGCGAATGGTGTCCAGAAATCATGGACGCTCATGAATTCCCGCCCCTGCCCCTCTTATGGCCTTTCCGCTAGCCCCGCCCGACGCCTCGTTGGCTGAGGCGACCATAGGCCACTCCCCGACACGGAGCGGGCGGGGCGGAGGAATGCCCTCTCCGCCCCTAAGCTACCAAATCGTGTGGGGTTACAGAACGTCCGTCTGAACGGTGCCGTCCGGCCGGTGCAGGCCGTCCGCCTTGCAAACCCCGCGCTCGGGATAGATCGCGTAGGGGTCCGGCCCGACATGCTCGGCGGCCTGGCGCACGATGGTGAACTGCCCGTCGGCGCCGCACTGGCCGATCTTGGGCCTCAGCCAAATGTTGAAGTTGTCCGGATCGATCCAGACCTCGCCCTCCGGGCTCTCCTCGTCGCTCAGCATTACCGGGCCCTGGTCGCGCCAATTGCCGCTCACATCGCGGATCATCCGCGGCGTGATCGCTTCCCAGTCGCCGCCCGTTTCCTCGAGGGCGCGCTCGACACCTTTTGCCCAGATGAAGATGCCGAGATAGGTCTCCTCCATGTTGTAATGGGTCACGCCGCCGCCGCCATACTGGCTCGTCAGATAATTTTCCACGAACCGCTCGTTGGTCGGGTTCTGAAGCGTCTGGAAGTATGGCGCCGACAGGAAGTGACCGGCGCCCGCTTCGTTGCCCATGGCCCGGGTCTCGATCTCACCGGTGGTGAGCGAGGCGATCGGGCTCTTATCTGATTTGAAGCCCTCTTGCAGGAACTGGCGGTGCAGCGCGATATCGGAGTCGCCGACCACGGTCGACATGATCCAGTCCGGCTGCTGCTGGCGGATCTTATTGAAAACCGGGGCGAATTCGGAGCCGCCGAGCGGAATATAATCTTCGCCGAGCACCTCGCCGCCGGCGCGTTCGAGCCAGACCTTGACGTTCTTGTTGGACTCTTTCGGCCAAATGTAGTTGGAGCCAACCAGATAGGTCTTCGGGCCGAAATTCTCCACCATGAACGGCACGAGGTCGAAGGAGTGCTGATTGGCGAGCGGCCCGGTATTGATGATGTTCTGCATGCATTCCCGGCCCTCGTAACAGGTCGGGTAGTAGTAGAGGTGGTCCCACTTCATCACGATCGGCATGACCGCCCGCCGGCTCGCCGAGGTGTAGCTGCCGTGGACCGAAACCACGCGGTCCCTGAGAATGAGCTGGGTGATTTTCTCCGAATAGACCTTGATATCGGACTTGGCATCGACCACCACCGGCTCGATCTGCTTGCCGGCGATGCCGCCCGCGGCATTGAGCTCGTCGACCGCAAACAGGGAGACCTGCGTCGAATCGTTCTCGACCACGGACAGGTTGCCCGTCTGCGACCAAAGCATGCCGACCTTGATATCTTCGTCGCTGTTGATCCAGGGTTTCGCGCCCCAGGCTTGCCCGAAATCCTTGATGTAGAAATGAGGGAATCCGGCGGCGATGCCGGCCGTCCCTGCCACTGCCCCTTTTAGGATGGTACGCCGGTTCACACGCATGATTGAGATCTCTCTGGCTCGTTGCCGTTTCTCGCACGCCCAAGGGGCGGTGCCGCGCGCGCGGTCGCTGCCAACGACGACGCGTGGCAGGCGGATAGTTTCTTGGAGGCACTTTTATGTCAACAGCCGAAGCGGACATCCGGCCGTCGTAGCGGCAGAACTCCGTCGCCTGACGAGGCGCTTGTCGCGACCGGCCGACAGTCTCACGGCTCGGGATAGGCGTCGAATGCGATCCCGATCCGCTCCCCTGCGCCCTCGAAAGGCAATGTCCCGTGGAAGAAGTAGGACGGGAAGAGCAACGCCGTGCCTTCGCGGGGTTGATAGCTCGCGCGATAGGGCTCGTCGCCCTCGGGCAAGCCATGATCGGGGCGGCCAAACTCCAGCCAACCGCCGCGGCTCACGGGACCGGCGGCAATCTGGTCGGGCACGGCGACGTAGTAGACCCCGCTCAGCCATGCCGCCTCATGCACATGGGGCGGATGCCACCCGCCGTCGGTCAATATCGAGGCAATCAGCGTGAGCCGGTAACGACGGGGAATGCGGGCCAGGAAAGGCGCGTCCCTGTCGATCGTCAACGTCTCTCGATAGCCGTCGATCGCCACGCGCAGCGCGCGCTCGAGGACGCGTATCGGCCTGCTCGGTTCGAGGAGCAAGTCCTGGGTCACCGCGCCGTTCCGAGTCACGCGGTTTAGCGGCTCCCAGGTCAGCGAGGGCGCCTCGCGGACGGCCGCCGCCAAGGTTTCGTTGAAGGCCTCGAGGCTCTCGCAGCCGGGCGGCACGCTCAAGGAGGCCCGATGGACGAAGCGCTCGAAGTCGTAGAGTCGGCGCCCCGCGTCCCGATCACCGCCGATCTGCTCGGCGAGCGCCCGCGTCGCGAGCGCGTTCTGACAGAAGGGATCGAGGGCGAGGCCGGCCTTGCAGGCATCGAGCGCCTGGGCGACGGCGCCGAGCGAGAGACAAGTCTGAGCCAGCCTGTAATGCGCCTGGAGATCGCGCGGGTCGAGCGCCAGCGCCTTTCGGTAAGCCGCCAGCGCCTCCTCGCACGCCCCCTCTTCTCTCAAGGCATTGCCGAGATTCGTGTACGCATTGGCATAGTCCGGCTTGAGCGTGACGGCCCGCTCAAACGAAGCACGGGCTTCTGCCGCCTGCCCAGTCTCGAGCAGGACGAGGCCGAAGCTGCTGTGAGCCTCGGCATAGGCCGGCGCGGTCGTCGTCGCTTCGCGCAGGAGCGCGACCGCTTCCTCGAATCGGCCGCAGCGATAGCGGGCGACGCCGGCGAAATGAAGCACGCTCGGATCCGCGGTCTCGTGCCCCGCCAGCAACTTCGACAAGAGCTGATCGGCCCGGTGCGGGCGGCCTTCGCTCAAATGGCGGACCGCTTGCGCCAGCGCGCCCCGCTGCGCACCGGCGTCACGCGCCTTGAGATGCCGTCGTCTCCCTCGCCGATTCATCCTGTTCGAAGCCGCCGATTTTCGATGGTCCCGTTTCGCGCCGACGTGACCGTACGTGATTGTGCAACCGGCCGTCCGATGCGTAAAGTTTCGCACGCTGTACCGTGCAAGAGGCTGTCGTGGCGATGGATCCTCGGATCGTCTGGCGTCGGAGCGGGCTCTGCGCCGCCTACGCTTGCGCCGCCTTGCTCGGTCTCGCTCTGCTGGTTGCGGCCGGCCTCACCGCCCGTCTCGCCGTCGGCTCGATGTCGATCAACGTCCTCGGACCGTCGATCCGGGACTCACTGAACGAGCGGCTCTATTACGCCTATGACGTGAAATTCGAAGATGTGCGGCTCTCCTGGAGCGACGGTCACGGCAATCTCGGAGTCGCCATGATCGGCGTCCGCGTGGCCGATTACAGCCTCCAGGACATCGCTTCGGTGCCGCTGATCACTGTGGGGCTCGACCTCGGCGCGGCGATCCGCGGTGAGTCGGTGATCGCCGCGGTTGCCGTGTACGGCGCCCGGGTACGTTGGATCGAGACCACGGGCGGCGCGATCAAGTTCGACATCGGCGCCGAGAACCCGGGCGATTCGGGGAAGATCCTTGAGGATTTTTTGATCACTATGGCGGCCGCGCCCGATCCGAGCGAGGGCGGGCAACGGTCCCTGCCCGATATCCACATTCTCGACTCCGTGATCACGATCGGCAACGAGCGCGACGGATCGAGCTTCGCCATCGGCAACGCCGACATCATGCTCGAACCGGATGAAAGAGGTGTCCGCAGCAGCTTCGCGTTCACGCTGGAGACCGGCACCGGGTCGGCCCGAATCGATGCCGAAGGGCTCTACCGCACGGCCGATCAGCGAATCGATCTCACGGCCAGGTTCGCCGCTCTCGATCCCCACACGCTCTGGTCGGCGCACCGATCACCGTTGTTGCAGATCCTGCCGGCCGAGCCGCTGACCGGCGCTATCCGGTTCAACATGGACAGGAGCTTCACCGTCGACGCCGCGGATTTCGCCTTCGAGGGGCCGACCACAGCGATCGAGGGCCGGGCCGAGACCAATGCCCATGCCGTCGACGCGCACTACGTGTTCGCTCTCGCCGCGCCGCCGCCTTCGTGGCCGCCTGCCCTTGCGCCCGCGCTTCGACGCTGGCTCGCGGGACGTCCGGAACGGCCGGCCCCGATCACTCTCTTCCTGGCAGGCCACGCGGACCGCTTCGCCGCAACGCTCGATCTACACGGCACGATCGCACCACCGGAGACGCCATTCGCGGTCTCCGGCCCGGCTCACGCCCCGATTGTCTCGCTTCGGTGATGGACCTACCGGCGGTGGGCGCCGATCAGCGGGCGGTCAACCCGACATTGATCAGCGGCGTGTCGAGGACAGAACCCAGGATGATCATCAGAGCGAGGAAAACCCAGAACACGTTGTCGGCAGCGATCTGAAAGATCCGCTTGGTCTTCGGGGTCATTGCCGTCGCTCCGCTTCTGCGCTCCATCGACTGCTGCCAATCTCCCGCACTGCGTCATGATTCCAGGATGGCTCGCGGAACGCAACCGCACGCCCGTCTCTCGCTCCTTCACTCACCGAAGCCACGCCACGAATCTGTCGCCGGCCCGAAGATGACGAAGGTGCGATCGCGCCTTTCCGCGCCGGGCGCGCTATTCGACCTCTACGACGAGCTGATCGGGATCCAGGAATTCGGTGCCTTCCTCGACATGAACGGCGACCACCGTGCCGTCGCACGGCGCTTGGTGCGGCAGCTCCATCTTCATCACCTCCATGATAAAGAGCGTGTCGCCGGCCTTCACCGAATCACCGAGTTTGACCAGCACCTTCCACATATTGCCGCCGGTCTGCGTCCGTATCTTAGCCGCCATGGGCGCTCCTCCTCCCCTTGCGCCGCACGATCGATTCCGCAGGTCTCAACCGCCTAGTGCACCAATGTGCTCGCGGGTTGCACGGCGACCTGCATGCGCTCGAGGGTGGTGCGCACGGCGCCGACCACCTCGGCCGCGTTGGGGCCATCGCCGTGGACCAGAATCGCCTGCGCCTCGAACTCGAGATCGGTGTCGTCGACGGTGCGCAGCTTGCCGTCCTCTATGAACCGCTGCAGCCGATCGGCGACGAAGCCCGTGTCTACCGGCTTTTTCGTTCGCTCCACGATCAGCGAGCCGTCGGCGCGGTATTGAAGGTCGATGCAGAGCTCGTGGATCACCGGGATCCCCTCGCGCTGCGCGATCTCGTAGAAACGGTGCCGCTCCAGCGGCGTCGGCCAATAGAGCACCCAGCGCTCGCCAACGCTGTTGATCGCGTCGACCATCGCGCCGCCGATCGCCTCGTTCACCGCCAGCATCGGATAGAGCGCCCCGTGGGGAACCAGATGGTCGATGGTCGCCTGCACCGAGGCCGCGATCTGGCGCAGGGCGCCGATCTGATAGAGCGTGAGGCAGCGCGCCTCGTCCGCTGAGATGTTCATCTCCCGCCGGCCGAAGCCGGCAATATCCGGCAGCCCCCAATGCACGCCGACGGCAACGTCGTTCTCCTTGGCAAGCGTCACGGTGCGCTCCATATGCACCGGATCGCCGGCGTGAAAGCCGCATGCGACATTGGCCGAGGAGAGATGGGGCATGATTTCCGCGTCGGCGCCGAAGGAGTAATTGCCGAAGCTCTCTCCCACATCACTGTTGACGTCCATTGCTCGCTGCATGTCACGTGCCTCCGCGTTGCTGCTAGCGCTCAGGTGAGGATGCTGGTTTCGGCGATCCGCGCTTCCTGCTCGGCGAGGAGCGCCACGGCGTCATCGTGGGATATCCGGACGAAACGGGTCTCTTCCATGGGGCGGGCCTGGCCGATCCGCGCCATGTCGACCGAAATCACGACCGCGATTCGCGCATAGCCACCGATGCTCGGCGAATCGACCCCGAGCACGATCGGCTCGACACCGGACGGCACCTGCACGGTGCCGACCGGAGCGCCGGGATCGATGACGATGTTGGAGGGATCTTCGCCGGCATCCTCGATCAAGTAGCTGGGGCGTCCGGGCTTAAACGCGAGCTTGGGGCCGATGAAGCGCATGCCCGTCCGGTCGGCCTTCGGGTTCAGCTTCCAAAAGGCGGTGTAAAAGGTCTCGATGCTGTGCGCGGTAAAATGATGCGCTTCGGGCCCGGCGACCACGCGTACCTGCCAGGGCGGCACGTAGCGGGGCACCAGGTCCGGTCGCAGCCAGCGCTCGACCAGGGAGGCCGGCGAGGCCGTGGCCTCGCCGATCGGCAAGCGGTCGCCTTTCTTGAGCGGGCGTCCGTCGAGGCCGCCGAATTTCCCGCCGACATGGGTCGATCGGCTGCCGCGATAGGGCGGCAGATCGATCCCGCCATGGATCGCGAGATAGGCCCGGGCGCCGCGCTTCGCCAGGCCGCAGGCAAGGGTCTGACCTTCGCGCATGACGAAGGACGACCAGAGCGGCGCCGGTTCCCCATCCACGGTCGCGCCCAGGTCAGCGCCGGTCAGCGCCACCACATGGTCGGCCAAGGCCCGGAGCGTCAGTCCGGCAAGGGTAATCTCGAGCCCGGCGCATCCCGGATCCTCGCGGACGACCAGCGGGCCGCCGGTCGGATTGCCCACGAGCAGATTGGCGATCCTGAGCGCGAAGCCGTCCTGGGCGCCGGACGGCGGAATCCCCAGCGCCTGGCCACCGCGCCGCCCCATGTCCTGCACCGTGGTCTGAAGGCCGCCGTCGAGAACTTCCAGCATCACAACGACCCCCAATTGCTTTCCGGATCCCGCTTCTCGGTCGGCTCACCGAGCCCGGAGAGCCAATCGACATAAGCGGCGCAGTCGAAGGTGCCTTCCTCCACCTGGTATTCGTAGGTCCCGGCCTCCACGCTTGCACGAATCTCGTCATATTCCTCCCGCGTGATCGAGACGTAGCGATGCCGATCACCGGCGCCGGCGAGCACCGGGCCGTCCGCGAACGCCGGGCTTCGTTCCTGCGGATCGAAAATCTCGATCGGGGTGCGGCCGAATAGCTGGCCGCCGCCCGGCACGCGGATCGGATAGATCGTCGAGGTCAAGCCGCCGAAATTGAGCAGCCTGGCGTGGGTCCAGGTGCGCGGCGTGCGGTAAAGCGGCGCGCCGAAGCGCTTCCCGGGGTCCATGGCATAGGACATGAAGGCGCCCGGCACGAAGCCGACGCCGGTGACCCAATAATCGCACCCGGTATGCGTCTCGATCACCTGGGCAACCGTCATCTGGTTGAACTCGGCGATATATTCGATGTTGTTTTGAACGCCGAATGCCGCGGCACATTCCCGCGACCAGGGATCATCATAGAGCGCCGGGATGATGACCCGACGGCTCGGCAATGCCAGCACCGAGTCTTGGGCCGCGATCAGCGCACCGACATAGGCGACGATCCTGTCGCGTGTGGTCGCAAGCGGGTCGAAGACGAGGCCGAGGGTACGCACCTGGGGATTGGTCTCGACCAGCCCCATCGGCAGATCCTCGCGTAGTGCCAAGTCGAGTGCCAGGATACGGAAGTTGAGCGGGATGCTCGATTCATCACCGAACTCGACATTGATCGCGGTGTCCCCCAGCGTCTTGAACACCGGCTCGTTGTAGATCATGCCACCCGCCGCCTCACCATCGCGCACACCATCTTGAGCGAGCGAACGGTGCTGTCAATCCGTGAGCGTCTTCACCGGACGGTCGCAGCCGATCTCGTGAAGATTGAATGTGGATGGTGGTGTGCGGTGCCGGCGCCCGGCTAACCCTGCTCGATGGCCTGCGCGAGATCTTCGAGCAAATCGTCTGCGTCCTCGATCCCGACCGAGAGTCTGACCAAGTCGTCCGCCACGCCGATTCGCTCCCTGGTTTCGGGCGAGACCATGCGATGGGTCATCGCGGCCGGCAGCTCGATCAGGCTTTCCACGCCACCGAGGCTGACGGCGAGGGTGAACAGCCTGGTCCGTTCGGCGATCCGGTGGGCAGCGCCGGCGCCGCCCCGCGGACGGAAGGTGACCATGCCGCCGAAGCCCGTCATCTGGCGCTTGGCGAGCGCGTGCTGCTTATGGCTCGGCAGGCCCGGATAGCCGACCTCGGCGATCGCCGGGTGATCGGCGAGCCACGCCGCGATCCGCGCCGCATTCTCGCAATGACGAGCCATGCGCAGGTGCAGGGTCTTCAGGCCGCGCAGCACCAGGAAGCTGTCGAACGGGCTCGGCACGGCGCCAAGCGCGTTCTGCAGGGCGCCGATGCGCTCGCCGAGCGCCTCGTCCCCGGCGACGACGACGCCCGCAATCACGTCGGAATGGCCGTTGAGATATTTGGTGGCGGAATGCAGGACGATGTCGATGCCGAACTCGAGCGGGCGCTGCAAATAGGGCGAGGCGAAGGTGTTGTCGACCACGGTCAGGATCCCGCGCGCACGCGCGAGCGCCGCGACGGCGGCGAGATCGACCAGCTTGAGCTGCGGATTGGTCGGCGTCTCGACCCAGATCATCCGGGTCTCGGGGCGGAGGATGGCTTCCAGCGCCGCCGGCTCGGTGAGGTCGGCGAGGCTGACCTCGAGGCCGGCGGTGCGCGGCGCTACCTCTTCCAAGAGCCGGTGAACACCGCCATAGAGATCCTCCATGGCGACGACGTGAGCGCCCTGATCCAGCAGGGCGAGCAGCGTGTTGGCGGCGCCGAGACCGGAGGCGAAGGCGAAGCCGGCGCTGCCGCCCTCAAGCGCCGCGACGCACGCCTCATAAGCGGTCCGCGTCGGGTTCCTGAGCCGGCCGTAGATATAGCCGGTCCGCGATCGGCCGGGCTCCGCGAGCGCGTAGGTCGCGCTGGCATAGATCGGCGTCATGACCGCGCCGGTGGCGGGATCCGGCGACTGGCCGGCATGGACCGCGCGGGTCGCGAAGCGCGGCCGGTTCGGGCGCTCAGCCATCATGCCTGCTCATCGTGGCGCAAACCGGACGCCGGTGCGGTCTCGGCATCGATCCAGGCGAGATAGTCGGCATTGCCCCCGATGATGGGGAGCGCCACGACGCAGGGACAGGCATAGCTGTGCAGCGCCCTGATCATGGCCGTGAGGGGCTCGACGAGGTCGGCGCGGGTCTTCGCCCAGAGCATGGCCTCGCCGCTCTCGCGGAGCTTGCCCTCCCACCAATAGAAGGAGGCGACGCCCGGCACGATATTGACCGATGCCGCGAGACGCGCGTCGGTGACGGCGCGGCCGATGGTTCTCGCCTCCGCCTCCGTCGAGGCGGTCACGCAGACGGCGACGTGCGACACGACATGCCTGGCCTCCACCCGGCGAGCGGCAGACCGAAAAAGAAGACGTCCGGCTCCGGCACCGAGCGATAGGGCTCGATCGGTGTGAAGCCGAGATCACGGTAAAGCGCGCAGGCGGCGGTCCAGCGGGCAAGGGTGTGAAGCACGGCATGCGTGAAGCCGGCGCCGGCGGCGTCTGCCAGCACCGCCTCGGTGAGCGCGCGGGCGTGGCCGCGCCGCCGATAGACCGGCCGCACGAACAGCCGCTCCAGCTCGACCCGGTCGCGGTCGAGAGCGCACGCGCCGAGACACGCCGCCGGCTCGCCGCCGGCATAGACGAGGAGAAACCGTGCCTCTCCCGCCTCGCCCGCCGCTCCCCCGACGCCGGCCATGCGCGCGAGCTCCGCCTCGACCTGGTCCCGGCAGAAGGCCACATCGAGGGCGCGTGCATAATCCGCGAGCAGCGCGCGGAGATCGGACGCGGCCTCGGCGTCATCCGCCCAACGGAAGCGGACAGCGGCCGGCCGGGGATCGGACGACAAGAGGTGCTCCGGGGAAGATTCTCCTTGTGGCATCGGGTATCGCCAAGCCTAGTCGATCGGGAACCGATGGTTGCCGGCGCCGGACGCCTGCGATAGGGTGAGACCGCCGAGTCCAGCCGCGGAGTCCGTCATCCGGTCTCTAGGATGGAGCACGGGCGTGAAGGGGGCAAGTCGGCGTCATGCAGGTCATCCTAGCGGAACCACGGGGCTTCTGCGCGGGCGTCGAGCGGGCGATCGAGATCGTCGAGCGCGCCCTCGAAGTGTTCGGCCCGCCGGTCTACGTCCGTCACGAGATCGTGCACAACAAGCGCGTCGTCGACGATCTGCGCAAGAAGGGCGCCGTCTTCGTCGAGGAGATCGACGAGGTGCCGAATGGCGCGGTCACGATCTTCAGTGCCCATGGTGTCTCCGAGAAGGTCGAGGGCGAGGCCGCGCGCCGCGCGCTGCCGGTGATCGACGCGACCTGCCCGCTCGTCGCCAAGGTCCACATCGAGGCCCGGCGCTACGAGCGCGAGGGCCGCGAGGTGATCCTCATCGGCCATGACGGGCATCCCGAAGTCGAGGGCACCAGCGGCCGGGTGAAGAACGGCGTCCATATCGTCGCGACCCCGGGCGACATCGCCAAGCTCCAGGTGGCCAACCCCGATAAGGTCGCTTACGTCACCCAGACCACGCTCAGCGTCGATGATACCCGCGACGTGATCGAGGCGCTCAAGTCACGCTTTCCGAGCATCTCCGGGCCCGACGTCAAAGACATTTGCTACGCCACCCAGAACCGTCAGGCGTCGGTGCGCAAGCTCGCCGAGGAAGTCGAGCTGATCCTCGTGGTCGGTGCGCGCAACAGCTCGAACTCCAACCGGTTGCGGGAGATCGGCGAGGAGATGGGCGTTCCGACCCACCTGATCGATGATGCCCGCGACCTTAACCCGGCGTGGTTCGCCGGCGTCCAGCGGGTCGGCGTGACCGCCGGCGCGTCCGCGCCCGAGGAGCTGGTGCAGGATTTGGTCGCACGGCTTGGCGAGATAAACGCGGTGGACCTTCAGATCCAGGACGGGATCAAGGAACGGGTGCGGTTCAAGCTGCCGACAGAGCTGGTCGAGGCGAGCGGCCACGGCTGGGCGCCGAAGCCGACCCACGACGCCCCGGGCGCCTGACATCCGCGGCAACAGGCCGGCACGACGATCATGAGGAGCACGCGATGCCCGTCCCGCTGATCCAGCAGATGCGCGTCGGCGCCTATGTCATGGGCAAAAAGCTGCGGGGCGAGAGACGCTATCCGTTGGTGCTCATGCTCGAGCCCCTGTTTCGCTGCAACCTCGCCTGCCCCGGCTGCGGCAAGATCGATTACCCACCCGAGATCCTGAATCAGCGCCTCAGCGTCGAGGAATGTCTCGAGGCGGTCGACGAATGCGGCGCGCCGATGGTGTCGATCCCGGGCGGCGAGCCGTTGATCCATCCGGAGATCAAGGAGATCGTTGACGGCATCGTCGCACGCAGGAAGTTCGTCTATGTGTGTACGAATGCGCTCCTGCTCAAGAAGAAGCTCGATCTCTTCACCCCGAGCAAATACCTGACCTTCTCGGTCCATCTCGACGGGCTCGAGGAGGAGCACGACCGCGCGGTCGATCAACCCGGCACATTCAAGCGCGCAGTGGCGGCGATCAAGGAGGCGAAGCGTCGCGGCTTTCGGGTCAACGTCAACACCACCGTGTTCGACGGCCACCCGGCGGAGCAGCTTGCTGATTTCTTCGACTATGTCACCGGCGAGCTCGATGTCGAAGCGATCACGATCTCGCCCGGCTATTCCTACGAGCGCGCCCCCGATCAACAGCACTTCCTCAATCGCAGCAAGACCAAGGAGCTGTTCCGCGGTGTCTTCGCCCGAGGCGCCGGCAAGGGCTGGCGCTTCAGCCAGTCCAGCATGTTCCTGGATTTCCTGGCCGGCAATCAGAGCTATCGATGCACGCCCTGGGGCAACCCGACCCGCAACATCTTTGGCTGGCAGAAGCCCTGCTACCTGCTCGGCGAAGGCTACGCCGACAGCTTCGGCGCGCTGATGGAAGAGACCGACTGGGAGTCATACGGAACCGGTCGCTATGAGAAATGCGCCGATTGCATGGTCCATTGCGGCTACGAGCCGACGGCGGTCGAGCACGCGCTCTCGCGGCCATGGACCGCGTTGATGGTCAAGCTGCGCGGCATCCGGACCGACGGCCCGATGGCGGCGGAGATCGACCTGAGCAAGGCCCGGCCCGCCCAGTACCTGTTCGACCGACACGTGCAAGAGAAGCTGCGCGAGATCCGCCGCGCCGAGGCGGCCTCAAAATCCCACAAGGAGCGGCGCCGCCCGGCGACCAACGCGGCGTAGCCGGCGCATCGCTTGCGCTGCATCGAGCGCAAGCGTCAAGAGATCCACGCACTCCCACGGCCGCCAAAGCAATCCGTTGGCGATCGCCCAGCCGGCGAGGCGTCCGTCCTCGGTGATCCCGGCGAGCGCGCATTGCGGAATCGCACGGTTGCTCGGGTCGCCGACGACGCGGAGCACGACGAAGGGAATCCCGGCCGCCTGCGCCGCCCGGGCGACGATGTGGCTTTCCATGTCCGCGCCGATCGCCCGGGTCCGCGCGAATAGGGCGAGCTTCTGATCGGCGCGCATGATCGGTTCGTCGACGCCGGCGACGACCCCGTCGTGTATCGGCTCGCCGAGCCCATCACGCAGTGAATCGCGCAAGGCCGAATCCGTTGCCAGGTAGTCGCTCGCCGGCGGCGGCTCCGGAAGCCGCCCGGCGTCGTCGTCCCGCCTGAACGACGCGAGCCGCTGGAGCTGATCGCGCACGCCGCCGGGGTTGGGCGTCTCGACCGGGCCCTCTTGCGGAATGACCGCCTCGGGGAGCAGGACCGCGCCGGGACCGAGACGCGGATCCAACCCGGCCGCCAGGCCGTAGCTCACGAGAAGTCGGGCGCCATCGGCGATCAACGCATCGGCTGCCTGGACGGCGCGCGCCGGATTCGCCGCCGAGACCTGGATCCGGAATGCATCGGGCTCGAGCGTCGCTGCCTCCGCCGCCAAACCCGTAATCACGCCGATTCGGGAGCGATCAGCCATGCCGCCTCACGCTGGAGCGATCCCGGTCCCGTCGGGATCGCCCGGAGCCGCAACCCAACGCCCGGCTACATGCCGTGGCGCGTGCGGCGCTCATTGCTGCGCGACAGATTACGGTAGCGCGCGAGCGCCCAAAGCGGGAAATAAGCGCTGTAGCCATGATAGCGGAGATAGAACACGCGCGGAAACCCGACCGCGGTGTGCTCGTCCTCCCGCCATCGCGCGCCCGCCCTCTCCGCGCTGCAGAGATAGGCGAGGCCGCGCCGCACCGCCCGGCTTTCAACCTCCCCCGCCGCCATCAGCGCGAGCAGAGCCCACGCGGTTTGCGACGCCGTCGAGGCCACCTCGAGCGAGCGTTCGATGCGCTCGGCGTGGTAGCTGTCGCCGGTTTCGCCCCAGCCGCCGTCGGCGCGCTGCTTCGCTTCGAGCCAGGCGACGGCTCTGCGGATCGTGGGCGAGGCCGGGTCCTCCCCGGCAGCGTTCAACGCCGCCAGCACCGACCAGGTCCCGTAGATGTAGTTGGTCCCCCAGCGACCGAACCACGCGCCGTTCTCCTCCTGGTCCGCAAGCAGGTAGGCGATGCCTTTCGCAACCGCCTCGTGGCGCCGCGAATAGCCGATCTGACACAAGAAGCTCACGCAGCGGGCGCTGACATCGGCAGTCGGCGGGTCGAGGAGAGCGCCGTGATCGGCGAACGGGATGTGGTTGAGATAGTGGTGCTCATTGTCGGCATCGAAGGCGCCCCAACCGCCGCTCGCGCTCTGCATGGCGACAATCCACTCCGCGGCCCGCTCG
Source organism: Alphaproteobacteria bacterium (assembly GCA_965248825.1). Taxonomy (GTDB): domain Bacteria; phylum Pseudomonadota; class Alphaproteobacteria; order UBA828; family UBA828; genus WTGU01. The sequence goes on along the minus strand of CBDFKL010000006.1, from coordinate 3,169,217 downwards.
ATCGCCGCCCGATGGGCAACGGGATCCGCCCGATGGAGCGCCATGCCGACGACCGCCGTGTCGTCTACATCCGGATAGAAATCATTTTGATATTGAAACGCCCAGCCGCCCGGTTTCGTGCCGGGCCTGAGCGCCGCCCAGTCGCCTTCAACATCGAGGATTTGACGCGCGGCGAGCCATGGAAGAGAGTCCACGGCCGCGCGCCGGTCGGCGTCGCTGCCGCTTTCCATGAGGCTGAGCGCCGCGAGGCCCGTATCCCAGATCGGCGAGACGCAAGGCTGAAGATACTGGCTGCCGGCCACCGGATCGGTAAGCAGGAGATTGATCGCGCGGCGGGCGGTCCGGCGCGCCGGATGCTCCCGCGGATAGCCCAGGGCATCGAAGGCCATCACCACATTCGCCATCGGCGGAAAGATCCCGCCGAGACCATCCTCGCCATTGATCCGCGTCATGCACCAGTCAAGCGCCGCGTTGATCGCGGGCTGCCGCAGGGTGCGCGGCATCGCTCGATCGTAGATCCTGAGCAGGCGATCGACGCCGTAGAAGAGCCGCTGGAGGCCGGCCCGCGGCGGAAAATAGCGCCGCTCCCGGTCCGGCGGAGTCGTGAACAGCTCCTCGATCCCGATTCGCCCGGGATTGCGCGCGCGAGGCTTCAGTGCGAGCAGGATCAGGAGCGGCACGATGGTGGTGCGAGACCAGTAGGAGACCTTGGTCAGGTGCAAGGGGAACCATCGCGGCAGATACATGATCTCGACCGGCATTGCCGGTACGGCGCGCCACGGCACCTGACCGAACAAGGCCAGAGTGATCCGCGTGAACACGTTGCATCGCGCAGCACCGCCTCGAGCAAGCACGGCCTCCCGCGCCCGCGTCATATGTGGCGCTTCCGGATCGTCGCCGATCAGCTTCAGGGCGTAATAGGCCTTGACGGTGCAGCTCACGTCACACGCACCACCGTGGAACAACGGCCAGCCGCCGTGATCCGCCTGGCGTGCGCGAATATAGGCGCCGAGCCGCGCTTCGGTCTCGCGATCGATCTCGTCGAGGAAATGGTTGAGAAGGATGTATTCGGCGGGGATGGTCGCATCGGCTTCCAGCTCTAACAGCCAATGGCCATCATCGCGCTGGAGGCCACGCAGACCGGCCGCCGCCTCGTCGATCACTTGCTGAATGTCGGTGTCGAGGTCCGGGCCGGCGCCGCTGAGCGGCGGGCCGCCGGCGTCGGTCTCGCTCTCCCGGCGCAGTGTGGCCTGCGCGCGCTCCATCGACGGGTCAGGCGCGGCGCGCCGCCGCGGCGGAATTGCTGCCGAGGGCCGAGAGTGCCATGTCGACGATATGACGCGCGGTCAGCCCGGCATCCTCGTACATGCCGTCGGGAGTGCCGTGGGCCACGAAGCGATCGGGCAGGATCATCGGCCGGATCTTAAGGCCGGCATCGAGGAAGCCGGCCATGGCGAGAAACTGCATCACATGCGCGGCGAAACCGCCGATCGACCCCTCCTCGATGGTGATCAGCACCTCATGCTCTCGCGCCAAGGACCGGATCAGATCCTCGTCGAGGGGTTTCGCGAAGCGGGCATCGGCGACCGTGGTCGACAGGCCGCGCGCCTGAAGCTCGTCGGCCGCACACAGCGCCTGCTGCAAGCGGGCGCCGAGGGACAGAATCGCGATCGTCGTCCCCTCCCGGACGATCCGCCCCTTGCCAATCTCGAGCATGGTCGGAGTCTCGGGCATCGGTACCCCGACGCCCTCGCCCCGCGGATAGCGGAACGCGCTGGGTCCGTCGTCGATCATCGCCGCGGTGTGCACCATGTGGACGAGTTCCGCCTCGTCCGCCGCGGCCATGATGACGAAGCCCGGCAGGGTCGCGAGATAGGTGACATCGAAGCTGCCCGCATGGGTCGGCCCGTCGGCGCCGACCAGACCGGCGCGGTCGATCGCAAAGCGGACCGGAAGCTTCTGGATCGCGACATCGTGCACGATTTGGTCGTAGGCGCGTTGCAGGAAGGTCGAGTAAATCGTCGCGAACGGCTTAAGGCCTTCGGTCGCGAGCCCCGCCGCGAAGGTCACGCCATGCTGCTCGGCGATTCCGACGTCGAAGACGCGGTCCGGATGCGCCTTGGCGAATTTGTCGAGCCCGGTGCCGGAGGGCATCGCGGCGGTCAGCGCGACGATTGCCTGGTCGCGGTCGGCCTCCTTGATCAGGCTTTCGGCGAATACGCTGGTGTAGCTCGGCGCCTTGGGGGTGCTCTTTTTCTGGACCCCGGTCATGACGTCGAACTTGCCGAGGGCGTGGCCGCGGTCCGGCGCGTTCTCGGCAGGCTCGTAGCCCTTGCCCTTGCTGGTCACGACATGCAGCAGGACCGGCCCCGGGGTCTCGTCATTGCGGACGTTGCGCAGGACCGGGATCAGATGGTCGAGATTATGGCCGTCGATCGGCCCGATATAGAAAAAGCCGAGTTCCTCGAAAAGGGTCCCGCCGGTGACCATGCCGCGAGAATATTCCTCGGCCCGCTTCGCCGCCTGTCCCATAGATTTCGGGAGCTTGCTTGCCCATTGCTTGCCCAGCTCCCGCAGGCTGCGGAACGAATGGCTCGACAGCAGCCGTGACAGATAGGCGTTCAGCGCGCCGACAGCCGGTGCGATCGACATTTTGTTGTCGTTCAGGATGACGATGAGGCGGGGCTCCATCGAGCCGGCATTATTCATCGCCTCATAAGCCATGCCGCCGGACATGGCGCCGTCGCCGATGACGCAGATGACGTTGCGCGATTCACCTTTCATACGGCTTGCCACCGCCATGCCGAGACCGGCGGAGATCGAGGTGGACGAGTGCGCCGCGCCGAACGGGTCGTACACGCTCTCGGAGCGCTTGGTGAAGCCATAGAGACCGCCGGGTTGGCGCAGGGTCCGAATACGGTCGCGACGGCCAGTGATGATTTTGTGCGGGTACGCCTGATGACCCACGTCCCATACCAACCGGTCATGGGGCGTGTTGAACACGTGGTGGAGGGCGACCGTCAACTCGACCACGCCGAGACCCGCGCCGAGATGACCGCCGGTCACCGAGACCGCATCGATGGTCTCGGCGCGGAGCTCTTCGGCGACCTTCTTGAGCTCCTTGGTCGATAATTCGCGGAGATCCTCAGGGCTCTTCACGCGATCCAGATTCGGCGTCTCCGGCATGGTCCCCCCTCGGCGTCGTTCTCACCGTGTGGCCCGTCGAACGGCTCGATCTTCGCGAATCCAGTATGACAAACCTACTACAAAGGGCGACCGCGTCAACGGACTATCGGGCGGAACCGGCCCGGATTTCCTGCCGATCCGCCCTCGACCGGGCACGAACGAACGCCGACACCGACGCTGCCAACGCGGAGCCGCTCCGTATCGCGCTGAAGGCGGTGCGGGCGCCGGCCTCAGACATAGCCGTTGGCGCGGAACCAGCTCAGGGCGTCCGCCAGAGCCCGCTCGGCGGGACGCGCGGTGTAGTCGAGAGCGCGGGCCGCCTTCTCGGACGAGAAGAACATCATCTTGCGCGCCATGCGCAGGCTGTCGCGGGTCAGCCGCGGCTCCCCGCCAGCAACGCGCGCCCAGACTTCGCCGGCAAGCGCCACCGGCATCAGCGGGCCATGGGGAAGCCGAATGCGCGGTGCGCGGCGTCCGGCGAGGCGCGCCAGGCGTTCGAGGATCTCGCGCAGCGTCAGGTTCTCACCGCCGAGAATGTAGCGCTCGCCGACGACGCCCTTCTCGAGTGCACGCAGATGGCCGGCGGCGCAATCCTCGACATGAACCAGGTTGAGGCCGGTATCGACATAGGCCGGCATGCGCCCGCTCGCGAAGTCGACGATGATCCGCCCGGTCGGCGTCGGCTTGATGTCGCGCGGCCCGACCGGCGCGGACGGGTTGACGATGACCGCCGGCACCGCTTCGTCGCGCACCAGCGCGTGCACCGCCTCCTCGGCCAGATATTTCGACCGCTTGTAATGGCCGATCATGGCGGCTTCGGTTACCGGCGTCTCTTCGTCGGCGGGTGAGTGGTCGGCGTTGAGGCCGAGGGTGGCGACGCTCGAAGTATAGACGATCCTCATGGCGCCGGCGGCGGCGGCGGCGCGCAGCAGGTCACGGGTGCCGTCCACATTGGTGCGGTAGATCGCCGGTGGGTCGGGGATCCACAGGCGATAGTCGGCCGCCACGTGGAACAGGGTATCGCAGCCCCGGGCCGCCTTCTCGAGCGAGCGGCGATCGGTCAGGTCGCCGGTCGCCCGTTCGATCTCCAGACCTTCGATATTGCGCGTATCGGCGCCCGGTCGAACCAGCGCGCGCACCGCGTGGCCCGCATCGAGCAATGAGCGGGCGACCGCCGAGCCGAGAAAGCCGGTCGCGCCGGTGACCAGGGTGGTCATGACAAAACGGACGGCCGCTTGCCGAAGAGCAGGACGCGCTCGCGCCAGGCGATCCAGAGCGCGTAAAGCGGCGTCAGCCCGACGCCTGCGAGCAGCAGGACGACCAGGCCGCCGCCCCAGGTGATCGGGCCGATGAAATACATCACGTCCTCGAGGTGGAAGCCCTTGAACTGAGGCTGGCGCGCCTGCCGGGCGCCGGCCCGTCGCTCGATCCGCCCGAACATGAGGAACAGCGCCGAGACCGATACCCCGGCGATGAGACCGAGGAACGGCGCCCAGCCGCCGATCCAGCTCTCGCGCAAGCCGAAGCCGATCGCGACGAACAAGGCGATATGGATGAACGCGTCGCAGGCATTGTCGTAATGATGACCGAAACGGCTGGACTTGCCCGAAGCTCGCGCCAATTCGCCGTCCATGTGATCGACGAAGTTCGAGACCATGAAGAGGCCGGCGGCATAGAGGATCTCGGGCCGCGTGCCGGTGGCGAACAGACCGCAGGCCGCAAGACCCAGAAGAAGCCGAAGGGTGGTAATGTGGTTGGGCGTGACCGGTGTGCCGACGAGCGGCCGGACGATCTGACGTGCGAGCCACTGATCCCAGGCGACACGCGGCGTCGCGGCCTCCTCACGCGACGGCGCGTTGAGCTTCCCCATATTGCGTTCGGCCATGGCGCGTCATATAGCCTGGGCCGATCGGTGACAACGCCGGACCCTTATTCCGATGCGAGCCGTCATGCTTGCCGCCGGCATCGGCCGGCGCTTGGCGATCGAGAAGCCGAAGGTGCTGCTGAGCCTCGGCGGCTGCTCCCTCCTGGAGCGGCATCTCGCCATTCTCTCGGCGCTCGGTGTCGAGCGCTTGGTCATCGGCATCGGCTACCAGGCTCTCATGATCGAGCGCGCCCTGACGGCGCTCGGGCGGACCGATGTCTCGACCGTGCTCAACCCCGACTATGAGGCGGGCAGCATCGTCACGCTGTGGCGCCTCCGCGAGGCGTTGACGGCGGGCGGCGAGATCCTTCTGATGGACGGCGACGTGCTTTACGACCGCCGCGTCCTGGTTCCCCTGCTCGACACGAGCCACGCCGATTGCCTGCTGGTCGACCGCGCCTATGAACCGGGCGAGGAACCGGTCAAGCTCGGCCTCGTCGATGGCGTACCGGTCGATTTCGGCAAGACCCTCGACCCCGCCGTCGCGGCGCGCGGTGAATCGGTCGGATTTTTTCGCCTGAGCGAGGCGACGGCGAAGAGCCTCGCAGCCATCGCCGGGAAGATGATCGAGGAAGGCGGCGAGGACCGCCCCATGGAAGACGCGCTCCGCGCCGTCCTCCGCGCCGCCGCGCCGCCCTTCGGCTTCGAGGACGTGACCGGCCTGCCCTGGATCGAGATCGATTTCCCGGAAGACGTGGAACGCGCCGAGACCGAGATCCTGCCACGGCTCCTCGCAGACGATCGCTAGACCGCCCACGGATTGGCGCCACCATGACCGGAACGAGCGCCGCGTGCCGGCGCCGGCGCGGCGCATATCGCCGCCGACACGAGATTAGACGCAGGCTTTTGATCTCCTCATAATAGCCGCGCGAGACGAGGATCCGCCCGGGAGGCCCATCATGAAGCTCGGCATGTTCATGCACCCGATCCAAGACTTCAAACGGGGCTATCACACGCTCCTGAAAGAAGACTTCGAGATCATCAAATGCGCCGATGCGCTCGGCTTCGACGAGGTCTGGCTGGGCGAGCATTTCGCGCTCCCCTCCGAGCCGATCCAATCGCCGCTCATGCTGTTTGCGGCGCTCGTCCCCCAGACCGAGCGGATCAAGTTCGGCTCCGGCGTGCTCTGCCTGCCCTACCAGCATCCCGCGATCGTCGCCGGTCAGGCCGCCCAGTTCGACCATATCTCGGAGGGCCGTTTCCTGATGGGGATCGGCCCCGGCGCAACGCCGCCCGACTTCGAGATGTTCAAGATCACCGATCTCGACCGCATGGAAATGCTGGTCGAATCGATCGACATGATCCACGGCATCTGGGCATCGGAGCCGCCCTACGCCTTCCACGGCAAATATTGGGACTTCGAAATCAAGGACAACGTGCTCCCCGACATCGGGGTCGGCGCGATGGGCAAGCCTTACCAGCAGCCCCACCCGCCGGTGATGATCCCGGCGATGAGCCGCGGCTCCGCCAGCATCCGGCTCGCCGCCCAGCGGGATTGGGAGTGCATCTCCGCTAATTTCGTGCCCGACGCGGTCCTCAAGGGCCATTGGCGCGACTATCTCGACGAATGCCGGAAGCTGGGGCGCCAGCCCGACCCCTCCAAATGGAAGGCGGGGCGCACGCTGCTGATCACCGAAACGGACGAAGAGGCGCGGCAGTATCTGCGGCGCGAGGACAACGCGTTCCGGTGGTACTTCAACTACATTATCGGCATTACGCGCCATGGCGGCTTCGTCCATATGCTCAAGTCGGATCCCGACATGCCGGACGACGAGGTGACGCCGGAATACTGCATCGACACGATCGTCACGGCCGGCAGCCCCAAGACGGTCGCGGCGAAGCTCGCCGCGTTTCGCGACGAGGTCGGGCCGTTCGAGACCCTCATCCTGTCGCACCACGATTGGGTCCATAAGGATCTCTGGCGCCGCCACATGGAGCTCACCGCGACGGAGCTCATGCCCCGCTTCCGCGCCGAGATCGGCTGGCAGGCAGCCGCCGAATAGGCACCCCGAGACGAGACCGCGGCGATTCGGTGACGAGCTTCGCCATTTGACCGGACCGTAGGCGCGCAGCCGGCGCGCGGAAGCGCAGCCGGCGCAAGCGGACGATACGATCCGGCCTCTACCCCCTGAACAGCTTCCGGTCCTTGCGCTTGTTCCAGGCCACCGCGAGCGGCAGGAACCAGGGGCGCCCGATGTAGAGCGGCCAGGTCGGGAAGGGCCGTCCGTCGAAGGCGCTCCCGGCCTCCGGGTCGTCCAGCACCCGGAGCGCGGTTTTGTGCCCCAGATAGGTGCCCATCGGCACGCCGGAGCCGCACCAGCCCATGGCGTATTCGACGCCGTCATGGCTTCCGGTATGGGGCATCATGTCGAAGGTGAAGGCGGTCTTGCCGGTCCAGCAATGGCTGATCTTGACCTCCTCGAGGGCAGGCACGATGCGCGTCAGGGCGTCGCGGAGGTAGCGCGCCTTGCGTTCGAGGCCGAAGGGCGGCTCGGCGCTGAGCCCGCCGAACAGGATCCTCGTGCCGTCCTCGTTCGGCCGTATCCAGCAGGGGGAGTGGCAGTGCTCGACCATCGGGCGGCCGGCCGGCGCAATGCTCTCGACCCGGTCCTCGGGCAAGGGCTCGGTCGCGATCATGAACGCGTCGACCGGCACCACGCGCCGGCGCAGCCATTGCGCGGCCTTGGGCGTGTACCCGTTGGTCGCCACGATCACGTGGCCGGCCCGCAGCCGGCCTCTCGCCGTCGCCACATGGAAGGCGCTTCCCGCACGCTCGATGGCGCGCACCGGGCAATGGCCGATGATCCGCGCGCCGTCGCGCGACGCCCGCTCCAGTAGCCCCGCATGGTAGAGGCCCGCATGAATCACGCCATTGCCGCGCAGGATCTGCCCGCCGTGATAGCGCCCCTCGCGATAGGCGGCCGGCGCCGCCTCGGGCTCGACCATCTCCGCGTCCACCGGGACCCCGTCGTCGTGCATCATGGCGAGGTCCCGCGCCAGGCCATCGAACACGCGCTTCGAAGGCGCCGCGATGAAGCGGCCGGTGTTACGATAGAAGCAGTCGATCTGCTCCTTCTCGATCAGGGACGCCGCATAGTCGTGGGCGGCGATCGCCTCGCGGCAGACCTGAGCGGCCCGCTCCCGCCCCAGTTTGGGCACCATGTCGCCGTACTTGTACCAGACTTGGCGTCCGAGATAGCCGGCATTGCGGGTGCTGGCGCCGTGGCCTGCGGCCTCCGCATCGAGGACCACCACCTCGCGGCCCCGGCGGGCGAGGGTGAGCGCGGCGGACAAGCCGACATTGCCGGCGCCCACGATCACCACCTCGGCCTCTTCCGGGGGCGTCGCCCCGGCGGTGTCCGGGCGCGGGGCAAGGTCCCACCAATAGGGGGTCGGCGTGAAGTCCTCCGTCAGCACGTCGCTCGCCATCGCTCCCTCCGGGCTTCGACAAGGCGCGGAACCGCGACCTGAGCGCCCAAGACTATGCCGCGCCGATGCGCGAAACCACGCAATCCGGGCCGAGACGCATCACTCGAGGATCTCGATCTGTTCGGGATGTGTCGCCTCAATCATGGGGCCGTTGAATGATTTTATCCAACCGCGCACCCGCACCAGACGGCCCTCATAGTCCTCGACGATCGCACCGGCTGCTTCGAAGCGACGCCGGTCGCGCGGAGCGATGGTAATGGTGAAGTCCTCGCGCCAATCCTCACCGAAGTTCAAGTAGCCACGGCCGCGCACGACCGCCGCGGCCCGGACCCGCCCCTCGATCAGTTGGAAGCTGTGGAGCCCGGCGCCCGCCTCCCCGGCAGCGCGCACCCGGTAGTATGGCTCCGCCCATATGCCCCGGCGCCGGGCGCGGGCGCGGCGCTCATGGGCCAGCATGTCGGCAACCGCCGCGCGGTTATCGCGAAAGCTGTAGACCCGCGCCAGGCCGGCGTCGAGCAGCGCGCCCTGGACCCAGCGCCCGTCATCGATCCGCACCAGATGAGCGAGCAGGCGGTCATGGCGGTCCCGCCTGCGCCCGCCATAGGCGAGCCCGACCCGTCGGCCGAGAACGAGGTCGGCGAGCGCCTCTCTCGCTTCGGGCGCCAGCGGCCAGGCGTCGAAATCGGGCCGGCCCAGCGCAAGCTTGGGGGCCTGAATGCCGACCAGGCGGACCTCTTCCCCGTCGTCGAGAAGCACCGTGTCGCCGTCGATGACCTCAACTACCGTCGCTTCCCCATCGAGCGCGAGGCCCGCCGGCAATGGCGGCGTCGATCCCATCGCAGCGCATGACGGGCCCAGCACGAGGAGAAGGATCAGGACAAGACGGACCATCGGGCGAGTATAGCGGCCGGACCGGGTGGATGCGGCTCTCGGTGCCCCGCTATGGCTGACCGTCTCGCCCCGGCGCAGGCCCCCCGTCAGCGGTCGTCCAAGCGCTATCGCGCATTGACAAAGTGAGCTATTGATTTGGCGAAGCGCGCCCGTAGCTCAGCCGGATAGAGCACTTGATTCCTAATCAAGGGGTCGCAGGTTCGAGTCCTGCCGGGCGCGCCAATAATCCCTTAACGTCAACGAGTTACGGGCTCACGGTTTTGTTGCCCACGGCAACGATACCGCCATCTTCGTACTATCACCGCAAACACCCGACGGTGGTTAGTGGTTAAGTCCGTCGCATTGGCCCCCGGGACCGCGCCGGCTTTCACGGCCGCCATTGACACGCTCCGGAGCCGGAGGCACGTTCTCGAAATAACCAGGAAAATCTCGGCAGCAAGCACAACCGCCGCGGCATCGAAGTCCGCGGGCCCGACAATGCGCTGGAAGCGGCAAGTCCTACGCGAAGCCGGCAGCAAACAGGGAGACAGGCGAAATGACGAATACATCCAAAAGGGATGGATCACCGAAGTCCCGCGAACGCAATGGGATCAACCGGCGTCGATTCTTGGGCGGCGCGGCGGCGGCCGGCGGTGCGATAGCGGCGGCGCCCTGGATGCGGCGTTCACGCGCGGCCGACGACGAGATCACCATCTTCACCTGGGAGACTTACCACGAGCCGCCTTGGGTGAAGGCGTATGAGGATAGCCGCGGCGTAAAGGTCAATGTCGTCGAGACCGGCTCGGTCGATGAGATGTACGCCAAGACCCGCTCCGGTGCCATTAAATCGGATCTGATCTTCATCGATAGCGGGTCGATTCCGCGCTACGTCAAGGCCGGCCTCCTGGCGCCGTTCGACGCCTCCAAGGTGCCGAACAGCAAGAATGTCGGCCTGATGGGCTGGGAGCAGATGAACACGGTCGACGGCGCGCTCTACGGCGGCATTCCCTACAACTGGGGCACCCAGCCCTTGATGTACCGCACCGACAAGGTGGCACCCGAGCCGACCAGCTGGGGAGTCCTGTGGGACGAGAAGTACAAGGGCGAAGTCCTAATGCCGGACGACGCCTACATTTCGGTGCCGATGATCGCGCTCTATGTCGGCGCCAAGGACCCGTTCAACATGACAGACGCGGAATTCGAAACCTGCCGCCAAGCGCTCAAGGAGCTGCGCGGACAGGTCAAGACCATTACCAAGGGCTTCGACGATGCGACGAGCATCTATGGCGCCGGCGACGCCGTGGTCGGCTATTGCCAAAACATCGCCGTGGTCTTCGACCTCAACGCCGCGGGTCTGCCGTTCGTGTACGGCTTCCCGACGGAGGGTACGCCGTCTTGGGTCGACAATTTCTGCGTTACCGAGCGCGGCGACCGGGACATCGTCTACGACTTCTGCAACTACTGTCTGACGCCGGAATGGCAGGCGGCATTCATCCAGTTCTCCGCCAACAACGGCATCCTGAGCAGCGCGAATGCACGTGACGCCGGCATTCCGGACGATTTCCTCAAGAAGACGAACATCCTGGATCAGGATCAGCCGGGCTTCTTCGACAAGCTGGTGTTCTTCCAACCGCCCGAGGACATCGACCGGCGCCTCGCCATCTGGAACGAGTTCAAGGCCGGCGCGTAACCCCGGTCCGGCAAACGTTCCGAGATGACCCAGCGGGAGGCTGCCGGCGACGCAAGGGCGCCGGCAGCCTCCCGCTCGCCCTCGCCCGCCGAAACCCCTGCTCCGCCGCCGATCGTTCGGCTAGAGGGTTGCTCCAAAAGCTACGACCAGATGCGCGTCCGTGCGCTCGATCGCATCGATCTCGCGATCTTACCGGGTGAGTTCTTCTCGCTCCTCGGCCCCAGTGGCTCGGGCAAGACCACGACGCTCCGCCTAATCGCCGGCTTCGAGGCGCCGGATGCGGGTCGCGTCTATATCGACGGTGCCGACGTCACCGAGGCGCACCCCTATCACCGGAACGTCAACACCGTGTTCCAGAGCTACGCACTTTTTCCCCACATGACAGTGGCTCAAAACGTTGCTTATCCGCTCAAGATGAAGCGGATCGAGCGGAGTGAGATCGGCCGCAAGGTCTCGGACGTTCTCGCGCTGGTGAGTATGACAGGCTACGGCGCGCGGCTGCCGCATCAGCTCTCCGGCGGCCAACGCCAGAGGATCGCACTCGCCCGTGCGCTCGTCGCCCGGCCCAAGGTCGTGCTCCTCGACGAGCCGCTTGGCGCGCTCGACCTCAAGCTCCGCCAACAGATGCAGATCGTCCTCAAGGAGCTGCAGCGCGAAGTCGATGTCACGTTCATCTACGTCACCCATGACCAAGGCGAGGCGCTCTCGATGTCGGACAGGCTGGCAGTCATGAACGAGGGTCGGATCGAGCAGCTAGGCTCGCCCGAGGAGATCTATTATCTGCCCGACACGCGTTTCGTCGCGGGCTTCATTGGTCGCTCCAACCTGATCGATTGCCAGATCGAGCGCGATGAAGGCGGACGCGCCGTCGCACGCCACGGAGACATCCGCTTGGTCCTCGCCGGCCAGCATGCGCCGGGTGGTGCCACGCTTGCGATCCGCTGGGAGGTCGTGAGGCTCGGTTCTGCCGCGCTGCCCGCCGCCGGCGAGAACCGCATGTCGGCCGTCGTCAAGCACGCGATCTTTCACGGCGAAGGGCACGAGGTCGTGCTCGGGGTCGGCAACGTTCGCATTACGGCGCTGGCTCCAGCCAAGCGCGGCACCGGCCCGCGCGCGGGTGATCGGCTCGAGATCGCCATCGATTGTGCGGATATCGTGGTGATCCGTGGCTAGCATTGCGCTTGCCGAGCCTCTGGTCCGCATCCACCCGCTGACACGGCGCTGGCTCTCGATCTCGCCGATTTATCTCTGGCTGATCGTGCTGATCCTTATTCCGAACCTGTTTCTGATCATCGCCAGCGTCTGGAAGAACGACGGCGGAGTGATGATCCAGGAATGGACGCTCGTCAACTATGGCGCGGTGATCGATTCGGAAACCTATCGGGTGCTCATCGGGCGCACGCTCTACACCGCCCTCGGCGCCGCGGTCTTGGCCTCGCTGATCGCCTATCCGATGGCTTACTTCGCGAGCATCAAGCTCAGCCGGCACAAGCTGACCGCGGTTCTTTTGGTAATCATTCCGCTTTGGGTCAGCCTGATGATCCGGGTCTTCGCGTGGCGGACGATCCTCGGCGAGAACGGCGTGCTGAACTCGATCCTGATATCCGTCGGGATACTGGACGAGCCGTCGGAATGGTTTCTCTACACGCGCTTCACCGTGTTTCTCACGCTCACCTACGTCGCCATTCCCTACGTCTTCATCGCCTCGTTCACCGCGCTCGAGCGCATCCCGCGCAGTCTGATCGACGCGTCGCACGATTCCGGCGGCGGTGCTTGGCGGACCCTCTGGTACATCATGCTGCCGCTCTCGAAGCAAGGCCTCGCGATCGGCTTCGCGTTGGCCTTCCTGCTCGCGGTCGCCGACTACATCACGCCAGCCATGGTCGGCGGCATGGACGGGACCATGCTCGGCTCGGTGATCGCCTCCCAGTTCGGCCTGGCCGGCAACTGGCCGCTCGGCGCCGCTATGGCGATCTCGCTTCTGGTTTTCGTTGTCGTGTTACTTTCGATCGTGGCGCGGCTCGCTCGCGTGCGAGGCGTGATCGAAGCGGTCGACAGCATGGCGCTGCCCGACCAGCGGCGGCTCCGTCGCCCTTACTTGCTCAACGGCGCGCGCCGCCTCCTCGCCTGGGTATTGTTCGTCATTCCATACGGCTTCCTCTACCTCCCGCTGACGACAGTTGCGGTCTTCTCGTTCAACGATTCGAAGATACCGTCATTGCCCTATGTCGGCTTCACGACCCGGTGGTACGAATCGTTGATGCAGGACGAGAAAATCATCGCCGCGCTGGAACGGTCGCTCATGGTGGCGGGCAGCACTGTGGCCATCGCACTTTGTGTGGGCACGGCGTTCGCGCTGATCTTCGTACACAGAGGCGTGCGCGGCGCGGCATTTCTGCAAAGCGGCCTCGCGCTGCCGGTGGCGCTCCCGGGTATCGTCCTCGGCATATCGCTGGTGATCACGTTTCAGTTCGTCGGCATCGGGCCTGGCGTGCATCGGGTGATCATCGGCCATCTGGTCTTCGTTATGCCCGTGGTCATGCTGATCGTCTTGTCGCGGCTCCGTCAGCTCGATCCTTCCTATGCGCAAGCCTCGATGGATCTCGGCGCCAACCGCGTACGGACCTTCGTCCACGTCGTGCTGCCGATGATCAGAAGCGCGCTGATCGGCGGCGGCCTCCTGGGCTTCACGCTCTCGTTCGACGAAATCATTGTGACCTTCTTCCTCTCCGGCGTTCAACCGACTCTGCCCGTTCACGTGTGGAACCAGCTTCGCTTCGGCTTCACGCCGTCGGTCAACGCCGTGTTCACCTGCATTGGCGTGCTCTCCCTCTTGCTCGTTATCCTGGCGACGCGGATCCTGCGCCCCTATCTGGGCGGGCAGGCTCGCGATACGAGGCTCGCGCGGGCAGGTTGACATGCCCAACAACGGAGAAGATCGCCATGGTGGAGCAGTATGACGTCGCGATCATCGGCGCCGGCCACAACGGGCTGGTAGCCGCCAACTACCTGGCCCGCACCGGCTGCAAAGTCGGGGTGTTCGAGGCGCGCGACGTAGTCGGCGGGGCCTGCGTTACCGAGGAGCTGATCCCGGGCGCCAAGTTCTCCTCCTGCGCCTTCGTGCAAGGCCTCTTCCGCGACGAGATCGTGGCAGAGCTGGAACTCAAAAAGCACGGGCTTGAGATGTATGCCCCGGATGTCCAGGGCTTCGCCCTATTCGACGACGGCAGCAACCTGTTCCTCTGGAAGGAACTCGACCGCACGCTCAAAGAGATCGAGAAATACTCGAAGCGGGATGCCGAGCGGTTCATCGAGTTCGGCACGCGTTATCGCCGGTTTGGCGAGATCATGAGGCCGTTCATGTTCGACGCGCCGCCTGCTCGTTCCGAGCTTTTCGCCGCATTCGAGGCTGCCGGGGCCGAGGACCTCTTGGACGAATTCGTGCTTGGCTCGACCAACGATCTCCTCGACCGCTATTTCGACTCCGAGCACATTAAGGGCTTTCTCACCTTCTACGGAATGGTGTCGATCTGGGGCGGCCCCTCGACGCCGGGCCTCGCCTACGTTTACGGCCACCACGCATCGGGCGAGTTCGAGGGTCAGCTCAGCCGCTGGGCGTTCGTCAAGGGCGGGATGGGCGGTATTACCCAAGCCCTCACAGCCGCGGCGCGCAGCCACGGGGCGACCATCCGCACCGGCGCGCCCGTCGCCCAGATCTCGATCAAGTCCGGTCAGGCTCGCGGCCTCGTCCTCGAAAGCGGCGAGGAGATCGCGGCTGACATCGTGATTTCCAACGCCGAACCCAAGCGCTCTCTGCTTCGCTTCGTCGAAGCTCGGGAACTCGACGGCACCTACCGCAAGGCCGTCGAGAGCATCGACCAGCGGGGTGCGATGGCCCGCGTGCACCTTCTTGTCGACGAACTGCCCCGCTATGTCGGGCTGCCAGACGAGCTGCCCGGCCCGCAGCACCGCGGCCACCAGATGCTCGGCGCATCGGTCGAGAACTTCGAGAAGGCATGGGATGCGCAGCGCCAAGGCCTCATTCCCGACAACTTCCAGATCGAGGCGATCACGCAATCGGTGACCGATCCGACCCTCGCCCCCGAAGGTCTGCACACCTTGACTCTTGGCGTGCAGCACACCCCGACCGACCTCGCCGAGGGCACGTGGGATGACATTAAGGAGCAATGGGCCGATCGTGTGGTCAATATCCTGTGCCGCTATGCGCCGAACATGCGGAACCACATCGTCGACCGCCATGTGATCACACCGCTCGATCTGGAGCGCGAATACGGCATCCCCGGCGGCTGCATCTTTCACACTGCGATGACCATCAACCAATTGTTTGGCTCACGGCCGCTCGCCGCGCTCGCTCACTACCGCACGCCGATCGCCGGCTATTATCTCTGCGGCGCTGGCATGCACCCTGGTGGCGGTGTGATGGGGCTTCCGGGCCACAACGCGGCCAAGGTTGTGCTGAGGGATCTGCGCGGTGAAACGAGCGAGGGACGCAATGTCGGCGGCACTACGGAAGCGCAAAAGCACTTCGTCGACCGCATCCTGGAGACCCCGCTCGGCCGGCGCCTCGGATACAAAGTGGCGCGTAGCCGAGCCATGCGGCCGATCACCCAGCGGGCGAGCAAAAGCCGGAAGACCTGAGTTCCGTCTCGGGTACTCGGCGGTCGACGCCCGCGATTGAGCTCCTCGTCGGCCTCCTCGCGGCACTCGCCCTCGAGACTCATAGGGAAAGACAGAGCCGCGATCGACTTCAGCCTGGTCCTCTCAGTGCTGAGGCGTGCCCAGGCGCAGGGCTCCGATCCGGATCAACGCATAGATGATGAACAGCAGAGTGAAGACAAAGACGTTGACCACCGTCGCGAGCGAGTAGAGCTCGGGCTCGATTCCGTGCCTTAGAGTGCCCCAAGCGATGGTCGGCAGGGTCGGAATGGCGGCCACGTTGTAGAACGTGATCTCGAAATTATTGAAGCCCAGTATGAAGCTCACGATGAAGGCACCGAGCACCGCCGGCCAGACATTGGGAAAGGTCACCTCTCGAAAACAGCGCAGCGGTGTCGCCCCAAACACCTGAGCAACTTCGTCGAAGCGCCAGTCATACCGCACGAGCTGCGCCAGGATGACCAGGAACGCGAAGGATAGGCTGTAGGTCGTATTGGCGACGACGGCCGATTCAATGTTGCCGGGGATGCCGAGAACATTGCGGTTGAACATCAGAGTCGAAATGCCGATCAGGACCTGAGCAACGAATAACGGCGCCAGGTAGATGCCGACCATGAGGCCGCGCCGTCGCATCGGGTAACGCAGGAGTCCTATGGACGCAGCGGTTGCGAAAAGGACCGAGAGAAGGGCCGTGCCGAGCCCGATAAGGACGCTGTTCGATAGGCCGACATGGAAATCGCTCATGATCCCGAGACGAGCATACCAGTCCCAGGTGAAGATCGGCGGAAACGGCCAGACGCTGTTCTCCACGAAGGACAGATAGCCGATGTAGAAAACCGGAAAATAGAGAAAGAAGTACAGAAACAGGAGCAACAGCGTCTGCGCGGCAGCGACGAAGCGCTCGCCTGGATTGACGGCGGCCATATCAAGCTCCCGCGCCGGTGAAGCCCGCGCGGCGCAGACGCACGGTACGCCACACCAAGCCGATGACGACAAGCGACGCCACGAACATCACCACGCCCATCGCGGAGCCGAGCGCCCAGGTGCCGGTCGCGCCGAACTGATGTTCCAGCCGGTTGCCGAACATCGCGCCGTTGGGTCCGCCTAAGAAACGCGGCGTCACCGAAGCGGCGAATGTGGGTATGAAGACGAGCACGATCCCGATCGCCGTGCCCATCCAGTTAAGGGGCCACGTCACCTCGAAGAATGCCCGCCACGGCTTGGCGCCGCAGACCTTGGCGACTTCCAGAATCTCGAAATTGAAGTTGAGCAGAGAAAGATAAATCGCCAGCAGCATGAACGGGATCCACAGATAGACCAGACCGACGGCCGTGGCGACATTGGTGTACATCAGCGCCTCGATCGGGGCCAAGCCGAACGACGTCAGCGCCATGTTCAACAGCCCGATCGGCCCCAATATCTGTTGCATCGCGGTGACCCGAAGCAGGATTCCCGTCAGAAACGGCGCCGCCGTCAGAAGCACCAAAACGAGTCTGTAACGCCCACCGTGCTTGACGATCAGATAGGCGCATGGCCAGGCATAGATAAGGCAGACGACGGAGACGATGGCCGCCATGACCAACGAGCGCACCAGGAATTTGAGATAGATCCACTCGCCGAGCACGGCCCCGTAATTATTGAGGTTCCACTCCTCGATGAGCTCGTAGTTCTCGGTACGCCACAAGCTGAAGACGACGATCGATATCAAAGGCAGGAGCAGAAAAAGGATAATAAACAGCGCGCCGGGCACCGTGAGCAGCGCAAAACGTACACGTGGGTCAAAACGCAGTCTTTGCCAGCGGGTCACACCGGCACGTCCGGGACCACGAACAAGTCGGCGGCATCATCGTCCCAGGAGAGTGTCACCTGCGTGCCGCGCTCAATGTCGGGGTGTGCCGGCGGACCGCTGACCAGGAGTTCGGCCTGATTGTCGACGCGAACGAGATAATCGGCGAACTGACCCTTGAAGATGATGTCCCGTACCGTTCCGGTGAGCTGGTTTTCGGCGCCGTCGGCGGCCGATCCGGCGGTCAGCCGGATGCGTTCGCTCTTCAGGTAGATTTCGACGCTATCGCCGCGTCCACCGCCCTCCTTAGCGCGGCCGAATACGGTGAGACCAGCCCAATCGATGCGCAGGCGTCCCGACGCGACATCGATCGCACGGCCGACCAACTTGTTGGGAGCGCCGACGAATGACGCGACGAAGCGAGTCTGCGGAGCGTTGTAGATCTCGAGCTTGGGCCCGACCTGCTCAATACGACCATCCTGCATGACGGCCATGCGGTCGCTCATGGTCAGGGCTTCTTCCTGGTTATGGGTCACATAGACGAAGGGGATGCCGAGCTCTTCCTGATAACGCCGGACCTCGACCTCCATCTCCTTGCGCAGCTCTCGGTCGAGATTGGCAAGAGGCTCATCGAGAAGCAGCAACTCGGGCCGCGAGACCAGTCCGCGAGCCAGAGCAACCCGCTGCTTCTGGCCGCCGGAAAGTTGATGGGGGTAGCGCTCTCCAAGCCCCTCCATGTGAATGAAGCCCAGGATCCACGCCAACTGCTCCCTTTGCCGGGACTTGCCTTCGCCCTGCATTTTAAGAGGGAAGGTGATGTTCTCGGCCACGGTCTTGTGCGGGAACAGCAAGAAATCCTGAAATACCATGCCGATGCGGCGTAGATAGGGCGGCATTCTGGTGACGTCGGCACCGGCGATCTCCACACGCCCCCTATCGGGTGTTTCGAGGCCGGAGACGATGCGCAGCAACGTGGTCTTGCCGGAGCCGCTCGGTCCTAGAAGCGCAAAAAACTCGCCCCGGGCAATATCCAGGCTCACCCCGCCCACCGCCTGGACCTCGCCGAAGCGTTTTTCGACGGCATCGATGCGCAGGATGGTCGGCTCGCTCATCGCGCACCCCCGTCACGAGGCGGCAGGGCCGGGGGATCGGGTATTACGCCCCCCTCCCCGCGCCCTGCCGC
This sequence comes from Alphaproteobacteria bacterium, assembly GCA_965248825.1. Lineage (GTDB taxonomy): Bacteria > Pseudomonadota > Alphaproteobacteria > UBA828 > UBA828 > WTGU01. Next base: position 3,150,472 of record CBDFKL010000006.1, on the reverse strand, counting down.
CATGAGAAGACGATTCAGGCCGCTTCAACCTCGGACCAGATGCGCTCCCATTTCTCCGGCGAGGACGGCGCGTCGAACTGGTAAAGACCGTGAATCGCGGCGGTCTCGTTGAGGAACAAGGTATCGACGTAACGGTCCGACAGCATGTCGCGCACATCGACCGTGGGAGCCCAACCGATCTCGACCGCCACGGTCTTCATGCTCTCGCGCTCCAGACGAAAATCGATCCATTTATGGGCGATTTCGAGCGTTTCGCTGTCGGTCACACCGGACGTGATCGACCATTGATCGACCCATCCAAGCCCGCCTTCCGTCGGCTTCAGGACGTGGCGCATGTTCAGATCCGACTTGCCGTCGAGTTTGTCGAAGTGAATGCGTCGGTAGATTCCAGACCACTCGGGCGATGCCCATACGACCTGGGCGCGCAGCAGGCGCTCCAACGTGTCCTCGTCGTTCCAGCGGTTGACCAACAGCCCTTTCTGCTTGATGAGCAGACGCTTGCATTCCTCCAGTTCGGCATCGGAGAGGACGTAGGGGTTGAAGCTCTTGCCGTCGGGCCGCGCGCCGTCGAGCGTGCCCATCGAATGCGCCGCCAGGATGCCGGCAAGAGCGATATTCTCCTCGAAGCGGGCACTGGTCGAGAGGTGCCCTCCGTACTTATCGTTAAACAGAAGGCTGATCGTCTCCTGATCTCCGGCGTCGACCTTGTCGGTATTGACCGTGAGGCCATATCCGCCCCAGCAATTGGGTGCGGCGATCATGTTGTCTCCACCGTCTTCGCGCAGCAGCGTAAACTTCGGCGGAAGAAAATCGTCGAACACGTTCGAGAGATCGAGCTGTGCGTAGTCGATCGGCTGCACCAGCCCCTGTTTAGCGTAGAGGCGCGGCCAGAAACCGTCCGCCATGACCAGATCAAAGTCCTGAGTGCCGCCGGCACGCAGCTTGTTCCAGGCTTCGGAATTTCCGTCGAAGAAGCCGGCGCTGACCTTGACGTCGTGCCGGCTCTCGAACTCCGCCGTCAAGCTCTTGACATTGTAATGCTCCCAGCCGAGCCATCTCAGCTCCAGAGTGGCAGCCTTCGCGTTGCGCACGAATGGCCCCATGCTCTTGTAGGTGAGCCCGGCCGCAACCGCGCCGACCCCACCCTTGAGGACGGTACGTCGTGACGGCCGCCGCTGGCGTTGCGGTACGGCTTTCGGAGTCCGACCCGATTTCGATGTGCTCATTGCGCAACCTCCCTTCGGTGATCGGGCGATCCGGTGGCACCAGGGGTGCCCCTGCCCTGTTTGCTTCCAGGCCAGGGTAGCGACTTCGGGTCCATAACCTCAAGACGGTCCGTAACCGAGAGAGATGTGCGGGTGGAATTGTCCTGACCTAACGGGATGAGCCGCCCCTCTGCCCGGACGGTGTCCATTGAGCCGTTCGTTGACGATCGCAATCGGCGGAGCAGAAGATCAGGTTTCGACGCTTGGCGTGGACCTCGGAATGAATCTCTGCAGCCTTGCCGGGCTGGATGGCGCGGACACCCGCGAGGAGGCGCTCGCCGTCAACGCCGCTCGAGGGTCATGCGAAGACCGTAGCGGGGGCGGAGGGTGATCCGACCCTGGGCCTCGACCCGGTGCCCGGGAACGACACGCAGGCGATAGGCGCGGGCGATGGTTGCGAGCACCAAGCGTGCCTCCATCATGGCAAAGCCATTGCCGATACAGATGCGCGGGCCGCCGCCGAAGGGGAAATAGGCGAAACGATGACGCTCTTTGATCCGATCCGGCGTAAATCGCTCGGGATCGAAGCGCAGCGGATCCTTCCACAGTCGCGGATTGCGATGGGTGATGTAGGGACTGATCGTGACCATGCTGCCGGCACGAATGAGGTGACCCCCAACCTCATCGTCCGCCAGCGGCTCGCGATTGAAGGCGAACGCCGGCGGGAACAACCGCATCGCTTCCTCGATGACCATGCGGGTGTAGGTCAGATGTTCGAGGTCGGCGAACGCCGCTTCCCCTTCGCCCAGCACGCGGTCAACCTCGTCGTGCAGCTTGCGCTCGATCTCGGGATGTCGGGACAGCAGGTACAAGGTCCAGGTCAGCGCCACCGCCGTCGTCTCTTGTCCGGCGGCGAAGAGCGTCGCCACTTCGTCGCGGAGCTGCTTATCGGTCATCCCTTCGCCGGTTTCCTCGTCGCGTGCGGCGAGCAGCAAACTCAACAGATCATCAGGACCTCTTCGGGCGGCGCGGCGTGCGGCGATGATGTCGTAAATCGTCCGGTCGAGCCGAGCGAGCGCCGAGCGGGTCCGTCGCGGGCGCCGTCGTGGAAGCCATTCCGGGAAACCGAGGATGTCGAGTGGATTCGGCCTGCCGAAGGAAGCAATGATCGTCGTTATCGTCCGGCCCAGCTCATCGATCGAGCCGGCAATATCGCTCGAGAACAACGCCTCGGCGACGATCTCCATCGTGAGCGACATCATCTCGTGGGCGATGTCGAGGGGTTCCCCCTTTTCGCACGGGGTACGCCAGCGATCCACGCGCTGCCGGGCACGACGCGCCATGACGTCGGCTGCTTGCGCGAGGTGCTGATGATGGAAGGCGGGGGCCGCGATGCGCCGCTGGCGGCGCCAAAAATCGCCCTCGCTGGTCAGCAGGCCGTTGCCCAGCGCCGGTCGAAGGCTCTGACGGCTGAGCTGCCCTTTGACGTAGTTATGGTGATTGGTGAGGAGGATGTGCTCGATAAATTCGGGTTCGTTGACGAGAACAAGGTGATGGAAAAATGCCCGCACGTCGCTGAACTCGTTGACGAAGGAGTCGCGATCGAATCCGGCGATTCCGTTGTCGCGGATCAAGCGCAGAAACTGTATCGGGCCGAGCGGCTCGGCCGGTGGGTCCGGCACCACGCCGGGTTCGTAGGCGATCATGGGGTGAGCGGCCGTCATCGTCGCTACACCTGCCATCGAAGCCATATCCTATAGGACACCTGGAAAGCTCGAAGAGCAGCTTGGTTTGAGAGATATATGTCGGTTGGTCAACGAATTTGAGGGCCGAAAAGCGGCGATGTCGGACCCGACTGACCGGATTGCTCCGACGCGCCACGCCGTTTTAGCCACCGACAAGTGCTCAACCAGCTTTGTTTCCGGGCCCGGCTTGCGCATATCGACGGCCGGCCAAGGTCATGTCCGACCGTCGAGGCGACATCAGCGGCTTCTATTGTGCGTCAGATGTCGAGAACATCCTGAGTTGACCGGTTTATGTACCAAATGAATTGACCGCTTCAGTTGTGGTTGTTGGGCCAGTGGATAAGGGGTCGGGCGCGGAGCGGCCGTCCCCTTATCCACTGGCCGGTCGCGTCGAAGCGGATCACGCGGCCTGTCTGTGGCTTGTGTTGATGGGCGACCCGTCGGCCTGGTATCGGGCCAGGCAGCGCGGCCCATGGGAGACGGCGAGGGTGCGGTCGGGGTATTCGTGGACCCGGACCCTTGCCTTGACGTAGTGGCGGCGATGGCGGTCGGGCGGGATCGCCAGCACCAGGCGTTTGTAGCGCACGGTGTTGTCGTTTGAGACGGTGCGCTCCTGCTGCACGCAGAGGATGTCGTCGAGGGTCCCGGCGAAGGGCACGAAGGCGGTGCCCTCGGCTTCCGGCGGCGCCGCGAAGCGGGCGTTGTGGCCTGGCAGGGAGAGCTCCTTGAGGAAGCGGTTGGCCTCGGCCATGTCTGTGATGCCGGCGAGCCTGAGCTCCTGGGGCAGGCGCTTCTGCAGGGTGGCGAACATGCGCTCCGAGCGCCCCCTTGCCTCGGGCGAGTAGGCCGGGATCAGCTCGATGCCGAGCTGGACCAAGGCGCGGCCGAACTGGGTCGGATTGTCCTTGTCGACCGTGCCGCCGGCCTCGGGCGTGTGCCAGTAGTGGCCGGCGCGGTCGGCATAGAGCGAGCAGAACAGCCCGCGCTCCCGGATCACCTCGTCCAGGGCGGTAAAGCTGCTCATGGTGCCCTCTTCGGCGACGAAGAAGGCCGAGTAGATCTCACTGGTGGCGTCGTCCATGGTGACGATCAGGTCCCACCACTGATCGGGGACCCACGCGTGGCTCGAGCCGTCTTGATGCAGCATCATGCCGGGCAGCGCACGCCGCGGCCGCTTGCGCCGGTGCGCCCCGCGCCTCGGCGCCGCACGGGTGCGGCCATGGGCCTGCAAGCTCAGCCGCACCCAGTTGTAGCTGCGCTTGAAGGCATGGTCCGCGACCAGCTTCTCGTGGAAATGCTTGGCGGTGAAGTCCCAGTAGCGGGTGTCGAACAGCGCCAACAGCGCCGTCACCTCGTCCACTGCCGCGCGCCGCGCCGAGACCCGGCCGAGACGGCGATCGTAGAGCCCTTCCGCGCCGTCCGCCTGGTAGCGGTCACGCCAGCGCCGGAAGGTGCGTTCCGAAACGCCGAGAACCTCCGCCGCCTCGGCCTGGCTCAAGCCACCCCGATGGGTGCGGCCGTAAATCTCCTCGAACTTCATCAATCTCAGTCCCTGCAACTGCTCTGTCCGGCGCATCCAAACCCTCCATAGCCTGGAGAGCTTCTAATTCCGGACAGATCGTCTGGTACATAAACCGGACATACCGTGTGTTAGCGACACTTATTGTGCGTCAGATTGCCGCGGGGAGCGCATATGGCTACACTGACGCGCGCAACCGGGGAGCATCCGGGAAATGTCGGCTTAACCGGCCAGCAATAGTGGTTTCGGCGTGATCGACATAGGTGGCGATGCGAGCGAAACGCGGCGCCGGTGAAAACAACGACAAGACGAGCCGCGTGTTCGCCATTTGTCGACGGACGATGGGGCGGAAGGGGGCGACCATGACGGAGACGCTTTTTACCAACATCATGATCTTCGACGGCTCCGGCAAGAAGCCATACCGGGGTGAGGCGCTGATCCAGGGCAACCGAATCAAGACGGTGGCCAAAGGCAAAAAGCAGATCGAAAGGAATGGCGCCACCTTGGTTGATGGCGGCGGGGCGACGCTCATGCCGGGCCTGATCAACGGCCACGCTCATATCGGCTATTCCGAGGAGGGGACGACGCTCTACGCCCTCGGCGATACGCCGCCCGAGGAGAACACCCTGATCACGATGCAGCATGCGCAGATCCTATTCGATCACGGCTTCACGGCCCTGGTCTGCGCTGCGACCGGCAAGACCCGCATGGACATCGTAATCCGCAACGAAATCAATGCCGGGCAGATCGCCGGCCCACGGATCATGGCGGCCTCGCCGGAGCTGACGGTCACCGGCGGTCTGGGCGATGCGCGCCAGCTCCACATGTACCACGGGGCGTTTTCGATCATCTGCGATGGCGAGGAGCAGTTCCGCCAGACGGCGCGAACGCTGTGCCGCGAGGGCGCCGACATCCTCAAGATCATGCCGTCGGGCGATGAGTTCGTTTACCCCTACGGGCAGGGCGATTCGACCCTCATGACGGAGGAGGAGGTAGCGGCGGTTTGCCAGGTCGCTAGGCAGCGGAACCGGCGCGTATGCGCCCATGCGCGGTCTTCGGAGGCGGTCCGGCTGTGCTTGAAATACGGGGTTCATATCATCCACCACGCGACTTATGCCGACGATGAGACGATCGACCTGCTGGCGGCAAAGAAGAAAGAGGTCTTCGTCCTGCCCGCCATCGGCATCACGCACAATACGGCCTACGAGAGCGCGGCCTGGGGCATGCCCCCGGATAGTGAAATTGCCCTTCGGCACCACCGTGAGCTTGCGATCGCGAGCGAGACCGCAAAGAAACTGCACGCGCGGGGCGTCAGGGTGCTGCCGTTCGGCGACTACGCCTTCGCCTGGGTGCCCCATGGGACGGACACCCGTGACTTCGAGCATTTTGTGAACTATTTCGACTTCACGCCGGCCGAGGTGTTGCACGCCGCAACGAAACTGGGCGGGGAGCTTTTCGCCCACGCCAACGCGCAGGGCAGCAGAATTCCCGAGATAGGGGAAGTCAAAGAAGGCTATCTCGCGGATCTCATCATGATCGACGGCGACCCGTTAGAGGACCTCACGCTGTTCCAGGACAAAGACAACATCCTCATGATCATGAAGGATGGCGCGTACCATAAACCGCCCATGCCCCGACGCCGCGCGGCGAAACGCCGGGTGGCGGCGGCAGCGGAGTGAGCGGCGGCGCACGCGGGCGGGGCCTCTGGGCCCCACATGGTCGAGCTTTCGCAGAGCGGTCGGCTTGACGGGTGCAGCTCTGGTTGACCCGGCGAGCACCGTCGGGGAATAGCCGAAAGGCACCGCATGGCTGGCCGCTGCGATCCCGGCCCGGTGTGAAGACGAAGCGGCCGGGGCGACGATGCGCGATAGTCCCGCGCATTCGAGATAATGGTCGGAGCGGGCGGATTCGAACCGCCGACCCCTTGACCCCCAGTCAAGTGCGCTACCAGACTGCGCCACGCTCCGACCCGCCGCGTGCCGGTCGCGCCGGCACCGGGCGAGCGCCCACTATAGTGCCGGCCCCGAGAGCGGGCAAACCGAGCGTCAGCGATGACTGCCGGGATGGCGTCAGGCGGGAAACCGGCCCCGCAGCATGTCGCGCAGCGTGGCGAGCTCATCCAGGATGCGTGCAGCCTGGGCGCGTGTCTCGGGATCGAGGGGCCCCTTTGCAGTCTCCTCGGACGCGACTGCGTGGGAGTCCGAAACGGCCTTGGGGCCGCGCTCGCGCAGCAGCTTCTGCACACCGCGCACGGTGTATCCCTCGGCATAGAGAAGGCTCCGGATACGATGCAGGAGTTCAACGTCCTCGGGCCTGTAGTAGCGGCGGCCGCCGCCCCGTTTGAGCGGCCGGACCTGGGGAAACTTGGTTTCCCAAAAGCGCAGCACGTGCTGAGGCACGTCGAGGGCTTCCGAAACCTCGCGAATCGTACGAAAGGCCTCCGGCGATTTCGTGGGGTCCGCGCCCTGCGGCTCGGCGCGTTGCATCGGCTAGGAAGACGGCCGCTCGCCGGCCCGATCGGCACCCGCCGCCGCGCCATCGGCTTCGCTCGGTTCGGCGGGGGCAAGCGACTGATTGATGCGATCCTTCAGCACATGCGAGGCGCGAAACACCAACACGCGGCGCGGCAGGATAGGTACCTCCTCGCCTGTCTTGGGATTTCGGCCGATGCGCTGGCCCTTCATTCGCGCCGTAAAGCTGCCAAACGAGGATATCTTTACCGGCTCGCCGCGCGCCAAGGCATCGGCGATCAGGCTCAGCACGGATTCGACTAACGCCGCCGATTCGTTCCGCGATAGACCGACTTCGCGGAAGATCGCCTCGGCAAGATCCGCGCGGGTGACCGTCTGCCCGGCCATTCTTCTGCCCGCCTCCCTTATGACCGCGTGACGGTACCGCCTCGGCGCCGGACCGTCAACCGTGATGCACGCAATTTATGCGGCTCGTTCAGCGCCTTACCAACGGACGACGCCGGAGCCCCAGACCAACCCCCCACCGATTGCTTCGAGCACCAGCAGGTCGCCGGGCTTGATCCGCCCGTCGTCGATAGCGGTGGCCAGCGCAAGCGGTATCGAGGCCGATGACGTGTTGGCGTGACGATCGACGGTCACGACCATCTTTTCCTGAGGGATGCCGAGCTTCTTGGCGGTTGCATCGATAATGCGGCGGTTCGCCTGATGCGGAACCAGCCAGTCGACCGCGTCGATCGAAAGCCCCGCAGCCTCGAGTGCTTCATCGGCGATCGCCGCCAGATTGGCGACGGCATGGCGAAACACTTCACGCCCCTCCATCCTGAGGTAACCGGCCGTCTGAGTCGATGACACGCCACCATCGACATAGAGCGAATTGTAATGTTGCCCGTCGGAACGCATGCGGACCGCGAGCACGCCCCTGTCCGCCGAGCTGCCGTCACCCGTCTCGGCGCGCAGCACCGCCGCGCCGGCGCCATCGCCGAACAGGACGCAGGTTTGCCGGTCATTCCAGTCGAGAATGCGCGAATAGGTCTCGGCGCCGACGACGAGCGCGGTGTCGGCGGCGCCGGAACGCAGCATGCTATCGGCGACCGAAATCGCGCAGATAAAGCCGGCGCATACGGCTTGGACGTCGAAGGCCACGCCGCCGGTCATGCCGAGCCGCGCCTGTACCTTGGTCGCGGTCGCCGGGAACGTATTATCCGGCGTCGAGGTCGCCAATACCAAGAGATCGATCTTCGCAGCGTCGAGGCCCGCCGCCGACAGGGCGGCTCGGCTCGCCGCATGGGCGAGGTCGGAGGTCAATTCGTCGTCGGCGGCAATGTGGCGTTGCTTGATGCCGGTACGCGTCGTAATCCATTCGTCGCTGGTATCGACGCGCGCCGCCAGATCGTCATTGCCGATAACCTTGTCGGGAAGATAGGCGCCGCAGCCGATAAACCGGGAGCGGCGCATGCTAGAGCGCGGCCCTCTTCGGCTCCGGCATCACGGCGAACCTAAGGCACGACAACTCGTCGATGATTTTCGGGTTGATCCCCTGGTTCACCATGTCGAAGGCGACGCCGATCGCGTTGGCGAAGCCCTTGTGGTCGGTACCGCCGTGGCTCTTCACGACGACGCCGTTTACGCCCAGAAACATCGCGCCATTGTAGGCGCGCGGGTCGACCCGCTCCCGCAACAGGCGAAGCGCGGGCCGCGCGAGGAGATAGCCGAGGCGCGAGAGCAGCGAGCGCCGGAACGCGCTCTTCAGATATTCGGTGTAGAGACGCGCCGTGCCCTCAGCCGACTTGAGCGCGATGTTGCCGGCAAAACCGTCAGTCGCAATCACGTCGACCGTGCCGGCGGCGATATCGTCGGCCTCGACGAAACCGTGGAACTTGATCGGCAAGCCCGAATCGCGAAGGGTCGCTGCTGCCGTCCGGATCGTTTCGCTGCCCTTGAGCTCCTCGGTGCCGATGTTGAGCAGGCCGACCGTCGGCTCGCGGACGCCGAGAACGTTGCGCGCGAAGACCTCGCCCATCACGGCGAACTGCGCGAGGGTCGCCGAATCACAATCGATGTTGGCGCCGAGATCGAGCATGACGCTCTCGCCCCGGACGGTCGGAAAAATCGACCCCATTGCCGGCCGGCCGATTCCCGGCAGGGTCTTCAGCGCAACCTTTGCGAGCGCCATGAGCGCGCCGGTGTTGCCCGCCGAGACCACACCATGGGCCGCGCTCTCGCCGACGGCATCGATCGCGAGCCGCATGCTCGACCCGTGTCGTTGTCGGAGCGCTTGGGACGGCTTGTCATTGTCGGCGATCACCTCGTCGGCATGGTGCACCGAGCTGACCGCGCGCAGGCGCTTGAAGCGCCGGAGGCCGGAGGCGACGGCGGCCTGCTTTCCGAAAAACATGAAGCGGAGGTTCGGATAGCGGACGCGGGCAATATTGGCGCCGCGGATTACCACGTCGGGTGCGCCGTCTCCGCCCATCGCATCGAGAGCGAGCACGATCTCCGTGTTGCTCATCCGCTGCGGCCTCCGCCTCAAGCCGAAGCTCGGCTAGGCCTCGCCCTCGGTCACCTCACGACCGCTGTAATAGCCGCAGGCCCGACACACATGATGGGGCAGCCTGTGCTCGCCGCAATTGGGACATTCCGCCGGGTTGGCCTTCGCGAGCGCATCATGGGAACGTCGGCTACCGCGACGAGCGCGAGATATCTTCTTTTTCGGGACCGCCATTGCCAGACTCTCACCGCTTGACTGCGCCAGCGCTACAGCATCGCGCGGCACATTACAACTTGCTTTTCAGCTGGCCAAGCGCCGCGAAGGGACTCTCCTCCGCAGCCTCCTCCGTCGCGTATGCGAACGGTCCAGGTGGCGCATCCGGGTGTCGCGGATAGGGATCCAGAATCAGAGCAAGGAGCTCAGCCACCAGTTCCCCGGCGTCGATGCCCTCATCGGGCAACGGCTCGGGCGCCTCGCCGTCGAGCGGCACCTCGATCTCGCGTTCCGGCTGATCCGCCGGCGCCGGCGCGTAGAGAACCGAGAACGAGTCGCGAATCGTCTGCGGCACGGGATCGAGGGTCACGACGCAGCGTTGAACAATCCGGGCTTCGATCGTCGCGCTCACACGTATGACGCCGCTCTCCCGGGACGCCGCCTCGAACCGAAGCGTCGCGGCGAGCTCGTCCAGCGCCAACAGGCCCAAGCGGCGCGCAAGCCGGGCCTTCTCCCGGGACGCCGTTTCGATGTCGATAGTGACGCCACGCTCGCCGATATCTTCGAGCGTGATCACGCGCCGCCGTTCCATCCAGCTTCGATCGGCCGTCATGTCGGCTCTCGATCGTTGGGGATCGGCCTCAGAGGAAGACTGCATTGCGCGGCGTAACCCATTGTGGATAAGTCCCATTCAACGATCGACATGCGCCGCCGCCTCAGCCGGAGCCTGGTCGAGATCGGGCACGGCCGGCAGGTGGACCTCTCCGCCGAGAATCACTGTTGGATCCTGCCCGTCAAGAGCATCGACGAGGACCTCCACGTAACGCGCCATCGCGAGCACCGGGGCGCCTGAAGGCGGGTCGTTGTTGAAGACATTGCGCTCGAGCGCCACGGCGATGGAGCGCCGGCGCTCGAAGCCCGGCGAGAGATCGAACGCCCGATCATAGGTCGCGGCGCGTCCGTAGAACGCCCGCGCCATCTGCTTGACCCGTTTCCCGACACGGAGGTCGCCGACGCCCATCTCACGCAAGCTCTGATCCATGTCGTCAAACATCACGTCGAACAGCGATTGGCTCAGATCTCGGCCGGCTTCGCCGCATTGACGGAGCCGCCGCATCAACGGCACCACATGCAGGACAATGAGGTCGAAGCGGCCATCGACGGTATCCGCCACGCCGCCGGTGATGTAGAGGCTCGGCTCGCGCGCCTGGCGAACCGCGGCCATGTAGAGGCGGCGAGCGGATTCGCGCCGCTGCGCGCGCTGTCGTAGACGGCGGTAGAATCGCCCTAACGCCATGGCGGGTCGTCCTCTTGGAATCCTTCTCGAGTCGTTGACACGCTCCGGCGACGCGCCCAAGTTAGCGCCGGCTTCGAGCGGAGGCGCTTTCCTCGGGGCTTCGGTGAGAACGCAGATGTTTATACTATGCAATCGCTGATGAGGGGCGTTCGATCGTCACCGGCGCGAGCCGTTCGATGCGCAGCGCTCGGAGCCTTGCTGGCCGCGGCCGCAACGGCCGGCTGCTCGCCCAAACTCGATGTGCACGGCCATGTCGGCGACCCGGAGGCGCTGGCGGAGATACGGCCCGGCGTCCAGACCCAGGCCCAGGTCGCCGACCTGCTCGGGACACCGTCCGCCGTGGCGACCTTCGATGGCGCGCGCTGGTACTACATCACACGGCGCACCGAGACGGTCGCGTTCTACGACCCCGACCTGGTGTCGCAACAAATCGTCGTGATCGCGTTTGACGAGGGCGGCGTGGTCACGGAAGTCGCCTCATTTGCTGCCGAGGAAGCACGCGAGATCGACCCGGTCGATGACGAAACCCCGACGCGCGGCCGCACGTTTAGCCTGTTGGAACAGTTGCTCGGTAACCTCGGCAGGCCTGCAACGCTCGGCCGGTAGGGTGCGCCGCGCCAGCGGTGCCCGGCGGGCGGCGCGGTGAATCAACCGGCGACGAACTTCGCGATAATGGCCAGCAACAGGATCGCTACGATATTGGTGATCTTGATCATCGGGTTGATGGCAGGCCCGGCGGTATCCTTGTAGGGATCGCCAACCGTATCGCCGGTCACCGCGGCCTTGTGGCTGTCCGAGCCCTTGCCGCCGTGATTGCCGTCTTCGATATACTTCTTGGCGTTGTCCCAGGCGCCTCCGCCCGCGGTCATCGCGATGGCGAGGAAGAGCCCGGTCACGATCGTCCCGACCAGCGCCGCGCCAAGCGCGGAGAAACCCGCGGATTGTCCGGCGATCGCCCAGATCACGATATAGAGGATGACCGGCGCAAAGATCGGCAGGAGAGACGGAAGGATCATCTCACGAATGGCCGCTTTGGTCAGGAGGTCGACCGCGCGGCCATATTCCGGCTTGCCGGTGCCCTCCATGATGCCGGCGATCTCCCTGAACTGCCGGCGCACCTCGAGCACCACGGCACCGGCGGCCCGGCCGACCGCGAGCATCGCCATCGAGGCGAACAGGAAAGGCAGAAGGCCGCCATAGAAGAGGCCCACGATCACATAAGGGTTGCTCAGCGAGAAGTCGAGCGAGACCCCGGGAAAGTAGCGCGTGACGTCCTCGGTATAAGCGGCAAAGAGGACCAACGCGGCGAGCCCCGCGGATGCGATCGCATAGCCCTTGGTCACGGCCTTGGTGGTGTTGCCCACCGCGTCCAACGCGTCGGTCGTCTTGCGGACGTCCTCGGGCAGGTCGGCCATCTCGGCGATCCCGCCGGCATTGTCCGTCACCGGGCCGTAGGCATCGAGCGCCACCACCATGCCCGCGAGCGCCAGCATCGCCGTCACGGCGACCGCGATGCCGAACAGACCGGCGGCGAGATAGGCGAGAATGATCCCGGCCGAGATGATGATCGCGGGAATCGCGGTCGCCTGCATGGAAACCGCGAGCCCCTGAATGATGTTGGTGGCATCGCCGGTGGTCGACGCCTTGGCAATGCCGCGCACCGGTCCGAACTCGGTCGAGGTGTAGTATTCGGTGACCCAGATCATGAGGCCCGTCACCACCAGCCCGATCAGCCCGCATAGGAAGAGATCGCTGCCGGTGGCCGGCACGGTACCGACCATGAACTCCGTGTTCCAACCGATCACCCAGTCGGTAATTGGCCAGAACGCGATCGCCGAAAGGATGGCGGAGACCAGGAATCCGCGATAGAGCGCCGGCATGATCTTCCCGCTCTTGCTCAGGCGGACGAAGAACGTACCGATCACCGAGGCCAGAATGCAGGCGCCGCCCATCGCCAGCGGGTAGAGCATCAGGGATTGCCGGAGCGGTTCGGCGAAAAACACCGCGGCGAGCAGCATGGTCGCGACCATGGTGACGGCGTAGGTCTCGAACAGGTCGGCCGCCATGCCGGCGCAGTCGCCGACATTGTCTCCCACATTGTCCGCGATCACCGCCGGGTTTCGCGGGTCGTCCTCCGGAATGCCGGCCTCCACCTTGCCGACCAGATCGGCACCGACATCTGCGCCTTTGGTAAAGATGCCGCCGCCGAGCCGCGCGAAAATCGAGATCAGCGAGCCGCCGAAGCCGAGCGCAACAAGCGCTTCGAGAACCTTCTTCATCTCGACGTCGGCGATCAACAGAATCGCGTAATAGACTGCAACACCTAAGAGACCGAGCCCGACGACCAGAAAGCCGGTGATCGCGCCCGAACGGAAGGCGACGCTCAAAGCCGGCTTGAGGCCGCCGGTCCGCGCCGCTTCGGTGGTTCGCACGTTGGCCCGCACCGAGACATGCATGCCGATATAGCCGGCCGCGCCAGAGAGGACCGCGCCGATCAGGAAGCCGATGCCGACCAAATGGCCGAGCAGCCCGGTCAAGATGCCGAACAGGACCAGGCCGACGAGGCCGATCGCCATGTATTGACGGTTCAGATAGGCCCGCGCTCCCTCTTGAATGGCACCGGCGATCTCTTGCATGCGCGTTGTGCCGGCGCTCGCGCTCAGCACGGACCGGGTGGTGTAAACACCGTAGGCGAGCGCGACAAGCCCGGAGCCCACTGCAAACCAAAGGACCGCTGACATGGTGGCAACCTCTTGAGACAATCGGGAGAAATGAGGCGGTCGCGGATCCGAGCAGATCACGGAGCGCCCCGAGCCGGAAGTTTGGCGCGCCGGAAAATGACAGAAGACCGAGGCGAACGCAACCAGTCCCCCCCCCCATGCCGGCCCGCCCGCCGGCGATAGAGGATCAGGCGGGAGCGCGCGCTTACGCCGTTCTCCGGCGCCTGATACGATTGACGGCGGCACGAAGGAGATGCCCATGGCCATCGTACTCGAGACAGACTTTGCCTGGCCCGACGTGACGATCGAGCGCGATGTGATCGAAGGCGCCGGCCATACGCTGGTCACCGGCCCGTCCGAGGCGAGTCCGGCGCATCGAGTCGAGGCGCTCGTCGCCGAGCATGATCCGGCCGCGATCATGACCTGCTGGGCCGAGGTCTCGGCCGCCGCGATCGAACGCCCTCGGGCGCTCAAGATCATCCAGCGGTTCGGCGTCGGGCTCGATAACATCGCGGTCGAGGCCGCGACCGCGCGCGGCGCCTGGGTCGCGAATGTTCCGGACTACTGCGTGGAGGAGGTTTCCGACCACGCGGTCGCGCTGGCACTCGCCTGGTTCCGCGGAATCGCGGTGTTCGACCGCGCCGTGAAGACCGGCGAATGGGATCCGACCCGCGCCAAACTCCGCCGCGGCGCGACGCTCACGGCCGGAATCCTCGGGCTCGGCCGGATCGGACGCCGGACCGCGCGCAAGCTCGATGCCTTGGGCATGACCATCCTCGGCCACGACATCGTCGATCCGCCGGAGCCGACGCCTGCGCAGCGGGTCGACATCGCCCGGCTTTCGGCGGAAGCCGACATCATCATCGTTCACCTTCCGCTGACCGAGGATACACACCATATGGTCGATGCGGCGTTCCTCGCCCGCGTCAAGCCCGGCGCCTTCCTGATCAATGTGAGCCGTGGCCCCGTGGTCGACAACGACGCGCTGATCGGCGCGCTCGAGAGCGGCCATCTGGCCGGCGCCGGACTCGATGTGGTCGAGGGCGAGCCGGCCCCGCCTGCCGCCCTGGTCGCGCGGCCGGACGTCATCGCAACGCCACATGTCGCCTTCTCTTCCGACGCCTCTCTCGCCGAGCTCAGGCGACGCGGCGCCGAGGAAGTGGTGCGCGTGCTCGCCGGCGGCGCGCCGCAGCATCCCTGCAATCGCGTTTCGTGATTCATAGGCTTCTGAAAAGGTGGGAGAAAAATTCACGTTATTACACTGTGCTGTGTCATTTTGCTTCGATTAAACGTGAGCACTCCTGACCGTGGCATCGCGGAACGAGGTGGACAACAATGACTGCGCGCGAACCCGTCATCATCGACCAGGCCGATCTCGATTGGGAAGGGTGGAGCGAGCCCGATCTCGCCACCAGGAGCGCGATACGCTGGAAGCTTCTGATCACCGGTGAACGCATGGAGAGCAGCGGTCTCGTCACCGGCATCGCGGAAATCCCGCCCGGCGCGCGGCTTCTGCTTCACCACCACGAGCCCGACGAAACCTATTACATCGTCAGCGGCCGCGGGCAGATGGAAATCGAAGATCA
Organism: Alphaproteobacteria bacterium; assembly: GCA_965248825.1. Lineage (GTDB taxonomy): Bacteria > Pseudomonadota > Alphaproteobacteria > UBA828 > UBA828 > WTGU01. The sequence continues at coordinate 3,135,228 of CBDFKL010000006.1, read as the reverse complement.
AGCGAGAGCGGTCGGACCCGGTTGCGCGATCTACATCCCGTCCAATGCCCGGCACGCTATCCAGTGCACCGGAGCGGAGCCGCTGGTCTTCGTGTTCTCCTTCGCGCAGGACCGCTTCGACCAGATCACCTACCATTTTCACCAGTAGCGTCGGCATCGCCCCCCGGTGCCGATTCTTTTCCGACGCTCCCGTCGCGCTTACACTCGCCGGCTGGACGGAATGCCGGAGGAACGCTCATGACGATCGAGCAGAAGATAGAGGCCGCAGGTCTCGTGCTGCCCCGGATCGAGGACAGCTACAAGAACAATCCGTCGGGCGCGAAATATGTCTCGCACTACGCGGTTGGACGCGTGCTCCATCTTTCGGGCTGCACACCTGCGAAAGACGGCCAGCCCTATCTCACCGGGGTGCTGGGCGTAGACCGCACTGTCGAGGAGGGCTATGAGGCGGCGCGTCAATGCATGCTCTGCTATCTCGGCATGATCAAATACGCCCTTGGCGAGCTCGACCGGATGCACCGCATGCTTCACCTCGTCGGCTATGTGAACTCCGGCCCGGATTTCGTCGAGCAGCCGCGCGTTATCAACGGTGCCGTCGATCTCCTCGTCGAGCTCTACGGTCGGCGTGCGATGCCGACGCGCGCCGCCATCGGCTGCCGTGGCCTCGCGGTCAACCATTCGGTCGAACTGATCGCAACGGTGGAGTTCGACGGCGGATCCGTGGCCCCTGCCCTCGCCCGCGACGGCACGATCGTGGATTGACGGGCGAACGCACGGTCGAGCCCGGGATGCCCGAGCTTCCGGACGTCACCGCCTATCTCGACGCGCTCGAGCGCCATGTCGGCGGCAGGCGGTTGGAGGCCGTGCGGCTCTCGAGCCCGTTCCTGCTCCGCTCGGTCGTCCCGCCGATCGACGCGTTTTACGGCAAGCGTGCGCGGGCGTTCCATCGACTCGGCAAGCGTCTCGCGATCGGCTTCGAGAGCGATCACTGGCTGGTCCTTCACCTCATGATCGCCGGTCGCCTTCACTGGGGAGCACGAGGCAAGAAGCTCCCCGGAAAGCGCGGCCTCGCGGCCTTCGATTTCGAAAACGGCAGCCTGCTGCTCACCGAGGCCGGCTCGAAGAAGCGTGCCTCGCTCCATCTCCTGGCCAATGCCGAGGAGCTGGCGGCCCATGACCCCGGCGGACTCGATGTGATGGAAGCCTCCCTCGCCGCCTTCCGCGCCGCGCTTACCCGCCGCAACCATACGCTCAAGCGCGCTTTGACCGACCCCGGGCTGTTCAGCGGGATCGGAAACGCCTATTCGGACGAGATCCTGCATCGCGGGCGGCTCTCGCCGATCGCCATGACCCGGGCACTCGACGACGACGCGATCGCGCGCCTGCATCGTGCCACGCGGGAAACGCTCGCCGAGTGGATCGCTCGACTCCGCGAGGAGACGGGAGACGGGTTCCCGGAGAAGGTGACGGCGTTTCGCGCCGGCATGGCGGTGCACGGCCGCTACGGCAAACCCTGTCCGGTTTGCGAGACACGGGTCCAGCGGATCCGCTACGCCGCGAATGAGACCAACTATTGCCCGCGTTGCCAAACCGGCGGCACGCTGCTCGCCGACCGCGCGCTCTCGCGCCTCCTGAAGAAGGACTGGCCGCGCTCGATCGAAGAGCTGGAGCGAGCCACCGCGGCCGGTGCCTGATAAGACGCTACCCGTCCCACCGAACCGGAGCAGCCCAGACGCCATGAAAGCCGTTCTATGCAAAGCCTTCGGGCCGCCCGAAACCCTCACGGTCGAGACCGTCGATCCGCCGGCTGTCGGGCCTGGCTCCGTCCGCATCGCCGTCCACGCGGTCGGGGTGAATTTTCCCGACCTGCTCCTGATCGAGGGCAAATACCAGCTCAGACCGCCCTTCCCCTTCAGCCCGGGCCTCGAATGCGCCGGCATCGTCACCGAGCGCGGCTCGGATGTCGAAGAACCCGCGATCGGCTCCCGGGTGCTGACCTTCCTACCCTACGGATGCATGGCCGAGCAGGTGGTGGCGCCCGCGTCATGCGTCATCGCCATCCCCGATGCGATGCCTTTCCACGACGCCGCTGCTTTTCCCGTGGTCTACGGCACCAGCTACCACGCGCTGGTCGCGCGCGCGGCGCTCGTATCGGGCGAGGTGCTGCTGGTACACGGTGCCTCCGGCGGAGTCGGGCTCTCCGCGGTCGAGATCGGCAAGCATCTCGGCGCAACGGTGATCGCGACCGCGGGGAGCGACGCCAAGCTCGCGCTCGCGCGGGAGCATGGCGCGGATCACCTCATCAACCACCGTACCGGCGACATTCGCGAGCAGGTCAAGGCGTTGACCGACGGGCGCGGCGCCGACGTGATCTACGACCCGGTCGGCGGCGACGTCTTCGACGCATCGATGCGCTGCATCGCGTGGCGCGGGAGGCTGCTGGTCGTCGGCTTCGCCTCCGGCCGCATAGCGGAGGCCAAGACCAACATCGTTCTTCTCAAGGAATTCAGCGTCGTCGGCGTCGCATGGGGCGCGTTTTCTCAGCGCGACCCCGCCGCCAACCGCGCCTATTTCGACGAGTTGCTGCGCTGGTACCAGGCGGGCGCCGTCAAGCCCCATATCTCCCGCCGCCTGCCGCTCACCGAAGCGCCGGCGGCGCTCGAAGCGTTCCGGTCCCGTCAGGTCGTCGGCAAGCAGGTTCTCATGATCGACCGGCCCGACCGCTGACCCCGCGTCGCTCGGAAAGTCGGGCGTCGAACCCGGCGGTGTACACGCGATGCGCCGAATGGCCGCCCAACGGGTCATGCCTCGAGGCGCCGATTGAGGATCTTGCCGGTTGAGATGTCGAACAGGCAGACACGGTCCATGTCCATCACGATGTCGACGATCGCTCCGCGATCGGGGACATTGTCGGTGGGCACCCGCAATGTCACGAAACGAGCATCGTCGTTCGCCAGTGTGGCTGGATCATCCGGGCCATCGCTGACAAATTCGTCGACGCTGCGAATGACGATGGTCGGGTCGGTCAACGAAGCGGAGACATATGCCTCGGGCTCCAGATGCTCGGCCAGCTCGACGAGCGCTTGCGGAGAGGCCGCTGTCCCCTCGCCTGCAGGCCGCCACCCCAGATGCTCCGGTCGAATTCCGAGCAGAATCGCCTCCCCGACCTCGACGCCGTGGTCGGCTGCCAGCGGACCGAGCACGACCCTGGTGCTGCCCATCGACACCGTGGTCGCAGCGCCGCTCTCGACCAGCTCAGCCTCGATGAAGTTCATCGCGGGGCTGCCGATGAAGCCTGCCACGAAGACGTTGGCGGGGTGGCGGTAGAGGATGTGGGGACTGTCATATTGTTGCAAGGAGCCGCTCAGGAACACGGCCACGCGGTCGCCGAGGGTCATCGCTTCGACCTGATCATGGGTGACGTGGATGGTGGTCACGCCGAGTCTCGCATGAAGGCGCCGCAGCTCGGCCCGAAGCTGAACGCGAAGCTTGGCGTCGAGATTGGAGAGCGGTTCGTCGAGAAGGAAAGCTCCCGGATGGCGAACGATCGCCCGGCCCATTGCCACCCGCTGTCGCTGGCCACCGGAGAGCTGCTTCGGCTTTCGATCGAGGAGTTGGCTGAGGTCGAGAATACGCGCCGCCTCGTTGACCCGCTCGTCGATCTCGGATTGGCGAAACTTGCGCACCCGCAACGCAAACGCGATGTTCTGCCGGACAGTCATGTGCGGGTAGAGCGCATAGTTTTGAAAGACCATGGCCATGTTTCGATCGCGCGGCGAGACTTGGTTGATGACCTCGCCGTCGAAGCGGAGCTCACCGGAGGTGGCGGTCTCGAGGCCTGAGATCAGCCGCAGCAGGGTCGTCTTCCCGCAGCCCGAAGGTCCGACGAACACGATGAACTCGCCGTCATCGATATCGAGATCCACGTCGTTGACGGCGACGGTGCCGTCGGGAAAGACCTTGCTGATCCCGTTGAGGCTGATCGCGCCCATCAAGAGTCCTTCAAGGCCGTGAAGCGGACCCCTTGGATCCGGCCTACCTGCCTTGCACTATCCGATCCGACCATCGTGATCTTCACCATGGACGGTTCCCCTTGTCATACGGTTGGCCAAGGCAATCACATTAGCGCATCACGATCCCGGAACGTGGGGCCGTCGATGCCTCCCTCACTTCATTGACCACGCTAGACCGCCCGACTATCGTCGTCCACGAGCATCGCGACACGAGCGTTGGAGGGGAAGGGTGCGGCCCGCCGAGTTGAGCGCCCGGATGCGGGCGTGTCCGGGCCGGCGGGCGGACGACCCGCCGGCCTCCTCACGACCGGACCGAGCCCTCCGCGGTCGGATCCCGCTTCGACCTCCTCAGGGACCGCGACGTCATCCGACGATGCCGCGGTGCCTCTCGGCTACGCGCACGACATCTTTGACCTGTCCGGGCGGGTCGCCGTCATCACCGGCGGCGGCAGCGGGCTCGGCCAAGCGATCGCCATCGGCTATGCCCAACGTGGCGTGACGGTCATCGTCGCCGACATAAACCCGGAAGGAGCGGAAACGACGAGAGCAACCATCGCCGAGCAAGGCGGCGGCGCCATCGCGGTATCGCTCGACGTCACGGATCGGGACCAATGCCTCGAGCTCGCGGGTGCCGTGCGGCGCGACCACGGACGCATCGACATCCTCGTCAACAGCGCGGGATCCGCGCACCGCAGCGCCGCGGAGGATTTCCCCGAAGACAGGTTCGATTTCATCATCGAGCTGAACCTGAAGGGAACGTATTTGTGCTGCCAGGCCTTCGGCCGCGTCATGCTCGATCAGGAGAAAGGCAGCATTATCAACATGGCCTCGATCGGCTCCTTCGCGGCCTACCCATGGTCGAGCGCCTATCTGGCATCGAAAGGCGGTGTGGCGCAGGTGACACGCGCTCTGGCCTTGGAGTGGCGGGACCGCGGCGTTCGCGTCAACGGCATCGGGCCGACGCTGATGGAATCCCCTTTGACCCGCAAAGCCGCTCAGACCACCTCGATCACCGCCGATTTCATCAAAGCGCGGATGCTGCGCCCGAGGCTCGGTCTTCCCCGCGAATTGATCGGAGCCGCGGTTTTTCTGGCGAGCGATGCATCGAAGCTCGTCACGGGCCATATCATCATGTGCGACGACGGTTATCTGACGGCGTGATCGGTATCGACGCGCCGGTCGACCACCGTCGCGGTCAGATCCGCCCGGCGGCGCGCAGCGGGCTTCGCGTTTCGGGGAGCAGGCTGCGACCGAGCGAGGCGGAACGGGAACCGCAGACGCATTCAAACGGGACACGATCACGAAACAACCGATCCCCGAACAACCGATTGGCTGGGCCATTGTCTCGATGATAGCGTTGTCGGGAGTCGACGAATGACCGTCGACATAAGAAAAGGGATGGGAGGCATCATGAGCAAACAGGACAATTCCGGGCAGAGGGGCAACCGGGCGTCACCGGGCCGCAGCGGTTTGAATCGCCGTCAAATCATCCAGGGTGCGAGCGCGGCCGGCCTCGTCTCTGCGACGCTCCCGGGCTTGCTCGGCGGTCACGGCCCGGCCGGCATATCGACCGCGTCGGCCGCCGAGTTCGACCCGATGAAATACGCCGGAATGGAGATCAACATTCTCATGACCGGCGACGAGAATGATCATCGCGCGCTCGACGATCTTCTGCCCGAGATGAAGGCAGAGACCGGAATCGATCTGGTCATCACCTCGCCGGCGCTCGGCCCGCTGATCGAGAAAACGCTTCAGAACCTGAAAGCCGAGCAGTCGTCGTTCGAGTTGATCATGTATCTCGGCTTCTTGACCACGCAGCAGGTCGGCGGCGGGTACTTCTCGCAGCTCAATTCACTCATCGACGATCCCAGCGAAACGCCGCCGGACTGGGATTTCGATGATTTCATACCGGCCGCGGTCAGGAATGTCGGCATCTACGACATGGCGTCGGGCACGGTCGGCATGGGCTCAGACGTCTACGGCATCCCGGGTCTGCACTCCGGCTCCGTCATCTATTTCTACCGCAAGGACCTGTTCGACGACGCCGGTCTTCAGCCGGCCAGGACGTGGGACGAGTTCAAGGCGGCGGCCGAGGCGCTCCACACCAAGAAAGTCGCGGGATGCAGCTTTATCGGCGCCAATGATTTCTCGCTCGCCACGGTCGACTGGTACACGCGCTTCGTCACCACCGGCGGCAGCTTGATGAGCGGCGACCCCCATCAACAGACCTTCATGCCGCAGATCAATTCGCCGGAGGGCGTCGGCGCGCTTCAGATGCTTATCGACGTATTGCCCTACGCGCCGAAAAACGTCACCCAGTACGGCTTTGCCGAAAATGTCGACGGCTTTTCCACCGGCAAGATTGCCCAGATGATCTTCTGGTCGACGATCGCCGGTCCGGTTTTCAACCCGGAGAACTCGCTGGTCGCCGACAAGACCGCGACGGCAAGCGTCCCAGCGGGCCCGGGCCAGATTCCAAGGGCGATTCAAGGCGGTTGGGGCGTCGGTATTCCGAAGAACGTCGACCCGGCCAAGAAAAATGCTGCGTGGCGCGCGCTGACCTGGATCACGAACAAGCGCATCAACCGCTACTCGATTGAAGCCTACCAGATCGACGCAAGCCGCACGTCGGCGTTCCAGGACCCGGCGCTTCTCGAGAAGCTTCCCCACCTGACCAACTCGTTGAATGCGATCGAGAACGCCGTGACCATTCCGACGTCGCGCATTCCGGAGTTCTTCCAGATGAACGACGTGATGAACGTCGAGTTCAATGCGGCACTCATCGGTGCCCAGGACGCCCGGACCGCGTGCGACAAGGTCCAGACCCAATGGGAAGCGATCCTGCGCAAAGCGGGGCACCTCGCTTGAGGAGCCCGGGGCCGAACCCGGGCAAAGTGCTGACAATGGAATGAGTCGCGCCGCGCCCCGGGCACGCTGGGGCACCAAGCTGGGCAGGCTCGATCGGCCGGGGACAGTCGTATGGCTGCTCCTCGGCCCCACTCTGCTTTACCTTGCGGCGTTTGCGATCTTTCCGCTCTTCTACAGCCTGCGGCTTTCCTTTACCGACCTGACCGCGGCAACGGGCACCGGCGACTGGGTCGGTCTCGCGAACTACCACGACCTGCTGGTTGACCCGCTGTTCTGGAACGCGACGAAAAACAGCGCAGTCATGGTCGCCGCCTCGGTGACCATTCAGGTCGTTCTTGGAACCGCTCTCGCGATGTTCTTCAATCTCCATCTCAAGGGCGCCTGGCTGGTCCGCGGCATCCTCGTGCTGCCGATGCTGATGACGCCGATCGTGGTCGGCGTGATGTGGCGCGCCTTGCTGAACCCGGATTGGGGGCTGGTCAACTGGTGCATCGAGCAGGTGGGCCTCGAGCCGCCGAACTGGTTCGGCTCCGTCGAAATGGCCATGCCGACGCTCATCCTCGTCGATTCCTGGCAATGGACGCCGTTCGTCTTCATCATCGTCTATGCCCGCCTGCAGGCGCTGCCGCAGGAGGTCTTCGAGGCAGCCATCGTCGACGGCGCCCGCCCCTTCGCCACGTTTCGCTTTGTCACGCTGCCGCTGCTGATGCCGGCAATCGTCTTTGCCGCGGTCTTTCGTTCGGTCGACGCGTTTCGCTCATTCGATCTCATCTTCGGACTGAGCTATGGCGGGCCGGCACGCAGCACGACGACGCTCAGCTTCTTCTCGTTCCAGAACGGCTTTCAGTTCCAGAACTACGGCTATGCCGCGGCCGTCTCCTACATGATGCTGCTGATCCTCGCGATCGGCACGGCGATCCTGCTCCGTTTCGTGCAAATGAGACCGGGATACGCGAAATGAGGAGACGGTTGGGCAGAGCCTTCGCCTATCTCGTGCTGATCGCTCTCGGGATCGTCGGCATCGCGCCGATTCTCTATCTCGCGGTTCTCTCTTCGAAGCGACGGATCGACATCCTCGCGGAGGTGCCGCCGAGCCTCAACTTCGAGTGGGCCAGGATATCGAAGAACTACACCGAGGTGCTGTTCAGCCAAGGCATGCTCGAATTCACGGTGAACTCGATCATCGTCGTGGGGGCTACCACGGTGTTGGTGCTTGTGATCGCGACGCCCGCGGCCTATGCGTTTTCGCGCTTTCGTTTTCGCGGCAATGAGAATCTCGCCTTCGCGATCCTGAGCATGCGCTTCATGCCGCCGATCGCGGTGGCGATCCCGCTGTTCCTGATGATCAAATGGATCGGCACCGGCGACAGCTATATGGGGTTGATCCTACCCTATATCGCGTTTTCGCTGCCGCTGGTGGTCTGGATCATGATCGGGTTCTTCGACGAGATTCCGCAGGAGATCGATGACGCGGCGATCATGGACGGGTGCACACGCTTCGAGGTGCTGTGGCGCGTGATGCTGCCGATGGTGCGACCGGGCCTGGTGACCGCGTCGCTGTTCGGCGCGATCTTCATCTGGAACGAGTTCCTCGTCGCGCTCTATGTGATCGACTCCCGGGATTTTCAAACGATCTCGCTCGGGGCCGCCACGCTGGTCAGCGCGCAACGACCGATCGACTGGAACATCGCCGCAGCGGTGGGCGTGGTGACGATCGTGCCAATCCTGATCTTCTCGATCTTCGTGCAGCGCTACATCGTGCGTGGCCTAACCGCCGGAGCCGTGAAATGACTGGTGACGCAACGCCCGAGCTCGTGACCACCGAGCTCGGTTGGCCGGAAGACCCGGCCGTGAGACCCGACGGCAGCGTCGTTTTTGTCGAGAGCTATCGAAGCCAGCTCACCGTGGTCGGAGCGGACGGCGAGGCCCGCCGGTTCGCTTACGTCGCCGGCGCGCCGAACGCGTGCGTCCTCGGCGCCGAAGGCGAGGTCTATGTCTGCCAAAACGGTGGAACGGTGGGGCCATGGCGGGCGGCCGAGATGACCACACCCTCGATCCAGAGAGCGCGCGAGGGCGGCGAGGCAGAGACTCTGGTCACGGAGATCGGGGGTATAGCGCTGAACGGCCCCAACGACCTCGTCTTCCACGCCGACGGAAGGCTGATATTCACCGATCCCGGCACCTACAATCCGGCCGATCCGGACCCGAGCTACATCTTCGCCCTCGCCCCCGACGGCGGCACGAGCGTCGTCATCGATTTTCCCGAGCCCGTCTTCCCGAACGGGATCGCCGTCGAGGGAGACGGCTCCATCGTTTGGGACGAATCCTACACCGGCCATGTCGGCCGCCTGCGGCCGGACGGAACCGTGGAAGACCTCGGCCGCATGCCGGGCGACAACCCGATTCTGGACGGTATGAAGATCGGAGCCGACGGTCGCCTCTATGTCACCGATCTTGTCGCCGGCGGGCTCCATGTGCTGAGGCCCGACGGCACGGTGGACGGATTCATCGCTTGCGGCGGAGCGCCGACCCACAGAGGCACGATCGGTGAAGGGACGCACGGATGAGCGAGCGAAAGACGTTTCCCGGTCTCTCCTATCAAGGCAAGACGGCCCTCGTCACGGGCGGCGGCTCGGGCATCGGCCTCGAGACGGCGCTTACATTCGCCGACCTCGGCGCCGACGTCGCCGTCCTCGACTGGGCACCGGGCGCCGCGGCGGGCGCCGCCGAGCGCATCGAGCGGGGAGGCCGCCGAGCGCTCGCGATTGAAGGCGACACCGGCAACGAAAAGACCGTGGTCGATGCCTTCAAGACCACGCAGAACCGACTCGGCGACCTCGACGTCGCGATCGCCTGTGCCGGCGTGCTCGGCGAGGGCGGCCCAGTGTTCGAGACTTCCGTCGCGGATTTCGAGCACGTCATGGGCGTCAATGTGCGCGGCTCGTTTCTCGTCATACGCGAAGCCTCACGCCAAATGCGCCCGCGGCGCGCCGGCGCCATCGTGCTCCTGTCGAGCCTCGACGGACTGCAGGCCGAGCACGGCATGTTCTCATATTGCTCGTCGAAGGGGGCGCTGTTGAACCTGGCGCGCGCTGCCGCCCTCGATCTCGCACGAGACGGCATCACGGTGAACTGCGTTTGTCCGAGCGTCACCCGCACGCCGCTGCTCGACGGCCGTCTCGCGACCCTCCCCGACGGCGAGGGGGTCCTTCGCTCTTACGCCGAACGACACCCGCTCGGGCGGGTTCTGACCCCGCAAGACATCGCCTCGACCATCGCCTTCATCGCGTCGCCGCTTGCCAGCGGAATCACCGGCGCCGCTATACCGGTCGATGCCGGCATCGGCTCGACGTGGGACAATTTCCGGGACCCGCCCTGGGTCGACGGGTGAGTCGCCGCGGCGCCGGCCGTCACCCGGACGCCGCAGCAACGCGGCAATTATGCCGTAAGGCGTCCATATTGCCGCATCACCTGTTTCAGCTCTTCGTGATCGATGGCGACGACCCTGTGGGAGTCACGCCCGGTCATGGTTTCCGCTGTTACCATGGCGTTGATAATGGCCTCTTCGACGACCTCGACCAGCGACATGAATACCGGATCGAGCACGTCATTGGGCACGAAGTCGAGACGATGCAGGCCGTCGGCAGACACGCCGAGCTCCGCATTGGCCGTCGAAAAGGCGAGGAAAATGTCACCGGAGTTGTCACCCGACGGCGTTCCCGTGCGACCGATGCCGATCGAGATCCTCCGAGCGAGCCTTTGCAGTTGCATGGGCAAGAGCGGCAGATCCGTCCCGACAACGACGATGATGGAGCCCTGTTCCTTCGACCACAGGAGATCATTCGTGAGATGCCGCCCCACCGGCGCGCCGAGGATGGTGAGCCAGGGTCGAATCCCGTGATTGGCTTGAACGAGCGCGCCGATCGTGTATCGGCGCCCAGCGATCTCGAACACGCGTGACGCGGTCCCGGTCCCGCCCTTGAACTCGTAGCAGATCATGCCGGTGCCACCACCGACATTGCCCTCTTCGATCGGCCCCGACCGCGCGTTGTCGAGAGCGGATAACACGTGCTTTTCGCGAACGTGGAATCCGTTGAGGTCGTTCAAATGCGCGTCGCAGGTTTCCGCAACCACTGGCAATGCCCAGACGTACTCACCGAATGCGTCGCCGTAATGCTTCACCATCCATCGGATGGTCGCCTCGTGCACGGCGCCGACGCTATGCGTATTGGTGACGCAGATGGGACCGTTGAAGTAGCCGGCCTCATTGATCCAATGCGCGCCGGTCATCTCGCCATTGCCGTTTAGAGAAAACGTCGCGGCCCAAACGGGCGAGAGCGATGTGGCATGCCCACGTGGCAGTATCGCCGTCACGCCCGTTCTCACAGGGCCGTCACCAACGTGCAGCGCACCGTTTCCTTCGATGATGGTCGAGAATCCGACTTCGACCCCGGGTACGTCCGTCAATGCGTTGCAAGGGCCGCAAGCGCTTGAGAAGGGCAACCCCAAGCCACGCGCGCGGGGCCGGCCGTTCAGCGATTTCGACAATGGGTCATGCATGTCAGCCTCGGCAATGTTTTCTCGCGACTAGACAATAGTCGTCCGTGAAGATTCCGGTGCGGTTGATTTTCAAGCTGTTTGATCGGCTATGGGGTTTGTGAGGAGAGTCCTGATCAGGGCACGCAAAAGGGCCTCGAACCATCTCAGGAGAAGGTGGAAGTTGTAGCCGGCGGCGGCCAGGACGGTGTTGGCGCGGTCGCCGTCCCGACCCTTGAGGTCGTTCCGGCCCATGCGGTGCTCGGCCTTCATGTGGCCGATCACCGGCTCGATGCGGCACGGCGCTTCATCTCCCGGCGGATGGGGCGGGTGACCGGGGTCGCCACCGAGACCTTGCAGCCGAAATCGTCGGGCGCGCGGGCCTTGCCTTTGCCGATGCACTCGAGCTCCGGGGCGTGCAAGCTGTAAAGCTTCCAGCCGCGCTGGCGTTGACGCTGACGGCGCACCTGATCGGCGCACTTGATCGGCGCGCATGAGCGGGATGGCAAAGATCGCCTGCAACGCTTCGTCATCATCGATCTTGCGCCGGATGTCACGGATCAGGCGGCCGAGGCGGGTGCGCAGGAACCTGAGCTCGCGGTTGTGGCACTTGAACTGCTTGGCATGAGCTCAAGCCCGGCCATCAGCGCCGCGCGCTTGGTGACCTGGACATAGGACTGGCGCAGTGGCACGTCGTGCCGCTTGGCCAAGCCGGCGAGCATGACGATCGCCTTGTGCATCAGCCGGGCGTCGGTCGGGAAGGCGACGTTCTTCGGCTGCACCGTGGTGTCCACCGCCACCCGCTCCAAGTCCTTGCTCGCTAACGCGCCCGTCTTGTACGCCACCGCAAGGCTCTCCTGGATCAGAGCCCCGAGCTGCGCCGCGCCCAGCCGCTGGCGCCAGCGCGTCAACGACGAGCGCTCGAAGCGCGGCGCATGCTGAAAGCTCTCCTCGCCGCAGAAGTACTGGTAGTAGGGGTTCTCCAACCAGCGCGCGCATAGGGCCTCGTCCGAAAGCCCGTGCATGTGCTTGAGGATCAACAGCCCCGCCACCAGCCGGCTCGGCAACGGCGGCTGTCCCGGTCCGCCCCGGCACACCGCGGTGAAGCTGCCCGCTAGGAAGTCCCAATCGATCTCCCGGGCAAGCCGCACCAGCGGGTGCTCCAGATTGATCATCTGATCCAACGCCCGTCGCAGAAGGTCCTTCTGCCGGTCGTCGCGCGGCTTGCTCATCGCTCATCCTCGAAGCCGAAACCAAGCCTCAGAGAATCACGAAACGCCCTGATTCGGGAATCCCAAATCGCAATAAATCGCGCTCAAAACCCCGCTTTCCTGCAAATCCGATTACCTCCTCAACGCCAATCAGGCCAAATTATCAATTGCTTGGCGGTTTTTCACGGACGACTAGCGTGAGATTTCTCCCGTCATTCCTGCAATGGCACATTTGGTGGTCGGCGCCATGTGGTATACTAAATCAGCGACGGAAGACAGCGCCACGTATTCGGGGGAAGGACCCATAAACCCTGGCCGAAGACACCCGCAACATCTTTGTAAGCCACGTCCACGAGGATGACGCGGGCCTCCGCGAGCTCAAGCGCTTGCTAAACGCAAACGGCATGACGATGCGGGACTATTGGATTAGTTCCGACAACCCCGACAACGCAAAGTCAGAAGAGTTTATCAAGTCTCAAATTCTGGCGCCGCGCATTCAGCAATGCTCCACTGTCGTCGTCTATGTTTCTCCTGAAACAAAAGATAGCGGCTATATTAACTGGGAGATTGAGTACGCCCAAAGCAACGACAAGCGCATTGTCGGTGTCTGGGCGCACGGAGAAAGCGGCTGTGAACTCCCTGAAACGCTGGCGAAATATGCAGACGCGGTCGTCGGTTGGACGGAGAACCGCATTATTGATGCAATCAACGGTGAATTTGATGGTTGGGAGAACCCTGACGGCTCGCAGCCCTCTCCACGTCAAATCAAGCGATATAGCTGCGGTTAGGAGGTTGCTTGCGGTTGTTCTCCTATGTCGTTGCCCGCGATTACGGTTTTGCGCCAAACCCCTTTTTCGGCGTCTGCACCCTTGCAACCTGCAAGCCAAGAATAAGGAAGGCCGCCGCCATTGGAGACTGGATCGTCGGCACCGGCAGCAAGAAGCGGGGCCGACAAGGCTATCTTGTCTACGCTACGCGCGTCGCGGAGGCGCTCACCTTCAATGAATACTGGGCCGATCCGCGCTTCCACCGCAAAAGGCCGAACCTCAGGGGAAGCCTGAAGCAAGCCTATGGCGATAACATCTATTTCAAAGTTGATAGAGATCAGTGGCAGCAACTTAATTCTCACCACAGCTATCAGAACGGCGCACCGAACCCCCACAACATTCGGAACGATACGCAGACCGACAGGGTGCTGATTGGGGCCGAGTACGCCTATTGGGGCGGCGTAGGGCCGCAGATAGACGAAGCGTTCCGCAATTACGACGGTCAGGATGTTTGCGCAGGACGCAACCACAGAAGCAACTTTCCGCCCGGTCTCGTCGATGATTTTCTTGCGTGGTTTCACTCCCTCGGCGCACATGGGTACCTCGGCGATCCTTCAGACTGGCCTAAGACACCGTGACCGAGGAGCTGCCATCACAAGAAGTCCGCGCCGAATCAGCATCCCAGCGCTCTGTTCTTTTGCGTGATTACTTGGTGCAGATCGGCCCGACCGACGAGCTGCCTCAAGAGGATCTACGCCCGGTTCTCCTCGGTCTCTTTGGTGAGATCGGCAGTGTTATGGCTACAGCCAAGAAGCTTCGCAGAGAAAAGGGGGCGTATGCTGGCTATCGGCACGCTGTCATAGAAGAACTCGGGGACGCCCTCTGGTACTTCACCGCCCTTTGCAGGAGACTTGATTTTGGGATTGACGATATTTTCTCGCGAGCTGCTACCGGCGAAAGCCATGACGATATGGTCGCCGGCAGTGATCTGGTTGACGGACCACTTTGCCGTATCTCGGTCGCGAATGATCTACCTCCTTTCGATGAAATCCTTCTCAAGTTGGGCGACACTGCCGCTTCCCTGCTTCCAATTACGGGACACGATGATCAAAACCAGCCGTTGCTCCACGCTTTCGCGGTCCAGTATCTTCAGGCGGTTCAAGCTGCGCCCGTGCCTTTTGCACAGATCGTCCGCATGAACACGGACAAGGCCCGTGGGCGCTTTCTGGAGCCTGACTTTTCCAGTTTGCCCACCTTCGACAGCGCCTTTCCGGAAGAGGAACAACTGCCGGAGCATTTCGAGATCAGAATCACACAGCGCAAAAGCGGGCAGAGTTACCTGCAATGGAACGGCGTATATGTCGGCGATCCACTCACTGACAATATTCTCGATCCTGACGGCTACCGCTTCCACGATGTCTTTTATTTCGCACACGCTGCCGTCCTTCACTGGTCTCCCACCTTTCGAGCGCTTATCAAGCAGAAACGCAAGAGCAACCCAAAATACGATGAAGCCCAGGACGGAGGCAGGGCCATCGTTGTCGAGGAAGGCCTTACGGCGTGGATATTCTCATGCGCCAAGGACCTCAATTTCTTTGGAGACCAGCAACGCCTTTCCTTTGACCTACTCAAGACCGTTCATCGATTTGTTCGCGGCTACGAAGTTGAGGCGTGTCCGCTGAAGCTATGGGAGCGTGCGATTTTGGGAGGATATGCGGTCTTCCGGCAAGTACGGAAAAACAACAGTGGCATCGTCGTCGGCGACCGAACCGCCCGAACGATCAACTATAAGCCAATTGCGGAGGATTAGATCATGACGCCCGCTGGTTTTGTTGAAACGCTTAGGGAACTTGATTTTTCAGATACGTTCAATCCCTATTCCGACCGCTGTGTGGTTCACGATTACGACGATGCACCACGTCGCCGTTGCGATGCATTGCTGTCTATATTGCAGGCAGCTACCAAATCGAATATCGATTCCCTATGGATTGGACGCGACCTTGGATATCGAGGCGGCAGGCGAACTGGGCTTGCCCTTACCGACGATGTACATATGTTTACCCACGCCGAACGTTGGGGCGCCTCGATCGAAAAACCGACCAAAGGTGAGGCCGTAGCCGAACGCACTGCAGCCATCATATGGAGTGTTCTGAATCAAATGGACACCGCGGTCTTTCTTTGGAACGTTTTTCCATTGCACCCTCATGAATCTTTTTCTCCGTTCTCCAACCGTGCCCACAATTCTCGTGAACGACGAACAGGGGAGGAACTCCTCTTTGAACTTATCTTACTATTGAAGCCTCGCAGGCTCGTGCCGATTGGGAAGGATGCCGCTTCGGTTGCACGTCGCCTATCTGGGAGTCACGAAATCTTCCAGATTCGGCATCCGAGCTATGGTGGTCAGAACGAGTTTCTGTGTCAGACGCACGAGTTATACGGTTTTCCTCTCCAAGATGTGAGAACATAACAGTTAATGTCGCGCCGGTGTACGGTTGCTGGAAATAATTGGTGACGAGTCCGTACGGCAGGCAGACCGCATATGTGATTGACCGAAAGCGCAGCGAATTAGCCTTTGAGCAGTCGTCCTGGCGCTTGCGTGCGATGGCGCCGCACCACGGCAGGCCAACAACAATCTCATCCGGTGCCGTGGCTAAATTGCAGAAGGTACTGGACACAACTCGGACTATGAGAAGCTGGCCTGCTTTTCTCCGGGTCCAAGATGGCAAGAGCGGTTTTCCGCCAGCCGGCCGATGGCCTCGATAATGCATTCTAGTTCAACCGAGTAGCACAATAGACAGGAGAGACGTAGACGATGATCGAGGAGATAGCAGTGAAGATCGGCATATTGGTCGTCGGATCTCTGTATTGGGACGACACGGAACACAGAAGAAACTGGCGCAGAGAACATCTTTGCCTGGACGCCCGAAAGCACGTCAAGGTCAAGGCACCGATCCGCTACGGTCGCCGTTCTGATTCTCGTGGATGTTCCTACACGATGGTCTTTTCCGCGAGTCTCGGCGAGAAGCAACACGGCCGCGCGATTGTCGTCCCATGCAAATCGCAGAATCTTGTCGAGGAAGCCGAATGCCTTTGGACTGCTGAGAGGCGCTTCGACAAAAAGCCGAATGGCCGCATATCGGCTCCCTGGGGGTGCGTTGCGCTCATGATGAATCCAGATCGCCCGATAACGGACGATCTGCGGCAATGTTGGACTAGCCGTGTCTCCCGCGAACCGTGCTACGGAAAGAAGATAATCTCTGCGTACGATGAGGAAGTCGTGCTTGACCGATATGGCTTCCTGAAAATCCCGTGGCCAAAGTCAGAAGACGGTTCAGCTCTGGACGTCGATGCACTGCTTGCGACCGCGACGAAGCCCACGCCCAATAAAGGCTGCTACCCGTCGGCCCAGGATGTCGCAGATGCGTGGAACACTCCCGAGGGGAAAAAGCACGTCGATTATTTTTGCAAGAACAGGGCACACGGGATCAAGACGTTTCAGGACGGCGAGATCGAAGAGCGCCTCAGAGAGCTGTGGCAATAGATGACACTCTTGGGATGTTGCGGCTCTACCCCTCCCGCGGGTTCCGGATCAGCTAGGCCGCACCCTCGCCGTCCTCACACAGCGACGCGGGGATGGGCTCGAGACTCGGCGAAGCCGGCGACGCGCGCACCGCATCCCAGATGCACGCAGAGGTTCGTTCCCTCATGGGTCCACAGTGGGTCCACGCGCCAAATTGACCTTCCCCCGCGTTTAGGGCCACGTAGTTTGAGAGTATTCGGTGGTGATCATAGCGCTCAAGGGCAGCGGAGCGGAGCCGTTGCGTAGCCCAAGCGAAGCGGCCCGCAAGGAAGTCCCAATCGATCTCCCGGGCAAGCCGCACCAGCGGGTGCTCCAGGTTGATCATCTGATCCAACGCCGGTCGCAGAAGGTCCTTCTGCCGGTCGTCGCGCGGCTTGCTCATCGCTCATCCTCGAAGCCGAAACCAGGCTTCAGAGAATCGCGAAACGCCCCGATTCGGGAATCCCAAATCGCAAGAAACCGGGCTCAAGACTCCGCTTTCCTGCAAATCCGATTACTTCCTCACCGCCGATCAGGACAAATTATCAACTACTTGGCGGTTCTTCACGGACGACGCCGAAGCCTTCAGCCGGCGAAGCGAGTCTCCGGCAGGCCGCGCACGCCGAGGCCGGTGACCGCCAAGATGCCGCCGCCATGGGGTTGCGGCTTGGCGGCGTCGCCGAAGATCTTGCGCGCCTCGGGGCCCAGGAAGTCGGTGCGGCCCATCGAGGTCAGGTAGAGCACGTCGAGATCGTCGCCGCCGAACATGACGCTGGTGATCGTGCGCGTCGGCACCGGAATACGCCGGTCAACCGTGCCGTCCGGCGCGTAGCGAACGATTTGCCCGGAGACGATCTGAGCGTTCCAGAGATAGCCCTCCGCGTCGATCGTCGAGCCGTCGGGGATGCCCGGCTCGTCCTTGGTCGTGATGAAGACCCGCTTGTTGCCGATCGCGCCGGTCTCGATGTCGTAATCGTAGGCGTAGATCTCCTGCCTGTAGGAATCGGTGTGATAGAAAGTCTTGTTGTCGGGGCTCCAGCTCGGCCCGTTATTGCAAATGATGCCGCGCTCGAGCTCATGCACCGTAAGGTCGGGATCGAGCCGGAACAGGCCGCAGATCGGTGATTCGGAGATCTCGTCCTCGCCGCCCGCGAAGAACCGGCCGCGCCGATCCACCTTGCCGTCGTTGAACAGCGAGCGCGGCTCGTCCGCGTCGACCTCGGCGATGAGTGTAGTCTCGCCGCTGTCGAGGTCGAGGAAGTAGAAGCCGTCGCGCATGGTGACCACGGCGCCGCCCTTCTCCCGCAGCGCGAAGGCGCCGACCACCTTGGGCAAGGTCCAGGTCCTGGTCTCTTGCGTGCGCGGGTTGAGCCGCCAGACCTCACGCTCGAGCATGTCGACCCAATAGAGAACGCCGTCGACCGGATCCCAAACCGGTCCTTCGCCGAGATAATTGTTCGCCTCCAGGACGCACTCGACCTTGACCATGGCTGACCCGCTCGCTTCGTTCGGCGCTCCTCAGCCGCCCTCCTTCGGCCGGCCGAGAAAGGAGCCGGGATGAGACGACTATACGCGCTCCGCCCGGCACCGCCTACGACAAGCGCCCGGCATGGCGGATCCGGACGACGCGAGGGATGCGCGTCAACGCCGTTGCCGGGCTCGGCGCCGCCGGCCTACTCTGCGGCGCCATGCGGCGCCATGCGGCGCCGTGATCCGTGAACGGCGCATTTCCGCGAAGATTAAGGTGATGACCGCGCAGGAGCTTGGCCACCGCGGGGAAGCCCGCGTCATGGGGTTGGTCGCGCTCGCCCACGGCGCGAGCCATTTCTATCAGCTTGCCCTGCCGCCGCTCTTCCCGCTGCTCAAGGAGGTGTTCGCGGTCAGCTACACCGAACTCGGGACGCTGATGACGGTGTTCTACGCCAGCTCCGGCCTCTCCCAGACGGCGGCGGGCTTCCTGGTCGACCGCTTCTCGGCGCGCACGGTGCTGCTCGTCGGCCTGGCGATCCTGTGCGGCGCGATCGTCCTCGCCGGGCTTGCCCCGGCGTTCTGGGTGCTGTTCCCGCTTGCCGTCCTCGCGGGCCTCGGCAACAGCGTATTCCATCCCGCCGATCTTTCGATCCTGACCGCAAGTGTGCGTCGAACGCGCCACG
Source organism: Alphaproteobacteria bacterium (assembly GCA_965248825.1). GTDB lineage: Bacteria > Pseudomonadota > Alphaproteobacteria > UBA828 > UBA828 > WTGU01. The sequence continues at coordinate 3,116,121 of CBDFKL010000006.1, read as the reverse complement.
GCCGCGCCTACGGTTTTCACACGCTCGGCGGCAATCTCGGCTACGCCCTCGCCCCCATCGTCATAGTGAGCCTGGCGGTCGAGTTCGGCTGGCGCCACGCGCTGATCATCGCCGGCGCGAGCGGCCTGGTCCTCGTCCTCGCCCTGTTCGTGAACCGACACCTGTTTCTCGATCAAGGGGATGAAGCGAGTCCAGCGCCCCCGCCCCGCGCCGCGGAAAGCGCAGTACGGCGCGGCGTGATCGTGGCGATGTGGCGGGGCTTTGCCCCGCTCCTCTCGGTTCCGGTACTGCTTTGCTTCGCATTTTTCGTCCTGCTCAGCGCCGCCACCATCGGCCTCCAATCGTTCTTTCCGGCGCTGCTCGATCAGCTTTACGGGCTGCCCGTCGTCGAGGGCGGCCCGCTCCTCTCGGTGTTCCTATTCGGTGCATCGGGCGGGGTTCTGCTCGGTGGCTTTCTCGCCGAGCGGGTGAGCGCCGGACATCACGTCATCATCGGCTTGGGCCTCGCGGTGGCGTCCATTCTCTTCGTGGCGATCAGCTTTGGTCTGTTCCCGTCCGCCGCGTTGATCGCGCCATTCGCGCTGGCCGGTATCCTGATCGGCCTTACCATGCCCTCCCGCGACATCCTGGTGCGCGAGACCGCAGCACCCCACGCCCGCGGCCGGGTCTTCGGTTTCGTCTATTCAGGGCTCGATACGGGCGCCGCCTTCGGGCCGTTGATCGTCGGCTTGCTGCTCGACCACGGCGATCCCCGCTCGGTGTTTTGGCTCATCGCGGCGCTTCTCCTGCTTGCCATCGTCACTGCGACGGCCGCACGCGCCGCGCCGGCGGGTATCCGGTCCGGCGGACAGACATGACCCGATCTCATGATCGATCTCGTCCGGCCGGCACGGGTCATCGGGCGTCGTGATGCCGATCCCGGACGATGTGGGACTGATGAAACGACACGGCGATTCGCCTCGGCCACATCGGTTACAATTGGCTCGACCTCCCCGGCCCATCGGCCGGCTATCCGTCGTTCACAACCGGTGAGTCGCATGGTCAGCTTCGGCTTGTTCTGCCTCATGGGCTATCGGGACCGAGGCAGCCGAGTCTCCGAGGTGCTCGGCAACGCGGTGCGCATGGTCCAATGGGCGGAAGATGCGGGCTTCGAGGCCGCCTGGTTCGCCGAGCACCATTTCTCCAACTATTGCGTTTGCCCGTCACCGCTTCTGATGGTCAATCACTGCGCCGGCAAGACCACGCGAATCAAGCTCGGCCCGGCCGTGGTCGTGGTGCCGCTCTACCACCCGGTTCGGCTCATTGCCGAGATCGGCATGACGTCGGCGTTATGCGGCGACCGTCTCTTGCTGGGGCTCGGCAGCGGCTACCAACCGTTCGAGTTCGAGCGCTTCGCCGCCGACCTCGGCGATTCCAAGGCCCGGCTCGAAGAATTCCTCGTGCTCATGGATCGTGCTTACGCCGAGGAAACCTTCACCTTCGATGGCGCGTTCACCTCGCTTCCGGAAACCAGCATCAGCACACGACCGCCGAATGGCGTCCCGCCAATTTGGATCGCCGGCGATTCGGAGGCTACCCATCGGCTTGCCGCGCGGCGCGGCTTCGTTCCGATCATCACCGGCCGCGCCCAGGGCGCCGACTATCTGGCCGAGCAACGAGCCCGGATCGATGCTTCTTATGCCAAGGAGGGCATGGAGGGAGGATCCCGCGAGCTGGGCGTCCTGCGCTTCGCCTGTGTGACCGAGAGCGACGAGGAAACACGGGACTACCTCATCAACGCCCGACAGCAGATGCGCTTTGCCGCCGCCCTCCGAAACCGCCGGGAGGCGATCGACGGCGGCATGCTGATCGAGCGGCCGGCCCCGGACGAAGCCTCCCTGGAGCAGATGGCGGAAAGCCTGCCGGTGGGCGATGTCGCCACAGTCGCAACGCGCCTGCTTGCCGACATCCGCGCGTCCGGCGCCACTCACATGATGCTGAACATCCAGGCGGCGGGCTCGACCCCGGCTCAGGCGGAACGGACAATCGCCGCTTTCGGCCGAGAGATCAGACCCATGATCGAGCGCAGCCTCGCCGATAATCCTGGCGCGTAGGGGTCTCGCTAGACTCGATCGTCGGGATCCCCCAGCACGCCGATTCGGGCGGCGAGAGATGCCGTGAGAAAGCCGTCGATGCCGCCGTCGAGCACGGCGTCGGGGTTGCTGTTCTCGACATTGGTCCGCAGGTCCTTCACCAGCCGGTAGGGCTGGAGGACGTAAGAACGGATCTGGTGGCCCCAGCCGATATCGCTCTTCTGCTCGGCGAGCGCCCGCGCCTCGCTCTCGCGCTCTTGCAGCACGCTCTCGTAAAGCCGCGCGCGAAGCATCGACATCGCCGCCGCTTTGTTCCGATGCTGCGAGCGCTCGGCCTGGCATTGGACGACGATGTTGGTCGGCAGATGCGTGATCCGGACCGCGCTGTCGGTTCGGTTGACATGCTGCCCGCCCGCGCCCGACGCCCGATAAGTATCGATCCGCAAGTCCTTTTCCACGATCTCGACCGCGATCGTGTCGTCGATGACGGGATACACCCATGCGGAGGCGAAGCTCGTATGCCGGCGCGCGCTGGCATCGAAGGGGGAGATACGGACCAGGCGATGTACGCCGCTTTCGGTCTTGAGCCAGCCATAGGCGTTCGAACCGGAAATCTTGATCACCGCCGATTTGATCCCCGCCTCCTCGCCCGGGCTTTCCTCGATCCACTCGACGTCGTAGCCGCGTTGGTCGGCCCAGCGGACGTACATGCGCAGCAGCATCTCGGCCCAGTCCTGCGATTCCGTGCCGCCGGCACCGGCGTGGACCTCAAGAAAGCAATCATTGGCGTCTGCTTCGCCCGAGAGGAGGCTTTCCATCTCGCGCCGCTTCGCCTCCTTGCGGGTCTCCGCGAGGGCGGTTTCGGCCTCCTCATAGGCCTCGTCGTCACCCTCCTCCTCGGCAAGCTCGGCAAGGGCAACGCCGTCCTCAAGAGCCTGCTCGAGCCCGCGATAGCCGCCGATCGCCGCGTCAAGCCGGGTGCGTGCCCGCATCACCGAGCGGGCGCGTTCGGCGTCGTTCCAGAGGTCCGGATCTTCGGCCCGCTCGTTCAGCGCAACCAGGCGGCGTTCGGCGCTGTCGAGGTCAAAGGTGCCTCCTCAGCAGCGCCAGCGACTGCTTGATTTCGTCGACGAGCGATAGGATTTCGGCGCGCATGATCGGTATGGCGGTCAGTCACAACGAGAATCGTAGTATCCGATTGCCGATCAATATAGGCCGCCCAGGCCCTCGAAAGGAACCGCCTCGCCGTCATGCTGGCCGGCGGGGCGATCGTTCTCTCTCAGCGCCGCGCGTCGGGTCGGCTCGGTACCCGGAAGGAATGCCTCGACGATGACCTCATCGCTCTTTGGGCCCGCAAGCGCGCCCGTCTCGCGGTCAATCCGCACGAAGCGCACGCCCGGGGGTACGCGGAACGGTACCGCCGGCTTCTCGCTCAAGACCGCGGCGAGAAACTCGCGCACGATCGGCGCGGCTACCCGGCCGCCCGCCTCTTTCCGACCAAGCGATTCCGGTTGATCGAAGCCGACAAAGGCCGCAACCACCAAGTCGGGCGTGAAGCCGACGAACCAGGCATCGAGGAAGTCGTTGGTAGTGCCCGTCTTGCCGCCGACCGGCTTGCCGATCGCCTTCAACACGCGCCCGGTGCCGCGCTGCACGACGCCTTCCATCATCGACACCACCTGATAAGCGGTCCGCGGATCGGCGACACGCTCTCGATGATCGGGCAATACGGGCGGCGGCTGGGCCCGCCATTCGTCCTCCAGACAGGGATCGCAGTCGCGGGCATCCCGGCGGTACACGGTACGCCCATGACGGTCCTGAATCCGTTCGATGAAGGTCGGCTCGATGCGGCGTCCGCCATTGACCAGCATGGCATAGGCGGCGGCCAGTTTGAGCGGCGTCGTCTCGACCGCGCCCAGCGCGACCGCTGGAAGCTCCGGAAGGTTCGCGTGGAGCCCGAAGCGCTCGGCATAGTCGGCAACGGTCTTCATGCCGACCTGTTGGGCGACGCGCAAGGTCATCAGGTTGCGCGACTCCTCAAGCCCGAGCCGGAGCGTGCTCGGACCGTAGAATCTCTGCGTGTAATTCTCGGGCTTCCATTTCCCAAGGCTTTCGCCCTGATCGATCACGAACGGCGCGTCGAGCACGATGGACGCCGGCGTGTAGCCGTGATCGAGCGCCGCGAGATAGACGAACGGTTTGAAGGCCGAGCCGAGCTGGCGCCGCGCCTGCGTCGCGCGATTGAATTTGCTCGATCCGAAATCAAAACCGCCGACCAGCGCCAGAACCCGCCCATTATGCGGATCCAGCGCCACCAGAGCGCCGGAGACCTTGGGGATCTGACGGAGCATATAGGAGCGGCCGTCGCTTGCACGCGGCTCGACCAGGACGACGTCGCCCGGGGTCAGGACGTCGCGCGCCGCGTTGACCTCCGGTCCGAGTACGTTCTTGCCGCGCGCCTCGCGCGCCCATTCCAGGTCGTCGAGTGCAATCGAGCCGCGGCCGGCGGCGGCGAAGCCGAGTTCGGCGCCGCCGGATCGAACCGCCAAGACCGCGGCAGCGCGCCACGAGTCCGGGATCGGCGGCAGCTCGAGAGCCTCGAGCTCTCGTCGCCAACCCTTGGCCAGGTCGATTCGAGTGAGCCGGCCGCGCCAGCCGTGCCTCGCCTCGTAGTCGACCAAGCCCTTGCGCAACGCTCGGCCCGCGATCGCCTGCATCGCCGGGTCGATCGTCGTGCGGACCGAAAGCCCCCCCTCATAAAGGGCCGCCTCGCCATAGCGATGATAAAGCCGACGGCGCACCTCTTCCGCGAAATGAGGCGCATCGACGAAGGTCTCGGGCGCCCGAGACCTGGTCCTGAGGGGCATCAGCAGCGCGGCGTCGGCCTCCGCGGCGCTGACCATGCCATTCTCGACCATCTGGCCGAGCACCCAATCACGTCGCGCCAATGCCGCTTCGTAGTTTCGACTGGGGTGATACTTGCTCGGCGCCTTGGGGAGCGCGGCCAGATAGGCGATCTCGTCCAGCGAGAGCTCGTTCAGCGAGCGATCAAAATAGTTGAGCGCCGCCGCCGCTACCCCGTAGGAGCCGCCGCCGAGATAGATCTCATTGAGGTAAAGCTCGAGGATCCGATCCTTGCTGAAGGCGTCCTCGATCCGCACGGCGAGAATGGCCTCCTTCACCTTGCGCGAGAACGAGAGTTCGTTGGAGAGCAGAAAATTCTTCGCCACCTGCTGAGTCACCGTCGATGCGCCGACCAGCCGGCGATCTCCGCTCAGATTGCCGATATTCTTGATCACCGCGCTCGCCACGCTGATCGGGTCGACCCCGAAATGCTCGTAAAAGGCCTTGTCCTCGGCTGCGAGGAAGGCCTGGATGAGCCGGCGGGGCATGGCCGAGAGGGGCACGAAGAGCCGTTTCTCGCGGGCATACTCGGCGAGCAGCCGCCCGTCCCCGGCGTGAACCCGGGTCATCACCGGCGGCTCATAGGCTTCGAGCTGGTTGTGATCGGGCAGATCCCGGCCGTAATGGAAGAACGCGAAGGCGACGCCGCCGCCGGCGAGTGCGGCGAGCAGGACCAAGCTGCCAACGACGATGCCGAGCGTCCTCATCTTCGCACCGATAGACCATCGTCGGGATCAGGGAGAGCCATAGCTTACCATCGATCACGGGCGGCCGAGCGCAGGTTCAGGCTCATCGGCAAATAAGGCGGCGATATGACGGCTCAACAACGCTCGGGAAAGTATTTGTCGAGTGCCGTCAGGATCGCTCCGGCAAGCCTCACTCGGTGGCTTTTTCGGCTCAGCCGATCGGCGTCTCGTGCGTTGGAAAGGAATCCGAGCTCGATCAGAACCGAGGGCATGTCGGGGGCCTTGAGGACACGGAAACCGGCAAACCGATGGGAGCGGCCGATGAGGGTCGTCGTGCGGCCCAGCTCGGGCAGCAGGAGATTGGCGAAGATCGCCGAGCAGTTCATCGTATTCTGCTGGACCAGCGAGATCAGGATCCGAGTGACGTCCGGATCGTAGCCTTCCGAAAAGTCGACGTCGGCGACGATACCGGCCTTGTTCTCGCGTGCCGCAAGCTCCGCGGCCTCGGCATCGGATGCCTTGTCCGACAAGGTATAGACCGACGCCCCGCCGACCGTGCGGTCGTCCAGGCGGTCGACATGGAGCGAGAAAAGCAGGTCGGCGCCGGCATCGCGGGCAATGGCGACCCGTCGTCGCAAGCCGACATAGCGATCGCTGTTTCGGGTCATCACGACCCGATATCTGCCCGACGCCTCGAGAACCGCGCGGAGCTCCCGTCCGAAGGTCAGCGCCAGATGCTTCTCCGCCACGCCGGCCGAGGACATCGCGCCGGGATCGCGGCCGCCATGGCCGGGGTCGAGCGCGATGACGCGAGGGCTGCGAGGCGCGGCTCCCGGTTTGCGGCGGGGCAGCGGTGCGGGCCGCAGAAAGGCCGCGCGGGTGACACCGTTGACCAGGGTGCGCGGCTCTCGGGGCGTCGGCTTGGGCACCGGCCGGACGGCACTTTGCCAGATCCAGGCCGGCTCGACGGGGGCGCCGGCCTTGGCCAAAAAAGCCGCCTGGGGCACCGGGAAGAGATCCAACACCAATCTGTGCGGCGCCGCTCCCCCCGCCCTTGGTGGCGTTACCTGCGCATGTCGCACGGCGACCGGCGCGTTGAGATCGATCACGATGCGGGCGAGGTCCGGCCGGTACTGGCCGAAGCGCAATTGGGCCACCGTCCCGCGGTCGATCATCAGGCTCCGGCTCTCCAGCGCCCAGCCGATCGGTGGCAGATCGATGACCACGCGGTTGGGTCTCGCCAGCGTGAAAAGCCCGAAGTCGGTCGCTTCGGTCAGGTCCAGGACCAGGCGGGTCATGTCGCCGTACTGGCCGACGCGAACCCCCGCAACCGACGGCTGGGCCAGCGCCGTCGTGGGCTCGGCCATCATGAACAACGAGAACAGCATCGCGGCCGCGATCCGGCGCCGCCAACTCACTCGATCTCACCTTTTCCTGCCGGCGATCGGTGCCCTCATAACCGCAATGGCCTCGAGTCGACAACGATGTCCTCCGCCGGCGCATGAACCGAGTTCATTGGCGCATGAGTGTTGGCGCATGAGCGTTGGCGCATTAACGTGTCGAGAACAATGTGAATTGACCGGTTTATGTACCATATGAATTGACCGCTTCAGTTGAGGTTGTTGGGCCAGTGGATAAGGGGTTGGGCGCGGAGCGGCCGTCCCCTTATCCACCGGCCGGTCGCGTCGAAGCGGATCACGCGGCCTGTCTGTGGCTTGTGTTGATGGGCGACCCGTCGGCCTGGTATCGGGCCAGGCAGCGCGGTCCATGGAAGACGGCGAGGGTGCGGTCGGGGTATTCGTGGACCCGGACCCTTGCCTTGACGTAGTGGCGGCGATGGCGGTCGGGCGGGATCGCCAGCACCAGGCGTTTGTAGCGCACGGTGTTGTCGTTTGAGACGGTGCGCTCCTGCTGCACGCACAAGATGTCGTCGAGGGCACCGGCGAAGGGCACGAAGGCCGAACCCTCGGCTTCCGGCGGCACCGCGAAGCGGGCGTTGTGGCCTGGCAGGTAGCGCTCCTTGAGGAAGCGGTTGGCCTGGGCCATGTCGGTGATGCCGGCGAGCCTGAGCTCCTGGGGCAGGCGCTTCTGCAGAGTGCCGAACATGCGTTCCGAGCGCCCCCTTGCCTCGGGCGAGTAGGCCGGGATCAGCTCGATGCCGAGCTGGGCCAGGGCGCGGCCGAGCTGGGTCGGATTGTCCTTGTCGACCGTGCCGCCGGCCTCGGGGGTGTGCCAGTAGTGGCTGGCGCGGTCGGCATAGAGCGAGCAGAACAGCCCGCGCTCCCGGATCACCTCGTCCAGGGCGGTAAAGCTGCTCATGGTGCCCTCTTCGGCGACGAAGAAGGCCGAGTAGATCGTGCTGGTGGCGTCGTCCATGGTGACGATCAGATCCCACCACTGATCGGGGACCCACTGGTGGCTTGAGCCGTCTTGATGCAGCATCATGCCGGGCAGCGCGCGCCGCGGCCGTTTGCGCCGGTGCGCCCCGCGCCTGGGTGCCGCACGGGTGCGGCCATGGGCCTGCAAGCTCAGCCGCACCCAGTTGTAGCTGCGCTTGAAGGCATGGTCCGCGACCAGCTTCTCGTGGAAGTGCTTGGCGGTGAAGTCCCAGTAGCGGGTGTCGAACAGCGCCAACAACGCCGTCACTTCGTCGACCGCCGCGCGCCGCGCCGAGACCCGGCCGAGACGGCGGTCGTAGAGCCCTTCCGCGCCGTCCGCCTGGTAGCGATCACGCCACCGCCGGAAGGTGCGTTCCGAAACGCCGAGAACCTCCGCCGCCTCGGCTTGGCTCAAGCCACCCCGATGGGTGCGGCCGTAAATCTCCTCGAACTTCATCAATCTCAGTCCCTGCAACTGCTCTGTCCGGCGCATCCAAACCCTCCATAGCCTGGAGAGCTTCTAAATCCGGACAGATCATCTGGTACATAAACCGGACATATCGTGTGTTAGCGACAGCGTTGGCGCATTAACGTTGTCCCGAGAGCCCTTCGGCTCTATGATGCGCCTGCGAATCCGCTAACGGATGTGCCGCGCCGAACACGCAGCGAATGCGAGGTCGGCGGCCGTCCGGCGCTGCTGCCGGCCGGAATCGGGCGCGCCCGGGATTCCGCGCGTCGAAACCGCGGAACAACACCGATGCGGCAGCCGCCCATCATCGGGCCTCTATCCGCCCTGAAGCGGCCCTCCGAACGATGCCTCCGGCGTATGCCGCTCGACGGCCCTCGTTCGGCGGAGCGTCGCATCGCATTCACGCGGGAGCGCTCACGAGCGGCGATGCCCCTCGCGCGCTCCCCGACGGAGAAAATCAAAGAATGGCCAAACGCATGCTTGTCGATGCCAGCCACGCGGAAGAGACCCGCGTGGTCGTGGCGAACGGAACGCGGTTAGAAGAATTCGACTTCGAATCGTCTGCACGTAAACAGCTCAAGGGAAACGTCTATCTCGCCAAGGTGATGCGCGTGGAGCCCTCGCTCCAGGCGGCGTTCGTCGATTATGGCGGCAATCGCCATGGGTTCCTGCCCTTCGGCGAGATCCACCCGGACTATTATCAGATCCCCGTTGCCGACCGGGAAGCGCTCTATGAGGAGCAAGAGGCCGCCGAGGGGCCTAGCGCCGCCGCGCAACCCGCCGAGCAAGCGCCCGAGGGCGAAGCTGAAACCCAGGCGGAGCCTGGCACCGAAGACCCCTCGTCTCAGCCGCCGGACGACGCCCCTCAGGACACCGAGGCGGCGCATGACGGGGACAGCGAGTTAGAGGAAGGCGGCGACGGCGGCGAGGAGCCAGCCGCTAACGGCGATGTCGAGGTGCTGGGCGGCGACGAGATGGACGACCTGGAGCGCCGCCACCTTCAGGCTAGCCGCTCCCTGCTCAGCCGCCGCTATCACATCCAAGAGGTCGTCAAGAAGCGCCAGATCATGCTGGTGCAAGTGGTCAAGGACGAACGCGGCAACAAAGGCGCGGCCCTGACCACCTATCTGTCGCTCGCGGGGCGCTATATCGTGCTGATGCCGAACGCGATCCGCGGCGGCGGGATCTCGCGGAAGATCGTCAACGCCGACGATCGACGCCATCTCAAGAAGATCATGAACGACCTCGATATCCCCGCTCGCATGGCGGTCATCGTGCGCACCGCCGGTCTGTCGCGCTCGAAGGTGGAGATCAAGCGCGATCTGGAATATCTGCTGCGCCGCTGGCAGGACATCCGCGAGCTCACCCTGCAATCGACGGCGCCCTGCGTCATTAACGAGGAGGCCAATCTCATTCGCCGCTCGATCCGCGACCTCTATACCCGCGATATCGAGCAGATTCTGATCGAGGGCGAAGAGGGTTACCGGACGGCCAAGGGGTTCATGAAGACCCTGATCCCGAGCCACACCGCGAAGGTCCAACCCTATCGGGACCGGATCCCTCTGTTCTCCCGGTACCAGATCGAGAACCAGTTGGATTCCATGTACAGCCCGGAGATCCAGCTGAAATCCGGCGGCTATCTGGTGATCAACCCGACCGAGGCCCTGGTCTCGATCGACGTCAACTCGGGTCGCTCCACCAAGGAGCGCAATATCGAGGAAACCGCGCTCAAGACCAATCTCGAGGCGTCGGAGGAGATCGCGCGCCAGCTCCGGCTCCGGGATCTTGCCGGCCTGATCGTCATCGACTTCATCGATATGGATGAGAGCCGGAACCAACGGGCGGTCGAGCGCAAGCTCAAGGAAACGATGCGCAATGACCGTGCGCGGATCCGGATCGGACGAATCAGCGCCTTCGGGTTGATGGAGCTATCGCGCCAGCGGCTGCGGCCGAGCCTGCTGGAAACGAGCATGGAGCGCTGCACGAGCTGCCACGGCACCGGTGTCACACGGTCGGTGGAATCCTCGGCTGTCCACGCACTCCGGGCGATCGAGGAAGAAGGCCTGCAAGGGCGCAGCTCGGAGATCGTTGTCCGCATGCCGGCGGCGGTCGCCCTCTACATCATGAACCGGAAACGCCGAATGTTGGGCGAGATCGAGCAGCGCTACGATTTCGTGGTGCATTTCCAGCAGGACGACGACCTCGTCCCGCCGAACTATTCGATCGAGCGCATGCGCGCGCGGCCGAGCGCCGCGGATGAGCCCTCGGAGGAAAAGGCGAGCGACGGCGCGAAGACGAGCCAAGAGGCCGAGGCGGAGGTGGAGGCGGACGAGCCGACCCAACGGCGGCGGCGGCGGCGGCGCAAGCCGAGGGGCGACACCGCGGAGGAGGTCGCCGCAGTCGAGCCCGACGCACCGAAAGATGCGGTCGAGCCGGAAGAGGCCGAGACCCAGGCCGACGCGGACGAAAAGAAGGATGACGGGCAGCGCGCCAAGCGCCGGCGCCGCGGCCGGCGGGGCGGGCGCCGCCGGACCACGAAGCAGCGGGAAGAGCGGCTCGAGACGGGAGAAGAGACCCCCGAAGAGCCGGCGGCACCGGCGGCCGCCACCGAGACCGAGGCGCCCGCCCCGCCTGCAACGGCGGACGAGCCGCCGGTCATGCTCGCCGCTCCGGCCGATGACGGCGAGCCCGCAGCGGCCGCCAGCGGTGATCGGGTGGCCGAGCTCGTCACCCGCGCTTCGAGCCTCACCCCGCTATCGCCGTCCGCAAGCGCGGCCGGCCGCAGCGACAAACCGGCAGCCAAAAGCGGCAACGGGTCCGATGAGGACGGAACCGAGCCCGATCAAGAGCCCGAGAAGGTCGAGCAGCCGCCGCGCCCCGGCTGGTGGCAGCGCCTCAGCACCCCGAGATAGCCGCCGAAACGCACGCGGCCGGGGCTAGGCACCGTCGTCGCGGAGCACCGCAAGCGGCGAGCTCGACTGCGGCATCGAGATGGCCCGGATGACGTTCTCCGGCCGGCGGAGATAGGCGCCGAGTTCTCGCTCCGCATCGGTGCGCCCCGCCGTTGCGATCTGCGTGCCCAGCCGGCGGCTGTGCCGTACCAGATCGCGGCCGTAGCGGCACCGTTCCGCGTCATATACGGCAAGCGCACGGGCCAGATCATCGGGGAAGGCTTCAATCAGATCCGCCAATAGAACGGCATCGCCGGTCGCCTTGATGACGCCCATGCCGGCATGCGGGCGGGCGACGAATGCGCCGTCCCCCAAAAGGACGACGCGCCCCTGCACCATGTGCGGCATTTCAAGATCGGTGATCGTCTGAAAGAACGGCGCGGGGACCAGATTCACCACCTCGGCGAAGGGCGCCGGCAGAGTGCGTTCCGCCGTGCGCCGCATCTCCGCGATGAGCGATCGGTCGATCAAGTCGGGTGAAATCCCGCGCTCGTGGTAGGTGCCGGTTTCATCGGTCAGCATCCGGATCAGCTCGTCGTCCGAGGTCGGCCGGTACCAGACGACGTTGAAGCGGCGACGTCCCGGTCTCGCGTCACCGTCTCGCCCCGCGACCGGATAGCCGACGATGTGCTCGCCCGGCGGCAGGCACACGACGAAGTGCGTGAAGAGAACGTCGCGGGTCTTCGGGGACACGCGATCCTCATCGACCACGCCGCGCCACGCGATATAGCCGGCATAGCCCGGCGACAAGCCCGGCCAATGCTGGGCGCGCACGGTCGAGCGCATGCCGTCCGCGCCGACCAGCAGATCGGCTTCGATCGTGGTGCCGTCTTCGAAATGGGCCAGCACGCGGTCGCCGCACTGTTCGGCCCGCTCAAAGGCGACGCCGGCGACATAGCGCGCCTTCGGAAAGATCCGCAGCAGCGAATGATAGAGGGAGCCCCAGGTCGCCTGGACTTGCGCCAGGTGGTACCGGGCGAGGATCCGGCCGCTCGTGCCGATGGTGATACGCTCTTCGATGGGGACGCCGAACGAGTAATCGACGGGGATGCCCAGGCGCTCGAACGCGGCATGAAGCTCGGGATGGGTCGCGATGCCGACGCCGCGACCGGCCAATTCCGTGCCGATGCGCTCATGGACGGTGACGTCGCACCCGGCTCGGTGCAGCAGATTGCCGGCGAGCAGGCCGCCGAGCGAGCCGCCGATGACGACAACCCGCACTGTCACGCCGAGAACGAAGCCATCATCGCCGAGACCGGTCGCTCGACGCGCTAATCACGCCCGCGCACCGATGGTCCGAGCCACCGCGTCAACGCCGCGCAGGCCTCGGAAATTTCTTCGGTCGCTCCGGCATAGGAAAAGCGTACGAAGGCCCGGCCTCGTTCGGTGTCGAAATCGATGCCGGGAGTCGCCGCAACCCCGCATTCGGCCAGCATTCGCCGGCAAAACGCCTCGCTGTCGTCGGTGAGGTTCGAGACCTCGGCATAGGCGTAGAACGCGCCATCGCAGGGGGCGAGGTCGCCGAACCCGGCGGCCGGGAGCGCCGCCTGCACGATGTCACGGTTACGAGCGTAGCGCTTGACATTCGCCTCCAGCTCCTCGCGGCAATCGAACGCGACGATCGCGGCTTGTTGCGAAAGCGCCGGCGGCGATATGAAGAGATTCTGAGCCAGAAGCTCGACCGGCCGCGCCAGATCCTCCGGAGAGATCATCCAGCCGAGCCGCCAGCCCGTCATCGCGAAATATTTCGAAAAGCCGTTCACCACGATCGCGCTGTCAGAGAACGCGGCGATGCTCGCTGCCGGTTCGGCATAGGTGATGCCGTGGTAGATCTCATCGGCGATCACGCGGATTCCCCGGTGATCGCAGAATGTCGCGATCGCCTCGAGCTCACCTCGCGGCAGCATCGTTCCCGTCGGGTTGGACGGGCTCGCGACGATCAGACCCTGGATCGGCTCCTCGAGCGCCTCCAGCATGGCAACGGTCGGCTGAAAGCGGGTTTCCGGCGTGGTCGTGAGGGTCACGGGCTCCAAGCCGAGCGCGCTCAGCGTGTTGCGGTAGGCAGGATAGCCGGGACTGGCGAGGGCGATCTGATCACCGGTGTCGAAGGCGGCGAGGAAGGCGAGCAGCAACCCGCCCGACGCCCCGATCGTGACGACGACGCGCTCGACCGGCAGGGCAAGCCCGTAGCGCTCCCGATAATGCAAGGCGATGCGCTCGCGCAAAGCCAGCATGCCGTGGGATTCGGTGTAGCGGATCGTCCCTTCCCCAAGCACCGCCTTCGCCGCATCGAGGACCTTTTTCGGCGCGCCAGAACCGGGCTCCCCCGCCTCCATATGAAAGATCCGCGCGCCATCCGCGGCTTGTTTGGTCGCAGCCTTGAGGATCTCCATCGCGAAAAATGGCGCGACCGCCGAGCGCCGAGAAACTTTCACCGTCACCCCTAACGCGTCCTGCCGACGGCAATTCCGAATCCGCGACGGTCGCTTGCGAAGCGGCAGGATTCGGGATTCCGGGGCAGGCCGCCGGGACAATGGATCGCGTTGACGCGGCCGATCGCCGGCACCTCCACAATCCGATGACCACGCGCCTCGAGGGCAGCCCGGACCTCTCCGCCGATGGCCGGCTCGACGGCAAGGCTGTCCGGCATACCACCATGGTGCACCCGGGGCGCAGCCAATGCGGAACGAAGCGGCCGCTCGGCATCGAGCAGCTCGAGCAGCGTCGTCGCGAGGGCGCTCGGGGCCGCCGCTCCCCTGCCGGCGCCAGCGGCCATCAAGACCTGCTGATTGACCCGGTTGACCAGGAGCGCAGGTGCGAAGAGGAAGGCTTGGTTCGGCTCCGGCGCCGCCGCGAGAATGATTCCCGTCCCCGGCGCGAGGCGCTCGGTGCCGAACAGATCGTTCATCGTCAGACCGCAGACGACGGCCATTCCCCGCCAATCCACAACCGCGAAGCTCGAAGTCGCGAGGTCTTGCGGCCACGCGCGTGGCGGCGGAGACAGGCTCTCGGGCGCGGTGCGGCTGTCTGCCCGGTAGCTCTCCATGCTTCGTTCCAGGCGCGCGACATCAAGCATGGTCCCGCCCGCGGCCCCGGCGGAGCGGTCCGCGTAGCCGCGCATGCCGGCCTCGGCGAGCAGATGGAGCCGGTCCGCACCGTTCGCATCGAGATAGCGGTCATCAGCACCGGCGAGGCGCCAAATCGCTGCGGCGATGATGCCGCCCGCGCTCGGCGTCGTGTGAAGCTCGTGGCTGCCGAACGGCAGCGAGACGGTCTTGCGCCAGCGCGGCTGATATCGCCGGAGGTCCTCGGCGCTGAGCGTTCCGCCCGCTTCGGCTACAGCCTCCAGGAGCAGGCGCGCGGTCTGGCCGGCATAAAAGCCGCCGGGCCCCTCGATACGGAGCTTCGACAGGATCACGCCGAGATCGAGCTGAACGACGGTCTGGCCCTCCGCGATCGGTTGGCCGTCCGTTCCGGCGAAGAGCGCGCGCGCGGAGGAATCGCGGAACAGCTCGTGCCTGCCGATCGATAGATCACGCACCAAGGCACGCGACGCGCGATGGCCGAACTGCGCGAAGCGCTCCGCCGCACCAAAAAGCTGAGACCAACGGAGCCTGCCGTAGCGGGTATGAAGGGCGTACATCCCGCGTACGGAGCCGGGAACGGCGCTCGGACGGCTGTCACCCACGGCCGGTTTCGACGACCGTGCCGGTAGAAAATCGAGCGTTTCGATCGCGTCGCCGTCCTCGCCCGGCGCATAGACCAGGCACTGCCCGCCGCCGCCGAGGCTGGCGACCGACGGATAGGTCACGGCGAGCGTGAAGGTCAACGCGACGGCGGCGTCGGCGGCGGAGCCTCCGGCGGCCAAGACGTCACGGGCGGCGAATGCGGCATGCGGCTCGTCCGCGGCAACTGCGCCGACGAACTCAGCTTGCTCGAAGATCCCGTAGACGGGAAGCGTCTCTTGGAACCCGCAGCCGCCGAGCGCCAAGACCGCCAGCAGCGCGTATTGACGGAAGCGGGCAAGCGACATACCTATCCGAACAATCCTGGGAGAGTGAGTGTTGGCCATTCGTCTTGCGCGCGCGGCGCGGCTCGTCTGCGCAACTCTCGTTATTGCTTTGGTGACAGCGGCACCCGCAAAGCCGCAGGGCATGTCGCTGATCCGCGACGCCGAGGTCGAAAATACCATCCGCACCTATGCCGCGCCACTGTTCGACGCGGCCGGCCTGAGCGCCGAGGCGGTCCGCGTTCATATCGTCAATGACGGCGGCCTGAACGCGTTCGTCGCGGGCGGCCTCAATCTCTTCCTTACCAGCGGCATGTTGGCGTCCGCCGAGGAACCCGGCGAGGTCATCGGCGTGATCGCCCACGAGATCGGCCATATCGCCGGCGGCCACCTGATCCGTACCCGCGATGCGATCGAGAATGCGTCGGCCATGATGATTCTCGCCACCATTCTCGGCGCGGGCGCCGTGATCCTCGGCCAGGGCGAAGCCGGCACTGCGATCATCAGCGGCGGCCAGTCAATCGCGGAGCAGAATTTCCTGCGTTACAGCCAAGCGCAGGAGCAAGCGGCCGATCAGGCCGCCGTCCGCTTCCTGGAGAGCAGCGGGCAGTCCGCCGAGGGTCTCCTGAAGATGTTCCATAGGCTCGAGGACCAGGAGCTGCTCTCCCTCGCACGCCAGGAGGCTTATCTTCGTACCCATCCCCTGACCCGCGAACGCATTCGTTTTCTCCGCAACCATGTGGAGACGTCGGCCCAGACCGGCATGACGCATCCGGACGCGTTGCGTGAGGCCCACCGCCGAATGGCGGCGAAGCTCCAAGCGTTCCTCGATCCACCGAAGCGGACCTTGCGCGCCTATCCGCCCGGCGATGACTCTATCGAGGCCCGCTATGCTCGTGCGATCGCCTATTACCGGATCCCCGAGCTCGACCGATCCCTGGCGGAGCTGGACGGCCTGCTCGCGGCCTATCCGGACGATCCCTGGTTTCACGAGCTCAAGGGACAGATCCTCTTCGAAAACGGTCGGGTCGCGGACGCCATGGCGCCCTATGATCGCGCCGTGGCGCTCCAGGGCGACGCCGCGCTCCTGCGCCTCGGCCTCGCCCGCGCGCAAATCGAATCGGGTGATCCCTCACTCATCGCAAACGCGATCGACCATCTCAGGGCCGCGACCCGGCTGGAAAAGACCGAGCCCTCGCACTGGCATCTCCTCGGCATCGCTTACGGCCATGCCGGGGAGCGCGCGCTTGCCTCGCTGGCCCTGGCGGAAGCCGCTTATCTGCGCGGCCGGATAGCGGAAGCGAAACACCACGCGGCGATTGCGGCGAAGGGCCTCCCGAACGGAAGCCCGGGCTGGATCAGGGCCGAAGACATCCGCAACGCCGCCGAAGCGGCCGAGAAGAGAAAAAGATAGAAATCAGATAAGCCCGCCGAGCGGCGATGAAGGGTCGGCGTAGTGCTTCTTGGCTATGCGGCCGGCGAGATAGGCGAGCCGGCCCGCCTCGACGGCGTGGCGCATCGCATGCGCCATCAGCACCGGGTCCTTGGCGCAGGCAATGGCGGTGTTCATAAGCACGCCGTCACAGCCCAGTTCCATCGCGACCGCGGCATCCGAGGCCGTTCCGACACCGGCGTCCACCAGGACCGGGAGCCCGATCCGCTCGACGATAATGCGAATGCCGACAGGGTTTTGCACGCCGAGACCGGAGCCGATCGGCGCGGCGAGCGGCATGATCGCGACACAGCCGATATCCTCCAAGCGCTTGGCCATGATCGGGTCGTCGCTGCAATAGACCATCACCTGGAAGCCGTCCTTGATCAGAATCTCGGCGGCGCGCAGGGTCTCGGGCATATTCGGATAAAGCGTCTCCTGATCGCCCAAGACCTCGAGCTTGACCAGCGACCAGCCGCCGGCCTCGCGCGCGAGGCGCAAGGTGCGAACCGCCTCCTCCCCAGTAAAGCAGCCCGCGGTATTGGGGAGGTAGGTGTAGCGCTTGGGATCGACGTGATCGATCAGCATCGGCGCGTTCGGATCGGTGACGTTCACGCGCCGCACCGCGACGGTGACGATTTCGGCGCCCGAGGCCTCGAGCGCGGCGGCGGTCTGCTCGAAATCCTTGTATTTGCCGGTGCCGACGATCAGCCGCGAGCGAAAACGCCGTCCGGCGACTTCCCAGCCGTCGTCGTCCGCGGGAGCCGGCGCGGCACTGGCCCCACCCCCGATGAAGTGCACGATCTCAAGCCGGTCGCCCGCGGCGATGGCGGTCCGGTCGTAGGCGCTTCGGGGGACGATCTCGAGATTGTGCTCGACGGCGATCTTGCGCGGATCGAGGCCAAGCCCCTTGACGATGCTCTGCACCGACTGCGGCTCGTCGAATTCGCGGACCTCACCGTTGATTTGCACCTGCATGGTGTGATTTCCGTCATCTGCGACGTCGTCGCGACCTTAGCTGGAGTATTGGTGAGGGGCCGGCCGATTTCAACTGCGGACGGCGTATCTCGGACCCTGGAATCACGGGGCCGCTTGGCGATACGCGGCAAACCGCGCATTGAAGCCCGAGTCCCGACCGTGCTAGACCCCGACTAACCGGCGATTCTCATGGTGTGTCGCGGTCATGATTCCCAATATCTTGATTCTCAACGGCCCAAACCTCAATATGCTGGGGTTGCGAGAGCCCGAGATCTACGGGCGTCAAACCTTGGACGATGTTCGCGCGCTCTGCGAGGCGCACGCCGAAGGCCACGGATTGACCGTCGATTTCAGGCACAGCAACCATGAAGGGGAGCTGGTCGATTGGATTCAGCAAGCGCGTTGCAGCCACGCCGGGATCATCCTGAACCCCGGCGCCTACACCCATACGTCGATCGCCATCATGGACGCCCTGCGTGCCGTGGACCTGCCGACCATCGAGGTGCATCTGTCGAATATTCACCAGCGCGAGCCCTTCCGCCATCGGTCTTACGTGGCGCTCGCCGCGCGCGGCTCGATTTGCGGCTTCGGCGTGCACGGTTACGCATTGGCGCTCGACGGAATGCACGTGTTGCTGAGCGAGGAGTAACGCGATGGCGGTGAAGCTGCCGTTGGAACGCGAGCCCGAAGAGCCCGCGCATGAGCTCGTCGATCTGGAGCTGATTCGCGAGCTTGCGGCGCTCCTGGACGAGACCGGCCTAACCGAGATCGAGATCGGTGAGGGCGAACGCCGGGTCCGCGTCGCCCGCTCGCCCGCGCCCGTGGCGCCGGCCCCGATCGCCCCGCGGCCGGTGCCGGTCCCGGTCGAGCCCGACGACGGCTCTCGCCCTGTGTCGAGCCCGGCGGACGCTTCCGATCCCGGCGCGGTAACCTCGCCCATGGTCGGCGTCGTCTATGTCGCGCCGGAGCCCGGCGCCGAGCCCTTCGTTGCGGTTGGCGACGACGTCCACGAAGGAGAGACCCTCTTCATTGTCGAGGCGATGAAGACGATGAATCCGATCCGTGCGCCGCGGTCGGGCCGTGTCGCCCGGGTCATCGCCGAAAACGGCGCCCCGGTCGAGTATGGCGAGGTCCTGCTGATACTCGAGTAAGACTCCGATGTTCGACAAGGTCCTGATCGCCAACCGAGGCGAGATCGCGGTTCGGATCAACCGCGCATGCCGGGAACTCGGCATCAAGACCGTCGCCGTCCACTCCACGGCGGACGCCGAGGCGATGCACACGCGTCTCGCGGATGAATCGGTCTGCATCGGCCCGCCGACGCCGCAAGAGAGCTACTTGAACATCCCGGCGATCATCGCGGCCGGCGAGATAACCAACGCCGATGCGATCCATCCGGGCTACGGCTTTCTTTCCGAGAACGCCAATTTCGCAACGATCGTCGAGGAACACGGCTTTACCTTCATCGGCCCGAGCCCTCAGCATATCGCGCTGATGGGCGACAAGATCCGCGCCAAGCAAACGGCACAGGAGCTTGGTCTGCCGGTGGTGCCCGGCTCCGACGATGCGCTGGACAGCGCTGACGCATTCGCCGCGAGCGCAGCCGAGATGGGCTATCCGGTTCTGATCAAGGCGGCCGCCGGCGGCGGCGGCCGCGGTATGAAGCGGGTCGATCGACCGGAAGACCTGGTGGCCGCCGTTGCGACGGCCCGCGCCGAATCGGAGATCGCCTTCGGCGACGACACGCTCTATCTCGAGAAGCTGGTCGCAGCGCCGCGTCATATCGAGGTCCAGGTGCTCGCCGATCATTTCGGCCGCGCGGTCCATCTCGGCGAGCGCGACTGCTCGCTCCAACGCCGTCACCAGAAAGTCCTGGAGGAGGCCCCCTCCCCCGCACTCAATGCCGAGCAGCGCAAGGAACTCGGCGATCGGGTGCGAACCGCAGTCAGCGAGCTCGGCTATCGTGGAGTCGGCACGTTGGAGTTCCTCTACGAGGAGGGCGCGTTCTACTTCATGGAGATGAATACGCGGATCCAGGTCGAGCATCCGGTGACCGAGATGATCACCGGGATCGACCTCGTCCGCGAGCAGATCCGCGTGGCCGCCGGCGCGCCGCTCGCCTTCTCCCAAGAGGATATCCGGTTCAACGGGCATGCTATCGAATCGCGCATCACGGCCGAGGAACCGCACAGCTTTCGCCCGTCCCCCGGCACCGTCAGCGGCTATCACACGCCGGGCGGCCCCGGTGTGCGGGTCGATTCGGCACTCTATGAGGGCTATCGAATCCCACCCTACTATGACAGCCTGATCAGCAAGGTCATCGTCCATGCCGGAAGCCGCAACGAGTGCCTGATGCGCCTGCGCCGCGCATTGGAGGAATATGTGATTCAGGGCGTCTCGACGACGATCCCGCTTCATCTTCGCCTGCTTGCCAATGCGGAATTCGCCAACGGCGCCTACGACATTCATTGGTTCGAACGCTTCGTGGCACAGACCGGTACCGATCAACGCGGCGCATAGGGCGGGATCCGTGACGACGGTCGAGCTCACGCCGACGCTGATCCTCAGGGCCTATGGGTGTGGCCTCTTCCCCATGGCGGAGGGCAAGGCGGAGCCGGAGGTCTTCTGGGTCGATCCCGACTGGCGCGGCGTCATCCCGCTCGACGGCTTCCACGTCTCGAAGCGGCTGGCACGCACGGTGCGCACAGGGCGCTTCCGGATCACCGTGGACCACGATTTCGCGCGGGTGGTGCGCGGCTGCGCCCGGCGTACCAAACGGCGGCCGGAATCATGGATCAACGGCTCGATCCTCGAGGCCTATTGCGCGTTGCACCGGCAGGGACATGCCCACAGCGTCGAGGTCCGCCGGGACGGCGCGCTGGTCGGCGGCCTCTATGGCGTCGCGCTGGGAGCCGCGTTCTTCGGCGAGAGCATGTTCAGCGTCGAACGGGATGCCAGCAAGGTCGCGCTCGTGCATCTGGTCGCGCGGCTCAGGGCCGGTGCCTTCTCGCTCCTGGATATCCAGTTCGTCACCCCTCACCTGAGCCACTTCGGCGCGGTCGAGCTGCCGCGCGCGCGCTATCTCGCGCGGCTCAACGAGGCGCTTGAAGGGGCCGCGACGTTCTATCCGGCAGGCTTCTCGGACACGGCACTGCCGGCGGCCGGCGCCTCGTCGATGCAATCGAGCATCCAGATGTCATAGACGGGGTGCTCGAGCGCCGCCAATCCGGGCGAGGAAGCGAACATCCAGCCGGTGTAGAGCCGCCTGGCCGGCTGGCTGTCATGGATCTCGTCGATCTCAAGGAACGCGACATTCTCCGGCGGCTCCTCCGGCGGCGCCTCATGGCAGACGCGAACGACGATTTCGAGCGTCCCGAAGCGGACCGGCCGGTCGAGAGGCGCTTCGAGCTTGGAGATTCGCGCGACCACCTTGTCCAACGCCTGGAGCACGGCGATCTGCCGCTCTGCCGCAGAGGCATCCATAGCGGAGGCGCTGGCCCCGAGAGCCGCCGCCGCGGCCAACAGAAGCCAAGGTTTCACCGAGGCCCGCCGAGCCGCCTGCTCATCGAGCAAAACCCGATTACGCAGACGGGCCTAATCGGTGCCGAACGCGAACCGGCCGATCAACTCCTCGAGCAGAAGCGATGACTGCGTGATCCTGATCTGGCCTCCGTCGGCCAGGAGCGCGTCTTCGCCGCCAGGCTGAATGTCGATGAACTTACCGCCGAGCAAGCCCTCGCTGACCACCGCTGCGGTCGAATCGACCGGGAGCTCGATGGTTTCCTTGATGCTCATGTGAAGCACGGCCTGATAGCTCACGGGATCGAGGCTTTGCTCGACCACCGAGCCGATCTTGATGCCGCCGATCCGCACGTCCGAGCCGCTGGAAAGACCGTCGACCCGGTTGAACTTGGCGGTCACCTCATAGCCGCTCACCGTGGCGACGCTGCTTCGGGTATAGGCGAAAACGACGAAGCCGATGGCCACCGCCAGGACCACCGCTCCGAGCAGGGTTTCGACAAGGCTTCTCGACATGATGATCTCCTCCATCCGCTCGGCCGGAGAATTGCCGCATCGCTTCCCGCTTGGCAAGACTGGACCGATCGGGCACACACCCCCATATCGAAGGCGGGCACGCGAGGACGCGGTCGCCATGACCGGATCGAGAGGAATGCCGCGGGGCCTCTCGCGGCGCGGACTGATCGCCGGCGCCGCGGCCTTGGGCGCGAGCGCGGCGCTCTTGCCACCGCCGGCCGCCGCTGGCCTGCGAC
This sequence comes from Alphaproteobacteria bacterium, assembly GCA_965248825.1. Lineage (GTDB taxonomy): Bacteria > Pseudomonadota > Alphaproteobacteria > UBA828 > UBA828 > WTGU01. The sequence goes on along the minus strand of CBDFKL010000006.1, from coordinate 3,093,971 downwards.
CGACTCCGGGCCAGCCCGCCGGCCCCTACTATCCCGGCCATCTCGACCTGACCACTCTCGACAGCGACCTCACCCACGCGCCGGCCGCGCCCGGCCTGGTACGAGGCGCGCTCATCGATCTCGCCGGCACGGTGCGAGACCCGGCGGGCCGGCCGATCACGCGAGCGGAGATCCTGATCTGGCAAGCGGATACCGTCGGCCGCTACAACCATCCCGCGGACTCGGACGGTGTTGACCGCGATCCCCACTTCGAGGGCGCCGGCGTCGAACGAACGGACGATGCCGGCCGTTACCGGTTCCGCACGGTCAAGCCGGCGCCCTATCCACGGGGCGGCGCGTGGCAGCGCGCGCCGCACATCCACATGGCGATCGAAACGGCCGACGGCCGCGCGCTGGTGACGCAGATGTATTTCCCGGACGAGCCGCTCAACGCCGAAGACGGCCTCTATCGGAGGCTGGGAGATGCCGTCGCCGACGCCGTCGCCGAGCGCGGCGAAACCCGCAACGGAGTCACGGCGTTCGCCTTCGATATCGTCCTCGACGCGGAATCCAGGTAGACACCGCGATATCGGGCACGAGCAGAACGAGACTTGCCTGCTCCGCCCCTTCGGCTTAGCGTTCGGCCGATCCGTCGGGAGCCCGCCATGTCGCCAGAAGAGATCCTTGCCGAGCCGCCGCGAGTCCTGACCCAGGCTCAGCGGGCGGCCTATTTCGAGACCGGCTATGTCATGATCGAGCGCCTCGTGAAGGACGAGACCCTGGAACGGCTGCGCGCCGTGACCGCCGCATTCGTCGAGGAAAGCCGGTCGGTCACCGAATCCGGTCAGAAATGGGACCTGGAAGAAGGCCACTCCGCCGAGGCGGCGCGGCCGCGCCGCCTCACCGGACCGGTCGAGCACCATCCCGCCTATTGGGCGTTCGCATCGGATTCGGTGATCACCGATCTCGCCGCCGATTTGCTCGGACCGAACGTGCGCTACCACCACTCCAAGCTCAATTTCAAATGGTCCGACGGGGGCTCGGAGGTGAAGTGGCACCAGGACATCCAATTCTATCCGCACACCAACTACAACGTGCTCGCCATCGGCACCTATCTCGAGGATGTCGACGAGACGATGGGCCCGATGGGGGTCATTCCACGCGCCCATGACGGCGAGCTGTTCGACCTCTATGACGAGAGCGACACATGGGTCGGCGCGATCGACCCGGACGACCTGTCGCGCGTGCCGCTGGACAAGGCGGTCTATTTGCAGGGCCCGGCCGGCTCGGTCACCGTGCATCACTGCCGCATGGTCCACGGCTCGAAGCCCAACAGGCATCCGACGCGGCCGCGGCCGCTCCTGATCAACTCCTACAGCGCAGCGGACGCGCTGCCGATCACGCCCCATCCAGTCCCGGGCCCGCGCAACGGGACCATCGTCCGCGGCGAAGCGGCGCGCTGGGTGCGGTTCGACCCCCGGCCTTGCCTCCTCCCGCCCGACTGGTCGGGCGGCTACACCTCGATCTTCGCGCTGCAGCAGCGTGAGAACGCTGCCGCCGAGTAGGCTCAGCCGACGATCTCTCCGTCGACCATCGCGATCGCCTCGATCTCGATCTCGAGCTCCGGCAGCGCCAGGCCCGTGATCTCGACGATCGTGTCCGCCGGATAGGGCGGCGTGAAATATCGCTCGCGCAGGGCTACGATCTTGCCGAAATTGCCCATGTCCTTGAGATAGATATTGACCTTGACGATCTTCGAGAGGCTGGAGCCGCCCGCTTCGAGCACGGCAGCCAGATTCTTGAAGGTCTGCTCGGCCTGAGCATCGAAATCGCCGGCGCCGACGACGGCGCCGTCGAGGTCGATCGCGGTTTGGCCGGAAACGAAGATCAGGTCGCCGACGCGATAAGCCTGCGCCAGCCTGAAGGCTTCATAGGGATCCGGTTCGGTCTTGATGCGAACGGCGTTGTCGGCCATGAGCGTCCTCCATTGGGCAAATTGCGCGGCCCCAGTCTCGCTCACCACGCCGCTTGGTGATAGGAGCCGCAGAGCAGCCGCGATCGGACCAGGAGGAGGCATGCGCCATGAGTGAGACCGTGCTGACCGAGCGGGAGGCCGGCATCGCCCGGGTGACCCTCAACCGACCGGCGGTGCTGAACGCAATGAACGGCGAACTCTGCGCGGCGCTGGTCCGGGCGTTCATGGCGATAGAGGGAGATCCCGGGATCCGCGTGGTGGTGCTGCGCGGCGCCGGCGGGCACTTCATGGCGGGCGGCGACCTCAAGACCTTCCATGATGAATTGGATCGGCCGGCGGAACAACGCCGGCAACATTTCGAGCTCTTCGTCCACCGTGTTCACCCGATCATTCAGATCATGCGGCGGATGCCGCAACCGATCGTCGCGAGCGTCAGCGGCGCCGCCGGCGGTTTCGGGATGAGCCTGATTCTCGCCTCGGACCTCGCGCTCGCGGCCGACGACAGCACCTTCACCATGGCCTATTGCCTGATCGGCACCAGCCCCGACGGCTCGTCGACCTGGTTTCTGCCGCGCACCGTGGGCCTCAAAAAGGCCATGGAGCTGGCGCTGCTCGGCGACCGCTTCGATGCGCCGACCGCCGAGCGGCTCGGCATCGTCAACCGCATCGTCACGCCCGATCACCTTGCCGGCGAGACCGAGGCCCTCGCCCGCCGCTTGGCAAACGGGCCCGCCCGCGCCTACGCCAACACCAAAAAACTGCTCGGTGGCTCGGGGCACGCCTCCCTCGATCAACAGCTTCAAGCGGAGGCCGAAATGTTCGCCGATTGCGCCTCGACCGATGATTTCGTCGAGGGCATTACGGCATTCGTCGAGAAGCGCAAGCCATCCTTCTCGGGACGCTGACGAAAAGTCGAGGAACGGACGATGAGGAGCGAAACCATGAGCGGCCGGCTGGCGGGCAAGACGGCGTTGATCACCGCGGCGGGGCAGGGAATCGGCCACGCGACCGCCCTCGCCTTCCATGGCGAGGGAGCACGCCTGTGGGCAACCGACATCGACGCCGACAAGCTCGAAAGCCTCGCCGCGCTCGACGGCGTCACCTGCCGCGCGCTCGACGTGCGCGACGCGGATGCGGTCGCCGCCGCCGCCGCGGAGATCGGCGCCGTCGACGTGTTGTTCAATTGCGCCGGCCGTGTACCCCATGGCGCGATTCTCGACTGCGAACCAGAAGATTGGGAAGAAACCTTCAGACTCAACGTAACCGCGATGTACCGGATGATCCGCGCCTTTTTGCCGGCCATGCTGGCCCATGGCGGCGGCTCGATCATCAACATGGCATCGGTCGCCTCGTCGGTGATCGCCGCGCCCCATCGATGCGCCTACGGCGCCAGCAAGGCCGCGGTCATCGGGCTCAGCAAATCGGTCGCGATGGACTATGTCGCAGAAGGCATTCGCTGCAACGCGGTCTGCCCGGGCACCGTGCAGACCCCATCGCTCGATGAGCGGATCAACGCGTTTCCCGATCCCGATGCCGCGCGACGCGCCTTCATCGAGCGCCAACCGATGGGCCGCATGGCGGTGCCCTCCGAGATCGCGTCTCTCTGCGTCTATCTCGCGGCCGATGAATCGGCCTATATGACCGGCCAGGCAGTGGTCATCGACGGCGCCTTCGGCCTGTGACCAGCGCGGCCATCATGTTCTCGATCAGCCGCATGCCGATATCGTCGTCCAGGGAGAGGATCGATTCCGGGTGAAACTGCACGGCGGCGATCGGGCGCTCTCGGTGCTCCAACGCCATGACGACCCCGTCATCCGTCTCCGCGGTGACCGCGAGCAGCGCGGCCGGGAGCGCCGCGCGCGCGGCATGGAGCGAGTGATAGCGCCCGACCCGGAAGCGCTTCGGCAGCCCCCCGAACAGGGCGCCGCCCAGCACCGTGACCTCGGAGGGCTTGCCGTGCACCGGCTCGTCGAGCTGTTCGAGCCGGCCGCCGAAATACTCCGCGATGGCCTGGAGCCCCAAGCAGACGCCGAACAACGGCAGATCGTGCGCGAGGACCCGGTCCATCGTCTCGGCCGTGCCGAAGTCGCCGGGGCGGCCGGGTCCGGGCGAGAGCACGACCAGATCCGGGGGGGCGTCCTCGATCATCCGGCGCGCGGGCTCGGGCCGCAGGGTCTCCACGACCGCCCCGGTTTGCCGCAGATAATTGGCGAGGGTGTGGACGAACGAGTCCTCATGGTCGACCAGAAGCACCCGGCGCTGGTCTCCGGGCCGCGCTGAGCGGGCGCCGCTCGCGGACGGGGACGGTTCCGCCCGGAGCGCGGTGAACAGCGCCGACGCCTTGAGGCGGCACTCATCGTCTTCCGCCTCAGGGTCGCTGTCGTAGAGCAACGTGGCGCCGGCCCGAATCTCGGCGATTCCGTCCTTCATGCGCATCGTCCGAAGGGTGAGCCCGGTGTTCATCCCGCCGTCAAAGCTCATGCGGCCGATGGCGCCGCCATACCAACGGCGCGCCGAGCGTTCATGGTCTTCGATGAAGCGGATCGCCCAGTGCTTCGGCGCACCGGTCACCGTCACCGCCCAGGTGTGGCTCAGGAAGGCGTCGAGCGCGTCGAATTCGGGCCGCAGAATACCCTCGACATGGTCGACCGTGTGGATCAGCCGCGAATAGAGCTCCACTTGGCGACGCCCGATCACCCGGACGGAGCCCGGCTCGCAGATGCGCGACTTGTCGTTGCGATCGACGTCGGTGCACATGGTCAGCTCGGCCTCGTCCTTGGCCGAGTTGAGGAGCTTCACGATCTGGGCGGCATCGCCCAACGCGTCCTTGCCGCGGGCGATGGTGCCGGAGATCGGGCAGGTCTCGACTCGCCGGCCTTCGACCCGGACATACATTTCGGGTGAGGCGGCGACCAGGAACTCGCCCTCCCCGAGGTTCATCAGCGCGCAATAGGGTGCCGGGTTGAGCGTACGCAGGCGCTCGAACACCGCCGACGGCGGATCGGGGCAGGCTTCGGAGAATTGCTGGCTCAGCACCACCTCGAACAGATCGCCCCGGCGAAACGCCTGCTTTGCGAGCCCGACCGCCTCGGGATACTCGCCCGGCCGGTGATCGTTGTCGCTCGACCGGCCGCGGGCTTGCCCGCCGGCATAGGGATCCGGCGCGGCCGCGCGCGCCATGCCGCGCGTGTCGCCGGCAGCGGTGACGAAGTCGTAGCGATGCCAGACCGCTCGCTCCGACATGTGGTCGATGACCAGGATCTCGTCCGGCAGAAACAGCACCAAGTCGCGCTGGTCGAGGGCGCGGTCCAGGCGTTTGTCGATCGGCTCGAACTGATGGGCGAGATCGTAGCCGAAGGCGCCGTAGAGCCCGAGATGCTGGTCCTGGTCACTCTTGAACAGGTCGATGACCGCCCGCAGCAGGCTGAAGACGGAGGGCTGTCGGCTGCGCTGCTCTTCCGGCACGGTCTCCGCGGGCTTGCGCACGGTGCCGCGGAGGTGCGCGGCGTCCGCCTGCAGCGTCGCGACCGCATCGAGCGGCGCGAGAGCCGCGCGGATCGGCTCGAGCAGGACACGGCCCCGGGGATCGAGCGCGGCGACCTCGAAATCGCGCGCGCGGCAGGTGATGGCCAGCGGCGGGGCGGCGAAGCCCAGGTCCCAGCGCGTGTAACGGCCGGGAAACTCGAAGCATGAGGACATGAGCACGCCCGGATAACGGTCCAGACGCTCGATCAGCGCCTCGGCGGGCCGCCTTCCTTCCTGCACCCGATCCTGCCGGTGCACGGTGAGGCCGCCTTGGGTCTGGTAGCGGTGGTCGGTCATGATCCCCTTCCCGGCCGCCGAAAGACCCGTGCCCTCGGAAAGCGAGAGGGCCGCCCGGTCTCCCGGCGGCCCCTCTGGTCATGGTCTCTGCGCAAGGCCGCCCGGGTCAGACGGGCCACCACCAGCGCTGGCTGATCCTGTGCACGGTCATTGCGCGCCTATGGGGCCCGACGCGGCGCGCCTTGTCAAGCGACGGACACGAAGGGGGCGCGAGGGCCGTGCAAGGGGGAAATCCGGTATCGCCGCAGGGGCATTCCGCCCGAAATCGTCGAACTCATCAAGCATACCTACCGCAGCGCCTACATCCTTTCGACGCTCAAACGCGACGAAATGATCCAGAACGGTCGCGACCGGGAGATGGATGAGATGATCGACGCCGCACGTAAGGCGCAGGATGAGCTTCTCTCCCGTGAGTGAATGAGAAGTGGCCAATTCATTGGAATTCAACATCGGAAAGCCTGCGTGGACTTCGCGAGCCTCGGATATTGGCGGTTCGACCGTATCCCGAAGGCCGAGACAAACAAGGAGGTACGAAGCAATCAGGTTATTCCGAAAGAACGCTGTTGCGACCCTAACTCGTTCTCCAACTTCCCTCGGCGTGGCGCTCGGGCATGCGCTGTGGATGGACGAGCCGTGAGCTCCCTGCGTCTGCAAACCATGATGCCCAACGATCTACGAACACGTCGAAAGTGTCGGCATTCAGCGGTTCGAAGGGCCAAGCCATCTGGTACTCGGCCACCCCAGGCCAAAGTGCTTTGGCGGACTCTGCACCGGGTGCAAGTGCGAACGGGTTCTTGATATCTCGGTGATTGATGAGTGGATTGAACATAAACGCGGTTTCAAACCACTGAAACCTCCCGTTCTCTTGCACATCGCAATACCAGAGCGAGTGGCTCCGGCCTTCATAATCCATATGCCGCGGTACGGTGATCGAGATCTGCGAGTGCGCGATGACGTCAAATGCCGGCGCCTGCCTTACCCATGGGTTCGTTGGTGTGTTGGAGAACGACCCCATTTCCAACTCGGCCTGGCCAAGCCTGATCGTCCATCCGTCGTCTAACTGTGTTGCCTGGGCAGCCGAGGCAAATGAACGGATGGTTCGATTCAAGTCAGTCGATACGACGTCATACGCTTGCTGCGCCGACCTTAGGAGTTCCGCCCGTTGTTCTTCAGCTGATTGTTGCGCGGAGGCTTCTCGCTCAACCTCGCTCTGCCTGATAACTTGCCGCAGGTTGATCTCCTGCAACCTCGCGAGACCGGATGGCACTGCCTCGGCTTCGACCGCGGTCTGGTGTCCGAGCCTCGTCAATATGGTCTCGGGGCTGGGTCGGGCGCCCGAAGCTTTGTACAGACATTCGGTGACGAGCGCCGATAGATGGGGGGCGACACCTTCCACCGAGGGAGGGTTTAGATGCAGGTGCGCGTCGCGCAAATCCTCCATCGAGCCGTTAAAAGGAAGATCGCCCGAAAGCATCTCATGGACCATAACACCGAGCGAGTAGACATCCGTTGCACCCGTCGCGCGCTCGCCCCTCCATCGTTCCGGCGCGGCATACGCCGGTGTGAACGCATGTTTTCGGGTGTCCGCCGCGGTTGTCGCCTCCGCATATCGCGAGATTCCGAAGTCCGCCAAACACCAATGTCCATCCAGCCACAATGTATTTTCCGGCTTGATGTCCCGGTGTACGACAAGGCCATCCAGATCGACGAGTGCGACGGCAACGTCCTCCATGACAGTTACGACGTCCTCTACAGACAAGTCACCCGCCACGAGTCGATCGCGTAAAGAGTAATCGGCCCGGGGCATGATCAACACCCAGTGCTCACCCGCCTCTCCTCTATCGACTATCGGGACGACGTGGCGCGCGTCCGCCAAGTCGACGAACAGTAACTCGCGTTCCGCACCGGGGACCTTCGGTACGAGTTTGGCCACGCAGGCGGGCCTACCGTCGGATGCGGCCTCGAAAACGCGGCCGAAGCCGCCGTCTCCGATCCGTTTCCCGAGTTTCCAGGAGCGCTCAAGTTGGATTCGCATGACGCGCCCCAGGTGGTCTTAAAGGTCGAATCACATCCGGGCCTTAGATGTGCGAAGCGCAATACGTTTTCCCAGCAGACAATCCGGCGTCGCAATACAAAATCAGACGAGAGGATTTACCCACCGCAGTCCGGGAAACCGCGCCATGTCTGCGTCGGTCGAGTGGAGTTCCGCTTGGTGTTCGATGGCCAAAGCCGCGAGATGCGCGTCCGTCGTCAGATTGCCAGCAGCGCCCGCCGCCTCGAGAAGACCGAACAGAATGTCCGCATGACGGTCTCCGGGGTGAATGAGCATCGTCTGCGGCCGGGTGAGCCACGACCGCACGCGCGCGCAAGCGCCGCCGACATCGAGGGGGTTGTCGAGGATCTTCGGATTGGTCGCGATGCGGATGAATCCCAGGATCGCCACCCACGGAAGGCCGACATTGCCGGTCCCGTTCATCAGTGTTTCCCACCACTCTCGTGCCGCCGCGTGCCGGCGGGATTGCGAATCGTGGGCGTGCAGCAGCAGGTTGACGTCGGGAACGATCACGGAGCGAGCTGTCGAGCGAACTCATCCGCCTCCAACTCATCGACAAGCTGATTGAGCCGATCGATATCGACGCCCGGCTTGAAGCCGAATGCATGAGGCTCCACCTTGAAGCGAGACGGCCGGGGCGGCTTGCCCTTCATCCCGAGACCGATGCGCAACGCATCGTTCACGACGGCCTTCATGCTCCTGTCGGTGCGGCGCATTTCACGCTGAAGTAGCTGCTGGACATCCGATTCGATCGTCAGTGTGGTTCGCATGAACGGCATCTTGATGCGCAATACGGTTGATGTCAAGATGTACGAGATCGGCAAAGGGGCTCCGTCTGCCCTCGGGGTTTGCCACCGACGACGGCCTCCCCGCACACTGGAGACCCGCCGCGCCGGTCCCGCCATCACAGGCCAACGTCCACCTCGGCCGGCTTTTCGCGCCTCAAGCCTGCTGCCGACCGCATCCCGCGACCGCGGGAAGAACCGCCGCATTCCCGCATTTGCATGACTTCCCACCGCAAGAAGCTGATCGAGGCGTCGCTGCCCCTCGAGTCCGATAACAAGGCTTCGGTGCGAGAAATGTCGATCCGCCACAGGTATCCTTCGACCTTACATCTGTGGCGGGCGAGGTTGGCCGCTCGCAGCGTGCCTGGCGCCACAGTGAACCACCCGGCGAAGATCGCCGAGCGCTTCCGCCTTCCGGGCGCGGAGCGCCTTGTGTTGATGGGCAGTGTTGATTAGATCGGCTTCGGGTCCTTCCAGCATAAATCCTGACGTTGCCGTCGACAGCGAAGGGGACGCGAGGACCGGAACGCCCCGATACCCGGGACAGGGGTTGTGTTCGGTGCGCGGGACGCTACCCTCGCCTCGGGCCGGAACCGAGCGGAGCGCGCGATGTACAGGACCAGCAACGGGGAAGAGATCTTCGTCGTCGACGGACATACCCATTTCTGGGACGCCGCTCCGGCCAACCAGCGCAACATTCACGGCAAGCAGTTCATCGACTGTTTCTACGCCTATCACGCCTCGCTCAGCCCCGAGGAGGAGGTCTGGCCCAAGGAGAAATTCGAGAAATACGACGCCGATACCATGTACCGCGACCTGTTCGTCGACGGCCCCGCCGACATGGCGATCATCCAGCCGACCTATCTCAAGGATTTCTACATAAACGGCTTCAACACCACCGAGCAGAACGCTGTTATTGCGCGAAAATATCCCGATCGATTCATTCTCAACGGCGCCTTCGACCCGCGCGACGGCGCGCTGGCGCTCGAGCAGATCCACGCGCTCAAGGAGGCTTACGGCATCCGCGGCGTCAAGCTCTACACCGCGGAATGGCGCGGCGCCTCGCGCGGCTGGCGGCTGAACGACGCGGAGGCCTATCGCTGCTTCGAGCTGTGCGAGACGCTCGGCATCACCAACATTCATGTCCACAAGGGGCCGACCATCACGCCGCTCGCCAAGGACGCGTTCGACTGCCACGACGTCGACCATGCGGCGACCGACTTTCCGAACCTCACCTTCATCGTCGAGCATGTCGGGCTGCCGCGCCTCGACGATTTCTGCTGGATCGCGGTGCAGGAGGAGAATGTCTGGGGCGGCCTTGCGGTGGCGATGCCGTTCATGCATGCGCGCCCGCGCTATTTCGCAGAGGTGATCGCAGAACTCCTGTTCTGGGTCGGCGAGGACAAGCTGACCTTCGCGAGCGACTACGCCATCTGGACCCCCAAATGGCTGGTCGAGAAGTTCTGGGCGTTCGAGCTGCCCGAGGACATCAAGCAGGAGCGCGGCGTCGATCTGACGCCCGAGGTCAAGAAGAAGATCCTCGGGCTCAACGCGGCCCGGCTCTACGACATCGATATCGACGCGGCCAAGGAAAAGCTCAAGAGCAAGACCGACGCCGCGGCCGCCGAATAGGGCTCGGGCCGTGAGCGAGGGCGCCGCCGACCGCGAGGCCCAGGTTCGGGCGCGGCTCGCGACCGTGACCGACCCCGAGCTCGACGAGCCGGTCACGGAGCTCGGTTTCATCGAGCGGGTCTCGGTCGAGCGGGACGGCGCCGTCGGAATCGAGTTTCGCCTGCCAACCTACTGGTGCGCGGCGAACTTCGCCTATTTGATGGCCGAGGACATGCAGCGCGCGGTCGCCGCCCTGCCGTGGGTGACGCGGGTCATCCCGCGCTTGCGCGAGCACATGTGCGCCGAGTCGGTCAACCGGGGCACAGCCCAAGGTCTTTCCTTCGGCGCCGCCTTCGGCGAGGCGGCGGAGGACGAGACCCTCGACGCGCTCCGCGCCACCTTCAAGCGCAAGGCCTTTCAACGACGCCAGGAGGCGGTGCTGCGCGCGCTGCTGCGCCAGGGCTTCTCCACCGCCGCGCTCGCCGCCATGGAGCTCGCGGCGCTCGACCGGATCACCATCACGGAACCCGACGGCGCCGCGCAAAAGCCCCGCTATCGCGCGTTCCGGGCCGAGCTCGGCGGCCCCGCCGGCCCTGACGCCCGCGCCTTCGTCACCCCCGACGGCGCGCCGCTCACGGAGCAAGGCTTCAACGACTATCTCCGCACGCTCGGCAGCGTCCGCATCGCCATGACGTTCAATGGCGCCCTCTGCCGCGGCCTGCTCGCCGCGCGCGACCGCGCCGCCGCACCGTCTCTCCCCGGCTCGGATGCCGGCCAGCGAAGGCAGGGAGCGGAGCGCAGCCGGTAGACGCTGACCGAAGCCGATCAGATCCGAGCGAGGGCCTGGTCGAGATCGGCGATGATGTCGTCGATGCTCTCGATGCCGACCGAGAGCCGCACCACGTCCGGGCCCGCGCCGGCGGCGGTCTTCTGCTCGTCGTTGAGCTGGCGGTGGGTGGTCGACGCCGGGTGGATGATCAGGCTCCTGGTATCGCCGATATTCGCGAGATGCGAGAACATGTTCACCGAATCGACCACCTTGATGCCGGCCTCGTAGCCGCGCTTCACGCCGAAGGTGAAGACCGCGCCGGCACCGCGCGGGAGATATCTCTCGGCCAGTGCGCGAAAGGGGCTCGACTCGAGCCCGGCATAGGAGACCCAGGCGACCTTGGGGTGCCGCTCCAGATAGCGGGCGACCGCGAGCGCGTTGGCGCAGTGGCGCTCCATGCGGAGCGGCAGGGTTTCGACTCCCTGAAGCAGGTTCCAGGCGGCCTGCGCCGCCATGCAGGGGCCGTAATCCCGGAGAGCGACGGCGCGCACCTTCATCGTGAAGCCGAAATCGCCGAAGGTCTCGGCGAAGGTGAGGCCGTGATAGGCGTCGTCCGGCTTGGTCATGCTCGGGAATTTGTCGTTCTGCCACCAGTCGAAGCGGCCGGATTCGACCACGATGCCGCCCATGGTGTTGCCGTGGCCGCCGATGAACTTGGTGGTCGAGTGGAGCACGATATCGGCGCCGTGCTCGAAAGGCCGGCAGAGATAGGGCGAGGCCAGGGTGTTATCAACGATCAGGGGCACGCCGTGTCTCCGCGCGACCTCCGCGATCGCCTCGAGATCGAGCACGATGCCGCCCGGATTGGCCAGGCCTTCGCAGAAGATGAACTTGACCTTGTCGGTCATCGCCGCGTCGAAATTCGCCGGCTCCGTCGGATCGACGAAACGGCATGTCCACCCCAGCTTCTTGAAGCTCATGCCGAACTGGGTGACCGAGCCGCCATAGAGATTGCGTGAGGCGATGAACTCGTCGCCGGCTTCCAGCAGCGTCGCGCCGACCAGAAACTGGGCCGCATGCCCGGTCGCCGCCGCCACCGCGCCGCGCCCGTTCTCCAACGCCGCGACCCGCTCTTCGAGCACGGCGACGGTCGGGTTGGTGATGCGCGAATAGATATAGCCGAAGGTCTGCAGATTGAAGAGCTCGGCCGCATGGTCGACATCGTCGAAGACGAAGGAGGTGGTCTGATAGATCGGGGTCGAGCGCGCGCCGGTGACCGGATCGGGGCGGGCGCCGGCGTGGACGGCGAGGGTCTCGATGCCGTAATCGGGAGCGGTTACCTCGACCGCGGGCGCGCCGCCCTTGGCTGGAATGTCGTTCATGCTCTCGGTGGCCTCAGGCTCTTGGCGGTGATGATCCGCGAGTTGATCCCGCTCCAGCTCAGCTCGCCCGAAAGCCGGGCGAACTCGATCTTCGGGCAGCGGTTCATGATCACGGTAAGCCCGGCTTCCTCGGCGAGCGCCGCCGCGTGATCATTGCGCACCGTGAGCTGCATCCAGAGCACCTTGATGCCCTTGTCGTCCTTGGCGGCGATCACCTCCTTGGTGATCTCCAGCGCCTCCTCGGAGGGGCGAAAGATATCGACCATGTCCAGGTGACCGGGGTACTCGGCGATGCTGCCATGGACGGTCTCATCCAAGATCGTCTCTCCGGCCCGCGTGGGGTTGATCGGGATTACCCGATAGCCCTTCTTGGTCAGATATTTCATGGCGTAGAAGCTGGGCCGGCGCCAATGGGTGCTGGCGCCTACCATGGCGAACGTCCTCACCCGGCTCAATATGCCGCGCAGGGTGTCGTCGGCATAGCCGTCATGCTGCGGCAGAAACACAAGCGGGTGCCCGTCCGTCGACTTGACCGATACATCGACCATGGCCCCAGTTCCATTCCTTCATTGCCTGCGGTGCGGGGGGACACAACTAGCCGTCGGCGCGTGACCGAGTCAAGGCGAGCCCGGCCCGCGCCGCCGCGAGGAGACCTGCCGCCCCACGCCCGCTTCCCAAGCGGGGCGGTTGCCCGCGCCTGCGCACCGGCGTAGATAGGGAACACGCGTCCGGGCGGGCCTCGGAGGGGTGCCGGAGTGGTCGAACGGGGCGGTCTCGAAAACCGTTGTACGCTCGCGCGTACCGTGGGTTCGAATCCCACCCCCTCCGCCATTCCTCACGTCCGAACCTTCTCCCGCCGCGCCGGGCGGTGCCGAAACGCCCAACATCCGCGCGGGTTTCGGCCGGCGACCGTTGACCGACGGTCCCGCGCTTCGGCCCGAATCCGCTCTCTCTCCGCCCATATTCTCCGCGACTGTTGACTGCGCTGATTCGGTACGGGATTTCCGACCGTAGGAATTTCAATGGGTTAGCGGGATTTGGAATTCCCGGAGTTGGAAGTCCGCTCGCCCGGGCGGGTGAAACCGGGCTCCAACCCGGGCATTGCATTCATTGGGCTATTCCGATGCGCAGGTACGGCCGCAAACCGGCGTTGGCGTGCGTTGGCCGGTCCCGCAACGTCAGGCGCCTGGCGCCCAGCGTCCGGATGCGAGCGCCGGAGTGCAGCGCGCTGAACCGGCGCTGCCGCTGCCTCGGCAGAGAGGCGTCGGCTCCGTCGAGACGGTGAGCGCCTTCTTTCAGGACATGCGTGGGCGCGGCCTCGGCGATCCCCTGCTGGTGGTCTCGGACGGTGCGGCGGGCATCATCAAGGCGATCGAGACCTGCTTCCCGCGATCGGCGCGTCAGCGCTGCCTCGCCCATCGTATGCGGAACCTTGCGGCCAAGGTGCCGGAAGACCTCTGGCCCGAGTTCAAGGCCCGGGTCACCGCCGCCTACCAGGCCCCGTCTCGTGCCATCGCCCGCGATCTTGCCAGCGGTGTAGTCGCCGACTACCAGGCCGAGCTGCCGAGCGCGAGCGCCTGCTTCGAGGACGACTTCGAGGCCTGCATCGCACACCTGCGCATGCCGATCACCCACCGCCGCGCGATCCGAACCACGAATCTTCTCGAGCGTCTCTTCGGCGAGGAGCGCCGCCGGCTCAAGGTCATCCCCAACGCCTTCGGCGAGAAGCCCGTGCTCAAGCTCATGTTCGGCGCCATGATCCGCGCCACCGAACGCTGGCGGGCCATCAGGATCAGCGAGCTCGAGCGTCGTCAGATGCGCACCGTCAGAGAGGAACTCGACCACGAATACGAGGCCCAGAACGGCCTCGATGCGAAGACCTCAGCTCCTGCATGCCAAGCCAAAATATCCAGAACTTCTCGGACTTGACCAGACAGGTTCAGCCCAGGTCGAGTTCCTTCTTGCGCCTTTCTGCCCAGGTGCGGATGATCTGATCGACGGCAAGGCCAATGAAGGCGACACACAGGCCGAGCGTGAGGCCGATGCCGGTTCCGTGCCGATCGGATATCGCCTTGAGGATGAGCTGGCCGAGATCCGTGGTGCCGATGAAGGCGCCGATGATCACCATGAACAGGCCGAAGATCACGGTCTGGTTGATACCCAGCATGATGTGCGGGAAGGCCAGTGGAAACTCGATCGAGACCAATCTCTGCATGCGGGAGACGCCTGACATCGTGCCCGCTTCCTGAATGACCACCGGAACGCTGCGGAGTCCTTCGACCGTGTAGCGGGTCGCGGGCACGGTCGCGTAGACCACGGATGCGATGATAACGGACGTGTCGGTGATGCCGAAGAGCATGATCACCGGAATGAGGTAGATGAAGGACGGAAATGTCTGGAGGAAGTCGCAGACAAGAAGAATTGCCCTGCTCGCCACGGCGCTCTGCGCACACAGCGAGCCGACCGTCAGACCGATGACGGCGGAAACGATGACCACGAATGACGCCATGTAGGCCGTGATCAGCGCCCTGTCCCAATACTCCGAGAACGCGATGAACAGCAGAAAGCCCCCGACGATCAGGGCGGAACGGACACCGGCGAGGATGTAGGCGGTACCCATCATCAGGACGAAGGTGGCGACAACCGGCATGCCGAGATAGAGATCCCGCATCGGAAAGAGCACCTGTGTGATCAGGAATACATTGAAGTCCTTCAGGGTGAAAAAGAAGGTATCCCACGTCCAGTCCACCGCCGCCTGCCAGAAGGGCGCCGTCGTGATGCCCTTGTTGTGCGGCACGATGTAAAGGTAGTTACGACCCTCCTCGAAGAGGAAGCTGCCGGCCCAGGCCAGAAGCGAGCCGGCCGCCAGAATGGCGGCCAAGAGTATCGGGACCCTGTAATGTTCGAAGAAGGTAAGGTCGGCAAAGTAGTCCTTCTGCTTGTGGGCCCAGGCAAGCGACATCTTGTCGAGGACCACCGCGATCAGCACGATGCAGACACCGATCTCGATGCCGGTTCCGATTTTCAGGGAATTGAGCGCGATCATCAGGTTCGAGCCCAGTCCCTGAGCACCGATGAAGGATGCAATCACGGTCATCGCCAGGCACTGCATCACGACCTGGTTCACACCGATGAGCACATCGCGCTTGGCCGTCGGGATGAGAACCCTAAACAACAGCTGGAACCTGCCGCAGCCGTTCATGACCCCCGCCTCGACAACATCCACCGGCACGTTCTTGAGACCCAGCAGGGTCAGGCGAACCATCGGCGGGGTTGCAAAGATAATGGTTGCGATCGCCGCCGCGTGATCACCCACCCCGAAGAGGACAATGACAGGGACCAGATACGAATAGTGCGGCATGGTCTGTGCCACATTGAGAAGCGGATTGAGGGTCGCTTCGACACTCCTGCTTCTGAATGCCCAGATCCCCAGTGCCAGCCCCAGCAAGACGGAAACGGGCGCAGTGACCAGCACGAACGAGAGCGTCTGCATCGACGGCTCCCACTGTCCGAACACGGCGATGTAGACGGTGGAAAACGCGGCGAGGACTGCGAGCCCGATTCCCTGGAGCCTGTAGCCCAGGACGATGGCCCATCCCGTGATCACCGTCCAGGGAAGCGCGGGCCAGTGCGCCCACGGGTTCTCGTTGATGAAATCCCAGTCCGTGAATACAACAATGGTCTTGACGCCCCCGAGCATGACCTCGCGGGTGAATTCGATGATGACGAGAAGGAAACTCGAGATGGCTCTCGTCACCTCGCGGAAGAGGGGTTTCGTTTCGTAGTCATCGATGTCTGGATCGTAGACCTCGATCGGCATCCATTCGAACAGCAGGTTCTGTACCGTGTCATTGATGATGAACGGCAGGTCCTTGAGCAGCGGCGGGAACCGCCACAGCCAGTTCGCATCTGATGAATCGACGAAACGGACCAACAGGAAGAACATCACCAGAAGACCGGAGAATTGGACGACCTTCAAGGATATCCGTGGCGGTGACATGGAGGTGCGATCAGTTCCCCGACGACCGTTGCGATCGGTTTCCGAAGAGGACGTTGATCACGTGGGAGGCATGCAGGCTTCCGACAAGCGCATTGTCGGCATCGACGACTCCCACGGGCCGGTGCTGGTTCAGGATCGCCTCCGCGACGGTTTCTATGATCGAATCCTTGGACACCCGCAGGTCTGAGAGCTCCTCCTCCTGATCGACTGGCTCCATGACTGATTCGATCCTGAGAACCTTCTCCCTCGGCACGTCCTGGGTAAACTTGCGCACGTACTTGGTGGCCGGTTCGAGAATGATGCCGGCCGGTGTATCGAGCTGCTCGATGATACCTTCCTTCATGATGGCGATGCGGTCGGCCAGGCGAAGCGCTTCATCGAAGTCATGGGTGACAAAGAGGATCGTCTTGTTAAGAACGCCCTGCAGTCTCAGAAACTCGTCCTGCATCTCCTTGCGGATCAGCGGGTCGAGAGCCGAAAACGGCTCATCGAGGAACCAGATGTCCGGTTCGACAGCCAGCGAGCGCGCAATCCCGACCCGCTGCTGCTGGCCGCCCGAGAGTTGTCTGGGAAAGTAGTTCTCCCGCCCCTGGAGTCCGACGAGTTCGGCCATATCTCGTGCTCTCGAGACACTCTGCCTAGTGCTGATGCCCTTCATCTGAAGCGGGAAGGCGATGTTCTCCAGAACCGTCTTGTGGGGCAGTAGCCCGAAGTTCTGGAACACCATGCCCATCTTGGAGCGCCGTAGCTCCAGCAGCTGTTTGCTGCTCATCGCCAGAAGGTCCTGGCCCTCGACAAAAATTTTGCCTGCGGTCGCCTCGGTCAGTCTCGATGTGCACCGAAGCAATGTGGACTTGCCCGAGCCGGACAGTCCCATGATGACCAGAAGTTCACCTGCGTGAACCTCGAAGGAGGCGTTGTTGACGCCGACGATGCAGTCAGCGGACCGTGCGGCTTCGGCATCGATGAAACCATCCGTGCTGGCGACCAGACTATCCGCGTTCCGCCCGAAGACCTTGTAGACGGACTCGCACTCGATGACAGCTCGTTCTTCTCCTGAAGTCCGCCCTTGAGAAGACATGGACTACCCCCCGATCCACTGCATTCCCTGACATGCCGATCCTTGAGGCGTGGTTCCTGATTGTGATGCTTGCGGGTCTAGGGTCAATGCCTGGGATGCCGGTACGACGCCCTACGGAAACGGGCCCCCCGACACCCGGGGGGCCCGACACTTCAGATATGCATCATGAGAATGCTTGAAACGGATGGCCTCGTCAGTTGCTCTCGCCGAGGACAGATTCTGTCCAGGGCTTCCAGACGTCCTCGTTGTCTGCCAGCCACTTCGCGGCGGCATCCTCGTGGGTCATCTTGTCGAGATCGACCAGCGCGGCCATCGAACCGATCTGCGGCGTGGTGAACGAGATCCTCGAGAGGATCGTGTAGGCCTGCGGATGGGTCTTCGGGAGCTTGTAGTGCGCTCCCTTCTTCAACCAGCCCTTCGGGGATCCACAGCCGGTCGTGCTGAGATCGCCACCATCGGCGATCCGGCAGCCGTCATAGTAGGGAGGGAATTCGATGAAGGAGAAGCCCTCGGCATCGGTGAAGTTCGGCGTCCAGTTGAAGATGACCGTGCCGCGTCCCTCCTTCTTGGCCGCTACCAGTTCGGCCCACAGGGCATCTGCAGCGCCGGCGAACTTGACCACCCAGGTGTCGTCGAGTCCCAGCCCCTTGACGCGGTTGGGCATCACATCACCATGCCAGCTCTGGGGTCCTTCGAGCCAGCGGCCCTTGCCGCCGGAGTCCGGCGTCGCGAAGTTGGCGTAGCAGTCCTTGAGGGCTTCCCAGGCAGGCAGTCCCGGACAGAGACCCTGGTCGATCACCCAGTTCGGAACGCCCATCTCTTCGAGTGTTTCGGCGTCGTGAGTGCCCGCATCGATCAGGCCGCCCTTTTCCATGGCGCTGTAGTAGGCGTTCTGCATGGTCGACTGCCACACTTCGTGCAGAATGTGGATATCGCCGCCGCGAACAGCCTCGAAGCTTGCCTGATTGTCGACGGGCACGTACTCGACGGTGTCTCCGATGCTCTCGAACATGCCACCGATGACATGGGCCATGACAATCTGGCTCGACCAGTTCTTGATCGGAATCCTGATCGGCTCGTTGCTGTCGGCATTGGCCGTCCCAGCAAGCGCCAGGATCCCTGCCGAAAGCACGCCGATGAGGGTCCTCTTGTTTAGTCTCTTCACGACATTCTCCCTTGTGTTTCAGAGGATTTGCGCGGCCGTCCAACTCGGGAAGAACCGGCAAGGTAGTGTTGTTTCTGCGCTTCTGCTTGTCAACGCGCTCGCCATGTCTTGGGGTTATATCCTCCCTTGACGATGCTTCCGGCGATGTGACGCGCCCGCGCCCGCCTGGAGAGCAGGGTTCCATCAGCGTCCTGCGAACGGTTACCTCGATTGGCGATGGTAGCGCAAATACATTTTGCGGGCCACTTAGACGCCTCTATTTACCTCGCCAATTTCGCCTCGTTGTGATTCTCTGCGGCTGCTCGGTTGGAGGGGATATTGATGAGACAGGCTGGCCTGTTTGGCCTACCGGATCATTTGCCACCTTCGACCGCGCGCTTCGCCGCGGTGGCTATCTGGCGATGGGCGGCCAGATCGTCGATGCGACCCTGGTGTCGGCGCCCAAGCAGCGCAACCGCGATGACGAGGAGCGGGCGATCAAGGCGGGCAAGAGCGCGGCCGAGATCTGGCCCGATCAGCCGACCAAGGCGGCGCAGAAGGACACAGACGCGCGGTGGACGGTGAAGACCGGAAGGCGCAAGAACCCCGCCGGGGCGCAACGGCGCGTGCCCGACATCGCGATCCCGGTGTTCGGCTACAAGAATCATGTCGTCATCGATCGGGCCTACGGCTTCATCCGCGGCTCGGCGGTGACCGATGCCGCCCGCCATGACGGCAAGATGTTGCGTCATCTCGTCACCAGCGACAATCTGGCCGCCGGCGTGTGGGCCGACAGCACCTATCGCTCGAAGGCGAACGAGGCGTGGCTGGCGGGCAAGGGTCGGGTCTCCCACATCCACCGCAAGAAGCCGCCGGGTCGGGCCATGCCCAAGGCGACCGCCCGGGCCAATGCCCGCAAGTCAGCGGTCCGTGCACGCGTCGAGCATGTCTTCGCCCAGCAGAAGGATCGCATGGGCCTGTTCGTCCGCACCATCGGGCTCAAGCGGGCGGAGGCCAAGATCGGGCTCGCCAACCTGGCTTACAATTTCCAGCGTCTGATCTTCCATGAGCGCAGGGCCGCCATGGCATGAGTCTGCCCGTATGACCGAAAACACCCCGCTGAGAACGAAACCGCGGACGAATAACGCCGTCAAATCCACCCGGCGCACAGACCGGCCAACAGAACACCCTTATCCGCGCCAAATCGGCCGGTTGTTGGAGGTCTCCAGTGTCTTGCCGGCTCCTCCGGCGCTGGCGTAAGCTGATCCCGGCGATCAACGATGCGCCCGCCGTTCGTGGCTGGGCCAATTGCGGGAAGGCGAGCCCATGTCGAACACCCTCGATTCACAACGGCGCATGGTCAACCTCGAGACGGCGGAGTTCGTGCCATACGGGCTGCAAGGGTCGGTCCAGTCCGACCTTACCTGGTGCAATGTCAGCTATGACGAGGCAGAGGGCGGCGGCTGTTTCCTGATTCGTTTCAAGCCCGGTGGAACCTCAATCCCCCACGAGCATGTCGGGTATGAGGAATTCCTGGTTCTCGACGGCGAGATCGAGGACAGCGATGGCGCCATCTACAAGAAGAACGACCTTGTGTCCCTCAAGCCGGGCTCCAAGCATTTCTCGGTCTCACACACCGGTTGCACGGTCGCGGTCTTTATCCGTGGCGGCTTCCGCACGCTCGAGAACAACGAGCCGGTTGATGGCTGAGCTCCGGTCCGTGGCGGCAGCCGTGCTGGCGGCGGCCTAGATGAGCACGTCCCTCGCGGCCTATCGCACGGTCGTGAACGTCGAGACCGCGACCTTCGGGACCGTGGCGCCCCATCGCATGCAACGCGCAGTCTGCGACGATCGTCCGGCGCGCGGGTCCCTCCCGTGGACTACGGGGACAAGCTACCGCCGATGCCCCTGGTACATTTTTGCGCCGCCGCGCCGGTACATTTTTACACCGCCGTTGACAGTCAACTGATGCCATCACCTCATTCATGAGCGGGTGGGGTAGAGGCAGCGCTAACGCTTGACGGAGCGTCGCGTGTTGATTTTGTCGGATGGCTCAGAACCAACAGAAGCTGGCGGATCCATTGGTTTCGCCTGCTCCATGGCTCGTCTCCACGGTGCGTTGGCTGGCAAGTTTGATTGGGGTTTCGGTCGCCATGCGCCGGTGATCACAAACCATCTCTACCTGGGCAATCGCCCAATTGGAGAGGGTTCGAACCGGGGTTCGTTCCCACCGCCAAACCTCGTTTTCGAACTCTCTCCGGCCGGGTCCAGAGGGCTCGAAAAGCCCAGTGTCTGCGCGGGTTTCGGCGGGCGACCGTTGACCGACGATCCCGCGTTTCGGCTCGAATCCGCTCTCTCTCGGCCTGTACAGTTCTGCCCCTCAGCGCATGCCCTGAGCTTCAGGATATTATGGATCAGCTCATCCAAAGGGCGGGAGAAATGGTACATCGGATCAATTCGGCTGCTCCGATTTGGACCACCACGATGCCGAGCGGCTCGTTTCGACTTCCGGGGGGCGAGGAACGAGGCGCAAGGCCAGATGCGCGCTGCGACGCTGATCAACGATCTCGACGGAAGTGATGACGCATGATCTCGCTCGACCATGGGACCGAGCCGCGCGCCCGGACGCTCTCCTGCGGTGTCACGTTGACGATGAAGACCGTGTCGGTGCGCGAGGCGAACAAGCGGATCGATACGACCATGCGTTGAACCGGTCGGTTCAGGTCTTGGGGATCAGGATTACTCCGGGCAGGCCGTCGAAATGACCATCGCAGGTCAGCAAGTCGGCGTCATGGGTGCGGGCCGAGGCAAAGATGATCGCGTCGGCGGTTGCAAGGCCGTGCCTGCGGCAGCTATCCGCGGCGGCGAGCGCGATCTCCGTGTCGAGGGGAACGATACTGCAGACTTGCGTGAAGGCAATGACCTGGTCGGCCATGTCCTCGCCGCGTTCGCGGGTGAGCCACTTGGCGAGCTCGAGCTGCACCATCGTCGGAACCAGCCAGGCGCTCTGCCGCGGCAAATGTTCCGCGACGGTCTCTCCAATGGATGAGCCGATCAGCCACTCAACCCAGGCTGACGTATCGACCAGACGCATCAGCTGCGGTCCGAGCGATCGCGGTAGTCGTCCGCTGACGCGCCCTCGGCGATACCGGCCAACGTCTCTCGCTCCGGGACCGGGACGAGCAGAACGCCCGTGCCCTTGGGAATGAACGCAAAGATCTGCCCGGCGCGCCAGCGATGCGCCGTCCGGACGGCCTTCGGAATCGAGATCTGGAACTTCGACGACAAGGTCGTTGTCTCTGCCATGATCGTACTCTTTGCCGATCGATGCCAATAACGTAAGACAGGCGCGGACTCCGTTCAAGACCCGTACATCGACACCCCCCGTCGAACCTCCGCTCTTCGTCGAAGCCGCCGGGTCCGGCGACGGGGAGGATTTCGCCGCCGGGCGGCGGCGCCCGCCGCGCCTGTGCCCGTTTTGTGCGGGCTCTGTATTGAGATTAGGCGACGTAGATCTCGGTCGCCGTCATGCTCAAATGGCCGAGCATGAGGCTCAGGGCCGGCAATCGATCGCGTCCATGCGCCCGAATATCCGTGGACCGGCAGCGAAGAAGCGGCCTGCGCTGTTGACATGTGACACGATCGAGTGGTGTAGCGGGGGAACACCACAAGAGGTGGTGTCGGACCGCGTGGTCGGGGAACCAACGGCAGCGCGCGGTCAGGAAGCAACGGCGCGACTGTGGGATCTGACCGAAGCGTCCAAGCCCAGTCCGAAAGGCCAAGGGGTGGTCAGCGGGGAAGCGGCTCCCCGCAAGCAGTGGCCGATCAGGAGCGAGGCCGAATTCTCAGCTCCTGAGCCAAAGCGACGGCACGGCTCCGGCAGTGACGAACGCGAGGCACAGGAACAGCCCGACACCAGCCATGTCGGGATGTTCGTCCTATGCCAACGCTCCAACACTCACCAACAGTGACGACACTCCAGCCCCCACAGACCCGGCAGGTGGGCCACAGGATGGCGGAAATCGGAGCCACGGCAGGTAAATCCCATCGGATGACACGATCTCGGCGAAATTTTGGCGAAAATTTGCCGAACGAACCGCACCATGCCCCATGCGGGTGCGCTGTCGATGACGCGGGAGAACGAGCGCTCGGAATTGCCGGCCGGGATTGCGACGCCGGGGGGGGCGGACATGACGGAGGGGGGCGACATGACGGAGGGGGCATGACGGAAGGAACACGCGGGATCACAGGGTGCGCAGCAGGCCCCCGCCAACCAGACGCAGCTTCTCGAGCGCGCCGAATTTGATGCGCGGGCCGGCGACCGGGAAGCCCGCGTCCTCGATGCGGTCGAGATAGGCCTCATAGATGCCGCGCATCAGCAGCGCGGGCCGCATCGCCCGCCGCTCCGAGCGCGGCAATGCCTCGCTCGCGGCGTCGAAATGACGCCGCGCCATCGCGCCAAGGGCGCTGCAGACCTTCTCGACCCCGGGCGTGCCCGTGATCGCGTCCGGCGCGATATTCGCGAGGCCCTGGCGCTCGAGCAGCTCCTTCGGCAGGTAGATCCTGCCGCGCGTGGCGTCTTCGGCGACGTCGCGAAGGATGTTGGTGAGCTGAAAGGCCTGGCCGAGATGGCGCGCGAAGGCGGGAATGCTCTCGGCGCGATATTCGAAGATCTCCACCGAGAGCAGGCCGACGCAGCCGGCGACGCAGTGGCAGTAGCGCTCGAGCTCGGCGAGGCTCGGGCGCAGCATGGCCCCGCCGCCGTCCATCTCGAAACCGTCCAATATTTCCAGGAAATGGCGCTCCGCCAGCCCGAAGCGCGCAACCGGGGCGGCGAGCGCGCGGGTCACCGGATGGCGCGGCGCGCCGCCATAGAGCGCCCGGATTTCATCGCGCCAGGCATCGAGCAGCGCGCGCGACAGCGCGCGGTCCTCGATCTCGTCGGCGACATCGTCGGTCTCTCGGCAAAAGGCATAGAGCGCGAGCATCGCCTCGCGCTTCTCGCGCGGGAGCAGCACCATCGGCAGGAAGAAGGAGGAGCCCGAAGCCCTCGCGACCGCAGCGACATAGCGCTTCGGATCGTCGGCATCCGGGATCGGCAGGCTGACCGCCCGGCTCACCATGCGCCGACGATGCCGCCCATAGCACAGCCCAAACGGCCCAACTTGGAGACCCTGACGCGGCCCGCGAGAGGATCCTCCCGCGCCAGCTTGCGGTGAAGCGCCCAGGCCAGCTTGACGATCACCGCGCACTCCCAGCGGAAGCGCCGCCGGCCGACCGAACGCGGCATCGCCTCGGCACGCCGCAAGAGGCCGGCGGTCCCGTCGAGGCAGCGATCGATGGTCCGGCGCACCGCCGGGCCGGCCTGCGCTTCCGCGAGCTGCGCCACGCCGCCGCCGGCCTCGCGAAGCCAGGGCTCGGGCAGGTAGACGCGATCGAGTGCGAGAAAGTCCTTCTTGCAGTCCTGCAGGTGGTTGAGCACCTGGAGAGCGTTGCAGAGCGCGTCCGAGCCTTCCAGATCGGCGTGCCCGGTCTCGCCGTGGATGTCCATCATGACCCGGCCGACCGAGGAGGCCGAGCGCCGGCAATAGTCCATCAGCTCGTCCCAGCCGTTATAGCGCCGCTTGGTCGCGTCCTGGATGAAGGCGGAGAGCAGGTCGCGCCCGTTTCGCGCCGAACATCCGGTCTCGATCAGGCTCCTGTGGTAGGGCACGGCCCAATCGGGGAGCGCCGCCTCGTCCTCGCCGAGGGCCTCGCTCGCCGCCTGCAGCCGGGCGACCTTCTCGGCAGCCGGGATGCGCGGCGAATCGGCGATGTCGTCGGCCTTGCGCGCGAACAGATAGAACGCGTGCACATGGGGCCGGCAATCGGGGGGGATAAGGAACGAACCGACAGGAAAGTTCTCGCTGTTCGCCCGGATCAGCGCGCGGACGTTCTCCTCGCGCGCCGCCGGGGCGCGGCCGCCCGCCTCCCACGCCGCTGCCCGCACCGTCATCCGCCGCGTCTCGGCCGCTCAGCCGGCGTGGGCCAGCAGCCGCGACGCCAGCTCCCGGGCGGCGCCGTCGACCTCATAGACGTCGTCGAGCCGGGTGATCGCGCGATGGTCGGTCCGATCGAGGCAGCGCTCGACGGTGCGGGCGATCTCCAGGAAGCCGATCCGGCGCTCGAGGAACCCGCGCACCGCGACCTCGTTGGCGGCGTTGAGCACGATCGGCGCGCTGCCGCCCTGGGCGAGCGCGTCCTCGGCGAGCCGGAGCGCAGGGAAGCGCTCGAGGTCCGGCGGCTCGAAGGTCAGCCGGCCGAGCGCCGCCAGGTCGAGCTTCGGCGAGGGCGAGGCCATGCGCGCGGGCCAGGCCAGGGAATAGGCGATCGGCGTGCGCATATCAGGAGAGCCCAGTTGCGCCAGCACCGAGCCGTCGACATAGGCGACCATGCCGTGAACCACCGATTGCGGATGCACCAGCACCTCGATCTGCGCCGCCTCGACCGGGAACAGATGATAGGCCTCGATCATCTCGAGGCCCTTGTTCATCATCGTCGCCGAATCGACCGAAATCTTGGCGCCCATGTCCCAGTTGGGGTGGGCGACCGCCTGCTCGGGCGTCGCCGCCGCCATCGCTTCGACCGACGCCTCGCGGAACGGGCCGCCGGAGGCGGTCAGCACGATCTTCTCGACGCTCTCGCTGCGCTCGAAGTCGAACGCCTGGTAGATGGCGTTGTGCTCGGAATCGACCGGCAGCAGCGTCGCCCCCTTGCGCTCGACCTCGGCCAGCATGAGGGAGCCGGCGCAGACCAGGCATTCCTTGTTGGCGAGGCCGACCACCGCGCCGCGCGCGACCGCCGCCAGCGTCGGCCTCAGCCCCGCCGCGCCGACGATTCCGGCCATCACGAAATCGGCCGGGGCCGCGGCCGCCTCGACCAGCGCGTCGGCGCCCGCGGCGGCGGCGACGCCGGAGCCTGCGAGGGCCTCCTTGAGCGCGCCATAGAGCGCACCATCGCCGATCACGGCCCGTCTGGCGCCGATCTCGCGGGCCTGCGCGGCGAGCCGGTCGACATTGCGCTGGGCGGTCAGCGCCTCGACCTCGAACGCCGCCGGGTGGCGGGCGATCAGATCGATGGTGCTGCACCCGATCGAGCCGGTCGAGCCGAGGATGGTCACGCTGCGGGGCGCGCCGGCATCATCGGCAAGGGGGGAGCGACGCTCGGAGGAGACGTCGACGGCGGCATCCATCGGCGCCATTCGCAAAAACCCTTCTCAGCCGGTGGCCTGGCGTAGTATGGCGGTCATCTTTTCAGCGCCGGCTGCCTATCGCAACAGCAAAACGACACGGCAAAACGATCGCCCGCGTCGTTGGAGGAAGACATGAGCTTGACGAGCAAGACCTGCGTGCCCTGCCGCGGCGGCATCCCGCCGCTCCAATCCGCGGAGGCGCAAGCGTTTTTGACGCAGACGCCCGGCTGGGAACTGACCGACGACGACACCAAGATCCGCCGCACCTTCACGGTCGGCAATTTCGCCGAGGCCATGACCCTGGTTCAAAAAGTCGGCGCGCTCGCCGAATCGGAGGGCCATCACCCCGACATCACCTTCGGCTGGGGCTATTGCACGGTCCTCTTCTACACCCACAAGATCAAGGGCCTGCACGAGAACGACTTCATCATGGCAGCCAAGGTCAACGACCTCGCCGGCGGCTAACCTGTCCCCGCCCCTTCCCTTTCGGGAGGCGCGGCGGCGGGATCGGGCTTGCCGGCGAGCGCACAGAGATCCCCGAGGATGCGCCGGACGCCGCCGAGGCGATCCTCGGAATCCGCCCAGCGGCGCGTCACGACGAGGCGGTTGTCGGGACGGAGGCGGACGCCGTGCTCCGGCGCCGACACATAGCGGATCAGACCCTCCGGCTCGACCGGGCTCTGGTCCCGGAAGCTCAGCACCGCGCCCTTCGGCCCGGCCTCGACCCGCTCGACCCCGCTCTGCCGGCATAGTCGCTTGATCGCGACGATCTCGAGCAGGTGGCGAACGGATTCCGGCGGCGGGCCGAAGCGGTCGGTCAGCTCGTCGACGAAGCCGTCGATCTCCGCCTGGTCCTCAAGGGCGGCAACGCGGCGATAGAGCGTGAGCCGGACGTCGAGATCCTGAACATAGCTCTCCGGGATCAGCACCGCGGTGCCGAGGCTGATGGCCGGCGACCAGTCGTCGACCGGCGGCGGCCCCTCGCCCGCCGCCGCGCGCGCCGTCGCGACGGCCTCTTCGAGCATGTGCTGGTAAAGCTCGACTCCCACCTCGCGGATATGGCCCGACTGCTCGGCGCCGAGAAGGTTGCCCGCGCCCCTGATGTCGAGATCATGACTCGCCAGGCTGAAGCCGGCGCCCAGGCCGTCGAGCCGGTGGATGACCTGGAGCCGCTTGTGCGCGGTATCGCTCAGCCGATGCCCCACCGGCAGGGTCAGATAGGCGTAGCCGCGCAGCTTGGCGCGCCCGATGCGCCCGCGGAGCTGATAGAGCTGGGCCAGCCCGAACCTGTCCGCCCGGTGCACGATCATGGTGTTCACGCGCGGCAGGTCGAGGCCCGATTCGATGATCGCGGTGGAGACCAGCACGTCGTATTTGCCGTCATAGAAGTCGCCCATGACCGAATCGAGGGTGCGCGCCGCGATCCGGCCGTGGGCCACGGCGATCTTCACCTCGGGCACCAGCCGGCGCACGCGCTCGGCGACGCCGTCGAGATCGACTATGCGCGGGCAGACATAGAACACTTGGCCGCCGCGCAGATGCTCGCGCATCAGCGCCTCGCGCACGACCACCGGATCGAAGGGCAGGATGAAGGTGCGCACCGCCAGCCGGTCGACCGGCGGGGTCGCGATCACGCTCATGTCGCGCACGCCACTCAGCGCCATCTGCAAGGTGCGCGGGATCGGCGTCGCGGTCAGCGTCAGCACATGGGCCTCCGCCTTGAGCCGCTTCAGACGCTCCTTGTGGGCGACGCCGAAATGCTGCTCCTCGTCGACCACGATCAGGCCGAGATCGTTGAAGGCGACCGATTGGCCGAGCAGCGCGTGGGTCCCGATGACGATGTCGATCTCCCCGGCCGCCAGGCGCCGCCTCACCGCCGCCTGCTCCTTGGCCGGCACCAGGCGTGAAAGCTGCTCGATGCGCACCGGCAGCCGGGCGAAGCGCTCCTTGAAGGTCTGCAGATGCTGGCGGCTGAGCAGCGTCGTCGGCGTCAGCACGGCGACCTGCTTGCCGGCCTGAATCGCGTGAAACGCCGCGCGCAACGCCACCTCGGTCTTGCCGAAGCCGACATCGCCGCACACCAGCCGATCCATCACCCGGCCGGAGCCGAGGTCGGCGATCGCCTCGTCGATGGCGCGCGCCTGATCCTCGGTCTCGACATAGGGAAAGCCGGCGCAGAAGGACTCGTACGAGGCGCCCGGCGCGGCGAGCACCGGTGCGGGCCTGGTCGCGCGCGCGGCCGCGAGCTTGATGAGCTGGTCCGCCATGTCGCGGATGCGCTGTTTGAGCTTCGCTTTACGCGCCTGCCAGGCGGCCCCGCCGAGCCGGTCCAACGCGACCGGGCGGTCGGCCGAGCCATAGCGCGAGAGCAGGTCGATGTTCTCCACCGGCAGGAACAGCCGATCGTCGCCGTCATAGAGAATGCGCAGGCAGTCATGGGGCGCATGGTCGACCTCGAGGGTGACGAGGCCGTCGTAACGGCCGATGCCGTGGTCGGTATGGACCACGAGATCGCCGTCCGACAACGCCGCCGAATCGGCGAGAAAATTCTCGGGCCGCACCCGGCGGCGGCGCGGCGGCCGGCTCAACCGTGTGCCGAGAATGTCCTGCTCGGCGACGACCGCCAATCCGGCCGAGACGAAGCCGCGGTCTAGCGGCAGCACGACCGCAGCCGCGATGCCCGGCGGCAGCGCCTGCGCGCGCGGCCAGTCTTCGACCGCTTCGATCCCGTGGACGCCATGCTCGCGAAGCAGCCGGATCATCCGCTGCCTGCTGCCGGCGCCGATGCCGGCGACGAGGACCCGCCGGCCGTTCTCCTGCTGCCGCTCGATATGGTCGGCGAGCGCGTCGAAGAGGATACCTTGGCGCTGCTTGCGCTCGCCGACGAAGTCGCGCCCGTCCCGGCCGCCGGCGTCGAGCCCGCCTTCCGCCTCGACAAAGGGCGAGCACGCAATGACTCGGCGCGCGTCCAGCCGCCGCTCCCATTCGCCGGCGTCGAGAAAAAGCGCCTCCGGCGGAACCGGATGGTAGGGCGCATCCGCGATCGCCGAGGTCTGCGGCTCCGCACGCGCCGCGTGGAAATCGGCGATCGCCTCGAAGCGGTCGTCGCGCGCCTCCGTCACGCGGTGATCGAGCACGACCGCGCTCTCGGGAAGATAGTCGAACAGGGTCTCGAGCCGATCGTGAAAGAACGGCAGCCAATGCTCGAGGCCCGGATAGCGCCGGCCGGCGGAGACCGCCTCGTAGAGCGGGTCCTCCCTGGTCACGGCCCCGAACTGTTTGCGATAGGCGGCGCGAAAACGCGCGATCGAGTCGGGATTGAGCAGCACTTCGCTGACCGGCCCCAGATCGACCGCGCTCACGGATTCAGCGCTCCGCTGCGACATCGGGTCGAACCAGCGGATGGTTTCGAGGGTGTCGCCGAAGAAATCGAGCCGCACCGGGCGCTCACCGCTCGGCGGGAAGATGTCGATGATGCCGCCGCGGACGGCGTAGTCGCCCGCCTCCATCACCGTGCCGGTGCGCACAAATCCGTTGCGTTCCAGATAGTCGAGCAGGACCGCGACCTCGAGCGCGGCCCCGGCATCGAGGGAAAAGGTCGCATCCGCCAGCATGGCGCGCGGCGGCACTCGCTGGACCACCGCGTTGACGGTGGTCAGCACCACCTGCGGCCGAGCCGCGTGGTCAGCACGCACCTGCGGCCGAGCCGCGTCGTCCCGCAGCAGCCGGACCAGACCGGCCAGCCGGCGGCTCGCGATATCGGCGCGGGGCGAGACCCGGTCATAGGGCAGGCAATCCCACGCCGGGATGGTGACCTGCACACAACCGGGATCGAAGAAGGCGAGCATTGCCGAGAGCCGCGCGAGCCGCGCATCGTCGCGGGCGACGTAGAGCACCGGCACCGGCGCCTGCTCTTCCGCCAACCGCAACAGCACCGACGCCGCAAACCCTTCGGGAACGCCGCCAAGCGCGACCCGCCCCGGACCTGGCCAGGTGAGCGCGCATGAATCGGGGAGGAGGGCGTTCAACGACGATGCCGGCCGATGGCGTCGCGCCTGAGCCGGCCCATGAAGGGGGTATCGAATTCCGCGGGCACCGCCGCCCGCCCGGTGATCCAGTTCACGATATCGACGTCGTTCGCGGCCAGGAGCCGCTCGGCCTCGGCCACCTCCTCCGGCGCCAGCCCGTCACCCAGCCGGTCGATGAAATCGCCGAGCAGGATGTCGGTCTCCCTGGTGCCGGTCCGCGCGGCGCGATAGCGGAGCCGCCTTCGCCTGGTATCGAGGTCGTGGGTCACGGCGCGGGTCCGCCATCGCTCAGCCCGCGGCCGTGCCGCCGGGCGCCAGCACGGCGGCCGGGTCACGGCCGACCAGCCGGCGATAGATGTCGGGATCGGTGGCGCCCTCGCTGCCGATAACCAGGACCCGGGAGGCCCCGGTCATCGCCAGCGCCGCGCGCGCACCCGGCTCGGCCGCCACGGCGAGCAGCCCGCCGAGGGCCGCGGCGCCCGATTCGCCGAGGACCAGCGGCGGATCGCCGGGCTCGGGCACGGCGGCCCGGCGCATGGCGTCGACGGCGCCGGCATCGTCGAGAGTCATGAAGGCGTAGGCGCCGGTCTCCAGAACCCGCCAGGCCAGCGGCGAGACCTCGGCGGCCGCCAAACAGGCCATCACCGTGTCGAGATCGCCCGAGGCGCTGCTCGGCTTGCCATTGACCGCGCTCTGGTAGAGGCAGTCCGCGGCCGACGGCTCGACCACCACGCCTTTGGGGCCGGTCGAGCCGAGATCCTGGCGGAGCGCGCCGATCACCGCCGCCGCGAGCCCGCCGACGCCGCCCTGCACGAACAGATGGGTCGGCGCCGCGCCGGCGAGTTGCTCGCGCATCTCGCCGACCATCACCGTGTAGCCGTGCATCACCCGCATCGGCGCTTCGGTGCCGCCGGCGTAGGACGTGTCCGAGACCAGCAGCCAGCCCTCACCCTCGGCCTTGTCGGCGCAGGCCTGCACCGCCTGGTCATAGCTTCCGGTCAGGCGCACGATCTCGGCGCCCTCCGCGGCGATGGACGCGGCACGATTGGCGCTCACCGGCCCGGGCAGAAAGACCACGCAGCGAGCGCCGGCGCGCCGGGCGCCCCAGGCCACCGCGCGGCCGTGATTGCCGTCGGTCGCGCAGCAGACGGTGATCCCCTTCACGCGCTTGGCGGCGCGGCCGGTGACGAGGTCGCCGATCGAGGCGGAGTCCCCGAGCTTCTCCCGCAGCGCGAGGATCACGGCATAGGCGCCGCCGAGCGCCTTGAAGCTGTCGAGGCCGAAGCGCCCGCTCTCGTCCTTCAGCCACACCCCGTCTATGCCGAGCGCGCGGGCCAAGCCGGGCAGACGGTGCAAGGGGGTCGGCCGGTACCCGTCGAACAGCGCGATCGCGGCATGCGCCGCCTCGCGGCGCTCCCGGAGGATCACCGGATCCCGGTCACGCGCCGCGCTCGGGTCGGCCGCGTAGCGCGGGTTCGTATGGAACCGAAAGGGGATCGTCATGACACGGCGCGACGCTAGCGCGGCTCAGCGGAGATCCGCAAGCAGCGGCATGACCGCGTCCGCGAAGCGCTCGATATGGTTCGCTTTTTCGTCCTCGCGCGCGAGGACATGCAGCACGACATGGCGCATTCCGGCTTCGTGGAATGCCCGGATCGCTCCGGCTACGGCGTCGGGCGCGCCGAGCGCGCAATAGCGCTCCGCCGCGCGCCTGAAATCCATCCCATAGCGGGCGCTCAGGAATTCGGCGGCGAAGGCAAGCGCGCTCTCGCGATCCTTGTCGAGCCGGGTGAACAAGAGATGTCCGGTGCCGAACCGCGCATGGGTGCGGCCGGCAGTGGCGGCGGCGTCCGCGATGGTCTCGAGGGATCGACGATAGCGCTCCGGGCTGACGACGTAGGAGATCCAGCCATCCGCGAGCCGCCCGGCGCGGCGAAGCGCGGCGTCCGCGCGGCCGCCGCACCAGATCGGCGGGCCGCCGGGTTGCGCCGGCGGCGGCTCGATCGCGACTTCGGGAAAGCCGTAGAACCGCCCGTCATGGGCCACCGCGCGGCCCGACCACAAGGCGCGGAGCACGCGGATCCCCTCGCTCAGCCGTGCGCCGCGTTCCGCGACCGGCACGCCGCAAAGCTGAAACTCGATCGGGAATTCGCCGCCGACGCCGACGCCGAAAATGACCCGCCCGTTGGAGACCGTGTCCAAGGTCGCGACCTGCTTCGCCACCGGCGCCGGATGCCGCAGCGGCAAGAGATAAACGCCGGTGCCGATGGTCAATCGGTCGTTGAGCGCGGCGATTTGCGCGAGCTGGATCAGCGGATCGAGAATCGGCCCGGCATAGGCGACGTGGTCGCCGGACCAGATCGAATCGAAGCCGAGCACGTCGATCAGCCGCACCAATCCGGCCAGATCGCCGCCGCCGGGCGGCCCCTCCCCTCCCTCGAATCCGCGCGGTGCAAGAACATGTTGGTAACCGATGCTCAGTTTCGGCTCGAGGGACAGAGTCACGACCGGCTCCATGGCGCTCGGAAAAGGCCCAGACCCTAACGGACCACCGCGGCGGAGGCGGCGCTGCGATCGTCTGGCGGGCTCGATGGCGCGTTGGCCGGCGCCTGTTCGCCGAGAGCAGGATAGATCGGGAAGGCGCGGCACAGCGCCCGCACCTCTTCGCGAACCCGCTGTTCGACCGTTTCGTTCTGATCGCCGCTCGCGGCGAGGCCGTGCAGCAGCGCGGCGATCCAACCGCCGATTTGGCGAAATTCGGCTTCGCCGAAGCCGCGGGTGGTCCCCGCCGCGCTGCCGATCCGAAGCCCCGAGGTCACCGATGGCGGGCGGGTATCGCCGGGCACCGCGTTCTTGTTGCAGGTGAGCCCGGCCGCTTCGAGGCTGTCGGAAGCGGCCGCGCCGGTCAGGCCGAGCGGCCGCAGATCGGCGACCAGGAGCGGGGTGTCGGTGCCGCCCGAGACGACGGTGATCCCGCGCTCCATCAGCACGCCGGCGATGGCCCGGGCATTGGCCAGCACCCGAGCGGCGTAGACCTTGAATTCGGGCTTCAAGGCCTCGCCGAGGCAGACCGCCTTGGCGGCCACGGCGTTGAGGATCACGCTGCCCTGCACCCCGGGAAAGACCGCGGTGTCGAGCTTCCTGGCGAGCGCCGGATCGTCGGTGAGGATCAGGCCGCCCCGCGCGCCGCGCAGGTTCTTGTAGGTCGTCGCCGTGGTCACATGGGCATGGGGAAGTGGACTTGGGTGCACCCCGCCCGCGACGAGGCCGGCGAAATGCGCCATATCGGCGAGCAGCACCGCACCGACCGCATCGGCGATCGCCCGAAACCGGGCGAAATCGATCACCCGCGAATAGGCCGAGCCGCCGCAGATGATCAGCTTGGGCCTGCTCTCCCGCGCCAGGCGCTCGACCTCGTCCATGTCGATGAGGCCGGCCTCGTCGACGCCGTAGCGGACCGGCGCGAACCACTTTCCGGTCAGATTGGGCGCAGCACCGTGGCTCAGATGGCCGCCGGCGGAGAGCGCCATGGCGAGGATCGGATCGCCGGGTTCGAGCAGCGCGAGAAAGACCGCCTGGTTTGCCTGGCTGCCGGAATGAGGCTGCACGTTCGCAAAGGCGCAACCGAATAGCGCCTTGGCCCGCTCGATAGCGAGGCTTTCGACCCGATCGGCGAATTCGGCGCCGCCGTAATAGCGCTTGCCGGGCAGCCCCTCGACCGTCTTGTTGATTATCGTCGAGCCGAGCGCATCCAGGCTCGCCTGGCTGACGATGTTTTCCGACGCGATCAGCTCGATGCCGTCCTGCTGGCGCGCGAGCTCGCCCGCGAGCGCGGCGTGGATTTCGGGATCGACCGCTTGCAGATGATCCAGGAAATAGCCGGGGCCGGGAACAGAAGCCTCGCTCATTGGGCCGCCACCGGCGCCAGCAGGCAATCGTCGGCCAGCGGGACGACAGGCGTAAAATCGGTATGGTGCTTGTGCTCGGGCCGGGCGAAGCGGGTCTGGGCGTTCGCGATCGGATTGAGAATCAGCGAGAAGATGGCGCGGTCCCACGGCGACATGTTGCCGGGCGAGCCGTGCACCATCAGATCGCCGAAGATCAGACCGGTCCCGGCCTCGCCGAGCGCGGGCATGATGCCGCCCTCGGCGATCAGGCCGG
Source organism: Alphaproteobacteria bacterium (assembly GCA_965248825.1). GTDB lineage: Bacteria > Pseudomonadota > Alphaproteobacteria > UBA828 > UBA828 > WTGU01. Next base: position 3,059,950 of record CBDFKL010000006.1, on the reverse strand, counting down.
CCACGGTCTCGCGATCGACCACCCAGAGCGGATAGCTGGTGCTCGACAGATCGTGATGGGTGCGCAATGGGCCGTGCTTGTGCGAGCCCGGGATGAAATAGAGCGGCCCGTTATAGTGGCTGACGTCATCGAGCAGGATATGCAGGTTGAGCGCGTGCGGCGCCGGCACGCCGTCGTCACGGTGATGCGTCGCGAAGTCATAATGCCATTGCCAAACATCGCCTTCGAAGGCGGCCTTCACATTGACCTTGACCTGCTGGATGTAGAGTTCGGCCCCGGCGATTTGCCGCGCCGGCTCGACCAGGCGGGGGTGCCGCGACAAGCGGGCGAAGAGGTCGCTCCGTTGGTGGAGCCCCATGGCGGTGCGAACGGCGGCGCCTTCCTTCTCCCGCACGTTGGCGCCGACGTCTTCGTCGAAGAGCGCCGGTAGCTCGGCCCGAATCGCGGCGACCTCTGCCGCGGAGAAAAGCTCCGGCAGGATCAGGACTCCGTCCCGATCGAGCGCCGCCGGTTGACTGCCGCTCAGTCTCACGGTACCGGCCCCACGGGCCCTGGACCGCCGCAGGAAGAAACCGGGGCCCCTCGCGCCTGCCGCGCGGAGGAGCCCCGGTCGTTGCGGCGGTTCCCGATCGATCTACTCGGCGGCGGCCGGCGCCGCATCGCGCCGACGCTTAGCGAGGCGGATCTCGCTGGGCGCGCGGTGATAGGCGCCGTCCTTCATGACCATGAGCAGATTGTCGGCGTCCATCAGGATCGACACGTCCTTGGTCGGATCGCCGTCGACCAGCAGCAGGTCGGCGAGATATCCCTCCTTGACCCTGCCGAGGTTCATGCCCATGAGCTCGCCGCCCCATTTGGTCGCGCCGATCAACGCCTCGGCCGGCGAATAGCCGAACAGATTCACGAAATGCTCGAGGTCGCGGGCATTGGCGCCGATCGGGTTCCAGGCGAAGCCGTAGTCGCCGCCGGGCATGGCTCGAATGCCGCGTTTGCGCACCTCCTGATAGGTGCGCACCGTGTGCTCCATCTTGCGGAACAGGTTGAAGCCTTCGGCAACCTCACGGGTGATGCCCCAATCGGCCGCCTCGTGCGCGGTCGTGTAGACGATGCCGATCGCCGGCGCGAGGAAGATGTCCTTCTTCTTCGCCTCGAGCATGTCGATGGTTTTCGGCGTCGCATAGTCCGCGTGATAGATGATGTTGATGCCGTGCTTGAGCGCGAGCCGCACCGCCTTGTCGGCGCGCGCGTGGGTAATAATGTTCACGCCGGCCTCGCGCGCGACCTCGGCCGCGGCAGCCACTTCGGCGTCGAAATAGGTGATCTTCTCCGACTGTCCGGGATGGGCGAATTCATCGCCCGAGATGTTGATCTTCAGATTGTCGACGCCCTCGCGCACGCAAATGCGGCAGGCCTTGCGGACCTCGTCCGGCCCGTCGGCGATGTAGCCGACCGATTCCTGATGCATGTGGAACAGGCGCTCGTCCCCGAGCCCCCCGGACGAGACGATCTCGGGAGAGGCCGCCTTGATCCGCGGTCCCGGATAGCGCCCGGCATTGATCACGTCCCGCAGCACCGGCTCGATGCGGAGCTTGTTGTAGCCGACGCCGGCCGCGGAGAAGAGGCTCGTGAAGCCGTGGTCGAGCATCGTCTTCGCATTGTCGAGCGCGAGCACCATGTGCTCTTCGGGCGTGAGACGCCCGATCTCCGGCAGGCTCGCGCAATCCGTGTAGCAGACATGGGCGTGCGGCTCGATCAGGCCCGGCATCAGGGTCGCGCCCGCACCGTCCACCACCGTCGCGCCGTTGGCGCGGATCTTGCCTTTGCCTTTGGCGACCTTCTTGATCAGGTTGCCCTGGAGCAGCACCTCGCCCGCATAGGGGCGCTTGGCGTTGCCGTCAAAAATCGTGACATTCTTGAATAGCGTCTGTGCCATCGTCTCTGCCTCCACCTTTGGCGTGAGCCCTCGCGATCTCGTTGTCCGCATGCCGCAGGGGTCGATCGGACGGGTCGTCGCACCTCTCTAGGCGGCGTTTGTCGTGACGCGCAGCTTAAGCGTCCCGACCCGGCCTATCAATCAAGAACCGGCGTATGGGGCCGATTTAGACGCATGATTTTGTACCGCCCCGCCGGGCCATGGTCCCAACCACCGGCTTTGGGCATACTGGCGGGCGTCACGAGCCTGTCGGCATCGGCGCGGGAGGACAACGAATCATGCTGGTCGTGTGGGGGCGTAAGAACTCGCTCAACGTGCAGAAGGTGATGTGGGTAGCAGGCGAGCTCGGGCTCGCGCACGAACGGAAGGATGTCGGCGGCCCGTTCGGCGGGCTCGACACGGCAGACTACGGGGCGCTCAACCCCAACCGGTTGGTTCCGACCATCGTCGATAATGACGGCACGACCATCTGGGAATCGCACAGCATCGTCCGCTATCTCGCCGCCCGCTACGGCGCCGGGATCCTCTGGCCGTCGGAGCCCGCGGCGCGCGCGCTCGCCGATTGCTGGCTCGATTGGATGCACACCACGCTGTTGCCCCATCTCGCGCCGGTCTTCATCGGCCTCATCCGGACCCCGGCCGAGAAACGCGACATGGCAAAGATCACCCAGGCCGCCCATGCCATGGGCGAGACCTGGCGCATTCTCGACGCCCACCTGGCGGGACGCCGCTTCGTCGCGGCCGAGGCGCTCACCATGGGCGACATCGCCGTCGGCGCGGCCTGCTACCGCTACCACGCCCTCGACATCGAACGGCCCGAACTCGTCAACATCGCGGCGTGGTACGAACGGCTCCAGCAGCGCGAACCGTTCCGCACCCATGTGATGATCCCGCTGAGCTAGCAGTCTGTCGGACTTTGGTTCATCGATTGAGTATGGTTTTGTCGCCGGTGGTTTTGCCGGCGGGCTGAGTGGCGCCGGTTTCTTCTCGATAGAGGCGGTTTGCCGGTTCGGCGGTGGTTCGCGGCGTGGACGCCGTTGCTCTGTCACGACATGCTCCACCGGGGCGCCTCACATCGCCAGGCTCAGCCTGTGTAAGCGCTTGCAGTTGTAAGCGAGAGCTACCAGGGTCCACTCGCCTTCGATCTTCTCGAGGCCGCGCAGCGAGAACCCGGCGAGAGTATGTCCGATATCTGTCGAGAACATTCTGAACTGACCGGTTTATGTACCATATGAATTGACCGCTTCAGTTGTGGTTGTTGGGCCGGTCGCGTCGAAGCGGATCACGCGGCCTGTCTGTGGCTTGTGTTGATGGGCGACCCGTCGGCCTGGTATCGGGCCAGGCAGCGCGGCCCATGGAAGACGGCGAGGGTGCGGTCGGGGTATTCGTGGACCCGGACCCTTGCCTTGACGTAGTGGCGGCGATGGCGGTCGGGCGGGATCGCCAGCACCAGTCGTTTGTAGCGCACGGTGTTGTCGTTGGAGACGGTGCGCTCCTGCTGCACGCAGAGGATGTCGTCGAGGGCACCGGCAAAGGGCACGAAGGCGGTGCCCTCGGCTTCCGGCGGCACCGCGAAGCGGGCGTTGTGGCCTGGCAGGTAGAGCTCCTTGAGGAAGCGGTTGGCCTGGGCCATGTCGGTGATGCCGGCGAGCCTGAGCTCCTGGGGCAGGCGCTTCTGCAGGGTGGCGAACATGCGCTCCGAGCGCCCCCTTGCCTCGGGCGAGTAGGCCGGGATCAGCTCGATGCCGAGCTGGACCAAGGCGCGGCCGAACTGGGTCGGATTGTCCTTGTCGACCGTGCCGCCGGCCTCGGGCGTGTGCCAGTAGTGGCCGGCGCGGTCGGCATAGAGCGAGCAGAACAGCCCGCGCTCCCGGATCACCTCGTCCAGGGCGGTAAAGCTGCTCATGGTGCCCTCTTCGGCGACGAAGAAGGCCGAGTAGATCTCACTGGTGGCATCGTCCATGGTGACGATCAGATCCCACCACTGATCGGGGACCCACGCGTGGCTCGAGCCGTCTTGATGCAGCATCATGCCGGGAAGCGCGCGGCGCGGCCGCTTGCGCCGGTGCGCCCCGCGCCTCGGCGCCGCACGGGTGCGGCCATGGGCCTGCAAGCTCAGCCGCACCCAGTTGTAGCTGCGCTTGAAGGCATGGTCCGCGACCAGCTTCTCGTGGAAATGCTTGGCGGTGAAGTCCCAGTAGCGGGTGTCGAACAGCGCCAACAGCGCCGTCACCTCGTCCACTGCCGCGCGCCGCGCCGAGACCCGGCCGAGACGGCGATCGTAGAGCCCTTCCGCGCCGTCCGCCTGGTAGCGGTCACGCCAGCGCCGGAAGGTGCGTTCCGAAACGCCGAGAACCTCCGCCGCCTCGGCCTGGCTCAAGCCACCCCGATGGGTGCGGCCGTAAATCTCCTCGAACTTCATCAATCTCAGTCCCTGCAACTGCTCTGTCCGGCGCATCCAAACCCTCCATAGCCTGGAGAGCTTCTAATTCCGGACAGATCATCTGGTACATAAACCGGACATACCGTGTGTTAGCGACAGAAGACGGGTTGCTGATTGCCAAGCCGGCAAGATCAGGCGAGTATGCACGAGTGGATCAGCGTGGAGAACGCGATCATGCCCCTGGAAAACCTTAACCACGTCCTCGTGCTGACCAGGGATCTCGAGGCGACCCGCGACTTCTATGTCGATGTCTTGGGCCTCGAGGATGGTTACCGGCCGCCCTTCCCATTCAACGGACATTGGATCTATCTGGGCGACCGCGCGGTGGTCCATGTGGCCGAGAACAGGGGTTATCTCGACAAGCGCGATCACGTGCGCGACGGCTCCGCGGACAGCGCCACCGGCTCGATCGATCACATCGCCTTCGAGGCCACCGGCCTAAAGGCCATGATCGCAAAGCTGGAGAAACACGGCATCGCCGCCCACCACCGCAAGGTACCGGACCTCGACCTGCACCAAGTATTCGTCCACGACCCGGACGGCGTTCGCATCGAATTGAACTATCCTGCACATGAAGGGGCGGAGGTGAACCCATCCGGCTAGGATCGCCCGGCAAGCGCGGCTTCTGAACACGGCCGGTCAGAGTCGGTTTCGGATGCCCGGAGTGAGTGAATCGGATTCGCGACGTGTGGAATTGCGGAAGAACTCAGGAGGAGCCCATGACCACGACATCAGCAATCTATACCCCTCGCACACGTAGGAAATGGGAGATCGAATCATGATGCCAGGACGAAAATTGATTGCGGCGGCCTTTGTTGCGGCTTTCACGGTGACGGGAGCCGCCACGGCCGAGGACAATATAAATCTCACATATCATTCAGCCTTCGGCGAAGCGGCGCTCAACGAAGCGTCCCGCGTGTGGATGGATGAAGTCGAGAAGCGCACCGATGGAAGGGTGACATTCACCCGGCTCTTCGGTGGGACGCTTGGCAAGTTTGCAGGACAGCCAGACGGTCTCAAGGCGCGGTCGTTCGATGTCGGGCAGCTCTCGGCAGTGTACAATCCCGGTTTGTACCCGCGCGCGACGACGACAGTAATGACGTTTCTGACTGACAACGCAGAAGCGCACAATCTGGCGTCACACGAGTTCTTCAGTTCGCCAGACCTTCAAGCAGAATTCGATCTGCTCAACCAGAAATTCATGTTCGTCGGTCAGTGGGTCAGGATCGAGATGCTGTCGTACGATCATGTCAATACCATGGAGGAGCTCAAGCAAATCAAGATCCGCGCTCACGGTGGCGCAGCCGATGCACTTGAGGCCGCCGGAATCACGGCCTACGCGATCCCCTGGGGTGAGCTTCCGGCAGCGGCGGAGAGAAGGGTTGTCGACGCCGGCATCATGGGCGCTCCGGCAGCAGCAGCCGACTTCGGATTCGGCGACATCTTCGAATACTGGTACGGGTATATGCCGATCTACTACTTCCCCATGACGCTGGTCATGAACAAGGAGGCCTGGGAAGAGCTGCCCGCGGATATCCAGCAGATCATCGAAGACGTCAACGAGGACATGGTTCCCCGTTCCCAGGCGATAACCGTAATGCGAGACGCGGAGGCCGAGGCAAAACTGACGGAAGAGCTTGGTGTAAAGAAAGTCAGGTTCGCCGAACGCGAGAAACTGGAAGCAGCCGCAGCAGGCGCCAGGGAAAACTGGAAGGCGGAAATGGCGGAAAAGGGGATCGATGCGGATGCCCTTCTCAACACCTACTTCGAGCTGCTGAAGAAGCACGGCGGATAACCGAGAGAAGTGGCTGCCGGCTTCACAGGCTGAGTAGCATGTCGTTCAACAAGTGCGGGAAGCATTCGGCTCCGGGGCGAGATGAGGCCCCGTCGAGTGCTTCCCATTTTTTCCGAAATTAAGTTGCCAGAGTGAAATCGTGCATAGCGGGAGTATAGGGATACCTTGTTACCCCACCAAATCTGCGGCGCCAGGGATCGACAAGAAGAAGCAATGGGCTCTAAGGCGAAAAGAGCGATATTGAGTGCCCAGAGGCACGTCGAGGACATACTAGGTTATGTCTCGGCGGCGGCTGTCGCAGCCATGATGGTGATCACTGTGGCTGACGTGCTGGTCCGATACCTCACGACCACCAATGTGCCAGGATCGTACGAGTACGTAAGCCTCTTATTCGTATTGGTGATTTACCTGGGCCTCGCGTTTGCACAGCGCGAGAATTCTCATATCGCGATCGACGCGCTTTATAGCAAGTTGCACAGACGATGGCGAAAATTGCTTCAATTCATTCAGCTGGGCGTGTTTTTCGTCTTCGCCTCGACACTGACTTGGTATACCGCGGCCTCAGCCTGGGAAAACTATGTCTTGGGGGATACAATTTTAGGGGCGATTTCGGTCGTGACGTGGCCGTCGCGAATGACGATTGCAATAGGCTTTCTAATACTGTCGTTGCGTTTCCTGGTGCAGCTGATGAATTTGGTCATCCAAGACAAGCTCATCGAAGAAGAGGCGCCGACTACGCTCGTCGAAGAAACTTGACCGATCCAACCATCCCGATTCTCATCGTCGCTGGAGTCGCGATACTCCTGGCACTAAGGGTGCCGGTCGGATTTACGTTGCTCCTCATGGGTGCGATCGGTTTTGCAACCTCCCGCGGCCTCGACTCAACCCTGAATACGCTCGGCGCGCGCCTCTTCGATATCGGTTCGGGCTACTCGTTGAGTGCCGTGCCGCTGTTCCTTCTGATGGGCCACATGGCCATCGCGTCCAGGGTGACGGAAGACATGTTCGGCGCCGCGCGCGCATGGGTCGGGCATTTGAGAGGCAGTCTGGTACTGGCAACGACCTTTGCTGCCACCGGATTTGCCGCATGCTCGGGTTCGACGACCTCGACGACCGCGGTCTTCGGTCGGGTCGCTCTACCCGAAATGCTCAAGAACAACATCGATCGTCGGCTCGCCGCGGGATGCATCGCGACCGTGGGCACGCTTGCCGCCATGATCCCCCCCAGCGTCGTTCTGATTGTCTTCGGTATCATTGCGCGGGAATCCATCCCACGGCTCTTTATCGCCGGCATTATCCCCGGACTTCTCACGGCCTTGTGTTTCTCTGTGATGATCTACGTACGAGTGCTCCGCAAGCCCGAGTTGGCGCCTCCATTGCCGCCAGCCTCCAGGTCGGAAAAGCTCCGCTCTCTCAGGAACGTCTGGGCTGCTTTACTGCTGGCCGTTGTGGTGATCGGCGGTATCTATGCGGGCATCTTTACGCCGACTGAAGCTGGCGCCATGGGGGCGGGAGGAGCATTTCTCATTGCGCTTTTCAGAGGGCGTCTGAGCTTCCAAGTCCTTCGATCCGTTTTCACCGAAACGGCAAAAACAACCTCTGTGATCTTCATTATCCTGGTCGGGGCTCTGATTTTCACGTCCTACCTGGCCGTCAGCGGAACATCATCGGCCGTTACCGAAGGGATCGTCGGAATGGACGTCCCTCCACGCGTACTGCTGTTGATGTACTTGGCTCTCATGCTCGTGCTGGGTCTCTTCATCGACCCGATCTCGGTTATGTTTCTTACAGTGCCGATTTTCCTGCCGCCCTTGACAAAGCTCGGCTTGGACCCGATCTGGATCGGCGTTCTCGTCACCAAGTCGCTCGAAATAGGTTTGATCACACCGCCCGTTGGGCTCAACGCATTCGTTCTGAAGAGTGTGTCTCCCGGCTTTAATTTCAAAGAAATTTACCATGGTATCTGGTGGTTCCTGCAGGTCGAACTCGTCGTGCTAGGGATCATATTCGCATTCCCGGAGTTGTCCCTGTGGCTTCCGAACCTCATGTACAGGTGATGAGTGGTCACGCATAAGTCGGGTGGTCACCAAGGGGTGACTGTCCGTCGTCAGAGATTTTGGGACAGATGGCCTGCTGATTTAGGAGAGGCTCTGGCTCATCTGGTTGATCATTCTATGCGGCGCTTTGCCGATGCTGGAAGCGCCGTTGTTCGAAGGTCGTGCGCTTGATCCTTTCTCTTTCTAGCAGGATGGTTTGACCGCGTCCGAAGTAGACGTCGGCCGGTGTGAGATTCCCCAGGCTCTCGTGATAGCGCTGCTGGTTGTAGTGAGCGACAAAAGCGTCGATCTTCGCCTCGAGATCACCGGGCAGATAGTAGTTCTCCTGACCATCCCCCGCGTTTAGGGCCACGTGGTTTGAGAGTATTCGGTGGTGATCATAGCGCTCAAGGGCAGCTGAGCGGAGCCGTTGCGTAGCTCAAGCGAAGCTGCCCGTGTTGCCAGCCAGGCCGCCGGCGTCTGGTAGCCGAGGGCCGAATGTGGCCTGATGGTGTTGTAATGGACCCGCCAGGCCTCGATGACGGCCTTGGCATGGGCTAGGCTGACGAACCACTCCTCGTTCAGACATTCGGTCTTAGGTAGCAGATGCACCAGATGATCTATATGTGTTTGAGTTTATTCAGCTAAGGGGTTTAAGGCTGGGTATTGTACGAGTTGCCGATTTAGAACATAATAAGAACACATCAATGCTGAGTTGAGGAGTGGATTGTGGCGCAGCACTTCCTGCTTTCGCCGGCCGCGCGAACGCTGTCGCTCAAGACGATCTTCTCCGAAGGGGAGGATGCGGCGTATCGGCGGTTCCGCCGGCTGCGCTGGCCGGAAACCGACGGGGCGCCGATCTGCCCCGCATGCGGCTGCCTTGACATCTATGACCTGACGACGCGGCGCCGCTTCAAATGCGCTGCCTGTCACCACCAGTTCAGCGTCACGTCGGGCACGATCTTCGCCTCGCGCAAGCTCTCCTTCGTCGACCTGCTCGGCGCGATCTGCCTGTTCGTGAACGCATCAAAGGGGCTCTCGGCGGTTCAACTCTCGCGTGACCTCGACGTCCAATACAAGACCGCCTTCGTGCTGATGCACAAACTGCGCGAGGTGATGGCTGCGGAGACGCGGGATACGCGGCTCACCGGCCATGTGGAAGTGGATGGCGCCGCGTTCGGCGGACATGTCCGGCCCGCGAATGCTCGCAAAGACCGCGTCGATCGCCGCCTGCTGCAAAACCGCAGCGGCAAGCGCCGCGTGGTCGTCGCGCTCAGGCAGCGCGGCGGATCAACCCTCACGCGAACATTCCTGCGCGAGGCCGAGGGCGTGGACTTCGCCAGGGAGAGGATCGCTCCAGGATCGACGATCTCGGCCGATGAGATCGCCCATTGGGACCTTCTCGAGCCAGAGTTCGATGTTCACCGCATCACCCATTCCGACGCCTACAGCCGCGACGGCGTCCACACCAATCTGGCGGAAAGTTTCTTTGCCCGGCTCCGGCGCATGGTCGGCGGACAGCACCACAAAGTTGGCGGCCGGCTTCTTGGCGCCTATGCGGCGCACGCCGCCTGGTTAGAGGATCATCGCGGTCAGGACAACGGCGCGCTCGCCGACCGGTTGATCGGCAGGGCTCTTGCTGCGCCCGTCAGCCGGACCTGGAAGGGCTACTGGCGACAACGCGTAGCGTAACTGCGTCGCCGGCGGCCCAGACGCACATACCCTTGCGCTTCTCGACCATCCGGACCAGCTTGCGCCGCTTGGCGTGACGCAGCGCCTGGACCACCTTGAAGACGACCGAGTTGCGCAGCGTCCTGTCGGAAGCGTCGAGCTTGCGCTCGGCCATGACCCTCTCAGCGAGCTGGCGGGTTGTCATCTCCCCATCGACCTCGAGATGGCGCACGCAGACGTCGGCGATCTCGCCCTTCTTGAAAAAGCCGTGGCTGACCATGTAGCGGGCACGCTGATGCTCGGGCTCCGTGAATAGTCGGATCGTCGCGTTAACGTGCGCAAGATCGTGTCTAGCCTGCGCGATCTGCGCTTCATAGGCTGTAATCCGACCGTGGATCTCAGAACGCTTGTCCTTCAGCGACTGGATGACGGGAGCTTCGCTCATGCCCCATTGAACCGCCAGGACACCGTCTCCGACTAGTCTGCAAATTGGTGCATCTGCTACCTAAGACCGCAGACATTCATCTCTGAACCTTCCGTTGAAGCTTTCGACGAAGGCGTTCTGCGCCGGCTTTCCGGGTTCGATGAAGTGCAGCGCGACACTGTTTTCCTGTGCCCATTCGAACATCGCCTTCGAGGTCAGCTCGGGACCGTTGTCCATGACCAGGCTCTCGGGCAGACCGCGGCGCTTCGCCAGGCCATCGAGGAAGCGGGCCAGCCGTTCACCGGAGATCGACAGATCGACGATCTGACCGGGACATTCCCGGCTGCAATCGTCGACGATGTTGAGGATGCGGAAGCGGCGGCCGGAGGCCAGCTGATCGGACATGAAGTCCAGCGACCAGCGCCGCATCGGTCGATCCGGAACCGGCAGCGGCAGGCGATCGCGCCGTGGCAGTCGGCGGCGCCGACGCCTTCGCACCTGCAGGCCTTCCTCGCAATAGAGCCTGTAGGTCCGCTTGGCGTTCACCACCAGACCTTCCCTGGCCAGCAGCACATGCAGGCGCAGATAGCCGTAACGCCGATAGCGCGCCGCCAGATCCTGCAGGCGAGCCCGTAGCGCCTCATCATTGCGCGGCCTGCAGCGATAGTGCGCCACCGAGCGCGACAGGCCCACCAGACGGCACGCCCGGCGTTGGCTCAAATCGTGCCGATCCATCACATGGCCCACGGCTTCACGACGCGCCGCGGGCCTCACCAGTTTTTTGACAGAAGGTCCTTGAGAGCGGCGTTGTCCAGATGCGCCTCCGCCAGAAGGCGCTTCAGCTTACCGTTCTCCGCTTCAAGCTCGCGCAGACGGCGCGTGCCCGATACCTCCATCCCGCCATACTTCGACTTCCACCGGTAAAAGGTCTGCTCCGATATGCCGTGGCGACGGCAGATCTCCCGCACCGTGCCGCCGGCCTCATGCTCGCGCAGAACCCCAACGATCTGCTCTTCCGTAAACCGTTTGCGCTTCATCTCGAGTTCTCCTTCCCAAAGTCTCCTCAGGAAAACTCTCAGCCGCAATGGCCCGGATTACGGGGGGAAGGTCAAAGGTCAAGCCGTCGCCCACAAACTCATACTCGGGAGAGAGAGATGCCACTTCCAAACGAACCCTGTGGGTCATTGCCGAGATCATCGAAGCTGCAATCCGCGTACGCGGATTATGACGCCGGCAAGATCTCCAAATCGGACTTGGAGGCTCTGCAAGACGAGGCGGTCAAGGACTCGATCGCAAAAATGGAGGCAACCGGGCAAGAAATAAATTGCGACGGCGAACAGAGATGGTCCAGTTTCGCGACATACCCAATAACGGATACGATGACAGGAACGGGTTTAGTCGACACTTTAGGGGACTGTGGCCAAATTTTCGCTCTGTTCCCTGACGGGCATTATAGAAAACTACCGAAACTTGTGAAAGGCCCGTTCAAGTACAAGAATTATGCCGCCGAATCAACGAGAAAGGCAGTCGCGATCGCCAAGGGGCCCGTTAAGCAAGCGGTGATTGCGCCCTCGATGTTGGCGCTTCTCTACCCATTGGATAGTGAAGTGAAAGGGTATTCGCATGAACAGTTTTACGACGACCTCGTGAAAGAATGTGTCAAAGACACCAAATTGGCCTTCCAGGCCGGCGCCGCGCGCGTTTCGATAGATTTCACGGAAGGCCGGCTCGCCTGCAAAAAGGATTCGAATAACCCATGGACCGGGGCGGGCATGCTGCCTCTGTTCATCGATCTGATCAATCGCGTTCTGGGAGAGTTCTCAGCAGAACAGAGGTTAAATATCGGCGTTCACACCTGTCCCGGGAGTGACTGCACGACGACGCACAGTCTTGATGTCGACTACATCGATCTCCTGCCAGACATGTTCCGGATCAATGCGGGTTATTTCTTGATCCAGGCAGAGAGCGAAAAAGACAAAGAGTATGTATACAAACCTATTGGAGAACACCGTAGAGATGATGCAAATGGTGTTCCTCAAGTTTGCTTCATCGGTGTCATCGATCCAATCAATCCAACTGTGGAGAGCCCAAAAGACATCTGTGACGAGCTTATGATGGCGTCACAATACATCCCCGCCAAAAGTCTTGGTGTGACCGATGATTGCGGCTTCCAACCGTTCAGCAACGATCCGAGACCGAACTACGGCTCGCCCGACGTCGCGCGCGACGTTGCCTTCAAGAAAATCGCCGCGCGTTTAGAAGGTGCCAGAATGGCCTCGGAGAAGCTGGGAATTTAGTTTCACCCTCGCTTTGCTTTGCGCCTCGGCGCGCCGCGCGGAGACCACCGTGTGTGGCGCGCCGCCTAGGCTTTGGCCCAGCCGTCCTTGTGAGCGGCGAAGACCTTCACGTCGAACACGGTGTGCTTGAACAGCCAGCGGCCGTCCTGCTTCACGAGTTGGTCGTCATAGGTCGCGAGGATCCAGCGCGCCTCATCCTCGCCCTCGTCATTGGCGACGGTGCACGGCATGAGCAGCCACCATTGGCCGCGCGCGGTATCGCCGTCGACGTCGATGATCTCGTTCACGGCGAGATGAGCGGCGAAGCTGATCTGCTTGCCGACCTCGCGCACCATAGTGCCGAAGGCTTCGGCGCCCTCCTGGCGGCCGAAGGCCTCGCCGCCGTCCCAGATCGCATCGGGCGTCATGAGCGTCACGATGCCCTCGGCGTCGTAGCCGTCGTCCGCATAGGCCATGTAGCGGTGCTTGAGGCGCCGGATCGCCTCGATGTCTTCGAGCCGCCGCACGCGTTCTTCCAATGTCTTGGGCATGGTCAGGCCTCCACCCAGCCGTCCTTGTGCGGCTTCACGAAATGGATCGTCGCCTTGAGCGACTGGAACAGCCAGGCGCCGTCACGCCTGACATAGCGGTCGTCATATTGGCCGAGGAGCCAGATCGCCGTCGGCACGCCGTCCTGGATCATGGTCGCCGGCATGATGATCCACCAAAGCCCCCGCGCGCTGTCGTTCTCCGCATCCACGTCGATCTGCTCGTTCATCACGAGATGGCCGGCGAAAACGATCTGTTCCGAGACACCGGCGAAGAAGCCGCGGATCGCCTCGCGCCCCTCGTAGCGCCCGAAGGCATCGCCCGCATCCCAGACGCCGTCCTCGACGAACTGCGAGGCGATGCCGTCCGGGTCGTAACCGTCATCGCAATGGGCGCAATACTGGTGCTTCAACCGCTTGATCGCCTCGATCGATTCGAGCGCATCGACCCGGCGTTCGAGTTCGCTCTCCGCCATGCCTTCCCCCTTTCGCGTCCGTAACGCCCGAATCCGGTCTGGCGTGAACACGCATGCGGCCCCGCGGCGTGCCGGATGGGAGACCGCGCCGCGGGGAAGACGCGCGCTAGTTCTTGAGCATCACGCTCTTCGGAATCGGACCCGCCATCACCTGGCCGACCATCCGGGTCTTGCCGCTGTCGGTGCAGATGATCGCATAGCGCGCCTTGTCTTGAATGTGCAGTTGATCGGAGAAGCTGCGCGGCCCCAAGAGGGTCGGCTCGTCCGTCATCTTCTCCATCTCGGCCGTCACCGCCGCGGAATCGATCGTGCCCGCGCGCTCGACGGCCTTCGCCCAGAGGTCCATGAGCACATAGCCCGCGATCGGCAGAGCGGTTGCGGTCGGCTCGCCTTCCTTAAGCTCGAGCTTTTCGAAGAACGCCTTCACGTCATCGCCGGCATCGCCATAGATCGAGCTGAACGCCGCCGCGCAGAAATTGCTCAGATTCGGCACGGCATCGAGCCAATAGTGGCCGTCCATCGCGACGCCCGAGACCACCAGCGCATCGACGCCCGATGCCCGTATCTGACGGAGCGCCGAGGCCGCGCCCGGCACGTAGGAGCAGAGCGCGATCACGTCCGGCGGGCTGTCCTGCGCCTTGATCCGGTCGATCTGGCCCTGGACCGACGGATCTTCGTTTTGGAATACGTCGAGCCCGAGCTTCTCGGCGCCGTCCAACTGCGCCCAGGCCCATTCGAAGCCGGCGCAGACCGACTTGTTGTATTCGATCGTGTCGTCGCGGAGCAGCCAGGCCGTGCGTGCGCCGCGCGTGTCATTAGGCATAGGTCGCGATGGAAACGCCGTCGAGATGCGCCGCCTGGCCGCCGGTGAAGGCGAAAGGCCCGATTCCCTCGATCCCCGCCTTGGCATCGCCGGCGCACAGGAAGAGCGAGATGAGGCCCGCGTTCTGCGCCGTGTTCGCCGCCGGCGCGCCCATGTCGAAGTCGCAGTCGACGAAGACGACGCTCGCGCCTCGGTCGATGACGATCTGTCCGGCCTTGACGCCCTCCTCGCGCTCGGATTTCGAGTCCGCCTGGGCGATCTCGAGCTGCCTGCCGAGGAGGCCGCCCGCGGCGTTGATCTCCTCAAGCCAGATTTGCGCCGCCAGGGTCGCAGGCGCCGTGTACGCGGCCTGCCAGCCGCTGGTCGAGACCGCAAACCCGACGATGATGGGGTCATCATCGGCCTCTGCCGTGGTCAGACCGGCAGCCAGAAGCGCCCCGGCCGCGACTATTCCCACGGTCTTCTTCAACATCAGACACCTCCCTTTGATCTCTTTTTGGTAACGCGGTTCATCCGCCTTCGAAGCTCTCCGGCTTCTCCTTGCCGAGGCGGGTCCAGTATTCCGCAGGGATTTGCTCGGGCTTCTTGTAGAAGTGCCACCGGCAGGGCTTGGCATGGTCAGGGTCGAACTCGGTGACCCAGAGCGGCGCGCCGCCCCACTCGATCGGCAGAATCTCGTTGAGCGCGCAGTGGACGCAGTAATAGGGCACGTCCTTGCGGCCCCAGCTCCACCAATGCGCTTCCTGCGTGACACCGAAATTATAGGGCGGACCGAGGCGCGAAGGGGTCTTGTCCACCGGATCGCCCCGGCGCATGCGTCCGCCGCTGCCGCACGGGTCCATCACGATAGTGAAGCGTTCGTCATCCTCGACGACGTCGATGCCGCCGTCCTGATTCGGCCCGCATCGGTGGGCGCGCATCATCTCGGCGGTGAGCGTGACCTGGCGCGCGACCGGCATCTTGCGAAACCCCTTCCAGGTTCGCTTCATCATCCAGGTCTCCTGGGTCGCACGCAGCATGGCGTAGACCTCGCCCTCGCCGAATTTGCGCGAAATCTTGGTCAGCATGTCCCAGACCCAGTCGCAATAGAGGTCGTGAAGCCCCTTCCACTCGTGGATCAGGTTGCGCGCCAGGGTTTTCGCGTCCTCCGCGCGCCCGTCGTCGATCGCGTCCGCGATCACCTCGCCGGTCGGCCGCCCCAGATCTTCAAGGTCGTCCTCGCGCAGGACCCGGCCCGCGAAATCCGAAAGCTTGAGCATCGCCCCTCCCCTTCGGCTGTGCGACGAGCCTGACCAAGGATCGACGCCGGCGCAAGCCCGGCCCGCGATGTTCAGACCGACGGGCGCGCGGCGCCTGTGGAGCGGACGACACCGACGTCTCGCCCGCGCCAATTGCGCAGCGTCTTGGTCAGCATGTCGGCCAGCGCCCGCCGATCCTCATCGGTGAGGACGCCGAGGCGATCGAGCATGGTCGCGATCGCGAGATCGGCCGCGCGGGTCGCGCCGTCCCGTACCTTCAACGCAAGGCCGAGACCGGTCTCGTAGAGAGCGGCGAAGAACACGCCTTCGGCGCCGAACTTGACCAGCACGCGCTCGCCCGCGGTCTCGATGATCCGCGTACAGGCGCGGCCGTCGCCGGCGACCATGAAGGGATGGCCGGCGACCGCCCGGCGCACCCGCGCAACCGCCGCCCGCCGCTCGTCGGCGAGCGCGCTCGGGTCGGCGATGCGGGCGGCGGCCCGCGCGAGCGCCGAGAGCGGCAGGCCGATGGTCGGGATGCTGCAGCCGTCGATCGCCCACGGCGCGCGCTCAAGATCGTGGCCGGACATCGCGGCGATGGCGGAGGCCACCCGCCGCTGCACCGGATGGTCGCGCTCGATATAGCCCTTCGTCGGCTCACCCAGCGCGCGGGCCGTCACCAGGAAGGCGGCGTGCTTGCCCGAGCACATATTGTGGACCGCCCGCCCACTGTCGCCGTCGCGGACGCAATCATGGGCGCTCGGCAGGTGATAGGGAAGATGAGCGCCGCATTCGAGGTCCTCCTCGCCGAGGCCGACGCGCGCCAGCCAGGCGCGAACGACCGCAAGATGGGCCGGTTGCCCGTTATGCGACGAGCAAGCGATCGCGATTTCCTCGTCCGTCACCGACGACCGCTCGGCGACGCCGCTCTCGATCAGCGGCAGGATCTGCACCGACTTGATGGCCGAGCGCGGATAGACGACGGTTTCGGTCTCGCCCCAGCCCTGCACCAGCCGGCCGGCCGGATCGACCACCGCGACGTCCACCTGATGCCGGCTCTCGACCGCCGGGCCGCGGGTGCACTCAATACCGAGTGGCCCGCGCCGCTCCGCCTCCATTGCTGCCCCGATCCCTCAGCGAGTCGCGCGAATGCAAGACAGTAACACGGCCCCGCTCACGGAGGGGCGATCAGAGCGCCGCCTATCGCTTCTTGTCCCCGCTCCGGGGCAGGTCGATGACCCGGCCGCCGTCCTTTTGAGGATCGAAAGCATAGCCCTTGCGTATCTCGACATTGCGAAGCATGACCTCGAGGGCGGTCACGTCGAAGCGATCGACGTCGGTCGGGGCGGCATATTTCGATCTGAGGCTGTGCAACATCTCGCGCTCGTTCGGCATGAGGCTTTCCTCGATCGCCTCGGCCTCCTCGACCAGGCGTCGGAGCGCGGCAAAGGCGACCAGCTCGACCATCGCGATACCCCCCAAGGCGACCACCCCGTTCGGCGGACCCAGTGAACCACCGGCCGTATCATACAGCCGAAGAGCGGCCCACCCCTAATAGTCGCGAAGCTCAGAGGCTTCGGTGGCGGCTTTCGCACCACCACGCATCCGCCCGCTGACCCAGACGCCGAGGATTGTCGCGAGGTATGGAAGGGAGAGCAGCACGTCGTGCGGAATGCTCGCGCCAAAGAGGAGTTGCAAGCGAATCCCTGCGACCCCCACCAAGCTGAAGAACATCGCGGCGAATGCGGCGGCGATCGGATGAGCCGCCCCGAAAATAACCGCGGCAAAGCTCATGAAACCGCGGCCGGCGGTCATGTTCTGCGCAAAGATATGGAGGCCGCCGGCCGCCAGCTCGGCGCCGCCGATGGCGCAGAGGATCCCGCCCAGCGAGAGCGCGATGAGCCGCGCTCGGGCCGGGCTGCCGCCGACGCTCCGTGCCGCCAGGGGATGCTCTCCGGCGGCGGCAAGGCGCAAGCCGAAGCGGGTGCGGCGCAACAGCACCCACATGCCGAAAACGACGAACGGCATCATCAGAACGAAGATGGAGAGCGCCCCATAGGGGCCGAAAGACGCGCCGATCCGGGGCACGCCAAATGGTGCGCTGACCGCGGCCAGGCTTCCGAACAGGGCCTGCACGGCCAGCGCCGTGCCGCCGATCCCCAGCCCCGTCAGGCCGAGACCGGCGATGATCGGATTGGCGCCGAGTTTCTCGATGACGAACCAAAGCAGGATGGAAGCGGCGGCGCACAATATGAATGCGATCACGATGGCCGCGAGGAACGAGCCCGTGAGCACGATCCCGAGGATCGTCGCGCAGGAGCCGATAATCATGACGCCCTCGAGGCCGAGGTGCCAGACGCCGGCGCGCTGCGCGATGACGCCCGCCATCGTGACGTAGATCAGCGGCGTGCCTGAGCGCAGGATCGCGACCATGAACTCGTGGAACTCGCTCATGTCGGCAGCTTCCCGAGGCGCAAGATGCGATCCAGCAGTCCCGACCTGGCAGTGATAAAGAGCGCGATGGACGCGTTGAAGATGTCGATCGCGGCGGCGGGAAGACCGGCCAGGATCGGCAGATAGAGCGCCGCGGACGCGAGCCCGCCGAAGAACATGCTGACGACCGCGGTCCCGAGGACCGACAGGTTGGCGACCAAGGCGATCAGAACCGCGGTGAAGCCGTGGGTCGGGAGAAACCCGCTCGCGATGCGCCCGGTCGGACCGAACAGCTCGATCGCGCCGGCGAGCCCGGCGAGGGCCCCGCTGATCAAGAAGCTCGACAGACCGAGGTGCCAAAGCCTGGCACCCTGGAATCGCACCATGGTCGGATTGCGTCCGGCAAGGCTCGCGAGCATGCCGAACGGCGTGCGATTGACGAGCACCCACATGGCGAGGGCGACGGCCACGGCGATGGCGAGGATGGTCGGCGAGATGCCCTGGGAATCGCTGATCCGATAGGCCACCGGCAGCATCGGGGTGGACGCCTGCTGGCCGGTTCCGGATGGATCCTTGAGCGGCCCCGAGGTGACGTAGACCAGCATCAAAGAGGCGATGAAATTCCCCATGAGAGTGGTGATGACTTCATCGGTGCCGGAGCGCAGCCGAAGGTAGCCCGGCCACAGCGCCCACAGGGCGCCGCCCGCCATGGCGGCCAGAAAGGCGGCCGGAATGACCAGCGCGGCGGGTGCGCCGCCGAGCATGTCGGCGACGAACGCGGCGCAAATGGCGCCGACATAGAACTGACCCTGAGCACCGATATTGAAGAAGCCGCAGCGGAAGGAAATCGCGACGCCGGTCGCGGTGATGAACAGGGGCAAAGCCCAGCGCAGGCTCTGCGCCCACCCGCCTCGGCGCAGGAAGGCGCCTTCGACGAAACTGTCGAACATCAGGAGGGCCGAGTAACCGGCCAGCTCGAAAATGACTCCACACAGCGCGAGGGCGAGCGCGATGAAGGCAAGCGCGCGAATGACCGCGCCAAGCCTTCGGCTCATCCGGACACCCCGGTCATGGCGCGACCCACCGCGCTGAGGTCGTAGGGCGGCGAAAATTCGCCGACGACGCGCCCCGACAGCATGACCAGAAGGCGGTCGCTGATATCGAACAACTCGTCGAGATCGGACGAGATCAGCAGCACGCCACAACCGCGCTTGGCCGCCGCGCGCAGCGCGGACCAAACGAAGGCCGTGGCCCCGATGTCGAGCCCGCGGGCCGGTTGCGCCGCGATAATGACGCGGGCATCCTCATCGATCTCGCGCGCCAGGATGACCTTTTGGGCATTGCCGCCTGAAAGTGCGCCGGCATTCTGGGTCGTCGACGCGTAGCGCACGCCCCAGGCCTTCAGGGATTCGTCGCAGCGCCGCCGCAACCGAGCCGGATCGACGAGACTCAACAGCGGCCGTTGCAGCAAATCGCGGGCCGACCAATTTTCCCACAACTCACTGGTCAGGCTGAGGCCCTCGCTGTTGCGCTCGAACGGGATAACCCGCAACCCCAGCGAGCGATGATTAGCCGGACTGGTTCCGCTCGCACGGGCGCCGCTCAGGCGGATATCGCCGCCGGTGATATCCGCGAGCCCGGCGATCGCTTTGACCAGAGTCCGTTGGCCGTTGCCCTGGACTCCAGCGATTCCGACGATCTCTCCCGGTTTGACGGCGAGGGAGACGTGATCGAGCGGCGGCTCCTCGGTCTCCTCCGCCGTGCTGACGCCCGCCAAGTCGAGGATCGCCTCGCGAGCATCGGGCGGCGGCTTGACCTCGCGCGCGCCGCGAGCCGTGACGCTTCGGGCCTTGGTCGTCCCGACCAGCGCGTGGGCATCATCGGTGTCGACGGCGGCTGCGGCGGCCGTGCCGATGATCATCTCGCCGATGCTTTTCTGATCCGCCTGCGCGCGGGGAATCGGGCCTGCGACCAGCCTGCCGCCGCGCAGGACGGAGATCGTATCCGCGACCGCCAGAACCTCGCGGATCTTGTGCAGAATCAGAATTACCGTGACCCCGCGTAGCTTGAGGCCGCGAATGCGATTGAAAAGGGCCTCGATGCCGGGCGGCGGCAAGACGGCCGTCGGCTCGTCCAGGATCAGGACCCTTGCGTCGGTCACGAGGGCGCGCGCGATCTCGACCCCTTGTTGAACCTCGACCGGCAAATCGCGGACGCGCCGGCGCGGATCGACGTCGAGATCGAGGGCCTGAAGGCGGTCGCGGCAGCGCTTCAGGATTTGGCGTCGGCTGAAAAAGCCGACCCCGCCGCCCGCGCTGAACTCGAGCGCCTCCGCGACGGTGAAGGAAGGCGGCAGCGCGAAACTCTGATGAACGAGCTCGACCCCGGCCGCGCGCGCGCCGGTGACGCGGCCGAGCCGCAGCTCACGTCCGTTGATCGAAAGGGTGCCAGCGTCGGGCCGGACCAGACCGGCCGCGACGCGGGCGAAGGTCGTTTTGCCGGCGCCGTTCTGACCGACCACGGCGTGGATCACGCCGGGCTCGAACGCGATCGCCAGATCGGCGAGCGCCGTGACGTCTCCATAGGTGACGCGAATCCCGCAACATTGGAGGGCCGGTGGATTCGCGGCGGTCATGTTTCCCGAGCGGGACTCGTCCGCAGGGCCTGCGGTCAGATCGTGGTGTTGAACGGAACCATGATCGATCCGTCGAGAATGCCGGCCCTCGCTTTCTCGACATGCGGCCAAGCCTCGTTGGCCCTGGCAACCATATCCTGGGGCTCCTGCTCCTGATACACCGGCGACAGGATGAAATCGATCACGCCGCTCCCAAGACCGGTCGAAACATGCCGACCGCCGCTCCAATCCGGGCTGATCGCCATGCTGGTCTCGTTATACAGCGACTGGCCGAAATTCAGGCCGACAACCCCGATGACCGAAGCGGGCCCGAGCGCGTATTGAGCCGGGTCCAACGCACTGACCATGCGACCGGCACGCTCGTTGGCAGCCTGGATGATGCCGCCGTCTGTGGCAGCGGAGTCGGTCTGGATATAGTCGATCCCGTCCAAGAACATTTGGGTGGCGATCTCGTAGCCCCTGGCGGGATCCTGGAAGGAGCCCGCGAAAGCCGCGGTGACGGTCGCATCCGCATCGACCGAGTGAACGCCCGCTTTCAGCGCGTTGAAATCTGCGTTCAGCGGCGGAATGCTGATGCCGCCGATATAGCCGATCTGTTTCGTCTGGGAGACGTTCGCCGCAAAGATCCCGGACAGGTAGCAGCCGAGATAGTAGTCATATGAGACCGTTACCAGGTTGGGGATCGGCGGATCGACGGCATCGCCGAAGATTTGGATCCATTTGGTGTCCGGATAGAGCGGCGCCACGGCTTTGAAGGCCTCGGAGATGACCGGGAAGGTCGCGAGCACGATCGAGGCACCGGCATCGCCGAGCGTCCGGAATACCGTCTCGTAGTCGCCGGGTCCTGCGCATAGATGGTGCGGGTATCGAAACCGTGCTCATCGGAGAGCTGGCTCAAGCGCGTAATCATGGAATCGATCGGACCGTTGTCGCCGGCCGCTTGAGTATGAACGAGTGCGACCAACCCTGTCTCGGCGCGGGGTAAGGGGGAACACGCCGCCCGCGCCGAGCACCACCGACGCCCCGGCGGTGCTCGCGAGGAAACGACGCCGACTGAAAAGAGCGGTCGGCAATCCGTGATCATTCGACTCCGATTTGTTTGACATGTGTTTCTCCTCCTTCTCTCGGGGCGCGAATGCGCTGCCGATGTTGATCCTGGATGCCGATCAGG
This sequence comes from Alphaproteobacteria bacterium, assembly GCA_965248825.1. Lineage (GTDB taxonomy): Bacteria > Pseudomonadota > Alphaproteobacteria > UBA828 > UBA828 > WTGU01. The sequence continues at coordinate 3,038,048 of CBDFKL010000006.1, read as the reverse complement.
CACCGATCGGCGGTGAACAGGGCGCAGGGTTCATCACCATCACGTCCTGGCTCTGGATCGCATCGAGGGCCCAGACGGATTTGATGAATGCCTGCCAGGCGGGATCCGCGGCCATCGCCGCCCGCCTCTCCTCGCGGGCGGCGAGGTTCTCATACGCCCAGATCAGAACGACCTGATGAAGCCGGCCGATTTCCGATATGTAGAGGCCGACGAACTGACCAAGATGCTTCTTCTGTATCGGGAGGCCTTCCGCCTCGTAGTGTTTTAGCCAGCCATCGACCGTACCGGGACGGAACCCATAGGTGCGGTGCTCGATGATCATCCTGCTACCTCCTTGGGCGTCGCGCTCGCCGGTTCGACGCCCTCTCGAATGAATTCGGCCGCCTTCTCTCCGATCATGATGGCCGGCGCGTTGGTGTTTCCGCTGGTGATGATCGGCATGATCGAGGCGTCGGCGACCCGCAGCCCGGCGATACCGTGAACGGCAAGCTGGGCGTCGACCACCGACATCGGGTCCGCGCCCATCCTGCAGGTGCCCACGGGGTGAAACGTCGTCATCGCGCTCGCGCGGAGCCAATCGGTCAGCTCCGTATCGCTCTGCACCGCCTCGCCGGGCGCGAGCTCCCGGCCCCGATAAGCGGCGAATGCCGGCTGCTCGATCACTGCGCGGATCATCCGAATACCGGCGATCATCGTCCGGCGATCGACATCGCTTTGCAGATAGTTGGGCTGAATTCGCGGCGGGTCGGCGGGATCGGCGGAACGCAGGTTGATCGACCCGCGGCTCTCCGGATTGAGCGGCCCCACTCTCAGGGCGAAGCCGTGATTGGCTTCGACCGGCAGCCTCTTGAAGGGAGACGGAAAATGGAGGTTGGCGGTCTTTTCGAGCGCCGGCATGAAGTGCACTTGAATATCCGGCGCCAGCATGCCCGCTCGGCTCTTCAGGAATGCGCCCGCTTCATAGGGGAACGTCGTAGCGATCCCTCGGCCGAGCAGCATGCCCTCGGCCACCGATCGGATCAGCCTGTCGGCCCTGAGGTCCCGGTAGAGGGTGATCGGCTTCGTGCACGCGTAGGAGAGAACGCAGTCGACATGATCCTGGAGATTGCGGCCGACGCCGCGAAGCTCGTGAATCACCTTGATGTCGTGCCGCTTGAGCTCGTCGCCCGCGCCGATGCCCGACAACATGAGGATCTGGGGAGAGTTGACGGTGCCCGCGCAGAGAATGACCTCGCGGTCCGCGCGGATGGTCCGCGTGAGCGTGCCTTGCGCGACCTCGATGCCAATCGCACGCTCTCCTTCGACGACCACCTTGCGGACGAGACTGTTGGTCGCGACCGTCAGATTGCGTCGATGTCGAACCGGGCGCAGGAAAGCGGAGGATGCAGAGCAGCGTTTGCCCCGCTTGATGGTGAAGTCGTATCGGCCGAAGCCCTGTTGTTCGGTGCCGTTGAAGTCGTCATTGGCGGGATAGCCGGCTTGACGGCCCGCCTCGACAAAGACGTCGAACAATGGATTAGGGCCGCGCGAACGGCACACGGTCAGCTCGCCGTCCGTGCCGTGATAGGCCCCGTCGCGCTCGACATGGCCCTCGGACCGACGGAACGCCGGCAGCACCTCGTCGTAGGACCAACCGGCGAGGCCCAATTGCGCCCAGCGGTCATAGTCGTGGCGATTGCCGCGGACGTAGATCATGCCGTTGATGGTGGACGAGCCGCCCAGCACCTTGCCGCGCGGCCAATAGAGCGAGCGGCCGTCCAGGCTCGGAACCGGCTCGGTGTGATAGCGCCAGTTGTAGATGCCCGAATGGAACAGCTTTCCCATCAGCATCGGCAGCCGGACCAAGGGATTGCGGTCCTTGCCACCGGCCTCGACCAGAAGGACCGAGGTTTCGGGATCGGCCGAGAGTCTGTTGGCGAGCACGCATCCCGCCGAGCCTGCGCCGACGATGACGTAATCGAAGGCTCGATCCCGGGACATCGCCTACCAATCGACGAGCGCGCTGCCCATCGTCCGTAAATATCGGTTGCACAGGGAAAACGGATTCTCTCGCCTCAGCACGTCGTCGGCCGAGGCCGGATGGGCGCGGAGAATGACCCGCCAGGGGGCGGATGTTTCGGTTTCGCCGAGCCCCGCTACCTTGAGCGTCTCGGCCGCCGCATCGCCGAATCCGATGAAGACGATCGGCGTTTCCCGCCGCGCGAAATGGTCGAGAAGCCGGATCAGCAAGGGGCGCCAGAGACGCAGATGTCCGCGCAGTTGATGGGGATCACCGTCGCGCCTGAAACGGCTCAAGGTGAGCGAGGTGTTGAGGAGCAGAACGCCCGAGCCCACCCAGCGATCGGCAAGGGCGGGCGGCGCTTCCAGATCGATCTCGCCGCTTTCGATCGCGGCCAGCGTCGACGGCCAGTTGCCGAAATTTCCGGCATACCGCTCCTCGCCGGTCCGTGCCGCGACGATGAGCTGGACGACCGCGCGCACGCTTGGCGAGAACATCTTATCGAGCTCCCGCCAGCGAGCGACATTTCCGGCTTCGAAGGCGCGCCCGGTCGAGAACACGGGGCACGGATAAGGATCCTGCCCCAGGACCACGCAGCGCACACGCTCGGGGGATAGATCGTCGAACGCATGGAACATATGCGCGCCCGCGGGCGCACCGGGAAAGGCCTTGCCCCGCCGGGCCGGGAATATCGGCTCCCAGGGCTCGAGGTCGAGCGCGGCATCGACCTCCTCGAAGGCGAGCTCGACATCACGAACAAGATCGCGCCAACGAGGGTCGATATCCTCTTGCCAGCCCTCGAGCGTGTCCCGGAGCGCCGCTCTCAGTTGCATTGCCATGGCGTCCGTCCGCTCCCGATCGCGTCTAGGCATAAAACCTGACACGCACGTCATGTTCCACGATTCTGCAACCTGACACATGTGTCAAGTTTTTTTCGTTCCTCGCATCCGGCTCGTGGGTCTAGCCCGCATTTCTCACCAGGGTCACGGCCTGCGTCGCGTCCAGGCGTTCGATCCGCTAGGAGCGGGCCGAAAAGCGTATCAGGGAATACGGTTGAGGCCCGCGACGACGCGGGCGGGCGCCTGGACGCGACCCGAAGGGCGGCGCTGTCCGGCCGACAGGGTGCGTCAAGCCGCTTGCCCGATGCCCCACATCGCGCTGCGCGGCTTTCCTGCCCTGTCGGCCGGACAGCGCCGCGCAGACCATGACCCTGGTGAGAAATGCGGGCTAGACTGCGGGTGGGGCGTGATTCGCGCGCGCGTCGTGCGCGCTGCATTGGGGCCGGCGCTGACGCTTGGAAACGGCCCCTGGTGAGGTGAGACGGGAGCATGATGAAGGCAATGCGGGCAGACGCGGGAAAACGAGCTCCGGAGCCGCGAATCCGCGCTCGAAACAAGGAGAGGATCTTACGCGCCGCGGTCGACCTCTTTGCCGACAAAAGCTTCCACGGCACACATGTCAAGGAAATCGCCGAGACCAGCGGCCTCCCCAAGACAAACGTGTATTACTACTTTCCGACCAAGGAGAGCATCTACACGGCCGTGATCGAGCGGCTGATCGAGGGCTGGGATCGCGCGTTCGAGCATATCGTCCCGGAGCGCGAGCCGCGGGACGCCATCGCCGCCTATATTCGTGCGAAGCTGGAATACTCGCGCCGCCACGCCGCCGAATCCCGCTTCTTCGCCAACGAAATCCTCCGCGGCGCCCAGTTTCTGAAACGGCGCCAACGCCAGCATATACGCGACGTCACGAGCCAACGCGCCCATGTGGTGGAGGAATGGATTCGCCGAAAGCAGATGGCGCCGGTCGACCCGCGCCACTTCTTCATCATGCTGTGGTCCGCGACCCAGTTCTACGCGGATTTCGAAACCCTGGCGGCCGACGTGTTGCAAAAGCGGCGGCTCACGCGAAAGGATTTCGACGCCGCGGCGGAAACGATGACTCGAGTCATATTGGACGGATGCTGCGGCACGCGCGCGCGCGCGCCATGATCCACCGCCGCGGCGCTCAATAGCCCCGCGCCATCCCGAGGTCGTGCACGGCGATGTAGTTCAGGATCATCTCCTCCGAGACGGGGGCAAAGCGGAACAGGCGGGCGTCACGCCAAAGGCGTTCAAGGTGCATCTCCTTGGCGTAGCCCATGCCGCCCATGGTCTGCATGGCGCGCTCGATGCCCTCGGCGGCGGCCTGGGCGGCGATCAGCTTGGCCATATTGGCCTCGGACCCGTATGGCAGGCCCGCATCGTGATTGGCGGCGGCCTTGTGATTCATGACCGCGGCGCACTCGCTCTCGGCCCTGGCCTGGGCAAGCGGAAACTGCAGGCCCTGGTAGGACGAGATCGGCCGCTCGCCGAAGATCTTGCGCTCATTGGCGTAGTCGACGGCGAGCCTTTCGGCGAGCCGCACCGTGCCGACAAGCCCGGCCGTGGTCACGATACGCTCGGTGTTCAGCACATCGAGAAGCTCTTTCCAACCGCCATGCAGAGTGCCGATCAGCTCATCGCCCGTGACCGGCGTATCCTCGAAATAGACGTTGCTCGCCGGCACACAGCGGGTGCCCACCTTGTCGATGACCGAATGGGTCAGGCCGTCGCGGTCGACGTCGATCAAGAAGAGCGAGATACCATCGGTGCGCCGCGTCGATTCTTCGACCGTCCTGGTGCGCGCGATCACCAGCATTTTGGTTGCCGTCGGGACCGCCGAGATCCAGATCTTGCGGCCGTTGAGCCGCCAGCCATTTCCGCTCGCCGCGGCGAAGGTGCGAACCTCGAGGCTGTTGGTGCCGGCGTCGGGCTCGGTGAGCGCCATGCAGCACTGGATCTCGCCGCTGATAAGCCCCGGCAGCAGCGTGCGGCGCATTGCCTCCGAGCCGTAGCGCGCGATCGCGACACCGCCGAAGATTGGGTTCACCATGAAGATCTGGGCGAGGGTCGAGCCGGCGCCCGCTTCGCAAAGCGCCTCGATCACCAAGGCCTGGTCGAGCATGCCGAGATCGGCACCGCCATACGCCTCCGGCAACGAGATGCCGCCGAAGCCCGCGTCGCAAATCGCCTGCCACATCTCGGTCGGATAGGCGCCGCGCTCATCGAGCGCACGCCAATAGTCGAGGCCGAACTCGGCGCCGATCCGGCGCGCCGTCTCGAGCATCAGCGCCTGCTCTTCGGTGAGCCGGAAATCCATCGCGCTCACGCCGCCGTGAATTTGGCTTCGCGTTTTTCCAGAAAAGCACGACAGCCCTCATGCGCATCGTCGCTATCGAGCACCAGCGAGATCATGGCCTGCTCATGGGCGAGCGCCGCCGGCAGCGGCATGTCGGCGCCGGCGCCGATGGTGCGCTTGAGAAGGCGCAGCACCAGCGGTGACTTGCTCGCGATCCTCTCCGCGAGCGCAAGCGCCTCGTCCCTCAGCGCCTCGGGCGCGACGACCCGGTTGGCCAGCCCCAAGGCCACCGCTTCCGCCGCGCCGATCGGCTCGCCGGTGAACATCAACTCCTTGGCGCGGCAGAGCGGGATCTGGCGAATCAGGCGTTGCGAGCCGCCGGCGCCGGGGAACAGGCCGAGATTGATCTCGGGCACGCCGATCCGCGCGCTTTCGGAGAGCAGCCTGATATCGGTCGCGAGCATCAGCTCCGCGCCACCGCCGAGCGCGAAACCGTTGACCACGGCGATGGTCGGCTTGTCCAGGGTTTCGATCCGGCGGAACAGCCGGTGGATCACGACCGCGAACTCCTCATAGTGGGCAAGGCCTTTGCGGGAATCGAGATCGGCAATGTCGCCGCCGGCCACGAACGCCCGCCCCGCGCCGGTGAACAGCACGACCCGCACCGCCGGATCCGCTTCGACCCGGCTCACGGCATCGTCGAGGGCGCGGCAGGTCGGCACATCGAGCGCGTTCAAGGTCTCCGGCCGGTTGATCGTGATCATGCCCGCCCGCCCTATGGTCTCCACCAGCACCGCACGCTCGCTCATCGTCCCCTCCAAAGCTGCCGCTCTTCGCTATGCGAGACCGATCCCGTTGTAGGCCGGGCAACGGAGTTCGGCAATCGCACCGGTGCCCCCGGCGTGGGAGGCGCGCCGGTCGAGAGAACGGGCGTTGTCGGCCAAATCGTTCCGTCTGGGGACTCGACGTCTCCGCCCGCCAGGCCGAGAAGGACGCCGGCGCGCGGTGCGCCGACGTCAGTGCCGGGTCGCGCCGAGGATGGTGACGCAGGCGGCGGCGGCGTCTGCGCCGATCCAGCCGCCCGCGTTCTCGGCGAGGCCGAAGCGGGCGCCGTCGCGCTGGCGGGCGCCCGAGCGGCCGCGCAGTTGGTCGGCGAGCTCGACGAGCTGGGCCGCGCCGGTCGCACCGATCGGGTGCCCCTTGCTGATCAACCCGCCGCTCGGGTTGATCGGCATGCGACCGTCGAGCGCGGTGACGCCGTCCCGCAACAGGCCGACGCCATCGCCCGGGCGGCAGAAATGGAGCTGCTCCGACAGCATGAACTCGGCAGGCGCCGCCGCGTCATGGATCTCGGCAACGCTGATCTCCTCCGGCGCGACGCCTGCGGTTTCGTAGGCCTGGGCGGCCGCGGCCTCAGCGACCGGGAGCGCGTCCGGGTCGTCGCCCTGACCGGAACGCAGAACGCTCGCCAGCACCGCGACCGGCCGGATCGCCTTGCGCGCGGCATAATCCTCGCTCATCAGCACCAGCCCGGCCGCGCCGTCGCCGATCGGCGAGCACATCATCAGGGTGAGCGGCTCCGCAATCATGCGGCTCTGAAGCACCTCATCCACGGTGACGTCGGCCTGGAACTGCGCCTTCGGGTTGAGCGCGCCGGCATGGCGCTGCTTGACCGAAACCCCGGCGAAGTCCGCCGCGGTGGCGCCGGTGCGCGCCGCGTAGTCCTTGGCAAGGCTTGAATAGAGATCCATGAAGACCGAGCCGGTGCCGGCGCCGCCAGGCGCGATCCGCCGCTTCAACGCTTCGAACTCGTCGCGGTCCGCCGCGGCCTCGAGGGCCTTGAGCGGCACGGTCTTGTCCTCATTGCTCATCTTCTCGGCGCCGATCGCGAGCGCCACCTCGCATTGACCGGAACCGACCGCAAGCACCGCCAGGTGAAACGCGGTCGAGGACGAGGCGCAGGCATTCTCGACATTGACGATCGGCTTGCCGAGAAGCCCGGTATGGCGCAGCGCGACCTGCCCGCGCACGCATTCCTGCGCGCTCAACAGGCCGCCCGCCGCATTCCCGAAGAAGACCATGCCGACCTCGTCCGCCTCGGTCTCGGCGTCCGCAAGCGCCGCACCCGCGGCCTCGGCGGCGAGCGAGCGCAGGCTCGCATCCAGGAATTTGCCGAACCGGGTCATCCCGGTCCCGCCGATCACAACCGTGCGCATGGTGTACCTCCCGTCATGGGCCGAGCGCGGGGCCGTCCCACCTGTGAATACGCCCGTGCCGCTGCCTATTCAATAGCCCACGCCCCTCCCCTCTGCCGCGCCTGTCAGCCGGCCGCCTTGCCGCTCATCCGAACTGTTGCTCTAATCCGCGGCGCCGCGGTCAGGATCGAGATCCGGGAGCACGACGGGCCCGGCGCCGAGAGCCGTAGACGAGCGCAGACGATGGGCGAGTGGTACCCGAAAGAGCGGCTGGGGGATCTGCCGGCGGAGGCAGCGCGACGGTGGCGCGCGCGCGAGGCGCTGGTCCATGAAGGCGCGCGCTGGAACTACCGCGCGTTCGACCGGGAGGTCGACCGCCTCGCCAAGGGTCTGATCGCGCTCGGCGTCGAGAAGGGCGAGCATGTCGCGCTCTGGATGACCAACCGGGCGGAATGGCTCTTCCTGATCTTCGCGATCGCCAAGATCGGCGCCGTGCTGGTGCCGCTCAACACGCGCTACCGCACCGCCGACGTCGCCTACACCGTGCGGCAGTCCGACAGCGCAACCTGGATCAGCATCGACCGATCCGGCCCGGTCGACTATGCCGCCATGCTCCGCGAGGTGCTTCCGGGACTCGCAGCCCAGGATCCGCGCGCGGCAGACATCGCCGCGTTTCCCCGGCTCCGGCGTTTGGTGCTGCTCGGCGAGACCGAGGAGCCCGGCATGCTGAGCTGGGACGCGATGCTCGCCTGCGGCGGAACGGTGACCGACGAGGCGCTCGCCGCCCGGGCGAACGAGGTGGATCCCGACGACTGCGTGATGATCGGCTATACCTCGGGCACCACCGGGCGGCCGAAAGGCGTGATGCACAGCCATGTCATGATCCGCAATTTGCGCGAGCGCGCCAATCGGATCGGGCTGACCTTCGAGGACGCGATCGTCAATCCGCTGCCTCTCTTTCACATGTACGGCTTCAGCGAGGGCGGGCTGATCTCGGTCATCGCGGGCTGCAAGCACGTCTTGCTGCAGACCTTCGATGCCGATGAATGCATGCGCCTCGTCGAGGCCGAAAAGGGCACGATCACCCACGGTTTCGACACCCACTACAAGGACTATCTCGACTCCCTGGCGCGCACGCCGCGGGACATTTCGAGCCTTCGCTTCGGCACCTTTCCGTCGGGCATGACGAGCTCGGCGAAGATCGCCCGCCGGGTCCAGACCGAGATGGCGCCGACCTTCACCGGATGGGGCATGACCGAGACCTTTACCTACGCCACCATGTCGTTCGGGAACTCGACCACCGAGCAGCGCTGCGACGGGTCGGGCTTTCCGGCGCCGGGCTTCGAGATCAAGGTCGTCGACCCCGAGACCGGGCGGGAAAGGGAGCCGGGCGAAGAGGGCGAGCTCTTGATCCGCGGCTATATGATCACCCAAGGCTATTACAAGAAGCCGGAGGCGACGGCTGCGGCGATCGACGGCGACGGCTGGCTCCATACCGGCGACACCGCGCTGCTCCGTGCGGACGGGCATATCCGCTTCGTCGGACGCTACAAGGACCAGCTCAAGGTCGGCGGCGAGAACGTATCACCCGCGGAGGTCGAGGCCTTTCTCATGGCCCATCCGGCGATCGACCAAGTGGCGAACGTCGGCTACCCCGACCCTCGCCTCGCCGAGGTCGCCGTGGCTTTCGTGGTGCCCGCGGACGGACGGACGATCTCGACCGTTGAGCTCGCCGCCTTCTGCAAGGGCCGCATCGCGAGCTTCAAGATCCCGCGCCACGCGCTCACGGTCGACGCGCTGCCGATGACGGCGAGCGGCAAAGTGCAGAAGCACAAGCTCCCTTCCCAGGCGCTCCGCATGCTGGGCGACCCCATGGAGGCGGCAACCGGGAGCTAGCGTCCGCCGCTTCGAGACCTCGCCCCGGCCCGTCATTGTTCGGGTTTCGGGCCATCGCTAAGATGGCGCGCCGCGCGGCGGTGGGCAGGATCGGGAGAGAGGCGATATGAGCGACGGCGCTGGGACCAGGGTGGCATTTCTCGGACTGGGCGTGATGGGCTTTCCCATGGCGGGGCATCTCGCCAAGGCCGGCTGCGAGGTCACGGTCTATAACCGAACCGCGGCCAAGGCGGAGGCATGGACCGAGAGCCACCGGGGACGCGCCGCCGCGACGCCCGCCGCCGCCGCGGAGCATGCCGAGATCGTCTTCGCCTGCGTCGGTGCCGATGACGACCTTCGCGCCATCGTCTATGGCGATGACGGCGCGCTCGCCGGCATGTCCGAGGGCGCGATCTTCGTCGACCACACGACCGATTCCGCCGATGTTGCCCGGGAGGTCCACGCCGCCGCCAAGGAGCGTAGCCTCGGCTTCCTCGACGCCCCGGTCTCGGGCGGGCAGGCCGGCGCCGAAAACGGCCTGCTGACCGTGATGGTCGGTGGCGACCCGGCCGATTTCGCGCGGGCCGAACCGATCATGGACGCCTATGCGCGCAACGTGACCCATATGGGCCCGGCGGGGAACGGCCAGCTCACCAAGATGGTCAACCAGATCTGCATCGCCGGCGTGGTGCAGGGTCTCGCGGAGGCGCTCAACTTCGCCCAGCGCGCCGGTCTCAACGGCGAGACGGTGCTCGAGGTGATCTCCAAGGGCGCGGCTCAGTCATGGCAGATGGAGAACCGCGGCTCGACGATGCTCAAGGGCGAGTTCGAATTCGGCTTCGCCGTCGATTGGATGCGCAAGGATTTGGGCCTCTGTTTCGAAGAGGCCAAGAAGAACGGCGCCCTCCTCCCCATGTCGATGCTGGTGGACCAATTCTACGCCCACGTCCAGCAGCGGGGCGGCAACCGTTGGGACACCTCCAGCCTGATCCACCTGCTGCAGAACATGTAGGCCCGCACGCGGTCGTCGACGCTTTGCCGGCATCGGCGGACAATAAGGAAAGGACGCGCATGTCTTCGCGAGACGGCAAAGAGGCCGGAGCCATCAAGACGCTTTGGCGCTACCCGGTTAAATCCATGAACGGCGAGGAGGTGGATGAAACGCCGGTCACGGACGGCGGGCTTCTCGGCGATCGCGCTTATGCCGTGATCGATCGATCGAACGGCAAGGTGGCAAGCGCTAAATTCCCGAAGAAATGGGGCAGGTTGATCGAGCTCAGCGCGACCTTCGTCGAGGCGCCGCGCATCGATGCACCGACGCCGCCGGTTCGTATCACCTGGCCGACCGGCACGGAGGTCGTCAGCGGCGACGGCGACCCCGATGCCCGCCTCACGGAAACCGTGGGCCGCTCGGTCACCTTGACGACGACACGTCCCGAGACGGTCAGCCTGGAACGCCTCGATCCGCTCGCCGCCGACGAAACGATCTTGGATATCGGCGCGCTGATGATGGAGGGCCGTTTCTCAGACTACGCCGCCGTCCATCTTCTCACCACCGCGACGCTCGCGAGGCTTTCGGAACTCGCCCCGGACTCGCACTTCGACGCAAGGCGATTTCGCCCCAATATCGTCGTGGAGACCGGCGAGAAGAGCGGCTTCGTCGAGAATGACTGGGTCGGGCGAACCGTCGCCATCGGCGAGGAGATTCGCCTGCGCATCTCCGACCCCACGCCGCGCTGCTCGATTCCAACGCTCGGCCAGCAAGGCCTCGCCAAGGACCCGAGCGTCCTGCGCACCATCGTCGCGCATAACCGGCTGCCTGTGCCGCTGCTCGACGGAGAAACCTTGCCCTGCGCCGGCGTTTACGGCTTCGTCCTCCAGGGCGGCACGGTGCGCAAGGGCGATCCGGTTCGGATCGAATAGGAAGCGCCAACCGCGGCGGCCGCCGGTCCGAGAGCCCGACATGTCCCCGGCCCGACCGGACAGGTGGAGTCAAACGATCTCAGCGCACGGACGACCTACAGCCAAGCGCGTCTCCGCATGGCAGAGGCAACCGCTTCCGATCCCTTGAATGTCACGTCGCCGCGATCAGCAGCTCGGCGAGCGCGGCGGGTCGCGAGAAGAGGGCCTCGTGCGAAGCGTCGAGATCGACCAGGGCGGTCGGCGATTCGGGCCACGCCTGGTTCAGATCGGCGACGATCGCATCGGGTGTGGAGGCGACGACGGTGCGGTCGCTTGTGCAGCGGATATAGGTCCGCTTGAGCGCGCCGAAGCCGGGTTGGAACGCGGCGACCTCGCCATAGATCGAAAGCGGCGCATCGGGAGTCAGCATATTGAGGACCGCAGACCACAACGCCTCGTCCACGTCGGCGGCCAGCGCTTCCCTGCCGCCGGCGATATAGCCTGGGTCGGTCGATCGCGGATCCATGCGCAGAGCGCCGATAACCGCCGGATCGGCGAGGATGACATTGCCGATCAGGCTGTTGGCGTGCTGATCCTCAAGCCCGAGATAGGCGCCGGCGGGCTTGTTCGGCGTCGGCGCCAGCGCCGCGATATAGATCAGCCCCGCGAATTTATCCGGCGCCTTCGCGGCGGCGAAGGTCGCCGGTACACCGCCCATGGAATGGCCGACCGCGAACACCCGCTCGGCGCCCATGGCGCGCGCGCGGTCGGCTGCGTCGATCACGGCCTGGGCGTAGGCGTCTATACCGATGCCCGCCAATCCCGACGGCTCGGTGGCGAACGCCGCCGCATCGAGCGGGCGCTGGCGATAGGATTGCGGCAGCGTGGCAGCGAGCCCGTGCCCAGGCAGGTCTACAGCCACGGTAAGGAAGCCCGCCGCGTTCAGCATCGGTTCGATCAGCCCCCAGGACCAGCCGGCGTGCCATGACCCATGCACCAGCACGAACGCCGCCTTGGCGTCGGCCTGTGCCAGGACGGGGGCGGACCGCACTGTCGCCGCGCCCCCGGCGGCGGCGACCACCGCAAGCTTCAACAGGGTACGTCGGTGCATGTCATCCCTCCTCTAGCGGCCGACATCGATCGTGGTAGCATAAGGTGTAAAGGTAGGACCGGTTATCCGATCGACGCACGCGCATCAAACATTGGCGGCTCGAATATGGGCCAAGAATCAAAGCGTTGCCGTGACAATTGTGCAAGGGACGCAATCCCACTGCACTATGTCGACCGCCGTTTCGACGATTTCGATGCGCAGTCCGAGCAACTGACAGGACACGATCAGGAATATATCCAAATGTCATCGGGCGCGTTTCGCGGCCGATTCGTCTCCGCCTTCCTCGGCAACGGCGTTTCCCTGCATCTCGAATCCGCAAACCGGGCATTGGCGCAGAGGGTCGGCTGCCCGCAGGAGCTGGTCAGCATCGGCCTGGTGGTCGACGGCGACCAGGACTTTGAAGCCAACGGCACCGCGCTCGGCCAAGACCAGGTGTTGATCACCAAGCCCGGGCGCGAGCTGAGCCTCAACAGCCCGGCCGACGGCAGCATTTTGGCGATCTGTATCGATCAGGCGACGCTCGGCCGCGCCGCCGCCGACGACATTCCTCGCCGCCTGGATCCCGACATCGGCGGTATAGAGGTGTTCGACACACCGAGGCTGGCGGCACAAATCAGGGCCAGCGCGACCGCTCTGCTGCACGTCGTGCGGAGCGCAACCGAGACCGACCCTCCGCTTCAAGCGGCGGGTCCGCTCGTCGCCACCATAGCGGCGCAGTTCGCCCTTCAAGCCGCGATGGAGCACCCTCGGGGCGGGGCGGTCGGATCGGAGAGCTACCGGACATTCGTAGAGACAAGAGACCTGATGTTGACGGAAGCAATGACCGAATTCGATTACGCTGCGCTATGTTCGGCGACACGCCGCAGCAAGAGATCGATCCAATTGGCCTTTGCCCGGCATGCGCGGACCACGCCGTCGCACTATTTCCGCGCGGCCAAACTCGCTGACGCGCGGCGCGCGCTCTTTTCGGATTCCGGTGAAGAGGCGTCAATCGGCGACATCGCCGCACGGCGCGGCTTCTGGAGTTGGAGCCGCTTCACACAACTCTACAAGACGCAGTTCGGCGAACTGCCGTCCGAGACGCGGGCACACGCCGCTGCCAGACGTGGATAGCGTCGCCGAAACGAGAGCGTTGCAGTCGATGGCGACCGCCGCGCCACGATCGTCAGCCTCACGCGGAAGTATCGGCAAACGGATATGCGCATGGCAATAACCGCTTCACGGGCTGAACGCGGCAGGGCGGACGATCCGGCGGCAGCGCGGCGCCGGCTCATCGGCGAGGGTTATTGTCATGTGCGGGGCGTGCTCGACCGGACCTCGGTGCGGACGGTTCGGGACATAGCGGCCGCCGCGCTTGCGACGATCGACGCCGACCACCGCACCCAGTGGAAGTCTCAGGGGAGTCTCATTTCCCTCGCCGATCACCCTTCATTCGCGTTCCTCATCGCCCATCCCGGGCTCCGGGACATGTTCGAGCGCATGGGCCTCGACGGCGCGCGCTTCTCCTCCGGCTACGTCATCAGCAAGCCGCCAGGAGGCCCGGCCCTCTTCTGGCATCAGGACTGGTGGGGCTGGCGCCATCCGATCTCGCGCACCGACCGCACCGCCCAGATCGCCCTGTTCCTCTATATGACGGACACGACGCGGGAGAATGGCTGCCTCCGGGTGATCCCGGGCTCCCATCGCCAGCGGCACCCGCTTTACGCCTTGATCGACGCCCACGATCCGGCCCTCGCCGGGGTCGAAAACCCGAACGACCCCGCCTTCGCGTCGCACCCGGACGAGGTCGACGTGCCGGTCAAGGCCGGCGATGTGGTGATCGCCGATGCGCGGCTGGTCCACGGCGCTCATCCCAACCGCTCCGGAACGGAACGCACCAACATCACCCTGTGGTGGCACCCCAGTTTCGACGATCTTCCGGCGGAGATCAGGGCCCGGCTATGGCGCATCGTGGAGCGCGAGGAAATCGACACGGACGCGGCCGCCGGCCGGTCGCTCCGCCCCGACCGCTGGCCGGAGCCCCATCGCAGTCAGGTCCTTCCCATCATGGTCGACGACCCCGGCCCGGTCCTGCCCGAGCCCTGGGTTCGCACTCCGATCTTCGCCTAACGCGGTCCGTCACCGTCAGATCAAAGCGGCGTAATCGTCGACCAGCGGCAGGACCGTATCGCGCCCCGCCGACGGCAGGATCAGCAGCGCGCGGTCGATCCCGGCAGCCCGGCAGGCCGCGAGATAGCTGGCCTCGGGCGGTGCACCGAAGACCGTGGTGGAGACGGTCGCGATGTCGCGCCCGGCCTCGTCGGAAGCGGCCCGGAGCCGGCTCATGCCGGCGGCGGGATCGGACAGGTTGACGCCGCGCGGCAGCCAGCCGTCGCAGAAATCCATCACCCGGCGCAGGGTATGGACGGATTCGCCTCCCAACAGGATCGGCGGATGCGGCTTCTGCACCGGCTTGGGCCACGACCAGAGCGGCTCGAAGGCCGTGAACGCGCCGTCATAGCTGGCTTCATCCGCGGCCCAGATCGCCCGCATGGCCTTGACCCGGTCGACCATGAGGCGAAAGCGCGTCTCGAAGCTTGTGCCGTGATGGGCCATCTCCTCCGCGTTCCAGCCGGCCCCGATGCCGAAGTCGAAGCGCCCGCCGGACACCAGATCGAGGCTTGCCACCGCCTTGGCGGTGACGATGGGATCGCGTTCGGTCACCAGGCAAATTCCGGTGCCGAGCCGCAATGTCCTGGTCACCGGCGCGGCGGTCGCGAGCGCGACGAAGGGATCGAGTGTGTGCGAATATTCCTGCGGCAATTCCGCGCCGCCCCGCCAGGGCGACCGGCGGCTGGTCGGAATATGGGTGTGTTCCGGTACGAAGAGCGAGTCGAAGCCCCGCTCCTCGAGCGCCGGCGCGAGGTCGATCAACGGCATCGAGTAATCGGTGGCGAAAATAACGGCGCCGATCTTCATGATTGCGTGCTCCCGGAGCGGCTTCAAATCGATCAGGTCACGGAACGGCACACGGCTGTCACGCGGCTCCCGCCGGTGCAACCAGCGAGCCGGTCTGCTGGGCGAGACGCGCGCCCGGCTTGACAAGCCGGTGGCCTGCGAACAGCGTCTGCCCCGCCACGCGGAGGAACGCGCCCATGGCCCGATTGCCCTATCTCGACGCGGCGGACCTCGCCGCCGAGCACCGCGATCTTTTGGATTCGCCGATCAATATCCGGCGCGCGCTCGCCCACAGCCCGGGCGCGTTGCGCGGGTTCATCGCGCTCGCGCTCTACCTTCGCCATGAGAGCCCGCTCGATGCGCGGCTTCGCGAGCTCGGGATCATTCAGGTCGGCTATCTCAGCGGCGCCGCCTATGAGTACAGCCATCATATCGAGATCGGCGCCGGCGCCGGGGTCACGGATGACGACCTTCGGGCGATCGCGCGGGAAACGGCGGGCGAGACCAGCGACCTCCCGCCCCTCGATCGGGCCGTGCTGCGGGCCGCGCGCGAGATGACCGACGGGCGCGCCGTCTCCGACGAGAGCTGGACGCACCTGGAGGCGGCGCTGGATCGGACGGCGCTGGTCGATCTGGTGATGGCGATCGCCACCTATAACGGAGTGGTGCGCATCCTGGGCGCGCTCGAGATCGACATCGAGCCGGGCTATGAGAGTTATCTCGAAAGGTTCCCCCTGCCATGAGCCCGCAGCCGTCGCAAAGCCCGACCTTGAGCCTCGCCGAGCGCATAGCGCTCGTGGTCGGCGCCGGCCAGACGCCGGGGGCGCGGATCGGCAACGGCCGGGCCACGGCGTTGCTGTTCGCCCGCGCCGGCGCGGCCGTGATCGCGCTCGACCGCGACCGCGCCTCGGCGGAAGAAACCGTCGCCATGATCGAGGCCGAGGGCGGCCGCGCCGAGGCCCTCGCCGCCGACGTGACCGAGGAAGCCGTGATCGCGTCGGCCGTCCGCGAGGTCGTCGCGCGGCACGGCCGGATCGACGTGCTGCAATACAATGTCGGCGTCGCCTATACCGGCGGCGATGCACCGCTGGATGAGCTCGAGGAAGAGGGCTTCGACCGGGTGATGGCGATCAATCTGCGCGGCATGGTGATGGCCTGCAAACATGTCGCCCCGGTGATGCGGGGCCAGGGCCGCGGCGTGATCACGAGCGTTTCGTCGATCGCGGCCGTGGTCGACTACAAGCAGGTCACCTACAAGGTGAGCAAGGCGGGCATGATCGCTTTCTCCCGCCAGTTGGCGCTCGACTGCGCAGCGGACGGCGTGCGGGTGAACACCATCCTGCCGGGCTATATGGATACGCCGATGGCGGTCGATACCCAGGCGCGGCGGAGCGGCCGGCCGCGTGACGAGATCGCCGCCGCCCGCGACGCCACTATTCCCCTCAAGGGCGGCATGGGCAGCGCCTGGGACGTCGCCCAGGCCTCTCTCTTCCTCGCCTCCGACGCCGCCCGCTTCATCACCGCCGTCGCCCTCCCGGTCGACGGCGGCACCCTGGCCCGGATCGGCTGAAGCGCGCGCCGGTCTCGCCCCGCGAGAGCAGCGGCGGCGCGTCCTTGAGGCTCAGGAGCGGCGATAGATCGAACGACGATGACCGACTTCGATCACGAGCACCAACAGGTCATCGTCACGGAGTTCGCAGAGGATACGGTGATTTCCGACACGATAGCGCCAAAAGGCGCCAAGCTCGGAGCCGCGCAGGGGCTTCCCGAGCTGGCGTGGGTTCTGGAGCGGTGCGATCCGGTCGCGCAAGTAGGTACGGATGCGTGCCGCATCAGACGGTCCTAGCTTTTTGATCTGCCTGGCCGCGCTCTCCGTGATCTCAACTCTCCAGCTCAAGGAAGCGGTCCAATTCGTCGAGCGAGAGGGTGCGCTCGCCGGACTTGCGGTGTTCGATGGCCGCCTTCTCGGCGAGGTAGAGATCTTCGAGATCGTCCAGATGCTGCTCGATTGCCTCTCGCATGTAGAACGTCGCGGTTCGGCCCGTTCGAGCAGCGAGGGCTTGCAAGCGGTCGTAGGTGGCTTGGGGTAGGCGCACGGCGGCCTGTTTCATGGTTCGAATCCTCCCATGGTTGACATGTATATCACAGGGGATTCGTTCCCGCGACGAGAGCTGTTGCCTCTGGAAAATGGGGGACCAGACCAGTCGCTTGACGCCGTATCTCTTGGTGACGGCGTGAGGGACGAGCGTCACCGATCGGACAGAAAGGCCAGGATCTCTCGGGCGGTCTCTTCCGGCGCTTCCTCGGCGAGGAAGTGGCCGCAGTCGAGGGCGCGGCCGCGCACGTCGCTTGCCCGCTCGCGCCAGCTTTCCAGCATGGCGAGTTTCTCGCCGGTCTGCCAGCCGGGCCGCCGGGCCATGTTGCCGGCCCATAGCACCAGCATCGGGCATTCCATCCTGCGGCCGCGGTCGGCCTCGTCGTGGATCAGGTCCAGCTCGATGGCGCGATAGTCCATGCATGAGCCGCGGATCGTCTCGGGATCGCTGTAGCAGCGGAGATATTCGGCATAGGCCTCCTCGGTGATCGCACCCTCGACGGCGCTCCACTGCTCCAGCAGGAAATCGAGGAAGAGCTTGACGCTGTTGCCGATCAGCGTTTCGGGGAAGGGCGACGGCTGGCGCATCAGGTGCCAGTGAAACCATGAGAACGCCAGATCGCGGTCCATATTGTCGAAGGCCGCTTGAGAGGCCACCACATCCAGCGAGGTGAAGGTCCGGACCCGCCGCGGGTGATCCAGAGCCATCCGATGGCCGACTCGGGCGCCGCGGTCGTGGCCCACGACATGGTAGGAATCGAAGCCCAGCCCGGCCATCACCTCGACCTGGTCCAGCGCCGTGGTCCGCTTGCAATAGTCGTTCAGGTCGTCGGAGGTGGGCTTGCCGCTGTCTCCGTAGCCGCGCAAGTCCGGCGCCACGACGGTGTAGCGCTCGGCGAGCCGCGGCGCGACCTTGTGCCACATCACATGGGTCTGCGGGTAGCCGTGGAGCAGCAGCACCGGCGGGCCGTCGCCGCCCCGCACCAGATTGATTGTGACGGAAGAAGTCTCGATGCGGGCGCTGGTGAAACCGTCGAACATCCCGGCGGCGTCCATCGTTATCGAGTGCAGCGCGACGGGAGGATAGGCATTCCGGGCCTCGCGGTCGAGCGCGGCTCAAGCGAAGAAGTAAGGGGCGAGGCCCTGTTGGTTCTCATCCACGATCAGACGCCGGTTGAACGGCGGGAAGGCGCGCCTGTTGCAATCGACGCGGTCGCAGAGACGACAATTGATCCCGATCGGCGTCGCGCCATCGGTCCGCTCCAGATCGAGGCTCGATCCATAGACCAGCCGGCCGCCATGGGAGAGCGGGCAGCCGATCGCGATCACGACCTGTTGGGCCGGCAGCGCGTGGCCGGCGCCCGGCCGTGAGACCATGCGGGCGATCGTGAAGAAGCGCTGACCGTCCGGCATCTCGACGATCTCGAGGCGGGTCTCGCCGGGGTTGCGGAAGGCGCGGTGCACGCCCCAGCGCGGGCAGAGCCCGCCGAAACGGGCGAAGTGGAAACCGGCCGCGCTGAAGCGGCGCGACACATTGCCCGCGCAGTCGAGTTGGACGAGGAAGAACGGCACACCCTTGGCGCCCGGCCGCTGCAACGTGATCAGCCGGTGGCAGATCTGCTCGAAGGTCACGCCGAAGCGCTGGCCGAGGAGATCGATGTCGTAACGCAGCGCTTCGACGGCCTCGAAGAAGCGCTCATAGGGCATCAGGCACGCGCACGCGAAATAATTCGCCAGGCTGATGATGAGCAGGTGACGCGCCTCGCCCTTGAGGCCCGACCGCTCCGCGATGTCGTCGAGGAGATCGCGCCAGCCGAGCAGCGCTACCTGGTGCGCGAGCTGGAAGACACGCGCCTCCGGCGGCAGCACCTCGGACAGCAGCACGCGCCGGCCATGGCGGTCGTAGCGCCGGATGGTGTCCTGCATGACGTCATAGGGCAGGATCCGAACCTTGAGGCCGTGGCTGTCCGCGAGCACGCCGCGGAGCCCTTCATAGAGGCTGTCGGGATCGAGGCTCGCCTTGGTCCAGAGCTCGGCGGCGGCTTCCTCCAGCTCGGGAAAATAGCAGGATCGGGATTGCAGGAAGTCCTGAACGTCGTCACCCGGAACCCGGGCCGCCGCGACCAGACCGGCCGCATCCGCATCGCCGAGCCCTTCGGCCATGTTCATCGCGTTTTCCACGAGGTCGCGATAGGCGCGAAACAGCGTGAAAACGGCGTCGCCGATCGCCGGGCTTGCCGCGGCCGCGTCGCGAATGTCCTGATCCGCCACTTGGCTTCGCACGAACAACGGGTCGCTGAACACTTCCTTGAGCTGGGCGACCACGCGGCCCTCGTCATCTTCCGCGAAGCGCTGCAGATCGAGATCGAAGGTCTGGCCGAGCTTGAGCAGGAACGGAACCGTCACCGGCCGCTGACTGCGCTCGATCAGGTTGAGATAGCTCGTCGAGATGCCGAGCTGCGCGGCCATGCGTGCTTGGGTAAGCCCGCGCTCGCGGCGCAGCCGGCGCACCCTCTGGCCCGCCATCACCTTGCCTTCCATGGCCCCAGCCCTCTCCGGCGCGCGCTACGCGCGTGCACAAAAATTCACAATATTTACATATTCACATCTGATAATATTCTAAAGGAGACTAGAATACACTTTTTCTTTCAATAAGTTATGGACATACGCGCCGTACCGGGCAACAGTCTACCGGTGTTGCGGCGCAACACGCAAGAGGTGCACGACATGCTGCAAAGCCGCAAGGCGGAAGCCTCCGCTGCCCCGGACACGGGCGTCCAGATCACGGGCCCCGCCGTCCCGGGCCTCACCGAGATCGTGAGCGAGGAGGCCTGTGCGTTGATCGCCATGCTCGAACGCCGCTTCGGGCCGGAGCGACGTCGTCTGCTCGCGCTGCGCGCTGCGTTCCAGGCGCGCATCGATGCCGGCGAGAACCCGGCATTCCGGCCCGAGACGAAGGCGATCCGCGACGCCGACTGGACGATCGCCGGAACGCCGGCAGACCTGGCCGACCGGCGGGTCGAGATCACCGGCCCGGTCGATCGCAAGATGATCATCAACGCCCTCAACTCGGGCGCCCGATGCTTCATGGCCGATTTCGAGGACGCCGCCGCGCCGACCTGGGAGGCGATGATCGGCGGCCAGCGCAATCTGCGCGACGCGGTCCGGCTGACCATCGGCATGACCGACCCGAAAACCGGCAAGTCCTACGCCCTCGACGACGAGACCGCGACCCTCATCGTCCGCCCGCGCGGCTGGCATCTCGAGGAGGCGCATGTCCTCGTCGACGGCAGGCCGGCTTCCGCGAGCCTGGTCGATTTCGGGCTTTTCTTCTTCCACAACGCGGCACAGCAGCGCGCCAATGGATCCGGCCCCTATTTCTATCTGCCCAAGATCGAGCATTACGAGGAGGCGGCGCTCTGGAACGAGGTGTTCGTCGCAGCGCAGGAGGCGCTCGGGCTCCCGCTCGGCACGATCAAGGCGACGGTGCTCATCGAGACCATCACCGCCGCCTTCGAGATGGACGAAATCCTGCACGCCTTGAAGGACCATGTGGTCGGCCTTAACTGCGGCCGCTGGGATTACATCTTCAGCGTCATCAAGAGATTCCGGAACCGTCCCGACTGCGTGCTGCCGGACCGCAACCTCGTCACCATGACCCAGCCCTTCATGCGCGCCTATAGCCGGCTCCTGATCAAGACCTGCCATCGGCGGGGCGCGCATGCGATGGGCGGCATGGCGGCGCAGATCCCCATCAAGGGCGACGATGACGCGAACGAGCGGGCGTTCGAGAAGGTCCGCGCGGACAAGGAGCGCGAGGCGGGCGACGGCCATGACGGCACCTGGGTTGCCCACCCCGGACTCGTGCCCGTCGCGCGCGCGGTGTTCGACCAGATGATGCCGGAGGCCAACCAGCGCTCGCGAAGCCTCGGCAATGTGACGGTGTCGGCGGCCGAGCTTCTCGAGATGCCGGTGGGCGAGATCACCGAAGCGGGGCTGCGCACCAACATCCGCATCGGCATCCAATATATCGAGGCGTGGCTCGGGGGCCATGGCGCCGTGCCGCTCTACAATCTGATGGAGGACGCGGCGACCGCCGAGATCAGCCGCGCCCAGATCTGGCAGTGGCTTCGCCACGGCGCCAGGCTGGCGGACGGCCGCACCGTCGACCGCGCGCTCGTCGAGCGGCTGCTCGCCGAGGAGGTCGACGGCCTCAAGGATACGCTCGGGGAGGCCCGCTTCGAGAGCGGGCATTTCGATCGGGCGGTCGCCCTCTTCGCCGAGGTTTCGACCGCGGATCCGTTCCCCGATTTTCTGACCCTACCCGCCTATGGCGAGCTCAACAGGATCCACGACGGCGCCCCTTGATCAGGAGGATAGGATGAATGCGGTTTCGATCGACTCCCTGGTGCACGACGCGCCCGCGGGGCGCTTCGCGGGTATCCGCCGCGATTACGGGGTCGATCAGGTCACGGCGCTCCGCGGCACGCTGCCGATCCGGCACACCCTGGCCGAACGCGCCGCAAACCGGCTCTGGCACCTCCTCAACACGGAAGATTACGTCCACGCTCTTGGCGCGATGACCGGAGGCCAGGCGGTGCAAATGGTGCGCGCCGGTCTCAAGGCGATTTATCTGTCGGGCTGGCAGGTCGCGGCGGACGCTAACGGGGCCGGGCACACCTATCCCGACCAAAGCCTCTACCCGGCGGACAGCGGGCCGGCGCTGGCGCGGCGCATCAACCGTGCATTGCAGCGCGCGGATCAGATCGACAGCGTCGACGGGTTCAGCGAAACGACGTGGTTCGCGCCGATCGTCGCCGATGCGGAGGCCGGATTCGGCGGTCCGCTCAACGCGTTCGAGATCGCCAAGGCCTATATCGAAGCCGGCGTCGGCGGCATTCACTTCGAGGATCAGCTCGCGTCGGAGAAGAAGTGCGGCCATATGGGCGGCAAGGTCCTGATCCCGGTTCAGGCGCATATCCGGAACCTCAGCGCCGCCCGTCTCGCGGCCGATATGTCGGGCACGGCAACCGTGCTCATCGCACGGACCGATGCGGACAGCGCCAAGCTGCTCACCAGCGACATCGATGAGCGCGACCGCCCGTTCGTCACCGGCGAGCGCACGGCGGAAGGCTTCCACCGGTTGCGCGATGGCGAAGGCATGGCGCGCTGCATCGCGCGCGGTTTCGCCTATGCGCCCTATGCCGATCTCCTGTGGATGGAGACCGCGACGCCCGATCTCGCCCAGGCACGAACCTTTGCCGAGGCCATCCACCGCGCGTTCCCCGGCAAGATGCTCGCCTACAACTGCTCGCCCTCATTCAACTGGCGGGGCAATATCGATCAGGCGACGATCGCCCGCTTCCAGCGCGAGCTCGGCGCGATGGGCTTCAAGTTCCAGTTCGTCACGCTCGCCGGCTTTCACAGCCTCAACCACGGCATGTTCGAGCTTGCCCGCAGCTATCGCGACCAGGGCA
The DNA here is from genome assembly GCA_965248825.1 of Alphaproteobacteria bacterium. Taxonomy (GTDB): domain Bacteria; phylum Pseudomonadota; class Alphaproteobacteria; order UBA828; family UBA828; genus WTGU01. The sequence goes on along the minus strand of CBDFKL010000006.1, from coordinate 3,015,298 downwards.
TGGCCGCCTATGCGATGCTTCAGGACGCGGAGTTCGCGTCAGAAGCCGCCGGCTATACCGCGACCCGCCATCAGCACGAGGTCGGCGCGGCCTATTTCGACGCGGTGAATGTCGCGATCTCGGGTGGCGCGGCCTCGACCACCGCGATGGCCGGCTCGACCGAGACCGATCAGTTCACGCACCCGGTCTCGAGCGCCGCCGAATAGGCGAACCACCCGCTTCTCGACCTTCGCAGGCAGGGGGCGTTCCGGGCACGGGGCGCGGCGGCGTGGTCAGAGCAGCCCGCGCCGGGCGAGGTTGCGCATCAGCGCGCCGATGCCGAAGTCCCACGGCGCGATCGCGTCGCAATGGCCGACCCGGTTGACCAGGGTGCCGAGGCTCGCGCTCGAAATGGTGACGATGTCGCCGGGCTTGTGGGTGAAGCCCTGGCCCGGGGTGTCGCGGTCCTCGATCGGCGCGAACATGGTGCCGGTGAAGAAGACCAGACCGTCGGGATAGTGATGAGTCGGGCCGATGAGCTGCGCCAGGAACTCGTCCGCCGTGCGGCTGATCTCGGCCATCGAGCTCCGGCCCTCGAGGCGGTAGCCGTCCTCGCCCTCGACGGTGAGCGCGATCTCGGCCGACCACAGGTCGGCGAGGGAAAAGGTCTCGTCGAACAGCCGCACGAACGGGCCGAGCGCGCAGGAGCCGTTATTGTCCTTGGCACGGCCGAGCAGCAACGCGCTCCGGCCTTCGACGTCGCGCAGATTGACGTCGTTGCCGAGGGTCGCGCCGACGGCGCGGCCGCGGCTGTTCACGACCAGCACCGCCTCCGGCTCGGGATTGTTCCAAAGCGAATCGGGATGAACCCCGACAGCGGCGCCGGTGCCGACCGCCGAGAGCACCGGGGCCTTGGTGAAGATCTCGGCATCGGGCCCGATGCCGACTTCGAGATATTGCGACCACAGACCGTCCTCGATCAACGCCTGCTTGAGCCGCGCGGCATCCGCCGAGCCAGGCCGCACGCCGTCGAGGTCGCCGCCGATCCGGCCGCTCAAATCGGCGCGAATCCGCTCGGCGAGCCCCGCATCACCGCGCGCCCGCTCCTCGATCACGCGCTCCATCAGGCTGGTCAGGAAATTGACGCCGCCGGCCTTGATCACCTGGAGGTCGATCGGCGCGAGCAGCCGGGGCGCATCGCCTCGGTGGCGCGACGCGACGCTGTTGGCGAGGATCGCGTCGAGATCGCCGATGCGCGCGCCGTCGGCCCGTCGCACGCGTTCCGCAGCGTCCTCGGCCTCCAACAGCGCCGACACCGTGGGACCGACCGCGGTGACGTCGTATACGCCATCGGCGCGAATCGCGACGATGGCCGGCCCGGCGACCGGATCCGGCAGCCAGGCACGGCCGATCAGCGTGCCCGCGGCGCCATCGACCGGCAGCGACCGCGCGGCACTCAGCGTGATCAATTGCCGCTCTCGTCGCTCAACGGGCCGAGCGAATCAGCGCGCCGGTCTCGCCATGGAACAGATGGCAGCGACCGGGATCGACCATCAGATGCACCCGGTCGCCGAGCGTGAAGTGCGGCTGCCCCGGCGCCTGTACCTTGACGATCTGCTCGCCCACGCTGACATCGACGATGGTGAAGGCGCCGAGCGGCTCGACCTCGTAGATGGTCGCTTCGATGCCGCCGTCGACGCCGGACGGATCGATCTCGAGGTCCTCGGGCCGCACTGCGAGGGTCGCCGGCCCCGCTGCCTCCACACCGTCGAGCCCGATCGAGAACGGCGCGTCGCGCCCCTCGAAGCGGCCGCCGTCATCGAGCGAGCCATCGACGAAATTCATCGGCGGCGCGCCGATCAGCTCGGCTACGTAGCGGCTGTTCGGAGTGTTGTAGATCTCCGCCGGTGTCCCGATCTGGCGAATCTCGCCCGCTTCGAGGATGGCGATACGGTCGGCGATCGACATCGCCTCTTCCTGGTCGTGAGTGACGTAGACGAGGGTGTGCTTGAGCTCGCGCTGCAGGCGCTTGAGCTCGACCCGCATCTCCTCGCGGAGGCGGGCATCGAGCGCGGCGATCGGCTCGTCCATGAGGAAAGCGGCCGGATCGCGCACCAGCGCACGGCCGATCGCGACGCGCTGCCGCTCACCCCCGCTCAGATGCGCCGGTGGCTTGTCCAGAAGGGGCGTGATGTGCAGTGTCTCCGCCACCTCCGAGACCCGGCGCTCGATCGCGGCCTTGTCGAGCTTGCGCTCGACCAGGGGGAAGGCCAGGTTCTGGCCGGCTGTCATATGCGGAAAGAGCGCGAGGTTCTGAAACACCATGGCGAGGTTGCGCTCCTTCGGCCCCTGATCGGCGACCGCTGCGCCGCCGATCGAGATGTCGCCGGCGTCGGGGGCGACGAGCCCCAGCAGGAGCCGCAGGATCGTCGTCTTGCCCGAGCTCGGCGGGCCGAAGACGCAATAGAACTCGTTGTCCTCGACGACCAGATCGATGTCCTTCACGGCGACGGTACCGCCGTAGGACTTGCTCACATTCCTGAGCTCGAGTCGCGCCATCCCCTAGGCCACCCCGAGCGCCTCGCCGGTCTCGGCGTCGAACAAGTGGCATTTGCCCAGCGGCAGCGCCGCCCTGACCCGGGCGCCGAGCTCGATCCCGTATTGCTTGCCCTTGGCAATCTTCATGCTGCGCTCGCCGGCGGTGACGTGGACGATCGTGCGCGGGCCGATCGGCTCGACAAAGGTGACGGTCATGTCGATACCAGGACCGTCATAGCCGGGCGGTTGGAGATCGAGATCCTCGGGCCGGGCACCGAAGATGAGCGCCGCGTCCCGCGCCGCCTTGCAACGCTGCTTGAGATCATCGTCCACCACCCCCGACATGCCGCCCTCGCCGAAATCGAGCGCATAGGCGCCGTCGCCGCCGGTCAGCGTGCACGGCACCAGATTCATGCTGGGGCTGCCCATGAAATTAGCGACGAAGACGTTGCGCGGCTCGTTGTAAACCTCGATCGGCGAGCCGTATTGCTGAAGCACGCCCAGATCCATCACGGCGATTCGATCGGCGAGGCTCATCGCTTCGATCTGATCGTGGGTGACGTAGACCATGGTTTGCTGGAACTGGTGCTGAAGATGCTTCAGCTCGGTCCGCATGAAGGCGCGGAAAGCGGCGTCGAGATTGCTCAACGGCTCGTCCAGCAGGAAGATCTCCGGTTCGGTGATGGCCGAGCGGCCGATCGCGACCTTCTGAAGCTCGTTGACACTGAGCTTCGCAGTCGGCCAATCCAAGCGGTCCTCCAGACGCATGAGCGCCGCCATCGCCGCGACCCGGCGTTCCACCTCGGTCTTGCCGAGGTGGCGCACCTGCAGCCCGAACGCCAGGTTTTGGCGCACCGAGAGATGGGTGAAGATGGCGTAGTTCTGGAACACGAAGCCGACCTTGCGCTTGTTGGCGGGCACCATGCGCATGTCGCGGCCGTCGAACAGGATTTGCCCGTCCGACGGTGTCTCGATGCCGGCGATCATGTTCATCGTCGTGGTCTTGCCGCAACCCGACGGGCCCAGCAGCGCGACGAACTCCTTGTCCTTGATTTCGAGATCCAGCGTGTCGACCGCGGTCAGGTCGCCGAAGCGCTTGGTCAGGCCGACCAGGGAAATCGATGCCATTGGCTTCTCAGCCTCCCCCGGTCACAGGCAAGTCCGTCGAGACGTCATGATCAGTGCCGGCCGCGCGCCTCGATCGGCCAGATATCGACCAAGGTCTCGCCGCGGACGCAGTGATAGTGGTCATAGAGGTTCACGGTCGGATCGCAGTGCGGCACGATGCATTCGAGCGCCGCGCCGACGGCGAGGCGCTCATTGGCCCCGGCGAACACGATCCGGCCATGCTCGTCGCCGAAATGCTGATAGTGGGCGCCGATCGGGACGCCGACGTGGAAGCGCGGGAGCGGCCCGTCGGTGGCGAAGCATTTGAGGCCGGCATCCATGGTCGCGCTGCCGTCATGGTTGGCCGAGACCACGGTGGAGCGAACGAAGAGCGCCGGCTCGAACCGCCAGTCGCCGCCGTCTCGCGCCTGCACATCGAGATATTCGACATCCATGACGACGTAAGAGCCGACCTGGAGCTCGGTCATCAGCCCCATCTCGGTGTCGATATCGTGGGTGCCCGTACCGGCGCCGGAGACGATCGGCACCTCGATGCCCCGTTCGGCGAGCCTGTCGCGGGTTTCCCGAAGCGGCGCGAGATCGCCCAGCGACGTCGTGCGGCGGTCGCCGAAATCCTCGATATGCTGGACGTGCCCGGCATAGCCCTGAAGCCCCGCGAAATGCAGGCTGCCGCTCGCCTCCGCCGCCTCCGCCAGGGCCACGGCCGCATCGGCGTCGCGCGCGCCGGTGCGATGGAGCCCGACATCGACATCGATCACCACGTCCAGCATGTGCGCGGACGCGTCGGCCGCCGCCTCGAGGGCGCGCAGATTGTCCATATTGTCGGCCGTCACCATGAGCGAGGCATGGCGCTGGCGGAGCGCCATGAGGCGCGCAATCTTGGCCGGTGCGACGATCGGCGAGGTAATGAGCAGCCCGTCGATTCCTCCCTCCGCCAGCGCTTCCGCCTCACCGAGGGTCGCGCAGCAAATCCCGAGCGCGCCTGCCGCGAGCTGGCGGCGCGCGATCTGCACGCTTTTGTGGGTCTTCGCATGGGGGCGAATGGCGACCTCCTGCGCCGCCGCGTGCGCGGTCATCGTGGCGATATTGCGCTCCATGGCATCCAGATCGAGCACCAGCGCGGGCGTGATCAGCCGGGCCCGCGATTCGCGCTCATTGATCAAAGAGGCATTCGGCCCGAGAGTCGCCGATGTCGTCATCCTCATTCCCCCATCGCCCGATGCGCGCCGCCCCATGGACGCGCGGAATAGGGCGCGGCATGGGCGGCGCGGAGCCATCATCCGCATACCGGCGCGCCCTGCCAATAGGATATGTTTACCAGGAACGGACCGGAGCGATTGGAGATCTCGCATGAAGGTGGTCATCACGGGGGGCTTGGGCTTTCTCGGCATCAGGCTGGCGCAGGCGCTGCTCGACAAGGGGACGCTGGTGGGTGCGTCCGGCGAACAGGAACGGATCGAGCAAATGGTCCTGTTCGACGCCGTCGTGCCCGACCAGCGCCCGGCGGGACTCGACGACGAGCGGGTCGCGATCGTCGCAGGCGACATCGCCGATGCGGCGCTGGTAGGCTCCGTCATCGCGGGCGAGTCGCTGTCGGTGTTTCATCTCGCCTCGGTTGTGAGCGCCGGCGCCGAGCAGGATTTCGACTTGGCCCTTTCGGTCAACCTCACCGGCGGGCTGAACGTCCTCGAAGAGTGCCGTGCCGCGCCCGGCCTGCCGCGGCTGGTCTTCACCAGCAGCATCGCCGTCTATGGCGGCAGCGCGCTGCCGGAGACGATCACAGACGATACTAAGATCACCCCACAAAACACTTATGGAATTACGAAAGTTCTCAACGAACATCTGGTCGCCGACTACACCCGCAAGGGCTATCTGGACGGCCGCGGCGGGCGCCCGCCGACCGTGATCGTGCGTCCGGGAAAGCCGAACAAAGCGGCTTCCGGCTTCGCGAGCGGGCTGTTCCGCGAGCCGCTCGCGGGCCTGGACCATGCGCTTCCGGTGACCCGGGAGACCCGCATGGTGCTCGGCGGCTACCGCACCATCATCGCGAGCCTCGTCGCTCTCCACGAGGTGTCGAGCGCGGCCCTGGGCGACGACCGCACGATCAACCTGCCTTCTTTTTCGGCGACCGTGGCGGAGATGGTGGCAGCCCTCGGGCGGGTCGCCGGCAACCGCCGACTCGGCGCCATCACCGACGCGCCCGACCCCGCGATCCAGCGAATCTGCAGCTCCTGGCCGGCCTACGCGCGGTCAGACCGGGCTTCGGCGCTCGGCCTGCCCGAGAACCCGCCTCTCGACGAGGTCGTGCGCGAATATATCGAGGACTATGTGGACGGGTAGAGCGACCCGGATATATCGGGACGACCCGAGAAAGCGTAACCCGAGCGGCGTGGCGTGGCGCCGCGTGTAACGCGGGGGCCTACGCTGCGGCGCGAATGTCCTCGACCCGGGTGCCGTGCCAGCCTTCCTCGCGCTTCCGCCAATAGCGCGATTGGATGCGGCTCGTCACGAGGCCGGGATGAGCGTTGCCGATGGGCCTGTCGCCGAGGCGGACGACCGGCATCACCCCGCCGGCCGTGGTGCTCGCGAAAAGCTCGTCGGCCTCGCCCAGATCGGCCGGATCGACCCTGCGATACGAGAAGGGGATGCCCTCCTCGGCGCAGATCTCGCTCACCGCGCGGCGCGTGATGCCCTCCAGCACATTGGCATCGGGCGTCGCGACCGCGCCGTCCTTCACGACGAAGATGTTGTATCCGGGCCCCTCGGTGAGGGAGCCGTCGGCGCCGACCAGGATCGCGTCGTCGCAGTCGTGGTCGTAGGCCTCGAAACGCGCCTGCACGAGATCGGCCCGGTTGTAGTTCTTGAAGCGGGCGTCGATCGCCTTCGAGGAGACGCGCTCGACCCCGCTCAGATAGAGCGCAGCACCATTGCGGCATTTCTCCTCGCCCCAGATCCAGGCATAGGGGGTCGCATAGGCGACAAACTGGGGCTCGCCGAGGCGCGGATCGCGGGTCTGGCCATGGATGACGCCGCGGGTGAGCTGGATCTTGACATAGGTGTTCTCGAGCCCGGTGCGCGCCACGCATTCGGCGAGGATGTGGCGCATCTCGTCGGTGCTGTAGGGGCTCTCCAGACGGAACCCGGCGCAGGAGTGGGCGAAGCGGTCAAGATGCTCGTCGAGCATGAAGAACCAGCCGCTCCATGTCGAGGTCACGTCATAGACGGTGTCGCTCCAGACGAAGCCCGCATCGAAAATCGACATCTTGGCGTCCTCGGGCGCGACATAGTCACCATCAATGAATACGCATCCATCCTTCATCGCTTGCTCCTTCACCCCGCCTTGGCCAGCTTATCGAAGGCGACCAGCCGATCCAACAGCGCAGGCAGCGCGGCGAGAGGCACCATGGTGGGGCCGTCGGACGGCGCCTCGTCGGGCGCCGGGTGGGTCTCCATGAAGACGGCGGCGACACCCACGGCAACCGCGGCGCGCGCGAGCACGGGCACGAAATCCCGCTGCCCGCCGCTCGTCGTCCCCTGCCCGCCCGGCTGCTGCACCGAGTGGGTCGCGTCGAACACCACGGGGCAGCCGGTCTCCGCGAGGAGCGGCAGGCTGCGCATGTCCGAGACCAGCATGTTGTAGCCGAAGCTCGCGCCGCGCTCGCAGACGAGCACCTTGTGATTGCCGGCGCCGGTGATCTTCGCGACCACATTGTTCATGTCCCAGGGCGCGAGGAACTGACCCTTCTTGACGTTGATCGGCTTCCCGGTCGCCGCGGCGGCGAGCAGCAGGTCGGTCTGGCGGCAAAGGAAGGCCGGGATCTGCAGCACATCGACCGCTTGCGCCGCCGCCGGGCAGTGTTCCGGCAAATGCACGTCGGTCAGCACCGGGCAGCCATGGGCGTCACGCACCGCTTCGAGAATCGCCAAGCCCTCGTCGATGCCGATGCCGCGTGGACTCTCTGCCGCGGTGCGGTTCGCCTTGTCGAACGAGCTCTTGTAGATCAGGGGCAGGTCCCGGGCGGCGGTCATCGCGACCAGTTCTTCGGCGACGCGAAGCGCGTGATCGCGCCCTTCGATCGCGCATGGCCCGGCGATCAGAGCGAGCGGCAGCTCGTTGCCGACCTCGAACGAGCCGATCGCGACGCGACCACCGGCGGTCATGAGGCTCAGACCAAGCGGGCTTGCTTGACGGCCGCCTCGATGAACGAGGCGAACAGCGGATGGGGCTCGAACGGGCGCGACTTGAGCTCGGGATGGAACTGGACGCCGACGAACCACGGATGGTCGACACGCTCGACGATTTCCGGCAGCTCGCCGTCGGGCGAGAGCGCGGCGAAGCGCATGCCCGCCTCGCGCAGCTTGCGCTGGTAGTTGATGTTCACCTCATATCGGTGCCGGTGGCGCTCACGGATCCGCTCCTCGCCGTAGATCGTCCTTGCCCGGCTGCCTTGCTTGAGCACCGCCTCATAGGCACCGAGCCGCATCGTGCCGCCGAGATCGTCGCCCGCATTGCGGCGGACCACTTCATCGCCGTGGTTCCATTCGGTCATGAGCCCGATCACCGGCTCCTCGCAGGGGCCAAACTCGGTCGAGTCGGCGCCCCCGATTCCGGCGACGTTTCGCGCGGTCTCGATCACCGCGAGCTGCATCCCGAAGCAGATGCCGAAATAGGGCACATCGCGGGTGCGCGCATATTCCACCGCGGCGATCTTGCCCGACACGCCGCGCTCGCCGAAGCCGCCCGGCACGAGGATCCCGTGCACCGATTCGAGGGTGTTGCCGATGCCATCGGCATCGACTTCGTCGGCCTCGATCCAACGGGTGTCGACCCGAACGTTGTTCGCGACCCCGCCGTGGGTCAGCGCTTCGAACAACGATTTATAGGCGTCCTGCAGGCCGGTGTACTTGCCGACCACCGCGATCGCGACCTCGCCCTCGGGCGAGCGGGTGCGCTTGACGACCTCGTGCCACTTGGAAAGATCCGGCGCCGGCGCATCCGAGATTCCGAAATAGCGCATGACCTGAGCGTCGAAGCCCTGCTCGTGGTAGCTCATCGGGACCTCGTAGATGGTCTCGACGTCGGTCGCCGGGATCACGCAGTCTTCGCGCACGTTGCAGAACCGCGCGATCTTCTTGCACTCGGCGACCGGGATCGCGCGGTCCGCGCGACACAGGAGGAGATCGGGCGTGATCCCGATGCTGCGCAGCTCCTTGACCGAATGCTGGGTGGGCTTGGTCTTCAATTCGCCGGCCGATGCGATATGCGGCACGAGGGTCAGGTGGACGAACATCACCTTGTCCCGGCCCTGCTCATAGGCGAACTGGCGGATCGATTCGTAGAACGGCAGGCCCTCGATATCGCCGACCGTGCCGCCGATCTCGATCAACGCGAAGTCGGCGTCGTCGCCGTCGCGGACGATCGCCTCCTTGATTGCATCGGTGACATGGGGAATGACCTGCACGGTGCCGCCGAGATAGTCGCCCCGCCGCTCCCTGGCGATCACCGTCTGATAGATCTGACCCGCTGTAACGCTGTCGCTCCGCCGAGCAGGCACGCCCGTGAAGCGCTCATAGTGGCCGAGGTCGAGATCGGTCTCGGCGCCGTCGTCCGTGACATAGACCTCGCCGTGTTGAAACGGGCTCATCGTGCCCGGATCGACATTGAGATAGGGGTCGAATTTGCGCAGCCGAACCCGGTAGCCGCGCGCCTGTAGGAGCGCGCCGAGCGCCGCCGAAGCGAGACCCTTGCCGAGGGAGGACACCACGCCGCCGGTCACGAAGATGTACCGCGTCATGGACCCCTACCCTAGCAGACGATTCGGGCGGGCCCAACCCGCCTGCGGCCGACGGCCCTTGGCGATCGGAGACGTGCGGGTCGAAGGAACATGCGGGAGATCACGCCAGCCATGCCCCGCAAGGATGAGGGTGGCTAAGCGTTGATGAATCCATGGTCTACTCGGCGCGCGGGACGACCGGACGATCGTCTTCAGGAAGGTCCAAGAGCTCGGAATCGTCAGGAAAATCGAGCTCGCCCGGCAGTTCGAGCGGCTCGGTCGCGAGCGGCGCGAGCGCCGGCTCCTCCTCGCTCACGGTATCCAGCACCGAGTCGCGATCGGCCCAGCTGCCGGATAGAATCGCCAACACCAGGCTCAGGATCATGAAAAGCGCCGCCAGCACAGCGGTCACACGGGTCAGCAGATTGGCGGTCCCGCGTGCCGAAAACATCGCGCCCGGGCCGCCGCCGATGCCGAGCGCGCCGCCCTCGCTGCGCTGCAGCAGCACGAGGCCGATCATCGCCACCGCAATGACGATCAAGACCACGAGCAGGATCGTTTCCACCAGCCGTCCCCGTTATCATTCCTGGATGCGCGCTCGAGGGCACGCTTGGCAGATCGACCAGAATTCATCCACCGAAAGACTGGCGCCGCCGACCAACACGCCGTCGACGGCTGAAGCGCCCAGAATCTCGCCAGCGTTCTCAGCCTTTACGGAGCCGCCATATAGCACGCGGAGCGCCTCACCGCCTCCCGAAAATCGCCGGCCCCAGCTCGCTCGGATCCGGGTGTGCGCGGCGTCGATATCAGCCAGGCTCGGCGTGCGGCCGGTGCCGATGGCCCAGACCGGCTCATAGGCGATCACGGTATTGTCGGGACTCGCGCCATTGGGCGTCGCGTCCATGACTTGGCGATCGATTACCGCAAGCGCGCGCCCGCCGTCCCGTTGATCCGCACTCTCGCCGACGCAGACCACGGCGACGAGGCCGGCCGCGTGGGCCGCCGCCGCCTTGCCCGCGACCGCTCCATCCCGCTCGCCGTGACCGGCGCGGCGCTCCGAGTGGCCGACGATGGTGTAGGTGCAGCCCGCATCGGCGAGCATCGGCGCGCTGACGTCGCCGGTATGCGCGCCCTCGGCCGCAGCGTGGCAGTCCTGCCCCCCGAGCGCGATCGGGCTCTCCGCAAAGACGGTGCGGAGCGTCGTCAGAAGCGTCGCCGGCGGACAGACCACGATGTCGCAGGCAAGGCTACCGGCACCGGCGCACGCGGCCAGCGCCCGGGCGCGCGCGAGACCGTCGGCGCTGAGCCCGTGCATCTTCCAATTGGCAAGTAGGAGCGGCCGCCGAGGCCGGGATGTGGGCGGCATGGCAATCGAGGAGTAATCTGCGGCGCGCGAGCTTTAGCACAGCCGGCGGGAACGGGCTACGGGCGTGGCCCATTTCAGAAGGCCGGAGCCTCGTGCGGTCATTCCGTGTTGCTAGGGTGGAAGGGCCGCTTCTATTATCCGATCCGCCATCGCGCCATAGGACGCCACCCAGCGCGCGTTTCAACCGCATCGTGGGCTCCGCCATGCTTCAATCCATGCGTAAAGCCACCAAGTCGTGGGCGAGCCGCGGCGTCATTGTCATCCTGGCGCTGAGCTTTGCCGCCTTCGGCATCAATGACGTGTTCACCGGCGGGAGCCGCTCGGCAGTCGCCACGGTCGGCGATGTCGAGGTCCCGACGGTCTTGTTCGACCGCCAGTTCCAGCGTGCGCTGCAGCGCGAACGCGAACGCTCCGGTCGGCCCGATCTGACCCGCGACGAGGCGCATCAGGCCGGCCTCACCGGCCAGGTGCTCAGCCTTCTCGTCCGCGAATATCTGCTCGACGCGGAGGCCGGCGCGCTGGGACTGCGGACGGCGGATGCGAGCGTCAGAGAGGAGCTGGAGAACGCTGCCGCGTTCAGCAACGAACAAGGCGCGTTCGACCCCGAACTCTATGATCTCGTGCTCGAGCGCAACAACATGACCCGGGCCGAATACGAGGACCTGATCCGCATCGACCTGCTCCGCAACCAGCTCATCACCGTCATCGGCGCCGACCGCCGGGTGCCGGACTCCCTTGCGGACACCCTCCATCGCTATCGCGCCGAGCAGCGCAGCGCCGTGCTGGCGGTGGTTCCGCGCAGCGGCATGATCGGCCTTTCCGAACCGAGCGAAGGCGAGATCGCCAGCTTTTACGATGAGAACACCGCCTCCTTCATGGCGCCTGAGCGGCGCAGCGCGGTGCTTGTCCAGCTCACCGCCGAGGCCATGGTGTCGGAAATCGAGCTCAGCGACGACGACGTGTATGCGGAATACGAGGCGCGAATCGACGAGTTCGACCTGCCCGAGCGGCGCGCGGTGGTCCAGATCAACGCGTCCGACGAAGCGTTGATCCGTGACGGTGCGCGCATGCTCGCGGAAGGCCGAGCGTTCGATGCCGTCGCCGATGACCTCGCGAACCGCGGCGCCACCGTGCTCACTCTGCCCGAGTTCGAGCCGGACGGCCCGTTGAAGACCGCGACCGAGGCAATCTTCAAGCTGTACGCCGGCGAGGTCAGCGACCCGGTGCAGACCCCGTTCGGCTGGCATCTCTTCAAAATCAACGAGGTGACTCCGGCGCAGCGTCAGAGCTTCGAAGAAGTGCGGCAAGACCTGCATGACGAAATGGCGCTCGACCTCGCGGGAGAGGGGCTGTACCGCCTTTCGACCATCTTGGAGGATGAGCTCGGGGGCGGCGCCTCGCTTGAACAAGCCGCCGCGGTGGTCGGCGCCGAGGTAACCCATCTGGACGGCGTCACCCGGCCCGGCCTCGACCGAAACGAGAACGTTGTTCTCGGCGCGCTCGCCGAGCGCGAGGCGATCATCGCGCTCCTCTTCGAGACGGCGGAAAGCGCCGAATCGCTGCTCACCGAGCTCACCGACGGCAGCTTCGTCATCCTCCGGGTCGATGAGGTGGCTCCGCTGGCGCCGCAGCCGCTGGAAGACGTGCGGGGCGAGGTGCGGGCGGCGCTCCTGCGCGAGGCGGAGGGCGAGGCGGCGTCAAGAATAGCCGAGGCGCTGGCCGATCGGGTCAGGGTCGGTGAAAAGCTGGACGCGGCCGCCCGCGACGCCGGCCTGGTCGTGAGCCGCCTCGACAATGTGACGCGCGACGGCCGCAATGCCGGACCGGAAGCCTCATTCGCCTTGATCCGGGATCTCTTCGCCAAGGACGACGGCGACATCGAGCCGATCGTGGCGGAAACGCCGCGCGGCTGGGCCGTCGCGGTCCTCACCGACATTACCGACGCCGGCCGCGACGCGACGAGCGGCGAGCGCGATCGGCTCCGGGACCAACTCGCGCGCGCATGGCGCGAAGACCTGAGCGACGTCTACCGGAACGCGCTCTACAGCCGCCACGACATCGCCGTCAACGAGGGGGTGCTCGGCGCCTTGTTCGGGCAACGCAACTGAGTAGCGTGGTTGCGCGGGCTCGATGCCCCCATACCGGCGAGCTCAGGAATGGAACTCGCCTTTGGCGTCTCACACACCGCGCGCGAGCCGACGGCCGCGATCACCCGCTCATTGGACTCAAAGCACCGCGCCCACTTGCCAGGGAACGAACTCCTCGTCCCCGAAGCCGAGCGCCTCGCTCTTTGTCTGCTCGCCCGACGCCGTGCGCAGGATGAGATCGAAGATCGCCTCGCCCATCGACGCGACATCGCGCTCGCCGTCGACGACCACGCCGCAGTTGATATCCATGTCGTCGGCCATGCGGCGATACATCGGCGTGTTGGTCGCCAGCTTCAGGCTCGGCGCCGGCTTGCAGCCGAAGACGGAGCCCCGCCCGGTCGTGAAGCAGACCACATTGGCGCCGCCCGCGACCATGCCGGTCACGGAGACCGGGTCATATCCCGGCGTGTCCATGAAGACGAAGCCCTTGGCCGTGACCGCCTCGGCGTAACGATAGACGTCGACCAGGGCGGTGGTGCCGCCCTTGGCGGCCGCGCCCAGCGACTTCTCGAGAATTGTCGTGAGCCCGCCCGTCTTGTTGCCGGGCGTCGGATTGTTGTCGATCTCGGCTCCGTTCTTGACGGTGTACTCCTCCCACCAACGAACGCGGTCGAGCAGCTTGCGACCGACCTCTTCGGAGACCGCGCGGCGCACGAGGAGATGCTCGGCGCCATAGATCTCCGGCGTCTCGCCGAGGATCGCGGTGCCGCCATGGCGGACCAGGAGATCGACCGCCGCACCAAGGGAGGGATTGGCGGTGACGCCCGAGAACGCATCCGAGCCGCCGCATTCGAGGCCGACGATCAGATGGCTCGCGGGCACCGGCTCGCGCGTGACCTCGTTCACGGCCGGCAGCATCTCGGTCAGCCGCGCTATTCCCTCGCGCACCGTCGCGGCCGTGCCACCCTCCTCCTGGATGGTCATCACCTGACCGGTTTCGCCGAGGGGCAAGGCGAGATCCGCCGCCAAGGCCTTCACCTGGTTCACCTCGCAACCGAGGCCAAGCAGAAGAAAGCCTCCGACATTGGGATGCGTGGCGTAGCCCGCGATGGCGCGGCGCAGATAATCGAAACCGTCACCTTTCGCCGATTGCCCGCAGCCGGTGCCGTGGGAGAGCGCGATCACGCCGTCGACATTCGGATAGTCGGCGAGCTTTTCGCCGCGGAAGGCCTCGGCGATGTAGCGGGCCGCGGTTGCCGAGCAGTTAACCGAGGTCAAGACCGCAAGGTAGTTGCGCGTCGCCACCCGACCGTCGGCCCGCACGATGCCACGAAAGGTGGCGCGTTCCCGCTCGGGCAGATGCGCGGTCGGCTTGGCATCGGCGCCAATGGCGTAATTCCGTCGAAAATTTGCGAAGGCGAGATTGTGATTGTGGATATGGGCGCCCTGGGCGACCGCCTCGGTCGTAAAGCCGATAACCTGATCGAACTTGCGGACCGCCTCCCCTGCCGGGATCGCCTCGATCGCGACCTTGTGGCCCGCGGGCACGGGGTCGGCGACGACCGTCGCATTCGCGCCTGCGCCGAGCGCGACGCCGACGGCGAGGTCTTCCTTGGCGATCGCGACATTGTCCGCCAGGTGCAGGCGAACAACAGGCGCGCGCGGGTCAATGATGTGCAACGGACCACTCTCCCGAATTCGAAGCGAGACCATAGCGCATGAGAAACACGCCCACCACTCAGGGGCCGGCGGCCGCCGGGGCGCGCCGCGCGACGATGTATCGCAGGATGTCATCGATCAAGAAGCTGTCCGAGACGAGCTCGAGACCGGCGGGCTCTATATGGCGACGGGTGTCGCGGTCAAACGCCGCACCATAGGCCCATCGCACCCAGGGCGCCCAGAGCCCCATGACCAGCCGCCGCCACGGTCTCTCGGAGCGGCAATAGTCGAGCAAGCGAAGCTCGCCGCCGGGCTTGACGATCCGCGCGAGCTCCTCAAGGGCCGGCCGCTGAAGATCGTCATCGAGAACGCAGAACAGGAAGCTCGCGACGACGGCATCGAAGCTCGCATCCGGAAACCCGGTGCGCAGCACGTCCATCTCGGCGAGAGGCACGTCGCGCCCGAGGGCGTCGCGTCGTTTGCCGGCGCGCGCCAGCATCGCGCGCGAGAGGTCGATCCCGATCACCGCGGCGCCGGGCGGATAGTGCGGGATGTTGCGGCCGGTCCCGACGCCGGCATCCAGCAACCGCCCGTCGAGACCGGCAAAGAGCGTGCTGCGCAGCTGCGCATAGCGGCCGCGCTCAAAGGGCAGATCGAGAAGATCGTAGAGCCGCGCGATGCGCTGATAGGTCCGCCGCGCGGTGCCGCGCGGCGGTTGGCGCGCGCCGACGGCGGTCATAGCCGGACCCGCGCAAGCCGGAGCGCGTTGGCGATCACCGAAACCGAGCTCAGGCTCATCGCGGCAGCCGCGATCATCGGGTTGAGGAGAACGCCGAACGGCACGAACAGAACCCCGGCGGCGATCGGGACGCCGAGGCCGTTATAGAGAAAGGCGAAGGCAAGGTTCTGGCGGATATTGCCCACCGCCGCCCGCGCCAAAACACGCGCCCTGAGGATGGCGCGGAGGTCGCCCCTCACGAGCGTGATGTCGGCGGCTTTGATCGCCACGTCCGTCCCCGTCCCCATCGCGATGCCGACATGGGCGGCGGCGAGCGCGGGCGCGTCGTTGATACCGTCGCCCGCCATCGCGATGACCCGGCCTTCCGCCCGCAGCCTCTCGACGACGGCGAGCTTGTCGGCCGGCGAGAGCCCGGCTTGCACCTCCTCGATGCCGAGCGCGTCGGCCACGGCACGGGCCGTCAGCATATCGTCGCCGGTCAGCACGACGATGCCGAGACCATCGCCGCGGAGACCCTCGACCGCCTCCGGCGTCGTTGCCTTGACCGGATCGGCGAGCGCGATGACGCCGGCAGGTGCCCCATCGAGAGCGATCAGCATGGTCGTGGCGCCCGCTTGCCGCTCCGCCCGGGCGAGCTCGGCGAGCGGCACGGCGTCGATCCGCCGCGCGCGCATCAGCGCCTCATTGCCGAGGACGACGGCGCGGCCTTCAACCGTTCCGGTCACGCCGCGTCCCGGATGAACCTGGAAGTCGCCGGCCGGCGGTGCCGCCAGCGCCTGTGCGCCGGCCGCCTCGACGATCGCGCCGGCGAGCGGGTGCTCGCTCATCGTCTCCAGGGCGGCAGCCGACGCCAGCAGAGCATCCTCGTCCCATCCCGGCAGCGGGCGGATCGCGCGCAGTCGCGGCCGCCCCTCGGTCAATGTGCCGGTCTTGTCGAGGATCAGCGTGTCGACCCTGGCGAGCGCTTCGAGCGCCGCGGCCTCGCGAATCAAAACGCCCGCCCGCGCGCCGCGGCCGAGCGCGACCGTGACCGCCATCGGGGCCGCGAGCCCAAGCGCGCAGGGGCAAGCGATGATCAGGACGGCGACCGCGCTGATCAGCCCGTAGCCCCAGCTCGGCGACGGCCCGAAAAAGCCCCAGGCGAGCGCGGCGGCAATCGCGATCCCGACGACGGCCGGAACGAAGCGGCCCGAGACGATATCGGCGAGACGCTGAATCGGGGCCGCGCTTCGCTGGGCCTCGCTCACCAATCGGACGATCCGGTGCAGGAGGGTCTCGGCGCCGACGCGTTCCGCCCGCATCGTGAAGGCCCCGGCGCCGTTCACGGTGCCGCCCGTGACGGCATCGCCCGGCGCTTTCTCGACGGCGATCGGCTCACCGGTCATCATCGCTTCATCGACCGCGCTGGCGCCGGTCAGGACGACGCCGTCGACCGGTACCGTCTCGCCGGGCCGCACCAGCAGGCGATCGCCGACCCGCACCGCCTCGAGCGGGCGGTCCTCCGTGCTGGCGCCGAGGATGACCCGCGCCGTCACCGGCGCCAGCGCGAGCAGGGCGCGGAGTGCGGCACCGGTACGGTTCCGAGCGCCCAGCTCCAGCACCTGCCCGAGCAGGACCAGCGCCGTGATCACCCCCGCCGCCTCGAAATAGACCGGGACGCGGCCATCCGCCGCCCGGAACGCGGCGGGGAACAGATCGGGCGCCGCCAAGGCGACGACGCTGTAGAGATAGGCGACGCCGGTCCCGATGCCGATCAGGCTGAACATGGTGAGGACGCGATTGACGAAGGAGCGCCAGGCGCGTTGGAAGAAGGGCCAACCGCCCCACAGCACGATCGGCGTCGCGAGAGCGAACTGGATCCAGAGCCATAGATCGCGGGGCGCCAATGCCGCAAGCGGCGCGCTCGGCAGCGGCTCGAGCATGGCGATCACCAGCAGCGGCACGCCGAGCGAGGCCGCGAGCCAGAAACGGCGCACCATGGCGGTGTATTCGGGATCTCTCAGCACCGCTGCGGCGGGCTCGCAGGGCGCCATCGCCATGCCGCAGACGCGGCACGCAGCCGGGCCGACGCTCACCTCTTCCGGATGCATCGGGCACGCATAGGCCGCGGCGTCTGGAGCCGGCGGGTCGATAGCGCCGGACCTTTGATCGCGTGTGGCGCAGTGATCATCCATGGTCATCGGGATTCGGTTTGGGGTTCCCGGGCAGTGTGTTCAAGGTTGAAACGCCTGCACGGACACCGCATGGCGTTTCATAAAGAACCGGCTATAACACGGCGATGCCTTGGTCCGGGCACCATAAGCATGCGGGCCGGGCCGGGAGAGAGTGGGCTTCAATGGCGGATGCGGCCGACTTCAAGGAGCTGATCGGGCGCGTCGCGAGCGGCGCGACGCTTTCGGTCGACGAGGCGCACGCCGCCTTCGACGTGATGATGGCCGGCGAGGCGACCCCTTCCCAGATGGGCGGCTTTCTCATGGCGCTTCGGGTACGGGGCGAGACCGTCGACGAGATTACCGGCGGCGCCCGCGCCATGCGTGCGCGCGCCGTCCGGATCGAGGCACCGGAAGGGACCATCGACACCTGCGGCACCGGCGGAGACGCGACGGGCACATTCAACATCTCCACCGCCACGGCGCTCGTGATCGCCGGCTGCGGCGTGCCGGTCGCGAAACACGGCAACCGCGCCCTCTCCTCGCGCTCGGGCTCGGCCGATCTGCTCGGCGCGCTCGGCGTCAATATCGACGCGGATATGGCGCTCGTCCGTGAAGCGCTGTGGGAGGCGGGAATCGGCTTCCTGATGGCGCCGCGTCATCACGGCGCCATGCGGCACGTCGCGCCGACCCGGGTCGAGCTCGGCACGCGCACCGTCTTCAACCTGCTCGGCCCGCTCGCGAACCCCGCGGGCGCGCGGCGCCAGTTGATCGGCGTGTTCGACGCGAAATGGGCGATGCACATGGCCTCGGTCCTGCGCAATCTCGGCGCCGAGCGCGTATGGGTCGTCCACGGCAGCGACGGACTCGACGAGCTCACGACGACCGCTCCCTCGACGGTGGTCGAGCTGAGGGACGGCGCGATCGGCCGTTTCGAGGTCTCGCCCGAGGATGCCGGTCTGCCGCGCGCCTCGCTCGACGATCTCAAGGGCGGCGATGCCCAACGCAATGCCGCCATCGTTCGCGCCGTGCTCGACGGCGCGCCGGGACCGGCCCGAGACGTCGTGCTGCTCAATTGCGCCGCCGCTCTGATCGTCGCCGGGCGCGCCGGCGATCTGAGAGAGGGTGCGCGCCGCGCCGCCGAGGCGATCGACGACGGCAAGGCCAGAGCGGCGCTCGACAAGCTCGTCGAGATCAGCACACGGAGCGCGCCCGCGGAAGCCGGCAAGGTCATCAATCGATGAGCGATGTCCTCGCCCGGATCTGCGACGACAAGCGGCGCCATATCGCAGCACGCAAGAATACCGTCCCGCTGGCCGCGCTCGAGGAGCGGGCACGGGCGGCGCCGGCGCCGCGGGGCTTTGCCGCAGCGCTGGAGGCCGTTGCCGGGGCGGGCGGCTTGGCCCTGATCGCCGAGCTCAAGAAGGCCTCTCCGAGCCGCGGCCTGATCCGCGCCGATTTCGATCCATCAGCGCTCGCGGCAGCCTATGCCGCCGGCGGCGCGCGCTGCCTCTCGGTCCTGACCGACAGGCCCTATTTCCAAGGCGAAGACCGGTTCCTGCCGGAGGTACGGCAGGCAGCCCCCTTGCCCGTGCTGCGCAAGGATTTCATGCTCGACCCCTATCAGGTGATTGAAGCACGCGCGCTTGGCGCGGACTGCATCCTGCTCATCATGGCGGCACTCGACGACGCCCAGGCGGTCGAGCTCGAAGCGGCGGCGCAGGAGCTCGGCATGGATGTGCTGGTCGAGGTTCATGACGAACATGAATTGGCGCGCGCGTTACGGCTCGAAACCTCGCTGGTCGGAGTCAACAACCGGAATCTGAAGACGCTCGAGGTCGACCTCGCGACCACCGAGCGCCTCGCGCCGCTGGTGCCGGGCGGGCGCGCGATCGTCTGTGAGAGCGGGCTCCATCGCCACGCCGACCTCGCGCGGATGGCGGCGATCGGTGTGCGCCGCTTCCTGGTCGGGGAATCATTGATGCGCCAAGCCGACGTCGCGACGGCCACGGCGGCGCTGCTGGGGCCGGCGGCGGCCCGTCGGGCGGAGGGCTGAACGATGGCGGAACTCACCCATTTCGACGCCGAAGGCAAGGCGCGCATGGTGAATGTGACAAAGAAGGAGGTCACGGAGCGCCGGGCGACGGCGCGGGCCAGCGTGTTGATGAAACCCGAAACATTGCGGTTGATCGAGAGCGGCGGCGTCAAGAAGGGCGACGTGCTCGGCGTCGCCCGCCTCGCAGGAATCATGGCCGCCAAGCGGACCGCCGATCTGATCCCGCTCTGTCACCCCCTCGCGCTGACCGGAGTCGACCTGACGCTGACCTGCGATGCGACGCGCAGTGCGGTCGACATCGAGGCCAGTTGCACGATCACGGCGCGCACCGGGGTCGAGATGGAGGCGCTGACGGCGGCGAGCGTGGCCGCGCTGACCGTCTACGACATGTGCAAGGCCGCCGATCGGGGCATGCGTATCACCGACGTACGGCTGACCCGCAAGGAAGGCGGCAAGTCGGGCGCGTTTCGAGCGCTTTGACGCCATGATCGAGGTCGCCGAAGCGGTCGCCCGTATCACCGCCGCGTTTTCGCCGCTGCCGGCGGAGACCGTGCCGCTCGCCTCGGCTCACGGCCGTGTGCTGGCGAGAGACGTCATCGCCCGGATCACGCAACCGCCCTTTGCCGTCTCCGCGATGGACGGTTATGCGGCGCGCGCTGACGATATCGTGCGCGTACCGGTCTTGTTGCGGGAGGTCGGCCGCGTGCCCGCCGGCGAGCGTTTCGAGGGCGCGGTCGGCCCCGGCGAGATTGTGCGGATCTTTACCGGCGCGCGGGTGCCCGACGGGGCCGACACGATCGTGATTCAAGAGAATACGATCGCGAACGGCACCGAGATCACTGTGCAAGCGAGCACGCCGGCAGGCGCGTATATCCGCCCCGCGGGACTCGATTTCCGGGCCGGCGATGTCGGCGTCGCGGCGGGACAGCGATTGAACGCGCGGTCGATCGGGCTCGCCGCTGCGATGAACCAGCCGTGGCTCGCGGTTCGGCGGAAGCCGCGGATCGCTCTTCTGGCCACCGGCGACGAGATCGTCATGCCGGGCGATCCGATCGGCGAAAATCAGATCGTCAGTTCGAACGTGCTCGCGTTACGGGCAGTCGTTGACGGCTATGGCGGCGAGGCGATCGATCTCGGGATCGCGCTCGACGACGAAGAATCCCTGAGCCAGCTCGCCGCCGGCGCGCGCGGCGCCGACCTTCTGCTCACCACGGGCGGCGCATCGGTGGGCGAGCACGACCTGATCCGCTCCGCGCTCAAAGACGCCGGCCTGTCGCTCGATTTCTGGAAGATCGCCATGCGACCCGGCAAGCCGCTCATGTTCGGCACCGTGGGCGAGACCCGCCTGCTCGGCCTCCCCGGCAACCCGGTCTCGTCGCTGGTCTGCGCGCTGGTCTTCCTCAGGCCCGCGCTCGCGCGCATGCTCGGGATTGCCGCCGATGCGGCACAGACCACGCAGACGGCGCGACTCGGCACGGATCTTGCGGCGAACGACGAGCGTCAAGACTATCTCCGCGCGAGCCTTGTCCGCGACGAGACCGGCGCGCTCGTCGCCACACCCTTCGCAAAGCAGGACAGCTCGATGTTGTCGCTGCTCGTGAAGGCGCAAGGCCTCGTCGTTCGACCACCGCACGCGCCGGCGGCGCGGCGCGGCGCCACCGTCGAAATCATCGCCCTCGAGGGCGGGACGTCCCCCCTGTAAACGCTCTTTTGCGCTATTTTGCGCGAGCTTAGCCGAATTTTCGCGGGCTCCCTTGACAGGCCGCGCGAACCAAACTAGAACACCCTTAACAGTTGCTCTTTTGTTCGGCTCAAGGGGATGGCTCGATGCTGACCAAGAAACAGATGGAACTCTTGCTGTACATCGATTCCTATCTCAACCGGTGCGGGATGGCGCCTTCGTTCGAGGAAATGAAGGAGGCGGTCAATCTCAAGTCCAAATCCGGTATTCATCGACTGGTGACGGCACTTGAGGAGCGTGGATTCTTGCGGCGATTGGCGCATCGGGCGCGGGCATTGGAGGTTCTCAAGCTGCCGCCCTCCCACGCGGCTCAGCCCGCGCACCAGCCGCCAAACCAGGGCTTCCGGCCGAGCGTCATAGAGGGCGATTTTCGGGCCGAGCGGGGACGCGCCCGGGCGTCCGACGACGAGGCGAGCGTTACGCTGCCGCTCTACGGCCGCATCGCGGCCGGCACCCCGATCGAGGCGTTGCGTGACGAGACCAACCATATTGACGTTCCCGGGGGCATGCTCGGCACCGGAGAGCATTACGCGCTCGAAGTCGACGGCGATTCGATGATCGAGGCCGGCATTCTCGATGGTGACACCGCCGTGGTCGAGCGTTGCGAAACGGCCGAGAGCGGCTCGATCGTCGTGGCGCTGGTCGATGACGCCGAAGTGACGCTTAAGCGGCTCCGCCGCAAGGGCGAGTCGATCGCGCTGGAGCCGGCGAACAAGAGCTACGAGACGCGCATCTTCGGCCCCGGCCGCGTCAAGGTGCAGGGGCAACTCAAAGGCATTATTCGCAACTACTGAGCCGGCTGCCCGGGTGGTCGTGCTGACCCGGGCGCTCGCTGCAGGACCCACGGTCGCTCACCGCGTCGCGACGCCACGCTCTCAACGCGAACGCCATCCCGCTCGAGCCATATCGCGTGGCCACCGCCGCGCCACAGATCGAATCGATCCACGACGGTCTCGGGGCCCGGGCACAGATTCCGAACCGGGACGGTGCTGATGACGAGGTCGGCACGGCCGCAGTCCTCGCCGAAGGCACGCGGATCATGCAGGAGCGCGATGGTCCGCCCACCGCGCCGCTGGATGCAGCCGAGCACATCGCAGCGGAGACCCGAAGCATGGGCGTCCGTCCCGTCCCGCGGCCAGGTCTGCGCGCGCGCCTGCCCGTCGCGCCTCAACCAGGTGTCGGTCACGAAGCGCGCCCGTTGACGGGTGGAGAGCCAGAGCAGCCCGTCTTCACCGCGCACCGCCGTCACCCGCGCGTCTCCATCGACCAGAATGTCCGGACGCCGCTCCAGGCTCGCCAGCAACAGGCCGCCGCCAATCGCCGCGATGCCGAGAAAGCGCCACCGGCGCCGCCAGATGCAAAGCCACAACCCGCCGACGGCGATCATGACCAGGGCCGCCGCAGGCATCGCCGCAACATGAGACACAGCACCCGGCAGCGCCGCGACCGAACGCGCGATCCAGACGATCGCGTCGATGCCCCAGCCCATCGGCGTGAGCGCGAGCCCCTCGAGACCGAATGGCATCAGGAGGAGCGCGACGAGCCCCCACGGCATGACCCAAAAGCCGGTGATCGGGACCGCACCGAGATTGGCGAGGAGGCCGTAGTCGGCAATTCGATTGAAGTGGTAGACCGCAAACGGACCGGTTGCGACGCCGGCGACCAGCGAGGTGAGGACGACACCCGCGGCATAGATGAGCGGACGGAGCGCGAGCCCGCTGCGCCCGGCAAGACGGGCAAAGAAACCACGCGCCGCTTCGTAAGTTGCGATCAGGGCGGTCGCGGCGGCGAAGGACATCTGGAAGCTCGGCCCGAGCATGCTCTCGGGCGCGATCACCAGCACCAGCAATGCGGCCCAGGCAATCAGCCGCATCGACAGGCTCGCCCGATCCAGCATGATGGCGAGCAGCACGAACCCGACCATGACGAACGCGCGCTGGGTCGGCACGCTCATGCCGGAAAGCAGCAAATATGCCGCCGCGCCGATCAGGGCGCAGCCCGCGGCCCACTTCTTGATCGGGAAGCGCAGCGCGACCGGTTCAACAAGCGCCAGGAGACCGCGCGCGGCGAAAAAGATGAGGCCCGCGACGAGGCCGACATGAAGACCCGAGATCGCGAGGAGATGGGCGAGACCGGAATCCCGCATCGCGCGCAAGATCGGTTTCTCGATGGCGCTTCGATCGCCGGTGAGCAGCGCAGCCGCGAGCGGGCCGGCCGACTCGGTCGCTTGCGCAAGGACCCGCGCTGAAACCGAATAGCGGACCGACGACAGCAAAGCGAGCAAGCCGCCGCCGCCCTCTTCCGCAGGGGCGGCCATCCGCTCGGGCGCACCGAACGAGAAACCGACGGCACCAATCTGCTGGAACCAGGCCTGTCGCGCGAAATCCCACGCACCCGGCTCCACCGGGCCCGACGGCGGACGCAGCTCGGCCCGTGCCCGAAGCCAAGTTCCAGGGAGCACGGCATCGCCGTCGCGCGCGCCGCGTGCGCTGAGTCGCACGCGCGCCGGCGTTTCCTCCGGCCCGAGCCCGCCGATCTTGACGCGATCGAGAAGGTAGCGCTGCGGACCGTCGCCGGCGCCGACCCAGACCACTCGTCCGGAAACGATGGTCGGCCCGACCGGAGCGGCGAGCACCGGCGCCCGAACCCGTTCGGTCCGCCAATCGGCGCTGCCGACTCCCGCCGAGAGCAACGCCAGCGCCGCCAATCCGAGGGCGGGTCCGGCGCGGCGGCGCAGCAGCACCGCGCCGAGCAGGAAGAGCCCGGCAGCGACCGGCGCGACCCAGCCGGCCGGCTCGGCCGGCAGCGTCAGATAGAGCCCGCTCCCGGCTCCGAGGAGGACCGGCGCCCATATGAACAGCCGGCTGCGTTCGGCGGTCCACATGGCGCCAAGGCGCCCGCGCAAACCGACCGCGCGGGCTTCGAACGCGGCCTCTCCCTGCTCCGTCGCGACCGTCATCCGATGTCTCGCGCGCGCTGCCGCGCTGGTGGGCGCCGTTCGCTTCTCGACGGCCGATATGATAAACGCTCGACCGCTCCGATCCCGAACCCAACCTTAGCGCCTTCCGCAGGGGGTGAGAAAGCAGATGGGCGTCGTCACCCGTTTCGCCCCGTCCCCGACCGGCATGCTGCATCTCGGCGGCGCGCGGACTGCCCTCTTCAACTGGCTCTATGCCCGTCATCACCGCGGCAGGTTCCGGCTGCGTCTGGAAGATACCGACCGCAAACGCTCCACGGCCGAGGCGATCGCCGCAGTCATCGACGGGCTGACTTGGCTCGGCCTCGATTGGGACGGCGAGATCGTGCGCCAGTCCGAACGGCGGGATCGCCATGCCCAGGCAGCGCATGATCTGCTCGCCGCCGGCAAGGCCTACAAATGCTTTTGCACGCCGGAGGAGTTGGAGGCGATGCGTGCCGAGGCCCGGGCGGCCGGCCGGTCCGTCCGCTACGACGGGCGCTGGCGCATGCGCGACCCCGCGGACGCACCGCCCGGCGTCGATCCGGTGGTTCGATTTCGAGCGCCGCAAGAGGGCGAAACCGTGATCGACGACATGGTGCAGGGCCTGGTCAAGGTCGCCAACGCCGAGCTCGACGACATGGTGCTGCTCCGCGCCGATGGCTCGCCGACATACATGCTTTCGGTTGTCGTCGACGACCACGACATGGGCATCAGCCACGCGGTCCGAGGCGACGATCATCTCACCAACGCCTTTCG
Organism: Alphaproteobacteria bacterium; assembly: GCA_965248825.1. Lineage (GTDB taxonomy): Bacteria > Pseudomonadota > Alphaproteobacteria > UBA828 > UBA828 > WTGU01. Next base: position 2,990,366 of record CBDFKL010000006.1, on the reverse strand, counting down.
CCAGACCCAGCTCTTCCACGCCTTGGGCTGGGAGCCGCCGGCCTACGCTCATATCCCGCTGATCCACGGGCCCGATGGCGCGAAGCTCTCGAAGCGGCATGGCGCCCTCGCCATCGGCGCCTATGCGGAGCTCGGCATCCTGCCCGGCGCGATGCGCAACGCCCTCATACGGCTGGGTTGGAGCCACGGCGACGACGAGATTATCGATACCGCACAGGCCATCGAATGGTTCGACCTCGACGCGGTGGGCCGCGGCGCGGCGCGCTTCGACCTGGAGAAGCTGCGCAACCTGAACGGCCATTACATTCGGGAAAGCGCCGATTCCGAGTTGTTGGGGTGGGTCGAGAACCAGCTTGCGGCGAGCCATCCGGCGGCGACCAGCGCCGCCGGCCGGCGGCGCCTCACCGCCCTGCTGCCGGAGGTAAAGTTACGCGCCAAAACTCTCGTTGAACTCACTGATAAATTGTCGTTTTTAGTCTCAAAATACCCTCTCACCATGAGCCCCCAAGCGGCGCGGCTGCTGGGCGTCGAGGCGCGGACGCTTCTGAGCCGCCTGAGCGCCGAACTCCAAGCTCTCGCCGAGTGGACCGAGACCGCGCTCGAAGAAACCGTGCGCGCTTTTGCCGGGCGCGAAGCGGTCAAGCTCGGGGTCATCGCACAACCGTTGCGGGCGGCGTTGACCGGCTCCAACGCATCGCCCGGGATCTTCGCCGTCATGGCCGCCCTCGGCCGCGACGAGACCCTGGCACGCCTCGACGACGTCGCGGCACAGGCAAGCTGACAGCATTTTCGCGAGCGTTAGCCGCGCGGGCCTCAGTCCGGGCCGGAATTGAACAAGCCACGGCGGCCGCCGGAGGCGTTTTGAGCGCGCGCCGAAGCGATGCTACGGTCGCGCCTTCCAAAAGCCGACACTATTCGGGGTGAGCGATGGCGGATGATCGGATCGACCTGGCCATCACGAACGCGCGCGTCTGGCGCGAGCCCGGGCCGCGCGATCTCCTGGTCAAGGATGGCCGCTTTATCGCGCCGTCCGCCGACGGCTTGGCGCAGGCGAGTGAAACCATAGACGCCGGCGGCCGTCTCTGCGTACCGGGTTTCCTGGAGCCGCATATTCACCTCGACAAGGCCCAGATCAACGACGACGTCAGAGCCAACCGGTCGGGCACCCTCGACGAAGCGATCGAGATCATCTGGGAGCGCAAGCGGGCCTACCGGGTCGAGGAGATCGCCGCGCGCGCGACGCGGACGATCCGCTCGGCCGTCGCCAACGGGGTCACCCGTTTTCGGACCCATGTCGACGTCGACAGCATCGGGGACTTGCGTCCGCTCGAGGGCCTGCTCGAGGCGCGCCGGCAGACTCATGATATCGCGGACCTGCAGATCGTCGCCTTTCCGCAAGAAGGCATCTTCAAGGACCAGGGCACCGACGAGCTGATGTGGCGGGCGATGGAGATGGGCGCCGACCTGGTCGGCGGCATGCCGTTCAACGAGAACACACCCCGCGACAGCGCCCGGCATATCGCGCTCGCCTTCGAGATCGCGAAGCATCACGACGCCGACATCGACATGCATGTCGATGAAACCGATGATCCCGAGGCGAAGACCTTGGAGATGCTGGCCGAGCAGACGATGGAGAATGGCTGGCACGGGCGTGTCACGGCGGGCCACACCTGTGCGCTCGCGGGCTATGAGGAGGACTATGCGAACAGGGTGATCGCGCTCGTGCGCGAGGCCGACATCCACATGATCGTCAACCCGCCGACCAATTTGATGCTCCAGGGACGCGGCGATGCGCAGCCGAAACGGCGCGGCATCACGCGCGTGAAAGAGCTGCTCGAGGCCGGAGTCAACGTCTCCTGCGGCCAGGACTGTATCCGCGATACCTTCTACCCGTTTGGGCGAGGCGACCCGTTGGAGGTCGCGTTTCTCACCAGCCACGCGGCGCATATGAGCCGACCCCACGAGATCGAGGCGATCTTCGACATGCAGACGCGCGCCGCGGCGCGCGTTATGGGACTAACCGACTACGGCGCGGTGCCCGGCTGCGTCGCCGACCTGGTCATCATCGATGCGACCGATCCGCTCGATGCGCTCACCAGGCAGGCCGACCGCACCCAGGTGATCAAGCGCGGCCGCCTCGTTGCCGAGACCGTGACCCGGCGCAGCACGGCTTGGTCCTAGCCTCGACGCGCAAACCGGACCACCACGAGAGGCGGCACGTCCTGCCGGCCGTCGGGAGAGCGAGCAATGGCCATAGACGTCGCGAAGATCGAGATCGAGTCCGTCTCGGATGCCTCCGGCCTCGAAGCGCTGATCACCTCGGGCCGTATGACGGCGGATTCCGTCGTCGCCGTGATCGGCAAGACCGAAGGTAATGGCGGGGTCAATGATTTCACTCGAATCCTGTCCGATACCGCCTTTCGCGGCGTTCTCGCAAAACACGGCTCGCGCGATGAGGCCGCGATCGGCGCCGTTCCCATGGTGTGGTCGGGTGGTTGCGACGGTGTGATCACTCCGCACGCGACCGTTTTCGCGCGTAACGACGAGACCGGCCCCGCCGAGGCGTTCCGGCTTGCCATGGGGACCGCGATGAGCGCGACAATCCTGCCCGAGGATATCGGGCGGCTGGCGATGGTCGAGAAAATTGCCGACGGCGTGCGCGCGGCGATGGCCGACGCAGGCATCAGCGATCCCAAAGACGTGCACTACGTCCAGACCAAGACTCCGCTGTTAACGGTCGATGCGGTGCGGGACGCACACGACCGGGGCGAAACCGTGGCCTGCGAGGTGCACGACTCGATGGGAGTCTCCAACGGCACCACCGGCCTCGGCATCGCCGTCGCGCTCGGCGAAGTGACCGCGCCCCGAGAGGAGGATGTCTGCCGCAACCTCGACCTCTATTCGTCGGTCGCGTCCTGCTCGTCGGGCGTCGAGCTCGACCGCGGCCAGATCGTGCTGTTCGGCAACGCGCCGGGAGCCGGCGGGCGCTATCGCATCGGCCATGGCGTGATGCGCGATGCGCTCGACATCGACGGGATCTATGACGCCATCCGCAATGCCGGCCTCGCCTTGCCCGAACGGGCGCGCGCCGAAGACCTCGGCGGCAGGCTCGTCAACTGCTTCATCAAGTGCGAGGCGGACCGAACCGCAAAGCTGCGCGGCCGCCGCCAGATCATGCTGGACGACTCCGACGTCCACCATCACCGCCATTCCAAAGGTGCCGTCGGCGGCGTTGCGGCGGCGGCGATCGGGGATCCTGCCGTGTTCGTCTCGGTCGACGCGATGCACCAGGGCCCGCAGGGCGGTGGCCCGGTGGCCGCCATTGTCGAAATCGGCCCGTAGCATCCAGGCCCGGCAAGGGCGGAAGCCGCTCCGGCAGCGCGAGCCTCACGCCTCCGGCGGCCAATGGCGCAGGCTGGCTGATTCGAGGGTGCCGTCGGGCATTACGGTGGCATCGAGATTGGCTTGGCCGAAGAAGGCGTCCGTCACCTCGGCCGCGCGGAAATCGGCGCGGGTGAGGTCGGCCTCGCGGAAGTTCGCCTCGCGCAGATAGGCGCCCGTCAGATCCGCGGTCGCGAGGCGTGCGCGCTTGAAGCTCGCGCCCGAGAAATTCGCGTCACGCAGATTGGCGCCGATCAGCACCGTCTCCTCCAGCTTGGCAAGGCGGGCATCGGCCCGACCGAGATTGGCGTCGGAAAGGTCGGCGAGGCGCAGGTCGGCGCAATAGAGTTCGGCGCCGCTGAAGTCCGCGCCCTGGCACTTGGCGCCGGCGAGCTCGGCCTGCGCGAGATTGCATTGCGCGAGCACGGCGCGGCCGAGATCGGCGACCTTGAGATCGGCACTCCAAAGATCGGCACCGCCGAGGCGCGCCTCGCGGAGGATCGCGCCCTTGAAAGTCGCGAGTCGAAGCTTCGCGCCGGTCAAGTCGGCGCCGGTGAGGTCGGCGGCCCAGAGATCGACCTCGCGGAGGTCGCTCCCTTCGAAGCTCGCGTTCCGAAGATCCGCTTGGCGGAAATGGAAGCCGCGCAGATCGAAGCGGGAGAGATCGGCGCTGGCCAGCGCACCGGCGCGGATCTGATCGCCGTTCGGACGCCAGCGCGTCATCCCTCAGCCCTCGGCGCTTCAATCCGAACCGTCGTGCCGACCCGGATCCCGAGCACGCCGTCTGCCCTCCCCCGATTGACGGCAATCTCGGCCAATCCGTTGGCATTCTCGTACCAGAAGGCGGTACCCGGAGGAACATCGGAAAAGGTGCGGGACCGGCATAGCCGTCGCCCCCTTACGGCAAGCACGGCGTCGCCGGCAAGACGCGAGGCGCGCAACCCGGTCATCGCATTGCCGTAAGCGTCGATATACACGACGGACGCGCGGTCCTCCGGCCAATCGCCGCCGACCACCCCGGCCGAGTCGATCGGCGTGCCGGGCACCGTTTCACCGCGCGCGATCCGCGCCGCAACCGGGGCAAACAGATCGCGGCCGTGAAACGAGGCGGACAACGAGACCGGACGCCACGTGATCGCGAACCAGCGCGAATCCTCGACGCGGCGGGCGGCGATCGAGAGCAGGCCGTTGTCGGGGCCGACATACCAGCGACCGCCGGCGGCGAGCGCAACCGGCGCCCTGTCGCCGCCGACCCCCGGATCGACCACGCAAAGAAAGACCGCTCCCCTCGGAAAGGCCGGCGCGAACGCGGCGAGCAGATAGGCCGCCGATTCGGGATCGCAGGCCGGCAGATCGGCCACGAGATCGACCACCGGAACATCGCGCGCCTCGCGCGCGAGCACCGCCTTGGTCTGCCCCACATAGGGCCCGCCCGGCCCGAAATCGGTGAACAGGACGATCATCGGCTCGAAGATGGACTCGGCCCAACCGAGACGTCGTCAAGCTCGTCCATCCCGACATAGGTCTCGAAACCGCCATCGACTCCGAGGAGCTGGCCGGAAATATGACGGCCGGACTCGGAGCAGAGATAGAGCGCGAGGTCGGCGACCTCCTGCTCGGTAATGCCGGTGCGCATGGCGATGTTGCCGAGAATGGCCGCCTCCATCTCCGCGACCGTGCGGCCGGCGGCGGCGGCCTTGGCGCGGATCACGCGCTCGCCCCGAGCGTTGAGAACATAGCCCGGCAGGATGGCGTTGACGCTGATATTGGCGGGGCCGAGCTCCAGGGCGAGCGTCTTGGTCAGGCCGGTGATCGCGAATTTCGAGGTCGCGTAGGGAACACGGAGCGGGAAGCCGAGCCTGCCGGCGACCGAAGAAATGTTCACGATCGCGCCGCGGCCCGCCTGCCTCATCAGAGGGACCGCACGGCGGGCGCAATAGAACTGGCCCGAAATGTTGACCGCTATCGTGCGATCCCACTCGTCGGTCTCGATCTGCTCGACCCGGGCCGTCGGACCGGCGATGCCGGCATTGTTGATCAGAATGTCGACACCGCCCATTGCCGCGGCCGCCGCCTCGAAGAGGGCGTCGACCGCGGCGGGGTCGGCGACATCGGCTGTGACCGCGTCGATCCGCTCGCCTCTCACCGCATCGACGAGGTCAGCGGTAATGTCACAGGTGAACACCGAGGCCCCGTTGGCCGCCAGCGTCTCGGCGATGGTGCGACCGATGCCCGAGCCGCCGGCGGTGACCACCGCGCGCCGGCCCTCGCAAGATATTTGCATGGCTCTTATCCCGCTTTGTTTCGCGCGTAACCCTAACGGGCCTGACCGTCCTTGCCGAGCCCGGAGAGCGTCGCGCCGGGGAAACCGAGCGGCTAGGATGCGCGCGTGACCGAGCGAAGCGATTTCCTGGTGATCGGCGCCGGTATGGCGGGGGCCTCGGCGGCGTATGCACTTGCGGAACACGGCCGTGTCGTCGTCATCGAGCGCGAACCGGTGGCCGGATACCATTCGACGGGACGGTCCGCCGCCATGTACACCGAAACCTATGGCGGTCCGATATTGAGCGGCCTGACCTCCGCCGGTCGCGCCTTCCTCGAAAATCCCCCTGCCGGCTTCACCGAGACGCCCCTGCTCAGCCCGCGTCCGCTGATGCATATCGGCCGCGCCGACCAGACCGGCGCGCTCGACCGGCTCTATGAAGAGAGCCATCGGCGGGTCCCGACCGTCGTCCGTCTCGACGCCACCGAGGCCATCGGGCACGCTCCGGTGCTTCGAGAGGGCTATGTGGCGGGCGCGTTGCTGGAGCCGCAGTCGGACGAGATCGACGTCGCAGCGCTCCATCAGGGCTTCCTGCGCGGCCTGCGTGCGCGCGGCGGCGCGCTCGTGACCGACGACGAGGTGACGGCGCTCACGCGCGCCGCCGGCGTCTGGCATGCGGAGACGGCGGCCGGCAGCCACACCGCCCCGATCGTGGTCAACGCGGCCGGCGCCTGGTGCGACGCCGTCGCGGCGCTTGCCGGCGTGGCACCGCTCGAACTCCGGCCGAAACGCCGGACGGCGTTCGTCTTCGATGGGCCGGAGGGCGATCAGGCCGACTGGCCGATGGTGATCGATGTCGACGAGGCGTTCTATTTCAAGCCTGATGCCGGCCGTATCCTCGGCTCGCCCGCTGACGAGACGCCGTCGGTGCCGTGCGACGTGCAGCCCGACGAACTCGACATCGCGATCGGCGCCGATCGCATCATCAAAGCGACGACGCTCGAGATCGGGCACATACGCAACAAATGGGCCGGCCTTCGGAGCTTCGTGGCCGACAGGGAACCGGTCGCCGGCTTCGACGGCTCGGCCTCCGGCTTCTTCTGGCTGGCGGGCCAAGGCGGCGGCGGCATCATGACCGCGCCGGCCTTAGGCGCCGTCACCGCTTCGCTCGCGACCGGCTGCCCCGTGCCCGAGTCGATCGCTGCCTTCGGCGTCAGCGCCCCCGCGCTCGACCCCGCTCGACTGCGCTGACTATGCCTGCGGCTCGGTGATCACGCGGATCCCGCCGCCGCGCACCGCGTGGAAGAAGCAGGCGGGGCGGCCGGTGTGGCAGGCGGGGCCGGTCTGCTCGACCAGCAGAAGAACCGCGTCGGTATCGCAATCGAAGCGCAGCTCGACCAGACGCTGGGTGTGGCCCGAGTTCTCGCCCTTGCGCCAGAGCCGCCGGCGCGAGCGTGACCAGTAGCAGACGCGGCCGGTCTCGAGGGTCTCGCGCACCGCCTCCGCATTCATCCAGGCGAGCATCAGAACTTCGCGGGACTCGTGCGATTGCGCGATCGCGGGTATCAGGCCGGCATCGTCGAACCGAAGCCGTTCGATCACCTGTCGGGCTATGTCGGAGGTCGCCACCATCGACGGTCTCTTGCGCGGGGCGGCGAGGCTAGTGGCTCGCCCGCGGCGAATCAACGGCCCGCTGTCGGCGGGTCAGGCGCCCGGCGGAGGCGCCGTGCACTGCGGACATGTGCCGTGCAGCTCGATGATCTTGTGGGAGAGCGCAAAGCCGGCATTGGCGGCCTGGTCGGCGATAGCGCGCTCGATACTGTCCGCATCCATCTCCGAGACCTCGCCGCAGCCGCCGCAGATGAGGAATTGGGCGCTGTGGCTTTCGCCCGGCTGGGGACAGCCGACGAAGGCGTTGAGGCTATCGATGCGGTGGATCAGGCCGTGGGCCATCAGGAACTCGAGCGCACGATAGACCGTCGGCGGCTTGGCCGCGCCGCTTGCGTCGCCGAGCGCAGCAAGAATGTCGTAAGCCTTGACCGCGCAATGGCTCTCCCAGACCAGCTCCAACACCCGGCGCCTCAGGGGAGTCAGGCGGGCGCCGCGCAGACGACACACCGCCTCGGCGCGTGCGAGCGCGTCGTCGATACAGGCATCGTGCTCGTGCCGGCCGCCATGAAAGGCCGGTCTCTTGCCGCGTGGTCTCGCCATCCGCCTTCTCGCCATACCGCCGAGCGTTCGCCCGCTATGGGTGGGTCGCTTCCCGGCACGGGCTGCAGGCAGTGCCGGGCACGGGTAACCGAGAAATATGTTGTATTACACCACTCATCCGCCCAAGCGTTGCGTTGTATGTGCGGAATTGGAGGACAAATTGATATTCAGAACTCACAACAAATATTCATCATCGCGAGATTTTCGAAGGTTATGATCTAAGAAGGCAGGCACGGCTATCAAGTATTTTCTGTAGTCACGTACCCCACCCGTATCCTTCGATTCAGGGAAAAGATATGCGGGAGGAACATGCTCGCGTGTCGAAGCCAGATTCGAACAAGCGAAGCACGTATTCGTCATACCTACGTCGCTTTCGTCCTGCACTCGAAGATAGAGACTGCTAATCCTCTGTTCAGATATTCCTGAAGCCGACTTTTTCAACAACCCCTAATAGCATGACTGCTCCTCCCCTTTGACGAACATCGCCCTGGTTGTCTCTCGATTACGCCGCAACTCAGCCTGGGCTCGGGCGCTTCACGCCTTCATCCACCAACTCGCCGCGTGACTGCGCCATCGCCGCCAAGACGCGCAGGACAACGCAGACGGCGAGACGTGAGGTAGTGCCGCTGACATCAAAGATCGGGCACAGCTCGGAAATCTCGATGACGCTGACCCCACCGCGTCTGCCCAGCGCTCCGGCGATCCGCATCATCTCTCTTGACTCCAGACCGCCGGGCTCGGAGGCCGTGACGCCGGGGGCCGCCGAGGCATCCATAACGTTGAAGTTGAAGCTCAGGTATTGCGAGTCGGTGCCGTCCCAGGCGCGGGCGATGGCTTCGTCGACAACCCGGTCGACACCACGCTCAAGGAGCTCGAACATGGGGAAGTAGCGTATCTCCCGCTGCTTCGCCAAGTCGATCCAGTCCTTCGGATTGAGCGAGTTTCGGGCGCCGACATGGGCGATGTCGTCAGCCGCCAGATTCGGCAACTCGCTGATGCGCGCCAGGGCACAACTGCTCACATTGCGTTCTCCGGCCCAGCTTTCGGCCAGGTCGAGATTGGCGCCAAAGTGGAGATAGCCCATCCTCCGCGCCGCTCCGATATGGTCGGAGAGCGCCTTGGTGGCAGGAATGGAGATCGAGCGATCGCCGCCGCAGATCACCGGGGTCAACCCCGCGGCCAGCACCTCGCGCACCGCCCGATAGATGCGCTCACGCGCAAGGGACGGGTTGACCCTCGGCATCTGCACATCGCCGCAATCGACGCTGCTGCCGTGGAGATCGACCTGATACTCGAACCAATAGGGGAAGTACTCCTGCGAGGCGAGGCGGAACTCACGCGGTCCTTCTTCCGAGCCGGGCTTGCCCACTCCGCCTTCGTCGAACGGCACCCCGACAAAGGCGTAACGCACGCCGGCCTGGCGCAGTTTGTCGCTGTTCAATGCGACATGGTCCGAACGCAGGAAGGTGATTTGTCCCGGAGCACGGTAGTTGTCCGCCTCATCCCCGCCCTGGGGCGAGAACAGATGGGCGTAGGCCTTGGCTGGATTCATCGCGAATGCTCCATCCTTGGCGCTACGGCACGATGCACCGTCACGGCGACCTGCCCTGATCGCTCAGCGTGCGCGCGCGGCTGCCCAGATAGTGATAGACCATGCAGCAGGCAAGCTTGATACTCATCTGGCTGACGTCGAAGATCGGGCACAGCTCCGAGATCTCCAACACGTCGACACCGTAGGTGCCTGCGATGCGGGCAAGCTGGATCGCCTCGCGCGCCTTGATGCCGAAGCACTCCGGGGCGGTCGTACCAGGCATGCAGCTGGCATCCAGCGAGTCGGTGTCCCAGGAGCAGTAGACGGCATCCGTACCGTCCCAGGCGATGTCGAAGATCTCCCTGGTGCACACCTCGACGCCGCGCTCGACCACTTCCATCATCGGGATCAGACGCACGCCGGTGTCGATGAAGAAGTCGTACCAGTCCTTCGGGTTGAGGCCGTTGCGCGAGCCCATATGCGCCATGTTGGCGCCGTGGCAATTCGGCAGATCGAAGGCGCGTGCGGGACCGGAGCAGTTGGTGTTGCGGACACCGCCCCAATCGGGGGCCGAGTCGAGATGGCAATCGATGTGCAGATAGCCGATTCGACCGTCCTTGTGGAAATCCGACAGCGCGCGCGAACCCGGTATGGGTGCGGAGTGATCGCCGCCGCAGAAGATCACTTTGGCGCCGCCTTCCAGGCATTCGGTCATGTACTGGTGGATGTAGTCATGCGAGCGGTCGTTGTTACCCGGCACGATCGGAACGTCACCACAGTCGACCGGCTTGAAAAAGGACACGAGGTCGACGTCGTACTCGAACATGTAGGGGAAGTACTGGGTCGACGCTTCGCGAATCCCGGCCGGGCCTGACGACGTCCCCGCCCGCACCATCTGCCCCTGGTCCCAGGGTACGCCGAGAAAGCAGATCTTGGCGCCCATCGCGCGGATCGCTTCGCGCTCCGGCGGACAATAGGGCGCACCCATGAAGGTCGTGATGCCTGCCGCCTTGAAAGTGCCGTTGTGCAGCTTCGGCGAGGTGATGTGATCGTCATCGCCTCGCTGCTGTTGGGGGCCCCTATGCTGATGGGGCACTAACTCCCAGCGTGCCATCGTCGTCTCGTTCACAGCCTTGCTCCCATTCTCGGCTGCGGGCTCTCCAGCTCGATCGCCGCGATCTGCATCTCGCGGCCCGTCACCACCTCAGGCGTCGGCATGCCGCACGTCGGACAGCGAAAGTTGTAACGCGCGCCAGGCCGCTTGACGTCGTCGCAGTGATCGCAGCGCACCGTGAGCGGCACATCCTCGATCACCAGACCGGCACCTTCGCAGGCGGTGCCCCTGGCAACCCGGTCGAAGCAGAAGTAGAGCGCGCGCCGGAATCCGGAAAGCTCGCCCAGCCGGACGTGAACGGCCCGAACGCGGTCCGCGCCTTCTCGGGCGGCGTGGTCGCTCACCAGCTCCACCAGACTCTGCGCTATGGAGAGCTCATGCATGTGCCGCCACCATCGTCACATGCGGCGCCTCGGCGACGCTTCGCCGCCGGACGCCTTCGATCCAGGCCAACCACGCCGTCATGCCGTCGCCCTGACGCGCCGACAGCGGCAGCACCTCGATCTGCGGATTGACGCGGCGCGCATACTCGCCACAGCGCGCCAGGTCGAAGTCGACATAGGGGAGGAGATCGATCTTGTTGATGATCATCAGATCGGCGGCCGCGAACATGTCGGGGTACTTCACGGGTTTGTCCTCGCCGTCCGTCACCGACAGCAGCGCCACCTTGTGATGCTCGCCGAGGTCGAAGGCCGCGGGACAGACCAGATTTCCGACATTCTCGATGAAGAGCACGTCGCCTCGCTCGAGCGTCAATCCGTCGAGGGCATGGGCGATCATATGCGCGTCCAGGTGACAGCCTCTTCCCGTGTTGATCTGGATGGCCGGCGCGCCGGCGCGGCGTATCCGGCGGGCGTCGTTTTCTGTCGCTTGATCGCCTTCGATCACCGCCACGCGCATCCGCTGGTCCATTGCGGCGATCGTGGCCGCCAGCAAGGTCGTCTTGCCCGCCCCGGGCCCGGATACGAGATTGAGGGCGAGCACGCCGGCCTTGTTCAGCCGCTCCCGGTTGCCGGCAGCGAAACCATCGTTCTTGGCCAGGATGTCCTGCTCGATGCGCAGCAGCCGACCGGCACCGGTCTCGACGGGGTGGGCATGGTCCAACGACTGCGTGTGATGATGATGGGGCCCGGACTCGTGGCGGTGGTGATGATGACCTGCCGTCGCCCTGTCGATCCGCACCTCGTCTTCACCGCAGCCACAAACTCCGCACATGGCCGGTCCTCCTGGTCAATCAATGTCGGGACATGCGCTCCCGGTTGGGGCTTTCCTCGCGCATCATGTGCATGATGTGCCGCTCGAGCTCCGCATAGCCCGCCATGGCGGTGACCGCTTCCTTGTCGGGGATGCGCCGGCCGCACTTGAACTCGGTCTTCAAATTCTCCCGGATCCGGCCGGGATGACGCGACATGAAGAGGATGCGGTCGGCGAGAAAGATGGCTTCCTCGATATCGTGCGTCACCATCAGCACCGTAGTCTGCGACGCCTCCATGATGTTCATCAGCAGCTCCTGCATGCTCCAACGCGTCTCGGCGTCGAGCGCGCCGAAGGGCTCGTCCATGAGCAGGATCGCCGGGTCGTTGGCCAGAGTCCTGGCGATCGCCACCCGCTGCTTCATGCCGCCGGAAAGCTGCGCCGGATAGGCGTCGCGGAACTTCTCCAGATGCATGAGATCGATAAAGTGATCCGCGCGCGCCTTGCGCTCGGCCTTGGGCACTCGGTTGAGACGCATGCCGTACTCGACGTTCTTCCGTACTGTGAGCCATTCGAACGAGGTGTAGGACTGAAAGACCATGCCCCGGTCGCCGCCGGGGCCGGTGATCTCCCGCCCGTCCAGCACCAGGGTTCCGGAGCTTGGCACCTCGAGTCCCGCGACCATGCGAAGAACCGTCGATTTGCCGCAGCCGGACGGGCCCAGCAGCGCACACAGCTCGTTGTCCGCCACCTCGAAGCTGGCGTCGACGACCGCATCGATGAGACTGCCGGCAGCCGAGACGAACGACTTTGTAACGTCGGAGACGGCGAGCTTCACGCCGTTCGTCCGCCCGGGTGCACGAAACGGGCTTCGGGCTAGATCCTCCGCCTCAACCATCAGGTCCGGTGACGCTTGAGGCCGGTCCGGTGCGCCAGCGCCGGCGCGAGCACGGCCAACCGCCCTCACGGCGCGTAACCGGCGGCGTGCAGATCGGTCAGCAGCGAACAGTCGATCCCCGCTTCCGGTTCGATCGTCTCCGACATCTGGCCGAACTTGACCCACCACTCGTTGGTCATGCGCCAATGATCGTTGATCTGGCCATTGGTCTGCCCGAAAGGCGGGTCGCCCGGGGCCGAGCCGCAGAAGCGCGCGGTCTCCAGGAAGGTGTAGGGATAGAGACCGCCATCCTTGCCAGTGCCGTCCTTGCCGATCACGAGCTCCACGTCGGCCAAGGGCATCTGCATGCCCCGGGCGATGATCTCGTTGCCTTCCGCGGGATTGTCCTGCCACCAGGCGATAGCGTCATAGAGAGCCTGCACGGTCTTCAGCGCTACGTCCGGTCGCTCCGCGATGAAGTCCGCATTCATGAACAGCGCGTCCGCAATGAGCCCGTTCTGAAGCCAGAACGGATCGCGAGACTGGGCGGCCAGGCGCGTGTCCGGCATGGCGTTCAGGACCTGCGACCCGAATGGGTCCCAGAATTCGGCCGCCGCGACGTCGCCGCCGATCATGGCCGCCGCCGCGTCATCCATGATCAGGTTGACGTACTCGACCTGATCGTAGGCGACACCGTTCTGCTCCAGCCAGATCGCCATGTAGAGCTGGGCCAAACCGCCCTCCAGGACAGCGACTTTCTTGCCGATCAGATCCTCAGCGGAATCAATGCCGGGTCCGACCACGATCTTGTCGGTGCCGTAGGAGATGTTGCCGTAGGCGACGAGCTTGACCGGCATGCCTTCGGCGGTCGCGATGGGCGCGAACTCGATCGTGCTGGAGACCACGTCGAGCTGCCCGGCCGACGCAAGACCGAAGGATTGGAAGGGATCTTCGATCGCCTGATAGCTGATCTCCAAATCGGGCGCCAAACCCTTCTCCTGTGCGATGAACCAGAATCCGTAGCCGGGCCAGGTGAGACCCGCGATCCGTACTTGCTCCGCGGCCTGACCGGACCAGGTCGACGCCACGAGCAACAATGCCGCGCCCGACAGCACCGCACAGCCGGATTTCAGCAGCATGCTCAATCGTTGCGGCCTCATGGATCCCTCCTCCGTCTTGGTCGTCCATCTTGTATCACTTTCCGCGCGCGACGCGAATCGTTCAATCAACGCCGGCGCCAGACCTCAGCGTTCCCCCTCGTCGAGATAGCGGAACAACAGCCGCCGGGCGAGCCGAAACAGATAGTCGAACAGCAGGCCCAGAAGCCCGATGACGATGATGCTCGCCATGATCTCGTCGACGTGCAGGAAGCGCTTGGCCCGCATCATGACGGCGCCGATGCCGGTCGTCGCCGCGACGATCTCGGCAATCACCAGATAGGTCCAGCTCACCGCCAGCATCTGGCGCATGGCCACCATGATGTTCGGCATGGAGGCCGGGATCACCACGGTCATCAAGACCTGCCAGCGATTGCCTCCCAGGGTCACCGAGGTCTCGATGAGCTCGGTGCGCACCGCCTTCACATGATCCATGATGAGCGTGATGAGAAACCACAGAACGCCGATGAACAGCAAGGCGATCTTCTGGGTATCACCAGTGCCAAACCACATCAGCAACAGCGGGATGAAGGCCGGCGCCGGCAGATAGCGCCAAGCCGACACCAGGGGGTTGACGAAGGCCTCGACGCGGCGAAACGAGCCCATCAGGATGCCGAGCGGAATCGCCAGCACGCAGGCCACGGCGAAGCTGACGACGATGCGATAGATGCTGATGCCGATGTCGACCACAAAGGAGCCGGCGATCAGCATCTCGTAGAGCGTCGCCAGCACCTGGTGCGGCGGTGGCATGAAGAGGGCATTGACCCAGGCCCCGGCCACGGCCACTTCCCACAAGGCGAAGAACAGCACCCAGATGGCCACTCCCAAGAGGATCGTGGCCCTGCGGGATATGGGCGACTTGAACTCCAGCCAACGCTGTTTGCGCACCCGCTCGGCTCCGGCGATCAAAGGCGCACCGTGCCCGAGCCGCGCATCGTCGGCAAGGATCAAGCGCCGCGGACGCACAGAAAAGCGCGGCGCGGTCGGTTCTGTCACACGCCCGCAACGCCAAGGCCACGTGTGACATCCATGCCGTTCCTGGTAATGTCGCCGCTGCCGGCAGGCCAGTGCAGTGGCCCCCGCACGACGTCACATTGCGGCTTCGAGGCATCGCCATGAATTCAGTCTATCCCGGTTCCATCGAGGAGGCGCTGCCTGACAAGAGCGAGGTCGCGGCGGCGCGCTAGCGGCTCGAAGCCGCCGGCGTCAAGTACGCGCTCTCCTGCTGGATCGATCTGCTCGGCGTGCCGAAGACCAAACCGGCGCCGCCGGCGCAATGGGAAGCGGTCTGCCGCGGCGAGGGGCCGCAATTCGCGGTGCACTCGGGTTCCATGGTGCCAGAGCTCGGGCCCGCGGACCCGGATCAGATTCCGATTCCGGACCTCACCTCGCTGCAGATCTGCCCCTGGAACCACGAGCTCGCTCTCGTGTTCGCGGATCTGTTCATGCCCGGACGGCCCCTATGCGGTGTGCCCCAGGCTGGCGCTCAAGCGCCAGGTCAAGGCGGCTGCCGACGAGGGCTATGCGTTCTTCGCCGGCGTCGAGCCCGAATTCATCGTCATGCGCTGGGATGAGGACGGTCGACCGCAGAAGGCCGTCGACGACGATCCCTCTCCGGGCAAGGGGCTCAGGCCCAAGCCGCCAAGCCTTCGGCTACGACCTCGAATTCTCCCTCGACATGATGGGTTATGTCGGCACCTTGACCGACTATCTCGAAGGACTCGGCTGGGGTCTGAAGGACGCCGTGGCCGAGGGAGCGTACTCCCAGATCGAGCTCGATTTCCGCTACACTGCCGCGCTCGCCATGGCCGATCGGCTGACCTTTGTGAAGATCATGCTGAAGGAGGTGGCCAAGCGGCAGGGCATGTTCGCGACCTTCATGCCCAAGCCCACGACGGGAGACTGGCGCAGTGGCGCCCACATCAACCACAGCATCCGAGCCACGGACAAGCCGGGCGACAACCTGTTCGAGGCCGCCGACGGCGGCTGGAACGACATCGTGTACCCGGTCGTCGGCGGCCTCCTGCGCCATGGCGCCGCGCTCACCGCCATCACCGCACCGACGGTCAATTCCTACAAGGGTCTGGTTGGCCGGGTGAGCGTGTTCGAAGGTGGGACCGTCATCTGGGCGCCGACCTACATCACCTATGGATTCAACAACCGCTCGGCCATGCTGCGGCTGCCGCAGGCGCGACACGCCATCGAGAACCGCGCCTGCGACATGACCATGAATCCCTATCTCGGCATCGCGATGACGATTGCGGCATCGCTCGACGGCATTCGCGACAAGATCGATCCCGGCCCGCCGACGGAGACTTCTACCTACGACACGTCGGCGGAGGAGTTCGCCAAGATGGGACGCCAGCGCTTGCCTCGCACCCTGCTCGAGGCCACCGAGGCCTTCGACGCCGACGCGCTGGCGAAGGACGTGCTCGGCCCGGTTATGCATGCGAGCTTCAGCCGCTTCAAGCACGACGAATGGGACCGCTTCCACGAACATGTTACCTACTGGGAGCTCGAAGAGTACCTGCGCCTCTACTGACCGGGGCTTCTTCTTTCCACCGATAACCCCACCGCACGGAAGCCATGTCGGGCGCCCGGTGACCACGGTCGGGGTACGAGGCCGGAGGGAATCGTGCTTTCGTTCGTCATGGCGCGCGAGCTTGCACCGCGCAAGGATCAGCGCCCGGGGGAGCACTATCGAGAGCTCGGCTCATTTCAGCGGTGTTTCCTTGCATAGTCCGCCAGCGTCACCACCGTACCGCCGTGTTCGGTGGCCGCCACCGCATTCGCGAAACGTGTATCCGCCGTCACCATTTGGGCTTCGATACGATGCGCCACCGCGAGGTGGATGCAATCGTAGACCGGCCGGTCGAGCGCCACCGCAAGACGAACCGCGTCCGCGCAAACTGTTTCGTCCGCATTCCAATGAAGCGGCATCCCGGATACGGCGGCCATCAACACGCCGGCTCGGCCGCGCTCGACCTCGCCCAGCCGGGCCTTACGCCAGAGTGCGTTGGCGATTTCGGACGCCATCAGGCGCGGCGCGTGCAGATCGTCGCCGCTTGCCAACACGCGGTCGGCCGCGCCCGAATCCCCTTCCGCGACCAACCATTTGATCGCCACGCTGGCATCCACGACCAGACGCATCACACGAGACGATGTCCGGTTTCCCGATCCTCCCGGATCAGGATCTCCGAAGGGGTCTGCGCCCGCCCTTCGGTCTCGCACCGGAGCCTCGCAGCCAGAGCCCGAAGGAAGCGCGTTTTGCCGTCGCTCGCGCGTTCGAGAATGTGGCGCGCTTCGCCTTCCAGAGAACGGTTGTTCCCAGCGGCCCGCCGCTTGAGGCGCTGAACCACGTCGTCGTCCAACTGTCGCACATTGATCGTCGCCATCGAGTTCCCCTAATCATCTGATATCAATTTGGTTTCATGTCATGGCAACCCTTACAAGCGCCACCTTCGGTGCCGGCGGACTCGTGCTTTGCCGCTCCGGCGATGCGCTCACACGCCGCTCGGGCTTCGGCTCCCGATTCACGCCGATTCTGATCCCCAATCGCTCTCGCGGGCGACGGCATCGACGGTCGGATGGCCGACGGCCGGCACTGCCGGAACGTGTATCATCGATGCGTCGGATGATCACGCGGGGCCCGGCGGCACCCGAAGCTCTACCGGCGACGAGCTTCGGGCTGCCTTGTCGCGGGCTTTGAGAGTACCGTGGGCGCGGCGCAACAGCTCGGAGCGATCGATGTTACCACCCCAGAGCCCCGAACCGGATGCGAGCGCAGCGTGATCGGCGGTGCAGCGCTTTTAGGTGTCGGCGCGGCGGTTTTCTGGGGTGTCTCCGACTTAATGGCCCGGTTCGTCGGCCGGGCCATCGGGGTCCCGCAGGCGCTGCTCGGCATCATGCTGATCGGCAGTCTCCTGGTCGGGCTCTACATTGTCGCGGACGGCACCGTGCTGGTTTGGGAGCTCTCCGGCCTTTGGCTGTTGGTGCTCAACGGCGTCACGACCCTGCTCGCGACGCTCATGCTGTTCGATGCACTGACCCACGGCCCGGTCTCACTCGCCTCGCCGATGGTCTCAAGCTATCCGGCATTCGCGGTGCCGATGACGGTCGCCTTCGGCGCCCGGCCCGACATCATTCATTGGGTCGCAATGGTAGCCACCTTGGGCGGTATCTGGCTGGTCGCCCTCGCCGTCTCGCGAATCGATGGCGGCGACAAGCCGGAATATGCGCCGGCCGTGATTCGGCGCTCGATCCTCATGGCGCTCGGCGCCGCGCTGATGTTCGCGGTCGCGGTACTCTCCGCAGATCATGCCCTCGAGCACTATGGGCTCGCCCAGACGCTTCTGGTAGCTCGGCTGGTCGGTGCCGTCGTCCTGGCCGGGGGCTTTCTGATCACGCGCTCGGCGCCGCGCATGCCGGTCAGGGCCTGGCCGCTGCTGGGCCTCCTCGCGGTGGTGGATACCCTCGGCTACGTGCTCGTGTATGGCGGGCTTACACTCGAGCACGGCGAGTTCGCAATCGTCACGAGCTCCGCCTACTCGGTGGTGGCGATCCTTCTGGCGCGGGTCTTTCTCCGCGAGCAGATCGCGCCGCTCCAATGGCTGGGCGTCGCGATCGTGGTTGCCGGGATCGGCACTCTCTCAGCAACGGGGTGACGCTCAGCCGCGCAAGCCCCGAGCAACCATCTCCGCTTCGCTGTAGAACGGATCGGCGTGGATGTCGGCGGGTACAACGCCCCGCGCCGCGAGCACCGCGTTGGCGTGCTCGACCATGACCGGGGGCCCGGCGATGTAGGCCTTGGCGCCTGCGAGCGGGGCCTCGGAGGCCGCGATGTCGCCGACGAGGCCGGTGCAATAGGCGCTCGCACCCACGGACTCGGACAGAACCGGGACGAAGCGGAAATGCGGATGCACGGCCGCGAGCGCCTCGAAATGCGCCTCCAGATAGAGGTCGCGCGCGGTGCGCACGCCGAAAAAGAGACAGATCGGGCCCGGATGGCGGGCCTCGAGCGCCGCCTCGACGATCGACTTCATCGGCGCGAGGCCGGAGCCGCCGGCGATCGCGATCACGGGACCGGGATGATTTGCGCGCCAATAGGCCTCGCCATGGGGACCTTCGATACCGACCGTCTCACCAAGCGCGAGCGAGCGGGCGACGTAGCCGCTGACGCCGTCCTCGGTCTCGCGCCGGATGTGGAACTCGGATAGGCGCCGGCCGGGCGCGTTGGCCATCGAGTAATCGCGCGGCGGAAAGTCCGCGAATGTCAGGCGGGCGAACTGGCCGGCGGAAAAGGCGAGGGTTTGGCCGTCGAGGGCGAGATGGAGGATCCGAACGTCATGGGTGGCGTCGACGATCGCCTCGACCCACGCTCGCAAGCGGACCACCGAATGGGAAGTCATGGCGGCGGGAGCAGCGCCTCGATCGCCTGCACGACCTCGTCGGCCAAAGGCTCGACCCGCGACGGCCAGACCTCGGCGAGGCTGCCGTCGGCGGCGAAGAGGAACTTGTGGAAGTTCCAGGCCGGATCGGCGGCCGATTCGAAGGCGTCGTGGATGGCCAGGTAGAGCGGATGAGCCTCCGCCCCGACCACACGCTGCTTTGTCGTCAGCGGAAATTCGACGCCGTAGGTGTCGGCGCAGAACGCCTTGATCTCGGCCTCGGCAGCCGGCTCCTGCGCGCCGAAATCATTGGACGGCACGCCGAGCACCAAGAGACCCCGTGCGCCGTAGCGGTGCCAGAGCTCCTGCAGGCTGGCATATTGCGGCGTATAGCCGCATTCCGAGGCGGTGTTGACGAGCAGGATCGGCCGGCCCGCGAAATCCGCGAGCGCAAGCGGCGCGCCGGCGATTGCGGTAAAGCTATGATCGTAGGCGTTCATCGCCGCGCCAGAATGACGCCTTTCATGGCCGCGTCACAAGCCGGAAGGAATCGCACCGTGCCAGAAACCGTCGAGATCACGCGGGACGGGCCCGTCACCACGATCGCCTTCAACCGACCGGAGGTGCGCAATGCGCTCAACCGCGCAATGGCTGAGGAGACCAGCGCCGCGCTCGCCGCCTGTAACGAGAACCCTGACTGTGGCGCGGTCGTGTTGACCGGGGTCGGCAACAAAGCCTTCTGCGCCGGCATGGATCTCGCGCTGACCCGCAGCTTCGATGAAGAGCGCGCGCGCGACTGGCTGATCTGGCTGCGCGCCTTCTACGAGTCGATCCGCGGGCTCGACAAGCCCTGCGTCGCGGCGGTGAACGGCGTCGCCGCCGCGGCCGGCTATCAAATCGCCCTGCTCGCCGATTTGCGTATCGGCCATGCCGGCGCGCGGATGGGCCAACCGGAAATCAATGTCGGCCTCGCGAGCGTGCTGGGCGCCCACATCATGGCGGCCCATCTCGGCCATTCGCGCACGGTGGAACTGACGCTGAGCGGCCGGCTGATGAAGGGCCCGGAATGCCGCGAGCTCGGCCTCTTCCACGACCTGGTACCGGAGAACGATGTGCGCGCGGCGGCTATCGCAGTGGCCCGCTCCCTCGCCGAGAAGCCGCCGGTCGCGATGCGGCTGACCAAGCA
Source organism: Alphaproteobacteria bacterium (assembly GCA_965248825.1). Taxonomy (GTDB): domain Bacteria; phylum Pseudomonadota; class Alphaproteobacteria; order UBA828; family UBA828; genus WTGU01. Next base: position 2,970,065 of record CBDFKL010000006.1, on the reverse strand, counting down.
GCGCTTCCGCGAGGTCACGCAGCCGGGATTCGACGCCGCGTTCGAGGCCGCCACCCGCCTCCAGGCCGTGGCCTATCGGTCGGGCGAGCCGCAGCGGCTCATGGCGGCATTCTTCGAGAGACCGGGCCGAGGGTGATCAGAGCGTCTGCCGCGACCGCGTCCTCCCCTTCCGCCCGCACGATCAGCGGGTTGATGTCCAGCTCCTGGAGCGCCGGCGCGGCGCCGGCGAGTGCGCCGGCCCGCCAGACGACCTCCGCCACCGCATCGAGGTCGGCCTTCGGCCGACCGCGCGCGCCCGTGAGCGCGGGATAGCCGCGCAAGGTCTCGAGCATGGCCCGTGTCGCCTCGGGCGGAACCGGCGGCAGCGCAACCGCCGAATCGCGCAACAGCTCGACCAGCGTGCCGCCAAAGCCGAGAATAACGAGCGGTCCGAAGGTCTCATCCTGCTTCACGCCGACGATCAACTCGGCGATGCCCGCGGCGTTCTCATGCACACTGACCCCGGCGATCCAGACATCGGGCCGGGCCTGCGCGACGAACGCCATCATCGCGTCATAGGCGGCGCGAAGCGCGGCGCCGTTCGTGAGCCCGGGCGCAACGCCGCCGACATCGCTCCGGTGCGGCAGGTCCGGTGATTCGAGCTTGAGCACGACCGGCCAGCCGATTTCTCGGGCCGCACGCAGCGCCGCTTCGGCGTCCACCGCGAGCAGACTCCGGGTGACGGGGATGCCGGCGGCGGCGAGCACGGTCGGGGCGTCGGACCGGCGGCTGTCGAGCAGCGCCGCCGCACGGCGCATGTCCGGCGGCGGCGCGGTGCCCTGCGCCGCCGGGCGCCAGGCGGCATGATCGAACAGCGCGCGGATCGCGCGGAGCGCCGGGCCGGGCGAGGGATAGGCGGTGAGACCTTCGGCGCGCAGCTTGTCAGGGCCCGCCGGATCGCCGCCGTGCCACCCGGTGATCAGCGGCACCTCGATGTCGGCGGCGGCGCAGGCCATGCAGGCGATGGTGGTCTCGACATGGCGGCGCACCACGCCGAAGCAGGCCAGCAGCACGTCGACCGCAGGATCGGCGGCCAGGGTGCGGATATGCCGCTCGACCGCGTCCGGATCGCTGATCTGTTGCAGCGTGACATCGACGGGGTTGCGCGGCGAGGCAAACACCGGCAGGTCGGCCGCGAGGCGCGCCTCGGTCTCCGGCGACAAGCGAGCGAGCGCGAGGCCGGCGTCGTGCGCCGCATCCGCGGCGAGCACGCCGAGGCCGCCCGAGTTGGTCAGGATGCCGACCCGGCGGCCGGCGGGCCGGGCGGGCACCCGGACAAAGGCTTCGACCACGTCGTAGAGCGCGTCGATGTCGGAGACCGCCGTCACACCCCAAGCCCGGAAGGCGGCCTCGTAGGCCTCCTGCGCACCGACCAGCGCGCCGGTGTGGGCGGCGGCGGCGCTGGCGCCGTCCGACGCGCGGCCGGCCTTCAGATGATCACCGGCTTGTCGGCGTCCCGCGCCAGGGTCACCGCCTCGCGCAGCGAAGCACTGTCACGCGCACCCTCGAGATAGCCGGCGATGACCGTAATGCGCGGATCGCGCGCAAGGTGCCCGAGCGCATCGGCGAAATCGATCCCTGCTTCGTTGCCGGTGCTGACCAGATAACCGAGGCCGATGCCGCGACGCCGGCATTCATTGGCCATCGCCCCGCCGAACACGCCGCTCTGGCTGACGAAGCCGAGACCGCCGGCCGGCTGGTCGTCACGCCCGAGCTCGGAGCTGAAATAGGCCACCGTGCTGTCCAGGAAATTCGCGACGCCCTGCGAGTTCGGGCCACAGAGCAGCGTGTCGCCCGCCCGCGCGAGCGCGCGCAACGAGTCCTCAAGAGCGGCGCCCTCAGCGCCGGTCTCCGAAAACCCGCTCGAATAGACGGTGAGAGCAGGAATGCCGCGGGCCTGAGCTTGGCGCACGAGCCCCGCCACCCGTTTGGCCGGCACGGCGAGGATCGCCATGTCGGGGGCCTCGGGCAGGGCCGCAAAGTCGGGGAAGCACGGCAGGTCGCCGATCGCGTCATGCTTGGGGTTGACCGGGAAGATCCGCCCTCCGAAGCCATAGTGTCGGAGATAGCCGACCGCACGGCCGCCGGGGCGCGCCATGTCCGCGCTCGCGCCGACCACGGCGACCGAGCGCGGGGAGAGGAGCGGGGTCAGGTCCGGGAGCGCCATGGGAGCACGGGCGTCGGCGTGTTCAATAAACCGCGTAGCTCACCGACCGTCGGTTCGGCCCGTCAATCTTCCGAGACGTAGCCGCTCGAAAAGTCGCAACCGTCGTGCCGATACGCCGCGACCTCCGCGGCCGTGAGCCGCTTCGTCGTCGTCTCCATCGCCACCGTGATGTCGCTGCCTCGACGCCCTGCCGTCGGCGCGATTTCGCCGCTCAAACGACGCGCTCGCTCACCGGGTCGATGAGCACGGCCCGGGTCATATCCACGTCGAGCGCTAGCGCTTCCCCCGGCCGCTCGGCGGCGGAGCCGTCGAGCCGCACGAGCATCGAGGTCTCGCCGAGGTGGAAGTTGACCAAGGTGTCTGCGCCCATGGGCTCGACGATCTCGACCGTGACGGCGAGCCGGCCGCAGTCCGGCCGCAGCGCCGCGCCCGCGGCCCGGTACATATGCTCGGGCCTGATGCCGATCAGGACCTCGCGGCCGCTATCGCCGGCATAGCGCCCGGCCCGTGCCGGCGACAAGGCCAGACGATGGCCGTCGCCGATTCGCACCTCGATCGCACCGTCTGCCGCCTCGAGGCGCGCCGGGACGAAGTTCATCGCCGGCGAGCCGATGAAGCCTGCGACGAAGCGGGTCGCCGGCTGCTCGTAGAGCTCGAGCGGCGGCCCCTCCTGCTCGATCTGGCCATCGCGCAGCAGCACGATCCGATCGGCAAGGGTCATCGCCTCGACCTGGTCGTGGGTGACGTAGATCATGGTTCGCTGCATGTCTTGATGCAGCCGCTTGATCTCGGTGCGCATCTCGTCGCGGAGCTGGGCATCGAGGTTGCTGAGCGGCTCATCGAACAGATAGAGCTTGGCATCGCGCACCAGCGCGCGGCCCATGGCAACGCGCTGCCTCTGGCCGCCGGAGAGCTGGCGGGGCTGCCGGTCGAGCAGCTCCGCGATCCCGAGCATGGCGGCCGCCCGCTCGACCCGCGGGCGGACCTGATCGGCGGGCGTCCCACGCATGCGCAGGCCGAAGGCGACATTCTCGAACACCGACATATGCGGGTAGAGCGCGTAGTTCTGAAACACCATCGCGACGTCACGGTCCTTGGGGCGGACGTCGTTGACCACCGCACCGTCGATCTCGACCGCGCCCTCGCTCACCTCCTCGAGCCCGGCGATCATGCGCAGGAGGGTGCTCTTGCCACAGCCCGACGGCCCCACCAGAACGGTGAACGCGCGATCCGGGATCTCGAGGTCCACGCCACGGACGGCGTGGACCTTGCCGAAGTGCTTATGCACGCCGTGGAGCCTGACGCCAGCCATCTGCCTCCCCTACCCTTTGACCGCGCCCATGGTGATCCCGCGCACGAGGAACCGCTGGAGCGTCGCGACCGCAAAGAACACCGGCAAGGTTCCGAGCACCGACAACGCCGCAATCTTCGACCAGAAGGTCGACTGCGCCCCATAGTAGTGGGTGACGAGCACGGGGAAGGTCAGGACGTCCGTGCGGGTCAGGATCAGCGCGAAGACGAACTCGTTCCACGCGAAGATAAAGGTAAAGACCGCCGTCGCGAATATTCCCGTGCGCGCCATTGGGAAGACGATCTTGCGCAGGGCCTGCCAGCGTGAGCAGCCGTCGGTCAGCGCACTCTCCTCGACCTCGATCGGGATGTCCTCGATATAACCGCGCATCATCCAGATCACGTAGGGCAGATTGAACGCGATGTAGAGCAGGATCAGCCCGACATAGCTGTCGATCCAGCCGAGCCAGACGAAAAGCAGAAAGATCGGAAAGACGATCACGATCGGCGGGATCATGCGCTGGGAGATGATCCAGATCGCCAGATTCTGGCCGCCGGTCTTGAAACGCGCGAGGCTGTAGGCGGCCGCCGTTCCGAGCACCATTGCGACGACGGTGGAGACGCTGGCGATGATAAGGCTGTTGTAGATCGCCCAGACGTCGCCATCCTTGAATAGAATGCCGAACGTGCGGAAATTCCCGTCCTCCGGGAACCAGACCGGCGGGCGGGCGAAGATCTCAGCCGGCGATTTGACCGACGTAATGAACAACCAATAGACGGGAAACAGGAAGATAACCAGCACCAGGAGCGCGACCACGAAGCGCCACGCCATGCGGCGGCGTTCGCGGGTGAGCCAGCGTGGTGACGCCCTGCGCACGGCGGCGACCTCCGTCATCGCGCGATCTCCACCCGCTTGAGTGCGAAGATGACGATGATCGAGAGCAGAATGATCACCAGGAAGGCGATCGCACCGGCATAGCTCGTCTCGAATTCCCTGAAGGCACGGATGTAAGTGTAGATAGAGATCGTCTCGGTCAGCGTGCCGGGGCCTCCCTTGGTCATCGCCCAGATGATGTCGAAGATCCGGAACAGATCGAGCGCGCGGATCAGTATGGCGATGACCAGGACCGGCTTGATGACCGGCAAAGTGATCTTGAAGAAGATTTTCCAAAATGAGGCGCCATCGATCTCCGCGGCTTCTATCAGGCTCCGGTCAACGTTTGAGAGCGCCGCCAACAAGATCAGGAACATGAACGGTGTCCACTGCCACACCTCGCAGATCAGGATTGCCGGGTAGACCCATTCGGGCCGCGAGACCCATAGGATCGTGACCGGTTCCGACGAGAACCAGCCGAGAATCTGATTGATCGGGCCATATTGGTTGTCGAACATGAGCCGCCAGGTCGAGCCTGCAACGATTGGCGAGATCACCGTCGGGATGATCAAAAGCGCGACGAAAATCTGCTTGAGTGGCATCTTTTCGAGAAAGAGCTGGGCCATGAGCAGGCCGAGAATCAGCTCGATCGGGAGCGCGAGCGCGAGGATCAGGAAGGTGTGGCCCATCGACTCCCAGAGCCGGCTGTCTGAAAACAGCGCGGCGTAGTTCTTGCCCCCGGCCCAGGACGTATCCTCGGCCAGCATGGTGATCTGCTGGAAGCTGACGATGCCGGTATGGATAATCGGATAGAGGCCAATCAGCAGCAGCACGATGATCGACGGCGCGATGACCAGCCATTTGAAATGCCGGTCGGCAAACAGGTTGGCGCGGTGCGCCAGATGCGCGTTTTGGGCGGTTGCCGTGGTCATACGCGGAACAACGCCGACACGGAGATCAGGCGCGTGCCCTGACGGTCGAGGCCGTCCCCACCGATAATGCCGCTCCTACAAATCTCCACCCCGAAGACTTTCCGCGGCAGCCGCCCGATACCTCCGCGCGCGACCGCTTGTCGGATTTCTCGAGGGAAACCTCATGATCGCAGTCGTGCCCGTTCAGGATCCGCACCCTTACGTCCGGAATACGTGGCGCTTCAACCTGCATCGACCCTCTTTTCCTCTCGGTAACGGGCGATCGGCCAGCGGCGGCGGCCCGTTTGACCTTCGGGAAAACATACCTTTTTTCGCAGAAACGCCCCACCCTGGCAAACCGGAAGCGGTATCGTGTCGGGGAGATGTCGCGCGGCCCAACACCCATCGGAGTCCCGGCGCCGGCTGATCCTCGCGAGCACGGCCGAGCGATTTCGAGTCGGCCATCCGCGCAGCTCCAGATAAACTTCATTTGATGTTTTGATGCTTATTATAAGATGATATGATGCTATCAAAACGCAAAGGCAGACGCGATCCATGCGAACCACATTGACCATAGATGACACTATCGCCAGAGAGCTTAGGGAGATCGTCCATCGGTCGGGCAAATCCTTCAAGACCGTCGTGAACGAAGCCCTTCAGGCCGGCATCGAGAACAACCGGATCGCCGCCGCGTCCAAACGGTACCGACTGAAACCGGTTGCCATGGGGGAAGTAACCGGCGGTTACGACCTCGACAAAGCGCTTCACCTTGCGGACCGCCTCGAGGACGAGGAGATCGCGCGCAAGCTCCAGCTCAGAAAATGATCCTCATCGACGCCAATCTACTGATCTACGCCGTCAACCTGGACAGCCCTCATCACAGGCGCGCGCGGCGGTGGCTGGAGGAGACTCTGTCGGGTGCAACGTTCGTCGGCTTGCCGTGGCTATGCCTCCTGGCGTTTCTTCGGATTACGACGCGTCCCGGTATTTTCGCCCGCCCCCTACACGCGGACGACGCGATCGGATTCGTCGCGTCCTGGTTGGCTCAACCGTTCGTTGATCCGGTCGCGCCGGGCGACGGTCATTGGCCAATTCTCCGTAACCTGCTCCGCGCGACCGGCACCTCCGGCAATCTGACCTCGGACGCGCATGTCGCTGCCCTCGCCATCGAGAGGGGAGCGACCGTCTACTCCGCAGACCACGACTTCAAGCGCTTCCCAGGCGTGAATCACGTCAATCCGCTGGACGAGCACGGAGGATCCGACCGTTGACGGATCGGATGGATCGACAAGATTGTAACAACCCGGGCAATGCCGGGGATGCTCGATGCCCCGGCCCGCGCCGAGAGAATGAGGGGGCGCACCACGACGCCCCCTCATGGGACGGCGATCAGTCCGGATAGGCCGCCGGCTTGGAGGCCCATTCGGCATAGGCATCGCGCTGATTGTCGACGCCCACCTTCTCGGTGAGCGCGTCCCACGCCTCCGCCACTTTATCGAGCTTCTCCTGAGGATCGGCGCCGCCCATCACCGCCTGCAACCCGATCGCCAGCGCGTCCTCGTAAGCGAAGGTATTGATGATCGACAGGTCGAGCAGCCCGGAGACCCCGCCCGCCTGCAACGCATCCAAATACTCTTTCGCATCCGGCCATAACGACTGATATTCCGGAGACGCGAAATGCGACTTGCGGAAGGGATCGCGCAGCGTATAGGGAAGCTGCACACGCTGCAGACTTATGTCCATGCTGTTGATCCACTGGATATAGAGATAGGCCGCATCCTTGTTCTTGCTATCGGCGGAAACGGCCATCGAGAAGCCGGCCGCAAGCTGCGGATGGCCGCCTGGCGGCAGCGCATAGCCCACCTTGCCGGCGACGACCGACGGCGGCACCCACTGCATGGCGATATCGTCGGTGCCGTAGCCCGCCGACCAGCGACCGACCGGCGGCCACCACTGGGTCATCGCGATCTGACCCGCATTGAAGGCGGCGAGCGATTCGATCGCACCCCATTGCTCGACGCCGGGCGGCATCGTCGTGTTGTCCTTGACCATGCCCGCGAGAGCCTTGACGCAGCCTGGCCCGTTGACCGTGGCCTTCATCGATTCCGCGTCGAAGAACTTGCAGCCCTCGTTTCGCGCCCGCTCTTGATAGAAGTAGTGAAGGAGGCCGCGAACGCGCATGAAGCCCGCACCGTAGATATCCGGCGCGTGTTTGTCGGTAATCGCCTTGCTGACCTCGTAGAACTCCTCCCACGTGGTCGGCACGGACAGCCCCATCTCCTCGAAGATGTCCTTCCGGTAATAGAGGATCAGCACGTCACCATCGTCCGGAAAACCGTAGATGGTGTCACCGATTTTCATCTGGTTTTCGCGGTAGACGTCAGCGATGTCCTGAAGCTCGTCGCGGTAGCCATATTTGTCGACATACTCATCGAGGGGCTCGAGCGCGCCGGCGCGCGCCATGTCACCCATCCAGGCCGGGACCACGCTCAGGACGTCGTAGGCGCCGGTCTTCGCGCGATGCTCCTGGAGCATCTTCGGGAACATCTCGTTAACCTGGGATTCGACCACCTCGAGCTTGATTCCGGTGCGCTCTTCCCAGAGCGGGCCCGAGAAATTCTGCGGACCGAGCGACTGAAGCCCAGCCTCCCAGATCACGGTGATCGTCGTGCCGGAATATTTCTGGGCCTCGCGCACCGCGATGTCCGCGGCGCTCTCCGCCCAGGCGGCGCTCGATCCCGCTCCGAGCAGAGCCGCGACGGCGAGGCCGCCGACGATGGATCGCGTCGATCTCATTCGCATGAAGTCGTCTCCTCTTGTTCGGCGCGGAGCCGCCGCGCCCTCCCTCGCAACTATCTGCGTGCGCGCGCGCCACCCTTGCGCGGACCGCGACACGCGGCACGCAGCGCCATGATGCCCTCATTGAGCTCGCGCTGCACCAGCCAACTATCGCCCGAGCAGCAGAGAAAATCGAAGCCGCTCTCATAGAGCGCCCGGCCGGTCTTCGTGTCGTCGTAGATGCGGCCGAGTGACTTGCCGTGCTTCTTGCACGCCGCGCTCACCCTGCCCATCGCCGCACGAAACGCTCGATGGTCGAACTGCGCAGGAATGCCCATCGCGACCGAGAGGTCGAAATGGCCGATCCAGATGCCGTCGACCCCGTCGAGCGCGGCGATCGCCGCGGCCTCGTCAATGCCCTCCGGCGTCTCGATCTTGGGAAAGAACACCACGTCCCGGTTGGCGGCGCGCAGCTTCGGCGCCGGCGGGCCGGGCAGGTAGCGATCGTGGGCGATGCCGATGGCGACGCCCCTGCTGCCCTTGGGCGGATAGCGAACATGCTCGAGCATGGCACGCGCTTCCTCGGCGCTGGCGACCTTGGCCGGCTGGATGCCGTCCGCGCCCATATCGAGGGCGCGGGCGATCATGTCGTAGTCGCCGCCGATGGTCGAGACGATCACCGGCAGGTCGGCAGCCTGATAGCCGCGCAGCATCCGCTTGAGCTGGTCGTAGCTGAAGCCGGAATGCTCCATGTCGAGGAGCGCATATTCGCAGCCGGCCGCCTTGAGGATCTGGCCCATGCCGGGGCTATCGAACTCGATCACGAAAGAGCCGAATTTGGGCCGCTTGGTGCCCATCATTCTGCGTAGCGCAGCGCCTGGCATCGCGTCCTCCTAGCGGGCCCGGCGGCGGCGCAGCGCGCCTTTCAACTCGTCGATGCCCCGGCGCAGGCTGCTCTGCAACAGCCAGACGTCACCGGAATAGCCGATGAAGTCGAAGCCCGCGTGGTAGGCCGCGATCCCGGTCTCGACATCCGGGACGAGCCGGCCATAGGCCTTCTTGTGCCTGGCGCAGGCGCGGGCGGCCCGCTCGATCGCCGCGACGAAATCAGGATGGTCGAACCGGCCGGGGATACCGAGAGAGGTGCTGAGATCGAAATGCCCGATCCAGATGCAATCGATCCCGTCGACGGCCGCGATCTCCTCCACATTCTCGAGGCCGAGCCTTGTCTCCACCTGCGCGAACAGCGTGGTCCGTCGGTTGGCGGCCCGCAGCTTGGCCACGGGCGAGCCCGGCTCATAGCGGTCATGCGCAATCCCGAGCGCGACCCCGCGATGGCCCCGCGGCGGATATTTGGCATGGGCAACGAAGCGCGCCGCTTCTTCCGCCGATCCGACCATCGGCACCATGATGCCCTCGGCGCCCATGTCGAGGGCGCGGGCGATGTGATGGTAGTGGCGGGAGGGCACGCGGACGATCGTCGGCATCTCGGCCGCCTGCATGTAGCGCAGCAATTGCTTCAGCGTGTCGAAGCCGAAGCCCGAATGCTCCATGTCGAGCAGCACGTAGCGGCAGCCGGCCGCCTTCAGGATCTGACCGATTCCCGGCGAGGCGAACTCGACCAGGAAGGTGCCGAATTTGGCCCGGCGCGTGCCGACCATCTCCCGCAACGTGGTCAACGCCACCTATGGTCCTCCGCGAACAGTCTTGTCGTTCGTGCGCCCGCACCGGTTCGGGCCATGGGTGATTTCGCGGCCCGGTGCAGGATGTTATCAGCAATGCTCCGATCCGCCCAATCGGCTTTTCAGCCACCGGGAAAACCCCTGCCGGGCCAGCGCGCCCGAGCCAACGCCGCCCGCTCCAGGGTTCGCGCCCATGTCGAGCATGTGTTCGCTGGCCAGAAGCACCGCATGGGGCTATTCGTACGTTCCATCGGCATCGCCCGCGCCAGGACCCGGATCGGGATGCCCAACCTGGTCTACAACATGACCCGGCTGGCCTGGCTCGAGGGCCGGCTTACGCCCGCATAGCGCCCACAAGCCAACAAAAATGCCGAGCACGGTCCGAAAACTCCATCGCGGGGACAATCCAGCGGACAGGCCGGCCGCAAATGCCTCGAAATCAGCTCAAACCGCGTCTGAAAACAGGTTCTTCGAGGTGTCCATCCGTTAGAGCAAGCCGCGGCTCGACGATCTGGAGTGCTGGCCGCGAACGCAACTGCCCAGGGTCTCCGCCAAGACCCCATTGGCGGCAATCCACCATGCGCTCGGCAGGGCTTGTGAATTGCCGATGCCACCTACGAAAGCGACGCTCTTCGAGTTCTGCTTCTTGACGGGGCGCCATCCCGGTGACCTGAACAATCCGCCCGTAAACGGTATTATCCCTTCAGATTCGGCGAGCTAATCGTCTGCGCAGCGTTATCAAGTCGTGACCGGCGTCCGATCAAGCGGGCGCCGCAAGTCCACATGCCAGACGACAACACGGGCACCGGCATCGGTTAGGACCATGGACTCGGTCAACAAGGGCAGGGACATGGTCGCCTCCGCACCGTTCCAAACGAACTCACCACGCGTCCGTCCTCACGCCTGCAGCAGGCGCTGCTCCAGCAACGCCCGCATGTCGCGGCGCCCGTCGGCGATCACCATCACGTCGACGGTGTCCTCGACCACTCGGTAGATGATTCGGTAGGGCTTGAAGAAAACCTCCCGGTACTCCCGAATCCCAATGTCCAGCAGTTCCTTGGGATAGCCGCCGCGCCGGGGATGTTCCGAAAGGTTGGCGAGCGTCTTCTCGATCCGATCCAACACATGGTCAGCACTCGCCGGCGAGTCGTGTCGGTCGATGTGGTCGCAAATCTCCTCCAGGTCGCGCGCCGCGTCATCGGTCAACTGGACCAGGAAGGGCATCAGCGAGCCCGTTGCCGCTCCCGCAGCCGCGCGATGACATCGGCGGCGGGTTGCACCCGACCCGCTTCGACCTGGCGGTCACCCAGCGCAAGCATCTTCAGCAGGGCAACGGTCTCCTGCATCCGCTCGTAGCTGGCGATATCCTGCATGACCACCTTGGCCTCGCCGTTCTGGGTGATGATCAGGGGTTCGGCCCGGTCGCCGAGCGTGCGCACGATCTCGGCGGCGTGGGCCTTGAGGTAACTGATCGGCTTGATTTGGTTGGACAGTGCCATGAGCCGCCTCCGTTCAGACCAAATATAGTCTATAAACAGGTCTGACGGCGAGGACACTCTTCGTTCGGCTTTTCAGCCGCGTGGCACCCTCTCGTGCGCTATGGCAGCCCGAGCGCGGCGAGCACCTCGTCCGCCGTCATGACGTCGCCGAACTGCTGGATGACGGTCTCGAGCGCGTCGCGGTGTTCTTCGTCAGAGAGCGCGGCGCAGCAATCGGCGATCATCACCGTCTTGAAGTCGAGCATCATGGCGTCGCGCGCGGTCGATTCGCAGCAGACGTCGGTCTTGGTGCCGCCGATCAGCAGCGCCTCGATGCCGTGGCTGCGCACCATCCGCTCCAATGGAGAGGAGCCGGGGATCAGCGCGCTGTAACGGTTCTTGAACAGCACGGCATCGGTCTCGGCGATCTCGAGCGCCGGCCACAGCTTCTGGCCTTCGGCGCCCGGCGCGAGCCCGGCGATGGTGCGCGCCCGCGCCTCCTCCGAGACGAAGTGGTCGAAGAAGCCGCGCCAGTCGGACTCCCCGTCCCTGCTCGTGTTGGCGTGCGCGACCCAGTAGATCCTGACGCCGCGCGCGCGCAGTCGTGCGTTGAGCCGGTTGATGGCCGGCACGATCGCGCGCGCCATCGGCACCTCGACGGGCGCGCCCGGCTCGAGGAAAGTGACCTGCATGTCGATATAGACCGCCGCCGTCTTCGCCGGGTCGAGGCGGTCAAACAGATGCACCCGCCCGCGCCGCTTCATGACGCGGTCGATGATCTCCTGCCGAATGGCGATCTCATGCATGGCGGCAGTCTACGCCGCCGGTGCGCGCGGCGGAACGCCGGTTCGGGAAGGCCTCGGGCCTATACCCGGACGATGTCGTTCAGGAAGGGATCGCCCGACAAGGCCGATTCGGTATCCAGGAGCGCGCCGCAGCCGGGGCAGAAGAAGCGCCGCAGCGTGACTCGGGCGGCATTGGTATAGGGCTCGCCGGCAACGCCCCGCATGGAGCTTTCGTCGAGCCGCGCCGCCTCCTTCCAGGGCTCACCCGCGGCCGCGAGCGCGTGGCCGCAGGCCATGCAGGCGATCCTGCGCTCGTCATCGACCACCAGCGTGGCCGATATGCGGGTTCCGCTCATTCGGCCGCCGCTCCCGCAAGTCGCGCCGCGCGCAGGGATTTGCGGCGTGCCTCGGTGGCGCTCGCGTCGACCGCGCCGTCGGCCAGCACCACACCATAGACACCGGCCGCGACCGCCTCGGAGACCGCCCCGGCCTCGACGTCGGCGCGCACCCGCTCCGGCCCGCGCTCCAGCGGGTCGCCGAAGCCGCCGCCGCCGTCCGAGCGGACATAGAGCGCATCCTCGCCTTTGAGCGGGAAGACGCCCCAGGAAATGATCTCCTTCTCGCCGGTCATGTCGTCGAGCGATGTGGGATGGGGGTTGACGTTCCTGCCTGCCGCTTGCGCGTCATTGTTGCGCACCCAGCGATAGGCGCAGGGCGCGCCGGCATAGCCGCCGCCGAGCCCCTCGCTCATCGAGAACTCGGTGCCCTTGCCGGAGACGACGTAGTTGATACCGCCCTCGGGCGAATCATGCTGCACCAGGGCAAACTCGACCCCGTTGCCGCCGCGATAACGGCCCGGCCCGCCAGTGTCCGGCCGGGCGCGGCGGAACAGATAGCGCACCGGAAACGTCGCCTCGGTGGTCTCGACATTGGCCATGCGGCCGATCGGGTTGGGAATCTCGCCGCCGACATCGATGCCGTCGGCATAGCTGCGCGCGCCGCCGGCACCGCCGAAGGTCTCGGTCAGAATGCCGATCGCCTCCTGGCGGCGCTGGTTCAAGCCGAACAGGAAGATCGCGAAGTGGCTGCCATGCCAAACCGCGGTCGCCTCCTTCGCATATGTCTCGCTTGCCGACAGCATCTTGGAGATGCATGTGCAGGCCGCGTTGTTGACGGATTGGATCGCGCCGACGGTGGCCAGCGAGACCGGCGCCGGCCGCCTGCAGTTCACCACCGTCCCTTCCGGCGCGATCATCGTGATCGGCCTGAGGACGCCGTCGTTCCAGGTGATGTCATAGCAAAGCAGCGGGAAGAGCGGCGCAAAGAAGCCGCCCCACGAGGCCCAGTAGGTGCAATTGATACCGTAGAGCGACTGCGGGCTCGAACCGGTGAAGTCGAAGGTGAGCGAGTCTTCCTCCTTGGTCATCGCGAGCAGCACCCGATAGGTTTCGCCCTCGATGTCGAAATACTGCCGCGATTCCCAGCGGCCGTCCGGCAGCTCCCGAAGCCGCGCGCGGAACAGCGTCTCGGACTGATCGACGAGCGCGGCGCAGGCCTGGTCGACCGGCTTCGGGCCGTATTTGTCGATCAGCGCGATCATGCGCTCGCGCGCGACATTGTTGGCCGCGATCATGGAGGAGAGATCGAGCGCCACCATATCCGGCGCGCGCACCATGTTGAGCACCGTATCCATGACGTCGCGGCGGATCCGGCCGGCCTCGACCAGCTTGATCCCGGGCGAGCTGAAGCCCTCGGTGAAGATGTCGCGTGAATCCGGGCTGAAGCCGCCGGGCACCATGGCGCCGATATCGTAGACATGGACGAAGCAGGCGCTCCACGCGACCAGCCGGCCGTCATGGTGGATCGGAGCGACGAGATAGATGTCCGAGGTATGGAGCGCGGCCGTGTAGGGGCAATTGGTGAGGAACACGTCGCCCTCGTCGATATCGTCCTCGAAGCGGCGGATGACGGCCTTGCACGCCTCCGCGGCGCTGGTCAGATGATGCAGGAAGCCGACGCCGCCCATGAGCAGCGAGCCGTCCGCGCGATAGAGCGAGACCATCAGATCATGGCCTTCATTGGTGATCGCGCTGCCGGAGACATGTTTGAGCGTGATCACCGCCTCGTCGATGACTCGGAACAGGCGGTGGCGAATGATGGAAAAGGTGATCGGATCCATGGCGTGCCTCACGCGAGCTCGATGACGATGTTGCGATATTCGTCCATGCGACCCGACTGTCCGCCCTGGACGACGATCGTGGTGATCGGTGTGTGGATCACGGCCGGGCCGGCAATGACGTTACCGGGCGCGAGCCGGTCGAAATCGTAGATCGCCGCCGGCGCAAGCCCGCCCGCGGCCTCGACGAAGATGTCGCGCCGGCCGATCCGCGCCGACTCCGGGTCAGCACCGCCGAGCGCGGCCGCCTCGATCCGGGGCCGCTCTACCAGCCCGCGCGCGGTCAGGCGGAACATCGTCATCTCCATGCCGGCGGCGCGGTAGGCCGAGCCCGCGCCGAACTTGCGCTCGTAGAGCGCCTCGAAGTCGGCCACCAGACGCGCGACCGCGGCATCATCCATCGGTCCGCCGCCATGGACCGGCGTCGTCACCTCGTGCACTTGCCGGCCATAGCGAAGATCGATCGACCAGTCGAGCCCGATCGCGCCCTCGGCAAAGCCCTCGGACGCGAGCTGCGCGCGGGCGCGGCTCATCATCGACGCATAGATCGCGTTGATCTCGCCGGCCGGGCTCGGCGCAGGCAGCGTCTTGGTGACGCTGTATTCGTGGACGATGTCGGCCGAGACCAGGCCGAAGGCGGCGTTCACCGATGCCGTGTAGGGGATCACGATCCGCTTGACCTTGAGCTCGGCGCCGAACACCCCGCAAACCAGGCCGCAGGTGCCGCCGAAGGCATGCAGCACGAAGTCGCGCGGGTCGAGGCCGCGCTCGACGGTAATCTCGTGGATGAGGTCGGTGATCTGCGCTGCAGCGATGCGATAGATCCCGATCGCGGCCTCCTCGACCGACATGCCGAGCGGCTCGGCGATCTTCTCGGCGAACACCCGCCGGGCGGCCGCGGCGTCGAGGATGATCGAGCCGCCGAGGAAGGTCTCGGGATCCATATAGCCGACCAGCAGCATGATGTCGGTGAGCGTCGGCTCGGCGCCGCCGAACCCGTAGCAGACCGGCCCGGGCCGCGCGCCGGCGCTCTTCGGGCCGACGCTCGGCACGTCGGTCGTAGGATCGAGCGCGACGATGCTGCCGCCGCCGGCGCCGATGGAGACCACCTCGATCTTCGGCGCCACATAGTGATAGCGATCGACCATCGGCTCGCGGGCATAGTCGATCGTGCCGCCCTGGATGACGCCGACCTTGAAGGTGGTCCCGCCCATGTCGCAGGCGATGATGTCGTCGTCGGCCATGAGCCGGCCGAGATGGCGGCTGCCGATGACGCCGGCGGCGGGCCCGCATTCGAGCATGCCGACCGCCCGAACCGCCGCCTCCTCGGCCGGCAACAACCCGCCATAGCCCTGCATGACCAGGAGCGGCCCACCATAGCCCTCGTCCCGGAGCAACGCCTGCAGGCTGGTGACGTAGTCGCGCGCGATGCGCCCGGCATAGGCGTTGATCACCGTGGTCGAGGTCCGCTCATATTCGCCGGGCACCGGCGCGATCTCGCTCGAGAGCGTGACGTAGACCTCGGGCGCGAGCTCGCCGATCAACGTGCGCACCCGCTCCTCATGGGCGGCGTTGTAGAAGGACCAGAGGAAGGAGACCGCAATCGCCTCGACGCCGGCTTCCTCCACCAGCGAGCGGATCGCCGCGACCGCCGCCTCCTCATCCAGCGCGCGCAGCACCGCGCCCTTGTAGTCGACCCGCTCCGGCACCCCGCGAATCCGCGATCCCGGCACCAGCGGCGGTGCGCGCTCGGTCGCCACCGGGTGCTTGATCCCGTCCTCGGTGAGGCCGGCCCAGCGGCCATAGGCGCCGCGGGTGATGAGCAGCGTGTCCTCGAAGCCCTCGGTGGTGATCACCCCGGTCCTGGCGCCGTTCCGGGTGAACAGCGTGTTGTCGACCACGGTCGAGCCATGCACGAAGAGCGCGGTGCGCGCCAACAGCGCATCGAGCGCGATCCCCATGTCGTCTGCGGCGGCGCGGATCGCGGCCAGCACGCCCTCGGCGAAGGCGGGCGGCGTCGACAGCGCCTTGCCGAGGCGCACCGGCTCGCCGGTCCCGAACACGACCGCATCCGTGCAGGTGCCGCCGACATCGGTCGCGACGACATAGCGGGCCTCACCCTCTCCGGCCATTCCCTTCCTTTCACGCAACCAGCCGAGCCATCTTGCCGGCCGCGCAGGCGAAATCAAGCCGCTCCCCGGGGCGCGCACGAACCGTCATTGCAGGGGAGTGGTCACCGTCATGGTTTACGCGTTGATTGCGACCTTGGCCCATGATGACTATTTCAAGCCCGTGCAAGAACTCCCTGACATGCTTAAGCCGTTCGTCAAAGACCGCACGTGGACCCGTATCACGACCGGCCAATCATCGGCGGACACCTTCCGTTTGGACGGAGCAGGACAAAAAGCGCTGTATCTCAAAGTCTCACCGGAGGGAGCTAAAGCGAGAGAGGGAGAGGCTGGAGTGGCTACGGGGAAGGCTGCCCGTTCCCGAAGCGATTGGCTACGAAGCGAGCGACCAGAACGAGTTTCTCCTGTTAACTGCCCTGCCGGGTCGGGATGCCTCCAGCTTGATTGGTGACAGGCCGAACGAGATCGTCGTCAGATTGCTGGCGACCGGTCTGCGCATGATCCACGCGGTACCAATCGAGGCGTGTCCCTTCGACATGGCACTCGACGGCGTGATCGAAGAGGCCCGTTACAACGTCGTCAGTGGCCTCGTGAAGGAATCCGATTTCGACGACATACGCCTGGGCCGCTCGGCCGCGGACGTGTTTGAGGAGCTGCTCTCCAAGAGGCCGACCGAAGAGGACTTGGTGTTTACTCACGGCGACTACTGCCTGCCTAACGTGATGATCGATGGCGAGGAGGTCACTGGTTTCGTCGATTGGGGCAGCGCGGGCGTAGCGAACCGCTACCAGGACATCGCGCTGGTGATCAGGAGCCTGGAGCGAAACACCAGTGAAGACCTTGCGACGAGGTTCTTCGAGGCCTACGGGCTCTCGAATCCGGATGCCGAGAAGGTCGAGCACTACAAGCGCCTGGACAAATTCTGGTAACCCCGATAGGCGCGGGAACCCGGATCAACGGGCTTCAGTACGAGCCACCACTCTTCGAAGCGGCTCGAACCCGTGATGGAGCGGGCCAGGCCCTGGACACCGACGGCGCGCCACTCGCCGTGTCGCTCGTCGGATGGCTAGAGGTGCTTCTCCAGAAGCCGCGCCGTTGCGAGCGCACGCTCCCGGTCGCGGCCGAGCCCCACGCACGCCGACCAGCACGCCGACAATACCGCCTGAGCGAAACCCCACGCCGCCATGCGGCGGCGGTCGTGGCAGAGCATCTCGGCAAGGATGTCGAGGCGTGCAGCGAGGCGGTCGGCCGCGTCACGGGCGCCGACGCCGGCGTGAGAATTCCACAGCATCACCGCGGGCTCGTAGGCGGGATCGCCAACCACCCCCTTGGGGTCGATCACCAACCAGGGCTCGCGCTCGGCGGCAAGGACATTTCCATGGTGCAGATCGCCGTGGAGCAAGCGGACCTCGGTTGCCGTGGGGTTGAGCTTTCGCGTTGAGCTTTCGCCAAGTGCGTTCGGCGGCACCGACCAGTCCAGCGTCGATCGGGCCGCGCCCGCCGAGCCGCTCCAAGTAGCCGCCAAGGTCACCGAGCCAATCCGCGACCGTGGGGAACGCCGGCACCGGCCCGGCAGTGCGCGTTAGCCTGCGGATCAGAGCCGCGATGACGCGTGTCGCCTCCTCGTCGTCCGCAACCGGGAGCTCTGTGCCCGGGCTCAGTTCCTCGATAAGCAGCGCGCCGAGGTCGGGCTCGCTGGCAAAGAGATGCACGCTCCCGTGGCCGCCGTGGTGAGACAACCACCGGGCCTCTCGCAAGATCTGTTGTTTGTCATAGCCGATCTTGACCACCGCCGGGTTGCCGTCGGCGCGGCGCACACGCGCGACGAAATGGAAGGATAGTCCCGAGACCGCACTGACAGATTCGAGGTTCCACTTTCCGCACATGCGGGCGAGGATTTCGGGCAATGCCCGCAACCACGACTCGCCTTCCGCGCCCCACGTCGACGAGACGTTGCGGTGCAAGGAGGCCGACGGCGGCGCAGCGATGCGCCGGCTCACGGCGCAATCTCGAGGGCGAAGCGGCCGCGGGGCATAGACGCGAGGAGATGGCGTCCCCTAGAGGGCTCGAACCTCTGTTCGTGGCGTGGGAGGCTGATATCCAAGGCAACGAGACGAAAAGGGGACCTGCGCCGGAGGAGAGGAATAGCCGCGCGCGGCGATGCGATCAAGGCACGGCCAGCTCGCTTCTCAGCCGGGGCGCTCCGCTTGGCCCATTGGGTGACCGGCCGCTTGGTAAGCGTTGACGGAGGGGTAAGGTCGGGTGCGGCGACAGGGACGCAATGGTCGCGGAGGCCTTGGAGCCGGGATTCGACGCCGCTCGTGATGCCGGCCCCTGCCCGCGAATAATTGCCGATGGCACCGGGAATCCACATGACGTAGAGTCCCGGATCGAGGCCCGACAGACGGCCAAGACGGGAGGTGGACTATGACCAGACTCGCATGGATTTCCGGCTGTGCGGCGCTGGCGATGGCGGCGTTCGCGAGCGTCAATGTCGCGAGCGCCGATGGACATTTCGCCGGCGCGGTCAAGGCGCGGATCGCGTATATGCAGCTCAACGGCTTCTACATGAGCCAGCTCGCGGCGATCGCGAAGGGAGATGTCGCCTATGATCCGGCGCAGGCGACCGGCGCTGCGAAGAGCCTGTTGGCGCTCGCCACGATGGACGTCTCGGCGATGTGGCCGCCGGGCTCCGGCAACGACAATGAGGCGCTGAAAGGCAAGACCCGGGCCAAGCCCGAGATCTGGTCCACCTACCCGAAAGTGGCGGAGAAGGCCACCGCGCTCACCACGGCGCTGGAAGCGATGGTCGAGGCGGCCGGGAAGGACCTGCCAAGCCTTCAGGTCGCCCTCGGTGATGTCGGCGCCGGCTGCGGCGGCTGCCACAAGGCCTTCCGCGCGGAGAGATTCTAACGGCTCATTGAGCCGCCGGCGCGGGACGGGGCTCAGAAGGCGACCTGATCCCCGCCCTTGAGGCCGAGCATCGCCCGCGCCTCGGTCGGCGTCGCGACCTCGAGGGAGAGTTCCTCGACGATCCGCCTCACCTTGGCGACCTGATCGGCGTTCGACTTGGCGAGCTCGCCCTTGGCGACATAGAGGCTGTCCTCCAGGCCGACCCGGATATTGCCGCCCATCATCGCGCCCATGGTGACGAAGCTCATCTGATGCTTGCCGGCGGCGAGGATCGACCAGTGGTAGTCGTCGCCGAACAACTTGTCCGCGATCCGGCGCATATGCATCAGGTTCTCGTGATCGGCGCCGATGCCGCCGAGAATGCCGAAGATCGTCTGCACGAAGAGCGGCGGCTCGACCAGCCCGCGGTCGAGGAAATGGGCCAGGGTGTAAAGATGCCCGACATCGTAGCACTCGAACTCGAAGCGCACCCCGTGACCTTCGCCTAGATCCTTCATGATATATTCTATATCTTTGAAGGTGTTGCGAAAAATGAAGTCGCGTGTGCCCTCCAAATGGGCCCGCTCCCAGTCATGCTTAAAGCTTTTGTAGCGCTCCAGCATCGGGTAGATGCCGAAGTTCATCGAGCCCATATTGAGCGAGGTCATCTCCGGGCTCGCGCGGCGCGGCGCGGCGAGCCGCTCGTCAAGGGTCATGCCGAGCCCGCCGCCGGTGGTGATATTGATCACCGCGTCCGACTGCTGCTTGATGCGCGGCAGGAACGCCATGAAGACGTCGGGATCGGGCGTCGGCCTGCCGTCCTCTGGATCGCGGGCATGGAGATGCAGGATCGATGCGCCGGCCTCGGCCGCGGCGACGCTGTCGGCCGCGACCTCATCGGGGGTGAGCGGCAGGTAGGGCGACATGGTGGGGGTATGGATGGAGCCCGTGACCGCGCAGGTAATGATGACTTTGCTCATGGCTCCCTCCAGGATTTCGCCGTGTCCGTCATTGCGACGGTTCTAGCCGGCGGAGGCCGGTGTCGACAAGCGCGATGACTGCCTCGCCGCTGGCCGACCGCACCTATATTCACCTGTTCTCGGCGCAGGTGGTGGCGCTGCTCGGCACCGGGCTCACCACCGTCGCCCTTGCGCTTCTCGCCTACAAGCTGGAAGGCGGCGACGCCGGGCGGGTGCTCGGCATCGCGCTGACGCTCAAGATGGTCGCCTATATCGGCATCGCGCCGCTGGTCGGCGGCATCGCCCACCGTCTGCCGCGGCGCGCGCTCCTCGTCTGCCTCGATCTGGTACGCGCCGGGCTGGTGTTGCTGCTGCCCTTCGTTGATGCAGTCTGGCAGGTCTACGGCCTGATCTTCCTGCTCAACGCGTGCACGGCGGGCTTCACCCCCCTCTTCCAGGCGACGATCCCGGACATCCTGCCGGATGAGGCCCGCTACACCCGCGCGCTCTCCCTCTCGCGCCTCGCCTATGATCTCGAGACTCTGCTGAGCCCGGCGCTGGCCGCCGCGCTGCTCACGATCTGGAGCTATGACACGCTGTTCGCCCTCAACGGCGCGGCGTTCCTGCTGTCCGCGGCCCTGGTGGTCACGGTGCGCCTGCCCCGGCCGGCGGTGCCGATCCGCGGTTCTTCGATCCTGCACAATGCGACCTGGGGGGTTCGCATCTATCTCGCAACGCCGCGGCTGCGCGGGCTGCTTGCGCTCTCGATGGCCGCGGCCGCCGCCGGGGCGATGGTGATCGTCAACGGCGTGGTCTATCTGCGCGCCCGGCTCGGCGGCTCGGAGACCGACGTCGCGGTGGCGTTCGCCGCCTTCGGCGCCGGCTCCATGCTGGCCGCGCTGCTCTTGCCGCGGCTGCTCGACCGCGCGCCGGCGCGCCCTGCCATGCTCGCCGGCGCCGGCCTGCTCTTTATCGGCCTCGCTCTCGGCCTTGCGCGTCCGGATTTCTTCTCGCTGCTGCTGATCTGGTTCGTACTCGGCGTCGGCAGTGGGCTGATCCAGACTCCGGCAGGACTCCTGCTGCGCCGTTCATGCCACGAGGCGGATCGGTCGGCGGTGTTCTCCGCCCAATTCGCGCTTTCCCACGCCGGCTGGCTGATCGCCTATCTGCTCGCCGGCTGGCTTGGCAGCCTCGCCGGCCTCGACGTCGCCTTCGCGGTGCTGGCCGCGCTGGTCGCCGCCTCGGGTGTGGCCGCCGCACGCCTCTGGCCGCCCCGCGACCCGGTCGAGCACGCACATGACCATGAAACGATGGACCACAAGCATCGCCACGTCCACGACGAGCACCATCGGCACCGGCACGAAGGCTGGGAAGGCCCGCAGCCGCACAGCCATCCGCACGCCCACCCGCCGCTCCGTCATCGGCACGCCTTCATCATCGATGACCACCACCGCCAGTGGCCCTGACCCGCCTCAGAGCAGGGTCCGGAGCAGATCGTGGAGCGCCGCCTTCCGCTCGAAGCCGGCGCCGGGCGCGTCACCGAGCCGGACATGGCCGTCCTCGACCGGGGTGTCGTCGGCGAAGCCGCCGAAGGGTTGAAACACACCGGGATAGGATTCGCAGCCGCCGAGCGACAGGCCGCCGGCGACGCCGAGCGCCAGCAGATTGCCGCCATGGGGCATGAACCGGTCGGCGCGCCAGCCCTCCTCGGCCATCATCGCGACGATATCGATGGTCTCGCCGACGCCATAGGCCAAAGCGGGGTCGAACTGGAGCAGGTCGCGCTGGCGGCGCATGCCGCCGAAGCGCAGGAGATTGCGCGCGTCCTGCAGCGAGAGCAGGTTCTCGCCGGTCGCGATCGCATTGGGATAGGCGGCCGCCACCGCCGCGTTGAGTGAATAGTCGAGGGGATCGCCCGGCTCCTCGTACCAGCCGAGGCCGTAGGGCGCGAGCGCCTCGGCATAGCGGAGCGCTGTCTCGAGGTCGAAGCGGCCGTTGGCGTCCACCGCGAGCCGCCCGCCCGCGCCGTCGAGCAGCGCCAGCACGGCCTCGATGCGCGCCCGGTCCTCATCGAGGGTCGCGCCGCCGATCTTCATCTTGACCAGCGTATAGCCCTGGTCGAGATAGCCCCCCATCTCGGCCGCGAGTCCGTCGATCCCCTTGTCCGGATCGTAGTAGCCGCCGGCGGCGTAGACGAAGACACGCTCGTGCGGCTCTCCGTTGCCCGCCGCCTCCGCGATCATCGCCCAGAGCGGCATGTCCCGGATCTTGGCGGCGGCATCCCAGAGCGCGATGTCGAGCGCGGCGACCGCCACGGCGCGCTCGCCATGCCCGCCCGGCTTCTCGTTCCGCATCATCAGGCCGCGAATCGCACGCGGATCGAGGGTGGTGCCGTCCGCCGCCGCGTGGGCCTCCGGCGCCTCCAGGATCCGCGGCGCCAGGCGCTCGCGGATCAGCGCGCTCTGGGCGTAGCGGCCATTGGCATTGAAGCCGAAGCCCGTGACCGGCTTGCCGCCGCGCACGACGTCGGTGATCACCGCGACCGCGCTTACCGTCATCGCGCTGAAATCGATAACGGCGTTCCGGATCGCCGCGCCCATGGGCACCGCGATGTCGCGGATCTCAACGACCCTCATGGCGCCTTGTACGGGCGAGCCCGTGACCGGACTCGCCTGCCTTCCCTCAGGCGCCGGGCGCTCGCCTCCGCTCGCTTGGCTTTCGCGCCATAAGGCGCGGCGCGCGGCCGCGCGCTGACCAACGAGCGGATGACCGCGGTCATCCGCTCGTCGGCATCAGACCAGCGCGTTTTCGGTGCAGCGCTCATTGATCGCCCGCCTCGCCGCCTGCGCGTCGGCCACCGAGACCTGCTTGAACCGATAGATCTCGTTGGGCCGGGATTGCCCGAGCTTCCACCAGGCGGCGGTCGGCACGCAGTAGGGGTTGATGAAGCCGCCGAGGGTGAGCGTGTCGACCATCAGGATGATCGGGGTCTGGCCGCACAGATTGATCGCGCCGATCGGATAGCCATGGTCGATCACGTTGGACGGATCGGAGCCGTTTTCCGGCGCCTTGTCGGTCGCCTTCTCGGTAAAGGTCCATTCGGGGCCCTCCAGGCGAAAGCCGACCCGGTTGCTCTTCGGCGAGAGCCGCCAGTCGCTCTCGAGGAAGCGCCGCCGGCCAGCCTCGTCGATCCAGTCGTCATTGGGCCCGGCGACGACCTCGATCTCCCAGGCGCCGCCGGTCGCGATGGCCGGACAATGGGCGGCGCCGAGCCGCCGGCCCGGCTCCGCCTCGCCGCGCCCCAGCGGGATGGTTTGCCCGGCCTTCAGCGCCGCGCCGTCGAGCCCGCCGCAGCTCCCGATCACGAAGGTCGCGCGCGAACCGAGCAGCGCCGGCACGTCGATGCCGCCCGCGAAGGCGACATAGGTGCGCGCGCCGCGCACCGCGGAGCGCAGCACCAGGGTCTGCCCGGGCCGGGCGGCGATGCTCTCCCACAGCGGGACCGGCGCGTCATCGAGTGTCGCCGTCATGTCGGCGCCGGTGAGCGCGAACACCGTATCGCGTTCGAAGCGGAGCGACGGGCCGATGAAGGCGCATTCGAGCGCCGCTGCGCCGGGCGGGTTCCCGACCAGGATGTTGGCAAGGCGGAACGACCAGTGATCGATCGGGCCGGAGGGCGGGAAGCCCATGCCGAAGGCGCCCTTGCGGCCGGGATAGTCCTGCACCGTGCTCTCGAGACCGCCCTTGAGGACCGTGGCGCCCATGGCTCAGAACCGCGCGTCCTTGTCCAGGGAGGCGGTCCACGCCTTGTAGGCGCGGACCGAGAAGCGCTGATAGCCGGTCACGTTGAACGCGTAGCTCCCCTCCTCGACCCGCCGCTCGATATAGTCGAACTCCTCCCGCCCGATCGGCACGAACTTGACGCGGTCGGCGGCATCCAGCAGGACCACCCGGTCTCGATAGGCGGGCAGGCGCGCCTCGGTATCCCAGAGCGGCACCGGCGTCCGTCCGATCAGGTTGTAGCCGCCCGGCCCCGGGGTCGTATAGATCGAGGTCGAGAGGCCCCCGACGCCGATCGCGCCGAGGGTCGTCCAGGTGCGCGGCGGGTTGTATTTGGGCGAGGTCAGCGCGCAGCGGGGATCGAGACCGACCATGAGCGGCAGGCCCGGCGTCGAGCAGACGGCGACCACCCAATGCTCGGTTCCCGAATGGACGCGGACGAGCTGGTCGGCGTCCTCGAGCCCGTTGACGCAGGCGACGAAATCCGGGTCGTTGCCGCGCGGCATGATGCGCTCGGAATAGTCCTCGACGCAGGCCCTGGTCCAGGGATCGAGATACATCACTGGCAGGTAGGCGAGCCGGCTCTCGAGCTCGAGAGCCTCGACCGAGCCGAGCCCGTCGATCAGCCGGCGCAACTCCGTCTCCAAATCGCCGAGGTCGATCAGGTCGGGCTCGTACTCGACGACCAGCGAGTTGTAGGAGGGGTTGGTATCGATCACGCCCTTGGTGCCGTTGGCGCGCAGCGCCGCGGTCAGGCCGAGCGCCATGAAATTGAGATCGATCCGCGCGTCGTCGCCGAACTGGACCAGCACGAAGGTGTCGCCGCCGGGCAGGAAGCGGGGCTCGTCATAGATCACGGGCCGGCCTCTTCGAGACTCGCCTCGCTGCACAGCGCATCGATCGCGCGGCGCTGGTCTTGGGCCTCGGCGACCGAAACCCGCCGAAAGCGGTAGACGTCGTTCGGCTTCGACTGGGCGAGCTTCCAGAAGGCCGCCGACGGCACGGTGTAGGGGTTGATAAAGCCACCCGCGCTCGGCCCGTCATTGACCAGGATGATCGGCGTCTGACCGCACAGATTCACCGCGCCGACCGGGTAGCCGTGATCGAGGATGTTGGACGGGTGCTCGCCATGCTCGAGGCCCTTGTCGGTAGCCCGTGCGGCGAAGCTCCACTCGGGGCCGGACAGGCGATAGCCGGTGCGGTTGCTCCGCGCCTGCAGAGTCCACGCGCTCTCCAGGAACATGTGGTGGCCCTGTTCATCGATCCAATCGTCGTTGGGGCCCGCGACGACCTCGATCTGCCACACCCGGCTCTCGGGGATCGGCGGCCGGCATTCCGGGCGCACTCGCCGCCCCGGCGTGCCGGCTTCGGCGCCGAGCGGCAGATGTTGGCCGTCCTTCAGCGCGTGGCCCTCCATGCCGCCGACGCCGGCCATATGGAAGGTCGCGCGCGAGCCCAGCACAGGCTGCGTCTCGATGCCGCCGGCGATCGCGAGATAGGCGCGGGCGCCGGTCTTCGCGAAGCCGGTCTCGAGGGTCTGGCCGGCGCGGATTCTCAGGCTCTCCCATTGGGGGATCGGGGCGCCGTCCAGGCGCGGCGCCATCACGGCGCCGGTCAGCGCGATCACCGCGTCGCGCGCGAAGCAGAGCGTCGGGCCGAGAAACTGGATTTCGAGCCCGGCCGCGCCCTCGGGATTACCGACCAGCAGATTGGCGAGGCGGAAGGACCACATGTCGAACGGGCCGGAAGGCGGGAAGCCCTGTTCCCAGAAACCGTAGCGCCCGGGGAAATCCTGCACGCTGGTCTCGAGCCCGGCTTTGACGACCTCCATCACGACCGCCTGCCTAGAACCGCACGCTCATATCGAGGGTCTCGAGCCAGGCGTGGTAGTCACGGATCGAGAATTTCGCGTAGGCCGCCATTTGGTGCTCATAGTCGCCGGCCTCCACCCGGGCTTCGACATGGTCGTATTCGGCCCGGCCCACGGGCACGAAGCGAACCCGATCGCCGGGCCGAAGCAGCGCGAGCCGGTCCTTGAACGCGCGCAGCCGCTGGGCGAGGTCGAACACCGGCACCGGCGAATGGCCGATGATCTGATAGCCGCCCGGAGTCCGGGCCGGATAGAGGCAGGTCACCGAGCCGCCATAGCCGAGGGTGCCCTTCGGCGTCCAGGTGCGCGGCGGGTTGTATTTCGGCGCGGTCAGCCGACACCGCGGGTCGAGCGCGATCAGCGAGGCGAGGCCCGGATAGAAGCCGAGCGCGGCGACCCAGTATTCGGTAGCCGAATGGATCCGCGCGAGCTGATCGCGGCTTTCCAGACCGTTGAGCCGCACCATCAGGTCCGGATCATATTCCTTCTCCGTGATCCGGGCGCAGTAGTCCTCCCAGCAGGCGCGGGTGACGTGATCGAAATAGAGGACCGGGATGGTGTAGAGCGGGCTCGGCAGCTCGACCTCCTCGAGCGAGCCGAGGGCGCCGAAGATCGCGGTTATTTCGCGCAGGATGTCGTCATAGCCGATCCGATTCGGATCATAGCTCACCACGATCGAGGCCATGTTGGGCAGGAGCTCGATGATGCCGTCGAGATCGGCCTCGCGGATGCGTGCGGTCAGCGCGTGAACCAGGAAATTGAGGTCGAAGTTGAGCTCGTTGCCGAGCTCCATCTCGATAAAGCGATCGCCGCCGGGCGTGAATCGCGGCTCGTCATAGATCATCGGGCGCCGTCAATCTCCCCGCGTCTTTCGGCGCAGCCGACTCCTAGCGCGGGCGCCGATTTGCTATAAGTTCTAGCGCGATCCGCCAAGGCGCGCCAGGCGTCGCGGAAACAGGGAGACCGCCATGCCGACGCTCGAACCGCTGACCTCGGAGACCCCCTGGCATCGCCTCGGCGCCGACGAGGACGACTGGACGGGCGAGGATCCGCTCATTCTTGCGCGGCTCCTGGAACAGCTGCTCCTCATCCGCGGTTTCGAGGAGCGCATCCTCGCCTTGTTCAAGGCCGGCTGCGTGCATGGGCCGGCGCATGCCAGCATCGGCCAGGAAGGGGGCGCGGTCGGGACCATGTCGACGCTCTCCGACGCCGACAAGATCAACGCGACCCACCGGGCCCATCATCAGTTCCTCGCCAAGTTCCTCAACCACGCGACGCCGGCGGGCTACGACCCGCGGGCAAGCGAATGGCCCGAGGCCATGCAGGAGGTGGTGCGCCGGTCGATGGCGGAGATCATGGGGCTCGCCCCCGGCTATTGCGGCGGGCGCGGCGGCTCCATGCATATGCGCTGGGACCAGGCCGGCGTGCTCGGCACCAACGCAATCGTCGGTGGTAACCCGCCGCAGGCGGTCGGCTACGCGCTCGCCGAGAAGCTCAAGCGCTCGGGCAACCTCACCGTCACCTTCTTCGGCGACGGCGCGATGCAGAACGGCGCGGCTTACGAGTCGCTCAACCTCGCCGCGCTCTACGACCTGCCGATCATCTTCTTCGTCGAGAACAACCTCTACGGGGTCTCGACCCACGTCTCCGAGACCACGCGCGAGATCCGGCTGTCGGCCCGCGGTCAGGGTCTCGCCGTGCCGTCGGTCGAGGTCGACGGCATGGACGTGATGGCGGTGCGCAAGGCCATGCAATGGGCGCGCGCCCAGGTCGAGAGCGACAAGGGGCCGGTGCTGATCGAATCCCTCACCTATCGCTACTTCCACCAGCACGGTCCGATGAAGGGCAGCGCCTTCGGCTACCGCGACAAGGACGAGGAGGAGGCCTGGCAGGCGCGCGACCCGGTCAGGACCATGCCGAAGCGGCTGCTCGACCTCGGGGTCGTCGACGAGGCCGGGTTGGCCGCCCTCGAGAGCCGGACCGGCGCCGCCGTCGACCGCGCCGCATCGGCGCTGACCGAGACCGAGCCGGACTCCAACCGGCTGCGGGTCGTGCCCGCGCTCTGGCCCGACACCAAGGAGGTCGACATCGGCATCCGCGGCGATCTCTCCGAGCTGGACGGCGTGCGCACCATGGAGCCGGAGGAGGTCGATCCCGAGGCGGCGCGCGAGATGACCTTCATCGAAGCGGTCGCCGCCGCCCAGTTCCACGCCATGGAGCGGGACGACAGCGTGATCGTGCTGGGAGAGGACGTCCACCGGCTCAAGGGCGGCACGGTCGGCGCCACCAAGGGGATCAACGAGGCCTTCCCGGAACGCCTGATCGGCACGCCGATCTCGGAAAACGGGTTCTGCGGCATGGGGCTCGGCGCCGCGGTCAACGGGCTGCGCCCGATCGTCGAGATCATGTATGCCGATTTCTGCCTGGTCGCGGCGGACCAGCTTTTCAACCAGGCCGCCAAGGTACGTCACATGTTCGGCGGCGCCTACGACGCGCCGCTGATTCTGCGTGCCCGGGTCGCGGCGGGCGGCGGCTACGGCTCCCAGCACTCGATGGACCCGTCGGGCGTGTTCGCGCTGTGGCCGGGCTGGCGCATCATCGCGCCGACCACGGCGTTCGACTATGTCGGGCTCTTCAACAGCGCCGTCCGCTGCAACGACCCGGTGGCGATCATCGAATGCCAGGCGCTCTACCAGAGTACGTCGCTGGTGCCGGACGACCTCGACTACTGCATCCCCTTCGGCAAGGCGCGCATCGTGCGCCACGGCGGCGCCTGCACCGTCGTGACCTGCGCCAATATGGTGCCGGTGAGCATCGATGCGGCGGAAGAGGCCGGTATCGACGCCGAAGTGATCGACCTGCGCACCCTCGATCCGCTGGGCATGGACTGGGACACCATCACCGAGAGCGTGCAGCGTACCAACCGCCTGCTGATCGTCGAGCAGACCGCCCGCGGGCCTTCGCTCGGCGCGCGCATCGCCCAGGAGGCGCAGGAACGCCTGTTCGACTGGCTCGACCACGAGATCCTGCGGGTCTCCGGCTCACAGGCCGCGCCCGTGGTCTCCAAGGTTCTGGAGACCGCGGCGCTGGCCCAGCGCGACGACGTCGTCGCCGGGCTGGGCGCGGTGACCGCGGCCGCACCGCTGCCGGACGCAGCCGAGTAGCCTGCCGCGTCCCCCTGTTCACGCCACCGCCGAAGGTGGGATACGCGATCGCGGCGAAAGCCGAGTGGTCCTCGCCGAGTGATGTGAGAGCGGCTTACGGAAGCGCGAGCATTGGCGGCAACGACCGGGGCACGCTCAACATCGGCGGCAACAAATACCGGCTTATCGTCCGCTTCGACGACAGGCTTCGCATCGGGTCGTGCGGTTCGTCGGAACGCATGCCGAGTACGGCTTGGTCGATGCGTCCGAGGACTGGCAGCCAGAAAGGCTCTGTCGTCGCGGCTGGTTCCAGGGCGAATTCCACCAAACTCCGCTGGAGTGCAGCCGGCTCAGCTCAGAAATTCTTTGTTGAACACCGCCAGCTTGTTCCCATCAAGGTCGCGGAAGTAAGCGCCGTAGAACGTATCGCCGCGCAGCCCCGGCGCGCCTTCGTCACTGGCGCCGAGCCTCATCGCCTTCGCGTGCAGGCTGTCCACCTGGTCCTTCGAGTCGACCGCGATGGCCACCATGACGCCGTTGCCGACACTCGCCGGGTCGCCGTCGAACGGTTTGATGACCGACAGCATCGGGGTGCCGGGGGTCACCGACCAACCGATAAGCCTCTCTCCCTCCATCTGCCGAGTCGCGCCGATTTCGCCGAGCAGCGCGTCGTAGAACTCGCCAGCGCGGGCAATGTCGTTCGAGCCAAGGGTTACGTAGCCAATCATGAGACGCCTCCATGGGGAATGTCGATGACCTGATGGGATGGACCGCCCCTCTGCCGGACGAGCGGCTAAGGTGCCGTTTGCTTTCAACGACTGGTAGAGGAGCGGGACATGAGCATTTTGACGCTTGGCGTGGATCTTGGAAAGAATGTCTGCAGCATTGCCGCACTGGATGGTGAGGGCGGTGTGGGAGTTGGTCTCGACAGGCCAGGTCGACATCGGTGTTCGCATCCAGCACCTGATGAGTGACATGGCCAAGGAGCTGGCGCGCATCGCCTGGGCGGTGTTGAGCAAGAAGCAGCACTTCAATCACGCTGCTCTCCTCGGCGCCTGAACAGCAAACGACGGAGGCGGTCGACAGGATCTGCGAGTGAAACGGCGATGGACCAGCGGCCGATCGGCGTTCCGCAAGTGTGGACGGGTGAGGTGGCCTCGCCTATTCGGACAGCTTGGCGGCTGAGTTAAGGTGTGACACGCCTATGGCAGGATTTGCCTATCGACAGATACCTATACAGCGTTGCTTGGTCCTCCTGATAGTGACGATGTTACAATGGGTTGGGCGTGACGTCAAGAGTCTGGGTTCCGAGTGTCGCTAACACACGGTATGTCCGGTTTATGTACCAGATGATCTGTCCGGAATTAGAAGCTCTCCAGGCTATGGAGGGTTTGGATGCGCCGGACAGAGCAGTTGCAGGGACTGAGATTGATGAAGTTCGAGGAGATTTACGGCCGCACCCATCGGGGTGGCTTGAGCCAGGCCGAGGCGGCGGAGGTTCTCGGCGTTTCGGAACGCACCTTCCGGCGCTGGCGTGACCGCTACCAGGCGGACGGCGCGGAAGGGCTCTACGATCGCCGTCTCGGCCGGGTCTCGGCGCGGCGCGCGGCAGTGGACGAGGTGACGGCGCTGTTGGCGCTGTTCGACACCCGCTACTGGGACTTCACCGCCAAGCATTTCCACGAGAAGCTGGTCGCGGACCATGCCTTCAAGCGCAGCTACAACTGGGTGCGGCTGAGCTTGCAGGCCCATGGCCGCACCCGTGCGGCGCCGAGGCGCGGGGCGCACCGGCGCAAGCGGCCGCGCCGCGCGCTTCCCGGCATGATGCTGCATCAAGACGGCTCGAGCCACGCGTGGGTCCCCGATCAGTGGTGGGATCTGATCGTCACCATGGACGATGCCACCAGTGAGATCTACTCGGCCTTCTTCGTCGCCGAAGAGGGCACCATGAGCAGCTTTACCGCCCTGGACGAGGTGATCCGGGAGCGCGGGCTGTTCTGCTCGCTCTATGCCGACCGCGCCGGCCACTACTGGCACACGCCCGAGGCCGGCGGCACGGTCGACAAGGACAATCCGACCCAGTTCGGCCGCGCCTTGGTCCAGCTCGGCATCGAGCTGATCCCGGCCTACTCGCCCGAGGCAAGGGGGCGCTCGGAGCGCATGTTCGCCACCCTGCAGAAGCGCCTGCCCCAGGAGCTCAGGCTCGCCGGCATCACCGACATGGCCCAGGCCAACCGCTTCCTCAAGGAGCTCTACCTGCCAGGCCACAACGCCCGCTTCGCGGTGCCGCCGGAAGCCGAGGGCACCGCCTTCGTGCCCTTTGCCGGTGCCCTCGACGACATCCTCTGCGTGCAGCAGGAGCGCACCGTCTCCAACGACAACACCGTGCGCTACAAACGACTGGTGCTGGCGATCCCGCCCGACCGCCATCGCCGCCACTACGTCAAGGCAAGGGTCCGGGTCCACGAATACCCCGACCGCACCCTCGCCGTCTTCCATGGGCCGCGCTGCCTGGCCCGATACCAGGCCGACGGGTCGCCCATCAACACAAGCCACAGACAGGCCGCGTGATCCGCTTCGACGCGACCGGCCCAACAACCACAACTGAAGCGGTCAATTCATATGGTACATAAACCGGTCAGTTCAGAATGTTCTCGACAGAGTCTGGGTTCCGAGTGGCGGCGCCATATGGTGTAGGTCGGTATAGCCGGCCAGTTGCATTCGGGGAACTGTATCGGATGCATCTTCGCCAATGGCGGCAGGTCGTGCCCGCCTCGTGGATGGACCGAGTGACCTTCATATCAGACGCCACAACATATATACAGTATACACGCGCGTGCTATGCAGCGCATATGCGATTTGTAGGTAGTAGGCGGCCTTGATTTCGGCGCCTCGGAGTCGCTGGGTGGGCTATTGTATCGGTACCGGAAGAGCCCGGAGCGGTCAGTACGATCAGGACGCGGAGGGCATGAGCGCAGTGAAGGGGCGCAAGTGGCAGCGCGCCGTGATGGCGAGCGACAGCGACTGGCAGACGGTGCGGGAGTGGGCGGACGCGGCGGGCATGGACGTCTCCCGCTTCATCGTCGAACGGCTGACGGCGCCGGTTGCGGAGCCGAAGGTGTTGTTCGGCACGTGGGTTGCGCGCCGATCGGCGCGATAAGCTTTTGAAGTGGCTCGATACTGCGGGGTCAAAATTGCACGCTGAACAACAATTGGGGCGACGAGGGCGAAAATGAGGTCATCGTCGATACATTCGATTGCGTCTCGGTGCCGGTCGGCGTCTTGCGCGGCTTCCGCAATGTGGGCGAGAGGCATGCCTATCTGATGGCCATTTTGGGCGGCACCGACGCGGGCAAGGTCGGCTGAGCGGAGTCGGTGCTCAAGCGGGCGGAGGAGACCGGCCTCAGCCGCGACGAGGCGGGCAACGTCGTCGAACTGGCGGAGTAGCCTCGGGCGCGCGCGGCTCAAATCTTGCCGAGCGCGCGCAGCACCTTCTGGGGCGTGAAAGGCATGTCGGTGAGCCGCGCGGCGAAGGGCGCGAGCGCGTCATTGAGCGCATTCATCACCGCGGCCGGCGCGCCGCAGGTGCCGGCCTCGCCCACCCCCTTGGCGCCGAGATCAGACTCGAATGTGGGCGAGACCACATGGCCGCAACGCATGTCGGGCAGCTCCGCCGCCATGGGCACGAGATAGTCCGCCATATTGGCGTTCAGCATCTGCCCGTCGCTGTCGTACACGCACTGCTCCCAGAGCGCGGCGCCCAGCCCCTGCACGATACCGCCCCGGATCTGCTCGTCCACGAGCAGCGGGTTGATGACGGTGCCGCAGTCCTCGATGCACCAGTGATCCAGCAGGGAGATGAAGCCGGTCTCGAGATCGACCTCCAGATATGAAGCCTGCGCGCCGTTGGTAAAGGCGAAGGGGTATTTGCGCGGGACATAGTGACGGGTCGCGACCAGCTCCGACTGGAAGCCGTCCGGCAGGGTATCGGGCCGGTAGTAGCAGATGCGCCCGACTTCATCGAGGCCGATGCGTTCCACGCCGGTCGCCCTTTCCACCACGACCCCGTCGCGGATGTCCAGGTTCTCAGCCTCCTCCTGGAGCATGACCGCCGCCGCGCGCAGGATCTGCTGCCGGAGGGCGCGGCCCGCCTGGGCCACCGCCTCTCCGCCTATGCCGGCCGCGCGCGAGGCCCATGTGCCGCCGCCATAGGGCGTGTGCTCTGTGTCGCCGGTGATGATCTTGAGTCGTTTGGGAGGAACGCCGACGGCCGTCGCCGCGACCTGCGAGATCACCGCCTCCATGCCCTGGCCCTGCTCGGTCGCGCCCGTCGCGACGAACACATTGCCCCTGGCGTCGAGGCGCATCGTCGCCCCGTCCTGGGCGGATATGCGCGCGCCGCCCACGCCGTAGAACATCGCGGAGGGGTTCGTTACCTCGATGAAGCTTGCAAGACCGATGCCGCGATAGACCCCCTCGGTGCGAAGGGCGTCGCGCTCCGCCTTCAGGGCGTCGTAGTCCATCGCGTCCAGGAGTTTCGTGAGGCTTTCCTGGTGCGAGAGGTTCTCGAACGGGAGCCCCTGCGCCGACCGGCAGGGATAGGAGTCGTCCGCGCGCAGGTTCCTCCGGCGAATCTCAGCCGGATCGAGGCCGGTCGCACGCGCCGCCGCATCCACGAGCCCCTCAGTCACCGCGCATTTGACCGGATGTCCGACCGCGCGGTACTGGCACATCATGTTCTTGTTCTGGAAGACGACGGTCGCCTGCGCCCGGTAGTGGTCGAACGCATAGGGGCCGCCCATCAGGTTCACGATCTGGTTCGCCTCGATGGCGCTCGTGCGCGGATACATGGAATAGGGACCGATCCCGCTGAGCGCGTCGATCTCGAACGCGAGAATGGTGCCGTCGTCCCTGACGGCGACCTTCCCCAGGACCCGCTGGTCGCGCGCATGGATGTCGGACAGGAAGCTCTCCAGCCTATCCGCCACGAACTTGACTGGCCGCTTGAGCAGGATCGAGAGCCCGACGGTCGCGATCTCGTCCGCATAGGTGTGGACCTTGATCCCGAACGATCCGCCGACATCGCGCGCGATTACGCGGACCCGGTGTTCGTCCAGGCGGAAATGGGTCGCGAGGATGTTCTGGATCATGTGCGGGCACTGGTTGTTGTGCCACACGGTGAGCTGTCCTTCTCCCGGGTTCCAGTCCGCGAGGATGGCGCGTGGTTCGACGCACACCCCGGTGTGCCGGGCAAAGACATAAGTTTCCTCGACGATATGGTCGGCCTCCGCATAGGCTGCCTCGATATCGCCGAAATCCGCATTACGCCGCCAGGCGAGGTTGTCGCCGAGGCTCTCGTGGATGACGGTCGTGGCGGGGTCGAGCGCGGTCTCGGCTTCGGTGACGGCCGGCAGCACCTCCCAGTCGATCTTCACGAGCTCCGCCGCATCCTCGGCCTTGGCGCGGCTCTCGGCGACCACCGCGACCACCGCCTCGCCCTGCCAGGTCGCCGTTTCCAACGGCAGCGCATATTGCGGCGCGGACTTGAGCCCTTCGAGATGCGTCAGCACGCCGACCCAGGGGTCGTGTATCTCCGCGAGCTCCCGTCCGTTCACGACCGCGATCACGCCCGGTGCCGCCCTGGCCGCTTCCGCGTCGATAGACCTGATCCGGGCATGCGCGTGGGGAGAGCGCACGAAGGCCGCGTGCCCCGCCCGCCCGCCGGTCTCGATATCGTCAACGAAGGCGCCGCGCCCTTCCGCGAGGCGGGGCGCATTGGGGCGCGGAATGGACCGGCCGATATAGGAGTTCGGGCGATCGAGGATCCAGCGGTCCGCGATGAGATCGGTCATGACGGGCCTCCTTCGCGCGCGCGGGCCATCTCGAACGCATCCACAATCGCCTCGTAGCCCGTACACCGGCAGTAATTTCCAGAGATGAATTCGCGGATCTCCTGCCGGCTCGCGGCGGGATTGCGTTCCCTTAGCTCGGCGAGGGTCAGCAGCATGCCGGGGGTGCAGTAGCCGCACTGGAGCGCGTTGCGCTCGACGAATGCCTCCTGGAGGTCGCGGATCTCGCCCGTGTCGCTCAGCCCCTCGATGGTCCAAACATCAGCGCCGTCCGCCTGCGCGGCCAGCATGAGGCAGCCGCGCACGATGCGCCCGTCCACCCGCACGGTGCAGGCGCCGCACACGCCGTGCTCGCAGCCGACATGGCTACCGGTGAGGCCGAGCTCCTCGCGCAGGAAGTCCACCAGGTTCATCCGCGCCTCGATGCGGCGGGTCGCCTGTTCACCGTTGACCCGCAGGTCGATTTCGACAGTCAAGTCCATCGCTCCCCTCCCTCAGGCCGCCAGCGGACCCAGCACCCGCCTGGCGAGTACCCCGGCGAGATGCCGGCGCATCGCCGCATCCGCATTCAGGTCCTCGAACGGGTCGAGCTCCTCCTTGAGCGCATCGGCGATCCGGGCGCCGAGGGCGTCCGACCATCTCTCGCCTTCGAGCAGCGCCGCGCTCCGCACAGCGGAGACGGGCCGCTCGCCCGCCCCGAAGAATACGAGGCGGCCGCGGCCGAACCTGCCGTCCTCCATCTCGACATGGGCGGCGAGTCCGATCATCGCGTAGTCGCCGTGCCGCCGCGCCAGTTCCATGAAGCCCGACTTCCAGCCCGCTCCGATGCCCGGAACTTCGACTGCGGTCAGCACCTCGCCCGGCTCAAGGGCAGTCTCGTAAAGGCCCCGGAAGAACGCGTCCGCATCCACGGTTCGGGTGCCGCCCTTCCCCGCAATCGTCATCCGCGCGCCGAGGGCAACCGCGCAGGCCGGGAGCTCGGCCGCTGGGTCGGCGAACGCGATGGAGCCGCCAAATGTGCCGCGATTGCGAACCGCTGGATGGGCGATATGCGGCATGGCGCTGGCGATGAGCGGCGCCTGGGACCCGACGAGGTCCGAGGCCTCCACCTCCGCATGGCGGGTCATGGCGCCGATTCG
The DNA here is from genome assembly GCA_965248825.1 of Alphaproteobacteria bacterium. GTDB lineage: Bacteria > Pseudomonadota > Alphaproteobacteria > UBA828 > UBA828 > WTGU01. Next base: position 2,934,124 of record CBDFKL010000006.1, on the reverse strand, counting down.
AAGACCGCCGCCGACCTTCTTGATGCCCGCAAGGCCCGGCACGCAGCCGATATCGACCAGCGCCTCGGGGGCGGAGAGCCGCATGTTGAGGGTGGCCATCAGGCTCTGGCCGCCAGCGAGGACTCTCGCGTCCTCCCCGCGCTCGTCCAGCATGCCGATGGCGTCTTCGAGGCTTTCCGGCCTAACATAGGCGAATGGGGCAGGTTTCATGAGCGCGTTCCCCCGCTATTGCGCCGGATTGTCATGCGGGCCATTCAGGGCTCCTCTTGCCGCGCGGCGCCCCCAATCAACCCGCTCAATCGTCCGCCGCCGCCGCGGACGCGCCGCCGGCCGCGGCCAGACACCAGTCCAGAATGTCGCTTCCCGTCCAGAGGACGGCGTTGCTGGCGCCCGAGACCGCGTCCAGCGCCTTCTCGAAATACTTGATGCGAAACGGCGTATCGGAAATGTAGGGATGCACCGCAATCGCCATCACCCGTGCGTTCCGCTCCTCCTCCCGGTCGAGGCGCTCCAAGGCGTCCATGCACTGGTCGTAGAACTCCACCGCCTTATGGTGCTGGATGAGCATCATCGGAATGTCGTTCAGCTCCACCGTATAGGGGATGGATGTGAGCGTACCGTGTTTGGTCCGGATGTCGAAGGGCTGGTCGTCCATCGGGAAGTCGGCGACATATTCGATGCCCGCCTCGGCGAGATAGTCCGGTGTCTCGAAGGTCTCGGTGAGGCCGGGGCCCATCCAGCCCCGCGGTGGACGGCCAGTAAATTCCCGGATGGTCTTGGAAGACAGATGAGGAGGCCTCGCCTATTCGGACAGCTTGGCGGCTGAGTTAAGGTGTGCACCCTAAGATCAAGAACATTCGGTACTCTGACGGTATCGTAGGGTCGAAGTCGCCCCCTGTTTCAGGTGTATATTGCAACGGTTTAATGTCCATGTCAAGGGCGGATGGGGTCGATTCGAAAAACACAAATGTGGTTCCTGTGTCGCTGACCAGTTGCATTTATGGAAGTAGGGTGTGGAATTTTCCTTGGGGCACTAGTATGATCTCGATGGAGCAACAAGGCGGATCTTTGCGCAACCCAGAAGGGACACAAAATTTTTTCTTATGATGATTTCCATAGGAATATTGATAGCCATATTTCCGATATCGGGATCCCGTGTGTCGCGGCCCCTGCGCACCGATTTGGGCGCATGGCGACGATGAAGCAGGATGCCAGCGGGCGCCGCCAGCGCGCCGTGATGGCGACCGATGCGGAGTGGGATCGGATCGGGCGGGCGGCCGCGGCGAGCGGCATGGATCTGTCGCGCTTCGTGATCCATCGAGCGCTGGATCGGGGCCCTCTGCCACCAGAAGTTCTGCGCCGGGCGGTGCGCGAGATGCTGGTGCTGTCCAGGCTGGAGGAGAGGCGGCTGCGCGAGGCCGGCGCCGGAGAGGCCTGGGAGGACGCCTGCGACGCCGTGGACGAATGGATCGACCGGGAGGGCATGCTGGACCGGCTGACCGATCCCGGCGCGGCGAACCGCTGGAGGATGGCGGGGCCGGATGGGGAAGACGGGCCGTGACGGACGAGGCGGGACGGCCCGGCAGGCGGCAGCGCAGCCTGCACTGCAAGCCGGCGGAGCAAGCGATGATCCGCGAGCGCGCGGCGGCGGCGGGGAAGACGGTGTCGCGCCATGTGCTGGAGCTTGCGCTGGCCGACGATCCGGACCGTCATCCCCTGGTGCTGACGGAAGATGAACAGGCGGAGTTGCGGGACGGGATCCGGGAGGTGCAGGCATTCGTGCAGGCTCTCCGGCGCGAGCTTCCGGGCGGGAGCGGGCTGAGCCTGCTGAGCGCGATCTCGGTGCTTTCACGGGAGCGGACGCCGTGAGACGCGCGCGGCGCCGCCGGAGGGCGAGCAAGCACCTCTCGATCTCGGCGACGGACGCGGATTGGGAGACCGTTCGTCGCAACGCGGACCGGCGCGGTCTGTCGATCGCGCGCTACCTGGTGGGGCTGGTGGAACGGGACGGTCAGGAAGAGGCCGCTGGTCCTGCGCTGGCGCTCGCTGTGGAGGAGCAGCGGGAGCTGCTGGAGGCGGTGCGGGAGGTTCGGGCGCTGATGCTGGAGGGGGAGGAAGCAGTTCCCCTGGTGCGCGACATGCAGGAGCGGATCGCGGTGCGTTTCGCCGCCTGGGCGTCTGCGATGGCCGGGTCGGGCCGCTCGGAAGAGCTGCGTGCGGCGCTCGCCTCGGTGCTGGGCGAGGAGCGGGCCCGCATCGCAATGGCCTCGCTCGTGCCGTCTGCCGCGAGGCAGGCGGACGCTCCGCGGGTCGGCAAAAGGAAGATGGACACCCGCCAGGACCGGCTGTTGTGAGGCGGGCGCCATCTCTGCCACCGACCTCCGTGAAGTGCAAGAGGTCGTCCACACGAGGGGAGGGGTAGCGTGACAGCGGAGCGCGGCGGCAAGAGTAGACGGACAGCCCAGCCGGACCTCTTGGCGAGCCTGCCGGACGAGCGGCCGGCGCCCGGTATCGATCCGGCCGCGTTCGAGGAACTGCGGACCGCGGTGCAGGACATCCGGGAGCAATTGGCCGGGCTGAGGGAAGCGGCGTCCGCCGAACGGCTGGCGCCGGTGACGCCGGAGGCGCTTGAGGCCTGGGGCGACAAACTCGTGACCCGGGTCGTCGAGGTTGCGCGGACAGCGGACGCGCCAGCGGACAACGCGGCGGCCGCTATTGCAGTCCATACCGGAAGGATGGAGGAAGCGGCGGCGAAAGCGGCGGCGGCGGCAGAGCGCATCGATGGGGGGCTGGAAAGCACCGCGGACCGGTTCACGGCCGAGGTCAAGGGGATGGAGGAATGGCTTGCGGAAGACCGTTCGACGATCCGCGCGACCGCGGCGGGGGTCGAGAGCGCCGTAACCAGGATCGAGACGGGGCTCGGGAAGATGCGCGACAACACCAGTCGGGAGTCCCGTCGGGCCGATCGGACTCTCGAAGACATCCGGACACGCATGGCCGGGCTGAGGTTCGGCTGGCGGGCGGTTCTTGCGCCCTGGATCGTCTTCGTCTTCATCCTGGGCATGGCGTTCGAGAGCCGCACACTTCTCCTCTACCAATGGCTGTGGGCCAGTTGAGCCGGCGGCGCTCCCCCTCTCGGCCTCTGCGGCGCACCGGCGCGGCCGTCCGCGAGGCCTGACCCGATGGTCGCGACGGTCGTGGAGCTTCGTTCGTCCGCCGTGGCGGTGTCCTATTACGAGCGCGACGGCTACTACGCCAGGAACGACCCTGAGCACCGGCAGGCGAGCTTCTGGCACGGGGATGCGGCGAAGGCGCTGGGGCTCAGGGCCCATGTGCGTCCATCGCGCTTCGCATCGGTGCTGTCGGGATACGTGCCCGGGACGGATCTCCGTCTCGGTCGGATGCGCGAGGGGCAGCACGACCACCGGCCCGGCTGGGACATCACCTTCTCGGCACCGAAGTCGGTGTCGCTGGAGGCGCTGGTGATGGGCGACCGCCGCGTGATCCGGGCTCACGACGAGGCGGTGCGCGCGACGCTCGACTGGGTGGAGGCGGAGCTTCTGGAGACCCGGGGCTGGGACCCGGCGACCCGCCGCCGTCCCCGGGTGAAGGCGAAGGGCATGGTGGTGGCGGGGTTCCGACATCTCGCGAGCCGCGACCAGGACCCGCAGCTGCACACCCATTGTGTGCTGGCCAACATGACGCGCACTGCCTCAGGGGACTGGCGGAGCGTGGAGCCGACGAAGATCCGTCGCAGCGAGAAGCTGATCGGCGCGTATTACCGGAACGAGCTCGCGCGGCGTCTTCAGGCGCTCGGCATGGCTGTCTCGCCGACCCTTGTGGGAAGGATCCCGGGGTTCGAGCTTGCGGGCTACGAGCGCTCCTTCCTGGACGCGTTCTCGGGCAGACGCCGCGAGATCCTCGCGCATCTGGAGCGTCTGGGGCTGCCCTACACGGCGGCGCATACGCAGATGGCGGCGCTGCACACGCGCCGTCGCAAGGAGGACAGGACTCTCGCGGACCTCGTGCCGGAATGGCGCGCGCGGGCGCGGGCGCTCGGGCTGGTCCGGGAGAGAATGGCACTCACGCCGTCCCGGCCCCTCGACCCGCTGACTGGCGAGCGGGTGAGATCGCCGCGCGTGCCCGCGCCGGACATGCCGCCCAACGAGGTCCGCAGTCTCAAGCGCGCGCCGACGCTGCCGAGGCTGCCCCGCGATGGCGTTGCCGAATGGGCGGGAACGCCCCCCACGCGCCCTCGCTCTCGGGCGCCGGCGGAGTTGTCGCCGGAGCCGGAGCTGGGCGTTCTGGAGGCGGTGGCGCGGGCGGTGGCGCATGTTGCGGAGAGGCGCACCGCGATCCCGGAGGCCGAGATCCGGGCGGTGGCGCTGGGCCATGCACCGGGGCGCTACACGCTGGCCGAGGTCGACGCGGCGATCGCACGGCTTGTGCGCGGCGGCGAGCTCATCGAGGCGGAACGCCGGGGGATGGACCGGGCCTTCGTCACCGACCGGGCGGTGCGCGCGGAGCGCCGCGTGCTGGAGTCGATGCGAGCGGGGCGCGGCAAGGGATTGGCGCTGGCCGGCGCAGATGCCGTCGAAGCGCGGCTCGGAGCGTCGCGTCTCACCGGGGGCCAGAGGGAGGCGGTCCGCACGGTGCTGCTGTCGGACGACCTCGTGATCGGCGTGCAGGGCCATGCCGGCAGCGGCAAGACGACCATGCTGCGCGAGGTGAAGGAACTTCTCGGGGGGCTGAGGATACAGGGCCTGGCGCCGTCGGCCGTCGCCGCTCGGGTTCTCGCTCGGGAGGCCGGCATCCCCTCGCGGACGCTGCAATACTTCTTGACCCGCTTCGGCGACCTCTCCGACCCGGAGCGGCTGGCCCGGGGCCGGGCGGACTACGCGGGCGCGGTTCTGGCGGTGGACGAGGCCTCGATGATCGACACCGTTCGCATGGAGGCGCTGCTGCGCATCGCGCGCGAGCTGGGTGTGGCGCGCGTAGCGCTGGTGGGCGACACCGCGCAGTTGAAGGCGGTGGATGCGGGCCAGCCCTTCCGGCTGCTGCAGAAGGCGGGCATGGCGACAGCGACGATGGATGAGGTGCTGCGCCAGCGCGACCCGGAGCTGCTCACGGCGGTGGGTCTTGCGCGGGAAGGCGCGCCCGGCGCGGCAATCGCGGAGCTGGGCGAGCGGGTGCGCGAGGCGCCTCGGGAGGAGCTCGGCATTGAGGCGGGACGGCGCTGGCTCGCGCTGGCGCCGGAGCATCGAGCGGACACCCTGATCCTCGCTCCTACTCACGCGATCTGCCGGCAGGCGAACGAGGTCGTGCGCGAGGGGCTCGCAGAGGAAGGCGTGCTGAGCGGCCGCGCACTCGCCGTCGACCGCCTGGTCAACCGGCGGCTCACCCGGGCGCAGGCCTCCGATATCCGGAGCTACGAGCCCGGCGATACCGTTGTGTTCCACCGCGACGTCTACGGCTGCCGCGCGAACGACGTCTGCACCGTGATGGGCCACGAGGACGGCAGGGTCGTGCTGGCCCACCCGGACGGCGAACGCCGGTTCCGGCCCTCGGGCAATGCGGCGAGCTATCTGGGCCTCTACGACACCGAGCGGATCGAGTTGCGCGCCGGCGACCGGATCCGCTGGACGCGCAACCGCAAGGCGCCCGCCCCGCGCTTCGGCCATCCCCCGGCGCCGGACCTGGTCAATGGCGGAGGAGCGGAGATCCTGGAGATCGGATACAGGCGGGTGCGGTTCCGCGATGGGGACCGGGAGTTCGCGCTCGCGCTCACCGACCCGCAACTCCGCCATCTGGATCTTGCCTATTGTTCGACCGTGCATGCCGCGCAGGGCCGGATGGCGCGGGCGGCGATCGCCGTGCTGGACGCCGGGAGCAAGGCCGACCGCGAGCTGTTCCATGTCGAGCTCAGCCGGGTCTCGGAGGCGTTCCTGCTGCTGACCGACGACCGGGAGGCGCACGACGGGAGCGAGGACGGGGCGCTGGAGGCGCTGGGGATTGACCTTGCCGAGCCTCCCGTCGTGGACCCCGAAGCATTCGCGGCGCTGGCGGAGGACTGGCGGGCACTTCTGCAGGAGAGCGAGGAGACGAACACCGTTCCATTCTTCCTCCCGGGTTACCGGGACGTGATGGCGCGGGCTGCGGCGCTCGCGCAGATCGAGGACCTCGCGGAGGACATGCGCCGCTTCACCGACACAATGCTGGCGGAACATGAGGGGCATCTGGCCCGCGACCGCGAGGTGCGCGGCCTCGTCGAGCGCATCCGGGACAATTGGCGGCGCTGGCCGGAGCTCGGCTGGGCGGCCTCCTCGCAGGGACGGCCGGTGGAGGAGCTTCCCGAATACGATGCCTGGCGCGAGGAAGGGGTGGCGCTTCTGGAGGCGGGCCGGACCCGGCTCTGGGCGGACGGCGAGGCGTCGCGCCATCTCCATGCCATGCCGGGAGGGCGCGCCGGTCTAGAGGGCGCTGTCGAGACGCTCGAACGCACGCGGCTCCTCGACGATGCCGGACGGTTCGAGCGAGCGTGGCGCAAGCTTCGCGAACGGGCCGCGGAGATCGGCGTCCCGGAGCTGTATGCGCCGGGCCACCGGCGGGTGGCGGAGCTGGGCGGAAGGCTTGCGGCCGCCGAGGGGCTCGATGCGCGCGCGCGGCGCGTGGCGGCGGAATGGCGGGAGGTCGATGCGACGCAAGCGGCGCTGGCGGAAGAGGTGCGCACCCTGCCCGGCCTCGTCGCGGCGTGGCGGGAGCGCCGGGCTGCGGACCTGCCGCAAGACGAGCCTGGCGGGCTCGATCCGGACCATCCCGCACGCCGCGCCTGGCGCGAGGAAGGTGGCGAACTGGAGGCCGGGGCCGAGGTCATGCTGCGCCGGGAAGACGCCCACGCGCCGTACCTGGACGCCGTGCCAGGCGCGAGGGAGGGTATCCGGCAGACGGCGGAGGAGGTCCGGGACGCGCTGCGGCACGACCGCTACCTGGCATTCGGGTGGCTGACGGCGGAGGTGATCCGGAAGGCACGCGAGACCCAAACCGAAGCTTACCATGTGCCGCGTTACGGCGAGACGATCGCGCGGGCGGAGGCGCTCTCCGGGCAGGCGGAGCTGCCGGTGCCCACGCAAGAGCTTGTCGCCTCGTGGCTCGAATATCATGCCAGGTGCGAACCGATCTGCCAGCAGATCCGGGACTGGCCCGCGCGGGTGGCCGCGCTGACGGCAGACTATCCCGAACCTCCCGCGTGGCTCGACTCCCTGAGCGACTGGCGGCAGCGGGCGGAGTCCCTGCTCGCCGCGGCCCGTGCGATGTTGGTGAAGGACGGCCCTCATGCGCGCCATCTGGACGCCATGCCGAGCGAACGCGGGGCACTGGTCGAGGAAACAGGCCGCCTCGACCGGGCGCAGCTTGCGGTCGAGGTGAGGGAGATGAACCTGCTGTCCGCGGTTGTGCAACGGTCGGCGGAGGAGACGGGCGGGATCGCCTTCGACGTGAGCGGCTATGCCGGGCTGATGGACCGGGCGCGCTCCCTCGATGCCAGGTCCCATCTGCCGGAGAGTACGCGCAACACGGTCCACGACCTTCTTACCAGGGACGCCCGCTGGGCGCGGGACCGGGACCGGGTCGGCGCATTCCTCGAGCGGGCCGCGGAGGTCGAGAGTGCGCGGAACGTTCTGACGGAGACGGACGGCACGATGTCGACGCCGGCGGAGCACCTGCGGGCCTGGCCCGACTGGCGGCGGAAGGGGGGGCAGGTTCTCGACGAAGCGGCGGCGCTCAGAAAGGACATTCCGAAACACGAGCTCGCCGCCCATCTAGGCGCCGCCGGCGTCGGGCCGGACGCGGTCAGTGAGAGGGAAGAGAAGATCCGGAACAGGATCGCCCGCGACGAGGAAAGGCGCGCCGCCGCCGAACGAGCGCGCCAAGATCGGGGATTGTCGATGTAGTCGCGGACTACCCGGCGTCGATGCACGCCGCCGGGTCATACTACCGGCTGTCGCCCCGGGCCGCGGCCCCGAACGCCGTGACCCGTCCACGGCGGAGAGATGCAGGGCGGCCAGTGGGGCCGGGTGCCGGATGCCGCGCGGGCCGAAGCGGCTTCGAGGAGGCGGCGCAACGTGCCGAAGGCGGGATCGAGCTTCCACCCCCGCAGCGGCGTCGCCTGGTCTAGGGCGCCCGGCTTCTTCTCCAGCAGCGACGGGTAGTGCAACGGGTCGTAGACGACGTCGCCGCGGACATAGGAGCGCCGATGGCGGGCGACGATTGACCTTCCCCCCGTAAACCGTTTGCGCTTCATCTCGAGTTCTCCTTCCCAAAGTCTCCTCAGGAAAACTCTCAGCCGCAATGGCCCGGATTACGGGGGGAAGGTCACATGTCACAGGGATCAATGTTCCACGCCAGCCACAGCTAAGGTTTGACGACGAGCCGCAGTGAAGATATTGTGTTTGAGAAACAAGCACACCTTCTCCACTTCTTAGGCTAAGGTGTTCATCATTTGTAAAGGATTATACGCGTGCATACCTATAGGCACCCTTGATGTTTCGGGCGAGAAACTGCCCTTTTGAGGACGCTGCATCCATCTGTCTATATAGTGTCTGCGGCACATCGTAATAATTGTAGGTTCCGCCACTCTTGAATTCGACGGTGAGAACATGGGCTTTTTCATCGTATTTGTAGCGCGCAATGTTAGAAGAATCGGGTGTACCGATCCAGTTCATCACATTTCTCCTGGCGTGGCGTTGACAGCGGCGTCATCTGGTTCCATTTTCTTGTGTTCATAGTAGGCGCTTTGCGCGCGCCACTGGCGCATGACGATTTTGTAGTCCTCTGACTGTCTCGGCGTGGCCCATCCACCCTCGTCATCATAGCCTTTCACGGGATCGCCGCGAACGGCAACGTTTGGATCTCTACTGTCCGGCCAGCGGTTCTTTTCCGGCGGATCAATAAGTATTCGCATCGGTAGACTCACTGCCTCACCGACGATAATGGCCTCCCCTGTACGGAGTATCGGGAGCATATCGAACAAACCCTTGAGATTGTCAGACGCCGTCCCAGTTACCTGTCCGCGATCAATGTCGTTGGCAAGCCGCATTGCGAAAACCGTGCCGCATTGTGAGAGAATAGTGGGATCGATCTCCGATGGGCGTTGGCTCACGATCATGACGCCCACGCCATACTTGCGGCCTTCCTTGGCGATTCGTCTTACAGCACTAGATGCCGTGCCGACATGCGCCTTCCCCAAGTACGAATGCGCTTCTTCTAGAACGATCATGAGAGGGCGTAAACGGCCTCCTTCGGGCAGGTTTCTACTCCAAAAAAGAGCATCATAAAGAATACGTAGAAGAGCACCGATGAGATCGCTCAAAACGGAAGGGGGTATACCAGATAAATCCAAAATTGAGACGGGAGCAGAACTCCCTAACCAATCCTCAAGCAGCGCATCCAAATCCTTCGTAACAGTCCCGTCGATACCGGGACACCAATCGCCGCAATTGAAGAGAAATGCGAACTGCGGGTCTCGGAGCTTAGAGCCGAGGACCGCGAGTTGCTGACGGATGTTAATCGCGTCTCTGCCCCAATTTACGCGTTCGTTTGCCGGCCCTGTGGTCTTGACCGTGCGGTACAGCGGCGGTATTATCGACATGGCATCGCCGAGTTTCACCGGGTTTCGAGCGTCATCAAGGACGTAGGCGGGCTCCACCTCCTCTTCAGCACCGCCCGGTTTCGGAATGATGGTGCGGTGCTCTCGCTGGTGGAGGTCAAACCAGAGTTTATGAATGCAGAATGGCACGGGCGAGTCCACAGTCAGCCGCGCCGCCGCGATTCCCTCGCGCGGCTGATTCTCTAGCGACTCGCGCTTGAGCGCTACAATGGTGTCAGCGACGGCGGACATTGCTTCGTCGCTTAAATCTCCAAATGACAGCTTAACTAGTTCGTTGAAGCTCAGTGCCCAGAAGGGTATCTGGAGCGGCTTCTCACCCCTTTCCGCATTGGCATCCGTCGAAACGCGGAACACGGAGGATCGATCGGCCAGAGCTTTTGCATACTCGCCATGAATGTCCAAGACGACGATGCGGGCAGAAGGATAGCGGTTCGGCTCAGAGAGTGCCGTAAGAAGTCCAGCAACAGTCGTCGATTTGCCGGCGCCTGTGGTTCCGACAACCGCCGAATGGCGAGTAACAAGCTTGTTGATGTTGACGAGGGCCGGAATTGACTCCGCACTAGCCAGGTGACCAACCGTCACGAAATCGACGGGGTCGCCCGGCCCATAGATTTCTCGAAGGTCATCGTCGGTGACAATGTGGACAGCGTCATTGATGGTGGGGTGCTGTGAAACACCGCGCTCGAATTTCCCGGCGCGACCTCTCTCACCAACCAGCTGCACCTTAAGCCACTGGTTGCCCCACGGGTGCACGTCCTCTTCCGTCTTTGGTGCGGCTCCCGCACCAGCCTGTGAGACGACCCCAAACAACGATGTATAACCCAGCGGAATGCGGACAAAACTTCCTACCTGACCAATTCGGTATGAGTCGCCCTTGTAGAAACTCAGTCCGGTGGCGGTATCCCTCACAAGAGAGACGCTCACTGACGTGCCGGCCACATCCTGCACCGTGCCGATGAGAGTGGGATCACTTCTCATCGTTACCTCGCTGCTCAACATCCCGACTGGAAAGCTGGTGAGCCAGCAAACGCCCAAGCGCCGCAAAATCGCCGAGCAGCCATTTGCAACGGTCCACAGGAGCCGATGTTCGTCCAGCCGGCATGTCTGTTGCCACAGCGATCGGGTAAGCCGGGTTCAGGTTTTTTACGACGCTGGCCCATGCCCGATCAACGGTTCCTACAACTCCGCCATCCGCCGCCAGAAGAGTTAAATTGGCGTGCCGCTTTGCAAGCTCAACTCCTTTTGGAGCGTTGTTGCGGTCATTGAAAATCATCCCAAGGCATGCCGCGTTGGAATTTCCTGAAAGTCCCTGGGCGATAATGGCATTGATGTGCTCATCGCCGAAGGAATAGCCACAAGTTACAAGGACGCATTGATCTGACCGCAGAAACACTCGCAACCGATCAAGCGTGGCGAAATATGGCATCTGTCGACTTTGATCGTATTTGAGATGAGATGGATAAATTAAGAGCTGCTCCCCCTCTACTTTGTCACGGCTCCGCCGGATTTTCTGTTTGGCAGTCATCCACCAGTTGATGGAGCCGTGTATCTTCCAAAGCCGTGCCCACCGCGGCGGCAGATCATCCTCCGTCATCGAGTCAAGATCAAGGAACGCACTGTCGGAACCGACGAATCCGTCAAAGTAAGGGACGAGCTGCTCTTCCAGGGCTTGCTCCAATAGCAAATCGTAGTTTGTGGTAAATATCTCCACTGGCCTCTCCCGTGGAATAGCCTGAATCCAACTCGCGAGCACGTGGTACGCTGTATCGCTTGCCGGAAGGGGCTTGCTAACGATTTTGCGCACCTTCTCGCAGATAGCGATATCCAGATTACCGAGATTATCTTTGGAAAAGCCGTCAATTCCTTCCTTACCGCAAAGAGATTTTAGCGTCCGGATGTGGCTGAGAACGTCTTCAATCGTCGGCACTGGGATGCTGCGAGCTACCACGCGCGCCCACGCAGTCTGCGCAACTTCCCCTAGTTCATCGCTTTCTTTCAGAGAGTCCTTGATCTGCTTAGTGAGGCCGGCAATATCCGGGATCAACGGCTTTCCGTCAGAGCTTCGAATAGACGATGAACAACCAGCGCCGATAAAGAAACCGATGCGCATCTTGTTCGGAGCAAGACGCTGTAATAGGTCAGTGGTTCGGCGATAGGGACAATGCGTCGAGGCAGTCGGCGCCGTGGGGCTCGGCGCTGATGTTTCTGCTCTTGCTGCTGGCTGGGCTACCGCTGCCTCGGCTGCGCTAGGTGCGGCTGCATCTGCGCCCATTTTTGGCACTACGTCCCTCCTTTCGAGTCGAATATGAGATCATGGAGAAACCACCCCAAAGCTCAACCCGAGACCTGCTTGTAGTCATTCAGCCCCGGAATCTGCCTTTTTTTACCGCGGGGAGGGCTAGGTAAGCTGCGCGACTTGAGCCATGAGCGAGGCGCATGCATGGAAGGAAGAAAAGCGAAGACCTCAACCATCTCACTTGACTACGTCTCCAGTGTCTTGTCTGCTGGGGCGATATCGAGGCTGCGCCCCCCTAGATCGCGGAAAGCCTTTTGGCGGCACGAGAACACGATGATCTGGAGGTCCCGTGCCTGCCGCGTCAAGGCATCGAACATACGCTCGATACGGTCATCGTCCGTATAGACGATAGCGTCGTCGAGGATGACAGGCGCGGGCGCGCCCGCCTTGTCCAGCATCCGGGCGAAGGCGAGCCGGACAAGCAGCGCGATCTGTTCCTGCGTACCGCCCGAGAGAATGTCGAAATCCTCCTCCGTGCCGGCCCGCACCAAGGTCGTGGGCAGCACCCTCTCAGCGTCGAAGCGGAGTTCGGCTTCAGGCCAGAGGAGCTGCAGGAGTGGCCCGAGCTCCATCAGGACCGGTTCTACGTAACGGTCTCGGGCAGACGCCCGTGCGGCTTCCAGAGCCCTATCGAGCTTCGTCAGAACAGCGACCTCAAATTGGAGATCATCAAGCGTACGCTGCGCCGCTTCCAGACGGGCTTCGACATCGGCTAGCTCTTCGTCCACCGCCTCGCCGGCCTGAATCTCGATCGAGGTATCGAGCTTGCCGAGATCGAGCCTAATACGCTGTCGATCTTCCTCGGCGCGTGTAACGATCGAGTGTGCCCTTTCCAGCGCAGTCGCCACGGCGTCCTGATTGGGCGCGGTCGCAGCGATCTCTTCGCGTAGTCGCGTGGCCTCTGCAAGCTGTACCCGAAGCCCGGAAAGCGCCTCCCCGCGGCTGACTCTCTCGGTTTCCGGGTCATCGATCACTGAAAGAGCCGCCGTCGCCCGGTCAACCCGCGCCTTGCCGCTTTCAGCCGCCGCGGACGCCCGCGCTGTAGCTGTCTCCGTGCGTCCGAGTACCGTACGCGCGTCATCGTGGATGTTGCGAGCGTCGGCGAGCGTCTTTCTCGCCACCTGGTCTGCTTCCTGCGCGTCTTCGGCGGTTGGGAGATCGTCCCCGCCATCCATCAGTTCGGGAAGCGCTGCGATCTGCCCGCGCAGCGCATCGATCCCTTTGGGTGCGATACCCTGCAGGGCTGCTTCCGCATCGCGGCGGAGCCCTTCGCTTTCGCGTCTGCGCAGGGCGGACGCGCGCGCGTCATCGATGCTGTCCATGCCGGCGGCCGTGAGCGCCCGGGCCAGCGCGACTTCGGCGCTCGCAAGGGACTCTCCGTCCGCCCTTCGGCCGGGGTGGATCGTCAGTTGGCCGATCCTTTCGATGTCCAACCGCGCGCCGTCCGGGATCGACCTGCGCTCACCGTCCCGAAGGGTTTCCCCGCCGAGAGAAACGCCGTGGGCGCGCCCGGGCGAGTAAGCCATCGTGACTGCCGCGGCATCGTGGTCGCGTGTCTTCCGCAAGATACGCACGCTTTCATCCAGGGTCTCAAGGTCTATCAGCACTTGGGCGGAAAGCTCCGCCTTCGCTGCGGCCGTTGCCTGCTCCGCCTGCCGTCGTGACGTTTCCGCTCTATCGAGTTGTTCCATCAATTCGCGGCGGCGCTCAGTGGCGGCGGCCGCAGCCTGGGCGCGCAGCGTCTGCTGCAGCGTCGCCGCGGCAGCCTCGGCACGCCTGTGTGCCGCCTCATGGGCTTCTCCTGCATCCGACATCGCGGCATCCGCCAGACGCTGCTGCTCCGTGGCACGCACCTCCTGTTCCTTCGCGTCTCGATATTCCTCCGCCGCCTTGGCGGATTCGGACAGGTCGTTTTCCAGGGATGCGAGGCGCTCTTCGGCGCGCTTCGCCTCGGCGCGCTTGGCCTGCTCGGCGCTTTTCGCCTTTTCCAGCGCTTCGGTATGGAGCGACGCTTCGGCATGCGCGGCTTTAGCGTCAGCAAGACGCGCCTTGCGCTCTGCCTCTTCTTCGGGGTCCTCCAGCCTGCCGAGCTCCTGCCTGAGATCCCGGCGCCGGTTCAATTCGTCCCGCAATTGTTCAGACTTTGCCGCGAGTTCCACGTGTCTCGCCTGAAGCGCGGCAACCTCGTCCTCTTTGCGCTTCAGAGGCCCATCGGATTTCGCACGGCCTGTCCTGGTCAGATAACGCTCCAACTCCTCTCGGCACCTGTCCCGGGCCGCGTCCATTCGCCGCCCGCCGGTCATGGCCTCGACCTCGCCGGCGACCGATGTCAGCAGATCGCGCCGGGCAAGATGTGCGTTGTCGCCGCTATCGAGGCCGGTCAGCCCCTGACGGACCCAGAGAAGACCCGCCGGGCCGCCATCTTTCGGTGACTTCAACACCTCGGCAATCCAGGCCTCGGCATCGTCTGCCTGCTTGATCAGGCGCCCTGCGGTCATGATCCGCGCGTCGCCGCGACGCCGACCGTTCCAACGCTTTTCGATCCAATATGTCCCGTCAGCGAGTTCGATCTCGACGGCAATCGATGGATCGCCGCCCGCGTGCGGCACCAGACTCCTGATTTCCTTATCCCACGACTTCCTGTCCTTGAAAAAGACGGCGTGGAGCGCATCGAACATGGTCGACTTGCCGCGCTCGTTCGGGGCCGAGAGGATGTTCAGCCCATCGCTGATGCCAGCGATTTCGACAGGAGCGATGAAGCGGCGGACGTTTTCGATACGGATGGATCGGAGCTTCACTGCTCTTCTCTTGTCACATAACCGTAGAGCCGGCGCAGGGCGGCGGCCGAAACGGCTCGATCCTCCGCACTCATCGCGGCATTCTCTGCTTCTCCATACAAGGCTTCTGCAGTCATGCGGAGTGCGCCGGTTGTAGCGATTTCATCAAGATCGTCGGTCGCGCATTCGGTGCCCAGCTCGGAATCGTTGAACTCGAAATACCCGAACTCAGGAGCCGCCTCTACGGCCGCTCGGGCCAGTTTCGTGCGTTGCGCAAGGCGGACCCAGCCGGAAGCGCGCACCCGGAGCAGCGTGTCGCGCCGGTCAGTCCCATCCAGCGGCAGCGCCGCGGCAAAGGCATTGGCCGCGTCCTGCTCCGGCGTCAAGACCAGGGAGATCTCGGACCAGTCAAACTGGCCAGTCTCGATCTCGGTCACCTCGGGTATGGCTCCTGGACCCGGAATGGTCACAGCCAGGCAGACGCCCCGGCCCTGGTGCTTGAAGCGATCGCGTTCCGGGGTACCGGAATAGAATGTCCGTACGCCGATCTGCACGAAACCATGCCAATCGCCGAGAGCAAGGTAGTCGAGACCGGCGGAGGCCGCCCGGTCGAGCGGGATCGTCTCCGCCTCATCATCTTCGCTTCCGAACATCACGACGCCGCCGTGCGCCAAGCCGATTCTCAGATGACCTTCGGGAGTTGAGCAGCCGGGCATCCAGTCGGTCAGATCGCGGCCGGGAAACCGGCGCGGCGCGGGCGAGGGAAGGAGTATCGCTCCGGGTGCGATCTCAAGCGGTTCGGGCACATCGGCAAGATGGACGCAGGCGGGGGCCTGGGCGCGAATACGGTCCCAAAGCGTTTCGGCGGCAAGGCTGTCGTGGTTTCCTGGAATTATCCACCACCGGATTCCCTCCGCCGCGCCCATCGCAGCGAGCGTCTGTCGCCAGACCCGATCCGAGGGCGTCTCGCTATCGAAGAGATCGCCAGCGATGAACACATGGTTGGCTCCGTGTTCCCGCGCGGCAGCCGACAGATTCTGGATCGCTGCATGACGGGCCTCCACAAGACGGCCGCGAATGTCTTCGGGGAGAGTGCCGAACCGGCGCCCCAGATGCAGGTCGGACGAATGGACAAAGCGAAACCCGGTCATTCGTCACGAACTCCGGAACTACAAGATCAGGTCCACAATGGCTCGAACTTGGCCGGTGCTCCTATCGGGTCACCCAGCCGATGGTGGCCCCCGGGGCGCGGACGGTGGATCCAGGGGAGAAGATGGTCGAGAAGACCCCTCTCATCATCATGGCCATGCCGGTCAAGTCGCTGTTCACCTGTTCAGCTACACCTCTCAGGACGGTGTCGCGCTCCCGCAGCGGGTAGCGCGAACAAGCCAACGACGTCATGAATGCGCCATCGTCGAGATGGTGCAAATGCATACGCGACAGTGCCAGAAGATGCCAGAGGTGGTCTGTAGTGTCATTCCGCGTGATTCCCAATAGATTCCCAGTCCGGCATCGGGACGGTTGGAAAGAAAGGAGAAACGCCGCCAACATATTGAGTTAGCGTCGTTTTCTGTGGTTGCGGGGGCAGGATTTGAACCTGCGACCTTCAGGTTATGAGGCTGAGTGTTAAACGGAGGCTGCTAACCAAACGATCAATCATCTTGCAACTGGTCACGACCGTTCGAGGAATCGCTTGGATCGACACCGGCAACCGCACGGTCAAATGCCCATGATGGCGGCGATGGATTGCCCGACCCTCTCGGCCGCCGCCTCGACGTCCCGGTCCCCGAGATGGGCGTAGCGCAGTGTCATGCTGACATTGCTGTGGCCGAGCAGCCGCGAGACGACCGGCACCGGCACGCCGTTCATGACCGCGTGGCTCGCATATGGGTATGGCGCAGGTCGTGAAGGCGAACATCCTCGATGCCGGCTTCCTGTCGGACCCGATACCAGAGCGCGAGGTTGAGACGACGTGGCCGGGCCAGGTCACGCGGCGATGGAAACACGAACGAGCTCGCGCCTCGCGGCTGGCGTTCGAGGATGCGCCGGGCCTGTGTATTGAGAGGAAGCGTTCTCGGCCCGGTTTTGCTGTCGGCCAACACAAGGATGTCGTCTTGGACCGCGGACCAGCGCAGGCGGACGATTTCGCCCTTGCGGCACCCGGTCAGAAGCAGGAGACGGATGATGTCGGCCTGCTGCCTGCTGCTCTTTCGGGTTTGCCTGTCCAGCACCCGGTGCAGGCGGCCTATCTCGTCGCGCGACAGGAATCGCGTGAGCGCCGGTCGCCGGTTCCTTTTGACGCCGCGCGCCGGGTTGGTGTCGATATGGCTGCAGGCAACCGCGAAGTTCATGATCTGCCGGAGAAGGTCGAGAGCACGGTTGGCGCCGCCCGGGGCAGTTCGGCTGTATGTGTCGAACCAGCGCCTGACCTGTGCCGGGGATATGCGGTCCAGCGGTTTCGATCCGAAGGCGGGCAGCAGTTGCCTGGCGAGGATGGATCGCACGCCCCTTTGGGTTGACGGCTTGTAGCGGTCGCAGTGGGCTTCTTTCCATGTGCCGGCGACGAAGTCCCGGAACGACGGGACAGCATGGCGGATCTCGTCCGGCTTGTCCTCGCTCCCGGGTTCCGCCGCGAGCGCATGGCACTCGCGGCGAACCTCCTCGACCGTCTTCAGCTCCGCCCGACCGAGGGATATCCTGCGGGTCCCGCCGCCGGTCTTGCGCAGGAATATCCAGCTCCGCCCACCGGACGGTCGAACCCGGACGCCGAGACCGGCAATGCGGGTGTCCCAGACCGTATATTCCCGCTCGCGGGGGCGATGGCGGGCGATGGCGGCGTCGGTAAGCCGCATGCGTTCCTTGCTTGCCATGCCTCAGCCCTCCAGCACGGCGCCGACCGTCTCGGCAGCGTCGCGAACCATTGTGTCGGCCAGATGCGTGTATTTGAGCGTCGTCTCCGGATTCCGGTGACCGAGCAGCCTCCCGATCGCCAGGACGGTTTCGCCCTGTCTCAGTGCAAGGGTCGCATGGGTATGGCGCAAATCGTGAAGACGCACATCGCACAGCTCCGTCTCGGTACGGAGACGGCGCCAGAAGCTGTGCAGCCACTCCGTGCTCCGAGGGCGGTTCGTTCGCGACGCCGGAAAGACCCATGGGCTCGTCCGCCCCAGCATGTCGAGGATGCGCCTGGCCGGCTGCGACAGCCAGACGGTTCGGGGTCCCGTCTTGCTGTCGCGCAGGAAGAGATGGCCCTCGCGGTAGTCGGACCAGCGCAGGGTCAGGATTTCGCTCTTGCGGCACCCCGTCAGGAGAAGGAGCCGGATGGCGGCCACTTGCAATGGCTGGCGATCAGCATGGGCTGACAGTCTCGCGGACAGCCGGCGGATCTCGTCGTCGGACAGGAAGCGCTCGCGCCCCTTCCGGCGATAGCGCCGGATGCCCCGGCAGGGGTTGGACCCCTCCGGCCGAAGGCCCATCCGTTCCGCTTCTCTCATGATGACGGACAGAACCGGCATGGACCTGTCGGCCGCGACCGGCGTCGCGCGCAGGGAGGCGAACCACTTGCGGACGTCCTCAGGGTCGATATCGGCGATGGCGCACCCCGCGAAGCGCGGCAGGAGCTGATTGCGGAGATAGCACCGGTTCACATAAAGCGTCCCGGCCTTCCAGACCCGCGCGTAGCGCTCGAACACGGTCTCGGCGACGGCCTCGAAGAGCGTTTCGTCGGGCCGGGAGGGTGCGTCCTCGCCCCGCCGGATTGCTGCAAGCATTTCGGCGGCGCGGGATCGCGCCTCTGTCACGGTTATGGTCCCGGCGTCGCCAATGATCTTCCAGACCCGTTCTCCGCGATGCTGGCAGTGGACGAAGAAACGTTTCCGACCCGAGTGCAGCACCCGGACGCCGAAGCCCCTGAGCTTGCCGTCGCGGATGTCGTAGGCGGCCTTGCGGCGGGTGAGCGCCCTGACGCGGGCCTCGGTGAGGGTAACGTTGGGCATGTATGTCTCCCGGTTTCGGTTGCAGCCGGGGAACAGACAGTTGCAGAATTCGTTCCTGACCGGCTTTGACGGGAGAGAAAAACGACCCTTCATCAATGAGTTAGAACCGAAGGTGCGCGGTTAAGGTGTATTCCGGTTGTTTCTCAAGCCGCCAGAACCCCTTTTGAACGATCTTCCTGTTGCTGCTGTTGCGCCTTTTATGAGGTGACGTCTGTCAAGCCAAAGATCTGTCTACGAATCTGGGGGTCGGGAGTTCGAATCTTCCCGGGCGCGCCATTTTTCTCCGACATTACAAAATCTTAAGAACTCTGCATTCTTGGGCCGACATCGAAATACGGTTTGTGGACCCACTGTGGACCCATGAGGGAGAGAAAATCTACGCGTATCCGCGAAAGAAGAGGCAAGAAATTGGAGTTGATCAACGGCACTCTCAGGCCCCTCTTTCGAGCAAGGCCCGCTGATGCTTCCGCGTGGTGCCTATCTGGTCAGGCGTGGATATAGGCCGATCATCGTCGATCCGTCGAACCCGTAGACACGCGGAGCGAGCAACCCGTCCGCTGTCAGCCGATTTCTCCTGCCCCTCTCCAAGATCGCCCTTCTCCAAGATTGCGTCTCCGGAAGCAGGGCTGCCAGCTCAGTGTAAGCGGAGATTCGACAAAGCGGACCGAACTGACCAAGTTGACCACGAAAACGAGAGTCCGACTGACGTTTATATGGTTGGCTAATAAATATTATTACATTGGGTTGAACCGGGATCGTCCGCTACCATCTAATCATCATCTTCGGATGCGAACGGCCTGAGCTGGGGGAATTCGTGACGGGTCTCTTGTCTGAAAAGCGCTTTGTATTCTGGCCAGTAGGATCAGGCGACTGCACGAGCGTCGTCGTCAATGACGAAATCGTGCTGCAGGTCGACATTCGCCACCTTGAGTGCGCGAATGACAAAGGCGATCCTCACACACCTATCGTCGATATTCTGACGCACGGCCTTCCAAAACGCGGCGGCGAACCTTACCTGGCCGCATTCGCCCTGAGCCATCCGGACACCGACCATGTTCAAGGTTTCGCTGAGCTATTGGAAAGAGTTCAGATCGGTGAGCTGTGGTTCACACCCCGTGTATTCCGTGAGTATAAAAAAGACCTTGGAGAAGACGCTCTTGCCTTCAAGAACGAGGCCATGCGACGTACTGCACTCACGATCGAGCATAATGGCCGGGTAGCATCAGGCGACCGTGTCCGGCTGATCGGGTTTGATCGCTTGTTATATGGTCCTGTTTCCGGCGGCTTTCCGCTCGAATATCTCACAACTCCTGGCAGTTGGATTACACAGATCGATCGGGTCGATACCTCTGACGACTTCGCCGCCTTCATTCACGCACCGTTCGAGGATGATTCCGCCGGCGAGCGCAATGAGACCAGTCTTGCCATGCAGGCGAACCTCATCTCCGGCAACTCAGTCAGCAAGGCACTCCTGTTCGGTGATTTAAGCTATTCCACCATCCGCCGAATATTTGACGTCTCTAAAAAGGCCGGGAACGAACGCACCCTTGAATGGAATGTCCTCCTCGCTCCCCATCACTGTTCGAAATCCGCGATGTACCATCGCGATGAAGGTGATGAGAAAGAAAAGCTCAAACAGGATATTCTTGATGACCTCGAGGCGGCGCAGCTTTCTTGCGGCTATGTCGTCGCCAGCTCCGATCCGATCCCCGCAAACAACCGGCCCGGTGACAATCCGCCCCACGCCAAAGCGAAGGCGCGCTACGAAGAGATCGTCCATAGCGATTTCATCTGCACCCAGGAGCACGGCTCGAAAGATTCGCCGATACCGGTCGTCTTAGATCATACCGACCACGGATTAGACTATACCGATCCGGACGCCGGCGACGACTATGGGTCCAAACTGGCCAGCGCTGTCGCCGCGGCTAGGGGTTCTGATCATCCGCCGCAGGAAAAGGTTGGTTTCGGTCGAAAGTGAGCCTTTCAGACGGTCAACAACTCGCCTTACGTCAACTTCGGGAAGTCGAAAATTTCGGCCCAGACGTTTTTGAGATCGTCTTTGTTTCCGAGCCCCAGGTTAGCGGTGAAGACCTGACCATTCAGGTTTCCGTTAGCTGTCGCAGCATGCCAAAAGCCGCAGGCGGCCTTCCGCTGAGGCCAAGAGAGCGCATCGAGCTACGAGTTTCCCCTGATTTCCCGTTCTGGCCCCCGGCATTCTGGGCAACGCATAGGCGGTTTGCCGGCTTTTCGCATGTCCAGTGGACCCGCTATCTCTGCCTTTATCGATCTACGGAGACGGAGTGGATCGCCGCCGACGGCATTTACGGCGCTATAGAGCGGCTTGATGACTGGCTCCGACACGGCGCTCTTAATCAGCTAGACCCATCTGGTGAGCCGCTGCATCCACCGACGGCTTATCCGTCAAGTGACCAGAACGTCATACCCCAGGCCGACACGCCAGCCGTCGAGAACACACCCTGGCTGGGATTTGCAACCCTCGACCGCAGATCCGATACACGCGTCCACATAACTGGCTGGGTTCCGATTGAAGAGGCTCCCTCAGAAGGCGAGACCGCCGCAGCATTGCTGCTGCACGAGGCCATGCCCTTTGAATATCCTGGCACCGTCAGCTCACTTATGTTCGAACTGACAAAGCACGACATTCCTCAGCGCCTGCTATTCACCGCGCTCAAGCTCGCCGCTCTGACCACCGTGGAAAACAAGCCGCTGTTTCTGGTCATTGGTGCGCCGATGCGCGGCATTGCCGGTACAGGACGCATGGAGCAACACCTTGAAGTATGGTGTTTGGACTCCGTCGCCACGAAGGGCTTTCGCCTTATGGTGACCCAAAATTCTGACATAAACGAGCAGGCCGAGGCCATCATGGTCGACTGGGCTAAGACCGCCAAGATCCACTGGTGCCCTGTTCGGGAGCGGCGCCCCGCGGTCACAAAACGGCGCGATCATGATTCGCCGCTTTCGTGGTTTCGCGAAAAATCCGTCAGTCTGTGGGGCTGCGGGGCGCTCGGCAGCCATATCGGTGAGTTCCTCACCCGCGCCGGTATCGCCAAGATCACTTTGCAGGACCACTCGATCGTTTCGCCTGGCATTCTTGCGCGCCAGCTTTTCGATGACGCCGACATCGCGCGCACGAAGGTCGCCGCCCTTGCGGCTCGCCTGAAACGTATCAATCCGGACATCCAGCTCGCTACCAGCACTTCCGATCTGCTGCGCGCTCCTCTCACTGATCAATCCTGGGTGAATGAGGCGGACCTTGTTATCGACGCGACGGCCTCGCGCGCTGTGGCCCTCAAACTTGAATCCGTTCGGAAACAGGCAGGCGCGCCGCTTGTCTCAATGGGGATAGGGCATCGCGCCGAGCGCGGAATGATCACTGTATCGCAACTGAATTTCACCGGCGGTTCCTTCGATGTGGAGCGCCGCGCCAAGATCGAGATTTGCAGCAATCCTCGGTTCGTTCCCTTCCGCGATGAGTTCTGGCCCGATCCGGGGTCACGCCAGCTCTTTGAGCCGGAACCAGGTTGTTCCAGCCCAACTTTCATCGGCTCTGCGGCGGACATCGCCGCCTTGGCTGGTTCTATGCTCAATATCGCCGTCGTTCGCCTGGCCGGACTGAAGGCGGACGGTGCTTCCGCCGATTTCATCGAATTACCGCACATAGCGCCAAAGAACCGCTTTTCTCGGCGCGCCGCCTTCACCTGGGACGGCGATCACATTGGGAGTGATCCCCATCACGCCTATCAAGTTCGTATTGCGCCGTCCGCGCTTCGGCAGATTCATTCCTGGATTAGCCGCAACAACCGCGTCAACGGCCGGGGCATTGAAACCGGCGGCCTGCTCTTCGGCGAATTTAGCGAGCCCGCAAGGATCGTCTGGGTTACCGAAGTTTCAGGACCGCCGCCGGACAGCGCATCCTCCGCAGAAGGGTTTGTGTGCGGCATTGAAGGGACACAGGCCGATAACGCCGAGCGCAAGGCCCGCACGAAAGGGTCGGTCAGCTTCATTGGTATGTGGCACACGCATCCGGTTTCCCAACCGATCCCTAGTTCGACAGACTTGGATGCGATGTTTGACGTGCTTGTAGCCGCAAAAATCAATCCCCGGCACACGCTGATGCTCATTGTCGGCGACCTGACCCGCATTCCCTGCATAGGGACGTATGTATTCACCCGCCATGATTTTATTGTCACCCGGCGCGCCCGGCAGGCGGAACTCGATGCCGGATGACGATGCACCCAGCATAGGCCTTGCGCTCTCTGGCGGTGGTTCGCGGGCGATCGCCTTCCACCTCGGTTGCCTCAGGGCGCTTAGCGACCTCGAAATCCTTTCCAGAACACGCGTGGTTTCCTCTGTTTCGGGCGGCTCAGTCATCGCGGCGATGTATGCCTACAGAGACGAGAGTTTCGATCAGTTCGACGAGCGCGTTATCTCTCTTCTCCGATCCGGCCTATTGCGGCCCATCGCGCGCAACGCGCTCTTCTCCGCGGTCATGCCGCGGTCGCTCTTGGCGGTTATTACCGCTGGTGGGGCTGCTTTTGCCTGCGATTTGGGCCGCAGTCTGGTCGGGCTCATCAATGTGACCGGCCTCAAACTGCGTACTGACAAGGAATGGCTACACGCCCCGCTAAGACGGTTTTCGAGCCGGACTGTTGCCTTCGAGCAGGCGCTCAAGAAGAATCTTTTTCATTCGGCTACCATGTCGCGGGTCGCACGACCGGATCTTGATATCGTCATCAACGCCACCGAACTCCGTACACAGACTGCTTTTCGGTTCGGCTCCCAGTCTTCGGGCTCATGGCGTTTCGGACGCGTCGCGAACAACGATCTTCCGGTTTCCAAAGCTGTTGCTGCATCCGCGGCCTATCCTGTTCTCCTTCCTGCCCTGGACGAACGGCTGACCTTTGAACACAACGGTCAAACCCGCGCCGCCCGCGTCATCCTCACTGATGGCGGTGTTTACGACAATCTAGGCGTCACCTGCCTGGAGCCTGGCCGGGTGACTGACGTAAGCACGAACGTTTTCCACGTCGATTACATCATTTGCTGCGATGCTGGTCACGGCCAGCCCGCTGGAACAAATAGGCCGTTCTGGTGGCGCACCCGCATGCAGCAGTCATTTGAAACGACGCACAGGCGCGTTCAGACAAGCGCTTATGGCCGTCTCCACAAGTATATCGAAAACGGTGAGCTAGCCGGTTTTGTCCTGCCTTATCTTGGTCAGCAAGATGACAAACTGCCCTTCCGGCCACCCGATCTCGTTCCCAGAGAACAGGTCATCACATATCCAACAGATTTCTCAGCCATGACCGAGGATAATATCAATATGTTCTCCCTGCGAGGTGAGCAGTTGACGCGCCTTCTTGTCAGGCGCTATACGCCTGAACTCTGAGATATTCTAATGGCAGCCGTCGGCGTTGGCGGTTTAGTGCGCCGCGGCCGAAATAATTCTCGGTGGCGTTCTGCGAATTCGCGACGAGCGACTGGCCCGAAGCACCGCGATCACCGTAAACGACAAGAGCGAAACCGACATCAAAGCCGCCTCGGCGCCATGGCCGCACAGGCCAACATGAGACAGGATATGACTAGAGGGATCACCCGGCGATGTGCGGCCGTTTCGCTCAGCACCTGAGTTGGCGTGAGCTCCACGAGCTCTACAACCTAAGCTCCGGGATACCCGCGTTAAACGTGCAGCCACGCTATAACGGTGCGCCCACTCAGGTATTCGCGATCTGCCGGCTCGATGAGAGCGGAAATCGCAGCGCTGCGAAGCACCGCTGGGGGCTGGTACCGTCCTGGGCGAAGGACGTCTCGATCGGTCCGCGCCTGATTAACGCCCGCGCGGAAACGGTGAGCGAAAAGCCCGCCTTCCGCTCGGCCTTCCGATCACGCCGGTGTCTGGTGCCGGCCAGCGGGTGGTTCGAGTGGCAACGGTCCGGAGACTCCAAACAGCCCCATTATTTGCTGCGAGCGGATGGATCACCACTGTCGTTCGCGGGGCTATGGGAGCACTGGGACAAGGAGGGGGAGCCCATTCGATCCTTTTCTATCATCACGACCGAAGCCGCATCGGCACTTGCTGCCATTCACCATCGCCAACCGGCCATCATTGGTGGCGATGGCATCGCAAAGTGGCTGGACCCCACATCGCCGCGGGACGTTCTCCTCGATCTCGTCCGTAAGCCGTATTTGGGCCCCTACGAGATGCGCGCCGTCAGCACTCGGGTGAACAGTGTCCGCAATGACGATCCGACGATTTTAGATCCCTTATCGGGTGGGGCGGCAGGGTAAGAAATTGCTCGTCCCTAGGCTCCTTCCCTCACGAACACCGCCGCGCACGGCCGCGGCGGATTGACCGCGATCTGACATTTGCCCGCAGCCGCAAGGACGTGGCGAAGGTCGGGTAATCCGGCCCCCGGCCCGTAGGTTCGGATAAGGCTCTCCACTCGATATCGGTCCTGCCGGCCGCACGGCTCGCAGACCAGCACAAGTGTGGTCACGTCAGGGCCCAGATCACATAAACGCACCGCGCCATGGCCGGGCCCGCACTGCCTCAAGGGCCATTTGCTGTCGGGGTCAGGCATGTTCACTCCCCTATGTTCCGGTATTGTTCTCTCAGATGATCTACCGTATAGTGCGCCGCTTCGATCGTCGACTCGGGATCTGCCGGGACGCCTGAGACCGCCGAGCGGCGATCGCGGCAAGGGAGACGACAACAATGCTGAATACGGCAAACGACACGGCGGCCGCGGTAAACGGCAGCCAGGGCGCCGGCGTCCGGGCGCATCACAAGATCACATCGTTGGCGGTCGCGGGCGGCTTTCTCGACGGCACGCGGCTCGCCTTCGCGGACGGGCTGAATTGCATCATCGGTGGGCGCGGCACCGGCAAGACCACGGTACTGGAGTTCGTCCGCTACATCCTCGGCCCGATGCCGGAGGCGACCACCGGCAATGCGCGCGGCAAGGCGATCGAGGGGCTGATCCGGGGCAATCTCGGCAGCGGCACGATCGGGCTGGAGGTCGAGACCAAGCATGGCACCCGCTATCGAGCGGAGCGGCCGTGGGACGACGCGAGCCAGGTGTTGGACGCCGACGGCGAGCCGGTCGCGGTGTCGCTCGACCGGGATCTGGTGTTCAAGGCCGATATCTACAGCCAGAACGAGATCGAGGAGATCGCCACCACACCGCGCTTTCAACTCTCGTTGATCGACAAGTTCGAGGAGGAAGCGATCCGCCAGGCCAGCGCGGAGATCGTCAAGCTCACACGATCGATCGAGCAAAGCGCGCTCGACCTTCGCGCTCTGGACCGGAACATCCTCGAGATCGAGGACGTGGTGCCCGAGATCGATATCGTCGGCAAGCGGTTGCAGGAAATGCAGGCGGTGGAAGGCCCGGAAGCCGATCTAATCAACACCGCCCATCAACATAAGGCGTTGCGGGCCCGGGAAGCGGCGGCGCTCGGCGATCTTCGCCGGGTGGTCGATCGTGCCGCGGGAGAATTCGAGCGGCTCGTCGTTTCCGTGGGCGAGGCCTGCGGCAAGGCCTTGAGCGACGGATTCGTGAATGGACCCAACGGCGCGATCTTCTCGCAGGCCGGCGATCTGGTCACGGAGCTCACGAGCGCGCTCGGCGAGACTGTGCCGGGGATCCGGAAACGGGGCGCGGTCACGGCCGAGGCTCTGAGCGCTCTGGCCAAAGAGCTCGTGCGCGCGCATTCGCACCAGGAGAAGCACTATCGCGCATTGATCGCGCACACGGCGGAGGAGCAGGAGCGGGCGGCCGAACGGACGACGCTGCAGCAGCGGCACCTCGCGCTGTCACGAGCCCGCGATGAGCTCGATGGCTTGAAGCGCAAGCGCAAAGAGCTCGAGGTCGAGCACCGGAAGATGATCGCGCGGCTCTCCGAGCTGCGCGACCAGCGCTTCCACTTGCGAAAGGACATCGTCAAGCGCCTGACCGAGGCGCTGGCGCCCACCATTCGGGTCTCAATCACACAGGCCGGCGACCGCTCGTGCTACGAGCACCATCTGCGGGAAGCGCTCAAGGGTTCAGGCACCAAATACGGCCAGATCGTCGCGCAGATAGTCGCCAATTTGGCGCCCGAGGAGCTGTCGCCGATCATCCGTAAAGCCAATGCCGAGCGGCTGGCGGAGCGGGCAGGCATCGGCGAAGACCAGGCCGAGCGCGTTATCGACCATATCCGGGCGGGCGACCACGCCTCCAAGCTCGAGACCGTGGAGCTCGCCGACGAGCCGTTGATCGAGCTGAAGGACGGCGAGGACTACAAGAACGCGGCCGGGCTCTCCACCGGCCAGCGCTGCACGGTGATCCTGCCGATCCTGTTGCTCGAGAGCGAACGACCGCTGTTGATCGATCAGCCGGAGGACAATCTCGACAACGCCTTCGTCTACGACACCATCGTGAAGAGCCTGCGCGAGGCAAAGGGCGGCCGGCAGCTCATCTTCGTCACCCACAACCCCAACATCCCGGTGCTCGGAGAAGCCGAACGGGTGTTCGTGTTCGCCTCGGACGGCCGGCGCGGCACCGTCACTCGCGCGGGTCCGGTGGACGAGGTCAAGGGCGAGATCGAGCATCTGCTCGAAGGCGGCGCTGAAGCATTCAGGCTGCGCATGCGTAAATACGGCCATTGAGGGAGCCATGAGGGCGGATACGGCACAGACGCTGCTGGCAGGCCTCGATTCCGAGGACTGGTGCACGACGCGGGAGGCGGTCGAGACCGCCGGCGACTGGCTGCGTCAGCGCCGTGTCGACAGTGTGATCGCGGGCGCCATGGCCGACCGGCTGTACGGCCTCGCGTCCCACCCCAAATGGGAGGTCCGGAAGTCGGTTGCCCACGCGCTCCTCTATCTCCGGCACGAGTGCTTCCACGGCGCCATCGCCCGAATCCTCGACGACGACAATGTCTGGGTACGCGATGCCGCGCGCCGCACCTTCCAGCGGCGCACCGAGCTCACCCGGGCGGATATTCACAGCGACGATCACGGCGACCGCATATTGGCGCTGCTGAACGAGCTAGAGGCACGGCACGGACCCCGAGCGCCGAAGGCGGCGCTGCGGATCGCCGATCGACTGCACGCGGTGTTCGTGCGCATGGCCTATCACGAGATGATACGGATCATCTCCCCGCTCGATGCCGAGTTGATCAATCTGGAGCGCGAGCTCGCCGACACACCGGGAGCGAGGTGCGAGAGCCGCGTCCGTGTCGAGCGCGCCCGGCGGCGCGTGATGCTGCTGACGGAGATCCTCGACAATCTACGCGAGTTCACCACCGAGGTGCGGGGCCCGTATGTCAGCGAGGCGCTACTGCCGATAGCCAGGGAGGCCGAGGAGCTGGCTCTGGGCGACCTCGAGCCGCTGATCGACCCATCGGCGATCCGCATGAGGATCGATCGCACGCTCCGCATCGAGGCAAACCGCTCGCGCCTCCTGCAAGCGCTCATCAACATCGTCGCGAACGCGGTTGAGGCCTGCCGCGATCTAGACCGGCCGGCGCGTATCGAGATCGCCGCCGAACGCCGGCTCGACAGCCATGTCGCGTTGGCCGTGACCGACAACGGCAGCGGGATGGATGAAGACACGCTTGCCGCGTGTGCCCGGCTCTACAGTACGGGAAGACCCGATGGCATGGGCTTCGGGCTACCGCTCGCCAAGAAAATCGTCGAGATCGACCATCATGGCACGTTCACCATCGAGAGCACCGAGGGCAAGGGAACCACGGTGGCCATGGTGTTGCCGGTCGATCAGCTGCAGGCGGTGGCGTAGACCGATGACATGCGATCATGTGGCTCTGATCGTCGAGGACGATCCGGCTATGGCCGCCGCGCTTTGCGATCTGGTGGATTCGTTCGGCCATGACCCTCGTCACGCGGCAACCAGGGCCGAAGCCATCGGTCACCTGAACGCCGGTGGCCTCTGTTATGCGCTGTTGGACCTGCAGATCCCGGCGCATGAAAGGTCGATCCAGGCCCGTGTGGCGGTCGGCCAGTCGCTGCTGCAAGAAATCCGCCGCCGCTATCCGGGTCGTATTGCAGACGGCGGCGTCCACGACATCCATCTCTTGCCGGTGCTGGTGGTGAGCGGCCAGGCCAAGGATCACGACGACGTCGTAAAGGCTTTGCAGGAGGGCGGGGACGATTTCGTGCGAAAGCCGTTGAGCCTCGATGACCGAGGCCTCGGCGAGAAAATCCACCAATGTCTGCAGCGCAGCGCTCGATCCGACCATGGTACGTGCGATGCGGCAACGGCCATGGCCGTCGGTGACGCGAGCCCTGGACGAGGCCAGGGACCATTCACGCACACGGCCGACTATTCGGAAGTGACCCTGAACGGCCAACCCTTTTTCTTCGACGGCCAAATCCAACGCGAAGTAATTCACATTCTCCACCAGGCTTCGAACAACGAGCAGCCCTGGCAATCCGGAAAGCTCGTCCTGTACGAAGCGGGCTCGACCAATGCGAAGATGATCAACCTGTTCAGGAACCATCCTGGCTGGGGCGTGCTCATCGAGTCCAACGGGCGCGGCCGATACCGTCTAAGAACAGCGTAGGCCTGCGCAAATCCACCCATCAGCGACCCGTCGCTGACCCGTCACCGATCCCTCACTGACCCGTCGATGAGCCTGCCGACGGGCGGGCCATCGCCCGTCATCCTTCCCGCAGATCGTGAACGAAATTCGCGGAGAGAAGGATGGCAATTCAACACCTGAACCAGGTCCAGCTTGCGGACCGCTGGAATATCTCGCCGCGCACGCTGGAGCGCTGGCGCTGGATCGGTGACGGCCCACGTTATCTGAAGATCGGCGGCCGCGTCGTTTATCGGCTCGAGGACATCGAGGCCTACGAAGCCCAGCAGCTTCGCCTCGCCGAGTCCGAGCCGCGGTCGCCTCACCCCTTCGGCGCTGCCGGCACGGGACGCGGTGCATGAACGTCGCCTCGCAGAGTCCGTGCACTGCGGCAGCACAACCGCCGCCGGGGCTCTCCCTCATCATGGACAAGACCAGCTTCGATGCCTGGCTGAAAGCCGGCCATCCCGGCAGCCGCATCACCTACTACCGCGGTTATCTCATCGTGGACCGGGAGCCTCGGCGTTCAGACCCGGACGACGAGACGCGGGCGCAGCTGAACCGGCTCGCCACGAAAGCGCTTCGCGCCGCCGAACAAAGCCTCGTCCACCTGGTGCAGCAACGCCATGGCGATGGCGACTACAGCTATCTCGCGATCAAGGCCGGGCGGGCGTTCTCACGCAACAGGGGAGCCAGATCATGAGCCTGCGCATCATCACCGCCGACGAGCGCCTCGCCGAGGCCCGCGGCAAGACCACCGTCGCGCTGTTCGGCCCGTCCGGCGTCGGCAAGACCTCGCTGCTCCGCAGCCTGCCGCCGGACGAGACGCTGTGCATCGATCTCGAGGCCGGCATGAAGTCGGTCCAGGACTGGCCCGGCATGAGCATCCCGGTGCGGACCTTCTCCGATGCCCTCGATATCGCCTGCCTCATCGGCGGCGTCGATCCGGCGGCCGATCCCAACAGCTTCTTCTCCGAGGGCCATTACGGCCATATCTGCCAGGTCTATGCCGGGCTCGTGCCGGTGGTTGCCGGCAAACGCATCGTCTTCGTCGACTCGATCACCGATCTCACCCGCCAGGCCATGGCATGGGCCAGGACCCGGCCCGAATCGGTCTCCGACAAGACCGGCAAGCCCGATCTCCGCGGCGCCTATGGAGTGCTCGCCCGGGAGGTCATCGGACTCCTGAAGCACCTGCAGCACGCGCCGGGCCGGACGGCAGTCTTCGTCGGCATCCTCGAGCGCGTCACCGACGAGTTCAACCGCGAGCACTGGCGCCCGCAGATGGAGGGCGGCAAGGCCGCCCGCGAGCTACCCGGCATCGTCGACCAGGTGATCTCCATGGGCCTGTTCGAGGCGGATGCCGGTTCGGGGGGCGAAGGATGGCGATATGCGCCGGAGAGCGGCGAGACCCGCCGCCTGGTCTGCCGCTCCGGCAATCCTTATCGCCTGCCGGCCAAGGACCGCTCGGGGCGCCTCGACATCACCGAGCCGCCCGACCTCGGAGCGCTGCTCGACAAGATCAACCGGGCGTCCACAACGCCCGCGCCCACGCAACCCAGCTGACAAAGGAGCAATCGTCATGACCTACAACTTCAACGACGTCGAGCCCCACCAGGGCACCGACCTCATCCCCGACGGCAGCTACGCCAAGGTCGTCATGACCGTCCGCCCGGGCGGCGTCGACGGCCAGGGCGAGCACGACAAGGGCCTCTTGAAGGCCTCGAACACGCCCGGCAGCGACGTGCTGTCGCTCGACTGCGAGTTCACCGTGGCCGAGGGCCCGCATGCGCGCCGAAAATTCTGGCAGCTGTTCACCGTCGCCGGCGGCAAGGTCGACGAGAACGGCGCCTCGATCGGCTGGAACATCTCCAAGCGCATGGTTCGCGCGATGATCGACAGCGCGCTGGCGCTCGACCCGGAGGACATGAGCGAGGCGGCCCGGCAGAAACGCCAGCTGCGCGGTCTCGCCGATCTGAACGGCATCGCCTTCGTCGCCAGGATCATGGTCGAGCCCAACAACGATCCGCGTTATCCGGACCGCAACCGGCTCGACCGTCCGGTGCTGCCGAACGAGAAGGAATGGCGGGCGGTGATGAACGGCGAGGCGGTGCCGCCGGCGCCGTCGCGTTCCCGCGGCACCGGCGCCGCTTCGCCCGTGCCGGCCCAGACCCAGGCCGCGTGGCAGCAGCCGCAAGCCCAGCCCGCGCCAGCCTCCGCGGCGCCGGCCTGGCAGCAGCCGGCGGCACAGGCGGCCACACAGGCGCCTGCCGGCGCACCCGCGGCACCACCCGCCCAGACGGCCGCACCGGCCGCACAACCCGCGCCCGCGCCGTCCGGGCCCGACTGGCTGAACGGATAATGACCGACGACGAATGGCAGGCCCACGTCGCCCGCGAGGCCGCAAGGGCCGTCGGCGCGTGGCTCGAAGCGCGGGGAAGGCTCCACCAGCCCATCCGCTCTTTGACCATGCCCGAGCTCGAAGCGATGGCGTCGAACGCCATCGCGCGCTTCATCGTGCTGGCCTCGGAGCGGATCGGGATGCGCCCGAAGCGGGACGGCGATCTCGCCCGCCTCTTGATGACTGCCGGCCCTGTGCCCTTTGCGGACACGAAGCCAGAGGCTTCGGGTTCTGCCTCCGCCTGCAATGGGACCGCTACCCCCATTACGGCTTCTGCTCGATGCGTTGCCTCGACGCCGGCGCGTCCCTCGCGAGGAGGAATGCCGGCGTGATCGACAAGACCGGGATGGAGAAGCGGGCGATCAAGGACGCCAGGCGTTTCTTCGCCGAGGCGTTAGGCGAGCTCGGCCTCCTGGCGCCCTTCCACGACCGGAGGGCGCAAGAGATCGACCGGATCATCGAGGCCTGCGTCGACGGCTTCCAGGACTCCATGCAGCGCCAGGCCGCCGAGGCCGTTCCGTTCGACGACGATTTGCCGTTTTGAGGCGGGCGATGACGATCGTCGATCTCAACCACGGCTCGGGCTTCGTCTATCTGCGCCCCTCCGCCGTTACCGATGCGGAGCGGCAGATCAACGCCCTGGTCGACGCCGCGCTCGAGGCGGCAGAACGCGCGGCGCGTCCGCGCGATTATCTCGGCGCGAGCCGGATCGGCGAGCCCTGCGCGCGCAAGCTGGTCTACGAATACACGCACACGCCGAAAGACCCGGGCCAGGATTTCGACGGCGCGATCCTCCGGATCTTCGCCGCCGGCCATCAGTTCGAGGCGCTTTCCGTCGAGTGGCTACGGGCCGCCGGCTTCGATCTGCGCACCGCGCGGAAGGACGGCGGCCAGTTCGGTTTCTCGGCCGCCGGCGGGCGCATCCGCGGCCATATCGACGGCGTCATCGTCGCCGGACCCGAGGTCGGGATCGCGTGGCCCGCACTCTGGGAGCACAAGGCGCTCAACGCCCGGTCCTGGACCGACACCGTCAAGCGCGGCCTGCGTGCGTCCAAGCCGGTCTATTACGGGCAGGCGCAGTTCTACATGGCCTACATGCAGATCGCCGTGACGCTGTTCACGGCCATGAACAAGGACACCCAGGCGCTCTATCACGAGGCCGTGCCCTTCGATGCGGCCGCTGCGCAAGGGCTCTCGGACAAGGCGGTCCAGGTCATTCGGGCCGGCGAGGCCGGCGAGCTGCCGCCGCGCATCGCCGCCAACGCGGACTTCTATCTCTGCCGCTTCTGCGAATACGCCAAACGCTGCTGGGACATCGATCGATGAGCGCGTCGCCGCGACCTCACCCGGCAGCGTTCGTCAGTAATTCACGTGAGCACGAAGAGTGGCGCCGAATACCGGATTACAGCGCCTACGAAATCAGCAGCTGCGGAAGGATTCGGCGCCGCGAATCCGCGCGGGGCTGGGGCACCGGCCATGTCCTCCGACCTGCCGCCGGGCATGGCGGTCACCTCTACGTGATGCTTTCGGACGGCAACGGACATGTCCGTAAACAGTACGTCCACCGACTTGTCGCTGTCGCGTTCATTGGGCCGGCGCCGTTCGATGGCGCCTATGTCCTTCACCACGACGACGATCCGACGAACAACACTCCCGACAATCTCTATTGGGGCACGCATCGCGACAACGTTTTCGATGCCAAGCTGAATCGGAAGACAGCGCCGTTCAAGCGAAAGCGGGGAGCCCAGCCGGGGGAGGCGAACCCAGCCGCTGTTCTCACCGAACGACAG
The DNA here is from genome assembly GCA_965248825.1 of Alphaproteobacteria bacterium. Classification (GTDB taxonomy): domain Bacteria; phylum Pseudomonadota; class Alphaproteobacteria; order UBA828; family UBA828; genus WTGU01. The sequence continues at coordinate 2,900,599 of CBDFKL010000006.1, read as the reverse complement.
GTCAGACGCATCAAGGGTCTGCTCGGTGTCGGGCTTTGTGGCGCCTGCATTGCCCGTCTGCACGGCGTCAGGAAGGAGACGATTTACGCCATCGCCAAGGGTCGGATTTGGAAGCACGTGACAGAGGAGGAAACACCTTGGACCGGATAACGCTTTCCGACCAGCAGACGCAGGCGCTGAAGACGGTTGTGGACTGGTTCCAGCACCGGACCGCGGAGCAGCAAGTCGCGCGAATCTGGGGCTACGCCGGCTGCGGGAAAAGCACGATTACCCGCTACATCATCGAGGAACTCGGCCTCGAGGAAGGCTCGAACGGCGTGCTCTATTCGGCCTACACCGGCAAGGCGGCGCTGGTGATGACCCGCAAGGGCACGCCCGCCTCGACCATCCACAGCCTGATCTACCGCGTCTCGGAGGCGACCGAGGCCGAGATCGAGAAGGTCAAAAAGGACATCGCCGGGATCAAGGCCAGGCTCGCCGGCCTCGATTCGACGAAGCGGCTCCTCGAGGAATCCCGGTTGCGCAGCCTGGAACTCCGGCTCGACGACGCCCACAAGCCCCGCTTCGTCCTCAACGACCAGTCCGCCGTCCGCGACGCCAAGCTCATCGTCCTCGACGAGGTCTCCATGGTCGGCGACGAGATGGCACGCGATCTCCTGGCCTTCGGCAAGCCGATCCTGGTGCTGGGCGATCCCGGCCAACTGCCGCCGATCAAGGGCCAGGGTGCCTTCACCGAGGCCGAGCCCGACGTGATGCTGACCGAGATCCACCGCCAGGCCGGCGACAGCGCCGTCATTCGCTTGGCCACCATGGCCCGCGAGGGCCGGCCCATCCCCTACGGCCGGCACGACGAATTCGTCTGGAAGATGCGGCGGAGCGATGTCGGCCCGGAACAGATGCTGCGCGGCGGCCAGGTGATCTGCGGGAGGAACGCTACCCGCCTGCAGCTCAACAACGCCATGAAGCGCGCCGCCGGCTACGAGAGCATCTATCCCATGGGCGAGGTTCGCAGCGGGACGCCAGAGAAGATCATCTGTCTCAGGAACCGCAACGACCTCGGCATCGTCAACGGCATGTTCCTCACCCTCGGCGAGGTGCGCGACGAGAATGCGACCTCCTTCTCCGCCACCATCCGCACCGAGGACGGGGCCATCGTCGGCGGCAGCGCCGACAAGCCTGAGCGGTACTTCATCTACAAGGGGCATTTCGACGACCACGTCGAGGTCGATCCCGAGCGCGGCCGCCGCGACCACTGGAGCCGGCGCGGCCTGATCGAGGCGGTCTGGGGCTGGGCCATCACCTGTCACAAGAGTCAGGGAAGCCAGTGGGATAACGTTCTGGTTTACGACGACGGTCTTGGCCGCACGCCCGAGGACCGCGCACGCTGGCTCTACACCGCCATCACCCGGGCTGAGCGGGGGCTCGTGATCCTTGATTGACCTGAACGACGTCCGCCCGCTCGGGCTCGAACCCGCTCGCCACGATCTCGACGAGATCGTCGGCCGACTTCGCGACAGCGCCGAGCATTGGGTGCCGCGGCATTTTCCGAACGGCCGGCGTAACGGTGACGAATGGCGGCTCGCCAACATTCGTGGCGACGCGCCGCGCAAGAACGGCTCCTGCGTCATCACGCTCCGGGGCGAGCACGCCGGTGACTGGATCGATTTCGACTCAGGCGAGGGCGGTGGTCCGCTAAGCGCGTTGGAACACGCGACCGGTCTCTCGGGCCGCGCACTGTTCGACCATGCCGCCGAGCGCGTCGACTCCCTCCAGGTCCGCCCCTCGCCGGATCCACCGCCAAAGCATCGCGGCGCGGACACCGCCCGAGAAATTGAGATTATCCTCTCAGGCGGTCATGACCTCGCCGGCACGCCGGCCGAGGCCTATCTCGCGGACCGTGGTCTGGCCCTGCCCGATGTGCCAGACCTCAGGTTCCATCCCGACCTAACCCATTGGGAGACGCGGACGGGTTTCCCGGCGCTCGTCGCCATCGTCCGTAATGGCGGCGGCGTGATCGTCGCGGTCCACCGCACCTATCTCGCGCCCGGCGGTGCCGGTAAGGCTGAGGTGCCGAAGCCACGCATGATGCTCGGGCCCGTCGCGGGCGGCGCCGTGCGCCTAGCGCCTCCCGGCGAGAGCAGCGTGATCGGCCTCGCCGAAGGCATCGAGACTGGGCTTAGCGTCTTGCAGGCCTGTTCCGACCTGCCGGTCTGGGCGGCGCTCTCGGCCGGCAATCTGGCGCAGATCGCACTCCCGCCCGATGCTGCCCGCGTCGTGATCCTCGCCGACAATGACGGCGAGGGCGCCGGCCTCCGGGCTGCCGAGCGCGCCGCCTCTCGACATCACGCCGAGGGCCGGCAGGTCTGGATCGCCATGCCGGACCGGGTCGGGGATGACTTCAACGACCTGCTCCGGCGCGACGGGCCCGACGCCGTGCGCAAGACCGTCGAGGCGGCGGCGGAGTACACCGCGGCGGCCCTTGAGGCCTCGCCCGTGGCTCCGACCGAAACCGCGGTGCCCGGCGGCGTACCTCTCGAGTTCACCGAGGAGGCGCTGGCGCTCGCGTTCGCGGAGCGTCACGCGCAGGACCTGCGCTACTGCGCCGCCTGGGGACGCTGGCTGATGTGGAACGGCTGCTGTTGGCGTTCGGACGAGACGCTCCGCGTCTTCGATCTCTCCCGCTGGATCTGTCGAGAGGCGAGCAACCGCGCGCTGACCCGCATCGAGAACGTCAAGGCGGCGGCACGAATGGCGTCGACGCTCGCTAGTGCCAAGACGGTGGCCGCCGTGGAGCGGCTCGCCAAGGCCGATCGCCGGCACGCGGCCAACGCCGAGCAATGGGACGCCGAAGCGTGGCTGCTCAACACGCCGGACGGGATCGTCGACCTCACGACAGGTCGTCTCTCCGCCCACCGCGTCGACGCCTACATGACCAAGATTACGGCAGTGGGACCCGGCGGATTCTGCCCGCTGTGGCGTGCGTTCCTCACTCGCGTGACCGACGGTGATGAAGACCTCGAGGCGTTCCTCAGGCGAATCGCCGGCTGCGCACTGACCGGCAGCATCCGCGATCACGCGCTCTTCTTCCTCTACGGCACGGGGCGCAACGGCAAGGGCGTGTTCCTGAACACGATCACGCGGATCCTCGCCGATTACGCCGTCGTCGCATCGATCGAGACCTTCACGGCAAGCTATACCGACCGCCACACCACCGATCTCGCCATGCTGCGCGGCGCCCGGCTGGTCTCCGCCCAGGAGACCGAGGAGGGCCGGCGCTGGGCCGAGAGCCGGATCAAGGCGCTCACCGGCGGCGATCCCATCACCGCGCGTTTCATGCGCCAGGACAATTTCACCTTCCAACCGCAGTTCAAGCTGATCATCGCCGGCAACCACAGGCCAGGGCTGAGGAACGTCGACGAGGCGATCCGCGCGCGGTTCAACCTGGTCCCCTTCACGGTCACGATTCCGGAGACCGAGCGCGACCCCGATCTCCCCGCAAAGCTTGAGGCCGAGTGGCCCGGTATCCTCGCTTGGGCGATCGAGGGTTGCCTCGAGTGGCAGAGCGCCGGGCTGGCGCCGCCGAGCGCGGTCCGTGAGGCGACGGCCCAGTACATGGAGATCGAGGACGCGCTCGGGCGCTTCCTCGAGGAGCGCTGTGACGTCGGCCCGACCGACCAGCTCACCGGCGAGGACAACGTTGCGCCGGTCGCCGATCTCTTCGCCTCTTGGCAGGAGTGGTGTCGCACGACGGGCGAATACGCCGGCACGCGCAAGCGCTTCAGCCAGAACTTGGAGGCGCGCGGGTTCCCGCGCTGGCGGCACCCGAAGTCGCGGCGGCGCGGCTTCCGGGGACTGCGTCTGGTCGTGCACGCCTCGAACGGCGCCTTCGGGCCGTACGACCGTGGCTGAAAAATGGCGGAAATCCGGGGTGCGAACAGATCGAGCATGGTTCCGGGTTACCGACGTATACGCGCGCGCACACACACGCGTACGGTTCTTTACGGTCTCTTGCTCGATCTGTTCGCACCGCAGAATTCTGCGGCTTTGCTCCGAGAACGGGTGGCGACGGCGTTCCTGGCGGTTCCCCGCCGCCACCCTCACCACGACAACCCCGATCAAGGAGACAGTCATGGCTCACGCTACTCTGCCCAAGAAACCGTTGCTTGAGAACCGCACCGTGCCGCCGGCGGTGCGGCATGGCGGCAATGCCGGCGTCGCCTGTCCGGCCGCGAACGACGCCGACGTCTCCGGTCTCGGCGCCGTCCTCGCGCTGGATCTCGGCACCACCACCGGCTGGGCACTCCGCGATGCCGACGGCAGCATCACCAGCGGCACGGTGTCGTTCCGTCCCGATCGATTCAGCGGCGGCGGCATGCGTTTTCTGCGCTTCAAGCACTGGCTCACCGAGGTCAAGAACGCGGCCGGCGGCATCGACGCGGTCTACCTCGAGGAGGTCCGCCGCCATGCGGGCACCAGCGCTTCTCAGATCTACGGCGGCTGGCTCGCCATCCTGACCGCCTGGTGCGAGCGCCACGGCATTCCGTACCAGGGTGTCCCGGTCGGCACCATCAAGCGCTACGTCACCGGCAAGGGCAATGCGCCCAAGCAGGCGGTAATCGAGGCCGTCAAGGCCCGAGGGTTCGCGCCCGCCGACGACAACGAGGCCGACGCCATCGCGCTGTTGCTGTGGGCGATCGAGAGCCAGGCGGGCGCTCGATGAACGGCGCCATGCTGCTGAAGCACGCCGCCGCCGTGGTCGACAAGCGCCGAGCCGATTACGGCGAGCCCGAGGACCTGTTCGCGAACGTCGCCCAGCGCTGGTCGCAGGTGCTCGGGATCCGGGTCACGGCCGCCCAGGTCGGAGTCTGCCTGATGGACCTCGAGATGGCCCAGCTCGCTCACAACCCGAAGCACCTCGACAGCCTCGTCGACGGTCTCGCCTACGGTGCCTGTCTCAGGGAGATCACCCGATGAGGTGGGTGCCCAAAGGCTATGGCGGCGAGCGCCGGCCGGCCGGCGAGGTCAAGCGCGCAGGCTGGCGGGAGCAGGGCATCCTGGTGATCGCGGCCGAGGACACCCGCCTCACCTGGCCCGAGCGCGAGCTGGTCCGAAGGCTCGGCGAGAAACTCTACGGGCCGCGGCCTGCCGAACCGAGGGCAGCGCGTGGCTAAACGCAGGAAGCGCGCTCCCAAGAGCAAGGCCGCCCGGCCCCATCGCGATGTCGTGCGCCTGCCCGGCGGACGCACGCTTGAGATGGTGCGCGAGGCCGATCCCGACGGCCGGCCGGTGACCCACGGCCGCATCTTCGACACGCTGGCGCGCATGCGGAAGGCCGACACCATTACGCGGTCCATGCACGACGCCGCCCGAGACTTCCAGGCCCACTTCACCATCGCCGCCTACGACACCACGGCCACCGCCTCGATCGTTCGTGTGAGGCGGCTGCGCGGCGAGAAGATGACCTGGAACGACGATCTCACAGTGCGCCAGATCGCGGCACGCGACCGTGTGCATGATGCGCTCGCCGCGCTGGGCGGCATGGCGAGCCCCGGCGGCAGCTGCGTCTGGCACGTGGTCGGCCTCCAGTCGTCCTTGCGCGAATGGGCTATGCAGCAGGGTTGGAACGGACGGCCCCTCCGACGCGGTGAGGCCAGTGGAATCCTGCTCTCCGCGCTCGGCATGCTCGCCGTCCATTACGGCTATGAGCGGCCGAGGCGGGCGAGCTGATGGCGGGGATGATTTTCTACATTTTGTTGGTTGACAGTAGCAGGCCACAAGATGTAGGTTTGTGCCATCATCTCATAGATGTGTCCGAACCCGACCCGCTCCGACATAGCCGTGGCGGGTTTCTGTTCCCTGCAGGAGAATGGATATGAGCCGTGCAACGTCGCTGGAAGCCCTCTGGAGAAACTTGTGATTCCTGGCCGTGTGGAAGACGTGGGCGGTCTTTGTCGTGTTCGGGGCCGGTATCGCCGTCGGCGTGGTGTTCGTCAACCTATCGCCGTAAACTGCCGGTCGCTGCCCCAACGGGCGCCCTTGCTTGACTTGGCTCTACATACCGTCGCAGGCGTTGACGCCGCCTTCGCACAAGGCGAGCACGCGGACCTCTAGCGGACCATCACGGACATTTGCCCTGAACGTTGTGTCGAGAAACTCCGGCAGATCCGGTTGATCCTGACCCGGCAATTGCGGGGACTCATCGGGCGTCTATTGAGAGCGATGACGCGCCAAGGCGTCCTTGAGGAATTTTCGCCAATGTGGAACATGCCGCAACTCATAACCCTCGTTATGATCCCAAATCTCTCGCAGCACGGCGTACTCGGCGGCCGCATCCGCGTTTTCGCGCAGGACATTGTATAGAAATACAAAAGCCGATGATCGGGCGTTTACCCAGCAGTGCGCAAGCACGACTTTTCCCTTCGCATCATCCATAGCCGCCATGAACAGATCAAAATCGTCCTGCGCGGGTTTATCCCAATTAACCGGAATGAAATGGTATTGCATACCGTTCGCGCGGACCAGATTACCCTCGTTCGCGATGGAACCAGGAAAGTTTTTTGGTAAGAGATTGATGACGACCTGAACGCCGGAATCGGCAATGTCGCCGAACTGCCCCTTGCTTGGCTGCCCCGACGAGACCAACCACCCCGAGTGGATCTTTGTGTTCGCGATTTTCGGCAGCTTGTCAAAGGCGTCAGCGTCGCCGGCCGCGACAGCGGACGCCATAAACAGGATGACCGTCGCCATCAGCACGGTGGCAGTAAGAAGCTTATGAGTCGTTGTCATTTCCCGGCCCCTATGGCGGCATCCTATCGCATGTGGGTAGGCGCCGGAAGTCGCTTTGCCCGATTCATCGAGCGCGACGGCGATGGATGAGGCGGCCTGACGACCCCGATTTGACATCCGAATACACCCGAATGAGCGTAACCCCTTGATTTTGCGGGTCCTTCCTGGCGCTGAACGCAAGTGGGCGGGCGTAGCGCGAAATCGCGCTAGCGACAGGCCGAAAAACTGGGTTACCACTGGGTTACCACCGGCTGTGACCTGCGGCCGGCGGAGAAAACCACGCCCCTACAAAGACTTAGGCCAAGATCAGGGTGGTAACCTGGATGGTAACCGAGGTTACCACCTGCCGTCGGCCACTGCTCCGGCCGGACGGAATAACCACGCATTGTCAATGACTTACGTCCAGAGCAGGGGTGGTAACCAGGGTGGTAACCCAGGTGGTAACCACGGCTTGTCGGTTACCACTCCGCTGGAGCCGGAAAACCGCGTTATTGCAAAGGCTTAGCGTCAGATCGAGGTGGTAACCAGGGTGGTAACCACCTGGTAACCAGAGCCCTTGGTTACCACCCTTGGTTACCACCTCCGGTTACCACCTCCGGTTACCACCATCGAGGACGCCGGACCGGCGCGATCGGCACCGGCCGGCGCGGCGCCCACCAACGAGACATCGACATCGGCCGTCCCGCCTTGCCGGGCGCGGGCGGCCTTTTCGTGATGGGAGACCGATGACCCAGCACCCGCCAATCATGCACGTGATCTCGCTCGGCGCCGGCGTCCAGTCGACGACCATGGCGCTGATGGCGGCCCACGGCGAGATCGAACCGATGCCGGACTGTGCGATCTTCGCCGACACCGGCGCCGAGCCGAAGGCGGTCTACGAGCATCTGGACTGGCTGCGATCGGGCAACGTGCTGCCGTTCCCGGTCGAGGTCGTCCAGTTCTCCGATCTCGCCGAGGACATCCGCAAGACCGCGGCCGGTGTGAAGCCTGTGGCGGGCCGCGCGAACGGCTATCTCGCGCCGCCCTTCTTCACCGTCAACGCCGACGGCTCGCACGGGATGTTGAGGCGCGAGTGCACGTCCAATTACAAGATCAAGCCGATCCAGCGGCGCATCAAGGAGCTGCTCGGCCGCCCGCCCGACAAACCCATACGCTCGGCCGAACCGCTCGCCTGCTCGTGGCTGGGCATCTCGGCCGACGAGTGGATACGAGTGAAGCCCTCGGACGTCCGCTGGCTCGCCAAGCGCCATCCGCTGATCGACCGCGCGACGAAGGACGGGCCGGAGCCGCACGAGCACTGGATGAGCCGGCAGGACTGCATCGACTGGTTGATCGGCCATGGTTACCCGGTTCCGCCCCGTTCCGCCTGCACCTTCTGCCCCTACCGGAGTGCCGCCGAGTGGCGGGCGCTGCGCGCCAGTCCGGACGACTGGAACGAAGCCGTCGCCATCGACCGCCTGATCCGCGACATGCCGGCTCAGGAGCGGGCCGGGCTCAGGAAGGGCGGCCGCCTCTACGTGAACGTGAACCGCCGTCCGCTGGAGGAACTCGCGGCCGGGGGGCCGGTCGATCAATCCGATCTCTGGGCCGGCGAGTGCGAAGGGATGTGCGGCCTGTGAGCGTGCGCATCCTCATCGGCGAGTGCCGGGAGCGGCTGCGCGATCTGCCCGAGGGCTCGGTCCACTGCGTGGTCACGAGCCCGCCCTACTATTCGCTCCGCGACTACCGCGTCCCGCCCTCGGTCTGGGGCGGCGATGTGGCCTGCGATCACCAGTGGGGTGCATGGACGGAGGCGCATGACGAGCGCGAGACCACGGTTACGGCCAAGAGCCGGACCACCGACCGTTGCTACGGAGCCCCGTCCCGCCGCTTCAACGGCAACCATCAGAAGCACGCGGCTGGCGCCCGGTGCGGCAAGTGCGGCGCCTGGCTCGGCTGCCTCGGGCTCGAGCCCGATCCCGATCTCTACGTCCAACATCTGGTCGAGGCCTTTCGGGAGGTGCGCCGGGTGCTCCGGGCCGACGGCACCGTGTGGCTCAACCTCGGCGATAGCCACGCGGGCTCGTGGCGCAACTATGGCGCGCGGGAAGGTCGGCAGCGATCGCGCGCCTCCGAACGCTTTCCCCGGCGGGCCTACGAGGGGGACGGCGGCTGGAACGGCCGGCCGCCCGGCGCCAATGTTCCCGGCCTGAAGCCCAAGGATCTGATCATGGTCCCCTCGCGCGCGGCGCTCGCACTCCAGGCCGACGGCTGGTGGGTGCGCTCGCGGATCGTCTGGGCCAAGGGCGCGAGCTTCGGCCCGTGGTCCGGCAACCCGATGCCCGAGAGCGTGCGCGACCGGCCGAGCATGGCCTATGAGGAAGTGCTGCTGCTGGCCAGGAGCGCGCGCTACTTCTACGACCGCACGGCGGCCAGCGAGCCCTGCACGAGCGGTCCCTCGGACCGGCGCAAGATGCGCGAGGCCCGGGACCGCATCGGCGGCAAGCACAAGGACCTCGCCGATCCGCTCTCCAAGGCCAACGCCGCTTCGCGCATCGGCCGCAAGCGCGCGGTCGGGAGCGTGACGCGGCGCAATCTGAGGAACGTCTGGACGATCGCGACCCAGCCCTTCGCGCATGCCCACTTCGCGACCATGGCGCCGAGGCTCGCCGAGATGTGCATCGCGGCGGGCTGTCCCGAGGGCGGGACCGTGCTCGATCCCTTCGCCGGAGCCGGCACCACCGGATTGGCGGCGCGCCGTCTCAGCCGGAACGCCGTGCTCGTCGAGCTCAACCCGGACTACGCCAAAATCGCCCGCAGCAGGCTGGAGCGAGAAGGCGAGATCATTGCCGAGGCCGCCTGATGGAATACGCGATCGAGCACTGGCCGCTGGACCGGCTGCTGCCCTACGCCGCCAATGCACGCACGCATTCGGACGATCAGGTGGCGCAGATCGCGGGCTCGATCGCCGCCTTCGGCTTCAACGTGCCCTGCCTGGTGGACGAGCGCGGCGTGCTGATCGCCGGCCACGGCCGGCTGCTGGCCGCGCGGAAACTGGAGCTGGAGACCGTGCCGGTGATCCGCCTCGAGCATCTGAGCGAGGCGCAGGCCCGCGCCTTCAGGATCGCCGATAACCGGATCGCCGAGAACGCCGGCTGGGACGAGGACCTGCTGCGCGTCGAGTTCGAGCAGCTGCGCGAGGCGGACTTCGATCTCGACCTCACGGGCTTCGAGCTCGACGAGATCGATCGCCTGCTGCAGGCAGACGGCTCCGCCGGCAACATCGATGATGATGAAGTCTTCGAACCACCGGAGAAACCGATCACCCGACCGGGCGACCTGTGGCGGCTGGGCGGACACCGCCTGCTGTGCGGCGACGCCACTGTGCTCGGCGATGTCGAGCGGGCGCTGGACGGCGGGCTCGCGGACCTGTGTTTTACCGATCCGCCCTACAACGTCGATTACGGCAACAGTGCCAAGGACAGGATGCGCGGCAAGAAACGCCGGATCCGCAACGACAATCTGGGCGCCGATTTCGAGCGCTTCCTGGGCGCGGCCTGCACCAACATCCTCGCCGTCACCAAGGGCGCCGCCTACATCTGCATGTCGTCCTCGGAGCTGCCGACCCTGCAGCGCGCCTTCCGCGAGGCGGGCGGCCACTGGTCCACCTTCGTGATCTGGGCCAAGAACACCTTCACGCTCGGCCGCGCCGACTACCAGCGCCAGTACGAGCCGATCCTCTACGGCTGGAAGGAGGGTACCGACCATTACTGGTGCGGCGCCCGCGACCAGGGCGACGTGTGGTTCGTGGACAAGCCGGCGCGCAACGATCTGCATCCGACCATGAAGCCGGTGGCATTGGTCGAACGGGCAATCCGCAATTCGTCGAAGAGCCGCGACGTGGTGCTCGATTCCTTCGCCGGCTCGGGCTCGACGCTGATCGCGGCCGAGAAGACCGGTCGCGCCGCGCGGCTGGTGGAACTCGATCCCGGCTACTGCGACGTGATCATGAAGCGCTGGCAGGACTGGACGGGCCAGCCCGCGAGCCTCGAGGCCGACGGCAAGACGTTTGCGCGGGTGGGAGCGGAACGGCTCGGGGTCGACAACGAGGCGAATGCACCATGAGCACTTGGAAAATCCACGAGGTGGCCGCCGCGTGCGGATTGACGGAATACGAAATCGGCAGGTGGATTTCGAAGGACATATTTCAACCCGGCGCTGCCACGCGAAGAGGCCATTATCGCAACTACGATTGGCGCGACCTTGCCTGCCTGGCGGTGTTCGCAGAACTCCGGACTTATGGTCTGTTGCTCGATACCATCAAGTTCATCGCCATTGAGCTTCGTGAAGACTTGGCCCGGATTGATGAACTCAAGCCAAAATCCGGTGTCTTGTTCTTCGAGGCGCATTGGAGCAGGGGCGAAAAATACCACTCAACCGTGGGGCTGGTCGATCATGCCGGCCTGGCCGATGTGCTGCAGCATGCGCCGAAATCGGTCATCGTCGTCGACGTCGCCAAGGTCTACCACCAAGCACTGGCGGCGATCCCCGCTCCAAGAAAAGCGGCATGAGGCAGTCGCGACGCATGTCGCTGATCGAGGCGGTGACCAATGTGGCGGTTGGCTACGGTCTTGCCGTAACGATGCAGATGCTGGTGTTTCCGCTCTTCGGCCTGCATGCGAGCCTCGCCGACAACCTGCTGATCGGCGCCGTCTTTACCGTGGCATCGATCACCAGAAGCTTCTCGCTGCGCCGGCTGTTCGAGGCGATCCGCCTGCGCGGCGGGATGATCCGAACGTGACACCGCCGCCCCAAAGGGACGGCGGTGTGTGGATATTGTGAAGGATCAGGAGGCTATGCGGTAGACCAGCCCGCGCCCTTCGACCTTCTCCGAGGTGACGTTGAGCCCGAGCTTCTTCTTGAGCGCGCCGGCGATCGCGCCACGAACGGTGTGGCGCTGCCAGCCAAAGGCAGAGGCGATCTCGGTGAGGCTACCGCCCTCGGGGGTTTCGAGCATTGCGATCAGGCGAGCCTGCTTGGTGCCGGCGCGTTGCTTGCGCGGCCCCTTCGCCGTGTCGCGGCCCGTGGCGACCTTCTTGGCCTTGGCCGGGGCAGGTGCCGCCGGTTCGGCCTCCCGGCCGCCGTCGACCGCCTGTGCGCCCGTGTCGGCCAAATGGGGACACTCGGCCGGCTCGACGTTGATGGCGAGCGCGCCCTCGGCCGTGATGGCGAAGTTGGTCTCGCCGATGGCCGCACCGTTCCGGCGCGGCGCCTCGGCGATCAGGCCCTTGCGCAGGAGCGCGCCCGTGACCTTGGTGACAGCCCCGCCCTTGAGCGTTTTGGGCAGCGGGTGGATCGAGCCGTCGTCGCGCCCGGCGGCGGCCGAGAGAATGATCGTCTGGGTGTCGGTGAGTTTCATGGTTCCCTCCTTCGGGGTGGGCGCCGCGGCCATCGCGGCGCTGCTACTGCCCGAAGCCCCGCCGGGCGGACCCGGTCGGGGCCGGAGGGGCGGGTCGCCCCTAGACGGCGATCCGGTAGAAGGTCTCGCCTTCGATTTCGATGGTCTTCAGGGTTGTTTCGATCATTGTTTTCGCCCATCTCGAGTTGGTAATCATGCTTGCATACACGCTCTGTTCCGGGTCGGTTGCAAGCGCATAAGCCATTGTTATCACGATTTTATTCTGTCTTTCTCCGCCCGATCGAAGGCCTCGCCCCAGCCGAAGGAACAGGCGGTCGATCGCATGAAGCCCGGCTCTTCGCGTTCGCATGCCTTGGCGAGTTCGATTTCCTCGCGGAAGACGCCACGGCTCAGGTGGTCAAGCGTCCCGTACTGCAGCCGCATCGACGCTTCGACGCCGATGGGATTGACGGTGGGGTCGATCTTCCTGATCGTCTTGGCGTAAGCGCTCATCGGCGTTTCTCCTTCGATTGGTCCCTGGATCAGCCGGAGACGACCTGAAGCTGGACCCGGCCGCCGTCGCCCAACTCGAGGACGACGCCCCGGTTGTTGGTCAGGACGCCGGCTTCCTCGAAGGTGCGCGAGGCGCGGACGCCGTCGTGGCGCTCCACGAGGTCGACGAATTCGCCGACCAGCGCCTCCGGGTCCTCGTCGGTGAGGTTGTCGAAGAATGAGCGAAGCAGCGTCGAGAGTTCGTCGTCCAGGTGGGTCATCGGGTTTTCTCCTTTGATTGCAACCACATACATGCTCCGGTCCGGCCGAATGGCAAGCGCTTAAGTCGTTGAATCAGCATCGTTTTTTGGACTCGAAAGAAAGCCTCGCCGGAACCTGTCCAGGCGGGGCCGGAGGGCCGTGAGGTCGGCTACTCGGCGAATTCGCCTTCCTTGAAGACGGAGTCGCCGATCTCGCGCAGATCGGCGAGGTGCTTGTTGAGCGTCCCGACATCGCCCCAATCGACCCGCTCGGGATCGACGTCGAAGTGATCGTCACTCTTGTCCTTGAGCCGTTCGAGCAGGTCGTCGAACTCGAGCTTGGCGGCGATGAAGGTTTCGACGGCGGTCGGTCTCGCGGCCGCCGCGCGTTCATCCGGACCGGCATGAAGGGCCTTGAGGCCCTGGTAGTTGATGCGCAGGAAGGGCTCGAGGCCGGGGCGCTCGTCGGGCACGCGCTCGATGAGGTCGAGCGAGACGAGCTTGCCGACGATCAGATCGGCATCGACGCCCTCGGGCAGCGGGTGGATGCGCCCATCGGGGCGCCTGGCGGCGGCGGTGAGCACGTCGCATTCGCTGTCGGTGAGTGGGTTTGTCATTGGTTTTTCCTTTCGATTGCGACGTCATACACGCTCTGTTCCGGCCCGAAGGCAAGCGCTTAAGACCATGATTCAAATGCTATTTTCGAGGTTCCACGGGCATGGGCGTATCGCTGCGGGAATACGCGCGCCGGCGCGGGGTGAGCCACGTCGCGGTGATGAAGGCGATCCGCGCGGGCCGGCTCACGCCCGAGCCCGACGGCACCCTCGATCCGGACAAGGCGGACGCCCAATGGGACGCTCGAACCGATCCGGCGCGCCGGCCCGAGCCGCCCGAGGACGAGCCCGCACAAGCTGACGAGGCCCCACGGGCCTCCGATCCGGACAAGCCGGGCGACGTGGCTGCCGCGGCGCGGCCGGCCGCCACAATCGAACCCGCCCCGCAGGGGGGCGCCACCTTCACCCAGGCGCGCACCGCGCACGAGATCGCCAAGGCGCAGCGGGCCCGCATCCAGGTGCAGCGCCTGCGCGAGGAGGTGGTCGACCGGGCCCAGGCGACTTCAGAGGTGTTCCGGCTCGCACGGCGCGAGCGCGACGCCTGGGTCACCTGGCCGGCCCGGGTCGCCGCCCTGATGGCGGCCGAGCTCGGGGTCGAGCCCCACGCCATGCAGAAGGTTCTGGAGGCCCATGTCCGAGATCATCTCAACGAGCTCGCCGAGATCCGTCCCGACCTTCGCTGAAGGCTCCGCCGAGCCCTTCGCCGGCGCGGATGACATCAGGCGCGCCTGGTACGACGGGCTCGCGCCGGACCCGCTGCTCTCCGTCTCGGAGTGGTCCGAAAAGCACCGCATGCTGGCGGCGCGAGCCTCGGCCGAGCCCGGCCGCTACCGGATCGCGCGCACGCCCTATATGCGCGCCATCCTGGATGCGCTCTCGCCGGCCGATCCGGCGCGCCGGATCGTGTTCATGAAGGCGGCGCAGGTCGGAGCCACAGAGGGAGCCAATAACTTTATCGGCTTCGTCATCCACCAGGCGCCGGGGCCGATGCTGGCGGTCCAGCCGACGGTGGAGCTCGCGAAACGGAACTCGCGCCAGCGCATCGATCCGCTGATCGAGGAGAGCGCGGCGCTAAGGGGTTTGGTCCGGCCCGCGCGGTCGAGAGATTCCGGCAACACCATGCTGTCGAAGGAGTTCGCCGGCGGCATCCTGATCATGACCGGAGCCAACTCGGCGGTCGGTCTGCGCTCGATCCCGGCCCGCTACATCCTGTTGGACGAGGTCGACGCCTATCCGGCTTCCGCCGACGAGGAAGGCGATCCGGTGACGCTGGCGGAAGCCCGCTCGCTCACCTTCGCCCACCGCCGCAAGGTGCTCCTGATCTCGACCCCGACCGTGAAGGGGTTTTCCCGGATTGAGCGGGAATACGAGGCCTCGGACAAGCGGCGGTTTTTCGTGCCGTGCCCCCATTGCGGGCACGCACAGGTGCTCGTCTTCGAGCGGCTCAGGTGGGACACGGGCAAGCCCGAGACGGCGGCCTACCACTGCGCATCCTGCGAGACGCCGATCGCCGAGCACCACAAGACGGCGATGCTGGCGGCCGGCGTTTGGCGGGTGACGGGAACGGCGGCCGATCCGTCGACCATCGGGTTCCACCTGTCGGCGCTCTACTCACCGGTCGGCTGGCTTTCGTGGGAGGCCATCGCGCGCGCCTGGATCGCCGCGCAAGGCTCCGACGAGGCGATCCGCGCCTTTCGCAACACCATCCTCGGCGAGACCTGGGTCGAGAGCGGCGAGGCGCCGGACTGGCAGCGGCTCTACGACCGCCGCGAGCGCTGGGCGCCCGGCACGGTGCCCGCCGGCGGGCTCTTCCTGACCGCCGGCGCCGACGTCCAGAAGGATCGCATCGAGGTCGATGTCTGGGCCTGGGGCCGGGGCCTGGAGAGCTGGCTTATCGACCACATCGTCATCGAGGGCGGGCCCGAGCGCACCGAGCCCTGGGCCGAACTCGACCGGCTGCTCGGCCAAACCTGGAGCCATGAGAACGGCGCCGCGCTGGCGCTCGCAAAGCTCGCCATCGATACCGGATACGAGCCGACCGCGGTCTATGGCTGGGCGCGCCGCGCCGGCGTCGCGCAAGTGGCGCCGGTCAAGGGGGTCGAGGGCTTCAACCGGTCGAGCCCGGTCTCGGGTCCGACCTATGTGGACGCCTCCGACGGCGGAAGGCGGCTCCGCCGCGGCGCCCGGCTCTGGACCGTGGCCGTGTCGACCTTCAAGGCCGAGGCCTACCGGTTCCTACGGCTGGAACGGCCAACCGACGAGGAGCGCGTGGCGGGCACACCCTACCCGCCCGGCACCGTCCATCTGCCGCATTGGGTCGAGGACGAATGGCTCAAGCAGTTCGTCGCCGAGCAGCTGGTGACGGTGCGCACGCGGCGCGGCTTCGCCCGACTCGAATGGCAGAAGCTGCGCGAGCGGAACGAGGCGCTCGATTGCCGGGTCTATGCCCGGGCCGCCGCCTGGATCGCCGGCGCCGATCGCTTCCCGGAGCGCCGCTGGCTGCGCATGGAAGCGGCATTGGCCGGCAACACGGGTCCCGAACGGGCCGCCACAAAGGACGCGGCGGCGCCGGATTCCGGCTCCCGGCCGGCGGCGCGCCGGCGCGTAACCCGCAGCAAGTGGATGGGCTGAGACATGGCGGACATGGCCTACACCGAAGACCAGGCTCGGGCGCTGCGCGAGGCGCTGACCTCCGGCGTGCTCACCGTTAGCTATGACGGCAAGAGCGTGACCTACCGCTCGGTGGACGAGATCAAGACAGCGCTCACCGAGATCGAGAACGCCCGCGCCCGCGATGCCGGCAGGCAGGTGCGCCAGATCCGCATCGTCGGCAACAAGGGGTTTTAAGCATGGGTTTTCTCTCGCGCATCATGTCGACGTGGCGGGCGCCGGGCCGGGCCGCGCATGGCGGGCGCCGGCCGATCCACGAGGCCGCGGGCTCGGGCCGCCGCGCCGCCGCCTGGCGGCCGGGTAATCCCAGTGCCATGGCCGCCTTGTTCGCGACCGGCCACGACCTCCGGGTCAAGTCGCGCGATCTGGTGCGCCGCAACGCCTGGGCCGGCAGTGCCGTGGATGCCTTCGTCACCAACTGCATCGGTACCGGCATCAAGCCGCAGTCGATCGCGACGGATGCGGCATTCCGCGAGGCTGTCCATGCGCTCTGGTGGGACTGGTGCGAGGAGGCCGACGCCGACGGCGTCACCGATTTCTACGGCCTCCAGGCGCTCGCCTGCCGGGCCATGCTGGAGGGCGGCGAGTGCTTCGTGCGGCTCAGGGTGCGCCGGCCCGAGGACGGTCTCGCGGTGCCGCTGCAGCTCCAGCTGCTCGAGGCCGAGCACGTGCCGCTCACCTTCAACACGACATTGCCGAGCGGCAATCTGGTGCGCGCCGGCATCGAGTTCGACCGGCTCGGCCGCCGCGTCGCCTATCACCTGACCCGCGCCCATCCCGGCGATCCGGTCATGCGCCCGCGCGACCACGATCTGGTGCGGGTGCCGGCGGACCGCATCGCCCACCTCTTCCGGCCACTCCGTCCCGGCCAGATCCGGGGCGAGCCCTGGCTCGCCCGGGCGCTGGTCAAGCTCGACGAGCTCGACCAATACGACGACGCGGCGCTGGTCAAGGCCAAGGTCGCGGCGCTGTTCACCGGCTTCGTCGTCTCGCCGGACCCCGAGGACGCCGTCATGGGCGGGGACGAGCCGGACGAGGATGGCGTCGTCGAAGCCAGCCTCGAGCCCGGCACCATGCAGAGGCTGAGCCCCGGCCAGGATGTGCGCTTCGCCGAACCGGCCGATGCCGGGTCGAGCTATGAGGGGTTCTTCCGCAATCAGCTGCGCGCCGTCGCCACCGCCGCCGGCGTCACCTATGAGCAGCTGAGCGGCGATCTGACGCAAGTCAACTATTCCTCGATCCGCGCCGGGCTGCTGGAGTTCCGCCGCCGCTGCGAGACCATCCAGCACGCGGTGGTGGTGCACCAGATGTGCCGGCCGGTGTGGCGCGAGTGGATGAGAACGGCGGTGCTCGCCGGCGCCCTGGACGCACCCGGATTCGCGGCCGACCAGGCGCCGTATCTCACCGCCAAGTGGATTCCGCAGGGCTGGCAATGGGTCGACCCGGAGAAAGAATTCAAGGCGGTGGTGCTCGCTATCCGGGCGGGCCTGATGAGCCGGTCCGAGGCGATCTCGGCCTTCGGTTACGACGCAGAAGAGATCGACCGCGAGATCGCCGCCGACAACGCCCGCGCCGATGCCCTCGGGCTGGTGTTCGACAGCGACCCGCGCAGGGTCGCGCGCACCGGCGCCGCTCAGCCCGACGCGGAATCCGAACCCAAGTCCGATGAGCGGGAATCGGATGAAGACGAACCCATGAACGAGATGAGGAGGCCGGCATGACCATGCTGCCGCATATCGCGAGCCGGGTGCTGGATACGCCGCTGGTGATCGGCCAGGCGAAGCTCGAGGCGATCCTCGCCGTGATCGGCCCGCGCATCGGTGTTGAGGCTCCTACCTCCGGCAGGTTGGGGATCTCTAATCGTGAGGGCCTGCCGGCGCCCGGCGTCATGAACGGCGACGGCCAACGACGCGGCGTGAATCTAGTAACGCCCGAGGGCATCGCCGTCATCCCGGTGTTCGGCACGCTGGTCAAACGGGCCGGAGCCATCGAGGCGGCCTCGGGCCTGACCTCCTACGGCCACCTCGAGGACCGGATCATGGACGCCGCCACCGATCCGGCGGTGCGCGCCGTGCTGCTCGATATCGACAGCCCCGGCGGCGAGGCCGCCGGGGTGTTCGATCTCTCCGACCTCGTCTACGAGGCGCGCAGCCTCAAGCCCGTCTGGGCGGTCGCCGACGAGGAGGCCTTCTCCGGCGCCTATGCTATCGCCAGCGCGGCCGAACACCTGATCGTGCCGCGCACCGGGGGGCTCGGCTCGATCGGCGTCGTCGCCGTCCATGTCGACCGCTCGGCGCGGGACGCCATGGAGGGGTTCCGCACCACCACCGTCTATGCCGGCGCCCGAAAAAACGACTTCAACCCGCATGAGACCCTGAAGGACGGCGCACGCCAGACACTGCAGGCCGAGGTCGACCGCGTCTATCGCCTGTTCGTCGACACCGTTGCCCGCAACCGCGGCCTCATGGCCGACGCCGTGCGCGCCACCGAGGCACGGCTCTTCTTCGGCGAGGACGCGGTCCGCGCCGGTCTCGCCGATGAGGTCGGCACCTTGCGCGATGCTCTGGCGGCACTCGCCGTAACCCTCGCCGAACCGCGATCGATCGTCGCCGCGCCGGCCGCCCTGCCGGGCCCGGCATCCAACCAGCCAAGCAACCGAAAGGAGCACGTCATGAATGACGAGACCGACACCGTGAAGACCGAGCGCGAAACGCCGTCGGCATCGACCGCAGAGGACCCGCGGTCTGCACCGGCCACGACCGACACGCTGCCCGCCCCAGAAACGGCGGCACCCGCGCCGAAGACCGCCGAGGTGGTCGACCTCGACAAGGTCCGGGCCGAGGCGCGCGGCGAAGGGACCGCCGAGGCCGGGCTCATCGCCGAGCTTTGCACACTCGCCGGCATGCCCGAGCGCACTGCCGACATGCTCGCCAAGGGACTCTCGGCCGACGCGGTGCGCCGGGAACTTCTGAACTTGAAGGCGGGAGCGGAGGCCGAGGTGCACAACCATGTGCTGCCTGGCGCCGGCACCGGCGCCCCCCAGAATCTCGACGACAATCCGGTGGTGCGGGCGGCAACCGCCCGGGCCGCCGTTGCAAAGGAGGTCTGATCCATGAACGCTTACTCTGAGTCCACTTATCTCGGCGACGTCCTCAAATGCGAGGCGCCGAACCTCTACAGCCGCGACACGGTAACGGTTCTTGCGGGAAACGGCGCCGAGCGCGTCCTCAAGGCCGGCGCCGTCATCGCCGGGCGAAGCCGGTCCCAGGTCACCGTAACCGCCGGCGACGGCAACACCGGCGACGGTGAAGCCACGCCGGCCGACCCGCCGCTCGGCGCCCTGGCCGAAGCCGGCATCTACCGGCTCGCCTGCATCACCACCGGGGCCGACGGCGGCACCTTCCAGGTGCTGAGCCCAAAGGGCTACCGGCTGCCCGACCTCACTGTCGGCACCGCCTACGCGGGTGATCATCTCAACCTCACCGTTGCCGACGGCGCCGCCGACTTCGCCGCGGGCGATGCCTTCGCGATCGAGGTATCGGGCGACGGCAAGGTGGTCGGCCTCGATCCGGCGGCCCTCGACGGTACGGCCGAGGCCATCGGTATCGTTGCCTTCGACGTGACCGCGCCGGACGGCGCCGACGCCGAAGTCACGGCGATCCTGCGCGACGCCGTCCTCGCCGACCGGGCAATCGTCTGGCCCGCCGGCATCACCGAGGCACGGAAGAAAGCGGCAATCGCCGACCTCGAGGCCCGCGGCATCCTCGTCCGCAAGGCCGCCTGAACCCCAACACCCCGCTCTCAACGCAACACCTGACCAAACGGGCCGGCTCCGCCGGCGCCGGAGGAGCTTTTCCATGAACAATCCCTTCGATACCCCCGCCTTCCACGTCACCGCGCTGACCGCGGCCATCAACATCCTGCCCAACAGCTATGGACGGCTGGAACGCATGATGCTGATGCCGCCGCGGCCGGTGCGCTTCCGCCAGATCGCCGTCGAGGAGAAGAACGGGGTTCTCAACCTGCTGCCGACCCTGCCGATCGGCTCGCCCGGCACCGTGGGCGAGCGCGGCAAACGCAAGCTTCGCAGCTTCAACATCCCGCATATCCCGCACGACGACGTGGTGCTGCCCGAGGAAGTCCAAGGTATTCGCGCCTTCGGCTCGGAGAACGAGTCCCAGGCGCTCGCCGACGTCATGGCCGATCACCTGCAGTCCATGCGCAACAAGCATGCGATCACGTTGGAGCATCTGCGCATGGGCGCGCTCAAAGGAGTGATCCTCGATGCCGACGGCTCGGCCCTCTACGACCTCTATGCCGAGTTCGGTATCGAGGCCAAGACCGTCGCCTTCGGTCTTGATGATGACGACACCGACGTCAAGGGTCGCTGCATCTCGGTGCTGCGCCATATCGAGGACAATCTGCGCGGCGAGTTCATGACCCGGGTCCATGCCCTGGTAGCGCCTGAGTTCTTCGATGCGCTGACCAGCCACGCCAAGGTCGAGAAGGCGTACGAGCGCTGGATGGAAGGGGCGGCGCTTCGCGACGATTTGCGCGCGGGCTTCACCTTCGGCGGCATCACCTTCGAGGAGTACCGCGGCCAGGCCACCGACCCGGACGGCGTCGTGCGCCGGTTCATCGCCGAGAACGAGGGCCATGCCTTCCCCCTCGGCACCGTGGAGACCTTCGCCAGCTACTTCGCGCCGGCCGACTTCAACGAGACCGCCAACACCCTGGGCCAGCAGCTCTACGCCAAGCAGGAACCGCGCAAGTTCGAGCGCGGCACCGATCTGCACACCCAGTCCAACCCGCTGCCCATGTGCCATCGCCCGGGCGTGCTGGTGAAGCTGACGGCCGATTGAGGTGGAAGGTCCCTTCGCCATCGCGGTCGCCGCCGCGGTGGACGACTGCTTCCGGCATCTCGGCCGCGACGCGGTCTATACGGCCGACGGCGGCGAGCCCGTCACGGTCCGGGTGATCGCCAAGCGGCCCGATGAGATCGTCGGCCTCGGCGAGACCCGCATCCATGCCGGCACCGCGCTGCTGGACGTGCGCGTCTCGGAGATCGCCGAGCCGCGGCCCGGCGACCGGTTGAGCGTCGACGGCGAGGACTATCTTGTTCAGGGCGAGCCGGTGCGCGACGCGGAGCGGCTGGTCTGGACACTCGAGGCCTACCCGGCGGGGGCCTGTCCGGCATGAAGCTCACCGCCACCATGGTCGGCTCGCTGAAAGCCGACATGCAGGCGGAACTCCGCCGTATCGAGCGCGCGATGCCGGACGGCGTCAAGGCCGCCGGCGACGGCCTCAAGGGAAGCTTGCGCAAACAGGTGGTCGCCGCCGGTCTCGGCGCCCGGCTGTCGCGCACCTGGCGCGGCAAGACCTATGTCAACAAGGGCCATGACGCCGCGAGCCTGGTGTGGTCCAAGG
Source organism: Alphaproteobacteria bacterium (assembly GCA_965248825.1). Lineage (GTDB taxonomy): Bacteria > Pseudomonadota > Alphaproteobacteria > UBA828 > UBA828 > WTGU01. The sequence goes on along the minus strand of CBDFKL010000006.1, from coordinate 2,878,973 downwards.
CGGCGCAGATCGTTCGCGCCTTCGACGAGGGTGCCGTGATCAAGGGCAAGGGCGGGCGCTGGCTCGCCATTCCGACCCCGGCGGCGCCGAAGCGCGGTGTCGGCGGCAAGCGTATTACGCCCGCCACCTTCCCGACCGGCCGCCACGGGCCGCTTCGCATGGTCCGCCGGTCCGGCCGTGTGGCGCTTCTGGTGGTCGACGGGGTGCGCGTGAGCGCCCAGACCGGGCGCGTCGGCCGGCGCGCCAAGGGCGGCGGGCGCACCAAATCGGGCAGCTTCAAACAAGGCATCGCCACTGTCGCGATGTTCGTGCTGGTGCCCCGCGTGAAGCTGCGCAAGCGGCTCAACGTCGCCCGCGCGGCAGAGAGCTGGACGCGCAGGCTGCCGAGATTGATCGGCCGTCAGGTGCGGGCAACGGCACGACGGTGACGCCATGGCGAGCAAGACCGAACAGATCCTGACCGCGATGACGGACCGGCTGCGCGCCGTGCCGAAGGCCAAGGTCGAGCGCAATACCGCCGCGCCCGAGCGCATCCCGAAGGGCGGGCTCATCGTGCTGCGCGACGGCGATCCGGGCGAGCCGGAGCAGGCGCTTGGCGGTGTGGGCAACGTCTATTACAGCCACGCGGTCGAGATCGAAGTCCATGTCGAGACCGGCGAGGCGGCGGCCCGCGATGCCGCCTTCGATGACCTGGTCCTGAAGATCGGCGCGGTCCTCGATGGCGATCCCACCCTCGGCGGCCTCGCCTTCGGCATGACCTATGCCCGGCCCGGGATCGACACCGAGGCGGTGATCGGCGCACCGGCCATCAAGACCGGGACCGTCGACGTGATCGTCGAGTACGAGACCGCGACGCCGCTCGGCTGAATTCCCCGCCACCACCAGATACGAAGGAGAGACCGCCATGGCCCGAGCCTATGGTTCGAGCGCCACGCTGCTGCTCAAACGCGAGCTCGCCTATGGGCAGGCGGCGGCCGGCGACTACATCCGCATTCCCTTCAACCGCTGCACCTTGGGCTCCGAGCAGGGCCTGATCGACGACCCGGTGCTGGGCCAGGGGCGCGATCCGTATGCGCCGCTGCAGGACGCGATCATGGACGAGGGTGAGATCGTCGTCCCCGTCGATCCGCGCTACATCGGCCTCTGGCTGACCGGGCTGCTCGGCACGCCCACGACCACCGACGACGGCGCGGACCCGGCGACCTATACCCATGAGTTTGTCTCGGGCAAGGACAGCCTGCCGAGCTATACGGTCGAGGTCGGGCATGCCCAGGTGCCCGCGCACTTCCGGCACGCCGGCGTGGTGTTCGATTCCATCGCGCTCGAGTTCGCCCGCTCGGGCGCGGCCGCCGCGACCATTCAGTGCGTCGCGCAAGGAGAAGAGCGCTTCGCGGCCAGCCAGGGCGGCACGCCCACCAAGCTCGACTTCCGCCGCATCAGCCAGTTCCAGGGCTCGATCAGCCGGGCCGGCGCGGCTGTCGCCAACCTTACCGCCGGCTCTCTCACCTACGCCAACAATCTGGAGAAGATCGAGACCATCCGCTCCGACGGCCTCATCGACGGTGCCGACCCGACCGTCGCCTCGCTCACCGGGACCATCGAGGTCCGCTTCGCCGACACCACGCTGATCGATCTCGCTTCCAACGGCACCGCGGTCGATCTCGAATTCGCCTACCGGATCAGTGACGACCTCAAGCTCACCTTCGCCGCCCACGAGGTCTATCTGCCGAAGCCGACGCTTGCCGTCGAGGGGCCGGGCGGGGTCTCGGCCCGCTTCGACTTCCAGGGCGCCCGCAACGAGGCGGAGGGGCGCATGCTGACCGTGACGCTGGTCAACGATCTCGACGGGAGCGATTACGCATGATCTCGCTCAAACGACAGACCGAGCCTTACGAGCTGACGCTGCCCTACGGCGTCACGGTGACGGTGATACCGCTCACCACCGCCGCCATGGCGGCGGTGCAGGCCGAGGCGCGGAAGCGTCTCGAGAACCTGGAGGCGCAGGTAAAGGAGCGGAGGGAAGCAGGCTTGGCGCTCGACGGCCTGCCGGACCTTGCCGACGACGGCGCCCGCGAGGGGCAGTACCAAGCGCTGCTGATCCACGCGCTCGCGGCCCGCCACATCACCGCCTGGTCGGGCATCGAGGACGACCCGCCGGTGACGCGCGAGAAAGTCGCCGCGCTCATGGACCTCTATCCGGTGGGCGAGCGGTTCATTCAGGAGTTCACGCTGCGCCAGGTGCTGCTGACCGCAGCAAAAAACGCATCCGGGCCCTCTGCCGATGGCACCTCCAGCCAGGCGGCGGGCCCGGATACTGCGAAGCTTGCGAGACGGAAGACCAAGCCTGCGCGCGAGGCGGCGTCGGCCTGAACGGCGAGTCCTGCCCCTACCGCGAACACGCCGCGATTGCGTCCGAGGAGCACCAGGCCTGGGAGGTGTTCACCGCCTCCCTCGGGCAGCTCCGCATCGCCCCTTCGGGACGGGTGCTGGGCATCGACATGACCGCCGCGCTCACCATCGCCCGGGCACGCGGCTTCGATGAGGCCGTCGTCTCCGAGCTGCTACAGGCGGCCGAGGCAGGGCTCATCGAGGCAGTGAACGAGAAGGATGGCGATTGATGGCCAAGGCCAAGCATACTTATGCCGTGCGCCTCGCCGTCGAGGGCGGCAACCGGGTCAAGGCCGACCTGGTCTCGGTGGGAACCAGCGGCGAGCGCTCGATCAAGAAGATCGACCGCGCCTCCGACAAGGCCTCGCGCGGGCTGTCCACTTTGGGCGACCGCGCCTCCTCCTTGCGCAGCCGCATGCGGCTCCTGGGCGGTGTCATCGCCGGCATCGCCGCGGGCGGCGGGATCGCGTTTCTGATCAACAGGTCTATCGCCGCCGCCGATTCCATCGGCAAGCTCGCCGACGCCATCGGTGTGAGCACCGATACCCTGCAGGAGCTGCGCTACGCCGCCGGGCTTGCCGGCATATCGACCGAGCAGCTCGACGGGGCCTTGGTAGCGTTCTCGAAGCGGGTCGGCGAGGCGCGGAGCGGCACCGGCACGCTGATCACGCTCTTGCAGAGGATGGACCCGGCGCTGCTCGCCAACGTCCAGGCGGCGCGCACTGTCGATGAGGCCTTCGAGATCGTCATGCGCCGGGCTGCCTCGTTGGGCAGCACGCTTGATCGCAACGCTTTGCTCGCCGCCGCCTTCGGCCGCACCGCCGGGCCGCTGATGGCGAACCTGATCGACGATGGCATCGAATCCCTCGAGGCCCTGCGCGAGCGGGCGCGGGATCTCGGCATCGTGCTCGACGAGGCGCTGATCCGGAACGCCGAGCGGGCCAAGGACGAGATGGATACGCTCGGCACGGTGATTTCGGCCAATGTCACCCGCGCCGTGCTCGGTCTCGCCCCGGCGCTCGCCGACGTCTCGACTTGGCTCGCCGATATCGCGGTCGACGCTGGCGATGCCTATGAGAAGCTCAAGCTCATCGCGCAAGGAGACTTCAACTTCGAGGGGCTGAGCCTGGGTGCCGTGCGCCGCGAGGTCGAGGAGCGCAAGCAGGAGCTGATCGAGATCGCACGCGAGCTCAACGCCCTGCCGCCGGACGAGGATCCGGGGTTCTTCGAAGGCGCCTGGGAGTCGCTCTTCGGCACCGAGCGCGAGAATCTGACCGAGGAGCTGCAGGAAAAGGTCGCGATCTACCGCCAGTGGGCGGCCAAGCTCGCCTGGATGCAGGCGGAGGCCGAAAGGCGGCGCGCCGCCCGCGCGGGCGCCGACCGCACGCCCGCCGGCGACGGCGACACCCCGGCCGATGGGACCACCGAGGACGAAAAGGCCGCCCAGGAGCGGGCCCGGCGCCTGGTGCGGATCGAGGAGAGCCTCAACCGTCAGCTGTTCCAGCAGCGCCATGAGGGCGCCGAACGTATCCGCGCCGAGCACGAGAAGCTCGTTACCGAACTCCAGCACCTGATCAAGCCGGACGGCTCCAATCTCGACGAGGTCGAGCGCCTGCTCATCGGGGCGGCCGCGGTCCGCGACGACAAGCTCGCCGAGCTCGCCCGGCGCGAGCAGGAGACCGCAGACCGAAGGGCGGCAGCCAACCAACGCATCCTCGAAGGCCTGCGCGCGGAGCAAGAGGCGCTGGCGATGACCGACCGACAGCGTTTCGTGAGCCAGGCAGTGCGCAGGTTGTCGGCCGAGGCGACCGAGGAGCAGCGCCGCCAGGTCGAGGCACTGGCCGGCGCCCTCTTCGACGAGCGCCAAGCCGAGGAGGCCCGCGATCGGGCCCGCGAGAGCGTCGCGGAGCTGGAGGCGGAACGGGCGGCCCTCGCCCAGACCGACCGCCAACGGTTCATTTCACTGGCGCTGAGGCGTCTCTCGACCGACGCGACGGCGGCCCAGCGCGCCCAGGTGCGCGAGCTTGCCGGCGCGCTCTATGACGAGCAACAGGCCATCGAAGCCCGCAACGAGGCCGAACGCGAGGCCAACCGGCTCCGCGCCGAAGGCGAGGCGCTCACCCGGCGCCTGCGTACCGCGGAAGAGGCTTATGCCGACGAGATCGAACGGCTCCGGGTGCTGCTCGACGCCGGCGCGATCACGCAAGAGAGCTTCGGACGGGCCTCCGAGGAGGCCTATGACCGCATGCTGCGCTCGAGCCGGGAATGGTCGGACGGCGTGCGACGCGCGATCCGCGATTATCTCGACGACGCCACCGATGCGGCCACGACCTTCGAGCAGGCGACCACGCGGGCCCTGAAGGCGAGCGAGGACGCCTTCGTCGAATGGGCGATGACGGGAAAATTCTCCGCCAAGGACCTGTTCAACACCATCGCCGAGGAAGCCTTGAGGGCCGCCTACCGCATGGCAGTGGTGCAGCCGCTCAACAACATCCTCGGGACCATCTTCGGCGCCATCGGCGGAGGCATCGCCGGCGGGGCCGGCGCGCCGACCACAGGCGGCGGCTTCGGCAACGCCACACCGCCGCCGATGGACTTCTATCCGGTCGGCCACGAGGGTCTGATTGTCGGCCAACCCGGCGGCGGCCGGCGCCGGATGTCGTCGGCGATCTTCGCCGGTGCGCGGCGCTACCATCGGGGTGGCATCGTCGCCGGCGAAGTACCGATCCTGGCGCGCGCCGGCGAGGGTGTGTTCACGTCCGCGCAGATGCGGAGCCTGGCGCCGGTCTCGGACGCGAAGCCGACGGTCCATGTCGCGGTCAACGTCCGCAACACCGCCCCCGGCACCCAGGCGTCGGCCGATGTGCGGCGCGAGGCGGGCGGCGATCTCACTCTCGATATCGTCGTCGAGCAGGTGGAGGGCGGGATGGCGCGCCGGATCGGCCGCGGTGAGGGCTTGGCACCGACCCTGGAGCGCCGCTACGGCCTAAACCCGGCGGCCGGCAGCCTGCGGTGACCGCGGTCTGGCCCGATCGCCTGCCGCTGCCCACCATCGAGGGCTACGGCATTCGCCCGGGCGAGGCGATCCTCCGCACCGAGATGGAGGCGGGTCCGGCCCGCCAGCGCCGGCGCTTCACGCAAGCGCCGAGCCGCCTGACCGTCCGCTGGATCCTGCACCGCACCCAATTCGCGATCTTCGAAGCCTGGTATCGGTGGGTCGCCGCCGAGGGCGGCGCCTGGTTCACGATCGACCTTCTGGGCGGCGTCGGGCTGGTGCCGCAGGAAGCCCGCTTCACCCGTCAGTTCGAGGCGCGGCCTCGCGCGGGTGTTCTGTGGGAGGTGACGGCCGAGCTCGAGATCCGCGAGCGGCCGACCTTGAGCGTGGACGCGCTCGCCATCGCCGTTGCCGAAGATATTCCGGGTCTCCTGGCGGCGATCGAGGGTCTCGAGAGCCTCGTCGAGAGGCAGCTGCCGGGCCCGCTCAGCTGGAACTGAACGGATTGCAGCCATGAACCTGCAACAGGAGCTGGAAGCGGCGGTAGCCAAGGCCAAGGCCGCCGCGGCCAAGCTGCACGACGTCGTCAACGGCGATGACGACACCGTAGTGCAGACCGCGGGCGGGCCGGTCAAATCGCTCGCCCGGGTGACCGCCGAGACCGCGGACGCGCTGGCTGAACTCGCCACCCTGGCCGGGGAGGCGCGCGAGGGCCTGTTCGCCGATCGGGCGCTGTTCTCATTCGCGATCAATTCGGACGGCGAGCTGGTCGCCGTCACCGACCGTACCGAGCTGTTCCAGCTCGCGCGCTTCGAGCTGCAGGCCGACGGCACGGTGATTATCAGATACGGAGCGGACCTGTGAGCACTGTCAATCTTGGACGCATCAAACCGATCCATCGCGGCGCCTATAGTGGCACGACCAACTATTCCGAGCTCGATATCGTCGCCTATCAGGGCTCGAGCTACCTCTGTACCAGCGCTACCGACATCACCGGCACGCCGCCCGTCGATGCTTCCGGCGACCTCAACACCGGCTGGCAGCTGATCGCCGGCAAGGGTGATTGCGGTGACGACGGCGAAGACGGAACCTCCTTCAGCGGCACCTTCTCGCTCAATTCATCGGGCGAGCTGATCCTCACCATCCCGGACTAGTCACATGGCAGAGCAGAATCTCGGCCGCGTCCGCTTCGTGCCGCGCGGCAATTGGAATAGCTCGACCACCTACCGGTTCTTCGATCTGGTGTCCCATGACGGGGCGACCTTCGTCTATATCGGAGCCGCCGCCTCCTCTGGTGGTTCGGCTCCCTCCCCAACCCACTCGAACTGGCAGCGCATCGCGGCGCGCGGCCAAGCGGGAGACGATGGCGATGACGGCGCCGCGCCCGCACACCAGTGGTCGAGCACCAAATTGTGCTTCAAAACCCCGAACGGAACGTGGGGAAGCTACACGGACCTGAAGGGGGCGAAGGGCGACGACGGCGACGACGGCGATGACGGTGATGCGCCGGAGCATCAATGGTCTGGCACGCAACTGCGTTTCCGCAACCCCAACGGGTCGTGGGGAAGCTACGTCGATTTGGAAGGCCCGCAGGGGCCGGCGGGCGACGACGGCGGCGGCACTCAGCCCTGCGCCTGCGGGCAAGGCAAGTAGGAGATCATCCACATGGCACTCACGCTCGCGACCTCGTCGGGCCTGCCGATGCCTGTGTTCACGGCGCTCTCGGCCGAGGGATCTATCGTTTCATTTGCATTGTACGCACCGATCTCGGACGAGGGTGTGAACACCTTTACCGGAGAGGAGGTCACACTACCGGCGCAGTCCGTCGCGTGGAGCTTCGGCGAAACGCTGTGCCGTGATCCTGATGATCAGCGCTGGCTTGCTCTGATCGATCGGGCCGACGTGGGCGTCGCCACTCTGGAAACGGACATGGGTCGCCGTCTCAGTCCGCGAGCAAAAATCTACGTCCCCTATGATCCGCTGTGGCGGCGCATCCTGCCGCCCTACAACATGCTCTCCGAGACCTTCCTGTCGAAGGACGGCGCGCCCCAGCACATCCTCCAGCGCCAAATCAACGTCATCGGCGAGATCGTGATGCCGTTCCCGGACTCCGGGATCGAGGAGTGCGGAGCTCGGCTCACCATCAATGCCGATATCGGCTCATGGACCAGCGCTACGGCAGAGGCACTGGACGACACCGCCGAGAGTTATCAAAGCTGGGCCGCCACGGTATGGCCTGCTCTGAGTCTGTCGCCATCGTCACTCACCGTGGCGCCGGAGGCAGAAAAAACGATCACGGCCCAGCTCACCGCTCCGAACGGTGGGGCGGACCTGGCAAAATCGGGTGTCCGGCTCTTTGCGAACGCGCCCTCCGGCTATCTGCCTTACCGAGAGGTCCAGACCGACGCGCAAGGCCGGGCCGAGATCCCGTTCCAGGCACTGGGATTGAGGGACGGCGACGTGGGCGCGGTCGAGATCGGCTTCAAATGGAACTCGAACCTCGCGTCCTGCGACATCGAAATCGCGACCCCGAGTTCGTGACATGGGGGCATTCGATATCACGCTAGAATGGGCCGACGGCACCCGGCGCGCCCTTGTCTACGATCCCGACACTTCGACGATCGAAGGCGTGGATCTCAATTTTGCCGCCTTCGACGTCCAACCCGAGGAACGGACCTGGGACGTGGCGGTCCCGGTCTCCCCGGAGTCCCCCGGTCGCAAGACCCGCGCGGCGCGCAAAATCAAGGTTTCGGTGGGCTATTCGTGCAACCGCGCCTGCTCCTATTGCAGCCAGGGCCAGGGCACCGAGCGCGCCACCGGCGCCACGATCAGCCACCTGGATGACGCCCAAAAGTTCCTGCGCACCCTCGACACCTGGTGGGACAGCGGTGACGACGGGCGCGGTGCAGGCACGCGCATCGAGTTCTGGGGCGGGGAGCCGCTGCTCTACTGGAAGAAGATCACTTTCCTCGCCGAAGCCATTCGAGAGAGATGGCCAAAGGTGAATTTCGGCATCCTCACCAACGGCGATCTGCTGACGATGCAAAAAATCGATTGGCTCGACCGCATGGGTTTCGAGGTCGGGGTCTCCCACGACGGACCGGGTCAGCATTTGCGTGGCTCAGACCCGCTCGACACGCCTGCGGTTCGCGATGCCCTCCGCTATCTGGTCGAGCGGATCGGCCCAAAACGCTGCGCCTTCAATGCCGTTCTGACGGCGCGTCACTACAGCCTCGCGGCCGTGGAGAGCTGGATCGCCGACAAGCTGGGCCTCGAGACCGTGCCCGTCTGCACCGAAGGCATGATGTGGCCCTATGACGTCACCGGCATGATGCTGTCGCCGAAGGGAGAAGAGCACGAGGTCATCTACGCCTCGCTTCTGGGGGAGATGATCGACGGATCGGCGCTCCGCAACCACTCGATTTGGCGGGACGTGCGCGCGTTTGCGGCAAGCCTGGCGCAGAGGCGCCCCGCGACGGCACTCGATCAGATTTGTGGGATGGATCGGGACGATCACATCGCGGTCGATCTCACCGGCAACGTGTACACCTGCCAGAACGCGATGACTCCCGATCACCGTCTTGGTGATGTCTCCGCAATCGACGACATTCGCCTCACGACCTCTCGCCACCACTCCCTGCGTCCCGAATGCCGGGCCTGCCCCGTGCTCCAATTGTGCCAGGGGGCGTGTATGTTCCTGGAGGACGAGAAGTTCGCGCAAGCCTGCGACAACAGCTTCACCTATTTTGCAGCTCTCCTCGCCGGCGCGCTCTATCACCTGACTCGGGGCGGCGTCCTGAGGGAGATCAAGAGCCGCGACGATACCCCGATCCGCAACCGTCCGGCGGACCTCGGGCAGGCGGCCTGAGCCATGCCCGATCCGGCTCTCGAGCAGGCGATCCGCGAAGCCTACGCCTCGGCGCCGTCGGACGTGGTGATTCTCCACACGCTGGAGCTGAGGCATCCCGCCTTCGTGGACGATGACGGCGAGCCTACAGCCATTCGGGTGGTACGTGACCACGTTGATCTCAACGCCCGCCTCGAGACCGACGCCCCGCTCGATGCGGGCAAGAAAGTGCGTTTCGTGGCGCTCGGCTTCGAGCTCGAGCTGCCGCCAGTCGACACCGCGCCGGTGCCCGAGATCGCGGTGACGCTGGACAATGTCAGCCGCGAGATCGTCCGCCATCTCGATGACGCGGCGACCAGCCTGCAAAAAATCGAGGTCACCTATCGGCCCTATCTCTCGACCGACCTCGAGGGGCCGCAGATGGACCCGCCGATCACCCTGGTGCTGACCGAGGTCGAGGCCGATGTGTTCCGCGTCACCGGCCGTGCCCGCATGCTCGACATCGGCAACAAGTCGTTCCCGGCCGAGACCTACACCGCGAAGCGGTTCCCCGGGCTCACGCGATAGAGCCATGCACTGGGCCGAGGAGCTGATCGGCCGCCCGTGGATTGCGGGCGGACGCGGGCCGGATGCGTTCGACTGCTGGGGCCTGGTGCGTTTCTGCTGGCGCGAGCGTTTTGGGATCGAGGTTCCGGAGATCTCGGTCGACGCTGCGGATCTGCGCGCAGTGCTCGCGGGCTTCCGAGACCACCCGGAGCGCCACCGCTGGTGCCGGGTCGAGCGGGCTCGCGAGGGCGATGGCGTGCTGATGCGCCAGTCCCGCTATCCGGTCCATGTGGGGCTCTGGCTCGCAGTCGACGGCGGTGGCGTGCTGCACGCCGTGCGCGATAGCGGCGTGGTGTTCCAGATCCCGGCCGATCTCGCGACTCATGGTTGGCGCATCGAGGGGACTTACCGGTTCACGGGAGAGCGTTGATGCCCGCCACCGTGGTCATGCTGCAGAACCCGTTCCGCCCCGATCGGGACCGGGAGGTGCTCACCGTCGCCGAGCCGCTCACCATTCGTGCCTGGCTTGACGGACGGGGCATTCAAGAGGCGGGGACGGGCGAAGCCCGGACAGAGATCGAATCAGACTGGTTCGATCGCCCGACGATCTGTCTCCGCAACGGCGAGCCGGTCCTCCGGGCCGACTGGTACGACACGATCATCGCCGATGGCGACGTCGTGGCGTTCGTGACCTTGCCGCAAGGCGGCGACGGGAAGAACCCGCTTCGGATCCTCCTCATGCTCGCCGTCATGGTCGTCGCACCCTATCTCGGTGGTGTCATCGCAGGCGCGCTGGGCGTCACCTCGACCATCGGTGTCCAGCTGATCACGGCGGCTGTCGGGCTCTTGGGTGCGGCTCTGGTCAATGTCCTGATCCCGCCGCCCAAGCCGTCGTTTGGCAATACGCCCGCGCCGAGCCCGACCTATTCGCTGCAGGCTCAGGGCAATCAGGCCCGGCTCACCCAGCCCATCCCCGTGATCTACGGCCGCCACCGGGTTTTTCCGGACCTCGCCGCCACGCCTTGGACCGCTTTCGACGACAACGACCAGTACCTGCACCAGCTGCACTGCATCGGTCAGGGCCATTACGACCTCGAGCAGGTCCGCATCGAGGACACGCCCATAGGGTCGTTCGAGGAGGTCGAGACCGAGTTCATTGCGCCCGGCGGCAGCGCCACCCTGTTCGAGGTCGAGGTCGTGACGGCGCCCGAGGTCGCGGGCCAGGAGCTCATCGGCGTCAACGAACGGGAAGAGGGTGAAGACGGCTGGGTCGGCCCGTTCATCGCCAACCCGGCCGACACCAAGGCAACCGAGATCGGCATCGATGTCGTGATGCCGCGCGGCCTCTATTACGCCAATGACGACGGCGGTCTCGACGAGCGCACCATCGAATGGAAGGTCGAGGCCCGCGCCGTCGACGACGAGGGCGCGGCCACGGGCGCGTGGAGAGCGCTGGGATCGGAGACGATGACCGCCGCCACCAACACGGCGCAGCGCAAGAGTTACCGCTATACGGTCACGAGCGGACGGTACGAGGTGCGCGCGCGCCGCACCAATGACAAGGAAACCGACGCCCGTGCCGGCCATGAAATCCGCTGGCAAGGCCTCAAGTCATTTCTCGATGACACGCCGGAGTTCGGCGACGTGACCCTTCTCGCGGTCAAGATGCGCGCCACCGACAATCTCTCCCAGCGCTCGGCGCGGCTGGTCAGCTGCATCGTCACCCGCAAGCTGCCGGTCTGGCATCCGAAGACCGGCTGGTCGGGGCCGCGGGCCACCCGCTCCATCGCCTGGGCCTTCGCCGATGCCGCCCGGGCGCAGTACGGCGCCGGCCTCGCCGATGCCCGCATCGATCTGGCGGCGCTGCGTGGACTCGATGCCGTGTGGCGGGCGAGGGGCGATCGCTTCGATGGCGTGTTCGACCAGAGCCTCACCGTCTGGGAGGCGCTCACCCGAATCGCCCGCTGCGGCCGCGCCGTTCCCATCCTGCAGGGCGGGGTCTTGCGTATCGTCCGGGACGCGCCCCGCACCTTGCCCGTCGCCCTGTTCGGGCCCCGCAACATCGTCAAGGGCAGCTTCCGGGTCCAGTACGTCATGCCCGGCGAGGACACCGCCGATGCCGTGACTGTGACCTACATCTCGGACCGGACCTGGGCCCCCGACGAGATCACGGCGAGCCTGCCGGACGGCATCGCCGGTTCCGGTGCCGATGCGCCGGCCACGGTCGAGCTGTTCGGCTGCACCGACCGGGACCAGGCCGAGAGGGAGGGGCTCTACATGGCCGCCGCCAACCGCTACCGGCGGCGCATCGTCACAATCCGCACCGAGCTCGAGGGGCTGATTCCGACATTCGGCGATCTGATCGCCGTCGCTCATGACATGCCGCGCTGGGGACAGGGCGGCGAGGTGGTCGCCGTCGAGGGCCGGACGCTGATCCTGAGCGAGCCGCTCGACTGGGACACGGCCGAGGAGGCCTCCGAGCGTGCCCATTACATCGCGCTCCGTAGGCGCGACGGCACGGTGAGCGGCCCCTGGCCGGTGACGCCCGGCGCCGACGCGAGAACCGTGGTGCTGAACGAAGACCTCGCGTTCACCCCCTACACCGGCGCGGACGAGGAGCGCACTCACGTCGCCTTCGGCCCGGGCGAGGGATGGAGCCTGCGGGCCCGGGTGCTGGCCGTCCGGCCGCGCGGCGAGGAGGTCGAGATCACAGCCGTCGGCGAGGACGCCCGCGTGCATGAGGCTGATCAAGCCGCCTGAACGGCTCCCCCTTCAACAACGCCCCTTGTGATGAATCAAGCCGCCCTCGAGGTGGCTGCCGAGCGTCGCGCTGTGTACCGGTGATCGGGGCGGAGAAGACATTGTGACTGACACCAATCTCCTTGAGATCGAGCGGGTGCGCGCGGAAGCAGCCGCCGCGCTCGCCAAACACGAGATCGCCTGCGAGCGCCGCTACGGTCAGCTGAAAACGGAGCTCTCGACGATCAGGGCGCTGCACAACCGCAATACGCGCCTGCTCTACGTCGTGCTCGGCGGCATGCTCGCCGTGGCCGCGAAAGCGTTCTGGCCAGCCCTCGGCGGCTGACCGCCCACGCGGCCGCCTCGCGCCGCGACTCCCCGACAACCGATCCACCCCGGCCCGTGTTTGCGACGGGCATGGCCGCAGGCCGCTCCGCGCGCGCCGGTTAGCGGGATCGCTCTCACCTTCAAACCAATCGGAGACCAACCATGCTCACTCTTCTCGGCAGTCTGCTGGGATTCGCCACCAGCGCTCTCCCCGACCTCATCGGCCTGTTCAAGGATTGGCAGGACCGTAAGCACGAGCTCGCGGTGCTCGACCGCCAGATGAAGCAGATGAGGCTCGGTCACACCCAGCGCCTCGAGGAGATCGAGGTCCAGGCCGACATCGCCGAATCCAAGGCCCTCTACAGGCACGATTCAGCATTGGGCGGAAGCAGCCGATGGGTAGACGGCCTTCGTGCATCGGTCCGCCCGCTGATCACCTATGCCTTCTTCACCCTTTTCGCGTGCGTCAAGGGCTCCGGGCTCTATCTGCTGATCGTCGTCGAGGGCCTGCTCATCGCCGAGGCCCTGCCGCGTATCTGGGATCCCGAGACCCAGGCGCTGTTCGCCGCCGTGATGAGCTTCTGGTTCGGCAACCGGACCCTCTCGAAGCTCCGGGAGCGGCGCTGAGGCCATGCGCCATCTTACCGACGATGGCCTCGCGCTGATCAAGCGCTTCGAGGGCTTCGCGCCCGAGATCTACATCTGCCCGGGCGGCTGGCCCACCATCGGCTACGGCCATGTGGTGCGCGACGAGGAGCGCGAGCAGTTTGCGGACGGCATCGACGAAGCGCAAGGCGAAGACCTGCTGCGCCGCGATGTAGAGACGGCCGAGCGCGCGGTGCTGCGGCTCGTCCGCGTGCCGCTCGAAGACGGGCAATTCGACGCGCTCTCCTCGTTCACGTTCAACCTCGGCGCCGGCGCGCTGCAGCGCTCCAAGCTCAGATGCAAGGTGAACCGCGAGGAGCACGCGGCCGTGCCGGCCGAGTTCCGGCGCTGGGTATGGACAGGCGGGCGCAAGCTGAAAGGGCTAATCCGGCGGCGGGAGGCAGAGGCGGGGCTCTATGCTGGCTGGCAACCGGCTTCTTGAGGCGCACGATTGCCGCGAGTTTCGTTCGCTGCAAATCTAATTGGAAGCGGTAGGTGGCAAATTCGCTGCGTCATGCGCCGGATTCAATCCCTTGCGGTCTCCTCGTCTAGAAATCCATTACATCCTTGGTCATCTCATCTGCCCATCAATCCATTTTTGTCTGACAACGCAACCACTATCATACGGCCAGTGAACCGATGTAGTTTGTGTAGGTACTAGCCGCCATGTTCTCGAGAAAATCCACGCCGTAGGTCGAACTGTCAACGTAAATATGGACCCAATTGGCGACACATTCGAAATAGATAGAACCTGCAGAGTTCTGCGTAATCGTGTTGTAGTCCGCATAGTAGTTCAGATTCTTGGACGGAGCTTCACCAATCACCACTAACTTAGGATCCATCTTCTCCAGAATTGACTTAGAAATCTTGCCGCTGTCCCGTCCATGGTGCGGTGCGAACAGAATGTCCACGTCGGGCCATGCAATCTCGTCTTTGATCCTCTCCATGAAATCCGTCTCAAGATCGCCGAACCAGGCCATATTGACTCCGTCGTTGAGCGAATACGTAGTCACAGGCGAGATGTTGTTTGGGCTCTTCCCGTTGTCAGCATCTTCCAGGGCCTCTTTGAAGTGTTTGCTTGAAGTGATAGGCCAGAGGATGTTGATGCCGGAAGAGCCGCGCTCCTCACTACCTTGATTCATCCATCTTCTCTCACAGCCCCGGAAGATATGAAACGCCTTATTCCCGTCGCGCAGTTTCTTGTAGCGCTTAAAGTCATCGGTTTGGTCGTCCTTTGTCGCACTGTTTTTCACGACATAGAAATTCAATATACCAATGTGGTCGTCCAATTTTGCCAGTCCCGTTAGGTGGTCTTGGTCCGGATGAGTCGAGATGAATCGTGTAATTCTCTTGCCTTTTCTCTGTTTGTTTATCTCGTTTAATAACCAATCTTCATTGTCTTCTGAAATGTTACAGTCAATGATCGTGCAATTGTCTGAGTTGTGTCGGATCGAAAACATATCGCCGGTTCCTACGGTATAGGAATGCACGATGCTCACAAGGTATCCTCCGTAATCGTCTCGTCAGTTCGGATTTTATACCGCCTTCCCCCAGCGCCCCTAACACCCTCACAAGTCGATCGGGTTACCCTCATTGCAAAGGTCACGTTGGGAACACGACTGGGTTTGAAACATGATGACCATGGCGTGCAAGGTGCATCCTTCGAGTTTGCTGGACAATCGAGCGCATTGGCCGACGTACCTCGTTGAAATCATACCCACCATTGGACGTGGTGGTGGCAACATTTCTCCAATCAGCGCAAGAAGACCTACGCGTGGATTGCACTCTCGAGTGAATCGCACGCGGCTAGCAGTTGCTGTGCGTACGTCTCGGCGGCCATTCGCACCCAATCAGCCCGTATGTATGCCACGAAGAGCAGCGTGTGCCCTACCGTGATTAACACACTCGCCCACCACTCCGGCGAGAGGGCTTGAGTCGTGGTGGCAAATTCGCCGGTCCAAGAGGCGCATGCCGTAGCAATCACGAGCAATAGTGCGACTGCGTCAATTCCCAACGCAATCGATTTCAGGGCTAACAGGTTTTGACGAAACCCGTAATTCATGTTCTCCCTGAACAGCAGGTCGAACCGCGCGTGGTCCCTGATGCGCTTCAGTAACCAACGGTTGGCGCTATCGTATCCAGCGTCCGCCTGCTCGGGGTTCGCCTCCTCCTCCTGCCAGGACGCCAGTGCCAAATCCGGCACGGCGCCGCTTAGGAAGTTCCGATAGCGGTCCTTTGTCGGCTTGGGTAGCCGACTGTCGGTGTGTCGAAGCATTGCCGCCGAAGGCTTGCCGCCCCACGACTGGTATAGCCGCCCTTCGAGTGACTTGCCTAAGTCCCGGCCGATCTAAATCAATAGAATGGCCCCTCCGCAGTACACAACAACGAGGCCAATCGAGCCCCAGATCGCCCCAAGCTCAGGAATCAACAGAACAACTGACGCAAAGAGCGGCAAACCGCAAAGGAGTGCCGGCCTGAGCCGTGCCTTTCGGTCGTATCGATCCAACACCGGCTTTAACCAATCGGACATGTGGTCTTTCTCATTCTTCTCTCCGCGTACAGACCAAGCCGCGTCCTCCTCATCTTCCGACTTCGCCATGTGCCGGATGTCCCTCTGAATGTGGACGTCCTCCGCCACGCGAATCGTGGCGCTATCGCCGGTCCCAACGGGCCAGAAAATCGATCCCTGATCGGGGACGCTGAATTGCCATAGTGCGTTACTCCTTGATTTCTCCAATTCATAAGACCGTTCCATCGACCGTTACCGCACCAACTGCCTCCGACTAGGGCCCGCCCCCGCGCGCGCCGGAAGGTTCTGGAACGGCCCGCTGCTCGGGAGCACATAGAGCGCGCGCACTGTCGCCTCGAACCGGGTGCCCGCGGGCAATTAGCGGAATGTCGCCCGCCCCCGTCCGCCCCGGTCCCGCCGTCCATCGGCTCTTGACTCCACCTCCGCGCTGCCGCCACCTGGACCCGCCCAGGCAAGCAACCACCGCCATGCCCGCATCCGGCGCGGCGGCAGGCCCGCGACCGCAACCGGCCGCAAGGTTAGGACGTGTCCATACACGGTTCAATCTGCCGGCGCAGCATCACCCGTTTGCGCTCTCCGCCGCATCGGTTGCCAGCGGCCCCTTGAAGACCGCCGCAAAGCCCCTATCTTTCGGCCAGCCCGACCCCCAAACCCGACCCTCACGCCACAGAGTCTCTCACTATGGCCAATCGCAAGCTCATGTTCACCCTCTGGGACGTCGGACACGGGGTGTCCATCTGGATCAATACTCCGAACGGCGCAAACCACTGGATTGACCTCGGCCGAACCCCGGAATTCTCGCCGAGCGAACATGTCGCGCGCGCCTATCGGGTCTCCGATATCGACTACTTGGTCATCAGCCATCCCGACAAGGATCACCTCGAGGATCTGCCCCAATTCAGGGCAACGTTCAGCGACCCTCGAACCTTGTGCCGCAACAAGTCGCTCCCGGCAGCCGACATGTTCGGGCAGCGCGCATTTCAGTACCAGAACGAATACGCAGATCTCCACAACCGGTTCACCGTCTCGATTCCCCACAACGAGAGCCCGACCAATCCGGACTACAACGGCGGCGTCCGATACGCCATCCATTCGCTCGATCACGGGACCCTCGTGAACGACTCGACGCTCCTCGGAAGCGCCATCATCGAGGGTAACAACACCTCCATCGTCGTCATGCTGCTCCACGAAGGCGTGCTGTTCGTGTGCCCGGGCGACATCGAGCCGCTCGGATGGCGTGAGTTGTGGAGCCGCAACGCCGCGTCGTACCGCGCCCTGATCGACGGCGCGCACTGGCGGTTCCTCGTCGCGCCGCATCATGGACGAAAGAGCGGCTATTGCAGGGAGATGATGGAGGCCATCCAACCGCATGCCACGTTCATCAGCGATGTCTGGGGAGCCTCCGAGACCCACCCGGCGTTCCGCAGCGATCCCCTCGGCGTCCGGGTCCCGTCGGGCGATACCGTCCGGTACTACACCACCAAGCGCGCCGGACGCGTGCAGGTCGTCGTCTCCGCGACCGGATTCAACATCGATCAGTGTTGATCGATGAGGATCGGCCTCGCACTGTCGGGTGGCGGTCTTCGGGCAACGGTCTTCCATCTCGGCGCGCTCGCCCGGCTCGCCCGGCAATCGCTTCTCGAAGACATCGTCTTTCTCTCGACCGTATCGGGCGGCAGCCTCTCGGTCGCCCTGGTCCGGGCTTGCTCCGGCAATTCCTGGCCCAGCAGTGACGCCTTTCTGCAGCACACAATCCCGAGGGCCCGTCGCCTACTTACCGCCCGCAGTCTCGCCCGCGCCTATCTGTGGCGCATGCTTCTCTCTCCCTGGACGCTCCGCCACGGCCGCGCCGCAGCATTGGCCGGAGCGCTTGAGGACTGCTGGTCCGTCGCCGGCCTGTTGTCCGACCTGCCGGACAATCCCAGATGGATCATCAACGCCACATGCTATGAGACAGGCAAGAATTGGCGCTTCATGAAGAAACGCATGGGCGATTACGTCACCGGCTATGTCGCCTCGCCCCAGCTACCGATCGCCCAGGCCGTTGCCGCCTCGTCCGCCGTTCCCGGATTGGTCGGCTCCCTGAAGCTCGATACCGGGAGGTTCGAGTGGTTCACCTACGACAGGGCGCGCACACCGCAACCCCACGCCGCCCGGTTCCGCACTCTCTCGCTCTGGGACGGCGGGGTCTACGACAATCTCGGCGTTGAAGCGCTGTTCAAGCCTGCTGGCGCCTACAGGGACGGATTTGACTTCCTGATCGTCTCCGACGCCTCCGCCCCGCTCGACCCCGAGACACGAACGCTTCGCGCACCACTCCGCCTTCTCGACGTCGCGACCGACCAGGTTCGAAGTCTTCGCGCCCGTGCCGTCGTCTCGCATCTTCAGCGCAATCCCGGTACCGGGGTTTATCTGAAGATCGGCAACACCGAAAAGCGCATCTATCGCGAAGCGAACTGCCCCGCTATGGCGGAACGCATCGCCAGCGATTCCCTACGGGCCTCGGAGGTCCGCGAGGCCGCCGGCATCAGCACCACGCTCCGGAGATTCACGCAACGCGAGTACGATCTCCTATTCGCCCACGGCCATCAGGTCGCAGACGCCACGCTCTCGGCCTATTGCAACGACCTGTTCGAGCCGGCCCCGCACCCCACCCGGCGCGCCTGACCCGCGGGCGCCGGTGCGCCAACCCCTGGCCACGGCACACGCCCCGGCATCGCCCGCATCGAAAACCGCGGAATTCGACCCAGTCGCCGTCCGGGCGCCACCGCGAGCAGGTCTCAGGCGGCGTGACGCCGCGGCCCCCCGCGTACCCGGCACCGCGGCATTCGGCAAGGACGCACGCTGTCGCAGACACACTGAGGACCTTCCCAGCCGCACCGCGTTTCTGGGACGCCGAGACCCAGGCACTCTTTGCCGCGGTGATGAGCTTCTGGTTCGGCAACCGCACGCTGTCCAAGCTCCACGAGCGGCGCTGATGAGTCAGGTCACCGAAGACGGCCTTGCGCTGATCAAGCGCTTCGAGGGGTTCGCGCCCGAAACCTACATCTGTCTGGGCGGTTGGCCCACCATCGGCTACGGTCATGTGGTGCGCGAACATGAGCGCGAGCGGTTCGCGGACGGCATCGACGAGGCCACGGCCGAGGAGCTGCTCCGCCGTGATGTCGAGACCGCCGAGCGGGCCGTGCTGCGCCTCATCCGGGTGCCGCTCGAGGACGGCCGTTTCGACGCGCTCTGTTCCTTCGCCTTCAACCTCGGCGCTGGCGCGCTGCAGCGATCGACGCTCCGGCGCAAGGTCAACCGGGAAGAGCACGGAGCGGTGCCCGGGGAGCTCCGGCGCTGGGTCTGGGCCGGTGGGCGCAAGCTCAAGGGGCTGGTGCGGCGGCGGGAAGCGGAGGCAGCGCTCTATACCGCTTAGAGAGCCCGTATGCCGTCGAGCAGGACCCGCGTCGCGATGCAATCGTCTTCGTTGTAGTCGACAATCCGTTGTCTGACGGCGGGATCTCCCGTCCGAACCCAACGGTCGAACCACTCGATCGACGCGGTGCCCGAGGGGTGCGAGTCCCGCCACTGGAAGCCCAGGAACTTCGCCAGCGTCTTGATTGAGTGATCCCGGGTCGGCCACTCGGTCGCCTTTCGGACGACGTCGGTATAGAGGTCAACCGATTGGCTGGGATCGAACAGGTCCTCGATATCTCCGGCAGTGCACACGGATTGATACTTGGATTGAAGCTTGCGCCAGATCGTGCGCTCGTATCTCGAGTAGTAGTAGACAACGCAGGGTTGGCTATTGCCGATGTACCGCCAGGCCTCGGCAAACGCGTGCTCTTCCTCCTCGGCGTTGACCCCATCGGTGAAGAAGAAGACGTAGCGCTCGGTCGCGTTGTCGCCGCCGTGGCGTTTGACAAAGCCGTGCAGGTAGCAGTGGTCCCGCATTGGATCGACTTCGATGTCGAAGAAGAGCTCCATCTCGGCGAGAGGGAGTTTTATCGGCGCCGTGAGATAAGGACGCGCTTCTGGCGTCTTGATGAGCTTGGCCCGCTCCTGGTACTTCCGAAGCGTGCCGGAGCCAACGCCCTTGAAGGCGCTCTTCTTCCCCGAAATGAACCCATCGACGTTCGCTGCAGCGAGTTCAGACACGGTCGGGATGTCGCTAACCATAACATCGCGCCTTGAACGACCGAGCTCGGGCAAAAGAGTCAGATCATCCGAATCCTCGAGATCCGAGAGGCAAGCCGTGTACCAGTGGCAAGACTTGCAGGCTGCGCTGTAGGCTGGGTGGGTCTGCTCGGTCCGTGCCGCGATCCGCTGTGCTTGTGACAGCGCCTCCTGATAGACACCCCACATCGTCCAAGGATTTTGGCTCCCCTGTGGTTCTTCGAGGTCGTAGGTGACTTCGTCCCCGTGGAAGTCCCACACGAACGGGCGCCTCGAACTGGACAAGCCACGGCGTTCGAGGATGTCGGTGTAGAGCGCGAGCTGTACCCCATAATGCTTCTTCGGCTTGGCGTCATCACCGTCGCCGTACTCCCCCGATCCGGACTTGATGTTCCCCGCCACATAGCCGTCCCCTTCGCGGCGCAACAGATCGGGGTCTCCCAGCAGATCGTCCGCGGTGATGCGGGCGCTGTAAATCAGCGGCTCACCCTGCTGCATTGCCTCGAATGTCCTGCGTTCTTTCTCGTCGCCGGCATAGGGTGAGAGATCGAGATACGGGATCTCGAGCTCATCAATCACTTCGTGTTCATAGGCCGTGCCCTTTTCCCAAAGCAGACGGACGAACGGATCGATCTCATCGCGTTTTGCAGGATCGGCGAACAGGTCCATTGCTGGCCGGTGGGGGCACTGGACCAAGTCGTAGAGCATGGCGGCGGTTATTGGTTCGGTCATGACCAAAATCTATCGCATCAAGACGACGACTGCAGGGGTTGTGGTGGGCGCAGCCTCAGGGGGGGCTGATACGGCTGCGAGTGGCTGAGGCGGCGCACTATACCGGGTAGGACGGGGCGTGCCGCGGCTCCGGATGCTCGGTCGGCCGCCACGACACGATCCCCATTCGATGAGGGCGGCCGCAATTCCGCCCCTCTCGCGATCGACCCTATGGCGGCCGACCTGGTGGGCCCAGGGCGGGTTCGGCGCCATCCCCACCGCCGCGCTCGATCCCGACCGGCTCGCGGATCCGCGGAGCGCCGGCCCGGAAGACGCGGATCTGGCGAGGCTGCTGTCGGGTCTCACCAGCCTCTCGAGCGAGCACCGCGAGGTGCTGTTGCTGTGCTTCGTCGACGATCTGTCGCTGAAAGAGATCGCGGAGACGCTCTCGATCCCGCTCGGAACCGTCAAATCACGGCTTCACCTCGCTGTGAGGAAGCTGAAATCTCATCCGGAGATCAAACGCTTCAGAAAACCGTGAACCTTTTCGCCGCGTCGTGCGCTTAACCCGGTGAGATGCAGCTGGAGCGCGACGATAGCGAGCTGCCCGCGGCACTGATCGAGGACCTGGCGCGGCTCGACAAATCCCTGGCCGTCATGACGCCGGCCATCATCGGCGCGCTGATCGATGCCGGGTCGGACCCGAGCGCGCGCAGCAAAAACGGCGCCACCCCTCTGCATTCGGCCGCCATATTCAGTGACGAGCCGGCAATCATCGCCGCGCTGGTCAGTGCCGGCTCTGATCCGGATGCGCGCGGGGATCACGAGGTCACGCCTTTGCATATGGCCGCCATGTTCAACGGCGAGCCCGCCATCATCGCCGCGCTGGTCGCCGTCGGAGCTAGTCCGACGGCGCGGGATGAAGCCGGCGACACCGCCCTGCACAGTGCGGCATTGGCGAACGACAAGCCCGCCATCATTACCGCGCTGCTCGCCGCCGGCCTCGATCTGACAGCCCGAAACGAGCATGGGCAGACTCCTTTCGATATCGCGATCAGCAGGAACCGGCCGCCAGCGATCATTGCTGCGCTCTTGGCGGCCGAGTAAGCCGCGGCCGGTGTTGCCGCGGCGTGCGAGCGTCGGTGCGCCCCGGATTCCTTCTCGACCGCTACGCTCAAGACGGACGCTGGTTGCCCCGGTGCTGGCCCACTACGGCGCTCGACGCCGCGGCGGAAGGTGAACCGGGAAGAGCACTGCGCGGTGCCGCGAGAGTTGCGGCGCTGGGTCTGGGTCGGCGGACGCAGGCTCAAGGGGTTGATCCGCCGGCGGGAGGCGGAGGCGGTGCTCTATGTCGGTTACGGGGCTCCAACTTCTTATGCGGGCCAGCCTCCGGCATACTGCTTCGCGTCGACGGTCCGGACCTGAGGGCGCAACTGGCGTGCGTGGGTCCGGTGTCGCCCGGATCGCCTCTTGGTTAAGATCTCCAGGTCAGAAATGCGCGACGGTTGGAGGCACTGATGGCAGTGGCCGATCTTGAGCTTTGCTACATCACCGCCGTCGACGCGCTCGCGAAATTCAAGACGCGGGCGTTGTCGCCGGTTGAGCTAATGGATGCGGTGATCGCGCGCGCGGAGGCAGTCAATCCCCAGGTCAACGCGTTGACCTACACGTTTTATGAGCGTGCCCGCGAGCAGGCGAGGAAGGCCGAGACGAAGTACACGAAGGCCGACGGTCGGCTCCGAATGCTCGAAGGGATCCCCTGCGCGATTAAGGATTTCCACGCGGTAAGAGGCGAGATCACGACCCTGGGCTCGCGCATCTACGCGGACACGCGCTCGGACAATACGGCGCCGACCGTCGAGCGTCTGTTTCGCGCTGGCGCAATCATGCACTGTCGCACCACGACGCCCGAGTTCGCCCATTCCGGCGCAACCCGAAGCCCGCTCTGGGGCATCACGCGCAATCCTTGGAACCTCGCCTACGGACCCGGCGGGTCGTCGGGCGGCGCCGGGGCGGCCGTCGCCGCCGGCATGACCACGCTCGCGGATGGCACCGACGGCGGCGGCTCGATCCGGATTCCGTCCTCAGCCTGCGGGCTTTTCGGCTACAAACCGCCCTTCGGCCGCAACCCGCTCGACCGCGAGCATCCGTATGAATCCCTGCTGCACTACGGCCCGATCGTTCGAAGCGTGGCTGACGCCGCTCTCATGCAAAACGTAATGTCTGGCCCCCACGACGCCGACATCTGCTCGCTCCGTACCCGCGTCCGGTTGCCCACGAGCTTCGACGGCATCAAGGGCTGGAAGATCGCACTTTCCATGGACCTCGGCTACAACGTGATCGACCCGGAGGTGCAGGCGAACACGTGCGCCGCGGCGAAGGTATTCGAGGACCTCGGCTGCAGGGTCGAGGAAGTCGATCTAGGCTGGAATTCGGGTGTCTTGGATGCCTTTATGGCGCTCTGGGAAAGCCTTTTCTGGGCCGTCGTCGGACCGCTTTACCCGCGCTGGCACTACGAGATGGACCCGTACGTGGTGCAGGTCCTGGAGCGTGGGCGTCAGCACGACGCCGCCCGCCTCTACAACGTTCATGCAGTCCGCGGGGACATGTATCGGACCCTCGCGCCGGTTCTCGAAAACTACGACATCCTCATCGCTCCGACCCTTTGCGTACCGTCGGTAAAGGCGGACCACGACAACGGCGATCGCGATTTCACAATCGACGGCACCCCGGTGTCTGCCTACGGCGGTTGGATCCAGACCTATCCGTTCAACCTCTTGAGCCAATGCCCGGTGATGAGCGTGCCGACGGGCTTCGCCAGTACGGGTGTGCCGACCGGGCTCCAGATTGTCAGCCGGACCTACGACGATCTCCGCGTGTTCCGCGCTGCCGCCGCCTTCGAGACCGCGACCGATCCCTGGGCGAGCAAACACCCGCCGCTCTGAAGCGCGAGGCTGGCGCAACGACGCCGTTGAGGATGAACACGATATTCGACGTCACTTGCTCCGCTGCCGCCTGCACCGGATCAGCGGCAAGGTGAGCATAGCGGGCCGTGGTCTGGACCTGGATGTGGCCGGGCAGCTTCCGATGTTGCGGGCACTGAAGCGCTCGGACCGTCGTCTGGGCGGTCGTCCGGCGAGGGATGCGGTAGTGACGTTCAAGATCCTGGTTCTGTAGGCGCTGCACGGCTTTTCGGACGACCAAGCGGAGTTTCAGATCCGCGATCGCCTGACGTTCATGCGCTTTCTCGGTCTGGGGCTGCACGATGTGGTTCCGGATGCCAAGACGATCTGGCTATTCCGGGAGCATTTGATGCGGGCCAAAGCGATCGATCGTTTGTTCGAGCGGTTCGATGCGGCGCTTCGAGACCGTAGCTAACGGGCAGCCTCTACACGACCGGAAGCGGCACTGGCGCCGCCATCTCCATCCAAGACATCGATCTGCTTCGCTGGGGCTGTGAGTGCAAACTCACATGCTCTCCCGCCATCACGTAAACCGTTGCCTCGCCCTGGGCCGGTTTCTCCGCGTCAAAGCAAACTGTAGACTTGAATCGCGAGCGATCGACGCCGCGGGAGCGCAACACGTGGCCAGGGTCAAGGACAATGTTCAGTACGTTTTCATTCACCCTTCATGGCGTGGCGGCTGGTGTTGGGATAAGGTCATCGCAGTCATGAAGGCATGGGGGCGCGAAGCGTACGCGCCCGATGGTCCTGGGCACGGATTGAGACTCAACGAGATTGAAAGCGTCACGCTCGCTGACCACCCACGTATCTACGCGGCGTTCATCGAAGAGAAGCAGCTGGATCGTGTCGTGCTTGTCGGGAACAGCATCGGCGGTCTGATGGTTCAGCTGACGATGCAAGAGATCCCGGAGAAGGTCGTGCACGGGATCTGGTACATGGCGTTTGTCCTCGCCGACGGAGAATGCCTTCTCGACGCCTGTCCTCCCGAATTCTCGGAGATCGTTCCGACGATCGATGACAACCGATATCCCGTCCCACCCCGCGAGGTGGTTCGCTCGCGATGGATGCAGGACATGACGGCCGAAGCGCAAACCGCCGATCTCGAGAGATGGCAGCCGCAGCCCCTCCGTTCCTTCACCGACAAGGCGGATCTAAAGCGGTTCTTCGAAGATCCCCACGTGAAGGCTATTCCGAAGAGCTTCATTAACGGGGTGAAGGACATGACGTTCGATTGGGAATGGCGGTGGGCCTGGGACCCACGATTGTCGGGAAGGCTCGAGGACTTTAGCTACGCGGAGGTTCCTGGCGCCCACCGTTGCTTCAATTGCCATCCCGAAGAATTGGCGACCGCCGTGATCGATCTTGCGGAGTACGAGTTCCGCGGGGAAGCCTGCGCCACCGAAGAGCTATGGCGTCGAAGCCCGACATTTCTCGCAGGAGACTGAACTATCCAGACGCGAGGCTCAACTGTGCCAAGCCGGTTGCGGCGAGCGATCGAAGCGGACATCGCATCGGGCCTTTATGACGGTGCCGCGACAATCGTTGCCGTCGACGGCAAGATCGCGTTCAACGAGACAATCGGATACGCCAATCGTCCGAACGAGACGCCGCTTCGCGATGACAGCGTCTTCCCAGTGTTCTCGATCTCGAAGGCGCTGACCGCAGTTGCGCTCCTGCAACGCGTTGAGCGCGGCGAGGCGAGGCTCGACACTCCGGTGTGTGAGGTGATCCCCGAATTCGGCGTCAAAGGGAAGGCGCGTGCCACGCTCGGTCAGCTGCTTTGCCACACTGCGGGAGTCGCGCCCGGTTTCCCGGCAGTTCCCCCGGACGAGCAAGGCAACCTCGAGGCGGTCGTTGCCGCCGTCTGCGCCACACCGGCGGTTTCGGTGCCCGGAGAAGAAGCAAGTTATTCGCAGATCATGGCTCACGCAGTCGCTGCGGAGAGCGTCCGGAGACTAGATGGGAGCGGGCTGCGATTTCGCGATATCGTGACGCGCGATATCCTCGCCCCACTCGGGATGGCGGACACGTGCCTCGGCATGCGTTCGGACCTTGCCGCCCGCGGCATCGTCCCCCGATGTACGGATCGCAGTCCCGGCCTGTTCGATCCGGACGCTCTCGTCGCGGCGGCACGAGACATCATGGATCCTGCGCTCGATCACGAGATGCCTGCAGCCGGCTTCGTATCGACACCGAACGACATTCACGCATTTGCCGAGGCCCTCCGGAGCAAGGGGCAGCGGGGCGGCGCGCGTGTGTTGTCTCCTGCCATGGTGGCATTCGCGACCAAGGTCCACACCGGGACGATGGTTAATACCCAATGGCATTTTGCCCGCGAGATGAAAGGCTGGCCCGCATTCCCGGCAAATCTTGGACTCGGATTCTTCATCCGCGGCGAAGGCATGATTCCGAGCTATTTCGGGCATCTGGCGAGCCCGGAAACATTCGGCGCCTTTGGTGCCGGCTCGACCAATATGTGGATCGATCCCACGCGAGACATGACAATGGTCTGTCTCACGACCGGCATTCTCGAAGAGACAAACAGCGCTGCTCGTTTTCAGCGACTCTCGGACATCGCAATCGCCGAATACTGTTGTTGATACATTCAAACCAGTGTCGGCAGCCGGGGTCGTCACGACATGCGGATGTCTCCATCAACCTAGCCCATTGAGGCCGGCTTGGTTTGTTGGACGGCCTGGCGGCTTGTTTAAGGTGGGTTGCGGTTGTTGATCATGCCGCCAGAGTCTCCATGAATGATCTCCTTGCTGCTGTTGTTGTGCCTGTGGGAATGTGGGCAAGGCGCACAGTGGCTTGTCCATCATATCCACCGGCGGCTCTCCGCTTCGGTCCATTGCTCCTCGTTGTTGGTCATCCGCCAAAGAGGCAATCCCTCCACACGCGCTTTACGCCGAGCTGCTGTTGAGGATAGCAGCGATGTTCGCCGTCACCTGCTCCGCCGCAGCCTGCACCGGGTCGGCTGCAAGATGGGCGTAGCGTGCCGTGGTCTGGACTTGGGTGTGCCCCAGAAGCTTGCCTATCATGGGCAGGCTTTGACCAAGGGCGACGGCGTTCGAGGCAAAGCTGTGCCGGAGATCGTGGATGCGCACGTCCACGAGACCGGTCGGTAAGTCCAAATGCCGACTTTCGGCTTCGGCCATGCACTCTTCGTAATAGGGCTCACGGCGATAAAAGCGCTCAAGCCAGTCCACCAGGCCGGCTTCCGTGCTGCCCTCGGTGCGCGCCCAGAGGCGTACCGTCGCGCGCTTGCGCACCCGCTGCCATGGCGGCTGTAGATCGGTCCTCCGGGTCCGCGGGACCTTGCCGCAAATGACCCACGGGTTGCCGAGCTGACGGGTGACGTCCGCCAGCACTTCGAGGGCTGGCCCGCCGAGGTAAACCACCCGCGGCCCCGTCTTGGTGTCCGACAGCCGGAGGCAGTGAGCGGCTTCATCGACATGCTCCCAGCGAAGGGTCAGGATCTCGTTGAGCCGACAGCCGGTAAAGATCAGCAGCCGAATCGCGGCGATGGCGTAGGGGTCTTCGATGCCTTCCTGCTCAGCCCGCGACAGCGCCTCGCCCAAGGCGGCCAGCTCGGGTCCGCTCAGGTAGCGCTCGCGCTTTACCTCGGGATACTTCTTGATGTGCCGGCGCGGGTTCAATCCGTCCGAGCGCAGGCCCCACAGTTCGGCGAGGCTGAACATCTTCGAGATGATCGCGAGGCAATGGTTCGCCTGATAGGGGATGTAGTGAAGCTCTTGGTGAAGCCGGGCGATGTCGGTACGGGTCACCTCGGTCACCTTGAGCCGGCCCAGGGCCGGCAGGATGTGGCGGAGGAGACTGCGGCGGTATTCCTGGGCGGTGCGGCGCTTGAGGCGGATCGCGATGTGCTCCCGATCGAAACGCTCGGCGAGAGCTGCGACGGTGATGAAATTTCGCTCGGCCTGACGTTCGCCAGCGGGATCCCGGCCTTCCTGGACCGCGGCGAGCAATACAAGCGCCCGTCGACGCGCCTTTTCCGCTGTCAAAACGCCGTGCCTTCCCAGCGTTACCCGTCGCTTCTTCCTGCCGAAGTTGTACTGAATGATGTAGTAGCGGTTTCCGCTGGGCAGGATGCGAGCGGCAAAACCCGGTAGCTCGCTATCGAACAGGATGTAGCCCTTGTCGCGGGTCTCGGCGCGGTCGACGAGGCGCTTGGTGATTTTGGGCATGGCGACGTCCATCAATTTTGTGGACCCACTGTGGACCCATGAGAGAGCAAAAAACTGCGTGCACAAGTGGGCTCCAACGTAAGGAGGTATCCGAATAAAACAAGTATATTCAATACGTTATCGTATTTCTGCGCAATCCCTCGAAGCGATTAGCACGAACACAGAACACACTACGGTTCTGGCATGCTCTTCGTCCTTCTCGGCTGGTCTGATCCAGCGGCTGTTATTGCCAGGCTCGGAACGTTTCTCTCATCAGGCGCGCGCCGTGTTGCGCGGACCCTCCTTTTATCCGGCCGGTTTCCGGCTGCGTGTCGGACCCGTGCCCCGATCCCGCTTGCTGCGGGCGCAACGTTCCGGGAGATGGGACCCATCTGTGGGGCGGCGTCTTTCAGCCCAGGCGCAACCCGGTCACGCATCCACCCGGCCCAGCCCCGGCCGCGTCCGGCCGGTCTGGATCGGAAGGTCCTGTGCCGATCAGGCGCAGCGGGCGCCTGTCGGCACGAGACCAGTCTCGGAGAACCGCCAGAGAGCGATGAGCAGCTTGCGGGCGAGTGCCACAATCATCACCCGGCGTAGACGCCCCCGGGCACCGGCGGTACGTCTTTCGAACCATTCGCTCAGCGCGCTTTCAGGCTGGAAACGCAGCCAGCGCCACGCCATTTCCATGAGTTGGGCGCGGATCCAGCCTGGACCGTCCCGACTGATTCCCTGGTCTCGTGTCACCGACCCGCTTGCCCAGGGCGTCGGTACCAGACCCACCCAACTCGCGAGTTCCCGACGGTTGCGGAATTGCCGGTAGAAGACCTCGTGCGTCAGCAAGGTTGCGTCGTTCGCGCCGATCCCCTTCAGCCGGGTCAGCGCCGCAATCTTCGCTGCCGCCGGAGCTTCGCTTCCCTCGGGCGCAAGCGGCGCGGGGAGAGCCGAGCCCTCGCGGACAACCGCATCACGCTCAGCCTCGACCGCTACAATCTGCCGTTCGACAAGCAAAAGCCGGTCCATAAGTCGCTCGATCTCGCGCCGCGCCCGCGGCGGAAACGGCCCTCCGTAACCGGTGCCCACCTCGGCAAACTTCGTCTCGAACCCCTTGGAGCGGGGATTCAGGTCGAAGATGCCATGCAGCTTCAAGAGCGCTCGGATCGTATTCGTCAGCGCTGTCCGCTCCCTCACCAGACGCCGGCGCTCCCGGATCAGACGCTTGCGATCCTCCTCCTCCACGCTCGGCACACGCACCTGGCTCAGAACCGCCGCGTCGCCGCGGTCGTGCGCAAGGAGCGCACGCACCATCTTCCTGGCGTCAATCCGGTCCGTCTTCCGCTGTTTCGCTTTGCGGTTCACAAGAAGGCTCGCCGGATCCAGAACAATCGTTTCAACCGACATGGCCCGGTCCAGCCACCGCGACAGCCAGAACCCTTCGTAGCCCGCCTCGTAACAGCACACAACGCGCGCCGCCTGACCGATCTTCTTCTCGGTTTTCACCCGGTGGCGCTCGATCAGATCTCTCAGAATGTCAACCTCTGCAGCTCCAAGCGTATGAATGCCGATCCGCTCGTTCCCTGGGCTCTTTATCCCTACCACCCAGCTCTTTCGGCTTACCTCGATCGATACATACAGCGTGTTGTGCGCTGCATCGGCGGGTACAGCGGTCTCGTTCCTCGAAGGCATCTCGTGTCTCCTGATGAGGGCGTCAGTCACGGGACCGTAGCAGCAGCCCCCGCCTCATAGGATCTGTGGGGATGTGGGCAAGGCGCGGAGCGGCTTGTCCATCATATCCACAGGCGGGTCGCCACGGCATGCCTCGGCCGGCGTACGTCCGCCGAGCGCCGAGTGCGGCCTCTCGAGGTTGTAAAAGCGGACCCAATCACCGATCAGGCGCCGGGCGGTGAAGCCGTCGGCGATCTCGTGCAGGTAGACCGCCTCGTATTTGAGCGAGCGCCACAGTCGCTCGATGAAGACATTGTCCAGGCACCGACCCCTGCCATCCATCGAGATCCGGATGCCGGTCGCCTGCAAGCGCCCGGTGAAGGCGAAGCTCGTGAACTGACTACCCTGGTTGGTGTTGAATATCTCCGGCTTGCCATGCCGGGCCAGGGCCTCGTCGAGCGCGTCTGTGCAGAAGCTCGCGTCCAGCGTGTTCGACAGCCGCCAGGCCAGAGCATATCGGCTCGCCCAGTCCATGATCGCCACCAGGTAAAGGAAGCCGCGCTGCACCGGGATATAGGTGATGTCGGCGCACCAGACATGGTTCGGCCGCTCGATCGTCAAGCCCCTGAGCAGGTAGGGCCAGACCCGGTGCTGGGGATGTGGATCGCTGGTGCGCGGCGCCCGATAGATCGCCTGAAGCCCCATCAGGCGCATCAGACGACCGGCACGGCGGCGCCCGATAGATCGCCTGAAGCCCCATCAGGCGCATCAGACGACCGGCACGGCGCCGCCCGATACGTACGCCCTCGCGGCGCAGGTGAAGTGCCATCCGACGGGCGCCGTAGAACGGATACTTCAGGAAAAGCTCGTCGATCCGCCGCATCAGCGCCAGCGTTTCCGCGCTCTCGCCCTTCGGTCGACGGTAGAGCGAGGAGCGCCCGATCGACAGCAGGCGGCATTGCCGGCTCAGGCTCAGCGCCGGGTGGTCGCGCACAACCATCGCCCGCCGTTCCGACCGGCTCATCGACCGGACCCGCGCGACAGAAAATCCCGCTCCACGATCAGCTCCCCGATCTTGGCGTGAAGACCGCGGACCTCGCTCTCATGGTCCCGGGCCCGCCGCTCGGCACCCTTCGAGAACACCTCGACCAGACCCTCGATTGCCTGGCGCTTCCAGGCACCCACCTGGTTCGGGTGGACCTGGTGCTGCGAGGCGACCTCCTGAAGCGTCCGGTCGCCCCGAAGCGCTTCCAGCGCCACTTTCGCCTTCAGCTCCCCCGAAAACCTGCGTCGCTTGCTGCTCATCTGCATTCCTCCGTCAGACGGTGGAATACACCTTAGCGACCTGTCCGATATTCCGGGGCCACCTCAGGGGGAATGGCCATTAAGTGCCGGTGACCTAATGAGACCTGGCGCGCGCAACGTCCCCATCTTGGTCAGAGCCGTGCAACAAGACGCGGCTCAGCGAAAGACCGAATACCTAGAAGCAGGGCAAACGGCATCTCACATATCACTTGCAGGGAGGGGCGGTTCATACATCCGCCATGTTTCCCCATTTGTTTCTATCGCATTGAGCCCCGGAGATTAGTCCTGTCGCTGCCGGCTCATTCATACCCCATTCATGCCGCGTCAAGCTCGCCGAGGATCTCCGTAAGGGGGATCACGCGGGCATAGCCGCGCCGGAGCGTCTTGAGCTCCGCCTCGTGCAGTTCACGGCTGTCGGTCGCGGTCAGATCGCTGCCGAAGATGACGTGATAATCCCGGAAGAAGGCGTCGCGTGCCGTCGCGCCGCAGCAATAGTTGGTCATGCAACCGGTGATGATCACCGTGTCGACCTCGCAGCCGCGCAAATTAGGTGTGGAGGTCGGTGTCGAAGAAGGCGCTGTAGCGGTGCTTTTGCATGACCTTCTCGCCCGCGAGCGGCGCAACCTCGTGATAGGTCCGGGTATCGTCGGCGCCGATGCGGAGCGCGCCGTCGCGGATCGGCCGATTGAGCGGCACGTCCCACATCAGCCCCTTGTCCCGGCCCGAGACGTCGTGGGCATGCTCGGTGAAGATGACCGGGACGCCCAGCGCCCGGCAGCGCTTCAACAGCGTCTTGACCCGCGGCAGGATGCGGAGGTTCTCCGGCGTCCACATCCGGGCGCCCTCCGCGACGAAGCCCTCTTGCAGGTCGATCACCAGGAGT
Source organism: Alphaproteobacteria bacterium (assembly GCA_965248825.1). Taxonomy (GTDB): domain Bacteria; phylum Pseudomonadota; class Alphaproteobacteria; order UBA828; family UBA828; genus WTGU01. The sequence goes on along the minus strand of CBDFKL010000006.1, from coordinate 2,847,087 downwards.
GCGGTCTTGCGGTGATCGATGGGGAAGTCGGGATTGGACGCTTCGTACTCTTGCGCAGCGCGCTCGACGATCTCCGTCTCGCCCGAAAATGGTTCCGACATGGTTTTCGTCTCCCGGTGTTTGCCCGACCGTAGCACGGCCGCCGCCAGTTGAGTTCCAGCGGCGCTTCGCCGGTCGGCGGCGGGAATGCAGCATTGAGGGCCGCGAGGTCGTCGTCGCCGAGCGTGATGTCGAGCACCTGGCGGCTCTTGCCGACATGGTCCTCGGCAAGCCTCCCTGGCCGGCCGACGCGCCGGCGCCGGCTGAGGCGCGGCGATAACTGAGCTGGTCGGTGTGCCGCGATAGCGGCGCGCGTCAATCGAGCATCACCACCGCGCCGCTGGTCGCCGATTCATGCGCGGCGAGCACGGTCCGCACGGCCTCCATCGCCTCCTCCGGCGTGATTACCGTCGGACGTGTGCCCTCGAGGACGCAGCGCACGAGGTAGGACCATTCGTCGCGCAGTGTGCCGCCCGTGATGCCGTGCAGCTCCGGCCAATAGGTCGTGTCCGGGCTCTTGAAGCCCTCCTTCGAGCAGACGGCGATATTGGGGAAGGTGTCCTGGATGTGGATTAAGCCCTCGGTGCCGATCACCGACATACGCTCGTCGAGATCGAAGGGCGAGCTGTCCGGCATGCACCAGGCGCCCTCGTAAATCGCGCTCGCGCCACTGTCGAAGCGATACATCAGTTGGGCCACGTCGTCATACTCGAGACCCAGCGTGTTGACGGTCTGCGCGTAGGCGCTCACGACCTTGGCGCCGGTCAGCCAGAGCATCATGTCGGTGTCGTGGGAGCAGGTGTGCAGGATGGGGCCGATCGTCTCGAGCTGACCGGTGACCCACTTCGCCGGCACGTTGCGCCGGGCGTTGATCGCGACCACCTTGCCGATCCGGCCCGCATCGATCTCGCGCTTGGCCGAGACGTAGCGCGGGTTGAAGCGGCAGATATGGCCCACCATCAGGACGGGTTCGACATCGCGCGCGGCATCACACATACGCTGGCAATCCTCCACCATCGATGCCATCGGCTTCTCGACGAAGACGTGCTTGCCGGCTGCGAGCCCGGCGAGCGCCGGCTCGGCGTGGTGGTTCCAGGGGGTCACGACGGCGAGTACATCGATCTCCGGGTCCTCGGCGAGCTCCCGATAGTCCGTGCAGGTGCGGGCGACACCATGCTCGCGCGCCATCTGCGCGAGATGTTCTTCCGCCTTGTCGCAAAGCGCGGCGAGCTCAAGCTGCGGATGGTCGGCTATGGCCCGGCAATGCACCGTCCCGAACCAGCCCACCCCGATGACTCCGACACGCAGCTGCTCCATTGCCCCCGCTCCGTCCTGTGTCCATCGATCCACTTACGTCGAAGTCCAAGGCGACATTCCCCAGCTGAGCCCCGGTTTGCGACGAGACGCTAGTTCGGGTTGCCTACCGGGGCAACGTTGAGAGTGGCGCGAAACGGTATCGGCCGGGCCAGCGGGCAATCAGCGCGCCCGCGCGTCCTTACGCGCGGCGCGCCTGCGGGCATGAGGGTCCAGCAACCGCTTGCGAAGGCGGATCGCCGCCGGCGTCACTTCGAGCAGTTCGTCGTCCGCGAGATAGGCTAGCGCAATCTCGAGCGGCATCGGCCGCGGCGGGCTCAGGCGCACGGCATCGTCCTTGCCGGCGGCCCGGATATTGGTCAACTGCTTGCTCTTCAGAGGGTTGACGTCGAGGTCTTGCGGCCGCGTATGCTCGCCTACGATCATGCCGCCGTAGACGGGCATCCCCGGCTCGACGAACAGCGTCCCCCGCTGCTCCAGGTTCCAGAGCGCGTAGGCGACCGCTCTGCCCTCGGCGCTTGAGATGAGCACGCCGGTCTGCCGTCCCGGGAGCGGGCCTTTGAACGGCGCATAGCCGTGAAATATCCGATACATGATCGCCGTGCCTCGGGTCAGTGTGAGCAGCTCGCCATTGAAACCGATCAGGCCGCGCGACGGGCCGTGAAACAGCGCACGGATTTTGTCCCGCCCCGAGGGCCGCAGCTCAATCAGCTCCGCGCGTCGCTCGGCGAGCGCATTCACCACATCGCCGACGAAAGCTTCGTCCACATCGATTTGGATTTCTTCGATGGGCTCGAGCGGCGCGCCGCCTTTCGGGTCTTCGCGCATCAGCACCCGCGGGCGGCCGATCGACAGCTCGAAGCCCTCGCGGCGCATCGTCTCGATCAACACTGCGAGTTGAAGTTCGCCGCGGCCGGCGACCTCGAAGGCGCCTTCCTCCGCCATGTCGTTCACTCGGATTGCGACATTGCCCTCGGCTTCGCGTACGAGGCGCGCCCCGATCATGCGTGAGGTGAGCTGCGTTCCCTCGTGTCCCGCGAGCGGTGAGTCATTGATCGAAAACATCATCTCGATCGTCGGCGGGTCGATCGGCTCGGCCGGGATCGGGGCGCAACTCTCGGAGGCGGCGACGGTGTCCGCCACCGAGGCGGTTTTGAGACCGGCGAGCGTCACGATTTCGCCGGCCCCGGCACGCTCGACCGTGATTCGTTCCAGCCCGCGCGCACGCAGCAGCTTGGTGAGGCGGGTGACCTCGACCACGGCGCCATCCGCGCGGAGCACCGTCACGGTCTGGTTCGCCTCCACCCGACCGGAGAGCACGCGGCCGCTCACCAGCCGACCGAGAAAGGGGTCGGCCTCAAGCAAGCTGATCAACATGCGGAACGGCGCATCCCGATCCGTCGTTGGCGCCGGGACATGCGCGATAACGGTCTCGAAGAGCGGGGTCATGTCGGTCCCGGCGACGGCCGGGTCGTGCGAGGCCCAGCCGTCGCGCGCCGAGCTGTATACGAGCGGAAAGTCGAGCTGCGAGTCGGTCGCTCCCAAAGCATCGAACAGATCGAAGACCGCTTCGTGCACGGTCTCGGGCCGGGCATCCGCACGATCCATCTTGCTGATCGCAACGATCGGCCGCAGGCCGAGCCGGAGCGCCTTGTCAACGACGAACTTGGTCTGAGGCATCGGGCCCTCGGCCGCGTCCACCAGGACGAGCACACCGTCGACCATGCCGAGCACCCGTTCGACCTCGCCGCCGAAGTCCGCGTGGCCGGGGGTGTCGACGATGTTGATGCGCACGCCGTGCCAGTCGATCGCGGTGCACTTGGCCAGGATTGTGATGCCACGCTCGCGTTCGAGCTCGCCGCTATCCAAGGCGCGGTCCTGCATCGGCTGGTTCGCCCGCACCGTACCGCTCTGGCGCAGCAGACCGTCGACCAGAGTCGTCTTGCCGTGATCGACATGGGCGATGATGGCGATGTTGCGAAGGTCCATGGCTGCGCGGTATTCCTCCTGAACGCGGTGGGTAGGACGGATGTGAGACCCGTCCGGCTCGACAACCCTCACTTGATCAAAGGCTTGTGGTGACGCCCTTCACTGAAAGAGGTAGTCGCGCTGCTCGGGTTGCCTTTCTGAGCCTTGGCTTCCGGGGCATGTGTTTTTGTGTGCCCCTCAGATCGGCGTCCAACTCGCTTGCCGGCCGGCGGACGCGTTGTGTGGCATCGACATGGACCTGGTACACATCCGGCAGTCGCGGCGTGTGGCGGGCGACCCGTTGAGCTACAGACTGTTGCCGCTACTGTGGCGCGGGCTGCGCGGTGGCCGTTCGGCGCGGTCGGTGCAATCGGTGGAGAGGCGTCCTCCTAGATCGGGGAGTTGGTTATCATCGGTCGCCGGCGGATACGCGGGAGGGCAGGCATGAGGTTACCACTGGGCTTCGTGCTGGCGGGTGCGATCTGTCTGCTCGCCGGCGTGTCAGCGGCACAGGTGGTCGGCACGATCGCCGCGGAGTCCGATCGCGACTTCTCGCGTCCTCACGATGTGGTGCTGTCGCCGGACGGCGCATTTCTCTACGTCGCCGACGTCGGCAACGACAGCATCAAGGTACTGGATCCGGCAACGCTGGTCACGCTCGGTGCGTTCGGAGCGGATCAATTGTCCGGCCCGCACGACGTGGCATTCGACCGGAAGGAGCGCCTACTGGTCGCCGATACCCACAACCACCGCATTGCGATTTACGAAGTGGATGGCGCCTCTGGCGTGTTCGTCGATGAGATTCGCGGCCCCTTGCGAAAGCCCGAGGGCGTCGATGTCGCCGCCGACGGCGCGATCTATGTGACCAGCGCTTCGCGCCACAACGTGATGAAGATACGCGACGGCAAGATCGTGGGTGAGGTCGGGGAGGGCGGCAGCGACGCCAATCACTATTCCCGCCCCCATGACATCGAGGCGGTCCCCGATGGCCGCGTCGTGATCGCCGACCCCGGCAATGACCGGCTGCAGATCCTGGATACGGACTTCGGCTTCATTGGCACCGTCGGCGGGCCTGAGTTCGGTTTCGATGAGCCGAAGTACTTCACCATCGACGACAAGGGCTGGATCTATCTCGCCGACGAATACAACGATCGGATCGTGATCCTCGATCGGAATTACAGTCGGCGGGGAATTCTGGCGAGGAGCCGGGTCGAGACCGGGCGCAGTGCGCTGGATCACCCGGAGGGCGTCGAGATCGCTGGAAACCGGCTCTGGGTCTCGGATACCGGCCACAACCGGATTGTGCTTTACAGCTTAAGCGGCGAGTAGACGGCAGACGTCCGGTCTTGCTGTCGCGAAGGAACTGTTTGCCCTCTCGGTAGCCAGTCCATTCGAGGGTCAGGATCTCGCTCTTGCGACAGCCGGTGAGCAGCAACAGCGTGATCACAGCGACAAGCAACGGAAGAGCTGCTTTATGGCGCGCCAGCACCGACGCCAAGCGGCGGAGCTCCCGCGCCGACAGAAACCTTTCCCGCCCCCGCCGTTAGTAGCGCTTGATACCCGTGCAGGGATTGCCGTCCTCCCGCCGGCAGCCATAGACCTCGGCCTGGCGCATGATCACCGACAGGATTGGGGCCGAGCGGTCTGCTGACACTGGCGTCCCGTGAAGGGACGCGAACCATTTCTGTACATCCCGGGAGGTGATGTTGGCGATCTGGCGGCCCTGAAACCAGGGCAGTATCTGGTTCCGGTAGTAGCCTCCTCGGTTGACGATGGGCGTCCGCGGTTTCCAGTTCCGCCCGTAGCGCCGGAACACTTCGCCGATGATCTTCCAGATGCGCCGGCCCCGGTGTTGGCCGTGGATGTGACCTCCCCCCCGTAATCCGGGCCATTGCGGCTGAGAGTTTTCCTGAGGAGACTTTGGGAAGGAGAACTCGAGATGAAGCGCAAACGGTTTACGGAAGAGCAGATCGTTGGGGTTCTGCGCGAGCATGAGGCCGGCGGCACGGCGCGGGAGATCTGCCGTCGCCACGGCATATCGGAGCAGACCTTTTACCGGTGGAAGTCGAAGTATGGCGGGATGGAGGTATCGGGCACGCGCCGTCTGCGCGAGCTTGAAGCGGAGAACGGTAAGCTGAAGCGCCTTCTGGCGGAGGCGCATCTGGACAACGCCGCTCTCAAGGACCTTCTGTCAAAAAACTGGTGAGGCCCGCGGCGCGTCGTGAAGCCGTGGGCCATGTGATGGATCGGCACGATTTGAGCCAACGCCGGGCGTGCCGTCTGGTGGGCCTGTCGCGCTCGGTGGCGCACTATCGCTGCAGGCCGCGCAATGATGAGGCGCTACGGGCTCGCCTGCAGGATCTGGCGGCGCGCTATCGGCGTTACGGCTATCTGCGCCTGCATGTGCTGCTGGCCAGGGAAGGTCTGGTGGTGAACGCCAAGCGGACCTACAGGCTCTATTGCGAGGAAGGCCTGCAGGTGCGAAGGCATCGGCGCCGCCGACTGCCACGGCGCGATCGCCTGCCGCTGCCGGTTCCGGATCGACCGATGCGGCGCTGGTCGCTGGACTTCATGTCCGATCAGCTGGCCTCCGGCCGCCGCTTCCGCATCCTCAACATCGTCGACGATTGCAGCCGGGAATGTCCCGGTCAGATCGTCGATCTGTCGATCTCCGGTGAACGGCTGGCCCGCTTCCTCGATGGCCTGGCGAAGCGCCGCGGTCTGCCCGAGAGCCTGGTCATGGACAACGGTCCCGAGCTGACCTCGAAGGCGATGTTCGAATGGGCACAGGAAAACAGTGTCGCGCTGCACTTCATCGAACCCGGAAAACCAGCGCAGAATGCCTTTGTCGAAAGCTTCAACGGGAGGTTCAGAGATGAATGTCTGCGGTCTTAGGTAGCAGATGCACCAGATGATCTATATGTGTTTGAGTTTATTCAGCTAAGGGGTTTAAGGCTGGGTATTGTACGAGTTGCCGATTTAGAACATAATAAGAACACATCAATGCTGAGTTGAGGAGTGGATTGTGGCGCAGCACTTCCTGCTTTCGCCGGCCGCGCGAACGCTGTCGCTCAAGACGATCTTCTCCGAAGGGGAGGATGCGGCGTATCGGCGGTTCCGCCGGCTGCGCTGGCCGGAAACCGACGGGGCGCCGATCTGCCCCGCATGCGGCTGCCTTGACATCTATGACCTGACGACGCGGCGCCGCTTCAAATGCGCTGCCTGTCACCACCAGTTCAGCGTCACGTCGGGCACGATCTTCGCCTCGCGCAAGCTCTCCTTCGTCGACCTGCTCGGCGCGATCTGCCTGTTCGTGAACGCATCAAAGGGGCTCTCGGCGGTTCAACTCTCGCGTGACCTCGACGTCCAATACAAGACCGCCTTCGTGCTGATGCACAAACTGCGCGAGGTGATGGCTGCGGAGACGCGGGATACGCGGCTCACCGGCCATGTGGAAGTGGATGGCGCCGCGTTCGGCGGACATGTCCGGCCCGCGAATGCTCGCAAAGACCGCGTCGATCGCCGCCTGCTGCAAAACCGCAGCGGCAAGCGCCGCGTGGTCGTCGCGCTCAGGCAGCGCGGCGGATCAACCCTCACGCGAACATTCCTGCGCGAGGCCGAGGGCGTGGACTTCGCCAGGGAGAGGATCGCTCCAGGATCGACGATCTCGGCCGATGAGATCGCCCATTGGGACCTTCTCGAGCCAGAGTTCGATGTTCACCGCATCACCCATTCCGACGCCTACAGCCGCGACGGCGTCCACACCAATCTGGCGGAAAGTTTCTTTGCCCGGCTCCGGCGCATGGTCGGCGGACAGCACCACAAAGTTGGCGGCCGGCTTCTTGGCGCCTATGCGGCGCACGCCGCCTGGTTAGAGGATCATCGCGGTCAGGACAACGGCGCGCTCGCCGACCGGTTGATCGGCAGGGCTCTTGCTGCGCCCGTCAGCCGGACCTGGAAGGGCTACTGGCGACAACGCGTAGCGTAACTGCGTCGCCGGCGGCCCAGACGCACATACCCTTGCGCTTCTCGACCATCCGGACCAGCTTGCGCCGCTTGGCGTGACGCAGCGCCTGGACCACCTTGAAGACGACCGAGTTGCGCAGCGTCCTGTCGGAAGCGTCGAGCTTGCGCTCGGCCATGACCCTCTCAGCGAGCTGGCGGGTTGTCATCTCCCCATCGACCTCGAGATGGCGCACGCAGACGTCGGCGATCTCGCCCTTCTTGAAAAAGCCGTGGCTGACCATGTAGCGGGCACGCTGATGCTCGGGCTCCGTGAATAGTCGGATCGTCGCGTTAACGTGCGCAAGATCGTGTCTAGCCTGCGCGATCTGCGCTTCATAGGCTGTAATCCGACCGTGGATCTCAGAACGCTTGTCCTTCAGCGACTGGATGACGGGAGCTTCGCTCATGCCCCATTGAACCGCCAGGACACCGTCTCCGACTAGTCTGCAAATTGGTGCATCTGCTACCTAAGACCGAATGTCTGAACGAGGAGTGGTTCGTCAGCCTAGCCCATGCCAAGGCCGTCATCGAGGCCTGGCGGGTCCATTACAACACCATCAGGCCACATTCGGCCCTCGGCTACCAGACGCCGGCGGCCTGGCTGGCAACACGGGCAGCTTCGCTTGAGCTACGCAACGGCTCCGCTCAGCTGCCCTTGAGCGCTATGATCACCACCGAATACTCTCAAACCACGTGGCCCTAAACGCGGGGGATGGTCAGATGAAGTAGCGTATCCTGCCCGAAGACAGTACCCGGACGCCGAAGCCTTTCAGGTCGACGTCGCGGATGTCGTAAGCGGATTGACCGGGCTTGAGGGTGTCGACACGGGCCCTGTCCAAGTATGCACTCGGCATGGAATTTTCCTCCTGCGATCTGTTGCAGGTGGGGTAGAAGCGTTCATCGCTTCCGCCCCTAGCTGCAACTGCACGAGGGAAATGACACTCTATATCAGTACTTTAGAACCGACCTGTGCGCGAACGGTGTGAAGGAGAAGAGGCCATGCCAGCCAAGACCACCACGCGTATCACGCCGTCGTCCTCGGACGACGGCCATGACCGTCCGGTCGACCCGCGTCACCCCACACCCGACTATCGCAACCGGACCATCGGCAATCACACGCTGCACCCCGAGACGCAGATGATGCGCTACGGCTACGCCCCGGAGCTTTCCGAGGGCGCGGTCAAGGCGCCGGTGTTTCTCACCTCGACATTCGTGTTCCAGAGCGCCGAGGAGGGCCGTGCCCTGTTCGACCTGACCGCCGGGCGGAGCAAGCCCCGGCACGGCGACGAGTCCTCCCTGGTCTATTCCCGCTTCAACAATCCGAACTTCGAGATGCTTGAGGACCGCGTCGCGCTCTACGAGGGCGGCGAGGCGGCCTGCGCCTTCGCGAGCGGCATGGCGGCGATCTCGACATTGTTCTGGGCGTTCCTCCGGCCGGGTGATGTCGTCCTCCATTCGACGCCGCTCTATGGCGGCACCGAAACGCTGATCCTGAACACACTCACGGAATACGGCATCGTGCCGGTCTCCTGTGCGGACGGGATGGATCGCGCCGCGGTCATGGCCGCCGCCGATTCTGCGATGGCCAAAGGTCCGGTTTCGCTCGTCTTCGCCGAAACGCCGGCGAACCCGACCAACAGCCTCGTCGATCTCGGCCTGTTCGCCGAGGCGGTCGAGCGGATCGAGGCCGCGCAAGGCAAGCGGCCGATACTCGCGGTCGACAATACGCTGCTCGGGCCGCTCTATCAGAAGCCGCTCGCCTGCGGCGCCGATGTGGTCGTCTACTCGCTCACCAAATATGTCGGCGGTCACAGCGATCTGATCGCCGGCGGCGCGGCCGGTTCACGGCGAACGATCGATGCCATGCGCCGCATGCGCGGCGCACTCGGCACGCAGCTCGATGCCCATAGCTGCTGGATGCTGCTCCGCTCGCTCGAGACCCTCTCGCTCAGGATGGACAAAGCGAGCCGGAACGCCGATGCCGTGGCGGGATTTCTCTCCGACCATCCCAAGGTGGAGGCGGTGAACCATCTCGGCCTGATCGACGAATCCGACCCGCGGCACACCGTCTACCGACAGCAATGCGAAGGCTCGGGCTCGACCTTCTCCTTCATCGTCACGGGTGGCGAGCGCGCGGCATTCGACCTGCTCAACAATCTCCGCGTGATCAAGCTCGCCGTGAGCCTCGGCGGCACCGAGAGCCTCGCCTGCCATCCGGCATCGACGACCCATTCCGGCGTCGTAGAGGAGACCCGCCTTGCCCTCGGCATTACACCCGGCTTGGTCCGCCTCTCCGTTGGCATCGAGCACCCGGACGATCTGATTGCGGACCTTGGTCAAGCTCTCGCGGTCCTCTGATTGGCGTCGACGGCTTGCGTCAGCCGCAATCGTCACCGCTCGCTGATCCTGCCCCTGCGACGCGAGGGACCCCCAAGCCTCAATCGTTGAACGGCACGCGCGGGAAGTTCGGCTCGACCTCGACGCCGAGCACGGCGCAGAAACTTCCGAGAAGCTGGTAATAGCCGATCATCACGACCAGATCGACGAGGCCGTCGTCGCCGAGGGCGGCGCGCAGCGTGTCCACCAGCGCATCGTCGACATCCTCGCCGCTGGCGACGAGGCGGGAGAGGCGGAGCACCGGGCCGACCGGCGCCGGCTCGACCTCGATCGCGGGCGTGCCCACCGTCGCGCGGAACGCCTCGGGCACCTTGTGGATGTGATGGTTCCATTCATAGACGTTTCCCACCGCCCGGGAGACAGTACAGATGACCATTTCGCGCAGATCCTGATCGAGCGCGGAATGCCAGCGGACATGCTCGCCCACCGACGCGACCGCCCCGAGTGCGCCCGGGCTCCGGCCCATGATCGCGAACATATTGGGCATGAAGGCGAGCTTTCGGGTCTCGACCACGTGGTCCCAGATGCCCCTCCGGTCGGCCGGGAAATCGTCGCGTACCGCCGGTGCAAGACGCTGCGCCTCGGCATAGCTGGTCATCGGTCCCTCACCTGTTCATTTTCCCTCAATCGCCGGGCGGTCGCGCACTCCGGACCTGCGGCCCGGTCGCCATGTTCCCTTAGGCGCCGGGCGCGCCGGCCGATCATGTGGCAAACGCCTCGATCATAGCGTCGTGGTTGGCGAGCGATTCCGCGCGGTCGATGAACGGCATCGGGCAGTAAAGCAACACGGTCTCGAACAGGCCCTCGAACCGGTCGAGCTGCGTGCGCACCTCGTCGGGCGTGCCGGCCAGAACGAGCGCGTCGATCATGTCCTCGGTCACGAGCTCGATCATGGCGGGAACGTCGTTCCGCGCCCAGGCATCGCGGATCGCCATCTTCTCGCGGGTGAACCCGGCCGGATCGAGCACCTGATCGAAATAGGGCAAGTTCGAATAGAACGCGATCGGTGCCCGCGCTCTCTGCCGTGCCCGCGTGCGGTCAGCATCCACCGAGCAAACCTTGAGCGAGCACAGCTCGATGTCTGAGCGCGCGCGGCCGGTCCTGGCGAGCCCTTTCTCGATGTTCGGGCGCACGATGTCGGTGAAATAGCGCGGCGTGTTCAGCAGGTTCGCAAGGAGGCCATCGGCCACTTCGCCGGCCAGCCGGAGCATCCCCTTCTGCACGGCGGCGAGGTAGATCGGCGGCGGCGGCGCGGGTGCCGGCATGACGCGCCGATAATCGCGGATCGTGATCAGCTCGCCCTCGTAGTCGATCGGCTCGCTCGGGCTCGCGGTCCACATCAGCCTGATCGCCTCGACATAGTCCCGCATGCGCGCCACCGGCCTGCGATAGGGAAGCCCGTGCCAGTTCTCGTTCCACTCCTTGGGCGCGGTCCCCAGCCCGAGCACGAAGCGCCCACCCGTCAGCTCCGCCATCGACATCGCGCTGATCTCGGTCAGCGCCGGCGGCCGCGCGAAAATGGCGACGCCGGTCCCCAAGCGGACGCGCTTGCAGGCGGCCGCGATGGCAGCGAGCGGCACGAAGGCGTCGCGCCCGAGCTCGGTGGTCCAGACGCTGTCGGCGCCCGCGTCCTCGGCCATGCGCGCATAGCGCACGGTCTCGTCGAGCGTCAGATTGTCGCCGCTGAAGAGCACGCCCCATTTCCATTTACGCGCCATCCCGCTTCTCCCCGATGTCAGCCGGCCGCGGCTCTGAGCGACGCCGTCGCCGGCTCGTCAACCGAGCCGTCGGCGGCGATGACGACGCCGTAGTCGGCGCGCGCCCGCTCGACCGAGATATACCCGTCGGCGACGTCGGCGGCGACCGTATCGACCGGGCGGGTGAACGGATCGCCGAAGCCGCCGCCGCCGCCGGTGACCACGGCGACGCGGTCGCCGGCCTTGAGCGCGTGATAGGGAAGCCGGGCGACCTGCTTGACGGCGCCGTCGCTCACGATCCGCATATAGTTGTTGGAGCCTTCGCCGCCGCCGTGCAGGCCCCAGGGCTTCTCGATCGAGCGGCCGATGCTGGCATAGGTGTGGGCGTCGGCGCCGGCGACCTCGAACTCGCGGATCACGCCGAAGCCGCCGCGCTGCCGGCCGGCGCCGGCGCCATCCTCGACATTGAGCGCATAGCACCGGATCGCAAGCGGGAACTTCGCCTCGAACAGCTCGACCGAATAGTTGTAGGTATCGCCGTCGGTAGTCGCGATCAGGGCGCTGGTGCCGTCGTCGGTGGCGGTCGCCCCCCAGCCGCCGACCGCGGGCTCGATATGGACATAGACCTCGCCGGTCTCGGGATCACGGCCGTAGAAATAGGCGGCGGCGAGGCTCATATAGCTGCCGGCGCTAAAGCGCTCGGGCGCGACCTCCGCGAGCGCCTTCCAGGCCAGCTCGGAGGCATGCGCCGAGCCTTCATAGTACCAGCCGGTGGGCGCCGGCTTCTCGGCGGTGAACACGGTACCCGGCGGACAGACCAGGCTGACCGGGCGGAACCAGCCTTCGTTGGAGGGCGCCTGCGGGTCGACCAGCGACTTGAACACGGTCTTGACCGCCGAATCGAGCGCGCCATACGCGCAATTGATGGGCCCTGCCACCATCGGGCTGGTGCCGGTGAAATCGAAGGTGATCGCGTCGCCCCTTATGCTGACGGCGACCATGACCCGGTGGCGCTCGTCGGTCACGCCGTCGCCGTCAATCCAGTCCTCCGCCCGATAGTCGCCGTCCGGCAGGGCGGCGACCGCGGCGCGGCTGATACGCTCGCTGGTCTCCAGAATATGGTCGAAGGTGCTCTCGACCGCGGCCGTGCCGTATCGGGCGAGGATCTCGCCGAGCCGGGTCTCGGCGATGCGCACCGCGGCGAGCCCGGCGTTGAAGTCGCCGAGCGACTGCACCGGCAGCCGCACGTTCTCGCGAATCAGCGCGATCATGTCATCGATCAGCACGTCGTCGCGGCACACCCTTATGCCGGGAAAGCGCACCCCCTCCTGATAGATCTCGGTCGCGGTGGGCGAGATGCTGCCCGGCACCGCGCCGCCGACCTCGCTCCAATGCGCGACCGAGATGGCGAAGGCGAAGAGCCGGCCGTCGACGAACAGCGGCTTGATCAGCGCGATATCGCAGCTATGGGTTCCGCCTTCGAACGGATCGTTGGTCATGAAGACGTCGCCCGGGCGGATGGTTTCGCCATGCTTGCGCATGATCGATTGCACCTGCGGCGCGAAGGTCCCGGTGAACAGCGTGATGCCGTTGGTCTGCACGATGAGCTGGGCCTCGGCGTCGCAGATGCCGCAGGCGAAGTCGAGGACCTCGTAGATCACCGGGCTCATCGAAGTCTTGGCGATGACGATGCCCATCTCGTCCGCCACCGCGAGCAGCTTGCCCCGGATGATCTCGCGCGTGACGCCGTCGACGCCGGCCTTGTTCGCCGCCATGGTCCCTCCCGCAGGCCGGCGATTGTTCCCGAGGCGCCGGAGCGGCGCAAGCTGCGGGAGCATCGAACGGCACGTTCATCGGGCTTCGCGATGGTCCGTTCACGCCGCTTGCGTGGCGGTCATCCGCCTTGAAGCCGCCGGCGGAGCGCCTCGACGCGCCGCCGGTTCACGCCGAAGTCGTAGATGCCGATCCGTGACGCGGAGCGGACGTGGATCACCCGGCCCGTGGGGCAAAGACGGCACTCGATGTCATCGGCGAACCCGAGACGGGTCCGGCAGACCGCATGGAGATAGTCGTCCGTCGCGGTGACGATGACGGTTCGCGGCGCGCCGGCCAGCAGCGTCCTCAGCCGGTCGAAGGCGGCCGCGGGCTCGCCCAACACGGTGAACGGCTCGACGCGATGAAGAGCCGACGCGTCGTCTCGACTACAGACGCAGATGAGCCGGATCGGGCACGGTGCGAGTTGTTCGGACATAATCGAAGAAGTCCAGCTTTGTCCCTCTGGTCGCGTCGAAGCGAGCCACCATTCAGGCGGGGCAAGTCTCCCTTGAGTGGCGGCAGGATGGCAAGCCGCGAGCGCCAGGCCGGCAGACCGGCTGAAGGCCCCTACCAGCGAGCCGTTACGGCGGCGGTTGGTTCACGAAACCCGAAAGCGACAGCCCTCATCGCGCAAACCGCCCTGTTTGGCCGCTGAGCCGGCTTGCGCTACGGTGCGCGCCGCCGCCGCGAAAGACATAGGAGAGGCCGAACGATGGCGAAAATCGTCGAAGTTCGCGCGAGCGCCCATTCCTGCCCGTTCGACAGCGACCGCGTGCGCATGGGCCTCGGCACCAATACCAAGCGCGATTTCGTGCTGGTCAGGATCACCGACGAGGGCGGTGCGGTCGGCCTGGGCGAGGCCCATCACGGGCAGAACCCGACGGCCATGGCATCGGTGATCCAGGATGGCCTCGGCTCGCTGATCATCGGCGCCGACCCGCTCGACAGCGAGGGCATCTGGGACCGTCTCGACCGCCAGCAGGTCGTCACCCACGGGCTCGGCGCGGGCAGCATCACGGCGCTCGCCGGGATCGATAACGCGCTCTGGGACCTCAAGGGCAAGATCCTGGGCCTGCCGATTTACCGGCTCATGGGCGGGTCGAAGAAACGGATCCGCGCCTATGCGGGCGGGCTCAGCCTCGGCTTCAAGCCGCCCGAAGCGCTCGAGGCCGAGGTCGGCGCCCTGATCAAGGAGGGCTACACGGCGATCAAGATGCGGGTCGGCGACACGCCGGCCAACGACGCGCTCCGCGTCGGCCATATCCGCAAGACCTTCGGCGACGATCTCGACATCGCCGTCGACGCCGCGACCCGCTACGACCTGCTCGATATCCCGGAGGTGCTGCGCTATTGCGAGGAGAACCGGGTCTACTGGCTCGAGGAGCCGTTCACGCCGGACAATATCCCGGCCTATGCGGAGCTCCGCGTGCGCACCGCGATCCCGATCGCGGCCGGCGAGAACCACTATGCGCGCCCGGCCTTCCGCGCCCTCTTCGAGGCGCGGGCGATCTCGATCTGCCAGGCCGATTTCTGCAAGTCCGGCGGCCTCAGCGAGGTCAAGAGGATCGCCGACATGGCCGCCGCCTGGCGGATTCCGATGGCGCCCCACACCAGCCATTCCATCCTGAGCGCCGCCGGCAACGCCCATCTCCTCTCGGTGATCCCGAATGCGCTGATCTACGAGGCCGACGTCGCCGCCGTGAACCCCTTCCGCACCGATCTCGCCAAGGGCTACACTGGCGTCGTCGACGGCCATATCGAGCCGCCCGACGGCCCGGGGCTCGGGCTCGAAATCGACGAGACGGTGCTGGAGCGCTATCCGGCGATCCCGGGCCCCTGCTACATCCCGCCCTGGGCCGCGGGATAGGGCGCTGGCGCGGCGGTGGGTGGAGGCCGGCGGGGCCGGGAGGGGGCCGCGCCGTCCCTCCTCATCCCCGTCTCCGCCTGCGCAAAGTCGGCGCACCTTACGCCAATGCTGCGTTCGCCCGGATTCAGGTCGGGCGCGTTCCGATCGTTTCGGCCTTCGTGACCGGAGCGGCCGTAAGCGGGACCAGAAGCGCGACCGACACGATGAGGGCAAGCCACCAGTTCTGCCACATGCCAAAGGACACGCATGCGACCGCCGCCGTGGCTATGAATAACGCCTGTCCAAACACCCGAGGCCGCAGCGCCAAATTGTCGAGTCGGACCGCCAAGAGCCACAGCAAGGCGAGTGTGATCGCGGCGCCAATGGCGCCCAGTTCGAGCAAAATCTGCAGCGGTGCATTGTGCGGATGGAGCGCCATGACATTCCGACCGGCATCGCCGTTTTCGACGGCTAATCTTCCGATATGCCGAGAACTATCAAACCCCCATCCCAAGAGCGGTCTCTCGGCGATCCGTTCTGCAGAAAAATTCCAAATCTCCACCCGGTGCCGGGCCGAGCTGAACAGCCAATCAGCCTGGTGCCACCCGCGGTCATACAACGCCCGCGCCGCGAATGGGATTCCGGCGAACGCCAGAACGCTAGCCAAAACAATCAACAACTGGCTGAGCCGGCGACGGCTGACAACCGACAAGGCGGCCATGGCGGCCACCGCGCCCACCACCACCCCGAGGATCGCCGCCGCACTTTCCAGGAGGCCCAAGATGGCTCCGAGCAGCAGCGGAAAAAAGAGTGCTTTCCAGCCAAGCCCTCTGCCCCAGAGGTAGGCGGTTATCGGCCAAGCGATCAACGCCAGAGTAATGGCGCCGCGATTGAGCCAGACCGCCTTGTGACTAGAGCTTGCCGCGGGCTTCTTGAACGGACTAAGCAGCGGATAATCGAGCCCGATCTCGACGGCCATGACGGCGAGAGCGAGAACGACGCCGGCCACGAGCCACTGGCCAATACGCGTCCGCGCCGCCTCGTTCAGCGTTCCGGCGACGGCAAACAACAACACGCCGGCGGCAAAGACCACCGCAATGCGGAGCGCAAGCAAGAGCGACCGGGTGACCTCGAAATTCCAAAGCGAGGCAGCCGCGCACCACACCACCAGGAGCGCGAGAACCGCCGCAATACCCCGATCGGGCATCGGAAACCGCCCTTCGGCCCGCCAAACGGTCGGAACGGCAAATACCGTCGTGATCAGGAGAAGCACCACCACGCCCTTGGGTGCCAGAATACCCACGATGGGCAGCAGCGCGGCGAAGGCGGAAAAGATGACCGTTAGCAACGACTTCGATTTGTTCAAGCGGTATCTCTCAACCGTTTCAAAGGCATCGTCGGTGGAAGGCAGGGATAGGGCGAGGGCGGACTATCAGTGGCGCTCCAGGTGCTGTCAAGCACACCCCAGCAGCGGAGCGGGAGCACGAGTCACTGAGCGGGCGGAGGCACGGCGCCTGCTTCAGGTCTTGCATTGACACCAGCGTGATCGACATCGGCATGGCGCGAAGCAGCGACCTATCCATCGCCGGTGATGCGCAGGCCGGCAATCTCAGCAGCCGAACGCGATGAACGCCCCTTCGGCCATGCCGGTGGGACCGGAAGCGCTCGTCACGAGCCGTCCACGCCCCGAGCGCGCCGGACGCAGCGGGTGAAGCCGATCAGGCTCCGGTATCGGTCCGGCCCACTCGCCGGGGAGACCACGAGCGCGCCGCCGCTCGCGGCCACGGCGCCGTCGATCATGGCGTTGTCGATGCCGCCGAGCGCCTCGATCAGGAGCCCGTCCGCGTCCTCCTCGCCAGCGCCGCCGGCGCGCGGCCTCGGCGTGCCGTCGAGCCAGGCCTTGGCCCGCGCCGCATAGGCACCGTCGTCGTTGGTATAGGCGAAGATCGGCCGGCCGCGGGCGCGCATGAAACCGATCTCGAACGCGGTGCCGCCGTCGAGGCCGGGCCCGCGGAACGGCGTGATATTGGCGATGATCAGATCGCACGTCCGCATCAAGGCCTCGTTGGCGGCGCTCACCCGGTGCAGGGCACCCGGACCCGCGGCCTCGGCGCCCGGGTCATTGTCCAGCGGAAACACGCCCTCGAAGCCGTTGTCGGCGCAGATCGTCTTTTTCTCCGCCGCGATCGCCGCGGCATCGGCCAGAAAAACCTCGGGCCCGGCGAGATAGATGCGCCCGGTCATGGGATGCCCCTGCTCCGTCGACATGCAGGCGGGCAGTCTCGCGGCCCCGGCAGCCGGGTGCAACCGGCGACGGCGGCGCGCCGGCGGTGCGCCGCGGCCGGCGGTGGCGCCGGTGTCCGCTCGGCGTCATACTTGGTGGGAACGGACCGAGGAGGCGCGCGATCTACGACGCGATCGTCGTCGGCGCCCGTTGCGCCGGCGCTCCCACCGCCATGCTGCTGGCGCGCAAGGGTCACCGCGTGCTGCTGGTCGATCGGGACCGCTTTCCCAGCAACATGACCCAATCGACCCATTTGATTCATCCCCTAGGTGTGGCCCATCTGCGCGCCTGGGGCGTTCTGCCGGCGATCGAGGCGCGCTCCGCGCCCTTCACCGACTGGCGGGTCGACCTGCACGGCGTCCTGTTGACCGGCGCGCCGCCCGCGGTGGACGGCCACGGCGCCTCTCACGGCCCCCGCCGCGCGATCCTCGACGGGGCGCTCGCGGAGGCGGCGGCATCGGCCGGCGCGGAATTCCGCGATCGGACGCGGGTGGTCGACCTGATCGAACGGGACGGCCGGATCGCCGGCGTCACGGCCAAGGACCGGCGCGGCAGGCGGTTCGACGAACGGGCCCGCATCGTCATCGGCGCTGACGGCCCGGCCTCGGTCGTCGCGCGCCGCGCGCGGGCGCGGGAATCCCACCGCGAGCCGATCGTGCAAAGCAACATCTGGAGCTATTGGAGCGGCATCGCGCTGGACCATGTCCGGCTCTATATCCGCGAGCGGGCCGGCGCCTTCGCCTTCCCCTCCAGCGACGGCACCGTGCTGGTCGCCGCCAATCTGATGCATGACGAGTTCGTCCGCGCCCGCCGCGACCGCGAGAGGGCCTATTACGCGCGGCTCGAAGAGGTCGCGCCGGACCTGCGCGCGATGCTGCCCGGCGCCGACCGGGTGGACGAGTTCCATGCCGGCTGCACCCGGGGCTTCGTGCGCCGGGCCTTCGGTCCCGGCTGGGCGCTGGTCGGCGATGCGGGCATGAAGAAGGACCCGGTCACCGCACAGGGTATCTCGACCGCGTTCCGCTGCGCCGAGATGCTGGGCGAGGCCGTCGACGACGGCCTCTCCGGCCGGCGGCCGCTCGACGACGCGCTGGCCGGCTACGAGGCCGCGCGCGACCGCTGGCTGCTGCCGTTCTACCGCTTCACCGCCGCCCTCGCCCGCTTCGCCAAGCCGACCGAGGCGCAGGCCGCCGTCTATCGCGCCGTGCAGGCCGACCCGGCCGCGACCGCCCGCCTGTTCGGCGCCGTCGCCCTCACTGACTCGCCCGACGCCCTGTTCGCGCCGACCGCCGGCGCGGCCTGACGCGTGCCCTCTCTGGGCAGCGCCCGGCTTCCATGGCTCAGTGCGCGCGTTTCGCCTGCGCCCGCGCCCAGGAATCCCGCAAGCCCACGGTTCGGTTGAACACCGGCCGCTCGGGCGTCGAGTCCAGATCGGGGCAGAAATAACCCTGGCGCTCGAACTGCACGGCCTCACCGACCGGCGCGCCGGCGAGGCCGGGCTCGAGGCGGCAGCCGGTCAGCACGGTGCGCGAGTCGCGGTTGAGATCGTCGAAGAGCGGGCCCTCGGCGCCGGGCACCGGCGCCGAGAACAGAGGCTCGTAGAGGCGGACTTCTGCGGCGATAGACCCGGATGCCGAGACCCAGTGCAACGCGCCCTTGACCTTGCGTCCGTCCGGCGCGCGGCCGCCGCGGGTCTCGGGATCGTAGGTGCAGCGCAGCTCGGCGACCGCGCCGGACGGGTCCTTGATCACCTCCCGGCAGGTCACGAAATAGGCGTAGCGCAGGCGCACTTCGCGGCCCGGCGCGAGCCGGAAGAATTTCCGCGGCGGCGCCTCCATGAAGTCGTCGGCCTCGATATAGAGCGTGCGGGCGAAGCGGATCCGCCGAGCTCCGGCGGCCGGGTCCTCGGGGTTATTGAGCGCCTCGAGCCATTCGCCTTCGCCTTCGGGATAGTTCTCGATCACCAGCTTGAGCGGCCGCAGTACCGCGAGGCGCCGTTCCGCGGTCTTGTTCAGCCGCTCGCGCACGGCGTGGTCGAACATCGCCGCCTCGACCACGCCGTCGCCGGTCTTGGAAATCGCGAGCAGGCCGACGAAGTCGCGGATCGCCGCCGGCGGCACGCCGCGCCGACGCAGGCCGCGGAGCGTCGGCATCCGGGGGTCGTCCCAGCCGTCGACCCGCTCCTCTTCCACGAGCTGGGTCAGGCGGCGCTTGGAGAGCACGGTATGGCTTAGATTGAGGCGCGAGAACTCGTATTGCAGCGGCACCGCCGGCACCGGCAGATGGCCGATCAGCCAGTCATAGAGCGGGCGGTGATCCTCGAACTCGAGGGTGCACAGGGAATGGGTCACGCCTTCGATCGCGTCCGACTGCCCATGCGCGAAGTCGTAAGTCGGGTAAATGCACCAGGCATCGCCGGTACGCGGGTGCGCGGCGTGGAGAATCCGATAGAGCACCGGGTCGCGCATGTTGATATTGCCCGACGCCATGTCGATCTTCGCGCGCAAAACCCGCGCGCCCTCGGGGAACGCGCCGGCGCGCATGCGGCGGAAGAGGTCGAGGCTCTCCGCCGCCGGGCGGCCTCTGAACGGGCTGTCGCGCCCCGGCGCGGTGAGGGTGCCGCGATAGGTCCGGATCTCCTCGGCCGATAAGTCGTCGACATAGGCGTCGCCCGCCCGGATCAGATGCTCCGCCCAGTCATAGAGGCGCTCGAAGTGATCGGACGCGAAGTAGAGATGGCCGCCCCAGTCGAAGCCCAGCCACTGGACGTCCTGCTTGATAGCCTCGATATATTCGTGCTCCTCCCGGGTCGGGTTGGTGTCGTCGAAACGAAGATGGCAGCGGCCGCCGAATTCCTGCGGCACGCCGAAATTGAGGCATATCGACTTGGCATGCCCGATATGCAGATAGCCGTTGGGCTCGGGCGGAAACCGGGTCACGACCGCGTCATGCCGCCCGGCCGCGAGGTCCGCGCGGACGATTCTGCGGATGAAATCCTCGCCGCCGGACTCGACGGCGGCCTCGGCGCCGGTCATGCCGTGCTTCCCTCTGTTCCGTGGAACCGCATCGGATCGACGTCGCTCTCGAATGTGGTGACGGCTGCCCGCGCCGCTAGCCGAATTGCGGCATGACCTCCTTGGCGAAGAGCTCGAGCGAGGCCATCGCGTCCGCCCCGGCGATGCCGGGCATGTGCATCCAGCAGATCATCTCGCTGGGGTCGACCGCGGCCTGATAGTCGCGGATGCGGCGCACCGCGAAATCGGGATCGCCGATGATGTAACGGTGCTTGAAGGTCTCGAACGCGACCTCGGTGGGATCGTCGATCACGCTGCCGTCGTCGCGCCGCAGCACCCGGTCGCCCGCGGCCGAGGCGGCGCCATAGAGTTCGCGGTAGAGATAGTCGACCGCCGGCGCGGCCTTCGCCTCCGCTTTCTCCATGGTTTCCGCGACGAAGACCTGGCGGATGATCGGCCGCTCGGGAATCGTCCAGCCGGCGTCAGCGGCGGCAGCCTCATAGGGCGCGTAATGCGCCTCGAGCTCGGCGAGCCCGTGGCGCGGCGACATGATCTGGACGCAGCGTCGGGCGACCGCGCGCCTGAGCGAGCCCGCGGCCGAGACGCCGTACCAGATCGGCGGATGGGGGCGTTGCACCGGTTTCGGCGTCATGGTGCCCTCCGGCACCCGATAGTAGCGCCCTTCGAAGGAGAAGCGCTCCTCGGTCCAGGCACAGGTCATCAGGTCGAGGGTTTCCTCGAACCGGCCCACTCGCTCCTCTCTCGGCACGCCGTGGGCGGCGAACTCCTGCGACACGTAGCCCGGCGCCACGCCGAGCACGAACCGCCCGCCCGACAGATTGTCGATGACCGCGACGTCTTCAGCGAGCTTGAGGGGGGCATAGAGCGGCACCAGAAGCACCGCGGTGCCGATCCGCATGCGTTCCGTGACCGCCGCCGCCCCGGCCATCGCGACCAGCGGGCTCGGGCAAAACCCGTCGCGCTGAACGTGATGGGATGCCTGGAAGGCGGAGACGTAGCCCAGCTCTTCCGCCCGCGGCAGGCAGCGGAGCATGTCCCGATAGGGCTCGTGGCTCGCGATGCCGCCCTCGGGCGGCACCTGATGGGCGAAGAGGAGACCGAATTTCATCGAACCGTTCTCGGCATCTGAAGTGGACCGGGACCTGATCTTCGCATTCGCCCTGCCGCCGCGGCAAACGGTGACCGCGCCCTCAGCCGAAGGCGCTCGGCGCCGTGCCGGCGAGCCAGCCGTCGTCGACGACCAGATTATGGCCGTGCATGTGGGCGGCATCGTCCGAGCAGAGGAACAGCGCAGCCGCGGCGATGGCATCGGGCTCCATATAGCCGGTCCGGGTCGCTAGCATGCGGCCGAGCGCGGCATTGAAGGCGTCGTCGCGCCACTGATGCTCGGTCATCGGCGTGCGGATGAAGCCGGGCGCGATCGCGTTCACGTTGATCCCGTCGGGCGCGAGGGCCATGGCGAGCGAGCGGGTCAGGTTCAACAGCCCGCCCTTCGCCGCACAATAGGCCTGGGCGGCGGCGAAGCCGCTGCTGGCGGCGATCGAAGTAAGGTTGACGATCCGCCCGCCGCCGCGCCGACGCATCTGCGGCGCCACCGCCTGAATCAGAAAGAACACGCCCTTCAGATTGATGTCGAGATTCTGGTCCCAGTTCTCCTCGGTGGTCTCGTCGAACGGCATCTGCTTGAAGACACCGACGCAGTTGACCAGCAGGTCGATATCGCCCAGATCGGCGCCGACCTCGGCGGCCAGCCGGCGGCATTCCGCGACCTCGGCGAGATTCGCCACATAACAGCGCGCGCCCGCGACCGGGCTCTCCCCCTCGACGGCGTCGGCCAGCGCCAGCGTCGCACCCTCGGCGGCGAAGCGCGCGGCGACCTTGCGGCCGATACCGCCGAGCCCGCCGGTGATCAAGGCCCGCTTGCCGTCAAGCTTCATCGCTGGTCCTCCCGTTGCATCGGCGCCGCCGGGCGGTCGGCGGCGGCCCGGCCTATTCCATGAGCGCGATTTTTTCCGGCGCGATCCTGACGATCACCCGCTGCTCGCCCGGCTGGCGGAACGGATATTCGTCGACATCCATATATTTCTTGGCCATCAGATCGATATGCGCATCAGCGCCGTCATGCTCCATCGCCACCACCCGGCCCTGGATCATGGCCTGCTGGTAGGGGTTCTCGTGATCGAACACGGCCACTGCGACCCGCGCGTCGCGCCGCATGTTCTTCGGCTTCACCCGCCCTTCGGCGGTGTTGAAGACGATATGCGTGCCGTCGGTGTCGAGCCACACGACCGCGCGCTTGAGCGAGCCCGCGGCCGAGACGCCGTACCAGATCGGCGGATGGGGGCGTTGCACCGGTTTCGGCGTCATAGTGCCCTCCGGGACCTAATCCTCGCATTCGCCCTGCCGCCGCGGCAAACGGTGACCGCGCCCTCAGCCGAAGGCGCTCGGCGCCGTGCCGGCGAGCCAGCCGTCGTCGACGGCCAGATTATGGCCGTGCATGTGGGCGGCATCGTCCGAGCAGAGGAACAGCGCAGCCGCGGCGATGGCATCGGGCTCCATATAGCCGGTCCGGGTCGGCAGCATGCGGCCGAGCGCGGCAGTGAAGGCGTCGTCGCGCCACTGATGCTCGGTCATCGGCGTGCGGATGAAGCCGGGCGCGATCGCGTTCACGTTGATCCCGTCGGGCGCGAGGGCCATGGTGAGCGAGCGGGTCAGGTTCAACAGCCCGCCCTTCGCCGCGCAATAGGCCTGGGCGGCGGCGAAGCCGCTGCTGGCGGCGATCGAAGTAAAGTTGACGATCCGCCCGCCGCCGCGCCGGCGCATCTGCGGCGCCACCGCCTGGATCAGAAAGAACACGCCCTTCAGATTGATGTCGAGATTCTGGTCCCAGTTCTCCTCGGTGGTCTCGTCGAACGGCATCTTCTTGTAGACCCCGACGCAGTTGACCAGCAGGTCGATATCGCCCAGATCGGCGCCGACCTCGGCGGCCAGCCGGCGGCATTCCGCGACCTCGGCGAGATTCGCTACATAACAGCGCGCGCCCGCGACCGGGCTCTCCCCCTCCACGGTGGCGGCCAGCGCCAGCGTCGCACCCTCGGCGGCGAAGCGCGCGGCGACCTTGCGGCCGATACCGCCGAGCCCGCCGGTGATCAAGGCCCGCTTGCCGTCAAGCTTCATCGCTGGTCCTCCCGTTGCATCGGCGCCGCCGGGCGGTCGGCGGCGGCCCGGCCTATTCCATGAGCGCGATTTTTTCCGGCGCGATCCTGACGATCACCCGCTGCTCGCCCGGCTGGCGGAACGGATATTCGTCGACATCCATATATTTCTTGGCCATCAGATCGATATGCGCATCAGCGCCGTCATGCTCCATCGCCACCACCCGGCCCTGGATCATGGCCTGCTGGTAGGGGTTCTCGTGATCGAACACGGCCACTGCGACCCGCGCGTCGCGCCGCATGTTCTTCGGCTTCACCCGCCCTTCGGCGGTGTTGAAGACGATATGCGTGCCGTCGGTGTCGATCCACACGACCGTCGCCTGCGGTGCGCCGTCGGCCATCAGCGTCGCCACGCTGGCGAAGTTCTTTCCCTCGAGCAGCCGTTTGGCCAGATCCGGTAGTTCCATCTCGCTCTCCCCCATCTCGGTGCCGCGCACCCGGAGCGCGACCATAGCACAGCCTGGGGGATCGGGCGTTGCGCCGGGGCCGGAACGACAAGCCCATCAGGCCTGATGAGGCCTCGCCGCGGCCATGAGCGATTCCTCTCGAACGGGAATTGCTCTAGGGTGGCGCGCGAGGAGATCCGTAGATGAGCCATCCCTATGCGCTGGTGATCCGCGGCGGCACGGTCCTCGACGGCTCAGGCGGCGAGCCCCGCGACGCGGATATCGCGATCGCCGACGGCCGGGTGGCGGCGATCGGGCACGGGCTTGAGCGCGGCCACGAGGAGATCGACGCGCGGGGCATGCTGGTGACCCCGGGTTTCATCGACCCGCACACTCATTACGACGCGCAAGTCACCTGGAGCAGCAGACTCACGCCCTCCTCGTGGAACGGCGTCACCACCGCGATGATGGGCAATTGCGGTGTCGGTTTCGCGCCCTGCCTGCCCGATCAGCGGAGCACGCTGGTCGAGTTCATGGAGGGTGTCGAGGACATCCCGGGCGCGGTGTTGGATCAAGGCCTGCCGTGGAACTGGCAGAGCTTCGAGCAATATATGGACGTGCTCGACGCGCGGTCCTACGACCTGGACGTCGTGGCGCAGGTCCCGCATTCGCCGGTTCGGGTCTTCGTCATGGGCCGGCGCGGCGTCGAACGCGAGCCGGCGAGCGCGGCGGACCGCGCGGCGATGGGGCGCCTCGCGGCGGCGGGTATCCGCGCCGGCGCGCTGGGCTTCTCGACCTCGCGCACGCTCAATCACAAGACCCTGGACGGCCGCCCGATCCCGACCCTGACCGCGGCCGAGGACGAGCTGACCGCGATCGGCGAGGCGATCGCCGCGGCCGGTTCCGGTTGGCTTCAGGTGATCTCCGATTTCGACGACCTGGACGGCGAGTTCGCCATGCTGCGGCGGGTCGTGGCGCGGTGCCGGCGGCCGATGGCGATCACGATCCTCCAGCGTGACGCCGCGCCGGACGGATGGCGCCGCCTGCTCTCCCACATCGCCGAGGCGAACCGCAACGGCCTGCCGATGATCGGCCAGACGCTGACCCGGGCGACCGGCATTCTCCTCGGCTTCGAGATCTCGGTGAACCCGTTCTCCGGCCGGCCGAGCTGGGAGGCGATCGCCCACCTCCCCCTCGAGCGGAAGCTCGAGAGCCTTCGGCAGCCCGCGTTTCGCGCCCGCCTCATCGCCGAAACCTGCGCCGACGACTTCCTAGCGCGCCGCGTTTCCCGGTGGGACCGCCTCTTCCCCCTCGGCACGCCGCCGGACTATGAGCCGCCCGCCGCGCAGAGCATCGCCGCATACGCCGCCCGTGAGCAGCGGACGCCGGAGGATGTCGCCTACGACATGTTGCTCGGGAAAGACGGACGCACGCTCCTCTACCGGCCGGTCAGCAACTACGCCGACGGCAATCTCGACGCGGTGGGTGAAATGCTCCGTCACCCCAATACGCTCGTGAGCCTCGGCGACGGCGGCGCCCATGTCGGCATGTTGTGCGACGCGAGCGCATTCACCTACATGCTCAGCTACTGGACGCGCGACCGGGCGCGCGGCGAGCGTATGGCGCTGCCCTGGGCGGTCAAGCGCATGACGCGTGACAACGCGCTGGCACTGGGCCTCGCCGACCGCGGGCTGCTCCGGCCCGGCTACCGGGCCGACCTCAACGTGATCGACTATGACAGGCTCTCGCTCCACCGCCCGGAGCCGGTCTACGACCTCCCCGGCGGTGGCAGGCGCCTTGTCCAGCGCGCCGAGGGCTATGTCGCAACGGTGGTTGCCGGCGTTCCGATCTATCGCGGCGGCGAAGCCACCGGCGCGCTGCCCGGCCGCCTCGTGCGCGGCCCGCAGGCCGGTCCCTAGCCTAAGCGGAGAGCGACCACTCGTTGGCGTCGTCGTCGCCGGCGATGGTGGTGCGAGCCATGTGGCGTGCCTGGTCGCCGGGATAGCCATGGCCGCGGTGGAGAACGCAGCGATTGTCCCACAGGACGAGGTCGCCGGCCCGCCAGCGATGGGTGTAGATGCGCGGCGGACGGCAGGCCTCCGCGCACAGCCGCTCCAAGAGGCGGCGGCTCTCGTCCCGGTCCTCGCCCACGAGATGGCTCGCGTGGCGTCCGATATAGAGACACGGCCGACCGGTCGCCGGATGGCGCCGGATCACGGGGTGCTCGACCGGCGGCAGCGCGTCCCATTCCGCCCGGCTCAGCACGGCCGTTCCGCCGACCTTGCTTTGGCTATAGGCGTAGTCGTGCACGGCGATCTTGTCGGCGAGATAGGCGCGCATCTCGGGGTCGAGAGCGTCGTACGCCGCGCGCATATCGGCAAACGCGGTCTCGCCTCCAGTATCAGGCACGATCTTTGCGGCCAGCGCGGAGCCCTTGGCCGGAACGCGTTTATACGAGCTGTCGGTGTGCCAATAGGTATTGCCCTTCAGGAACAGGCCATGCTCGCTCTCGGCCGGCCACAGGCTGCCGTCTTCCTTGACGTTGGAGAGCACGATGATCTCGGGGTCGGCGCCGACATTGGTGGCGGTAAGGCAGCGCTCCAGCGGGCCGAAGCGGCGGCTGAAGGCGATCTGCGCCGCCTCGGAAAGATCTTGGCCCGGGAACACCAGGACGGCGTGAGCGTGCCACGCGGCTTCGATGGCGGCGAATGTCTCGTCGTTCAGCGAGGCGAGCCGAACGCCGCGGACGACGGCACCGAGAGTGGCATCGGCCGATGTGATCTCGAGCGTCATATCGCCCTCCCCGTGTCACGGGCCGCCGGCAGGCGGCTCCCACGGTCGCCCCAGGATAACGCATTTCGGCGCAGCGCGATTGGCCGGGGTGGCGTGCCGATGGCAAGATATCCCGTCGTCCATCTGGGGAAGGAAGCAGGTCATGGCCCTCACGCTCGATGAAGCCAACCGCGTCGCCGAAGGCGCGATCGCACACGCACGGACCCTCGATATCACGATCTGCGTCGCGGTCTGCGACGCCGGCGGGCGCCTGATCGCGTTTCAACGCATGAACGGCGCCATGTGGGCCGCCGTCTATGGCTGCCAGGGCAAGGCCATCGCGTCGGCCGCCTTCGGCCGCCCCAGCGGCGACCTCACCGAGCGGGCGGATCACCCGACCTTCCGCGGCATCGTCGCGGCCGAAGGCGGCCACATGATCCTCGGCCGCGGCGCCGTGCCGATCGTCCGGGACGGCGTTATCGCAGGCGCCTGCGGCGTCGGCGGCGGCACCGGCGAGGAGGACGAGGAATGCGCGCGCGAAGGAGTCGCCCGTCTCTGACCGCCGGCCGCTCCGGTCAGCCGCCGCCATAGTGATAGTCGCGCCGCGCGCCTGCCGGCGTGATCCAGCCTTCGCTCAGATCCTCCGCGATCATGGCGGGGTCTCGCTCGGCGACGTCGCCATAGCCGCCGGCGCCCGGCGCGACCAGCCGGATCCGATCACCGGACCCGATCGTCACATTGGCGAACTTGCTGGGCGAGGTCTTGTTGAAGGCCTCGGTGAAGGGACGCCAATCTTCGCTGCCGGCCGCCTGATAGAAGAGCCCGCCCGACGCCCCCGGCCCGCCGCCGAGGAGACCCCACGGGCGCATCTTGTGCCGGTCCGAGACCGAGCTCACCGTGATCTCGGTATCCACGCAGCGCAGGATCTTGGCCAGCGCGTGGGCGCCCCGGTAGCGGCCCGGCCCGGCGGTGTCCGGCTGCAGCGCATATTCCTCGATCAGCCACGGATAGCGCACCTCGAACACCTCGATCGGCACCATCCGCGAATTGCCGTTGATGCAGTTGATCACCTCGTTGCCATCGGCGAAGGGCCGCCCGCCCCAGGCCGCGCAGGTGAAGTCGTAGCACACCACATACTCGTCGGAGCGCGGATCGCGGGCGCCGAACAGGAAGTTGCTGTGGGTCCCGGCGTCGGTCGCGAAGGCGCGGTCCGGCACGCATTTCGAGAGCGCGGCGATGATCGTGTAGGCGATGCGAATATGGGTCTCGGTGTTGCCGCCGACGCAGGTCGCGGGATAGTCCGCGTTCACCACCAAGCCGCCCGGCGCAACGATTTTGATCGGCCGAAAGCAGCCCGAGTTCTTCGGGATCGACGGATCGGTGAGATGCAGGATCGCGTTGTAGGCCGATGACCAGGCGACCGAGAGCACCGCGTTGATCGGGCCGCGCGCCTGCGCGTCCGAGGCGCCATAGTCGACCACGACCTCGTCGCCCTGGACGTGGACGTCGACATGGATCTTGTACGGCCGGTCCTCGATGCCGTCGTCCTCCATGTAGTCCTCGAAGCTGTACACGCCGTCGCGGAACTCGCCGAGCTCGGCGCGCATGCGGGCTTCCGAATAATTCATCAGGTCGTCGACCGTGTCCCGGAAGACGTCCGGGCCATATTTCTCGATCAGGGCGGAGAGCCTCGTAGCGCCCACGTCGACGGCGCTGATCAAGGCGCGGAAATCGCCGTAGTTCTCGCGCGGTGTCCGGTAGTTCGCGAGCAGAAGCTTCCACACTTCGACCACGTCCTCGCCGCGCTTCTTGATCTTGACCGGCGGCACGCGCATGCCTTCGTGAAAGATCTCGGTGGCTTCGCCGGCGAAGCCGCCGGGAACCATGCCGCCGACCTCCGCGACATGGCCGATGGCGACCGCGTAGCCGTAGAGCGTGCCGTCGTGGAAAACGGGCTTCATGAAGGTGTGCTCCGGCGTGTGCATGCCGCCGCGGTAGGGATCATTGTGGACGATGACGTCGCCTTCATCGACCTGGTCATGGGGGATCTCCTGCGCCGAGGTCTGGAGGACGAGCGGCATGCCGCCGATCTGCGAGGGATTGAACTCGGCCACGGCGATCATGTCGCCCTTGGTGTTGCCGAGGCCGCAGGTGAAATCCATGCCCTCGTTGAAGATCGTCGAGTAGGACGTCTTCATCATGGTGATGCCCATCTCGCGGCAAATCGACACCATCGTCGAATCGATGATGTTCATGGCAACCATATCCATGGCCGGGACCTCCCCTCCCCGCGTCACCCGCAGCGACGCCGGTGCCAGAGTGACCCAGCCCGCGCCGGGTCACAAATCGGCAGGCTCGCCACTCGGGCCGTGACGCGCGCGAAACGGGTCAGGCGTCGGATCCCCCGACCACCGCGAGCGGTGCGTGGGCGTCGATATCGCTCACCACGTCGAGCACGACCGGCCGGCCGGCGGCGAAGGCGGCGCGGAGCGCGCCGGCGATCTCGGCCGGGTCCTCCACGCGGAGTCCGACCGCGCCCATGGCCTCGGCGATGGCGGCGAAGTTGACCTCGTTGAAGGTCCAGAGCTCACGCGCCTTGTCGGTCTGGCGCCCACCATAGGCGCGATCGAAGCCCGGCGCCGACTGATTGCCCGCGCTGTTGTTGTTCACCAGCGTGACCGTTTTGATGCCCCATCGAACCGCGGTCTCGATCTCGGCGATGTGGTACCAGAAGCCGGTATCCCCGGTGAACACGAAGACCGGGCGCTCCGGACACGCGCATTTCGCGCCGAGACCCGCCGGGAACGCCCAGCCCAGATGTCCGGCGCTCCGGATATAGCTCTGCGCGGGCGTGCGCAAATCATACATCCCGCCCATCCACATGCCCGCGTGGCCGGTGTCGGCGATGACGATCGCGTCCTCGGGCAGATGAAGGGTGAGCTCGTGGCAGATCCGGTCGGGCAGGATGGGCACGGCGTCCGATTCCAGGCGCTCCCGGTAGCGGGCGTGCCAGTCCGCGACGATGCCGCGCGCGCGGGCCGTCCACTCGGCGCGGCGGGCGGCCGAGCAAGCATCGGCATGGTTGAGCATCCAGGACAGAGCCAGCTTCGCATCGGCGTTCACCGCCGCCTTGAGCGGATAGTTGCGGCCGAGCGATTGCGGCTCGATGTCGATCTGGACCGCCGGGACGCCGATCGGAGGCTCCCGCCAGAAATGCGTGGTCAATCCGCCGGTCTCGGTGCCGACGAAGCAGACGAGGTCGGCCTCGCCGACGACCCGATTGGCGCTTTCGCGGGAATAGGTCCCGACCACGCCGACCGAGAGCGGGTGGGTGCCCGCGATCGAATCCTTGCCGTTGAGCGAGGTCGCGACGGGGACGGCGAGCCGCTCGGCGAGCGCCACCAGTTCCGCGGCCGCGCCCGATACGCGAACGCCGCCGCCAGCGACGAACACCGGCCGCTCGGCCGCCTCCACGGCGTCGAGCGCGGCCCGAACATGCTCTTGCGTCGGCTCCGGCCTGAACGGCGGCGTGCGCGCGAACAGATCGTCGCAGAGCGCCTCCATCTCGGCCTCTTCCTCGTCGATCTGCCCCTCATTGCCGCGCAATTGCAGATGCACCGGGCCGGGGCAGCCCGACACCGCGACCCGGAACGCCTGGCGGATCATGTCCGGGATCCGCGCGACCTCATCGACCGTCGCGTTGAACTTCGTCACCGGCTCGAACGCCGGCACGTCATCCAGATCCTGATACGCCTTGCGGTATTTGGTATGCGGGTCGCGGCCGCCGGTGATGGCGATGACCGGCGCGTGGGCGAGATAGGCGTCGCGCAGGCCGGCGGCAAGGTTGAGCGCGCCGACCACCTGCGCCATGCAGAGCCCCGGGCGGCCGGAGGCGCGCGCATAGCCATCGGCCATATAGGCAGCCGACTTCTCGGCGTGGGTATGGACGCGTCGGATCGTCGTTCGCCGCTCCATCTCGGCCAGCGTCCGCCTCAGGATCGCAGGCACCATGAACACATGGGTGACGCCGTAGCCTTGCAGCATCTCCGCCAAGACCTCCGCGCCCGACCGCTTCGCCATCGGATTCCCTCCTCCCAGACGGAAGATGTATGATAGTGCGTGCGCGGGGTATACCGGCGCAGAGACGTCGCAACGGTCCAGCGGCATTGACCCTCTTCTCGGTGACAAGCAAGGGAGGCATCAAATGGCTATCAAGATGACGCGTCGGCAAGCGCTGAAGGCAGGCGCCGCCGGGCTCGTTCTCACCTCGCCGATCGGCATCGCGCCTAGGTTCATCCGACCCGCGCGCGCCGCAGGCCTCGCGCCCGGCATGACCGGCGGGCCGACCGGGTTCGACGGTGCGGAGCGCTACCAATACAACGAGAGCATGTCCGAGGGTAAGGCGATCGAGGGCATGCGCAAATTGAAGGCCGAGGGCAAGGCGCCGGAAAAGCTCAATATCCTCATGACCGACGGCGCGATCGGCCATTTCACCAATCCCTGGCCGCCGGACGGGCCGACCCTGCAGTCGATCTGGGAGGCTGAGACCGGGGTCAAGCTCGAGTTCATCCCCGTCTCGCCGGAGGAGCAGTTCAACAAGGTGATCCAGGACGTCACCACCGGCTCCGCCGCCTATGACGTCTACACCTTCGGCTACGCGGCCATGGGCGACCTGTCGGAGGCCAACGGCATCGCGCCGCTCGGCGAGTGGATCGAAAAGCACGGCGCCGACTTCGCCGACCCCGAACGCGGCATGCCGACGCCTGAATCCTACGACATGCTCTACAAGTATGGCGGCGAGCCGCGCTCGGTCTGCTACGACGGCGACGCCCAGGTCTGGGTTTATCGCAAGGACCTCACGGAAGACATGGCGAACCAGAAGGAATTCGGCGACAAGTACGGTTGGGAGATTGGGCCGCCGCGCACCTGGGGCGAATGCGACCAACTGGCCGAGTTCTTCACCTCCAAGGGCATGCTCGGCAACGGCAACATGATGAGCCACTTCTGGGGCATCAGCACCTGGTACAACCGGTACGTCAGCAAGGACAATCCCAACCAGCACCTGTTCGACGACGAGGGCAACCCGCTCATCGACACCGATGCGGGCATCCAGGCCACCGAGGAGCATGTCAAGAGCCTCGACTGGTCGGACAAGGGCGGCCTCGGCTGGAGCTGGCCCGAGTACTACGGGAACATGGCCAACGGCAACTCGTTCATGCTCGGCACCTTCTCCAACTGCCCGAAGTTCCTCGACAATTCGGAAACCGCGGTAGGCGGCAAGATGGGATCGTTCCTGCCGCCGGGTCATCAGTTCGGCAATGACCTGGTGCGCCGCTCCACCATCTATCTCGGCAACAATGGCGGCGTCTCGACCCAGAGCGAGTATCAGGAGGCCGCGTATCTCTGGCTGCAGTGGTCGGGCTCGACGCGGATCTTCAGCCTGCTCACGGGTAATCCGGGCGGGTTCTTCGATCCCTTCCAGCTCGCCAACTTCCAGGATCCGCTGGTCATCAAGTCCTACAAGCCCTACCACGTGCCGATCATCGAAGGCACGGTGGCGCGCGCGGTGCCCACCATCGCCATCCCAGGCCAATTCGCGATGCACAACACGCTGAGCGAGAATCTCGTTTCGGCACTCGCCGGCGATATCACGGCCCAGGAGGCGATGGAGAACACCGCCAAGTCCTGGCGCAAGCACCTCAGAAAGAAGGGCGAGGACAAGATGATCGCGCTCATCAACGCCGCGAAGTCCGGCTGGTCGACGGTCATCGACCAGGCCTGATCGGCAAGGCAAGACCGGCGCGGGCGGTGCGCAGGGTTCGCGCATCGCCCACCCCGGCCCCGGTTGCGTTCACCTCATGCCAATGAAGTGACGCGCTTGGGCGCCGTGACCGGCGAGGGGTCCCGCCCCCGGACACAATGCAAAGAGCGTACACCTCCCATCTCTGGCGCTACGCACTGATTCTCGTCGCGGTCGGCCTGGCGCTGCTGCCGGTGGTGTGGATGGCCACGATGGCCTTCAAGCCCCACACCGAGTGGGTCTCCACCGCAGGCGACCTGCACTGGCTGCCGCTCGAGCCCACCTTCGCCAATTTCGAGTACATCTTCACGGGCGAGACGGACGCCTACTCCATTACCCATGAGCGGACCGCCACCAAGCCGATCCTGGCCAGCTTGATCACCTCGCTGCTGGGCACCGCGATCGCTGTCATCGCCGGCACTCTCGGCGCCTATGCTGTCTCCCGCTTCATGGTCGGGCGCAACCTGCCCTTGGGCGTCCTTCAGCTGCGCCTCTTCCCGCCGCTCGCGGTGATGATCCCGGTGATGATCATGTGGGCCTTCATTGGCGCCATGGATTCATGGTGGGGGCTCTCGCTCATCTACGGCATCGTCACGCTGCCCTTCGCCTTCTGGCTGATGAAGACGTTCTTCGACGAAGTGCCGCGCGAGATCGAGGAGGCCGCGCTCGTCGAGGGCTGCAGCTGGTTCCGCGTGTTCTGGAAGATCACGCTGCCGATGGTGAAGGCGGCGCTCGCCAGCACCACGCTCTTCGTCTTCATCCTGAACTGGAGCGACTACGTCATCGCGCTGCTGCTAACGCGCAAGGAGTGGGTGACGATCCCGGTCTACATGAACTCGCTGTCCTCGGCGATGACGGGGCAGATGTACGGCGCCAAGGCGGCGCTCGGCCTCATCGCCGTGGTGCCGCCGGTGGTTTTCGGCATCGCGATCCAGAAGTATCTGGTGCGCGGCCTCACCTTCGGGGCGCTGAAGCAATGAGCAAGGCAGCAGCGCAGACCAGGCGGCCCGTGCTCACGCCGCTGGAACGCCAAGGACGGGTGCTCGGGCTCTACATGACGCTCCCGGCCCAGCTACTCCTGCTCTTCATCGTCGCCTTCCCGCTCGTGATGCAGCTCTATGTGAGCTTCACCTGGTGGGGGCCGCTCGACGGCACGCCCTGGTACATGGCCTACGAGAGCGCCAACCTCTTCGGCAACTACGGCGACCTCTTCGACGACAGCAAACTCTGGGGTTCGATCGGGCGCACCTTCCTGATCGTCGCCGTCTGCGTGCCCATCGAGTTCCTGCTGGGCCTGGGCCTCGCCATCCTGTTCGCCGAGAAATTCGCGGGCAAGCGCATCTTCTACTCGATCATGCTGATGCCGATGATGATCGTGCCCGCGGTCGCCGGCTACATGTTCTTCATGCTGTTCCAGAGCACAGGGCCGATCAACGACCTGCTCAGCCGGATCAGCGGCACCGAGGTCGAGATCCTGTGGCTCGCCGATTCCACGCTCGCGATGATTTCGGTGATGATCGCCGACATCTGGCAGTGGACGCCGCTGATGTTCCTCATCCTGCTCGCCGGCATGGTGGGCGTGCCCGAGGACCAGATGAAGGCGGCAACGCTGCTCGGCGCCAACGCCTGGCAGCGCTTCTGGCGCATCGTCCTGCCGCGCATGAAGATGGTGATGATCATCGCGCTGGTGATCCGCACGATCGAGTGCATCAAGATCTTCGACATCCTCTACGTGATGACCGGCGGCGGGCCGGGCGTGGCGACAAAATCGATCTCCGTCTATATCCTGGACCTCACCTTCAAGGATCTCGAATGGGCCTATGTGGCGGCGGTGGGCCTGTTCATTCTGGTCTGCCTCAGCGTGTTCGCGGTGCTCGGCCTCATCCTCATGGCACGCGCGCAGCGCCGGCGTGAGACGACGCCGTCGTAACAAACCTTCGGCCCCCGCCGGGGAGCCCATGAGACTCGTCGGAAAGAACGCCATCGTCACCGGGGCCGCCTCGGGCATCGGCCGTGAGACGGCGCTCCGCTTTGCCGAGGAAGGCGCGGCGGTGGTCTGCGCCGATCGCGATGCGGAAGGCGCGGGCGCGGTCTGCGAGGCGATCGCCGCGAAAGGCGGCGCAGCGCTCGCGCTCAGCGTCGATATCACCGAGGAGCGCGCGGTGGCGCGTCTGGTCGATGACGCGCTCGCGGCGCGCGGCAGGATCGACGTTCTCGTGAACAATGCCGGCGTCACCATCCTCGGCGGCGTGGCCGAGCTCTCCGAGGCGTCGTGGCAGCGCGAGATCGACGTCAATCTGAGCGGCGCCTACCGGGTCTCGAAGGCGCTCTGGCCACATTTGGCGGCGGCGGGCGGCGGCGCGATCCTGAGCACGGCCTCGATCGCCGGCGTCATCGCAGCACCCCAGGATGCCGCCTATGTCGCCTCCAAGGCGGGGCTGATCATGCTGACGCGCTGCATGGCGCTCGACGGCGCACGCGCCGGCATCCGCGCCAACTGCATCTGCCCCGGCTTCGTCGATACCCCGATGTTCGACGGCTTTCTCGACCAGCAGCCGGACCCGGCGGCCTCGCGCGACGGGGCGGCACGCCGCACTCCGTTGGGACGTATCGGGACGCCGCGCGACATCGCCGACGGCTTCGTCTATCTCGCCTCCGACGAGGCGGACTGGATCACCGGAACGGCGCTCGTGATCGACGGCGGTCTCACCGCCGGTCTGCCCGGATGACGGGCGGCTGACCTTGGCCCGTCCGCCGCGTCGAGGATGGACCGCACCCGCACCGGACCGGTTCCGTGGCGGACATGCACCATGAGCCGCACCGATCGAGACGGCTCGCTCCTGGTGCCGCTCGCTATGCTGATCTTCGGGGCATGCAGCTATGCCATGACCTTTTCGCTCAACCGGATCGCGATCACCGAGGGCATCCCGGTCTTTCCCTTCGTGTTCTGGCAGAGTGTGATCGCGGCGCTGGTTTCGCTCGCCGCGGCGCGCGCGACCGGGCAGTTGCCGAGCCTGAAGGCCGTCTATCTTCGGTTCTATCTCCTCTTCGGTTTCATCGGCTTCGCGCTCCCCTACACCCTGCTTGCCTTGGCGGCGCCGCACGTGCCCGCGGGCGCGATCGCGCTCAGCCTGACGCTGACGCCGCTTCTGACCTATGTCTTTTCCGTCCTGTTCAAGCTGGATGGCGTCCGCCTGCTGCGGGTCGCGGGGATCCTGTTCGGCCTGGCGGGAATCCTGGTGGTCCTGGTGCCGGGAACCAGCCTGCCGGAGCCCGGCATGGCGCCCTGGCTGGTGCTGGCCTTCGGCGCACCGGTCTGCCACGCGTTCGGCACCGTTGCCGTGGTGCTCCTCCGCCCGCCCGGAAGCAAGCCGATCCCGCTGACCTGCGGTATTTCGTTCGCGAGCGCCCTTCTGATGCTGCCGATCATGGCAGCCGCTGATAGCTGGTGGTTGTTCGACAGCAGCATGACCGACGGAGATTGGGCGTTGCTCGGCAGCGCCCTGATCACCGCGGTCTTCTTCGTGCTCGGCCTCGAGATCATTCGGATGGCCGGGCCGGTCTTTTTCTCGACCAACGGTTATATCGGGCCGCTGGTCGGGATGGGGTGGGCCGCTCTCTATTTCGGCGAGGTGCCGAGCCCGTGGATCGGCGCCGCGGTCGCGCTGCTTTTCGTCGGCCTCTTCCTGGTCAACCGGAGCAGAGCGCCCGCGGTGCAGCGATAGCGGCCGCTCGCGGCCGGCCGGACGATTGGATAGGATCGTCCCAAGGACCGCATGGGAAGGACGCACCGATGGATCTCGGGTTGAAGGGCAAGACCGCCGTCGTCACCGCCGCAAGCGCCGGCCTCGGCCGCGCGATCGCCGACGAGCTGGCCGCCGAAGGCGCCGATGTCGCGATCTGCGCGCGCCGCGCCGAGCCGCTGGAAGACGCCGAGAAAGCGCTCGCGAGCCATGGCGGCGCGGTGCTGGCGCAGACGGCGGACATGAGCAAACCCGCCGAGATCGATGGCTTCATCGAGGCCGCGGCAGCGCGGTTCGACGGCATCGACGTGCTGGTCAACAATGCCGGCGACGCCGCTCTCGGCCACACCATCGAGAGCCCCGACGAGACCTGGCAGCACACCTACGAGATCAATCTGTGGAGCGTGGTGCGCGCGACCAGGGCCGCGCTGCCGCATATCCGCAAGCGCGGCGGCGGCGCGATCGTCAACATCGCCTCGGTGAGCGGACATAGCGGGATCGCCGGCATGGCCGACTACAACTCGGCCAAGGCCGCGATGCTCTCGATCACGAAGACCCTGGCCCAGGACCTCGCCGGCGACAATATCCGCGTCAACGCCGTCAATCCCGCGTTGATCCACGCCCCGCTCTGGGAGCGCATCGCCAGGGAAAGCCTGGTCGGCCAGGCGGGCGACACGGTCGACGAGGTCTTCGACAACCTCGCCAAGCAACTGCTGCTGGTCGGGCGCTACGGCCGGCCGGACGAGGTCTCCGGCATAGTCGCGTTCCTGGCCTCCGAGCGCGCGAGCTTCGTGACCGGCGCCTGCTGGAACGTCGACGGAGGGTTCACCAAGTTCATCACCTGAGCCGCGCCATGGTTGCATCCGCCGCCGCGCTCGTCGCCGACGAAGCACGCCTTCGAGCGGCGCTCGAAGACGCTGATATCGGGCCGCTCCTGATGGTGCTGGTGCAGCTCACCGGCGACGAGGCGCTGCTCGACGAGCTCGCGCCATGCTTCACCGGCGCCTGGGACTATTCCCACCACGTGCCGGAGGAGAAGCAGCGCACGGTGCGCGCGCGGCTGGTCGAGGTGCTCAAGGCCCATGCGGGCGAGGGCCGCTCGCTCCGCCGGGTCCCTTCCGAGCGGCTCCTGCGGAAGATGATGAGCGTCTGCGTCGGCGAGACGGTGCCGGACGAATACGTGCCGATGATGCTGGAGGAGATGGCCCTCGAGGATCGGGATCCGCGCGGCGTCTCCTGGCGCGCCGCGCCGCCGGAACAGGCGCTCGACGGCTTCAAGGTCGTCGTCATCGGCGCCGGCATGTCCGGGCTCTGCGCCGCGATCCGCCTGCGTGAGGCGGGAATCCCCTTCGAGGTCTTCGAGAAGAACGGCACGGTAGGCGGCACCTGGCACGAGAACGCCTATCCCGGCTGCGGCGTCGACACGCCGAACCACTTCTATTCCTACTCGTTCGACCCCAACCACGCCTGGCCCGATTTCTACTCGAAGCGCGACGAGCTCCAGGCCTATTTCGAGCGCTGCGCGGACAGCTACCGCGTCAGGCCGTCTATCCGCTTCCACACCGAGGTCGTCGTCGCGGCCTGGGACGGGGCGGAGGGCCTGTGGCGCCTCGTGGTCCGCGGGCCCGACGGCGGTGAGAGGCGCGTGTACGCGAACGCCGTCGTCTGCGCGGTGGGCCAGCTCAACCGGCCGAAGCTGCCGGCGATTCCGGGCTTGAGCGCGTTCGCCGGCCCCGCCTTCCATACCGGCTGCTGGGAGCACGAGCACGACCTCCGCGGCAAGCATGTCGCGATGATCGGCACCGGCGCGAGCGGGATGCAGGTCGCGCCGACGATCGCGCCGGAGGTCGGGCGGCTCACCATCTTCCAGCGCTCACCCCATTGGGTGGTGCGAAACCCGAACTACCATCGCTCGGTGCGCGAGGGCACCAAATGGGTGCTCGCGCATCTGCCCTACTACGCCAAATGGTACCGTTTCACGCTGTTCTGGGGCTTCGCCGACGGCATCCACGCGGCCTTGCAGATCGACCCGGCATGGCCGCATCCGGAACGCTCGATCAATGCGGTCAATGAACGCCACCGGCAGAGCATCCTCCGATGGCTGACCAGAGAGATCGGCGACGATGCCCCGCTCCTGGAAAAGGTCGTCCCGAATTACCCGCCCTACGGCAAGCGTATCCTGATCGACAACAATTGGTATCGGATGCTCAAGCGCGACAATGTCGCGCTGGTGACCGAGCCGATCGAGCGCATCACCCAGGATGCGATCGTCACCGAGGACGGCGCCGCG
The DNA here is from genome assembly GCA_965248825.1 of Alphaproteobacteria bacterium. GTDB lineage: Bacteria > Pseudomonadota > Alphaproteobacteria > UBA828 > UBA828 > WTGU01. The sequence continues at coordinate 2,808,481 of CBDFKL010000006.1, read as the reverse complement.
CATCCGGCCGACATTCTCGTGCTGGCCACCGGGTTTCACGCCGGGCGCATGTTGTGGCCGATGGAGGTCGCCGGCCGGGACGGGCGCCGGATCCGCGAATTGTGGGGCGACGACGACCCCAAGGCCTATCTCGGCATCACGATCCCGGGCTTCCCCAATTTCTTCACCCTCTACGGCCCGAACACCAATCTCGGCCACGGCGGCAGCGCGATCTTCCACACCGAATGCCAAGTCCGCTACACCATGCATTGCCTGCGCGAGCTGATCGAAACCGGCCGGGCGTCGATGGAATGCCGCCAGGAGGTGCATGACGCCTATAACGAGCGAGTCGACCGCGCGCATGACGGCATGGTCTGGAGCCACCGCGGCATGGGCAACTGGTACAAGAACCGCCGCGGCCGGGTGTTCGCCAACTCGCCCTGGCGCCTGGTCGACTATTGGCGGATGACGGCCGAGCCCGACCCGGCCGACTTCATCTTCCACTAGGACAACCAACAGGTGCGCGGGCGGTGCTGCGTCTCTTGACCCTGAACACCGGCCTCGCCGAGATCCGCCTGCTCGGCATACCCTTTTACACGGACGTGCCGCATGTCAGTGAACGCGCCGCCCATCTGGCACCGGCGCTGCGCGCGCTCGATGCCGATATCGTCGTCCTGCAGGAGCTGATTCCCGGCCGTGCCAAGACGCGGCTGGCGGCGGAGCTCGGCGATCGCTTTCCCTATGGCGCTGGCATTGCGGAGGACAGCCGGTTCTACGGCACCGGTCTGTTGACGTTGTCGCGCTATCCGATCGAGGCGGTTTCCTGCATACCCTTCGCGCGACAGACCATCGATGAGGGGCTGTTCGGCCCTCGAGGCATGATCTGCTCCACCGTGCATGTCCCGAGCCTCGGCCCCTGCCGCATCGTCAATCTCCACGCGACCGCAGGCGGCGCCTATCTGCGAAGCCGACGGCGCACCTCCGCGTGCCGGCGCGCCCAGATCGCCGAGGCCGTCTCGACCGCGGCGCGGGCGTTCGACGGCATCGTTGTGCTCGCCGGCGATTTCAACAGCGGATCGGCCGCGGCGCCCGGCGGCGAGCGTCTGCCGATCGACGCCGGCTTCACGGACGCCGCCGCTGCGGCGGGCCGGCCCGATGCGGGCGAGCCGCGGGGTACCTGGGATCCGGCCAATCCGCTCAACCGCGGCAAGGCGTCCGGCAAGGCGCACCGCGTCGACCACGTCTTCGTCCGGCACGGCCCCGACAGGCCCGTCGTGGTCGCGGGCGCGCGCATCGTCCTCTACGAGCCGATCGTGCCGCTCCCCGGCGGCGGCGCGCTCCCGGTCTCGGACCATTACGGCCTGCTCGTCGAGCTGACCGCCGCCTGATCGGGTCAATCGATGTCGTTCTCGATCTGCGGGAGAGAACGGATGAAGGCGAGGATCGCGCTGAGGTCCTGGCGGTCCATCGTGTCGTAGCGGGCATAGGGCATCGGCGGGCCGAGCTCGTCGCCGTCGGGCCTCAGGCCCTTGGTGATGGCAGTTCGCATCTTGCGGCTGTTCCAGCGTCCGAGCCCGGTCTTCCAATCCGGCGTGATGTTGCGGGCCGTGGTCTCGCCCCACGGCCCTTTCATGACCTGGCCGCCGGCTCCGAACGCATTCTCATAATCCCGCCTGCCCTCGACCAGAAGCGTGTGGCAGCCGGTGCAATTGGCGATCGGGCCTGCCAAATAGGCGCCGTATTTGGCGAGATCGTAATATTCGACCTCGGGCACCGCGCCGAGCGGCGGGCCGTAATCGGCGGGCAGATCCATGCGATAGGTGGACGCCGGCACCTCGTTCCTGATCGGCGGGATGGAACGCAGATAGGCGACGATCGCGCGCGCGTCGCGATCCGAGATGCCGCGATAGAGCTCGATCGGCATGGCCGGGCCGATGAGCGAGCCGTCCGGGCGCTTGCCTTCGCGAATCGCGGCGATGATCTCGTCGTCGCTCCACCGGCCGATGCCGGTTTCGGGGTCGGGCGTGATGTTCGAGGCGTATGCCGTGTACCACTCCTCCTCGAGCACCAGGCCGCCGGCGAGGTGCCGATCGGCGCGCTGGCCGTCCTCGCTCCACGGCGTGTGGCAAACCGGGCAGGCGGCGATGCTGTTCATGAGATAGGTGCCGCGCTCGAGCGGGCTTTCGGCGGCGCCCGCCCCGGCGAGCATGAGCGTCGCGAGGACGACCGCAACGCTGGCAAGCATGGTCTTCATGACGGCCTCCCGCCGGCGGGCCGCGCTCCCCTCCGGCTGGGGAGCCGACGAATTCTCAACGACCCCGACGGTAGCACGACCGGCCCGCCGGCGGCTTCCTCAGTTTGTTCGCTATGGATCGATCACGTCGACGCACCGACGCTCGACGCCTTTGCCCTCTACCCGCCCCTCCACGATGGGCACTGTTTCGCCTTCTCTTTGACCAGCCGTCGGGCTAGGCTTCCACCAAAGGGGCGATCGACCCGCCCGGGCCGCGCAGGAGGCGAGCAATGACCAAAACCGTGCTGACTCTGACAGGTGATCCCAAGGATCGTGGCCGCGTCCACGGTGAGAGGATGTCGACGCAGATCGGCGAGAACCTCGAACGCTACCTCAAGCGTTTCGAAATCCTCGGCTTCGGGCGCGATGCGTTGATGGCCGAATCGGCGAAGTGGGCCGAGGCGCTCAGGCCGAAGGACCCGATCTTCTGGGAGGAGATCGACGGGGTGGTCCAAGGCTCCGGGTGCAGCCTGGAAGAGATCACGCTGCTCAACGTCCGCTACGAAATGCTCGTCAACATGATGAAGAGCAATGCGCAGGCGCAGTTCCAGCCGACCGTGCTGGATGCCTGCACCTCGTTCGCGGTGCTGCCCGAACGCTCGAAGAACGGCGACACCATGATCGGCCAGAACTGGGACTGGGTGAAGGACATCAACACCGTCGTCTCACGGGTGCAGCGCGACGAGGGGCCCGACTTCATCCATATCGGCGAGGTCGGCACCATCGGCGGCCTCCAGGGGGTCAACGAGAACGGCATCGGCGTGGTCATCAACGCGCTGCTGACGCCGGAGGACGGCAAGTACGAATATGAAAAGCCCTACCGCATGCGGGTGCGCGACATCCTCAACGCCCGCAACATGCAAGAGGCGATCCTCGGCGTCTGCGGCACCAACCGCTCGGTGTCAATGAACTTCCTGATCGCCCACGAGGACGGCATCGCCATCGATATCGAGACCAGCCCCGACAAGGAGGCCTTCATCTACCCGGAGGACGGTCTGTTGACCCACTCCAACCACTTCTGCGAGCTCGACGTCGAATCCGAGGTGGTGAAGCTGTGGCCCAACACCATGTATCGCCACGTCCGCCTCGAGCGGCTGCTGCGCCAATCGCAGGATCTCGACACGGTTGCCATCAAATCGGCGATGGCCGACCACTTCTCCTACCCGCATTCGATCTGCGCGCATTACGACGATGACGAGGCGGAGACGCTGCGCCTGCAGAGCAACCATTCGATCATGATTTCGCTGAAGCAGCGCACGCTTCACATCACCGATACCCAACCTTGCCGGTCGGAATACGAGGAGTATCCGCTCGCCGCCTGAGCAGCGGCCGCACCGGCATGACGGCCCGCCGGCGCCGACCGTCGCCGGACCGGCGCGTGCGGGCCTGAGACCGAGGGGAACGAGCGCCAGTTCATGTGCGCGTTCTGCGCGATGATGACCGGCGAGACGCATTGGACCGAGGCCGGCACCGATGCGGGCCGCGCCGCCGAGATCGAGAGCGGGCGGCCGCGTTATCTCGGCCGGCTCCATCGGGTCGAGCTGATCAACCGGATCCTCGACCACTATGGCTGCACGGCGGCGGACTGGGCGAACAACCAGTATGTCGTGCGCAGCCATTCGGGCCGCACCGCCATCGTCGCGCATCTGCCCGAGATTTGGGCAGTGGCCGAAGAGATCGCCGGGCGGCCGCTCGACCCCCTCGATCCGGCCCTGCTCGGCACGCTCCACGCCTCGGCGACCGGCGCGCGCGACCGGCCACCGCCGGAATGAGTCGACGCCCGGGCCGCGCCGGGCCTCACGCAACTCCGCCCCGCCGACGCGCTTTGCGGCCGCGCCGTCGATGGGCGATGCGATCTGGTGAGGTAGGACGAGCCCCTCTATCCCGATGACGACCATCTATGCGCCTTTGGCGCGCGGTTTGTCATGTCGCGGCTTCTCGGACCGTCCTGAGCCGGCCGATTTCCGGTCGGCGCGGCCGAGGCCACTGGACACGCCTGGGCTTTTGGTTGAGCAAAGGCCCAGCGTCATGCCTATTCGTGCGAATGGGATGGCGGGGCGCCCTCCGCAGCGGGAAGGGGACCTGTATGGGACTGATCTATTGCTTCCTGGATATTGAGGTCGACGGACCGACGCCAGGAGCGAACTCGATGCTCAGCCTCGGATTTGCGGCGTTTGACGAGGACGAGCGCGAATTGGACGTGTTCGAAATCAATCTCGAGGCGTTGGAAGGCGCCTCCGGCGCGGAAGATGTGATGAATTGGTGGCGCACGAAGCCCGAGGCGTGGGCGCATATCCGGCGCGACGCCGTGCCGCCCGCCGAAGGTATGGAGCGCTGCCTGTCCTGGCTTGAAAGCCTCGGGCCTGAACTGGCGCTGGCCGCCCATCCGCTGCTTTTGGACGGCATTTGGCTCGACTGGTATTTCAAGAAATTCTGCAACGCCATCGTATTCAGCGGCCCCTTCAGCATTCGTTGTCCCTTCGTCGGCGCGGGCGTGGATGTACCGTCCTATGTTCAGGCGGCTTTGAACATGAAGTATTTCAAGGCCCGCCCGAATTATCCGCCGGAACTGCTGGACAACGTGGCGCACACCCACAGGCCGATCGACGACGCCCGCGGGCACGCCGCGCTCTATTTCAACGCCCGCCGTCGCGTTCGGTCAGGGACGGTCTCAGGCGTCTGAGAAGACCAGGCTGTAATTCAGGCCACCGAAGGCGAAAGAAATCGTCATCGCCGCAGTGCCTGGGGGCAGGCGGGGATCGAAGACCGCCTTGATCGGACACGCAGGACCGGGCACCGACGGCCCGCGATTGCGCGGCGCGGCGCCGCGCCGCGCCGCAGATTAGCGCCACTATCGCAATCGCGGCCCATATCGCGACCGGCGACAACCCGGTCCACAACACAGACAAGGCGGCGACCTTGGCCTATGGTCGGGCGATCCTAACGACCTATGAGGGCATCCGGCCACATCACGCGGACGCATTCATGCACATAGTAGAAGACAACAGGAATGTGCATGCGACCATAACAACTTAACATGCCCAGTACGCTGCGGGTTCTTTTGACAAGCTGACCGTCGTCAGCCCAGGTTATGTGCGCGCCAACATGCCTTCGAGACGGAGACGCGCAACCGCCAGCCATTGAAGACGCATGTCGATTTCGGATCTCTTCATCGGTACGGCCGCCTATTACGCGCGGTACCGTGTTCCTTATCCCGATGCGCTTTTTTCAATGCTCCGAAGCGAGGCTCACCTTAGTGGTTGCGGGCGCTTGCTTGACCTCGGATGCGGCACGGGAGAGATCGCCGTGACGATGAGCCCTGACGTCCGCGAAGTCTGGGCGGTCGACGTCGACGCGGAGATGTTGCGGGAGGCGCGTGCGCGTGCCGATAGGTCCGGCGCGACAAACATCAAATGGATCGGTTGCCGCGCCGAGGATTTCGAAGCTCCCGATGCCGCCTGGGAACTCGTCACCATTGGCGCCGCCTATCACTGGATGGACAGGGAGGCATCGCCGAGCGGTGTAGGCGATGGCTGGTCGAAGGCCAGCCCGTTGCGGTTCTGGGCAGCAACAGCGTGTGGACCGGATCGGCTGAGTGGCAACAGGTTGCGCGAGACGTTATTCGAAAATGGCTCGGCGACGAACGGCGCGCGGGCAGCGGTACATTCGATCGACCGACACGGCGGCACGAAGTCGTCCTCACCGAAGCAGTGTTCGATGTGAACGAGAGTGCCTTCCACGTTCGCCACACCTGGACGCTTGATACCTTCATGGGCTACCTGTTCTCGACATCCTTCGCATCACTTGAGGTGCTCGGCGGCGCCGCAAAGAACTTCGAGACCGAGATGCGGCGACCTCTGCTCGATTACAATGGCAGCGGGCAATACGAGGAACGAATAGAGTTCTACTGTATTCTGGCGCGCCCTCGAGGGTAGACGAACAACAGATCGCGTGACACGAACGCGTCGCCTGGGCGCCGCCGTCCGGACCTGGGAGTGCCCCGGTAGTTTCCCGATCGTCGGCAGGTCCTCATCGACCAGCAATCCACTGCCGGCGCGGCGCCGCGCGCCGGATCAGCGCCTCTATCGCGATCGCCGCCTCCACCGCGCCAGCGGCTCCCATCATGTGGCCATGGCGGCTTTGGTGGAGGACCCGCGAGGATGCCCCGCAGGAGGCCCAAAGACGGAGGCGATCGCCCCGCCGGGCTTGAGTAGGTCGCCGGCGTCCGAGCGCACCCCGGTTCCCGCCAGACACGCCAAAGGCGCGCGGGCGCTGTCGGGGCGCTCCGACATCAGCACGCCGGCCCCGCCGCCGCTGGACAGGCCGCGCCGATCACAAGCGAAGGGCCGGCACGGCGCGGGCGAGACGGTGTGCAGCGCCTCCCAAGCCTTGAGATATCTTTGCTATGCGCCTTGGGCACCCCCGGTCGTGCCGTCGAAGGGGTGGCGCCGCTTGAAGTCCTCGGCCATCTCGCGCATCGTGACCATGCGCACGCCCGAATGGGCCAGCATATGGTCGAAGATCCGCTCCAGCATCATCAGCACCTGGGGCTTGCCGGCGCAGTCGGGATGGATCACGCAGGTGTAGATCGCATAGTCATAGTGGCGGTAGACCCAGTCGAACTGGTCGCGCCAAATGTCCTCGACATCCCGCGGATTGACCCAGCCGTGGCTGTTGGGAAAGGTCTTGACGAACATCATGGGCGGCGCATCGTCGAGATACCAGCTCGCGGGCAGCTCGATGAGGTCGACCGCCTTCCCCGGCACCCAGGGCTTCATCCAGTCCTTGGCGTCCTTGGTGTAGTCGATCTTGGTCCAGCGGTCGCCCTTGCGTAGGTAGTGCGGCGTATAGTCGTCCTCCATGACGCTGCGGTCGTAAAGAAAGTCGCGCTCCACGAGCAAGTCGATGGTATTGGGGCTCAGCTCCCACCACGGCGCGACATAGCCGACCGGGCGCACGCCCGAGAGCTCGGTCACCAGCTCGATGCATTTGTCGAGGACGTCGGCCTCCTGCTGGCGCGACATGGCCAGCGGATTCTCGTGGGTGTAGCCGTGCACGCCGAGCTCATGGCCGTATTTGATGATCATTTCCGATTCCTTCGGAAAGCTCTCGATCGAATGGCCGGTGATGTCCCAGGTGGTCTTGATGCCGTAGCGGTCCATCATCTCGAGGATCCGCGGCACGCCCTGGCGCGCGGCGAACACGCCGCGCGAGATGTCGCAGGGCGAATCGGCGCCGCCGAACGAGCCGATCCAGAGCGAAACCGAATCGAAGTGAGGGTTGAAGCAAACCTGGATGTCTTTCGTCGTGGCCATGGTCTCCCTCTCCTGGCTTTGCCGCATGGCGGCGGATGGGTTTGCCGGCACGCTCCGGCTCACGCATTGGCGCGCTCCCGAAGCGCGACGATGGCGCCGAGCAGAACAAGCCCGTAGATGATACTGCGCACCGCTTCGGGCAGCATCGTCCCCGCCAGCATCGAGCCGAGCGCCGTAAACAGCAAGGCGCCGCCGAGGATGCCGACGAAGTGGCCGCGGCCGCCGGTGATCAGCGTGCCGCCGAGCACGACCACCGCGATCGACTGTAACAGGAAGGGATCGCCCATGCCGAAGAACGCCTGCCCGCTGAAGCCCGAGAGAAACACGCCGACAAGCGCGGAGCAGAAGCCGCTCAGCATGTAGGCGCCGACGATGATGGCCCCGGTCCAGACGCCGGACAGGCGAGCGACGGTGACGCTGTTGCCGACCGTATAGAGCCGGCGCCCGAAGGCGGTTCGGTTGAGGAACACCGTCGCCGCGAGCGCGAAGGCGATCAGGAACCAGCCGATGGGCGTGATGCCGAGAAGCCGTGCGGACACGAACCAGCGCAGCACCGGCGGCGAACCGCCGATCGGTGCGCCGTCGCTGAAGATGAGCGAGATGCCCTCGAGCATGCCGGCCATCGCGAGGGTGACGATGATCGGCGAAAGGCTGAACAGGACGATGATGATGCCGTTCAGGAAGCCGATCATGAGGCCGATGGCGAGCGCCAGCGGCACCGCCCAATAGGCCGGCCCGTCCTCGCCGAAGCAATAGGTGGTGACGATGATCGCCGGGAAGGTGATCGCCCAGGCGACCGAAAGATCGAGCCCGCCGGAGATGATGACCGCGCCCTGCCCGAGCCCGAGGATCGCGAGGAACGCGGTGAACAGCAGCAGCACGTTGAGATAGTCGAGCGCCGACATATCCTCGCCATAGAGAACCACCGTCGCGATCACGATGGCGGCGAACATCACATAGGTCGGCGAGATGTAGCGCAGCGTGGCCTGGTTGCGGGTGAGCCAGCCCGCCATCGGCCGGATCTCGCCCGGGCCGCCGCGGGCGGCCATGCGGCTCAACAGGTCCTGCAGCAGCCCCTGGCGCGCGCCCGCCTCCGCCCCTGCCGGTGAGAGCGCCGTGCGCCGGGTGCCGAGTGTGCGCGCCCAGGCCTGCACCATGCCGATCGCCGGCAAGTCCTTGCTCATCGAGAGGCCGAGCACGGCGAGGATCAGGATGGCGCCTTCGGCGAGCGGCACATACCAGGTGCGCATGCCGAGAAGCAGGAAGATCGTCAGGATAATGGTGAGCGTGAGCGCGCCGAAGACGGTGCCGACGCAGCCGCCGCGCCCGCCGCCGATCAGCGTTCCGCCGAGCACCACGGCGGCGAAGATCTTGAGCAGAAACTTGGCGCCGATCAGCGGGTCGGCGGCGCCGATCTGCGCCGTCATGAACATGCCGGCGGCGCCGTAGCACATGCCGGCAATGGTATAGGTCCAGAACTTCGTCATCCGCACGTCGGTGCCGCTCGCCCGCGCCGCGTTCTCGTCGCTGCCGACGGCGTAGATCCCGGTGCCCAGCCGTGAATTTTTCAGAACCAGCCACAGCGCGATGACGGTCGCGAGCACGACGATGGGCGCGGGCAGCCCGCCCATGACCGCATCGCCGGTGAAGAACATGCTGAATTCCCACGGCGCCTCGCCGCCGGCATGGGCCATCACCAGCAGCGCGGCGCCTTGCGCGATGAACATCGTCGCCAAGGTCACGACGATCGCCTGCAAGCCGACAAAGGCGATCAGAAAGCCGTTGATCGCGCCGATAAACCCGCCGACCGCGAGCGAGAGCGCCATTGCCGCCGCGATGAACTCGGCGCCTGAAAGCGCCGTCGCCTCGGCGAAGAACTCCGACGAGCCGCCCAGGAATTGAATGATCATGACGTTGACCAGCGAGATCACGGCGCCGGCCGAGAGATCGAAGCCGCCGGCCAGGATGACGATCGTCTCGCCGACCGCCGCGAGCGCGAGCGTCGCCGCGCCGGTGGTGATGGAACTCACGTCGAAATAGCTGATTCCCTCGCCCTTGATGAGCTGCAGGATGATCAGCATCGCGACGAAGACGCCGACCGAGATCAAGAGGCCGCGCTGGCGAGACCAGTTGACGCGGGGCAGGCCGGCGGCGCTCCACGGTGACGGGAAGCGCCTGGTCATTCTGTCGCTCACGGCGGCGGATCCGCCGGTCCGCGCCCGCCGGCAGGCTGTTCGACCGCCTCGCCCTCGCCGAGCGCGGCGCGCATGATGCCGGGCTCCGAGAGAGCATCGCCGCTCAAGCACACGGCCTCGCGGCCCCGGTAGATGACCTTGACCTCGTCGCAAAGGTTGACCAGCTCCGACACGTCGGTGGAGTAGAACAGCACCGCACCGCCGGCCCTGGCATATTCGCGGATCATCACATAGATCTCGGCCTTGGTGCCGACATCGACGCCGCGCGTCGGGTCATACATGAGCAGGATGCGGTTCTCGGTGAGCAGCCACTTGGCGATGGCAAGCTTCTGCTGATTGCCGCCGCTGAAGACCCTGCACGCGGTGTAGAGCGCGCGTCGATCGACCTGAACCATGTCGAGGACGCGGGCGACGGCTTCGGATTCGCCCGTGGTGTCGATGATGCCGAAGCGCCTGAACCGATCGATGACCGGCAGCGAGACGTTCTCACGCCCGGTCATTTGCAGCGCCAACGCCTCGGTCTTGCGTTCCTCTGGCACGAGGCTGATCCCGATATCGGCGCGCAGCGCATCGCGCGGCGACTTGAACACGACCGGCTTGCCGCGGACGAGGATGGTGCCGGCCACCGGCCCGATCATGCCGAACAGCGCGAGAAACAGCTCGCGCTGGCCCATCCCCTCGAGACCGGCGATGCCCAGCACGTCGCCGGGCCTGAGCTCGAACGAGATATCTCGCAGCCTGCCGGCGGTCGCCAGCCGCTCCGCCGAAAGCACCGGGCTCGTCGGCGCGCGCGCCGAGCGCGGCGGTTTCTCGGGGAAGGTCGCGGCCAACGATCGGCCGATCACCAGCGCGATCACCTCCTCCTCCGAAATGTCGGCAACCGCGAAGCTGCCGACGTTCATGCCGTTGCGAAGCACCGTCAGGTGGTCGCAGAGGCGCCGCACCTCCTGCATGCGATGGGAGATGAAGACCGTGGTGACGCCGCCTTCCCGCAAGTCGTCGATCAGGCCGCGCAGCCAGTCGACGTCCTTGCCGGAGAGCGCCGAGGTCGGCTCGTCCAACAGCAGGATCCTGGGCTCGCGGGAGACCGCGCGGGCGATCTCGATCTTCTGCTGGGTCGAGAGATCGAGCACCGACACCTCGGCGCGCGGATCGATATCGTCCAGGCCGAGCCTCCGGAACATCTCCCGCACGAGCTCTTCCGAGCGCCGCCGGCGCACCTGCCCCAGGATGCGCGCGGGCTCGTAGGGCAGCAGCATGTTCTGGGTGACCGTGAGATCCTTGACCAGCGAGATCTCTTGATAGGCGGTCTGAATGCCGCATCGGTGCGAGGCGCGCGGATTGCCGATCTGCGCGGGCTCGCCGAAAAGAAGGATGTCGCCTGCGTCGGGGCGGACGAGACCGCTCAGGATCTTGACCAGGGTCGACTTGCCGGCGCCGTTTTCGCCGAGCAGCGCGTGCACGTCGCCGGGCGGGATGGCGAGCGACACCTCCTGGAGGGCGACGGTGGCTCCGAAATGCTTGCTGAGGCTGGCGACCTCGACCGCGGCCGCCTCACTCACGCCGTTCGCCACGCGGCATGTCAGATTTGCGGAAAGCGCGCGTGCGGCACCCGCGTTAGGCGGTTCCGCACGCGCAAAACCTTCCCGAATGACCGAGGCGGTCTACTGACCGGCCGGCACCTTGCCCTCGAGCGCCGAGAACAGGTCGAGCTCGCTCACCCAGGGATGCCAGACATCGACGAAATAGTTGGGCGGCACCCCGAGATCCGGGTGGTAGGTGTTGCAGTTTCGCTCAAGCAACTCCTCGCGCGTGCCCTTGGTGCAAACGACCACTTGGCCGGGCTCGACCAGCGGCATCGGCACCTGGGTGAAGCGGGGCGGCTCGGGACCGCCGTCGGCATAGGCCACCGCGAGCTTGAGCGCATAGGCGCCGAGCCAATTGGGCGAGCCCATGGAGCTGCTCTTCATGCTCAATGAGCCGGGAACGGTCCCGGCTTCGGCGATCGCCAGGCGATGGCCGTTGGTGCCGTTGCCGGCGCAGGGCTTGAGCATGTCGGCGCGCCCCGCCTCGACCTGGATCTGCGAAAACATGTAGCAGCCCACCTGCGTCCACAGGCCGTCGATCTTGTCCCAGCCATGGGTCGCGACAATCTTGGTCAGCTCCTGGCGGGCATGGGCGTTGTTCCAGTTGCTGTAGGCTTCGACCAGGATGTTGAGGTCGGGATACTGGGCGAACACCTCCTTGGCGCCGTCGGTGCGGGCGTGGTCGATATAGTGCCCGGCGATACCGCCCATGACGATAATATTGCCCTTGCCGTCGAGCGCGTCGACCAGATATTCCGCTGGCCCCGCACCGGCCCAGGTCTGGTCGAGGCCGATATGGTAGGCGCATGGCTCGGTCACCGACGCATCGAAGGTCATGACGATGATGCCGTTCTGGCATGCCTGGCGGATCGAGCGGTTGAGCGCGGTGCGCGAGTTCGGCCACAGGATGATGATGTCGGCGCCGCCCTGCAGCATGGCGTTGACTTGCTGGATCTGGGTCTGGATGTCGGCCCGGGCCGATTGCATGTTGAGCTCGACCCGGTCCTTGTAAGCCTCGGTCTTTGCCATCGACCGGATCAGGTTCTGGGCCGCATCCATCCAGGTGTTGCCCTCGAAGCCGACGCTGACGAAGACCTTGTATGTGTCCTTCTTGGCCTCCGCCGGCGACGGGCCGAGGATGCCGGCCGAGGCCAGCGCCAGGGCGCACACCGCCAGTACCAGGAATCTCGCTCGTTTCATCATCCGTGTCTCCCTTGGTTCGGAGCCTTGGCGCGGCTCATTCGTTGTTCGCTGTTGGGGGCGGCGTCTTACTAGAGGTTCGCCGCCCGTTGGCCCGACGCGCCGATCGCGGTCATCTTCAGGAATTTGTCGAGAAGGTTTTTTCCGGTGGTCACCGGCGGGTATTTCGGCGGGTTGTCGGCGCTCCGGCAGGCCGGGAAGCATTCAATGACGGTGTCGTAGTTGGTGTAGAAGAAGAAGATCAACGACTGCCGGCGGCTGTCGTTCGCCCGCTCCCGCGGCGGATTGACCACGCGGTGCAGGGTGGAGACCCACATGTCGTTGGTCCACATCTGCATCTGGTCGCCGAGATTGATGCTGAAGGCGTTCGGCACGACCGGCACGTCGACCCATTCGCCGTCTCGGTTCATGGCTTGCAGGCCGCCCGGCTTGTCCTCGATCCAGCAGATCGTGCAGGCGCCGAAATCCGAGTGCGCGCTGGCCCGAAACTGGCCGTCGACGGGCGGGCTCGGCTGGTCCGGATAGTTCAGGATCCGGAACTGGCTGACATGCTTGTCGATGCGCCCGTCGAAATAATGCTCGTCGAGATCGAGCGCGCAGGCGAAGATTCGCATGAGGGAGAAGGCGAGCCGCTCCATCGCATCCCAATACGCGATCCAGATCTCCTCGAGCGCCACCGGGCGCTCCGGCCAGCGGTTCTCGACGAAGTGCTGCCCCGCCTCGGCGCAGAAATAATAGGGCTCGTCGGGAACGCGGGGCGGGCCGATGGTCAGCGATTCCTTGAGGTCGCCCGGGCCCCGCGCGCCCCGGCTTTCGGCCAGGCACTCCTTCAGGGGCGGGCTGTAGCCCCTTATGACGTCATCCGCCCAGCGCTCGATCTTCATCTTCTCCGCGAGCGGCAGATCGAAGAACCCCCGGGTGACGTCGTATATCTCCTCGATCAATCGCGGTTCGACGCCGTGGCCGGTGATGACGAAGAAGCCGATATCCTCGCACGCTTGGCGTATCTCGGCCGCCACGCGCGCCTTGTCATCACTGCTGCCGGCGAGGAACGGCGCGATGTCGATAACGGGGACGTGTTGCAGGGTCACCGCCTTGCCTCCGCATCTGCGGAACCGGCGAAGCTTGCCCGTTCCGACTTTCACCCGCAACCTTTTCCGCGCGGACGGGCATGCCCCGCGGCATGTCCCAATGCCGTTGCCGGCCGATCGGCGAGTCTCTATAAGGCCAGCCGTCAACCACGGGGGAGAGCCCATGGCGATCGAGCGCACCCTTTCCATCATCAAGCCCGATGCCACCCGCCGCAACCTGACGGGCGCGATCAACAAGCGCTTCGAGGATGCGGGCCTGGCGATCGTTGCCCAGCGCCGCGTGAAGCTGACGAAGGCCCAGGCCCGCGACTTCTACGCGGTGCACCAGGAGCGGTCCTTCTACGAAGACCTGTGCGCCTACATGGTCTCGGGCCCGGTGGTGGTTCAGGTGCTCGAAGGTGAGAATGCGATCGCGGCCAATCGCGAGGTCATGGGCGCGACCAACCCGGCCAATGCCGCCGGCGGCACCATCCGCAAGGATTTCGGCGAATCGGTCGAGGCCAATTCCGTGCACGGCTCGGATTCGCCCGAGAACGCGGCCGCGGAGATCGCGTTCTTCTTCGCAAAGACCGATATCGTCGGTTGATCTTGCACTCAGGCAATGGTGCCGGCGAACCAACTGCCAGCCATGACCTCGCCGTCCATGCTATAGTGACGGCGAGCAGGTCCGGCGCAATCAAGCCTTGGCGCGAGGATGTCCGACCAACGGATCACCAATCGACACGATGACCAGACCGGGGTCATCACCAAGTCCCGCAGCGAGACCAAGAAACCGTCGATGTACAAGGTCTTGCTCCTGAACGACGACTACACGCCGATGGAATTCGTGGTCGCCGTCCTGATGCGGTTCTTCGGGATGAACGAGCAGCGCGCCGCCACGATCATGCTTCACGTGCATCGGCGCGGCGTCGGCGTCTGTGGCGTGTACTCCTACGAGGTCGCCGAGACCAAGGTCAATCAGGTGGTCGATTTCTCCCGCCGCAACGAGCACCCGCTGCAATGCACGATGGAGAAGGAGTAGCAATGCTCTCGCGCGATCTCGAAAAGAGCCTGCACCGGGCACTGGCCCTCGCCGCCGATCGGCGGCATGAGTTCGCGACGCTCGAGCATCTGTTGCTCGCGCTGATGGGCGATTCCGACGCCATCGCCGTGCTCAAGGCATGCGGCGTCGACATCGACAGGCTGACCCGCGCGCTCGAGAGCTTTCTCGACGAGGAGCTCGACGGCTTGGTGGCCGAGGCGCCGGTCGAGGCGAAGCCCACGACGGGCTTTCAGCGAGTGATCCAGCGCGCCGTGCTCCATGTGCAATCCTCGGGCCGCTCCGAGGTCACCGGCGCGAACGTCCTCGTCGCGATCTTCTCCGAGCGCGAATCCCACGCCGTCTACTTCCTGCAGGAGCAGGACATGTCGCGCTATGACGCGGTCAACTACATCTCGCATCGGATCGCCAAGGTGCCGGGGCAATCGGGGCCGGACGGCGCGGCCGCCGGTACCGATGAGGACGCCCAGGACGAGCAGGTCATCAAGAAGGGAGCGGAGGCGCTGGAGGCTTATTGCGCCGACCTCAACGCCAAGGCCGAGGCCGGCAAGATCGACCCGCTGATCGGCCGCAACGCCGAGATCGAACGCACGATTCAAGTCCTCTGCCGGCGCACCAAGAACAATCCGCTCTATGTCGGCGATGCGGGGGTCGGCAAGACCGCGCTCGCCGAGGGCCTGGCGCGCCGCATCGTCAACGGCGAGGTGCCCGAGGTCCTCGAAGGCGCCGTGATCTTCGCCCTCGACATGGGCGCCTTGCTCGCCGGCACCCGTTATCGCGGGGATTTCGAGGAGCGCATCAAGGCCGTGCTCGCCGAGATCGAGGCCCATGACGGCGCGATCCTGTTCATCGACGAGATCCACACCGTGATCGGCGCGGGCGCGACCAGCGGGGGCGCCATGGATGCCTCCAATCTGCTCAAGCCGGCGCTGCAGAGCGGCACGCTGCGCTGCATCGGGTCCACCACCTACAAGGAATACCGCAACTATTTCGAGAAGGACCGCGCGCTCGCCCGGCGCTTTCAAAAGATCGACGTCAACGAACCGAGCGTCGATGAGACGGTCAAGATCCTGCGCGGCCTCAAGCCCTATTACGAAGCCCATCACGGGGTTCGTTACACGGCGGAGGCGATCCGCACCGCCGTCGAGCTCGCCAACCGTTACATCAACGACCGCAAGCTCCCGGACAAGGCGATCGACGTGATCGACGAGGCCGGCGCCTCCCAGCGCCTGCTGCCGGAATCCAAACGGCGCAAGACCGTCGGCGTCAAGGATGTCGAAAGCGTGGTGGCGAAGATCGCCCGCATCCCGCCCAAAAGCGTCAGCCGAGGCGACAAGACGATCCTCGAAAATCTCGAGCGCGATCTCAAGACCGTGGTGTTCGGCCAGGAGGAGGCGATCGCCGCGGTTTCCACCGCGATCAAGATGGGGCGGGCGGGCTTGCGCGAGCCGGGCAAGCCGGTCGGCTGCTACCTGTTCAGCGGACCGACCGGGGTCGGCAAGACCGAGGTGGCGCGCCAGCTCGCCCATGTGCTCGGCGTCGAGCTCGTCCGATTCGACATGAGCGAATATATGGAGCGCCATTCGGTGTCGCGGCTGATCGGCGCGCCGCCCGGCTATGTCGGCTTCGATCAGGGCGGCCTGCTCACCGACGCCGCCGACCAGAACCCGCATATGGTCCTGTTGCTCGACGAGATCGAGAAGGCGCACCCGGATCTGTTCAACATCCTCCTGCAGGTCATGGATTACGGGAAGCTCACCGACCACAACGGCAAGACCATCGATTTCTCCAACGTGATCCTCATCATGACCACCAATGCCGGCGCCGCCGAGCTCGCCAAGGCGCCCATCGGCTTCGCGCGGACGGAGCGCACGGGCGACGACGAGGAAGCGATCAAGCGGATGTTCGCGCCTGAATTCCGCAACCGCCTCGACGCCATGATCCGCTTCGCCAGCCTGACGCCGGAGGTAATCGCGCGGGTGGTCGACAAGTTCGTCATTCAGCTCGAGGACCAGCTCGCCGACCGCAATGTGGTGATCGAGGTGAGCGCAGCCGCGCGCACATGGCTCGCCGAGAACGGCTACGACACGACCTATGGTGCGCGTCCCTTGGCGCGCCTGATTCAGGAAGCGATCAAGAAGCCGCTCGCCGACGAGTTGCTGTTCGGCAAGCTTTCGAAAGGCGGGCGCGTGCTGGTCGGTCTGAAGGGCGGTAAGCCGTCATTCCGCTATCCGGCAGGCGGAGCGCCGAGCCGCAAGGGCGGCGGTGGATCGGGCGGCCGCGGTGCGCCAAAGAAACGGCCCCGCGTACCCGAATTCGTGTCCTGAGCAGCCCCACCACGGGCGGTGCCTTATCCCTTCCTCACCGGTCTGAGAGTTCTCGATCTCAGCCAATATATCCCGGGCCCTTACGGGAGCCTGATTCTCGCCGACCTCGGCGCCGAGGTGATCAAGGTCGAGCCGCCCGGCGGCGAGCCGATGCGTACGATCGGCCCGTGCGACGGCGACGGCGACTCGACCTGGTACAAGATGGTCAATGGCGGCAAGACCGTCGTCGAGATCGACCTCAAGGCCGAGGCCGGCAAGCGCGCGTTCCGCACCCTGGTCGAGCAAGCGGACGCGCTGCTCGAATCCTACCGCCCGGGCGTGCTCGATCGCCTCGGCTTCGGCCACGAGGCGTTGCACGCCATCAATCCGCGCATCGTTTCCTGCTCGCTCTCGGGCTGGGGGCTCTCCGGCCCCTATCACCTGCGCGGCGGCCACGACATCAACTACATGGCGTTGATGGGCGGGCTCGACAGCTCGGGCGTGCCCGAGCGGCCGGTCGTCGCCTTCCCGCCCACCGCCGATTTCGCGAGCGGGATGCAGGCGGCGCTGAGCATCATGGGCGGGTTGCTCGGCCGCGACCGGGCGGGCGGCAACGGTCGCGGCGCGACCATCGACGTCAGCATCGCGGAAACCGTTCTGCCGTGGCAGATCTGGGCGTTGAACGGGCTCCCGCATGACGACTGGCGGGTGGAGCGCGCGGCCCAGTTCCCGAACGGCGGCGCGGCGTTCTACAACATCTACCAGACCAGGGACGGCCGTTTCATCACCCTCGGCGCGCTCGAAGCCAAGTTCTGGCGCAATTTCTGCGTCGCCGTCGGCCGGCCGGAGTGGGCCGAGCGCCAATGGGAGCCGAGGCCACAGACTGCCTTGATCGACGAGGTCGCTGCCCTCATCGGCGCGAACACCCTCGATGAGATGAACGAGCTGATGGAAGGCGTCGACTGCTGCTACGAGCCGGTCCATCACCTCGAGGAGGTGCCGGACCACCCCCACATCAAGGCCCGCCGCATGCTGCGCAAGCATGAGGGGCCGGCGCCGGCCTACGAGATCCTGTTTCCCGGTTGGGTCGACGGCGCACCGCCGCCGGCCCGCTTGCCGGTCCGCCATGTCAGCGCAGCCCAGGTCATCGCGGGCTGGCGCAGCGCGGCCGAGGGGTAACCATCCGCGCCCAAGCGCGATCGCCGACGGCGATCTTCTTCATCAGGCGGTTCGAGTACCCCGAACCCTGCTATCTAGGTTCGCGCTGTGCCCGTACATAGCTCTCGAGAACGCGGTTGATGCGCGTCTGGTAGCCCTTTCCGGAGGCTTTGAAGTGTGCCAACACGGAGCGTTTAACGCGCAAGGTAATCTGCTCGGTACGATCGGGTTCGACGAGTTCCGCGCGCCGCCAGAAAGTCTCATCCAGTTCGGGAATATCGCTGAAGTCGATGTTCTCGTCCCTCACGGCCGCAATCTGTCCGGGTGTGAGGGGGTTGTCGTGTCGGCTCATGGTAAGCCTGCCTTTCCCTGCGGGACGCCGGACGGGCGGAGATCAATCGAATGCGGCCGCTCCGATCGGTACGAGTCACCACGATCAGCGCCGCATGCTCCACTCGACCAATGCTGACAGAACGGTCTTCGCCGTAATCCTTGCGATGGGCAGTCCAAGTAACAGAGGTACAATGAAAAATCCATTGGCGAAGCGCGCTGCCACCCACCAGGCAGTTTGAGCTGCCAGCATCAGCGATCGATCTTGCGTCACGCCGGCCATCCCGGACTCCCGCCGGTAGCATTCCGCGCCCGGCTGGAGTAGCGTAGCGCCGTCACGTAGCGTGGGAAGCCGGTGACGCCAGCACCGCCGGTGCTGGCCAGTCCGGCGCTGCCCCCGCAACTGTAAGCGGCGAGACGGACCCGAACGCGCACCGCGCGGGCCACTGATCCCCAACGGGATCGGGAAGGTCGGCGCCCGTCGATGACCCCGAGCCAGGAGACCGGCTGCGTGGCGAGGCTGCAACTCCTCGGAGGGAGGATCATGGCGGATCATGAAGCGGCCGCGGCTCCGGCGCGCATCATCCTGGTTCTTGGCGGCGCCCGCTCGGGCAAGAGCGCCCAAGCCGAGGCGCTGCTCGCCGACCATGCCGGCGCCAGGCTCTATGTCGCGACTGCCGAGGCGCGCGACGCCGAGATGGCGGCGCGGATCGCAGCGCACCGCGCCCGCCGCGGCACGGCTTGGCGCACCGTCGAGGCGCCGCTCGCGCTGGTCCAAACCCTCGAGGCGGAGAGCCAGGCCGGCCGTGCGCTGCTGGTCGATTGTCTCACTCTCTGGCTGAGCAACCTGATGGGCGCAGGCCGCGACATTGCCGCGGAGATCGAGCGCCTCGTCGCCTGCCTCGCCCGGCTCGAAGGTCGCACGGTGCTGGTCTCGAACGAGGTCGGTCTCGGTATCGTGCCCGAGAACGCAACGGCCCGCGCCTTTCGCGACCATGCCGGGCGCCTCAATCAGGCGGTGGCCGCCGCCGCCGAGCGAGTGGTGTTCGTCGCGGCCGGCCTCCCGCTCACGCTCAAGCCGTGACCGAAGCGCGCATCGCATCGCTGGTGCCGAGCGCCACCGAGATCGTCGCGGCTCTCGGCCTCGCCGACGGGATCGTCGCCCGCTCGCACGAATGCGACTGGCCGGCGGAGGTCGCGCGGGTACCGGCTTGCACCCATCCGCGCATCGACACCGCGCTGCCCAGCGGCGCGATCCATGAAGAGGTCGGCAAGCTGCTCGCTGCGGCGCTCAGCATCTACGACCTCGACATCGAGCTGCTGCGCGCCGCGCGGCCGAGCCACATCATCACCCAGGACCAGTGCGAGGTCTGCGCGGTCAGCCTGGCCGAGGTCGAGGCGGCGGCGAGCGAAGTGCTGGAAACGCCGGCGCGCATCGTCTCCCTGGCGCCGGCGAGCCTCGGGGATGTCTGGGCCGATATCGCGCGGGTCGGCGACGCTCTCGGCGTCGATGCCGCGCCGATCTGCGACCGGTTGCGGGAGCGGGTGGCGGTGATCGCCGCCCGCGCATCCCAGGTCTCGCCGAAGTGCGTGGTCACCATCGAGTGGACCGAGCCGCTGATGACGGCGGGCAACTGGGTGCCCGAGCTGGTTGCCGCGGCCGGCGGCATCGATGCGCTGGGAACGCGCGGCCGGCACGCGGCGGTGCTCGAGTTCGAGGCGGTGCGCGCGAGCGATCCGGACGCGATCGTGCTCATGCCCTGCGGCTACGACCTGGCGCGAACCCGCGCCGAGGGCCGCGCCCTGCTGGCCGACCCTGCCTGGCAGGAGCTGCGCGCGGTGCGCGCGGGCGCCGTCTATGCAACAGACGGCAGCGCGTTTTTCAACCGTCCCGGGCCCCGGCTCGTCGAATCCCTTGAGATCCTGGCCGAAATTCTCCACCCCGCGCGCTTCGGCTTCGGCCACCGCGGGACCGGTTGGGACCCTTTGATCCCGTGAGGTGTGATGCAAGACCGTAAGATCCCCGCCACCGTCATCACCGGCTTTCTCGGCGCCGGCAAGACCAGCCTCATCCGTCACGCGCTCGCGACCGCGAACGGGCGGCGCATCGCCCTGATCATCAACGAGTTCGGCGACCTCGGGATCGACTCGGCGGTGCTGCGCGGCTGCGGCGACGCGGCCTGTGATGATGCCGACATCGTCGAGCTCGCCAATGGCTGCCTCTGCTGCACGGTGGCCGACGACTTCGTGCCGGCGATCGAGGCGCTGCTCGCCTGCGAGCCCGCGCCCGAGCACATCCTCATCGAGACCTCGGGCCTCGCTCTGCCCAAACCGCTGGTCGCCGCCTTCAACTGGCCCGAGATCCGGACCCGGCTCACCGTCGACGGCGTGATCGCCGTGGTCGACGGCGCGGCGCTCGCGGAAGGCCGCTTCGCCGAGGACGAGGCGGCGCTTCAGGCGCAGCGCGAGGCCGATGACTCCCTCGATCACGACTCGCCCCTCGCCGAGCTGTTCGCTGACCAGATCGGTTGCGCCGATATGGTCATCCTCAACAAGACCGACCTGCTCGCATCAACCGACACCGGAGCCGGCGTGTCGCACCTTGACCCGCACCTGCGGCGCGGCACGCGCATCGTCAAGACCGCCCACGGCCGAGTCCCGCCGGACGTCCTGCTCGGCCTCGAGGCGGCGGCCGAGACCGATCTCGACGATCGCCGTTCGCACCATGACGGGCTCGACGCGCCGCACGACCATGACGAGTTCGAGAGCTTCGTGATGGCGCCGGGCGCTATCGATGACCCGGCCGCCTTCGCAGCGCGGCTGCGCGATGCGGCGGCGGCGCATGATCTGCTGCGCGCCAAAGGCTTCCTCCAGGTGAGCGGCAGGCGCCGGCGCCTGGTGGTGCAGGCGGTCGGCACGCGGATCGACCGCTATTTCGACCGTGACTGGCGGGAAGGCGAAGCGCGGGAGAGCCGCCTGGTGGTGATCGGCCTCGCCCCGCTCGACCGAGCCGCGATCGAAGCGGCGATCATCGGCTAGTCGAGGCAGCGCGTTGCACCTGCTCGCGGCGAAACCGGGCGGCATCGCCGATGGCGGCGAGGCGGTCGACCTCGGCCAATCGCCGGCCGAGATCCTGTTCCTCTCCGCCGCCGACACCGAGCTTACCTGCTTTGCCGCGGCCCAGGCCCGGCTCGGCGGCGCTGCGCCGTCGCTCCGTCTCGCGAACCTGATGCAGCTCGGCCACAACCTCTCGGTCGACCGTTACGTCGAGACGGTGGTGAGCGGCGCGCGCCTGGTGGTCGTGCGGTTGCTGGGGGGTGAGAGCTATTGGCCCTATGGCGTCGAGCACCTCACCGCCGCGTGCACGGAGCACGATATCCCGATCGCTTGGCTGCCCGGCGACGACAAACCCGATGCCGGGCTCGCCGAGCGCAGCACCGTGGCGCCGCAGGCGGCGGAGACGCTGTGGCGCTACTGCGCCCATGGCGGCATCGACAATGCCGTCCAGGCTCTCCACTACGCCGCCGCTCTGATCGGCCGCGACGCGGCGTGGCGCGCGCCGCAGCCGGTGCCGCGCGCCGGCCTCTACTGGCCCGGCCAAGGCGCGCTCGGATTCGAGGCGTTGGTGCGCCATTGGCGCACGGGCGTTCCGCGCGCGGGTCTGATTTTCTATCGAGCGCTGCTCCAGGCCGGGACCCTCGCACCGATCGACGCGCTGGTGGCGGCCCTCAGCGAGGCGGGACTCGACGCGCTGCCGGTGTTCGTGACGAGCCTCAAGGACCCGCCGGCGGCAGAGCTGATCGGCACGCTGCTGCGGGCAGCGGCGCCGAAGGTCCTGCTGAACGCGACCGGGTTCGCGGTGGCCCGGCCCGGCGCGCCACGGGAGACGCCCTTTGCCGGGGCCGAGGTGCCCGTGCTGCAAGTGATCTTCGCCGGCGGCACGGAGCAGGAGTGGGCCACCGGCACGCGCGGGCTCTCACCGCGTGATATCGCGATGAACGTGGCGCTTCCGGAGGTCGACGGCAGGATCTTGACCCGCGCGACGGCGTTCAAGACCGAGGCGCGGTTCGACCGGGCGACCCAAGCGCCGATCGTGGTGCTGCGGCCCAACGAGGATCGCTGCCGCTTCGTCGCTGCGCTCGCGAGAGGCTGGGTGCGCCTCGGCGAAACGCCGCGAGCCGAGCGCCGGGTCGCGCTGGTGCTTGCCAACTACCCGAACCGCGACGGGCGGATCGGCAATGGCGTCGGCCTCGACACCCCTGCGAGCGCGGCCGGCATCATCGCGGCGCTCGCCGCTGCGGGCTACGGGGTCGAGAACCCGCCGCCGGATGGCGCCGCTCTGATCGCGCGCCTCACAGCGGGGCCGACCAACGCCAATGGCAACCGCACCCGGAGCTCCGACGCGCGGCTCGATCTCGCGCGCTACGACGCCTTTTTCTCGGCCCTGCCCGCGCCTGTGCGGGAGTGCGTCGCCGGGCGCTGGGGCCGCCCCGAGGACGATCCGTTCTTCCGCGGTGACGAGGCTTGCTTCGTCCTGCCCGTGATTCGCTTCGGCACGATCGTGGTCGGGATCCAACCGGCGCGCGGCTACAACATCGATCCCGAAAAGAGCTACCACGATCCGGATCTACCGCCTCCGCATAGCTACCTCGCTTTCTATGCCTGGCTCCGCGATTCGTTCGACGCCCATGCGGTGGTTCATGTCGGCAAGCACGGCAATCTGGAGTGGCTGCCTGGCAAGGCCCTGGCGCTCTCCGCGTCGTGTTTTCCGGAAGCCGCGCTCGGCCCGATTCCGCACATCTATCCGTTCATCGTGAACGATCCCGGCGAGGGCAGCCAAGCCAAGCGGCGCAGCGCGGCGGTCATCATCGATCACCTGACTCCACCTCTGACCCGCGCCGGCAGCTACGGCGCGCTCGAGGAGCTCGAGCGGCTGGTCGACGAATTCTTCGACGCCGCCTCTCTCGATCCGCGCCGCTGCCCGCCGCTGCAGCGACGCATCCTGGAGCTCGCCGCGTCGATCGGGCTCGATCAGGATTGCGGCATCGCGGCCAAGGACGGCGCCGATTCGGCACTCCGGAAGCTCGACGGCTATCTATGCGAGATCAAGGAGATGCAGATCCGGGACGGCCTCCATATCTTCGGCGTCGCGCCCGCGCCTGCGCAGCGCAACGAGCTGTTGCGCGCGATCGCACGCAGCGTGCGCGGACCCGAAGCCGGCGAGGCATCACTGCTGCGCGCCCTGGCGGATGATCTCGCGCTCGACGTCGATCCGCTCAGCGCGCCGCTCGGTGACGCGTGGCGCGGGCCGAGGCCCGCCGTCCTCGCCAACGGCGCCCCATGGCGGACCAATGGGGATACCGTCGAGCGGCTGGAGAGCCTCGCGTCGGACCTGATTTCCGGTACGCGCGAGGCGGCGGGCGAATGGCGGGCCAGCACCGCCGTGCTCCGCGAGGTCGAGGAGACGATCAGACCGGCCCTCGATGCCAGTTCCGGAGCGGAGATTCACGGCCTGCTGCGCGCCCTCGACGGCCGCTTCGTGGCACCGGGGCCGGCCGGTGCGCCGACCCGCGGGCGCGCCGATGTGCTGCCGACCGGCAAGAACTTCTATTCGGTCGACACGAGAACGGTTCCGACCGCGGCGGCATGGCAGCTCGGCTGGCAATCGGCGCAGCTTCTGGTCGAGCACTACGCGCAGACCCATGGCGATTGGCCGCGGGCGATGGCGCTCAGCGCGTGGGGCACCTCGAACATGCGGACCGGCGGAGACGACATCGCCCAGGCCCTCGCCTTGCTCGGCGTCCGGCCCCGCTGGGAGGGCGCCTCCGGCCGCGTGACCGGCTTCGAGATCATGCCGCTCGGCTTGCTCGACCGGCCGCGGGTCGACGTGACCCTGCGGGTCTCCGGCTTCTTCCGCGACGCCTTTCCCGGGCTGATCGACCTGTTCGATTCGGCGGTGCAGGCGGTCGCCGCGCTCGAAGAGGCCTCCGACGACAACCCGCTTGCCGCCAAGGTCGCCGCCGATACCGCCGCCTTGGTCGAACAGGGCGAGCCGGCGGCGCGGGCCGCGCGCCGGGCGGGCTATCGGGTCTTCGGCTCGAAGCCCGGCGCCTACGGTGCCGGGCTCCAGGCGTTGATCGACGAGCGCGGCTGGGACGATGTCGACGACCTGGCGGCAGCCTATGTCGCCTGGGGCGGCTGGGCCTACGGCGCCGGCCAAGCCGGCACCGCCGAGCACACCCTCTTCGAGCGGCGGCTCGGCGGAATCGAAGCGGTCGTGCAAAACCAGGATAACCGCGAGCACGACCTGCTCGACAGCGACGACTACTACCAATTCGAGGGCGGGCTCGCGGCGGCGGTCCAGGTTCACGCCAAGCGAAGGCCCGCGCTCTATCACAACGACCACTCGGTGCCCGAGAACCCGCGCATCCGCACCCTCGCGGATGAGCTCGGCCGCGTCGTCCGCGCCCGGGTGACCAATCCCAAATGGATCCGGGGCGTCATGCGGCACGGCTACAAGGGAGCGTTCGAGATCGCCGCCACGGTCGACTACCTGTTCGCCTTCGCGGCCACCACCGATGCGGTAAAGGATCACCATTTCGACGCGGTGTACGACGCCTATGTCGCCGATGACGCGGTGCGCGGTTTCCTGTACGAAGCGAATCCGGCGGCGCTCACCGAGCTCGCCGCGCGCCTGATCGAGGCGCAGGCGCGGGGCCTCTGGAAGCCGCGCGCTAATCACGCTCACACTGTCCTTACAGCGCTCCGAGACGGAAACCGGGACGGCATCTGATGGCGGAAGAGACCGAAGCCGAGCGTGACCAGCGCCACGCTGAGAAGATGCGCAAGCGCAAGGCCGCGCGCGACCGCATGCTCGCCACCAAGACGATCGAGAAGGGCCTCCTGATCGTTCACACCGGCAAGGGCAAGGGCAAGTCGACCGCCGCCTTCGGCCTTGCGGCGCGCGCCATCGGCAACGACATGAAGGTCGGCGTCGTACAATTCGTGAAAGGGAAATGGGCGACCGGCGAGCGCGTCGTCCTCGACCGTTTTCCCGAGCTCGTCACCATTCGCGTGATGGGCGAAGGCTTCACCTGGGACACCCAGGACAGGCAACGCGACATCGCGGCGGCCGAGCAGGCATGGGATGCGGCGAAAGTCTTCCTTGCCGATCCCTCCTATAGGCTGGTGATCCTCGACGAGCTCAACATCGTTCTGCGCTACGACTATCTCGATCTGGACGAGGTTCTCGCCGGTCTTGCCGCCCGCGATCCGGACCAGCACGTCGTCGTCACCGGCCGCAACGCCAAGCCCGCCCTGATCGAGATGGCCGATCTCGTGACCGAGATGACCGAGGTCAAGCACCCGTTCCGCGCCGGGGTCAAGGCGCAGGTCGGGATCGAATTCTGAAACACGGGGGCTCCATGGCCGGACGAAACACTCCGCGCGCGCTCCCGTCGCTACCGTGTATCGCGGCGATCGCCACGGCCGCGCTTCGGACCCTGCTCCATGGGTGCTAGGGCGAATAGGATGTCGGCCGGCCAGCCGCCTGCCCTGATGCTGCAAGGGACCGGCTCCAATGTCGGCAAGTCCCTGCTCGTCGCGGGGCTCTGCCGCGCCTATGCCGCCCGCGGCCTCTCGGTGCGCCCGTTCAAGCCGCAGAACATGTCGAACAATGCGGCGGTCACGCCGGATGGCCGAGAGATCGGCCGGGCCCAGGCGCTCCAGGCGCGCGCCGCCGGCGTCGAGCCGGGCGTCGACATGAACCCGGTGCTGCTCAAGCCGCAAAGCGAGCACGGCGCCCAAATCGTGGTCCAGGGCGTCGTGACCGGCAACGCCGATGCGCGCCGCTACCACGCGCTCAAACCCGCGCTGATGCCGCGCGTGCTGGAAAGCTTCCAGCGGCTCGGGCGCGAGGCCGACTTGATCCTGATCGAGGGCGCCGGCAGCCCGGCCGAGATCAACCTGCGCGAGGGAGACATCGCCAATATGGGCTTCGCCTGCGCCGCCGATGTGCCGGTGGTGCTGATTGGCGATGTCGACCGAGGCGGCGTGATCGCGAGCCTGGTCGGCACCGCGGCGCTGCTGCCCGCCCCCGAACGGGCCCTGACCAAGGGCTTCGTGATCAACAAGTTCCGCGGCGATCCTACCCTGTTCGACGGCGCGACCGCGGTCATCGCGGCCGAGACCGGCTGGGCGCCGCTC
The DNA here is from genome assembly GCA_965248825.1 of Alphaproteobacteria bacterium. GTDB lineage: Bacteria > Pseudomonadota > Alphaproteobacteria > UBA828 > UBA828 > WTGU01. The sequence goes on along the minus strand of CBDFKL010000006.1, from coordinate 2,781,784 downwards.
GGCCTCGTGCCCTGGTTCGATGGCGCGCCGCGCCTGCCCGCAGAGGACAGCGCGAGCCTGGCTTCGGCGCCCGTCGCGCCGGCGGGCGAGCGTGACGACGTGATCAGGATCGCCGTCCCGCGTCTGCCGCGCATCGCCAATACCGACGACATCGACCCGCTACGCGTCGAGCCCGACGTCGTCGTGGACCTGGTGCCGCCGGGCCGGGCGATTCCGGGAAACGCCGATCTGGTGCTGCTGCCGGGAAGCAAGGCCACGCGCGCCGACCTCGAGGTGCTGCACCGCGAGGGCTGGGCGCTCGACATCGAGGCCCATATGCGCCGGGGCGGCTGGGTGATCGGACTCTGCGGTGGCTATCAGATGCTCGGGCACCGCGTCGCCGATCCGACCGGGATCGAGGGGATGCCCGGCGAAACCCGCGGGCTCGGCCTATTGCAGGTCGAGACGGTGCTCGGCGAGACCAAGCGCCTCGCCCGGGCGAGCGGGCGCACCAGCGAGGGGAATGACCCGGTATCCGGTTATGAGATGCATATGGGCGAGACCACCGGCCCGGACACGGCGCGTCCCCTCCTCAGGCTCGAGACCGGCCCCGACGGGGCGCGCTCGGCCGATGGTCGGGTCATGGGCTGCTATCTGCACGGGCTCTTCGCCGCCGACGGCTTTCGTCATCGCTTCCTCGGCCGGCTGCGCCGACGGGCACATTCTGGCGTCGCCTTCGAGGCCGTCGTCGAAGAAACGCTCGACGCCCTCGGCGCTCATCTCGAGGCCCATCTCGACCTCGACGGCCTCCTTGCGGTGGCCCGTGTACGCTAAGCCTCGCCCGGCGGCGCGTTCAGTCCGCGGCAAGCTCCATCACGCTATGGGCCACGGGGAACGTCATCGCGGCGCCGATGGCGGCGACGATCGCCGCGGCCAATACACAGGCAACGACGAAGACATGGAGCGTGCGCCGCAGATCGGCCGGCGTCGCGCCGGCCCGGCCGTCGCCGAGCCAGGGGCCCTCGGCCGCTTCGCCGCCATAGCGACGCGGGCCGAGCAAGGCGAGACCGAGCGCCCCGGCCATCGCGGCCTCCGGCCAGCCGGCATTGGGCGAGCGGTGCTTGCGCGCGTCGCGCACCATGGTGCTGAGCGCGCGGCGCGGCGAGGCACCCGGGAGAAACGAGGCCGCGGCCGCGACCAGCAGGCCGCTGATCCGCGCCGGAACCCAGTTCACGACATCGTCCAGCCGCGCCGCCGCCAGACCGAAGGCGCGGTGCCGCGGAGACCGGTGGCCAATCATGCTGTCCATCGTGTTGATCGCCTTGTAGGCGAGAAGCCCGGGCAGCCCGAGAAGCAGATACCAGAAGATCGGCGCGACCACCCCGTCGGAATAATTTTCGGCGCAGCTCTCGATCGCGGCTCGGGCCACCCCATGCTGATCGAGCGTCTGCACGTCGCGGCCGACGATGTGGCGCACCGCCGCGCGCCCTGGATCGACGCCGCCGCTGAGGGCGCGCGCGACGCGGACCATGTGATCGGCCATGCTGCGTTGGGCGATGAGCAGCGTCACCAGAACGAGCTCGGCGATCCAGGCCCACGGATAGCTGGCCGCGAGCGCGGCGATCAGCCACCCGATGGCGGCGCTTGCGCCGACCACCAGGAGTACCGCGATCCCGCCTCGGATCACGCGCTCGGTATCACCGCACCGCTCCCGATTAAGGCGCGTGTCGAGAAACCCGGTCAACCCGCCGATCAGGCGGATAGGATGGGGAAGCCAACGAGGATCGCCCACGAGGGCGTCGAGAGCGAGGGCGATCAGAGCGAAGAACGGCGCGATTTGCCAATGGACAGCCATGGACCATGTCATCGATCGACGATGAACAGGACGGTCTCCACGGTCAATAAACGAAATCGAGGTGGACGATGAACGAGCCGGCGGTGCTTCTCTGCGGACATGGCAGCCGGGACGCCGGGGCGATCACCGAGTTCGAGCGGCTGGCCGCGCACATCGCAGCGAAGCTGCCGCAACGCCGGGTGAGTCACGGCTTCCTCGAGTTCGCGCGGCCGACCATCGGCGCCGCGCTCGCGGCGTTGCGCGATTCGGGCGCACGCGCCATCGACGCCGTCCCCGGCATGCTGTCCGCCGCCGGCCATGCCAAGAACGACATCCCCTCGGTGCTCAACGAGTTCGCGGCCGCCGACCCCGACCTGCCGATCCGTTACGGACGCGACCTCGCGGTCGACCCGCTCCTGCTCCGCGCCGCGTCGGATCGGATCGCGGCGGCCGATCAGGACGGTGATCCCGGCCCCGCCGACAGCCTCCTCGTCGTGGTCGGTCGCGGCACCTCCGATCCGGACGCCAATGCCAATATCGCCAAGGTGACCCGGATGCTCTGGGAAGGCATGGGCTTCGGCTGGGCGGAGACCTGCTATAGCGGCGTCACCCGACCCCTGATCGGCCCGGCGCTCGAGCGGATCACCGGCCTCGGTTTTCCGCGAATCGTGGTGTTTCCCTATTTCCTCTTCACCGGCGTTCTCGTGAAACGGATCTACGACGCGGTCGATGCCGCCGCACGCGCTCATCCGGCGACCGCCTTTCGCAAGGCGAGCTATCTCAACGACCACCCGTTGGTCGTCGACGCCTTTCTCGCGCGCATCGCCGAGATCCCGGAAGGCGATAACCGCATGAACTGCCAGCTATGCAAATATCGCGAACAGATCATCGGCTACGAAGCCGACCAAGGCGCGCCTCAAACCGGCCATCACCACCATGTCGAGGGCATTGGGACCGATGCCGACCATGCCCGCGAGCACGGACATCATCACGGACACGGCCATGGCGAATACCGCGACGACTGACTATCTGCGCGATCCCGAGCAGATCACCCGCCGGTCGTTCGCCATCATCCGGCGCGAGACCGACGTCGCGGGCTTGCCGGCGGACCTGGTCGAGGTCGCCTACCGCATGGTTCACGCCTCGGGGATGACCGATCTGATCCGGGATCTGGCGTGGTCACCTGATCTCGCCGGCGCAGCGCGCGGCGCGCTCGCATCGGGCGTACCCGTGCTTGTCGACAGCCGCATGGTGGCCTCGGGCATTTCCCGTCTCCCGGCCGGCAACCGGGTGATTTGCGCGCTCGATGCGCCGGACCTGTCGCGGCGCGCGGCCTCCGCCTCGACCACGCGCTCGGCGGCGGCCGTCGATCTTTGGCGGCCGCATCTCGACGGCGCTGTCTGCGTGATCGGCAACGCGCCGACCGCGCTCTTTCGTCTGCTCGAGCTGTTGGACGACGGTGCTCCGCCCCCTGCGGCGATCATCGCAGCACCGCCCGGTTTCGTCGGCGCGAGCGAAGCCAAGGCGGCGCTCGCGCGTGATAGCCGCGGTGTTCCCTTCCTGACGCTCCGCGGCAGACGCGGCGGCAGCGCCGTGGCCGCGGCCGCGGTGAACGCCCTGGTCTTGTCGAACGACCCTCGGCGTCGGCCGTGAGCGGCTGGCTCACCGTCATCGGCCTCGGCGAGGAGGGGTCGGCGGCGCTCTCGCCCGCTGCCCGCGCGCTGATCGAGCAGGCGGAGGTGCTGGTCGGCGGCGAGCGGCACTTGGCGATGATTCCCGACGGCGGCGCAAGCCGGCTCACATGGCGCCGGCCGTTGACCGATAGCATGGCCGACATCGGTGCCGTGCGTGGCAAGCGCGTCGTCGTGCTCGCGACGGGCGATCCGTTCTGCTTCGGAATCGGAGCGACGCTCAAGCGCGCTTTTCCGGACGACGAGATCGCGACCATCCCGGCACCGTCAGCGTTCAGCCTCGCGCGGGCGCGACTCGGCTGGAGCGCCGAGGGCGTCGTGGGCGTGACGCTGCACGGGCGCCCGCTCGCGACGATCCGGGGGTTTCTCGCGCGCGGGCAACGCCTGCTCGTCCTCTCCCAGGACGGGACGACGCCCGCTGCCCTCGCGGCCGAACTGACCGCCGTGGGTTACGGCGCCAGCGAACTCACGGTGCTCGCCCATATGGGCGGCCGCGACGAGGCGTGCTTTCAGGGCCGTGCAGATGGCTGGCGCGAGGCGCAGGTGCCGGACCTCAACACCATTGCCGTCGAATGCCCGGCCGAAGGCCGGGTAAAGCGCTTTCGCGGCGCGCCCGGCCTGCCCGACCGCGCCTTCGAGAATGACGGGCAGCTCACGAAACGCGAGATCCGCGTCCAGACCGTGAGCGCGTTGGATCCGCAGCCGCGCGCCCTGCTCTGGGACGTCGGCGCCGGCTCGGGCTCGATCGCGATCGAATGGCTGCTGAGCGACCGCACCGGCGAGGCGATCGCCGTCGAGCGCGAGTCGACCCGCTGCGCCCTGATCGCGCGCAACGCCGCGGCGCTCGGGGTGCCGCGGCTCAAGGTCCAACACGGAGCCGCACCGGAAGGGCTCGAGCTGCTGCCCCCGCCGGACGCGATCTTCATCGGCGGCGGCCTCACCGTCGCCGGCTTGATCGAGACCTGCTGGGCACGGCTGAGCCCCGGCGGCTCCCTGGTCGCCAACGCCGTGACCTTGGGCGGCGAGACCGTGCTCGCCGAGTGGTGCGCACGCCACGACGGCACGCTGACGCGGCTTTCGGTCTCGCGGGCGCGGCCCGTCGGGCGCCATCTCGCGTGGCGTCCGCTGATGCCGGTCACACAGCTCGTGCTGGCCAAGCCGCGATGACCGGCATTCTGCGCGGCATCGGCGTCGGCCCCGGCGATCCCGAGCTGATCACCCTCAAGGCCTTGAAAGCGCTGCGCGGAGCCGCGGTCCTCGCCTACCCCGCGCCGCCCCGCGGCGAAAGCCTCGCCCGCAGCATCGCGGCGCCGCACCTTCCGGGCGGCCAGGAGGAGATCGCCATCCGCATGCCGCTGGAGCCGACGCGCTTTCCGGCGCCCGAGGTCTATGACAAGGCGGCGGCGGCCCTCGGCCAACGGCTCGACGCCGGCCGCGACGTCGCGGTTCTGTGCGAGGGCGATCCCTTTCTCTACGGCTCCTTCCTCTACCTCTTCGAGCGTCTCGCGGCGCGGCACCGGGTCGAGGTGATCCCGGGCGTCTCGTCGCCGATGGCCTGCGCCGCCGCTCTGGGCCTGCCGCTGGCCGCGCGCAACGACGTCCTGACCGTGATTCCCGCACCCCTCGAGGCCGAGCGGCTGGCCGCCCATCTCACCGCCTGCGATGCGGCCGCGCTGATCAAGGTCGGGCGCCATCTGGAGAAGGTGCGCGGCGTGCTGACCAGCCTCGACCTGCTCGACCGGGCGCACTATATCGAACGCGCCTCGATGGCGGCGGAGCGGATCGTGCCGCTCGCAACGGTCGAACCGCCGGCGCCCTACTTCTCCATGGTGATCGTTCACAAGCGAGGCGTGGCATGGCGCTGAAGCCGGCCGCGATCGTTACCCTCGACCCGCGCGCGGTCGGCCTCGCCCGGCGCATCGCGAGCCGGCTGCCGGGCGCGACGGTCCACGGACCCGCCCCCCATCGCCGCACGGTCGACATCGCCTACGAGCGGCTGGCCCCGCATCTCGCCGCCTTGTTCGAAACCGGGAGTCCCATCATCGGGATCTGCGCCGCGGGCATCCTGATCCGCATTCTCGCCCCGCATCTTGCGGACAAGAGTGCCGAGCCGCCAGTGATCGCGGTGTCGGAGGACGGCCTGAGCGTCGTGCCGCTGCTCGGCGGGCATCATGGCGCGAACCGGCTCGGCCGCGACATCGCGGCGGCGCTCGGCAGCCATGCGGCGATCACCACGGCGGGGGATAGGGCGCTGGGCTTCGCCCTCGATGCGCCGCCACCCGGTTGGCGCCTTGCCCCGGGCGCGCGCGTCAAAGAGGTCGCCGCCGCGCTGCTTGCCGGCGAGACGGTCGGGCTCGCGACCGAAGCGGCATCGGCGGATTGGCTGACCGACGGCGATGCGCCGCTCGGCGAGACCGGTCGCCTTGCCATTTGCATCACCGACCGGCGCGCCTCGTCGGCCGACGTCGTCCTGCATCCCGCAGTGCTCGCCTTAGGCCTCGGCTGCGAGCGCGACACCGCGCCCGATGAGCTGTGTGCTCTTGCCCGCCGCACCCTGGAAGCGGCCGGGCTGGCCCGCGAGGCAATCGCCTGCGTCGCCTCCCTCGACTTGAAGACGGACGAGCAAGCGGTGCTCGCCGTCGCGGATGACTTGGGGGTTCCGCCCCGGTTCTTCGACGCCGAGACCCTGGAACGCGAGACCCCGCGGCTCACCGCACCGTCGGACGCGGTGTTCGCGGCGGTCGGCTGCCACGGCGTGGCGGAGGCCGCGGCCCTCGCCTGCGCCGGACCGGAAGGCGCGCTCGTCGTGCCTAAGACCCGAAGCGCCCGGGGCACCTGTGCGCTGGCCCGGGCGCCTCAGGTCATCGAGCCGACCGACTGCGGCCGAGGGCGCGGGCGGGTCACCGTCGTCGGCCTCGGCCCGGGCATGCCCGTCTGGCGGACGCCGGCCGCCGATGCCGCCCTCGCAGACGCCACCGACCTCGTCGGATACGGCCGCTATCTCGATTTGCTCGGCGCGCCGCAGCCGGGGATCGCACGCCACCGCTACCCGCTCGGGGCCGAGGAGGAGCGGGTGCGCGCCGCCCTCGCCCTCGCGGCGAAGGGGCGCCGCGTCGCGCTCGTCTCCTCGGGCGACGCCGGCGTCTACGGCATGGCCTCGCTCCTGTTCGAGCTGTTGGGCGACGACGACGCTCACGCCTGGCGCGGCGTCGAGCTGGCTGTCGAACCAGGCATCAGCGCGCTCCAGGCTGCGGCCGCCCGCGCCGGCGCGCCGATCGGCCATGACTTCTGCGCTATCTCGCTCTCAGACCTGCTGACCCCATGGCCGGTCATCGAGCGGCGGCTCTCCGCGGCCGCCGCCGGGGACTTCGTGGTCGCCCTCTACAACCCGGCGTCGCGACGGCGCCGGGCCCAGCTCGAACGGGCACGGGCAATCCTCGCCGCCCATCGGGCGCCCGATTGCCCGGTGGTCGTCGCACGCAATCTCGGGCGCGACGGCGAGCGGGTCTCGATCACCACTCTCGATCGCTTCGACACCGGCGCCGCCGATATGCTCACCGTCATTGTCGTCGGGAGCAGCCGGACCCGGCGGGTGGATCGGCACGGTCGGGCGTGGCTCTACACGCCGCGCGGCTACCGGGAGGGCGCCGTCGATGAACCGGAGCCGGCCGCGGCGGCGCGCTCGTGACGGTTCACTTCATCGGCGCCGGGCCCGGCGCACCGGATCTGATCACGGTGCGCGGGCTCACACTGCTTCGCCGCTGCCCGGTGGTGCTCTATGCGGGCTCGTTAGTGCCGCCCCCGATCCTCGAGGAAGCGCCGGCGAATGCCCGCGTGATCGATACCGCGCCCCTCGATCTCGACGCGATCATCGCGGAAATGCAGCAGGCGAGCGCGCGAGACCAGGAGGTCGCGCGTCTCCATTCCGGCGATCCTTCCCTCTACGGTGCGATCGCCGAGCAAATGCGCCGCCTCGACCTGTTGGGCATCGCCTATGACGTGACCCCGGGCGTGCCGGCCTATGCGGCGGCGGCGGCGGCGCTGCGGCAGGAGCTGACCCTGCCCGGCGTCGCGCAATCGATCATCCTGACTCGGACCGCCGTGCGCGCCTCGGCAATGCCCGATGCCGAGCGGCTTGAGAGCATGGCCGCCGCCGGCGGCACGCTGGCGATCCACCTCTCCATCAATAATCTGGCGCGCGTGACCCGCGCGTTGATACCGCAGCGCGGGATCGACTGTCCGGCGGTCGTCGCCTATCGCGTGAGCTGGCCGGACGAGCGGATCGTGCGCGGCACCCTCGGCGACATCCAGGGCAAGGTGAAAGCCCTCGGTCTCACGCGAACCGCCTTGATTCTGGTCGGCGAAGCCCTCGGGACACCGGACTTCGACGACAGCCGCCTCTATGACGCCACCCACCACCACGTGCTCCGGCCCCGGTCGGAGGGATGACCGCCAAGACGGCCTACCGCCGGGCGAGCCGTTCCTCGATCCAGTTCAACGTCTCGGCGACGGAGGAGACCTGCACGCCGGGCGGCGGCGGCGGCCGGCGCACCATCACCACCGGCAGCGACAGTGCCCGGGCCGCGACGAGCTTGGCCGCCGTGACCTCACCACCGCTCGACCGGGTGACCAGGCAATCGATGCCGTGCTCGGCGAAGAGGGCGCGTTCATCCGCCTCGGCGAACGGCCCGCGACCACAGATGAGACGATAGCGGGTGAGCGGAAGAGCTCGATCCGGCTCATCGACCAGCCTGACCAGAAACCAGAGGTCGTCTCGCCCACCGAACGGCGCGAGGCCGCGGGTGCCCACCGTGAGGAACACGCGCCGCGCCACCGCCGAAATCGCCGCCGCCGCCGCCTCGACGGTCGCGACCTCGATCCACCGATCGCCGGGCTGGGGCTGCCATGGCGGTCGAACCAGGACGAGGCGCGCGATCCCCGCCCGTCCCGCCGCCGAAGCCGCCTGTGTCGAAATCTGCATGGCGAAGGGGTGAGTCGCATCGACCAGAAGGTCGATCCGCTCGTCACGCAGATAGGCGGCGAGCCCGTTGGCGCCGCCGAAGCCGCCGATCCGGACCGCACCGGCGGGCATGCGCGGCGCGCGGGTGCGGCCGGCGAGGGCCGAGATCACCGCGAGGCGGGCGCCGAAGCGCCCCTCTGCAGCCGCGGCGAGGGCGCGCCCCTCCGCCGTGCCGCCGAGGATCAGGAGCCGCTTAGGGCCCGGCGCGGCCAACAACGCGCCCCGCGCGGTCGATGATGATGACGTCCACCCGCGGGAGCGGAGCGGCGCCGGCCAGAACCGCGTCGGCCCGGGCGCGCGCGGCCGCCGCGATCGCGTCGCCGAGCGCGAGACCGGCATCAGCGGCAATTCCGAGGATTGCGCCGGCCGAGGGAGCGGCTCGCGCCGAGGCGAGCGTCGCCTCATCGGCGCCGAGAGCGGCGAGCGTGCGCACGAGCCCCTCCCGGTCGATCTCGCTGCGCGCGGAATGCAGGTCCATATGGCCATCGGCAAGCTTCGAGATCTTGCCGAACCCGCCGGCGATGGTGAGCCGCGGCACTGGTTTGCGCCGTATCTGCTTCAAGGTGGCGCCGACGAAATCGCCCATGTCGATCAACGCGCTGTCGTTGAGGCCGTAGAGCGCCTGGACCGCCGCCTCGGAGACCCGCCCCGTCGCCGCGGCCAGATGGGTCGCACCGCCGGCGACGGCCACGTCGACGCCCTGCCGGATCGAGGCGATCCATGCGGCGCAGGAATAGGGCTTGACGATGCCCGAGGTGCCGAGCACCGAGAGCCCGCCGACGATGCCGAGCCGCCCGTTCATCGTCCGCGCCGCGAGCCGCCGGCCGTCCGGGATCGCGATGGAGACCGAAACATCGGCCGGGCCGTCCAGCTCGCGCGCGAGCGCTTCGACCGTCTCGGCGATCATCCGGCGCGGCGCCGGGTTGATCGCCGGCTCACCGACGCCAAGGCTTAGGCCCGGGCGAGTCACGGTGCCGACACCCTCGCCGGCTCGAAACACGATGCCGGCGCCTGCTGGCGCCCGCCGCACCCAGGCCTCGACCAGGGCACCGTGGGTCACGTCCGGATCGTCGCCGGCATCCTTGCGCACCGCGGCCCGTCCGTGGTGCTCGTCACATTCGGCCACGACCAGCGGGAAGCTCGGTCGTTGGCCGCCCGGCAACGTCACCGACACGGGATCCGGAAACCGCCCGGTCACCAGCGCCGTGTAGGCCGCGTGCGCCGCAGCGGCGGCGCAGGCGCCGGTCGTCCAGCCCCGCCGCAGCCCGCTTTCTTCCCCGCTCCTCGATCGCGCCGTCATCGCACCGGTTATACCGCGCCGAGCCGCAGGCAGTGTAGACTTCGGCCATGGAAGAAATTCGCGTGCCGCCGAGAACGCCGCCGTTGCCCATGATCGAACCCGGCTCGGTATGGCTGGTCGGCGCCGGCCCGGGCGATCCGGGACTGCTCACGCTCCACGCCGCGAACGCCCTCGCCCATGCCGACTGCGTTATTTACGACGCCCTGGTCTCGCCCGAAATCCTCGCTTACGCCCGACCCGGCGCGGCGCTCGAATATGCCGGCAAGCGCGGCGGCAAGCCCTCGGCCAGCCAGCCCGACATTTCCGGCCGTCTGGTTCAGCGTGCCCGGCAAGGTCTTCGGGTCCTGCGCCTCAAGGGCGGCGATCCGTTCGTGTTCGGCCGGGGCGGCGAGGAAGCGCTGGCGCTCGCCGCCGCACGCATTCCGTTCCGCCTGGTGCCCGGCGTCACCGCCGCCGCTGCCGGTCTGGCCTATGCCGGCATCCCGATGACCCACCGGACGACCAACTCGGCGGTCACATTACTCACCGGCCACGAGGCGGGGGGCAACCTCCCGGACGGTCTCGACTGGAACGCGATCGCGCGCGGCGCGCCGGTGTTGATTTTCTACATGGCGCTCCGACAGCTCGATGCAATCGCGATGCGGCTGGCCGATCACGGCCTCGCCGGCGACACGCCGGTGGCGCTCATCAGCCAGGCCACCACCGCCTCCCAGCGCATCGTCGAGACCCGCCTCGCGACGGCCGCACGCGAGGCCGGCCGCGCCGGCATCGAGGCGCCGTGCCTGGTCGTCGTCGGCGAGATTGTGCGGCTCAGGCAAGCGTTGGACCCTGACGCATCGATCGAGTCGCGGGCGACCGCGGCGGCGGCGCTCGCCGCCCATTGGCGGCGCGAGGCAGGCTGACGATCGTCGCGAACGCGTACCGCCGAGGCGTGAACGCGCCAACCACGATCTCGCAGATGATTCTGCCCGCCGCAGGGATCGGCCGCGACGGCGGGGGCGCCGTCAACACATCCGATTCCTTGCCGCGAGCCCCGCTGCGGCGATAGTCTCACCCTGCATACGCTCCTTCGACCACGCACCAGCGGCCCATGTGGAAGAACCTCGGCAAATTCGGCGGCGGCAAACCAGGCCAGCGCCGCAATCCGATTCTCTGGATCGTGGTGATCGGCGCGATCCTGATCTACTCGCAATATGACGGCTCGCTATTCGGCAACATCAACCAAAGCCATCTTTCCCGCATGACGGTGCCGCCGGAGGAGATCGTCGGCAGCTTCGCGCTGATCGACCACACCGGTACGCCGCGAACGGACCGGGACTTTCACGGCTCCCATACGCTGATCTATTTCGGCTACACGTGGTGCCCCGACGTCTGTCCCAGTTCGATGCTGGTCATGGCCCAGGTGCTGGAGGATCTCGCTGCGCAGAGCAAGACCGTTCAACCGCTCTTCATCACCGTCGACCCGAAACGCGACACGGTCGAGAAGCTTGCCGCCTATGTCGAGCAGCTCTTTCCGAACCTCATCGGCCTGACCGGCTCGGAGGAAGCGGTCACCGAGGCGCTCGACTCGTTCGGCGTGTACCGCCGCTCTCATGAAACGGACGCCGACGACGACGATTATCTCGTGGACCATGCATCGTTCTTCTACCTGATGGGGCCCGACGGCGCGTTCGTCCAGCATTTCGAGCCGAGCCAGGGGCCGACCAGAATCGCCGTCGACATCGACCGGCATCTGCCGGGCTGAGCCGCGTGCCCCGCGGCATTGTCCTCGCCGCACCGGCCTCGGGCAGCGGCAAAACCGTGTTGTGCGCGGGCTTGCTTGCCGCGCTCCGCGCTCGTGGTCATGCAGTCCGAGCATTCAAGGTGGGCCCGGACTATATCGATCCCGGCTATCACCGCCTCGCGACCGGCCACGACTGCGTCAATCTCGACCCCTGGGCGATGCGCCGGGCGACACTCGCGCGGCGGGCGGCAGGGCTCTGCGCGGGCGCGTCGCTGGTTGTCGGCGAGGGCGCGATGGGCCTGTTCGACGGCGCCCGCGACGGCACCGGCTCTACCGCCGATCTCGCCGCCCATTTGGGCTTGCCCGTCGTGCTGGTCGTCGATGCGCGCGGCCAGGGCGCTTCGGTCGCGGCGCTGGCAGAAGGTTTCGTCAACCACCGCTCCGACGTGGCGGTGGTCGGCGTCATCCTGAACCGTGTGGCGGGCGCGGCGCATGAGCGGCTCCTGCGGGACGCCCTCAAGGACCGCGCCGTCGCGGTCCTCGGCGCCGTGCCACGCGCCGAGGCGCTGAGCCTCCCGGCCCGGCATCTCGGCCTGGTGCAGGCGTGCGAGAGCGATCGGCCACCGCTTGACGACGCCGCGGCCATCATCGCCGCGTCGGTCGATGTCGACGCCTTGTCCGGTCTCGCCCGACCGCTCGACCTCGAGTCGAAAGCGCGTCCCGGCGCGGCGATCCCGCCCCTCGGGCAACGGATCGCGGTGGCCCGCGACCAGGCCTTCGGCTTCTCCTATGACGCATTGCTCGAGGAGTGGTGCGCCGATGGCGCGGCGATCCTCCCGTTCTCTCCCCTCGCGGACGAGGCGCCCGAGGCCGATGCCGACGCGGTCTATCTCCCGGGCGGCTATCCCGAGCTCCACGCCGGCCGCATCGCCGGCGCCACACGCTTTCTCGAAGGCCTGCGCGCCGCAGCGGGGCGCGGCGCGGTCCTGTTCGGTGAATGCGGCGGCTACATGGTGCTCGGCCGCGGCCTGACCGATGCCGACGGGCGCAGCCACGGCATGGCCGATCTCCTGCCCGTCGAGACCAGCTTCCGCGAGCGACGCCTCACCCTCGGCTATCGCCGGGCCCGCGTGATCCCGGACGGCCCTCTCGGCACGGCCGGAACGCTGTATAGCGGGCACGAGTTCCACTATTGCCGGGTGATCTCCGAGGCCGGAGACCAGTCGCTATTCGAGACCAGCGATGCGACCGGTGCGGCTCTGGGTAGCGCCGGTCTGGCCCGCGGCACGGTATTCGGCTCGTTCGTTCACCTCATCGACCGGGCGTGACAGAGCACATACGTCCGGCCGCAGCCCTCGCACCGGCGCGTTCACCACCAGCCGGGAATGTCCTCGACATCCGAGAGCCCTGCTCAGCCGAGCCAGGCGTATTTGGCGATAAACAGTGCCGCCAGCGCCAGCACCGCCGGCTTGGCGTCGGCATGGCGCCCGCTCAACAGTTTGATCACCGCGTAGCTGATGAAACCGATGGCGAGCCCGTCGGCGATCGAGAAGGTGAACGGCATCGCCATGGCGACGGGATAGTTGGCCCACAGGCCCATGATCGCGGTGCCGATAGCCGCCGACAGGCAGGTGGCAACGAAGACACCGCCGAAATCCATGCCCGCGTCCGACAGGATCGCCGGGTTGACGACCACGATGTAGGCCATCGTCAGGAAGGGCGTGACGCCCGCGGTCAGCTCGCGGCGCACCGTTGTGCCGTGTTTCTCCAGCTTGAAGAATTCGTTCGGCATCCCCCGAGGCCCTTCGTTTCCGCATGCCGCCGACACACGCCGTGATCAGCGCAGCGCGCGGGTCATGAAGTCGCGCCAGATCGCGGCCGGATGGCCGCCGCCGGTCACCTCGTCCATCGCGCCGCCGCCGTCATTGCCCAGCCACACGCCCGCGGTCAGATCGCCGGCCCAACCGATGAACCAGGCGTCGCGGAACTGCTGGCTGGTGCCGGTCTTGCCGTAGCTCGGCCCGATCGCCCGCGGCAGGATCGCCGCGCGGCCGGTGCCCCGCGCGACGGCGGCGGCGAGCAGATCGCGCATGGCGCTCACCGACGCGGCGGCGACCGCCCGGCCGGCACCCGAGCCGCTACGCCGGTAGAGCAGGTCTCCCGCGCGGTTGCGGATCTCGACGATGCCGTGGGGCAGAACCCGCTTGCCGCCATTGGCAAAGGTTACATAGGCCGAGGTGAGCTCGATCAGCGTCACCTCACCGGTTCCGAGCGCGAGGCTCGCATCGGCCGGAAGCTCGCTCTCGATGCCGAGCTTGCGCGCCGCCGCCCGAATGCGACTCACGCCCGCGCGCTGGCCGACGCGCACCGCCACGGTGTTGATCGACTGAGCGAACGCATCCCGCACCGTCATCGGCCCGCGGAACCGGCCGTCATAGTTGCGCGGCGACCAGCCGGCGATCGTGATCGGCGCATCGTCCAGCACGTCGTCGGGACTGATCCCCGCCTCGATGGCCGCCAGATACACCACCGGCTTGAAGGCCGAGCCCGGTTGCCGCTTCGCCTGCGTCGCCCGGTTGAACAGGCTTTTGCGATAGTCCCGCCCGCCGACCATGGCGCGTACCGCACCGGTCCGATCAAGCGCCACCAGAGCCGCCTGCCCGATCCGGCGTTCGCGCCCGGCCGCCGCGAGCGTCGCGGCGACCGCGGCCTCCGCGGCCCTCTGGCGCGCCGGATCGAGTGTGGTGTGGATGCGCAGCGCGCTGTGGTTTCTGCCGACATAGCTCGGCGCCTGCTCCACGATCCAATCGGCGAAATAGCCCGCCGACGAGCCGGGCGGCGGCGCGATCGCAAGGCTCTTCATGGCCGCTTCGGCGGTGGCCGCCTCGCGGTCCGTAAGGAAGCCCGCATCGGCCATCGCGTCGAGCACGACGCCCGCGCGACGCCGCGCGAGATTCGGGTCGTTGGCGGGGCTGTAACGCGACGGCGCTTTCAGCAGGCCGGCAATCATGGCGGCTTGCGCAAGGGTGAGGTCGCGGGCGGTACGGCCGAAATAACGTCGCGCGGCGGCGTCGACGCCATAGGCGCTGGCACCGAAATAGGCGCGGTTGAGATAGATCGTCAGGATCTCCTCCTTGGTGAACTCGCGCTCCAGCCAGAAAGCCAACATCGCTTCCTGGATCTTGCGTCTGACGCTGCGCTCCGGCGAAAGGAACACGAGCTTCGCCACTTGTTGGGAGATCGTGCTGCCGCCGGCGACGACGCGGCCTTCCACCGCATTTCGCCATGCCGCACGTATCACGCCGAAGGCATCGATTCCGCCATGCTCGAAGAAACGACGGTCTTCGATCGCGAGGACCGCCTTGGGCAGCACCGGCGCCATGTCCGCGACCGGGACCAGCTCGCCCCACATCTCCCCGACATTGGCGATCGTCGAGCCGTCGGCTGCCAGCACCGTGACCGATAGCGGGGTCTCGGGGCCGACGAGCCGGTCGGTGTCGGGCAGATCGTGAGCGTAGTAGCCGACGAAACCGGCGCCGATCACGGCCAGCCAGAGCAGCAGGACGGTGCCCCATTTGACGACGCGCCAGAAGCCTCGCCGGCGCCGAGGCGGTTTCGCGCCGGACTTTCGCCGCGGCGTGTTCTTACGGGGCCGCTTCGACGCGGCCCGAACGGTGGAGCGGCGACGCGCTGCCATCGGCCGGCGGAGCCTGGACGAAGCTAGACGTCGAGATTCACGACCTTGAGCGCGTTCTCTTGGATGAACTCGCGACGCGGTCCGACGACCTCGCCCATGAGAGTCGAGAAAATTTCCTCCGCCTCTTGCGCCTGTTTGATTTCGACCCGCCGTAATGTCCGGATTTCCGGATCGAGGGTCGTCTCCCAAAGCTGCTCCGGGTTCATCTCGCCCAGGCCCTTGTAACGCTGGATCGTCAGGCCTTTGCGGCCGGCGGCATAGACGGCCTCCAAGAGCGCACTCGGCGAGTTCACCTCGGTCTCGCTCTCTTTCCGGCGCAAGCGAGTGGGGTGGCCGTAGACCTCCTGCAACAGGGCCGCGAACGAATCGAGGCGACGCGCTTCCGGGGTCGTGATCAGGATCTGGTCAATCATGTGGCTCTCGGTAATGCCGCGCAGCGTCCGAGAGAAGCGAAAGGCCCGGCCGGCGGTGGTATCCAGTACGGCGCCTTGCCAGCCTCGCTCGATCTCCGGCGCCAAGTAGTCCAGCCGCCCGGCGATATAGGCCACGGCGGCCTCCGACGCTGTCGGGTCGTTGAGGATGGGCGGGGTGAGCGCCCCGGCAATCGCGGCCTGCTCGACGATGTGCCGATCGACTCGGCGGGTAAGCGCCTTGACCAGTGCCGTGGTGTCGCGCGCGGCGTCGACGACGGCACGAAGGTCCTCGCCCGAGCGTTCCTCGCCGTCGTGAAGCCGGAGAATCGTATCTTCGAGTCCGGCGGCGATCAGGTGGTCCTCAAGCTCGCGATCGTCCTTCAGATAGATTTCGCTGGAGCCGCGCTTCACCCGATAAAGCGGCGGCTGGGCGATGTAGAGGTGACCGGCGCGGATCAGCGCCTCCATGTTGCGGTAGAAGAAGGTGAGCAGAAGCGTCCGGATATGCGAGCCGTCGACATCGGCGTCGGTCATGATGATGACCCGGTGATAGCGCAGCTTCTCGAGGTCGAAGTCTTCGGAGCCGATCCCGGTGCCGAGCGCAGTGATGATGGTGCCGATCTCGGCCGAGCCCAGCATCTTGTCGAGCCGTGCACGTTCGACATTGAGTATCTTGCCGCGCAGCGGCAGCACCGCTTGATAGCGACGGTCGCGTGCTTGCTTGGCCGAGCCGCCGGCTGAATCACCCTCGACCATGAAAAGCTCGCACCGGCTCGGGTCGCGCTCTTGGCAATCAGCGAGCTTGCCCGGCAGGCTCGTGACCTCGAGCGCACTCTTGCGCCGGGTGAGCTCGCGGGCGCGCCGCGCGGCCTCGCGCGCCGCGGCGGCTTCGACCGCCTTCGCGATGACCGCGCGGGCTTCGGTCGGATGCTCCTCGAGCCACTGGCCGAGCCCCTCGCCGACCACGCTTTCGACCACCGGCCGCACCTCCGAGCTCACCAGCTTCTCCTTGGTCTGCGAGGAGAATTTCGGATCGGGCACCTTGACCGAAAGGATACAAGTCAGGCCTTCCCGCGCATCGTCGCCGGTGAGCGTCACTTTTTCGCGCTTGGCGATGCCGCTCGCCGCGGCATAGCCGTTGACCGCACGGGTCAACGCCGCGCGAAAACCGGCAAGATGGCTGCCGCCGTCGCCTGGCGGAGATTGTTTGTGAAGCACAGCACCGTCTCGTGGTAGCTGTCGTTCCACTGCATCGCGATATCGACGATGATGTCGCCCCGATGATCGCGCACCAGGATCGCGTCACCGATGAGCGATTGCTTCGCGCGATCGAGATAGCCGACAAAGGCTTCGATGCCGCCTTCATAGTGTATCTCCGCGACCCGCGGCTCCGCGGCGCGCTCGTCTCGGAGGGTGACGTGGAGACCGGCATTGAGAAAGGCGAGCTCGCGCAGGCGATGTTCGAGAATGTCGAACTCGAAATCGATGCGCGAGAAGACCCCGCTCGACGGCAAAAACGTGACTTGAGTCCCGGTGCGGTCGGCCGCTTCGCCGACGACGCGGAGCGGTGCCTCCGGCTCGCCGCCGACGAAACGCATGACATGCTCCTTGCCGGCGCGCCAGATCCGCAACTCCAGCCATTCCGAGAGCGCGTTCACCACCGAGACGCCGACGCCGTGAAGGCCGCCCGAGACCTTGTAGGTGTTCTGGTCGAATTTGCCGCCGGCATGAAGCTTGGTCATGATCACCTCGGCGGCGGACACACCCTCCTCTTCGTGAATTTCGGTTGGAACCCCACGCCCGTCGTCGACGACGGACGCCGAGCCGTCGGCCCTGAGCACGACCTGGACATTGTCGCAATAGCCGGCGAGCGCCTCGTCAACGGCGTTGTCGACGACCTCGTACACCATCCGATGTAGACCGGAGCCATCGTCAGTGTCGCCGATATACATGCCGGGTCGCTTGCGCACGGCATCGAGGCCACGCAGAACCTTGATTGATTCGGCGCCATAGTCTTCGACGGCCGCGCCGCCGCTGCGGGCAGGATCAACCAATCGCTTTCTCCTCGGTGACCACGCCGGGGCGCACCATGAAGAACTGCGCCGCCATGCCGAGCGGGCCGAAGGCGGCTCGCTCGGTGCCGGTGAGCCACGCCTGGGCGCCGACGTCCACGATGATCTCAAACAGCGCGCGCCGGCGGCTTTCATCGAGATGAGCGGCGATCTCGTCGAGAAGCAAGATGGGCGCGAACCGGCGCTGCTGAGACAGAAGGCGAGCGTGGGCGACGATCAGTGCAATCAGCATGGCCTTCTGCTCCCCGGTCGAGCATTGCTCGACCGGGAGGTTGCGATCTCGATCGATAACCAGGAGGTCGCCCCGCTGCGGCCCGTCGGCGGTTCCGCCGTCAGCCTCCAACCGGCGCGAATCGGCGAGATGCTCTCTGAAGCGCTCCTCCACCACGAGCGCGGGCTGGCAAGAAAGCCATTGCTCGACGAGCCCCTCCGCCGTGACGGCGATGCTCGGAAAGGGCTCCCTGTTGACTGGGAGAAACCGCTCGAGCCGCATTGTGAGATCGAGCCGCGCCGCACCGATCGCCACCGCATGCTCTGCCATGCTGCGCTCGACGGCGCCGAGCCAGGCACCATCACCCGATCCGCCGCGCAGCAGCCGCGAACGGTGCCGCCGCGCGCGGTCATAGCGTTGCACCCGGGCCGCATGGCCCGTATCGATGGCGTAGACCAGCCGGTCGAGAAAGCGGCGCCGGTCCGCCGGCGGTCCCGCGAATATGCGGTCCATCGAGGGCGTCAGCCAGACCATGCTGACATGCTCGGCGAGCGCCGCCGGACCCGGCGCCGGACTGCCGTCGATCTTGACGATGCGGCGCTCCACACTCCCCTGCTCGGCCGGCGCCGTCCACCCCGAGCCGATCGCGGTCTCGCCAGCGCGGGTGGTCAGCGTGGCGGCGACGGCCCAGCCGCCGGCGCTCCCGGCACAGGAGTCCGACCCCGCGACCCGTGCGACCTCGGCGAGCTTCGCGCTCCGAAGCCCGCGACCGGGGCACAGATAGGAGATCGCCTCCAGCAGGTTCGTCTTGCCGGCACCGTTCGGGCCAGTCAGCACGACCGACCGTTGGTCGACGGTGAGCCGCGCCGACCGATAGCTCCGAAAATCGGTCAGCGCGAGCCGGGTCAGCGCGAGCCGGGGGAGTACCGACGCCTGCGCTGTCAGGTCGGTCACGGCCAATGAGGACGAAACTGCCACCTAGACGCGCAAGGGCATAATGACATAGAGCGCACCGGCATCGTCGGAATCCCGCACCAGAGACGGCGAGCCGGCATCAGCAAAGAGGAACTGGATCGATTCGCTCTGCATCTGCCCGGCGACGTCGAGCACGTAGCGTGCGTTGAGGCCGACCTCGAGAGGCTCCGCCCCGTAGTCGGCGTCCAACTCCTCGGTCGCGGTTCCCGTATCGGGGCTGTTGGCGGTCAGCGTGACATGATCCTGGCGGATGGAAAGCTTGATCGCGTGAGACTTCTCCGTGGAGATCGCGGAGACCCGGTCCACGGCTTCGGCGAAGCTGCCACTGGACATGGTCAGGACATTGTCATTGCCGTGCGGAATGACCCGCTCGTAGTCCGGGAATGAGCCGTCGATCAGCTTCGAGGTGAGCGTCGCCGCACCGATCACGAAGCGGATCCGGGTCTCCGAAAGGGCAACGGATACCGGCGAATCGCCCTCATCGATCAGCTTTCGGACCTCCGCCACGGTCTTGCGTGGAATGATCACACCCGGCAGGCCCGCCGCCCCCTCGGGAAGCGGAACGTCGACCCGCGACAGCCGATGGCCGTCGGTGGCGACGGCGCGTAGTCGCGCATCGCCCTCCTGGTCCGCAGCCACCTGGTGAAGGTAGATGCCGTTGAGATAGTAGCGCGTCTCCTCGGTCGAGATGGCGAACCGGGTCTTGTCGATCAAACGCTTCAGATGGTCTCTCGGCAGAGTGAAGGCATGCGGCAGCTCGCCATCGGCCATGACCGGGAATTCGCCGATCGGCAGGCAAGCAAGGCGAAACCGAGCGCGCCCCGAGGACAATTCGAGCTGACCGGTTTCACCGTCGAGCCCGATCGAGACTTGCGCGCCTTCGGGTAGCTTGCGGACGATGTCGTAGAGCGTGTGCGCCGTCGTGGTCGCGACGCCCTCCTGTTCGACGTTCGCCTCGGCCTCCTCGACGATGGCAAGGTCCATGTCCGTCGCCGTCAGGCGCACGCGATCATTCTCATCCGCATCGACCCGCACATTGGCGAGAATCGGGATCATGTTGCGGCGTTCGACGACACTCTGCACGTGCGCGAGCGAGCCCAGGAGTGCGGAGCGTTCGATGGTGAGTTTCATCCTTGGTCAGCGCCTAGTTGGAGTCTGGATCCCGCGTCAGGTGCATCCCACTTGCGCGAGAGTTCAGAGACGGACGGGCATGGGCCGTGGCCGAATCACTGCCGATTATACCGGAGAACAGACGGGTATCGCAGCACTTTCGGCGTTGGTGCGCGGCCGCGCGACCGCTTTCTATCGTGCCCTCTCGTTTGGACCACATGCACGGGAGCGCCGGCATCTCACGACGGCTCCGCAGGGACGCCGGCTCGACCCCATGCGGTGTCGTCAACCGGGAGCGTTTTGGGCGCCTTTAGCGACCTGTACCCTCAAGACTCCGCCGTAGGAGCTCCACGTCCTCGGCAATCGCGGCATCCTGTTGCCTCAGCTCCTCGACACGGCGGACGGCGTGCATCACCGTGGTGTGGTCGCGTCCGCCGAACTTGCGGCCGATCTCCGGCAGCGAGCGTGTGGTGAGCTGCTTGGCGAGAAACATCGCCACCTGACGCGGTCGCGCGACCGCACGTGAGCGCCGATTGGAAGACATCTCGAACAGCTTGATGTTGTAGTGCTCGGCGACCCGCCGTTGGATCTCCTCGATCGTGATTCGCCGGTCGTTCGCCCGAAGCACGTCGCGCAAAACGGTCTGGGTCAATTCGAGCGTTATCGCATCGCCGACGAGCATGGCGTGGGCGGCCACACGATTGAGGGCCATCTCCAGCTCGCGCACGTTGGACGTGATTCGATGGGCCAGGAACTCCAGCACCTCGCGCGGCGCATCGGAAATTCCCAGGGTCTCCGACTTCGCCTGGAGAATGCCGAGGCGAAGCTCATAGGTGGTGGCATGGATGTCGGCGACAAGCCCCCATCCGAGGCGCGACCGTAACCGCTCCTCCATCTCGTCAAGATCCGAGGGCGAGCGGTCGCCCGAGATCACCACTTGGCGATCATGGTCGACCAACGTGTTGAGCGTGTGGAAAAACTCCTCCTGCGTGCTGTCCTTGCCGCAAATGAACTGAACGTCGTCGATCATCAGCACATCGACGGAGCGGAATTGCTCCTTGAACGCCATCGTGTCCTTGTATCGGACCGCCCGTACGAAGTGGTACATGAACTTCTCGGCGGAAAGATAGAGAACGCGCCGTGCCGGGTCCTGCTCGCGAATGCACCAGGCAATCGCATGCATGAGATGGGTCTTGCCAAGGCCGACGCCGCCGTAGAGATAGAGCGGGTTGAACGGCAGTCGGTTGGTCTCGGCGACCCGCCGTGCCGCGGCATGGGCGAATTCGTTTGGCTTGCCGACCACGAACTCGCGGAAGGTAAAGCGGCCATTGAGCGGTGAGCCGAGCTCAGCCAGCTCCTTGTCGCTGAGGCGAGCAACGGTGCCGCCAAGCGCGCGGTGCGCCGGCGGCTCTTCCGTCGTGCCCCGCTCCACGGCCGGCGGCGGGACCGCGCCGACCGCGATATGGGCGCTTCGGATATTACTCCGCTCGAGGGCCCAGAGCGCCGCGATACGATGCGCGTATCGTGAGGCGACCCAATCGCGAAGGAACTTCGTCGGCGCGCTGAGCTTGACCTCGCCGTCATCGATGTCGATCAAGACCAGCGGCGCGAGCCAGCTCGTGAAGGCGGCGTCCCCAAGCTCGGCGCGGAGCCGCGCCCGGACCCGCTGCCAAGCGTCGTGCATTTCAGGAGGCTGCGGTGCTTCCTGCACGGACATTCCCCAGGCTACGAGCCGCGCATCCCACGGCCCAAGCCAAGCCATGATTGGTCATTTGTTCTGTATTTCACCCCCTCTTACCCCTTGTTTGTTCTCATTGCGCGTCACGGATATTCCGGACGACGCAGCCCTCTTTCTCGCGGCCATTCTGTGCTGGCACGCGCCGTCATGAACGATTGCAATGTTGCTTTACATCCCGCCGGCGGCTGTCCCGGCGGTGTGTGAAAGTCAGGTTAGGGCGCGGTTTCGCGGCTGACAACGGGTCCGAAATAGGAACGTGTGAAAAAGATTATGGTCTTTTTACGCTGCGCAGTTGACCGGTGAAATGAGCCGGCGCAGTTAATCGCTTGGCACTATGTCCGAAACTGGCACAACACGCGGAACGCCGCACTCATCAAGGGATCCGGCCGCGGGAAAAAAATTTTCCGAACGAGCGCCGTGTCGCGATGCGGACGGGTCTTAGCCGTCGGAAAGGACGCCGACGCGGCGGGCGAGCGAGGAGACGCGGCGGGCGGCGGTTCGCCGATGCAGCACGGCCTTGGTCGCACCGCGCACGATCTCGGGCTGGGCTTCGCGCAAGGCTTGCTCCGCGCGTCCCTTGTCTCCACTCGCGATCGCCTCCTCCACCCGGCGGATGAAGGTACGTATCCGCGAGAGCCGATCACGGTTGATCGCAGAGCGGCGTTTGTTCTGCCGGACCCGCTTCCTGGCTTGACGCGCGTGAGCCATCGCAATGGAGCCTTTTCGTAGGGTGGCGGGGTTATATCACGCCCGCGAACCGCGTCAAACCGGCGCAACGGTTGACGATCTGGACTCGACGCGTCCCAACGAGCCCTATCGATTGGTGAATGAAGGCTCGCGCTTCTCGATGAAGGCGTCCATTCCTTCCTTCTGGTCCTCGGTTGCGAAGGTGGAATAGAACACGGCCCGCTCGTACAGCACGCCTTCCTCGAGCGTGGTCTCGAAGGCACGATTGACGCTTGCCTTGGCCAGAGCGACGATCGGCGCCGAGAAGTGGGCGATCTGATCGGCGATCGCGACCGCTTCATCCACGAGGTCCGCGGCCGGCACCACGCGGCTCACCAATCCGCTGCGCTCGGCTTCCTCGGCGCCCATCATGCGGCCGGTCAAGATCATTTCCATGGCCTTCGATTTGCCGATGGCGCGCGTGAGTCGTTGGGTGCCGCCTGCGCCGGGGATGACGCCGAGCTTGATTTCCGGCTGTCCGAACTTCGCGGTATCGGCCGCGATGATGATATCGCACATCATCGAAAGCTCGCACCCGCCGCCGAGAGCGTAGCCGGCGACCGCAGCAATGATCGGCTTTCGGCAGGCGGTGATGCGATGCCAATTGGCGATGAAATCGGTGCCGTAGGCATCGGCAAAATTCAGCGCCCGCATCTCGTTGATGTCGGCGCCCGCGGCAAAGGCCTTTTCGTTTCCGGTTATGACGACGGCGCCGATTTGCTCCTCCGCCTCGAAACTGTCGAGGACGTCATTGAGCTCTCCAATCAGCGCGCCGTTCAGCGCGTTAAGGGCCTTGGGCCGGTTCAATGTGATCAGCCCAACGCGGCCGCGCCGATCGACGATGATGTTCTCATACGCCATTGTCTTCTCCCTCCAACGAACGGTGCCCGCTTTCTCGACAGGCGGGCGACCGACGACCGAGCGCTGAGAGCGGCATCGGCGTCGCCTGATACCTCACCGCTGGCGTTTCGCGCAATAGAATGTCGACCGGTTGCTTTGCACGATTCGCCGCACCGTGCCGGTGCAATCGCAGCCGGGACACGGCCGATCGGCCCGGTCATAGACCGCGAAGCGGTGCTGGAAGTAGCCGAGCTCGCCCGAAGCTTGAACGTAGTCCCTGAGCGTCGATCCGCCGGCCTCGATGGCCGCCTGCAGCACCTCGCGGATCGCCCATGCGAGCCGCTCGGCGCGCGCGCCCTGCACCGTGTAGGCGCGCCGCCGTGGGCTTAACCCGGCGTGAAAGAGCGCCTCGCAAACATAGATATTGCCGAGGCCCGCAACCACATGCTGATCGAGCAAAGCGGCTTTGATCGGCGTCTTCTTGCCATGCAACCGATGCGCCAATACCGGTCCGGCGAACCGGTTGGAGAGCGGCTCGGGGCCCATGTCGCGCAACAGCGCGTGGTCCTCCAACATCTCCGTATCGGTCAGATCCATCAGGCCGAACCGGCGGTGGTCGGCATAGCGCAGGACCGCGCCGTCGTCGAAATGAAAGAGGACATGCTCGTGGGGATCGCCGCTCGGTGCGCCAGCGATCGAGAACCGCCCGGACATGCCGAGATGGGCGATCAAGACCCGGCCGCCGTCGAGATGCACGAGGAGATATTTGCCGCGGCGGTCGAAGCCCTCGATCCTTCGGCCCCGGAGAACGGAAGCAAGCTCGGGCGGAAGCGGCCGCCTGAGATCGGCGCGGTGCACGGTGACATGGGTGATGCACCGGCCGGTGAGCCGGGCGGCAAGTCCCCGGCGCACGGTCTCGACTTCGGGCAATTCCGGCATTCCGCGGCCACGGTAGCGTGCCTTCCGCCGCTAGGCTATGGTCGCCGCCATGGCCTCGGCGCGCGGTGAGCACGACGCCCCGGACGGCGCAGATTTCGGCTTTCGCCGCGTCGACGAGCGCGAGAAGCCGAGCCTCGTCCGCGGCCTCTTCGATCGCGTCGCTGATCGCTACGACCTCATGAACGATCTCATGAGCGGCGGTGTCCATCGGTTGTGGAAGCGGGAGATGGTAGCGTGGCTCGATCCACGCCCCGGCATGACCGTGCTCGACGTCGCCGGCGGCACCGGCGACATCGCCCGGCGCGTGCTGAAAGGAATGGAGTGCCGCGGCCGCGTGATCGTCTGCGATGCCAGCGAGAGGATGGTCGATGCCGGTCGTGAACGTGCCTGGAACGCCGGCGTGATCGGCGGGATCGACTGGCTGGTCGGCGACGCCGAAGCTCTGCCTCTGCCGGCCCGCTCGGTCGATGCCTACACGATCGCATTCGGGATTCGCAACGTGACCCATATCGAGCGGGCGCTCGACGAGGCGCGGCGCGTCCTGCGTCCGGGTGGCCGATTCCTCAGCCTCGAGTTCAGCTCACGTCCGCCCGCCGGCCTCGACCGGTTGTACGCCGCCTATTCCTTTACCATCATCCCCCTGCTCGGCGCCGCGGTCACGGGCCAGCGTGATGCCTACACCTACCTGGTGGAGAGCATTCGACGCTTCCCGCCGCCGGAACAGCTTGCCGCCATGATGGGCGACGCCGGATTCGGCGGCGTCAGGGTCCGCCCGTTGTCGGCCGGTATCGCGGCTCTCCACTCGGGCTGGCGCGTCTAACACACCCCCATGCGTCGGGCGCTCAGAAACATCGGGCGGCTGCTGCGCATCGCCTGGATCTTGGGGCGTTGGGACGCGCTTTTCCCGCTCAAGGACTACGGCCTCGTGCCGGCAGTCACCTTTCTCGCCGGCATGGCGCCGCGCAAGCGCGGGCTCGGGCGGCCGGGACAGCGGCTCGCAAACGCGCTTCAGGCGCTCGGGCCGAGCTTCATCAAGTTCGGCCAAGCCTTGTCCACCCGACCGGACCTCATCGGAGAGGAGATCGCGGCCGAGCTCTCCGAGCTACAAGACCATCTGCCGCCATTCAGCGCGCAGGAGGCGCGCGCGATCATCGAATCGGAATTCGGCCGGCCGCTGGATTCCCTGTTCCAAGACTTCACCGACGAGCCTGTCGCCGCGGCGTCGATCGCGCAGGTGCACCTCGCGATCACAGCATCGGGTGAGCCTGTCGCGGTCAAGATCTTGCGGCCGGGCGTCGAGCGCGCCTTCGAGCGCGACCTCGAGCTCTTCTACTGGCTTGCGGAGCTGGCCGAGCGCACCCTGCCGTCCTGGCGCCGCTTGCGTCCGGTCGATGTGATCAGAACCTTCGCCCAGAGCGTGATGGTCGAGATGGATCTCCGGTTCGAGGCGGCTGCCGCATCGGAGTTGCGCCAGAACTTCGCCGAGGAGTCAGGCTTTCTGGTGCCCGCCGTCGATTGGCGGCGAACCAGCCGCCGCGTGCTCACCCTCGAGCGGGTCGAGGGCATCCCGATCGACGAGCGGCAGGCCCTGATCGACGCGGGGCACGATCCTCATGAGGTGCTGGGGAAGGCGGCCGGCGCCTTCTTCCACCAGGTCTTCCGAGACGGCTTCTTCCACGCCGATCTCCATCCCGGCAATCTCATGGTGGACCCCGGTGGCAATGTCGTCGCCGTCGATTTCGGAATCATGGGGCGGCTCGACCGCGAGACCCGGCGTTATCTGGCCGAAATGCTGCTCGGCTTCCTTACCGGAAACTATGAGCGCGTCGCCGAGGTTCATTTCGAGGCCGGCTACGTCCCGCGCCGAAAGTCGAAGGCCGCCTTCGTCCAGGCCCTGCGTTCGATCGGTGAACCGATTCTGGGTAGGCCGGTCAACGAGATCTCGATCGCCCATCTGCTCGCCCAAACGTTTCAGATCACCGAAGCGTTCGAGATGGAGACCCAGCCGCAATTGCTGTTGCTGCAGAAGACGATGCTCATGGCCGAGGGGCTGACCCGGCGGCTCGCGCCCGACCAGAACATGTGGATCTTCACCCAGCCCCTGATCGAGAGCTGGGCGCGGGAGAATCTCGTCGCCCAGGCGCGCCTGCGCGACGCATTGTCGGAGATCTTGGATGCAGCCGCTCGCCTGCCGCGCCTCGCCGCCCGTGCGGAGAGGGTCCTGGAGGAGCTGGAGGACGGCGTCAAGATCGAGCCGGCAAGCATCAAGGCGATGGCCGGCAAGCGGCGCGGCCCGTCCGCGCTGCACGCCCTGCTTACGCTCATCGCCGGCTTGCTCGCCGCTCTGTTGGCTCTACAGTTCCTGTAGCTCCGCGCCTTGTCGCGGCGCCTGTGCGCTAATAGGTTGCTCAGATACCGGAACCGGGACGTAGCCGCCGGATAGAAACCGCCATGGCTCTCCACAGAAAACGGATCCTGCTCGTGATCGCCGGCGGCATCGCGGCGTATAAGTGCCTCGAGCTGATCAGGCGGCTCAGGGAGGCCGACGCCACGGTGCGCTGTATTCTGACCCGCGCCGGCGCCGAGTTTGTGACCCCGCTATCGGTCGCGACACTGAGCGGAGAACGGGCCTTCACGGACCTGTTCTCACTGACCGACGAGAGCGAGATCGGCCATATCAAGCTCGCCCAGGACACCGATCTCGTGGTCGTCGCGCCGGCAACCGCCGACATCATGGCGAAGATGGCGCACGGCATTGCGGACGATCTCGCGACGACGGCACTGCTCGCGACCGAGAAACCGGTGCTCGTTGCGCCGGCAATGAATATGCGGATGTGGCGTCACAGGGCGACGCGGCGGAACTGCGCTCGTCTCGAAGCAGACGGCGTCCGCTTCGTCGGACCCAATGAAGGCCCACTGGCGGAGGGCGAGAGCGGCCCCGGCCGCATGGCCGAGGTGGCCGAGATCCTGGCGGCCATCGAAACCCGCTTGGGCGGTGCGCGCCCCCTTGCCGGCATCAGGGCGTTGGTCACCAGCGGCCCGACCTACGAGCCCATCGACCCCGTGCGCTTTCTCGGCAACCGCTCCTCGGGCAAACAAGGCCATGCGATCGCGGCCGCCTGCGCCGGCGCGGGCGCCGAGGTTCTGCTCGTATCGGGTCCGACGGAGCAGCCGGCGCCGGCGGGGGTCGAGACGATCCGGGTCGAAACGGCCCGGGAGATGCTCGCTGCCTGCGAGCGCAGCCTGCCGGTCGATATCGCCGTTTGCGCGGCTGCGGTCTCGGACTGGCGCGCGGCGCATCCTTGCGACCACAAGATCAAGAAGGCCGTCGACCGGAACGGCAATGGCGGGACCACCCTCGCGCTCACGGAAAACCCGGATATTCTCGCCCGCCTAAGCGCGCCCGGCACGCAACGCCCGCGGCTGGTCATCGGCTTCGCCGCCGAGACCGAGAATGCGATCGCGAACGCCGCGACCAAGCTCGAGGCCAAAGGGTGTGATTGGATTCTCGCCAATCAGGTGTCCCCGGGCAGCGATATTTTCGGCGGCGACGACAACGCGGTTCATTTCCTGGCGAGGAGCGGTGACGACGGCGCACCGGCAACCGAAAGCTGGCCGAAAATAAGCAAGACGGCAGTCGCCGAGCGTCTCGTCGAGCGCATCGCGCGGGCGCTGCAGGCGAGCGCCGAATCGACGTGAGGCCTACGGTCGAGATTCCGATCGCACGGCTGCCGCACGCGCGGGACCTGCCGCTACCCGACTACGCGACCGCCGGAAGCGCCGGTCTCGATCTGTTCGCCGCCAACGGCCCCCTCTCCTTGGCACCGGCGGCGCGCGCTTTGGTCGCGACCGGTCTCGCCCTCGCTTTGCCCGAAGGCTTCGAGGCCCAGATCAGGCCGCGCTCGGGTCTCGCCCTGCGCCATGGTGTGACCGTCCTCAACAGCCCGGGGACGATCGATTCCGACTATCGGGGTGAGATCGGCGTCGTGCTTATCAATCTGGGCGAGAACGCGTTCGTGGTGGAGCGCCGGATGCGCATCGCTCAGCTCGTGATCGCCCCGGTCAGCCGAGCCCGTCTGGTCGAGAGCGACGCCCTGCCGCAGAGCGGCAGAGGCGCCGGCGGCTTCGGCTCGACCGAGCGCGGCGGGCGCTGAAGGCGTGCTTGACCCGCTGTGGCCGGAGGTTCAAAACGAGACGATCGCCTGTCTCGCCCGGATCAGAAACCAGGATCCGTGCCGACGGATGGGACGGGCGGATATGCGAAACGCGGCGCACGGGCCGCTCGACCATACGATCTGACCGGAGCCATGGCGCGAGATCACGCTGACGCCCACAACGCTCCCGCCGTCCGGGCGCCCGAGCCGGCCAAGCGCGATCGCATCTATGACAGCATCGTGGAGACCGTCGGCTCGACACCCCTGGGCCGGCTCAATCGCCTGCCCGCCGAGGCCGGCTGCGGCGCTGAGATCCTGGGCAAGCTCGAATTCTTCAATCCGCTCGCCTCGGTCAAGGACCGCATCGGCTTCGCCATGATCGAGGCGGCCGAGGCCACCGGCGAGATCGCCCCTGGCCGCTCGGTTCTCGTCGAGCCGACCTCGGGCAACACGGGGATCGCGCTTGCCTTCGTTGCCGCGGCGAAAGGCTATCGTCTGATCCTGACCATGCCCGAGAGCATGTCGATCGAGCGCCGGCAGGTTCTCAAGCTGCTCGGGGCCGAGCTTGAACTGACCCCGGCAGAGCGCGGCATGCCCGGCGCTCTCAATCGCACCCAGCAACTGGCCGCAGAGATCCCGGGCGCAATCATCCTCCATCAATTCGCCAATCCGGCCAACCCGGCCATCCACAGGGCGACCACGGCGGAGGAGATCTGGCGCGATACCGGCGGTGAGCTCGATGCCATTGTCTGCGGCGTCGGCACCGGCGGGACGGTGACGGGGATCGGTCAGGTTCTGAAGCCGCGCCTGCCCGAGCTCTGCCTGATCGGGGTCGAGCCCGAGGACAGCGCCGTTCTCTCCGGCGGCGCGGCCGGGCCGCACAAGATCCAGGGCATCGGCGCCGGCTTCGTGCCGGAGGTGCTCGATTGTTCGGTCATCGACGAGCTGATTCCGATCAGCAACGAGACGGCGTTCGAGATCGCCCGCCGCACCGCGCGGCTGGAGGGGATCCCGGTGGGGATATCATCCGGCGCCGCCATCGCCGCTGCCCTCGAGGTTGGCGCCCGGGACACCATGGCGAACAAGCGGATCGTCGTCATCATCCCGTCCTTCGCCGAGCGCTACCTCTCGACCGATCTCTTCGCAGGGCTCTAGCGAGCGCCCCGGAAAACAGGCGACGCGATGTTCAACGAACGCCAGCTCGAACGCTACGCCCGCCACATTCTGCTCAAGGAGGTGGGCGGTGCAGGCCAGCAAAAGCTGCTCGGCTCCAAGGTCCTGGTGGTCGGCGCCGGCGGCCTCGGCTCTCCGCTCCTGCTCTATCTTGCGGCGGCCGGGGTCGGCACCCTCGGCGTCGTCGACGACGATGCGGTAACGCTCTCCAACCTCCAGCGGCAGATCGCTCACAGCGAGGCCAGGATCGGTCAGCCCAAGACCGCGAGCGCAGCGGAGACGATCGCGCGGATCAACCCGGAGATCGCCGTCGAGACCCACCAGGTCCGCCTCGGCCCGGACAATGTGATGGCGCTGATCGCGCCTTACGATCTGGTCGCCGACGGCAGCGACAATTTCGCGACGCGCTTCCTGATCAACGATGCCTGCTATCTGTCGCGCAAGACCCTGGTGTCGGCGTCGATCCTTCGCTTCGACGGCCAGCTCGCGACCTTCAAAGCTCATCTCGGCACCGGTCACCCCTGCTATCGCTGCATCTTCCCGACCGCGCCGCCACCGGGGCTTATTCCGTCCTGCGCGGAAGGCGGGATCCTCGGTGCCGTCGCGGGCTCGATGGGCTCCCTGCAGGCGACCGAGGTCCTGAAGGAATTGCTGGGAATCGGCGAGAGCCTGTCGGGCAGCCTGATTGTCTATGACGGCCTCGGCGCCACCTTCCGGAAGATCAAGGTCAAGCCCGACCCGGCCTGCGCGCTATGCGGCGACCGGCCCACCATCACCGACCTGTCCGGCCACGAAGCAAGCGACGCCGCGGTCTGCGAGCCCTCACGAGCCGGGCTGCCCCGCTGAATAAGCCCCTTCCCGCGCGGCGCGCGGCCGCACGCTCACTGGTCCAACGATCCAGTGCGCAAGGCGCGAATCGCCTCGTCGCGCGCGAATCGCCGAACCGGGTTGCCATTCTCGAATAGGACGCTGTTTCCCGGGACGGCGACGGCGATGGGCGCGACCGCGAAGCCTTCCGTCACGAGGGTCTTCCGAGCCGTCTCCGCGGTTTCGGCAGGAAAGGCGGCGAGCAACGCACCGGAGGCCAGCAGACCCCAGGGATCGATCCCGAGCGCGGCCGACAAAGCACGCCCAGGCTCATACCAGAGCACGGCGTCGCCCGAGACGGTCAGGCCGACACCGGCAGTCTCCGCCATCTCGTACAATCCGGCGGAGAGCCCACCCTCGGTCGGGTCGTGCATGGCGCTCGCCCCGAGGGCGGTGGCAAGAAGCGCGGCGCGGACCACCGAGATGCCGGGATCGCGGAGCGCACCCGCGGCCTCCGCCAGGGTGGCCGCGGGTACCCTCTCCCGGAGCAGCGTGTCCGCCTCGGCCGCGAGCACGGCGGCGCCCTCGACCGGCACCGAGCCAACCTGCAGCACGACCTGACCCGGCTCCAGCGCACCGGTCCGGGTGAACGCGCCGTCCTCTCGGAGCCCCATCATATGGCCGACCACCACGGTCCGGCTTACCGCGCCGGTGACCTCGACATGGCCGCCCACGAGCACGGCGTCGAGCGTGGCCAACGCCTCATGCATGCTCCCATAGAGAGCGCGCACCTCATCCGCCGTGGTGCCAGGCGCGAGCAGAACCGTCGCGGTAAACCACCGCGGCTTGGCACCCATGACCGCAATGTCGTTCGCATTCACGATCACCGCGTGGGCGCCCACATCATGTCCGGTCAAGGTCACGGGATCGCTGGCCGCTATCAATGCCCCGCCCGGCACGGCGACGACGCCCGCGTCTTCGCCGACCGTCGGTGGCAGCAGCAATTCGGGCGGCGGCGGACGTCCCAGCGCGAGCACCTCGGCCAGTAGCTCGGGGGGCAGCTTGCCGATCTCCAGAGCCGCACCCGTCATCGGCCCGGCTCCACTTCCGAGCCGGCCGCGTTCGGATCCGCCGCTGACCGCGGGGAACACGGGAACACGCAACCACGCGCCACGCTCACGGATAGGCGCATTGGTCTCCCGAAACATAGACGAAGCTCCGCGGCCCCTGTGTCACGCTGTAGCGATACTCGGTGTCGCCGACGACGATCGACTTATGCAGCGGAAGCTTTCCTTGAATCTCGAACACCTCGCCGCCGATATGGGTGAAGCTCACCTTGATCGGCTCGGCGGGATCGTACCACTGCTCCACCGCACCCGTCTCGCTCCGGGCGGCAATCCCCTCGGCGGTCACGGTGACAGCGCCGTTCGCGAAGAGAACGGAGCTATTCGCACCGCTGTAGAGCGGCGTTCGCACGATGAAACGCTTGGTCGCAGCCTCGTCCACGCAACGACGCTCGTTCTGCGCTGCACCGATGACGAAGGCCAGCCGCTCATAATCCACGCCGTCGGCCAGCTTTTGCGTCGCCAACGCGAGAATTTCGCGATCGGACTCACTCGGAACATCCTTCCGGTAGCGTTCCTCCAAATCGCGCTTTTCGCTCTCAAGTCGCGCGATCATTCGGTTTCGCTCCTGGATTCCGGCCGCCAGTTCAATGTTTTCGGTACGCAGCGCGCCGATGGCATCTTCCAACTCGACCACCGGACGCTCGGCGCTGTAGATGCCGAAGCGGAAGCCGAGGGCACCCGCCGCCACGACGACCATAATCGCAAGCATGACGCGGATGTTTCGCCTGCGCCGGTAGGAGCGGCGGCGCTGATTGCTAAGGCCGAGTGTCATGAGACTCTACGGGTGTCGCTCCTACCATGGACCCGCGGAACCCTCCGGCGCGGACACCCTCGCTCTCCGCCAGATCGCCAGGGTTGTATCACAGGATGGCGGCGATAGCGATTATGGCGGCGGGAAAACGGCCGAGGTGAGGCGTCGACGCGCGCCAAGGGCCTGCCGCAGCTCTCCCCATAAGCCCGACCGGCGCCGCTTGCCCATGGCCTCCGATGAACGCATCCTAGGGGCGATCGCGCGGAGGCGAAGCTCGCCGCGCGTTTTGGCTGCCTTTGCCGGTACGGCCCGCGCATCGGCGGCAGGAGTCGAGGCCATGTCTTATCCCGATCCGCAATCGCGCTCCGCAGCGCTCAGCGCCCGAGCACGCGCCGTGTTTCCCTCGGGCGGCACGCGCAGCCTGACCCATCTTGCACCCTATCCGATCTATGTCCGGCAGGGTCGCGGCTGCCGCGTCATCGACGTCGACGATGTGGAGCGGATCGATTTCATCAACAACTACACGGTCCAATTCTTCGGCCATTCACATCCGGCCATCGTCGAGGCCGTGACCAGGCAGGCGGCGCTCGGCATGTCGTTCACTCTCGCGACCGAGAGCGAGATCGAGCTCGCCGAGATGATTTGCAGGCGCGCCGCGTCCTTTGAGCGTATCCGCTTTACGAACACCGGATCGGAGGCCGTGATGCATGCCATCAAAGGCGCACGGGCATTCGCGGGACAGCCGAAGATCGCGAAATGCGAAGGCGTCTTTCACGGCGCCTACGACTATGCCGAGGCGAGCCTCGACCCGGACCCGCAGAATTGGGGTACCGACCGGCCGCGACCGGTCGGCCATGCGCGAGGAACCCCGGCAAGGCTGCTGGAGGACGTGGTGGTGATCCCGTTCAACGACGTCGCGAGCAGCCGCGAGATCCTGTATCGCCACGCCGATGCGCTTGCAGCCGTGCTGGTCGATCCGGTGCCGTCGCGTTGCGGCGGCGCGCCGATGAGCCGCGCCTATATCGACATGTTGCACGGCTTCCGCCGCGATTCCGGTGCGCTGATCATCGACGACGAGGTGGTCTGCTTCCGCTTACACGAAGGCGGCGCCCAGACGCTTTACGGTCTCGAGCCCGACCTGACCACCCTCGGCAAGGTGATCGGCGGCGGCCTCCCCATCGGCGCAGTCGTGGGCACCGAGGAAGCGATGGCGGTCTATGACAGCAGCGCCGGCAAGGCCGCCTGCCCGCAATCCGGCACCTTTACGGCCAATCCCATGTCGATGGCCGCCGGCGTCGCCGCGATGCGCATGCTGAACCAGGAGGCGATCGACCGTCTCAACGGCCTCGGCGAGATGGCCCGCGCGCGGCTGCGCGAGGCGTTCAGCATTGCCGGCGTCGAGGGGCAGATCACCGGCGAGGGCTCGCTGATATTGTTCCATATGAGCGACGAGCCGCTCGACGACTACCGCGCGGTCTACCGCGCGAGCACGGACGGGCGCGCGCGACAACTCGATGCGCTGTTCCGGCAGTTGCTGAACCACGGCGTGGTCACCTCGTCCTCGGGTATGGCTTGCCTCTCGACCCCGATGACCGAGGCGGAGATCGATCATTTGGCCGAGGCGGTGCTTTCGAGCCTCCGCGCGATGACGCGCGACGCGGCCTAGCCTGCGGACCGGCAGCCTGCCGGCAGATCATCGATCTATCAGTTTCGGTTCTAGATGAGAAAGAGACCTTAATTTGCTGTTTTAAAGTTCTTTCTACGATTCTTGATGCTTCTGATGGCTCCACCGTCACGCCGCCGGAAGGCCACCAGCCGGTGACCGGCGAGCGCCATCCCCAGGACTGCTGCCCAGGGCGACATGCTCGGACGGACGTTGCCGCTGGCGGAGGATCCATCGCTTGAACAGGGGAGCAGCGTAGTAGCGGCGGGCGCACCAGGCGGGCCAGCGGATCAGAGGCCATGTGATCGTCGACCAGCGCTGGGTATGCTCGGTCAGCGGTCGCTGAAGCCGCTCCCATGATGCGAGCCCGTTCTCGATGTCGGCCGCGCTTTCAAGCGTCGCTGCAAGCGCGAGCGCGTTGACCAGCGCGGTGCCGCAGCCTTGGCCGAGCCCAGGCGACATCGCGTGGGCTGCGTCGCCGATCAGCGCGACGCGGCCGGCCGACCAGCGGCGGAGCTTGAGGGTTTCGAAGACGTCGAAGCGGCCTTCATCCGGAATGCGATCGATAATGGCGCCGAGATGCGGGAAGTGGCGCCGCCAATAGTCTTTGTCGACCGGGACGCGGCGGCCTCGCTCGTCGAAGGCGAGCATGGTCAGCGCCAAATAGAAAACCGCATCGTCGACCGGCGTGTAGAGCACCCGGCGCGGGCCGTTCCACCATTCACGCACGGTGCGCTTCTCCTCGGCGGACCACTCATTCGGTGCATGGGGCACAAGGATGCGGATCGCGCCGTCCGGATGGACGCGGCGCCGGCGCAACAGGCCCAGCGACTCGCGCACCTTCGAGCGAATCCCGTCGGCACCGATCACCAGATCGGCGGTAGCGCTCTCGCCGGAATCAAAACGCAGCACGCCGCCCGCATCGGCGCCGATCACTTGGGTGTCGGTGCGAACCTCGACGCCGGCGCGCAGCGCAGCGTTGTAGATCGCCTGCAAGAGCTGCTGGCGCGAAATACAGAACAAACGAGACGTGCCGCCGGTCGGCAGGAACGGTACATCGTCGATCAGGCGCCCGTTCCGATCCCAGCTGATATAACGGAGTGCCTCGGTCGCGCAGTCGAGGGCCTCGGCAGCGGCACCGATCGCGTCGAGCACACGCACGCCGTTGTCCCAGATCCAGATGCCGGCACCAAACTCCCGCACCTCCGGCGAGCGTTCATGCACCCGCACGGTCCAGCCGCGCCGGGCGAGCGCGGTTGCGACGGCGAGGCCGGAAAACCCGGCGCCGGCGATCTCGGCGTGCAACTCTCGTCTCATGCTCGACCCCGCTTGCGGCACCGCATACCATCAAATCGGCGCAATCGCCGTCAAGAACAAGAGCGCGAACGCGTTCCGCGCTGATTGCCGGCAACGAAAGAGCCACCGCCGGCGCCGTCGCGGCGCGGCGGTTCGAGGGCCGTGCCGCGCAACGGGCGGGACGGCGACCGGCGCGAGCTGATAAAACCGAGCGAATCCAACGCAACTACCCTGCCCATGCAGACCCGACCGGAAGATCCTGCGCCATGAGCCGCCGCGACCTCTGCCGCCTCGACGAGATCCCCGACCCGGGATCGAAGGGCTTTGACCTCGGCAGCGGGGCCGACATGGTCTCGATCTTCGTCGTGCGCGTCGGCGACGCCGTGGTTGCCTATGAGAACGCGTGCCCCCATACCGGCGGGCCGCTCGACTGGGTGCCCGACCAGTTCCTTACCCGTGAGAAGGACCGGATTCTCTGCGCTACCCACGGCGCGTTGTTCCGTATCGCGGATGGTGCGTGTCTGGCAGGCCCGTGCGCCGGCGACCGGCTCAGGACGCTGCCGGTCTGGATCGAGGGCGAGACGGTCGCCGTCGAGCTGTAACGCGATATAATCGCGGCGTGCCGAAGGGATCGGCCAATCATCAGGGAGGCGATACGCCACGATGTCAGAGACTCACCTGTTCCCCGTGCCCGCAGGCCTCGACCGATCGGCCCATTGCGACGAAGCCCAATACCGGTCCTGGTACGCCCGCTCGGTCGAAGACCCGGAGGGTTTTTGGGGTGAGCACGGCCGACGCCTCGACTGGATCAAGCCCTATACGAAGGTCAAGGATGTCTCTTACGCTGCAGACGACCTCCATATCCGGTGGTTCGAAGACGGCACCCTCAACGCCTGCGCCAACTGCGTCGACCGACATCTCGCCGACCGCGGCGACCAGACCGCGATCATCTGGGAAGGCGATGACCCGGCCGAGGACTCGACGCTGACCTATCGCGAGCTGCATGAGGCGGTCGGCCGCTTCGCCAACGGCCTGCTTTCGCTCGGCGCGAAAAAGGGCGACCGGATCACGATCTACCTGCCGATGATCCCCGAGGCGGCCATTGCGATGCTGGCCTGTGCGCGGATCGGCGCGATCCACTCGGTCGTCTTTGGCGGCTTCTCCCCGGATTCCCTTGCGGGCCGGATTCAGGACTGCGATTCATCGCTGATCATCACCGCCGACGAGGGCCTCCGCGGGGGCCGCACGATCCCGCTCAAGGCCAATACCGACGCCGCGCTGGAAACCTGCCCGAGCATCCAAAAATGCATCGTGGTGAGGCGGACCGGCGGCGACGTCGGCTGGGCCGAAGGACGCGACGTCTGGTATCACGAGCTGGTCGAGGCGGCATCGCCGGACTGCCCGCCGGCCGAAATGAACGCCGAGGATCCTCTGTTCATCCTTTACACCTCGGGCTCGACGGGCAAGCCGAAGGGCGTGTTGCACACGACCGGCGGCTATATGGTCTACGCCTCCCTGACCCACCACTATGTCTTCGACTATCACGACGGCGAGGTCTATTGGTGCACGGCCGATGTCGGCTGGGTGACGGGCCACAGCTACATCATCTACGGGCCGCTCGCGAACGGCGCCACGACGGTCATGTTCGAAGGCGTGCCCAACTATCCGGACGCATCGCGCCACTGGCAGGTCTGCGACAAGCATCGAGTGAACATCTACTACACCGCGCCGACCGCGATCCGCGCGCTGATGCGCGAGGGCGAGGGGCCGGTGAAGACGACCTCGCGCCGCTCGCTCCGGCTGCTCGGCTCGGTGGGAGAGCCGATCAATCCCGAGGCCTGGCTCTGGTACTACCGGGTGGTTGGCGAGGAACGCTGCCCGATTGTCGACACTTGGTGGCAGACCGAGACCGGCGGCATTCTGATCACGCCGCTGCCCGGCGCGACCGCGCTCAAGCCCGGCTCGGCCACACGGCCCTTCTTCGGCATACAACCTCTGATCGTCGATCAGGCCGGCAACGAGCTTTCCGGCGCCTGCTCGGGTTTCCTATGCCTCGCCGATTCCTGGCCGGGGCAGATGCGCACGGTTTATGGTGACTACCGCCGCTTCATCGATACCTATTTCGTGCAATATCCGGGACGCTACTTCACCGGCGACGGGGCGCGGCGCGATGAGGACGGCTATTACTGGATCACCGGGCGGGTCGACGACGTGCTCAACGTGTCGGGCCATCGCATGGGCACGGCGGAGGTCGAGAGCGCGCTGGTGGCCCATCCCGCAGTCTCGGAATCGGCCGTGGTGGGCTATCCCCACGACATCAAGGGCCAGGGCATCTATGCCTATGTGACCCTGACTGCCGGGCGCGACCCGAGCGAAGACCTGCGCCGCGAACTCACCCAGTGGGTGCGCAAGGAAATCGGCCCTATCGCGACGCCCGATCTCATTCAATGGGCACCGGGGCTGCCGAAGACCCGCTCGGGCAAGATCATGCGTCGCATCCTGCGCAAGATCGCGGCCAACGAACATGACGCCTTGGGCGACACCTCGACCCTGGCGGATCCCGCCGTGGTCGACGACCTGGTCGAAAACCGGATGAACCGCTAGAACCGATGGCCGATTCGATGA
The DNA here is from genome assembly GCA_965248825.1 of Alphaproteobacteria bacterium. GTDB lineage: Bacteria > Pseudomonadota > Alphaproteobacteria > UBA828 > UBA828 > WTGU01. The sequence goes on along the minus strand of CBDFKL010000006.1, from coordinate 2,743,920 downwards.
CGCTCGGCGCGCTGTTGGAACGGGGCGCCCACGGCGACATCGCGATCGACGCGCCGGGGCGCGCGCCGCTCACCTATGGCGATCTTCGCGCCCAGGTCTCGCGCACCGCGGAGGCGCTGAGTCGCGGCGGGATCGGGCGCGGCGACCGGGTCGCGATCGTGCTCCCCAACGGACCGGAGATGGCGACCGCGTTTCTCGGGGTCGCAGCGGCGGCGACGGCGGCCCCGCTCAACCCCGGCTACCGCACCGACGAGTTCGCCTTCTACCTGTCGGATCTCGGCGCACGGGCGCTGATCCTGCCTGCTTCCGCCGAGAGCCCGGCGATCGAGGCGGCGCAGAGGGTGGGCGTCCCGATCCTGACCTTGACGCCGGACGGAAGCGCCGGCGCCGGGAGCTTCGATCTTACGGTCGCGCCCGGCGCCGGCGCCGGGCGGCCCGGCGAGGGCGGCGCGGACGATGTCGCGCTGGTGCTCCATACGTCGGGCACCACCTCGCGGCCCAAGATCGTGCCCCTGACCGGCGCCAATCTCTGCGCCTCGGCACGCAACATCGCAGCGTGGCTCCCGCTCGGCCCCGGCGACCGCTGCCTGAACATCATGCCGCTGTTCCATATTCACGGGCTGATGGCGGGGGTCCTGGCCTCGCTTTACGCCGGCGCCGCGGTGATCTGCACCCCCGGTTTCAATGCGCTGCGCTTCTTCGCCCGGTTGGACGATCTGGAGCCGAGCTGGTTCACGGCAGTGCCGACCATGCATCAAGCGATCCTGGCGCGGGCCGGGCGCAATGCCGAGATCGTCGCGCGCCGCCCGCTCCGCCTGCTGCGCTCTTCCTCCTCGTCACTGCCGGCGCCGGTAATGAAGGAACTCGAGGCCACCTTCGACGCGCCGGTCGTCGAGTCCTACGGCATGACCGAGGCGGCCCATCAGATGAGCAGCAATCCGATGCCGCCCGGCGTTCGGAGACCGGGCTCGGTCGGGCTCGCAGCCGGACCGGAGATCGCGATCATGGATGCGGCGGGTCGGCTGCAGGATCCGGGCACGACCGGCGAGGTGGTGATCCGTGGCGACAATGTGACGCGCGGCTACGAAAACAACCCGGAAGCCAACGCAGCGGCGTTTTCCGACGGCTGGTTCCGCACCGGCGACCAGGGCGTGATCGACACCGCGGGTTACCTCACCCTCACCGGGCGGCTCAAGGAGATCATCAACCGCGGCGGAGAGAAGATTTCGCCGCGGGAGGTCGACGACGTGCTGATGACCCACCCCGCCGTGGCCCAGGCGGTCGCCTTCGCGGTACCGCATCCCAAGCTCGGCGAGGATGTGGCGGCGGTGATCGTGTTGCGCGACGGCGCCGAGGCCGAAGAGCGCGAGCTGCGGGCGTTCGCCGGCGAATCCCTCGCCGATTTCAAGGTCCCGCGCACGATCTTGATCCGCGACGAGATCCCGAAGGGGGCAACCGGCAAGCTCCAGCGCATCGGGCTCGCCCAGAAACTCGGCCTCACGCCGTGACGATCTGCATCTTCGGCGCCGGCGCGATCGGCGCCTATTTCGGCCTCGAGCTCGCCCTCGCCGGGGTCGAGGTCGCGTTGATCGCGCGCGGCCCGCACCTCGCGGCCATGCGTGCCAACGGGGTCCGGGTCCGGATCGGCGACGAGGAACGCCGGGCAACGCTGCGGGTGACTGACGATCCGGCGGAGCTCGGCCCGCAGGACGTCGTTATCGTCACCCTGAAGGCCCACTCGGTGCCCGCTATCTGCCAGCGCATGCGGCCCCTGCTCGGAACGCATACCGCGGTGGTCACCGCCTCCAACGGGATTCCGTGGTGGTATTTCTACAAGCTCGAGGGACCGCATGAGGGCCGGCGCCTCGCCTCCATCGATCCGAACGGCGTGCAATGGGAGACCATCGGGCCTGAGCGGGCGATCGGCTGCGTCGTCTATACCGCCGCCGAGATCGTCGAGCCGGGCGTCATCGCCGTGTCGCCCCATCTCAGCCAGAAGCGCCTGCCCCTCGGCGAGCCGGACGGCGCGCGGAGCGAGCGCGCGGCGGCGCTGAGCCGGACACTGGTTAGCGCCGGCTTCAAGGCGCCGGTGCGGACCGATATTCGTTCCGATATCTGGGTTAAATTGTGGGGCAATCTGGCCTTCAATCCGGTCAGCGCGTTGACCGGCGCAACCCTCGAGGACATCGCCCGAGACCAGGGGACCCGCGCCGTGGTTCGCGCCATGATGCAAGAAGGACAGACGGTCGGCGAGGCGCTCGGCGCTCGCTTCCCCATCGACGTCGATCGGCGCATCGACGGTGCCGAGCAGGTCGGAGCCCACCGCACCTCGATGCTGCAGGATCTGGAGCGCGGCCGGCCGATGGAGATTGAGGCGCTAGTGGGCGTCATCGCCGAGCTGGGCCGCCTGGTCGGCGTCCCGACGCCGACGGTCGATATCGTCTACGAGCTGGTCAAGAGACGCGCGGTCGAAGCGGGGTGCTATCCCGACTGAGCAGCCGCTCGCATCGGTCAAAAGCCGAGGGCACAGCCATCCTTGCGCGGGTCGGAGCCGCCGGTCAGGACGCCCGAGGCGCGATCGATCCAGATCGCCTGGCCGCCGCCATGCGGCGCTTCGGCGCGCTGCACGATGTGACCGTAGCCGCCGAGGCGCTCGGCGGCCTCGGCCGCGATGGCGGTCTCAAGCGTGAGCACACCGCCAAAATGGAACGCGCGCGGGCAGTCGAGCGCTTCCTGTGGATCCATCCCGTAGTCGATCACGTTGGTCAGGAAATGCGCATGGCCGCACGCCTGGAAGTGGCCGCCCATCACGCCGAACGGCATGACCGTATGATCGCCTTTCCCAAGCATGCCGGGGATGATCGTATGCATCGGCCGCTTGCCGCCGGCGATGCGATTGGGGTGATCCGGATCGATGACGAAGCTCGCACCGCGGTTGTGAAGCATGACTCCCATCGGCGTGCACAACCCACTGCCGAAGGCCTGGAAAAGCGAATTGATGAGCGAAATCGCGTTGCCCGCACCGTCGACCACCGTGAGGTAGACGGTGTCGCCATGTGCCGGGTAGCCCGGCGGGAGCGTCGGTGGCATGGCTCGGTCGCGCCGGATATGCCGTCGCATGGCATCGGCATAGGCCGGCGACAGCAGCGCTGCGGTCGGGACCGACACGGCGTCGGGATCCGCGATCAGCGCGGCGCGGTCACGGTAAGCGAGGCGGGTTGCTTCGGCTTCCAGGTGGAGGCGCTCGGCGCCGATAGGATCGAGCCCGCTCAGCTCGAAGCCCCGCAGGATGTTGAGGATCAGCAGGGCGATGATGCCCTGCCCGTTGGGCGGGCACTCATAAACCTCGTAGCCCCCATAGGTCGTCGAGATCGGGTCGACGGCTTGCGGCGCGAAGCCGGCCAGGTCGTCCGCCCTCATGAGGCTGCCGTGCGCCTCCAGATAGGCTGCGATGTCCTCGCCGATCGGGCCCTTGTAGAAGGCGTCGGCGCCGTCCTTGGCGATCAAACGCAGGGTCCGCGCCAATGCGGCTTGCCGGTGTCGGGTGCCAGCCTCGGGCGCGCGCCCCCCCGGCAGGAAAATGTCGCGGGCATTCTCGCAAGCCCGGAGCGTGTCCGCGTTCAGCGCCCAGTCGTGAGCGACGCGGCCGTGCACGACATAGCCCTCGTCGGCATAGTGGATAGCCGGTTGGAGCAGCTCGTCGAGCCCCTTGGTCCCGTGCTCGCCGAGCAGCCTCTCCCAGGTGCCGACAGCGCCCGGGACCGTGACGGCGTGCGGGCTCTGGAACTCGATGGCATCGATCCCCCGCTCCCGGAACCAGTCGACGCTCGCTAACGCCGGCGCACGACCCGAACCGTTGATCGCGATCGGCGGCACCCGACCGCCGGACGCGTAGAGCGCGAAGCAATCGCCGCCGATGCCGGTTGATTGCGGCTCGACCACTCCGAGCAAGGCGCAAGCCGCGACCGCAGCATCTACCGCATTGCCGCCCGCCTTGAGCACCTCGATCGCGGTCGCCGTCGCGAGCGGATGCGAGGTCGCCGCCATGCCGCGCGCGCCGTGGACCGGAGAGCGCCCCGGACGTTGAAAATCGCGCATAGCTGCCTCCTCCCAATGAGCGTGCCGCCACGATGGCTGCGGCGTCGGTTTTAGACCGTTTGGCGCTCCCGTTAAACGGTCGCACTCCTTTCCGATGGTTGCTGGTCGGTGCCGGAGCCACGGCCTATATTCATTCGTGACACGACCGTTGCGCGCGAGCGCGGGCCGGTGCGCGGCAAAGCAAGGGAGCTCGACTATGCGTCTGATGTGGTTGACGGCCGGGCTCGTCGTCGCGGCTATGGGGCTTGTCGCCGTCGCCGCGACCCAAGCTTCGGCGACCGAGCCGAAGCGGGTGACCGTGACCGGCGAGGCCATCGATTCCTGGTGCTATCTGAGCGAGATCATGTGGGCGCTCGGCTCGGCGCACCATCGCTGCGCCGTCTGGTGTGCTCGCGGCGGCGTTCCGGTGTCGATCCTGAGCGAGGACGAGGAGGTCTATGTGCTTCTCCTGGTCGAGGACGATCCGGGCGTTGTGGGCAATGAAGCGGTGTTCCGCAGCCAAACCAACGAGGTCGTCGTCACCGGTGACCTCTACGAGCGTGACAGCGTCAACTATCTCGCGGTCACCAAGATCGTCGAGGATCACGGGATCGTGAACTATTCGCATGAGGAGTTCGACATTCAGCCGGAAGGGCTTTGATCATGGCGCATACGTCTCATCGAGCGCTCACCCGCCTCGCGGCGGTTTTTGTGGCCGCCGGTGCGATGGTCATATCCGGCGTTGCGGCGGCCGCCAACAGTTGGGGGCTGCCGGACGAGGTCGAGGCGCGGTTCGACGCCAAGGTGACCGACGTGCTCTGTGTCCTGAGTGGCGACTGTCCGGAGGATTGCGGCGCCGGTAAGCGCTTGCTCGGTCTGCTTCAGGACGACGGCAGGCTGGTGCTGCCGGTCAAGAACGCCGGTCCCTTCACCGGCGCGACCGCAGATCTGATTCCCTTCTGCAATCAGAAGGTCACCGTCGACGGCCTGTTCACGACCAATTACGGTGTCACCATCTTTGCGGTCCAGTTCGTGCGACCCGAAGGAGGCAAGTGGCGGCGCGCCAACGGGTTCGTCCGTGAATGGGCTCGGGAACGCGGGCTCGAGGTAAAGGACCAGAAAGCGCGGCGTTGGTTCCGAAACGACGAGGCAATCCGCGCTCTGATCGAGGAGCAAGGGGTACTCGGCTTGAAGGACGAGGGGATCACGCCTTAACTGACTCCGCCCGAGCCAGAGGAGCGCGGATGGCTCGGATCGTCCCGACCGAGGGCGGGCGTCTTGGCACCGGTGAGCGCGATGCAAATGCGCGCGGCACTGGCCCGGCGAAGCCTCCGCAGTCCGGCGCGCACCGCGCGCCTGCGCGTTTCCCAACGACGAACCACCAGCACGGTGTCGTCCGCGTAGCCGGCGAGAACCGCGGCTCGAGGTGACGACAGAACCGGCTCCGTATCCAGGATGACGAGGTCGTAGACGGCCGCCAGCGCCCGCAGGAACTCGGCCGTCGCCGAACGGCGGAAGAGCCTCCAGCGCCGCGCTTGGCCGGCGAGGAGGATGTGCGAGCCCGACGGCTGATCGATCTCCAAGACATCCTCGAGCCGGGCGCGGCCGATCAGGCACTCGCTCAATCCGGGGCGTTTTCTCAAACCCAAGGCGAGATGAAGCGACGCCTGGTCGGCGGCCCCGTCGATCAGCAACACCCGCCGTCCAGAGATCGCCCCAAGCCGCGCCAGAGCCAGAGCCAGCGTTGTCTTGCCCTCGCGCGCGCCGATCGAGGTGACGGCGACTACGCGACCGTGAGGAACCGAGTCCGCAGGGTGAAGCGCGGCGAGGAGGCCCCTCAAGCCCGGCAAGTAAGACGACGTGGCGCTGCGCACGAGATCGAGATGCCGCTCCGGGCTGAGCTCACGGACCGGGCGCGTCGGCGGCATCGGCAGGACCGTCTCCAGACCGGTGCGGGCACGGACCTGCTCGACGCTGCGGAACCCGGCACCCAAGGCGCCGACGATGGCGGCGACGATCAGGGCCACGATCAGCGAGGAGAGCGAGCCTGCGGCGGCGACGACGATCGGACGGGGTTGCATCGGCGCGCTGGGGTCGGTCGCGTAGATCAGCTCCCATTCGACAGGATCGGCGCCGGCGGCCGGCGCCGAACGGTCGATCGTGCCCTCGACCGACTCGCCCCCGCTGGCCTCCAGCCAGGACAGAATGATGCGATCGGCGAGGGCGTTGACGGTCACCGCCGCCACGGCCGGCCGTTCGGCCGCGTAGCTGATCCGGAGCGGCGGGCCGGGCTCAATCTCGAGCCGGTCCCGAACGGCGATGGCGGCGAGCTCTCGATAGACCTCCGGATCGGATGCGGCCGTTTCCGCGCTGCGCCACGGCTCCGGCACGGCGGGCGGCCAGTCGTCGAGACCGATCAACGAAATGACCGCATCGAGAGCGCTGCGCCGGGGCCGCGTGCGCAACGGATCGTGGTGCAACTCCTCAGCGAGAATGTCGACGACCTCCGGGACCAAGGCGTGCGGGTCGCGCGCCGAGGGCGGAACGGCCGCGCTAACCGGCGCAGCGCCGCCCCAGAGGAGCACCGCCTCCGCTTCGTAAAGCGGCGTCATCTGGCGCATCAGAGCGATGCTGAAGAGGGTCCCCGCGGCAGTGATGACCACGAGCAGCGGCCCGGTCCGGCGCAGCCAGCGAATCACGACGTCAACACCCTGGACGACGCCCGCCGGGGCACGGGCTCGGCCCCGCCGCACCGCCGCGAACGGCACGCCGAAAGGATCTTGTCAAAACCGCACGCCTGGACAATAAGCGCGGGGTGATCACCGGCCCGACTGCGGCGCGTTTCGGAACGCCGCCTGTCGCGGTGGGACGACGCGCTGCCTGGCTGCTTGCGCACGAATTCGCGCTCCGCCGATATCAGTACCGGCCGCATTATGGCAATCTCGGCCATACGACCCATTCTATCCGACGAACCGGGCGCTGACCCCTGTCGGCAGAAACGGATGAACCCGCGATGAGCCGGTTTCCGCTCGACCCCTCGGGCATGTGGCGCGAGATCCGCGCCGAACGATCGGACCGGCCCCGCCCCGCCGTCTTCCTCGATCGCGACGGCACGCTCATCGAGCTGGTCGAGTATCTATGCCAGGCTGAGCGGGTCGTGCCGATCGCAGGCGCCTTCGAGAGCGTGGCCTCCGCAGCACGCGCCGGCCTCCGCGTGATCATCGTCACCAACCAATCCGGTATCGGGCGCGGCCTCTACGATTGGGGCGCCTTCGCCGCGGTCCAGGACCGCCTGATCGCGCTGGCGCACGCGGCCGGCGGTCGAATCGACGCGGTCTATGCCTGTCCGGCGGCCCCCGGAAGCGAGGCGGCCTGTCGAAAGCCCAATCCCGGCATGCTTCACGCCGCCTCCGAAGATCTCGCGATCGACCTGAGACGGAGCTGGATCGTCGGCGATGCGGCCGGGGACCTGGAAGCCGGGCGACGCGCGCATCTCGCGCGAGGCTGGCTTGTGCCGACCGGCTACGGCGTGCGCGACCGCGACGCCGCATCGCGCTTGGCCAGTGATGAGTTCCCGATCACCCTCGGGCGAGCGATCGCGTCTCTGGGCACGGCGCTTGCCGAAAACCGACCCTGACCGGCGGTGGAGGCCGTCATGACTTTTCCGGACACCCGCTACGATACGATCGCGCGCTACTGCGACGATTACCTGACCCGGCTGGCCCACGCCGGCGCATCCATCGACCGCGCGCTGCTCGCCCGTGCGGCCGCCATGCTCGATGCGGCGTTCACACGCGGTGCCTGGCTCTTCGTCTGCGGCAATGGCGGATCGGCGGCGATTGCGAACCACCTGCTTTGTGACGTCGCCAAGGGAATACAGACCGACACCGGCATGCTGCCCCGGGTGATGAGCCTGAGCGCAAACCTCGAGATCATCACCGCGATCGCCAACGACATCGCGTTCGAGGATTGCTTCGTTTATCAGTTGCGCACCGCCGCCCGGCCCGGCGACATACTCATGACCATCTCGGCCTCCGGCGATTCGGAGAACATCGTCCGCGCTGTCGACTGGGCCCGTGTGAACGACGTCGAGACCATCGCGCTCACCGGTTTCGACGGCGGTCGTTCGGCACGGCTCGCGACGATCAACCTCCACGTCACAGGGGACAATTACGGCGTGATCGAGGATACGCACCAATCGATCATGCACATCCTGTCACAATATTTGCGTCAGGCGAAGATGGCGACCCCGCTGATCGGCGAACGGACGTTTTAGGAGCCGTCCTCCTAGGCGACGAAGCGGATGAGCAGGACGGCGCCGATGAGGAGGATGAAGGCGAGCAGCGCGACCGCGCCCAGGTGCCGCTCCACGAACACGCGGACCGGCGGCCCGAAATACCAGAGAAGCGCCGCCTCGATGTAGAAGCGCACGCCTCGCGAGAGCAGGGAGGCAAGGATAAAAATACCGATATCGAGCCGCCCGGCGCCGCTCGCGATGGTGACCAGCTTGTAGGGGAGTGGCGTGAGGCCGCCCGCAACAACGATCCACGCGCCCCACTCGTCCGTGTACCGCTCGAATATCCCGAGCTTCTCCTCGTTTCCCCAGAGGTCGAGAAGCGGATCGCCGAGCGCCTCAAACAGAAAATAGCCGATCGCATAGCCGAAGAGGCCGCCGGCGGTCGATGAAAGGGTGCAGATGCCGGCGATGAACCAAGCCCTGGCGCGCTGCGCGAGGACCATCGGGACGAGGAGCAGATCCGGCGGAATCGGAAAGAACGAGCTTTCCGCGAAAGCGACGCCGGCGAGCGCCCAGACGGCATACCGCCTGCCGGCGAGGCGGAGTGTCCAGCGGTAGAGCCTGCGGAGCAGTCCCAGACCGGGTTCGCCAACCGATCCGATCGTCACGCATCCCCCCATGACAGAGCCGGCCGCCGAGCGCAACCAGCCGCCACTGCCGGACCCAGCCCGATCGAGGTCGGTTGACTGCCCGTGACCCCGGCCCAACAATGCCGGAACCGCCGGGGACAGTCTCTCTTCATGCAATCCAAGCTCATCATTTTTGCCGCCTCAGCCGGCATCGCCGCTCTCACGGTTTATCTCCTGGTGTCAGGACGGAACATCCTGATTCCGATCGCCATCGCCGTCATGGCCTGGTACCTGATCAACGCGATCGCCCGCGGGATCGGGCGCCTCAGCATCCGCGGCATTCATCCTCCGCGCTGGGCCTCGCTCACGCTCACGGTCATCGCCTTCATCGCGGCCGTCATGTCCCTCGCCGAGATGGTGAGCGGCCATTTCACCGATGTGATCGATGCCGCGCCGACCTATCAGACCAATCTGCAGCGCCTGATCACCGATGCGGCCCAGCTCTTCGGGCTTCAGGACACGCCGAACCTGACCCAGCTGGTCGATCGGATCGATTTCAGATCGGTGGTCGGCAAGCTTGCCGCAACGCTGACCGGCATCGCCGGCGATGCCGGAATCATCCTGGTCTATGTTCTCTTCCTGTTTATCGAGCAGGGCAGCTTCAACCGCAAGATGAAGGCCCTCTTCCCGGACCGGGAGCGCGAGGAGCGGGTTCGCAGGATCCTGAGCCACATGACGCAGGAGATCCAGAGCTACCTCTGGATCAAGACTTTCTCGAGCGCCCTGACGGCAGGCCTCAGCTATGCCGTGCTGTTCGCCGTCGGCGTCGACTTCGCCGCCTTCTGGGTGGTCATCATCTTTTTTCTCAACTACATCCCGACCATCGGCTCGCTCCTCGGCATCATCTTTCCGGCGCTCCTGGCGCTGGTCCAGTTCGACACCTTCGTGCCGTTCCTGATCGTCACGCCGAGCCTTGCGCTCATCCAGATATTCACGGGCAACATTCTCGAGCCGATGATGATGGGCTCCTCGCTCAACATCAGCCCGTTCGCAACCCTCGTCTCGCTCGCGGTGTGGGGCTCGATCTGGGGCATTTCGGGGATGTTCCTCTGCGTCCCGATCACGGTGATCGCGATGATCGTCTTCGCCCATTTCTCACGCACACGCCCGATCGCCGTCATGCTCTCCACCAACGGCCGCGTCGCCTGGGGCGAGAGCGACGATCGTCCGCCGCCCTGAATCATCGAATGAACGCCACCGGGAACGGCGCCACGGCGATCGACGCGGAGCAACTGCGCAGGGCGGCGGCCGCGATCTTCGTCGCGTCCGGCTGCAGCGATGCAGAAGGCGCGCGGATCGGCCGCTACCTGGTCCGGTCCAACCTCACCGGCCACGACAGCCACGGCGTCATCCGCGTGCCGCGCTATGTTCACTGGCTGCGCGGCGGCACCGTGCATGCCGACCGGACCGTGCGAACGGTGGTCGATACCGGCCCCATCGCGGTGTTGGACGGCGACCATGGTTTCGGCCAGACGATCGGCGAGCAGGCCCTCTCCCTCGCGATCGCGAAGGCGCGAGCATTCGGCGTCGCCGTCGTCGGCTTGCGCAACACCGGACATCTGGGGCGCATCGGCGATTGGGCTGAGCTCGCGGCGGCGCAAGGCCTGATCTCGATTCATTTCGTCAACACTACCGGGCTCGGCATGCTGGTCGCGCCGTTCGGCGGCACCGAACGGCGCATGTCGACCAACCCGATCGCGATCGGCGTCCCGATGCCCGACGGCCCGCCCGTGGTGCTCGACTGTGCCACCTCGGTGGTGGCCGAGGGCAAGGTGCTGGTCGCGCTGAACGGCGGCAAACCGCTGCCCCAAGGCGCTCTGATCGAGCGGGACGGCCGGCTGACCAGCGACCCCGCCGCCATCTACGGCCCCATCGACAGCACCCAGCCGCACGACCAGCGCACGGGCTCCGGCGCCGTGCGGGCGATGGGCGAGCACAAGGGATCGGGTCTCAGCATCATGTGCGAGCTGCTCGCCGGCGCCCTGACCGGCGGCGGATGCAGCCGGCCGGGATGCGAGACGTTGGAGAACAACATGCTCTCGATCCTGCTCGACCCGGCGCGCTTCGGGAGCGAGGATCTGCTCTGGCCCGAGCTCCGCCGCTATGTCGCGTTCGTGCGGAGCGCGCGTACGGCGCCGGCTCACGACCGGGTTCGTCTCCCCGGCGAGCTGGAGGCGGAGACGCGCGCGCACCGCGACACGCACGGCATCCCCCTGCCCGATGCGGTACGGGCCAGCCTGGCCGAGACGGCCCTGTCGCTCGGACTTCACGACGATGCGGCGCTGTTTGCGCCGGCGCCGCACCAGTCGTAACCCGTTCCTCTCTTCCACCGGGCGGAGCAGCCTATCCGGCGTTACTGGAGAGCCGGACGGTTAAGCGGAGCACGCACGAGGCGTCGGGTACGCTGGTACTCGGCCAGGATGACCAGCAGCACATTGGCCAGCACGACGATGGTCGAGAGCGCGTTTATCTTGGGTGTCACCTTGATTCGAAACTCGGAGAACACGATCAACGGCAGGGTCTCATCCCGCCCGGCCAGGAACGAACTCAGGTTGAACTCGCTGAACGACAACACAAAGGCGACGAAGGCGCCCGCGATGATGCCATTCTTGACCAACGGCAAGACGACCTTCCGGAAAGTGCGCCACTCGCCGGCGCCGAGGTCGGCCGCAGCGTCCATCAGGCTCTGATCGAGCCGGAGAAACACCGACGCCACCACAATAGTGACGTAGGGAAAACAAAACAGTACGTGTGCCAGGATGATGGTGTAGAGCGAGCGGGGAATATCCAGATAGCTGGTGAGCGACAATAGCGCCAGCCCGAGAACGGTCTTCGGAATGATGATCGGCACGAAGATCAGCGCCCCGAAGAACAGGCGGCCCGGAAAGCGATAGCGTACCAGGGTATAGGCGGTGAGCGTGCCCATCACCACGACGATTGCGATCACTGAGAGCGACACGATGAAGCTGTTGGTCAACCCCTTCATGATCGAACGTTGCTCGAACAGAATCGGGAACCATTTCAGCGTGAAGCTCTTGAAAGGAAAGCTCGTGATCTCCGAATCGTTGAACGCCAGCACCATCAGGATGACGATCGGCAGATAAAGAAACACGAAGATGAGGCCGACATGGGCCTGCAGATAGCTGAGCCGTCCAAAGGCCGCGCGCAGCGCACGCACTGTCATAGCTTGCCACCGTACATCCGGACGGCGCGCAGACGAGATAGGAAGAGTCCCATCAGCAGCAGCACGATCAGCCCTGCCACCAACACCATCACGGCGAGTGCCGCTCCCAGCGGCCAGTTGTCAGCCTGGCCGAATTGCTCCACGACGACGTTGGTGATCGTAATACCGCTCGGCCCACCCATCATGTTGGACACCAGATAGTCGCCCGTCACCGGCGTGAACACGAACAGGAAGCCGGCCGCGACGCCCGGCAGCGACAGCGGCAGGACCACTTTCCAAAAGCTTCGGAACCAGCGGGCGCCGAGGTCCCTGGCGGCCTCTATCTCGCTGAACTTGATGGTCTCCAGACCCGCCCAGACGGCCAAAAACATGAATGGAAAGTACATGTGAACCAGTGTGATCAACGCACTCCCGGGGCTGAACAGGAGTTCGGTGATGGGCTCGTCGATGACGCCGATACCCTGGAGCGCGCGATTGATGAAGCCGTTCACGCCGAGTACGTCACGCCACGCAAAGATGCGTACCAGATCGCTGGTATAGAGCGGGATCAGAGTCGCAATCAGATAGGCGTTCTTGTGGATCTTGACACGCGTCGTCACGAAATAGGCCAGAGGATAGGCCAGCACGAGGGTCACGCCCGAGACGATGAAGCCGTAGACGATAGCCTTGGCGATGAGCCGGTAGTAGAGCGAATGGGTGAAGAAGAAGACATAATTGTCGAGCGTAACCGTGTGCACGAGGTCAAAACCGACCTTCTTCCACAGGCTGTGCATGAAGAAGATGCCGAGCGGCACCACGACACCGGCGCCGAGCAACAGGATCATTGGCGCGAGTAGGACATAGGCCCGCGTGGTCGGGTGTCGGAACAGCGAAGGGCGCGGCCCGGCGCCCGTGCTCATCGCATGACCACCACCGCGTCTTCCGGCTGCCATCCAATGGCCACGTCGTCACCGACTCGATAGGATTTGCCGCCATGCTGGGCGAGCGCGCGGATGCGGATGATCTGACCGTCGCCGAGAGCGACTGCGTACTCCCGGAAAGCCCCATAGAAAACCGCTGTTTCGACCCGACCAGCGAGCCGATTCGGGGTCGCATCAGCGGCGCTACCCAACGCGAAATTCTCGGAACGCACCGACAGTAAGATCTCCGAGCCGGCCGTCAGATCGTGCCGACCCCAATGAGCGCAGGTGACCTCGTGCCCGGAAGTCTGCAGCCGAACCAGGCCGGGTGTCGGTTGGTCCAGAGCCAGCACGCGGGCCGACAGAACATTGGCATCGCCCAGAAAATCGGCGACGAACGCGGTTTCCGGATTGCGGTAGATCTGCTCCGGCTCGCCGGCCTGCTCGATGCGTCCCTGGTTCATGACGATGATCCGGTCGCTCATGCTGAGCGCTTCTTCCTGATCGTGGGTCACGTAGACGAAGGCAATGCCGAGCGCACGCTGCAGGGTCTTCAGTTCGACCTGCATTTGGCGGCGCAGCTTGAGATCGAGTGCACCAAGCGGCTCGTCCAACAGCAGAACCGTCGGACGCAGTACGAACGCCCGGGCGAGCGCGACCCGCTGCTGCTCGCCACCGCTCAGTCCTTGCAGGCTGCGCCCGTGGAACGCCTCAAGCCGCACGAGAGCGAGCGCTTCCATCACCCGCGTTTTTATCTCGGCTCGTCGCAGGCCCTTGGTTTCCAAGCCGAAGGCGATGTTTTGATAGACCGTCATGTGGGGAAAGAGCGCATAGTCCTGAAACACGGTGTTGACGTCACGCGCATGGGGCGGCAGCTCCGTGACGTCCACACCGCTCAGACGGACCCTACCTTCGCTCGGCGCCTCGAAGCCGCCGATCATGCGCAGCGTCGTGGTCTTGCCGCAGCCGCTGGGGCCCAACAAGGTCAGAAAAGTACCCTGCTCGACCTCGAAGGCGATACCCCCGACCGCCAGGAACTCGCCATACGCTTTGGAGAGTCCGTCGACCTGGAGGACGATGTTCACCCGGCCCGCTCCCAAGCCCTGCGTGCTGTGTCCCTCGCGAGGGAAGACCCGATCTGGGCCCTACGCCACGCGCGCGGCCATTGCCGTGGCGGCCAAGACGGCGCCGCCCGCGGTCAGCCGGCCTTGATCTCCTCCCACATCTGCACCCACTTGTCGTAGTTGGGCGGCAGCTTGCGATAGTTGAAGGTCTCGAACATCTCAACCTGATCGAGGAACAGGATCTTCTTCTCCTCGTCGGTCAGCTCGTCGAGCCAGCCATAGGTGGTGCCGGTGGTGTAGGGCGCGTCGCGGTTGATCTTGATGCCGTAGTCGGGCCCAAGGATAAAGTTGATCAGCTCGTAGGCCGCGTTAGTCGTGGCCTCGTCGGCTTCGCTCGAAATACCCAGATTGTCGCTCCACGCGAATGGGCCTTCCTTGGGTAGTGCAAGTCGCACGTCGAGCCCCTCGTCACGCAGCGCATAGGCCGTCGGCACCCATGAGAAACCTATGGTGATCTCGCCGTTGAGGAACAGATTGCGGTTGTCCGCTTCGGTCTTCCAATAGGTACGCACCAGCTTTTTCTGATCGCTCAGCTTCTTCTTGATCTCGGCGAGCTGGCCATCCGTCCACGCCGAATAGCCACCTTCGCCGCTGTCTTTACCGTAAAGCGCGAGACCCGCCAGGTTGATCACGTCGAGCGCGTAATCCATGAGGCCGATTTTGCCCTCGTGTTTTGGATCGAACAGGTCGTTCCATGATGTGGGCGGTTGATCGATCAGATCTGCCCGGTAGGCGATGGTGTCGATGCCGAAGGCGTGCACGATGAAGTACTGCTGGCCGTCGGGACCAGTGTTCCACTCCGGCTGGCGCAGATTCGGAAATAGCATTTTGGAGTTTGGAATGCGCCCGAAGTCGAGCGGCTGAATCAAACCCTCTTTGATATAGAGCGGCGCCGAGACGTTCTCGACATCGAACAGGTCCCACTCGCGGTTCCCGCCCGCGCGCATCTTGGCGTATTCCTGATCGTTGCTTTCGATCGAGCCGATCGCCAACTCGATACCTGTCGTCTCGGTGAAGCCCTCCATGTAGAACGGCTTGTAATAGGTGCCCCAGGTGTACCAACGCACCTCGTCCGCCATCTCCGCGGCATGAAGCCCGCGCCCGCCCGACAAGAGCGCCGAGGCGGCGAGCAAGCTTGAGCCGGACACCAAGAAACTGCGACGGCTGAGACCGGCAAGCGACGGCCAGTTTGGAATTCCGCGGTTCTCTGACATGTCAGCATCTCCCTGAGTGGCGCGCCCCGGTGCTCCGATCTGCGGCCGACTTCCGAAGCGGTGCGGTCGGCGCCGTCGTTCAAGCGGCGCAACGCGCATTAGCCTGGCAGCTTAACGCAGCTCCACGAGCAAAACTAGTACTCGTAACCTTTCATCCGTTTTAGGAGCATGTGGGTTGAGAGTTTTCAATTGTGTTGGACTTGCTCCAACATTGCACCATCTGGCGAGCATTTCTGTCGCTAACACACGGTATGTCCGGTTTATGTACCAGATGATCTGTCCGGATTTAGAAGCTCTCCAGGCTATGGAGGGTTTGGATGCGCCGGACAGAGCAGTTGCAGGGACTGAGATTGATGAAGTTCGAGGAGATTTACGGCCGCACCCATCGGGGTGGCTTGAGCCAGGCCGAGGCGGCGGAGGTTCTCGGCGTTTCAGAGCGCACCTTCCGGCGCTGGCGTGACCGCTACCAGGCGGACGGCGCGGAAGGGCTCCACGATCGCCGCCTGGGCCGGGTCTCGGCGCGGCGCGCGGCAGTGGACGAGGTGACGGCGCTGTTGGCGCTGTTCGACACCCGCTACTGGGACTTCACCGCCAAGCATTTCCACGAGAAGCTGGTCGCGGACCATGCCTTCAAGCGCAGCTACAACTGGGTGCGGCTGAGCTTGCAGGCGCACGGGCGAAGACGGGCGGCGCCGAGGCGCGGGGCGCACCGGCGCAAGCGGCCGCGCCGCGCGCTGCCCGGCATGATGCTGCATCAAGACGGCTCGAGCCACGCGTGGGTCCCCGATCAGTGGTGGGATCTGATCGTCACCATGGACGACGCCACCAGCGAGATCTACTCGGCCTTCTTCGTCGCCGAAGAGGGCACCATGAGCAGCTTTACCGCCCTGGACGAGGTGATCCGGGAGCGCGGGCTGTTCTGCTCGCTCTATGCCGACCGCGCCGGCCACTACTGGCACACGCCTGAGGCCGGCGGCACGGTCGACAAGGACAATCCGACCCAGTTCGGCCGCGCCTTGGTCCAGCTCGGCATCGAGCTGATCCCGGCCTACTCGCCCGAGGCAAGGGGGCGCTCGGAACGCATGTTCGCCACCCTGCAGAAGCGCCTGCCCCAGGAGCTCAGGCTCGCCGGCATCACAGACATGGCCGAGGCCAACCGCTTCCTCAAGGAGCTCTACCTGCCAGGCCACAACGCCCGCTTCGCGGTGCCGCCGGAAGCCGAGGGTTCGGCCTTCGTGCCCTTCGCCGGTGCCCTCGACGACATCCTCTGCGTGCAGCAGGAGCGCACCGTCTCCAACGACAACACCGTGCGCTACAAACGCTTGGTGCTGGCGATCCCGCCCGACCGCCATCGCCGCCACTACGTCAAGGCAAGGGTCCGGGTCCACGAATACCCCGACCGCACCCTCGCCGTCTTCCATGGGCCGCGCTGCCTGGCCCGATACCAGGCCGACGGGTCGCCCATCAACACAAGCCACAGACAGGCCGCGTGATCCGCTTCGACGCGACCGGCCCAACAACCACAACTGAAGCGGTCAATTCATATGGTACATAAACCGGTCAACTCAGGATGTTCTCGACACATCTGGCGAGCATTTCTCGGCTGTTTTCCCCAAGCAGGCAGGCATGACCCGCGGTACATGCCAACTCGAGCGGGAATCCGGAAAAAGCCTTCTTCGCCTCGTGACGGAGAGGCGAGAACCGATCCGCCGCCTGCACCCGCCTCTGCGGGAGCTTGGCCCAGCCGTTGCGGGGCGGAGGAAACAAGAAGAGGACCGCGAGGGCGACGAGACGGCGCCGGACGCGCTACCAGACGCTCCGGTATCGGCCGCCGTCGATCAGGAGGTTCTGTCCGGTGATGTAGCCGGCCTGCGCGCTGCACAAGAACGCGCAGGCCTCGCCGAACTCGGACGGGTCGCCGAAACGATTCGCCGGCACGGTAGCCGCCTGTTGCTCGACGAAGTCGTCGATGCCGACGCCTGCCAGTTTGGCGCCGGTTTTGAAGTTCTCGCGGAGCCGCTCGGTATCGAAGAAGCCGGGCAGGAGATTGTTGATCGTCACATTGTTGGCGGCAACGGCGGGGGCGACGCCGGCGACGAACGCGGTCAGCCCGGCGCGCGCGCCGCTGGAGAGATCGAGGCCGGGCATCGGCAGCTTCACCGAAATCGAGGTGATGTTGACGATTCGCCCGAAGCCGCGCTCGGCCATGCCATCGACCAGGGCGCCGATGATCTCGATCGGCGTGGCCATGTTCATCACCATGCCGCGGAGAAAGGCACCGCGATCGATTTTGCGAAAATCGCGGCGCGGCGGGCCGCCATTGTTGTTGACCAGGATGTCGGCTTCCGGACACGCCTCGATCAGACTGGCCTGCACCGCCGGCTCGCTGATGTCGCCCGCGACCGTATCCACGGCGACGCCCGTCTCCTCGCGGATCTCTTGCGCGGTGCCCTCGAGCACGTCCTGGTCGCGCCCGTTGATGACGAGGCGAACGCCATTTCGCGCGAGCGACAGCGCGCAGGCGCGGCCGAGCCCGCGGCTGCCTGCGCAAACGATCGCGCTCCGTCCGGCGATACCGAGATCCATGGCTCCTCGCTTCTTGCAGCGGGCGCATCCTGGCGCCCGCGGCGCGCTCGGCGCAAGGATGAACTCGTGGCTGGGTCACCAACGTTTGCATGACGTCCGCCCGGCGCTCGGCTTGCTCAGTCGATCACCGGCGGCAGGCGGAGCCGTTTGGACCTTGTCGAGGGAGATTACGGCAGCGCGCGGATGATCCTTCACCGGACTTGAAGGGCCGCCAGGATGACTGCGACACTTGACGCGCGATCGGAGCGGGATGGGGCGATTCGAGGACCGACGATGACCACTTCGAGAAACAGCTATGTCAGCGGTGCGAGCGACCGGCCGCTGCTCGGCATCACCATCGGCGAGCAGCTCGACCTCACGGCCGCGCGCTTTCCCGACAACGAGGCTCTCGTGGTCCCGCATCAGGAGGTCCGCTGGCGCTACGGCACCTTCAAGGAGCGGGTCGACGGCCTCGCCGCCGGCCTGCTCGCGCTCGGCCTCGAACCCGGCGACCGGATCGGCATCTGGTCTCCCAACAACAGCGAATGGACACTCACGCAATTCGCCGCGGCGAAGGCCGGCCTGATGCTGGTCAACATCAATCCCGCCTATCGGCTGGCCGAGCTGGACTATGCCTTGAACAAGGTCGAATGCCGCGCGCTGGTCACGGCCGAATCGTTCAAATCAAGCCACTATATCGACATGCTGCGGAAGCTCGCGCCGGAGCTCGACCGCTGTTCACCCGGTGCGCTCAGGGCCGAGAAGCTGCCCCATCTCGAGACCGTCGTGCGCCTCGGCATCGAGCGCACCGGCGGCATGTACAACTTCGCCGAGATCACCGATATGGCCACGGCTGCCGATCGCGACCGACTCGGCGCGCTCGGCGCCGCTCTCCAGTTCGACGATCCGATCAATATCCAGTTCACCAGCGGCACCACGGGCTTTCCCAAAGGCGCGACGCTGAGCCACCACAACATCCTCAACAACGGCTATTTCAACGGCGTCGCCCTGCGCCTCACCGATCGGGACAGGGTCTGCATTCCGGTGCCGCTCTATCACTGTTTCGGCATGGTGATGGGCAATCTGATGAGCGTGGCGTTCGGCGCGACCATGGTCTATCCGGCCGAAGCCTTCGATTCTCTGCAGGTGCTTCACGCCGTCGAGGTCGAGCGCTGCACCGTGCTCTATGGCGTGCCGACGATGTTCATCGCCGAGCTCGACCATCCGGAGTTCGCGCGCTTCGATCTCTCGTCACTCCGTACCGGCACGATGGCAGGCTCACCCTGCCCGATCGAAGTCATGAGGCGGGTCATCGGCGAGCTCCATATGGAAGAGGTGACCATCGCCTACGGTATGACCGAGACCAGCCCGGTGAGCTTCCAGTCGGCGACGGACGACCCGATCGAGCGCCGGGTCTCGACCGTGGGACGCGTCCACCCCCATGTCGAGGTCAAGATCGTCGACGAGCGGGGCAAGGTAGTACCGCACGGGGTCCCGGGCGAGCTCCTGACCCGTGGTTATTCGGTTATGCGCGGCTATTGGAACGACGAGGAGATGAGCGCGGAGGCGATCGATCAGGCGGGCTGGATGCACACCGGCGATCAAGCCACGATCGACGACGAGGGATATTGCAACATCGTCGGTCGCATCAAGGACATGGTCATCCGCGGCGGCGAGAACGTCTATCCGCGCGAGATCGAGGAGTTCCTCTACCGCCATCCCAAGGTCCAGGACGTCCAGGTGATCGGCGTGCCGGACGAGAGATATGGCGAGGAGCTTTGCGCCTGGATCAAGCTGCGCGACGGCGAACGCGCCGACGCAGACGAGATCAAGGCGTTCTGCAAGGACCAGATCGCCCATTTCAAGGTGCCGCGCCACGTGAAGTTCGTGGACGACTTCCCGATGACGGTCACCGGGAAGATTCAGAAGTTCAAGATGCGCGAAGCGATGATCGAGGAGCTCGCCATCGTGGAGCAGGAGACCGCATAGGCGGATCGCTTCGTATCCGCGCAACATCAATGACGGAGGTCAGCCATGGCCAAGCTCGAACATATCAACCCCGCCAATGTCCCGCCTTATCTCCCCTACGGCCTCAGCCACGCCGTGGCGGCGGAGGGCAGCCGCACGATCTATCTCTCAGGCCAGGTCGGCTGGAACGAGAACGGCGAATCGGTCGGCCCCGATTTGCAGAGCCAGCTCGCCCAGGCGCACGAGAACATCCGGCGCGTGCTCGCCGCGGCGGGCGCGTCGGTGGCGGACATCGTCCGTCTCAACACCTATGTCGCCGACTATCGGCCCGAGGAAGGAGAGATCGTCAACGCCGCCAATCGCGCGTTCTTCGGCGACCACGTCCCGGCCTCGGCGACGCTGATGGGCGTCCAGGCGCTCTACGCACCCGAGATCCGCTGCGAGGTCGAGGCGACCGCCGTCGTCGGC
Source organism: Alphaproteobacteria bacterium (assembly GCA_965248825.1). Lineage (GTDB taxonomy): Bacteria > Pseudomonadota > Alphaproteobacteria > UBA828 > UBA828 > WTGU01. The sequence continues at coordinate 2,723,495 of CBDFKL010000006.1, read as the reverse complement.
TGAATTGCCATCGCCAGGCATTGAGGGCGCGGCCCGCGATCGGTGCCACGCCCTCAACGCGGAGCGAATCGAGCCGGCGGCCTACATCTTCGTCCAGTCTCCCGCCTGCTCGAAGGCGGCGGCGGCCTGGATGACGGTCGCGTCGTCATAACGCTTGCCGATCAGCATCATTCCGATCGGCGAGCCGTTCGCCTTGCTGCACGGCACCGTCATGGCCGGGTGGCCGCTGCAGTCGAACGGGCAGGTGTTGGCCAGCATGTTGAGCGCGGTATCCACATACTCTTCGCGCGAGCAATCGGGCGCCGGCAGCTTGGTCGCCTGCATCGGCAGCGTCGGCATCGCCAGCACGTCGAAGTCCTCCAGGACTTCGTCATAGGCCTCGCGGAGCCTGCGGCTCAGATTCTGCGCCTTGGCGTAGTAGTGGCCGTGATAGTTCCGGTGCATGAACTCGCCGAGCAGCATGACGAGCTTCACCGTCTCGGAGAGATCGTCCGGCCGTGAGCGCCAGCCGCGGGCATAGGCGTCGAGCAGCGTGGTCGTGTAATAGCCTTCCCAATTGGTGCCGAGGCCGTTCCCCTTCAGCATCAACTCGGTCGCGCCCTCGACCGCCACGCCGTTCCAGATATGCGGCCCATCGCGGTGCATCGGGATCGAGACCTGCTTGACCTTGGCGCCGAGCTTCTTGAATCGCTCGGTCGCGGCCTTGACCTTGGTGTCGACGATTTGTTCGCTCTCCGGGTGGCCGAAGCCTTCCTTGACCACGCCGATTCTGAGGCCCTTCGCACCCTTGTCGACAGCGCTCACATAGCGCTGGGTCCTGGTGCCGATCTGGCGCGGATCGTGCCCGTCGGGCCCCGCGATGACTTGGAGCAAGATCGCGATATCCTTGACCGTGCGCGCCATGGGGCCGGTGTGATCGAGGGTCTGCTCGATCGGGAAGATCCCGGTATAGGGCACGAGGCCGTGGGTGGGCTTGTGCCCATAGATGCCGCACCAGCATGCGGGCATGCGAATCGAGCCGCCCTGGTCGCCGCCGAGCGCCATGTCGGCCTCGCCGATCGCCACCAGCACCCCGCTGCCTGCGGACGAGCCGCCGGAGGTGCGGCCCTTCTTGTGCGGATTCTCGACCATGCCGGTCGCGGTGGTCGCGCTGCCGCCGTCGAAGCACAGATAGGTGTTCGCGGCCTTGCCGATGATCGTGCCGCCGGCGTCGAGAATCCGGGTCACCACCGTCGCATCGATGTCCGGCATATAGCCTTCGAGCACCGTCGCGCCGTTCATCATCGGGACACCGGCCAGGCAGATATTGTCCTTGAGGACGATCCTCCTGCCCTTAAGCGGCCCGCTCCGCTTCCCCTTGACCTCTGACTTCCAGTACCAGGCGTTGTAGGGATTCTCCTCGGGCGGCGGCCGGTAGCCGGGGCTGCGCGGATATTTCACCGGAAGCTTCGGTTCGTCGAGGTCGTCGAGCCGGTGATAGGACGCGATCGTGCCGGCCATGAGGCCACGGAAAGACCCCGCATCCTCAACCGTGAGCGTCATTCCGTAGCCATCCGCGATATCCAGGATTTCCTCGATCGTCGGTGTCCGTACCGTCGGAAACTTGGCCATCGGCCCTTCCTCCCTGGTTATTGGCGATCCGACCGGCGACAACCGTCATCCGCCGTTCCCGCCAGATATACAGGACGCCGTGCCCGGCGAACAGAGCGCCCCGCAACACACGGCCGGTGCCGCGGCGTGTATTGTGCATCGCAACAGCGATTCCGTCGGCCCGGCTTAGTCCGTGACTGCACCCCACGATTGCTCATATTGTCGCTCATCCGCGCGGGTTCTATAGTCACTTTGCTGCGGCGCACAATTCGGCGGGCGGCGGGTCAACAAGGGAACGGGGATCATGGCGGTTGCCCCGATCGAAAGCGAAGCGCAATCAGTCTATTACTTCGAAGACTTGACGGTCGGTATGAGCGCTGCCCACCGGCGCATCATCGGCGATGACGAGATGCGGCTCTTCGCCGATGTCTCGGGTGACACCAACCCGCTCCATTTCGACGACGGCTTCGCCCGGCGGTCAATATTCGAAGGGCGCGTGGTGCACGGCATGTGCACTGCATCATTGATCTCGACGGTCATCGGTACCCAGCTGCCGGGGCCGGGGTGCATCTACCTTTCCCAGTCCCTTCGGTTCACGGCGCCGGTGCGGCCGGGCGACGAGGTCGTGGCACGGGCGGTTCTTGAACGGTTGTTCCCGGAGCGCAAACGCGCGGAATTCCGAACCACATGCATGGTCGGCGAGCGAACCGTGCTCGTCGGCCAGGCCCTGACTCAGGTGCCCTCTCGCGAATGACGCATCCCGCTCACCCCGTTCCAACACACAAGCCGAGGCGCGCGGCGGCCTTTTGAGGCAATCGGCAATCCGAAGTTTCGGTGCTTATCGTGCTGCACGCACATTACGGCTGAGAGCGGCCGAGGCCGGCATCTGAGGAACAGAGGCTGTGCTCCGGTCGATCAAGGCCGTTGACAGTGTCGACAATCAGTCTGCAATGTAGCCTGCAAAGATCGCAAAAACGCTGCGGGGCTCCGCGGCGGCAAGGGATCATGGGGGAGACCTGTCACATGCAGAAATCTAGGAGTCTTTGTGTCGCGTTTGGGCTGATCGCAGCCGCATCGCTGAGCGTCGGTCAGCACGCGGCTGCGGATGAGGAGCCGATCATCATCGGCGCCGCCGTGGCGTTGAGCGGGTTCATCGCGCCCTATGACGACGGGCCGCAGAAGGCGGCGCAGCTCGCCGTCAAGGTCATCAACGAGCGCGGCGGCGTGCTCGGCCGGCCGCTCGAGATGGTCTTCGCCGACACCAAGTCGGACATCGCCCATGGCGCCAATGCCGGGCTCGAGGTGCTCGATGAGGGCGCGCAAATGGTGCTCGTGACGTGCGACTACGACTTTGGCGGCGCCGCCGCGTCGGTCGCGAACGCGCGTGGCATCATCGCCTTCTCGAGTTGTGCGGCCGATCCGAAGTTCGGCGTCCAGGGCATCGGACCCTACGCCTTCACGATGTCGATCGGGACGCCGGGCCAGGGGGCCCTCATGGCGGAGTGGGGATACAACGAAAAGGGGTACCGCACTGCCTATATGCTGGTCGACCCCACGGTGGAGTTCGACGTTTCGCTTTGTCGCTCCTTCAAGGAGCGATGGATCGAGATCGCGGGCGAGGAGGCGTTCCTCGGCGAGGATACCTTCCAGAACAACGATCCCTCCATCGCCTCCCAAATCACCCGGCTCAAGGCGCTCGATCCGCAGCCGGATACGATCATGTATTGCTCCTATCCGCCCGGCGGAGCGTCTGCCCTCAAGCAGTTGCGTGCGGCGGGCGTGAACCTCCCCCTGCTGAGCGGCGAAGCTATGGGCGGCGTTTACTGGCTCGACGCGGTGCCGAATCTGAGCGGCCTCTACTTCGCGATCTACGGATCGATTTTCGGCGACGACCCGCGGCCGGAAATCAACGAGGTGCTCGAGAAATTCATCGACATGCATGGCGGCCCACCGGCGACCGGGCAGATGTATACCGGCTATGCCGCGATCGAGACCTGGGCCAAGGCCGTCGAGAAGGCCGGATCGCTCGATGGCGATGCCGTGCGCGAGGTGCTTGAGGGCTTTCGCGATGAGCCGTCTCTGGTGGGGGCCACGACCTATACCCCCGAACTACACATGAGCGTGACGCGGCCGATGACGATCATGCAGGTGGAGGACGGCAAGCACAGCGCCATCGGGGTGTTCCGGCCGACCAAGGCCGCTTCGATCGTCTACTGACGCCGGACGGCGGCGCGGGCCGGTGGAAGGGACCGCGAGGCGTGCCTGCCGCCGAACGGGCGACGCTTGAGGCGCGCGAAGTTCACGTTCGCTTCGAAGGCGTGCGCGCGATCGCCGGCGCGAGCGTGAGTTTGGGGCAGAACGAGATCCTCGGCCTCATCGGGCCGAACGGCGCCGGCAAGACCACTCTCGTGAATGTGCTGACCGGGTTCCAGAGGCCGGACCAGGGCGGGGTGTGGCTTTCCGGGCAAGAGGTGACGGGGCGCGCGCCGTTTCAGCTGGCGCGGGACGGGGTCGTTCGGACGTTTCAGGGAGTTCGCCTATTCGGCGGGCTGAGTGTGTTTCAGAACGTCGAGGCAGGCGCGCTCGGCGTTGGGCTCAGTCGGCGGCAGGCGCGCGAACGCGCGGGCGAGGTGTTGAGTTGGCTCAAGCTCGCATCCAAAGCGACGGCGCGGGCGGATGCCTTGCCCTTTGGCGAAGAACGCCGCGTGGGGATCGCTCGTGCCCTTGCCATGCGCCCCCGGTTCCTGCTGCTCGACGAGCCTGCCGCCGGCCTCAATGAGCACGAGTGCGAGGAGTTGCGAGAAGTCATCCGCGATATACGGCGCCTCTTCGACTGCGGCGTGCTGCTGATCGAACACAATATGGCGGTGATCATGGGCCTGTGCGACCGCATCCATGTGCTCGATCAGGGCCGCTCGATCGCCGAAGGATCTCCGGCCGATATCCGAGCGGATTCGGCAGTCAAGAGAGCCTATCTCGGCGAGGATTTCGCGTGAGCCGTGCTAGCGACTGAGGATCTGCGGGTCAGCTACGGCAACATCTCGGCTTTGGGTGGCGTGACGCTGCACATTGACGAGCGCGAGATCGTGTCCGTCATCGGGCCGAACGGTGCCGGTAAGTCATCGCTGCTTAACGTGATTGCGGGGATGGTCGTTCCCGCAGCCGGGCGAATCGAGTTCGAGGGGCGAGCGATCGCGGGAACCGCGCCCGAAGATCTTGTGCGTCTCGGCATCTCGCTGGTGCCCGAGGGGCGGCACATCTTCGCGGGGCTCACGGTCGCCGAAAACATACGGATCGGCGCGGTCGCGCGCCGTGATCGCGGCGCAATCGAGGGCGATGTAGACCGTGCGCTGGGCATGTTTCCGGTGTTGCGCGAGCGCCTGCGGCAGCCCGCGGGCAAGCTGTCGGGCGGCGAACAACAGATGCTCGCGATCAGCCGCGCCCTGCTCGCGAAACCTCGCTTGTTGTTGATCGATGAACCCTCGCTAGGGCTCGCTCCCCTCGTGGTGAACGACGTCTACCGCGCGATCGCCGACCTGCGCGCCGATGGCGTGACCATTCTCATCGTGGAGCAGAGCGCAGCACGGGCGCTCGAAGCGGCGGACCGCACCTACGTGCTGGCATCGGGCAGGATCGTCATGTCGGGAACCGCCGCGCAGCTACGCGCCGAGGCTGGATTCGAGGATGCCTATTTCGGATACGGAACCCACGCCACATGACGTTCGTGCTGCAAAACATCGTCGACGCCATCAGCCTCGGCGCTCTCTATGCGCTCACGGCGCTCGGCATCGGCGTCATCTTCGGCATCATGCGCCTGATCAATTTCGCCCACGGCGAACTGATCATGCTGGGTGCTTATGCCCTGTTCTTTACCTTCGGCCAGCACGAGGCCGTGATGGCGCTCGTGGCCATCGCTCTCGTACTTGTCGTGGCCATCGCGATGGAACGAGTGGCGTTCCGACCGCTACGGCGCGCCAATCCCGCCACGCTCCTCATTGCTTCCTTCGCGCTTGCCTATTTCCTCCAGCATCTCGTGCTGCTGATCTTTGGCGCACGCCCCAAGAGCGTCACCTTCCTGAGTGAGCTAAGCGGGTTCTTCGTCGTCGAGGAATTACGCATTCCGAAGCTTCAGGTCGTGACCATCGCGATCACGATCATCCTGCTCGTAGCGCTTGTGCTGTTCTTCCGTCGCAGCAGCATCGGCACACAGATGCGCGCCGCCGCCGAGGATTTCGGCATGGCGCGTCTCGTGGGTGTCCGAGCGAATGCGGTCATCGCGATCGCGTTCATCCTCAGCGCGGTTCTCGCCGGGATCGTTTCGCTGCTGTACGTCGTGCAGACGGGAACACTGACGCCGCGGATGGGCGTGAGTCTGGTCCTCGTCGCCTTCGTTGCAACCGTGATCGGCGGAATGGGCAGCCTGGTGGGAGCCGCCATCGGCGGCCTCGTTGTGGGCGTCCTCACGGTGCTGCTGCAGGCGGTCCTCACGGTCGAACTCAGACCCTATCGCGACGCCTTCGTCTTCGCCGTCCTGATCGGGTTCCTCCTGCTTCGCCCTCAAGGTCTCCTGCGCGGCCGCAGCGCCAGGGAGCGCATCTAGGCAATGTCACGCCGAATAGAAACGGCCATCCAGACGGTCTGGCCGGTGCTGTCCCTCGCGCTCATCCTCGTGGTCTTCGCCGCGCTCCTCTCGCTCGGCTCGATGCCCCTGCAACGCACCGCAACCGAAGCCTTTATCCGCCTGATCGTGGTGATAGGCCTCTACATCTTCATCGGCAACTCCGGGATCCTCTCCTTCGGGCATGTGAGCTTCATGGCCATCGGCGCCTACGGCTCTGCCCTGCTCACCATCCCGCCCGCCATGAAGAAGATCGTTCTCGACCTGCCCCCCTTCATGACGGCCTTGCTCTTGCCGACGATACCAGCGGCGCTGATCGCGGCGACCGTGTCCTCGGTCTTCGCCCTCCTCATCGGCCTGCCGCTGATGCGTCTATCGGGCATCTCGGCGGCGATGGGCACGTTCGCCTCACTCGCCATCGTCTACGTGGTGATCTCCAACTGGAAGGCGGTGACAGGCGGGGCGAGCGCGCTGATCGGATTGCCCGTTTACACCGATATCTGGGTGGCGCTGATCTATGCGCTGCTCGCGCTCGGGCTGGCCTACGCCTATCAGGAATCGCGCCACGGCGTGCGCCTGCGCGCTTCTCGTGAGAACGAGGTCGCCGCGCTTGCGTCCGGCATCAACGTGCGGCGGGAGCGGCTGATCGCCTTCGTCTTCAGTGCTTTCGTCGTGAGCTTCGGGGGGGTGCTGCACGCACACTTCATCGGCGTGCTGTCTTCGAGTTCGTTCTATCTCGACGTCACGTTCATCACGCTAGCCATGTTGGTGATCGGCGGCATGAACAGCCTGGCCGGCGCGGTAATCGGAACCATCGTGGTGAGCGTCCTGGGCGAGTTCCTGCGCTTGATCGAGGTCGGCTTCGAGGTCGGTGCCGCGCACATCGCCGCGCCACTCGGCTTGCGCGAGGTTGGCCTTTCATTTTTGATGCTCATGATCCTGCTGCTTCGGCCGCAGGGGGTGACGGCGGGTCGAGAAATTCCCTGGCCGGTCGCACGAAAGGCGGGTTGAAGGGAGCTGGTCGAATGACGCAAGCGAGCGAAATTTGCCGCATGGACGCCGTCACGGTGGCGGCCAGGGTCCGCGCGAAAGAACTATCGGCCGCCGAGGTCGCCGACGCGGTCATCGCGCACATGGAGCAGGTGGAGCCCCATGTGCATGCCTTCTGCACCGCGGCGCCCGACTATGCACGTGAGGCCGCCAATCGCGTCGACGCCAAGATTGCGGCGGGCGAGGATCCGGGGCCCTTGGCCGGCGTCCCGGTCGGCGTGAAGGATCTCGTATGCACCCGGGATTTGCCGACCGTCTCCGGCTCGATCGCGTACAAGGAGTTCACGCCCGAGGAGGATGACGTGGTCGTCGAGCGGCTGAAGGAGGCGGGTGCCGTCATCCTCGGCAAGACCAACGTACCGGAGTTCGGCTATAGCGGGGCGAGCCATAACGCAGTGTTCGAGGCGACCCGCAATCCTTGGAATTTGGATCGCACACCGGGCGGCTCGAGCGCAGGTTCCGGAGCGTCGGTGGCTGCCGGGATGGGGCCGCTGGCGGTCGGCAGCGACGGCGGCGGGTCCGTGCGGATTCCGTCGTCGTTCTGCGGATTGGTCGGGGTAAAGGCGTCCATGGGTCGCGTGCCGCTCTATCCGGGCTGTCGCGACGAGCGCTACCCCGGCGTGTCGAGCTGGGAGGGCATCGAGCACATCGGGCCGATGACTCGTACGGTCGCGGATAGCGCGCTGATGCTGTCGGTCATGGCCGGGCCCGACGACCGTGACCGCCACTCGCTTCCCGACGCCGACTTCGAATGGATGCCCAGCGCGAGTGGCGATCTCAAGGGGTATCGGGTGGCTTACAGCGCCGACTGGGGTTATGCCGCGGTCGACCCGGAAGTGCGCCGCATCGTGGGCGAGGCGGTCAACGTGTTCGAGAGCGATCTCGGCTGTGCCGTCGAGGAGGCGGATCCCGGCTGGGACGACCCCTATTTCACGTTCTGGGGCCTTGTTGCGGCAGAAACCGATCTCGCCGGCATGCGCCGACTGGTCGCGGAGCACGGCGCCCAGATGACGCCCCACCTCGTCGATTTCATCACCCGCCCGTGGACGGCAGAAGATCTGACGAACGCGGTCATCGGACGCAAGGCCATCGTCAACAAGATGTGGCGCTTCATGCGCAATTACGACTTCCTGATCACGCCCACCCTCGCCTGCCCGCCATTCGGGCTTTACATGCAGGGGCCAGAGATCATCGACCGGCGCCTGGTTCCGCCCTTCTCATGGCTCGCATTCACCTTCCCGATGAACATGACGGGTCAGCCTGCCGCAAGCGTGCCCGCCGGCTGGACGGAGGATGGTCTGCCTGTCGGGCTTCAGATCGTCGGGCGCCATCTCGACGATCCGATGGTGCTCCGCGCCGCGGCAGCCTTCGAAACCGCCCGGCCGTGGCGGGACCGGTGGCCGCCGCTCGTTGCGTGATCGCCCGGTGCGCGTGCCCTCTCCGGCCCGTTCTCGCTGATCGGATCGCGGCGGCCGACGCCGTCTGGGATCCCGTTCCCGGCCGGCGCGGCGCCGAAACGATCCGGGAATCCCACACAGCTGCGAATGCGGACAGGCGCTGGTCAAGGCCCAGGCGAGCGCCTATTCTCTCGCCCGCTCGAAAGCACAGGAAACCGAAAGCCGCGCAGATGCGCATCGTTCGGCATTGGCAGCAGACGCCCGCGGATGCGCAGGGTGCGGTCGTCGCGATCGGCAATTTCGACGGCGTCCACTTAGGCCATCGTGCGGTGATCGACGAGGGTGGCCGGATCGCCCGCGCGCTCGACGCGCCGCTCGCCGTGCTCACCTTCGAGCCCCATCCGCGCCAGGTGCTCTCCGGCACGGACGAGCCGTTCAGGCTCACGCCGTTCCGGATCAAGGCGCGCAATCTCGCCGCCCTCGGAGTCGAGATCCTCTATGTCGCGCGTTTCGATCGCGCCTTCGCAGCAAAGGAACCGGCTTCATTCGTTCGGGACGTGGTGGCATCGGGCATCGGCGCGCGTCACGTCGTGGTCGGCCACGACTTCGCCTTCGGCCGCGGGCGAGCTGGCACGGTCGCGCTCCTTTCGGAGATCGGCGCGACCCTCGGCCTCGGCGTAAGCCGCATCGAGGCGGCCGGCACGGGCACGCGGATCTATTCCGCAAGCGAGGCGCGCAGCCTGCTAACGGCCGGCGAGGTCGCTTCCGTGCCCTCGGTTCTCGGCCACTTCTGGGAGATCGACGGACGCGTGGTTTCGGGCGACCGGCGCGGCCGAACCATCGGTTTTCCGACCGCCAATCTGCGACTCGCAACGCTCCTGCATCCGGCGCGCGGGGTCTATGCGCTCTGGGCCAGGCCCGATGGAGACGACGCGCGCTGGTTGCCAGCGGTCGCCAATCTCGGCCGCCGGCCGACCTTCGGGAAGACCGAAGACCTGCTCGAGATCCACATCTTCGACTTTTCCGACGCGCTTTACGGTCGGCGGCTGCGCGCCGCGTTCGTCGAGCGCGTCCGGCCCGAGCGCAAGTTCGACGGGATCGACGGTCTGAAGGCGCAAATCGCCCGTGACTGCGACGCCGCCCGTGCCATCCTCGCCCGTGCGCCGCCCCCCGACGCCGCAGAACCCACCGCCCCGGTGCCGCTGCGCCAAGCGAGCTCATGACCATGGACTATCGCGACACCGTTCTGATGCCGCGAACCGGCTTTCCGATGAAGGCGAAATTGCCGGAGCGCGAGCCGTCGACGGTCGAGCGCTGGGAATCGATCGGGCTTTATCAGCGCCTGCGAGCGGAATCGGCCGGACAGCCGAAATTCGTCCTCCATGACGGCCCGCCTTACGCCAACGGCCACCTCCATCTCGGTACCGCGCTCAACAAGATCCTCAAGGACGTCGTCGTGCGCTCGCAGCAAATGCTGGGCAAGGATTCCGTCTATGTGCCGGGCTGGGATTGCCACGGCCTGCCGATCGAATGGCAGGTCGAGCAGCAATACCGCAAGGACGGCAAGGACAAGGACGCCGAGCCGGTAGGCCGGTTTCGCGCCGACTGCCGGGCCTTCGCGGAGCACTGGATCGATGTGCAGCGGCGGGAGTTCAAGCGCCTCGGGGTGATCGGCGATTGGGACAACCCCTATACCACCATGAGCTTCGAAGCCGAGGCGCAGATCGTCCGCGAGCTCGGCAAGTTCCTGATCGACGGCAGCCTCTACCGGGGCGCCCGGCCGGTGATGTGGTCGCCGGTCGAGAAGACCGCGCTGGCCGAGGCGGAGATCGAGTATCACGACCACACCTCCGTGGTGATCACCGCCGCCTTTCCGGTGATCGCGAGCGATCTGGCGGCCCTCGACGGCGCCGCCGTCGCGATCTGGACGACGACGCCCTGGACGATCCCCGGCAACCGCTGCATCGCCTATGGCGAGGCCCTGCGCTATATGGTGATCGAAGTCACGGCCGTCGCGGATGGCTCGCTGGTGGCTCCCGGCGCCCGGATCGCCGTCGCCGCGGCGCTCGGCGAGGCGGTGTGCGCCGACTGCGGCGTGACCGAACACAGAGTGATCGCGGCCGATATTCCCGGCACCGCCTTTGCCGAGACCATCTGCGCCCATCCCCTGCGCGGCCGGGGCTACGAGTTCTCGGTACCGTTGATTCCGGCGGACCACGTCACCACCGAGCAGGGCTCCGGCTTCGTGCACATCGCGCCGGGGCATGGCGCCGAGGACTTCGAGGCGGTCGCGCACTATAACGCGGCGCACGCGAAGGCCGGCACCGAGCGGACGCCGATCGAGACTCCGGCAACGGTGGCGGATGACGGTCGGTTCTACGATCACGTGCCGGGCTTCGCCGGAAAGCATGTTTACAAGGTCAATAGCGAGATCGCCGATGCGCTGAACGATGCGGGCCGGCTGCTCGGACGCGGCGAACTGGTTCACTCCTATCCCCATTCCTGGCGCTCCAAGGCCCCGCTGATCTTTCGCAACACGCTCCAGTGGTTCATCAGCATGGAGAAGACCGGACTCCGGGAGACCGCGCTTCGAGCGATCGATCGGGTCCGTTGGGTGCCGCCGAGCGGTCGAGCGCGGATCCGCGCGATGATCGAGACGCGGCCCGATTGGGTGCTGTCGCGCCAGCGTGTCTGGGGCGTGCCGATCACGGTTTTCGTCGCGCGCGGCGACGGCGCCCCGCTGCGCGACCCGCTGGTGATCGAACGCATCGCCGACATCATCGAGGCGGAAGGAGCGGATGCCTGGTTCACTAGCGACAAGGCGCGCTTCCTCGCGCCCGAGCACGATCCGGGGGCGTATGAGAAGGTGACCGACATCCTCGATGTCTGGTTCGAGAGCGGCACCACCCACAGCTTCGTTCTCGAGAAGCGCCCGGAGCTGATCTGGCCCGCATCGCTCTACCTCGAGGGCTCGGATCAGCATCGGGGCTGGTTCCACAGCTCGCTTCTCGAATCCTGCGGCACCCGCGATCGCGCACCCTACGACGCCGTCCTGACCCATGGCTTCGTGGTCGACGGCGAAGGGCGCAAGATGTCGAAATCGATCGGCAACGTGATCGCCCCCCAGCAGGTGACCGAACGCTACGGCGCGGACATCCTCAGACTCTGGGTCGTCAGCACCGACTACGCCGAGGACCTCAGGATCAGCGACGAGATCCTGCGCCATCAGGTCGATTCCTATCGCCGGCTGCGCAACACCTTGCGCTTCCTGCTGGGCAATCTCGCCGATTTTCACCCCGCCGAGCGCCGGCCGGCCGAAGAGCTGCCCGAGCTTGAACGCTGGGTACTCGACCGGCTCCACCACCTCGATCGCGACATCAGAGACTGGTGCGAGGCGTTCGCCTTCCACGACATGTTCGGGGCGCTGCACAATTTCTGCGCCGTGGATCTGTCGGCGTTCTACTTCGACATCCGCAAGGACTCGCTCTATTGCGATCGGACGGATTCGGCGCGCCGGCGCGCGGTGCGGACCGTGCTCGACACGCTGTTCGACTGCCTCACGGCCTGGCTCGCACCGTTCCTCTGCTTCACTGCCGACGAGGCCTGGCTTGCCCGTTATCCCGATGACGCCAGCGTTCACCTCCGCCGCTTCCCGGCGCTGCCGGCGGCGTGGCGGGACGACGCGCTCGCCGAGCGAATCGAGCGGATGCGCGCGGTGCGCCGTGTCGTCACCAAGGCGCTGGAGCAGGCGCGGGCGTCGAAACTGATCGGTTCGTCGCTGCAAGCGGCACCGGAGGTCTTCGTGCACGAACGCTATCGCGACGCCCTCGCCTTCGAGCACGACGATTGCGCGACGCTCTTCATCACCTCGGCCGCGACGATCAGACCGTGGGACGAGGCGCTGACCGACGCCGACCTCGTGACCCTGGCGGACGTGCCCGAGGTCGGGGTCGTGTTCGCTCCGGCAACGCACGAAAAATGCGCGCGCTGCTGGCAATTGCTGCCCGGGGTCGGCGACGATGAGCGTCATCCAAGCCTGTGCGGGCGATGCGCGAACGCCGTCGAGGCCTTTCGGCAAGCGGCCGCATAGCCGTTCGCACCATTTCGGGGCCGGGAGCGCGTTCTTGCTTCACATAGGCTTGCCGGTCGCGGCCGGCATCATCGCCCTCGACCAGGCCACCAAGTGGGCGGCGCGCGACGCGCTCTGGGCGCCGCCGCGGCGCATCGACCTCACCAGCTTCCTGGCGCTCGTTCCGGTCGAGAATCGGGGCATCAGCTTCGGCCTCTTTCAAAGCGAGGGCGCCGGCGCATGGGCGATCGTCGCGCTCGCGCTCGCGATCTCGGCCGGGCTCGGCGTCTGGCTGAGGAGAACCCGCCTCGTTTGGCCGGCCATCGCCCTCGGGCTGGTCATCGGCGGCGCGATCGGCAATGTGGTCGATCGCGTGCGCCTTGGCTGGGTCATCGACTTCCTCGATTTCTATGGTGGCGACTATCATTGGCCGGCCTTCAACCTTGCCGACGCGGCGATCAGCGTCGGGATCTTTCTCCTGATCGTGCACAGCTTGATGAAGCCAGGGAAAGCGCCTAGATAGGGGCCATGGCACCATGGGCGCAGCGGTGTTTCCGACGCCGGCGAGCGGAGGCGCGCACCGTCGCGTGCCTGTGTGCGCTCGCGCTGGCGCTGTCGGCCTGCGACAGTGTTCGCGGATCGCTCGGCCTCGACAAGCGGGCGCCGGACGAGTTCGCCGTGGTACCGAGCGCACCGCTTGCGCTGCCGCCGGACTATCGGCTTCGCCCGCCCGAGCCCGGCGCGCCGCGCCCGACAGAGTCGACGCCGCGCGAGCAAGCCGAGAGCGCCGTGTTCGAGAGCGGCGGCACCCGGCGCGTCGAGCGCGCGGGCCTCGAAACGCGGGGCGAGATCGCGCTGCTCGAGCAGGCCGGCGCGACAGACACGAATCCGGACATCCGACGGATCATCGATCGCGAATTCTCCCTCTATGTCGAAGAAGACGAGAGCTTCTTCGAATCGCTTCTGTTCTGGCGGCAGGATGACCCGCCGGGCGAGGTGGTCGATGCGGCGGGTGAAGCTCAGCGGCTGCGCGACAACGCGGCTCTCGGCGAGCCCGTGACGGCGGGCGAAACGCCGACCATCCGGCGGCGCGAGAAGGCGCTTCTCGAAGGCATCTTCTAGATGTCGCAACGGGACCGCCGGAGGCCGACGATTCCCGTCGCCAAACGCCGAGCCCTTTGGCCCGCGATCATCTTATTGCTGAACGCGATCGTCGCCGCGCCTCTCGCCAGCGCCGCCGCCGGCCTTTTCGACGCCGACGGCTTTACCCTCGACAACGGCATGCATGTGGTGGTGCTGGAAAATCACCGCGCTCCGGTGGTGGTCCACATGGTCTGGTATCGCGTCGGCGCGGCCGACGACCCGCCCGGCAAATCGGGCATCGCCCACTTCCTCGAGCATCTCATGTTCAAGGGCACCAGACGGGCCGGACCGGGGGCATTCTCGCGCGAGCTCGCGGCGCGCGGCGGAGTCGAGAACGCCTTCACCGCCGCCGACTACACCGCCTATGTCCAACGCGTCGCCCGCGAGCATCTCGACTTCGTCATGGACCATGAGGCCGATCGGATGCGCAATCTCGTCCTGAGCGAGGAGATCGTCCTTCCCGAGCGCGCGGTGATCCTCGAAGAGCGCAGCAGCCGCACCGACAATGATCCGGCGGCCCTGCTGGCCGAGCAGGTCTCGGCGGCGCAGTTCCTGAACCATCCCTACGGCATTCCCATCATCGGATGGCGCCACGAAATGGCGGCCCTGACGCAGGCCGACGCCTTGGCCTTCTACGACCGCTACTATGTGCCCAACAACGCGATCCTGGTCGTCGCGGGCGACATCACCGCCGAGGCGCTGCGCCCGCTCGCCGAGAAATATTACGGCGCGATCGCACCCGCGCCGGCCTCGCCCGCTCGCCTCCGCCCGCAGGAGCCGCCTCAGATCAGCCCGCGTCGGGTCAGCCTGACCGACGACAGGGCTTCGCAGGCCCAACTCATCCGGAGCTACCTCGCCCCGAGTCACGGCGCAGGCGCCTCGGAGCATGCGCTGCCCCTCGAAGTGCTCGCCGAGCTGCTCGGCCGCGCGACCACAAGCCGCCTTTACCAGGCATTGGTGGTGGAGCAGGCGATCGCGCCCTGGGCCGCTGCCGGCTACTGGGCCGGTGCACTCGATGCGACACGGTTCTCGCTCTATGCCGCGGCCTTTCCCGGCCAGCGGATCGAGCCGGTCGAGGCGGCGCTCGACGCGGTCATCGCCGAGCTTGTCGGCGGCGCGCTCGACGACGCCGAGGTCGAGGCGGCAAAGGAGCGGATGATCGCGCGCACCACCTACGCCCTCGACAACCCGCACTCGATCGCGCGCCTCCATGGCGCCGCGCTCGCCAGCGGGCTCGACATCGCATTCATCGAGACCTGGCCCGAGCGGATAGCCGAGGTCACCCGCGACCGGGTCCTCGCGGCCGCGCAGGCGGTGCTGCGGCCGGAACATTCCGTCACCGGCATCCTGCGGCCGGCGGAAGGAGGCTAGGCTCATGCGGCGCCTGTTCGCGGCGGCGCTCACGGCCGCGGCGCTCGGGTCCGGCCTCTTCGGGTCGCTCGGCACGGCGCACGCCGCCGCTATCGAGCGGGTCATGACGCCGGCGGGATTCGAGGTCTGGTATAGCCGCGAGGCGGGCATCCCGATCATCTCGGTGGCGCTCGCCTTTCGCGGCGGCGCGGCGCTCGATCCAGCGGGCAAGGAGGGGCTGGCCACCTTCGCCACGAGCCTGCTCGACGAGGGGGCGGGCGATCTCGACTCGCGCGCGTTCCAGCAGGCGGTGACCGATCGCGCGATCGAGCTCGATTTCGATGCCGGCCGCGACCGCATCTCGGTGAGCATGAACACGATCTCGACGCACCGGGTCGAGGCTTTTCGCCTGCTTGGCCTCGCGCTCTCCGCGCCGCGTTTCGATGGCCAGGCGGTGGAGCGGATCCGCCGCCTGTTGCTGAATGCCATCGCCGATGACGCCAAGAATCCGCGCCGCGTCGCGATCGCCACATGGTTTCGGACGGTGTTCCCCGACCATCCCTACGGCCGCCCGGCCGACGGCACCGCCGAGGGAATCGCCGCGATCACGGTCGACGATCTGCGGACTTTCGCCGCAACCCGCCTCGCCCGGGACAATATCGTGATCGCAGCCGCCGGCGACGTGCCGGGAGACGAGATCGCGGCCTTGGTCGATTCCGCGCTCCGCGGGCTGCCCGCGACCTCCGCCCCGATCACGATTGGCGAGGCGGTGCTCGCGAATCTCGGCCGCACCGTCGTCGAGCCACTGCCCATCGGGCAGAGTATCGTCGCGTTCGGCATGCCGGGACTGAAGCGCGACGACCCGGATTTCTACGCTGCCTTCGTGATGAACGAGGTGCTAGGCGGCGGCTCCACCTCGCGGCTCTACGAGGAAGTGCGGGAGAAGCGTGGGCTTGCCTATGGCGTCTACAGCTATCTCAACCCGCTCGACCACGCCGGGCTCTATCTCGGCGGCGTCGCGACCCGCAATGACCGGGTGGCGCAATCCATCGAGATCATCCGCGCCGAGATCGCACGGCTCGCCGAGGACGGCATCTCGGAGCAGGAGCTTGCCGCCGCCAAGGGCCATCTCATCGGCGCCTTCCCGCTGCGTTTCGACAGCGGGCGCAAGATCGCGCGCATGCTGATGCATAACCAGCTCCAGGGCCTCGGGATCGACTATGTCGACCGGCGCAACGGCTATATCGAGGCCGTGACCCGGGAGGATGTCGGGCGGGTCGCGCACCGCCTGCTGCGCCCCGATCTCCTGACGCTGGTGGTGGTCGGCGCGCCGGAAGGCGTCGAGACCACGCCCTGACCGGGCGGCGTGGATCTGCTACATAGCCTGTCGTCGTGGCGACGGCCGTACAACAGGACGTGACCCGGTGCCTCGCCGAGGCGGTCGGTGCGGGCGGTGTGGCACGCGCAACGCTCGATGAGCTGCTGGTCGCGGCGGTGCCGGCGCTCGCCGCTATACGGCGCTGGCGCGAGACCGAGGCTCGGCCGTTCCTCACCCTGCCGGCGGTGCGCGACGATCTCGGTGCGCTCGAGGCATTGATCGATGATTGGCGCGGGCGCTTCGACCGGCTGGTCGTGCTCGGGACCGGCGGCGCGAGCCTCGGCGGCCAAGCCCTCGCCGCGGTGGGCGATGCGCCGGACCGACTGCTCTTCCTGGACAATGGCGACGGCGACCGACTTGACCGCGTTCTCACGGCGCCGGACCTCGAGAGCACCGGCTTTCTCGTTATCTCGAAATCGGGCGCCACCGCCGAGACTCTCGCCCAGGCCCTGCTCGTGCTCGACGCGGCCCACCCGGCGCAGATCACCGTCGTGACCCAGCCCGGCGACAGCCCGGCCCGGCGCCTCGCCGCACGCTTCGCGCTGCCGGTGCTGGATCACGATCCTGCGCTTCCCGGCCGCTTCTCCGCGCTTTCCGCGGTCGGCCTCCTGCCCGCGGTGTTCGCTGGCACCGATGCCGAGGCCGCGCGGGACGGTGCGCAAGCGGTTCTGGCGGCGGCGTTGGACGCGCGCGAGCCCGCCGACGCGGCGCCGGCGGTCGGCGCCGCGCTCGCGGTCGCGGTCATGCGCGCATGGCCGGCGGCGAGCACGGTGCTCATGCCCTACGGCCCCGATCTGCACGCGCTCGGGCTCTGGTACCGGCAGCTCTGGGCCGAATCGCTCGGCAAGGACGGGCACGGCTCGACGCCGATCCTGGCGCTCGGTCCGGTCGACCAGCACAGCCAGTTGCAGCTCTTTCTCGACGGGCCGACCGACAAGCTGTTCACCATCCTCGAGGCGCCCGACCCCACGCCGCGCCGCGTGCCGGGAGCGCTCGCCGAGGCGATCGGGGTGGGCTATCTGGGCGAGCGCAGCATCGGCGCGCTGGTCGCCGCCGAGGCGCGCGCAACCGCCGAGATCCTGGCCGACGCCGGGCGCCCGGTGCGCCGCTTGACGGTTCCGGCGAGCGATGCGCGGGCCGTGGGTGCGCTGATGATGCACTTCATGCTAGAGACCGTCATCGCGGCGCACCTGCTCGGGGTCGATCCCTTCGACCAGCCGGCGGTGGAGCGGGGCAAACGACTGGTGCGCCGCTATCTGGAGGCCGATCCATGACGATTCGCCTACTGCCGGAGAGCGTGGTCAACCGAATCGCCGCCGGCGAGGTGATCGAGCGCCCGGCCTCGGTGGTGAAGGAGCTGGTCGAGAACGCGATCGACGCCGGCGCCCCCACGATCGAGGTGACGCTGGAGGAGAGCGGCCGCCGCCTGATCCGAGTCGCCGATGACGGCCACGGCATGCCCCGCGACGAGCTGCCGCTCGCCCTCGCCCGCCATGCTACATCGAAGCTCGCGAGCGACGGCAACCTGCAGCGCATCGAGACCCTCGGCTTTCGCGGTGAGGCGTTGCCCTCGATCGCGGCGGTCAGCCGGCTCACGATCGTGAGCCGCATGTCGGGGGCCGAGAACGCCTGGTCGATCCGCATCGAGGGCGGTGCGGCGGGCGAGATCGCGCCGGCGGCGCGCCAGCCGGGAACCACCGTCACGGTGGAAGATCTGTTCTACGCGACGCCTGCCCGCCTCAAGTTCCTGAAGGCGCCTCGCACCGAATCGGGGCATATCGCGGACGTCGTCCACCGCCTGGCCATGTGCCATCCCGGCATTGGATTCACCCTGACCGACGATGGGCGCGCGGTGCTGCGCGACGGCCCGCGCGCCGACCTGCTGGACGGGAGGTTGGCGCGGCTCGCGCTCGTCATGGGCCGTCCCTTCGCCCAGAACGCGCTGCCGATCGACGCCGAGCGCGAGCGGGTGCGGCTCACCGGCTACGCCGCGGTCCCGACACTGAATCGCGCCAGCGCGCAGCACCAATATCTCTTCGTCAACGGCCGCCCGGTGCGTGACCGCCTGCTGCACGGCGCCGTCCGCGCGGCCTATCGCGACGTCCTCCATCAAGGGCGCCATCCCATGGCGGCGCTGTTCGTCGACCTGCCGCCCGAGGCGGTCGACGTCAACGTCCACCCGACCAAGGCGGAGGTCCGCTTTCGCGACGCGGGGCTGGTGCGCGGGCTCATCGTCGGCGCACTCAAGCGCGCGCTCGCCGCCGCGGGCCATCGAGCCTCGACGACGGTCGCCGACGACACCCTTGCCGCCTTGAAGCCACGGGGCCTCGGTATCGCGCCGGAGCCGCCATCCGCACCGGCTCTCGGGCCGGGCCCGCTCCGCGCGCCGGGCCTCGCAGAAGCCACTGCCCGCTACCAGGCGCCCCTCGAAACGCCGTCGGCTCGGGTCGAGAACGCGCCGGAGCCGGAGGGCGGGCCCGCGCCGTCCTACCCCCTCGGCGTCGCCCGCGGCCAGGTGCACGGTACCTATGTCGTGGCACAGACCGAAGACGGGATCGTGATCGTCGATCAACACGCCGCCCATGAGCGGATCGTCTATGAGCGAATGAAGGCCGCGCTCGCCGAGTCGGGCGTCCAGCGCCAGATCCTGCTGATCCCGGAAGTGATCGAGCTCGACGATGCCGCGGTGCACAGACTCGAGGCACGGGCGGACGAGTTCGCCGATCTCGGCCTGGTGCTGGAACGCTTCGGACCGGGAGCGGTGGTGGTGCGCGAGGTGCCGACGCTCATCGGCGATGGCGACACGCAGGGCCTGGTGCGCGATCTGGCGGACGAGCTGGCCGAATGGGACGAGGCGATCACGCTCCGGCAGAAGCTCGGCGATATCTGCAGCACCCTTGCCTGCCACGGCAGCGTCCGCGCCGGCCGCAGGCTCAACGCCGATGAGATGAATGCGCTGCTGCGCCAGATGGAGGCGACGCCCCGCGCCGGCCAGTGCAACCACGGCCGACCGACCTATGTCGAGCTGAAGCTCGCCGACATCGAACGCCTGTTCGGCCGCCGTTAGGAGTTTTGCGGGCAACCGGATGCCGGGGCCGACCCTGCTCTATCGCTCCCGCCGTCCGCCTTCGTCATCCCCCCACAAGAGCGGCGCCGGTCCGCGCACCGGGGGGCTGGAGCGGACGCGCCGTGACGGGTGTGGTCTTCAGCCCAGAGCCTCGTAGGTCGCCCGCTCGAATGCGAGATAGAGGGGAAAGGATTTCTTGTCGATAAAAGGCAGGATTTGGGTGAGATAGGCTCCGGCGATGCCCTTCGCCGGGTCGATCCAGAAGAAGGAATTGGCGAGACCCGCCCACCCCAGGCTCCCCGCTGTGCGTCCCGTCGGCGCGTCGTCATTGTTGATCATGAAACTCAAGCCCCAGGATTTGGGCATGCCGGGGAAGAACTCGGCATCATTGGAGAGCGGCGGCATCGCGGTCTTCAGTCCGCACACCAGGCAGTCGCTCATCTGGTTACGGGACATCATGTCGACCGTCTCGGGCCTTAGTATCTGAGCGCCATCGGCCCGGCCCCGGTTGAGGATCATGCGCATGAAGCGGAGGTAGTCGCCAATCGTGCCATAGAGGCCACCGCCGCCCATCTGGAACTCGGGATCCTGCGGGATCTCGAGCTCCATTTGCGGCTCCAAGGAGCCGTCCTCACGGCGCTGGTGGATCTTGGCCAGCCGCGCCCGCATCGCATCGGTGATCCGGAACGCGGTATCCGTCATGCCGAGGGGTTCGAACAGGTTCTCGCGAAGATAGGCGCCGAGGCTGCGTCCGCTGACCTGCTCGACCATCTTCCCCGCCCAGTCGATGTTGATGCCATAGTCCCAGGCATCACCCGGATCAAAGAGAAGCGGCGTCGTGAGCGCCGCGTCCTGGCAGGTGATGATGCCTGGCGTGCCGGTCGCCTCCTGGTAGCGACCGATCGTCTGGTGCCAGATGTCGTAAGAGAAGCCGGCGGTATGGGTGAGCAGATGGCGCAGGGTGATGGCGCGCCGCGGCGGACGGGTGCAGGGATTGCCGTCGCCGTCAAAGCCGGTGAGCACGCCGACCTCGCCGAGATAGGGAATGACCTCCGACGCGGGTGCATCCAGCTCGAGCCGCCCCTGATCGACGAGCTGCATCGCTGCCGCACCGGTTACCGCCTTGGTCATAGACGCGATCCACCCCACCGTGTCCGGTGTCATCGCGTCGCCGCCGCCGAGCACGCGCTCCCCGAAACCGGCCAAGTACAAATTATCGTCCGCGTTCGTCACGCCAGCCACGACCCCCGGCACCGCGCCATCGGCCACCGCCCCGCTCAAGATCGCATCGGCCCTCTCCTGCAAGGACATGGCTCATTTCCTCCCAATCTTGCGACCGCACCGCCCGTCTAAATTGAAATCGTCGGACTCACGATACCGATCCAACTCGTCGGTCGAACCGTAGCCGCCGGCTCGCCGGCATCAGATGAAATCGAGATAGGAGGCCAGCTCCCAGTCGCCGGTGTGGCCGAGATAATCGTTCCATTCCTTGCGCTTGATCGCGAGGAAATGCTCGACCAGCGGAGCGCCGAGCGCGGCGACGAGGGTTTCGTCGGCGGCCAGTGCATCGAGCGCGGCGCCGAGAGTCTCGGGCGCGACGCGCTCGGTGTCCGCGCTCTCGAGACAGTCGCCGGTCTCGGCAGGCGGCAGAGGATAGCCGCCTTCGACACCGAGGCGCGCCGCCTCCAATGTGCAGGCGATCGCCGTATAGGGGTTCGCCGCACAATCCGGCAGCCGGTATTCGAGGCGCGCGCCTGCGCCGCGTTCCTCCGGGAAGCGCACGGTGACCCCCCGGTGATCGTAGGCCCAGTTGGCCCAGTAGCCGGCGAGGCTGCCGGGCCTGAGGCGGCGGTAGGAGTTCACCGTCGGCGCGACCAGGGCCGCAAGCCCCTCGTGATGGTGCAGCAGGCCCGCGGTCGCGCTCTTCGCCAGGGCGGAGAGGCCGTCGGCGGCGGCCGGATCCGCGATGGCATTCTCGTTGTCGGCATCGGCGAAGCTGAGATTGACATGAAAGCCGCTGCCGCCCCGATCGGAGAGCGGCTTGGGCATGTAACTCAAGAGATAGCCCGCCCGCGCCACAACATCGCGGGTCATGACGCGGAACAGAAACGCGTCGTCGGCCGCCGCAAGCGCGTCGCGATGGCGCAGGGTAAACTCGAATTGCGGCCAGTCATATTCGGTGTTGATCAGCTCGATCGGCAAGCCGCAATGCTGCGCTTGCTTCCAGATGTGGTCGACCAGGCCGGCGGGATCGACGGCCGGACCGGTGCTGTAGACGAATGCGCCCGGCGTATCGTAGGGAACCCAGCCGCCGTCCTCTCCGCGTTGGAAGACGAAGGCCTCGAACTCGATCCCGACCACGGGCTCGAGGTCCTTGTCGCGCCACGCGGCGACCGCGCGCTTGAGCAGGCTGCGACCGCAGAAGGGCAAAGCCTCGCCGTGACGCTCGAAGTCGGCGACCACGACGCCGATGTCTGGCTCCCATCCGGGGCGGACCGCGTCCGGTTCGAACCTCGCCTCCATGTCGGGCAGACCGTCCAGCATCATCGCGCCCGGCGCCGGGACCATGACGCGGTCATAGCCGAGCGCATAGGCCCCAATGCACAGGCGAGTCACGCCGCGGCGCGCCGCCTCCGGCGTGAGGTACTTGCCCCGCGCCAGGTTCAGATGGTCGCACGCCAGGACACGAACACGATCGTATTCGCTCATCAGGACTCCCGAGATCGCCGCCCTCCGGCCGGTCCGGCCGCGGGCCCGCGGCGTCATCTTACACGCGTGCGACGGCCAGTGGTAACCGCTTGATCCCGTTTATGAAGTTCGAGCGTAAATAAGCTTCCGGACCGGCTTGTCGGAGGCTCCCCACGCGCTTGACGAATTCCTGCAGCACGACCCTGAGCTCGAGCCGCGCGAGCCACAGGCCGAGGCAGTTGTGGGGCCCACTCCGCCCGAAGGCGAGATGGGGATTGTCTGTGCGCGCGAGATCGATGCTGTGCGGGTTCTCGAACACGGCATCGTCCCGGTTGCCGGCGATGAACCAGAGGACGACCTTGTCGCCGGCTCTGATCGTCTTGCCGCGATGCTCGGTGTCTTCCCGCGCGGTCCGGCGAAAATGCATGGTCGCCGACGCCCAGCGGATGAACTCGTCCACCGCGCTGTCCCAGAGCGCCTCGTCCGCGCCCTGGAGCTGGTGGTAGAGCGCCGGGCGGTTGGCCAACGCATGAAGCGACGAGGCGATGGTATAGCGCGTCGTGTCGTTGCCGGCGGCGACCAGAAGGGCGAAGAAATTCTTGAACTCGCTGTCGGTCAGCGGCTCGCCGTCCTTCTTCGGACGGAGCAGCATCGTGGTCACGTCGTCGCGCGGCTGTTGGTGGCGAAGCGCCGCCTGCTTCTCGGCATAGTCGAAGATCGCGAGGCCGGCCGGCGAGCGGAACGGGGCGAAGCGATAGTCCTCCGTGTCGACTTGGTCGACGACATGGTCAGTGAAATCGGGATCGCTGTTGGCGATCATCTGATTCGCCTGTGCGACCAGCCAGGTGTCGTCCGTCTCGGGCGTGCCCATGATCCGCCCCAGCATGCGCATGGGAAGCGGTTTGGCGATCGCTTCGAGAGCCTCGAACTCGCTTTGCCGGAGCGCCTCCTCGATGATCGCGACCGCGATCTCGCGGAGCTGCGGTTCGTAGGTTTCCATCAGCCGGCGCGCGAATGCCCGGTTGACGAGCTGACGCTGACGCGTGTGCTCCGGCGGATCGAGCTCCATCATCGAGCGGCGCTTCTCCATCTCGTCGGCGGACATCTCCTCGAGGCGGATGCCGTGGGTGGTGGTGAAAAGTTTGTAGTCGCGGTTGAACGCGAAAATGTCGTCATAGCGCGTGACCGCCCAGAAGCCCGAGCCGTCGGTCTCGTCGAACCAGGCGATCGGATCCTCCCGGCGCAGCCGATCGAAGGTCGCGTGCGGCACGCCCTCGGCAAACGCATCGTGGGAGGCGATATCGGAGAAGCCGTCGTCCACCGGCGCGGCGGCCAGAGGCGCTGTCGACGTCATCGTTCATCCCCGCTCGATTGCGCGTCTCGGGAGGTCATGATAGTTTGGGTCCGAACGATTTGTCCAGCGGGGCGGCTTTATGGGAGAGATCATCGGCGCGGGCTTCCTCTCCCACGCACCGACCATCATGTTGCCGGAAGAGACCCGCCGCGCGCTGAACGGCGGCAGGGAGATCAGCCTGGTCCCCGGGCTCCGGCGTTTGCGGGCCGAGATTCTGGACGCGCTCGCACCCGACGGCTTCATCCTGTTCGACACCCACTGGTTCTCGACGGTCGAGTTCCTGGTCACCGGGCACGAGAGGCGCGAGGGGCTGTTCACGTCGGAGGAGCTGCCGCGGGGCATGCGGCAAGTCGCCTACGCAGTGCGCGGCGCGCCGGCGCTCGCCGCGCGCATCGCCGAGCGATCGAGTGCCGCCGGCGTGCGCTGCACCATGACCGACGACCCCTATCTGCCGATCAACTACCCGACCATCAATCTCGCCCACTTCCTCGATCGCGGCGAGCGCTGGCTCTCGATGAGCATCTGCCAGACCGCGGAGGTCGACGACTTCCTAAGGATCGGGCGGGCGGTCGGCGAGGCGGTTGCGGCCAGCGAGACCCGCATGGTCCTGCTCGCGAGCGGCGGCATGAGCCATCGCTTCTGGCCGCTCAGCGAGCTCGAGCGGCATGAAGCATCGGACCCGGTGCATATCCGCACGCCCGAGGCACGCGCGGCCGACGAGGCCCGCATCGCCTGGTGGGAAGCCGGCCGCCACGCCGCGGTCATCGACTCGATGGACGCCTACCGCGCGCACGCGCCGGAGGGATTCTTCGGCCACTATCTGATGATGATCGGCGCCCTCGGCGGCCGCGCCTGCGCCGCACGAGGGCGAAAATTCAGCGACTATGAAAGCGCCGCCGGCACCGGCCAGGTCCACGTCTGGTTCGACCGCCCTGACGGCGGCTGGAGCGCCGCCTAACTCGCGCGGTGTCCGGGAAGCAAACACCAAATGCCGGTGCCTCTCCAAGGGCCGGCGCTTCCCTGTGATGGCGCCGCTCCAGGGCAGGCCGGCAACAAACTCATCTGGCGCCGTCACCAAATTGCAGAACGTTCTGGACACAACTCGTGTCCGGGGGTGCACCGAGGTGCGTCAGGTGCGTCAACTTAACGCTTCCAGCGTAGGAAATAGGCGACAGTTTCCGCATTCACGATCTCGCCGGAATGCCCGGTTCCCGGATGGACTACAGCCGGTCCGGCGATTGAGGACAGTGCACCTGTCCGTTCCGAACCGTGATCCGCAACATCGTTACCAGGGTGTCCTGGACGCTGCGGCGCAAAGGGTTGCTTGTTGAACGGTGTCGCCGTACATACTGCCGCATGTTCATCCGTTCCATTCGTCACCGGGGGCTGCGCCGATTGCTGGAAGACGACAATCCCCGGTTCCTGCGGAGGGACCTCGTTGGCAGGGTGCGCAACATCATGACCGCGCTGGTCCTGGCCGAACACATGGACGGCTTTGTCATGGACGCTCCGCCCGGCTGGCGCGTCCATCGGCTTTCGGGCGACCGGCGGGACGAATGGAGCGTTTCCGTATCCGGCAACTGGCGGATCACATTCGAAGAGGAAGACGGCAGCATCGACCGGCTGAAGCTGGAGGACTATCACTGATGGCAAGGAACGAGATCAAGGTGAACATGACCCCTTCGCATCCGGGTGAGTTCATACGCTTGGAGGTGATCGAGCCGCTGGGTCTGAGCGTGACCAGGGGAGCGGAGATTTTGGGGGTTCGCCGGGCGACGCTTTCGGCCCTACTGAACTGTAACGCCGCGTTGTCGCCGGAGATGGCGCTGCGCATCGAGAAGGCGTTCGATGTGAGCATGGACCTGTTGCTTCGGATGCAGGCTTGGCACGACGCCTCGCGAATGCGCGCCCGCGCGAACAAGATTGCCGTCGAGCGCTACCAGCCGGGTTGAATGCAAGGCTGTCTGACACATAATCCCTTACGTCACCAAAGACCTATCGCCTTGTGCTGCTTCCCCGTTCCGCTAGGATGACAGGGGATCCTGCCTGCTGATATCCGGCGCATCGTCGCGGGCCGGGCGCGGGGGTGGATCGGGGTGAAGGGTGAACCTGGGGTATGCCCTTCCAGGTGAGGCCTTCCAGGTCATCGTGTCCGGGCAGCGGCATGGCTGCCCTCGTCCTGGGGATATGCAATGCGCGGTCGGGGGGCGTTGTCATGGCTTGTGCCGCATGGCGTCCTGATCGTCTTCAGCGCAGCGATCCTGTTACCTCTCCTGTGGCTGCTCCGGGTCGCACTCACCGACAAATTGACGGCCTACAAGATTCCGCCCGAATGGGGTCAGGCGAGCCTCGCCAACTTTGTTGAGATTTTCACCGGCTACCCGTTCTTCAACTACTTCCTCAACAGTGTCGCGGTCGCGCTCGGCGCAACGGTCGTCGCGCTGCCTTTGGCTGCCGCCATTGCCTATGCGTTTGCCCGCTACAACACCGGCGGACTGCCGCTGCGCCTGTTCGTGCTGTCGAGCCAGATGCTGCCGCCGGTCATCCTGGTGCTGCCGCTGTTCACACTGTTTATCAAGGCGTCGCTTTTCAACACGCTGCCCGGCCTGATCATCGCGCATATGTCCATCAGCCTGCCGTTCCTGGCCTGGCTTCTGGTGGCGTTCTTCGAAGGCGACGTGGAACTATTGGAGCAAGCGGCAAGGATGGACGGCGCGTCCCGTTTTCAGGCTTTCCTGCGCATCACCCTGCCGGTCGCCGCGCCGGGGATCCTGGCCGCGGGTCTGCTCGCCTTCATCCTGAGCTGGAACGAGTTCCTCTTCGCGTTGATCCTGAGCGGCGCGCAGACGAACACGCTGCCGGTTGGCCTGTCGTCATTCCAGACCCATCGCGGCGTCGACATCGCGCTGCTTTCGGCGGCGACGATCTGTGCCATTCTGCCGGTCTTTCTGCTGCTGCCCTTCATGCACCGTTATCTGATCAAGGGGCTCTCGCTGGGAGCGCTTAAATGACGTAACAGGTTCGCCCGGTCGGGGACCGGACAGTCCGTGGCCGGGAACAACTGGAGCAGATCTCAACAAAGGGAGGACGTAGATCATGAAATTTGTCCTGACGGTGATTGCGGCATTGGCGTTGAGCGCCAGTGTCGCCAAGGCGGAGACCGTCCGCATCCTGATGGAGACGGTGCCCGATACCCGTTACATCCAGGAACTGCTGCCTCAGTTTGTGGAGGAATCCGGTATCGACGTCCAGATCGAGGCGATCAGCTATATCGACATGCATTCGAAGCTGGTGCCGCAGCTGATTGCGTCGGAAGGCAGCTACGATCTCATCGTCGTCGACTTCTACTGGGTCGGCGAGTTCACCAAGGCCGGCTGGCTGATGCCGCTGGACGACCTGGTCGCGCGCGATGGCGTCGATGTCGACGTCTATGTGCCGAAATTGATGGATCTGGTCGGCCGCGTCGACGGCACGCTCTATATGCTGCCATTCTATAACTATTCCATGGCGGTCATCTATCGCCAGGATCTGCTCGACGATCCGGCCGAGCAGGCGGCGTTCAAGGAAGCCCACGGCATCGAGCTCAAGGTGCCGGAGACCTGGGACGAGTATTGGAAGCAGGTCGCGTTCTTCACCCGCGACCAGGACGGCGACGGCGAACGCGACTTCTTCGGCACCGTCATCCAGGGCCAACGCGGCGACTGCATCTCGATGCAGTGGGCGAACTATCTGTATTCCCAGGGCGGCCGTTATCACGACGAGAACTGGAACCCGCTGCTCGACAGCCCGGAAGCGATCCGGGCGATGGAGTTCTATCGTGAGGCCGTAGAGAACTACAGCCCGGCGGGATCGGAGGCCTATTGTTTCGACGAGGCCTTCAACGTGATGGCTCAGGGCAAGGCCTATAGCTTCGTCACGTTCAATATCCTCTATGCCGGTTTCGAGGACCCGGAAGCCTCCACGGTCGCTGGCAAGGTCGGCATTGCGCCCAATCCGGGCGGCGGCCTGAACGGCGGCTGGGGCTGGGCGATCCCCAATTCCAGCCCCAACAAGGAGGCGGCCTGGAAGTTCATCAAGTGGGCGGAGTCAGCGGCCGTCGCCAAGGAACGGGCGCTTCTGGGCGGCGCGCCGACCCAGGCGCCGATCTTCACCGACCCGGATGTGGTGGCGGCACGCCCCTACTATCCGATCCTCGGTGAGATCCTTGCCGGCACGCAGGACTTTCCTGTCTTCACCTACACCACCGAGTTCGTCGAGGAGGTCGGCCGCGAGCTGAACCTCGCGGCGACAGGCGAGAAGCCGGTGCCCGAGGCCATGGCCGCGGCGCAGGAGGAGCTCCGCGAATTGCTGATCAAGGACGGCAAGATTTCGGAGTAGCGGGCACGATTTCGGCGTAGCGGAAAGGCAGCGGTTTTACGCCGTTGACCACGGCCGACACGCTGACGCTCGCGCGGCGGGACCGGCGCTTTGGGTATTGGCTCACGGCGCCCGGTCTCGCCGCGTTGATGCTCGTCATCACGTTCCCGCTCATCTTCGCTTTTTTCACGAGCTTCTACGATTACACCCTGCTGACGCCGGTCCATGAGGACTTCGTCGGCCTGGAGAATTACCAGGAGGCGGTGGACGAGGAATATCTGCCGGGCTCGCTCTGGGTCACCCTCAAATTCGTCCTCGCCTCGGTCGTTATCGAGTTCATCATCGGGTTTTCGGTGGCCTTGGCGTTGAATGCCATCAACCGCTTCAAAACCATTTATTACCTGATCCTGCTGGCGCCGCTCTTGATCAACCCGGTCGTTGTCGGGCTGTTGTGGCGGATGCTGCTGCATTCCGAGCTCGGCATCGTCAACTATGTCATCGGCCTCGCGGGTATCGGCCCGGTCAACTGGCTGGGCAATACCACCAACGCGTTCTGGACCGTGGTTCTGGTCGACATCTGGCACCAGGTCTCGTTCATGGCGATCCTGCTGTTGGCCGGCCTCTCGGCTTTGCCGCGCGAGCCTTACGAGGCCGCGCGCATGGACAGCGCCTCGGCGGTCCGTTGCTTCATTCACATCACTCTGCCGCTGATGCGCCCGGTTATCATGGTCGCGCTGCTGCTGCGCCTGATCTTCGCGATCAAGACCTTCGACATCATCTTCATCATGACCAGGGGTGGGCCGGGCACGGCGACCGATCTGATCAGCTACTTCATCTATCGCGCGGCGTTCTTCGGCCTCGATATCGGCCGCGCCTCGGCGATGTCGATCGGCCTTCTGGTCATCGTCTTGCTGTTGACGACCTACCTTTACCGCTACATGCGTTCGCTGAATTAGGAGCTGGTTGCCGTGGCGCAGATCACGTTGCAGGGAATCACCAAGATCTACGGCCAGGACGTGGTGGCGGTCGACAATATCGACCTGGAGATCATGGACGGCGAATTCATGGTCCTCTTAGGCCCGTCCGGTTGCGGCAAGTCGACCACGCTCAGAATGATCGCGGGCCTCGAGGAGATCTCGGCGGGCCAGATGATGATCGACGGCAAGGTCGTGAACAATGTCGACCCGGCCGACCGCGACCTCGCCATCGTCTTCCAGAACTACGCGCTCTATCCCCATATGAGCGTCGCGGGCAACCTCGCCTTCGGCCTCAAGCTGCGCAAGGTCAAGCGCGACGAGATCGACCGGCGCATCAAGCAAACCGCGGCGATGCTGGGGATCGAGGAACTCCTGGCGCGGCGGCCGAAGCAATTGAGCGGCGGCCAACAGCAGCGGGTCGCGCTCGGTCGCGCCCTGGTCCGCGACCCCGTGGCCTTCCTGTTCGACGAACCGCTTTCCAACCTGGACGCGAAGCTGCGCGCCGCCATGCGCACCGAGCTGGTCAAGATCCATCGCGAGCTCGGCCGGACCATCGTGCACGTCACCCACGACCAGGTCGAGGCAATGACAATGGGCGAGCGCATCTGTGTCATGCGCGACGGCAAGATCGTGCAGGTCGGCCCGCCGCTGGATGTGTACCGTCAGCCCGTCGATACCTTCGTTGCCGGATTTCTGGCGAGCCCGCCGATGAACCTGCTCGACGCCACGCTCGGCGGGCCGGACGGTGTCGACGAGATCGACCTCCTCGCGGCCAAGCTTCCGGTGCCGCAGCATCGGCGTGCCGCTCTGGCCGGCCATAAGGGATCGAAGGTCGTCTTCGGCATCAGGCCGGAAGATCTCTACATCGAGGCGCCCAGCGGCGCCCATGCCGCGCTCGCGGTCACCGTGGTTGCCGTCGAAGCCTTGGGGCCGGAGGTGGTTCTGGTTGCAAGCATGGCGAGCGGTCAGGAGATATCGGCGCGGCTCGACCGCGACTTCGTCGCAGCCGCCGGATCCGGTCTCGAGCTCCATGTCGACCTCGATTGCGCTCACTTCTTCGATGCGAAAACCGGCCAGGCAATCGCCAGGGAATGACGCGCTCAGGCAGCCGGCAGCCGGCCCATCTGCGGGTAGAACGTCTTTAGGCGTTCATACAGGTCTCGGTAGAGCCCATAGGCGTCGCGATAAACCGCAACAGCCGCGGGATTGGGCTCAAACACGCGGTCCGGCTTGACGTAGGCAGTGATCGCCGCCCAATCGTCGAGGGCGCCAATCCCCATGCCCGCGACAAACGCGGCGCCCAGACTGGAACCGGGATGCGACAGCAGCCTCTCGATCGGCCGCTCCAGCACATCCGCCGCGATCTGCACCCACAGATCGCTTGCCGCGCCGCCATCGCAGGCGAGGACGCGTCCGACCTCAAGGCCCATGTCGGCGAACACCTCGGTGTGGTGGCGAAACCCGAAGGCGACGGATTCGAGTGCGGAACGCCAAATATGGGTCAGATCATGATGCAGGCCGAGGCCGACAAGGGTGCCGCGCGCCTGGGGGTCATGCAGCGGCGTCTTCTCGCCCAGGAAATAGGGCAGCAGGACGACGCCGCCGGCGCCGGGCGGAAGGCCGCGCGCCCGATCGTCCAAATAGGCATGCACGGACTGGCCCACCGCGTGGGCCTCGGTCGTTTCCGCCTTGGCCAGATGGGCGCCGATCCAATTCAGCACGCTGCCACTCGCGGCCATGCAGCCATTGGAGAAGAACAGGCCCGGCACGATATGAAAATCGATGAACATGCGCGGATCGGTCACCGGCTGGCTTGTCGACAGCATGATGTCGCCGGCGCCGCCATATTTGACCACGAGATCGCCGTCCCGGGACGCGCCGGCGACGAAAGCCGACGCGATGTGGTCGGCGCAGCCGGCGACCACCGGCGTTCCGGCGGCAAGGCCGGTCTCGGCCGCAGCGTCGCCCGTCACCTCGCCCACCACGTCATGGGAGGCGCGCAGCGGCGGCAGAAGATCCGCCGTGATGCCGCCGAGGCCGATCAGCCGGTCGTCGAGACGGCCGCCCGCGAGATCCATGAATCCCGCCTCCAGCGCCCAGTTCCGCTCGACCGAGCGGGTGCCGGTCAGGCGGGAGGTGATGTAGTCATAGGAGCCCAGCACCGCTTCCGTCCGCGCCATGTGCGCCGGCTCATGGCGTTCCAGCCAGCGCAGCTTGGGCGCGACGAGCTGCTGGTTGATGCCGCCACCGGTCCTTGCGAAGTAGTCTTCGGGATCGATGGCCCGCTTCATCGCCTCGACCTCGTCGATCGCGCGCGCATCGTTCTGTTGGATCGACAGGCGCAGCGGCTCGTCGTTCCCGTCGAGCAGGATGACCGTCGGCACCATGCCGGTGACGCCGACCGCGGCGATCTGATCGGCGCCGACGCCCGCTATCGCCAGTAATTCAGGCACCACGGCACGGACATTCGACCACCAGAGCGCGGGATCCTCCTCCGCCCAGTTGGCGTGTTTGGAGATCAGCTCGCTCGGCCGCGTGGAGGTCGCGATGACGCCGCCGTCGGTGTCGATGACGATACCGATGGTCGATGTCGTCCCGATGTCCAGGCCGAGCAACAGGCTCATGCGGCGCGGACCTTCGCCACGACCTCCATGAAGCGTTCGACCCGGCCCCGGTCGACCGGGTTCCAGGTGTCGCCATCGACCTTGAAGTGGGTGCCGACAACGCTGCCATCGGCGATCGCCAGGATCTCGGCGATATTGTCGATGGTGCAGCCGGTATTGGCGAAGACAGGGGTCTCACCGACGGCATCCTTGACCCGGCGCAGATGGGACTGATCGACCGGTTGGCCGGTCATCGGTCCGGAAACCAGAATGGCGTCGGCGAGCGAGGAGAAGACCGCGCTCGCGGCGCGCGCCTCGATGGGCCGGTCGCCGAGCGGTGCCGCGAACTCGGC
The DNA here is from genome assembly GCA_965248825.1 of Alphaproteobacteria bacterium. Taxonomy (GTDB): domain Bacteria; phylum Pseudomonadota; class Alphaproteobacteria; order UBA828; family UBA828; genus WTGU01. Next base: position 2,691,502 of record CBDFKL010000006.1, on the reverse strand, counting down.
ATTGATGTTGAACAAGAGCTTCAGATCGTCACGCCCGAGATCGTGACGCAGCCGCAGCGCCTTCGCCGCATCGGGCCGCCACAGCCCCATATCGGAATCATAAACGCCGGTAAAAATCTCGCGCGCGAAGACGGCATCGGTCGCCACTGCCAGCGCTACGGTCGCGACGGGATCCCACAGATAGTTGACGCCGAACGGCACCGTTACCAGGCCTTTGACGGCCGCGACGACCGCCGTCATGGCGGTCAGGCTCTCCGGCGTGGCGTTCAGCAGGTAGGGGCGGTCGCCTTCATTGCCGAACATGATGCAATCGACGACGCCGGCCTGCAGCGCCTCGATGTCACGCGATACGTAATCGATGATGGCATTCATGCCGCCCTTCGAATCGTAGAGCGGCGCACCGGGCAGCGGCGGCACATGGGCCATGGCGATAATCGGCTTGTCGCTGCCCAAGAGATCCTTCAACCAGCCCATTCACCATCCCCCAAGAACGGTTCTAGTCCATCAACACGCCACCGCTGGCGTTGATTGCCTCGCCGGTCAAGAAGCCCGACAGATCGCTCGCCAGAAAGACGACAATCTCCGCAACGTCTTCCGGCTCCTCGATGCGACCGAGCGGCGTCGTTGCGACATATTCCTCGAACACCGCCTCTGGCGTCATGCCGCGCAGCTCGCCTTCCCACGCGATTTCCCGCTCTTGCATGGAGGTCCGCACATAGCCCGGGCACACCGCATTCACGCGAATGCCGTGCTCGCCGACCTCCTTGGCCAGCGACTGGGTGAAGCCGACGACCGCGAACTTGCTGGCGGCATAGTGAGCCAGGAACGGCGCGCCGATCTTCGCGGCCAGCGATGCGGTATTGACGATGACGCCTTTGGTGCCGGTCGCCAGGAAGTGGCGCACTGCCTCGCGGTTGGTCAGGAAGACACCCTTGGCATTGACCGCCATGTTGGCATCCCACTCCTTCTCCGTGAGGTCGACCACCGCGTTCATGGTCGAGATCCCGGCATTGGCGGCCACCAGGTCCAGACCGCCCAACTGCTCGATCGCGGCGTCGAAAACCGCCTTCGTCTCCGCGGCGTCGGTCACATCAAGCCGGTGGGAATGCGCGCCCGCGCCGATCTCTTCGGCGGCAGCCCGGGCGGTATCCGGATCGATGTCGGTGACGGCGACATTCGCGCCTTCTCGTGCAAACGCCCGCGCGATGGCACGGCCGATGCCGCTGCCGGCGCCCGTGACCAGTGCCCGCTTACCACGCAATAGTTCATGCCCTGCCATCGGTCCAATCAGCTCCAAATTCGTCCTTGTGGCCGTTGAACATAGTATCGCAGCCAAGGCAAAGATATTGGCGCCATCGCTCGAATCGGAAGCCGCCTGTCGTTTTGACGCCGCCCGGCCGCGCGCTGGCCCCAATGCGTCGCGCTCCGGTAATGGACGGCGGCGACGGACGAGAGGAACAAGACCGGCACTCCCATGTCGGGAGTGTCGGTTTCAGTGGCTGTTGCGGGGGCTTGCAATAGCCGAGACCGACATTCCTTTGTGACCTCCATCTGATGGGGCGCGGCGACGGTCGCCTCGCCGGCGCAGGGCGTCAGCGATTTCGAACGGGACGGTTACTACGCCAAGGACGATCCGGCGCATAAGGCTGCGAGCGCCTGGGCAGGCAAGGGCGCTGACGCGCCCGGGCTCTCCGGCCCGGTCGATCTCGATGCCGCGAGGCGCTTCCCGAGGCTGACGCCCTAGCCGATCGACAGAGAACGAGAGAGCGCGGCCGTCGCAGCCGCGGCGTCTCGCCGCGAAAGCGCACCAACGCGGCGCAGCACCACAGCGTTCTCGAGGGTGAACAGCTTGAGACGAAGCCGGCAGGGCGCGGTGAGGCCGGCTTCGCGCCAATCCTCGATCGTCACGCCGCTTGGCCACGAAGTGCCCGCCGATGAGGTGATCATGGCCAGGATCGATTGCTCGTGCGCCGCATTGAATTCCGACGACGACACCACCAGCGCCGGCCGCCGCTTCGTTGCCCGCCGATCCGTGAACGGGAACGGCACGACGACGACGTCCAGCGGCTCATAGGTCACGCCAGGCTTCCTCGTCTTCAGGCGAGGCCCACTCGTTCATCGTGCTTGCGAGGCCGTGCAGATATTCGTCCCGACCCGGCGCAATCTTGTAGACGCGCAGATGGTCGTCTTCGACCTCGAATGCGATCACATCGCCTTCATGTAGATCAGCCGCCTCTCGGACACTCTTCGGGATCGTCGTCTGGCCGCGGGCCGTGATCTTGGCAAGTTTCACACTCATGAATCCTGAAATTCTGACTACACAGAAAATAAGATAATGCGGTTCCTCATGCAATGGCACGGGACGGCACGGGACGGAGGACCTGATCGACCACCCCGGGAATCGGAGCATCTTCGTGTCCCGGATGCGTCGCGCACCACACCGGAACAGAAGGTCATCGACCTCCGCCAGATCAGGAAGGACCTGCGGCTTCGGACGAGGCGGCTTCCATCATCGGGCAGACTTTGGTGGTGGATGGCGGCCGGATCCTGCCGGAGTCGCCAGAGGCGATCGACGAAATCCGACTCAATCGCGCCGCTGAAGCATGCCGTTGATCGTGAGCCCCACCGCCAGGATCACGGCGCCGAGCAGAACCGTGATCAGCCCGACCGCCGGGACCATCGGCGTGTAGCCGCCGATCATCTTGCCATAGAGCCATTCCGGCACGGTGACATCGGCGCCGCTGGTGAAATAGGCAAGTGGAAAATTGCCCCACGAGAGCAGGACCGCGAACAAGAATCCGGCGAAGATGCCGGGCCCCAGCAAGGGCAGCGTGATGTCGCGCAAGATCTGCCAGCGTGAGGCGCCGAGGTCGTAGGCCGCCTCCTCCACCGCCGAATCGTAGCCATAGGCCTGGATCGCAACCACCAGCGTGACGATCGGCACGATCCAGACGAGCTGGGCGAACACCGTCGACTGCCAGGACATCTGGATGCCTATGGAGTTGAACCAGAGCTGCAGCGCGAGCCCCAGTACCGCCTGGGGGAAGAAGACCGGGATCAACAGCACCTGTTGGAAGAGCCTGCGCCCGCGCCAGTCGTAGCGGGCATAGGCAAGCGCACCGAAGAAGGCCAGGATCACCGAGATCAGCGCCACGCAGACGGCGACCGTCAACGAGGTGAGGAAGCTTTCGTGCACCTGCAGCGAGTCCCACGTCATCTCGTACCACTTCGACGAGGTTCGCCGCATCGGGAACAGGAAGAAGCGCGACTTGGAGACCGAGGCGAGCCCGACGACCAGCATCGGGATGTACATGATTACCAGGATGACGGCGATGTAGGCGGCCAGCAGTCGGCGAGTGAGCGGCCTGTCGATGGTGCCCACGGCCTAGCGTTTTCCCAGCATGCGGTCGAGGTTCACCCGCCGCATCGCGAGCCACACGGCGGAGCCCGCCAGCACGATCATCAGCACCGAGAGCGCGGAACCGCGCGGCCAGTTCTGCCCGAAGGTGAAGGCGGATTCGATGTCCTGCGCGATGGTGACGATCACGCCCTTGCCGAGGAACTTGGCCTCGTTGAAGGCGCCGAGCGAGATCACGAAGCAGAGCAGCGAGCCGATCAAAATTCCGGGCATCGCCAGCGGCAGCTCGATGTCGCGGAACACCCGCCAGCGAGATCCGCCGAGGTCATAGGCCGCTTCGCGCGCCTCTCTCGGCACGTTGCCCAACCCCAGCAGGATCGGGAACAGCATGAAGGGCAGGTAGATGTAGCAAATGCCGAAGACGATGGCCGGCACGTTGTTGACGAGGCTCCCGGTCTCGAGACCCGTCACCACCTTGAGCGCGCCGTCGAGGAAGCCGCTCTTGTCGAAGAAGAGCACCCAGCCCTGCAGCCGGATGTTCTCGGCGACGAAGAGCGGCGCCACGATCAGCAGCGTCAGCAGGTGGGCCCGGCGTCCCTTGATCCGCCTCAGCGCGATCGCCAGCGGATAGCAGACGATCAGCAGGATCACGACGCTGATGAACGCGAGGAAGAGCGACCAGCCGTAGGAGATATAGAAATCCTGCTCGACGATATCGACGTAGTTCCCCAATGACGGCGACTCGAGGATGGTAAAGCTGCCGCGCGGCATGAAGCTGTAGGCCGCCACCAGCGCCATCGGCCCGACGAAGCCGAGGAGCAGGAGCAGCATGATCGGCAACGCCGCGACGAAGCCCTCGGAGACCTTCCATCGCGGCGCCCTGCCCTCAGGGCACGCCGCCGCCGGCAGACTCTCGGCCGCCTCGCTCATTCGGCGAAGACCATCGAGTCGGCGGATTGCCAGGAGAGCGTCACCTGGTCGCCCGGCCGGCGGGCGATCGCGTCGGCGCGCAACTCCTCGACCAGGAAGATCATTCCACCGCTCCTGACCTGGTACTGGATGCGCGAGCCGAGCAGGTATTCGTTGAAGAGCTCGCCCCGGACCAAGTTTCCGTCCGTCTCCTGCGCGGCACCGTCGGAGATCGCGACGTTCTCCGGCCGCACGATCAGGACTCCGCCGGCGAAGCCCGGCGGCATCGCCGCTGGCGGTTGGAAGCTGGCGTCGAGCGCCTCACAGCGGAGCGTCCCGTCATCGGCGAGACGTACAGGGAGCGAATTCACCTCGCCCATGAACTCGGTGACGAAGCGGTTCTCAGGCTGGGTGTAGATCGTCGCGGGGCTGCCGACCTGCGCGAGCTTGCCTTCGCGCATCACGCCGATGCGGTCGGACATCACCATCGCCTCCTCGAGGCTGTGGGTGATGTAGACGAAGGTTTTGCCCGTCTCGCGCTGGATGTCCTTGAGCTCCTTTTCCAGCGTCTTGCGGAGGCGATAGTCGATCGCCGACAACGGCTCGTCGAAGAACAGGATCTCCGGGTTGAAGGCCAATGCTCTGGCCAGCGCCACGCGCTGGCGCTCGCCGCCCGAACATTGAGTGACCGCCTTGTCGTAATAGCTCTGCGGCAGGTGGGCGAGCTTCAGGCACGTGGCGGCGCGCTCGCGGCGCTCCTTCTTCGGCATGCCCTTGCACTTGGCCGAGTACTCGACGTTCTCGCCGACGGACATGTGCGGGAAGAGGGCCAGCGTCTGGAAGACCATGCAGGTCGGGCGCTTGTTGGCGGGCACGTCGTTGATCCGCTTGCCCCTGAGCAGGATGTCGCCGGATGTCGGCGAATCCATCCCGACCAGCAAGCGGATGAGCGTCGTCTTGCCCGAGCCCGAGGGGCCGACGATGGTGAAGAGCTCGCCTTCCTCGATATCGAGGCTGACGCCGTCGACGGCGTTCAGGCTGCCGAAGCTCTTTACGATGTTCCTGAGTTGCAATATGGGCGTGGCTGAGGCCATCGCGCACCGTGCTCCCGCCATGCGTGCGTGTCGGCGCGGGCGGCGTACCGCCCGCGCCGACGACCAAGGATCAGGCGCCGCGGCTGCGCTTGGCCTGGGTGTAGAGGTCGTGCATCGCGTCGTAGTCGGGGTTGATGTCGAAGTCCATGCAGCGATCGACCAGCGTGGCCAGCCAGCTGCCGTCCTCGCCCCAATGCACGGCGTCGAGCTCGTCCTGGGAGAACTGGCTCAACACCTCCGGCGCGCCCATCTGCACCACCGGGTTCAGCGTGCCCGGCGCCTTGGCGGCCACCTTGTAGGCCGCCTCGGGCGTGTGGCAGTAGATCAGGAACGCCTCGGCCAGCGGTGTGGGGTTGGGGTTGTTGACGAGCGAGGTCACCTCGATCCAGACGATGCCGCCCTGGCCGTTAGGCCGCTCGGCGGTCTTGGTCTCCTCCGGGCCCTCCGCCGGCACGACGTTCACGAGCTGGGTCTCGCCTTCGAGCCTGGCAGCCGAGACGGTGTAGACCGAGCCGGGGTAGGTCCCGATGATCTCGCCGGTTATCATGTCGCGGGCCAGTGCCGCCTGGTCGTCCGAGACCTTCTTGGCGTTCTCGAAGAGCTTGAAGATGTTCTCCTCGAAGGCCGCCATCTCATCGGCGGTGTGCTCGCGGAAGGGGATGAAGCCCGACGCGATGCAGGTGTGCATGATCACCCAGTTCTCGTAGTCGAGGATGCCATACTGGCCCTTGGCGCCTTCGATCATCTCCATGTAGCCGCCGCTCTCGATCGTCTGCGGATCGATGGAGTCGGCATTGACCGCCAAGCCTGCGGGGCCATAGCGCTGGAGCATGCCGAGCAGGTGCTCGCCGCTCTGGTCGAGCGCCCAGTGATAGGGCCACTCGAAGCCCGCCACGTTCATGTCGTAGAGCGGCGCGAACTTGTCCTTGTCGAGCGGCGTGATCAGCCCCTCCGGGAAGAGCTGCTTGCGCTGCCAGGCGTTGTTGAGGTTGATCACGTCCCAGGTCGAGGTGCCACCGCCGCGCAGGTTGTTGACGGCTGCGGGGTCGGAGATCAGCATCTGCGGGTTGACGTTCGCCCCGGTCTGGCGGCTGAAGGGATCGAGCACCGGCTCTTCGGTGTAGCCCTCCCACGAGTGCAGGTTGAGGTCCATGCGGATGTCGCTCATGCCGGCGAGCTCGGCCTTGGTCTTTTCCCAGAGCTCGATCGCATAGGCCGAGCCGGTCGCCGCGTTCGCGTTGCCCGCGCCCGCGCCAAGAGCGGCCGGCGCCACGCCAATCGCTGCGGCGAGCGCCGCCGACTGCTTCAGGAACTGCCGGCGCGACGATGAGAAGCTCCGGTAGATGTTTCCGCTGATCATGTCATCCTCCCAATTTGCCGTTCCAATTCTTGCGGTATCACGAGGGCGGCCGAACGGTAGGCCGCCCGTCCCGTTCTATTCGGCGGCGGCGGGGCAGCGCGCCGCGTTGGCCTCGACCGGCGGGTCGGATTGCGGCCGAAGATGCCCGTCGGGATCAGCCTCAACCTGCTGTTGGCGCAGGGCTGGACGGAATCGTCCTCGGCGGTGACCGGCGAGACTTCGATGCCGTACTCCTCCAGCTTACCCGGCTCGCAGGTAACCGTGTTGATGATGCTGGTGGCCTTCATCTCGTACTCGATCGTGCCGTCGAGGTAGACGTACCAGTACGAGCCATACTCGCAGTTGCCGGCCGTCGAGATCACCGGCCAGCGCGGCGTCGATGGCAGCTTTTCGTTGAGTATGCAGCGACTTGTGCCTGACCGCAAGACGGGTCAAGTCCCGGACGTAGGCCATCGCCGAACGCGGCTTCGACGCCGAGCAGGTGGCGAGACATCGATGGCGATCATATCGAGCGCATGAGCCTCGATCCCGCAGCCGTCGACCTGTCGCGGCTGATCGGCGCCAGTTTGCTCGACGCCCTGACCTGTCTCCGTTAACCGTGTCCAATTGCCGTGTCAGAAATCTGCTTCATTCCACCCTATTTCCGGGACGTCACCCCGGTCTCAACCGCCGAAATAGGCGTCCGCAATGTCCTGGGAATCACGCAGCTCGGCGGGCGTGCTCTTATCGCCGATGCGGCCGGTCTCGAGAAGATAGACCTCTTCGGCAAGGCTCATCGCGAAGTTCACATTCTGCTCGGTGATCACGATGGTGAGCCCGAGCCGCTCGTTCAGGTCCTTGAGCACCGCCGCGATCTCGAGACAGACCCGGGGCGCGAGGCCGAGCGTCGGCTCGTCGACCATCAGGAGCTTCGGACTCGACATCAAGGCCCTGCCGAGCGAGGCCATCTGGCGCTCGCCGCCCGACTGGGTCGCGGTCTCCTGGTTCTGGCGCTCCTCGAGCCGGGGGAACAGGTCGAAGACCTTGCGCAGATTGGTGTCGATCTCATCGCGCTTGCGATAGGCACCGACGAGGAGGTTCTCCTTCACCCCCATGAAGGGAAAGAGGTGACCGCGCTCCGGCGCGTAGCCGATGCCGAGCCGGATGATCTTGGCGGGCGCCATGCGGGTGACGTCCCGGCCGTCGAAGGTGACCCGCCCGTCGCGCTTGGTCAGGCCGATGATGGAATCGAGCAGGGTCGACTTGCCGGCGCCGTTCGGCCCGATGACGGCAACGATCCTGCCGGGCTCCACATCGAGCGAGACCCCCTGGAGCGCCTGGGCCCGGCCATAGAAGACGTTGAGATCGGCAATGCTGAGCAGCGGCATGCTTGCGCCCCTTCCTTGCGCTACTGCCCGAGATAGGCTTCGCGCACGGCCTCGTCCTTGACCACCTCGTCGAAGGTGCCTTCGGCGATCGCCGCACCGAAGGACATCACGATCACCCGATCGACGAGCGGCGCGAGGGCACGCAGATCATGGCTCACGATGACATAGGTGAGCCCATCCTTCCGCTTCTTCTCGACCAAGAGCTCGGAGACCTGCGCGATCTCGGTCAGGGTAAGGCCGGCGAAGACCTCGTCGAGGAGCAGCAGCCTAGGCGCCACGGCGACGTTGCGCGCCATCTCGAGACGGCGCAGATCGCCCATCGCGAGCTCCCTCGGCAAGGCCTCGACTTGTTTGTCGGAGAAGCCGACGCTGCGGCCGATCTCCCGCTCTGCGGCAAGGTCCGGCCCCTCGGTCATGAGCTTCCACAGATCGTCGGGCGCCATGCCGATGCGGATGTTGGCGCCGACCGACATCTCGCCGAAGGGCTGCGGCACCTGGTAGGTGCGGGCGATGCCGCGCTTGACCCGCTCGTGGGTGGGCACGCGGGTGATGTTCTCGCCCCCGAACCAGATCTCGCCCTTGGTGGGCCTGAGTTCCGCCATGATCATGTTGAAGACGGTCGTCTTGCCCGCGCCGTTGGGGCCGATCAGGCCCAGCGTCTCGCCCTCCTCCAACTGGAAGGAGAGTCCCTGCACGGCGCGGATACCGCCGAAGGTCATGTAGAGGTCGCGCGCCTCCAGCAGCGGGCCCGCCATCAGCGCCGCCACTCCTGAACCTTGCGGCCGGCATCGGCGATGATGCTGTAGATGCCCTCGGGCCGGACGACATAGAGCACCAGCGCGATCGCGCCGTAGAGGAGATAGCGCTCCATGCCCGGCAGCACCGGCCGCAGATATTCGAGCAGGATGGTCAGGAAGTAGGCGCCCATGATCGGGCCGATGATGGTCTCCGCCCCGCCCAGCAGCGCCGCCACCAGGATCGTGAACAGGAAGTTGATCTCGAACATGCCGCGCGGCGCGATCGAGCCGATATAGTGGACGTAGAAGGCACCGCCGATGCCGGAGACCGCCGCGCTCACGGTGAAGGCGAAGAGCTTGAGCTTGGTGGTGCTGTGGCCGGTGCTGCGGACCGCCTCCTCGTTCATCCTGATCGCGCTGAGGGCTATGCCGAGGCGCGTGCGGATGAGGAGCCAAAGCACGACCCCGATCGCGAACATGATGCCGAAGCTGAGGTAGTAGTTGTTGATGGCGCCGGTGACGATCGTCTCGATGCCCGAAATGCCCCGCGTGCCGCCCGTGACCTTGGGCGCCACCACCTTGGTCATTTCGTAGAGGATCTCCATGAAGGCGAGGGTCACGAGCGCGAAATAGGTGCCCCGCGTCCTCAGCGCCGGCAGGAAGAACAGCGTGCCGCCCACCATGGTCGCGACCACCGCCGCCGGGATGCTGAAATAGATCGGCACGCCGAAGCGGAAGCTCAGGATCGCGGTGGTGTAGCCGGCGATGCCGATGAGGAAGGGGTGGCCGAAGCTGATATAGCCGGTCCTCCCTGAGAGGAAGTCCCAGCTCATGGCGAACATCGCCAGGAAATGGGCGAAGATCAGGATGCGCAGCGTGCCGGTGCCAACCACGAGCGGCAGCAGGCACATGAGCACGCCGAAGGCGAGCCACCAGCCGAGATAACGCAGGGTCTCGCGGTCGACGGCCACGGCTCAGAGCTCCGCCTTGCCGAAGAGGCCCTTGGGCCGGACCACCAGCACCAGGATGATCAGCAGCATGGTGGAGACGCCGCGCAGCTCGGCCGCGATCACCGTGGTGGTGATGGTCTCCACGAAACCGATGATGTGGGCCGCGATCAGGCTGCCGGCGATGCTGCCGATACCGCCGACGATCACCACCGCGACCGAGATGATGAGGGGGAACACCCACATGTGCGAGTCGAGCTGGGTGAAGGTGGCGAAGAAGACGCCGGCAATTGCCCCGAAGGCGCCGGAAAGCCCCCAGGTCACCAGGCTGATGATGCTGGGTTCGATGCCCGAGATCACCGCGCCCTTACGGTCCATGGAAACCGCGCGGATGGCGCGACCGATATGGGTTCGTCGAATGAAGAGCATGAGGCCGGCGAGCACCACCCAACTCACGCCCGTGGCGAGCAGGATGTTCATGGTGACCGAGATGCCCTCGAAGCGGAGCACGCCGCGGATCACCGGCCACATAGTCTTGGGCGAGGCGCCGAAGATCACCACGATCAATGCCTGCATGACGACGGCGAGGATCAGCGTCGATATTTCGACCGCGATCGGGTTGTCCTCCAGCCGGCGCACGAGGATCAGGTAAGTGAGCAGGCCGAAGATCACGCCCGCGAGCATCGCCAGGATGAAGCTCGCGAAGACGGGCAGTCCCGCCTCCTGGAGGGCCGCGTAGTAGATATAGCCGCCGAGCATGATGTAGACGCCGTAGGCTAGGTTCAGCACCCGGCCCACGCTGAAGATCATGGTGAAGCCGACGGCGATCAGCGCGTAGAGGCCGCTGAGCACAAACCCCTGGATCAGGATCTGGAGCGCCATCGGGCCGCTTCGCTCACCCGCCGTCGCGACTGCGTTCTTGCAGGGGCCGAAGTGCCGAGATCACGGGCGCCTCCGGCGGTCTTCGAGGAAGGAAGCCCGGGCGCGGCCCTACCAGCCGCGCCCGGAAAGCGTTTCGCCTATTTCAGCCAGTCCGGCACCTCGAACTCGCCGTTGGCGTATTTCGGCGGGTAGACCACCCTCGTCGAGCCGTCCGAGTACCACTGGATTACCACCATCGACGGCGCCCCGTCGTCATAGGGCGGATCAATGTCGAACTTGATGTTGTGGGTGTACTCCCGCTGCGTGCGGGGCTCGATCTCGCCCGGCTTCCAGTAGGCGTAGCGGAGCCAGATCTCGCCGTCCTTCTCGACGACGATGTCCTCGTTCTCCATCTCCCGGACCCAGTCGTCGAGCGGCTCGAAGCCACCGGCGCGCTCAGCCGCGGCGAAGGCGTTGAGCATGCCGTAATAGGCGTTGAAGCCGTTGAAGTGAGGGAAGACCGGCCGCGAATCGCCGTACTTGGCGGTGTAGCGCTCGAGGAATTCCGCCGTGCGATCATCGATGTCGGAGCCGATCGAGGGGACCGGGCTCAGCGTCGAGATGCCGCCGCCGAGGCCGCCGGTGTCGTCCCAGAACTCCAGGGCGAAGGCCGAGACGTTGATGCCGGTCATCGGCACCGGCACTTCGAGCTTCACGTATTGCGAGGCGGGCACCTGGCTGCGCACCGCCGCGATCAGGTAGATGAAGTCGGGCCCAGCCGCCGCCGCCTTGTTGTAGATCGGCCCGAAGTCGACCGTGTTGGTGTCGTAGACGGTGTGACCGACGATCTCGATGCCGGCTTCCGGCGCGAGAACCTGCTCGATCAGCTCGTAGACGCCGCCGCCGAACGCGGTGTCTTCCTGCAGCACGTACACTGTCTTCCAGCCCATCTGCTTGGACAGCACGTCCTTGCCGAAGTCGACATAGAGGATGGCCAGCGCGTAGTCGTTGGACACGTTCATGAAGTACATCTTGTACTTGTCGTACTCCTCGACAACCTTGTCGATGATGCCAACGTACGAGGTCCAGGTGTCCAGTGTCGGCGTCCGGTACTCCGCCATGCGCTCGAGCCAGCCCAGCGACACGTCGTCGATGCAGCCCGAGATGATGAAGTCCACGTTCCCGACTTCGTTGAGATATTCGTAAGCCCTGATGCCCTCCTGCACGTCCTCACGCGTATCCGCCATGACCAGCTCGATCATGCGTCCGCCGAGCACGCCGCCGGCGGCATTGAGCTCCTCGATGGCGATCTCGGTGCCCCGGATCGTGCTCTTGCCGGTGTCGGTGTCGAACGAGCCGATATAGCCCACCTTGATGGGATCGGCCGCAGAGGCCGGTGCGACCGCGGAAAGGGACCACATGGCCGCCGTCGCGGCCATCGCCCCCACGATTAGATGACGGAACTTCATGACGTCTCCCCATTCTTGCTGCTGATATTCCTGAGCCAGCACACTCTAGATCGGTTCCCTTGCGAATGGAACCGATCCCGCCTCTCGCCGTTCGCGGCGGCAGTCCGTCAGCCGGCGCGCTGCTCTTCGGTGAGCGTGAATCCGGACACTGCTATGGCGAGCGCGTGGCTTTACGCACGCTCAGATAGGGATTGAGATCGCGAAACGTGGCGGCCTCGGCAGCGAAGGTAAAGGTACCGCGCTCCTTGATCTCGCGCGCCGCCTGTAGAAAGCCGCCAAGCGCCGCGCGTGACAATGCCGAGCCGAGGCTGATCCGCTTGACGCCCGCCTCGGCGAGCTCCGCGACCGAGAGCGGCGCGCCGGCCAAACCCATGACGACATTGACCGGTTTGGAGACCGCCTCGCAGACGGTACGAATGGTTTCCAGGTCACTGAGCCCCGGTGCGTAGAGGACGTCGGCGCCCGCGTTCTCGAACGCCTGCAGCCTGGCGATGGTGTCGTCGAGATCGGGCTGGCCATGAAGGAAATTCTCGGCCCTCGCGGTGAGCGTGAACCGAAACGGCAAGCCGCGCGCCGCTTCCGCCGCGGCCGCCACCCGCTCTGCGGCATGTGACGCAGCATAAATCGGGTCGTCTCGGATGCCCGTCGCGTCCTCGATCGAGGCACCGACGAGGCCGGCTTCAGCGGCGCCGCGGATGGTCTCCGCACAGCCCTCGGGTCGATGATCGTAGCCGTTCTCCAGATCCGCGGAGACCGGCAACGGCGTCGCCTCAACGATGGTTCGCGCATGGACGAGAGCTTCGTCGCGGCTGATCCCACCATCCTGCCGCCCTAAGGAGAATGCGAAACCGGCGCTGGTCGTGGCCAACGCCTCGAAACCCAGGCCGGCAAGCACCCGCGCCGTGCCGAGATCCCACGGATTGGGGATCACAAACGCGCCGGGGCGTGCATGCAGCGCGGCAAACAGCGCCGCTTTTTCGGCTTGCGACGGGCTCATGGCGGATCGGCCGCCGCTCGTCTACGCGACCTGGAGAGTCGGCCGTTCGTTGCGCGCCTCGCCCGGCACGATCCAGTGGGATGACGTCCGGCGCTTCAGCATGTCCCGAAACTGGCGCGTGGTCTTCGGCAAGAGCTCGCCGCTCCCCCAGTCCACGATCACGCCATACTGCCGGACCAGGTCGAGGGCATCGAGCTCCTTGCTCCGATACTTGGCCGCGATCGCTTCCGGGTCCTCGTCGAGCCAGGCGTGCCGGCGCGCGCGGATCTCATCGCGCAGAGCAGCCGTCGCGGCCTCGTCGACCTCATAGGCGGCCAAGTCGGCGTCCAGCTCGCGGACGACGACGCCATAATCCTTCCTGGCCCGCTCGATCGAGACGTAGCCGTCGGCGACATCTTCGCACACCGCCTCGAGATCGCGGGTCAGCGGATCGCCGAGGCCGCCGCCGCCTGCCGAGGGGCGGGTCACGGTATCACCGGCCTCGACCGGCACGCCCGAGAAAATCGAGCCCAGATAGCGCTCGCCCTGGCTGCCCGGATTGAGCCAGACGCCATGGGGAATGGAGGGCAAGCCGCCCCACAGACCCCAGGTCACCGAGCGCTCGCGGTCGCAGCAATAGGAGACGACCGAGCGCTCCGCCTTGGTCAGGATCGCGCCCTTCTCGACGCCAAGGCCGCCGCGGGATTGGCCCGGGCCGCCAGAATCGACGATCAACTCGTGCCCGGTGGTGAGCACCGGTGCGAGGCGCTCCTGGCCTTCGAACGGTTGGGTGCCGAGCTGCACGCCGAAAACAGGGCCGGTCGCGGCCCAGCCATCGCGGCCGTTGCGCGCGCCCCAGCCGCCCACCATCCAGTCGTACCACATGAAATAGGGGCGATCCTCCTTGCGGCCGTCGCGCCCGCCGATCAGCAGATATTCGAGGTTGAAGGTACAAGCCATGGCGCGCTCGGGCAGGATCTCGGCCCAGAGCTCGAACACCGAGTTCATGATCTTCTCGAACGGACCCGAGCAGAATCCGGCGACCGGCGTCGGCCAATCGGCATTGACCACGGTTCCCTTGGGCCCGAGGTCGACGGTGACGACCCGGTAGAAGCCGGAATTCAGCGGGATATCGGGCGATTGCATCTTGGTGCCGGCGACGATCGCGGCGAAGGCGCCGCCATAGCAGCAATTGAGGAAGGTCGAGATCGTCTTCGGATGCGAGCCGGACAGATCGTAGTGCACGCTGTCGCCTTCGATCGTCATCCTGATGTGGATCGGGATCAGGCCCTCGCCGGCCACCGGGTCGACGTCGATATAGTCCTCGGTCTCCCAGACGCCGTTCGGCATCCTGGCGACGCGCTGGCGGGTCAGGGTCTCGACATAGTCTTGAACCTCGGCGAAAGAGGTCCGGATCACGTCGAGGCCGTATTTGTCGCAGAGCCGGCCGACCTCCCGCTCTGCGACGTTGCACGCCTCGGCCTGCGCCTGCAGATCGCCGATGATATCGGCCGGCGCCCGCGTGTTGTTGGCGATCAGCTCGGCGACGTCGGAGAGGTATTTGCCCTTGCTGTAGACCCGGACCGGCGTGATGCGGAGCCCCTCGGCCATGTGATCGAGGGCGCTTACATTGAACGAGCCGGGCACCGCGCCGCCGACGTCGGCCCAGTGGCCGTTCGCCTGGGCGAAGCCGAGATGGATGCCTTCGTAGAAGATCGGCCGAACGATCCGTGTGTCGTTGAAGTGCGTGCCGCCCTGATAGACGTCGTTCACGACGAAGGTATCGCCCGGGTGAATGTCGTCACCGAATTTGTTGATCACGGCCTGGGCGGTGTAGTGCAGCGTACCGACATGGGCCGCGATGTCGCCCGAGCCCTGCATGATGGTATTGCCCTCGGTGTCGCAGATTGCGGACGAAAAATCCCGCGACCAGATCACGAAGGAATAGCAGGTCCGAAAAATCTGCTCCGCCATCTGGTCGACGATGTTGACATAGGCGTTCTTGAGAACCTCGAAGGTCACGGGATCGAGCGTGTAGCCGTCGGACTTGCCGCTCATGTGCTGTTCTCCTCGCGTGCGTCGGCCGCTCAGGCTTGCGCCAGCGGAACGTTCATGACGATGGTGAGCCAGGGATCGACCTCCGCCTTCAGCCCGGGTGGCACGAGGACGGTCGAATCGAGCTGCTCGATGATTGCCGGGCCCTCGACGACCGCGCCGGCGTGGAGGCTATCACGGTCGTAGATCGGGGTCCTGATCGGCGTGGGCTCCTCGTCGAATACTACCTCGCGCTCGCTTGCGGGGCGTGGTCTCGAGCGATCCAGCTTCTGTTTGGCAAACTCCGCCTTGCGCGAGAGCCCGGTCGCGGTGACGCTCAACCGGTAGATCTCGACCGGTGCGTCGGGGCGTGAATAGTTGTGCTCGCGGCCGTGTTCTTCATGGAACTGCGCGATCGCCTCGTCGAGGGAGGCGATTTTCGCTGGCAACGCAATCGACATCGAGCGCCACTGGCCGAGATAACGCATGTCGACGGAGCGCTCGAACTGCATTCGGTCCTCGGTGACGCCTTCGTGCAAGAGCCGCTGCCGGCCTTCCTCTTCGAGTGCGCTGAAGGTCTGATCGACCTCGTCGAGCTTGGCGTCTTCCACCGAGCGGAGATACATCTGCGAAATGTCGTGCTTGATATCGACCAGGAGGCAGCCGAGCGCGGAGGTAACGCCCGGGCTCGGCGGGACCAGGACAGTCGGGATCGAGAGATCGCGGGCCAGCGCCACGCCGTGGAGCGGGCCTGCGCCGCCGAACACGACGAGGGCGAAATCCCGCGGATCGTAGCCGCGGCGGATCGAGACCAGCCGCACGGCATCCGCCATGTTGGCGTTGGCGACCTGCAGGATCGAGACGGCGGCTTCCCGGACCGAGATGCCGAGCGGGTCGGCGATTCGCCGTTTGACGGCCTCCTCGGCCAGCGATCTGTCGAGGGTGACGGCACCGCCGGCGAGCTGATCGCCGATGCGGCCGAGGACGATGTTGGCGTCGGAATTGGTCGGCTCGGCGCCGCCCCGGCCGTAGCACGCCGGGCCGGGCGACGAACCGGCCGATTGCGGTCCGTTGCGCAGCGAGTTCGCCTCGTCGATCCAGGCGAGCGAGCCGCCGCCCGCGCCGATCGTCAGCACCTCGATGCTCGGGAAGCAGATCGGATAGCCGTACTGCACGTACCAATCGTTGGTCACCCGCAGATTGCCGCGATCGCAGAGTGAGACGTCGGTGCTGGTGCCGCCCATGTCGAGGCTGATCGAGTTCTCATGGCCGGCGAGCCCGGCGACAAAGCGGCTCGCGATCGCGCCCGCGGCGATGCCGGAGGCGGCGAGCCGGGCCGCGAATTTCTCCGCTGTGTTCTCGGTCATGACGCCGCCGCCGGAATGGAGCAGGAGAACGTCCTCCGTGTAGCCGCCCTCGCGCAGGCGCGCGGCGAGGCGTTTCACATAGTCGCCGGCGACCGGGGCCAGAACCGCATTGGCCACCGTCGTCGAGAAGCGCTCATGCTCGAAGATCTCGGGCATGATCTCGCTCGAGAGCGAGATCGACGCGTCGGGCACCTCCTCCTCGAGGATGTCGCGCATTCGCCGCTCGTTTTCCGGGTTGGCGAAGGCATTAGCGAAGCAGACCGCGATCGTCTTCACCCCGCGCTTGTTGATGATTCGGGCGGCTTCGCGCGCTTCGGCCTCGTCCACCGGCTCGATGACCGCGCCGCTGTAGTCGATCCGCTCGGTGACGACCAGCCGGTTGCGCCGGTTGATATAGGGCGGCGCCATCTCCTTGTAGGTATCCCAGAGATCGTCGCGGGTGCCCCGGCGGATCTCGATCACATCGCGGAAGCCCTTGGTGGTCACCATGATCGCAGGCGGGAAGTTGCGCGTGATGAGCGCGTTCGTCGCCAGCGTCGTGCCGTGTGAGAACAGGACGACGTCCTTGAGGTCGACCCCGCCGGCCGCGATGCCCGCCAGCACGCCGTCGATCGGATCCGGCGTGGTTGGCGTCTTGGCGACGCGCATCCGGCCCGACGCCTCTTCCAGGATGCACACATCGGTAAAGGTTCCCCCGACATCGCAGGCGACGCGCACCGCCCTGCTCGGCATGTCATTCATCATCCGGCTCCCGTTCTTCTCTCGACCGCCTTTGCATCACGGCACGCACTCTATCGACAAGGGAAATCGGTGCCCTCGTTCCCGAATTTGGGTTATTGGTGCGGCGATCTTAATCTCGCGGGACCGACAGGCCTAAACCGTCCGTGGCGACCGACCCGCCCCTCATCTCAGATAAAGTACGAGAAAAGATATTCAAATGATTGATAAAATTCTCTCTTTCTGGTTTGAGAAGAACGGCCGTGAGCAGTGGTGGACCAAGAACCCGGATTTCGATGCGACGATCCGCTCGCAGTTCGGCGCGCTGCATGGGCGCGCCGCACGGGGCGAGCTCTACGACTGGCGCGACACGTCCGATGGGCGGCTTGCCGAAATCATCCTGCTCGACCAGTTCTCGCGCAATCTCTACCGGGACGATCCGCGCGCCTTCGCCAGCGATGGGATGGCGCTGGCGCTCGCGCAGGAGGCCGTGCGAGCCGGCGCCGATCAGGCGGTCTCCGTGGCCCGCCGGCAGTTTTTCTACATGCCGTACCAGCACAGCGAATCGCGGCGGATCCACGAATTCGCGGTCGAGCTGTTCACGAGCCTGACCGATCCGGAACTGCTGGATTACGAGCAGCAGCACAAGGCGATCATCGACCGCTTCGGCCGTTATCCGCATCGCAACCGGGCGCTCGGCCGGCGGTCGACCCCCGAAGAGATCGCCTTTCTCAAGGAGCCGGGCTCGTCGTTCTGACATGCCCCGCGGCACCCGCTGCTACCCGCCGGCATGCCCGGAGATGGCGGCGATGTTGCGCGCGACTGGCGGCTTTGCGAGAGTAGCCCTCGGCCGGCGACCAGCGGCCCGGGCGAGTCCCGGCCGAAGAGGCGCCGCGCCAGGAGAGGAGGACGCGACGCTGCCGCTGCTGGAGGACAGGGACCTCCCCATCGCCGCCATCTACGTCCCGGCCAAACGCCGGCGGACGCTCAACGAGGCGACGGTCGCCGCGCTCGCCGAAAACATTCTCGAGGAGGGCATGAAGGCGCCGATCCTGGTTCGCAAGGACAGTGCGCGCTACGTGCTGGTCGAGGGTCTTCACCGTCTGGAGGCGTGCAAGGCACTCGGCGAGGAGACCATCACCTGCACCCTGGTCCAGGCCCGCAGCTAACCAAAGACCCGAAGGCGTTTCGCCGCCGGGAGCACACCGAGCCTCGATCACCCGAAAGCGTTTGCTGGGCTCTCCGCACCGTCGATATAATATCGGGCGCGTTTCGCACGAAACGTTCCGCAGCGCCCCGACGAGAGAATGGTAGCGTCGCCTCAACGACGATGAACCTCTATTTCCACTCCAAGTCGTTCATCAACTATTCCAACTATGAAAACGCCCGGGTCGACGAGCTGATCGACGGCGCGGCGCAGACCGGCGACATGGATGCCCGGCTCGCGGCGATGGACGAGGTTCAGCGAATCGTGATGCGCGAAGCGCCCTGGGTGTTCTGCGCGTTCACCAACTACTCGATGGCGCGGCGTTCCGACATCAAGGGGTGGACCTATTACACATCCAACAACATACGCTTCCAGGACTTCTACCGGGAGGCGTAGGACGGTGTTTATCGGGCCGCGCAGCTTCCCACCGCGGCGCGGCCCGATCCCATTTTCAGCATGCCATCATGGGATTGGCTGAGTAGGCGGGGACGTTGAGCACGCTCGCGACATCGACGGTATCGTGCTCACGGGCGCGCCTGAAAACGAACGCCTTACCGTCTACCAAGCCGCAACCGAGGCTGCGCATGGCGTAGAGCTGACGCAACGGACCACGGACGAACCGGAGGCCAGAGGATGGAGAGGCAGTGCGAGCGAGAGGTGCGAGAGTTCCACGCGTTCTTGAGAGACTGGCTGGTCGGCGCCGTGCCGCGGACGGCCGAGACCTTCTCCCGCTTCTCCGACGTGATGGGAGGCGGGGTCGAGGTTATCAGCCCGCGCGGCACGGTGACCGGGCGGGATGCACTGGTCAGCGAGTTCGAAGCGCTCCATGGGGAACTCGCCGCCGACGCTGGCGCGTTCAATATCTGGATCGAGAGTTTTCGCTGCCGGTGGGCCGAGGGTGACCATGCGATGGTCACCTATGAAGAATGGCACCAGCGGGGCGACGACAAATCCGCCCGCCTCTCGACGGCTCTCTTTCGCCGGGAGGAAGCAACGCCATGCGGCGTTTTGTGGCTTCACGTCCATGAGACGTGGCTGCCGGACCTGGCCCCACAAGGTGGCGAACGTTTTCCGGAAACCGGCTAATTCGGTTTCGAACCCGTGAAAGGGCGTGCGGTGGCGGCGGCGTTCCGAAACGCCTGCGCACGACTATTTGCTCCCGCGGCATAAACGGCTCCCCCTCGCTCCTCCCTTCAACGGCATAGAAAGAGTGCAGAAGCCACCTAAACCAGCAGCGGGCGGACCTTCGAACGCGTCCGAAAGAAGCGATCGAGCTTCATCCCCGCCGCAGAACGGGACAAACAAAAACAACACCCGCGGCAACTTGCACATGTGGCAACACCCTCCTTATCCTCGGTCACGGCAGACAGGCAGAGGGTCGCCGATGAACGGGAATACCGTTCCCGTCGTCGATATCGAGCCGTTCCTCGCGGGCGGCGATGGCGAGAAGGCGACAGTGGCGCGCGCCGTCGATGAGGCCTGTCGCCGCATCGGCTTCCTCGTCATTCGCGGGCATGGCGTCCCGCGCGCCATCGTCGATGACGCGCTGGCGGCGAGCTGGGCGTTCTTCGATCTCGACGAGGTGGAGAAGCGCCGATGGATCTCGCCCAAGGGTGATTTCCGCCGCGGCTACATGCCGGTCGGCGGCAACGCGCTCGCCTACACCCTGGATCGCGAGTCGCCGCCGGACTTGATCGAGGCCTTTACCTTCGGGCAGTTCGACCTACCGGAAACGCCCTATTACGCCCGGCATCGCGAGACCTGGTTCGAGCCCAACATCTGGCCCGAGCGGCCGGCCGCGTTTCGCCCGCGTCTTTGCGCCTATTACCGCGCAATGGAACGCCTTGCCGCGGACCTCATGCGTATCTTCGCGTTGGCGCTGGCCATACCGGAGGATTTTTTCGCGGACAAAATCGACCGCCACATCACCGCCATGCGCCTCAACCACTATGCCGAGGCCGACCGCCCTCCCCTGCCCGGCCAGCTCCGCGCCGGGCCTCACACCGACTATGGTAGCCTCACGATTCTCCTCGCGACGGCCGCTGCCGGCGGCCTACAGGTGCTGGGCGGTGACGAGGTGTGGCACGATGTCGAGCCCGCACCCGAGACGTTCATCGTCAATCTCGGCGACCTGATGGCGCAATGGACCAACGATCGCTGGGTCTCGACGCTGCACCGCGTGGTGAATCCGCCGCCGCACCGGAGGGCCGGCAGCCGGCGCGCGTCGATCGCCTTCTTCCATCAGCCGAACTACGATGCCCAGGTCGAATGCCTTTCGACCTGCCGGGGCGCCGACGATCCGCCGCGCTATGCGCCGACGAGCTCGGGCGCGCATCTGCTGGCGAAGACCGCGAAAGAGACCGGCGCCAGACACCACGGGGATGAGGCGCGATGACGAAGATCGGCTTCGGCTTTCTGGACCGCCCCGGGGTGCGCGAGCAGCTTCGGCTCGCCGCGAAAGCCGAGGCGCTCGGCTACGATTCGCTCTGGGTCACCGAGACCCGGCTCGCCCGCGACGCAATCTCGGTGCTCGGCGCGATGGCCGCGACCACCGAGCGGGTCCGCCTGGGGAGCTGCATCGTCAATAGCTGGACCCGCGGGCCGGCGCTCATGGCCATGACTTTCGCCACCCTCGACAATCTCGCGCCGGGGCGCATGAACCTCGGCCTCGGCGCCTATTGGGACCCGCTCGCCTGGAAGCAGGGCGTCGAACGCCGCAAGCCGCTCAGCCAGATGCGCGACTATATCGGCGTGCTGCGCCGGCTCTTATCCCTGGAGGACGGCGTGACCCATGAGGGCGAGCTGGTGACGGTGCGCGACCTCACCCTCGATCTCGGCCACGGCGACCCGCGCATCCCGCCCGCCGTCAAGATCTTCATCGGCCCAACCGGCCCCCGGATGATGGAACTCGCCGGCGAGATCGCCGACGGGGCGTTGATCAACGGCATTCTCTCGCCGGCCTATACAAGGCGCTCTCTCGAGCGAATCGCGGCCGGCGCAGCGCGCGCGGGCCGTACCCTCGACGAGGTCGAGAAACTGCAGCTCGTCAACATCTCGATGAACGCCGATCGCGGCAAGGCGCTGTTCGACGCCAAGCGCCTGGTGACCCAGTATCTCGGCCAACAGCCCCACTTCGCCAAGGCCTGGGCGTTCCCCGAGGACCGCCTCGCCAGGATCACAGACGTCATGGGCGGCTGGCCGCCGCGGCCCGGTGGCATCGAGGACGCCATGGACCTGGTCGACGACGCGCTGGTCGGCGATTTGATCGCCCACGGCACCGCAGACGAATGCCGCGCAAGCGCGCGGCGCTGGCTCGACACCGGCCTCGACCAGCTCATCCTGATCCCGCTGAGCCGCAATTACGACGAGATCATGGAGGTCTTCGCCCCGTGAGCGGCCTCGACATCCCGGCGCTGAGCGCCGCCGTCGAGGCCCGGCTGCCGTTCGCGGCATCGCTGTTCGACGAGGTCCGCGCCGTCGGCGGCGACGGCGCCGGCGTGACCCGCCCCGCGTGGAGCGAACAGGACCAGGCAGCGGCCGATCTCCTCGCCGGCGCCGCCCGCGCGCTCGACCTCGAGGTCGCCTTCGACCGCGCCGGCAACCTCCGCTGCGCGCTGCCCGGCCGGGACCGGAGCGAGCCCGCGATCCTCACCGGTTCGCATTTCGATTCGGTGCCGGCGGGTGGGCACTTCGACGGTCTGGCCGGCTTCATCGCCGGACTCGTCGCGCAGGCCGCGTTGCGCGATATCGATGCAATGCCGGGCTGCGATGTCGTCGCCATCGGCACCCGCGGCGAGGAGAGCGTCTGGTTCGGCATCCCCTTCGTCGGGAGCCGGCTCGCGACCGGCTCGCTGCCGCAGGATGAACTCGACAGGCTCCGCCGCTCCGATACCGGCCGCACGCTCGCCGAGCATATGGCGGCGGTCGGCCTCGATGTCCGCGCGCTCCGCGATGAGCCCGCGCCCTCGGTCTCGCCGGCCAATACCCGCGCTTTCCTGGAGCTCCATATCGAGCAGGGCCCGGTCCTGGTGGCGGAGGACGTGCCGGTCGCGATCCCGACCACCATTCGCGGCAATGTGCGCTGGCCTTACGCCCGCTGTCTCGGCCGATACGACCATTCCGGCGCGACCCCCCGCACCTGCCGGCAGGACGCGGTGCTCGCGACGGCCGAGCTCGTGCACGCGCTCGATGAGTTCTGGATCGCCCGGGAGGAGAACGGCGTACCCGACACCGTGTTCACCGTGGGAAAATTCTTCACCGATGCCGCGAACCACGGCATGACCAAGATACCCGGCCGTTGCGACTTCACGCTCAATTTCGGCGGCACCACACGGGCCTTTCTCGATGACTGCCGCGCCACGGTGGAGGCCCTCGCCGCCGAGATCGGCGCGCGCCGCAAGGTCGCGTTCTCGTTGGGCGAATGCGTCGGCGCCGAGCCCGCACTGTTGGACACGGGTCTTCGCACGGTCCTCGAGGAGACGGCGGCGGCGCTGGCGATCCCGACCCGACGCTTCGCCACCGTGGGCCACGACGCCGCGGTCTTCCGGCGCGCCGGCATCCCGGCCGCGATGGTCCTCGTGCGCAACGCCCATGGCAGCCACAATCCGGACGAGACCATGACGCTCGCCGATTTCGGCGCGGGCACCACGGTCCTGGCAGCCGCGATCGCGCGGCTCGCCGCCTGATCCGGGCGCCAACCGTGGAGGAGAGAAGCATGACGGAGGCACATGCGGGAAGCTGCCTGTGCGGGGGCGTCCGATATACGGCAGCGGGGCCCTTGCGCTCCATCGTCGCGTGCCATTGCTCACAATGCCGGAAAACCTCCGGCCACCATGCGGCCATGACGGCGGTGCCAAAGGAGAATCTCAGCCTTGATTCCGACGAAACCCTGGTCTGGTTCGAATCGTCAGACATCGCCAAGCGGGGATTCTGCGGCCGCTGCGGCAGCAATCTGTTCTGGCTGCCGGCCCACAAGGATCACGTTTCGATCACGGCGGGCACGCTCGACGGCGCAACCGGCCTGACCCTGGACCGCCACATCCACACCCATTCCGCCGGCGACTACTACGAGCCGCCGAAAGACTGAAGGAGGGCCCCGATGTTCGATCTCGTCGTCCACGGAGATCTCGTTCTGCCCGACCGTGTGCTTGCTGGCGGCTTCCTCGCGGTCCGCGACGGGCTCATCGGCGCGCTCGGCGTGGGCACCGCGCCGGATGCCGCCCAGACCGTCGACGCCACCGGCAGCTTGGTCTTCCCCGGCGTGATCGACGGCCAGGTGCATGCCGGAAGCGCCGATGGCATCGAAGGCCTCGCCGACGCGTCGCTCGCCGCAGCCGCCGGCGGTGTGACGACGATCGTCGACATGCCGTTCGACGAACCGCTGCCGGTGAACACGGTCGATCTGCTGCAGGCCAAGGTCGAGACCCTGGAGCGCGTCGCCGTTGTCGACATCGCGCTCTACGGCGCGCCGAAGAAGGGCGCCGGCACGGAGGGCATCGCCGAGTTAGCCAAGGCGGGCGTCTGCGCCTTCAAGGTCTCGACCTACGAGTATCACCCGGTGCGCTTTCCCGGCTACGACATGGGCGAGCTGTACGAGCTGTTCCCGGCGATCCGCGACACCGGCCTCTCGGTCGCCTTCCACAACGAGGACGCCTCGATCGTCCAGCGGCTTACCGATCGCTTCCTCGCCGAGCGACGCAACACGCCGGAAAGCCACGGCGCCGGCCGCCCGGCGGTCGCCGAGCTGGTGGCCAATGCCGGCGTGTTCGAGATCGCGCGGGCGACCGGCGTCCGCTGTCACATCGTGCACAGCTCGCTCGCGCGCGGCTTCGATCAGGTCAAGCGATACCGCGAGGAAGGCGTCGCCGCGAGCGCCGAGACCTGCGTGCAATATCTGGTCTTCGAGGAGCAGCAGGTGATCACGCTCGGTGCCCGGCTCAAGCAAAACCCGCCGATTCGCCCGGCCGCGGAGCGCGAAGCGCTGTGGCGGAAGATCGTGGCGGACGAGGTCGATTTCGTCTCGTCGGACCACGTCGCCTGGCCGCTTTCGCGCAAGTCGGACCCCGAGTTTTCCAAGAACGGCTCCGGCGTGCCCGGGCTCGAAACCCTGTTCCCCGCGCTCTATACCGGCATGGTGACCGAGCGCGGTCTGCCGGTGACGCAGGTGGCCGCGCTGCTGTCGGAGCGGCCGGCCCGTCACTTCGGCCTCTATCCCCGCAAAGGCGCCCTCACGCCGGGCGCAGACGCGGACTTCGCGATCGTCACCCCCGGCGCGTGGACGTTCGACGCTGGCGGCATGGCCTCGAAGACCAAATGGAGCCCCTATGACGGCATGACCTTCGGCGCTCGGGTGACCGGCACCTATGTGCGGGGCGCTCCGGTCTATGCGGATGGCGCGGTCACCGCCCGGCCCGGCACCGGCACATTCATTCGCCCGGTCTGACCCCCGGCGCTATGGGCGCCGCTCGGAGGGCGCCGCCCGCGGATCGGGCGCGGGCGCGCCGTAATGCTCGCGGGCGCCCAGGCTGGAGCCGCCGCAGACCAGGAGCGCCTGGCCCGTGACATAGGAACTGCGCCGGTCGAGAAAAAAGGCGATGGCGTGCGCCATGTCCTCGGGCGTGCCGATACGACCCACCGGCACGGCGGCGAGCGCCGCCTGGGTACGAGGAGACTCGGGCGGGTTGGCCTCGACGTAGAGTTCCGTCGCGGTCGGCCCAGGACAGATGCAATTGACCGTGATGCCGTCGGCGGCGAGCTCCAGCGCCCAGGTCCGGGTGAGGCCGATCAGCGCCGCCTTGGTCGCGGCGTAGTTGGTGCGATATTCCTTGCCGAGCACGGAGCGGCTGGAAAGGTTGACGATCCGGCCGAACTTCGCGGCGCGCATGCCGGGCGCCAACGCCTTGGTGCATTGGATCGCGGCGCGCACGTTCAGCGCCATCAGGTAATCGAAATCGTCGAGGGTCGCGTCCTCGAGGAGCGCTGGGCGCACCGTGCCCACATTGTTGACCAGCCGGGTGATCGTCCGCCCGTCGAGCGCCTGCTCCAGTGCCGCCGCCGTGGCGCGCCGGTCGACCAAATCGACCGGGACGAACAGGTCCACCGGGTCTTCCGGCTCGAGGCGGTCGAATACCGCGACCCGACAGCCCTCATCGCGGAGCCGCGCCGCCGTCGCCCGGCCGATCCCGCGGGCGCCGCCGGTGATCAGGGCATAATCGCTCACCGCGCGGCGCCGGCGCCCCCGGGGCGAACCCTACTCCGCGGCGGCGCGGGCGCCGAGCGCGGCATTGACCTTGGGCATCACCTCTTCGGCCAGCAACGACATGGAGCGTTTCATGCGCTCCCTGTCGGTCCAATCCTGGGCGGTCAGCATCAAGGTGCCGAAATGGCCGACCTGGTCGCGGAGCGCCAGGATCTTCTCGGCGACCGTGTCGGGACTGCCGAAGATCGTGTAGTTGTCGCGAATGGCCTCGTGCGTGAGCGCCGCCGGATCGTCCCCCTGCTCGACGACGAACGGACCCTTCATGTCGGCGCGCTCGAAAATCCTGAACAGATAGCTGTAATACCAGTCGGTGCTGTTACCTTCGTCTTTGACGAAGGCCTCCGCGGCTGAATCGGTCTCGTCGACGTGGATGTTGCGGGCGACGCGCCAGATCTCGGGATCGGTCGGGTGGCCCGCCTTGGCCGCCGCCTCGGCGTAGACCTGCCAGTGGGACCTGACCGACCAGGTACCGATGAAATTCGCCGAGATCGGGATGTAACCGCGCCCGCCGGCGAACTTGATCGAGCCCGAGAACGGACTCATGGCCGAGATCGCGATCGGCGGATGCGGCTTCTGATAAGGCTTGGCCATATGCCCGAGGCCGATGTCCTCGTAGACCCAGTCCTTGAGCGAGATCTGCCAGTGCTTGCCGGTGATCTCGTAAGGCGGGTCGTTCGCCCAGATCTCGAGCATGATATCGATCGCCTCGATCATCATCTCGTTGCGATCCGAGTCCATCACGCCAAAGACCTCGAAATCGGACGGCAGTCCGCCGGGGCCGACACCCATGATGTAGCGTCCCTTCGCCAGGTGATCGAACATGGCGATCTGACCCGCCGTGACCGCCGGGTGGTATTGCGGCAGGCAGATCACGCCGGTGCCGCAGACGATCTGCCGGGTCTGCGGCAGCACATGCGCGAGAAACAGCAGCGGCGAGGTGATCTGCTCGGAGGCGGAGGTGTAGTGCTCGCCCACCCAGGCTTCCGAGAAGCCGAGCCGATCGGCGTGGACGATCGCATCGATGTCCTCCATGAGGGTCTCGTGATAAGCCCTCCCACGACGGTGGATCGGCATCATGAACAAGCCCAGTTTCATCGATTTTCCTCCCTTGCCCCGCAACGCTTCGCACGGGCCACGATCACCCCGCCCATCGCCGGACGGCCCGAGCCGTTATATATCAATACCCGGAGGATCATCGTAGTCAAATCAACGAGGCCGGGGCGGCAGGTTTGGTCGTCCGCGCCACAGGTTTTGAGGGGAACCATCTATGATCGCCACTGCTCCGGCGCCCGAACGCCGCCGCGCGCTCCGCGCCGCGCTCGACGGCGGCGCCTTGCTGCGCTTTCCGGGCGCCTTCGCGCCGATCGTGGCCAGGATCGTCGAGCGCCAGGGCTTCGACGGCGTTTATGTGTCCGGCGCCGCCCTCGCCGGCGATCTCGGCCTGCCCGATATCGGGCTCGTCACGCAGAGCGAGGTTGTCGGACGGGCTCAGGCGATCGCCCGCGGGACCGCACTACCCGCCATCGTGGATATCGACACCGGGTTCGGCGCGCCTCTCAACGCCGCGCGCACCATCAGCCTTCTCGAGGAGGCAGGCCTCGCCGGCTGCCATCTTGAAGACCAGGAGAACCCCAAGCGCTGCGGTCATCTCGATCGCAAAACCATCGTGCCGGTCGCCGACATGGTTCACCGCGTCCGCGCCGCCCGCGAGGCGCAGCGCGACCCCGATTTTCTGCTGATCGCCCGCACCGATGCGCGCGGCCCCGAAGGTCTCGATGCGGCCATCGACCGGGCCAAGGCCTATGTCGATGCCGGCGCCGCCATGATCTTCCCGGAGGCGCTCCAGGACATCCGCGAATTCGAAGCCTTCCGTGCGGCTCTCGACGTTCCGCTGATGGCCAACATGACCGAGTTCGGCAAATCGCCCCTCCTCTCCCGCCGTGAGCTCGCCGGCCTCGGCTACAACCTCGTGATCTACCCGGTCACGACCTTCCGCCTCGCCATGAAGGCCGTCGAAGACGGCCTCAAGCATCTCGACGAGACCGACGATCAGCCCGGCCTCGTCCCGCGCATGATGACCCGGACGCATTTCTACGAGATCGTCGACTATGCCGGCTACGGGCGTTTCGACACCACAATCCGCGATTTCTCGGAGACGTGAGAGCGCTTTAGAATGGCCGCGGCAACGGGACGAAAGCGATGACCGAGAACCCGGCGGGCGGCGCGCTCGCGCGCTTCACCGTACTCGACCTCACGCGCTACCGCGCGGGCCCGACCGCCGCGCGCCAGCTTGCGGACTGGGGTGCGAACGTCATCAAGATCGAGTCACCGGCGGCGGCCGCGGCGGCCGCGGACCCGATCAAGGACCGCCACGGCCCCGACTTTCAGAACCTGCACCGCAACAAGCGGAGCCTCACCCTCAATCTCAAGGCCGCCGAGGGGCTCGCCATCTTCAAGCGCCTCGCCGAGCGCGCCGACGTCGTGATCGAGAACTACCGACCCGACGTGAAATACCGCCTCGGCATCGACCAGGAGACGCTGCGCGCCATCAATCCCCGCCTCGTCTATGCCAGCCTTTCCGGCTTCGGCCAGGACGGCCCCTACGAAAAGCGCCCGGGCTTCGACCAGATCGCCCAGGGCATGGGCGGTCTGATGTCGATCACCGGGCAGCCCGGCCAAGGGCCGATG
Organism: Alphaproteobacteria bacterium; assembly: GCA_965248825.1. Taxonomy (GTDB): domain Bacteria; phylum Pseudomonadota; class Alphaproteobacteria; order UBA828; family UBA828; genus WTGU01. The sequence goes on along the minus strand of CBDFKL010000006.1, from coordinate 2,663,153 downwards.
CGCGCCGGGATCCCGGTCGCGGATCTGAGCGCCGGCCTCTACACGGCGATCGGTATTCTCGTCGCGCTGCTCGAGCGCGAGCAATCGGGCGAAGGCCAGTGGGTCCAGTCGTCCCTGCTCCAGGCGATGATCGCCCAGCTCGACTTCCAGGCGGCGCGCTATCTGTTCGAGGGCACGGCTCCGCAGCAGGCCGGCAACGACCATCCGACGAGCATTCCGACCGGCGTGTTCGAGACCGCGGACGGCCACATCAATATCGCGACATCGGGGGGCGAGATCTACGAGCGCCTCTGCCGCGCGATCGGCGCGCCGGAGTTGATCACCGACCCGCGCTTCGCGACCGGCGATGCCCGCTCAGAGAATCGCGTTGCGCTCAATGCGCGCATCACCGAACGCACCCGCACCGAATCGAGCGCTGCATGGGTCGCGGCCTTTAACGAGGCGGGGGTGCCGTGCGGGCCGATCTACGCCATCGACGAGATGTTCGACGATCCGCAGGTGCGTCATCTCGGCATGGCCGAGCGCGTCGAGCATCCGATTCTCGGCACCACCCATATCGTCTCCCAGGCGACCCGGCTCAGCCGCACGCCGTTCGTGGTGCATGCAGCGACGCCGGAGCTCGGCGCCCACACCGGCGAGATCCTGTACGACCTGGGTTACCGGTCTGCCGAAATCGAGGCCCTGCGAGAGCAGGGTGTCGTGTAAGGGCGGCGCGCTTCGCCCTTCCCGCAATCGTTTTCACGTCTGGATGCGCGATGACTGACCAACTGCTCGTCGAAACCGCCGGCGCCGTCGGCTGGATCACCTTCAACAATCCGGCGAAGCACAACGCGCTCTCGGTTGCGATGTGGCGCGCATTGCCGGAAGCGCTCGACCGACTCGAGGCCGAGTCGTCGATCCGCGTGATCGTCCTGAAGGGCGCCGGCGACAAGGCCTTCATCTCGGGCGCCGACATCTCCGAATTCGCCACGCAGCGGGCGAGCGAGGAGGCGGTCGCGGCCTATGACCGGCTCGCCGAAGGCACCACCGAGCGGCTCCGCAGGGCGGACAAGCCGACGATCGCCATGATCCGCGGCTATTGCATGGGCGGCGGCCTGGGCATCGCCATCGCCTGCGATATGCGGATCGCGGGCATCGGCGCCCGCTTTGCGATCCCCGCCGCCCGCCTCGGCGTCGGCTACCGCATCGGCTCGCTCAAGATGCTGACCGATCTCGTCGGCCCGGCCTTCGCCAAGGAAATCCTCATCACCGCGCGCCGCTTCACCGCGGCCGAGGCCGCGGACATCGGCCTCATCAACAAGGCCGTTCCCGATGCCGAGCTCGCCGAGACCGTGGAGAGCTACTGCACCGCCATCGCCGCCAATGCGCCGCTCTCGATGCGCGCCAGCAAGCGCATGATCGCCGAATTGTTGCGGAGCGGCGCAGACGGCGTCGACCCCGCGCTCTGCGACGCCCTGGTGACCGCCTGCTTCACGAGTGCGGACTACACCGAGGGCCGCACCGCGTTCATGGAAAAGCGGGCGCCCCGCTTCAAAGGGCGGTAGCGCCGTCGGATTGCTTGGCAAGCGGGATCGGCCCCTCCGCATCTCCCCTCACAGCCCGGCCGCGCGGCCGCTCCGTTTGTTGTCTCTCGGCTTGATGCTTAGGATCGGCCGAAGCACACCATAAGAACCGGGTACATCAGGGAATGTCGTATCGTCTCGGGGTCGATGTCGGCGGTACGTTTACCGACCTGCTGCTGATCCATGAGCCGGATGGCCGCTATCACGTCGCCAAGGTGCCCTCCACGCCGGCGGATCCGTCGCTCGGCGTCCTGAACGGCATCGCGCGCGTCTGCGACGCTGCAGGCGTCGAGCCTGGCGCGATCAGGCACGTGATGCACGGCAGCACGGTCGCCACCAACGCGATCCTCACCGGGCAGGGCGCGCGGGTCGGGCTCGTGACGAGCCGCGGTTATCGTCATGTTCTGCAGATCGCGCGCTCCTTCGTGCCGGGCGGGCTCGGCGCCTGGGTGATCTTCAACAAGACACCGCCGCTCGCCCCGCTCGCGCTGACCGTCGAGGCCCATGAGCGGATCGGCGCCCGAGGCGAGATCGTCGAGCCCCTCGACGAGGAGAAGCTCCGTCAATCGCTCCGTTTCCTGAAACGCAAGGGGATCGACGCGCTGACCGTCTCGCTGATCAACGCCTACACGAACGGCGCCCACGAGAAGATCGCCGGACGCATCGCCGAGGAAGAGCTACCCGACATCCCCGTCTCGCTCTCCTCCGACGTGATCCCCGAGATGCAGGAATACGAGCGCACCATCACCACGGTGTGCAATTCCTACGTCCGGCCCATCGTCGCGAACTATGTGCGCAACCTGCACGAGGAGCTCGGCCGGACCTCAGGCGAGGTCAAGCTCCACATCCTGCGCTCCGACGGCGGTCTGACCTCCCCGGCCGGCGCGGAAACCGTGCCGGTCAACCTACTGATGAGCGGCCCGGCGGGCGGTGTGACAGGCGCGCTCTGGATCGCCAAGCAGGCGGGCTTCGACAACCTTCTGACCTTCGACATGGGCGGCACCTCGACCGATGTCTGCCTGGTGCGCGACGGCATCGCCCAGATCCGGCGCGAGACCACGGTCGGCGATCTCAGCGTGCGCGCCTCCTCGGTGGACGTGCGCTCGGTCGGCGCGGGCGGCGGCTCCATCGCCCATGTGCCGGCGCTGACCAAGGCGCTCCGGGTCGGCCCGCAAAGCGCCGGCGCCGACCCCGGCCCGGCCGGCTATGGCAAGGGCGGCATCGCGCCGACCGTGACCGACGCCAACATCGTGCTCGGCTACCTTCCGGAGGGCTCGCTGCTCGGCGGCGACATGCGGATCGACCGGGCGAAGGCCGAGGCGGCGATTGAGAGCGTGGCCAGCGCGCTCGATTTCACTCTCGAGCGCGCGGCCGCCGGCATCTACGACATCGTCAACGAGAACATGATTGGCGCGCTCCGCCTCGTCTCGGTGCAACAGGGTTTCGACCCGCGTGAGTTCGCGCTCATCGCCTTTGGCGGCGCGGGGCCGATGCACGCCAATGCGCTCGCGCGCATACTGGGCTGCTGGCCGGTGATCGTGCCGCCGGGCCCCGGCGTTCTCTGCGCCTATGGCGACGCGACGACGCGTACGCGCAACGAGGCCTCGCGCAGCCTCATGCGAAGGTTCTCGGAGACCGACCAGGCTGAGCTGCGCGCGATCCTGGATGATCTGGCGGAGCATGCGGCGGAAGCCCTCGATGCCGACGGCATCCCGCGCGAGGACCAGAGCGTGAGCTACGAGGTCGACGTGCGCTATGCCGGCCAAGTCCTGCACCTGCCCGTGCCGATTGACATGGCAGCCTATGAGGCAGAGGGCTTGGAGGCGATCGGCCGGACCTTCGATCGCCTGCACGAACGCCTCTACACCTTCGCGCTCGACGTCGACCGCGAGATCATCAACCTGCGCGCCATTGTGCAGGGCGAGGAGACGACGCTGAGCGCCGGCCGGATCCCGTCGGGCGGGCGCGATCCGGCCGATGACGCGCTGGGCACGCAACCGATCTATGTCGACGGCGCCCGTCACGACGCCACGGTCTACGAACGGGCCAAGCTCGCCGCCGGCAACGTCATCGAAGGCCCGGCCATCGTGATGCAGCTCGATTCGACCGCGCTCATCCTGCCCAATCACGACGGGGAGGTCGATGCGATCGGCAACATCCTCATCCGCCCGCGGCGCGATAGCTGAGGGAGCACGCGCCATGCCCGCGACGGTCATCGAAAGCAACGACACGCCGTTCCGGCGCGTCGACGTCGATCCGGTCGACCTCGACATCATCGAGAATGCCCTGAGGAGCGCGCGCCACGAGATGGACGCGGTGCTCTTTCGCACCGCGATGTCGCCCGGCATCCGCGAGCAGCACGACGAGTTCCCGTTGATCGCCAATCGCGACGGCAAGATGGTGGTCGGCCAGTTCGGCGCCTTCATCAGCGTCTTCCTCAAGGCCTATGACGGCGAAATCGAGGACGGCGACGTGTTCCTCACCAACGATCCCTATTCCTGCGACGGCGCGATCAGCCATACCCCCGACTGGCTGGTGCTCATGCCGATCTACAGGGACGGGCGCGTGGTCGGCTGGTCGGCGATGTTCGGCCATATGACCGACACCGGCGGGCGTACCCCCGGCAGCATGCCGACCGATGCCAATCAGATCTACGAGGAGGGCATCCTGATCCCGCCGACCAAGATCTACCGGGGCGGCGTGCGTCAGGAGGAGATCCTCAAGCTGATCCTGTACAACTGCCGTATGGCGCATTGGAACAGGTGCGACCTCGATGCGCTGATAGCCGGCTGCCGGCTCGCCGGCCAGCGGGTGGTCGAGCTCTGCGAGCGCTTCGGCGACGACGTCTACGCCTCGGCGCTCGAGGCGCTGCTCGAGCGCACGCGCCGGGCGATGCGTCAGATCATCCTCACCGGCATCCCCGAGGAGAGGCAGTCCTTCGAGGACTATCTCGACGACGACGGTGCCGGCATGGGGCCCTACAAGATCGCCTGTTCGATGTGGCGCGAGGGCGACAAGATGATCCTCGACTTCGAGGGCACCGATCCGCAGTCCTCAAGCTCGGTCAACTTCTATTGCAATGAGGAGATGACGAAGATGCACTGCGGCGTCTTCCTCATCATGCTCGCCGACCCGCAGATCCTGTTCAATGACGGCTTCTATGATCTGATGGAGGTACGCATCCCCGAGGGCTCGCTTTACAAGCCGATCAAGCCGGCGGCGCTCTCCTGCCGCACCCACGGACTCGCGCGCTGCATGGACGTGTTGGCCGGGTTGTTCGGCCAAGGCAACCCCGACTTCCTTTGCGCGGCGGGCTTCTCGGCGAGCCCCCATTTCCTGTTCTCGGGCTACGACGAGCGCGGCGAGTGGTTCCAGCTCTTTCACATCGCCTTCGGCGGCATCGCCGCCGCGCCTTCCGGCGACGGCGCCGACGGCCATGGCATGTGGCCGGATTTCACCAATGTGCCAAGCGAATATCTCGAAAGCATTCTCCCCTTGCGCATCGAGGTCAACGAGGTGATCTCGGATTCCGGCGGTCCCGGCCTGCACCGGGGCGGCAATGGCGTGCATACCGCCTATCGGGTGCTTAGCGCCGGCGAGATTTCGATCCACGACGACCGCTGGCTGACCCATCCCTGGGGCGTGAACGGCGGCCTGCCGGCCGAGCGCAGCCGCAAGTTCATCGAGCGGACCGACGGCACGAGCGAGGTGCTGCCCTCTAAATGCGATCGGGTGGCCGTCGAGGCCGGCGATGTGGTGCACTACCTGACCTGGGGCGGCGGCGGCTGGGGCGACCCGTTGACGCGGCCGGTGGAGAAGGTCGCCTTCGATGTCGAGGCGGGGCTCGTGACACGCGCCGGCGCGGAGCGCTACGGCGTGGTCCTCCGCGACGACTCGTCGGTGGACGAGGCGGCGACCGCGGCGCTCCGCGAGCGACTGGATCGGGCGCGCGGCAATGTGCCGCTGTTCAATCGCGGCGGCGAGATCGACGATCTTATCGCCCGCTGCAAGGAAGAAACCGGCCTCGACCCGCCGCAACCGCCGGTGTTCCCCGACTGGGTGCGGCGCCGGCAGGCGGCCAACGTCCGGCGGTAAGGCTTCCTCAATCGCCCTTGAGCCGGCTGCGGGACGCTTGCGCCTCGACCCGGCCGGTCGCGCCGCCCATAATCTGCCGCGCCATGGGGCCGCCCTGCACCACCGCGCCACGCCCGATCACCGCCGTTCGCGAGCGCGGCTGTCACCGCATGATTTCGTGACAATGCCCCGATGCTAGGCAGCGCAGCCTTTTGGGGGGCGGGCTGCGCGATCGCCTGGGGTCTCTCGGACTTCGTTGCACGCTTCGCCGGCCGCTCGGTCGGCGCGATGGCGGCGACCTTCGCGATGATGGCGGTCGGCGCGGTGCTCGTCGCCGTGGTCATGGCGGTGGCGGGCGAGCCATTCGAGTGGCGCATCGACGGGCTTCACTGGCTCGCGGGCATCGGCGCCGGCACCGCGCTCGGTTCGATCCTGTTCTTTCACGCGGTGACCCATGGACCGGTCTCGCTGGCCTCGCCGGTGGTAGCCTGCTACCCGGCGATCGCGGTGCCGATCTCGGTCGCGCTCGGCGCCCGCCCCGAGCCGCTGCATTGGGGCTCGATGGCCGCGACCATGGCCGGGGTCTGGATCGTTGCGCGGGCGGTCGCTCCCAAGGACGGCGGGGAGGTGCCGAAGGAATACGCGCCCGCGGTGGTTCGGCGGACAATCTTGTTCTCGCTATTGGCGGCCACGACCTATGCCGCGTCGCTCACGGCCGCCGACCGGGCCATCGAGATCTACGGTCCTTGGCAGACCGTTCTGGCAGTTCGGCTCATCGGCGTCGTGGTGCTCTGGGTCGTGGTGCTGGCGCGACCCGAGCGTGCGCGTTTCCCGGTGCGCGCGTGGCCCGTATTGGCGAGTTTCGGGCTCCTGGACACGCTCGGCCACCTGCTGCTCTATTTCGGCCTCGGCCGCGCGCATGGCGAATACGCGATCGTCGCGAGCGTGGGGTACACGGTGGTGACGGTGCTGTTGGCGCGCCTGTTTCTGCGCGAACCGGTCTCGCCGGTTCAATGGGGCGGCGTCGGGTTGGTCGTGGGCGGCGTCGGTATCCTCGCCGCCTTCGGCTAGCGTGCCGCTTCTGGTTCTCACCGGCTCCGAGCATGCGCGGAATGGGCCGTGCGGGCCGGTCCACGGCCCGAGCGGCACCTCGCGGCACGTCAGGCGCGGGCGGGGGAGAGAGCGGGACGAGGGATAAGCCGACGAGGCCCGCCCCACCACTTTCGGAATTCATGGGCGCCTGCCGGAGCCTGCCCCCGCGAAAGAGGCGGCTGATTTCTTCAAACTCGTTTCCCGAACAGAGCGTCAGATCCGCTCCGAGAGCCAGATGGCCAGCCTGGTGCCGCGCTTGATCGCGCCGCTCAGCGCCTCGTAGCCGGGCGCCCGCTCGGCGTCGTGGGCGAGGCCGATGGCGCGGTGTTGCGCCTCGTCCGCGCCGAATTCATCGAGGGTTCGTCGCAAGTCCGCCTCGTCCTCGCCGAGCTGCTCGGCCTGGGCCCGGTAATGGGTCTCGATGACCTCCTCGACAGCGACGGTGCAGGCCATCGCGGCCCGGCCGCCGAGCAGCGCCGTCGCCGCGCCGAGCGCGAAGCCGGCAGCGTGCCAGAGCGGCGCGAGCGCCGTCGGGCGCACCCGGCGCTCGACCAGGAGGGCATCGAAGGTGTCCAGATGCGCTTGCTCGGCCTCGGCCATCGCGCGAATCGCCGGCGCGAGGTCGCTCCGACCGAGCACCGCGAGCTGGCCGTCATAAATCCGCCGGGCGCCGTATTCGCCGGCATGGTCGACCCGGATCATGCGGGCGATCAGCTCCTCACGGCTCGGATCGCCCGGCAGGCGATCCGCGCCGGTCAGCGCTGGCCGCGGCCGCTCGCTCGCCGCGGGCGCGGTCATGGGCGCACCCGCCACACGCGGCCCGCGCCGTAGAGACTCGCGAGCGCCGCCACGAACGAGATGATGGCGTTCCAACCGGCCAGCGAGACGCCGATGAGCGAGAACGGGACCTCGTCGCAACGGGTCAGTGGGGCTCCCATGATCCGCGCCTTGATGTCCTCGATATCCGTGATGTCCGCACCGGCGAGCGGCGCCGCGCAGCCGCTCGCAAACCAGCCCTGCTCGACCCCGACATGGTAGGCGCCGTAGCCGGTCGTCACCAGGAACGCGATGCCGCAGAGCGCGATGAACGCCGGCCGCGCGCGGCCGGGCGCGACGGCGGCCGCGAGCCCGAGCCCGAGCACCGCGAAGTGCGGATAGCGCTGCGCCAGACACAGCGGACAGGGCGCGAGGCCGCCCAGATGCTGAAACAGATAGGCCCCGAGCAGCAGTGCCCCGCTCACCGCGAGAAGCGCGAGAACGAGGCGCCAGGATGCCCACCCACCGCGCGTCGTACTATTGCGAGGGGCGATGACGGTCCGGGAACGCGCCGTACCCAGACGTTGCAAAAGGAGGACCGGCCGCATCATCCGTCTGCCGCCGCGCCCGGCGCACGACGCAGAATCTGGGCGCTGACCATGCTCATTACGGGCTCGTCATGCTGGTTGAGGATCTCCATCCGGTAGCGCATGACGCCGCGATCCGGCTTCGAGCGCGACACCCTGGCCTCGAGAACCTCGCCGCGGGCGCGCAAGGTATCGCCCGGCCGCACCGGCTTCAACCAGCGGACCTCGTCCACCCCGGGCGAGCCCATGCTGGCGTCGGGCGCGAAAACCTGCGCCTGAAGCATCATGCGCAAGCCTATAGCCATGGTATGAATGCCGCTCGCGATCAGCCCGCCGAAGGGCCCCGCCTCCGCATAGCCGACATCGATATGGAACGGCTGCGGGTCGTAACGGAACGCGAAATCGAGGATCTCGGCTTCGCTCAGCGTTTTGGCTTGCGTTTCGAACCGGGCGCCGGGCTCAAGATCGTCGAAATACCAGCTATACATGGGTGGCCTCCGGGCGCGAGCGGCACACTCTAGGGCGCACGGGGCGCTTCGCCAAGCAGGCCGCCCAGGGACAAGCATCTCCTAAAGGGTCGCCAGGCCCAAATGCTCCTCGATCGGATCGAAGTCTCTGTCGGAATGAAGCAAGCGATGCCCGTTTTCCATGCAAAAGGTCGCGATCAGCATATCGATGGTCTTGCGCACGGTGACGCCCTTGGTGCGAAGCGCACGGTAGTTGCGGACACTGCTCAGAGCGATATCGCGGCCAACCATGGGCTCGAAAACAAGCATCTCCAACGCCGCGCGCGCCTTGCGAACATCGCGATCGTCACGAAAGCCCTGCAACACTTCCGCGAGGATGAGGTCTCCGGTCATGACGGGCTCGACGCCGAGGGCGCCATCGAGCAACGCGGTCTCCCGGGTGTCGGCGCCGTTGAAGTAGTCGATCCAGACGGAGGAATCGACGACGATCACCGGTCCCTCCGCATCTTTTCAAGCGAGCCCTCCCAGCGCAGCTTTCCGCGCAGCCCGCGGAGCCGCCCCTGCGCTCGGGTTCGAACGAGCAGGCGTAAGCCTTCCTCCACGGTGGCCTTTTTGGTCTTGAAGCCGCCCGCCTTCAATGCCTCCGCCATCAGGCCGTCATCGATCTCGATATTGGTCCGCATCGCTGCCTCGTATGTGTATAATTTTCATATTTATACACATAAAGCGGTTGCCGCTTCAAGCTTCTTGCGACGATGCAGAAGGCTCAGGCGGCGTCTTGGGCCGTCGTTTGGCCGCGCGACGCCTCCCAGGCCAGCATGACGCGCTTGCGGGACCGGCCCCACTCATAGTTCGAAAAGCGGCCGGATTTTCGAATCACCCGGTGGCACGGGATCAGGTAGGAGACCGGATTGGCGGCGACGGCGCCGCCAATCGCGCGGGCGCCGCGCGGTAATCCCAGCGCCCGCGCGAGCGCCTGATAGGAGGTGATCCGACCGGACGGGATGCGCAGCAGCGCCTCCCACACCTTGAGCTGGAAATTGGTGCCTGCAACCGCGAGCCTGATCGGCCCGCTGACCGCCGTCGGCCGGTCGAAGATCCGGTCGGCGATCGTCCCGATGGCCCGCCGATCCTCGTAAAACCGCGCGGCGGGCCAGCGCCGCTCGAAGGCGGCACGGACGGCGTCGGCGCCGCTATCCGCGAAGCCGAGAGCACAGATGCCGCGCTCGGTTTGTCCGATGAAGCACGGGCCGAACGGGCTCGGATGCGCACCATAGGCGATCTCGACGCCCGCCCCGCCGCTCTTGAAGGCGCCGGGGCTCATCGCCTCGTAGGTGACAAAAAGATCGTGCAGCCGGCTCGGGCCCGAGAGACCCGCATCATAGGCGGCATCGAGCACCGAGGCCGAGGCGTCGAGTTGCGCCTTCGCATAGTCGAGAGTCAGGAACTGGACGAAGCGTTTGGGCGAAATACCCGCCCAACGCCGAAACAGGCGCTGGAAATGGTGCGGGCTGAGACCGACCTCCGTGGCCACGTCGTCGAGTGCGGGCTGCTCGCGAAAGCGGTTTTCCAGATAGACGATCGCGGCTTCGATGCGGGCGTAGTCGCGGGCGTTCCGCTCGATGTCTGCGCGTGTTGATGTCATGGCGGACCTCCTGAGCGCCACCCTAGTGAGGCCGGAAGCCCGCAGCCACCCGATAGTTGCGCTCTCGGCCTCAAGGCGCGAGCGGCGTTACCGTCACCCCGTGATTGACCGGGCCGTGGCCCGCGCCGTATCCGGGCGCGGTCTCGATTGCCGCCCGTAGATAGCGCCGCGCCCGCGCCACGGCGTCGACGAGCGTCATTCCCTGCGCGATCCCGACGGCGATGGCCGCGGCGAGCGTGCAGCCCGTGCCGTGGGTATGGCGGCTCTCGATCCGAGGCGCTTCGAAACGCTCGAGGCCGCCGGCATGGCTCAGGAGGTCGGTGATCCGGTTCGAGTCGAGGTGGCCGCCGGTGATGAGGACCGCAGGCGGCCCGAGCCCGTGAATGAGCTCGGCAGCGCGGGTCATGTCGTCCACCGTCGCGACGGCAAGGCCCGTCAGCCGTTCGGCCTCCGGGATATTGGGGGTCACCAGGTCGGCCCGGCGAACGAGCTGGGTCTCGAGCGCGCGCATGGCCGCGGGCTCGAGCAGCGAGGCGCCGCCCTTCGACACGAGAACGGGATCGACGACCAGCGGGATGCCGGCGCCTTCCCGCGCCGCGACCCCGGCAATCGCCTCGATGATCGGCGCGTTGTGTATCATTCCGGTTTTGATGCAGTCGGCACCGATATCGGCGAGAACGACGCGCATCTGCTCGGCGACGAAATCGGCCGGCACGGCATGGATGCGGTGAACCGTCCGGGTGTCCTGGACCGTAAGCGCCGTGACCGCCGTCGCGGCGTAGCCACCGAGGGCGGTCACGGTCTTGATGTCGGCCTGGATTCCGGCGCCGCCGCCGGAATCGGAGCCGGCCGCGATGAGCACCCGGCCGTTCATTGCGCCGCCACCGGCGCGCGTTCCCATGACTCCCGAGCCGCTTCGGTGACCGCGGCCACGACATCATCGGCTACCGCCGCCACCAGCGCCGCGTCATCGCCTTCGGCCATCACGCGGATCACCGGCTCGGTGCCGGATTTTCGGATGACCAGGCGGCCCCGTTCGCCGAGCCGCGCGTTGCCCTCCTCGATCGCCGATTGCGCGCGCGCAGTTTGAAGCGGATCGGCGCCCTCGACGCGCACATTGCGGAGCACTTGAGGCAGCGATTCGAAAAGACCGGCGACGTCGCTCGCGCGACGCTCGGTCGCCGACAATGCGGCGAGAGTCTGGAGCGCCGCAAGCAGCCCGTCGCCGGTCGTCGCATAGTCGCTCATGATGATATGGCCGGATTGCTCGCCGCCCAGGTTGAAGCCGTGCTGCCTCATATGCTCGACGACATAGCGGTCGCCCACCCGAGTGCGCTCGAGAACAAGGCCGAGCCCCTTCAAATAGCGCTCAAAACCGAGATTGGACATGATTGTCGCGACCACGCCGCCGCCGCGCAGGCGCCCGGCATCGGCCCAGCTCGACGCGATCAGCGCCATGACGTGATCGCCGTCGAGCACGGCGCCGTTTTCGTCGCAGATCACAATCCGGTCGGCATCGCCGTCGAGGGCGATCCCCAGATCGGCGCCGTGCTCGACAACCGCCTTGGCGAGCGAGCCCGTGTCGGTCGAGCCGCAATCGCGGTTGATGTTGAGCCCGTCCGGATCGACCCCGAGGGTGATCACGTCGGCACCGAGCTCCCACAGAACGGTCGGTGCGACCTTGTAGGCAGCGCCATGGGCGCAGTCGATCACGATGCGACGGTCCTCTAGACCGAACGGTCGCGGGAAGCTGTTCTTGACGAACTCGATGTAGCGGCCCTCGGCGTCATCGAGGCGCCGCGCCCGCCCCAGCGCGTCGGGCGCGGCGCTTCCGCACGTGTCGGCGGCGACGCCCGCTTCGATCTTCGCCTCGACCTCGTCGGAGAGCTTGTAGCCGTCCGGCCCGAACATCTTGATGCCGTTATCGGCGAAGAGATTGTGTGATGCGGAGATCATCACGCCGAGATCCGCCCTGAGCGCGCGGGTCAGCATCGCGACCGCCGGCGTAGGCATCGGGCCGACCAGGATAACGTCCATGCCGACCGAGATGAAACCGGCCGTCAGCGCAGGCTCGAAGAGATATCCCGAGAGCCGGGTGTCTTTGCCGATAACGACGCGGTGACGGTGGTCGCCGCGACGGAAGAGCGCGCCGGCGGCGACCCCGACCTTCAAGGCGATCTCGGCGGTCATCGGGGCCTGGTTCGCGACGCCGCGAATGCCGTCGGTCCCGAAAAGCCTGTGTGACATATCCCGCTTCCCATGGCCTGCGCGATCCGAGGCGTCGACGCCGTGAGGAATGCTCAACAATCAGGCTCCCCTGAGAGCGCCGCGGGATCGCGAATTCCGCGCCAGACCGCGAGCGCCTGCCGGGTTTCCGCGACATCGTGAACCCGCAGGATATGCAATCCCTCGCCGAGCGCGTGAAGCCCCGCCGCGAGCGAGCCTGGCAGCCGCGCCTTGGGCGCCTCGCCCGCGCTCAGCCGCGCCACAAAGCTTTTGCGCGAGACGCCGGCGAGGAGCGGACAGCCGAGGCCGTGGAACAGCGCACAGTCGCGGAGGATCTCGAGATTGTGGCGCGCCGTCTTGCCGAAGCCGATTCCCGGATCGACGATGATCCTGCCACGCGCGATTCCGGCCGCTTCGGCCGCGCACACATGCGCCTCCAACGCGTCAAAGACATCGAGGCTTGCATCATCATAGCGGGGTGCTCGATGCATGGTCTCGGGCGTGCCTTGCATATGGCCAAGTACGACCCATGCACCGTGCCGCGCGACGACCTCGCGCGCCCGCGGATCATGGCCGAGGGCGCTGACATCGTTCACGATCCGCGCGCCCGCTTCGAGCGCGGCCGCCATCACCGCGGCGCGGCGGGTGTCAACCGATATCACGAGCCCTTCGCCGGCAAGGACGCGAACCACCGGAACGACGCGGCGGAGCTCCTCCTCCTCACTCGGCGCGCGCGCGCCAGGCCGGGTCGATTCACCACCGACATCGATGATGTCGGCGCCCGCCTTGGCCATCCCCCGGCCGTGGGCCACCGCCTCGGCAAGCCCGGCGTGATCGCCGCCGTCGGAGAAACTGTCCGAGGTCACGTTGAGGATGCCCATCAGGCGCGGCCGGTCCAGCGTGATGCCGCAAACCGGGCCCCGGGACGCGCCGAGACGGGCGCTGAACGCTGCGATCTCGTCGGCGAAGCTCGGCGCGTTCTTCTCGGCCCATGGCGCGAGCACGGCTTTTTGCAGCCTTACCCGGCGGCGCTCCGGCGAGCCTCGAAACAGCACGTCCACCAGATCGAACGCGAGCGCCGTGCCGGGGATCGGGTTGCAGGGCCGCAGATAGGCGCCGCCGGCGCGCGGTTCCGTGAGGGCGTTTTCGGGTGACGGATGTATCAGGGGCGCCGCCGGCATGGCGGCCTCGGAGGCGTCACGAGCCCGGTTGGGGATTGGGTTCGAGATCGGGCGGGGTCTTTCCCTTTTTCCGACTGGAGGACGGCACCGTCCCCCGCCGTCCCCGCGTGACCACGAGCTCGTCATCATCGGGGCGCACGACCGATTCGCCTTTGAGGACCGCGGTGATGTCTTCGCCGTTGAGCGATTCGTACTCGAGCAACGCATTCGCGATCCGGTGCAGCGCTTCCAGGTTCTCGGAAAGGATCTCGCGCGCCCGGCCATAGGCCTCGTCGACGATCTTGCGCACCTCAAGGTCGATCTTGTATGCGGTCTCCTCGGACACGTTCTTCTGCTGGGTGATCGAGTGACCGAGGAACACTTCCTGCTCGTTCTCGCTATAGCTGAGCGGGCCGAGCTCATCGGACATGCCGAACTGCGTGACCATGCTGCGCGCGATCTGGGTCGCGACCTTGAGGTCCGACGCCGCGCCGCTGGTCACTTTTTCGTAGCCGAAGACCATCTCCTCGGCGATGCGCCCGCCCATGGCGACGGTGATGTCCGCCTCGAGATTCTCGCGGCTCACCGAGATCCGGTCGCCTTCGGGGAGCCGGACCACCATGCCGAGCGCGCGCCCGCGCGGAATGATCGTCGCCTTGTGGATTGGATCGGACGCCGCCGTATGGGCCGCCACCACCGCGTGGCCGCCCTCGTGGTAGGCGGTGAGCCGCTTCTCCTCATCGGTCATGACCATGGAACGGCGCTCGGCGCCCATCATGACCTTGTCCTTGGCATCCTCGAACTCGATCATGGTCACGACGCGCTTGCCGCGTCGCGCCGCGAGCAAGGCGGCTTCATTGACCAGATTGGCGAGGTCGGCGCCGGAGAAGCCCGGCGTACCGCGCGCGATGGTGCGCGGCTTGACGTCCGGCGCGAGGGGGACCTTGCGCATATGCACCTTGAGAATCTTCTCGCGCCCGAGCACGTCCGGATTCGGCACCACGACCTGGCGGTCGAAGCGGCCGGGCCGGAGCAAGGCCGGGTCCAGCACGTCGGGCCGGTTGGTCGCAGAAATCAGGATCACGCCCTCATTGGCCTCGAAACCGTCCATCTCGACCAGGAGCTGGTTGAGGGTCTGCTCGCGCTCGTCATTGCCGCCGCCGAGCCCGGCGCCCCGATGCCGACCGACCGCATCGATCTCGTCGATGAAGATCAGGCACGGCGCGTTCTTCTTGCCCTGCTCGAACATGTCGCGGACGCGGCTTGCGCCCACGCCGACGAACATCTCCACGAAATCCGAGCCCGAGATCGTGAAGAAGGGAACGTCGGCTTCGCCTGCGATGGCCCGCGCGAGCAGCGTCTTGCCGGTGCCGGGCGGGCCGACCAGCAAGACACCTTTGGGGATCTTGCCGCCGAGCCGCTGGAACTTCTGCGGATCGCGCAGATATTCGACGATCTCCTCGAGTTCCTGCTTCGCCTCGTCGATGCCCGCGACGTCGTCGAAGGTCACCCGACCCTGGCGCTCCGTCAAAAGGCGCGCCCGCGACTTGCCGAAACCCATCGCCTTGCCGCCGCCGGACTGCATCTGGCGCATCATGAAGATCCACACGCCGATGAACAGAAGCAGCGGGAACCAGGAAATGAGGATGCCGACGATGCTCAGCCCCCCTTCCTCGGTCGGCACCGCAGCGATCTGCACATTGTATTGGCGCAGGGTCTTGACGAGGTCCGGGTCGTTCGGCGCGTAGGTGTTGAAAGCGCCACCATTGGTATAGTGGCCGGTGATCGTGTTGCCCTGGATCGTCACGTCCTGGACCTGCCCGGATTCGACCTCAGCCATGAACTGGGAGAACGCCAAGTCGGTGGAGGTCTGCCGCGACGACGACCCCTGAAAGACCTGAAACAGCGCCACCAGCACCAAGCCGATGATGATCCAAAGCGCCAGATTCTTGCCGAAATTACCCACCGTTCGGCCTCTGGTTACCCCTGTCCTTCGCCGACGCCAAAGCCATGACCGCGATACTCCATCGGCCGCGCATCCCGTTCTCGGCTGCTCGGCTGCTCCGGCAGTTTACACGACATTCATCTCACGAGCGATCACTTGTCTCGAAGTGGCTTGTCACACGCAGTGTCGCCGGCAGACCCGGCGCCAAGGGCTGCGCCGGGTGAAACGCCGCCGCAAAGCCCAAGGCCGCGCCGCCACTTCGGCGCGATGTCCGCCTGAACCCTAGGTGGGGAACCGCGAGCGGGCCGTCAAGGCCGAACAGAGCGGGCAGAGACGGGCGCGCCGGCGCCGGAATGTGGTCTGTCCTCAAGGATGTGCCCGCGCCTCGCGCCATCGCACGGGCCTGGGCCAGACCGCCGATACCCAACTGGCGCACGAGGAATGGCCCCGGCCGGTCGACTCGTCCGAGGGAGACGACGAAGCGATGATCCCAAAGCGCCCGCTCCCCCGGCGTCAGAGTGCGGACCTCCGAGGCCGCCGCCGGCTCCCGGCAAATGACGATGCGCTCGCCCTGGGGCACCAGGCGGCAGCCGCCGAGTGTCGCCGCCCGGCCGTCATCGCTCAGCACCCGATGCGTAAGCCGCTCAAGCCGCTCCTGCCGCGGCGGATAGGGCGAGCCGGCGACCATGGTGACCGCGCGCGCCAAGCTGCGCCGCGCAAGCGCGAGCGGCGCCCGCTTCAACGCGCCCCGATCCAGGACCACGAAACCGGCCGGCGCGGGGCGCGCGCACGCGGCCAAGAGCTCGGTGCAGGCCTGGTCCAAGGCGGCGCGGTCCGATGCGGCGCGGCCGGCGGTCCGCGCCAGCCGCGCCGCGGTCAGCCCCTCGGACTCGAGCTGCGCCATGGCGGATGCCAGACGCGGGCGTGCATAGCGCCTGTCCCGATTGGACCGGTCGTCGATCCATGGCTGGCCCCACAGACCCAGCGTGGCGATTAGCGCATCCCGGGGCACCGGAAGAAGGGGCCGGAGCAGGCGCACGCTCCTGCCCTCGGGATCCGTCGCCAGGCGAATCGATGCCATCGCGGCGAGTCCGTCGATGCCGCTGCCGAGGGCGAAACGTTGCAGCACCGTTTCAGCCTGGTCCTCACGCTGATGGCCAAGCAGCAGATGGAGGACGCCCGCGCGCCGGCACCAGCCGGTCAGCAGCGAGAGGCGCGCGGCGCGCGCCCTTTCCTGGATTCGGCTGTCGGGCCGTTCGCCCGACCAGCGCAGTGTTCGGTGGGCGATATGACGGGCGGCGAGCCAGCGCCGCACCTGAGCGGCTTCGGCGCCCGATTCGGGGCGCAAGCGATGGTCGACGGTGAGCCCGAACACCCGGCCGCGATGCTCGCGGGCCCACCGGTCGGCGAGTAGGCACAGCGCCAGGCTATCCGGCCCGCCCGAGAGGGCGACCGCGAGTCGCGGCGACGGTTCAAACGGGCCGAGCGGTGCGAGCAGAGCCTCGAAAGCGCGCGCGTCGACCGGTGCGACGCCGGCACCGGCCCCATCGGGTGCGACGATGCAGGGCTTGATCAAGCGGAGCAGCCGCGGCGGCGATCAAGAGCAGTTGGCTTGCGTACGCCCCTGCTGCGCCGCCCGTCGGATATTGATCGGCACGTCGGGAAAGTTCTGATCGAGCTGGACAAAGGCCTGGCACGCCTCCTCGCCACGCCCGAGCTTGAGCAGCGCCATGCCGAGCTTGACCATGTTGTCGGGTGCCTTGCGGCCGTCCGGGAAGCGTTGGAGGTTGAGCGCATAAGAGCGCGCCGCGTCGGCGAACATCTGCCTGGCGTAAAAGGTTTCACTGCGCCAGTAGGACGCGTTCTCCGCAAGCGGATGTGAGGGGTTCACCTCGATAAAGCGCGAGAGCACGCGGTAAGCCTCTTCGTAGCGCGCGTCGTGGAGCAGGCCGAACGCATAATTGTATTGCTCCTCGGGCGTTCCCGCGGGTAGCAGCGAGCCGTCCGTCTGTAGCGCGGCCTGCCCGCTCGCCGCATCCGAGGCCGGTATCGTGCCGAGACTACGGGGTGCGGCCGACGGCTCATAGCCCGCTCCCGGCTCACGCGCGATGCTTGCACCGCTCTGGCCCCCGGCTTCCAGGATCACGGTCGGGGCCACCGTTTGGCCAGCCGCAGCCGCCGCCCGCGCCGCATCCGCAGCCGCCACTCGGGCAGCGTCCATGGCCGCCGTCATCTCCTGCTCCCGCTGCTCGAGCGCGGCCAGCCTGAAGTCGACGTCGGCGACCAGCCGCTCGATGCGGCCCTCGACCCGGCGGATCATGTTTTCGAGCTCGTCGAAGCGGCCGGCGACGCGGCGCTGCCATTCGCCGGTCCGGTCGATCTCGGTCTCGACGACCGCCAAGCGCCGACTGATCCGTTCGGGAAGCTCGCTTTTCGGCCGCGCGTCGGGGGCAGCGCTGGGCGTGACGGCGCCGCCATAGACCTTGCTCTCCAGGTCGGTAAGCTGCGCGCGCAAGCCGACGATCTGGTTCGTGAGATCGTCGATCTGAAGCCGCAGATCGGCGGCGAACGACGCCCCGGTAACGACGCTTGTCAGCACCGCCGCCGCAACCGCCATCCCCAGCCGCGCCGCGACCGTCGGCGGCCGCGCGCGCCGAGACGCCCTGTCCGGCAAAGATTCGACTCCGTCCCGCATCGCGCTCCCGGGGCTCGCGGGCCGCCCGGCTCCTAGTCGATAATGGAGACGGAGCGCCGATTGAGAGCCCACGCCTCTTCATTATGGCCCAAAGCGTAAGGCCGCTCCTTGCCGTATGAGACGGTTCTTAACCTCGACGGCGTGATGCCCTGCGTGATCAGATATTCGCGCACGGCGTTGGCGCGGCGCTCGCCCAAAGCGAGGTTGTATTCGCGTGTCCCACGCTCGTCACAATGGCCTTCGATCGTCAGCGTAACCTCCGGGAAAAGCCTCAGCCACTCGGACTGCCGCTCCAATGTCCGGCGTGCATCCGGCAGCAGGACCGCGCTGTCGAACTCGAAGAAGACGCGGTCGCCGTAATTCTGAACCAGATCCTCCTGCGATCCCGGGAGTGGCCCGACGGGCTCCGGTTCCCTCATTTCTATCTCTGGCGTCGGCGGCATCTCGGTCTTGTCCGGACCGGTCATGTCGGTCGAGTCGACGGGGGCTGTTGCGTCCGCCATGCCCGCCTGCTCGGCTCCTTCGCCGGTTATCGACGAGGTCTCCTCGGGCATGCTTTCGCAAGCCGCCAGAGCAAGGGCTGCCAGGAGCGGCAGGATCAGTCTTAGTCGCATTCACTCGCTCCTCTTCATCGATGAGAGGTCAACAGGACCTTAGACATCTCCCCAATCTCCGAGCGACCAGATCAGGCGTCGCACGGCGCGGCGCACCTTGCGGATCGTGAAACGAAGTCTCGCCAAATCAACGGCTTCGGCGAATATTAAGGACGACTATAACTATGCATCATTACGGGATCAAGGGCGACCAGGCGGGATCCGACGCGGCCGTCGTTGTGAACAGGATGCGTTCGTTGCGCCCCGTCACGTCGATGGTCACCAGCTCGGCGCTATCAGGAGATCGGGAACTCAGCCGGAAGAACATGAGCACGCGCCCGTTCGGCGCCCAGGTCGGGCCTTCGACCAGATAGTCCTGCGACAGAATGCGCTCGCCCGTCCCGTCCGGCTTCATCACGCCGATCGAGAACACGCCGCGATAGCTCTTGGTGAAGGCGATCAGGTCTCCGCGCGGAGACCATACCGGAGTTCCGTAACGCCCCTTGCCGAAGGTGATGCGCCGTGCCTTGGTGCCGTCGCGCCGCATGACATAGATCTGCTGGCTACCGCCCCGATCCGATTCAAACACGACGGACTCGCCGTCGGGTGAATAGGAGGGCGCGGTTTCGATCGCCGGGTTGTCGGTGAGCTGCGAGACTTTGCGCGAACGCAGATCCATCTCGTAGATCTCGGAATTGCCGTCCCGCGCAAAGGTCATGACCACCCGGTTGCCGTCGGGCGAAAAGCGCGGCGCAAAGGTCATGCCCGGAAAATCGCCGAGCAGTTCCTGTTGGCCGGTGTCGATGTGGCGCAGATAGACCTTGGGTACGCCGCGCTCATAGGAGAGGTAGGTGATCTCTTGAGCGGTCGGCGAAAAACGGGGAGTCAGCATCAGATGACCGCCGTCCGACAGGAAACGCAGATTGTCGCCGTCCTGATCCATGATCGCGAGCCGCTTGATCCGCCGGTCGAGCGGTCCGGTCTCCGCGATGTAGACGATGCGGGTGTCGAAATAACCGGTTTCGCCGGTCAGCCGCTCATAGATCTTGTCGGATATCTTGTGAGCGATGCGGCGCCACGCCTCGCCTCCACCGCTCAGCCTGAGCCCCACCAGATGCTGCTCGGCGAACACGTCCCACAGGCGGAACTCGACGGTGAGCCGCCCGGCGCCATCGCTCTCGACCCCGCCGGTCACCAGCGCCTGCGCGTTGATGACTCGCCAATCCGGAAAGCGCGGCCGCTCCACCATGTCGCGCTCCTCCTGGATGAAGGCGGCCGGATCGAGCGGGCGAAACAGGCCCGAGCGCTCCAGGTTGCGCGCGACCACCGCGGTAATCTTTCGGCCCAGCTCCGCATCCGCGCCGGTTTCGCCGAACAGGTCGGTGACCGCGATGGGCAGAGGCTCCACATGGCCGCGTGTTATGTCGACCTTCAGCTCGGCCCGCGCAGCGGCGGCGAACGCGAGAACCAGCAGCGAGAAAGTGACGGCGCCTGCGAGCGGCATGCCGCGGCGCGCCGCACGTTTGAGGGGCCGGTCCATTGTCAGCAATCGTTTCATCGTCGAACCACCGTTCTTTCGTTTCGATCGAAGCGGGGCGCAGCGGACGCGTTACACCCGTGGCCTGAAGATCATCGTGATATCGCGCCACTGCTGGTAGCTGTCGACATGGCGTTTCAGGACCTCGAAGGGACTGGCCTTCAATACCGCGCGCCGGGCGCTCTCCGCCATGGTCCGAAAATTGCCGCCGGCGTCGCGGTCGTTGTCGACGATCGCCGCGCTGCGAACGGCGCCGTCCGGATTGAGCTGAATCCGGAGCTCCACCTCCAGCTCGCCGGCATCGCGAACGCCGGCCGGCACACTCCAATTCGCCTCGACCTTTTCTCGGATGGCATCGGTGATCGTTCGCCGCAGCGGGCCGTCGAGCGGCGACGGCGCCCGGGCAACGGCGACCGGCTCCTCGTCCGCCTGGGCGACGGTCTTGAGCAGGTCATCGAACGACTCCTCCTCCTCCGCCTGGGCGACTTGGTGGAGTAGGTCATCGAACGGCTGCTCCTGCGGCGGCGCGCGGTGCGCCTCCGGTTCGTCCTCGGCAATGCTCTTCAGCAAGCTATCGAAGCTTGGCGGGGCCGCGGCCGGTTTGGTGGACGGCGTGGGCGGCGGCGTGTCGGGTGCCGGCTCGAGGGTGGGCTTCGCCTCCGGCTTTTTGGTGGGCACGGGGTCGGGCTCCGGCTTGGCCTCGGGCACGCTCGGTTCCGGTTCCGGTGGAAGTGCCGCCAGTTGCGGTTCTGGCTCGGGAACGGGCTCCGGTTCAGGCTCGACGACGGGAAGCGGCGCGGGTTCCGGCTCGGGTGGGGGAATTGGCTCCGGTTCCGCGATCGGCTCGGGTTCAGGTTCGGGCGCCGCGATTGGCTCGGGCACGGGCTCTGGCTCCGCGACCGGCTCAGGGTCCACCGCCGCGACCGGCTCCGGCTCCGGCTCCGGTTCCGGCGCGACGGCGGGAGCGCTCGCCTCATCGGCGATCTCGACCACGCTGACGAAGATCGGCCGATCGCTGACATCGAGCGCGTCGCTTTCGAACACCCGCGGCAGCCCGAGCACGACGGCGACGGCCACGCCGACATGCAGGAGAGCGGATAGGAGCCAGCCGCTTTTACTCATCGCCCCTCGCACGGCGCGGCTCCGTGACCAGCGCGACATTGCTGAACCCGGCACCGTTGACCGCGCCCATGATCTCCATCACGCGCCCATAGGCGATCTCGCGATCGCCGCGGACGAAGATTCGGACATCGGGGCGGCGTTCGGTAATCGCTCTGAGCTTGGGAATCAGATCGTCCAGCGTCACCACGGTGTCCTGAAGATAGGCGATGCCGTCGCGCGTAATCGTGATCGAGAGCGGCTCGTCGCCCCCGGCGAAGGGCGGGGCGTCGGCCTCGGGAAGGTCGACATTGACGCCGACCGTCAAGAGCGGGGCCGTGATCATGAAGATCACCAGCAGCACCAGCATGACGTCGACGAAGGGCGTCACGTTGATCTGGCTCATCGGGGTCCGGCGGCGGCGGCCGCGGCGGCCGAATTCCCCATCTCGCAGGCTCGCCATCAGGTGGCGCGCTCCTCGAGCTGGCGGCCGAGCAGCGCCCGGAATTCGGTGCCGAACGCTTCGAGCCGGCTGATGTAGCGATCGAGATCGCCACTGAGCTTGTTATAGGCGACGACCGCAGGGATCGCGGCGACCAGGCCGAGCGCGGTCGCGAACAGCGCCTCGGCGATGCCCGGCGCGACCACGGCAAGCGAGGTATCCTTGCTCACCGCGATCGATTGGAAGCTGTTCATGATCCCCCAGACGGTGCCGAACAGACCGATGAACGGAGCCGTGGCACCAACCGTCGCAAGGAAGCCGAGATAGCGCTCGAGCTGGTCGAGTTCGCGGTTGAGCGCCACGTCCATGGCATATGCGATGCGGCGCTGAAGGCTTTCCAGCCGATCGGCCGACATTCGGGTGCCGCGGCTTGCGAACCGGCGCCATTCGCCCATGGCGGAGGCGAAGAGCATGGTCATCGGATGGCTGCGCCGCCCGGCGATGTCGTCGTAGAGCTGCTCGAGAGAGCCGCCGGACCAGAAATCGCGCTCGAATTCCTCCGCCAACCGGCGCGCGCGGCCATAGCGAAGAAATTTGTCGAAGATGATCGCCCAACTCCACAGCGACGCCACCAGGAGAACGACGATCACCGCCTTGACGATGATGTCGGCCTGCAGAAACAGGCTCCAGGGCGACAGGCTGTCGGCCACCGCGCCGGCGCCGATCTCGACGGCGCGAACGAGTTCGGATTCCATGGCCTCCCGGCTACTGCCGGCCCGCCTGTTGCAATCGAGAGAGCGTGCCGCGCACCGGCCCCGGCAGCCGGACCGCGCGACCCTCGCGATTGACGCAGCCGAGCCGCAGGCCGATCGTGACCAGCGACTCGCCGCCGCGCGTGACACGCTGCTCGGCGTCGATATGCGCTCCCGCCACCGTGCCGATCGTCGTACGCACCTGAATCATGTCGTCCAGCACCGCGGGCATGCGGTAGTCGACGACGCAGCGCCGGACGATGAATGCGATGCCGCGCTCGGCCAAAAGGGCACCGTGCGCGATGTTCGCCGCGCGCATCATTTCGGTCCGCGCCCGCTCGGCGAACTTGAGATAGTTGGCGTAATAGACGATGCCGCCCGCATCCGTATCCTCGTAATAGATACGGACCGGATAGACGTGCTCGGCGCCCTCGAACCGGCCGTCGGCAAGCGCGCTCGGGGCGGCTCCTGCAATCGACGCCCCCGCTTCAGCGATCGGCGCCATGGCTCTCTTCGAGCAGAGCGAGCTGGTGCGGCGCCTCCTCTGGCGGCGTCAGACCCAAATGGTCGAAGCCGTGCGGGGTCAGCCGTCGGCCGCGCGGAGTGCGTTGCACGAAACCGAGCTGGATCAGGAACGGCTCGATCACTTCCTCGAGCGCATCGCGCTGCTCCGAGAGTGCCGCCGCGATCGTCTCGATCCCGACCGGGCCGCCGCCGTAGCTTTCCACGATACAGACGAGGTAGCGCCGGTCCATCGAATCGAGGCCTCGTTGATCGACCTCAAGCCGATTGAGCGCTCGGTCCGCGACGGCGGCATCGACCCTCTCGACATCGGCAACCGCCGCGAAGTCGCGCACCCGACGCAGAAGCCGGCCGGCGATGCGCGGCGTACCGCGGGAGCGGGCGGCGATTTCCGCCGCTCCGTCATCGCTCAACGAGACGCCGAGAAGGCTTGCATTGCGCGTCACGATCTCGACCAGCTCAGCGACCTCGTAGAAGTCGAGTCTGAGCGGTATCCCGAAGCGCTCGCGGAGCGGCGTCGTGATGAGACCGGTCCGTGTCGTCGCGCCGACAAGCGTGAAGGGCGGCAGATCGATGCGCACCGAGCGCGCGCCCGGCCCCTCGCCGATGATCAGGTCGAGCTGCGCATCCTCCATGGCCGGGTAGAGAATCTCCTCCACCGCCGGGTTGAGCCGATGGATCTCATCGATAAACAGCACGTCGCGATCGTTGAGGTTGGTCAAGATCGCCGCCAGATCGCCGGCGCGCGCGATGACCGGCCCGGAGGTCACGCGAATGCCGACACCGAGCTCGCGGGCGACGATCTGCGCCAGCGTCGTCTTGCCGAGGCCGGGCGGCCCGTAGAACAGGACGTGATCGAGAGCCTCTCCGCGCTCCGCCGCCGCGGCAATGAAGATCCGTAAGTTCTCGCGCACCGCGCGCTGCCCGATGAAATCATCGAGCTTCTGGGGCCGCAGTCCGCTGTCGGGACGGTCATCGGGCTCCGGCGCGCTCGCGACGATCCGGGATTCGCTCATTGCGCAAGCTCCTTCAGCCCGGCTTTGATCAGCGCCTCGACCGGCGCCTCTCCACCCAACCTGTGGGAAGCGCCCGAAATCGCGCCGTGGGCCTCGCTCGGGCGATAGCCGAGATTGACCAGCGCAGCGATCGCATCCGCGTTCACCGCAGCACCGGCCACGGCGCCGGCGCCGACCGGCGCACTCGGCAAGGCCGGCACCTTGTCCCGGAGCTCGGCGAGAATCCGCGCCGCGAGCTTGGGCCCGACGCCGGGCGCGCGGGTCATGGTCGCCTTGTCCTGGGCGGCGATGCAATGGGCGAGCTCATCGGCGGGGAGCGCGCCCAGGATCGCAAGCGCGAGGCGCGCGCCAACGCTCTGCACGGTTTGCAGCAGGCGAAACCAACTCCGCTCTTGCTCGCTCGCAAAGCCGTAGAGATGGATGTGATCCTCGCGAACCACGGTCTCGATGGTCAGACTCACCGCCTGTCCCGGCGCCGGCAGCGCGGCCAAGGTCCCGGCGGAGCAATAGGTCAGATAGCCCACGCCGCCGACATCGACGACCGCCCAGCCATCGCCGATGCTATCGAGGGTCCCGCGCAACTTTGCGATCATTCGACGGCCCCCGACGCCGACGCCGCCGATCTCTCCGCCAAGCACCAGCGCGCCCGCGTGCCGGCCATGTGGGCGTGACAGATCGCGGCGGCAAGCGCATCCGTCGCATCCGCCGGGGCGTCGCCGACGCCGACCAGGAGGTGGCGAACCATGAGCGCGACCTGTTCCTTGTCGGCATGTCCGGCGCCGACCAACGCCTTCTTGATCTGATTTGCGCCATATTCGTGGACCGGCAAGCCGGACAGCGCCGGCACCAGGAGCGCCACCCCGCGCGCCAGCCCAAGCTTGAGCGTCGATTTGGGGTTCCGGTTGACGAAGGTCTCCTCGACCGCGGCTTCATCGGGTGCGTAGCGGGCGACAATCTGCGCCAAACCGTCATGCAACGTCCTCAGCCGCTCCGGCACGCTTGCCTCGGCCTTGGTCTTGACCACGCCGTGGCCGACATGGCGCAAGCGGTTGCCCGCGGTCTCGATCACACCCCAGCCGGTCTGGCGGAGGCCCGGGTCCAGTCCAAGGAGCCGCGGCACGTCGCTCACCCGCGCTCAGGCCGAGAGCTTGCGCAGGACGTCATCCGCGACATCGTAGTTCGCCGACACCTGCTGCACGTCATCGCTATCGTCGAGGGCCTCGAGCAGCTTGAAGACAGTCGCCGCCTGCGTTTCGTCGATGGGCACTGTCGTTTGCGGGCGCCAGCCTATCTCGACGCGCTCGGGCGGCCCGAACCGCGCCGACAGCGCCTCACTCGCCTCGCTCAGCGAATCCGGCGCGCACACCACCTCATGGCCGTCCGAATCCATGTCACAATCCTCCGCGCCGGCCTCCAGCGCCGCCTCGAACATGTCATCCCGGCTTGCCGCACCGACGGGATAGCGAATCATGCCGACTCGCCGGAACAGATAATTGACCGAGCCGGTCTCGCCGAGCGAGCCGCCATGCTTGTTGAAGATTGAGCGCAGCGCGGCGGCGGTCCGGTTTCGATTGTCGGTCACCGCATCGACGATGACCGCAACGCCGCCGGGCGCGAAGCCCTCGTAGCTCAGCGCGTCATAGCGCTCCTGCTCGGCGTCCCCGCCCGCGACCTTCTTGAGGGCGCGCTCGATATTGTCCTTGGGCACGCTCTGTGCCTTCGCCGTGGCGATCGCCGCGCGAAGCCTGGGATTGTGCTCGGGATCGGCTGCGCCCTCATTGGCCGCGACGATGATCTCGCGGACCAGCTTGGTGAACCGCCGGGCGCGCTTCGCGTCCTGCGCGCCCTTGCGGTACATGATATTTGCCCATTTGGAGTGACCGGCCATAGGGCGTTAATCCATCGGGTCGAGGAATGACGAGGAGTGCCGGAGATCGACGGTGTCTCGCATCGTCTCGCTTAGATGGTCAATGTGGCCAGATTGCGGCGAATCGACCGACGGCAGAGGGGTACATCAGGCCGCGTGCCTTCGTCACCCCGAAAACGGCGGACGGTGCGCGAAAATCCGCATCACCCGCGAACCGGCACCGGAGAGTCCGGGCCGGCGAACCGGCCTCAGGGACCTTCCGCCCTCATCGCGACGAAGCGGAGTCGCGTGTAGTCGGTCATCCAGCGACCGTCCGAGCAAAGCCGATCGCGGGTCAGCGCGATCGTGCGGTCGATGACCGCCTGGACCCGCCCCTCCGGCGCCGCGTCCGTGAAATTTCGGCCGAACATAGAGACCCAGTCGGCGAGCCCGTTCGGGCAATCGTCGAGCGGCGTCGGGCGCGCGAAGTAACGCAGATAGGCGACTTCGAAGCCGCCGTCCTCCAACAGACTCACATACCGGCCGGTGCGCGGGAAGTACCAGGGAAAGAGGACCGCATCGGCCGGCACCCCTTCCTCGGCGAGGGCGCGGTAAAGCGCGTCGGTAATGATCTTGACGTTCTTATGCGCGCCCATTTCCGCGACGAATCGGCCGCCCGGTTTGAGCGCTCGGTGGACACAGGCGATTACCCGTGTTGGTTCCTTCATCCAATGCAATGCAGCGTTGGAGAAGACCGCATCGGCGAGGCCGGCGATCGTAAAGTCCTGTCCGTCTGCATGCGCGAAGGAGAGATCGGGATGAAGTGAACGGGCGCGTTCGATCATTGCGGCATCGCCGTCGAGGCCGATCACCTCCGCGCCACGCTCGGCGATCGCCGCGGTCAGCGCCCCGGTTCCACAGCCGAGGTCGACGATCCGCTCGCCCGCCCTCGGGGTGAGCAGATCGATCATGTCGGTGCCGAACGCCGAGACGAATCCGAACGAGCGGTCGTAGAGAGCGGCGTCCCACGCCGCGGATCGGTCCATTCCGGGCGTCACACTTCGATCGCCGCCATGCCCGGCGCCCGGTTCATGCGGCCGAAGCCGCGACGGGCCGGCTAGTCATCCGCATCTTGTTGCGCGCGGGCGGCGTCCATCATGGCGTGGATCATTTTCGGGCGAGCCCGCGCGGGCTTGGGATGGGCAACCGGGCTGTGGCAGTGACCCAGGCCAAGCACCGTTTCCACCATCTTGAGGGCGAGCGGGCCCGGATTGACGACCGGGACCGGCAGATTCTCCGATAGGTAGGGCCCGGCTTGCGAGAGCGTGGTCGAGCCGAGAACGATCACGTCGGCGCCTTTGGCGAGGCCGTTCTCGCAGGCCACCTTCATCTTCGGAAAGACCTCCTCCTCGCGGCCCGTGAACAGCGCCTTCATATCCGATTGCGCCTCGAACAGCTCGATCGAGGCGCAGAACTGCGACACCTCGAACTTCTTCATGAGGTTCTTGTAAAAGGCCAGTCCGGCATCGGTGTATTGGGGATAGGCCGGGTCGGTCTGTACGATCACCGAGAAGCGGGTGCCGAGGGTGAGCGCGTAGAGAAACGACGCCTTCCCGTTCGAGACCACGGGAATGTCCAGCACCGCGCGCAACTCGGCGATCCCGGAATCGCTCAGCGTATTGACCGTGATGGCGTCATAGCCCTCTTCGGCCAAAGCGATCCCCGCCTCGAAGATCGCGAACTCGACCAGCATCTCATCGTGGCGGCCGAGAAAATGCTTCGGGCCCGCCTTGAGCGGCTTGTAGTCGAAGGTGATGTGGGGCGAAAGCTCGACCTGCGCCATCTCGGCGCGCCTGTAGTCGAGACCTTCCTCGTCGAACGGAAACGGCACGATCACCGCGGCACGTGGCATGGTTGTTCCTCCCTTTGATCGCTGTCTTTTGTATATCGACGCCTACTCCCGCCGGCCTTACACCGGGTGGTCGGCGAGCCAACGGGCATACGACTGCACGCCTTCGTCGACTCCAATCGCAGGCTGCCAGCCCAATACACGGCCGGCCGCGGAGATGTCGAACCGCCCGTGAACCTGATCCTCCGGATCCGCGCCTTTGCCGAGCTCGATCCGCGCCTCGGGCAGCACGCGGCGCACGGTCTCGGCGATCTCGGCGAAGTCGAGTCGCACGCCCCCGGTGATGTTGAACGCCTGCGCCGGCCCGATCTCGCCGACCTCGAGCGCCGCGATCACGGCGCCGACGACATCGTCGACATGGACATATTGCCGGCTGAACCCGCGGCCGTAAGGAAGCCGGGTGGACCGCCCGGCCTGCGCGTCCTTGATCATCTCGCGCACCACGCACGGCGTCCGCCGGCGCGGGCCGTAGACCCACGAGAAGCGGAGCACGATGGCGTCGAGGCCGGTCTGCGCCGCATAGGCGCGGGTCAGGATGTCGCCGGCCGCCTTGGTGGCGCCATAAATGTCGTCGGCCGTCAGCGGCGCGTCCTCCGGCACCGGATCGAGACCCGCCGGCGTGTTTCCATAGGCCGAGGTCGATGAGCAGAACACCAGGCGCACGCCTCTCTGGCGGGCGATCTCGAGCAGATTGGCCGTGCCCGCGACATTGGTCTCGATCACCGCACGCGGATTGTCGCGTCCGAGCATGGGGCCGGAGACCGCCCCGCAGTGGACGATCGCCGCGATATCGCCGTCGCAGATTTCATGCAGCTTGTGGACGTCCGTGAGCTCGGCGTCGGTCGACGGAAAGCCGCCCCCTTCCCGCGGCGCGAGGCGATCGGTGCCGATCACCGCGCGTCCCGCCCGCGCCAGCCGAGCCCCGACGGTGAATCCGATCAGTCCCGCCGACCCGGTCACCACGACCGCACCCGAGGCCATGCTCCCCTCCCTCGCTTCGCTCGTTTGCCCAGCGTGCGGCGCGGCGTGCGAACGCGTCAAGCGCGTCTCTCGCAATCGCAATCACGACGCCTTCGCTTCCTCCGTCCAGCCGATTACAATCCATCGAAGCAAACCACTAAAAATGGAACCGTACGATGGAAATGGTCATGCGGAGCTACCCGAACGACTGGGTCGCCGATTCGATTATGCACCGGAGGGGCATCGGCGGCGGCGGGTCGGGGGTCACGCATGAGCTGACCGAGGAGACACAGGGCACCTATCTCTACACGATTGGCCCCTATGCCGATCCGGTCCTCACCGTCGCGCCGGGCGATCGCGTGATCGTCGAGACGCGCGATGCCTTCGAGGGCAAGATCACCAGCGAGAGCGACGTCCCGTCCGAGTTGCTCGAGGTTCCGTTCCTCAACCCCCAATGCGGCCCGATCTTCGTGACCGGCGCCGAGAAGGGCGACGTGCTCGCCGTCCATATCGAGCGCATGGAGCCGCGCGGCCCGCAGCCCCGAGGCACCTGCTGCATGATCAAGGAGTTCGGCGGGCTTACCGGCACCTATTACACCGCGACTCTCAACGAGCCGCTTCCCGAGAAGGTGCGCAAGGTCAGAGTCGACGAGGAAAATGTGTATTGGAGTGAGCGGGTTACGCTTCCTTACAAGCCCCATATCGGTACCCTGAGCTGCTCGCCGCAAATCGATTCCATCAATTCCCTTACGCCGGACGATCACGGCGGAAATATGGATTTGCCGGACATGGGACCGGGCACGATCACCTACCTGCCCGTCCGCGCACCGGGGGCGTTGCTCTACATCGGAGATGCCCACGCCTGCCAGGGCGACGGCGAGGTCTGTGGCGTTGCCGTCGAATATCCGACGACCACGACGAACACCGTCGACCTGATCAGGGATTGGACCATCGATTGGCCGCGTCTCGAGGCGGACGACTTCATCATGGCTATCGGCAGCGCGCGGCCGCTCGAGGATGCGACGCGGATTGCGTATCGGGAGCTGGTGCGCTGGATGGTCCGGGACTATGGCTATGACCAGTGGGACGCTTACATGATGCTGAGCCAATGCGGCAAGGTGCGGCTGGGCAACTTCGTCGACCCGAAATACACAATGGGTGCGGCGATCTCGAAAAAATATTTGGAGGCGAGCGGCTCCGCGTGATGCGGACACGTCACCCATGACTGCGCGACCCACACGCGACGCCAAGAAGATCAGACAGCGCCTCGAGCAGGAGCGGGACGAGCTGCTCGCGCTGAGCGAGTCGGCGGCCGACGAGCGACGCCCGGTCGAGCTCGATCAGCAAAGCGTCGGCCGTCTGTCGCGCATGGACGCCATGCAGGTCCAGGCGATGGCGCAGTCGGTCGAGGCGCGACGCCGCGCCCGCCTGCCGCTGATCGAAGCCGCGCTCCGTCGCCTCGATGAGGGCGAGTACGGCTTTTGCACCGACTGCGGCGAGCGGATTCCGGCGAAGCGCCTCGCCATCGACCCCACGATCGCCCGCTGCGTCGACTGCGCCGGCTGACGCCGCCGGGCCGAGCGGTCAGGTCGCGGCGCGCCCTTTGCCCGAGCGGGGGTTCGGGCGGCTGCCGTCGGAAACGACCATCACGACGACGATCTCATCCGGCCCCGGCGCATCTGCCACCGATATCGTCATCGTGTCGAAGTCGTCGAACGACCAGACATCGTCCTTGTTCCCGATCGGCACGTCGAGCGTCGCGCCGGCCGACCCGACCTTGGCGTTCGACGGAATAATCGCCTCGCCGCCGCCCACCGCCGCGCGCATAGGCTTGCCAAGCTTGGGATGGATCAATGCGCCACCATGCTCCCGTTCGCCGTTGATGCCGACCAGCGCGGCCTTGCCGTAACTCCGAGGCGCTCGGCCGAGCAGCACGACCGCATCGGCCATAAGTGCCTCCCCGAGCGCCGCGCCAGCATCGAACAGCGGCGACAGATCCTCGACGAAGCGCCCGGCAAACGGGTTCTCGATCACCGCGATTGCCGCCACGCGGGTGATCGCATGAGCCGTCGGCTTGCCGCCCTCCGCATGGGTGACGTCCTTGATCGTCAGGGTTCTCCGGATGTTCGGCATGCCGCGTTCCTTATCGCCCAGGGCCCACTCAGCCATCGATCGAGATACGGGCGTCCATATAGCGCACTGCCCGCCCGGCGATCGAGATCCGTTCCCCATGATGCTCGCACACCATCGTTCCGCCGCGTGCGGAGAGCTGGCGCACCGTGAGCCGCCGCTTGCCGAGCCGGTCTGCCCAATAAGGCGCGAGCGCGGTCTGAACATTGCCGGTCACCGGATCCTCCGGCACGGCGTTCTTGGGCGCGAAAAAGCGCAAGACATAATCCGCATCCTCGCCGGGCGCGGTCGCCACGACCCCGCGCCGGTCAAGCTGCATCAGCAGGCCGGAATCGGGACGCAGCCCGGCCACCTCCGCCGCCTTCTCGAACACCGCAACATAATCGGCGCCGGCAAGCACGTCGATCGGCGAAGCGCCGAGCGCGCTTGCCAACGGCGCCGGCGGGCGCACCGGCGCCGCCGGTTGGGCGGGAAAATCCATCACCAGATCGGTGCCTTGGCGGGTCACCGTGAGCCGTCCGCTCTTGGTCTCGAACGCGACCCGCTCGCTGCCCGGCCGCAACTCCTCGAACACGACGAATCCGGCGGCGAGCGTCGCATGACCGCAGAGATCGACCTCGACATTGGGCGTGAACCAGCGCAGCCGGTACCCCTCTCCCTCGGGCACGAAGAACGCGGTCTCCGAGAGATTGTTCTCGGCCGCGATCGCCTGCATCGTCCGATCGTCCAGCCAGGCATCGAGCGGGCAGACCGCGGCCGGATTGCCGCCGAGCACGCTCTCGGTGAAGGTGTCGATTTGAAGGAGCCGCAGCGTCACGCGTCGTCCCGCCCTGGTGAGCCGGGCACTTTAGCACGCACCGTCGGATGCCGGCGCGTTAGCGTCCCGAAGTCTCGGCGGTCGGCCGCGCCGACGCCGCCGACTCACGGCGTTTGCCGTAGGTCAGCAACGCCAAACCCGCGAATAGCAGGGCCGCCGCGATCCATGCGGAGCCGCTCAGACGTTCGCCGAAGATCAACGCGCCCCAGCCGAAACCGGTGAGCACGATGATGTAGCCGAACTGGGAGAGGAAGAGGGGGCCGCCGAGCCTTAAGATCTCGAAGACGAGATACCAGACGAGAGCCGTGACCAACGTCGCCCAAAGAATCGCGAGGTCGCCGGTCAGCAGCGGACCGGGAAAGAGATAGACCTGGCCCGTGCCGAGCATCACCGGAATCAGGACGATGGCGCCGCCGAGTTGGATGCCGCAGGCCAGCGAGAGGGACCCGGACGCAGGCGGCCACATCACCGCCCCGACGATGTTGAACGCGGCAAAGCAGAGCGGCGCCAGCAGCGCCAGCAGCAGCCAGCTCGCCTCGGCGAAGCTCGGCAGAGTGACACCCGGCACGACCAGGATCAGGATCCCCGCGAGGCCGAGCAGGACCCCGCCCGTGCTGAGCAGCCGGAACCGCTCCATCCGGAGCGACATGGCCATCAGATAGGTGCAAGTCGGCGACAGGCAGGTGACCATGACGACGAGGCTCGCCGGCAGCTTCGGCGCGACGTGCGCGAGCAGCGACACGGGGACCGAGATCCCGACGGCGCCGCCGATCAGATACAGGCGGAGATGCGCCGGGCTCAGCCCGGGCAGATTGCGCGTGACGACACAACCCAGAAAAAGGATCAGCCCCGCACCAAGCGTGTGCCAGAATACATAGGCAAGGCCCGGCACCGCGTGGGTCGTCGCGATCTTGTTGATCGAGAACAGCAATCCGTAGAGCGAGCCGGCGACGATGAGGTAGATGACCGCCCGCGGCCCGGTCCCCTGGCCGATGCCTCCCGCGGCGCTCGTTTTCTGCTCGCTATTCGCTCTCACCCATGCATCCTAACGACAATACTTGGCAGCGACTCGGGGATTGCTCGTCCGCGCCCGCGCCCGCGCCCGCACCATGACCGAAACCAACCGCGGCATGAAGACGCTTATTGTCGGCGGCGGCATTGGCGGCTTGAGCGCCGCGCTAAGCCTGCACCGCGTCGGAATCGACGCCCATGTTTTCGAGTCCGCGGACGAAATCAGGCAACTCGGGCTCGGCATCAACCTGCTGCCGCACGCAGTGCGCGAACTCACCGAGCTTGGCCTTGAGAACGATCTCGCGCAAACCGCCATCGAGACCACTCGGCTCACCTATCACACGAAATATGGGCGGCCGATCTGGTCTGAACCGCGAGGGCTCGAAGCCGGCTACAGGTGGCCACAATTCTCGATCCATCGCGGCGCCTTGCAGATGATTCTGTTGCGTGCCGTCACCGACCGATTGGGGCCCAAGCGGGTGCTGACCGGTCATCATTTGGTTGGCTTCGAACAGGATTCTGACGGGATCACCACCCATTTCAGCAACGGGGTGGGCGGCAACACCCGCCGGAGCGTGCGCGGTGACGTTCTGATCGCAGCCGACGGCATTGACTCGACCGTACGCGCGGCGCTCTACCCGAATGAGGGGCCGCCCAAGCTCTCGGGCATCACGATGTGGCGCGGCGCCCACGAAGCCGCGCCGTTTCTCGACGGGCGCATGATGGTGATGGCGGGCAATTGGAATATCAAAGCAGTGGCCTATCCGATCTCGCGCCAGGCAAGCGAACGCGGGCGCTCATTGATCAACTGGGTGGCCGAGGTCCGCGGCGTCCGTGACGGGCCACATGCACGCGCGGATTGGAGCCGACGCGGCCGAGCGTAGGACTTCTTGCCGCACTTCGCCGGCTGGCGCTTCGACTGGCTCGATATCCCGGCATTGTTCGGCGCCACCGAGCGGATCTACGAGTTCCCGATGACGGATCGGGACCCGCTGCCCGCCTGGAGTCTCGGCCGCCTGACGCTCCTCGGCGACGCGGCCCGTCCGATGTATCCGATCGGCTCCAACGGCGCTTCGCAGGCCGTTCTGGACGCCCGGGCGCTAGCCGCCGCGCTTGCCACCGAACCAACCGTCGAGGCGGCTCTCAAACGCTACGAAGCGGAGCGCCTGGAGGCAACCGCACGCGTGGTGCTCAGCAACCGCACATTCGGCCCCGAGCGGGTCATGCAGCTCGTCGAGGAGCGCTGCCCGCGCGATTGCAGCAACATTCACGACTACGTCTCGTCGGCCGAGATGGAGGCGGTGTCCAAGCAGTACAACCTGATCGCCGGTTTCGACCCCGAAACGCTCAACACCCGCCCCTCATACGAGGCCCGCGAGCCGGCGGGGCGGTCGCGTGCAGCGGGGCCGGCCGGCTCTTGACCGGCGCCGAGGCGCCTCTTTTGCGGCGGTCGCCGCCGGCCGCTGGTTACCAGGTTCCGTGCTTATACCGGCTGGCCCAATCGACACCTTGCCAGGTGATCTGCTTGTCGGGGCGCATGAACAGAAGCCAGCGCGGCTCGACCAAAGTCGGCTCGAGATATTTCGGCCCGTTCTCACCGAGATAGCGCAGCGACATCTCGGTGGCGATTTCGACCCACCGGCCGCCCGTGTTCGGCTCTTCGAGGACCTCGGCCTTGCCCCTGGCCATTACCTTTTGCATCGTCTGCCAGATATCGACGCAGAGGTGGACCCGTGGATCGCGCTGGATATAGGTGGCCCAGACCGAGCGTGCCCGGGGGATGATGTAAAATCCGCCGTCCCGATATTGATACCAAACCGGCACGATATAGGGCCAACCCTCATCGTCGAGGCAAGCGAGCCGACAGAGATGGGGCTCATTGAGGAAGGTCTCGACCTCCTCATCGGTCATACCTCCGACCTTACCGCGCCACGCGTCATTTTCCGCCATGCCGTCCTCTCCCTCGCCGACTAGGTTTGCTGCGCTCCGACGATGCCACGCCAATGGCAGCCATGGTAGCATGGATGGAGGGAAAGACGCCCGTGGGCCGGCGACACCCCACCACGATTGCGACGGTCTCGATTGACGGGTAATGCCGGCATTGCCATCGGATTCAAGAGGAAGACGGGAGCGATTGCGTGCCTGACATCGCCCGTTTCGCCGCTGTCCTGGCCCTTGCCCTTGCATCCTTTACGCCCGCGTTCACGACGGGCCCGCCCCTGGCCGCGGAGCCGGATGCCGCCCGCACACAGGAGGAGGCGCCTGCCCTGCGTCTCGCCGAGACAACGACACCGCGCTCGCGCGATCTGGTGCGCGCGGTGCAGGAGCGGCTGGCCGCACTCGGCTACCAGCCGGGTCCGATCGACGGCATTGCCGGGTCGAAGACGCGGGAGGCGATCGGAGCATTTCAGGCCGCATCGGGGCTCGCGCCTGACGGGAGCGCGTCTCCGGCGCTCCTGGCGCACTTGAATGCGGCGTTGGAGCCCGCCGCCGAGACGGACGAGACCGAAGCCCCCGTGGACGATCCCGGCTTCGCCGTAGAGGAGGAGACCGGGTTCGTCGCCGCATGGCTCCTGGGAACGTGGCGCATCGATTGCGCTCGGGACGATCCCGGGCTGGTGTTCGATCGCGTTGCCTACGATAAGACCTGGTCGGACGAGTGGACCTTAGTGATCGACGGGGCCCGGGTCAGCGTGTGTCGCGAGACGGGCGGCCGCTTCTGTTACCTTTACCAACGGCTCGACGATTCTCGGCTGGTCTATAGCGGCTATGTCGGGGAGACGAGCCGCACCACGCACAATATCGAGGTCGAGAAGTGCGATTGAGCGCCGGTGCGCCGGTGACAGCGTGGAGGCGTGGCGGGCGTCGCCGGCAGCGGCGCGCATAGTTCTGATCAAGGGAGGCTCCGTATGCAACTAGGTGTCGTTATTCCGCAGACCGAGATCGGCAGCGATCCTGCGATGGTACGCGACTATGCACAGGCCGCCGAGGCCCTTGGATACGAACACATTCTCGCCTTCGATCACGTGCTCGGCGGCAATGCCGCGACGCACACGCTCAAAGGCCCCTATCAGCACACCGACGCATTCCACGAGCCGTTCGTGTTGTTCGGCTTTCTCGCCGCCGTCACCCAGCGGCTCGAATTCGTCACCGGCATTATCATCCTGCCGCAGCGGCAGACCGCGCTGGTCGCCAAACAAGCGGCGGCGCTCGATGTTTTGTGCGGCGGCAAGCTCCGGTTGGGCGTGGCGATCGGCTGGAACCACGTCGAATATGAAGCGCTCGGCATGAACTTCCGCGATCGTGCCCGCCGCATCGAGGAGCAGGTCGAGGTCCTGCGCACGCTCTGGACCAACGACCTCGTGACCTTTGAGGGGCAGGACCACAGGATCACCGACGCCGGCCTGAACCCGCTGCCGGTCCAACGCCCGATCCCGATCTGGTTCGGCGGCCATGCCGACGCCGGACTGAGGCGAATCGCCCGGCTCGGCGACGGCTGGTTCCCGCTCTTCGCGCCGGACGAAGAGGGCGCCGCCGAAGTCGAGAAATTCCGCGGCTATGTCCGCCAAGCCGGCCGTGACCCGGCGTCGGTGGGAATCGAGACCTGGCTCGACATGGAAGACAAGACGCCCGAGCAGTGGCACGCCGAGGCGGCGGGTTGGAAGGCGCTGGGAGCCACCCACTTCTCGATCAACACGATGGGTGCCGGCCTCGCCTCGCCGCGCGCCCATATCGAGAGCATCGAGCGGGTCAAGAACGCCCTCGCAGATATCTGAGTTTTGTGGCGGCAAACCATGGGCGCGAGTCGGGCGGCCGGCCTCGGAGATCGTGAGCGCGAATTCCTTCAGCACCGGCGGGTTGCCCATTTGGCCACCACGGATGCCGCCGGCACGCCCCATGTCGTGCCGGTCTGCTTCGCCCTCGCCGGCGAGACCATCTATATCGCGATCGACCGAAAGCCGAAGAGCGGCAAGCCGCTCAAGCGTCTTCGCAACATCGCCGAGAACCCGTCGGTCGCACTCAGCGCGGACCATTATGACGACACCGACTGGAGCAGGCTCCGCTGGGTCATGGTGCGCGGACGGGCGGAACTGCTCGAGAGCGGCGACGAGCATGACGACGCGCAAGCCCGGCTTTGCGCCAAGCACCGGCAGCTCCGCGCCATGGACTTGGCCCCGCTTCCCGTGATCGCGATCCGGATCAGCCGGGTCACGAGCTGGAACGCGTCGCGTGGGACGCGCGCGGGAGCCACGACTCGCGAGAGCGGCCCGACGCGATGAGCCGTATGGCGGCGCACCCGCGCGCGCTCTCCCTGTTCGCGCTGCCGGGCATCCCCATCGTCCGACCGGGCGATGATCTGTCCGCCCTGATCGGCGACGGCTTCGCCCGTGCCGGCGAAGCGGCGGCCGCAGGCGACGTGCTGGTGGTCGCACAAAAGATCGTGTCGAAGAGCGAGGGGCGCTACGCCGATCTCGCCTCCATCGAGCCGGGGGCCCGGGCGCGGGCGCTCGCCGAGAGCACGAACAAGGATCCCCGCCTGGTCGAGTTGATTCTTCGCGAATCGAAAAACGTGGTGCGTTATCGCCCGGGAGTGATCATCGTCGAGCATCGGCTCGGTTTCATCATGGCGAACGCCGGGATCGACAGCTCCAACGTGGAGCCTGTTGGCACGGACGAGCGGGTGTTGCTGCTGCCACAGGATCCGGACAGCAGCGCGCAGCGCATCAGACGGGGCGTCGAGGCGCGGGTCGGCGTCGACTGCGCCGTCATCGTGAACGACAGCGTGGGCCGTGCCTGGCGGGTCGGCACCGTCGGCCTCGCGCTCGGCGCCGCCGGCTTGCCGTCGCTGCTCGACCTCAGGGGACGCAACGACCTCTTCGGCCGCCCCCTCGCGGTTACCCAGGTCGCGCTCGCCGACGAGCTCGCGGCCGCCGCGTCCCTCCTCCAGGGCGAGGCCGACGAGGGCATGCCCGTCGTGGTGGTCCGCGGCTTGGCCGCCGCCGGCCCGGGGGCCTCCGGCGCCTCTCTGATCCGCGACGAAGCCGATGACCTTTTTCGCTAGGGCGCGGCGCCAGGCCGGCGGCGCGGCCCGCCCATGAGCGCCCGATATGTGGCGCTTTCCGGCGGGGTCGGTGGCGCCAAGCTCGCGCTCGGGCTCAGCGACGCGCTGGACGATCCCGCCCGCCTGTTGATCGTCGCCAACACCGGCGATGATTTCGAGCATCTCGGTCTCAGGATCTGCCCGGATCTCGACACCCTGACCTACACCCTCGCCGGGATCGCGGATCCGAAAACCGGCTGGGGCCGCGCCAACGAGAGCGGCACCTTCATGGACGCGCTCGACGGGCTCGGCGGCGAGACCTGGTTTTTCCTCGGCGATAAGGACCTCGCCATCCATGTCGAACGAACCCGGCGACTGCGGGCCGGCGAGAGCCTGAGCGCGATCACCGCCGCGTTCTGCGAGCGGCTCGGCGTTCGCGCGCGCATCGTCCCGATGAGCGATGACCCGGTGCCGACCATCGTCGAGACACCCGACGGCCCGCTGGCATTCCAGCACTATTTCGTGCGGGAGCGCTGCGCGCCCCCGGCACAAGGCTTTCTTTACCAGGGCGCCGAACGCGCCCGGGCCAACGCGGATTTCCTTGACGCTCTCGCGGCGCCCGATCTCGGGGCTGTCATCATCTGCCCGTCGAACCCTTATATCAGCATCGACCCGATCCTCGCCCTTCCCGGCGCGCGCACCGCCCTCGGCGCCTGCCGGGCACCGGTCATCGCCGTGTCGCCGATCGTCGGAGGACAGGCGATCAAGGGGCCGACCGCGAAGATGATGATCGAGCGCGATATCGAGCCGAGCGCGGCCTCAATTGCCGTCCACTACGCCGGTCTGATCACCGGCTTCGTGCTCGACGAGGCCGATCGCGCGCAAGCGGCCTCGATCGGCGCCGACGGACCCGCAGTCGAGGTCACCCGCACGGTGATGAGCAGCCGCGATGACAAACGCGCCCTCGCCCGCGCCGTCCTCAGTTTCGCAGGGCGGATCGACGCCCGCACCGAATAGCCGCGCCGTTCGGTCGAGTTCGTCACCGACGCCTCGATGCCGGGATCAGTCGCTCACCCGCGCCAACTTCTGCAGGCTTCGGAGATGGCGCGGCGGCTCCAGATATTGGCCGCGCATGGTCCAGGAGACCTCGCCGATATAGATGTCCCCGCGCGAATCCAGATCGAGGCCGTGGAGCGCGAGGAACTGCCCCGGCCCCTCGCCGCCGAGCGCCGCGCCGGCTCTTATTCGCCTGCCTTGTTGTAGTCCCAGGTGAGCCAGTCTTGCGGCGTGATGGTCACGATCGTGCGGCCCTCCGCCATGACCGGCTCGGCATATTTGTCGGCATCCACAGGGCCGAGGGCCTTCTTCAGCACCGCAAGGGTGACCTCGCGAATTAACGCGTCGTCGCGGGATAGCGTGGCCGTGCCCCGGCACATGATCGCCCACGCACCCGCCGCCAGACCTTCAGCGCTCTCGTCGACACGCGGATCCCGGTCGATCAGGATGGAAACCCGTGGGTCCCGCGCCAGGTTCTTCAGGTGGATGCGACCGGCGCCGAGAGTGAGCCGGAATTCGGCGCCGTTCCAGTCGAACCAGATCGGCGTCAAATGGATCATCCCGTCCTCGCGGTAGCTCGCGAGCCTGGCGAGCGTGCCCGCCGCCAACCGCTCGTCGATCTCCTCTTTCGACAGGGCGTTTTCCGGCGTCGCAGTGGTCTTCGAGCTCATGGCCCCTCCTCGGAATACGGCATGGTCGGCGAGGCATCGGCCCCGTCCGTCGGATCGGCGCGAATGATAGCGACCGGTCGGGGCGATCGAAAGCCGCCAAGTGTGAGCATGCCGGGTCGAGGCGGTGTCTACGGCGGGCTGGAAGCCTCATCCGTGAGACGTACCGTTCGGCACCATGATCTCCTGCGTATGATCTGGCTCACGAACCTGAATCAAAACCAAGAATGGAGACCGAGCACCCTCCGTTCTCTCATAGCGAAGTGTCGGCGAAGCTGGTGAACTCGCCGCCCCGTTCGGCATCGAGGAGTTGCGCCGGCTGCTTGCCGGGCGCGGCCTCGGCTTTGGTTATGGCACGATCCGGCGCTTCCTGGTCCGCCACGGGATGGCGCGCAAGAAGAAGACGGGCCACGCGAGCGAGCAGGACCGCCCGGATGTATTTGAGCGACGGCCGGCGTGGATCGACAGGCAGACCGACCTCGATCCGGCGCGCATGGTCTTCATCGACGAGACCTGGGCCAAGACCAACATGGCCCGCGCACACGGCCGCGCGCCCAGGGGCCAGCGCTTGCGGATTGGCCAGCCGCACGGCCACTGGAAGACCTCGACCTTCGTAGCCGGGCTCACCCTGCGAGGCACGATCGCGCCCTTCGTGCTCGACGGGCCGATCAACGGCTGTGCCTTCGAGACCTATGTCGAGAAGGTGCTGGTCCCCGAACTGCGCACCGGCGACATCGTCACCATGGACAACCTGTCGAGCCACAAGGGAGCGAGGGTCCGCGAGAGGATCGACTCCCGAGGCGCGCGTGGTCGGCCGCGCGGGCGCGATCGCCGCCTCGATCCCACTGGAGGTAGCACCCGATATCAACTAGAGCGTATCCGCCATTGAGAGAATCTTTAGGGATTCCCTTTACTTAGGGAATGTGATTCAAGCTGGCTACTGGTAAGGAGGCCAGCATGGATGACACGACCCTATTCGACTGATCTTCGCGCGCGCGTTGTGCAGGCCCATTTGGCGGGCGAGCCGATCCGCTCGGTAGCGGCGCGATTTGGCGTGAGCGTCTCCTCGGTGCCGAAGTGGGTTGCGCGCTACCGGGCGACGGGAAGCGTGGCGCCGGGCAAGATCGGCGGCCACCGCCCCTGGCTCTTAGAGCCGCATCGGGGGTTGGTTCATACACTGGTCGGCGAGACGCCGCATCTGACGATAGACCGGCTTCGTGCTCGCCTGGCCGCCGCGGGGATCGAGGTGTGCCGGGACACGATCTGGCGATTTCTGAGGCGCGAGGGCCTGAGCTTCAAAAAAAACTCTGTTCGCGACTGAGCAAGCACGGGCGGCGGTCGCCCGCAAGCGGGCGCGCTGGCAGGCGCTCAAGCGGCGGCTCGACCCGGACCGTCTGGTGTTCGTGGACGAGACCTGGATCAAGACCAACATGGCACCGTTGCGGGGCTGGGCGCAGAAGGGCAGACGCCTGAGGGGCTTCGCGCCTCATGGCCACTGGCGCACCATGACCTTCCTGGCCGGCCTGCGCTCAGACGGGCTGAGCGCGCCCTGCGTCTTCGACGGTCCGATCAACACCCGCTGCTTCCAGGCCTGGGTCGAGCAGCAGCTCGTCCCCACCCTCAGACCCGGCGACATCGTCATCCTCGACAATCTCGCCAGTCACAAGGGAAAGGCTGTCCGACAGGCAATCCGCAGCACCGGTGCCCGCCTGTGGTTCCTGCCGCCCTACTCACCTGACCTCAACCCGATCGAGCAGGCCTTCGCCAAGATCAAGCACTGGATGCGCAGTGCCCAGAGGCGCAGCTTCGACGACACATGGCGTCATCTCGGGCACCTCATCGACACCATCGAGCCGAGAGAGTGCCAGAACTACATCCGCAATGCCGGATACGGTTCTGACTAAAACGGATACGCTCTAGCATTCGGGTCAGACGGTCCGGTACGAACTGTCTGCGACCATAGGAGAGATTCGATGGTTTCGATGAAGATCAACGGCATCAGTCGCCAGTTCCACGGCTCCCCCGACATGCCGCTTCTCTGGTATGTGCGGGACGAGCTGGGATTGACCGGCACCAAGTTCGGCTGCGGCGCGTCGCTTTGCGGTGCATGCACGATGCACGTCGACGGCAGCGCCGTCCGGGCTTGCATCACCCCGGTATCGTTCGCCGACGGGAAAGAGGTGACCACCATCGAGGGTCTCGACCCCGAGGGCAACCACCCCGTGCAGCGGGCGTGGCGCGCGCAAAACGTTCCGCAGTGCGGCTACTGCCAGTCCGGGCAGATCATGTCGGCGGCGGCCCTGCTGAACGAAACCCCCGATCCCAGCGACGAAGAGATCGTCGACGGGATGGCCGGCAACATCTGTCGCTGCGGCACCTATCAGCGGATCTTCGCTGCGGTCCGCACAGCCGCGCAGGAGGTTTAGCCATGTTGGGCGTGCAGAACATCAGTCGGCGAGCCTTTCTAAAGTCTGCCGGCATCACGGGAGCCTTTGTGCTCGGCGCCAATGTGGTCCCCAACCCAATCATCGGGGCCGTCCGTGCCCAGACCAACGGCAACGTGGTCCAGCCCAATCTCTTCGTCGGGATCGCTGACGACGGAACGGTCACCATCACCTGTAGCCGGTCCGAGATGGGCCAGGGCGTGCGCACAGGCATCCCGATGATCCTAGCCGACGAACTCGAGGCCGATTGGCGGCGGGTCAGGATCTGGCAGGCGCCCGGTGACGAGACGAAGTACGACCCGGCCGGCAAGGACGGCCAGAACACCGACGGCTCCCGCAGCACCCGCCACCACTTCGACATCATGCGCGACTTGGGCGCTGCGGGCCGCTACGTGCTGGAGCAGGCGGCGGCCAGGAAATGGGGCGTCGACCCCAGCGAGGTCTATGCGAAGGACCACCGCCTCTACCACACCGGCTCGGGCGAGTCGTTCGATTTCGGCGAAGTGGTGGATG
This sequence comes from Alphaproteobacteria bacterium, assembly GCA_965248825.1. Taxonomy (GTDB): domain Bacteria; phylum Pseudomonadota; class Alphaproteobacteria; order UBA828; family UBA828; genus WTGU01. The sequence continues at coordinate 2,620,589 of CBDFKL010000006.1, read as the reverse complement.
CGGCGGCCGACATCGCGGTGCCGACCGGCGCAGCTGCGCCGAAGCTCAAGGACAAGTCCCAGTGGAAGTATATCGGCCGCGACATGCCGGTGGTCGACAACTACGACATGAGCACCGGCGGTGCCAATTACGGCGCCGACATCAGCATCCCCGGCATGAAGATTGCCGTCGTGGCGCGCTCGCCGGTCTATCGCGGCAAGGCGAAGTCGTTCGACGCCACCGAGGCTCTCAAGGTGCAGGGTGTCGAGAGCGTGGTCGAGATCCCGGCCCTTGGCGACGATAAGCCGGCGGAGTTCCGGGCGCTCGGGGGCATCGCGGTGATCGGCACCAACACATGGTCCGTGTTCGAAGGGCGGGACAAGCTCGTGATCGAGTGGGATGAAGGCCCGAACGTCGCTCACGATTCGGGGACCTACAACGATCAGCTCATGGCCGCAGCCCGTGCCGGCGGTCTCGTCATCCGCGACCGGGGAAACGTCGACGAGGCGTTGACGGCGGCCGCCCAAGTGCACGAAGCCGAGTACTTCGTGCCTTACTTCATCCACACGCCGATGGAGCCGCCGACGGCGCTCGTCGATGCCAATGTGAGGCCGGTGAAGGTCATCACGTCGACCCAGTCGCCGAACGAGACCCGCCAGTACGTCGCGGAAGCGCTCGGCCTGGAGAAGACCGACGTCGAATGCCAGGTCACGCTGCTCGGCGGCGGGTTTGGCCGCAAGTCCAAGCCCGACTTCGCGTGCGAGGCGGCGATCCTCTCGCAGATGATCGGCGCCCCAGTGCGGGTGCAGTGGACGCGCGAGGACGAGATCCGGCACGGCTATTACCACGCTGCGAGCGCCCACCGGCTGAAGGCAGGGCTCGACGCCTCCGGCAAGGTCACGGCGTGGCACCACTCGGGCGCCTGGCCCTCGCTCATCGCGCTCTGGGCACCGGCTGCGAGGACCGGCCATCCCATCGAGTTCGGGCTCGGCCTCATCGACACGCCCTACGACGCGGTGCCGAACCTCCGCATCGAGAACGGCGAAGCCGACGCCATGATCCGGATCGGCTGGTACCGCGCCGTCAACAACATCCAGCACGCCTTCGCAATGAACTGCTTCGCGAACGAGCTGGCGGCGGCGGCGGGTCGAGACCCGGTCGAGTTCCTGCTGGAGCTGATCGGCGAGGCGGACGTCATGGACGTCTCGAAGGACGGCGTCGAGAGCTACTGGAACTATGGCGACTCGGTCGAGGAGTGGCCGATCATGCCGAAGCGCCTCTCGAACGTATTGCGAGTGGCGGCCCAGAAGTCGGGTTACGGCAAGGCGATGCCGAAGGGCCACGGCCTGGGCCTCGCGTGCCACCGGAGCTTCCACAGCTACGTGGCGGCCGCGGTGCACGTCGTGGTCCGCGACGACGGCTCGCTCCACATTCCCCAGGTGGACATGGCGATCGACTGCGGCCGCTACGTCAATCCCGAAGGGGTGAGGAAGCAGATGGAGGGCGCAGCCATCTACGGCAACACGGTCGCGATGCACGGGCAGATCACCACCACTCGGGGGGCGGTCGATCAGAGCAACTTCCACGACTACCCGGTCACCCGCATGGACGATGCGCCTCTCGACGTGCGGGTGCACATCGTCGAGGACTTCGTGCATCTGCGCCCCTGCGGGGTTGGCGAGCCAGGCGTGCCGCCATATACGCCGGCGCTGGTCAACGCGATCTATGACGCGACCGGCAAGCGGATCCGCAGGCTGCCGATCGGCGATCGGCTCGAATCCGCGTAGGACGGTTGAGAGACGGCGGCGGGGGTCGTGCCCGCCCTCGCCGCCCCGCCGCTACCGCGAGTGCCGGCCAGGACACCCGCTCGTCCATAGTGTTCGGCTCGGAAAGCCGCGTCTGCTCAGGCGCGGGCGTGGCCGGACCGTTGCCGATCGGGAGAAGACCTGGCGATGGGGCTTATCGTCTCGCCGTGGCATTCGGTGATGCGCCGAGCGCCGACGGCACATCGCAGGGCACCGCTCTAGAGAGTGATCCTACCTGATTGCATCGAAACGGATTCCCAAGATCTTGAGCATGTGATTCACACTGTCTGCCGGGAAGGAGGCCGGCAGACATGTCGAAAGCGCTTTCCCTCGAACTCGGGTTCGGGTCTTGGCGGCCGTCGCCGAAGGATATGATTCAGACAGATAGGATCGCGCTCCAGTCATCGAGCCCCTCGTCGAATGCCCTTAAACCTGGAGGCTTCGGGCTCGCATGTCGCCGGTTGCTAATTCGGAATTAGCAATCGACCCGCCCGCTATCTCATCGACCGGTCAAATGTCAGCGAGAAAAGCAGCTACCAACGCGTTGAACTTGGCCGGGTTCTCGTAACACATGAAATGCGACCCGCCTTCGTCGGCCGCGAAAATCTCGACCGCGGCGCCCGGAATCTGGGCTGCGATCCAGGCTTGCGACTCCGCGGAGAAAATGCTCGCGGTCGCGCCGACCACGAGGGTCGGCAGGCGGATGGTCTTGATGACGTCACGCCAGTCGAGCGAGCAGTGGTTGTACAGCAGATCAGCCGCGTGTCGGCGGGGCAGCTTGACGATCTCGCGCGCGAACCACAGAAGCTCCTCGGCCGGCAGCGACGGCGAGAACAGACGTGCGATCACCGGCGCGGTCGCCTCGGCGCTCTCAGCCGCCAGCACGTCCTGGTAGAACGAGGCGAGCGCGTTGAGATCGGGCAGCAGACAGCCATAGGTGATCCGTTCCGCCTCCGACCAGTCGGGCTTTGCCGTCACCGACGGCGCCTGATCCACCAACACCAGGCGCCCCAGCCGATCGGCCCCGAACAGGTCGAGATAGCTCCAGATGATCGACGAGCCGATCGAATGGCCCATCAGGTCGACCTCAGCGAGGTCCAATCGCTCGATCACGGCGCGCAGATCCGCCGCGAGCCGGCTGACCCGGTAGCCGTGATCGGGTGTGCTCGACTCGCCGTGGCCGCGCATATCGAACGCCATCACCCGCCGCGTGCCCGACAGCGCTTCGAGCTGGTGCCGGTACGCCGCGCCGGTCAGCGACCACGACGGGATGATGATAAGCGGCCTGCCGGCACCCGCTTCGACATAGTGCAGGCTGATGCCGTCCTCGATTTCGACCGTCCGGTCGACAAGCTGTGCGGACATGCCGGTCCTCCAAGGTTGGGTGCTCATCCTAAGGCATAATCCGCCCCGGGTGGATCGCCGAGCCGAGACCCGATTGGACAGCGGCGCCGCTTTGTGATCGATGGATGGGCGCAGATGTATTTCGACCGTCGACTATGGGTGTTCACCGAGGGCCTCCGGCTGCGTATCGCCGCCGCGATCTTGCTCGGTCTATTGTCGGCGACGGTCGGAATCGCACGCCTTGCGCTGCTCGGCTGGCTGCTCGCGCGGATTTTCCGCGGTGACGGCTTCGACAGTCTGATCCTTCCGATCGCCGCCGTGGCCGGGGTCATGGTCGCCCGCGGCGTACTCGAATATTGGCGCACCATGACGGCGCACCGCACCGCCGCCCTGGTGCAGCTCCAGATCCGCGCACGGCTCTATGACAAGATCACCGCCCTCGGGCCCGCGTATTTCGGCGAGCGCCGCTCGGGCGAGACGCTGCTTGCGCTGATCGACGGGGTCGAGCAGCTCGAGACCTATTTCGGCCAATATCTCCCGCAACTCTTCGTCGCCGCGGCCACGCCTGTCGGCATCTTCGTCTTCGTGGCGTTTCTCGATCTGCCGCTCGCCGGCATCCTGCTCGGCTTCGCGCTGCTGACCCTCATCGCCCCGGTCGCGTTCCATCATTGGGATCAGGCATCGGCGAAGGCGAGGCAGGCGGCCTACGCCGCCTACGGCGCCGAGCTCCTGGATTCCGTGCAGGGGCTCGCGACGCTCAAGGCCTTCGGTCAGAGCACCGCGCGCGGGCACTTCCTCGCCGACAAGGCGCACGCGCTCTTCCGCAGCACGATGTGGGTGCTCGCGAGCAACTCGGCATCCCGCGGGATCACGGACACCGGCATCGCGGTCGGTGCGGCGATCGCCCTCGGCGTGGGCGCGGTCCGCGTCGCCGAGGGCAGCATCGGGATCGAGATCCTGCTCATCGTCCTCATGATGGGCGTCGAGGTGTTTCGGCCCATGCGCGACCTGCGCGCGCTCCTGCACCAGGGGATGCATGGACGTTCGGCGGCAGTGAGCCTGTTCCACCTGCTCGACGCCGAGCCCGCCATTACCGATGCGGACGACGCGGACGATCCCCCTGAGCTGGCACCGACCATCGCATTCGATGACGTGCATTTCGCCTATCCGGGCGGCCGACGGGCCGCGCATGACGGCCTTTCCTTCGAGATCGAGGCCGGGGAACGGGTCGGCATCGTCGGTGCGAGCGGCGCCGGCAAGTCGACAGTCCTGCGCCTCCTGCTGCGACTCGACGATCCACAGACCGGCCGGATCTTGCTTGGCGGTCGCGATCTGCGCGTGCTCGGGCGCGGCGCGCTGCGCGCCCGGTTCGGCGTCGTGAACCAGGATACCTATCTGTTCCACGGTACGGCCGCGGAAAACATTCGCTTCGGCAAGCCCGATGCGAGCGACGCCGAGGTCGAGGCGGTCGCCCATGCGGCCAATGCGCACGCGTTCATCACCCGCCTGCCGCACGGCTATGACACCGTGATCGGCGAGCGCGGCATACGCTTGTCGGGCGGTCAGCGCCAGCGCATCGCGATCGCCCGCGCCCTGCTCCGGGATGCGCCGATCCTGCTGCTCGACGAGGCGCTCTCCTCGGTCGACGCGGAGAACGAGGCGGTGATCCAGGAGGCGCTCGCGCGGCTGATGAAAGGCCGAACGGTCCTGATTCTGGCGCACCGGCTGTCAAGCGTGATCGATGCCGACCGCATCCTCGTTCTGGACCGCGGGCGGGTCGTCGAGAGCGGGCGCCACGGGGCGCTGATGGCGGCGCGCGGCGCCTACCACCGCCTGATGGAGGACCAGGTGCGGGAAGGCCTGGCCGCAGGCGCGCCCGGCGCATCCGCCATCATGCCCTCGACCGAAGACCGCCGGCTCGACGCGCTCGAGCCGCCCGCCCCCGACGATGAGATCCTCCGCGCCACCGAGCTCGGCTGGTGGGGCGCCTGGCTCCGTTTGCTGCACCTGGTCCGGCCTTTCCGCGGGCGCGTCAGCCTCGCCTTCCTGCTCGGCGTCGCGCGGGTCATGGCCTTCATCGGCGTTGGGGTGGTCAGCGCGCTGGTCGTCGCCGCCATCAAGCAGGAAAGCCCGATTGGCGATCTCCTGGTAGCGCTTTACGCCTTGGCCCCGCTCGCCGGCATCCTGCATTGGCTCGAATCCTGGGTCGCCCACGACATGGCCTTCCGCCTTCTGACCGACATGCGGATCGCGCTCTACAACAAGCTGGACCGACTCGCGCCGGCCTATCTTTTGCGCCGGCGGACCGGCGACATCGTCGGCATGGCGACCCAGGACGTCGAGCTGGTCGAGTATTTCTTCGCCCACACGGTGGCGCCGGCGCTGGTCGCCGTGCTGGTACCCGCTGCGGTCACGGTCACGTTGCTGATTTATGGTTGGCCGATGGCGGCGGCGCTGGCCCCGTTCATCGCGCTGGTCGGGCTGAGCCCGTTTTTCCTGCGCAAGCGCCTCGATACGCTCGGCAGCCGTGCCCGCGAGATGCTGGGCCTGCTCAACGCGCACGCGGTGGACACGCTCCAGGGGCTGACCGAGCTGCTCGCCTTCCGCCAGGAAGCCACGCGCCGGGAGACGTTCCTGACCATCGTGCGCGAGCATCACCGCGTGCGGCTGCCCTATTACCGCGACCTCACGATCCAGACCGCGCTGATCGAGGCGGCAACGGGCCTCGGCGGGCTCGCCGTGGTGGTCGGCGGCACGCTCTGGATCTCCGCCGGCCATCTCGACACCGCCATATTGCCGCTCCTCACCATGCTCGCGATGGCATCGTTCCTGCCGGTCTCCGAGATCGCCCATATCGGTCGCCAGCTCGCGGACACATTGGGCGCGACGCGACGGCTCGAGGCCGTGCACAACGCGCCCGTGCCGGTCCAGGACGGCCCGGGCGCCGGCCCCGCGAGCGGCGCGCCGGCGCTCGAGATGGCGGGCGTCGGCTTCTCCTATGTGGGCACGACGCGACCCGCGCTGACCGGCGTCACGCTCTCAGTCCGCTCCGGCGAAACTCTGGCCCTGGTCGGCCCCTCCGGCGCCGGCAAGACGACGATCGCCCATCTCTTCATGCGGTTCTGGGACCCGGCGGAGGGATCCGTTCGCCTCGGCGGGGTGGACTTGCGGCGATGGAAGCTCGACCAGCTCCGTGCGCGGATCGCCCTGGTGGCTCAGGACACCTATCTGTTCAACGATACGCTGCGCGCCAACATTCTGATCGCCCGCCCCGAGGCTTCCGAGTCCGCGCTCGCTGAAGCGATCCGCCGGGCGGCGCTCGACGATTTCGTCGCGGCGCTGCCTGACGGCTTGAACACGCCGGTCGGCGAGCGCGGAACCCGGCTTTCCGGCGGGCAACGCCAACGCGTCGCCGTGGCCCGTGCTTTCCTCAAGAACGCCCCGATCCTGATCCTCGACGAGGCGACCTCACACCTCGACGCGGTGAATGAAGCCCTGGTACGCCGCGCCCTTAAGGACCTGATGGCGGAACGCACCACGGTCGTCATCGCCCACCGGCTCTCGACCGTGCGCGATGCCGACGCGATCGTCGTGCTCGCCGACGGCAGGGTCGTCGAGACCGGCCGGCATGGCGCGTTGCTCGCCCGCGCCGGCCTCTATGCCCAGCTTGTCACCCGCCAGCTCGGCCGCGCGATCGACACGCAGGCGGCGACGGGGGACTGACGTCTCGTCCGACCGGGCGTCCCATGACCCGTGAAATGGCGCTGCTGGTGCCCGCGCCCGGACTCGAACCGGGACGGCCTTTCGGCCAACGGATTTTAAGTCCGTTGCGTCTGCCAATTCCGCCACGCGGGCTCGGGCGCACGATAGGAGGGCTTCCCGGTCGCGGGCAAGAGGGAGCCCCGTCCTTTGGCAGCTCGGAATGGGTTACGGGCGCGGCGAGCGTGACGAACGCAAGGTCGCGCCCCGTGCCGAGGGCAGCGGCAAGGTGAAAGCCACGGCCAAAGCGACCAGGACGGTGGAAGCCCACAGGGTGCCTTCGAGCCCCGCGAGCTGGAACAAAAGGCCCGATAGAAGGGTGCCGCCCAGACGGCCGGCGGCATTGGCCATGTGGTAGAAGCCGACATTCAGCGCCACCTTGTCGGAGTCCGAATAGGCGACGATCAGAAAAGAGTGGACCGAGGAGTTGAAGGCGAAAACGACGCCGAAGGCCAAGAGACCGCCGACCAGCACGTAGGACACGACGCCTTCGCCGAGGACGCCGGGTGTCATGGCCACGGCGAGCGCCGCGGGCAGGAAGATCAGCAAGATCCCCCACAGCTTGGCGTTGGCGACCCCGGTCTCGGTGCCGTCGGTGGCCTTGAGCAGACGCGGCACCAGGGCCTGGACCAGGCCGTAGCCGACGATCCACGCCGCCATGAAGGCGCCCACCTGATCGAACGACCAGCCGAATTCGCTATAGAGGTAGACCGGCACGCCGACCACGAACCACACGTCCCGGGCGATGCGGGCGGCCAACTCCATCATCCGGTTCACATAGCCCCACTCACTGTCGTACCAGGCATAGACCTTCACCTGGCTGCCGTTCACGACCATGGTGCAAGGTGCGTCGATGACGGCCGAGCGGGCCCGGCGCAGGTCGGTCTTGAGCGCATCGACGATGACCTGGGTATTGGTGACGTCGTGGACCGTGGTGATCGAGCCGTGAACGATGCCCAGGCCCTCGTGCAGCACCTTGACCACCGGGGCCAGGCAGTTCGTGGTGCAGGACGCGGCGGTGACCAGGTGGTGACGCTCCGGATCGTAGAGATTGTCATTGACGCCGACGACGATGTTGAGGGCTTCGGCATCCTTCCCCGGCGCCGACACCACCACCTTGCGGATGCCTTTGTCGAAATAGGGAGCCAGTGCGGCGGGGAGGCGTTCCCCCTCAGCCTGCCGGGCTCGGCTGCAGTTGGGGCTCGCCGCCAAGCTCGCGCAGGATGATGCAGAGCTCTCGCCGGCGCTTGCGATCTGATCCTCGTCGGTGCCGCGCAGAACGAGGGTCGTGCCGAACGCGCCGTCGCGAACGAAGGGATAGCTGCCGATCTCGAGCGCCGGATACCGCTCCTGCAGCGCGCCGAGCCGGGCCGCAACGTCACCCTCGCCAAGCAACACGGCGATCTCGCGGGATTTGACCGCGATACCGCCTTTCAGCGTCGGCACCACGCTCTCGAACATGCCGCGCATTACCGCCGGGATGCCGGCGAGCACATAGACGTTCTCGACCCGAAAGCCCGGCGCTCGGCTCACCGGGTTGTCGATCAACGCCGCGCCCTCGGGCGTGTAGGCCATGCGCATCCGGGCCTCGTTCAGCGCCCGTCCGGAGCCGTCGTAATACTCCTCCAATATGCACCGCGCTTCGGGGTTCAACCGATAGGCGCGACCGAACGCCTTCGCCACCGCCTCGCAGGTAATGTCGTCGTGGGTCGGCCCGATCCCGCCGGTCGTGAACACGTAGTCATGGGTTGCGCGCAGCGCGTCGACCGCCGCGATAATCGCCCGCTCCTCGTCCCGCACCATGCGCACCTCGGCGAGAACGATGCCGAGGGCGGTGAGCTGGCGAGCGAGATAGGTGACGTTCGCGTCCTTGGTGCGGCCCGACAGGATCTCGTTGCCGATGACGACCAGGGCAGCAGTGACGGAGGCTTCCGACATGGCGCAGCTTTCGCGTAATGGCGGCAGGGCCGGCCGCGCACAGGATAGAGCGGCGCACGCACATCAACCACTCCTTCATGATCGACCGGCGGGCACGCTCCGACGGCGCTCGACGCTGTTGAGCGGCCGGTCCGCTGAGGCATAGTAAGGTCTCGGCTCATGGACTTTCCGACCCCCCTCCGTCGTGCAACTCTGCTCCGACGCTACAAGCGCTTCCTGAGCGACCACCGCCTCGCCGACGGCGGTACCGTGACGGCGCATTGCGCAAACCCCGGAGCCATGACCGGCCTCATCGAGCCGGGGCTCGACACCTGGCTGTCACCCGCCGCGAACCCCGCCCGCAAGGTCGCCCATAGCTGGGAGCTGGTGCGGATCGGCGATGGCCTGGTCGGCGTCAACACATCGCTGCCCAATCGGCTCGCCGAGGAGGCGATCGCCCGCGGCGTGATCCCGGCGCTCGCGGGTTACGAAACCATCCGGCGCGAGGTTCCTTATGGCGCACGCTCCCGGATCGACCTGCTGCTCGAGGCACGGGATCGCCCAGCCTGTTACGTCGAGGTCAAGAACGTTCACCTCAAGCGGGGTGCTCTCGCCGCGTTCCCGGACAGCGTCACCGCGCGCGGCACGAAACATCTGCACGAGCTGGCGGTGGTGGCCGAAGCGGTGCCCGCGCCGTGATGCTGTATATCGTGCAGCGCAAGGACTGCGATCATTTCACGCTCGCTGCGGATATCGACCCGACCTATGCCGCCGCGTTCGCCGACGCCCGCAAGCGCGGCGTCGAGGCCTGTTGCTATGGGTGCCGGCTCAGCCCGACCGGCATTAGCGTCGACCGCCGGCTTTCGATCGAAGAGGTGCCGTGATCTTGATCCTTTGGAGTGCTGGGCGATATATCGCTAGATTACTGTCACGCGCGGCGGGCGCGTCAGAGGCGGCCCGGCCCGCGTGACGCGAGGGGAACGAGGGCAATCGTGTTCAGGTCGAGGCGCGCCTCGGCGCCGGGTCACCTGTCCGGCGCCTCCAGTGGAGCGCAGATCATCGAACGGAGCGTCAAGGTTCACGGGCCAGATGGGTTCGAGGCGATGCGCAACGCCGGCCGCCTGGCGGCCGAGGTGCTCGACGCCCTGACTCCGATGGTGAAGCCCGGCGTCACCACCGGCGCCCTCGACCGCTTCTGCCACGATTACATCGTCGATCACGGGGCGGTGCCCGCGCCGCTCGGCTATCGCGGCTTCCCCAAATCGATCTGCACCTCCATCAACCATGTCGTGTGCCACGGCATTCCGGGCGATAAACGGCTCCACAAGGGCGACGTGCTGAATGTCGATGTGACGGTGATCCTCGACGGCTGGCACGGCGACACGAGCCGCATGTTCCACGCCGGCTCGCCGAGCGTGAAGGCCCGCCGCCTGATCGACATCACCTACGACGCGATGATGCGCGGCATCGCGATGGTCAAGCCGGGAGCACGGCTCGGCGATATCGGCTACGCGATCCAGAGCCTTGCCGAAGCCGAGCGCTGCGCGGTGGTACGCGATTTCTGCGGCCACGGTATCGGGCGCGTCTTTCACGATGCGCCGAATGTGCTCCATTACGGCGAGCCCGGCACCGGACTCGAGCTGCGGCCCGGCATGTTCTTCACCGTCGAGCCGATGATCAATCTCGGCACCTGGGAGGTCAAGCTGCTCAAGGACGGCTGGACCGCCGTAACCAAGGACCGCTCGCTTTCTGCCCAGTTCGAGCACACGATCGGCGTGACCGAAGAAGGCCACGAGATCTTCACGCTCTCGCCCCGAGGGCTGACGAAGCCGCCCTACGAGCTGTGACGGCGCCGCTTCCATGGCGGAGCAGCCCCACTATCACGGCCATCGCAAACGGCTTCGGCGGCGTTTCGCCGAAACGGGTGCCGACGGCCTCGCCGACTACGAGCTGCTCGAGCTGCTCTTGTTCGGTGCGCTACCCCGAGGCGACGCCAAGCCGCTCGCGAAGACGCTGATCAAGAAATTCGGAAGCATCGGCGCGGTGCTCGGAGCCGAACCGGCGGCTCTGAAAGAGGTGACAGGGGCAGGCGAAGCGGTGGTCCACACGCTCAAGCTCGCCGAAGCGCTTGCCGTGGCAATGCTCCGGGACCAGGTGATGGAGCGCCCTCTGATCGGCTCGTGGCAAGCGGTGCTGGACTATTGCACCGCGCGCCTTGCACACCGTACGACCGAGCATTTCCGCGTGCTCTATCTCGACAGTCGCAACGCCTTGATCGCCGATGAGGAGCAGCAGCGCGGCACCGTCGATCACGTGCCGCTCTATCCGCGCGAGGTGATCAAACGTGCCTTGGAGCTCGGCGCCAGCGCCATCATTCTGGTCCACAATCACCCGTCGGGCGATCCCAAGCCGTCTCGCGCCGATATCGATATGACCAAGGAAATCGCAGACGCCGGCGCCAAGCTCGGCGTAACCGTTCACGACCATCTGGTCATCGGCCGGTCGGGCCACGTCTCGTTCAAGAGCGCGGGTTTACTGTAAGACCGAGGGCGCCGCTCTCGTCGATCGCGACCAGATCGGTGTTGGTGCCACCGGTATCGACGCCGACCCGCAGCACGGCGCCCCTCCTCCGGCTGCGCAGCGTTCCTAGTCCGTCCCGAACGCCTCGCGCAACGCGGCGCAGGCCTTCGCCTGCGCCTCGGCGGCAATGTCCATGCGTTTGGTGGCGGTCCAGAAGCCGTGGATATGGCCTTCATAGTTGAGATACTCGGTCGGCACGCCGGCGGCCTTGAGCTTCTCGGCATAGGCGCGGCCATCGTCGAACAGCGGATCATGGCTCGCGGTCATGACCATCGCCGGCGGCAGGCCGCTCAGATCATCGGTGCGAATCGGGGCAGCCGCGATGTCCGATCTCTCGGCAGCGTCGTTGAAGTAGCAATCGAAGAACCAGGCCATGGCCTCGGCGGTCAGGACATAACCCTCGCCGAAGGTCTTGTAGGACTCCCGGTCTTCGCGGGTGTCGGTGACGGGATAGACCAGGAGCTGGAACACGAGCGGCGGCCCGCCTTCCCGCTTGGCCCGTTGCGCAGTCACGGCGGCAAGGCAGCCGCCCGCGGAATCGCCGCCGACCGCGATGCGCGCCGGGTCGGCACCGATCTCGGCGCAATTCTCGGCGACCCAGCGGAGCGACGCCCAGACGTCATCGGTCGGCTTGGGGAACTTGTTCTCGGGAGCCTTGCGATAGTTGACCCCGACGACGATGCACGCGGCTCCCTCGCACAATGCGCGGCATACATTGTCATGGGTGTCGATGCTGAGCACCACGTAACCGCTTCCGTGGAAGTTGATGTAGACCGGGAGCGGGACCGCGGGATCGGCGCCCTCCGGCCAATAGAGCCGAACCCGGATCGGCCCATGCGGTCCGGGAATGTCGCGATCCTCGACTCGTCCGACCTCGACCCCGGGGTCCTGCATCCCCATGACCAGGTCGTGGAAGCCAGCACGCACCTCGGCCAGCGGCCGCTCCCGAAGCGGCGGCACCTCGATCGCGTTTATTTCATCGACGACTTCTTGAACCTGCGGATGCAGAGCCATGATTGTCTCCCACGCGTCCCGGTTTCGACCCGCCTCATCTTACCGGCGGTTCGCCGATTCCGAAAACCGGCGCGGTTGGGGTGGTCAGCGGAACCACACTGGTGAACAATGCGGGCCGACCGGCGCGGACACGGGCGCGCGCCGGCGCTGACGCGGCAGCTCCGGGAGGCGAACGGGGATGAGTGCGACCACGACGACCAATCTGACCATCGAGACCGAAAAGCTCCGCGATCTCTACGTGACGATGCGCCGCATCCGGGCCTTCGAAGACAAGACCGCCGATCTCTTCCAGGAGGGCGTCGTCAAGGGCACGGCCCACAGCTACAAGGGCGAGGAGGCGATCGCCGCCGGGGTCTGCGCCACGCTGCGGGACGACGACACCATCGCCTCCTACCACCGGGGTCACGGCCATTGCATCGCCAAGGGCGCCAAGATCGACCGCATGATGGCGGAGCTGATGGGGCGCCAGACGGGCTATTGCCAGGGTCTCGGCGGCTCCATGCACATCGCCGACATGGAGCTCAACATCATGGGCGCGAACGGCATCGTCGGCGCAGCCATGCCGCTCGCGACCGGTGCCGGGCTTGCGGCCAAGCTGCAAGGCTCCGACAGCGTCGCCGTCGCCTTTTTCGGCGACGGCGCCTCCAACCAGGGCGTGTTCCACGAATCGCTCAATCTCGCGGCGGTCTGGAAACTGCCGGTGATCTTCGTCTGCGAGAACAACCAGTACGCGCTCACCACCTCCTACCGAAACACGACCTCGGTTTCCCAGATCTCCACTCGGGCCGCGGCGTATGAGATTCCAGGCGTCACGGTCGACGGCAATGACAGCGTCGAGGTCTATCTGGTGCTGCGCGAGGCGGTCGAACGCGCCCGCGCCGGCGAGGGTCCGACGCTGATCGAAGCCATGACCTATCGCCATGGTCAGCATTCGCTCCGCGTCAACCTCCAGGACCCACGACCGCAGGACGAGCTCAAATCCTGGATCGAGCGCGACCCCATCCAGCGTATGGAGCAGCGCCTGAGCGCCGAGGGCGGGTTCTCCGCGGACCAGTTCGACGTCACCACGCGCGAGGTCGACGAAGAGATCGAGACCGCGGTCGCCTATGGCAAGGCGAGCCCGGAGCCGGCCGTGCAGGTCATGCTCGATGCGGTCTACGCGCCCCATGCGGCGCACACCGAGCCCGGGCCGAATACCGAGCGCATGCTGTCCTATCCGGAGGCGCTCAACGAGGCGCTCGACCAGGAGATGCTGCGCGACGAGCGGGTTTTTCTCATGGGCGAGGACGTCGGCACGACCGGCGGCATTTTCGGGGTCTCCAAAGGACTCATGGACCGCTACGGGGCCGAGCGGGTGCGCGACACCCCGATCTCCGAAGCCACCTTCGTCGGCTGCGGGGTCGGCGCCGCGATCGCCGGCATGCGCCCGGTCGTCGAGATCCAGATCTTCGACTTCGTCGCCCTGACCATGGACATGCTCGTCAACCAGGCGGCGAAGTTCCGCTTCATGCTGGGCGGCAAGCCCTGCGTGCCGCTCGTGGTACGCGGGCCCCAGGGCGGCGGCATCCGGCTCGCGGCCCAGCACAGCCAGAGCCTCGAAGCCTGGTTCACCCACGTGCCGGGGCTGGTCGTGGCCGCGCCTGCGACACCCTATGACGCGAAGGGGCTCCTGGTCGCGGCCATCCGGGATGACAACCCGGTGATCTTCCTCGAGCAGAAGCTGCTTTATCTCGGCGGCAACGGGCCGGTGCCGGAGGAGCTCTACGCCATCCCGCTCGGCAAGGCCGACGTCAAGCGCACGGGCAGCGACGTCACCGTGGTGGCAACCTCGGCGATGGTGCCGCGGGCGCTGAGCGCGGCGACGGTGCTCGAGCGCGACGGTATCAGCGTCGAGGTGATCGACCCGCGCACGCTGCAGCCGCTCGACGAGGAGACGATCCTGGCATCGGTCCGCAAGACCAACCGGCTGCTGATCGTGCACGAGGCGTGGGTGCGCGGCGGCTTCGGCGCCGAGGTCGCCGCGATGGTGGTGGACAAAGCCTTCGATTATCTCGATGCGCCGATCGCCCGGCTCGGCGCGCCGCACACGCCGATGCCCTATAACGACCGGCTCGAGCTCGAGGTGATCCCGTCTCAGGAACGCATCGTCGAAGCGGTCCGCGCCCTGCTCTAGCGAGACCGCTCGAGGATCTCGATCAGCGCATCGGCCGCGCTTTCGAAACGGCTCAGCGGATCGGCCTCGCAATACTCGACGAGCCACGGCATGAGCGCCCACCTGCTCCCGCCCTGCTCCAGGTCGCGTGAGACCACCGGCCCGCGCGCGCTCAGATAGCCGTCGAGCCAAGCGACGTAACTCTTGAGCTGCATGCTGCCCATGAGCTGCCACGCCGACACGAAGGCGCGGCAGCTCGAAAGACCCAGTCCGTAGGTCGCGCCGTTTTGCGCCGGAGCGCCGATGCCGGCCTGGGCGCTCGCCAGCACCACCGCGGCGGCCAGCGCCACGACACGCAGGAGGCGCATCGGCGCGCGACGGCGGCGGGCGGTCAGCTCGGCGAGGCTCCCTCGATCCGGCCGAGCAATGGGCTCTGATGCCAGCAGACCTGCAGCCAGACGCCGTCCTTGTGATACCAGGTCTGGGTGAAGCCCATGAAGCGCTGCCGGAAGCCCGCGTCACGCGGCTTGCCCCGGAAGGTCGAAAAGCCGCTGACATGGCCCGTCGTTCCCCAGACCTTGACGTTCAACTCGCGTGGGATCCATTTGAAATGCTCCCACAGCCCCTTGCCGCCGGCATGGAAATCGATGTGGTCCACGAACTCTTCCTTGGTCATGCGCCAAGGATAGTCCTCATCCAGGATCTCGGCTTCGTCGTCGAATGCGCTCCAAAAGGCATCGAGATCGCCCTCATTGAGCCCGCGCGCCCATGCGTGGAAGGCGGCCTCCAGCCCGCTCGGCGTAGCGTCCTGTCTCACTGCTCGATCCTCCCGCTATATGCCGCTTCTAACCAAGGCGTCACCTCATCACATCCCCGGTTAAAACGCTATCGCCCGCAAAGCGTAGCGGCATGTGGCGCCATCGAAGATTCAGGTCATCGCCGCCTCGAAGCGGCGCGCTTTCGACTCGGAGCCGAGGCTACGGCTTACCGGGGCGCGAGCACGGCGAATCGCTTGCGGAGACGGGGGCCGAACCGTAAGGTCTCGGAATAGGCGGGTGTAGCTCAATGGCAGAGCAGAAGCTTCCCAAGCTTACGACGAGGGTTCGATTCCCTTCACCCGCTCCACATGTCGTCCGGTCCATGCCGGCGGTGCGGAACGGGGCGCTTCGCTGAGCGTGTTGGGCAACCAGGTGGCGGCGACCGGCGTGCGGCCATGGGCGGCCTCGACTGCCCGCCGCCGGCCGCGGTCCCGCGGTTGAGACGCGATGGCGGATCGGTCTCGTCTCCTGTTCATCAATGTCGGGCACGGCCTCGATCACCTGTTCCTGTTGCTCTACCCGACGGTGGTGCTCACCCTCGAAGGTATTTTCGACCGGTCCTATGGCGAGCTTCTCTCGCTTGCCGTCCCCGGCTTCATCGCCTTCGCCGCCGGCACGCTGCCGGCCGGCTGGCTCGGCGATCGGTGGAGCCGGCCGGCGATGCTCGCGATCTTTTTCTTCGGCATAGGTGTCGCTTCTTGCCTCACCGGCTTCGCGCGCACGCCCTTCGAGCTCGCGTTCGGGCTGACGCTGATCGGCCTGTTCGCGTCGATCTATCACCCGGTCGGCATCGCCATGCTTGTCGAGGGACGGGAGAAGGTCGGCAAACTTCTCGGAGTCAACGGGGTTGCCGGGAATCTCGGCCTCGCAGCGGCGGCGATCGTCGCCGCGTCGCTCAGCGAGGCGATGAGCTGGCGCGCCGCATTCATCGTGCCCGGCGCGCTCTCACTGGTCATCGGGATCGCGTTCGTCGCGACCTGCCGGGAATGGCGCAACAGCGCCCCGGCGCCGGCGCGCGGCCGGCCCGCGCAGGACGGCCTTTCGCGCACCATGCTACGGCTGGTGCTGGTGATCGGCATCGCGACGGCGTTGACCGGGTTGACCTTCAACGCCACCACGATCGCCCTGCCAAAGCTGTTTGACGAAGGCCTGCACGGGTTCGTCGACAGCGCCTTCGAGGTCGGCGGATTGGTCTCGCTGGTTATCGCCGTCGCGGCCTTCGCCCAGATCGGAGTCGGCTGGCTGATCGACCGCTACCCGGCCAAGCCGGTCTGGATCGCGGTGCTCTTTGCCCAGGCGCCGCTCATCGCCCTCGCCGGCATGCTCGCCGGCCACGGGCTGGTGATTGTGGCCTTCGCGATGATGGTGGTGGTGGTCGGCGAAATCCCGATCCAGGACGCGCTGGTGACCCGTTATACGGCCGAGCACTGGCGCGCGCGGATCTTCGGCGTCAAGTTTCTGCTCGGACTCGGGGCGAGCGGGATCGCGGCGCCGCTGGTCGCCGGCATGCATGGCGTATCCGACGGCTTCCTGTGGCTGTTCGCCGGCCTCGGCGCGTCGGCGGCGCTGGTCGGCGTCATCGCCTTCTGGCTGCCCGGCGAGGTGGTCGGAACACCGCAACCGGCGGCGTCGAAGGCCGGCGCCTGAGCCGGTCGTCGGCCGCGCCCGGGCGCCGGAGAGCGTGAGACCCGCGGTCCCTCTTCTCTGTCTTTCGGTCGGCCTCGCGATGCTTGCGGGGCCGCTCGGGGTCGAGCACGGCGCGCTCGCCGACTCGATCGCTCAACTGGATGGGCTGAGCGGCGCGGAAGAAACCCTGCACGGGGAGGGCAAGGCGCTGTTCGAGACGCGCCGGGAGCCGGCCGGGGCGGAATCGGCGCGGTTCGGCGGGCTCGGCCCGACCTTCAACGCACGCGCCTGCGTTGAATGCCACAGGGCGGCGGGCCGGGGATCGCCCGCGGAGCCGGGACGCCCGCTGGCGACGGTGCTGCTGCGTCTCTCGACACCGGGCGCGCCGACGACGCGCGCCCATCCTGCCTATGGCGAGCAGCTCAACCCGCTGGCAGTCGCCGGAATCCCGGCCGAAGGCCGCGCCTATGTCGAATATGGCGAGCGTCGGGGCGCGTTTCTCGACGGCACGCGCTACACGCTCCGACGGCCGGCCTATGGTCTCTTTCGCCTCGCCTTCGGGCAGCTCGAGGACGATGTCCCGATCTCGGCGCGTCTGGCGCCGTCTTTGCAAGGGCTCGGGCTGCTCGAGGCGGTCTCCGAACGCGCAATCCTCGCCCGCGCCGACCCGGAGGATCGTGATGGCGACGGCATCTCGGGACGAGCGCACTGGCGGACCGGACCGGATGGCGTCAGGCGGCTAGGGCGCTTCGGATGGAGAGCCGAGCAGACCAGTCTCCGGCGGCAGACCGCGCACGCCTTGCTCCAGGATATGGGCATCACCACCAGTCTGTTCCCGCGAGAGAACTGCCCCCCTGTGCAACGCCTCTGCGCCGCCGCCCCGAGCGCCGGCACGCCCGAAGCGAGCGATGCCGAGCTGGACGCCCTGGCGTTCTATATCCGCACCCTCGCGCCGCCCATGTCGAGGCCAGGGACGGACCGCGGGCGCGGGCTTTTTTCCGAGGCCGGCTGCGGCGCCTGTCATCGGCCTCGGCTCGAGACCGGCGCCCATCCGGTGGCGGCTCTCTCCCACCGCGTGTTTGCGCCCTACACCGACCTCTTGCTGCATGACATGGGGGACGGCTTGGCCGATCGACGAATGGACGGGACGGTCGCGAATCGCGAGTGGCGGACGGCGCCCCTTTGGGGGCTGGCGAGCCTCGCCGAGACCGGCGGCGAGCGCGCTCTGCTGCACGACGGGCGGGCGCGAACCATCGCGGAGGCGATTCTCTGGCACGGCGGCGAAGCGGAGGCCGCCAAGGAAAGATTCCGCGCCATGCCGCGCAGCGATCGAGACGCGCTGCTTGCGTTTCTCGGCAGCCTCTAGCGGCCGGCCCGACGCCATGGCGACGCGCGGCTGCGCCGCCCCGCTCTGCCGCTTTGCCGTTGCGCAGGGAGGCGGCTCCTATGCTAAGCTCAGAACGAATACATGGTGACCCGGCTGGGCCCGGTTTCGGGTCTGCCGGCCGAACGGTGATCCTTTGAACCTAACCAATGGGAGGCGGCTCGATGGAATGGTTTCACAAGAAGAAGCAGACCAAGAAGCAGCGGTTCGACGAGGAGATTAAGGCCTCCGGCGGCCTGATCAACCCGCTGAACCCGTCGCGGCGCGGCTTCATGTCGATGGCCGGCACCGCAGCCATCGGTGCGATGGGCGTGGCCGGCGCCAATACCCTGGTCGCACTGAACAACGGCGCCAAGGCCGACGGCGAGCCGATCCCGGTCGGCGCCATGCTTCCCTATACCGGATGGGGCGCCGAGGATGCGCGCAACTTCGAGGCCGGCATCATCATGGCGGTCGAGGAGATCAACTCCTTCGGCGGCATCAACGGCCGGCCCATCGAGGTCCATTTCGAGGACACCAAGGAGATCACCGCGGAGACGGTGACCTCGGCCGCGCGGCGCCTGATCGACCGCCACGAGGTGCATGCCATCGTCAACGGCTACAACTCGACCTCGGTGCGGGCCGAATACGATACCATCGCGGATGCCGGGATTCCCTACATCCACGACAACACCCAGTACGGCCATCAATTCGCGGTCAGGGACAACATGGATCGCTACTGGTGCATCTTCCAGGACGATCCGTCGGAGTACTATTACGGCTCCGGCCTGATCTACTTCCTCGACGAGCTCGAGCGGCTGGGCAAGTGGAAGCGGCCCAACAACAAGTTCGTGCTCTTCTCAGGCAGCATCGACTATGCGATTACCATCGCCGCCGCCGTGCGCGACACCGCCCCGCAGTTCGGCTGGGAGCTTGCGATCGACGATGTCGTTGCTCAGCCGGTCGATGACTGGGGCCCCGCCCTGGTGCGGGCGCGGGAACTCGAACCTGCCATCATTGCCGCGACCCACGGCTTCCCGACCGATCAGACCGGCCTCGTCACCGGCTTCGGCGAGAACCCGACGAACAGCTTGCTCTACGTGCAGTATGCGCTCCAGCAGCGGGCCTTCCTCGATATCGTCAAGGAGACCGGGCAGGGCGTGTTCTGCTCAACCACGATCGGCACCCTGCAGGACGAGATCGGCAGCGCCTTCTCGAAGCGGCTGCGCGAAAAGTACGGCGCGGACATGACCCCGATGGTCGCGGGGCAGGTCTACGACTCCTATTACTTGTGGGCCATCGCCGCCTGTCGCGCCGGCGGCACGGGCGTGCCCTATGACGGCATCGAGCAGAACAAGAAGGTCTGCCACTTCCTCCGCGAATCGATCTATCGCGGCGTGGTCGGGACCATCCGGTTCATGTGGGGCCAGGCGGCAGTGCCCTATCCGGCGGAGACGCCCGATCCCTCGCTCGGCATGCCGACGATCATGATGCAGTGTCAGGACTGGACCAAGGATGTGGTCTTCGTCGGGCCGGACCTCTACGCCACGGCCGACTGGATGACCCCGCCGTGGCTCACCAGCTAGGCCTCCTCACCCCGGAGGCATAGGAATACGGCCCAACTGATGGCTTCGGGGGAAAGTACGCCGCTGCTGGCGTGCCGTAACGTTTCCAAGTATTTCGGCGCGCTGGCAGCGGTGAACGATTTCGATCTCGACGTCTACGCGGGCGATGTGGTTGGCATCGGCGGCCCCAACGGCGCTGGTAAGACCACATTTCTCGACGTGATCTCCGGCATCAACCCGGCAACCAGCGGCGAGGTCAAGCTGGAGGGGCGGGACATTTCGAAGGTCCGCCCCGATGTCATCTGCCATCGCGGCATGGCCCGCACCTTCCAGCTCAATGCGGGTTTCGATTCGCTCACGATCCGCGAGAACGTGCTGATCGGCTCGGCCTTCGGCCTGGGCGACCGCGGCGTGCCGGCGGTGAGCTACTCGCGGGCGATGCGCGAGCGGGTGGACCGTGCCCTTGAACTCTGCCGGCTCACCGACCGCGCGGAGGCAGTCGCCCGCGACGTGCCCGTGCTCGAACGCAAGCTCCTGATGCTGGCGAGCGCGGTGGCGACCGATCCCAAGCTCCTCCTCATCGACGAGCCGGTCGGCGGCCTCAACCCGCACGAGGTCGACGATGTGATGGAGATCGTCGAAGGCCTCGCCGCCGAGGGCATGACGATCATCCTGATCGAGCATGTGATGCGCTTCTTGCTCCAACTCTCGAAGCGCGTCGTCATCATGCATCACGGCGAGAAGATCTATGAGGGCGACACCCAGGGGCTGCTGAGCGACCGGCGCGTCGTCGAGGTCTATCTCGGCGAAGGCACGGCGGACCGCTTGCAGCACATGCTGGCAGATCGAGCGGCCGCTCATGGCTGAGCCGCTTCTCACCGTGCAAAACCTGCACGCGGGCTATGAAGGACAGAACGTCCTCAAGGACGTGTCATTCGATGTGCCGAAGGGCGGACTCATCACGCTCCTCGGCCCGAACGGTCATGGCAAGACCACGCTGCTGCGGTGCATTGCCGGCCTCCTGAAGCCGAGCGGCGGCACGATAGAGCTGGCGGGAAGGCGGATCGAGGGTGCCGAGGCCGAGACGGTGGTCGGACTCGGCGTCGTGCTGATCCCGCAGGGCGACATGTTGTTCCCGGAAATGAGCGTCTACGACAATCTGAAGATGGGCGCCTATCTGCCCCGGGTGCGGAAGACCTTCGAGGACGAGGTCGAGAAAATTTACACGATCCTGCCCCGGCTCAAGGAGCGCACGACGCAGCTCGCGCGCACGCTCTCGGGCGGCGAGCGTCGCATGCTGGCCCTCGGCCGCGGCCTGCTGGCCGGCGGGCGAATTCTGATGATCGACGAGCCTTCGCTTGGTCTCGCACCGATCGTGATCGATCAAATCTACGAGATCATCAACGACCTCAAGGCATCGGGGCGCACCATCCTTCTCGTCGAGGAGAATGCGAGCCGGATCATCGATATCGCCGACCGCATCCATCTGCTCGACACCGGCACGATCGTCTGGGCGGGAGACGGCCGCGAGCTCCATTCCAACCAGCAGATTCTCGAGACCTATCTCGGCGGCTGAAGACACCGCGACGCGCCGTGAATTTCTTTATCCAAATCATCGTCAGCGGTCTGACCTTCGGCGCGATGTATGCGCTGGCGGCCGTCGGGCTCGCCCTGGTTTGGGGCGCGTTCAACATGCTCAATATGAGCCACGGGATCATCATGACGCTGGGCGCCTATTTCGTGCTCGTCTGGGCCGAGGGCTGGGGGTTGCCGCTCTGGTTCGCGGGCCCGTTCGCGTTCATCGCCGGCGGGGTCTTCGGCGCGGCGATCTACTTCACCTCGGCCCACTGGATGCTGCGGCAGAAGAATTTCGAGGTGACGATCATTATAGCGACCTTCGGCCTCGGCATGGCGTTGGAAGCCGGCCTGATGAAGATTCTCCGCGAGTGGTTCCAGGCCGCACCCTACGCCCAGCCGCTCTCCCTGGGCGCTGATTCGTTTCTCGTCGGCGATGTCCCGGTCAGCTATCAGCGCATCATCATCTGGGCGACCGCCGTCATCCTGATCGTTCTCGTCGCGCTCTTCCTGACCCGCACAACCATGGGCCGCGCCATCCGCGCGACCGCGCAGGACCGCGACGCGGCACGCCTGATGGGCGTGAAGGTGAAGCGCGTCTACGTCATCGTACTGGCGCTGGCGAGCGGGCTCGCCGGCGTCGCCGGCATCATGCTGAGCTCGTTCAAGGACGTGGTGCCGCTGATGGGCCAGACGCCGATGCTCAAGGCGTTCATCGTGATCGTGCTGGCCGGCCTCGGCAACATGACCGGCGCGCTCTATGCCGCCCTCCTGATCGGCATGGTGGAGGCCGCGGTGAAGGTGCTCCTCGCCGACAAGTGGGGCTTCCTCGCCATGCTCGTCGTCGTGGTCGCCGCCCTGATCTGGCGCCCCGCCGGGCTGTTCGGCAAACACCAAGTGGCGCGGCAATAACATGAAGCGCCGTGATTACGTCCTCTTCGTCGTCTTGCTGGCGGTGGCCGCGGCGTTCCCGTTCATGGGCATCCCGCGCTACATCATCGCGAGCGCGCTGCTGCTGTTCTGCTACGCGACCGTCGTCAGCCAATGGAACCTCGTGTTCGGCATCGCCGGCATCTTCTCGCTCGCGCAGCTCGCGATCTTCGCCTTCGGCGCCTACACAACGGCGCTGATAGGACGCTATCTGGACTGGAGCCTTTGGTTCGCCTTCCCGATCGCCGGCGCCGCCGGCGTCCTGCTCAGCATCCTGATCGGCCTCGCTTGCCTGAGAATGCGGGGCATCTATGTCGCGCTGCTGACGCTCGCCATCTCGCAGACGATGTTCGTGCTGATCCAGACCGATTCCAACTGCAGCGCGCTCAACAAGAAGATGAATCCGGCCACCTGCGTCTCGTTCACCGGCGGCGCGCAGGGGCTCGGCGATTTCGGCACCTTCGGCTGGCGCGAGGTGCTGGGCGGGCGCAACTGGATGATAGGCGACTACTACAGCATGCTCGGGCTCCTGATCGTCGCGCTCATCTTTACGGCCGCGATGACCCAGAGCCGCATCGGGCTCGCGTTCAAGGCGTTGCGCGACAATGAGGAACTGGCCCGTTCTCGGGGCGTCAGCGTGTTCAAGTACCAGCTCATCGTCTTCGCAGCCTCCGCTTTCCTGACCTCGATGGCGGGCGGGTTCTATGCAGCGCATTTCGGTTCGGTCGGCACCAACCTGGTCGGCTTCGCGCTGCTGCTTTTCCTGATCTCGATGCTCGTGGTGGGCGGCATCGGGCGTATCTGGGGCCCGATTCTCGGCGCCGGGCTCTTGATGGTCGCCGACGAATTCTTCAAGGAGTTCTCGGATCTCAGGAATGTCGGCCTCGGATTGGTCGTCCTGCTCTTCATGATCTTCCTGCCTGAGGGCGTCGCCGGCGCGATCGAATCGATCTCCAAGCGCGTGATGCGACTATGGGGCTTTTTCCGACGACGAGGCTCGGCCGCGGCCGAATAGCCTCGCGGCGATCCGAATGTAATCTCTCGTCAAAGCGGCGCACCGTACGACCCAAACAGGCCGCGATCTTGACGAGACCAAAGGCGATGCCGCTCCGAGACAGGCTAATTCTCCCCGTCGCGGGTGCGCTCGCCGGCCTGCTGGCGCTGACCGGCGGGCAGGCGGCCGGCGACGCGGGCCTTGAGGCGCCGCGCTTCGTGGACGTCGCCCGCGAGGCCGGGGTGGAGCATGCCTATACCGGTGATTGGGCGCACTATGTAGGCGGCGGCGTCGCCGCCTTCGATTGCGACCTGGACGATGATCCGGACCTCTTCTTCGCGGGCGGCGCCGATCCGGCCCAACTCTTCCGCAACGACAGCACGCCGGGCGCCCTCCATTTCGCCAGGCTCGCCGATGCCGGAGTCGCGGACACCGCGGTGACCGGTGCCTATCCGCTCGATATCGACGGCGACGGGACGATGGATCTCGCCGTGCTGCGGCTCGGCGAGAACAAGCTCTATCGGGGACTCGGCGATTGCCGCTTCGCGAATGCCGGCGCGGCATGGGGAGTGGACGGCGGCGGTGCCTGGACAACCGCGTTCAGCGCCATCTGGGAAGGCGATAACAGGTTGCCGAGCCTGGCATTCGGCAACTATGTCGACCGCGACGTCTGGACCGCCGTGCACACGCCCTTTGGTGAGCCGACGACATGGGCCGACCGCATGCCGGCCTGCCCGGACAATCTCCTGGTCCGCCCAGCCGCGCCCGGGGCGACGGACTATGCGCCGGCGATCCGGCTGAGCCCCGGCCATTGTCCCCTTTCGATGCTGTTCTCGGACTGGAGCCGCGCCGGTCGCGCCGACCTCAGAATCAGCAACGACCGCTATTACCACGAGGACACGGGCGAGGAGCAGCTCTGGCGGATGGCGGCGGAGCCCCGGCTCTACGGCCGCGGCGACGGCTGGCCGATGCTGCGGATCTGGGGCATGGGGATCGCCAGCCACGATCTGACCGGCGACGGCCTGCCGGAATATTTTCTCTCCAATATGGGGGCGAACCGGCTGATGGTGCTCGCGCCCGGGAGCGCCGGCAAACCCCACTTCCGCGACATCGCCGACGAAAGCGGCGTCGAGGCCACCCGCCCCCATGCGGGCGTGGACGAGCGGCCTTCGACCGCCTGGCACTCGCAATTCGGCGACGTGAACAATGACGGTCTGATCGATCTTTTCATCGCGAAAGGCAATGTGGAGGCCATGGAGGAGGCCGCGGCCGACGATCCGAACAATCTTCTGCTGAGCCGGCCGGACGGCACGTTCCAAGAGGTCTCCGTGGAGGCGGGCGCCGCCGGCATGCGGCGCAGCCGGGGTGGAGCCCTCGTCGACCTCGATCTGGACGGCCTGCTCGACATCATCGTCGTGAACCGCATGGCCAATGTTGAAATCCTGCACAATCGGAGCCGGGGCAGCGGCCGCTGGCTTCAGGTCATGCCGCGGCAACCGGCGCCGAACCGGAACGCCATCGGTTCATGGATCGAAGTGCGCGCCGCCGGGCGCATTTGGCGTCATGAGGTTGTGATCGGCGGCGGCCATGTGAGCGGCCAGTCCGGGTGGATTCATTTCGGCCTGGGCGCGGCGCTCGACGTCGAGATACGCGTTCAGTGGCCGGACGGCCACTGGAGCCCGTGGCAGCGCAGCGCCACCAACCGCTTCCTGTTGATCGAGCGCGGTCGCTCGATCGCCGCCGCGCATGCGGCCACCGGAGGCTCGGCGGAACCGTAGGCGCGGCATCGGTGCGGCGCGTTTTCCCGTGACTCGCCGATCGGATCAACCGGCCGCACGCGCCTCGGCCAGGCGGGCGAACCCTCGGTCCAGATCGGCGATGAGATCGTCGACATCCTCGAGGCCGATATACAGGCGGAGCGTCGGATGGGCCGGGTTCCAGCGGGTCACGTCCCGCATCTTGTGGGGATAGGTCGGCAGCGCAAGGCTTTCATAGCCGCCCCACGAATAGCCGAGGCCGAACAGCGCCAGAGCGTCCAGGAAGGCGTCGATCGCCGGTTCCGGGACCGGCTCCAGGACGACGCCGAAAAGGCTCGAGGCACCGGAGAAATCGCGCGTCCAGAGGGCGTGGCCCGGATCGTCCTCCAGCGCGGGATGAAGCACCCGGCGGACCTCCGGTCGCTCGCGCAGCCAGCGGGCGAGCCGCATGCCCGTCGCCTCGTGCCGGCGGAGCCGGACCCCCAGAGTGCGGAGCCCCCGAAGCGCGAGATAGCAGTCATCGGGCCCGGGCGCGGCGCCGAGCTCCTCGAATATGTGGCGCACCGGCTCGACACGGGCCTCGGTGGTGGTGACCGCGCCCAGCATGGCGTCCGAATGGCCGACGATATATTTGGTCCCGGCCTGGATCGAGACGTCCGCCCCCAGCGAGAGCGGCTGACAGAAGAGCGGAGAGGCCCAGGTATTGTCGACGATCAGCACCGCATCTCCGGCATGGGCGGCTTCGGCAAGGGCCGGAAGGTCCTGGACCTCGAAAGTGAGCGAGCCGGGCGATTCGGCGAGCACGACACTGGTGTTGGCCCGCATCAGCGCGGCAATGCCGGAGCCGATGCAGGGATCGTAGAAGGTGGTTTCGACGCCCATGCGCGCCAGGAGCCCGGGCGCGAGGCTCCGCGTCGGGCCGTAGGCGCTGTCGGTGATGAGGACATGATCGCCGCTCTTCACAAAAGCCAGCAGCGAGGCGACGATCGCCGCCTTGCCGGAGCCGAAAAGATAGCTCCGATAGCCGCCCTCGAGCGCGGCGATGGTGTCTTGCAGCGCAAAGGTCGTCGGCGTGCCGAACCGCCCATAAAAGGTCTTCCCATACTCGCGCGGGCCGAATGTCGCCGCCTTGAGCTCCGCGGCCGACTCATAAAGGATCGTGGAGGCGTGGTAGACGGGCGGGTTGACCACTCCATGGTTCGCGGCCGGGTCACGTCCGAGGACGGAGAGCAAGGTGTCTGCCCGGTAGCGCGCCGTTTCGTTCCTGTGCTTCGTCATCGCTTGGCCTCAAGCCCTCGAGTCAAGACATGCGCGGCACGGTCACGCGGACCCTCGCGTCGGGCACCGCGATCTCGATAGCGACTACGTCTTCGGCCGCCGGTCAGATATCGGCGTAGACGTGGGTTTCCGCCGCGCCGCCCGGATGCGTGATCGCACCCTGATAGGCGGGACCGACGGTCGCGGCATATTTCCAGAGAACGCCGGATTGATAGTCGGTCCGGCGCGGTTTCCAGCCCTTGCGGCGCTCCGCGAACTCGGCCTCTGAAACCGCGACGCTGAGCTCACCACTGGTCGCATCGACGGTCACCACATCGCCATCGCGGAGCAGCGCGATCGGGCCGCCGACCGCGGCTTCCGGCCCGATATGGCCGATACAGAAGCCGCGGGTCGCACCGGAGAAGCGCCCGTCGGTAATCAGCGCGACCTCCTCGCCCCTGCCCTGGCCGTAGATCTGCGAGGTCACGGCGAGCATTTCACGCATGCCGGGGCCGCCTTTCGGACCCTCGTAGCGAATGACGATCACATCGCCGGACCGGTAGTCGCGGCTGACGATGGCTTTCATCGCCTCCTCCTCGGTGTCGAAGCAGCGCGCCGGGCCGACATGGCGCAAGCGCGACAAGCCCGCGACTTTCACGATCGCTCCTTCGGGCGCGAGGTTGCCGCTCAACCCCACTACGCCGCCGGTGGGCGTGAGCGGCGCCGAGGTCGGCAGCACGACATCCTGCTCGGTCGGGAACGACACGGCGGCGAGGTTCTCGGCCAGGGTCCGGCCGGTGACCGTCAAGCAGTCGCCGTGCAGATAACCGCCGTCGAGCAACGCCTTGAGCACGATCGGCACGCCGCCCGCCTCGAACAGGTCCTTGGCGACATAGCGGCCGCCGGGCTTGAGATCGGCGATATAGGGCGTGCGCTTGAACACCTCCGCGACCGCGGCCAAGTCGAAATCGATCCCGGCCTCGCTCGCGATCGCAGGCAGATGAAGCCCCGCATTGGTCGAACCGCCGGTCGCGGCCACCACGGTCGCGGCGTTTTCCAGCGCCTTGCGCGTTACGATATCCCGCGGGCGAATGTTATTCTCGATCAATGACATGACACAGTTTCCCGAGGCCACCGCAAACTCGTCACGGGACTCATAGACCGCGGGCGCACCCGCCGAATGCGGCAGGGCGAGGCCAATCGCCTCCGAGACGCAGGCCATGGTGTTGGCGGTGAACTGACCGCCACAGGAGCCGCCCGAGGGGCAGGCCACCGCCTCGAGCTCGGCGAGATCTTCCTCACTGACCTCGCCTTCGTTGAGCTTGCCGTAATACTCATAGACGTCCATGACCGTGACGTCCTTGCCGCGGAAGCGGCCGGGCAGGATCGAGCCGCCATAGAGGAAGACCCCCGGCACGTTGAGACGGACCAGCGCCATCATCATACCGGGCAGCGATTTGTCGCAGCCGGCGATGCCCACCAGCGCATCGTAGGAGTGTCCGCGAATGGTGAGCTCGACCGAATCGGCGATCACGTCGCGGGAGACCAGCGACGACTTCATGCCTTGGTGGCCCATGGCGATCCCGTCGGTCACGGTGATCGTGGTGAATTCGCGCGGTGTGCCGCCGGCCTCATCGACGCCTGCCTTCGCCGCCTGTGCCTGCCGGCGGAGCGTGATGTTGCACGGTGCGGTCTCGTTCCAGGTCGTCGCGACGCCCACGATCGGCCGGCTCATGGCTTGCCGAGAGATGCCCATCGCGTAGAAGAACGACCGGTGCGCGGCGCTCTTCGGCCCCTCGGTGATGTGCCTGCTCGGCAGCTTCGATTTGTCGAATCTCGCACTCATCACGGTCTCCCTTCGCGCACCGCCCTTGCCTATGATCGAGCGCCACACAGTGTTTAAGATGCGGACGGTCTCACCTCGCCGTTGCCCGGCTTACTCGCCCTAAAGGGTCTCGGTCAAGAAGCGCATAAGAGCGGCGCGGGCCGCCTCGCGCGCATCGGCATCGCCCGCCAAATGGACCCCGCGTGTCGTGCACCCCCGGTGGAAGTCCAGCCATTGCCTGTGGGCGTACCGCGCCCCGGTAGCGAGCGAGGTGAAGCCGACGGCGTCATAGACATAGCCGCACCGACCGAGCGCCTCGGCATGCGGCAAATGGGTGAAGGGCAAGCCGGCAATGTCGAAGCCATGATGGGCACCCGGATAGGCGATGAGGCGCACGTCGTAGCCGGCCGCCCGGCCCCGCTCGACATAGTGGCGGCACAGCGCCAGCGGGGTCCAGTCATCGGCCTCGCCATGCAGAAAAAGCAGCGGCGCGCCGGTCAGCGCGATTTTCAGCTCCTGGTGGCCGCACCAGCTATAATAGGCGGCATGGGCGGCAAAGCGCTGGCTGCCCTCGGCCATCTGGTCGCGGTACCAGCGGCGCGCTGCCCACTCCGCCACCATCCCACCGCGCGAGAAGCCGATGATGGCGACCCGCCGGCCGTCGACGGCCGGATGTCTGTCGAGCACGTCGAGGGCTCGATAGGCATCGAGCAGCATCGCGGCGACGGAGAGCTGCAACTGGTCGTCGACCGTGCTGGCGATTCCGCGCGGGCCGAAGCTGTCGATGACGAAGGCGGCGAGCCCGCGTTGACTCAGCACCCGGGCATAGCCGCGCTCGTGCTCGTCCATCCCGGCCGAGCTGTGCACGATCACAACGCCGGGCGCAGGCCCGCTCGCGCCCTGCTCAGGCAAGAAAAGGTCGCCCCAAACGGCGAGCGGGTGAGACGCATAGCTGCGCGTTGCGATCGCCCGGCCGATCGCCGCGGCGCGGACAAGGGGCGGAAGCTCGTAGCTCTCGAACACGATCCGGCCGGCGGTGTCCGCCGTGATCGGCGTGAGCGGGCGGGTGGAGGAAGATGCGGTACCGCCGAGAACCGCGAGCCCCAGAACGCACAGAGTGAGGGCGAGCGAACCGGCGAGGCGCATCATGAGGCGGCGATCCGCGCCAAAGCGGCCTCCAGGCGCGCCCGCGCGGTGCGCGCCTCGTCCAATCGTCCGCGCTGCTCCTCGACGACGTGGTCGGGTGCCCGCTCGAGGAACTGTTTATCGCCGAGCTTCCGCTCGAGCTTGGCCGTTTCCGCCCCGAGCCGGCCGATCTCCTTTTCGAGCCGCGCCCGCTCCTTCTCGAACTCGATGACGCCGGCGAGCGGCAGGACGACCGTCGCCTCGTCGAGCACGGTCTGGACCGAGCCGGGCGGCACGCCGCCTTCGAGCGCTTCGGCCTTGTCGAGCCGGGCAAGACGCGTGATCACCCCATGGTGCCGCCGCAAGCGGTTCAACGTCTCAGGGCTCGCGGCCTGAAGGCCGAGCGCGATTCGCGCGCCCGGCGGCACATTCATTTCGGCCCGCACGGCGCGGATGGCCGAGATCAGTCGCACGACCCAATCCATTTCGCGGTCGGCGTCGGGATCGGCGATTGCGCCGCCGGGCGACGGCCAGGGCGCCGTGATCAGGGTGCCGGCGCGGCCCTCGTCGAGCCGGCCCCAGAGCTCCTCGGTGATGAAGGGCATGAAGGGATGGAGAAGGCCGAGGATGGTGTCCAGCAGCCAGGCCGCGGTGGCGCGCGCCTCGTCCTTCGCCGGCCCGTCCACGCCCGCCAGCGTCGGTTTGGAGAATTCCAGATACCAGTCGCAAAAGATGCCCCAGGTGAAGTGATAGATCGCGCCCGCCGCCTCGTTGAACCGGTAGGAGTCGAGCGCCGTGGTCACGGCTTCCGCGGCCCGCGCGGCCTCGCCGACGATCCACCGATTCACTTGGTCCCGGCACTCGGCCGGGTCGAAGTCAGGAGCGAGCTTGCAGCCATTGGCCTCACAAAACCGCGCGGCGTTCCAGAGCTTGGTCGCGAAGTTCCGATAGCCCGCGACGCGGCCCTCGGCGAGCTTGATGTCGCGACCCTGCGCCTCCATCGCAGCAAGAGTGAAGCGCAGCGCGTCGGCACCGTATTTGTCCATGAGCGCGAGCGGGTCGATCACGTTGCCCTGGCTCTTGGACATCTTCCGCCCCTTCTCATCGCGCACGAGCGCGTGGATGTAGACCGTGCGGAAGGGGACGTCGCCCATGAAATGAAGGCCGAGCATCACCATCCTCGCGACCCAGAAGAAGATGATGTCGAAGCCGGTGATCATGTCGTCGTTGGGATAGTAGGTCTCGAGGGCCTCGGTGCGCTCCGGCCATCCGAGGGTCGAGAACGGCCACAGGCCGGAGCTGAACCAGGTGTCCAGCACATCCGGATCACGCGTCAGCACGGTGGGCTCGCCATAGTGGCGCGCCGCCTCTTCCTGCGCGTCAGCCTCGGCGGCGGCGACGAACACCTGGCCGTCGGGCCCGTACCATGCCGGGATCTGATGGCCCCACCAGAGCTGGCGCGAGATGCACCAGGGCTGGATGTTGCGCATCCATTCGAAATAGGTGCTCTCCCACCGCTGCGGGACGAAGCGGATACGTCCCGATTCCACCGCCTCGATCGCAGGGCCCGCGAGGGTCTTGGCATCGACATACCACTGGTCGGTGAGCCACGGCTCGATAACCGCGCCCGAGCGATCGCCGATGGGCACGACATGGGCATGGGGCTCGACCTTCTCGAGCAACCCCTGGTCGACGAGATCGGCCACGACCCGCTCGCGCGCCTCGAACCGGTCGAGGCCCCGATAGGCCTCGGGCGCGTTCTCGTTGAGCCGGGCGTGCTCGTCGAACAGGTTGACGATGTCGAGTCCGTGCCGACGGCCGACCTCGAAATCGTTGAAGTCGTGGGCCGGGGTAATCTTCACCGCGCCCGATCCTTGCACGGGATCGGCATGGGCATCGGCGACGATCGGGAGGCGGCGGCCGACCAGGGGCAGGATGGCCTCGGTGCCGACGAGATCGCGGTAGCGCGGATCGTCCGGGTGAACGGCAACGGCGGTATCGCCGAGCATGGTCTCGGGCCTGGTGGTGGCGACGACGACGTGCGCGCCCGGCCGCTCCGCCAGGGGGTAGCGGATATGCCAGAGCTTCCCGTCCTCGACCTCGCGTTGCTCGACTTCGAGATCGGAGATGGCGGTACGCAGCGCGGGATCCCAGTTGACCAGACGCTTGTCGCGGTAGATGAGGCCTTGCCGGTAGAGGGTGACGAAAACTTCGACCACGGCCCGGCTCAGCCCCTCGTCCATGGTGAAGCGCTCCCGCGACCAATCGGGCGAGGCGCCGAGGCGACGCAACTGGCGTGCGATTGCACCTCCCGACTCCGCCTTCCAGGACCAGACCCGCTCGATGAATGCGTCGCGGCCGAGGGCGCGGCGATCGGTGCCCTCCTCGGCGAGCTGGCGCTCGACGACCATTTGCGTCGCGATCCCGGCATGATCCATACCCGGCTGCCAGAGCGCGTTGCGGCCCGTCTTGCGCCGGTAGCGGGTCAACACGTCCTGCAAGGTGTTGTTGAGCGCATGGCCCATATGAAGGCTGCCCGTGACGTTGGGCGGCGGCATCATGACGCAATAGGGCGCACCGAAGCCCGGGCGCCCGGCAAACCCGCCGCTCCGCTCCCAGCTTTCATAGAGCCGGCCTTCGAACTCGGCAGGCCGATAAGTCTTGTCCAGCATTGTCGTCTAGGAACCGTTCAGCGGGCAGCGCGCAAATGCGGCGGAGACTACCGCGCGCACAGCGCCCGAGGGCGCCTCACTCAGGCTCGGAGCGGCGCGAGATCCGATCGATTTCGCGTTGCACGAGACGCTGAACGATGTGGGGCAAGTGGGTGTCCAACCATTCCTGGAGCATCGGCCGGAGCATCCCCACCACGTGATCTTCGATGGTTCGGCCATCCTCGGTGACCCGTTGCGCCGCCTGGTCGGCCCGCGATGGTGTCACGCCCCGATCGACTTGCTGAAACGCCTGGGAGACCGCGGTTTCGGCAAACGGCGAAACGAGCGGCTTGCGTGGCTGAGGCGCAGGCGCCTCCTTCTTCGGGGCCGCCGATCCCGGCGCCATGGGTACCCTCTCAACGGCATCTTCCAACGCGACGACATTGCCGTGCTCGTCGACGACGTCGGTCAATTCAAGCACGTCATCGTCACCACGCGGTGCCGGCTCGCCAAGCGCCTCCGGCGCCGGCGCAAGCTCGACCGTGCGCGGCGCAGCGTCTTTCGAGGCTTTGCCGTCACGCGCCTCGCCTCCGTCCTCAGAAATAATCCGGCGGATGGAGGCCAGGATTTCCTCCATCGAGGGATCTTCTTGGGATTTGGGATCAGCCATGGCTCGCCGCCGTCGGCCCAACAGATTAAAGTCCGTGCGGGCCGCACACTAAGACAATCGAGGCGCGATTGCCAACATATTGGCCATATTGGCCGATCCCGGCCATTGGGGCCGCTATGGGCGGAGTGGCGGCAGGCCGAGATTCTCCCTGAGCGTCGGGCCGGCATAGGTCCGGTGAAACAGGCCGCGCCGCTGGAGCTCGGGCACCACGAAACGCACGACGTCTTCGTAAGCGCCCGGCATGTGGGTTGCGGCGAGGACGAATCCGTCGCAGGCCCCGCCTTCGAACCACGCCGCCATGTGGTCGGCGACGGTCTCCGGGGTCCCGATGAAATGGGGCATTTCGTTGACCGTGCCGCGGCGGCTGTAGGTGACGAAGTCCTCGACCGTCGGGTGGGGATTTCCGCTCAGCGTGACCACCCGATCACGGATCGCTTGGAGGCCGCTGATCGACGCCATGTCCTCGTCGCTGAAAGGCTCGCCTGCCGGCTTGGTCGCAAAATCATAGTTGAGCGCCTCGGAGAGCAGTGCCAGCGTGTCGATCGGTCGCGCCAGATCGGCGATGAAAGCGGCCTTGTCCTCGGCCGCAGCCTGGGTTTCGCCGACCGTGACGTAAATCGCCGGAGTCAACCGGTAGCCATCCGGGTCCCGGCCGGCCTCGATAGCGGCGGCGCGGGTCGCCGCATAGGCCTGCTGGCCGAACTCGAGGGTCGGGAAAATGGCGAAGATCACCTCGGCCCAACGCGCCGCGAACTGCCGCCCGCGCCCGCTTTGGCCCGCCTGGATCACGATCGGCCGGCCCTGGGGAGTCGGCGGCACGGTGAACGGCCCGCGCGAGCGCAGGAAGCGGCCCTTGTGATCGAGGCGCCGCACCTTGGCCGGGTCGGCGAAGACGCCGGCTTCCTTGTCCAGGACGATCGCGTCCGCGTCCCATGCATCCCAGTGGCCGAGCACCACCTCCATGTACTCATCGGCGCGGTCGTAGCGCTCGTTGTGATCGATCACCGAATCGGCGCCGTAATTCGCGGCCTCGGAATCGTTGAGCGAGGTGACCACGTTCCAGGCCGCCCGCCCGCCGCTCATGTGATCGAGGGTCGAGAACATGCGTGCGACATGGAACGGTTGGTAGTAGGTCGTCGAACAGGTCGCGCCTAGTCCGATCCGCGAGGTCACCGCGCCCATCATCGTGAGCACCGGGATCGGGTCCATTTTGACCACCCGCACCCCGTTCCGCACCGACTCCGCATGATCGCCGCCATAGATGTCCGGCAGCGCCAAGCGGTCATCGAAGAAGGCGAGATGGAACTTGCCGTATTCGAGGACCCTGGCGATCCGCTGGTAATAGCCGGCCGAAAGGAAATCGGTGTCCGACGCCGGATGGCGCCAGGATGCGGGGTAGTTGGAGCAGTTCTGCGCCTGGAGGAAGCCGACCAGGACCATGCGCCGCTTGTTCATGCTCTCCGTCGGTCACCATGTTTGGGGATGGCGGTTCCTGCCGCGCCACGAGGTTTAGCACGGGACGCGATCCTTTGGCACATACCCGCCGGCAGCGCCCGCCCGGCGATCGACACCTCCTGCAGCGCGAGTCTAGAGGCGCGTGGCGGGTCGGCGGCGAATATGCGATCCTCCGATCCGGACACGATCGCCGAACAGCTCGTCGGGGAGTGGGAGCATCATGGAGCTTGGGATCTGCCTGAAGGGCGATCTCGACGTCCGGCGCACGATCGCGCTTGCCCATCAGGTCGAGGCCGCCGGTTTCGACTATATGTGGTTCGCGGATTCGCACATTCTGTGGTCCGACATCTACACCCAGATGGCGGTCTGCCTGGACCACACGCGCCGGCTCCGGTTCGGGCCGCTCGTGACCAATCCCAAGGTGCGCGACTGGTCGGTCGTGGCCAGCATCTTCGCAAGACTGATCCAGATCGGCGACGGCCGGTTGGACGTCGCGGTCGGGCGGGGCGACAGCTCGATGCGGGTCATGGGCCACAGGCCTGCGACCCTCGCGCAGCTCACCGCCTTCTGCGCCGCGCTTCGCGCGATGATCCGGGGCGATCCCTGCGACTATGACGGGGTGCACGCGCCGGTCCATCTCGACTGGATCGACCCCTGTGAGCTGCCGATCTGGATTGCCGGATACGGGCCGCGGGCCCTCGCCGTCGCCGGCGCGCACGGCGACGGCCTGGTCATCCAGTTGGCCGACCCCGGCCTTTGCCGGTGGATGGCGGACCAAGCGATCGCGGCGCGCGCGGCCGCCGGCCTTGATCCGGCCGGCTACCGGGTGCTGGCCTGCGCCCCGGCCTGGATCGGCGACCGGGAGACGGCGATCGAGCAGACCAGCTGGTTCCCCGCCGTGGTCGGCAACCACGTCGCCGATATCGTCGAGCAGCACGGCAAGGGGACCGACCTGGTGCCGGAGAGCCTGCTCGCGTTCATCGCCGAACGGCGCGGCCGCGGTGCGGACGAGGGCTACGACTACCGCCAGCACGCGGTCGCGGGCTCGGACAATGTACACTACGTCACCGAGGCGATTACCGAATCCTTCTGCATGATCGGGCCGGCCGAAGCGCATGTGGAGAAGCTGAGGGCGCTCGAGGCCGCCGGGGTCACGCAGTTCACGCTCTACCTGATGTCGGGCGAGCAGGAACGGTTGATCGGCGACTATGCGGCCAAGGTGATGCCGCACCTGAAATAGCGGGCGCGGGAACGCGTTCGGGCGATGCGCCGACCCAGGGCCGAGACGGTCGAGCCGGACCGCGGGCGCTTCGCTTCCAAGCGCCGACAAGCCGTGGCAGGTCGGCGGCGGTCGGACGGCGGTGCGGCGCACTCTCGACGCGGACCGGCGACGTGACGAAAGCCGACGTCGAGGCCATGCTGTGCGCGATCGAGCAGGATGCGCGCGAAACCGGCGGCTTGACCGGACGGCCGGTCATCAGCGCGGCCGTCCTCGACGCCATGCGCACCGTGCACCGCCCGGCCTTCGTATCGAAATCCGACGCGGCGCGGGCATACGAGAACATGCCCTTGCCGATCGGCCACGGTCAGACCATCTCCCAGCCGTTCATCGTTGCCCTGATGTCCGAGCTGCTCGATCTCGGCCCGGGCGCGCGCGTGCTCGAGATCGGCACCGGATGCGGCTACCAGACGGCGATCCTCGCGGCGCTTGGGGCCACGGTCTATTCCATCGAGATCGTCGAGGATCTCGCGACCGCGGCGGCGGCCCGGCTCGGGGCGCTCGGATGCCCACGGGTCACGGTCAAGGCCGGCGATGGCTACGGGGGCTGGCCCGAGCAGGCGCCCTTCGACGGCGTCATCGTGACCGCGGCAGCGCCTGCGATCCCGCCGCCTCTGGTCGAGCAGCTCAAGCCGGGCGGGCTCCTCATCATCCCGATCGGCCAAGCCGCCTCGAGCCAGAGCCTGCAGCGGGTCCGCAAACGCGCCGACGGCGGCAGCCAAACGACGACGGTGCTTCCGGTGGCCTTTGTCCCGCTCACGGGCGAGAGCGTGCGCCGGCTGGGCCGTTAAGCGATGACGGCACTGCCCGCCGGCCCGTACCACTACCGGTTGGCGAAAGGCTCAAGCGCGGACAGATAGGCGAGGACCCGCTCGAGCGGCTCGACGTCGCAATATTTCATGTCGATGTCGAAGAGATTCCATTCGACCGCCGCGGGCACGCGGTCGCCGACGCACTCGCGCACCACGACGGTGCGGAACCCCTCGCCCAGGGCGTCTTCCACCGTGTGCCTGACGCAACCGGCCATGGTGACGCCGGTGCAGATCAGCGTGTCGATGCCGCCGGCGCGGAGGATGCCGCCGAGATGGGTGCCGGCAAAGGCGCTTGGGCGCTTCTTGACGATCACCGTGTCGACGCCGGGCTCCGGCGGGATGCGGTCGTCGATCTCGGTCGCGGGCGTGCCGAGCATGAGGTCCTCAAACGGGGTCTTGAGCGGGAACGCGCCCATGTCGAAGCGGCTGCAGAAAGCGGTGGTGGTGTAGATCACCGGCAGCCGCTTGGTCCGCGCCGCCTCGAGCAGACGCCGAACGCCGGGGATGATTTGCTCGTCCATGTCTTCGCAGGAGAAGCGGTAGCCCGGACGGGTCCACGCATTCGCGAGATCGATATTGAGGAGCGCCGGGCGGGTTCCGAAGCCCGAGCGCTGGTTCCAGCCGCGCTTCTGGTAAAGCCCGGCATCGGATGAAAAAATCGTGTCCAGCGCCTGCCGGACCTCGTCATTCAGTGGCATCGGCGCCTCCCTGCTTTGCCGGCCCAGGGTATGCCACATCGGGGGCGAGAGCGACGAGTTTGATTCGCCGCCGGCCTCTCTCTACCCTGGCCACGGAGGTCAAACCAGCCCGGTCGGACGGGAGGCGCATTCCATGGTGAACGTCGATCCCATCACGCTGCAAGTGATCGGCGGTGCCCTGCACACGATCGCGAGGGAAATGGGGCATGTGCTCTACCGTATGTCCTACTCGTCGATCATCCGGGAATCGGAGGATCTCGGCGCCGGGCTCTTCGATCGCGATTTCAACACGCTTTGCGAATCGGATTCGACGCCGATGCATATAGGCTCGATCCCCGGCTATCTGCGGGGCGTCGAGCGCACCATGCACGGCGCATGGCAGCCCGGCGATGTCGTGCTGCACAACCACCCCTATCACGGTGCGAGCCATGTGCCGGATATTTGCTGCATCGCGCCGGTGTTCTTCGAGGACGAGCTGGTCGGCTTCTCGGCCAACACGGCGCATCACGTCGACCTCGGCGCCGCGACTCCGGGCATCGTCATCGACATCCCCGATGTGTTCGCGGAGGGCATGCTCTTCTCGGGCGTGAAGCTCTACGAGGAGGGGCGGCTGAACCGCGCGCTCTGGCAGCACATTCAAACCAACACGCGGGTGCCGCGCGACGTGTTGGGGGACATCGAGGCGCAGGTCGCCTCGGCCGAGCTCGGCGTCCGCCGCTTTCACGAGCTTTACGAATCCTACGGAAAGGCGACGCTTCAAGCCGCCACGGCCGAGCTGATGGACTATTCGGAGCGGATGTTGCGCCGGCGGATCCGGGAGATTCCCGACGGGGACTATGTCGCCGAAGGCTTCCTGGACGACGACGGGGTCAACCGGGAGACGCGCTTGCCGGTCAAAGTCACCGTGCGGATCAAGGGCGATTCGGCGGTGGTCGACACCACGGGCTCTTCATCCCAAGTGCCGACCGCCTACAACGTCCCTTTCGAGGGCTCTACCAAGGTAACCTGCTATTTCGCTTTCCGCGCGCTCCTGCTCGATACCTACACCACGACCGAATACATCCCCCAAAACCAGGGCTCGTTCCGCCCGATCGAGGTCGTCTCGCCCGAAGGCTCGATCTTCAACCCGACATTTCCGGCCGCCTGCCAATCGCGTTTCTCCCAGTGCCAGCGCCTGGTCGACCTGATCAGCGAGGCGCTGGCACCGGTGATCCCGGACAAGGTGACCGCCGGCTGCGGCGCGACGCTCTCGGCATTCGCCTATTCCGGCGTGCGGCCGAGCGGCGACTATTGGATTCTGGTCGAGATCAACGAATCCGCCTATGGCGGGCGCCCGGAATCCGACGGCCCGGATTCGATCGACGAGTTGATGCGCAACACCCGCAACAATCCGATCGAAGATCTCGGCATGCACCTGCCGCTGATCTGCGACCGCTATGAGCTGCGAGACGACGTTATGCCGGGAGCGGGCCGCTATCGGGGTGGGCTCGGCATTGTCAAGGTGCAGCGCTTCCTGGCGCCGGGCTATGTCGTCCACGAAGCAGACCGCCACGAGGACGTGCCCTGGGGCTTCCTCGGCGGCGCGCCCGGCACGGTCGGCAGGCTCGAGAAATGGAACGTCGCGGCGCCGGACGACGTGGAGAGTTGGCCGGCCAAGGTGCCGGCGACGCCGACCGAAGTCGGCGATTGCATCGCCGTCTATACGCCGGGCGGCGGTGGCTACGGCGACCCGCTCGAGCGCCCGGCCACGCAGGTGCGCGACGACGTCGCGGACGGGTTCTACACGGCCGTCGAGGCGAGAGACGCCTATGGCGTGGTTCTGGACCAGGCGCTCGCCGTCGATAAGGCGGCGACCGAGGCCTGCCGGGCCGCGCGTCGTGGCGCCCGGCCATAGACGCGGATGGCAACCGGCGCAGCCGGGTCTTGCCGACCGCCTTGCCTGGCGCGGTTCACTGGGGAATACTTTCACACTCATAGCGGTCGGTCCCTCGCATCACGAGACGCGAGGGCAACGGTGAGAGGGGCGGCAAGCCAGACCGAGGGCCGATCGCGCGAGAGGCGCGAGAGAGCGCGAGCACGGGCCGCAACACCCCGACAAGGCGCTCGAACGCAGCGAGGCGAAACACGGCGGGAGGAGAACCCATGACACAACCACGGTCGACAAGACATAGCTCATCCATCACGCGGCGCTCGATTCTTAAAGGCGGTGCGGCGGCGGGAGGCGTTGCCGCCGCATCGACCCTCGGCGGCTTTCCTACCGTCTGGGCGCAGGACATCAAGGACATCGAGGTCCACATGCTGGGCTCCGCGGTGTCGCATATGAAGCCATTGGAGGAGATGGCCGAGGCGGCGCTCGGTTTCCAGATCGAGCAGACGGTGGTCGACTTCAACACATTGGCGCAGCGCGGCGCGACTCAACCGAGGTCGTTCGACACGGTCGAGCCCGCTTATCAGCAGATCAACGCCATCTGGCCGACCGGAAACTTCCAGGGCATCGACACCGAGCGTCTCGCCTATTGGGATCAGACCATCAAGCTCTACCGCAAGGAAGGCAAGATCTGGCCGGACGCCTGGTACGGGCAGGGGCAGCATCCGACCCAGGTCCAATACACCTCGGGCCGCGACACCCGCGATTTCGCACCACCGGAGACCCGGTGGCTGACCATTCTACCGACCAATCACAACGCCGATACCCTCGGTATCCGCCCCGATCTGATCGGCCGACCGATCGATTCCTGGGCCGAGTTCATCAATCCCGAGTTCGAAGGCCGCGCCGCGCTTCAGGGCTTTCCGCAGATCGGACTCATGGACCTCGCCATGGCGATCGAGGCCCAAGGCCTGATGAGCTACGAGAATAAGGGAAACATGACCCGTGACGAGATCGACCAGACCATGGATTTCCTGATCGATCTCAAGAAGAAAGGCCATTTCCGCGCCTTCTGGCTCACCTTCAACGAATCCGTGAACCTGATGTTGTCCGGCGAGGTCGTGATCCAATC
The DNA here is from genome assembly GCA_965248825.1 of Alphaproteobacteria bacterium. Classification (GTDB taxonomy): domain Bacteria; phylum Pseudomonadota; class Alphaproteobacteria; order UBA828; family UBA828; genus WTGU01. The sequence goes on along the minus strand of CBDFKL010000006.1, from coordinate 2,580,640 downwards.
GATGTGGTCGCCGGCGGTGTCCGCGGTTCGCTCTCAGGGCGTGCCTTGCATCTATTCCGATCTGAAGGAAGGCTATCGGTCTTGGACGATCGGCTTCATGGTGTCGAAATATGTCGAGGGCAAGAAGCTCGACGCGGTGCACGATCTCTTTGACTGGTACTATTCGGGGCCGGCCGGCGCGTTCTTCGCCCGCCAGGGCTACTATATGCCGACGCCCGAGCTGACCAGACAGTATCTGCCGGCCGACGAGTGGGATTTCTGGTTCGAGGGCAAACCGGCCCAGAAGGAGGTCCAGGATCCGTTCGGCAACGTGATGGAGAAGGCGGGCAGCGTGCGCGACGGCGGCTCCTGGAAGAACCGCATGGGTCGGGTTGCGATCTGGAACTCGACGATGAACGAGAATGCCTACGTCATCCAACGTTGGAACCAATTCCTGACCGCGTAGGGCGATTCCGATTCTGCCGGATTCGCTCAAGTCTGCAGGGCGGCCTGCCGGTTGGCCGAGCATCCGCGGAGGCCGACTGGTGGGTCCCCTGTCGTGAGCGATAAAATGCCGGTTGAGCGGCCGGTGCGGCGCCGTGCCGCTCGCCCGACGCGACAGAAGGAAGCCCCGTGTCCACGCTAGTCCCGATCCTCAAGCGATACGGCTCCGCCCTGCAGGTGATGCCGCTGAGCGCGATTCTGCTGCTCTTCCTGATCGGGCCCGTGATCGTTATCCTTATTTTCAGCTTCTACAGATTCAACGGGTTCTTCATGGAGCCCGATCTCGTTCCCGACAACTATATTGGTGTCTTCACATCCATTAATACACTGGACTCCTATTTAGCCACCTTCAGAATAGCAGCAATTACGTGGGCGGCCACCCTCGTATTCGGTTTTATTTTGAGTTATTATTTTGTGTTCGATATTATCGCCTTTCGTTGGAAGATCTTTCTTTTCCTACTGAGCGTGGTGCCCTTTTGGACTTCAGGCGTGGTGCGCATGATCTCGTGGATCCCGTTCCTGGGTAAGGAAGGGCTGCTCAACCGGGCGTTCCAGGGCATCGGGGTCATCGACGAGCCGTTGGAATTCCTCTTGTTCTCCGAGTTCGCGGTCATCGTCTCCTACGTCCACATGTTTACGCTGTTCATGGTGGCGCCGCTGTTCAACGTGATGGCCAAGATCGACCGCTCGCTGATCGAGGCGGCGCGCGATTCCGGCGCCTCGAGCTTTCAGATCCTGATCAACATCATCATCCCGCTGTGCAAGCCCGGCATCGCGATCGGCTCGATCTTCGTGGTCGCGCTGGTGATGGGCGATTTCGTCTCGATCCGGGTGCTGAGCGGCGGACAGGCAGGCACGGTGCTCATGTCCATGCGCAACCAGGTGGACGTACTGCAATACCCGTTCGCCTGCGCAAGCGCGGTGTTCCTGCTGATCGTGCTGCTCATGATCGTCGGCGGGATCATGAGCGTGGTCAATGTGAGGAAGCAGCTATGAGGCAGGCGCAGAAGATCCGCCGCGCCCGCGGCTTCATCCCGCGCACGATCTTTTTCTGGCTGTTCATGCTGTTCCTCTACGGCCCCATCATGGTGATCACCATTCTCTCCTTTCAGGGGCCGCAGGGCGGCTTGACCTTCCCGATGACCGGATTCTCCCTGCATTGGTTCAGGGACGTCGTCGACCCGTCCTATATCGGCGATTTCCGCTGGCCGTTCGGTCGCTCGGTCATCCTGGCGCTGATCGCGATGGTGCTGACCATCATCGTGTCCTTCCTCGCCGGCCTCGCCTATCGGAAGGGGTTCAGAGGCTCGACGATCCTCTTCTATCTCACGATCACCTGCCTGGTGGCGCCCTCGTTCCTGGTCAGCTTGGGCATCGGGCTCGGCTTCGCCAATCTCGAGATGCAGACGCAATGGTGGTCGGGTGGGCTCGGCGCCCATCTGAGCTGGACGACCCCGATCGGGGTGCTGATCATGCTCGCGGTCTTTGCCCGTTTCGATCGCTCGCTCGAGGAGGCGGCGCGCGACCTCGGGGCAACCGAATGGCAAAATCTGCGGAACGTCGTCATCCCGATCATGCTGCCCGGGATGATCGCTGTCGGCCTGTTCGGCTTCACCCTTTCCTATGACGAATATCCGCGGACCTCTCTGGTGACCGGCACGGCCAACACGCTCCCGGTCGAGATGGTCGCAGTCACCGGCACCGCGGCGACGCCATCGCTCTACGCGGTCGGCACGATGACAACCATCTTCTCGCTCGCCGTCATCATCGTGAGCTTCGTCGCCATCTACGCGGTTCAGACACGCCGGGCCGGGCGCATCGGCTCGGCGGAAGCGCGCTACGGGAAGAGAACCAGCGCGTCCGGCTAGCCGGGTCGACGCGACGCGGAACGCGCAGAAAAGACAATGGCCGCACCGCCCCGAGACCTCTGCTACCTGACCGCCACGGAGGCGATCGCCGCGTTCAAGGCCGGGACGCTCTCGCCGGTCGCGCTCATGGAGTCGGTGATCGAGCGGATCGAAGCCGTCAACCCGAGCCTCAACGCGTTCACCGAGACCCATGCCGAGCGCGCCCTCGACGGCGCCCGCGCGGCGGAGGCCGCCTACCGGGAAGGGAAGGTGCGGCCGCTGGAAGGGATCCCCGTCGCGATCAAGGATTTTCACCCGGTCGAGGGCGAGATCACGACGCTCGGCTCGAAAGCCTTCGCCGACCACCGGCCTCGGCACAGTGCACCTACCGTCGCCCGTTTGCTCGACGCCGGCGGCATCATGCACGCCCGCACGACGACCCCGGAGTTCGCCTACGCGCCGACGACCGCGAGCCCGCTCTGGGGCATCACCCGAAACCCCTGGAACCCGGACTACGCCCCAGGCGGCTCATCGGGCGGCGCCGGGGCGGCGCTCGCCGCGGGCATGACGACGCTCGCCGATGGCACCGACGCCGGCGGCTCGGTTCGCATACCGGCGGCGGCCTGCCATATCGTCGGCTACAAGGCCCCGTTCGGACGCAACCCGCTCGACAAGGATCATCCGATCGAATCGCTGCTCCACTACGGGCCGATGACCCGGAGCGTCGCCGACGCGGCGCTGATGCAGAATGTGATGTCCGGCCCCCATGTCGACGACATGTGCTCGCTTCGGGAGCGGGTCGTCCTTCCCGCCCACTATCCGCCGATCGAGGACTGGAAGATCGCCTTCTCCATGGACCTCGGCGCGTTCGAGATCGACCCCGAAATCGCCCGCAACACTCGCGCTGCATTGGAGGTCTTTCGCGGCCTCGGCTGCACCATCCGCGAGGTGGATCTGCCGTGGGGCGACTTCGACCTGCCTCATCCCTATCTCCGTTATTGGGAGGGCATGGCCGCGACCAGCCTCGGCCCGCTGCTCGACGATTGGCGCGATCAGATGGACCCCTACATGGTCCGCATCATCGAGAATGGACGGGAGCATTCGGCAGGCACGCTCTACCACTGCAATCTGGTCCGCGGCGCGATGTACCAATCGCTGGCGCCGATCCTGGAGACCTGCAACGTCCTGGTGTGCCCGTCTCTCGCGGTGCCCACCGTCAAGGCCGACCATGACTGCGGCGCTGAAGACTTCCGCGTCAACGGCAAGCCGGTTCATGCCTATCTGGGCTGGAACCTGTGCTATCCGTTCAACATGGTGAGCCAATGCCCGGTGATGGCCGTGCCGAGCGGGCTGACCGATGCCGGTCTTCCGACCGGAATCCAGATCGTCGGCCGAACCTTCGACGATCTCAGCGTCTTCAAAGCCGCCGCAGCCTATGAGGCGGCCGCTCCGTGGCGCGACGTTCACCCGCCGATCTAGCGAACGCCCGCGGCGTCACCAGGCTTGGGCGCGGCGCCCTGTCGGAGAGCGATCGATCTTGACCACCGCTTCGTTACTCGCGATGTTGGAGCGGCCGTCTCGTCTCTCGCCCACAGTCATCAACGGTGAAGCCGAGCCGGGCGGCCGTTCTGCGGAGGGGCGAGAGACCGATCCGCACGGTCGCAGGCGCAGGGCTTCGGGGTGCCGGCCATGATCGTCATGCCGACGATACCGCTTCGAAACAAGCATATCAGCATGGTCTACCAGCATGTGCACTTTAAGGAGCGGGAATGCGATGAGATTACCGCTTCGGCGAAGGAAAAGGCTTGGCAAGCGGGTGCGGTCGGCGGCTATGGCGACGCGGCCGGCTCGGTCGTGTCGAAGGCGCGGAGCTGCATGGAGCAGAAGCTCCCGGTCAACGCCGAGACCGGCTACCCGCTGAGCAAGCTCACCTACGAGATCAGCAATGTGAACGCCGAAGCCTGGCGCTTCGACCTCTCCGGTTTCGTCTCCGACGACATGCCCTATCTCATGAAGTATTCGGGGACGAACAGGGACCACAATGACTGGCATGTCGACATGGGGCGGAGCTACACCGCCTCGCGCAAGCTGAGCTTCTCGCTGCAGCTTTCCTCGCCGCAAGACTACGACGGCGGCGACCTCGAGTTTCTGAACATGGCGCTCGACAAGGATGCCGTGCGCCGCAAGGGCGCGCTGATCATCTTCCCGCCCTATTGGCCGCACAAGGTCCATCCGGTGACACGCGGGACACGCTACGTCGTGGTCGGCTGGGTCCACGGGCCAAGCTTTCGTTGATCACCCCGTGTCCGCCGGCGTCCGGACGAGGATCACCACTCGCTTAGCGCGATGGCGCGAAGCAGCGTTATAATCGGGCCTATGAAAGCCGATTTGTTCGCGCGCGACGCGCAAGCCATCGCCGATATCGAGCGGCTTCGCTTTTTCCCGTCGCCGGCGGTGGGCGGCGCGGGTTCCTACATCATCGAGGAAGGCGGCCGGCGCGTGCTCGATTTCGCGGCCTCATGGGGCGCGGCGAGCCTCGGCTACAGCCACCCGGCGGTGGTCGAGGCCGTGACCGAAGCGGTCGGCAACATGGCGTCGGTGAGCCTCTGCTCCTACGGCGTCGCGCCGGCGATCGGCCTGGCCGAGGATCTGCTGGCGCGGATGCCCGACGACCGGGAGCGGCGGGTCTGGTTCGGACATGCCGGCTCGGACGCCAACGACGCGGTGGTGCGCCTGCTCGAGGCGGCTACGCCGCGCCGTGGAATCCTCTCTTTCGTCGGCGCCTATCACGGCGGCAGCGCTGCCTCCATGTCGGTCTCCGGGCACAGCTCCCAGAGCCACGCGCCGACGCGCCCGGGCCTGACCCGCCTGCCCTACCCTGATCCCTACCGGCCGCAATTCGCGCCTGATCTGGTCGCCGGCGCGCTTGCCGACCTCGATCGGCGATTCGAGAGCGAGCTTCGACCGGACGAGATCGCCGCCGTCTTCATCGAGCCGATCCAGTCCGATGGCGGCGTCATTGTGCCCCCAGCAGGCTTTCTCAAGGGGCTGGAGGAGCGCTGCCGGGCCCATGGCATCCTGATCGTGGTCGACGAGGTCAAGGTCGGGATGGGCCGCACCGGCAGCTACCACGCCTTCGAGGCCGAGGGCCTCAGCCCCGACATCGTCGTCTACGGCAAGGGCCTCGGCGGCGGACTGCCGATCTCGGCCGTGGTCGGGCCGAAGGAGCTGATGGATTTGCAGCCCGCCTTCGCCATCATGACGGCAGCCGGCAATCCGGTCTGCGCCGCCGCCGGACGCGCCGTCCTGCGCACCTTGGAGGCGGAGGGTCTGGCGGCCAACGCCGCCCATCTCGGCGAGCGCCTGCTATCGGGGATGGCACGGCTCGCCCAGCGCCACGCGCTGATCGGTCACGTCCGCGGGCGCGGCCTCGCCTGCGGCGTCGAGCTGGTCCGCGACCCCGTCAGCAAGGAGCCGGCGCGCGGCGAGACGGCGAAGGTCGTCTACCGGGCCCACGAGCTGGGCCTGATCCTCTTCTATGTCGGGATGGACTCCAACGTGCTCGAGATCACCCCGCCGCTCACGCTCAGCGAGGCGGAGCTGGACGAGGGCCTCGGCATCCTCGACCAGGCGCTCGAGGATGTCGCAGCGGGCCGGGTCGCCGACGCCGACGTCTCTCGCTTCGCAGGCTGGTGACCACCCTCTTTCGCCACCCTGCTCCCCTCGAGCCTGTCCTTCCGAGGTCGATCAGCCCGGGGCGCAGGCTCGTATGATGGCTTCGACCTGGGCCTTCGCGTCGGGGCCTTCGGCGGCAGGCGCGATCATCGGCAGGTCGATCCCCGATTTGCGATAGGCCTCGACCTTGTCGCGACATTGTTGGGCGGTGCCGACCACGCAGATCGAGTCGACGAGCGCATCGCTGACCGCCCTGGTCGCCGCGTCGCGATCGCCGCGCGACCAGGCCTCGGCGATCACCGCCGCTTCTTCACCGAATCCCTGCTCCACCGTCATCCGATTGTATCGAGGGAAAAAGCCCGTATACATCGCAACGCCGGGCCGCAAGGCATCGAACGCATCGCTCGGATCGGCGGCGGTCGCGGCGGGGATCAGGGAGGTCACGTCGACCCCGCTCGGATCGCGCCCGGATGCCTTGGCCCCCTCGGCGATGTGCTTCTTCACCTCGGCACCGGTCTCAAGCGTGGTCCGGGTCAAGATCACGCCGTCCGCGATCTCGCCGCAAACACCGATCATCTTCGGAAAGACGGCCGCGAGGTAGATCGGCAGGCGGGGACGGAACGGCGTGAACCACAGGTCGTAGCGCTCGATGCTGACCGTCTCGCCGCGATAGGAAACCCGGCCGTCGCGCAACAGCTGCCGGACGATCTCGACGGTCTCACGGACCCGCGTCACCGGCTTGCCATAGGGCAAGCCATGTTCGGGCTCGACCTGCACCTTATGGCTCGAGCCGAGGCCGAGGATGAACCGGCCGCCGGAAAGCTGATCGACCGTCGCCGCCGCCATCGCGACGGTCGGCGCCGAGCGCACGAACACGCTCGAAATGCAGGTGCCAAGGGTGACCCTGGTGGTCTGCGCCGCGACCGCGGCGAGCACGGCGAATTGATCGCCGCCGTGCCCCTCTGCCATCCATACCGAGTCATAGCCGAGCGATTCGGCCAGCCGCGCGCAGTCGACAATGTCCGATGCGTTGAGGCCATGCGAGAATGCGACGCCGAGCCTGCTCATTTTATTCCTCCGCAGTTGCTCGGCGGTGGCAGCTTGTGCGGCTCCCACTCAGCCGACAGCATGTTCTCGGCGTTGTCGGGGAAATCCAGATGAAGGATGCTGTCGGTGTCGATATCGAAGGTGATGGCCACGGCGCAGCACGCGCCGCAGGGCCACGGCACCGGGTTATCGATCAGCTCGAGCGTCATCGCGTTCTCCTCCCCCGACACGGCAGATGCTGCGGATCGACTCTACAGAGGGCCAAAGGCGAAGCCAAATCGCACTTCGGGTTCGCGACTGCGTGATGATTTTTGACGAATTTCTAGGCCGGCGCAGATCACCGCCGCAATCGGGGGTCATGACCACGACATGAGCAAGCAGCGCATCATGCCCGCAGGCCATTGGGATTGGAGCATGCCGATCACCTCTCCCAGGGGTGGAGGATCGGGGATCTGATCTTCGTCGGCGGACAGATCTCGGCGGATGACCGGGGCCGGGCGCTCGGCGATGACATCGAGACCCAGACCCGCAACATCATGGAGTTCATCGGCCGGGTACTGCACGAGGCAGGCGCGGATTTCGACGATATCGTCAAGCAGAACGTCTATTACGTGGTCGACGACGAGAGCGCGCCGGCGGCGGAGACCATCGAGCGGATCGACGCCGTCCGAGCCGCCTATTGCGGCTCACCCGGCCCGATCGCGACGGAGACCCCGGTGGCCGGCCTCGCCTTCGAGGGGCTCCTGCTCGAGATCGACGCCCTCGCCGTCCTCGGCCGGGACAAGACCCCGCTGACACCGGCAAACCATTGGCGCCGGGGCGCCATACGTGGAGACCTCCAACAACCGATCGATTTGACGCGGATAAGGGTGTTCTGTTGGCCGGTCTGTGCGGCGGGTGGATTTGACGGCGTTATTCGTCCGCCGTTTTGTTCTCGGCGGAGTGTTTTTCGGTCAAACGGGCGGACTCATGCCATGGCGGCGCGGCGCTCATGGAAGATCAGACGCTGGAAATTGTAAGCCGGGTTGGCGAGCCCGATCTTGGCCTCCGCCCGCTTGAGCCCGATGGTGCGGACGAACAGGCCCATGCGATCCTTCTGCTGGGCGAAGACGTGCTCGACGCGTGCACGGACAGCCGATTTGCGGGCATTGGCCCGGGCGGTCGCCTTGGGCATGGCCCGGCCCGGCGGCTTCTTGCGGTGGATGTGGGATATCCGACCCTTGCCCGCCAGCCACGCCTCGTTCGCCTTCGAGCGATAGGCGCTGTCGGCCCACACGCCGGCGGCCAGATTGTCGCTGGTGACGAGATGACACGCAACATCTTGCCGTCATGGCGGGCGACATCGGTCACCGCCGAGCCGCGGATGAAGCCGTAGGCCCGATCGATGACGACATGATTCTTGTAGCCGAACACCGGGATCGCGATGTCGGGCACGCGCCGTTGCGCCCCGGCGGGGTTCTTGCGCCTTCCGGTCTTCACCGTCCACCGCGCGTCTGTGTCCTTCTGCGCCGCCTTGGCCGGCTGATCGAGCCAGATCTCGGCCGCGCTCTTGCCCGCCTTGATCGCCCGCTTCTCGTCATCGCGGTTGCGCTGCTTGGGCGCCGATACCAGGGTCGCATCGACGATCTGCCCGCCCATCGCCAGATAGCCGCACCGGCGCAGTTCGCCATCGAAGGCGGCAAACAGCTCATCCATCGCCCCGGCCCGGACCAGACGCTCGCGAAAGGTCCATATGGTGTTGCGGTCCGGCGTCGGCGCACCGAGATCGAAGCCCAGGAAGCGAAGCCAGCTCAAGCGGTCGCGGATCAGAAACTCCATCCGCTCGTCGCTCACCGTGTGCCGCGCGGCCAGGATCAGAACCTTGAACATCGCCACAGGGTCGTAGGCCGGGCGGCCGCCTTTCGATCCGTCCGAATAGCCCAGCGCCGCCTCAAGCGGTGCGCGGAAAATCTCGAAATCGACAACCTTCGCCAGCACCTCCAACGGATCGCCCGTCGCCGAAAGCTTGCGCAAATGATCCGGTAAGCCGAACAGACCAGCCTGCCTCATCAATACCCCCTCGAATCGAACCGTCGCAGAGAATCACAACAAGGCAAAATTGGCGAGGTAAATAGAGGCGTCCAGCTGTTTCGTGCGACACCGGACGGCCATGAGACGGTGATTGCCGCGTTTACCCGCGGCGAGTCCTTCGCCGAGGCCGCGAGCTTCGCCGAGGGTGTCTTTCCGGTGAGCGCAGAAGTCGTCGAGGAGGCGCGCTTGCTCGTCGTGCCCGCCGCCTCGTTCACCGGCCGATTGCACCGGAACCCCGAGCTTGCCGTCAACATGCTGGGCAGCAGGTCGCGGCATCTGCGCGGCCTGGTGCAACAGGTCGAGCAGCGTACGGTCAAATCCGCGACGCAGCGGCTGAGCGCGTTTCTGCTGAAATTATGCCCCGACGAGCACGGCTCGGCCGCGATCGACCTTCCCACCGAGAAGGCGCTGGTCGCAGCCCGCCTCGGCATGCAGCCGGAGACCCTGTCCCGCGCGCTGGCCAAGCTTCGCGCCATCGGAGTCGAGACCCGTGAGCGCCAGGTCGTCATCCCCGATATTGACGCGCTGAGCCACCTCGCGGAGGGTGACCGCACTTACTAAAGCGTACGAAACCTACCCGACATCACGATGCGGCGTATCGCACGTGGCGTTCGCGAAAGAATCCGCGAACGACGTGCGGGAGCTTCTGAAGAGATCGAAGGACTCCAATCGCCAGGCGCTTAAGCTGGCCAGGACCCTCGACCCGGGTCTTGTCAATGCGATGGTGCTTGAGGTGATTCCAGACCTGATCCAGCCGTATGCCGTCGAATTCTTTCATAGTCGTGAATATTACCCCATGTCGGGTACGTCATGCACGCATTACTCATTGTTGCCAGTAATTGTTGGTATGGACAAGGTCATTGCCGAGGCCGACCGCGGCACATGATCCGCCATTTCCAGATTATGCCACAGGCGTTCAAAGACATCTCCTCGATCGTCCGCTATGCCTTTTCGAGGCATGGGACTTGTGCGACTGCCTCTGCAACAGCGGCCTGCGAACGGCCAAGACCGCAGGGAATCGAGACTAGTTGTCCAATCCGGGGTTCGCGGCTCACCGTTAATTGACACTATGAAACCCATGGGATAGCGTCCTGAGCAATAATCGGGAGATCAGAAGGACCAAGGACATGTTTATGAAATCATTTGAGAAAAAGAGTCTTCGAGGATGGCTGAAACGATCGTTCGCGACGGCAATCATGGCCGCGGCGGTTGCGCTCGCATCTCCGGCCCAGGCGAATGATACCATCAAGATCGGATTCAGCATGGCGCTCACCGGCGGTCTTGCCGGAGCCGGCAAGGGTGCTCTGATCGCGATGCAGGTGTGGGCCGACGATGTCAACGCCAAGGGCGGTCTTCTCGGCAAGCAGGTTGAGCTCGTCTTCTACGACGATCAGACCAACCCCGCGACCGTACCCGCCATCTATACGAAGCTGCTCGACATCGACAAGGTCGACTTTGTGGTGTCTGGCTACGGCACGAACCTGATCGCGCCGGCGATGCCGATCGTGATGCAGCGCGGCCTCGTCTTTCCCGCCTTGTTCGGCTTGGCGGTCAACGAAAAATTCAATTATCCCAACTATTTCCAAATAATGCCGTCGGGCCCCAGTCCGATGACTGACTGGTCGAGGGGCTTCTTCGACCTTGCCATGGCGCAAGATCCGCCGCCCAAGACGATCGCGCTCGTCGGGGCCGATGCCGAGTTTGCCCGCAATGCAGTAAAGGGCGCGCGGATGAACGCGAAGGAGCTGGGACTCGAGATCGTCTATGACGAATCCTACCCGCCGCGGACGCCGGACTACACCCCGATTGTCAATGCGATTCAGGCGCGCAATCCGGATATCGTATATGTCGGCTCCTATCCGCCCGATTCGGTCGGGATGGTGAATGCGGCCACCGAGGTCGGGCTCAAGACCAAGATGTTCGGCGGCGGCATGGTAGGACTTCAGTTCGCCTCGATCATGACGGCGCTCGGGCCGAAGCTGAACGGCATCGTGAATTACGATTTCTGGGTGCCGGAGCCGACTCTCAAGTTCGAGGGTGTCGAGGCGTTCCTCGCAAAATACCAGGAGGCGGCCAAGGGCAAGGGCGTGGATCCGCTTGGCTTTTATCTCCAGCCCTATGCCTATGCGTATCTGCAAGTGCTGGAGCAGGCGATCACCGCCACCAACAGTAAGGATCACACCAAGATCGGTGAATATATTCGCGATTCGGAGTTCGAAACGGTTGTCGGCAAGGTGAGGTTCGCTCCGAACGGAGAATGGGCGAAAACGCGCGTGCTGATGGTCCAGTACCAGGGTGTGGCGGACAACGAGCTTGCGACCTTCACCAAGGCGGGAACGCGCGTCGTGCTGTATCCGGCGGAATGGAAATCGGGGAACATCAATTACCCCTACGCCGAATAACTGTGTGCCCGGGAGTAGCCGAACGGCAACAGTAAACGGAGATGTCATCCTGCTATCGACGGGATGACATCTCCCGTTCCCGGTAGGGCGATTTTTCGTTGTTCTCCGTTGATCTTCTATTGAATGCGCTCGTGGCCGGCGTGCTGCTCGGCGGCTTCTACGCGGCGGTGAGCCTCGGGCTGACCGTTTCGTTCGGACAGCTCAACATCGTGAATATCGCCCATCCGGCATTCATCATCTTGGGCTCCTATATCGCCTACATGTGCAACAGTCTGTGGGGGCTAGACCCGATCCTGGCGGGGCTCATGTTCACGCCGGTATTCTTTTTCATCGGAGTAGGGGTTTATCGGATCTACTACGAAAGCTTCGAGCGCAAGGACGCCGAAGCGTTGCGCGGCCTCGCCTTCTTTTTTGGCGTCATGTTCATCATCGAGGTCGGGCTCATACTCGTCTACGGCGTGGATTTCCGATCGGTGCAGGCGTCCTATATCGGGCAAAGCTGGAGGGTCGGCGCGGTCGGGGTCCCGACCCGCATGCTGGTGCCGTTTTGCGTCGCGCTTGTCATGTTCAGTGCGGTACACCTCTACATGTCGCGCACGTTCAACGGCCGCGCGATCATGGCGGTGGCGCAGGACCGGCTGGCGCTGCAACTCATGGGCGCCGACCCGGTCAAGATAAAACAGCTCGGGTTTGGCATCAGTATCGGAACCGCTGCGCTGGCCGGTGCGCTGCTGATCATCATCATCCCGATCGAACCGTCGGTCGGACGGCTTTATATCGGCCAAGTGTTCGCGATCGCGGTTCTCGCAGGACTCGGATCGATCCCCGGAACTCTGGTCGCGGGGCTCGTCCTCGGCGTCGCCGAGAGCTTGGTGTCGACGTTCTACGGCCCGTCCTGGGCGCCCGCCGTGGCCTTCGGCATTTTGTTGTTGGCCCTCGCGTTCCGGCCGCAGGGCCTGTTCGGCCGATGAGAGGTCACCGGTGAAGCTCAATTCCTTCTGGATCTGGGCCGCGGCCGTTGCGCTGGTGGGCGCCGGATTGACGATCCTCGACGTCTTCGAAGTCAACACGTTCGTGTATTTCGCGGGCTACGTCGTACTGCAATACGTGGTTCTCGCGACCGCCTGGAACATCATGGGCGGCTACATGGGCTATGTAAACTTCGGTACGGCCGGGTTCTTCGCGGTCGGCGCGTACAGTTCCGTCGTACTCTACAACCTCGTCGAGGCGCCGTTGATCCTGATGATCCCATTTTCAGGGGTCGTCTGTGCCTTGCTCGGACTCGGCATGGGTTACCTGACGCTCCGGTTGCGGGGCGTCTTTTTCGCCATCGCAACGCTCGCCCTCGCCATCGTCCTCGAGACGCTGGTCATCAACTGGGACTATGTGGGCGGCGCGACCGGCGCCTATATCCTGCGGTCGCGAGAGATTGCGCCGTTCGGAGACTATGTCGAATTCCTGTTCTTCATGATGCTCCTGCTCGCGATATTCGCCGTCGCAGTCGCGCGCTGGATCGAGAGATCAAAGACGGGGCGTGGTTTTGCGGCCATCCGCGACGATGAAGTGGCGGCCGAATGCGCCGGCGTCCCGACTCTGCGGCTCAAACTGATCGCGACGACGATTTCCGGATTTCTGATGGGGGTGGCCGGGTCGCCGTTCGTGCTCTACGTGGGTTTTGTCGAGCCTTCCTCGGCATTCAATCTTATCTATGCGGTCAACTCCATTGCGATGCCGATGATCGGCGGCACGACCACTTGGCTTGGCCCTGTTGTTGGGGCGTTGCTGCTCGGCACCGTCCAGCAGGTCGCTACGGTGACGATCTCGTCGGAGCTCAACCTCCTGATCGTCGGCGTGGTGCTCGTGTTTTTCGTGATCGCAGCGCCGGAGGGGATCGTCGGACTGCTCCGAAAGTGGCGGAGGGCGGCCGATGACCAATGACGTGCTGCTCGACGCGCGCACCGTCACCAAGCGTTTTGGCGGCTTCACCGCGTTGGATGAGGTCAGCTTCGACGTCAAGGCGGGCGAACGGTTCGGAATGATCGGCCCGAACGGCTCCGGCAAGACGACCATGATCAACTGTATCTCGGGGACGCTGGCGAACTACGGTGGGGAGATCTTTTTCAAGAGTGCCAAGCTCGACGGCAGGAAGCCCCATGAACGCACGCGGTTGGGGATCGCGCGGTCGTTTCAGATTCCCAAGCCGTTCCGGTCGATGACGGTGCTGGAGAACCTCGCCATACCGCTCGAATATGCGACCAACATCACTTCGGGGGAGATTCGCGACCGCGGCATGTCGATCCTCGAGACGATCGGCCTTGCGGACCGCGCCGGAGCGAATTCCGGGAAGCTTACGCAAATCGACATGCGCAAGCTTGAGCTCGCGCGTGCGATGGCGACGCAACCCAAATTACTGATTTCTGATGAAGCGATGGCCGGCTTGTCCTCGACGGAGGTCGACGACATCCTCGAGATACTGTTCAAGCTGAACGAAGGCGGCATCACGATCATCATGATCGAGCACATCATGCGCGCGGTCATGCGATTTTCGGAGCGGATTGTGGTGCTCGACGCCGGTCGGAAGATCGCAGAGGGTGGGCCCGACGACATCGTCAACGATCCCGAGGTAGAGAGGGCCTATCTCGGTGAGTAGGATCGTCGTCGACAACATCGAGGCCGGCTACGGCTCGGTGCGCGTCTTGCATGGCGTTTCGATCTCCGTCGATCGCGGCGAGACGGTTGCCCTGCTCGGCACGAACGGCAACGGCAAATCGACGCTCATCAATTGCATCATGGGGATCGTCAGTCCGTCCTCCGGTTCCATCACGTTCGAGACCGACGACGGCACCCAGATCGAGCTCGTCGGCAAGACGCCTCAGGAAGTGGTCGAGCTCGGAATCTCGCTGGTGCCGGAAGGCCGGCGCCTGTTTCCGCGCTTGACGGCGGAAGAGAACCTGATGCTCGGGGCGTATCGGGCTTCGGCGCGGCGACGAATCGGCACCAATCTCGAGTTTGCGTTCGAGGCATTCCCGGTGCTTGCCGAACGTCGTCGCCAGCTCGCCGGCTCGATGTCGGGGGGCGAGCAGCAGATGCTGGCGATCGCCCGCGCGCTGATGTCGGAACCCCGCATCCTGCTGGTCGACGAGCCGTCCGTCGGGCTCGCCCCGATCCTCGTGAGTCGCGTAATCGCCAAGATCAAGGAGTTGAAGGAGCGGCGCAATCTGACGGTGCTGATGGCGGAGCAGAACTTCAATCAGGCGATCAAGATAGCCGATCGCGGCTACATCATTGTCCACGGCGATATTGCGTTCGCCGCCGCTTCCGCCGCCGATTTGTCCGAAAACGAGATGGTCAAGCAATACTATCTCGGGGCCTGAAGCGAGCGTCGATGCAGCAAGCCGGCGGCTGTGGACGGCACCGAGCTCGGCATTACTCCAGATAGGCGACCCCGTGGCGCGCCGCCATGCGACGCCCAAGTCCGCCCATGTCCTCGGGCGCGAGCCAGCGGCGCGCGAGTGGCAAAAGCATGCTGTTTTCCCATACCAGGTGCCGGCGCTGGAGCTCGCTGAAGAGCCCGGTCTTTTCACGTGCCTCGATCGCGTCATGCTGCCCTTCACCCGCGGCGAGCCGGCCGAGATATTCGATCGCCACGCCCGCTAGCGCGCCGTTCTGCTCATGCTCCTCGGAGAGCAGGGTGAGCAAACCGTCGATCTTTTCCGGGTCCGCGCAGCGCTGCCGCAGCAGCGGAAAGAGGTCTTCCTCTTCATCGGCCAAATGGATCGGCAGGTCCCGCTCCAGATAGAGCCGAATCCTTGCTGCCTGACCGGCGGCGGCACCTTCCTCCGACAGGGCCAGGGAGCTCAACAGCCGGCACGCGACGAGCGCACGAAAATGATCGGCATAGATGACCTCTAGCGGCTCGCGGTACAGATTCTCCGGGATCTCGCCGATCTCGTCCAACCTTGGCGTGCCCGGCGGATGGGCGTGATCCCGACGGCCGATCACGACGTGCCGGCCGGTCCATCCGGCGGCGCGATCGCGGCCAGTCGGTCGCGGATGCGCTTGAGCCTGCCGAGCGCGCGCGGCGAGGCGCTGCGCCTCCTCCACCATGTCCTGATCGGCGCCCTGCTCCGCCATCGCAGCGTAGAAATCGAACGCCTCTTCCGCGTCGGCGAGGGCGAGGCGAAGCGCATCATGGGGCGCGGTTTCGGCGAGGCGACGCAGAAGCTCCGTCGCCTGAGCGACGTGGGCATCCGTTCCTTCAGCGCGCCGGTCGATCTCGGCCACAAGGTTTCGCTGGTCCGCCGCGAGGTTTCGAAACAGGGTACCGATCGTCTTATCCCCGCGCGCGGCCATCGCCTGTCCGAGTGCCTCGTAGCGGAGCGCGGCTTCACCTTCGATCGTTTGCGCCCGGCGCCGCAGCGCCGTGAGAGAACGCACTTCGCGCGGGCGGCGTGCTGCCGATTCGGATTCCGCGCGCCACGCGCGGCACCGCTCGAGCCGCAGGCGGACGATATGCTCCAGCTCCTCCTTGGCAAGCGCCTCGGCGGCCTCGCGCAGCGACCGATCTTTAATGCCGCCGGCGATCTGCGAGAAAAACGCGAAAGCGCGCTCTTCATTCTGCACCGCCAGGCAGAGCGCGCGATAAGGCGTCATGAGGTAGACCCCGCCGGCCTCCTCCTTGGCCTCCCGCTCCATCGCTTCGGGCGAGCGCCATTGGAATGCGACGGGCGGGCGGGCGCCGTCATCCGGGCCCATCAAGCGGCCGATACGAGCCTCATGTTTGCGCTCCTCCGCGCCGAGGCCGTTGAACAGCGCGGCGAGCTCGTGATTGCCGTGATGCACCATCTCTTCGGCAAGCTCGTCATAGCGCGCCGCGGCCTCGCGCTCGAGGGCGAGCGCCATTGCCATCAGCTCCCCGACCGTTTTCGGCGGCTTCACGGATATCGCCGAGTCTTTCACCGCTGTCTTCATCGGAGGATCCCGGGCCCGACGACCGATCTACCCTTACGACGCCGCAGGCTAGGCGCAAGCGGATGGGCGCAGCCTTGACCTCGGTCAAGGCCATGCCGGCCCCACACGCTACGGTTCCCACCGAAGGCGCCGGGTAGCGCCACGAGCGAGGGAGGCGAGGCGGAGAGTCGAACACTCCATCCGACCACTGCGATGAACCCGGCCTGCTCTTACGATACGAGACGCACCGGCGCCCGCGTGGCGCTCATCGTCGGTGCCGCGACGTCGATCCTGATCCTCTTTGTCCTTGTGGCCGCCGCACCGGCACGCGCGGCGCAACCGCTCGCCGAGGCACTGGCGGCGATCGAGCCCGCCGATCTCGTGCCCGGCGCGGATCGATTCGGCGCCATAGAGGGCGTCCCGCCGGCAGTACCCGTCTATCGCGGTGGCGAACTCGTGGGTTACGGCTTTCTCAACGCCGACGTGGTCAGCACCGTCGGCTATTCGGGAAAGCCCATCCAGATCCTCATCGGGATGGATTCCGGCGGCACGATCACCGGTATCAAACTCTACAAGCACGCCGAGCCGATCGTCCTGATCGGCATTCCCGCATCACGGGTCATGTCGTTCATCGATCGCTATGTCGGTCGCAATGTCCGCGACTTCGGCCGCCTGGCCGAACAGCGGAGCCGTTCGCTCGACATCATAAGCGGCGCGACGGTCACGGTGATGGTGATCGATGACGCCATCATTCACTCGACCCTCAAGATGGCGCGCGCGTTGGGCATCGGAGGCTTGGCTCGCGAGGTGAGGCGGCAATCGCGCGGCCGTATCGACACCGACATGGTCGAGATCGACGACTGGCTCACCCTCGTCGGCGACGGCTCGGTACGGCGCCTCAATCTCAGCGTCGGCGAGGTCACCGCGGCGTTCGAAAGGGCCGGCAAGAGCAAGGCCGCGAGGAGAGCCGAAAGCGACGACCCGGAAGACGTTTTTGTCGATCTGTTTGCAGCGCTCGTGAGCGTGCCCACGATCGGGCGCAGCCTGCTCGGCGACGCGGAATACGAACTCCTCGCCGCTCGGCTCGAACCGGGCCGACACGCGGTCCTCATCGCGGGCAACGGGCTCTATTCGTTCAAAGGCTCCGGCTATGTGCGCGGCGGCATTTTCGACCGGATTCAGCTTATTCAGGGCGACAACAGCATTCGCTTTCGCGATCGGTCCCACAAACGTCTCGGCACCGTTGAGGCCGACCACGCCCAGGACTTCCACGAGGTCGGGCTGTTCGTGCTGCCCGCGGATGCCGACTTCGACCCGACTTTGCCCTGGCGGCTCGAGCTCCTGGTGCATCGCGCCGTCGGCGCCCTTGAGAAGGACTTCCTGACCTACGACTTGCGCTATGCCTTGCCGGATCGCTACATCGAACGCGACGCCGCGGCGGTGGTGGAGCTCTCCGATCAAGCGGTCGCCACCTCCGCACCGGCGGCAACCCGCTTCGACGTCGAGGGTCGCCATCACCATTTGTTCGACCCCAGGACGGGCCGACCCGCGCGGCAGGCGCTAGGCGTTTCGGTGATCGCGCGCGATGCGACGACGGCCGATGCGCTCTCCACCGCATTTTGCATCATGCCCGAACCAAAGGTGCGAGAGGTTGTCGCCGGCATGGCAGAGACTGCGGCTTGGATCACCAGAGGGACCGGCGAAATGGTGCGCTATCCGGCGTGAGCCGGCGGCCCGGTGCCCTCCGATCACCAGGGAATCACAGCGCGGTCCGGTGCATGCCAGAACGCGAGCGGTGAATCGAGCGTCGTCAGGTCGATACGCTCGATCAGCGCCTGAGCGGCGGCTTCCGGCGGCTTGGCCTCCGCGCGCTCGGCCTCGATGGTCATGTCCGTCGCGACCATGCCCGGATGCAGGATCACCGTCGCAACACCGCGCTTCTTGAGGTCGTGGCTGAGATTGACGGCCACCATGTTGGCGGCGCATTTGGAGATCCGGTAGCCGTAGAATTCGCCCGACAGATTGTCGCCCAGCGAGCCGATCCGGCTGGTGATGAATACCGCCTTTGAGCCCGGCCGCAGGCGATCGAGCAGCGCCTCGGTCACGCGGAGCGGGCCGAGAGCATTGACCTCCAACTGTCGGCGGAGGTCGCCATAGTCGAGCGCGCCGAGCCGATCGGCGCTCATCACGCCGGCATTGTTGATGAGGATGTCGAGCGCCGTGTCGGCGCCGGCGAGCCGCCGGGCGAGCCTCCGCACCGCTGCGTTCGATGTCACGTCGATATCAGGCTCGACCTGGATGCCGAGCTCCCGCAGCGCCTCGGAGTCATCCAGGCACGCGGCGATGACCCGGTCGCCGCGGGCATGGTAGGCGAGGCAAAGCGCCCGCCCGATCCCGCGATCGGCTCCGGTGACCAGGACGAGGCTCATGTCGCCCGCTGGCCGCGGCCTGGTTCCGAGTCTCGGCGTCTCATCGAACCTCGTGGTCCCGCTCGATGGCGTTCAGCATTTGCCGTCTTCGCCTGGTAACATGGGACGGAATCATCGGCGATCGGGTCCCGCGATGTGGTACGGAAACGTTGGATGACGGACGGTTGACGAGGACATTGTCGACCACCGGTGCGACGGTTTCCAGTGTCACGGAGCGGACGCGCCGGAGCGCTGAAGGAGAGCGATGATGGGCAGATATCTGATCAAGAGCGGCACGGTGCTCGACGCGACCGGCACGGCGCCGACGGAGGGCAGCGCGGTGCTGGTGGAGGACAACCACATCGCGAAGATCGGTCCTGACAAGGCGGTGGAAGCGGCTGCCGAGGCGGGCGGCGTCTACCGGACGATCGATGCGGCCGGCCACACCGTCATGCCGGGCATGATCGATGCCCACTGCCACATCTCCTACGGCGACATCCTGTCGTTCGAAGAGCTCGATCTCTATGCGAGCGTGGAATACCGGACGCTCCGCGCGGCCAACAACGCCAAGAAGGTGCTTCGCGCAGGGATCACCGCGTTCTCCGACCCGGGCTCGACCTGGAACATCTCCGTCGCGATCCGCGACGCGATCAATGCCGGCTTGATCGAAGGGCCGCGGATGGCCTCGGCCGGCCGCTACATCACCACCTTCAACGCGATCGGCTCACCCTGGCCGTCCTGGATGGAGCATCCCAAATCGTCATTCGCCGTGCTCTGCAACACCCGGGATGAGATGGTCACGGAGGCGCGCCGCGAGATCAAGAAGGGGGTCGACATCATCAAGGTCGCGGGCGACGGCGATGTGCTGACCGGGCAGGCCGAGCTGGCCGGCAGCATCGGCCTCGACGATCTCCGCGCAATCGCCGAGGTCACCCATCGTCTCGGCAAGGTCTGCACCATTCATGCGCGATCCGGCCGGGCAGCGGCGGACGCGATCCGCGCCGGATTCGACTGGATCATCCACGGCTCCTACATGTCGGACGATGATGTCGCCGTCCTCCTCGAACACCGCACGCCGCTGATCCCGACCTTCTCACTGCTCGTGAACACTCTGGATTGGGGCCCCGATCTCGGCGCCTCCTCTTTCATCCTCGACGCCTACCAGGAAGAGATCGAGCGCCTGTCGAAGGTCGTCGCCCGGGCTTATGCGGAGGGGATCACGATCATCGCCGGCACCGACAGCGGCCAGGGCTCCGTACCCTATGGCGAGTGGCATGCGCGCGAGCTCGAGCATCTGGTGAACTATGGCGGCCTGAGCGCCATGGACGCGATCCGCGCGGGCACCGCCGAGGCCGCGCTGACGGTCGGCATGCAGGACGAGATCGGCACCCTCGAGGAAGGCAAGCTCGCCGATATTCTGGTGGTGGACGGCGACCCCCTCGCCGATATCTCGGTGCTCCAAGACAAGCGCCGCCTGGCCGTCATCATGAAGGACGGCGCGGTCATCGATACCGAGACGCCGATCCCGGAGCCCGCTCCCTATAA
Source organism: Alphaproteobacteria bacterium (assembly GCA_965248825.1). GTDB lineage: Bacteria > Pseudomonadota > Alphaproteobacteria > UBA828 > UBA828 > WTGU01. Next base: position 2,560,213 of record CBDFKL010000006.1, on the reverse strand, counting down.
CTGGGAGAAGCCGAAGCTCTATTGGACCGATTCGCGCATGCCGACGCAGGCATTCGTCCGCGCGCATGCGGCCAACAAACCGCGCTGGATGCAGGGAGAACGGCATCTCGACGCGGCGGAATAGCCCATCCCTCGACTGCGGACGGAACGCTTCGGCTTTGGCTTAGTCCAAGCTCAGCTCGGCGGGAACACCGGTTGGGGACAATCGGGCGGCGCGGCGTCGAACTCCCGGAAATCGAAATAACCCCAGACCGCGTAGTGGTCTGAGAGATCGCAATAGTCCTCGCCACGGACCACGGATAACAGCGCCCGGTCCTCGAAATCGTAGCGGGTTCGAAACACCACCGGACAATTGCTGCTGTAGCGCGGTGCGCGCCAGGCGTTCTTGGCAAGGACATAGTCGACATAGCCGTTGCCGCGGCGCGCCCAATCATTGCGCGATTCACGGGTATAGCGGTACCCGAGAAATACCGGCGCCACGGCCCCGAGGGTGTCGTCCCTCAACAGGTCCCCGAACTCGTGGCGGAGCATGTTGAAATCGCCGCCGATGATGATCGGCTCCGAGCGCGGGATCCCCGACCGGTTCTCGATGAAATGCAAGATGGCGCGAAACTGCGCCCGTTTGGCCTCGCGCTGATCGGAGCCCCATCCGAACTGCGCGTGGGTCCCGATGACGTGATAGCGCGCGCGGCCCTTTTCGACGCGCGCATAGACGAAACCCTTCGCGGCATTGCAATCGGCACCGACGCAATCCGAATAGATCAGCTCGCTCGCCGCGGTTATCGGATATTTGCTGGCGATCAGCACGCCGCCATCCTCGCCGAACCAGGTGTCGCCCTCCCCTCCCCGTTCCGCTTCGTCGCTCGCCAGCGGTTGCTCATAGGTCTTGCCCTTCTCGCAGCGATCGGCGGCGCGGCAAGCGCTTCCCAGAATCGAGGTCGCATGCAGAAAGCCGTTCGCCCTCAGCCCCTCCAGGAGCAACCCGCGCGCGGCGTCGTCATAGGCTTCCGACAGGATGACGACGTCATAGGGCGCTAGAAAAGGCGGGATGCGGGCCGCGCGTTCCTCCTGACCGAGCGCGAACCGCTCGCCGAAAACGGGAATGTTGCGAACATGCGAGGGCAGCAGATAGACGTTGAACGCGAGAACGCTCAGCACCTCGTCGGATGTCGGTGCGAGTGGCCGATGGTTGATCCCGGGGCCTTCGCAGACCCGCGCCGCCGACGCGCCGCTCGCCAAGGCCAGCGCCACGGCAAATGCCGCGATCGGCCGCGCCAACCGGGCGACGCAGCAAATTTCCCTCTGGCGCGCGGTCATCCCCATCGATCCGGCGCAACATTCGGTCATGCGACACACCTACGCAAGCGCATGATCGAGCGATGGATGAGGATGCGGCGACCCTGCTATGGTCACAGGATTGATCGCGGCCGCCGGCCGCGACAGGCGGGAGCGCGACGTGGAAGAGGCAGAGGCTTGGCGTGACCACCTCGCATTGGCGCATCGGCTCGCCGATGCCTCGGGACCCGTCATTCTGCGCTATTTCCGGCAGCCCTTGGCGGTCGAGGACAAGGAGCACGTTTCCGGCTTCTCTCCGGTGACGGCGGCCGACCGCGAGGCTGAAGCCGTGATCCGTGCCTTGATCAACGAGACCTACCCGGAACACGGGATTCTCGGCGAAGAGCACGGGCACGAGAGGCCCGACGCGCGCTTCACCTGGGTCATCGACCCGATCGACGGCACCAAGGCGTTCATCGCCGGCATGCCGACATGGGGCACATTGATCGCGTTGAAGGATCGGGGGCGGTTTGTCATTGGCATATTGGACCAGCCCTTTATCAAGGAGCGCTTCGTGGGACATCGCGAGGGCGCGTATCTGGGCGAACGCAGGCTGACCACTCGGCCGTGCCCCGACCTCGGTGCGGCCTGCCTTTTCACGACCGATCCGGACATGTTCTCGCCGGACGAGCGCGCCGTTTTCGATTCGCTCGCGAACCGCGTCCAATCTCGGCGCTACGGGGCCGATTGCTACGCCTATGGCATGCTCGCGCTCGGCTTCGTCGACATCATCGCCGAAGCGAGCATGAACCCCTGGGACATCGCGGCGCTTATCCCCATCGTCGAGGGCGCCGGAGGGCTCGTAACCTCCTGGCACGGCGAGGAAATTGGGATCGACGGCCGGGTTCTCGCGGTCGGTGACCCACACCTGCACGAAGCGGTGGTCGAGGCCCTCGCCCTGCCGCCCAAGCCATGACACCGGGCGCGACCTGTTTATGAAAGTCGCTCGGCAAGCGAAACGGATTGCGATATAGTCCGCTCAGCGGAGGACCGGCATGCGCACACGAATCATCCACCTCATCAATCCCCAAACCGACCAGTTCACGACGCGGCCGATGTATTTCAACCGGGCGCTGTACTCGCCGCTCGCGGGTCTTCTCGCAGTGGCGGCGGTGATCCCGCGCGACAAGTACGAAGTCGTGATGACCGATGAAAACATCGAGGACATCGACTTCGACCTGAAGGTCGACATGGTCGGCATCTCGGCCATGACGAGCTATGTGAAGCGCGGCTACGAGATCGCCGACGCCTTCCGGGCGCGCGGCATCCCGGTGGTGATAGGGGGCGTTCACGCGAGCTTCATGCCCGAAGAGGCCCTGGAACATTGCGATGCCGTGGTGATCGGCGAAGCCGAGCTGGTCATGGACAAGGTCGTCGAGGATATGGAGCAGGGCCAGCTCAAGGGCGTCTATCGCTCCGACAAGCTTCACCCGATGGTCGACATGCCGATGCCGCGCTACGACCTCGTGAAGGCGAACCGTTACGTCAACCGGACCTTCGTCCAAACCTCGCGCGGTTGTCATCAGGGGTGCACGTTCTGCGCCGAACCGCTGATGAACGGCCTGAAGTTCCGCTATCGGCCGGTCGACGAGGTGATCCACGAGGTCGAGAACTGCGGACAGCGGACGATCTCGCTCAATGACGCCGATTTCTTCGGCACCGAGGCGCGGCCCAAGGAGGTCATGAAGGCGCTCAAGGGACGCGGCATCCGCTGGCAGGCCGGAGTCACCAGCAAGCTCGCCCAGAAGGACGAGATGCTCGAGCTCGCGGCCGAGAGCGGTTGCTACATGTTGAGCATCGGCTTCGAATCGATCTCGCGCGAGACGCTCAAGAGCGTCCACAAATATGTCAATCGGCCGGAGCAGTTCCAGGCGCTCGTGGAGAAGATCCACAGCTACGGGATCATGGTCTTCGGCCTGTTCATGTTCGGCTTCGAAGGCGACGACGAAGCCGTGTTCGACGAGACGACGGACTTCAACATCGGCGCGAAGTACGACATGTGCGCCTATTCGGTCCTGACGCCCTATCCCGGTACGCTCACCTGGTACCAGATGAAGAAGGCCGGGCAGATCGTCTCCTACGATTGGGATCTCTACGACCAGGGCCACATCGTGTATCAGCCGGAGAAGCTCACCACCGAGCAGCTCCGGGAAGGCCACATGCGGGCCTATGAGAAGTTTTATTCACTGCCCTCGATCGCGCGGCGCTTCCCGTTCACGGGCTCGCGCAACCGGCTTCACTGGGGGATCTACAACACCTTTTTCCGCCGGGGCGAGGTCACGGGGCGGGCGATCGAGAAGCCGATTGCCGATGCGACCGAGCCGCCGAGGACCATCCCCGTGCCGCCGATCCTGCCGCAGAAGCGTGAATGGCGCGAGATGGTTACCGAAGGTATCGGGTCAATGCCGGTTCCGCAGACCGAGCGGGAGCTGCGCGGCCAGGCCTGACCGTCGCGCCCGACGGGAATCTCGTTTATCCGGCGACGCCCGCCTCCCCCTCCCTGGCGGCGCGCCAGGCACGGTTCGCTTCCGCGGCAGCGTCAAGCTCATCGTCCGCGGCGTTGGCCCAATAGCAGGCGCTCAGCCGATCGTCGCCGCGCTCCACGAGGGCCGGCTCCTCCGACGTACAGAAGTCGAAAGCGAGCGGGCAGCGCGAATTGAAGCTGCACCCCGGCGGGATCCCGATCGGGCTCGGCGGTTCGCCTTCGAGTAGGCATTCCTCGGCGTCGTAACGACGCTCCTCGATGGTCCGAGGTGGCCCCGCCTTTTCGGACAGTCTGGCGGCTCGGTTAAGGTGTATTCCGGTTGTTTGTCAGGCCGCCAGAATCCCTTTCAAACGATCTTCCTGTTGTTGCTGCTGCGCCTTTTATGAGGTGACGTCTGTCAAGCCAAAGATCTGTCTACGGTTCTGGCATGCTCTTCGTCCTTCTCGGCTGGTCTGATCCAGCCGCTGTTATTGCCAGGCTCGGAACGTTTCTCTCATCAGGCGCGCGCCGTGTTGCGCGGACCCTCCTTTTATCCGGCCGGTTTCCGGCTGCATGTCGGACCCGTGCCCCGATCCCGCTTGCTGCGGGCGCAACGTTCCGGGAGATGGGACCCATCTGTGGGGCGGCGTCTTTCAGCCCAGGCGCAACCCGGTCACGCATCCACCCGGCCCAGCCCCGGCCGCGTCCGGCCGGTCTGGATCGGAAGGTCCTGTGCCGATCAGGCGCAGCGGGCGCCTGTCGGCACGAGACCAGTCTCGGAGAACCGCCAGAGAGCGATGAGCAGCTTGCGGGCGAGTGCCACAATCATCACCCGGCGTAGACGCCCCCGGGCACCGGCGGTACGTCTTTCGAACCATTCGCTCAGCGCGCTTTCAGGCTGGAAACGCAGCCAGCGCCACGCCATTTCCATGAGTTGGGCGCGGATCCAGCCTGGACCGTCCCGACTGATTCCCTGGTCTCGTGTCACCGACCCGCTTGCCCAGGGCGTCGGTACCAGACCCACCCAACTCGCGAGTTCCCGACGGTTGCGGAATTGCCGGTAGAAGACCTCGTGCGTCAGCAAGGTTGCGTCGTTCGCGCCGATCCCCTTCAGCCGGGTCAGCGCCGCAATCTTCGCTGCCGCCGGAGCTTCGCTTCCCTCGGGCGCAAGCGGCGCGGGGAGAGCCGAGCCCTCGCGGACAACCGCATCACGTTCAGCCTCGACCGCTACAATCTGCCGTTCGACAAGCAAAAGCCGGTCCATAAGTCGCTCGATCTCGCGCCGCGCCCGCGGCGGAAACGGCCCTCCGTAACCGGTGCCCACCTCGGCAAACTTCGTCTCGAACCCCTTGGAGCGGGGATTCAGGTCGAAGATGCCATGCAGCTTCAAGAGCGCTCGGATCGTATTCGTCAGCGCTGTCCGCTCCCTCACCAGACGCCGGCGCTCCCGGATCAGACGCTTGCGATCCTCCTCCTCCACGCTCGGCACACGCACCTGGCTCAGAACCGCCGCGTCGCCGCGGTCGTGCGCAAGGAGCGCACGCACCATCTTCCTGGCGTCAATCCGGTCCGTCTTCCGCTGTTTCGCTTTGCGGTTCACAAGAAGGCTCGCCGGATCCAGAACAATCGTTTCAACCGACATGGCCCGGTCCAGCCACCGCGACAGCCAGAACCCTTCGTAGCCCGCCTCGTAACAGCACACAACGCGCGCCGCCTGACCGATCTTCTTCTCGGTTTTCACCCGGTGGCGCTCGATCAGATCTCTCAGAATGTCAACCTCTGCAGCTCCAAGCGTATGAATGCCGATCCGCTCGTTCCCTGGGCTCTTTATCCCTACCACCCAGCTCTTTCGGCTTACCTCGATCGATACATACAGCGTGTTGTGCGCTGCATCGGCGGGTACAGCGGTCTCGTTCCTCGAAGGCATCTCGTGTCTCCTGATGAGGGCGTCAGTCACGGGACCGTAGCAGCAGCCCCCGCCTCATAGGATCTGTGGGGATGTGGGCAAGGCGCGGAGCGGCTTGTCCATCATATCCACAGGCGGGTCGCCACGGCATGCCTCGGCCGGCGTACGTCCGCCGAGCGCCGAGTGCGGCCTCTCGGCGTTGTAAAAGGAGACCCATTCACCGATCAGGCGCGGCGCCAACGACGGGCCGCCGGCGTGAGTTGCCTGGTCCTCCTCGCCGGCGATAGGATGGCCGCCGGGACGACGGGAGAGCGACATGGCGTTGGCTCAGGCACGCGCGGAGGCACCGGCGACGAGAGCCGGTCTTACCGCTCGCATCGAGGCGTTGCCGCGAGTCCGACTGGCGCATTTGCCCACGCCGCTCGATTCCTGCCCCCGGCTGGCCGAGGCGCTCGGCGTGCGCGCGCTCCATGTCAAGCGGGACGATCTCACCGGGCTCGCGTTCGGCGGCAATAAGACGCGGCATCTCGAATTCGTTTTCGCCGAGATCCTCAAATCCGGCGCCGATACCGTGGTCGCGGGCGCTTACACCCAGTCGAACTGGTGCCGGCAGATTACCGCCGCGGCGCGAAAGCTCGGGCTCGAGGTCTCACTCGTCCTGATACACGGGGTCAAGGGCCCGGCCGTACAGGGCAATCTGTTGCTGGATCGCCTGATGGGCGCCGAGGTAACGGTGGTCGACCTCGATACCATGGAGAAAATTCAACCACTGCTCGACGAGAAGGCGCGCGCGCTCGAAGCCGCCGGCCGGCGTCCGTTCGTCATCGCGCCCTTCGCCCTCGACCAGCAGGTGCTCGCGGCGATCGGCTATGTGAACACGGCAATCGAGCTCGACGCACAGTTCGACGAGGCGGGCATCGACCCCAGCTACGTCTTCATCTGCGGCGCCAATATCACACCGGCTGGCCTTGTCGTCGGCTTGCGGGCATTGGGCCGACGCGCAAAGGTCACCGCGATCAGTCCGATCCATTGGGAGGAGGATCGGGCCTCCGATATCACACGCATCGCCGCTGCCGTGATACAGAAGCTCGGTCTGAACGTGGTGATCGGACCCGACGACTTCGTCGCCGACGAACGCTATGTCGGGGAGGATTACGGCAAGGTTTCGCCGGAGTGTCGCGCGGCTCTGCGGTTGGTCGCCGAGACGGAGGGGCTCTTTCTCGACCCGGTCTATTCCGGCAAGGCCATGGCCGGCCTCATCGACCAGGTCAGACGCGGCACGATCGGGCCGGACGAGACCGTCGTTTTCGTCCACACCGGCGGCACGCCGGCGATCTTCGCCTATGCGGATGATTTGATTGACGGCTGAAGTCAAATCCACCGGGCATGGGGCGTTCGACGCGACGCCTGAGGACGGCACCCACGCGCGGCGGCACGGGGCCGAGTTCGAGGGGACGGCGGCCGATATCCGCCAAGCCGATCCCGCCGAGCGAAGCTCGGAGGACAGATTCCGCGCCCTCTTCGACATGAGCCGTGACGGGATCGTATTCGTCGATCTCGAAGGGCATATCGAAGAGGTCAATCAGGCCTATCTCGACCTCGTCGGCTACGACCGCGACGAGATCGCCAAGCACACCTATCAAGACCTCACACCCGAGAGGTGGCGCGCCGCCGAGGCGGCGATCATCGAAACCCAGGTGATGCGACGCGGCTTCTCGGACGAATATGAAAAAGAATATGTCCGCAAGGACGGGTCGATTGCCCCGATCAGCCTGCGCACCATCCTGGTGCGGGATCCGACCGGGCGGCCGGTTCGCTTCATGGGCATCGTCCGTGACATCACCGAGCTGAAGGAGAAAGAAGAAGCGCTCAAGGCCTCCGAGCGACGCTACCGCGACCTCTTTGACCTGACCCGCGACGGCGTCGTCTTCGTTGCGCTCGATGGGCCGATCGAGGAGGCCAACAGCGCCTATCTAAGCATGCTCGGCTACGAGCGCGCGGAGCTCACCCGTATGACCTATCAGCAGCTCACGCCCGCCAGGTGGGCGGAGATGGAAGCGGATATCGTCTCCAGGCAGATCGTCTCTCACGGCTACTCCGACGAATATGAGAAGGAATATATCCGCAAGGACGGGTCGGTGTTCCCGGTCGCCGTTCGCGCTATCCTGGTCCGCGATGATTCGGGTGCACCAGTGCGAATCATGGGGATCGTGCGCGACATCACCGAACAAAAGCGGGCGAAAGAGGCGCTCGAGCGCCACGCCCACGACTTGGCCCGCTCAAATGAGGAACTCGAGCAATTCGCCTATGTCGCCTCACACGACCTTCAGGAGCCGTTGCGCAAGATCCAGGCGTTCGGCGCCCTGCTCGCGGAGGAGAAGCGGGAGCGGCTCGACGACGAAGGCCGTCAATATATCGACTTCATGACCGACGCGGCGGCCCGCATGCAAACGCTGGTGAGCGACCTCCTGTCGCTTTCCCGTGTCACGACGAGCGCGCACCCCTTCGAGGACCTCCACCTCGGCGCGGTGATCGAAACCGTCCTCTCGGACCTCTCCGTAACCCTTCAGGAAGCCGGCGGCCGGGTCGACGTCGCGGAGATCCCGACGATCCAGGCCGATCAAACCCAGATGGAACAACTGTTCCGAAACCTGATCGGGAACGCGCTTAAATTTTGCAAACCCGGCGATCCGCCCCGCGTCTCGGTCCGCCCGGCGGCCACGGCCGAGCCGCTTCCCGGAACCCCGGGGCCGGCACACACGATCATCGTCGCGGACAACGGGATCGGTTTCGAACCGGGGCAAGGCGAGAAGCTGTTCGTTCCCTTCAAGCGGCTTCACGCGCGCCACAAATATGACGGCGCCGGGATCGGCCTTGCGATCTGCCAAAAGATCGTCTTGCGCCATCACGGCCGGATCACGGCAGCCGGGGTGCCGGATGTCGGGGCCACCTTCACGGTGACCTTGCCGCGCCGGCAGCCTCAATGAGCGGCCGATGATCGACACGGCCGCACCCACGCCGGTCCTGATTCTGATGGCGGACGATGATCCCGAGGATTGCCTGCTGACCAAGAAAACGCTGCAAAAGGCACGGCTCCTGAACGAATTGCGCTTCGTTCAGGATGGACAGGAGCTCCTGGACTATCTCGAACGGCAGGGCAAATTCGCCGATCCGGCCGTCTCGCCGCGGCCCGACCTGATCTTGCTCGACCTCAACATGCCCAACAAGGACGGGCTCGGCTCGCTTTGGGAGATCAATCTGAAGCCGGCGCTGCGCCGAATACCGATCGTCATCCTGACTGCGTCGGAGGCCGCGCTCGACATCTCAGAGAGCTATAATCTCGGTGCCTACGCCTATCTCGTTAAACCGGTGACCTTCAAGAAGCTGCACCAGGCCGTGCAACGCCTCAAGACCTACCGGTACGAGCTCTCGGCCGCTGCCTCTCCCGGCGACGCGGCACGGCCCGCCGTCATCGTCATGGCGGACGACAATCCGCAGGATTGCCTGCTCGCAACCAAGACTCTGCAAGCGGCCGGCCTGAGCAATCCGTTGACCTACGTGACCGAGGGCGGAGCACTGATGGATCATCTCCACGGCCGGCGCACCTATGGCGATGATATCCCGGCGCCGCGGCCCGACTTGGTCCTGCTCGATCTCGATATGCCCGAGATGGACGGGCGCCAAGTGCTCGCGGAAATCGACGGCGATCCGGCGATCCGCGACGTGCCGGTCATCGTCCTTTCAGTGTCGAAGGGTGACGGCGCATTGCTCCGCCGTGAGGAATCCGCGACCCGGGCCCTGATCCCCAAACCGATCGATTTTGATGCGTTCGCCGAGGCGGTCGCGCGATTCCACTCGCTCGCCTTCAGGCTGGTCACGGTATCCGCCGGCCGGACCGGGACGGCGGGATCCCGGTAACCGCGAGGAGCGGGGCGATGCCAAGATCCGACACGATCGCGCGCACCATCCTCTTGATGGCAGACGATGACCCCGCCGATTGCCTCCTGACCGAAAAGGCCCTCCGAAAGGCCCAGGTCACCAGCCCGCTCTACGTCGTACATGACGGCGCCGAGCTGATGGACTACCTGAAACGGCGCGGCGAATACGCCGACCCGGAGGATGCGCCGCGGCCAAGTCTGATCCTGCTGGACCTCAACATGCCGAGGGTCAATGGCAAGGAGTTTCTGGAGCAGTTCAGGAACGAGCCGGATCTCCGCAGCATCCCCGTGGTGATCCTGACGACCTCCGACGAGGAGCGGGATATCGCATCCAGCTACGAGCTTGGAGCGAACGCCTACATGGTCAAGCCGGCGGCATTCGACGACATGGTCTCGGTCGCGCGGATCGTGAAGGCGCACTGGTTGGAGGCGGTCCGGTTGCCACCATAAAAGAGGCCAGAATGACGACAAGGGAGGAACGACGGCCGGCCGTCATCTTGATGGCCGAGGACGATCCGGAGGACCGGCTGCTCGCCGAGAAGGCGCTTGCGAAGGCCAAGCTTACCAACGGCCTGTCCTTCGTCGAGGACGGGCGGGATCTGATCGACTATCTGGAGGGGAACGGCAAATATGCCGACCAGCAAGCAGCACCCCGGCCGGACCTCATCCTGCTCGACCTTGGCATGCCAGGAATGGACGGCCGCGACGCCCTCCACGAGATCTACATGGACCCGGGTCTCCGTGACATTCCGGTTGTTGTCCTGACCGCATCGAAGGAGGACGGCGACCGGATCCAGAGCTTCGACCTCGGCGCCACCGCCTATGTCGTCAAGCCGCTGACCCTCGAGGGCCTGGTGGAGGCGGTCAGGAGCCTCGACGGCCTCTATTTCGAGCTGGTCACGGACAATCCGGGCCGAACCTAAGGATCAGGCCATGCGGAATATCGGCGAGAGCCTCCCGGTGATCACGCTCAGCGCGGGTCCGGTCGATGCCTATCCGGCGGTGCTGAGAGCCTTGTCGCGCAGCGTCACCTATGACTTCGATCCCTCGTTCCAGAACCTCTACGAAGCGACCGTCCTGCAGACTGCCGAGGCGCTGCGCACCGAGCGCCCGCCGGTGATCCTTCACGGCGAGCCGGTGCTCGGCCTCGAGGCCGCCGCCGCCGCCCTCATTGGCGCCGATGACGTGGTGCTGAACCTGGCTTCCGGCGAATACGGCAAGGGCTTCGGCTCTTGGGCGGCGCGCCATTGCAGAGAGCTTCTCGAAATCGAGGTTCCGTACAACGACGCGATCGATCCGGACGCCGTGCGCGATATGCTGGAGGCGCGGCCGGATATTCGCATTCTCTCGGTCTGCCACCACGACACCCCGTCCGGCACGATCAATCCGGTCCTTGAGATCGGCGAGATTTGCCGCGCACATGACGTGTTGACCATCGTGGACGCGGTCTCCTCCTTTGCCGGGATGAACGTCCACCCGGAGCAGATCCACGCCGACATCTTCGTGACCGGCCCGAACAAATGTCTTGGCGGAACGCCCGGTCTCTCCATCCTCCATGTCAGCGAGCGCGCCTGGGCCCATATCGATGCCAACCCAGGCGCGCCGACGGACTCCGTTCTGAGCCTCAAGGATTGGCGCGACGCCTGGCGCGCCGACACGCTGTTCCCCTTCACGCCGTCGGTCTCCGAGGTCTATGCGCTGGAGGCGGCGGTGCAGAACTACCTGGAGGAAGGGCCGGAAGCGGTCTGGGCCCGCCATGCTCTGACGGCGCGGTCCTGCCGCGCCGGCATAAAGGCGATGGGGCTCGAGCTCTGGCCCGCGCGCGAAGCGATCTGCGCCGACACGGCGACCACCGTGCGTGTTCCGGCGGGCCTGGAAGACGCGGCGATCCGGCAAGCCGCGCGGGAGCGTTACGGGGTGGTGTTCTCGGCGGGCCGCGGCTCGCTGCTCGGCAAGCTCGTGCGGATCGGCCATATGGGCCCTGTGGCACGTCCGATCTACGCCACCGTCGCGATCAGCGCCCTCGGGGGTGCTATCAACGCGCTGGGTGGGCAGGCGAAGGTCGGCGCCGGCATCGATGCAGCGCTTGCCGTGATCGAGGCCGCGGCAGCGCCTTAGCCGGTGGCCAGTTCCCGGCCGCTGCCCTATGATATGGGTACCCATATTCAGCCATACGGCGTCCCATAGATGAAGACCACCATAGAGATTTCGGATGAGCTTGCAGCGCAGGCGAAGGCGTTTGCGGCCCGAGAGCGGCTCACTCTACGCGCCGTGATCGAACAGGGCATCAGACGCGTTCTGCGCGAGGCGAGGGTGACCGAGCGGTTCGAGCTCCGCGACGCGAGCGTCGGCGGCAACGGGCTACAACCGGATTATGGGGAATCCGATTGGGCGCGGATCCGAGATGCCGCATACAAGGGTCGGGGAAGTTGATCGCGACCGATACCAACATTCTGGTTTACGCACATCGTTCGGACTCCAAATGGCATTCGCCCGCGCAACGCTGCTTACGATCGCTCGCCGAAGGTCGAGCGTCATGGGGAATTCCGTGGCCTTGCGTACACGAGTTCCTGGCAATCGCGACTCACCCAAGAATTTATGACCCGCCGTCCAACATTGCGGCCGCCATCGATCAGGTGGACGCTTGGCTCGAATCTCCGATGGTCGAGTTGCTCGGAGAGAGCGAGGTCCATTGGGATCTCCTCCGCGAGCAGCTACGCCGCGGCCAAATCCATGGGCCGATCGTGCATGACGCCCGCGTTGCCTCGATTTGTATCGGACACGGGGTTGCCGAATTGTGGACGTCGGATCGCGACTTCGGTCGTTTCCCAGGACTGCCGGTACGAAATCCGCTGGTCGAGCGAATCGTTTGAGAAACGTCGGCCTATGCCGGCGACAGATCAGGCCGGCATCCAAAGTTCGCGTCGGATCTCGGTCTTTGTGTTCCCTCAGTTCGCTGGGCGCGCGCTCCGGGCCTCGCGGCCCGGTTAGCCGTAATGGGCGGGCGCGATGGCGTAGTTCGCGAACGCCTCGCCGTCGTGGCTGACGAAGACTTCGGCGTCGCGCTCGAGTGCGACGTCCTTGAGCCGCTTGATCGAGGCGACGGCCTTCACCGGATCGAGATGGAAGCTCGGGATGATCTCTTCATCGAAGCCCTTGCGCGTATAGGCTGCATCGGCGGTGAACAGCATCGGGCGCCGGCCGGCGAGCTCGACCAGAAGACTGTAATGTCCCGCGGTGTGGCCTGGCGTCTCGATCAGGTGGAGGCCCTTCGCGATCTCCTGATCACCGCTCACGAGCTCGACCCGAGGGGTCCAGATATCGGATTCCGGATCGTCCGGCACCGCCCTGCCCTCACGCCGTAGCCGCGCGCGATGGAGGTCGGCGTGGAAGCTCATGTCGGAATAGCCCAGCAATTCGAACGGCGCGGGCGCGTTGCATTGGGCGAACTCCAGCGCATGACAGACGGTGCACGCCTCGCGCAAATGCCGGTTCCCGCCGCAATGGTCGAAGTGGTAGTGCGAGTTGATCACATGGTCGACGTCCTCAGCGCGGTATCCGGCCTCGGCGAGCGCGCCGACTAGCGTCTGCTTCCTGGATTGCAGGGGCTTCTCGAAAGGCAGCACGGCCTTCACATGATCGCAGTCATAGCCGGTATCGAAGAGATAGAGCCCGTCCGCATGGTCGATCAGCACGCTATAGACCGGAAAGCGCACCTCGCCGGCCGGTCCCCTGTTCCAATAAATATGGAAGCCGTCGATCACGAGCGTGCCGCCGTCGAGAATGAAGACCCGGGTCTCTTTCATGGTCTCGCCCCCTCTTCCCTTTTCTAGCGCTGACCGCGGACATAGGGCAGGCCGAGCGCCGCCGGCAGGCTGGCGCGCCGGGCGAACAGCACCAGCACGATCATAACCATGAGGAATGGCAACATCTGCACCACATCGGTCGGCACGTTGACGCCGCCGACCTGGAGCGCCGTCGTCAGCGAGAGGCTCGCGCCGAAGAGGAACGCGCCGATCAGCACCCAGAGCGGGCGTCCGCGCGCAAGCATCGCGAGCACGATCGCGATGAAGCCGGCGCCGCCGGTCATGAAGGGCACGAAGATCCCGGCCCCGATCATCGCCATATAGGCGCCTCCGAGCCCCGCCATGACGCCGGTGAACAGCACCGACCACGTGCGCGTCGCGACCACGCTGATCCCGGCGGCATCGAGCGCATCGGGCTTGTCGCCGGCGGCCTGGAGGTTGAGCCCGATATGGGTGTTGCGGAACAAGGCGGCGAGGAGCAGAACCAGAAAGACCGCGATATAGACCATCGGATGCCGGGCGAACAGGCTCGGCCCGATGATCGGGATCTCGACGAGCCCCGGAATATCGAGGGTCTCGACCCGGGGCAGGCGTGGATAGGTGCGGCTGAACTGCACATGATGGAGGAGAGCGGTCAGCCCGTCCGCGCCGAGGGTGAGCGCGATCCCGATGACGATCTGGTTGAGGCCGAGGCGGACGCAGAAGAACGCCATCAGAAGCGCCAATACGAGACCTGCGGCCGCGCCCGCGAGGAAACCGAGCCATAGCGAGCCCGAGCCGAAAGCGGTCGCGAAGCCCGCATAGGCGCCGAACAGCATCATCCCCTCGATGCCGATATTGAGGACCCCGGCCTTCTCCGAGACCTGTTCACCGAGGCTGGCGAGCAGGAGCGGCACGCCGGCCGCGACCGCGCCCGCGACCAGCGAGATCAGGAACGCATCGCCAAAGAGGCTCTGCATCGTCAGCTCCGCTGCGCCATCCGACGCCGATGGCCAAGCCACTCGGTGAGCGCCAGGAAAATCAGCATGAGCGCGACCAGCACCAGGATGAAATAGTTGGGCAAGCCGGCCTTGCGGGACGCGGTCTCGCCGCCGATCGAGAGCACCGCGAAGAAGAAGGTGAAGCCGATCACGGCGATGCCGTTGAAGCGGGCGAGAAACACCAGCGGGATGATCATTAAGCCGTAGGCCGGATTCCAATCGGCTCGCACATTGCCCCAGACGCCGAGGATCTCGACCGAACCGGCGAGCCCGGCGAGGCCCGCGCTGAGCGCGAACACCGCGACCATCAGCGCGCCGAGCGGCAGACCCGCATGAACCGCCGCGCGCGGGTTCGCGCCGACCAGCCGCAGGCGGAGGCCGAACGCGGTCCGCGTCATGACCCAATGGATGAAAAGGATCACCGCCAGCCCGATGATCATCCCGACATTGATCGTGCTTCCGAAAAGCCGCGGCAAGCGATCGTCGGTCGCAAGCGTCATGGTTTGCGGCACGGTGGTGCCGGGATCGTCGAAGGGGAGCTTGACCAGGACGTTCGCCGCGCTGATCCCAAGGAAGCTCATCATCAGCGTGGTCACGATCTCGTTGACCCCGTGATAGGCCTTGAGCAGCGCGGGCAGCAACGACCAGGCCGCGCCGACGGCCATCGCGACCAGCATGACCAAGGGCAGCACGAACCAGACCGGAAGCACCGCGACGAGAACCGGCGCGAGCGCGGCCGAGATCACCGCGGCGAGCAGGAACTGGCCGTCGACCCCAAGATTCCAGAGGCCGGCGCGGAAGGCGACGATCAGGCTCGCGCCGAGCAGCAGGAGCGGCGCGCAGCGGGTGATGGTGTCCTGAAGCCCGATCCAGCTGAACAGACCGCGCCGAAGAATATTGTAATAAAACGCGCCGGGATCGGCGCCGAGGGCGAGCAGGATCAGTGCGCCAACCCCAAGCGCAAGCACGATCGGCAGGAGCGCCATCGCGACCTGCGCGGCCCTCTGGCGCCAGGGCGATTCGTCGCGTGCAGGCGGGGATACCGATCCGACGGTCGCGCCCGGAGCCGGATCGCCCACGTCGAGATCGGACCGCCCCTCTTCTGCCATGGCGCGATCAGGCCGCGACGCCGACCCCGATCATGAGCTCGCCGACCCGGCGCGCCGCGTCCCGATCATTGTCGACGATGCCGACCAGGCAGCCATCGAGCATGACCCCGATGCGGTCCGCGAGTTCGAGGATTTCGTCGAGATCGGTCGAGATCAGGATCGTCGCGACACCTTGGTCCGCGCGCTCGCAGATCGCCTGTCGAGCGAAGCGGATGTTGTTCAGGTCGAGCCCATAGGTCGGCTTGTTGTAGATCACGGCCATCGGCTGGTTATCGAGCTCGCGGGCCAGCAAAGCCTTCTGGATGTTGCCGCCGGACAAGCGGCCGAGCAGCGTCTGGGGACCCGGCGTGCGTACGTCGTGCCGGTCGATCAGGGTCCGTGCATGCCGGTCCACTTCGCTGTTCCGAACGATGCCGTGGCGCCAGAAGGGCGGTTCACCGATTCGCTTCAGCAACAGGTTGAGGCTCACCGAGAAACTCGGGACGGTGCCCTCACCGAGTCGGTCGTCGGTGACGTAGCGAAGACCTGCACGTTGGCGCTGCTGGACGCTGAGACGCTCGATCGCCTCGCCGGCCAAGGCAATGCGGCCGGCCGTCGCGGGCCGCTGCCCGGCCAGCGCCTCGGCGAGCTGCTTCTGACCGTTGCCGTCAACCCCGGCGATACCGAAGATCTCTCCCTCATGAACGGTGAAGCTCACCTCCGTAACGCCGGCCTCCGCCGGCCCGGCGGAAGCGGAGAGACCGTCGACTGCGATCGCCACGCGCTCGCCGGGCGTGCCGTCGCGGCGGGCCCCGCTCCGCCCGACGCTCGTCCGCTCGGCGGCCGCGCCGAACATCAGGTCGACGATGTGGTCGATCGCGTCCTGCGAGCTCAAGGCGGCGAGCCTCGCCGGTGACAGGAACCCGACCTTGCGGCCCTGCCTGAGCACCGAGACCCGGTCTCCGAACCGCACCGCTTCGTGGAGCTTGTGGGTGATGAAAACGATGGCGATCCCGGCATCGCGAAGCCGTGCGATCACCCGCCCCAAATCCTCCACTCCCTGCGGGGTGAGCATCGAGGTTGCCTCGTCGAGGATCAGCACGCGCTCGCCGCGCCAGAGCGCCTTGACGATTTCGGCGAGCTGCTGTTGACCGAGCGAGAGCGAGCCGAGCAGCGCGTCCGCAGGCAGCGTGATGCCGAGCAGCGCGCTGATCTCCTGGAGTCGTGCCCGGGTCGCGGCCCGGTTCATGCGCGCGCGCCAGGAAGCGCCGAGCATCAGGTTCTCCAACACCGTCAGCGACGGCACCAGTGTCGGGTGCTGGTAGACGGTGCCGATGCCGAGGTCGAGCGCGGCGCGCGGGCTGGTAATCCGGGTCTCGCGGCCGCGAACGGTGATCGTACCCGCATCCGGACGCAGCATGCCCGACAGGATCGAGATCAGCGTCGACTTGCCGGCGCCGTTCTCGCCAAGCAGCGCGTGGACTTCCGCCGGATGGACCGAGAGCGAAATCTCATCGTTGGCGACGACGCCCGGGAAGCGCTTCGTGATGCCCTGCAGCACGACGATCGGCTCGGCCGTATCGGTGGCGTGTCCGGAGGAGCGAGAGGCCATGGTCAAGACAGGCACGTGGTGCCGCGCCCCAGGGGGGCGCGGCACCACCGTACCACAAGAGGATGGTGCGGAACCGCGCGGCAAGCCACGCGGCGCCGGCGTTCGTCTAAGCGCGCGCTGCTCAGCCGCCTTCGACCGACGACATCATCGCCCGCACGTCCTCGGCCTCATAGATCTCGGGCACCTCCATCGCGCCCGAGACGATCGAGGTCCTGGTATCCATCAGCCCGTTCCAGACATCGTCCGAAATGTGCCCGGTACGCAGGAGCTGGACCGAGTCATCGGCGAGCCGAATCGCATAGTTCGCATTGCCAAACGCACCGCTCTTCAGATCCTCGATCATCGCGGTGTAGACCGGCACCAGGTTCCAGACCACCGACGAGAGCAGATGGCCCTTGTCGATTTCGGTCTTGTCGCCGATCACGTCGATAAACAAGGCCTTTCCGCCGTCGACCGCAGGCGTCGTCTCGACCGCCTGCAGCATGCCGAAGGTCGAGCCGTTGCCCTGGCCGAAGACGATGTCGGCGCCGGCCGAGATCACCGATTCCGTGACCCGCCGGCCGCCGGCCGCATCCGAATAGGCCGCCGGCCCGATCACCGCGTAGACCAGCTTGACGTCGGCGTTGACCGCCCGCGCGCCGAGCGCGAACCCGGCGGACTGCGAGTTCCAGGACGGCGGCTCGCCGGAGACGACGATGCCGAGCGTGCCGGTGCGCGAGAGCTGCGCGGCAAGCATGCCGGCGAGATAGGCGCCCTCATGCCCGCTCACCGTATAATCGGCGACCAGACCAGCCGCCTTGGCGCCGGGATTGTCGACGATCGCGACCGGGACGCTGGTCTCGGCGGCGATCTCCGGCGCGGCGGTGTTATAGCCGCTTGCGTGGGCGATCATGAGGTCCGCACCCTCGGCCGCGAGCTCGCGCAGCGTCGGACGCACATCGCCATAGCCGAGGCCTTCGGCCGAGACCACCTCGATGCCCATGGCGGCGCCGACTTCCTTGGCCGCATCGACGCCTTGCTGATTCCAGCCATAGTCGGTGCCCTGCTCCGGCACCAGAACCGCGATCTTCTCGACCTGTTGCGCATGCGCGGCGGTCGCGAGCGCGGCCAAGCCAATCACCGCGAGGGCGGGTGCGAGCCCCCGTAACGCTATCCTGCTTAGCATCGCTGCCATCGTTCCATTCTCCCATCTGTGCGCGGCGGCGCTCCACGCCCGAGCCGCATGGTTCTTCGCACGCGACAAGGGGTTGCAAAAAAGCGTAGCGGCGCGCTCGGTCGGTTGCAACAGACGCGTTGATCGCTCTCGTCATTCGAAGCGGCAGGCCCGCCCGTCGCAAGCAAGCCGCAATGCGCCCAGAGCGCCGCGCAGCCGCTCGATGGCGACGCGGGTCCAGTCGCGCCGCGGCGTTCCATCGAGGCCGCAATGGATCTGCTCGAGACGCATCAGATCGCCAACCGCGTTGGGAATCGCGACCGCACCGCGCCTCGGCTCGACCAGAAGAGCCACCTGCCGTGATCCGCCGGGCCCGATCGGATCGAGCGTCATCTCGAACCAGTGCGCGAGCAGGAATTGGCAGACCAGCGCGCCATGGGGCGAACGGTTAGCGACCTCCAGATCGACGCCCAGCCAGCCATCGGCGTCGGAGGCGTTCGCCCTGATGATCGAGCAGGCTGCGAGACAGCCAAGGCAGAGGAGCGCGATCGTCGTCGCGCGGCCGCCCGAACCGCCGCGCCTGTCCGGTTGCCGAGAGAACGGGCGCCACATAGTCTAGATAGCTAGAGGCAGAAGCGCCGCCGGTCCAGCGGGAAGGCGGGCGGGCGCGGGAGACGGCAAGCGACGATGACTGAAGCGAAGGCGGTTCGGACTACGTCGACCGATCGTGAGACGGCGTTGGCCGCGCTCTACGAGGATGTCCATCGGAGCCACATGTTCCCGTTCTGGGCGACCAGCACGGAGGTCGCGCATGACGAGATCAAGCAGCTCATGGAGAGCCGAGGCGCGGTTCCCTATCTCTGGCGCTATGAGAGCGAGATCGAGCCATTGTTGCATCGCTCAGCCGCGCTGGTCTCGATGGCGGATTCCGAGCGCCGCTCCCTCATCCTGGTCAATCCGGGGCTCGCGCCGACCCGGGCGACGGTCTCGACCATGTACACCGCCTATCGGCTCAACGATCCACACGAGGTGATGCCGCCGCACCGGCACTCGCCGAACGCCATTCGCCTCGGCCTCACGGGCACGATGAATTTCACCGGCGTCGAGGGAGAGGACATCCTGTTCGGTCCCGGCGACATGGTGCTGACGCCGCACGACACCTGGCACAATCACGGCAACAAGGGCGATGAGCTGGCCGTGAATCTTTCGGTGCTGGACCTGCCGCTCGTCGAGGTGCTCAACGCGATCTATTTCGAGCATGACTACAAGGAGGAGCGCGACGGCAAGGAGCGCGCAGCGAGGGAGCAATCCGCACGCTTCGCCGCCGACTATTCGGCCGCGGTCTACGGCACCGGCGGCCTCATGCCGCGCTTCGTGTCACATGAGCGGGGCACCGGCGCGGCTTCGCCGATGTATGTCTACCGCTGGGAGCCCATGCGCACGCTACTCGATAAGCACCGCGACCGCGACGGCGATCCCTATGAGGCGTTGATGGTCGAATATGTCGATCCGACCCGCGGCGGGCCGGTGTTCAAGACGATGACGTTTTTCGCACAGATGCTGCGGCCCGGCGAGAAGACGCAACCGCTCAAGCAGACCGCGAGCCTGCTCGTCGCGCCCTTCGAAGGGCAGGGACACAGCCTGGTCGACGGAACGCGCTTCGACTGGAAGCCGTTCGATACCTTGGCGGTGCCCGGCGGAGCCTGGTGCCAGCACGTCAACGGCTCGGAGATGGTGCCCGCGATTCTCTTCGTCGCGAGCGATCAGCCGACGTTGAACGCGCTCGGGCTGTTCAAAAAGTGGGGCCGCGACGAAATGGGCGACGTCGCCCGGCTCGCGTAGCAGAGCGCGGACATCAACCAACACAGGAGGGAAAAGCGACATGACCACGGCAGCAGTGATCGGCCTCGGGACGATGGGCCCGGGCATGGCGGCGACACTGGCGCGCGGCGGCCTGACGGTTCGCGCCTTCGACACCGAGGCCGCAGCGATCGAGAAGGCGCCGGGCATGGCGGGGATCGCCCTCAATGTGCTCGAGCAACTCGGCATGCCGGACCATGGCGGGGCCGACGCGATCAGCTATCACGACACCCTCTCGGATGCCGTCGCCGGCGCCGACCTGGTGCTCGAGAGCGTGCCGGAGAAGGTCGAGATCAAGCTCCAGGTCTTCGCCGACCTGGACAAGCTCGTGTCGAAGGAGTGCGTGCTCGCCTCCAACACCTCGGGCATCCCGGTGACCAAGCTCCAGGCCGGCAACTCGGCGCCGGGCCGCGTTGTCGGCATGCATTGGTCGAATCCGCCCTTCATCATCCCGGTGATCGAGGTCATCGCGGGCGCCGAGACGGCCCAGGAGACGGTCGATCACATGGTGCAGACGATCAAGGAGCTCAACCTGCTGCCGGTGGTGGTCAAGAAGGACGTTCCCGGCTTTGTCGAGAATCGCATCCTGTACGCGATCATGCGCGAAGCCTGCGATCTGGTGGAGAACGGGGTGATCGAGCCGGACGGCCTCGACACCTGTGTCTCCTGGGGCATCGGCTACAAGCTCGCCGTGGTCGGACCGATGTCGCTGCTCGACATGGCCGGCCTCGACATCTACCAGGCGGTCGGCAGCTACCTGAACCAGGATCTCTGCAACCGCGGCGATGTCAGCACCTACATCACGGACCGGACGGCGAAGGGCGACCTCGGCATGAAGACCGGGACCGGGATATTTTCCTATCAGCCGGAGGACATCAAAGCCCTGCAGGCGAAGCGGGCGAAGCAGCTTGTCGGGGTCCGCCGCGCGCTCGAGGGAAGCGCCTAGCAAGCACGCCCCCCGACCTCCAGCAACGGATCGGACCGATGGCCGACGCATTAAGGACGCGCGCGCTCTCCCATATCGACTGCCCCGGCGGCGGCCAGGTCTGGGTCGACGGGACCACCCTCTATATCGGTCACATGCGCCACCCGTCCGGGACCACGATCTTCGACGTCGCCGATCCGTCGCGGCCGCGCGAGCTCGCGCGGATCGAACTGCCGGAAGGCTGGCATTCGCACAAGGTCCGCACCGCCGAGGGCGTCATGCTGGTCAATCACGAGCGGATCAGCGCCGACGGCACCGCCGATTTCGGCGGCGGGCTCGGGATCTACGATGTTTCGGACCCGGCCAACCCCCGCATGATCACGAAATGGCGCACCGCCGGAAAAGGCGTGCACCGCTTCGAGTTCGACGGGCGGTACGCCTATATCTCGCCGACCGCGGAGGGCTATGTCGGCAACATCATGATGATCCTCGACCTCGCCGACCCGGCGGCGCCCGAGGAGGTCGGCCGCTGGTGGATCCCAGGGCAGTGGCAAGCGGGCGGCGAGGATTATCCGTGGAACGACTGGGTCGCGCCCCGCTGCCACCATCCGCTCCGGCTCGGCGAGCGGCTCTATGTCAGCTACTGGCATCATGGCCTGTTCATCCTGGATATCGAGGACATGGCCCGGCCGAAGCAGGTCGCGGGCCTCAACACCAGCCCGGCCTTCCCCCATCCGACCCATACCTGCCTGCCGTTCCCGTACCGCCTGAAGGGGCGGCGCATCATGGTGGTGGCGGACGAGGACGTCGCCAAGCTGTGGCCGGCGGCGCCGGCCTTCGCCTGGGTCTACGACATCACCGACGAGCGCTGCCCGATCCCGATCAGCACGATCCACGTCGACGGCCTCGACCAGGACGGCAGCCCCCAACCGGACATGACCGGCTGCCACCAGCCCTCGGACAAGTTCGTCGGCACTATCGTGCCGTTCGCCTGGTTCGCGCAGGGGCTTCGCCTGGTCGACCTGTCCGATCCCTTCGCACCCCGTGAGGTCGGGCGCTACGTCCCCGACCCGCCCGATGGATTCGAACGCGCCTCGTCCAACGACGTGACGGTCGATGACCGCGGCCTGATCTACCTGATCGACCGCCAGCGCGGCGTCGACATCATCGAGACGGACGCGTTCTGACTGTCCGCGACGCCACTTACACGCATATCGGTTGGTCGATGTAGAGCCGATAGGTCTGCACCTTCGGCTTGTCGCGGTCCTCGTCCCGGATGTAGGTGATCGACCTCTGTCCCAGCAAGGCGCGGGGCAGGATCATCACGCGGATGAAGCGGGTCGGCGCGGTCGGGTCGGCCTCGGCGAAGACCGGATCGGGGCCGCTCTCGTACCAGGGCTCATCCGGACCGTAGCGGGTCGTCTCGCCCGCGCTCTCGATCGTGATCGAGCCCTCGGCGAGGCAGCGAATGCCGGGGCCCTGGTGAACGTGAGTGTAAGCGCAGCCGCCGGGCGGAAACGAGACGCTATCGCAGCGCATCAGCCAGCCATCGCCTCGCTCGAGCGTCGCGATCGGGTGGGCAAGGCCGGCATTACGCGTTCGCGCTGCGGCGCCCGTGGCAGGCAAGAGCTCCCAACGCCAGAGAAGCACGTCGTCCGAAGTGGCGGCGACCGAGACCGGGGCGCTGCCATGCCACGCCTGGTCGGCATCAATCGGCTCGCCGTCGATCCGCGCCCGGCCGTGCCTGACATAGATCACCCGGTTGGACGGCACGAGGGTCCGTGGCCGGGCCTCGGGAGCCAGGCGATCCTGGAAAAAGGCAAGAAGATGATCGCTCATCGCCGGAACCGAGGCTCCATCAGTGAAAATAGGCGCCGCCGTCGACCACCAGCGTCTGGCCGGTCATGAAAGCCGAGCCGGGGCCGGCCAGATAGACCGCCGCACCCGCGACGTCTTGCGGGAGCTGGTCGCGCTGGAGAACCCGCGCCCGGCGCGAAATGTCCGCGAGCGCCTCGATCTGCGCCGGGTTCGCGCGCACCCCGTCGGACAGCGTGAAGCCCGGCGCGATCCCGTTGACCAATATGCCGTCGCCGCCGAGCTCCTTGGCCAACGCGCGGGTGATCGCGTTGACCGCCCCCTTGCTCGCGACATAGTGAAGCAAGTAGGGCACGCCCTTGAAGGGCGTGCCGGAGGAGATGTTGATAATGCGGCCGCCGCCCCGGTTTCGCATGGGGCCGACGACGGCTTTGCAGCAGAGGAACAGCCCGATCACATTGACGTCGAGCACGGCGCGCCATTCCTCCGCGGTCTGCCGCTCGAAGGGGCCGGGGACGAGGCTGGAATAGCTGCCGGCATTGTTGACCAGAATATCGATCGCGCCGTATCGCGCCATCGTCTCCTCGGCCAACCGCGCGGTCTCGGCCTCGGACGCGACGTCGCAGGCAATCCCGAATGCGTCATGTCCGGCGGCGCTCATCTCCGCGGCTGCCGGGACCGCATTCTCACGATCTGCGATCACCAGGCTCGCGCCGGCGCCGGCGAGCGCATCGGCGATCGCGCGGCCGATACCCATCGCCGCGCCGGTCACGACCGCGGTCCTGCCATGAAGCGACATCGCGCCCTCCCCTCGAGGCACGGGTTGGGGCGGCGGTCGCCGCGCCGTGCCTCATACGATCGCTACCTTGCAGAAGGGGGGCGCCTTCGCGCAAGCATCGCCGGAGCACCCGAGCTCGATTCCGTGGGCCGCCGGTGCCGATATGATGATGCGATCGCACGACCGCTGCGCTATTAAGGGAGGTCGAGTTCGCACGGCTATCAGTAAATCCCGCCTGCGCCGAGCGGGAAGCCGGCGCGGCAAGAGCAAGAGGGGGATGATCGAGATGCCGGAGCTGCTTCGGCCCCAATCGATCGACGAAGCGGCCGATCTGATCGGCAAGCATGGCGCGGCGCTGACCATCCTGGCCGGCGGCACCACCGTGATTCGGGACACCCACCCGTCGGACGATGGCTACGTCCTCGGGGTGGACCGCCTCGGCCTCGACCGGGTGGTCCAGCGCGGCGAGGGCTGGTCGGTCGGCGCCGCGGTCTCCGTCAGCACGCTGCGCGCAGCCGTGCCCGTGCCGGCGATCCTGACCGCGACGCGCGAGGTCGGCGGGCCGGCCATCCAGAACATGGCGACGGTCGGCGGCAATCTGTTCGCGCAGCGGCCCTTCGGCGATCTCGGGGTCGCGCTGCTCGCTATCGGCGCGCGCCTGACCTTCGCGACGCCGAGCGGCGAGATGAGCCAATCGATCGACGAGTTCTATGCGGGCTGGGAGAACGGCGCGCCGCCCCGCACCGGCTTGCTGACACGGATCGACCTGACCAAGCCGTCGGGCACCGTCGCCTACCAGAAATGCGCCCGGCGCCGCTACTCGAGCCCGTCGGTGGTCACCGTCGCGGCTCAGGTGGTGAAGGACGGGAGCACCGTGAGCGAGGCGCGGATTGCGCTGAGCGGCGCGAGCGCCCATCCCCTTCGCTGCGCGGCGGCGGAGGCGGCCGTGACCGGATCGAGCCTCGACGAGGCGGCATTGACGGAGGCCGCGGAGGCCGCCCAGGCGAGCGTGTCGCCGAAGACCGATCCCGTCGCGACCGAATGGTACCGCCGGCGCATGGCCGGCGTCTTCGTCCGCCGCGTGCTGGCGGCGCTTGCCTGAGGGCGCGGAGCGGGAGGCCGGAAGATGGAAGCGAAATTGATACGTCTCACGGTCAACGGCCGTGACGAGACCGTGGTCATCGAACCGTTGGCGACGCTCCAGGACGTGCTGCGCGACACGCTCGAGCTCACCGCCGTCAAGAGCGGCTGCGCCCAAGGGGGCTGCGGCAGTTGCTCCGTCCTGGTCGACGGGGAGCTTCGCCTCTCCTGCCTGACTCTCGCCGAGCGGGTCGAAGGCGCGGACCTGGTCACCCTCGAAGGCCTCAACGAAACCAATGCGATCGTGCCGCTGCAACAGGCCTTCATCGAGAACTATGCGGCGCAATGCGGTTACTGCACGGCGGGCATGATGATCGCCGCGAAAGCGCTGCTCGACCGCAACCCGGCGCCGAGCCGCGACGATATCGTGGAGGGGCTCTCGGGCAATCTCTGCCGTTGCACCGGGTTCGCCCCGATCGTTCGAGCCGTCCAACAGGCGGCCGAATCTCTTTCCGACACCGGAGCGGCCTAGGCCGAGGAGGAAGCGAGCCAATGTCGATGAAGGACCTCAGCGTCGTCGGTCAGTCCGTCGGCCTGCGCGACCTCCAGAGCCATGTGCGCGGCCAGACCAGCTATTACGAGGACACGCACTATCCGCGCATGCTGCATCTCAAGATGCATCGGAGCGCTGAACCTCACGCGACGATCGAGCATGTCGACACCAGCGCCGCCGAGGCAAGCCCCGGTGTCGTCTGCGTGATCACCCATGAGGACCTGCCCGGCAAGAAGGTATGGAACGGGCTCGCCGCGGTCGGCGTCGGGCCCGAGGACGAGCCGGTCCTCGCCTTCGACAAGGTGCGCTGGCGGGGCGAGCCGATTGTCGCGGTGATCGGGGAGACCGCCGAAGCCGCCCGCGCCGGCGCGGCCAAGGTCAAGGTCGCCTACGACCCCTTGCCCGGCGTGTTCGACGTGGAAGAAGCGATCGGCGGATCGCTGCCCGCCTTGACCGCCCATTGGCCCCGCAATCACTACATCTACCCGGACGACCACGATGCCGCCCAGATCCGCTTCGGCGACGTCGAGAAGGCATTCGCCGAGGCCGATCACATCGTCGAGGACAGCTACCAGACGAAACCGATCGAGCAGGCGCCGATCGAGACCAATGGCTGCATCGCGAAGCCTGGCGGCGACGGGCGTGTGACGGTGCACACCAACACTCAGGCGGTTCATTTCGCGCGCGACAACACCGCGGCCATCCTCGACATCGCGCCGGGCAAGCTGCGCTTCCTCGGCGGCACGGTCGGCGGCGGCTTCGGCGGCAAGGTCGACGTCCAGGTCGAGCCGATCGCCGTGCTCGCCGCCATGAGGACCGGGCGCCCGGTCAAATTCAAATACACCCGCGAGGAGGAGATGCAGGTCTCCTCGACCCGCTCCGCCTGGCGCCTCTCCATCAAGGACGGGGTGATGAACGACGGGCATATCACCGCGCGCAAGATCACTTCCTACCAGGACTCGGGCGCCTATCTCCGCTTCAGCTCCTATGGCTCGATGAAGCATGCCGGCCACATGCCCGGGCCCTATACGATCCCCAATGTATGGGTCGACGCCCGCGTCGTCTTCACCAACCGGCCGCCGTCGAGCGCCATGCGCGGGTTCGGCGTTATGGCCGGCTCGTTCGCGATCGAGCTGCAGATGGACAAGATCGCCAAGACCATCGGCATGGACCCGTGGCAGCTTCGGCTGCTCAATGCCTATCGCAACGGCGACATGAAGGCGCACCGGAAGGAGGCCGAGGACGCGGCGTTAGTGGAGACGGTCCAGGCCGCGGCGCACTTGGCCGGCCACGAGCTGCCGCCGGCCTATCGAGAGATGACCTCCTGGGACAGAAAGGCGGGATGAGCGATGGCTAAGCTCCGGGGAACCGGCCTCGCGGCCGTGAACTATCCGACCGGGATGCATCTCGGCGGCGATCCCACCCAGTCGCTGATCCACGCGACGCCGGCCGGCGATTTCGTGGTCACCATGGCGAGCGTCGATCTCGGCCAGGGGCTCAAGACCGTGCTGGCGCAGATCGCGGCGGAGGCTCTCGGCGTCCCCTTCGAGAGCGTGATGGTCGAGACCGCCGATACCGACACTGGTCCGCACTGCACCGGCACCTTCGCGAGCCGGACCACCCACCGTGCCGGCAATGCGGTCGTGATGGCGGCCCAGGAAGCGCGCAAGGCGATGCTCGAGGTCGCGGGCGAACTGCTCGAAGCGAGCCCGGACGACCTCGAAACCGACGGCATCGGCAATATCCACGTGAAGGGGGTCGCCAAGAAATCGGTCTCTGTCGGCGAGGTTACCGGCGCGGCCCATTTCACCTACGGCAAGACCATCGCCGGCCGCGGCGCCTTCCTCAAGCCGGCGAGCGATATGGACCCGGAGACCGGCGCGTGCGATCCGGATTCGACTCAGGCGCATGCCTGCACCGTCGTCGAGGTCGAGGTCGATACCGAGACCGGGATCGTCGACGTGCTGAGCGTCAAGAGCGTCTATGAGGTGGGCCGGCAGGTGAACCCGGAGCTCGTGAAGGGCCAGATCGTCGGCGGCGCGTGGATGGGCATCGGGCATGCGCTCTATGAGACGACCGCGCCCGGCTATCCGGCGATCGATCCGGCGCCGGTCGATTTCCAGAACTACCTCCAGCCCGGCCCTGCGGAGATGCCCGAGATCGAGTGCGAGGTCCTGGAATTCCCGGCCGCGAGCGGCCCCTATGGCGGCAAGGGCGTCGGCGAGATGGTGACCAACGCGCCGATTCCGGCGATCGTCAACGCCATCAACAACGCCCTCGACGTCCGCATCACCGAGATCCCGGTGACGCCCGAGGTCGTGTTGCGCGCGCTCGAGGAAAAGGAAGTTCGCGCCTGAGAGCGGCCGTCCTCCTCATTTTCTCAAACGTCTTGGTCGACGTCTCATGGCTAAGGAACTCCGCATTGGAATGGTCGGCTGCGGCTTCATGGGCCGGGCCCACTCGAATGCCTACAAGCGCTTGAACGATTTCTTCCCGGTCCAGCTCCGCCCGGTGCTGAGGGCGGTCGCCGCCCGTAATCGGGAGAGGGCCGAAGCCTTCGCCGGCAACTGGGGCTACGAGCGGGTCGAGACCGACTGGGAGGC
Organism: Alphaproteobacteria bacterium; assembly: GCA_965248825.1. GTDB lineage: Bacteria > Pseudomonadota > Alphaproteobacteria > UBA828 > UBA828 > WTGU01. Next base: position 2,532,317 of record CBDFKL010000006.1, on the reverse strand, counting down.
CGTCGCCACGGCGGACGACATCGACCTAGTCGATGTCTGCGCGCCCAATCACATGCACAAGGACATCGTCCTGGCGGCGGCCCAGGCGGGCAAGATGATCTGCTGCGAGAAGCCGCTCGCCATGAGCGTGGCCGAAGCGGAAGCGATGGTCGACGCCGTGCGGAAGGCCGGCGTGCCCAACATGGTCTGGTACAACTACCGCCGCGTGCCTTCCATAGCGCTGGCCAAACAGATCGTGGACGAGGGGCGCATCGGCAAGCCGTTCCACTATCGGGCCTCCTACCTCCAAGACTGGACGATCGCCGAGGACGTGCCGCAGGGCGGCGCCGGCACATGGCGCCTCGATATCGATGCCGCGGGCTCCGGCGTCACCGGCGACCTTCTGGCCCACTCCATCGACACCGCGATGTGGCTCAACGGCCCGATCACGCGCGTGATGGCGAGCACCAGAACGTTCGTGAAGGAGCGCGTGCACGTCGCCACCGGTCGAGTACAGCCCGTCGGCGTCGACGATGCCTGCATGGTCCTGACCGAGTTCGCCAATGGCGCGATGGGCCCCTTCGAAGCGAGCCGCCACGCCCGCGGCCGCAAGAATCACAACACGCTGGAGCTCAACGGCGCCGACGGCTCGGTCTTCTTCGACCTCGAGGACCCCGAATATCTCCACTTCTTCGAGTACACGCAGCAACAATCCGGCAAGAAGGTCGAGGACCATCTCGCCGGTTGGCGCAAGATCCACGTCACGAATTTCGAGCACCCCTATATGGACAAATACTGGGTGCCCGGCACCTGCATCGGCTACGAGCACACCTTCCTGAATGCGCTGGCGGACTTCGTCGCCGGTGTCGAGGCCGGCGAGCCGACGCAACCGGACTTCGCATGCGCCCTGCAAACTCAGCGGGTCTGCGACGCCATCATCGAGTCGGCTGCAACCGGCCGCTGGGTGGAAACCGGAACCGAATAACCGGAATCGCCATCGGATCGGGCTCGCTATGCCGACGTGACAGGCGATTTCGCTACGAGCGCAAAACTCAGCCGGCCCGGCCTTAATCCCGGAAGGAGGCCGATCTGACCACACGGTACGACGAGAAGCCGGACTACCTTGAGCTCTCGGGTGGAGAGATATCCGTTCGCCTCGAAAGCTCGATCATCGAGGACGGGCTGCCCGTTAGATTGCACGTCACCATGCTCAAGCCCGAAGGCGAAGGCCCGTTCCTCCTCCTCAAGAGCCTTCCCCAGGCGAGCCATCGCCGCAGCCGTCAGGAGCCGCTTGCGCTTGCCATCCATGTATTTGTCAACGGCATATAGAACACGTTCTGACGCGTTCGAGGGAGCTTGTTCGCGTCGTTCCTTGGAGGCGCGGGCGCGGCAGACCCAGATGTGAATAACGTATCCTCACCGTCCGGCAGAGCACACGGAGTTCTGAGCGGGAGGATTTCCTCGCCCATCTCAACCGATGGGCTCACCTCTTTCGCGACTAAACCAATAAGCAGTCGGAACCTGGACTAGTAGCTAACCCATTTGATGTTGTTGTTCTCGGTCCACAGGATAGATTTTTCGCCATCCGTCCCCGTAATTCGAACCTTTGATTCGATCAAGTCGGCTCGCATGAGGTCGACCCGCAAGCCCGCTTCAGTCATCACACAACCTTCGATGCTCGTGATATCTGCGTTGCCGTCTTCCTTCAACGCGGCCACCGCTTCCAGCAATGCCTCCTTTGTCTCGCAAGCCGGATATCCACCCCTGGTGGCGCGCTCCGCGGCCTCGGCTAGCGGCACATAAAGGAGCGCAAGCAGCAAGAATACCGCAGCTGATCCCACGACCACTGTCTTTGCAGACATGACGACACCCCCGTTTACTGGTTGAGCCAGAGGCCAACGCGGAGAACTGTATCTGTAAACTGCCCTCGTTTCTAGCCTGCGACCGGCAGCGGCCCAGGCGGACACGGTTTCCTCGCGGCGGCGAGGCCACCACCGGCGCTCGGAACGGTGTCGACGGGCACGCTCAGTGGTGGCGGACGACACGCGGGGCAAGCACGCCCCTTCCCGTACCGCGCAACGCTCGGCCATTCGCGTCGCGGGTGCGTGAGCGACGCCGGCTCTCCCTCGACGCTCACGCGGCCCAATGCGTGTCGCCGTATACTCCCGCAAGCCCACGATGGCGGGAGCCTTGACCGTGGCCATGACCGTCCGGGAATGCTCGATGGGGCCCCTGAAGTTGACGATATTTAGAGGACGTGCTAATGCCGGCGGCATGGACAAAACTCGGGCCGGCTCGTCTTCCGAGATGTTCGATGAGGCGCCAAGGTGAATCACTGCGTCGACGATCTCCGACACGAGACTAGACAGCCCGGCCAGAAGCGGCGCCTTCCGTCACGCATAGACGAACAGCATAACTCACAGGTTTCAACGACGAATGGCGCTCGGACGGGGGCGATTTTCTTTGTCGGCCACGGTACTCGGCGCGGTGTCGGGGCGAGGCAACAGAGGAAAATTCTTAGCCCCATCAAAGTCGAGCGTGCGACCGAGCGGTGGCTCGACCGCACAAGTTTCCAAGGCTGTCATGGCGGCTTTATCGAGCCAGTCAACGAATGCGAGGCGTCCATGTAAGCCCGCGCAAATATAACCGGGAGGGGAACGATGTCCACCAAGTACCGAGATCCAAAAGAAATCAAACGGCTGACTACGCCCGTCGACATCGGGCGCCGTAATCTGCTGAAGGGAGCCGCACTCGCCGGGGCCGGCACCATCGCCGCCAGCGGCACGATGCTTCAAACCATCAACAACGGCGCCAAGGCGCAGGGCGAGCCGATCCCTGTCGGTGGCGGCAATCCGATCACGGGGATGGCCGCATCGGACGGTCTAGAGTTCAAGCGCGGCCTGGACATGGCGTGCGAAGAGATCAACGAGTGGGGCGGCATTCTGGGTCGGCCCGTTGAGCCGCATCACGAAGACACCAAGAGCATGAGCGCCGACGATGTCGTGCCGGCCTTCAACCGGCTCGTCGATCGGCACAATTGTCACGCGATCTTCTCGGGCTACAACATCGGCTCGCAGAATGCGGAATACGAAGTCGTTGCGGACGCGGGCATCATCTTCATGAACATGAATACCCTGCTCCAGCATCACGACATGATCCTGGGAGATCCGGAGAGGTACTTCAGTTGTTTCCAGAGCGATCCGGCCGAATACTGGTATTCGCCGGGCTACCTGAAAATGATTTCCTGGCTCCGCGATACAGGCAGGTGGACACCGCGCAACAACAAGATTGCCATACTCTCGGGCTCGCTGCCCTACAGCATCGTGATCGCGGAAGGGATCAACGAGCTCGCGCCCGAGTATGGATGGGAAGTCGCGTTCCCTGTGGAGCTCGTGGCCACGCCGACGAACGAGTGGGGCCCGGCCCTGCAGAAGGTGCGTGAGGCGGATCCGGCGGCCATCGTCAACACCCATTTCATCGCGCCTGAGATCGCGGCCTGCCAGAACCAGTTCATGCAGAACCCGACCAACAGCCTGATGTACTATCAGTACGGCCCGATCCTGAGGGCGTTTACCGACATTGCGCAGGAAAACGCCGAAGGCGTCATGGCGTCGATCCTGCTGGCCACGCTTCGGGATGAGAGGGGCTTTGCGTACGATGCCAAGTACAGGTCCATGTTCGGCGAGGATTCGACGCCGGCGGCGGGCCTGCAAACCTATGGCATGATGCAGCACTACGCGATCGCGGCGTCGCTCGCGGGCGGCACCGGAGAGCCCGGCAACTTCGAGCAGAACAAGAGAATCGCTGAATTCCTGCTCAGGACGACATACCGCAGTCCTGGCGGAACCTTCATACTGCATCCGGAGTGGCAGGCGGCGGTTCCGTATCCCGATGCGACGAACGACCCGACGCTCGGCATGCCGCATCTCTACTATCAGATCCAGGATTGGACGAAGACCGACCGCGCCCTGATCGCGCCGGAGCCGTATGCCGTGGATGACTTCATACTGCCGCCCTGGATGAGCTAGGTATCAGTGTCCGGAAACAGGGTTCCTGAACACTGAATGTATGGATTCCACAGTGGGGGATCCGGTTCGGCAAGAACCGCCGCTATTGTCCTGTCGATCAGTCTCTAAGTATTTCGGGGCACTAGCGGCGGTTCAGGACCTGAGCTTTGACGCCTGGCCGGGCGAGGTGCTCGGAATTGGCGGGCCAAACGGTGCCGGCAAGACGACGCTGTTCGACGTCATTTCGGGCCTGAACCCGGCGAGCGCTGGCACGATCCAATTTGCCGGGCACGATATCGCGGCGTGGAGACCGCATCGGATTTTCCGTCAAGGCATCGCCCGAACGTTTCAGTTCAACGCGGGCTTCGATACGCTGACGGTGACGGAGAATGTCATCCTCGGCGCATTTTTCCAGCGGCAGAAGGGGGTGCTTCCTCCCATGCGCTTCGACCGCAAGTCGCGGCAACAGGCGGAGGAGGCGCTGGCGCTGGTGGGGTTGAGCGACAGCGCCAATGCCACCGTGAAGCATCTTCCGGTGTACCAACGCAAACTATTGATGCTGGCCGGGGCGCTGGCGTCTGCTCCGACGCTTGTTCTCATGGACGAGCCTGTTGGGGGGCTTAATCCGCATGAAATTGACGAGATCATGGAAATCGTGCGCCGTATTAGGCAATCCGGCGTGACGATCATCCTGATCGAACACGTCATGCGTTTTCTGGTCACGCTCTCGGATCGCATCATCATCATGCACCACGGCGAGAAGATCTATGAGGGGTCGGCAGAAGGTTTGATGAAGGACAAGACGGTGGTGGACGTGTATCTCGGAGAAGGTGCGTCAGGTCGCCTCGAGCACATCTTGCAGAAGGCACATATCGGTGGCTGAGCCACTCCTCCGGGTCGAGAACATCAATGCCGGATATCACGGCCAGAACGTTCTGCGGGAGCTTACTCTTTCGGTCGAGGGCGGCGATGTCGTCACCATCATCGGCCCCAACGGCCATGGCAAGACCACGCTGCTGCGCACGATTTCGGGACTGGTACGCCCCACAAAGGGGGAGATCTGGTTTGATGGCCGGTCGCTGCGCGGCCTCAAGGTTCATTCCATCGTCAAGCTCGGTATCGTGCACGTTCCGCAGGGCGATCTGATCTTTCCCGACATGACGGTCGGGGACAATCTCCTGATGGGTGCGTATCTGCCGGAGGCCAATGCGGAGGCCAGCAAGCGACTCCAGGAAATTTTTCGTCTGCTTCCCGTGCTGGAGGAACGGCAGGGCCAAATTGCACGGACGCTCTCCGGGGGCGAGAGACGCATGCTCGGAATCGGGCGCGGGCTGATGACGGGAGGGCGAATTCTCATGCTCGACGAGCCCTCCCTCGGGCTCGCACCGATCGTCAGGGATCAGATTTACAGTGTTATCGTCAATCTCAAGGAGGAAGGCCACACGATCCTTCTTGTCGAAGAGAATATAAGCCGCGTCAGCGATTTCTCTGACACCATCTATCTGCTCGATAGCGGACGTTTCGTTTGGGATGGCGCGCCTGACGATTTGCGCCTTCATCAAGAAATTCTCGAAACGTACCTCGGTGGATAGACGCCGTGGACGCGGCACTCCAAATCTTGTTCAGCGGCCTTACCGTAGGGGCCATGTATGCGCTCAGCGCCATCGGACTTGCCTTGGTCTGGGGCGCGCTTGGCATGCTCAATATGGGCCAGGGAGCGCTACTGTCGATCGGAGGATATGCCTCGTTCTCTGCAGTAAACGGCCTCGGACTGCCGTGGTATCTGGGCCTTCCGGCGGCTGTCGTGTTCAGCTTCTTCGTTGGCCTTGTGATCTACTACCTCATGATCAAGTGGATGTACCAAGCCGACGCCTTTCAATTTAACATCATTATAGCAACAGTCGGTTTCGCAATTTTCATCGAAGCGGCGATCATAAAGATATACACCGCCTATCCCAAGAAGCAGCCATTCGAAGTTACCGGTTATATTCCGATAGCCAACGTGACGTTGCCATATCAAACCATCCTGATCGTCTGCGTTGCCCTGGTGCTCATGCTCATCGTCGCCTGGCTCCTCAGAAATACCCGAATGGGTCGCGCCATTCGCGCGACGGCACAGGAACGGGATGCGGCCCAGCTCATGGGTGTCGATGTCGGCCGCGTTTATGCGCAGGTCATGATCATCGCGGCGATGGTCGCGGCCGTCTCCGGCGTCCTCCTGAGCTCCATTACGCCGCTGTCACCGACGGTGGGCCACGACCCGATGCTGAAGGCGTTCATCATCTGCGTGATCGCCGGGCTCGGCAACGTGCCGGGCGCCGTCTATTCGGCATTTGTCCTCGGCATATTCGAGGCTGCCATTCAGTATCTCGCGGGCTCGCGCTACGGCTTCCCCGCAATGTTGATTCTGGTCATCGTGGTTCTGATCTGGCGTCCCGCGGGTGTGTTCGGACGTCGATCTATAACACGGGTCTAGCGATGAGTTCGAATATCACTCACTTGCGCCGCGATCTTTCGATAGGCCTGCCCGTTCTCGCCTTGCTGATCATCGTTCCTTTCCTGGATCCGGGAAAGTACGTCATCACGCAGATAACGCTCTTCTTCATCTGGGCCCTCGTCATCACACAATGGAACCTGGTTGTCGGCGTGGCCGGGATCTTTTCGCTCGCGCAAATGGCGATATTCGCCTTCGGCGGCTACACCGCAGCGATGCTGAATCTCTACCTCGACGTGTCGATGTGGATAACCGCAGTGGTGGGCGCCCTGTTTGCGATCGTGTTCGGTGTCACGATCGGGGCAGCCACGCTGCGTTTGCATGGGCCCTATGTGGCGTTGCTGACCTTAGCGATCTCGCAGGTCATGTATCTGCTGATAACCACCGATACGGCATGTTTCTACTATATTGGCCGCACTTGCTATCAGTTTACGGGGGGGGCGGCCTCACTGTCGCGCTTTGACGATTTCGGCTTTGCTCAATTTCTCGGCTACCAGAATCGCTTTACCGGCAACTATTATCTAGGCCTCTTTCTGCTCGCCCTCGGAACGATCTTTTCCATAGCCATCATCCGCAGCCCGCTCGGCGTTGCCTTCCGGGCCCTTCGAGACAATCAGCCCTATGCGATAACGCGCGGTGTCGACAGGGTGAAGTACCAGCTTCTCGTTTTTGGGCTGTCGTCGTTCTTCACCGGGCTGGCGGGCGCCTTCTACGCCGGGCATTTCAAGGTGATCGGCCCCAACCTGCTCGGCCTGTCGCTCCTCCTTTTCCTGCTCACCATGATGGTCGTGGGCGGTGTGGGGCGGATATGGGGTCCGTTGCTCGGCGGTGCGCTCATCATGCTGGCGGATGAGGGCGTGAAGGAGTTCCCCGAATGGCGTCTCCTCGGGATCGGCCTCCTCACGATGATATTCATCATTTTCTTGCCACAAGGGCTCGCCGGAGCGTTGGAGGACATGGTGGGGCGAATTCGGTCGAGGCGGGGAACGGGGCAAGACGAGAACCGGTTGCCGACGAGTCAATCGGACGCATGAAGGAGATCAACGCTCCCGCTGGTGGCTGAGGCGTACCTGCGGAAGCGGGGGGAGAGGGAAAATGGCTAGCAGTAACGACATTTGTCGCATGGACATGGTCAATCTGGCGGACAGGATACGGAACAAGGAGCTGTCGCCGACCGAGGTGGTGAACGCCTTCATCGAGCGGATCGAGAGTCTCGACCCGATCTTGCACGCATTCAGCACGTTCCAACCGGGCGCGGCGCGGGACCAAGCTGGGAAATGCGAAGACAGCATCATGGCGGGTGAGGATCCCGGCCCCCTGGGGGGCGTGCCGATCGCGATGAAGGATCTCTTCTTCGTCAAGGGGGTGCGCACGACGTTTGGATCAGTTGCGTATAAGGATTTCGTTCCGGACGAGGATGACGTTGCGGTCGAGCGCATCCGGAATGCAGGTGCGGTTATTCTCGGTCAAACCAATGTCCCGGAATTCGGATTCAGTGGATGTGGCCATAACCCGATCTTCGACACCACTCTCAACCCGTGGAACACCGAATTGACCCCGGGCGGTTCTAGCGCCGGCTCTGGAGCCGCGGTGGCGACGGGTATGAGTCCTGTATCGATTGGGACGGATGGGGGTGGATCCATCCGTATTCCCGCAGCGCACTGCGGGCTCTACGGCATCAAGGCGTCGTTTGGACGAGTTCCGACCTATCCCGGATTTCGCGATGAGCGCTATCCGGGCGCCTCCGGCTGGGAATCCCTCGTCCATATCGGGCCGATTAGCCGCACGGTGGCAGACAGTGCATTGATGCTCTCGGTCATGGCCGGGCCCGACGACAGAGACAGGCATTCGTTGCCAGAGGGAGACGTGGACTGGATGGGCTGCCTTGCTGGCGGTATCGAGGGCCTGAAGATTGCCTACAGCGCCGATTGGGGATACGCGGCGGTTGATCCTCAGGTGCGGGAGATCGTCGAGCGGGCCGTACGAGTATTCGAAAGCGATCTCGGTTGCACAGTGGAAGAGGCGGACCCCGGCTGGGAAGACCCCTATGGTGCTTTTTGGGCCCTGCTTTGCGGCGAGACCGACCTGAGAGGGCTTCGCGAGATGGTCGCGGAGCACGGCGGCAACATGTCTTCTCACATCGTGGACTTCGCCGCTCGTGGATGGACGGCGGAAGATCTCACCGATGCGAACATCGCCCGCAAGGCCGTTTACAACAAGATGTGGCGGTTCATGCGCGATTATGACCTTCTGTTGACACCCACGCTGGCATGCCCGCCATTCCCGATCCACATGCAGGGACCGGAAAAAATCGACGACCGCTGGGTGCATCCGGTCTACTGGCTGTCATTTACCTTTCCTATCAACATGACGGGGCAGCCGGCGGCATCCGTGCCTGCCGGGTGGACCGACGACGGCTTGCCGGTCGGGTTGCAAATCATCGGGCGCCATCTCGACGATTCGTTGGTCCTCAAGGCATCGGCGGCCTTTGAGGCGGCGGCGGCGTGGCGAGACCACTGGCCACCCATGCTCGAGGCTATGGGCCTGTAACGCGGCACCCTCGCTCGGCCTCTTCGCGCCAACGCCGCAGTGCTTGCGCGGCCACGCGACAGTGGGGAACTGACAGGCGAACGCGTGCTCGCGAAGGGCGAAGGCCGTGGGCCTCCAAACTTTCCGCAATGGTGCCCCGAGGCCGGACGCTCGATCGCGTAGGCAGCCGGTGCGGACCGGGCGGCCGTATTGGCCGCGGCCGAACACGACATGGTCGGGTCTTACACGCCGACCTCGCGTCACCGGGCGGGCGTCATCCCGATCTTCCGGTCGGGTCGCACTCTATCCGTTTGTGTGACGTACGGGTGATCACACGCAACCGGTCACTCCAAGTGTGACTTCTTCAGGTAGTTGAAGGGACTGTCCGTCGCCAGCATGGCCAGGCGCTGGTGATAGATGTCCGGATTGGCGACTTCCTCCACGAGCCATTCGATATCACGCTCATAGAAGTACAGCAGGATGCGGAACAGCATGTTGTACCCATCCTGATAACGGTTGAACGTGAAGGACACCGTTCCCGGCCAATGGAATTCCACCGGCTCGTGTTTGGCGATCAATGCGGCGTCGCTCAACGTGTCGTCGTCGTCGTCGTCGCAATAGCGGTAGTTCTCTTCGTGCATGCAATGAATCAAGTCGTTGGTATCGTGCGCCAAATCGACCTCAAATGTAACGGGCAGATTTGCCCGTACCGTGGGCATTTGACCCTGAGGCCTTGTTTCACTTCTGTTCACTGAAAACTTCTGTACAGCCCTCTTCGCTGCTTCGCGAATGCGGGCGTGCGCCTCCGCAAGTGGCAGGTGCTCGCCCTCGAAATAACCCACCGACTTCTTGACGGCAACATATTCGATGTCCCCCAGGACTGGTCCGGCCTGTTCCACAGTCTTGTCGTCTCCCGAGAGCATGATGACCGGGACACCGTAGCTACCGCACAAGTAGCCATTGAGTCCGTATTCGCCCACCGACAGCCCATTGACTCGGACGTCCTTGAAGGCCGGGATCCAGGTGTGGCTCAAAATTCCGTCCACCGTGCCGGCCTTGGAATGCTGCCCAATCAGAAAGGCCGCGTCGAAACGGTGCGAGAAGCCCTTGAACTGGCAAAGAATGCGCTTCATCCCCGACTTAAGCTTCGCCTTATGGTGAAGATCGTCCGGGCGGATGTTGCACATATAACCGTGGGAATCCGCGACCACGATTTCCTCGGCACCACCATCGATAGCGCCCTGAATAGCGGCGTTCACATCGCCGGCCATGATTCGACGCCCGGGTTCGTATCCAGGCATCCCACGGAAACACTCTTCCACCTTTTCGATGCCCGAGATCCCTTCCATGTCGACGGAGATAAACAGTCTCATCGATGCCCCCCCCTCATTGCGTTTCATGGCGAGGCGCCTGTGACGCTACGCCGCCCCATTATGACTGTGGCCGGCCCCCGCTGGGTGGTCCAGTTGGAATGTTAGTGCATTGACGGTTGCTCCACTAGCCGACTGGCTGGTGGAGCGAAGCGGTGCCGGGCGGCCATGGTTCTTCGGCTCGGCCTTCAACCTCGAGCGCGGAGCAGAGCTTCGCAAGAAGTGGGATCTAATTCCGGCCCAAGTTGATGTGCTGATCACCCACTCCCCGCCCCATGGCGTGCTCGACCGGACCCCCAAGGGCGAGAAGGTAGGCTGCGAGGAGCTGCTGGCCGCAACGGAGCGCACGCGCCCGCGGCTACACGTCTTCGGACATGTTCACGAGAGCTACGGCGTGCAGCGCTTTGGAAGGACGCTGCTTGTCAACGCGTCGAACTGCACCTCACGCTATCAACCCATCAATCCGGTGCTAGTGGTCGACCTCCCGACGAACGGTAATGCCGTGGTTGTCACCGGACCGGGCTCTAGATGACGGGGGCGGAGCACCTGGATCGCCGGGGTGGCGACCGGCGGGCCAATCGGGCCGCCTGGCGCAACTCCATCCCGGGCAATGGAGCGACCGGGCGACGGCAAATTTGCCGCTTGGCGACCGATCGCTTGCGCGATGGCGCCGGTCGCGTTCTCCTGGAACGAGGACGGCACGGTCTCGGGCACGCACCGGAACGAGCAAGGACAGATATCCCGCGCAACCCTGAAACGTTCCGGCGGCGCGTGACGGCGACGATCCCCCGCCCGGCTTGGGTGTCGCAAATCTGACCCGGCCTGCGCTCGTCCATCATGCCGCGGGCCTCCCTGTCATGTGTCTCCTGATTTGGTGTGCCCTGTCACATTCGCTGGCTTCGAAAATGGCGAGGGGCGAACCGGCGATCGCGCCGGCCCCTTCGACAGCACCTGCTCGCCGCCGAGCGGCCCGTGCTCCGGGTCGCGCCTCGCTTCCGCGCCATGGCCCGGGTTGGCCTAGCCGCCAGCTAGCAGCTCAACCAGACCCTTGCGACAAACCCGCTCTGATAATCCGAGGCATGGCTGTAATTCTCGACGCACGGGCTCAATACGATCGGAGCCGTATCGTTGATGATCGGCATGAACCAGCCGGTCTCCTTCACCGTCTCGGCGACCGCGCGATAGGCTTCGATAGCGGCATCCTGATCGGCGATTTGATGCGCGGCGGTAATTTGATCGCCCACACCGATATCCTGCATGCCATCCGGTTGGTTGGCCGGGTTCAAGAACATGTCCAGCCAATACCCCGCGGTCCAGCCCCAGGACATCTGGACCAGCGACCACTCGGGATCGAAGCCTTCAAAAAACTTGGCGAGATAGGCGTTCCATTCCATGAGGTCGATTTCGACGTCAAAGCCCGCATCGTTGAGATCTTGCTGGATCCACTCGACCATCTTGACGGGCTTCGGGCCGGAGGCGCTGGTAGGCGCGGCAATAACAAGCTTGGTGCCGACCGCATCGGCGTCCTCGAGAAGCGCACGCGCCTTGTCCGGATCGTAGGCATGCCACCGGTCGCCGTCTCTGAAAGCGCTCGAAGTTCTGCTGAGCCAGCTTTCCCCCGTCAGAACCGTGCCCACCAAGAGCTCATTGGCGATCCCCTCACGGTCTATGGCGTGATGGACGGCCATCCGGACTCGCGGGTCGGCAAAGGCCTCTTCATGCTCGTTGAAGCTCAATGTCCAGATATGGGGCATCGGGCCCTTCGAAACGACAAAGCCCTTTTCTTCCAGGCCAGCAAGGCTGTCCGGATCGGCCTGGATGATAAAGTGGACCTCGCCGGCCCGGAGCGCGGCCTGACGAGCGGCCGGGTCCGGCATCACGAGCACGATCACCTTGTCCAAGAAGGCTTTCCAGTCATCGTTCCAGTAGTCGTCGAACCGCTCCATGATGAGGTGGTCACCCGGGACCCTGTCGACGAACGTGAACGGTCCGGTTCCGACGATGTTGGACTGAACCCCGTCGTTGCCATACTTCTCGACCGATTCCGGGCTGATGATGCCCATCGGTCCGCAGTCGGTCTGGGTGAACATCCGCAGGAAGGGGTTGAACGGATGGGATAGATGGAAGCGGACCGTGTAATCGTCCACGGCCTCGACCCTATCCATGCCGGCGATGTCCCAGCGCCAGCCCGCAGCGGCGGTGGCGGCATCGTAGAACTGCGGCGCGTTTTCCCGGCCCACCGTCGTCTGGTCGAATTGGCGATAGACGTTGAACACGACGTCGTCGGCCGTGAAGTTGGTGCCGTCGTGAAATTTCACGCCTTCTTTCAGATGAAACGTGTAGGTCTTGCCGTCGTCGGAAATATCCCAGGACTGGGCGAGACCCGGAACGAGCGGCGGCGGGACGTTCTCTTCGTCGGTCATGTCCTGTTGCACCAGGGGCTCGGCGATGTGGTTCATCACCCATCGTGCCGTGGCCGTGGCACAGGTGATGTGCGGATCCAGCTCGCCAAACTCGGCCTCGTTGGCAACGATCAGCGTCCCGCCTCGCTGCGGCTCCGCCGCCACGCTGCCGGCATAAGCCACGGGCACGAGGGCACCGACGGCCAGGATTCCGAGTTTCTTGAGTATCGACATCTATGTGATCTCCCTTTAGCCGAAATTTCTCAATTGCTTCTTCTCAGCCACCGAAGATGGTAGCACGCTCAATGGCTGCGGGAAGGCCGCCGAGTGGTTGACCGGTATTCGCGCCGATCTTTCCCCTTGTCTCTTAGCTCTGTCGTCGACCGGCATTTCAACCCGTCCGGCAGGGCCTGAGTGCACGGGGAGTTGGCCATGTTGTGAGCAAGCACGTGAAACTGGAGCCGGACGAATTTGACCGACGCGGCTCGGCAGAATGTCAGGGGAGCTGGTTGCGAGTCTGAGATCGCAAGCCATCTCTGCCTCGACGAATGTCCTATCGGAAGAGGTCGGAATGCTGTCCCATTCCCTCCAGGGGACAGGCTTGTCTCACGGTTCCGGGCGGCGGAGACGCCGCGCGGGGCCGCCCCACATGGGGGCGTGCCGCGTCATGCGCACAGGGGCGGCAGGCCGAGGCGCGCACGCCCGGTGCCGAGGACCTTCTCGCAGGCGAGCGCGGCGGCGAGCAGCCGCTCTTCCTCGCGCGGCTGCCCGATGAGTTGCAGGCCGACCGGCATGCCCGTGCGGTCGAGGGCCGCGGGCATGGTGATCGCGCACAGGCCGAGCTGATTGACCGGCTGAGTGTTGCGCGGCATGCGCTCACGATAGGTGGCGTGTGTCTCCGGATCGCTCACCGCTTCGATGGTCGGCGGCGTGACCGGCAGCGTCGGCGTGACCACCGCATCGACATGGCGCAACCGCTCGCTCACCCGTCGCCCCATGGCCTGGAGCGCCCGCAGCTCGGAGACATAGTCGCTCGCCTTGATCCCGCGCCCGAGGTCGAAGCGGGCGCCGATATCGGGGTCGATGGTCTCGAAGCGGTCGGGATAACCCTCCTCGATGAAGCTGATGCCCTCGACGCTGAACAGGGCGGCCCGCCAGGCATGGGTCCGGGCCTCCGTCGCCTCCGGGAACGAGAGCCGTTTGATCTTCGCACCGGCCGCCTCGAGCTCTGCAATCGCGGCCCGCGCGCCCTCTTCGATCCCCGGATCGCACTCGTCCCAGAAATGTTCGTCACAGACACCGAGCGTCAGATCGCTCGCCTCCAGACCATCGAGGCGGGCGGCGAGCGCTTCCGCATCGCCATGGGCCGGGTCGATCACGCCGAACGCGATCACCGCATCCTCGACGCTGCGAGTAAGCGGGCCGGGCGTGTCGAAACTGCTGCTGAGAGGGACGATGCCGTCGAGCGACCAGCGCCCGGCCGTGACCTTGAGGCCGACATTGCCGGTCACGCTCGCCGGGATGCGCACCGAACCGCCGGTGTCGGTCCCCATGGCGACCACGGCGGTGCCCATGCACAGGCTGACCCCGGCGCCTGAGGAGGAGCCGCCCGGCGCGCGATGCTCGTCGCCGTCCCACGGGTTCCACGGCGTTCCCCAATGGCGATTGGTGCCGACCCCGCCGAACGCGAACTCGACGCTATGGGACTTGCCGACGATGACGCCGAGGGCGCGGCGCAGAGCTTGCACCACCGGCCCCTCCGCGCGCCATTTCTCCGGCAATTCCGCCGGCGTGCCGCCGAAGGTCGGCATGCCGCGGACGCCGTAGAGATCCTTGACCGAGACCGGAAGCCCCATCAGGGGGCCGGCATCGTGTGCGGCGGCGCGCAGGCGGTCCGTTCCGCTCGCCTCGATCCTGGCGCGCGCGCCGTCGAAATGCTTGTAGGCATTGAGGCGGCCGTCCAGGCGCTGGTGCCGCGCGATCACCTCGTCAATCAACGCTTCTGCCGTGGTCGTTCCGTCGCGCAACGCCGCCGCGATCGCCCGGATCGGTCGATCGAGAACGTGATCGGTCACCGGCTCATCCTCCGCCATACCGGCGAGCCCATGAACGCCCGCCCTTTGTTCCCTGGCCCCGGCGCTCGCCGCCGTCAGCTGCCATTCAGCAGTGCCTGCGCGATCGCCCGCCACTCCTCGCGAAGCGACACCGTCGCGCGTGGTCTGTCGGCACGCCTGTACCAATAACCCGCATTGGAGGTATTGCCCTCCACGCGGTGGAGATAGGCATGGACCCAGGCGCCCGAGGCGCCTTTGTCGGCCTGCGCGAGCTCGTGGGCGGCATCCCAGTCGCCCTTGGCTTCCTGCCACAGCGCTTCGAGGGGCTTGCTCAACCCTTCCGGCGGCGTGGCGTTCTCAAGCGAGCGTTCGAATGTTGTGAGATCCATGATGTGCCTCCCCTATGCCCCGGATCAGGACAGCGGTTTATTCGGCGGCCGTGGCTCAGTTCACCATCCCGCTCAGTCTTCTTGAGGGGCGAGAGCGATCTCGAAATTGCTGTAGGCATCGACGGTGAGCGTCTGTTCGGGGTGGATCACCACCGTGGTGACCTCGGTATCGATCACGGCGGGGCCCTCTATCCGGTTACCCGGCTCCAGGCGAGCGCCGTCATAGATGGGTGTTTCGGCGCGGCGGCCCCACTCCGCCCAATAGATCGAGCGGGCCGGGCGCCGGGCGTCGTTCTCGACCGTGGCTATCGTTCTGTCGGCGGCGGTCAGAAGCGGCTTTGGGGTTTCGCCGGAGGCGCGACAGCGGTAGGTGACGATCTCGAGCTGGGCCCCCGGCAGCGCCGCGCCCCTCCCATAAAGCGCCTCATAGCGACGGCGGAACTCCTCGTGGAGCGCCTCGACCGCGCGCGCGGCGACCGCCTCGCCGTCGAGTTCCACCTCGACCTCATTGATCTGGCCCTTGTGCCGCATGTCCAGCGCGAAGCGGAAGCGTCGGTCCGCCGGCGCGACATCGTCAGCCGCGAGGTCGGCGGTGCCGCGCGCCTTCAGATCCGCGAGCATCGCATTGATCGCCGCAGCATCGAAGGGCGAGCGCATGATGTTGACCCGCTCATAGACGTGCAAGAGATCCGCCGCCGCCGCTCCGAAGGCGCACCAGACCGAAGCGCTTTCACGCTGCGGTACGATCACCTTCGAGACCCCGAGCTCCCGCGCGAAGACCCCGGCATGGGCGGGGCCGGCGCCGCCAAAGGCGAAAAGCACGAAGTCGCGCGGGTCGTGGCCTTTCTGGATCGTCGTCTTGCGGATCAGATCGGCCATCTGAAACTCGACGATCCGGGCGATGCCGCTCGCCGTCTCGTCGAGCCCCAGACCGAGGCGTTCGCCCATCGGCGCGAGCGCAGCGCTCGCAGCGTCGCGGTCGAGCTTGATCGAGCCGCCGGCGAAATTATCGGGGTCGAGATAGCCGAGCACTAGATCCGCATCGGTCACCGTCGGGGCGGTGCCGCCCCGGCTATAGCAAACGGGGCCGGGATCGGCCCCGGCGCTCTCCGGCCCGACCCGAAACGCGCCGGTCGTCTCGTCGACCCAGGCCTTGCTGCCGCCGCCGGCGCCGATCGCCTGGATATCGACCTTCGAGAGGTAGTACTCGTATTGATGCACCAGGCTTCGATAGGAAAAGGCAGGCACGCCGCCATGGATGATACCGACGTCGAAGGAAGTCCCGCCCATGTCGGTGGTAATGACGTTCTCGTAGCCCATGATCCCGCCGGCATAGCTCGAGCCGGTCACGCCGGCGACTGGACCGGAATCGAGGGTGAGCAGCGGCGCCTCCATCGCCTTGGCGATCGGGATCGTGCCGCCCGCGCATTGGGTGATCTGGAGGGGATGCCGGTAGCCGAGCCGCTTCACCTGCTCGTCGACATGGGCGAGATAGCCCGTGACCAAGGGGCCGATATAGGCGTTGAGCGCGACCGCCGCAGTGCGCTCATATTCGCCCCATTTCGGCACCAACTCGGAGGAGCAGGTGACGAACAGATCCGGTGCGATCCTCCGGACCATCGCCTTGACGCGCCGCTCGTGATCGGGCGCGAGGAAGGACCAGAGGAAACAGATCGCAAGCGCCTCCACGCCGTCGTCCACCAACCGGTGAATCGCCCGCTCCGCTTCTTCCTCGTTCAACTCGACAACCACCTTGCCGAAGCAATCGACCCTCTCCGACACGCCCTCGATCAGATATTTCGGGACGATCGGGTCGGGCTTACTGCTCTCCGGTATGTGCACAACGAGCCGGATATCGCGGCCCGTAAGGCCGCGCGAGCCGCGCATGATGTGAATGACGTCGTTGTGGCCCTTGGTGGTGATCAGGCCGACCTTGGCCCCCCTCTTCTGGATGATCGCGTTGGTGCCGACGGTCGTACCGTGGGCCAGCATCGCGACCTCGCGACAGAGCGCATCGAGCGGCCTGCCGAGCTTTCCGGCAACGACCTCGAGGGCCGCGATCAGGCCGTCGGCGAAGTTGGCAGGCGTCGACGGCGCCTTTCCGCTGGTAACGCAGCCGGCCTCATCCACCACCACGCAGTCGGTGAAGGTGCCGCCGATATCGATGCCGCAGAGATAGGCGCTCATGCCTGGCCCCGAAGGTATGTGGACGCGGGTTCAGTCGAACAGCGCGACCGCTCGGGTCCAGCCGCCCGACGCCGCTTTGATCTTGCACGGGAAGCAGGCGACGGTGAACCCGAACGGCGGCAGTTCCTCCAGATGCCGCAGCTTCTCCATATGGCAATAGGGCGTGTCGATCCCGGCATAGTGCCCTTCCCAGATGATCTTCGGATCGCGCGATTCGAGCCAGCGCTCGCGCGTCTTGGAGAAGGGCGCGTCCCAGCTCCAGCCGTCGATGCCGGTGACCCGCACGCCCCGTTCGGTCAGATAGTGGGTGGCCTCGCGCCCGACGCCGCAGCCGGCGTGAAGATAGTCGTCGAAGCCGTATCTCTCGCCGGCGCGCGTATTGACCAGCACGATGTCCATGGGCTGGAGCTCGTAGCCGATCCGGTTCAGCTCGGCCTCGACGTCGCCGGGGGTCGCGACATGGCCGTCGTCGAGATGGCGAAAGTCGAGCTTGACGCCCGGCCGGAAGTACCAATCGAGAGGCATCTCGTCGATCGTCGGTATTCGATTGCCCTTCGAATCGCGCGAGTTGTAGTGGTAGGGCGCATCCATGTGGGTGCCGTTATGGGTCGCGAGCTCGATGAATTCGATCGCCCAGCCTTCGCCACCCGGCAGATCCTCCTCTTTCAACCCGGGGAACAGCGAGCACATGAGCGTCGCGTTCTCCTTACCCGTCACGTAGCGAATCGAGGGCCGCATGAAATCCGGATCCACGACCGTTTCATTGTCGAGCGGTTGAGAGATATCGACGATCTTTGATGGCAGCTTGATCGGCGTTCCTTCTGTCGGCCGGCTCTTGTGCCCGATGGGCTGGTCTGAGTCGAGAGACAGAGCCGTGGCCATGTCTCGGCATTCCGCATTAGAATGGCGCCATGACCATCCTACGCAACCTGCTCTGGTCGCTTGCGCGGCGTGCCGCCGCCGACCCGCGGATGCGGAAGAAAGCGGGAAAGGCGCTGCGCGCCGTCGACGGCCAGATGGACAAGGCCGCCGACAAGGTCGCGCGGGTCGCGGTTGCCAAGGATCCGGCTCGCGAAGCGGGCAAGATGCTCGGCGGCTTCTTCTCGGGCGACAAGCCGCCGAAACGCCGATAGCCCCGCCGTTGCGCCGGGTGAGCGCGCCCGGACGTCCGGCGGCTGCTCTGCCAATCTGGTGCGGTCGAGAGGACTCGAACCTCCACGGGGTTGCCCCCACTAGCTCCTGAGGCTAGCGCGTCTACCAATTCCGCCACGACCGCCCGGGCGATGGTGCGGCTGAGAGGACTCGAACCTCCACGGGGTTGCCCCCACAGCGCCCTCAACGCTGCGCGTCTACCTGTTCCGCCACAGCCGCAAAGAACCCCCGCTGCACAGAGCGGGCGAGGCGGAGGAAACAAGGTAAGGGAGCGGCTTGTCAAGCCGGCGTCGGAATCACGCCGCCGCCGGAGCCGTTCCGGCTAGCGCTCGCGCCGCCAAAGGAATTTATCGAGCGCGAGGCGGGCGCGCACGCCGAGGGAGAGGAAGGGCTGCGGCGGCAGCGCGGCGGGCGTACCTTGCGCCTCCATGTCGGCGATGAGCGGGTTATCCTCGCCGGTTGCCATATCGGCGGCGAGGATGCCGCCGATCGTGCCCTTGGTCACGCCGACCGCGTTCTGGCAGACCGCCGCGTAGGTGTGCGGCCCAACCCTGCCGAACCCCGGCGCATGGTTGCGCGAGAGACAGACATAGCCGCGCCAGGTGTGCTCGATGGTCACCTCGGGCAACATCGGAAAACGCTCGGCGAAGAGCCGCTGGTGATCGCGGCGGATGGACCGGTACTCGGCGTCGGAGCGCCGCAGTTTCGGCGCGTAGCTGAAGCGATGGCGAATGAGAATGCGCCGCTCCGGCGTGTAGCGCATCGTGACGCCGACGAACGAGTTGGCCGGCGTCAGGCCCCAATCCTCGACCACGCCGAGCGCCTGGTGCTCGGCGTCCGTCAGCGGGCGGGTCAGGCTGCCATGGGCAGCGAAGGTGAGGAGCGCGCCGCGGAAGGCGGCGAATTGCGGTGCATAGCCGTTGACCGCAAGCACCATCGCCTTGGCGCTGATGGTACCCTCAGGCGTCGTCGCTCGAATGCTGTTCCGTTGCTCGATCTCGGTGACCGGCGTGTGCTCGTGCAGGCTGACATTCGCCGGCATGCTCGCCGCGAGGCCGCGGACCAGCCCGGCCGGGTTGAACAGCCGCCCGCCCGGAGTGTGGACCGCCGCATGGTGATAGGGCGAGCCCACCTCCTTCCGAAGCTCGTCGGAATCGAGCCAGCGATAGGGCTCGCCGAGCGCTTCGAGCTCGCGGGCGAAGGGCTCGAGGATTTTGCGGCGCCCGAGCGCGGAGGTCGAGGCGTGATATTTACCGCGGCGGGTATAATCGCAGGCGATGCCGTGCGTGGTGACGCAATCGTCGAGATGGGCGATCGCCGCACGGCTGAGCCGCATGAAGCGCTGCGAGCCCGAGAGCTCCTCGAACGCACCGCCGACATTGTGCGGCAGGTCGATCGCGAAGCCGGAGTTTCGCCCCGAGGCGCCCTCCCCGACCTCGTGCGCTTCGAGCAGGACGACGCGATCGTTGGGCCGATTCTCGGCAAGCCGTCGGGCAGCGGCGAGGCCGGCAAACCCGGCGCCGACCACCAGCCAGTCGGCCCGTCTATCGCCCTTCAGCGCAGGCGCCGGTTGCCGCTTCGGCAGGATGCGGCTCCAGCCGTTCGTCGCGTCTTCCTTGGGCAGGATCTGAACCGCCGGCATGGTCCGCCTCCCGGTTTGGTGCGCGGATATCTTATGGCGGGAGGCCGCGCGGTGTTAGCTTCGCGTTCGTTGGGAGCGATCGGCGCGGCAAGCATCGAGGGAGGCATTCCGATGAACAGACCCGGCCACGCAACGGCCGCCAAACACACCATCCACGCACCGTACGGTGCTATTCTGTTGATATAGTGTGTCTTTTTTCCTCGTGCAGTTGCAGATGGGGGCGCAAGCGATGGGCGCTTTTTCCCCGCCTGCAACAGATCGCAGGAGGAAAAACCCATGCCGAGTGCATATCTGAACCGCGCCCGTGTCGACACCCTCAAGCCCGGTCAATCCGCTTACGACATTCGCGACGCCGACCTGAAAGGCTTCGGCGTCCGGGTGTTGCCTTCGGGCAAGATACGCTACTTCATCCACAGCCAACACCGGGGCCGGCGCATTTGGAAGATAGTTGGCAAGGCCGAGGCCATGGGCGCCGACCAGGCTCGCTTGCGAGCAACGGCGCTGCTGGCCGCGATCCGGCGAGGCGAGGACGCGCCTGCGACGCCGGAAGAGACTCTCTTCGAGACGGTTGCCGAGGAAGTATTCCGGCGCTACCGGCGGAACTGGAAACCGCGGACGCTCATCGTCAACCGAGGCTACTACCGGAAACAAATCCTGCCCTGGTTCCGAGGGCGCCAAGTTGCCGATATCACCCGTAGGGATGTCCAAAAATGGTTCGCATCCCTTCACGCGACGCCAGTGTCAGCGGACCGCTCGGCGCCGATCCTGTCGGTGATCATGCGCCAGGCCGAGGTCTACGGCTACCGGCCCGAGGACAGCAATCCCTGCACGGGTATCAAGCGCTACCGACGGCGGGGACGGGAGAGGTTTCTGTCGGCGCGGGAGATCCGCCGCTTGGCGTCGGTTCTGGCGCGCCATGAAGCAGCTCGTCCATTGCTTGTCGCTGTGATCACGCTGTTGCTGCTCACCGGCTGTCGCAAGAGCGAGATCCTTACCCTCGAATGGACAGGCTACCGAGAGGGCAAACTGTTCCTTCGCGACAGCAAGACCGGACCGCGCACAGTCTGGCTGTCGTCCGCCGCCCGGGTTGTTCTGGACCGGCTGCCCCGCAGCACACGCTGGGTCTTTCCTGCACCTCGGGCGGACGGCCCCTTGAGCATTCACGCGATCGATTGGTTCTGGCGGCGGGTCCGGGCGGAAGCTGGGTTTCCCGATGTCCGTCTGCATGACCTGCGCCATAGCTATGCCAGCATCGCGCTGGCGCACGGCGAGACCGTCCTCGTTATCGGCAGACTTCTCGGACATAGCAATCCCGCGACCACCCTCAAATACACCCATCTGGCCGACAAGACGGTCCGCGAGGCGGTCGAGGCCGTCGGCTCGGTGCTCGGTGAGGGCTGAGCCATGGCGAGAGCACGAAAAATGCGGCTGACCGACGCCGCCACCGCCAGATTCAAACCCCGGGCCCGCGAATATACAGTCTGGGACACACGCGTTGGAGGGCTCGGCGTCCGAGTCCGACCCTCCGGTCATCGCGGCTACGTCTATCTTAGCAATGTCGATGGTCGAGTCCGGAAACTCACCCTCGGCCCGGTGATGCTGAAGAGCGTGCACGAGATCCGGCGGGAATGCCTCGAGATCGCGGTTCAGAGGAAATTCTCCGATGAGGGGGAACGCGGCGAGGTCCCGCTGTTCAGGGACTTCGTCGCCAGTCCGTGGAGGAACATCTGTTACGATCGTTACAAGGCCTCGACGCAAAAAAGAACCGACGACGCCCTGAAGAACCAGCTACTGCCGACATTCGGAGCGCTACCGCTCGACCGCATAACTCGCGCGGCGGTTCACCGGTGGTTCGACAGCTACAGCCGGACCGCGCCGGGCGGCGCCAACAGGGCGCTCGACGTGTTTCACCAGATCATGAACCATGCGGTCGGGCGAGGCCTCATCGCCTCCAGCCCGGCCAGAGGGGTGAAGCGCAACCCTTGCCGTAAGCTCACGCGTTTCCTCTCAAGGGAAGAAATCCACCGTCTGCACCGGGTGCTCGACACCTATGCGACCGGACGACAGTCGGACAGACAACAAGCGGACATCATCCGCCTTTTGATGCTGACCGGCTGCCGCAAGGGCGAGATCGTGGGCCTGCGCTGGCGTACGCTGAACGAGAACGTCGCCAACCTGCCGGACAGCAAGACAGGTCCCCGCAGCGTATTTTTGAACGCGCATGCGCGCCGCATCATCGAGCGTCAGCCGCGAGGAGAAAGCGACTTCATCTTTCCGTCGCCGCTTGGTGAGGAACGTCCGTGCAGCCGCAACCTTCCGCTCTGGTACTTGGTACGGAAGCAGGTGGGGATCGAGGACGTCCGACTTCACGACCTGCGCCACACCTTCGCCAGCCATGCGGTGATGCGGGGCATTCCGCTGCCGGTGGTGGCGAAGCTGCTCGGTCATAAGCAGCTTCAGATGACGCTGCGCTACGCCCATGTCGGTGATCGCGAGGTCGAGGCGGCCGCCGAACGAATCGGCGACGCCATCACAGCCCTCATGAACGGTGAGCCGACAGTACCGTCAAGCAAGCTCATAACCTGAAGGTCGTAGGTTCGAATCCTACCCCCGCAACCAAGACAAACCGCTGAAAACAAACATGTTTTCAGGGGTTTTGATTCTTCGGTCGGGTCTGAGAAATTCGATTGGGAATCTATTGGGAATCACCGGGATTCAATTTTCTGCGCAATCCGGCGCGGTGACGGCGCAATGTTCGGGTTCGGGCACCGGTCGAAACGTCGAAACGGAAAGTCGGTGGCCTATGGCCTGTCGAAGAGCGCCGCCAGAAATGCAAACGTCTTGGCCATGTCAGGGCTCTGCTCGGAAGAGATCGGGGCCGTCGGTTGTGGCCATGCGCTTGTGGCCACTGCGGTTGGATCTGGCGGGGGAATCCTTTGCCTCGGTCCCGGCGCGAATGTGGTTCTCTGCAAGGAGACGCTTGAGCACGTCGCGGCGGGCGGTAGGACTAATGGTGTAGCGGACGCGGTCATTTTCTGGGAGTGTCTCGACCTCGCGGAAGTCGTGCTCCAGGTCGAGATTCCGCCAGCCGTAGGCGTCGCGTACCGCGCCGTCGAGTGCGACGTGCAGCCGGCGTAGTTCCAGCAGGGCCTCGAAGCCCACGGCGGCGGTGCCGGCGTCCTTCTTGGAAACCTTCGCCACCATCTCTGGCGAAAGATCGCTCGTGTGGAAGAGATTGTAAGTCTTGGTCAGGCCAAGCCAGAGCAGCTGCATCAGATCCTTACGGTGCGTGTGGTAACGCACGCCGAGTTCCGCAAGGCCGGGGTCGGCGGTCTGCCAGAGCCCGGCGGGGAACGCGAACGTGTCGAAGCACCTCGAAGGTGAGTAGCGAAGATGTTCTTTCTGCGAGCCGCTGTACTTGCAGGCCCACCCCTCGTGGAGCGAGGACTGGACCACGGAGAAGAGATCCCAGCGGTCAGTGGTGAACACGCAGACGTCGCTGTAGATATAGTCTATCGGCATGGCCGAAAAACTCAGGTGTTTGGTGGTACGAGTGGCGACGAAGCAGTAAGGTAAGTCGCTGATGTTGTTGTAGAGACCTGAAGCCAGTGCGCCAAATCGCCACCAGTTCTCGCGCCGACTTCGCATGTTGTCCTTGCCTCGCAGATGCTTGACCAGGGTCAGAACACGCTCATAGGGTTCGGGATACTCCTGCGCCTGCTCAAGAGGCCAGTCACGAAAGTTGATGATGCTACGACTGGAAGCCTGATCCGGTTTGTTGTTGAGTTCCTTGCCGTTAATGAACGCCATGATCACATCGGCGTTGCGGGAATCGGATTCGCGCATCCGTTTGGCCTCTTCCTGGGTTAACAGGAATCCAGCGCCGAGGACAACGGATCCCTGGAACACTCGCTTCCGGTTCTCCGCCAGGCTATGCCGTTCCGCAACTTCCTCTCCCTCCTCGAAGAAGCTGTTGATCAGCGCAACGGGCTGGTTGTCGAGCGTTCTCAGACCGTTCCACTTCCCGTGGTGCGCGGCAAGCAGCGATACCACTACGTTGGCCCTGCCCGGCCACTTCATGCCGCGCACCGCCATGTTGATCTGCGCGCCGGCGCTGACGATTTGTTCGAGACCGTCCTTGCGCACATCGCCGTCGACAATGGAATTGGTGGTGATGATCGCGGTGAAGCCGCCGTCCCGAAGGAGCCCGTGGATGCGGCGAAGGAAGTAGACCATGAAGTCGCTTAGCCCGGTGGGCGCGTACAGCCACTTCATGCACTCGCAGAAGGCATGACCGTAGGTACCACTGAGCGCCTGCCCGCCCAGGTACGGAGGATTCCCCAGGATGCAGTCGAACCCGCCCCGCTCCATGATCTCCGGGAACTCCAGAAACCAGTGGAAGAAGCGCCTCTCTCTGCCTACAGCACGGGCGGTGTCGGCGTCCCGCCTCTGCGGCGCCAACTCGCCGCGCCAGTAGCCGCGGAACTCGCCGTCGGTGAGGAGCTTCGACTCGTTGCCGGGAACCTTGGGGATGTAGAACTGCGCCACGGGGATGTCCGCGATGGTCCGCAAGCGGTCCGTGTGCTCGCCTCGGGCGAAGGCGGCGAAGCGTTCCTTCTTCGCGCTGATCTGGGCAGGAGTCGTCTCGGGCAGGGCCGAAAGCGACTGCCACTCTTCGAGGATCGCTTCGAGGTGGCCGCGCAGCTTGGGGGTGAAGTCGAGGGTCGCCTGCTTCTGGTGCCGCACATCCTCTTTGTTCCTCTTGCGGTAGGCCGCCGCGACCTCCTTGTCGTCGCCGGGCAATGTCTTGAAGGCCTCCGTCGGCACGCCCCGACCCACTTCCTCGCGGCGTGCGAAGCCGACGATGGCGTTGCCGCACTTGATGTGATGGTCGAGGAAGTTGAGGGGCTGGCCGGGAATATGCGCCTCCAGCCACAGGGCCACTTTGCACAGCTCCACCGCCAGCGGATTAAAGTCGACGCCGTAGATGCAGTGGCGGATAGCATCGCGCAGGGCGGCACGGTAGGCCGACGGCGAGGGTTGCTCTTCGCCGGTGCGCACCACCGCCAGCTCGGTGGCGATGCGGCGGGCGGCAGCGAGCAGGATGTGGCCCGAGCCGCAAGCGATGTCGGCGACCCGTAGATCGAGCAGGGCGGCCTCGGGGTCGTTGGCCTTAAGGCGCTCGGTGATGAGATGGTCAAGCGAATGCCGGATCAGTGGCTGGACGAGGTCGTCGGGGGTGTAGTGGGAACCGGTGACGGCACGCTGATCACCCCGACGGAATTCAAACCGCAGCTCGCGTCTCTCGCCGGCGAATTTTGGCTCGTACTCGAGTAGGCCCTCATAGACCGAGCCGAACTCCTCGACGTTGAGGGCGGCGTAATTGACGCGGATAAGCTGGCCGCTGTCAGGATGCCGGTAGAGGCCGAGGGAGCGCAGGCAGCGGAGGAGCACATCGTTGCCGAGCGTGCAGCCGGCGAGGGAGCTCGTGGCGGCAGTCGAGAAGAGATCTCCCGCCAGCGGAAAAATTCCAATTTTGGTGCCCGGACCGTCTGCCTCGAAGAGGCGAAAGCTGGCCTGCAATGCGAGCCAGAGGTCGTGGCGGCGCGGGTCGGCGAGGTAGCGATTCTCCGAGAGGCGGCGGAGACGGGTAACGCTATAGAAATTGCGGTAGATGTCGCGCTGTTCCCTCAGTGCTTCGGCCGGAAAGACCAGGTCACGCTCCTCGATCACCATCAGGAAGAGCAGTCGGTAGATCAACCGCAGGAGCTGCTGATAGTAGTCGCCGGCCGAGAGCTCGCCATTGGCAACGACAGCGCGAAGAGCGTCGTTGTCGGGGTGCGAGAGGAAACCGCTGCCGAAGTCGAGGATCGCTTGCTCTACAGCTTTGCTCAGCCCCTCGCGGATGCGGGCGCCGGAGTCGAGGGAGTCCTGGTGGTAGCGCTCGATCAGGCTCTCGGCCGCGTTGTCGTTGCTCAGCGGCAGGCGGGTGGC
This sequence comes from Alphaproteobacteria bacterium, assembly GCA_965248825.1. Taxonomy (GTDB): domain Bacteria; phylum Pseudomonadota; class Alphaproteobacteria; order UBA828; family UBA828; genus WTGU01. The sequence continues at coordinate 2,506,118 of CBDFKL010000006.1, read as the reverse complement.
GTGCAGCAAACGGTAGAGGACGGCAAAATCGGCAAAGAGGCCGTCAGTGAAGATGCGATCGAGGTCGAATTCGAGGTAGCTCTGCTTGACCAGCCGGGAGCTGTCGCGGAGCAGCCGGAGCACGTGGCCATCGGTGACTAGGCCGTAGAGCTGATCGTGGAGATTGAGGAACTCTTGCACCAACGCATGGGCTGACATGCGGCGAGTGGCGTTGGTGGGTTTCTTGTCCAGACCGGCCGGATCTCGGGCTCCGATGATCTGCACCGGGGCGTTCGCCCGATTCGTGGCACGATGGCTGATGGCGTAGAGCCGTCCATCGAGCTCGGTGCCGCGAGGCTGGTACTCGATGTCGTAGCGGAGGAGCCCCATCAGAGGGACCATCCACAGGTTGCGGGTCTCGGTGGTGGCGTTGCTACCCTCCTTTACCGTCTCCAGCTTGCGCTGGAAGATGCGCCAGTAGTCCTGGGCATCGGCCCAGGAGCGGGCGATCTCGTCCTTGACCTTGGTGCCCGAGTCTAGGGCGAAGTCGGACGGCCCCTGGCCGGGCAGTTCCTCGATCTGCCCGAGGATATCTGGCGAGAGGATGGCGCCTTCGACGCGGATGCTCGGGTAGTTCACGCCGAGCCCTCCGGCAACAGGATGTACATACCCATCAGGTCCATGGGCAGGACGGGGTAGACGACCTGGTAACGCTGCTTGTCCATCAGCGCACTGAAGCGTTCGTGGGCGGCGACGAGGCGTTTGGACTGCTCCTCTGCCAGTTCGTTGAAAGCGTCATCCAGCCGATCGAGGAGGCCAAGTTCGTTCTCGAGGAAATTCGCCCGAGCTTCCGGACTAAGGTTGCTGCTGGCGCGGGCCTCGTGCAGCAGCGCACGTGCCTGTTCGTGGTCGAAGCACTCGCGGTCGTCGGGGGTGCCCCGCCAGCCCCAGAGGAGCATCTCCTCGGCGACGATCTGGTGGCCACCCCCGCCCTGCTCGATGACGTTGCGGCAGCGGAAGAGCAGCAGAGTGGTCTTGGTATCGACCTGCCTGGTGCGGATGACGGCGGCGCGGGCTGCGCGCTTTCCTTCGCGCGCGACGGTGTTGGCCATGACCAGCTGGCAGAGCTGCTCGACGAAGCGGTGATTACGGCCAAGATAGTGATAGCCCTCGGGCGTAGGGGAAATGAAGCTGACCTTGACCAGATGCCCTTCGGGTAGGAGGCCTCCGACCTGGGGCGGCAGATTGCCGGTGACGATAGCGTAGCCGTTCTTCTCGGTGGTGATCTGAACGCCGAAGAGTGTAGCGAGCGCGCCAATCACAAAGTCTTTCACCGCTCCGGGATCGCCGATTGCCTCGTCCACGGCGCGCAGATCCTCCTCGATCTCGTGCGCCTTGATCGCGTTCTGGGCGAAAATGCTGCGCGAGGCCCTTTCCCGCTCGGCCGCCTCGTCGATCTTGCGCGTGATGTTTGCCTTGGCCTCGGCGGCCTCGCCGAAGTCGCTGAAATCGAAAAGTGTGCCTTGTTGCGGCGTCTGGCGCGTCTGGATGCGGCGGTCGGGGTTCAGGAGAAGGGACTGGGTAATGGTGTCGATGATGCTCTGCGAGTTCTCGGGGAAAGGCACATTGATGCCGGTGTCCCGTCGGATCTCACGTACCTTACGCAGCAGAACGTCGAGCACGATGCCGTCAATGGGATTATCGGCTCCATATAGGAGGCAAGCCTTGACCTCGGGTGCCTGCTGACCAAAACGGTCCACGCGGCCCTCCCGCTGCTCAAGGCGATTCGGATTCCAAGGCAGGTCGTAGTGAAGAACCGCGGTGAACCAGTCCTGAAGATTGATGCCTTCGCTCAAGCAGTCGGTGGCAATCAGGATGCGGGGGCAATCGCCGGCCATCCCCTCGATGCGCTGTCTGCGCAGGTCGTCTGGGTCCTCGCTAGTAACGACCTGGAGGTCCAAACGCGGGATCTTCGAGGTAAGCAAAGGGGCCAGATGCTCGCCCAGGTAGTTGGCGGTTTCGATGTAGCGGCAGAACACGACGGGGAAGAAGCCGTTTGAGATCCAGTCCTCGAGGACGACGGATGCTGCGTAGAGCTTCTGGTCGTTCTCAGTACCGGCGAAGGCTTCGAGGCGCAGGGAAAAACCGCGCAGCTGCCGGCGTTGATGCTCGGTCCAGTCCTCCTGCTCCATGACCTGGGTGGGAGCGCTATCGGTTTCCACGCCGAATTCCAGATCACCGACTGGATTGAGGGCATCATGGCCTTCGTCGATCGCCGCGTCGTCGGCCTCTACATCCACCAATTTGTCGAGGCGGGTGGCGAGCATCTTCACCCCGGCGCTCGGGCTGGACATCACGCCGCGAAGCAGACCAAGTGCCGTCCAGTAGTGAACGCGTTTCTTGGTCTGCCCGGCAACTCCGGGCGCGACGAGCTTACGGGCAAAATCCAACACGTCGTCGAAGAACTCGGCGTAGGCGGGCGACAGGTCGTAGTTAAACTCGATGGTGTCCCGGTCGGGAAAGGGTGTCTCTTCCCCCATCCACTTCTCCACGTCGGCTCGCTTGCGCTGTACGAAGTGTCTGGCCAGGGCGCGGCGCTCGGATTGGCTGGAGCTTGGCAAGTCCAGCGTCTCGAAATCGGGTTTGAGCAAGCCCAGTAGGGAATGGAACTCCTCCGGCTTGCCGCTGTGGGGCGTTGCCGTGAGCATGATCAGATGCTGTTCGGGCTTATCCGCGAGATCGCGAAGCAGGTGGTAACGTTGCTGCTGCGCCTTGGAGGCGCCGGCGGGGCGGGTGCAGGTGTGCGCCTCGTCGACGATGACCAGTCCTGGGCATTGTTCGACGAACACGGCCCGGCGGCTGTCCGCCTTGATGTAGTCGATACTGATGATCTGGTAGGGGTAGTAGTCGTAGACGCTGGTGTCCCCCTGGATCATCCGGTCCAGTCTCGCCTGGGTGTTGGAGCGGATGATGACGGCCTCGATGCCGAGCTTGGCACGGAACTCCTGCTGCCACTGATCGCAGAGGTGCGGCAGGCAGATCACGGCGAAGCGCTTCACTTGGGCGCGCTCCATCATCTCTCGAATGACGAGAAGGGCTTCCACGGTCTTGCCTACGCCCACGTCATCGGCGATCAGCAGGCGGACGGTGTCCTGCCGCAAGGCCATTACCAGAGGCACTATCTGGTAGGCACGGGGGCGGAAGGACAGTTTCGCCAAGGCCCGGAACGGCCCGGCCCCGTTGCGGAAGGCCAGGCGGGCAGCATCGTAGAGGAGGCGGGCGGTCGAGATATCGCCAAGATCTTCGGTGGCGGGAGACGCGAACCGGGCGTCTTGCGGGATGTCGTCCGGGATCTCCAGCGGGAGGTAGATGCCGGTGGTCTCCTCGTCGGAACCGCCCAGCGGTTTGACCACGAGCAGGTCTGGGGTGTCGGACGACAGCACGACCCAGTCGCGGCCCCGCAAGGACACGAGCTTGCCCGGTTGCAACGACGTACTCATCGGACCTTCCTGAAGATGTCTGGCCGTTGGGTAATCTTGGCGGCGAGATCTTCGCGGTAGTGCCACGACCAGACCTCGTCGCCGCGGGCAATGATCAGCTGCCGCTGTTCGTCGTCGCGCTCGCGTACCTGCAACTCGTCATGGGGCGATCCGTCACAAAATACCCAGACCCGGGGCTCGTAGTAGAAGTCCGGCTGGCAATAGATGCCCGACACGCGCTTCTGGGCGGCGTCGGGCAACCGCAGTCCGTTCTGGTAAAGGTGTTCGATGAACGTGCGCTCGGTCGACGAGTTGGGGTCCAAGTGGCGGAGCATGTGCTGATATTGTTCTTCGTAGTCCTTGAAAGCTGCGCTTGCCTGGATCTCGATGTCGGTCAGTTTGAGCTTGTCGAGAGCATCCCGGATCAAGAACCGGTCGAGCCGTTGGTGGTCGCGCTGGTTGTAGTAACTCATGAGGTCGTCGTAAGACGCCGGCGCTTTGTATTCCTCATCGTCGAACCGGCATACTTTCTGGGCCGTCTCGATGACCTTTCGGAAGGTCGCCACACCTTCGACGAACTGGGAGAGAATCCCCAGACTCCCCTCGGCTGCCTCGTAGAGGAGAATGTTCGGGCACTCGGGATCACCCATCGTGCTCACGCCGATTTCGTTCGGTTCGACCTGGAACACGGACTCGATTGCACGTTTGAGGGCGTGTTGCAGAGTGATGACGCCGTCGGGCTCCAGGCCCAAAGCCTGGATGGGCTCGATATAAAGCGCGTCGGCGAGGTTGGATGTCCATAGCTTGACGATGCGGTAATCCTCGCGGGCGTCGGGATCCCGTTCCGGCATCGAGTTGCGCCAGTTGCCCGAGGTCATCCCCATCGGGAAACCCTCGGTCTTCTGGAATCGCCAGCCCTTGTTCAGGCTGACGAGACGCGCTGCCGGTATGAAACGAAGATTGAGCAAATGGTTGTCGCCCGACCGGGCAACCGCCCAGCGAATGCTCGTGAAGTTCCCGCCGTCGACATGGAAGAACGACTCGATCTGGTACCCGCGAGAGATGCGTTCCTCCTCCTCGCAGGTAATACGGGCTGTTTCGTCGCCCCGCGACTCGGTCATCTCGAGGAGGTCGTGCAGGTGCTCCTTGTTGGCGTTGTCGCTCAGATCGAGGCCCGAGAAGGGGCAGAGTTCCAGATCGCTCTGGTCGCCCGTCAGGAAATAACCGGCACGCTTGCTAACCTTGGCCTCCGACAGTGACGATTCCGCGTCCTGGATCACCAGCTGCGAGACCCGGTACTTGCGCCCGTTGTGGTAGATGAGGTTGAGGGGACCGAATTCGCGCAGGGCGAGGGAGCGCGGGCGCGAGATGTATTCGCCCGCGGTGCTGCCTGTGGGCACGAAGATCCGCAGTGGCAGGCGTGTGAAGTTGTAGCCCGGGAGAAAGCCTTCGGACGCCAGGTAGCGGTAGGGATAGAACTCGCTGAGTTCCGTTGAGCCGCCCTGCTCATTGCGTAGCAGATTGAGCTGCCGGTTGGCCTGGTCTTGCAGCCGCTTGTATTTCTTGTACTCGTCGCTTCCCACCTTGAGACGGCCCGATTCGATTGGCTGTGTGGCGCGGGTCAGGAGTGCGCGTGCGGACTGGTGCATCTTGCGCCAGCGGTCCATGGCGCCGTCGAGATGCTCCGCCAGTTTACCCAAGTTCTGATCGACCCAGTCGTCGGCGTACCAGGCGTGGGACGTACGCTTCAGTTCATCCGCGAAGTCGGCGATCACGCGCCGGAAGGTCGCTTTGAGAGAATCAAAGGTTGTCGGCCCGATTCTTAACCCTTCGACGACGCCGGGAGCGAGGGGCATCGCCGGGTCGCCGTCCGTGATGAGGCGCATGAGAGACGGACGTTCGCCGACGCCCGCTTCCAGGCCGGGCAGGCCGATGGCGCTGATGGCGAGTGCATGAAGGTGTGTGACGAGCAGCTCGCGGTTACACAGGTCGATCCGCGGCGCTTGGACGGCCCCGGCCACCAATTCGGCCTGATGCTGGAAGTAGTGACGGTCGTGGGCGGAAAAACCCGAGCAGTAGGTGAACACCAAGGCTCCCTGGCCGCTTCGGCCCGCCCGGCCTGAGCGCTGCACGTAATTGGCCGCGTTGGGGGGTGCGTTTCGCATGTGAACGACGCTCAGGCCACCGATGTCCACCCCCAGCTCCATGGTCGGTGAACAGAACAGCGCGCTGATCGACTCGCTACGGATCCTGCTCTCGTCAAGGTCCTTTTTTGTTTCGTCGAGATACCAGTCCGCCCGGAAGCGATCCTCGCGGTCTTGTCTCACGTCCACACCAAGCTGCCCAGTGTGGTCGGCTGCGGCCAACCGCTTGCTCTCAGTGAAGTCCCGCCGATATATTTCCCGAAAGAAGGCATTGGGGGTTGGCTTGTAATCCTTATAAGAGCGCCGCTTGATCGGATCCGGCCTGACGGTCTTGCCGTCTCCGAGTTTCCACAGGATCTTCTCGATGCGAAGCCGAAATACCGGAACCTCTTCGTTGTTTGCGTTCCTGGCGGATTCCTCGAAAAGGTAGTCGGCAGCCTTCAACTTGCGCATCAGCCGCAAGATGAAGTCACGGTAGTGGTCACCCCGAAGAACATTCGGGTCGACGTCTACCTGGCTCGCAAAGTGCTTGATGTACTTCCCGAGCGAGCTCGCCGGACCCATGCTCTTGTTGGAGAGGCGTGCACTTCGGTGCAGCGGATCGAGGCGAATGACGGACGGAGCCGGCAGCTCCTCGTCCGCGTCGAGCGTCCACGGCGCCTTCAGTTGCTCGCGAAAGCGTTTCTCGAACTCCCTGAGGCGGCTCGGGACCAAGTAGTTCTCACTGTGGATGGCATACTCGAGGCGAAAGTAGTCGAGGACGGTGGCCAAGAACTCGCGGCGCTTCGGATGGGAGAGGCTGTTGGCGATCTCGAGGTCCGCCCAGAATCCGTCTTCGGCCACGATCTCGTCCAGGTCCAGGTAGCCAACATTCAGAAGAGCGCACTGTTCCAGGTTGGGAAGAACAATGCGCCAGCTGCGGCGGAGATCCGCGAGAGCACGGAAGAACAAGTAGTCCTGAAGTGCCTCTTCGTATTTTCTCTTGACCGGAGCCAATTCCGGCTCTGCATCGCGGTTGCCGTAGTCGCGGAAAGGCAGTGACAGCGACTTGAAGATCGCCTCGCCGAGTGTCGCATAGTCGAGTATGCCGCTCGCTTCGGTCTCGAGTGCTTGCCGTATCCCGGCGCGCAGCCGGACCACCTGGACGAAGTCATTGAAGTGACCGGACTGTAGTGCTGCATCCTGCCGGTTGTCGGTGAAACTCAGGAGCTTCTGATCGCGCGGAGAATGTCCGCCGTCCCGCAAGCGGTTGAGGATCGAAAAGGCGGTGATGGTCGTCGAGGTGCTTCGGCCCTCGCTGCCGAGACGCGTGAGCTTCGTGCCCTCGTTCGTCTTGGCGTCATAGAACACACCTGCTGTCGGATCGAAGAGAAGGCGTGCCTGCATGAACCAGCCCCAGTACCTCAGCGGATCCGTCTCTGAGCAGGTTCCGTATTCGTCGAAGTACAGCTTCCGAGGGAAGTATGCTCGCTTCTTTGAATCCGGAACCTTCTCGCCGCTCGCGCGTGTCCGCACCCAGGCTTCCGGCAGGTAGTCGAGATCCTGATCCGGATCCCAGACCTCATCACCAATGATCAGGTAGCCGTCCGTGGCGTCTTCATCGTCATCTCCGGCCGCGCGAAACTCGCGAGGCGCTAGCTGGCCATCCGCCAGAGAAACACAGATGAAAGGGTGCCCCGTGGCTCGGCTGAAGACATTGGCGAAGATGGGCTTGTTGCTGTCGTCATGTTTGTAGATACCCGGCTCGAGGGTGATGAACCGTTCCTCACCCTGCTCGAGCGTCGTGTAGACCGACCCGGTTTGGGCGATGAACTGATGAAGCTTGAAAGGCAGGAGCGTGTAGCGCGAGCCTCCTTCCTGAATGCGCTGGTTGACGGCACTCACCCACTGAAGGGTCGCTTCGAGAACCATCCGGCACCCACCTTCTGGTGCGCCTGAGTCCTCGGCCAATGTAGCGACCACATCGCTGAACCCCATAGGCATCCGCCGAGCCAACCGCCCGTCACGCTCTTCGAGGGCAACGCGGTTTTCAAGCCACACAGCGACCGGATGCTTTCGGAGTTCGGTTTCATCTGCATCGGTGTCGATTCCAGCTGTGATGGCTGCATGGAGTTCTTGCTTTGAGGACTGTTTCCCTGCGTCGTCCAGCGAGCGCGCCAGCGTCTCGTTTACGATCTGATCGGGCTCGAACGATCGGCCGAACACCGTGCTCGCAACGCGCGCGACCTCCGAACGCTGTGATGCCTCGCTACCCACCGAAACCATGGTTGCGGAGGTGCCGATGCAGCAGACCGCCCGCTTGCATTGAGACTGGATGCGTCGGATGAGCATGGAGACGTCTGCACCCTGCCTCCCGCGGTAGGTGTGAAGCTCGTCAAATACGAGGTGCCGGAGATTCTCGAAGATGGCATCGCGAATGGGACGTTCCTGCACTCGGGTGAGCAGGAGTTCGAGCATCATGTAGTTGGTGAGGAGCACCTGCGGGGGGTTCTCGCGCATCGCTTGGCGCCGCTCCTCCTTTTCCTGACCGGTGTACTGGCCGAAGGTGATGGGAAAGTCCCGACCCGTGTTTCTTTCGTAGTTATCCTTGTAGGTGTTGAATTCGTTTGTCTGCGAGTTGATCAGTGCGTTCATCGGATAGACAATGACCGCAGCGACTCCCTTGGCACCCGGGTTGGCGAGCAGGTGATTGAAGATCGTACCGATGTAGGTCAGGGACTTGCCCGAACCGGTCCCCGAAGTGACGACGAAGTCGGTGCCGCCGACGCCCAGTTCAATGGCCTCGCATTGATGGCGATACAGGGAGTAGCCGTCGAAGATGTGTCGAACGTCATCATGCAGCAATCCCGAGGCGACTACGGCGTCGACGATGCCGGCCTGTTCGTAGGCGGGATTGAACTGCAGTAGGGGCTGCGGCCAGAGACGCCCCTCGGAAAGCGAGTCTTCGACCGTCTGCGCGATCTCTGGATCGGAGATGTTGATGAAGCTGCGGATGTACTGCGCATAGTCATCAACGATCTGCTTGTGGGTGTCGAAGACGTTCATAGCTTGACCCGTCTGGAGTTGCAGGTGTCGGCGATCTTCCAAAGGCCCGGAACGTATTTTTCGGTGCCTGTCAGGTGGTCAGAAATCATTGGCCCGGGTTCTTTCTGGCATGACGTTCTTGTGCCGTGGCGCCGCGTAGATCTAACGCCTTAAGCCGCTCAAACTCTTCAATTGCCATGACCACGACCACAGGACGTCCATGCTTGGCCACCGTCACCGGCTCGGCACGGGCAAGGTCGATCAGCCGTCCGAAGCTGTATTTCGCATCCTTCGCCGTCAGGGTCTTCATCGCACTCCCCGTATTACCAAGCGATAGTTTTGGCTAATTTGGCCAAAAAGCAAAGCTTTGAGAGCGCCCACGAGTGGCACTCGCGACAGGAGGCGGACTGACGTCAAGAATCGGAAAGTGCCTGTGCAGGGAAATGAGGACATTGTCAGACTAACTGGATTGGACCTGTAAGGCCTACAATCGAAGGCCCTCAGGCTGCGAGTTGACGCCACTCGGCCAAGGCGGCGGCCCCGGCTTGTTTGAAAATATCGCGGCGGTTGAGATGCCGTTGGTGATTGAAGTGGTTGTGAGCTGAAGCGTGGATTGAGGTAATTCTCTGCAGCGTCCTTTCACTCTTGAACCTTGCCATTGCGCTCTTTCGGGCATTGTCGGGCAATTGTCGTCTCTGCACACGCCTTCATATCTCGAACTCTCTTTCCGCTCTCAAGCTCTCTTTCCGCGGCTCCCAATCTTATCTTCCCTAACACCAAGCGCATTCCGCTGCAGCTCGATATAGAGCTTCTCCGCAATCCGAAGGTTCCGGCGGCGCTCATCGATCATCATTACCTGCCAGCGGTCGAGGTAGGTTCTGAGAAGATTCAGTAGACGCAGCCTGTGCGACCGGAAATGCTGCCGCGCTTCGTCCAGCGGAAGCCCACTGATGCGATTCTTGGGCAGCGTGAAGTACGCGTCCACGACCTTCTTATACAAAGCTCGGTCGCGCACGCGATCGAGCATTCTTCCTGCCGAATGGATTCCGGCGAGGGCGTTTTCCGCGCTGCTAACTGCTGTCTTTTGATTGGCGCAATAGTAGCGATCCATTATCAGGATCACCCGTTCGCTGCCGAGTATCTCCTCCAGATTTCCCGCGGTACCAATGTTTTTGAGATGTCCTCTGAACCGAGTGCGCAGGATCCTCAGGTTCTGAGCGGCCGGAGTTTGGGCATGCGCTTCGCGGGCAGTCCGCTGCGACGTCAACAAATGGCGGAGGTTGCGTATCTTATCCGGACCATCAGTGCCAAGAATCGCAACATCCTGATTCTTCATCTCCGGCTTTTTCTGGCTCCATTTGGTCAGGGTAGCGTCGGACAGCGTCGTATAGTCAATCTCCTCCGCGAGCCATTCCTCGACTGACAGAGCCGCTGTCTCAAACGCTGCTTGGCTCTTCATAACAGGTCGCTCCGACGTAATATTCCCAGGCTTCAGTCGCCCGCACCCAAGCGGACGCGAATTTTGAACAGTTCCTCATCGGATTTTTCGACCCAGTCGGCGCCGTATTTCTTCTCCGCCCTGGTGCAGATATAACCCATCTCCCTGATCCACTCTGCGCCAACAGCGCATTTTGCCGCCACCAATGCGTCGGCCGGTGGCACAAGCTCCTTTCGCAACGTCTCGATGGCCTTCCTGTCGTTCCTGGATCTGGCCTGCTCAATCCTCGCCAGGATTTGACCCTGCTCAGGCATCGACTGAATCTGCTCCTCGGTCAACCTGCGTTTCGGCATTGCTCGTATTCACACCTTTCATGCCGTCAATCTGATCGGATACCGTTCATCATTCATGGGTGGTACGTTACTGAACTAGGCACTACTTTAGACCCTGGGTCAGGCGCTCTCGCAATATCAGCGAGAATCGATGCTTTGTACACCAAGCAACCACCGCCTTCCTTCAATGCATCCGCAAAGGTGAGAACGGCGGGTGCTGAACGGGATTTTCTGAATGCTTCGTTCCGGGGCGCCGTGGCGAGACCTTCCGGCCGGAACGAAGCACCGATCAGAACCCCTTTGTCCATTGATGCTGCCCTATGGGCATTATCATCGTTCTCATTTGAGCGAAGGGATTGCACCAGTCTCCCCAACATGTGGGCTGATATTGTCGAATGGCGCAAAATTCCGTTTCAAAAATCTTATATCCCTTGCCTCGTTCAAATCTTTCGGTCTTCTCCCTAGACAGCAACCAAGGCCTAAGGAGATGCAATGTACGAATTCCGTATTCCCGTCGTGGCTTCGATACGTCTCTCGCGCTCACGTTCCCACGCCCCCACCGGATCGGACTCGTTCCAATTCAGCAATTCGTCGCGTTTCATCCTGACGTCGACTCGGTGCCGGTCGGACATGTAGAGCATGGCGCGAGCGATCTCACCACGAACACCTTCAGCGGGCTCCGCTACCTTCGGTCTGCCCCCCATCTCATAATCACACGCTCCATACTCCCGCCTCTCTCCCTCGACGGTGCCGAACGGATAAGCGGACCGGTCGCCGTTCAATTCACCCCCGGCCGGAAAGAGGTTGTGCGGGTCGGTGTAGGCCACCATGAACGCAGGATCCACGCCCCGTTTGGTGCAGCATTTCCGGCCCTTGAACGGCGTGCCGTCCGACTTCACGCAAAGCTCGTGGCCTTGCGTCCAGCACGCGCGCTCGCGGCCGAACCAGGACGCCGGCACGACGTGTTCCCATTCGACCCGATCGGAGCGTCTCTCGTTTCTGCGGGCCTTGAGACCGCAGCCCTCGCGGTCGATGTCGCCGCCCGAGCGGCCCCTGCGGACATAGGGACAACCGCAATAGAGGGTCTGGAGATGCCCGATTTCCTCATGGATGCCGGCCAGCAGCCGCTTCGATTCCGCGAACGTCTCGGGCGATTGGGCGCTCGCTGTCGACAGCGACGAGAGCAAGGCAGCCAGCACCACGATCACGGTTCTCATTGCTCAGCCTCGTCGTTGTACCCATCCGGCTCGATCCGGATCGCCGGCGTGCTGTGCAGCCTTGCCGGCGGCTGCCGGAAGAACCTGATGCGGCACAGCTCGAGGTGCTGGACCACTGCCTCGGCAACCGGCCTCAGCGGGTTGTCTTGACCATGCACGCGCTTGCGCGGCCAGAGCTTTCTCGCCTTGTTCAACGCCTGCTCGACATCGAACACGAGCTCGCGTCTCGAGATCGGCCGCTTGTCCTCATCCATGCCTCCCAACATAGTGTCGGAACAAACGTGGAACAACCTGGTTGAAGCTCGGAAAGGCCATTAGGCTCTGCGTCATGTGCGGTCGTTTCACACAAATGTTCAGTTGGCACGAGGTTCACGCCCTCCTCGATCTGATCGGAGCGCCGCAGAACCTCCGGCCGCGTTACAACGTCCTACCGAGCCAGAGCATCGCCGTCGTTCGCGCCGAGGAGGAAGGCCGACGACTTTCGATGCTCCGCTGGGGCTTGATCCCGGGTTGGTCACGCGATGCGAGCCTCGGCGCCAGGCTCATCAACGCCCGTTCGGAAACGGCCGCGTCGAAGCCAGCATTCCGCCGTGCCTTCGCGCACCGTCGATGCCTCGTCCCGGCCGACGGGTATTTCGAGTGGCGAGGACCGCGCGGCGCCAAGCAGCCCTATTTCATTCGACGGAAGGACGGCGGCCTGTCCGCCTTCGCCGGATTGTGGGAGCGCTGGTCGGTGCCGGCCGGCGCCAAGATGACCGGGACACTCTCCGAGCTGCGGCCTGGCGACACCATCGAGAGCGTCGCCATCCTCACAACCGAGGCGAACGAGCTGTTGGCCCAGATTCATCCACGCATGCCTGTCATCCTGGACCCCGACGCCTTCGATCCCTGGCTCAACGGAAAGTCCGTAGCCCTCGGCCCGTACTCATCGGCGAAGATGAACGCCTATCCCGTGAGCACACTGGTCAACAGACCCTCGAACGATGATCCGCGCAGCGTCGAGCCCATTGCCGCCCCGACAGCCTGACCGCCTCGACGCTCACCGCGTTTTGGCGGGATAGCCGTTCAAGCGCCACCGAGCTCCTCCCCTCCGCCTAACCGCATCGCGCCGTCCAGAGGCCAAGTCCGGCCCGGCGAGGCCGACGGTCGGAAGCCGGTCGAGAGTTCTTTTGGCAGTCACCGCTTAGACATTTTCCGAATAAACTCTTTCCCCTGCCCGGGCTTGATCACATGATCACCATCCTTAGTCCGCGCCACATAGGTGCCATCTTGACGATCTCCGAAGAGAACCCCTCCCGTCTCTAGCTCTTTCTGAAGAATCGCGCGCAGCCGCTTCCTCCACCCATCGTCATCTTCCGGAATCATCTTTCGTGCCATTTATCTGCCCTTCCGCCAGCTGGAGACCTCCAACAACCGACCGATTTGACGCGGATAAGGGTGTTCTGTTGGCCGGTCTGTGCGGCGGGCGGATTTGACGGCGTTATTCGTCCGCGGTTTCGTTCTCAGCGGGGTGTTTTTCGGTCAAACGGGCAGACTCATGCCATGGCGGCCCTGCGCTCATGGAAGATCAGACGCTGGAAATTGTAAGCCAGGTTGGCGAGCCCGATCTTGGCCTCCGCCCGCTTGAGCCCGATGGTGCGGACGAACAGGCCCATGCGATCCTTCTGCTGGGCGGAGACGTGCTCGACGCGTGCACGGACCGCTGACTTGCGGGCATTGGCCCGGGCGGTCGCCTTGGGCATGGCCCGACCCGGCGGCTTCTTGCGGTGGATGTGGGAGACCCGACCCTTGCCCGCTAGCCACGCCTCGTTCGCCTTCGAGCGATAGGCGCTGTCGGCCCACACGCCGGCGGCCAGATTGTCGCTGGTGACGAGATGACGCAACATCTTGCCGTCATGGCGGGCGGCATCGGTCACCGCCGAGCCGCGGATGAAGCCGTAGGCCCGATCGATGACGACATGATTCTTGTAGCCGAACACCGGGATCGCGATGTCGGGCATGCGCCGTTGCGCCCCGGCGGGGTTCTTGCGCCGCCCGGTCTTCACCGTCCACCGCGCGTCTGTGTCCTTCTGCGCCGCCTTGGCCGGCTGATCGGGCCAGATCTCGGCCGCGCTCTTGCCCGCCTTGATCGCCCGCTTCTCGTCATCGCGGTTGCGCTGCTTGGGCGCCGATACCAGGGTCGCATCGACGATCTGCCCGCCCATCGCCAGATAGCCGCACCGGCGCAGTTCGCCATCGAAGGCGGCAAACAGCTCATCCATCGCCCCGGCCCGGACCAGACGCTCGCGAAAGGTCCAGATGGTGTTCCGATCCGGTGTCGGCGCTCCGAGATCGAAGCCCAGGAAGCGAAGCCAACTCAAGCGGTCGCGGATCAGAAACTCCATCCGCTCGTCGCTCACCGTGTGCCGCGCGGCCAGGATCAGAACCTTGAACATCGCCACCGCATCGTAGGCCGGGCGGCCGCCTTTCGATCCGTCCGAATAGCCCAGCGCCGCCTCAAGCGGTGCGCGGAAAATCTCGAAATCGACAACCTTCGCCAGCACCTCCAACGGATCGCCCGTCGCCGAAAGCTTGCGCAAATGATCCGGTAAGCCGAACAGACCAGCCTGCCTCATCAATACCCCCTCGAATCGAACCGTCGCAGAGAATCACAACAAGGCAAAATTGGCGAGGTAAATAGAGGCCTCCAGCTGGCCCGCCAGCCCTTAACCTTCAAACGGGCATTGTCAGACTAACTGGACAGGACTTGTGGAACCTACACTCGAGCGCCTTCAGGTTGCTCGTTGACGCCACTCGGCCAGGGCGGCGGCTCGGTCTTGTTTGAAAATGTCGCGGCGGTTGAGATGGCGCTGGTGGTCGACGTGGTTGTGGATCGAGGCGTAGACGGCGGCCAGTTCAAGGTCAGGATAGGACGCGCGGAGCTGATCGAGCGTGCGTTCCGCCGTTTTCTCGGCGACTTCCCCCCCTTTTCTGGTGATGTCGTCCAGCTCAGCAGCAAGGTTGGCGAGCGCCGACTGAATGGCGAGCTTCATTGGATTCTGGACTTCGGGATCTTGATCGCCGCTCGCGCGGTCAGAGCGGAACAGCGCATAGATCGGGAGATTGCGCTCGATATCCTCCCAGATATTCTTGGCATCCGCCTCATTCAGTGGAACGCCCGTTTCGGTGAGCTGAAGATCGCCAAGCGCGTAATACAGCGCCTAACGCATGGACGGGTTGTTGTTTTGCTGGCAGTTCCCTTCGACGCCCCGTTCCCCAACTAGCCTCTTAAGGTCCGCATTACTCTTTTGGAGTAGATCGGCAATGCCTTCGGCCGCTGGGTGCAGGGCGCGAGCGAAAACCTTGTAACCTGTTACTCTCTGGATTGAACAGTTGTAGATCTTAAAGATTTCAAGATCGCCGTCGCCGTTGACCAGATGCTCTGCCTGCAAGGTGGTGCGCGCGCCACGGTCGAGGTCGAGCGCTGCTGGCAAGTCAGTAAACACGGCGCCGATTCGTACGTCCCTCGTATCGCCAGCGGTGCAGGCATCAGCAGATTCGACTTTTACAGTGCCGCCCTCGAAAAAAACGTCGAGAGCTTCGAGGACGGTGGACTCGCCGGCATCGCCCCCGGCCGATGAAGGCCGCCAGCTTGTCGATGGGGATGACGATGCGCTCGCGATAACGGGGGAAATTCCGAAGCGTAACTGCTTTCAAGCGCATTCGCCGGCCCTTGTTTGTATTTTCCCTTCCGGCGGTAGTGTGAACGGCGGTGGGATTAAGGGTCAAGAGTGCGCGCCGCCGCGGCCGAAGGAGCACGGCCCATCACCAGGTAGTCCCGACTCTCCGCGAGGCTCCGAACCCGGTCCAGCATCGACGTCTTGCCGGTGCTGGCAAAGCTCTGGATGCCGATCACGCGGTCCTTGGTCGTCAGGATTCGCGGGTCTTCGGCTGCCGAACGCGTGGGCTGCTTACGCGTGACGCGGGAAAGATCAGTCGAGGAGACAAAGTGACGCGCTAGATGGTGAGTGTTTGAGCGCCGCTCTATGTTATTGAAAGATCTTGTGGAAGTAAAGAGTTAAGCCATGGGGGAGAATTGGGAGATAGATATAGTTGCGATTCGTGTTTCACGGCTGCAATCGTTGATTCGGAGGTGCTCGCGTCTATAATTGTGAGGAAATTAAAGGCGTTCCACGATTTTACGACATTGTGTTGGACTGCGTGCCAGCGTCTGCGTATTTCGGCCTCAGGCACGAAATGGCCTCTGCGAGTTTCCACACGAGCAGCTACACGATTTACGTTGGTTTTAACGTGTTGGGTTCCAAAGAATACGCAATCAACCATGTATCCGAGACGTCTAGCTTGTTGCACAAGTGCTGGACGTGAAGCACCAGAAAATGTGCTCTCAAAACCGAAACTCTCCCCAGCGTGTAAGTGTGAATCTATTCGTTTGTCTACTATTCGCCGGGCATCCATTTGAAACGAGGGGTTGTTGTAATCTCCCAGGTCTTGTGCGATGCTGTCTGCATTGTAAAAATGTGAGGGTAGGCGGCTTCTATTAGGGTTGCACCACGTTGTTTTTCCTGCACCGTTTGCGCCGATGACCAAAAAGAGAGTTGGTGTTTTCTTATAGTGCGACACGTGAGTGCCTATGGCGAGTATATTATTTTATGATGTCGTGAGTTACTCTGCCGTCGCGCCATTCGGCAACGATATGGGTCCCATCTTCGGACATATAGACGAAGGGTTTTCCCTGTTTTTTGCACGCCTTTCGAGCCCAGTCAGGGTCGCGGTCCATTTCATAAAGAGCCTCAAGGAGCCCCCTGCTGAACGAAGTTGGGCATTCTGCCAAAAGTCTTTTCCAGACCTCGTCCGATAACGGCATTTGAGTGTCCCCGTAATGACGACGTGGCACCAAGAGCAGTGGAAGCTGGTCTTTTGCCCATTTTTTATCCAGAGGTTGTTTGTAGTCAGCGAACCGCTGACCTGCCCCTGAGCCGCCCCCACTGGCTGGTCCAGTTCGAATGTTAGTGCATCGGCGGTTTCTCCGCCAAGCTGGATGGCCAGCGGAGCGTAACGGAGCCGGGCGGCCAGCTTGGCGTAACGATCGTTTCCGGCGCCGGCGGCCGGTATCCCAGGCTGCCATGCGGACGGTTGGCGTTGCAGTGACGCCGCCGTTCTTGCCGGTGCGGTGGTCGCAAATGGCGTCGTTGGCCGACTCGGTCAGGTCGAGAGCGTCGTCAAGCTCACGGTAGGCGAGCAGACCCGCGTCGGACGTGATTCGCGAGCCATGGAAATCCAGCTTCAAGCGACGGTCGAAACAGGGCCGAAGTGGGATGCGATTCGATTCACCTTCCGGGTTCCGCATCCGAGCCCCTCTCCAAGTGATATAAGCCTCTAATTCTTATACTTGAATCAGATACAAACCGCATCGAATGGTGCGGTCACTTGGGAAATGCGGGTTAAGGGCCAATCCAGCCTATTCGTCCCACCTAGTTGTGCTATGGCACAGACGTTTCGCCGGTAGGAGCCGGAGGTTGGCCGGCGATTTCCCCCGCGGATACGATGGCGCTCTCATAGGCCTCGACGGTATTCTCGCGCCGCTTGAGGAAGCTTTCAATCTTCGCGTTGACGACCTCGTCGAGATCGACGATGACCGCGTTGATCGCGGTCTTTCTTTCTGCTTTAGCGTGGGCCTCCTCACTCGGCGGCTGCGTGTTGGTGCTGGTCCCTGGGTTTGGCGGCTGCGTGTTTGTGCCGGTGCGCATCTCGGAGAGTATCGCCGCCGATATCCTCACGGGATACCCGGGCTCAGTTTTCGAGTTCGGCCTCCCGCGCGAGCATCGAAGACCACACGAAGCGGCATCGCTCCACACACTTCGAGGACGCACACTCTTCTCGGCCGTCCCGCCACATCATCTTGATCAGGTCCCCAAAGCAGCCGCGGAACACGAACAGAGCGCCCCAATAGGGATCCGCCTTCATCACCCGCTCAGTCGAGGTTACGACATTCCGTCTGCTCAACTCGGAGATACGAACGCGCTTGGCCCGGACATGCCGCGCGCTAGCCACACCAACAAGGACGGGTGGTAGCTCAACATGCCCGGCCCCGATAATCTATACCCGGCTGATCGCCGATCGTGTCTCTACGCTGTACCGGAGATCCTGCGCTTAACTCTCGACGCTAAAAATTATGGATTTGCCACGTCGAGGCTCGGCACCGCCGTGCAACTGGCGGTACACTCCGTCACTATCGGCGCAGATTTCCACAGAGGGAATTGGGCAGTGAACCCGGATCAATCTGCGGTTAAACGGGCGTCCCGCTGTGACGATGAGCGGACCGGATACCACCCTGCATGGATCCGCGAAACGTCGAAACGCGATTACCTCACCGCGATGTCAGCACTCAACCTCCGTGACCCCGATTGCTGGGCCAGTGGCGACTGGCACCGGTCGTGTTGGCAAGTGCCCAATACCGGGGTGCCGGAGCGAGCCCATTATGCCGCTTTGTCAGGCGACAAAGATCGCTACGCGCCTGTAGACATCCTCGAGGACCTACGACTCTGCGACATTCGCGAACCCTTGAGGGGTATCAACCACCCGGCCGGCTTCAGAAGCGCGCCCGTGTGGGGCGCTCACCACGAGAGGGCCATCGCAGATCTCGCGTGGCACTATATGTGCGTGACGCCCGGCGGATTTCCAATGTCATTGGGCCCCGTAACCGTGGCCAAATTTCTTTGGACCGACACACAATTTGATACTCTTCACAAACTGCTGGCGATCCTCGCAGACCATCTCCAAGATGAACATAAAACTCTCTGGATGGCATGGAAGGCGCAGCTCACCCCTGACGCCGATTACATGTGATCATGTCAGACCCCAATCGACACGGGATCGAACACCCGCCGCCTGTTCCCTTTAGGCCCGAAGACCGTGCCCTGGTCGAGGTTCATTCCAACATTGCGAAGCAGGCTCCGAAACAGGTTCGCAATACGTCGATCGCTCTCAAAGGCGGCAGCGCACCTCACTTAGGGTATGCCGATTAAAGACAATTGTGAAAAGAAGCCAAACCCGAGCCCGCCTGGTTGCAGGTGCGGTACCGGCCGCATTGCTGGCGGTGGCGCCGCCTGCGGTAACGGGGGGATCTGACGGAGGGGTCGTACTAAGCTGAATGAATGTAATCTCTTTCGGAAAAGCGGTATCTTGGATGTTTAGAAATCCAATTCGAAAACAGGAGGCCAGTAATGTCTCGCAGACTCGGTGTCTTGTGTTTTCTCAGCATCCTTTTTGTTCCGTTTGGCGTGGCGCATGCGGCTCCGCCGCTGACCATGAGTTCGCATGGGCCCGAATTTTTCTCACAACTTCTGCCTGGGCGTGTTTGGGTTTTTCATTCGCCGGTCTGGAAGCTGATAGGTAAGAAGGGCGTTGCGTCAGCGTTGTATCACGCTCCAGACGGGGAACTTCTCCGGTGCTCTCCCGTCGGGGGGAAGGCCACCTGGAATCTTATTCCAGGGGGCGGGCTTTTTAGCCAATACAACTACCAGCCAACACGGATTAAGCCCGATCCAAAACGAGTAGGCTGGCACTTTGCGATAATTTACAATGGTGAAACCGGTCGATTGCACACTGAATCACTAAATGAAAGCGGGTCAAAATTTGTATTTTTCATGGACGGCTGGATTCAGGATACCTGGCCGGCGGTTATGAAAAACACCTGTCCGGACGTGGATGTGCCGGTACCAATTAATCCTAAACAAACGGCCACGGCGATCGCTGAATTAAGGGAGCAAGATCCTCACGCGGCGATTCGTAAGTTTCCCGGTTACGAAGACACGGTGTTGGGGGCTACAGGCCTGGCGGTTTCCGGTGGTAAGCCGACGCTTACCAAGAAGGAGCTATTTGACTTCCTCGCCGGTCAGAATGGAATGATTCTGCGGTCCGGTCGATGGCACCGCTACGTCTTAGTCCTTCACGAGAAAAAAGACCAGTTGTGGAAGCTGAAAGGTAGGACGGACGAGATCGAAGATATTGTGTATCTCACACCATCGAAAGACGGAAATCGCATTCGGATCAGGTTTCAAAAATCTAACAAGAAATTTACCTATCATGTCGGCTATCCGTTCTGGTTCAAGGCGACCGGCGAGCGTTACGCGGCGATGAAGCTGATGGATTGGCTGATCGCGCAAGGAGATTATGTCGAATTGCCCTTCATGGACCGTGAAGCGGTGTCGTTTCGTTTTCTCGAGGACGGTGTGCTTCAGGCTGCCGCGGCTGGTGGGGGGCACATCGGCGGCGTCTGGAGGTGGTCGCGCGGACGGTTAGTGCTGTCGCTCGAGGGTGTGAAGAAAGCGGCTGGGTTCGAGTGGCCGAAGCTCGCCCGTCATGTCGGGTGGCCGGACGCGCCGCCGCTCGTGGAGCGCAAAAAGAAGGGCGACCGCGATTCCGGTAATCGCGACACCTTTAAGCGCCCAGAGCGGTGATCATGATACATCAGGCGCCATCTTCTTTTCCTTTTGGCATCTCGATGTGTGGCGAGCATTTGGTTTCAACGAGACAAGAACATTTGGAATTGGTGCACGAGGGAGATGAGCGATAAGACGGAAAGCATCATGGTTTGAGTTGGCTGCGTCTGCCCTTGTAGTTGCGGCGGCGGCGGCGATCGCGGCGCCGGCGACGGCGGCGTTGGATGAATCGGAGCGGGTCTAGCGGAGCGCGGCGCTTGGCCATTCGGCGGCGCTGACGGCGGCCTATCGTCAGGTCGAGGATCACATTCTGACCCACTCGACGGCGGCGACGAGCTGGTCGGGCGCGGTGCCGCCGGCGGCGACCGGGTGGCTGTCGAGCTGGACTGCCCGAGGTCTTCGGGCACGTTACTGCGACGACACTCTGCTGGTCTATCTGGCGCCGGAGACGGTGAAGGGTGTGGGCGGGGATCACCGCGCGGTCCAGGTCGCTCCTTACATGTACGGCTCGGGGTCGATCGGCGCCGAGCGGGCCACGCTTCATTGGCTCGAGGGCGGCGCGGCGAAGGGCGGCGTCGGGCGGGCCTCGGTGAGCCTTCCGTCGTGTCTATCGGCTGCGGCGTTCGGCGGTGCGTTGCCGTCGGGCCGGGCGGCCTTGGCCGGGGCGGTGCAGGATCCCTATCTGTCGACCCGCACGGTGGTCAGCAGCGAAAGCACGGTGCAGCCCTGCGCGGCCGGGTCGCATGGCGCCGGCGTGACGCTGAGCCGGGCGGTTGAGCAGGATCGCAATGGGCGAGATGACGCGGTCGGCAGCCCGAGCGAGGGCTCGTGGCAGATGCTGGTCGACCAGTGCCGCACCGACTACACCGAGTGGGAGGACTACGTAGTCGACTGCACCTGGTATGAGGGCGCGCCGCACAATGAGACAATGTCCGGCGAGGAGATCTGGCGTCGTCAGAAGACGGTGTCGTCGTCCGGGGCGAGCTATGGCGCGCCGCAGTTCGTGTCGACGAGCTGCTGGACGGCGAGCACGCCGACGCCGCCGGTCCCGGTGATCGCGATTAGCTCGGTCGGCGAAACGCGGCATGTCTCATGCACCACCGACTATATTGGGTCCAAGGAGGAGCAGCGCACGAAGACAACTCGCTCGACCCAGTTTCCCTGGGACGACGCGTCCATTGATCAGATCTCCTACAGTTCGTGGGTTTTGACGGCAGACAACTGTTGCCATATCTGCAATAAATCATGCGGCGGAAATAGTTGCGGCTTTGCTCCTGGTCCTGGTGACGGCCCTGGTTCGGGTGATGGTGGTTATTGATGTCTACCGCTAAGGCGACCTTCATGGTGACGCTTTCCATCCTTGTGTTGGCAGGCGGCGCGGCGAAGGCGGGCCGCTATAACCTCAGCAGTCATGCCCCCGAGTTCTTCTCGGAGCTTCTAACAAACCGTGTTTGGGTTTTTCACGCGCCGGAGTGGGATGTCGTCTCGGAAAAGGATGTGACGACAGCATTTTTTCACCATCCTAATGGCACTTTGTCGCGCTGTCCGAAAGGTCGAAAAGCGACCTGGGGCCTCATGCCGGGGCGCGGCTTCTTTGTTAGATACAACTATCAACCGGTCACCGCCGGAAAAGGAATACCGCAAGGATGGTGGCAATTTGCGATCCATTACCACGGAGAGACCGGAGTACTGCGTAGCGAGGCGTTTAAGGAGCACCGTGAAGAACACATCGTGCTGATGGATGGGTGGGTGCAGGACAGTTGGCCGGCTGTGATGAAGAAGAAATGCCCCTATCTCGACATACCTTTGCCGGTCAATGAACGGCAGACGGCGACCGACCTTATGGAGATGATGCAACAGGACCCGGAGGCGCCGATCCGCCGCTTCCCGGGATATGAAATAAGCGCCCCGGGAGCGACGGGTATTGGAGCGGCGGGCGGTGGCCCGACAATGTCGAAGGAAGACTTCTCGGAATTCTTGCGTAACCATAACGGTTATATTGGTCTTTCGTCGTGGTTACGGCGCTACGTCCTTATCCTCAACGAAAAAGTCGACCAAATTTGGCAACTCGATGAACAAGGCGATGAAATCACTGATATCGGTCATTTGGCGCTATCCCCCAACGGCGGGCGGCTTACGATCGAGTTCGATGGCAAGGCTTTAACGGCCACCTATCACGTCGGTTATCCCTTTTTCTATATGCCGACCGGCGAGCGTTACGCAGCGATGAGGCTGATGGATTGGCTGATCGCGCAAGAGGACTATGTTGAATTGCCCTTCATGGACCGTGAGGCGGTGTCGTTTCGTTTCCTCGAGGACGGTGCGCTTCAGGCGGCCGCGGCTGGTGGGGGGCACATCGGCGGCGCCTGGTGGTGGTCGCGCGGACGGCTAGTGCTGTCGCTCGAGGGTGTGAAAAAAGCGGCCGGGTTCGAGTGGCCGAAGCTCGCCCGTCATGTCGGGTGGCCGGAGGCGCCGCCGCTCGTGGAAGGCAAGAAGAAGGGCGACCGCGATTCCGGTAATCGCGACTCCTTCAAGCGTCCGGAGCGGTGATGTCGATACGTCAGGCAGTAGTCCTCTTTCTTGTTGGCGGCTGTGTTTTGGCCGGTGCAGACGGTGCTGCGGGATCTGAACGCAAAAAATGGTAGGGCCCGTAGTACCCGTTGTAGTCAGGCCAAGGCAGATAGACCCGGCGTCGGTTCGGCGGTGTGCCGGAGATAAAAGCTTCATCGGCGCCGCTGGCTCCCCCGCTCCGTAGGAACCAGCCCTGCTCGGCGAGGCGGGCGGCGAGCTTTCTCATGGTCGTCATAATCGCGCCGGGTGTCCGTCTCGATCCGATCCCGGCATAGAGCATGGGCTTATCGACGGGCATGGTCGATCCTCCTCCTGACCGGTTTCGAGCGAAATTCTAAGCTTCACGCTCCTTCGGAATCGTGGACACGGCTGCGATCTTGCTCAGCGTTGCGCGATTGATCGGCGCGTGTGGGGCTGGCCAGATTGCGAAGAGGCTGGCAGAGCGCGGCGGGGTCGTGCCGCGGCCGCGTGGTGCGGCGGCCATTCCCGGTGAATTGGCGCGCGGTGTTTTGTTGTTTTCCGGAGAAATTTATTGCCAGGACGGTTGTTGGCAAGCGATTGCGGAGGGACGGAACCAGGTGGCCGCCCCAGCCTGTTAGGCGAGCGGCGCGTAATTGGCGGCGTCTTCCGTGTTCTGTGGTGCTGAACTGTTTGTATCCGGTTTCTCCAAGGCTTCTCGGATCATCGTTTCCGGTACGCCGAAAGCGCGTGAATCGTCGGCCTGAGAAGCGCGCTCTGCATCAAACACCTCGTTTTCATAGCGGGTGTCGAGATCGCTCTCGATCGACCACAGACCCGCTGACTGGAGCGGGTGGCGGGTGAGCACATGGGGTCGGGAAAGGTCGCCGGTTAGAACTTCGCAATAGGCGCGGATACCGATGAACCCGAATTCGCCGCGGTGATAAGCGCCGATTCGTTCCTCGAAGCCGAGCTGTTCCAGATAGGACGTGTCCACGTCATGGTCTGGCACGCGTTGGAGTTCGATTTCTGTGATGCCAACGATATTTTTCATGTTCCCTCCGGCGCGTCTTTGTGGTAGGTAAAGAGAAGGACGCGACGCTGCCTAGTGTAGCGTACGCCGCGCCCCGCTCAGTGGTGGAGCCAGAAGACGATCACAAGCGACCGTCTTCGGCTCTACCTTACTGAGAAGACCAAACGAATTTTCATCCGCTTTCCCTTATCAGCTTCTCCGATGCAGCTGGCATCGTCAGCGCTCGCGAACCACCACGAGCGGACGCGGTTTGAGTTGATTTCGAGGTATTTGCAGCCGCGCAAATGTGAGCCGGGTTTGCCCCCCGCGATAACTCAAGGATTCTCTGAATCACACGCCAACGAGGTCAGAAGCCGCACGGCCGCCGACGAGGGTCGTGCCCGGCACGGCGGGCCGGATCGCCGGCGGCAGGTACTGGTGGCGGCGGCCGAGATCACCGAGCAGGTCACCGAACTGCGCGGTGGAGAGTTCGCTTCGTACCGTCGCCAGAAGCGTGTCGGCAAGTCGGCTCATGGCGTTCCGTTTTCCGCGATCTCCGCATGCCGCGCGAGGTCCCCGGCTCACCTCGTAGGCATGCCCGCTACGATGAGAGAGGCGCGCGTCGTAAAATCACCACCGCGGCGGGCCGGACCCTCGTGTCAACAGCCTGTCGCATCAACGGGCTTTCCCCGGACGAGTGAAGCCGCCCCGAGCCCGTGCGACGACTTCCGTCTCACCGTGTCCCCCGCATGACGTCCACGCGAGCGACGGGTCATCCGCAAGGTCGCGGGTTTTGCCCCACTTTGGCGGGAGTGGCATTGGGACTAAAGCCCGGGGGCATGCGTGCGCGACCAGAGGGGGCCATGCGGCTTGTACAAGATGTAGGATGCGACCTATGGATGGTTGGCCAGCTTGTGAACGCGGTCGACTTGGCGGCGGACGTTCTCATGGGAGTTGCTAATGCGTCTGGTTCTTCTCAGCGACACCCACGGCCTGCACCGGAAGATCAGCATCCCCGACGGAGACGTGCTCATCCATGCGGGCGACTTTTGCAGCGGAGGCGGAGTTTTCGAAGCAAGGGCATTCGGGGCATTCCTCAGCGGACAGCCGCACCGGCACAAGGTGGTGATCGCGGGAAACCACGACCTGTGTTTGGAGGCGGACCCAAGCCTTGGACCAAAGATCTTCGCCGGTTGTCATTATCTCTTGGACCGCGGCGTCGAATTCGAGGGGGTGTCGTTTTGGGGCTCGCCCTGGCAGCCACGGTTCTTTGACTGGGCCTTCAACCTCGAGCGCGGAGCAGAGCTTCGCAAGAAGTGGGATCTGATTCCGGCGCAAGTTGATGTCCTGATCACCCATACCCCGCCCTATGGAGTGCTCGACCAGACCGTCGAGGGCGAGAGTGTAGGCTGCGAGGAGCTGCTTGCCGCAACGCAGCGCACGCGCCCGCGGCTTCACGTCTTCGGTCACGTTCACCATGGCTACGGCGTGCGGCGCCTTGGGAGGATGCTGCAGGTCAACGCGTCGAGCTGCACCGAACGCTATCGGCCCATGAACCCGGCGCTGGTCGTCGACCTCCCGGCGAACGGCGATGCCGTCATCGCAACCGAGGTTGCAGGATCGGAGAGCCGAGAAGAGGCGGGACGCCATGAAGGAGCTGTGCCTGAAAGTTGGTGACGGGCCGATTGGGCGGCGTGCTTGATTTGCTTGATGCCGTCCTTGAGCGCCACTCCCTGGATGATCCGAGAGAAGCTGGATCACGCCTTCGTGCGGCGCGGCTCGGATCGGGGAGCGGAAGCACAGGTTCGCTGACGCCGTCCTTTCCTCAACGCTGCCGGGCCGGTCGCTGCTCGGCAATCCATCTCCGGTCTCACGAGAATCCGCGACGCGCCCGTCAGGAGAAGTGATAGGTTCGGCGCACTGCCGGACCGGACAGTCGCATGGTCGCAACCGTCACGAACATTACTGTTGCGAGCTCGACGGTACATTACTTCGAGCGCGACGGGTATTACGCGAAGAGTGACCCGGCGCACCGGAGAGCGAGCTTCTGGCATGGCCGGTGCGCGACGGGCCTGGGCCGTCACGTCGGCCCCAAGCGCTTTCAATCGATCCTTGAAGGTTACGTACCGAAGACGGACATCCGTCTCGGGCGGATCCGGGACGGCAGGCATGAACACCGGCCGGGCGTGGACATCACCTTCTCGGCGCCCAAATCCGTCTCGCTCGCGGCGCTTCTGGACGGCGACCGGCGGGTGATGCGCGCCCATGACGAGGCGGTGCGCGCGGCCTTGGATTATGTCGAGGATCACTTGCTTCAGACCCGGGAATATGACCCCGCGACCCGCAGGCGTCCGCGGGTGAAAGCGCACGGCATGATCGCGGCGACGTTCCGCCACCTGGTCAGCCGCAATTTGGACCCGCAGCTTCATACCCATTGCGTGGTTGCCAACATAACCCGCGGCTCGGCGGGCGATTGGCGCAGCATCGAGCCGACGGCGCTGCACCGCCGCAAAAAGCTGATCGGCGCCCATTACCGGAACGAGCTCGCGCGGCGGTTGCAGGAGCTCGGCTATGAGATCGTGCCGACCATGATCGGGCCGGTGCCGGGCTTCGAGATAGCGGGTTACGGGCGGGCGGTGCGGGAGGCGTTCTCGACGCGGCGCCGGGATATTCTGGAGGACATCCGGCGGCGGGGCGTGGCCTACAGCGCCGCCCGGGCGCAGCAGGCGGCGCTCTACACGCGGGCGCGCAAGGCCGAGCCGGCGAAGGAAGAGCTGGCGGCGATCTGGCGGAGCCGGGCCAGTGAGGTCGGCCTGGACCTGGAGGCCGGCGGCCGGCGGGCGAGAAGAGGCAATGGAGGCGCGCAAGCCTCCGTCTCCCGGGCTCCGTCGGCGCTGACCGCGGTCTGGCGGTCGGTTGAGCATCTCGAGGAACGGGCGTCGGTGTTTGCAGGGGACGAGCTCCTGGCGTTCGCGCTGGGTCTTGCGCCGGGTCGGTTCTCCGTGGCGGATGTGAACGCGGCGATCGACGGATTGCGGCGCGACAAGCATCTGGTCGAGGCGCGGCTTCGCGGACACGACCGCGCTTTCGTCACTGACCGCGCACTCCGCGCCGAGAAGGTAGTCGTCGCGTGGATGAAGGGGAGTGCCGGAGAGGCCCTGGCGGACAGGCAGATGATTGAGGATCGGCTTGCGGCGTCCGACCTGACGCAGGGCCAGCGGGACGCGGTGCAGACGGTCCTGCTGACGCCGGCCCGGGTGGTCGGGGTGCAGGGCTATGCCGGGACCGGCAAGACGCGAATGGTTCGTGAAGTTGTAGAGCTGGTCGGGGACCGGCAGGTCGTCGGCCTCGCCCCCTCGGCGAACGCGGCACAGGTGCTGGGACGGACGGCGGGGATTCCGGCGAGGACTTTGCAGTGGTTTTTGACCCGCCACCGCGATATCGCCGGCGATGGCCCGGAACGTCTGGCCCGGGCCCGGAGAGACTTCGCGGGCAGCATCCTGGTCGTCGACGAAGCCTCGATGATCGCGACGGCGCAGATGCGCTCGCTGATGCGGATCGTCGAGCAGCTCCGCATTGCGCGATTGGTGCTGGTGGGTGACCGGCGCCAGCTGCGGGCGGTTGAGGCGGGCCAACCATTCCGGCAGCTGCAGGCAGCGGGGATGCTGACGGCGGAGATGGATGATATCCGGCGACAGCGCAACCCGGATCTGAAGGCCGCCGTCACGGCGATGCTCGCGGGTGATCCGGGACGGGCGATCGAGGGCCTCGAGGTGCACGAGCTTCCGGCGGAGGATCTGGGCGAGAACGCGGCCCGGCTCTGGCTCGACCTCGGTCCGGAGGCGCGTGCCGGAACCGCGATCCTGGCGCCCACCCATTTGATCCGCGAGGACATCAACGGGGCGGTGCGCGAAGGCCTCAGGGACGAGGGCGTGCTGCACGGTGCGCGGCTCGAGATCAAACGCCTGGTCAGTCTCGGCCTGACCCGGGCGCAGAAAGCGGACCTCGCCAACTACTGGCCCGGCGACGTGGTCGTGTTCCATCAGGACCTTTATCCGTACAGAATCAAAGCCGACGATGCCTGCACGGTCGCGGGCATCGAGGACGGCCGGGTTCTGCTGGACCATCCCGACGGACGGCCGCGCCGGATCGATCCGAGCAAGCCGGTCCGCTACCGGCTGGACATCTTCGAGACCCGGACGATTCAGCTGCAGGCTGGCGACCGGATCCGCTGGACCCGCAATGATAAGAAGCGCGCGCTGATCAACGGTCATCAGGCTGTAATCACGGCGATCGGCCCGAGACGGGTCAGGCTGCGGACGCAGGATGGCCGTACGCTCTCGCTCGACCGGGAAGACGGCCAGCTGCGCCACCTCGATCACGCCTACAGCTCGACCGTGCATGCGGCCCAAAGCGTGACCGCCGACAACGTCATCGCGGTGCTTGATTCGGGCGCCATGTCGGACCAGTCCATGCTCTATGTCGAGATCAGCCGGGCGCGCGACAATGCTGTGTTAGTCACCGATGACTGTGAGGATCTGATCGAGAGGCTGGAGGCCGACAGCGGCGAGCGGCCGACGGCGCACGAGGCCATCGGCGAGGATCCTTGGGTTCTGCCGGACAAGGAGGTGCTGCATGCTCGGGTGACGGAGCGGCGCCACGAACAACACGAGGCGCCGAGGGTCAGGCGCAGCGCCGGGCAGATGGCGGAAGCGTCGATCAAGCCGGAGTCGCCAAGCGTCGGCGACCTCTACGCCGGGTTCCTGCGGGACTGGCAGGAACATCACGAGCTCGCGAAGAGCGTCCACAGACACCCGTTCTACATGAGCGGTTACGACGGCCTCGTCGGGCGCATGGAGGCGCTGGCGTCCCGGCCGGATCTCGACGAGAGCATGCGCAGTGTTCTCACTGGCTACAGCAAAATCCACCACCGTCTGAAGAAGGACCGAGCGGACGTTGAGGACTGGCTGTCCCAGGCCAACCGGGAGCTAAGCGAAGAGGGGGAAGATCTCTCCCATGCGCGCGAGCGGGCGCAACGACTGCTGGCGAGTGGTCAGAAGATACTCGACGACAATGGACGCTACGGCGTGCACCTCGACGACATACGGGACAGCCGGACGCCGATTCTGAAAGCCCTCGGTGACCGCGAAGAGCTGGTGAGATCGATCGACCTTCAAACCGGGCTTCTCGAGGACTGGCGGAGCCATGCCAGACGCGCGCGAGCAGCCGGTAGGCATCCGCTCTACGCCAAGGGACTTGATGACATCGTGGCGCGGCTGGAGCAGCTCGACCGGCTGGCCGTTCTGCCGATACCCGAAGAGCTGAGCCGGCTCATCAACGGGCTCGACGCACGCAAGACGGTCGAGAGGGCGACGCGTGATTTGCGCACCGCGCTCGACCACCGGCGCGACCTGTTGCGGGATGCCGCGGGCGAGGCGGTCGCCTCGATGCCGGGCTATGGACGCTGGCAGGCGATGGCAGCCCAGGCGCTGGCGAGCGGGCAGACGATACTGGCGGACGAGGACCGGTTCGGGGAGCATCTCGACAACATCAAGCGGGCGCGGCGGCTCATCGGGCGCGGCGTCGGGGAGCTCGAGAGGGCGGCGGCCGTCGATGACCTTGCCGCGGGGATCCTCCGGGACGGACAG
Organism: Alphaproteobacteria bacterium; assembly: GCA_965248825.1. Classification (GTDB taxonomy): domain Bacteria; phylum Pseudomonadota; class Alphaproteobacteria; order UBA828; family UBA828; genus WTGU01. The sequence continues at coordinate 2,476,875 of CBDFKL010000006.1, read as the reverse complement.
GCCCGGAACGCCGCCAATTACGGCGCCCTCGCCGCGCGCGCGAAGGAATTGGCTGCGAGAGCCACCAAAAGAGGCGAGATGCCCGCGGCGGTGAGTCGGATCGTCGAAGAGCACAAGGAACTGGCAAGCGCCCGCGCGACCGTTGAGAAAAATTTATCCGCATTGCGCGAGATCGCCGACAGCCGGCGCCGCCTGCTGGAGAAGGCCGGAGACCGGGCGCCGGCCACCGTGAGAGGCTACAAACGCTGGATGAAGAACGCCGATAAGGCGATGGCGGAGACGGCGGATATTCTCAGAGACGGCGAGCGCTACGGTCAGCATATCGACAAGACGGAACGGACTTATCTCAGGGGAGCTCTTCGGGACATGGACTTGTGGCGCAGTGTCGATGCCCTGCCCGCTCGGTTTCTGCTGGACTGGCAGGACCACGTCAAGCGAGCGGAGGCTGCCGGCGTGAGCGCGTTCGACGCACCAGGCTACGAGGATATCGCCCGGCGCATGGAGTCCCTGGCGCGCCGATGGGGCGCGAACAGCACGGCGAGGAGCGTGCTTGAGGCCGAACTCAAGACCTATAAGCGGATGCAGGCGGACGGCAGATGGGTCAAAGACCATTTGCAGTCCCTGAAGGGATGTCTTGAGACTCGCGAGAGGGACCTCAGACACGCCGCCGAGGCGGGGATACCGGTGACCGATCTTCCCAGCTACCCCGGCTGGCGCACCCACGCCAAATGGATTCAGGGTCGTATCGAGAGCATTCTGGAGGATCCGGGCACTTACGGCCGGCATCTCCAGAAAATACCCGGGGCGGCGGACTACATGCGGAAGGCGCTCAACGAGACCGACCGGATCTGGACGATCGACGAGGCGCCGTACCGGCGCTCCGAGGCGAAGCGCGCGAGGAAAACACAACATGAGCAGAAAGAGCAGCAGCGGCGCACCCGCGGCCGCAGGATGTCACCGTGAGGCGCTGTCGGGGAGCACGCCCCGTCCTTCCATCCGCCTCAGAAACTGATCGAGGGTCTTTGAAGCCCTGTCATCGCCCAACCAGTCCGCCAGGAGCGCATGCATGTCGTGGCCCCGCCAGGCGCAGTCGATAAGCGCGTCGTCGACGAGGACGCCGACTTGCGTCGCCAATTCCAGCATCCAGGCGGACCCCGGCTTGGCGCCGGCTAATGTCCTTTCTTCGATGCGGGCGATGCGGTCATGCAGGGCGCGCTGCTCCTCCTCCCCCAGCACCAGCCGCGGCGGCGGTTCCTTCTTCCCCGCGAGGCCGCGCTCGACGAGGTAGCGGGATATCGACAGCCCCGCCCGTTGGGCGCGCTCCCTGATCTGCTCCCACTCGAGGTCCGTGCAGGAGATGGAGTGCATCACCGGTCTCATCCGCGCCTGTCCGGCCGGTGGGTGAAAGACCCGATCGCCTCGAACACGAAGATATCCGTTCCCGGCACTTTCTCCAGCATCACCCGGCTGCACCGCTCAAGAAGCTCGACCCGCTCGTACAGCGTTCTCTGCTCCTGCTCCGACAGGGCAAGCGAATGATCGAACAGCCCCCCTGGCTGCGTCTCCGGCTCCTCATCCTGCAGGGCGCAGGAGACCAGGTAGCGCGAGACCGGCAGGCCGGCGGCCTGCGCATGTTCGCGGATCTCCGCCCACTCCACACGGGTGCAATAGACGCTGCGCTGCCTCGATATGTGCGGCTGCCTGGCCTGCCTGGTCATCCTAGCCTCTTCTCCTTGTCGAGCCAGGCATCGACCTCGTCACCAACCGCCTTCCAGACATCGGCGGATTCATGGCCGGACAGGCGCAGCTCTTCGATGCGCGACAGCACGAGCACCTCCCTCGCCATCCGGCGCAGGATCGACGCCGGCAGCGCACTCATCTGCTGTTCCTTCTCCGTCAAGCGCTCAACAATGAACCGCGATATCGGCATTCCAGCTGCCTGCGCGCGCTCGCGGATCACCTGCCACTCGCTGTCGGTGGCCATGATCGCGCGTTGCTTCCGCGGCGCGGTCATGGCCTGCGCCTCGCCGCAGGAATCAGCGCTACGGTGCTATCCAGGCGGACAAATCGCAACGGTTTTTGTCTCACAAACCTATATGATATTGCTATCATATCCATTATGTCCTCCGAAAAATCCTATCCCACAATACATCCAGCTGCTCCCGATCTCTCGAAACCCGGAGCACGACGGACAAGGATATAATCCTATTTCCCTGGATGCAACTTCTCCTGAATTAAATCCCCCACATTGTATTGCCCTAATGACTCACAGGACGCTTGACAGGCGCTCACAAGTGATTGTACAAACGCCCTAATCGAGCGAGGAAAATCACGCTATACAAGGTACTAAATGTGCCTTAGCGGCGTGTAGTTAGTGCCACACCATCCACGCCAAGCATCAGCACATGACCTGGGACAATGCCCGGAAGCCGGCGCTGACCATCGCGCCGGGAGAAACCGTCGCGTTCGAGGAGATCGACGCGGTGTGCGGCCAGCTCGCGCCGGAGTCCACGGTCGAGGCGATCGCCAATCTCGACTTCGACCGGGTCAACCCGATCGCGGGGCCCGTTTATGTCGACGGCGCCGAGCCCGGCGACATCATTAAGGCGACCCTGGTGGACCTCACGCCTTCGGGCTGGGCATGGACCGCGATCATTCCGGGCTTCGGCCTGCTTGCGGAAGATTTCCCCGAGCCCTCGCTCAACATCTGGTCCTACGACCGGAGCTTCCGCGAGCCCGCGCTCTATTCGAGCATCGCGCGCATCCCGCTCAAGCCCTTCTGCGGCACTATCGGCGTCGCCCGCGCCGAGCCGGGCGGCTTCAGCACGGTGCCGCCCTATGAGAGCGGCGGCAACATGGATATCCGCGACCTGACAATCGGGGTCGATCTCTATCTCCCGGTGCAAGTGCCGGGCGCCCTATTCTCGATCGGCGACCCGCACTGCGCGCAAGGGGATGGCGAGGTGTGCGGCACCGCGATCGAATCGCCGATGGCGCCCGTGGTTCGGCTGGATCTGATCAAGGGCGAAAGCCTGAAATTCCCGCGCTTCGAAACGCCGGGCCCGGTCTCGCGCCATCTCGACGCCAAGGGCTACGAGGTGAGCACCGGGATCGGCCCGGACCTGATGGAGGCCGCGAAGGACGCGGTGCGCGGCACGATCGACCGGCTCGGCGCGACCCGCGACCTGGGCCCGGCGGAAGCCTACATGCTGTGCAGCGTTTGCGCCGACCTCAGGATCAGCGAGATCGTGGACCAGCCGAACTGGGTGGTCTCCTGCTACCTACCGCTTGTGGTGTTCGATTAGGGGAAGCCGGAGAGAGGGGATTTCCCAGGCGCCGCCCCGGTCTCGGGCTTGAACGGGCGGGAGAGCAGGCCGCCGATCGCGAGGGAATGGAAGATGCCGCGTTGCGCGATGCCGTCCGGCGTGCCGGAGAAGGACTGGTCGATGCCGATCTCGGTGGCAGCGTCATCAAGCAGCGTATCGCCCGAAGAGGACAGGGCAGGTCCGGCGGGTTCCGCGCGATCGTCCTGTTTCGTCGAGGCGAACTCGCGTTCTTCGTCTACGGCTTTGCGAAGAGCGATCAGGAGAACCTCCGGCGTGACGAACTCCGGGCTTTCCGGATGCTGGCGAACGAGATGCTCGAGTTGGACGCAGCGAGCCTTGAAGCGGCACTGGCGAATGGAACGATTATCGAGGTGACCTGCGATGGCTAAGCAATGCAAGAGCGACGCCCTGGCGGCTGCTCACGAGACCGCACTCGGCTTGACAGAGGCGGGTGTCATGGCGAAGCGGACCATGAAAGACTTCGACGAGATGTGCCTCACGCCGGTCGAGGACATGACGCCGGAGGAAATCCGGGAGATCCGGATGCGCGAGAACGCGAGTCAGGCGGTCTTCGCCCGATATCTCAATGTGACCACGGGCTTGGTGAGTCAGTGGGAGCGTGGCGAGAAGCGGCCGCGGGGCGCATCGCTGAAGCTTCTGACGCTGGTCGCGAAGAATGGCCTCCAGGCAGTCGCTTGATGAATGAATCCGCCACGTTGCAACGCACAAGGTGCGACTTCGTTGCGCCCGCTGTGTCCAGCTTCCGGTAACTCCAACCAGTTATTCCAGAAAACGTAGGGCTGCGCCTGCTAGAGGATGCGGTTCCTCGGAAACGTACAATGGTTTACAAACGTTTATTCGCGGTGCTGACCGTGATGACCGCTTCGGCGTGGTGGCGGAATCGGTCGTCAGGGACGCGCGGGGATGCGCGTGAGTGAGAGCAAAACCGCTATCGTGGACCAGCCGAACTGGGTGGTCTCCTGCTACCTACCGCTTGTGGTGTTCGATTAGGGGCAGCCGGAGAGAGGGGATTTCCCAGGCGCCGCCCCGGTCTCGGGCTTGAACGGACGGGAGAGCAGGCCGCCGATCGCCTCGTCGACCGCAGCCCCTCGATGGAGCACCGCGTTCGCCGCCGCGGCGATCGGCATCTCGACCCCGAGCTTCGCAGCCATCGCCATGACGGCCGGCGCGCTCGTCACCCCCTCGGTGACGGCCTCGCGGGCGCCCAATATGGCGTCGAGAGCGGCGCCTTCGCCGAGCGCTCGGCCGAGCGTGTAGTTGCGCGACTGCTCGCTGGTGCAAGTCAGCACCAGATCGCCCAGGCCCGAGAGCCCGGCGAGGGTCTCCGGCCGCGCGCCCTTGGCCACCGCGAGGCGCACCAGCTCCGCGAAACCTCGTGCGATGATGGCGGCCCGCGCATTGTCGCCGAGGCCCCGCCCGATCGCGATCCCGGCGGCGATCGCGATCACGTTCTTCACCGCGGCGCCGATCTGCACCCCGACCAGGTCGTCGGTAAGATAGGGCCGGAAGGTCGGCCCTCCGAGCGCGCCCACGATCGCCTCACCGCGTGCACCCTCTTCGCATGCGAGGGACACCGCGGCCGGCAGACCTTGCGCGACCTCGCGCGCGAAGGTCGGGCCGGAGAGCACGGCGATCGGCATCGTGGGCGCGACCCGACCCACCGCCTCGCTCATCAGCGCGCCGGTCTCCCGTTCGATCCCCTTCGCGCAGATCACGCCGGGGGGCACCCGCTCCGTGGCCTGGATCAGGCGCTCCACGACGGCGGCGAGATGCTGTGCCGGCGCGGCCAGGAGCAGGAGGTCGGCCCGCGCCGCCTCGGCCAAATCCGCCGTGGCCCGGATCGCCGGGTCGAGCGACACGCCGGGGAGAAAGCGCCGGTTCTCATGCACGTCGTTGATGCTCGTCACGACGTCCGGCTCGCGCGCCCACAGGGTCACCGCGGCGCGCGCGCGTGCCGCCACCGCCGCCAACGCCGTACCCCAGGCGCCGCCGCCGATCACGCCCACGCGGGTCATCGCGCGACGCCGCCTGGTGCTGTCGAGACTCGGTTCCCCATCGAAGCCAGTTGTACGGACGCGACCGCTTCGAGGGCAAGACGCGGTGACATGGCGATGATGCGGCGGCGCACCGGTTGTCACGGTCGAGGCGCTCGACCGCGATCCCGGCAACACTCGCGCAGATCGCACGAATTTATCGGTGCGCGACCGGGACAACGCCGCGCATAGTTGCGGGCCGGCCAGCCGACGGAACGACGGGAGGCGGACAAAAGCATGGCGCACGCATCGGCGGCACCCGTGCTCGTGCTCGGCGCTACGGGCGGCTTCGGCGGTGCAATGGTCGGCGCTCTCCGCGCAGCGGGCCGGCCCGTGCGTGTGCTGTCGCGCCGGCCCGCCCGCCCGGAGGCGCGCTGGGGCGGCGACCCGGGAGTCGAGGTCGTAGCCGGCGATGTCGAGGAACGTGCGCGTGTCGTCGAGGCCGCCGCGGGATGCCCGGTGATCGTGCACGGCGTCAACTACCCCCATGACCGTTGGGTTCCCTACATGCAGACCGCGACAAACAACGTGATCGCGGCGGCCCGCGCGGCGCGGGCGCTGGTGCTGTTTCCAGGCAATGTCTATGGCTTGGGCGCCCAGACCGCTGCGCCGCTCGACGAGACCGCACCGATGCGGGCGAGAACGCGCAAGGGCCTCATCCGGATCAGGCTCGAGCAGTCGCTCGAGGAGGCCACGAAAGACACATCCGCGCCGGTCGGAGAGCAAAAAGAGGCGCCGACGCTGCCCCCGATTCGCGTGCTCGTGCTCCGCGCGGGCGATTATTTCGGCCCGACCGCGCGCAACGGCGTGGTCGACCGAATCTTCTGTAATGCGGTCAAAGGCAAAAGGATCGAGGTGTTCGGCCGTCTCGACGTGCCTCACGAATGGGTCTATCTGCCCGATCTCGCACGGATCGGCGTTAATCTCCTCGATCGCGCCGGCGCATTTGCGCCCTATGAGGTGGTTCACGCGCGCGGTCATGTATCGGCGAGCCAGCGCGACTTCGTCTCACGGGTTGCGGAGCGCGCCGGCGCCCCGACCGACGCCCGGGTATTGCCGTGGCCGCTGGTCCGTCTCCATGGCCTGTTCGACGGCGCCGCACGAGAGCTGGTCGAGCTCCGTTATCTCTTCGATTCCGCCGTCACCCTGGACGACGCCAAGCTCCGGCGCATCGTGCCCGATATCGAGACCACCCCGCTCGATGCCGCGATCGACGCCACATTGGAGAGCTACCGGCGATGATCCAATACGCCTTGATCCTCCTGGCGATGGCGGCGGCGGTTGGGGCAACAATCCTACCTGCCTGCGCGCGAGCTACCGCCACAAGAACCCGCCCGATATCGGTCTCGAGATGATCGGCTTTCGATGCGCCGCTGATCCTTAGCGCGCCGATCGCCTCTTTGCCACTTCCGCGGCAACGAGATCTTCGGCCGACGCCACCATTCAGGCCCTGCGGCCCAGTCGGCCGGGGACGCCGGCGCCCGCGGCCAGGCCCGCCTTTTCATCGAGCGGCCAGCGGGCGCGCGGCGGCGCGTCGAGCGGATCGGTCAAGCCCCGCGACAGCCGCTCGATGCCGGCCCAGGCAATCATCACCGCATTGTCGGTGCACAGCCGCGGCGGCGGGATCACCAAGGCGAGCCCGTGGTCCCGCGCGAGCGCCTCGATGCGATCGCGGAGCTGGCTGTTGGCCGCCACGCCGCCGGCCACGACCAGCGCACGCGGCCGCGAACCGTCATCGCCGAGCAGCGCGATCGCGTTCGCCGTGCGGTCGACCAGAACATCGGCGATCGCGGTCTGAAATGACGCGGCGAGATCGGCGCGATCCCGGTCGGCGATCTCCCCAAGCGACTGCACGGTATGGAGCAACGCCGTCTTGAGCCCGGAAAACGAGAAATCGCAACCCGGCCGACCCGCCAGTGGCCGCGGCAGAACGAAGCGGGCGGGATTGCCGGCCCGCGCCGCACGCTCGATCCCCGGTCCTCCCGGATAGCCGAGATCGAGCAGCATGGCGGCCTTGTCGAAGGCTTCCCCCACCGCGTCGTCGATCGTCGTGCCTAAACGCCGATACGCATTCACCTCTTCGACGAGGAGCAGTTGGCAATGCCCGCCCGATACCAGCAGCAGCAAATAAGGAAACCTCAGCTCCTCGGTGATCAAGCGCGGGCTGAGCGCGTGGCCTTCGAGATGATTCACCGCAAGCAACGGCGTGTCGTGGACGGCGGCGATCGCCTTGCCGGTCATGAGCCCGACCATGACCGCGCCGATCAACCCGGGGCCGGCGGTCGCGGCGACGCCGTCGAGGTCGGGGAAGCCGATGCCGGCTTCGTCCATCGCGCGGGCGATCAGGCCATCGAGATGCTCGACGTGGCTGCGCGCGGCGATCTCCGGGACGACACCGCCGAATGGCGCATGGACGGCGCATTGGGAGAGCACCAGATCGGCCTTCACCTCGCGCGCATCGGTGACGACCGCAGCTGCGGTCTCATCGCAGCTTGTCTCGATACCGAGGACGATCACGGCTCTCTCGTCGACGTCCTCGACCGCCCGGAACAGGTCATGGGTGAACTCGATGAACGCTCGGCGCCGCCCTAAGCAGCGGTCATGGCGATTGGTTCGGCGCTCATCGCCGCAGGATATCCGGCCCCTGCCGGTGTGACAATGAACGGGGCGGCAGGAGTGAGCATCGCATGAAAGGTCTCGCATCGCTTGGGCTCGCCGTGTAGAAGAGCCGGCGACGACCGAATCAGTGCGGTGGACGTGCGCCTGCCGATTACCGTCGGAACTCGGGGCAGCCCGCTCGCCATGGCTCAAACCCGCCATGTCTGCGCGCGGCTCCTTGCGGCCCATCCGGCGCTGGCCGAGGACGGCGCGCTCGCAACCAAAGTCATCACCACATCGGGCGACCGCTTCGCCGACAGGCCGCTCGCCGATATCGGCGGCAAGGGGCTGTTCACGAAGGAAATCGAAGAGGCGCTCCTGGACGGCCGCATCGATCTCGCGGTGCACTCGATGAAAGACCTTCCGACTCGGCTGCCGGATGGCCTCGAGATCGCCGCCATCCCGGCGCGTGAGGACCCACGCGACGTCCTGATCGCGCACCAGGCGCGCCGCCTCGCCGACCTTCCATCGGGCGTGCGGATCGGCACCGGGTCACTGCGCCGCCAGGCGCAGATCCTCGCGAAGCGGCCGGATCTCGCGATCGTCCCGATGCGGGGCAATGTGGGGACGCGCCTGCGCAAGGTCGCCGACGGCAAGGTCGACGCCACACTCCTGGCCCTTGCCGGCCTCCGCCGGCTCGGCGAAGAGACCGAGGGAATAGCGGTGCTCGCCATCGAGGAGATGTTGCCGGCTGTCGGCCAGGGCGCGCTCGGCATCGAGTGCCGCGCCGACGACGAGCGAGTGAAAGAGATGCTCGCCCCCCTCACCCACCCGCCGAGTGCAGACGCGGTCCGTTGTGAACGGGCGCTGCTCGAGGTGCTCGACGGCTCCTGCCGCACGCCGATCGCCGGCCTCGCCGTGCCCGACGGTGCCGGCAGGCTCCATCTGGACGCGCTGATTGCCCGGCCAGACGGCCAAATCTGCCATCGCGTCAGGCGGGACGGCGCCATCTCGGATGCGGCCGCCATCGGCCAGGATGCCGGCGCCGCGCTCAAGGCTGCGGGCGGCACGACTTGCTTGGTCCGGTGAACCGCCCCCGGCTGCTGCTGACCCGCCCCTATCGGGATTCGCTCGCACTCGCGAAGGTCCTGGAAGGTCACGACATCGATTCGCTGATCGAGCCGATGATGACGATTCGCATCGACGACGCGGCACGACTCGACGTCGCCGGCGTGCAGGCAATCCTCCTGACCAGCGCCAACGGTGCCCGCGCGCTCGCGGCGATGGCCGCCGATCAGGCGGTGCGGCGACTCCCGATCCTGGCGGTCGGCTGCACGACCGCGACCGAAGCACGGCAGGCGGGATTCGGTGACGTGACATCGGCCGACGGCGATGTGGGCCACCTGGCCACACTCGCCACGGCCCGGCTTCGCCCGGACGCAGGCCGCCTCGTCCACGTAGCCGGCCGGGTGAGTGCGGGTGATCTCGCCTGCCGGCTCAGTGCCGCCGGGTTCGAGGCTGTGCGCGTGCCGCTCTACGATGCCGTCGCATCGTGCGCCTTTTCGGCGACGGCCCGCCGGGCGCTCGAGGCGCAAACCCTGACGGGCGTTGTGTTTTTCTCTCCCCGCACCGTCGATCTCTTTGTTAAGCTCGCACGCGAATCGGGGCATGCCCCGAAAGTACGGGCGGTTACCGCATTTTGTTTGAGTGACGCCGTGGCCGCGGCGGCAACGGTTTTATCCTGGCGCCGGATCTCCGTGGCAAGCGCGCTACGGCAAGACGCACTCGTCGCGTGCGTGACGAGCGAGCTGGAGGCGCGCCGGTGACCCGCGAACCGGCAGCGCGCGGGACGCGTAATGCGGTGGGCGAAAGGCCCCCTTCCCGGCAGAAGCGGCCTGTGCAGGCCGGGGCTGGCGTGAAAGGACACGAATAGTGGCGGACAAGGACAAGAGCAAAAAACCGCCTGGAATCGGCCGGCGAGCAGTCATCTGGCGAGCACCGAAGGAAGATGCCGCGCCCGCCACCGAAACGGGCCGCCGCCTGCGTCGCGGCCTGCCATTGCCGATGGCCGGGGTCTTGATCGCGGCCCTTGTCGGCGTCGGCCTCTATGCTGCGTGGCCGACGATCAAATCCGAACTATGGAACGCGAACTCGGAGCGAGATGCCGCCGCCATCCCCGTGCCGGCGCCGCAAGACGCCAAAAGCGCGAAGCCGAACGGAGACGAGGCGCCTCGATCGCACTCGACTGCCAGCGCGCCCCCGCAGCGCGATACCCGGACAGCGGCCCTGGAGGACGGCGCCCCCTCCGCGTCCCCGGAGCAGAGCCGGACATCATCGGTCGATCCCAGCCCCGGCGATGCGGTGTTGGCGGCGGAGTCGCAAGACGCCGACGCATCGGGCATGACCGACCCCACCGCGTCGGTCACCGAAAGGGCGGACCCGCCGGCTAGCGCCGGGACGGCGGTGACACGCCCGCCTTCCGATCCCGTTTCACCTGCAGCGGCGGGCGGCAATCTGCTCGCCGCTGACGAGCTCGGCACGGTCCGCGCCCGGCTCGACGCCCTGGAAGCGCAGACAGCCGACGCCGAGAGTGCGGAAGGCGCCGTGAGGACCCTGGAGCAGCGGGTCCGCGCGCTGGAAAGCGATCCGGCGCGCGCGCGCCTGGGCCCCGCACTCGCCGAGTGGGCCGAGCAAAGAGCGGCGCTCGAAGCCCGGCTCACCGAAGTGACGGCGCGGGTCTCCCACGTGGAGGCGGAAGCGACCCGACAGGCCACCGTCGACAGTCGTTTGGTGGCGCTGGTCTTTGCGACCGGAGAGTTGACGGCCGCTCTCGGCACATCCCGGCGCTTTGCGCCGGCACTCGATACGCTTCACGGTATCGCCGGCGAAGACCGTGAAATCGAGGCGGCTCTTGCGCGTCTTGCGCCCTTTGCCGCCACCGGCGTGTCGACGCTCGACGGTCTCGCGGCGCGCTTTCCGGAGACCGCGAACGCCATCATACGAGCCGCCCTCGCGACCGAGGACGCCGATTGGATCGACGACACCGTTACCAAGCTGCGCCAACTGGTGACCATCCGTCGCACGGGCGGAGTGATCGATCCGGCAAGCCTCGACGGGCGTCTGGTCGCCGCGGAGACGGCGCTCGCCGCCGGCGATCTCGCGCGGGCGATCGCGATCATCGAAGAGCTGGGACCCGAGGCCGCCATGGGCGCCGAGGATTGGCTGCGCGGCGCGCGCGCGCGGCGCGAGGCCGACGCCGCGCTCGCCGACTTGCTCGATAGGGTCAACGCCCGCGTCGGCGCCCGTTGGGCGGCTGTCGGCGCGACGCCATGATTCGAATCGTCGCTTTCCTGGCCGCGGTCATCGCGGTGGCGGCGATCGCGACCTGGATCTCGGAGCCGCCCGGTCGTGTCGAGATCGACTGGGGCGACTATGTGGTCGAGACCTCGCCCGGAGTCCTGGGGGCAGCCATCGCCGTGGTGGCGGTGGTGGTGCTCGCGGTCATGTTCGTATTGCGGTTCGTGTGGATCGGTCCCCGGCGGATCGCGCGGGCCCGGCAACGCCAGCGTGAGCGTTTAGGCTATCGTGCGCTGACTCAGGGCCTGGTCGCCGCCGCCGCGGGTGATCCCAAGCGCGCGCGTCGCTTCGCGCGGCGAGCCAACCTGCTGTTGGATGAGCCGCCGCTGACCCTGCTGCTTTCAGCGCAGGCCGCGCAGCTCGAGGGCGACGACCAAGCGGCGCGCGGTTATTTCGAGGCGATGCTCGAACGGCCGGCGACCGCGTTTCTCGGTTTGCGCGGCCTCCTGGTCCAAGCCGAACGCACCGGCGATACCGCGGCGGCGCTCAGCCTGGCGGAGCAGGCATTCGCGTTGCGCCCCGAGACGCCCTGGGTGCTGACGGCGCTTTTGGAACTGCAGACCCGCGCGGGCCGGTGGTCGGATGCGCTGGTCACCGTGAAGCAGGCGCTTCGCCATGGCGCGGTGGAGGACGCCGCCGGCCGGCGCCGACAAGCCGGACTGCTTTTCGAGCGGGCGCGGGCGTTGCGCGAGCAGGGCGAGGTCAAGGAGGCGCTACGCGCCGCAGACCAGGCGCGCAACGCCGATGCCTCTTTTCTTCCCGCCGCGCTGCTCGGAGCCGGCCTCGCCAAGGAAGCGGGCCGCGGCAACGCGGCGGCGCGGATCGTCACGGAAGCCTGGCGCCATTGCCCTCATCCGGCGCTCGGCCGGCTGTTCGTCTCGCTCTATCCGGATTGCTCCGCGCTCGAACGGCTGAAGCGGGTCGAAAAGCTGGTGGACGGCAATGCCGGACACGCCGAGAGCCATATGCTGCTCGCCTGCCAGACGCTCGACGCGAAGCAATGGGGAACCGCGCGTCAGCGCTTGGAGCAGGCCGCCACCGCACGCCCGACGGCAAGCGTATACCGCCTCATGGCGCGTCTCGAGGAGGCAGAACACGGCGACGGTGAGGCGCTCCGGCGCCGGCTCAAGCAGGCGAGCGAGGCGCCGCCGGATCCGGCTTGGCTCTGCGCCCGTTGCGCCAGCGCGAGCCCCACCTGGTCGATCGCCTGCGATCGTTGCGGCGCCTTCGATTCGATCGACTGGCGCGCGCCGTCTCGGACCGAGACCGAGGCCTTGGCCGCGGATCCCGCCGCCGTGCCGGATGACGATGCCGAGTCTCAGCCGGCGCCGGCTGTCGCCGGCACCGCCGGTTGAATGCCGGACGACAGGGCGCGATTGCCGCCTTTACAACCCGCCGCGGCTTGACGATAGTCCGGCACCGAAACCGACATCGCCCGGCGGTTGCGCATCTCTACTCGCAATCGGTTGACGCGCGATTGGGCCGCAGTAGCTCAGTTGGTAGAGCAATGCATTCGTAATGCATGGGTCGGGAGTTCGAATCTCTCCTGCGGCACCACACTCTGCCAAACGCCGTCGCATAGAGCCCCGAGGAAGAACCGTCCCCTGATCATTTGTAGGGATCGGCGGCGTCGCGCAAGCCGTCGCCGAGGAAGTTGAAGGCCAGGACCACCAGGATCACCGGGACCACGGGCAGCATGAGCCAGGGATAGAGCGCGACGGCATTGATATTTTGCGCCTCGTTCAACAGGACGCCCCAACTGGTGATTGGCGGGCGCAAGCCGAGGCCGAGGAATGAAAGCGCCGTTTCGCCGAGGATCATCGAGGGGATCGAAAGCGTCGCAGACGCGATGAGATGGCTCATGAAGCTCGGGATCAGATGGCGCCCGATGACTCTGCGGGGGCGCGCACCCATCAGCATCGCCGCGGTCGCGAAGTCCTCCTCGCGCAACGCCAGCAGTTTCGAGCGTACGGCACGGGCGAGGCCGGTCCAGTCGATCAGGCCGAGAATGATGGTGATCCCGAAATAGATCACGATCGGCGACCAGGTCACCGGCAACGCCGCCGAAAGCGCCATCCATAACGGCAATTCGGGGAACGAGCGGATCACCTCGATAACGCGTTGGATGATCGCGTCGACCCAGCCGCCGTAATAGCCGGACAGGCCGCCGAGCACGAGCCCGAGCAGAAAGCTGATCGTGATGCCGAACAGCCCCACCGTCAACGATATGCGGGCGCCGTAGATGATACGCGACAGCATGTCGCGGCCGAGCCGGTCGGTGCCGAGCAGGAACAGGCTCCCGCCTTGGGCAGGGCAGATAAGGTGGAAGCGCATCTCCACCATGCCCCAAAACTCGTAGGGGTCTCCGAGACAGAACCAGCGGATGGTGTGGATCTGGCTCTCATCCCGCACATAGACCCGCTGCAGGTTCTCCATGTTGAGCTCGTACTTGAAGCCGTACACGAACGGCGCGCGCAACGCGCCGTCGTGGAAGATCTGAACCGCCTGTGGCGGGGCGTAGATCGAATCCACATGCCGGGAATGGAGGTTGTAGGGCGCCAGAAACTCGCTGATCAGGATCGTGCCGTAGATGACGAGAAGGAGGATCCCGGCGGCGACGGCGATGTGGTGTCGCTTGAGCTTCCACCACATCATGCGCCACTGGGACGCCATGTAGAAACGCTCCTGCTCCGGCGTCAGCGCTTCGGTCGAAGCAGGATCGAACGGCTCGCGTGAGACGTAGTGCTCGAGCGTCCTGCTGTCCCGTTTCGTCATCGCGTGACGCCGCCGGTCAGTCTGATGCGCGGGTCGAGGGCCGCGAGCGCGATATCGGAGACGAAAACCCCGATCACGGTCAGAAACGCCATGAACATCAGGAACGAGCCCGCGAGGTACATATCCTGCGTGCGCAACGCGTCGAGCAGCATCGGCCCGGTCGTCGGCAGCGACAGCACGACCGAGACGATCGCCGCGCCCGAGATCACCTGCGGCAGCAAATTTCCGATGTCGCCGATGAACGGATTGAGCGCCATCCTCAGCGGATATTTGAACAGCAGCCTGCCGGGCGAGAGCCCCTTTGCGCGCCCGGTGATGACATATTGTTTCTGCAGCTCGTCCAGCAGGTTTGCGCGCAGCCGGCGGATCATACCCGCAGTTCCCGAGGTGCCGATGACCACGACCGGCACCCACAAATGTTCGAGCACCGAGAGCAATTTTCCGCCACTCCAGGGTTGGCCCAGATATTCGGGATCCATCAAGCCGCCGATCGAGGTTCCGAAGGCGACGTTGGCGACGTAGAGCAGGACCAGAGCGAGTAGGAAGTTCGGCGTCGCGAGGCCAAGAAAGCCGATGAAGGTAAGCCCGTGGTCGCCCCAACTATATTGGTGAGTCGCCGAGTAGACGCCGATCGGGAAAGACACCACCCAGGTGAAGATGATCGTCACGAACGAGATAATGAAGGTGAGGAGAAGGCGATCCTCGACGACCTCGTTGACCGGTAGATTGTACTCGAAGGAGTAGCCCATATCCCCTTGGAGCAGCCCAAATAGCCAGACTCCATATTGCTCTATCAAAGGGCGGTCGAGGCCATATTGCTGGCGTAGGAACTCGATCTTCTCGACGTTCGCGCCTTCGCCCTGGGCTTCGAGCTCCGCAATGTAGATGCTGAGATAATCGCCGGGCGGCAGTTGAATGATGATGAAAACGAGGATGCTGATCGCGAGCAATGTCGGGATCATGATCAGCAAGCGCCGAATGAGGAAGGTCAGCATCGCCGCCTTCCCAATGGCGAGGCCAGATCAAAAACCGACGAGTCGCCCACTATCATCAAGCCTTGATCGCGATCCGGGCAGCGGTGTCGATTCGACCGAGGAACGTCGTGCTCCCCGTCTCTTGAAAATATTGGTCGGTCGCTTTTCGAGCGCCCTCATAGGCGCCGTAGTCGTCGATGATCAACACCCCTTTCGGCACGAGACGCGGATGCAGGTGCACGAGCTCGTGATAGGTAGAGCGGTACCAGTCGGTATCGAGCCGGAGTAGAGCGATTTTCTCCGGCGCGATCGCGGGGAGAGTCTCCGTCACATCCCCTTCGACGAACACGATGCGATCCTCCGAATAGCCGGTGGACGCCATGTTGCGCCGCACCTCATCCAGCGGCGCATAAGTCCACTCATTGTGATCGCCGCGCTCAAAAGCACGCCACCGGGACACCTGTTCGGCGCCGTCACGGGCCCTGATATCGACCGTCTCGGGCCGCGTCATGCCCTTGAAGGTATCGTACAAATAAATCTTGCGCGCGCGGTCTTCGAGCTCGCTGAACGCGAGCGCCATCATCATCGCGCTGCCGCCGCGCCAGACACCGCATTCGACAAGGTCGCCGGGGATCCGGTTGTCGTGAATGTATCGAACCGCTCGGTAGAGCGCGTAAAGGCACTCGACCGAGGTCAGTGTGAATTCCCGGACGCGTTCGTACAGCGAGACGAATTCGGGCTCCATGTCGCGCGGGATGTTGAGCTGCCGCTTGCGCCGGTCATATTGCGGCAGCTTGCGCACGGTGAGGTCATAGCCGAAGCGAAATGCGAGTCGCTTAAGGGGGCCGGTTACCATCGACTATGCGAGCCCCCTCGCCGCGGGCCTGGAGCGGCACATTCTCCCTCTAGGAGCCGGAGCCCGTCGCCGAGGAGATGGAGGTCACCGCGTCCTGCGCCGGTTGCTCACGCTGGAGCCAAGGTGAGATCAGGCGGTTGACATTCTCGAGCCCCTCCAGCAACCCGGGCACGACGACGTCGAGCGGGCGCTTTTGCTTGGGCATCGCCCGCAGAGCCGCGGCCATGCTCTCCGCTCTCCGTTCCCCATCGTCGAGCAGGACACGAATCAATCCGAACGCCTCGGCGCGCGTCGCGCGTATCTTCTGCTCGAGCCGCGGCACTTGGCGCGGCACGATAAGCGCCCGCTTGTTGAGCGAAAGGATCTCGCAGAACGTGTTGTAGCCACCCATCGCGACGACACCCGTCGCCTCGTCCATCAGCCGTTCGAGCCGCGGCTCGAAGATGATCGCCTCGACACGCTCGAGCCGCTGGGCGCGCTCGGCGAAACTGGTACGCGTCTCGGGAGCCATGAATGGACCGAGGACGATCAAGGCGGAATAGGGCAGCAGCGGATCACTCTCATAGGCGCGCAATACCCAGTCCACCAGATTGTCGCCGTCACCGCCGCCACCCGGCGTGACCAGGATGAACGGCCGCTGCGTGATGTCCAATCTGGGCGCGGTCGAGACGGTACCAACCTCGCGCGGCAGATAGCCGGTGAACACCGTCTTGCGCCGCACCGCCTCAGGAAGGTCTATTCCATCAAGCGGGTCCCAGATCTGGGGCAAGCCGTAGACCCAGATCTCGTCGTAGAGGTCGCGCACCACCGGTACGATGTTCTTGCTCTGCCATTCGGGCGCCAGAAGCGCGGGATCATCCATCACGTCGCGCAGCCCAAGGACGAGGCGGGTGCCGTGTGACTTGAGGTGCTCAAGCGTTTCGCGCACCTCGCCCCGCAAGCCCGAAGGTTCTTTATCGACAATGAAGACGTCCGGGTCGAATACCCCGGCGGTGTGCTTGATGATGGACCCGCGCAAGCCGAGCGTCTCTTCGAGATCGAGATGCAGGCTCAGCGAGGTGTACTCGCCGTTGCGGAGCTTTACGACACCCGGCACCCGGACAAAGTCGACGCGGGTGCGAAAATCAAAGCTGCCGATGATCGGCGAGCCCGACAGGATCAGGACCGACAGGTTCTTGTGTTTCGCGACCAGGTGATGCGCGATCGTGCGGCAACGCCGGAGGTGACCGAGCCCAAAACTGTCATGGCTGTAGATGAGGACTCGCGCGCTCTTACCCCTAATCATACGGCTCTCGTTCTCTGGTCTCGGATCATGTCCCACCGTCGCCGGGACAATCGTACGCGACATGACGGGTGCGACATGGCGTTCGCTCGTCTCGCCGCGTTCTAGTCATCAAACCAAAAGGTATCGGGCATGTAGATCCCCAAATGAGCGCCGGGATTCCAGTTGTAAATGGCCTCGTCTGGGACATTGCGCAAGGCGTTGCTGACCAGCACAGGCTGGAACACGCCGCTGACCAGCCCGATCGTGAACACGTTGTCGGCATTTATCCGCAGGATCTCATGCCAGATGCGCTCGCGCTCGGCGCGCTCCACACTCTTGATCCAGGCGTGGTGCAGATCGAGCAAGGCGCGTGCGGGCGCGAGTGCGGGCGGCTCACCCGCCGCACCGGAGGTCTCATAATATTGACCCCAGCGAGGCCACTGCAGGCTCATCTGTTGCGTCGGCGCGTATTCCGCCGGGCTCATATCCGGCGTCGGTATGCCGTTTTCATAGCCGCTCCAGATCGACATCTGAGTCGCCCCGGAGAAGATCCGGTTTCGGAACACCTCGCGCTGAGACGGCTTGGTGAAGAGCTTGATGCCAAGCGCCGCCCAGCCGTCGCGTATCAGATCGAGAATATCTGCCTGTTCGGTGTCTTCGCCAGCGGTCTCGACGATAATCTCGATCGGCCGTCCATCGGGCAGCAGCCGAATGTCATCGCCGTCACGCTCGATCAGCCCCATCTCATCGAGCAGCGCGTTGGCCTCATCCGGATCGTGGTACGCCCATCGCTCCGCATAGTCGGGCCGGTAGAGCGGGCTTCGGGGCAACACGGTGTTGTTCGCCGCGATGGCGAGCCCGTAATACAGCACCTGGTTGATCTCGTGCCGATTAACGCCGAGCGATAAGGCGCGGCGGAACCGGGCGTCTCTGAACAGAGCGCGCCAGGCTTCGTCTCTCACGTTGAGGTTGGGAAAGAGCGCGAGATGCGCGCCCGACGCGGTACGCCATAGCCGCACCTCGAAGTCATGCCGCTCCTCGCCCTCCTTCAGGAACGTGTAGTCGCTGAAGTTCAGGCTTCGCACCTGGAGATCGACCTCGCCCGAGCCCGCCTTGGCCGGAATCAACTTGCCGTCGGCGACCATCATGGCGACTTCGTCGATATAGGGAAGCTGGCGCCCCTCTGGATCGACGCGGTGGAAATAGGGATTGCGGACACCGACAAAGCGGGTCGCCGGCGGGCGTGTCCCGTTGACCCAGGGCTGTAGCGTCGGCAGGTCGGGGTTATCGAACTTGTAGAGGTTGTCCTTATTGTTGTGCTCGGCTGCCCAGTTGCGCGTCCGCGAAGCCGTCTTCTTCTCTGTCTCGTCAGTGGTCTTGTAGCGGACGTGGAACAGCTTCAGATAATGCGCCGGTCGATAGATATAGAGGGGGGCTGCGGCCGCAAGCGAGGGCAAGAAAAAAGGATTGGGCTTCGACCAAGCATAGCGGATCGTGGTCTCGTCAATCACCTCGAAGACCGGCGGCGCGCCGTCGACCAGCATGCCCCGCGGCGGCCCCGACGGCGACAACTCCTCATTGTTCGCCACATCTTCCCAGAAATAACGAAAATCTTCCGACGTAAACGGATGCCCGTCGGACCATTTGTGACCTTCGCGGAGTTTGATCGTGAAGATGCGTCCCTCTTCGACCGTGACGGCCTCGGCGATATCAGGGACGAGTTCGAGATCCTCGGTGTAGCAGACCAGACGCGCATAGCCGTAAACCGCAAAAATCTTCACGTCTTTGGAGCGGTGAATCAGCATGCGCCATTGACCGCCATGACGGCCAATCCGCTTTTTCCCGCCGTCCATCGGCACCACGCGCGGGCGTACCGGCAGGCGCTCGGCGATCGCCGGCAGCTCTCCCGCCACAACGCGCGGCTCGAACATCGGCGGCTCGATATAATCGCGGGCACCCGCCGGGACGCTCGCCGAGACGAGGACGGCACAGGCCAACGCAGAAGCGCCGATACGCGCGATACGCGCTAGCATATGACCCCAAGGTGCAACGCTCGGCCTCCCAATCCCCCAAGGCTCGGTAGCGGCGGCCGCGCTTATATCTGGCCTCCCATCGATCGAGCCCACCGCGCTTCCGGCGCCATGTGCCGGCCGCACTCGAAGACTATCGCAGGCGCCCTTCTGGTTGAAAGTTGCGTTGGACGAGCCGGCGCTTCACCCGTGCAAGCGCAAGCGCCGGTTCTCCACCGGACGATAGTGTTCTATAGGGTCGGAAGGCAACGGACCACGGAACGACGCCATGCCAAGCCGTCTGGAGTTGATGATCCTTCGCGTCAGGGCACAGCGCGACTGCCTCAACGCCGCGGCCGAGCGGATAGGCGGCCTCGACGGCGTGGTATTGGAGCTCGGGCTCGGCAACGGACGGACCTACGACCATCTCCGCAAGCGCCTTCCCGATCGCGAGATATTCGTCTTCGACCGCGAAGTCGCGGCGCATCCGGACTGCATCCCCGACCAGCGCCACATGCTGGTCGGCGCGTTTCGGGACACGATTCCTACCGCGCGCGCGCATATCGGCAGGCCGGCTGCACTCGTCCACGGCGATTTCGGCAGCGCCGATCCGGCGCGTGATGCGGAACTCGCCGCCTGGCTCGGCCCCGCACTTGAGCCTCTGGTTCAGCCCGGCGCGCTCGTCGTCACCGATCGGGCGCTGACGACGGTGTCGTGGGACGAAGAGCCGCTGCCGCCCCGGGTCGCACCGGGGGTCTATTTCATGTACCGCGTGCCTGGAGCGGCGTGAGGGCAGTGACACGGGTGGGTCGGATTGCTCGCACGGATGCGGCGCTTGGGCTATCGGCGATCCAGGAAGAAGTGCTCTTCCTCAGCTAGGCTGCCCGCGGCAGTTTTCCTGGTCCTTAATTAGCACTATCCGCCTTCCCCGAAACCTGCGTCAGGTGGCCAGGCGGGGAAGCGGACGGTTCCGATCGAATAGGACCTACCTCAGACCCGCTTCAGCCTTGCCAGACACCCTCCCTGAGGAGATCGTTCTGGGTCGCGATGATGCTCTCGCGCAGGATGTCGACCAACTGATCGACCTGGTCGCGGCTGAGCGTGAGGGGCGGCGATAGCACGTTCATGTGGCCGAGGGGGCGGACCAGCAGGCCGCGGGTCTGGCAGTGGCGTGTAATCCGCGCGCCGATCCTGGCGTCTGGCTCGAAGACCTCCTTGGTCTTCTTGTCCTTCACCGCTTCGACACACAGCATGAACTGCTTGCCGCGCACATCACCGATCAGGGGTAGCTGCAGCAGCTCCCGGAGCCGCGCCTCGAAATAGGGGCCGACATCGCGCACATGGCCGCAAAGGTCCTCGCGCTCCATGATCTCGATATTCTTGAGCGCGGCGGCGCAGGAGACGGGATGGCCGGCATAGGTGAAGCCGTGGGTAAACAGCGCGCCCTCGGCCTGCGGCACGCTGATGACGTCGTAGATCTCGTCGGAAAACAGAGTCGCCGAATGAGGTATGTATCCCGAGGTCAGGCCCTTGGCCGAGGTGATCACGTCGGGCGTGAAATCGAACACCGGCTCGGAGGCGAAGAAATGCCCGATGCGCCCAAAGCCGGTCACCACCTCGTCCGAGATGTAGAGCACCTCGTATTTCTCGCATACCGCCTTGGTGCGGGCATGATAGCCGGGCGGCGGCACGATTACGCCGCCGCCGCCCATGATCGGCTCGGCGATGAAGCAGGCGACGTTTTCAGGCCCGAGATCGAGGATCTTGTTTTCGAGATCGGCCACCTTCTCGTCACAGAATTCCTCCACGCTCATACCGTCCGGCCGCCGATAGGGATGGGGAGCCGGGATGTGATGCACGAGGTCCGGCGCGAGATCGAAGCCGACGTGATCGCTCTTCACGCCGGTCATGGTCATCGCGAGGTAGGTCGAGCCGTGATAGGCGTCGTCGCGCGAAATGATCTTCTTCTTGTTCGGCTTGCCGAGCCGATTGAAATAGAAGTGGATGATGCGGATGGCGGTGTCGTTCGCCATCGAGCCGCCGGTGCCGTAGAACACGTGATTGATGGTGGCCGGCGTGAGCTCGGCGAGCTTCGCCGCGAGCTCGGCGGCCGGTGGCGTGGTCAGGTGAGTGAAGGTCGAGTAATAGGGGATGCTGCGCACCTGATCGGCGATGGCCTGAGCCATCTCGTCACGGCCGTAACCGATATTGACGCACCACAGCCCGCCGATGCCGTCGATGTAGCGATCGCCCTTCGC
The DNA here is from genome assembly GCA_965248825.1 of Alphaproteobacteria bacterium. Taxonomy (GTDB): domain Bacteria; phylum Pseudomonadota; class Alphaproteobacteria; order UBA828; family UBA828; genus WTGU01. Next base: position 2,455,404 of record CBDFKL010000006.1, on the reverse strand, counting down.
GTTATAGACATAGACCCCCTCGGCCTCCGCCATGATCTCGGAGCCCTCCTCCTTGAAGGTCGCGAAGTCGGTCCAGGGGTGGATGTTGTGGTCCCGGTCCTTCTGCCAGAGACCATCATTGTCGTATTGCTTGAAATTCGCTCTCATCGCGCCCTCCTCTCGGCCTACGCGGCGCATGCCGACCATGGCCCGACCTTACCGTTCTCCACGCCCGGCGGCCACCGAAACCCATGAGCACGCCGGACGCTGTACAGCGATACGCACGCGGTCTATGACGCGGGTTCCATAGGCGCCAGTACAAGGGAACGACGCATGAAGCTCTATTCAAGCCCGGCAACGCCGTTCGGCCGGAAGGCGACGATCGTCGCGAAAGAGCACGGCATCGCGCTCGACATCGAGAATGTGAACCCGTTCGAGTCCGACGCGCTGGAACGCCTCAATCCGGTCAAGCTCATTCCCGTGTTGGTGCTCGACGACGGCACGGCGCTCTATGACAGCCATGTCATCTGCAGCTATCTCGACGAGACCGGCGGCGGGCCGACGCTTTATCCGGAGACCGACAAGTGGGATTGGCAGCGCCGCATGGCCCTCGGCCAAGCGTTGGCGGATACGAGCGTCGCCTGGATCTTCCAGAAGCGCCTACCCGAGGAGCAGCAGAGCGCGCGGCTCAAAGCCCATTACGAGAAGCGGGCGCAGCGGATCACCGCGCAGCTCGAGGCCGAGGCGGAGGCTCTCTCTTCCCCGGCTTTCCGCATGGACCATGTCACGGCGATCTGCGGACTCGGTCACCTCGAGTTCCGCCACGATACCGGTTGGCACGCCGCTTGCCCCAAGCTCGCCGCCTGGTACGAGGGCGTGCTGAGCCGCCCGAGCGTCGCCGAAACACACCCCGTCGACTAGTTTTCTCGGGCCATCGCACGCGGCCCGCTTTCTCGAGAAGGCAATCTCACCCAACCGGAGGAAGACGCATGATCGCGCTGCACTATTGGCCGACACCCAACGGCAAGAAGGTGACCATTCTGCTCGAGGAATGCGGGATGCCCTATCGGCTCGTCCCCTGTCACATCGGGCAGGGCGATCAGTTCAAGGAGGAATTCCTGCGCATCTGCCCGAACAACCGCATGCCCGCGATCGTGGACGACGACCCGCTCGGCGGTGGCGCTCCGATCAGCGTCTTCGAATCGGGAGCGATCATGATGTATATCGCCGAGAAGGCGGGCCGCTTCTATCCGCAAGACGCGCACGGCCGCTACGAAGTCAATCAGTGGCTCATGTGGCAGATGGCGAATCAGGGCCCGAAATACGGCGAATGCGGCCATTTCCGCCGGCTCGGCAGTGATCAAGGTGACCAAACCTACGCGGTCACCCGTTTCACCGACGAGGTCAACCGGCTCTACGGCGTCATGAACAATCGGCTCTATGACCGAAAATATCTGGCAGGTGAGACGTACACCATCGCCGACATGATCTCCTACCCGTGGACCGTGCACTGGGAGTCCCAGGGCCAGAACATCGATGAGTTCAAATATTTCAAGCGTTGGTATGAGGAGCTTTCAGAGCGGGAGGCGGTACAACGGGGCATGGCAGCCGGCCAAGACATGGCCGAGGACCCCGATTCCCTCTCCGACGAAGAGAAGGAGCGCCGCCGCAAGCTCCTCTACAACCAGCGGGCCCGGCCGGCGCCGGCTTGACCGTCCGACGGCGAGGAGCGGCAGGCAGGCCTCGAGCCCGCCTCTTACGCCTTACGTCACACGCTTCCACTCGCCGGCCGGCGTGATCTTCTTGGTCTCGGGGATCACCTCGTCGCCGAACCGTTCGATCTGTTGGAGCTGCTCGGCAAGCGCGCCGGACGGGCATTCGAGCATACACACCACCATCGAGTAGCCGGCCGCGGCAAAGCGTGAGAAATCCTCGATGATCTGCTCGGCGGTGCCCGTGCAAATCCGCCGCGGCTTGGCCTCCGAAGCCGGGTGGCCGGCGTCGGTGATGCGCGCGCTGGCGGCGCCCTGCATCAGGAAGTCCGACGGGTCTCGGCCTCGGGCATCGAGCTCACGACGGACTTCGTCCTGAATGTGGGCGTAGCGGCCGGGCTCGGCGTGGGAATCGAGGAACACCGGGTAGAGCCCATCACAGAGGCGCGCCGCCCGCCGCCCGCCCCAAATCGTGTTGCCGCCGAAGATGATCGGCGGGTGCGGCCGTTGCACCGGCTTCGGGTCCATCGAGATGTCGGCGAAGTCGTAATATTGGCCGTTGAATGTCGCGAGATCGCCGGTCCAGGACGCCTTGTACACCTCGATGCATTCCTCGGTCCTCTTGTTACGCTCCTCATAACCGATGCCCACGGCGTCGAACTCCTCGACCATCCAGCCAACGCCGACGCCGAGCATGAGCCGGCCGTTGGAAAGCTGATCGACGGTCATGAACTGGCGCGCGTCCGAGAGAGGATGCCGGTAGGGCGCGATCAAGATGCTGGTGCCGAGCCTGAGGGTCGAGGTCTTGACGGCAACCGCGCCCATGACGACCGCGGCGTCGAGCATGTTGTGGCGGGGCTGGTAGGCACGCTGACCGGATTGATTCGCGGTATGGAAGCTCTCGGAGTCGGACGGCATGCAGACATGATCGGGATACCAAACCGAATGGATCCCGACCCGCTCCGCAGTCTCGGCGACCCGCACGGGCGCCATCTCCTCGACCGGGGTGTGGTTGAGGAACATGTTCACATCGTCGCGGAACGACTGCCCGTGCGTGTTCGCGTAAAGCCCGACTTCCATGGCACTGCCTCCCTCCTGTTTGGCCCATTGGCGGCGGGCGGCGATTATGCAGCGTGCGCGGCCCAGGGTCACGTTCGGCGCACGCTGCGACCGGGGCCGGCGAACGCACCATGACTCGTCGCCGCTGGTCGGCTAGCATCACCGCAGACCGAACGCCGAGATAAGGCTCAATTGCAGGAGGGAGGACGCAATGGCGGCCCATGCCGTAACCAATCTCAGCCTCGAGCAGATGGATGTGGGCACCACGCTCCACGCCTTTACCCCGATCCATGAGCACGAGAAGACCGGCCCGCACATCATCACCGGCGGCGATGGCATCTACGTCACCGACAACAAGGGCGACACCTACATCGACGCGATGGCCTCGCTCTTCTGCGTCAACGCCGGCTATGGGCGGAGCGAGATCGGCGACGCGATCGCCGAGCAGGCACGGAGCTTCCCCTATTTTCACACCATGGCGGGCCATGCCAACGAGCAGCAGATCAGGCTGAGCGACCGGCTCATGGACCTCTTGCCCGATTCGATGAGCCGGATCCTCTATGCCAGCTCCGGCTCGGAGGCGAACGACGCCAACGTTAAGCTCGCCTGGATGTATCAGCGCTGCCGCGGCAAGCCCGAGAAGCGCAAGATGATCGGGCGTCGGATGGGCTATCACGGCGTCACCGGGATCGCGACCAATCTCTCGGGTCTTCCGCTGATGCACGAGGCCTTCGGGCTTCCCATGCCGGGCTTCCTGCACACCGAAAAAGGGCACTACTACTGGGAAGCCGAACCCGGCGAGACCGAGCGCGATTTCTCCCGGCGCATGGCCGCCGAACTCGAAGCGTTGATCCTGCGCGAGGACCCGGAAACCGTCTGCGGCTTCATCGCCGAGCCGGTAATGGGGGCCGCGGCCTGCGTCGCGCCGCCGGAGGGCTATTTCGAGGAGATTCAGGCGGTCCTAAACCGGCACGACGTGCTGTTCATCGCCGACGAAGTGATCACCGGCTTCGGCCGGCTCGGCGCCTGGTTCGCGACCGACAAATACGATCTTACGCCCGATTTGATGACCCTCTCCAAGGGCATCACCAGCGCCTATGTGCCGCTTTCAGCATCGGTGATTTCAGAGAATGTCTGGCAGGTGCTCCACGAGGGCTCGAAGGACATCCCGATCTTCGCCCATGGGCATACGGCGAGTGCCCACCCACTGGCCTGCGCCGCCGCCAACGCCAACCTCGCGCTGATGGAGCAGGAAAACATGGTGGGGAACGCCGCCTCCACCGGCGCCTACTTCAAGCAGCAGCTCGAGGAGCGCGTCGGCGACCACCCGCTGATGGGCGAGATCAGGGGCGACGGCCTGATGATCGCGATCGAGCTGGTGGCGAACAAGGAGACGAAGGAACAGCTCGACCTGGAGTGGGACTGCTCACACCGCCTGTTCGACCTCTGCCTCGCAGAGAAGCTGATCACCCGCGGCTTCTTCGGCCACAACTCGACCTCGTTCGCGCCGCCGCTGACCATCACGCGGGCGCAGGTCGACGACGTCATCGACCGCCTCTCCCGCGGCCTCGACGGGCTCACCGCGGACCTCCGACGCGACTACGGCTGGACCCCGCCGGCCTGAGTGGCGGCGCCCGCCTTCGACAAAGTGAGGTGCGCTCGAACAGATGACTGATTCCTCGCTTCGCTCTGCGACTGCCGCCGATGTCGGCGGCATTGCCGACTGCGTGCGCGCGGCTTACTCCCTCTATATCGAGTGGATCGGCAAACCACCCGGTCCGATGCTGGACGACTACGAGCAGATCGTCCGCGATCACCGCGTATACGTCATCGGCGACGGTGAAGTGGTCGACGGCGTTCTCGTCCTCATCGAGGAGGAGAACGGAATTCTTCTCGACAACGTGGCGGTGCGGCCGTCGAGGCAGGGTACGGGCATAGGCCGTGGGCTCATGGAGCTCGCAGAAGCGGCGGCGCGCCGGCTGGGATACGGGCACCTCGATCTCTACACCCACCAGAAGATGACGGAGAACATCGCGTTGTACGTGCGCCGCGGATATGAAGAAGTTGGGCGCCGCGTCGAGCGCGGCTATCCGCGGGTGTATATGCGCAAGCGTCTTTGATCTCCAAGCCGGGCCGCGCGGCTGACGCTACGCCGCCTGCCTGGACCGCAGATCGTTGTCCTCGACCCATTTGGTGGTGTCTTCGAGCGCGGCCGTGAAGCGGCGCATCATCTCCTCGACCTCAGCCTCGCTCATGATCAGCGGCGGCGCGAAGGCGAGACTGTCGCCGGAGAGCGCGCTCCGGATGATCAGGCCATGGTCGCGCGCGCGGTCGACCATATAGGTCTTCACCCCGAGCGCGGGGTCGAAGGAGCGCCGGCGGCCTATTCCACCGGCCATGCCCTCCCGCCCGGATCGGGCAGCCGATACGGGAAGATGTCGAGTTGCGCACGGTGGATGAGGTCGGCAAAGCCGGGATCATCGGGGCCACGCGCATGGTCGAGCCGGGCGCGCGTCTGACTCAGCACATGCACCTTGCTGCAGAATGCGGCGACGACTTCGACGGCGCCTGAGGGATCCGGCAGGCCTGCCGCGTCACGGCCCTCGCAGGCGCGGACGCCGTCATAGACGGCCGGCGGATTGAACGCCAGCACCACCCAATAGGCGGTCTTCGCGTTCGCCGACGGCATCGTGGTGTAGCGGCCGGGCGGCGCCCAGCCGGGCCGACCATCCATGAGGCCGGTTACCAACGTATCGAAATCGGCTTTCGACATGGCGAAGGCATTGCCCCGAACGATGGTTCGGAACTCGCCGCCGCTCGCCACATAGCGAACCTGGCTCGGCGCGTAGTAGTGAAATTGTCCGGGGCTCGAGGTGATCATGCCGGCCTCGGCGTCCCCGGTTGCCTGGACGCTCGAGAGGACACTCGCCGTCGCGATCGCGGCGGCCAATAGATGGGTGAGGCTCACGCTTCGTCTCCCGTTCCGGTTCCGCTTCCCCTCTTCGGGGTCGTCACATGGCTCTTTTGGACCGCAGATCGTTGTCCTCGACCCATTTGGTGGTGTCTTCGAGCGCGGCCGTGAAGCGGCGCATCATCTCCTCGACCTCGGCCTCGCTCATGATCAGCGGCGGCGCGAAGGCGAGACTGTCGCCGGAGAGCGCGCTCCTGATGATCAGCCCGTGCTCGCGGGCGCGGTCCACCATGTAGGTCTTCACGCCCAGCGAAGGCTCGAAGGAGCGCCGGGTCTCCTTGTCCGCGACCAGCTCGACCGCTCCCATCATGCCGACGCCGCGGGTGGTGCCGACCAGCGGGTGATCGGCGAAGCCGCGGATGCGCTCCTGCAGCACGCGTCCGACGCGGCGCACATTGCCGAGCACGTCGCGCTCCTCCATCAGCTCCTGGCAGCGGAGCGCCACGGCGACCGCGACCGGGTGGCCGGTGGTGGTGAAGGCATGGGCGAAGAAGCCCAGCTTGCGGCTCTCGGCGACCAAGGCGTCGTAGAGCTTCTGATTGATCATCACTGCCGAGATCGGCTGGTATGCGCTGGCCAGTCCCTTGGCGAGGGAAAGGCCGTCGGGCCTGATGTTAAAGGTCTCCGAACCGAGCCAGTTGCCCGTCCGCCCCGATCCGGTGATCACCTCGTCGGCGAAGAACAGGACCTCGTATTTGTCGAGAACGGCTTGCACCTTCTCAAAATAGGTCCGCGGCGGCACCAGGCAGCCGCCGCCGCCGATCACGGGCTCGGCGAAGAACGCCGCGACGGTATCGGGCCCCTCCTCCACGATCAGGGCTTCCAGATTTGCGGCGAGCCTGGTCGCGAAGGCCTCCTCCGTCTCGCCCGGCTCGCCATAGCGGTAGAAATGGGGGCAGTCGGTCTTCAGAAACCGGTCGTTGACCGGCAGATCGAAGTCCTGATGCATTTGCGGGATGCCGGTGACGCTCGCGGCACCGCAGGTCACGCCGTGGAAGCCCATGAAGCGCGAGATGATCTTCTTCTTCTCGGGCTTGCCGATGGCGTTGTGGTAGTACCAGGCGAGCTTGACCAGCGTGTCGTTCGCTTCCGAGCCGGAGTTGGCGAAGAAAACCTTGGCCATGGGAACGTGGGTCGACGCCTTGAGCCGCTCGGCGAGGCGCCCCATGGGCTCGGTCGTCTTGTCGATCAACGAGTGGTAGTAGGGCAGCGCCCGGAACTGCTTGATCGCCGCGTCTACGAGGGCGCTCTCGCTGAAGCCGAAATTGGCGCACCACATGCCGGCGACGCCTTCGATATATTTCTTGCCTTCCTCGTCGACGATCGAGACGCCCTCGCCGCCCGTGATGACCAGCGGCGGCGTCTTCTCGAGAGCGTCCAGATTGCCGTAGCCGTGGACGATGTGCGCGACATTGCGCGCGCCCAGGGAGTTCGGCTTGCTGCTCGGCGCAGCGCTTTCGGCGCCGGCGGTGGCGGGACTGCTGCTCGCGTCGTCCATCATGGACCTCTTCGCTGTTTGCGGCCTTCGGCCGGAGCGCTCTTGCGTCGGCCGCATTGTATCAGGCGTGCGTTCGAGCGCGAACAGAGCGTCGTCCGCAGCCGCCCGACGAGGCGGGGTCGGTCAAACAGGAGCGCCGACCGGTCCGTCTCGCCGACTACGATTAACCAAGATCGGCGAGGATCTCGCCCCAGACGAGTGTCTGCTCGCCCGCGACCAGGCTCGCGCCGATCACCCGCACCGGCTCCAATCGGTGCACAGGATCGGCGTCCGAAGGCTCGAAGCGGATCGTGCCGTCCCCCATGATGGTCTCGGTGATCTCGGTCTCCGGCGCCATCGAGACGATCTGCCTGGCGAGCGGCCGAGCTCGGTCCGCCTGGGGCAGCACTTTGTAGAACAGCCGCGGGAACGTGTCGGGCGGGGTGAAGCGGTGATCCGAGGGCGTCAGTTCGATGTCGACGATGGTCTTGCCGAGCCGCCGAGTCCGCCCGTAGATGCGGGCCGGCGTTTCGTCCAGCGCCATCTCGGCGAGCTTCATCTTGAAGCCCCAGATCTCGCGCGTCCCCGAAAGCACCTGGTCGGTGCTGGTGTAGCCGAACACCCAGTAGCCGCCGTCGGTGTCGCCGTAACGCACCGGCGCGATCACCGCGCTGTCGTAATAGAGCCGATCCGGAACCGTGCAGTCGAATAGCATCACGGTGATCTGCAGCGTGGTCGAGCGGAGCTCGAGGGGCTCCGGCACCAGCGGCCTGAGGCGCACCTCGTCAACCTCGCAGAACACGCTGAGGGTGCGAAAACGATGCCGCCAGGGCGGCAATGGGTAAGGCAGGTGATCAAACGGCCGGCTCGCGCTCACGGCGTGAAACCTTCTCGGCTTGCGGCGAGGGCGGCTCGGCAGCGCGAGTCGCGGCCCATGAGAATCGTGCTCCGAGCCGAGCAGGCTAAGGCCTTGTGACGTTCCACGTCGACACGACCTTCGTGCCCGCTTGCGTCAGCAGGACCGTCACCGGACAGCGTTTCGAGAGCCCCTCCCGAAGGTCCGCGAGCTGTTCGTCCGACGCGCTCGTCGTGACGTTCATCGTGAGCATGATCTCGGGAAACGGGAGCGTCGTCGGCGTGGTCGTGCCGATGCCGTCGGTATCGAACGCGGCATCGAGAGACATCGAAAGGTCATCGAGCGCGATCCCCATCTCATCCGCGATGAGGTGCGCGATGACGTTGAGACACGCCAGGTAGGACGACAGCATCGTCTCGAGCGGCGTGGCCGCGCTGTCGGTCCCGCCGCGGATTTCCGGCTCATCGATGATCACCGTATGCTGCCGCGCGCGAGCCTCGACACGGCAATGGCTAGTGCCGACGGCGTCGACCTTGAAGTGATGAATAGGCGGTAGATCGAAGGTCAACGGTGCCTCCGGATGGTTGTTCGTCCACCGCTCATGTCAGCACGGCAAGCACGGCAAGGACAAGCCGCGCGCCGCATGCAATGGAGATTGCATCGAGAGGATAATCCTGAGACAAGCGAGATGGCACGCGGCCATGCTGCCCGTGCACCGCGCACACTCTGACGAGGGGAGGCCACGCTGTCCATCGCCGTCGGTTTAGGGCTTTCCGCGTTTCCTTTTTCCGGAGCACGCGCCTTTTGGCGCTGGGTCGACCTCTGTGAAGAGGGCGGCGTGGATTCGCTCTGGCAGACCGACCGCCTGGTCTCGGAGGAGCCTTTTCTCGAGGTCATGAGCGTGATGGCCGCGCTCGCCGGTAGGACCAAGCGCCTCAAATTCGGCATGAACGTCGCCTCGGTCGGATTGCGCGATCCGCTGTTGCTCGCCAAGCAATGCGCGACAATCGACCTTCTGAGCGAGGGCCGCCTCTTGCCGGCCTTTGGTATCGGCGCGATACGCGCCCCGGACTGGGCGGCAACCGGTACCGATACCAAAGGCCGCGGCAGGCGCACGAACGAAGGGCTGGAGATCATCGCCCGGCTGTGGGTCGAGGATTCGGTCGATTTCGAGGGCGAGTTCTATCGTTACAAGGGTGCGATGGTCGCGCCCAAACCGGTGCAGAAGAAGCTTCCCCTGTGGCTGGGCGGCTCGAGCCCGGCGGCGATCCGGCGCACCGCCCGCTTCGGCACCGGCTGGCAGGCGGGTCTCGAAACGCCGGAACAGGTGGCACCGGTGATCGCGGCGATCAAGGACGCGCTCGCACGGACCAATCGGCGCATTCCGGCCGACCACTACGGCGCCGGTTTCGACTTCCGTTTCGGAAGCTGGAACGACCCGCCCATGCAGAGAGTAGCCAAGGCCTTCGAGGCCCGCTTCCATCGCGATCCGCGCGACGGCATCGTCGCCGGCGATAAATCGACCATCATGCAGAGGATCGAAGAATATGTCGGCGCCGGCGCCTCCAAATTCGTCCTCCGCCCGATCGGCACCGACGATGACGACGTCATCGACCAGACCCGCCGCTTGATCGAGGACGTACAACCGGCCGTCCAGGCTTTGAACGCACGGTCCTGACGGGCGCAGGAGATTTCGCCCCCATCACCGTCGACAGGGCATTGTCGGAGCCCGAATTTTCGGCGCCCCTCCGGTCCGGCCGGCGTTATCATGCATGGATCAATTCCGAGGCTGGATCATGCCGGCATGACTCCGGAGGCGATCGAACAGGCCGTCGCGCTCTATGTTGCCGCCCGGCAGCGTCGAAGCCGGATCGCCGCATTGCCCGAGATGTGCCGGCCAGCCTCGCTGGACGATGCCTATGTCCTGCAGGCCGCACTGAACGAACGGCTCGGGCGCACGCTCGGCGCCGTATGCGGCCGCAAGATCGGCTGCACCACACCGGTGATGCAACGCTATCTCGAGATCGCGCACCCTTGCGCCGGCGCGCTCTACGAAGGCCGAACACATCGACGGGCGGCGACGGTGCCTTATGCCGACCACTGGCGGCCGGGTGTCGAGTGCGAGATCGCGGTGCGCCTGGGGCAACCGCTTCCTTCCGCTTCAGCGCCCTTCGACCGCGCGGCCGTTGCGGCCGCGGTGGAGAGCTGCATGGCGGCGATAGAGATCGTGGATGACCGTTACGACGATTTCCGCACGCTCGATACGGCGAGCCTGATTGCCGACGACTTTTTCAGCGCGGGCGCCGTGATCGGCGTCCCGGTCACGGCGTGGCGCGACCTCGATCTCACGGCGCTCGGCGGAGTCATGGCGATCAACGGCGTCGAGGTCGGGACCGGCACGAGTGCGGATGTGATGGGCCATCCTTTCGAGGCGCTGACCTGGCTCGCCAATCACGCCGCCGCGACCGGCCGGCCGCTGCGAGCGGGCGATGTGGTGCTCACGGGAAGCATCGTCGAGACCCGTTGGGTCGAGCCGGGCGATGTCGTCCGCGTCGCAATCGAGGAGCTGGGCGAAGCGACCGTCACCTTCGGATCCTGAGAGGAACGATTCGGCGAACGATACGAACCGCGTTGCTCGTCGAGCGGATTGTCGTTCAACGCCCAGTCATAGGCGTCGCCGTCGATCCCTTCCGCACGCATCAGCCGCGCGCGGAGATCGGGTAAGGCATAGCGCCTGAGATGGTCGAGGACGCCGGCATCGCCGTCACCGAAGTCTTCCTCGAACCACACATAGATGCTCGAGACGACCAGGCTGTCGCCCTCGAAGCGGACGCCGCGAGGATGGTTGACATAGTCACGCGCCGCCTCTTCCAGAGCGGCGTCCATGTTGGCCTCGATATAGGCCTCCATGCGCAGATTCGGGCAACCGAGCGCGGCGCAATTGAGGGCATAGTGGATACGCGGATCACGCCAGATCGGCCTAAGGATGCGATGCTCGATATCGTTCAGCGTGAGCGGCGTGCCCTCCACCTCGATCAGCGCGTGGTCCCACGGCCCGACCGCGAAGAGCCCGGGAGAGATGTCGATCTCGCGGATGTCGGCCACCGGATAGTGGGCAAGAATCAGTTGGACGGTGAGCGCATTGTAGAGATTGATCCAGAAGGCGCGCTGCTCATCCGGCGCATAGTCGCTGATGGCGACGCGGGCGAGCGTGGCCAGATAATCGTCGAGCGCCGCTCGATCGGCGGGCACCACGGCGGCGTAGGCGATGCGGTTGATCCCATCCGGACTTGGCGAAACATAGCTCTCGAGGAAGCGCTCCCAAGCGCGGTGGTCGATGGTCCGCGGGTTACGCGAATCGCTCGCGATCCAGCGCTCCCAGAGCTCCGCACGCGGCACGAAGAGCGCATCGAACCAACCCGCCCCCGCCGGCGTGCCCGCGAGAAGAGCCGCCGCAAGCGCGACGCCGGCAAGCCATGGACGTCGGGAGGCCCTATCCCCTTTCACGCACGTCCTCCGCTCACGCCCGCTCGGTGCCCGGGGCCGCCGGCTCACGCCGCAAGGCCTGTGATACGATTCGGGGTTGGAAGGCCGAGGCACGGCCCCATACCGATCGATCGGTGGCCACCATAACCGTTCCGCGGGCACGTTGACATCGGCCTCGGGACAGTCCTGAATCGGCCTTTGCGCCTCACGCGCGGGGCGGCACAAGACCACAGGGAGGACCAACACCATGAAGAGTCTGCCGCTGGCCGCCGGCGCCGCCGTCGCGGCGTTTCTGGCCGCGATCCCTGCCTTTGCCGAGGACGCGGTGGTCAACGTCTACAACTGGTCCGACTATATCGACGAGGAGATCCTCTCCGAGTTCGAGGCCGAGACCGGCATCAAGGTCGTCTATGACGTCTTCGATTCCAACAACATCCTCGAAACCAAGCTGCTTACGGGAAATACCGGTTATGACGTCGTCGTGCCGAGCGGGACCTTCCTCGCGCGCCAGATCCAGGCGGGCGTGTTTCAAAAGCTCGACAAGAGCCAGCTCCCGAATATCGGCAATATGGACGAGACGATCATGGCGCGGGTCCGCCAGTGGGATCCGGAAAACAGCCACGCCGTAAACTACATGTGGGGCACCACCGGTTTCGGTCTCAATACGCAGAAGATCGCCGCGCGCGATGCGGATGCGCCCACCGGCTCCTGGCGCATGCTGTTAGACCCCGAAGTGGTCTCGAAGTTCGCCGATTGCGGCGTCTATATGATGGACGAGCCGGATGAGGTGATCCCGGCCGCGTTGAACTTCATCGGCGAGGATCCGGACAGCCACGATACCGATGTGATCGCGAAGGCCGAGCCGGTGCTCATGGCGGTCCGGCCCTACGTCCGCCGCTTCCATAACGCGGCCCAGATCAACGACCTCGCGAACGGCGACATCTGCCTCGCCATGGGATGGTCGGGCGACATGCTGCAAGCACGCGACCGCGCGTACGAAGCCGAGAACGATATCGAGATCGAATATGTGATCCCGGACGAGGGCGCGCTGATGTGGTTCGACATGATGGCGATCCCCGCCGATGCGCCCCATCCCGGCAATGCGCATCGTTTCATCGACTACATCATGCGCCCCGAGGTGGTCGCCAAGGCCTCCAACTACGTGTTCTACGCCAATGGCAACGCGGCGGCGACGGCCCATCTGGACCAGGAGCTGATCGAGGATCCCGGCATCTATCCGCCGGACGCCGTGCGGGCCAAGCTCTATGTGACGAGTCCCTATCCCGCCAAGGTGCAGCGCTTCGTGACCCGGTTGTGGACTCGCATAAAGGGCGCGCAATAGGCGCTGGGGCCCGCGCGCGGCGAACGTGATCCTCCGACCGAGCCGCGCCGAGCAGACGGTTCCGGGCGATCGGAGGGGAGAGGTGGACCACCTTCGCATCGCGGGGGTGAGCAAGCACTTTGGTCAAATCGCCGCGGTCGACGGCGTCTCGCTGGACATAGAGCGGGGCGAGTTTTTCGCGCTGCTCGGCCCGTCCGGCTGCGGCAAGACGACACTGCTCCGCATGCTCGCGGGTTTCGAGACGCCGAGCAGCGGCACCATCCTGCTCGACGGCATCGACCTCACGGCGCTCCCGCCCTATCGGCGGCCCGTCAACATGATGTTCCAGTCCTACGCCCTGTTCCCGCACATGAACGTCGCCAACAACGTCGCGTTCGGCCTCAAGCAGGACCGTGTACCGCGGGCGGAGATCAAATCACGGGTCGAAGAGGCGCTGGCGCTGGTCGAGCTGTCGTCGCTGGCGCAGCGCCAGCCGCATCAGCTTTCCGGCGGCCAATGTCAACGCGTGGCCCTTGCGCGCAGCCTGATAAAGCGGCCCAAACTTCTGCTGCTCGACGAGCCGCTCGCCGCGCTCGACAAGAAGCTGCGCGAGCAAACCCAGTTCGAGCTCATGGCGATCCAGCAGCGCATCGGCATCACCTTCGTGATCGTGACCCATGATCAGGACGAGGCGATGACCGTCGCCGACCGGATCGCGGTGATGGACCAGGGCCGCATCGTCCAGGTCGCCGGCCCGGCCGAGATCTACGAAGCACCCCGGTCGCGCTACGTGGCCGAGTTCATCGGCGATGTGAACATTTTCGAAGGGCGCGCGCGAGCGATCGACGCTAACAGAATCGCCATCGATCTGCTCGACGCGCCGGCGGGGCTCACGGCGCCGGCGCCGGCCGACCGCCCGACGCCCGGCGATACGGTGCTCCTCGCGGTGCGGCCTGAGAAGATCCATATTGCGCCCGGACCGCCGCCGCCGGATGCGGAGAACGTGATCGTGGGCGTTGTGGCCGAGATCGCCTATCTCGGCAGCACCTCGACCTACCGGGTCCGCCTCGATAGCGGCAGGACGGTCGTCTCGACCCAAACCAACCGCCTCCATCATGCCGGCGGAACCATCGATCGGGGCGCCCGCGTTCATCTCTCCTGGCCGGTCGAGGCGAGCATCCTGCTCCGAGCATGACCGGCACGCACCAACGCCCGGTGCCGGGGCGCACGAAACGAGGCATGCTCGCGCGCGGCTCGGTGATTGCGAGCCCTTACCTCTGGCTCCTGATTTTCTTTCTCGTACCCTTCGCCATCGTTCTGAAGATCAGCGTGGCCGAGGTCAGGCTCGCCATACCGCCCTACACACCGCTGTTCGCCTGGCCGCCGGGCGGCTCCCTCGAGCTCTTCGCCGTCGCCGACAATTACCGGCTCCTGATCGAGGACGACCTCTACATCCGGGCTTACGCAAACAGCCTCAAGATCGCGGCCATCGCGGCCGCGCTGGCGTTGCTCATCGGCTTCCCGATCGCCTATGCGATGGCTCGGGCGCCGCGCTCGTGGCAGGCGATCCTGGTCATGATGGTCATCCTGCCGTTCTGGACCTCGTTCCTGATCCGGGTCTATGCCTGGATCGGAATCCTCAAGAACGAAGGGCTCTTGAACGGCCTCCTCCGTTGGCTCGGCGCGATCGACCAGCCTTTGATCATCCTCAACACCGATATCGCGGTCTATATCGGCATCGTCTACTCCTACCTGCCGTTCATGGTTCTGCCGCTCTACGCCAACCTGGTGCGGATGGATCGCTCGCTGCTCGAGGCGGCGGCCGATCTCGGCTGCCGCCCGACCTGGGCGTTCTGGCGCATTACCGTGCCGCTCGCCAGGCCGGGGATCATCGCCGGCTGTTTTCTGGTGTTCATTCCGGCCGTCGGCGAGTTCGTGATCCCGGACCTGCTCGGCGGTTCCGGCACTTTGATGATCGGGCGGACGCTGTGGACCGAGTTCTTCAGCAACCGGGACTGGCCGGTGGCCTCGGCGGTCGCGGTGATTCTCCTCCTGGTGCTGATCATCCCGATCGTCCTGTTCCAACGCCACCAGCAGGCCCAGCAGGAGGCCGGCCGCTAATGCGACGGGGCTTGAGCGCGATCAACCTGGCGGCGCTGACCGCCGGCTTCGCCTTCCTCTACATCCCGATCCTCCTGCTGATCATTTATTCGTTCAATGAATCGAAGCTCGTCACCGTCTGGGCCGGCTTTTCCACCAAATGGTACGCCGCGATGGTGAAGAATGAGCTGCTGCTCGATGCCGCCTGGATGACGCTCAAGGTCGCCCTCGTCTCTTCGACGGTAGCTCTGGTCCTCGGCACCCTCGCCGGGCTCGCCCTTGCCCGCCTCGGCCGTTTTCGCGGCCGCACGCTCTTCTCCGGCATGGTCTACGCGCCGCTCGTTATGCCTGAAGTGATCACCGGGCTATCGATGCTGCTGCTGTTCATCGCGCTCTCCTGGGCGCGCGGCTACTGGACCGTGACGATCGCTCACATCACCTTCTCGATGGCCTATGTCGCTGTGGTCGTCCAGTCCCGGCTCGTCACCATGGACCGCTCCCTGGAAGAGGCCGCGATGGATCTCGGCGCGCCGCCGATCAAGACCTTCTTCGCCGTCACACTGCCGATCATCAGACCGGCCCTGATTGCCGGTTGGCTCCTGGCGTTCACGCTTTCGTTGGACGACCTCGTGATCGCCTCGTTCACGAGCGGGCCCGGCTCGACGACATTGCCGATGAAGATCTACTCGCAGGTACGCCTTGGCGTCACACCGGAGATCAACGCCGTCTCGACGGTGCTTGTCGGAATCGTCGCTATCGGCGTGATCGGCGCGAGCCTCATCAACAAGCGCGGCATGCTTGCGCACGCAAGGGAGATGCGCGCGGCCGGTTAGCCCGCATTTCTCACCAGGGTCATGGTCTGCGCGGCGCTGTCCGGCCGACAGGGCAGGAAAGCCGTGCAGCGCGATGTGGGGCATCGGGCAAGCGGCTTGACGCACCCTGTCGGCCGGACAGCGCCGTCCTTCGGGTCGCGCCCAGGAGCCCGCCCGCATCGTGCGCCCCGCGCGCGTCCCGCGCGACGTCGCGGGCCTCAACCGTAGGCACCGCTACGCTTTTCGGCCCGCTCCTAGCGGATCGAACGCCTGGACGCGACGCAGGCCGTGACCCTGGTGAGAAATGCGGGTTAAGGGTTGACGATACCGG
Organism: Alphaproteobacteria bacterium; assembly: GCA_965248825.1. Lineage (GTDB taxonomy): Bacteria > Pseudomonadota > Alphaproteobacteria > UBA828 > UBA828 > WTGU01. The sequence continues at coordinate 2,439,300 of CBDFKL010000006.1, read as the reverse complement.
CTCGATCTTCAAAGCCGATCGCGGAGTGAGTAATAGGTCATGCCGAGCGCGAGGGTGGGCCAGCGCAGGAGCGTGCCGCCGGGAAACGGCGGTTGGGGTAATCGCGCGAAAGCGTCGAACCGCTCCAACGTGCCGGCAATCGCTTCGGCGATGAGCTTGCCTGCGAGCGTCGTCAGCGCCACGCCGTGCCCTGAAAAGCCCTGCGCATAGTAGAGCCCGCCCTCGAGACGGCCGATGCTCGGCATGCGGGTTCTGGTGATGGCGAGGGTGCCGCCCCACGCATGGTCGATCGCGATATCGGCAAGCTGCGGGAAAATGCGCAGCATGTGCCTGCGGACAAGGCGCTTGAGATCGGTCGGGAAGCGACGGCCATAGCTCTCGCCGCCGCCGAACAGGAGGCGCCGGTCGGCCGAGAGGCGGAAATAGTTCACGACGAAGCGCGTGTCGGCCACGGCGATATCGTGGGGGATCAAGGCCCGTGCGCCGTCCTCGTCCAGCGGCTCGGTCGCCAGGATATAGTTGTTGATCGGCATCATATGGCAGCCGATTCCGGGATCGATCCCCTCCAGATAGCCGTTGCAGGCGAGCACCACCGCATCCGCGCGAACCGTGTGCGGCCCGACCGCGGCTGTGCACGGCGCGCCGCGCGTGAGCTTGTCGACGGGTGATCCCTCGAAGATCTCGACCCCCGCCTCGCCGGCCGCGCTGGCGAGTCCGAGGGCGTAGTTCAGTGGGTGAAGATGCCCGGCGCCGCGGTCCAGCACGCCGCCATGAAACGCCTCCGATGCAACTTCGGTGCGCAGCCGAGCGCGGTCGAGAATCTCGATCGCATCATATCCGTAGCGGGCTTCCAGAAATTCCGCTTCCCGGGCGAGAGTGCGTGCATGACGCCGGCGATGCGCGGCGCTGGCGATGCCGGGTCTCAGATCGCAGGCAATCCCGTGGCGGGTGATGCGCTCCTTGACGCTCGCCTTCGCCTCCTCGGCGAGCGACCACACCAGCCGAGCCACCTCGCCGCCAAGCTCCCGTTCGAGCGCGGATTGGGCACGCCGGTGACCGCTGCCAAGCTGCCCGCCATTGCGGCCGGAGGCGCCGCTGCCGATCCGGCGGGCTTCGAGCAGCACGATGCGGTAACCGCGCTCGGCGAGGTGGAGCGCGCTCGAGAGCCCGGTATAGCCGCCGCCGATGACGCAGACATCCGCACGGCGGTCCTCGCCGAGCGGCGGCCATGACCGTCGGCTCCGCGCGCTCGCTTCGTAATAGGTGGGCGGCGCGCCGTCATGTTGCGCGTAGCGCATCTCGGTCTCGTCGGCCCGGTGTCCACCTGCCCCGCGCATCACACGGCAAGCAGAAGGAATTCGCGTTCCCAGGAGCTCACGACGCGCAGATAGGCGTCATAATCCGCGCGGATCACCTCGGTGAATCCCTCGACAAAGCGGTCGCCAAACATGGCGCGGGCCTCGGCCGAGGATTCGAATTTTTCAAGCGCGCTCGTGAGATCGAGCGGCAGTTTCTCGAAGGCTTTCGTCGCATCGCCTTCGGCCGGCAGCGAGGCCGGAATCGCCTGGGTCATGCCGAGATAGCCGGCGGCGAGAGAAGCCGCGATGGTGAGATAGGAATTGGTGTCCGAGCCCGGCAACCGGTTTTCGACTCGACGGTTCTCGGGCGTTGCGTCCGGCACGCGGAAGCCGCAGATCCGGTTGTCATAGCCCCAGGCGACGTTGAACGGTCGACTCGCGCCGAAGCGGAGCCTGCGGAACGAGTTCACGTTCGGCGCCATCAGCGGCGTGAACACCGGCAGAAAACGCTGGAGCCCGCCGAGATAGTGGCGGAATGCGGCCGATTCGCCGCCGTCATCGTCCGAGAAAAGCGGCCGCCGGACTTTCCCTTCATAGATCGACTGGTGCACGTGCATGGCACTGCCCGGCTCGTTCTCCATCGGCTTCGCCATGAAGGTCGCGTAGAAGCCGTGATGCTGGGCGGTCTGGCGTACCGTGCGCTTGAAGATGAACACCTGGTCCGCGAGCCTGAGGGCGGCACCGTGGCGGAAGTTGATTTCCATCTGCCCCGCGCCGCTCTCATGGTTCAGCGTGTCGATATCAAGCGCCTGGGCCTCGCAATAGTCGTAGAGATCCTCGAAGAACGGGTCGAAGTCGTTGACCGCGTCGATGCCGAATTCCTGACTTCCGGTTTCGCGCCGGCCGGAGGCGCCGGCCGGCGGCCTCAGCGGGCGGTCCGGATCGGTGTTCCTCTCTACCAGGTAGAACTCGATCTCGGGCGCGATGACCGGATGCCAATCGCGCTCACGGAAACGGTCGAGGAGGCTCGCAAGCACGTGGCGCGAGTAGAAGGGTGAATGCCCGCCGTCGCGCAGCACGCAATCGGCGATCACCTGAGCGGTCGGCTCGTCATGCCAGGGTACGAGCGTCAGCGTGCTCGGATCGGGCTCCATCAAGAGATCGCTGTCGCTCGGGTCGATCGAGACCGATCCGGCAGGTGGATCCTCCCCATTCAGGGTGTGGGCGAGGACGTTCTTCGGTAGACGATGCTCGCCGCCGCCGAGACCCGCGATGAACTTGTCCGTGGGCAGGATCTTGCCGCGCGGCACGCCGGCGAGGTCCGGCACCATGCACTCGACCTCGACGATGTTCCGTTCCCGAAGCCAATCCACGATCGCCCGGTGGCCATCGGTCATGTGCCCTCCATGAGCCCGCCGGCTCTTGTGCGAGTCCTGAACTTTACCCGGATCGGCAGCTTGCGAGCAGGATGTTGTCAGTTGCAGGCACGGCCACCCGCACCGGTCAGTGGAAATCGCGCGATTGGATGCGGACCCGGTGGTGGGCGCCGCGGTCCGGGCGCATAACCTCGTCGGCATGGGCAGGAGGCACGCGGGTGGATACATCCAGGCCGCCCAGGGCGTCGAGCCGGTGGGAGAGGTCGATCAGGCGCCGGGCGACGACGTGAATCACGAGGCCCTCCTTCTGCACCGGGCCGGCCGCGCTCAAGAGGCGCGCGCCCATCACTATCCGGCGGTAGCGCTCGAAGACCGGCGGCCAGATGATGACGTTGGCGACGCCGGTCTCGTCCTCGAGGGTCGCGAAGATCACGCCCTTGGCGCTTCCCGGCCGCTGGCGCACGAGCACCAGACCGGCGATCGTGACCGCGGTGCCTTGGGCGAGTTCCTTGAGCTGCGCGCTCCTGAAGACGCCCTCGGCCGCGAGCTGCGGGCGCAGAAGAGCGAGCGGGTGGGCGCGAAGCGAGAGCCGAAAGGCGGCGTAGTCGTCGACGACCGCCGCACCGAGCGTCATCGCCGGCAGCCGCACGGGAGCCTCGCGGCTCGCCTCGTGCATGCCTTCATCAACCGGCGCGTCGGCCGTGGCCGCGGCGGCAAATAGCGGCAGCGGCGCGGCGCCGAGCGAGCCGACGGCCCAGAGCGCATCGCGCCGGGTGAGGCCGAGCGAGCCGAAAGCGTCCGCCCGGGCCAGGCGCTCGAGGGTGCTCTTCCGGATGCCGGCGCGGTGCCAGAGCTGGGTCACGCCGGTGTAGCCCGCGCCGCGCGCGGTGACCAAGCGTTCAGTCTCTTCCTTATTGAAGCCTCTGATCTCGCGAAAGCCGAGGCGGAGCGCAAGCCCGCGCCCGCCCGGCCCGGCATCCTCGCCCGCCGGCGCGCCGGCACAGACTTCCGGATCCGCCGGCATGAGCGAGGTGGCCGCCTCGGCCGTGATCGGCTCCAGGGTGTTGTCCCAGTCGCTCGCATTGACGTCGATGCCGCGGATGATGACGCCGTGCTCCCCGGCATCCCGGACGAGCTGCGCTGATGCGTAAAAGCCCATCGGTTGACTGTTGAGGATCGCGGCGGCGAACACCGCCGGGTAGTGGCATTTGAGCCAAGCCGAGACATAGACCAGGAGCGCGAAGCTCGCGGCGTGCGATTCCGGAAAGCCGTAATCGCCGAATCCCTCGATCTGTCTGAAACAGCGGGCGGCGAAGTCGGGATCGTAGTCGCGCGCAATCATGCCGTCGATCATCTTGTCGCGGAACTTGTGGATCAGCCCGGTCTTGCGGAAAGTCGCCATCGCGCGGCGCAACGCATCCGCCTCCTCCGCGGTGAAGCCCGCCGCAACCATCGCGACATGCATCGCCTGCTCCTGAAAGAGCGGCACACCGAGGGTCTTGCCGAGCACCCGGGCGAGCTCCTTCGAAGGGTAGGAAATCTGCTCCTCGCCATTCCGGCGGCGCAGATAGGGATGCACCATATCGCCCTGGATCGGCCCCGGCCGAACGATCGCGACCTCGATGACGAGGTCGTAATAGCTGCGCGGTCGAAGCCGGGGCAGCATGCTCATCTGGGCCCGGCTCTCGATCTGAAAGACGCCGACGGTATCGGCCGCGCACAGCATGTCGTAGACCCGAGGGTCCTCGGGCGGAACCGTGTCAAGGTCGAGCACGACGCCGTGGTGGCGCTCAAGGAGCGCGAAAGCCTTGCGGATGCAGGTCAGCATGCCGAGGCCGAGCACGTCGATTTTGAGAATGCCCAGCGCGTCGAGATCGTCCTTGTCCCACTCGACGTTGGTGCGCCCGTCCATCGCCGCGTTCATGATCGGCACGACTTCGGAGAGCGGACCGCGGGTGATGACGAAGCCGCCGACATGCTGGGAGAGATGGCGCGGGAAGCCGATGAGCGTGCGGGCCAGATCGAGCGCGAGCGCAAGGCGGCGATCGCTCGGGTCGAACCCGGCCTCGCGTACATGGCTTTCCCGAATGCCCTTGCCGCTCCAACCCCAGACGCTGCCGGCGAGCGCGCCCACGACATCGCGCGAGAGCCCCAGGACCTTGCCGACCTCGCGGATCGCGCTGCGTGCGCGGTAGCTGATCACGGTCGCGGCGATGCCGGCCCGCCGGCGGCCATATTTCTCGTAGATATACTGGATCACGTCCTCGCGCCGCTCATGCTCGAAGTCGACGTCGATATCGGGCGGCTCGTTGCGCGCGGAGGAGACGAAACGCTCGAACAAGAGATCGACCCGATCCGGATCGACCGCGGTGATCCCGAGGCAGTAGCAGACCGCGGAGTTCGCCGCCGAGCCGCGGCCCTGGCAGAGGATGCCGCGTGAGCGGGCGAAGCGCACGATGTCGTACACGGTGAGAAAGTAGGGCGCATAGCCGAGAGAGCCGATCAGGCCCAGCTCATGGATGATCTGGGCGCGGACCTTCTCCGGCACGCCGTCCGGATAGCGGGTTGTGGCGCCCTCCCAAGAGAGCCGGGCCAATGCGTCCTGCGGCGCCAGGCCATAGGGCACGAGCTCGATCGGATATTCATAGGCGAGCGTATCGAGGTTGAAGCGGCAGGCTTCGGCGATCGCCACGGTTCGCGCGATGAGCGCCGGCGCGCCGCGAAAGAGCCGCGCCATTTCGACCGGCGGCTTGAGATAGCGCTCGGCGTTGGCGTGAAGCCGCCAACCCGCCTCGTCGATGGTGCAGTGGGTGCGGATGCAGGTGAGCACGTCCTGCAGGGCGCGGCGCTCGGGCGCATGGGCGTGAACGTCGTTGGTCGCGACCAGCGGCGTCTTGCAGCGCAGGGCGAGTGCCGTAAGCCGGGCCAGGCGAGCTGCGTCATTGCCCCGGAAAAGCCGCTGCGCGGCGAGGTAGCAGGCCCCCGGCACGGCGCGGGCGAAAGCGGCGAGGGCGGCGGCGAATGTCTCGTCCGCTGCCTCGCCTCCGCCGCCGGGGGAGGCGTCCGCAGCGTGCGATGGGTCCGGCGCGAGGGCGATGAAGATTTGGCCCTCGGCGTGAGCTAGCACATCCTCCACCGTGATCCAGCATGCGCCTTTGGGCGCGCGCCTTTTACCGAGGGTGAGCAGCCGCGAGAGCCGGCTATAGGCCGCGCGGTCGGTGGGGAAGCAGAGATAGCTCGGCCCGCTCGTTTCGTCGGGCACGGCCAGGTCGCGACAAAGATCGAGCCGCGCGCCGACCACCAATTGGATGCCGCACGCCTTGGCCGCCACGTGGGCGCGCACGATTCCGGCGAGGGTGTTGCGATCCGTGATCCCGATGGCGCGGTATCCGAGCGACGCCGCACGATGCACCAGCTCCTGCGCATGGGAGGCCCCGCGCAGAAAGCTGAAATTGGTGGTGACCTGGAGTTCGGCGTAGGCGGTCATGAGCCTCGAGGACGTGACGAGAATGCTGTCGACGCGCTCTCAGGCGAACAGGCCGTGGAGCCACCAGGTCGGGCTCCGACCAGCGTCGTAAGGAGCATCGCGGTAGAGCCAGAAGCGGCGGCCGTCCGCATCCTCGACGCGGTAATAGTCGCGCAAGGCGTCTTCCGCGCCGGCGTTCTCGCCACGCCACCATTCGGCGGCGAGGCGCTCGGGGCCGTCGGCCTTGACGATACGGTGCATGACCCGGCGCCAGCGGAACATCATCGGCGGCTCGTCGGGCAGCATGGCGACCGCCTCGACCGCCTCGGGTCGGGCCAGGAGCCTGAGCGGCCGGTGCCGGTGCGCGGACCAAGCGCCGCTATCCGCCGTCTCGCGTCGGCTGGCGGTTTCGTGGCATAGCGGCGCGGCACGGCGTTGGGCACGCTCGGGCCAATGGCTCGCGTGCGGCACGAGGCGATGCACATTGCGCCGGCCGTAACGATTGTCCAGCCGGTCGATCAGCAGGCCGAGCGCATCGCCCGCCCGGCCGCGCGGCCGCCCCGGACCGGCCAAGCCGTCCAGCACCGGCTGAGCGGCAGCGAGCGGTGCAGTGACCGGCGCATCGAGCGTCATCAGATCGACGCCGAAGCCGAGCGCGAGCCCGTCGAGCCGGTCCTCGAACAAAGCCATGAGATGACGCGGCGCGCGCGCCGGCGCGCACGTCTCGACCATGACCTGCACGCACTTGCCGTCGACCCGGTAGAGCGAGAGCACAAGTCGACGGGCGCCGAGCCCGGTCTCGACGAGCCGGGCCTCCATGGATGCGAGCAGGCGGCGCAGCCCGACGGCGACGGCTTCGAGGTGGCCGATCGGCTCGGCATAGGCGAGGCGCACCCGGAGCGGCTCCGCCGGCAATGCGGGCGAAAGCGGCTCGGGTGCGCGGCCGAGCGCCTGATCGAGGCGTTCGAGCACACGGGCGCCGAAGCGCCGGGCAAGCGCGGCACGCGGTAGCGCGGCGAGCGCGTCGATGCGCCGCAGGCCGAGCCGTTCCAGCCCCTCGACCGCCGCCGGATCGAGCCGAAGCGCGGCAACCGGCAGCGCCGCCAGCGCGGCCCGGGCACCGCCTTTACGGACCACGCGGCGGGTCTTGCGGGTCGCGAAATGGCTCACCGCCCAGGCTGCGCCCGGCGTATCGGCGAGCGCGGCAGAGGCGGCGAAACCGAAGTGCGTCAGCCTGATACAGAGATCCTCGAGCAACGCCGCCTCGCCGCCGAACAGATGAGCCACGCCGGTGACGTCGAGCCAGATCGCGTGATGGGCCGCCGGCGGCGGTGCAAGGTCGGGCGCATCGAGCGCGGCCCACGGGGTCCAGCGCGTGCACCATTCGGCAAGCCCAGCCAGCGCGCGGCGATCCGCTTCGGGCTCGGCACGGGCGGTGCGCAAATCCGGCAGCCTGGCGCGGGCATCGCTCAGCGTCATCCCCGGCACAATGCCCGCGGCTTGCTCGGCTGCCCGATTGGCCGCGACGATCCGCACCGCGAGCCCGCCATCGCGCGCGAGGCCCGTTCGCGCCGCGCGGCACTCGCTCACGATCGCGAGCGGTGCGGTCCGCCACTCGGGCCGCCGCCGGCATAACCGGTCGGTCGTGAAACGAGGCAGCCAAAGCGAGATCACCCGCCTCATGACATGCTCCACGCACCCGGCCGGGCAGCTCATCGATTTTGTTCTTTTTTTGTTCTAAAAGCCGTCGATGGAGAAGTCAAGACCGCTGAGCGAAAGACCGGCCCGGCGCATCACAAGAGCGAGGCTTGGCCCCCGTCATCGTCGTCCGGCCCGGTCTTGCGACGCCTGGACCGCCCGGTGGCAAGCGCGGCAGCGTGTCCGTCCTGGAATTCGAGGGAGAGTACAGCACCCGGCTTGACCTTCACCGCGCTGGTCAGCGGCCTCGCCCGCTCGTCGCGCACGACCGCGAAGCCGCGGGCGAGCACCCCCTTGTAGGAATAGCTTTCGAGCAACCGCGCTGCGGTCTCGATCTTCGCGGCACGATCGCGCAGCGCCGATTGTCGCGCCCGTCCGAGCCGTTCGGTCAAGAGACCGGCCGCATGACGCGACTGCTTGATCCGCTCCCCCAACCGTTCCGGCGACAAGCTCGTGGCGGCATGCGCGAGTTGCTGGCGCTTGAATGCGAGAATCTGACTCGGCCTGAGCGGTCGGAGCCGGCCGACGGACTGCCTGCGTGCCCCGAGGCCGCTATGTATCGCGTGGACCAGCCGCTCGCCCCAATCGTCGAGCCGCTGGCTCGCCGCAGCGAGTCGATTACGGGCCTCGGGCAGCCCGCGTCCGAGGCCCTCGACCCGCGCCCGGCGCTCGGCCAAAAGCCGACGGAGCGACGCGCCGAGGCGGTGTTCGAGTGCCTGCATCCGCTCGACAAGGTCGGCGCGCACCGGAACGGCCATTTCCGCCGCTGCCGTCGGCGTCGGGGCCCGGCGGTCCGCGGCGAGGTCGATCAGAGTCACGTCCGTCTCATGGCCTATCGCGGCGATCAGCGGGATCGTGCTCGCCGCCGCCGCGCGCACCACGGCTTCCTCGTTGAAGGCCCAGAGATCCTCCAGGCTGCCGCCGCCGCGCGCGACGATCAGCACGTCGGGTCGTGGCACGGGCGTATCGGCACCCAGGCGATTAAAGCCCGCAATCGCGGCGGCGATCTCCTCGGCGGCGCTCTCGCCCTGGACGGTCACCGGCCAAACCAGCACCGGGCGTGGAAAACGGTCGTCAATGCGGTGGAGGATGTCGCGAATCACCGCGCCGGTGGGCGAGGTTACGACACCGATCGCCGCGGGAAGGAACGGCAGCTCGCGCTTGCTCGCCTCGTCAAAGAGGCCCTCGGCGGCGAGCACGCGCTTGCGCTCCTCGAGCAGCTTGAGAAGGGCGCCCGAGCCGGAAAGCTCCAACCGCTCGATCACGATCTGATAGCGCGAGCGGCCGGGATAGGTGCTGATCTTCCCGGTGGCGATCACCTCCAGGCCGTCCTCGGGTTTGAGCCCGAGGCGCCCCGCGGTGCCGCGCCAGCAGACCGCGTCGAGCACCGCATCGGAGTCCTTGAGAGCGAAATAGAGGTGGCCCGAAGCGGCGCGCTTGAAGCCCGAGATCTCACCGCGCACGCTGACCCAGGCGAATTCCTCCTCGACTGCGCGCTTCAGCGCCTGCGACAGCTCGCTGACCGTCAGGATGAGCCGGTTGCTGCCGTCCTCGAATGCGTTCTCCAACGCTGTCATTCGTCGTCGGGCCACCCCGGCGCCGCTCGCCGCCGGTGCGATTGACCGGCGATTTCCACGGCCGTGGATCATGCGCTAGAAAGCGAGTCTACAGCAGCATCGGCAGGCTCGGAACCGCGGGCACGGAGGGAGAAAGCATGCACGTTCTGGTCGTGGGCTCGGGCGGGCGAGAGCATGCGCTCTGCTGGAGCCTGGCCGCCTCCCCGTTGATCGACACGCTGTGGTGCGCGCCGGGGAATGCCGGGATTGAAAACGACGCCCGGCGCGTCGCGCTCGATCCGATGGATTTCGACGGGCTGGTCGCATTCTGCGCCAAGGAGGCGATCGACTTTGTGGTGGTGGGGCCAGAGGCGCCGCTCGTCGCGGGGCTCGTCGATCGGCTCGAGGCGGAGGGCATCGCCGCCTTCGGGCCGCGCGCGGCAGCCGCGCGGATCGAGGGCTCCAAGGGGTTCATGAAGGACCTCTGCGTGCGTTGCGGCGTGCCGACCGCGGCTTATCGACGAGTCGCGTCGCTCGACGAGGCCGCGGCGTTCATCGCCCAGCAGGGAGCGCCGATCGCGGTCAAGGCGGACGGGCTCGCCGCGGGCAAGGGAGTCGTGCTTGCCGAGACGGAGGCAGCGGCGATCGACGCGGTGCGCGCGGCGCTGGAAGGCGCCTTCGGCGACGCCGGCACCGAACTGGTGATCGAGGCGTTCCTCGAAGGCGAGGAGGCGAGCTATTTCGCGTTGGTCGACGGCGAGACCGTGCTGCCTCTGGAGACGGCCCAGGACCACAAGGCGGTCGGCGAGGGCGATACCGGACCCAATACCGGTGGCATGGGCGCGTACTCACCGGCTCCGGTCATGACGCCGGCGCTGTGCGAGGAGGCGCGGAGCCGGATCGTCGAGCCGCTCGTGCGCGGCCTGGCAGAGGCCGGCACACCTTATACCGGCGTGTTCTACGCCGGCCTGATGCTCACCGCCGACGGGCCCAAGCTCCTGGAGGTCAATGCGCGCTTCGGCGATCCAGAGTGTCAGGTCCTTCTGCCGCGGCTCAAGTCCGACCTGCTTCTCGCACTGATAGCTGCCCGCGACGGTGAGCTCCGGGACTTCGACCTGCGCTGGCGCGACGAGGCCGCGCTCTGCGTCGTGCTCGCGACCGCCGGTTATCCGGGGGCTTACGAGAAGGGCAGCACGGTCCGGGCGATCGGGGCGGCGGAGAGCCTCGGCGATGTGACCGTGTTCCACGCCGGAACCGAGCGGACCGAGAGCGGGATCGCCGCCACGGGCGGACGCGTCCTCGGCGTGACGGCGCTCGGGCCTACGATCGCCGCCGCTCAGAGCCGCGCCTATGAGGCAGTCGAGCGGATCGACTGGCCCGAGGGCTTCTGCCGCCGGGACATCGGGTGGCGGGCGGTCTGAGAACGGCCGATGGCCGCCCGGCCCGGCATTCCGACCTTTGGCAAGCCATGGGTCGTGCCTATAATCGACCGGATGGCCAGCGAGAATCGTCTTCTCGAGCGGGAACACCCCGTTGATATGTCGCCGCCGCGCGACGGCGGACTCAGATTCCTCGACGTAACGCCCTTGCGCCCGTGCCCCTACCTGCCGGGGCGCCTGGAGCGCAAGATCGTCACTGCGCTCATGGGCGGGGACGCGAAAGCGGTGTATGACGAGATGTTGCGGGAGGGCTTCCGCCGTAGCCATGTGGCGGCTTACCGGCCGGCTTGCCCCGGCTGCCGGGCCTGCGTTTCCGTGCGGGTCCGTGCCGGCGCCTTCACGCCGAGCCGATCCCTGCGCCGCGTCATCGCGCGAAACGAGGGGGTCAGCCTCGCGGTCATGCCGGCGTTGGCTCGGCCGGACCACTTCGCTCTCTTTCGGCGTTATCTGGAGGCTCGCCACCCCGACGGCGCCATGGCGGCGATGGAGATCGAGAGCTACGGCGCCTTGATCGAGGAAAGCGACGTCGAGACCTACCTCGCCGAGTTCCGCGAGCGCGACGGGCGCCTTTACGGCGTCTGCGCGTTCGACGTCGTTGCCGACGGCCTGTCGGCGGTCTATTCCTTCTACGAGCCCAGGCGCGCCACGGACAGCCCGGGCAGCTACATGATCCTCAGGTTGATCGGCGAGGCCCGTACCCGGGCGTTGCCCTACCTCTATCTCGGTTATTGGATCGACGGCTGCGAGAAGATGGCCTACAAAGCGCGCTTTCGCCCCCTCGAAATGTTCGGGCCTAAGGGGTGGGCCTTGCTCGACACCCAACCGCGCCGTCGACGCGCCGCGGGTCATCAACCGGAGACACCAACAGGAGGCTTCAGGAGATGAGCACAAGGATCAAACGCCGCAGCTTTCTCAAAGGCACGGCTGTCGCCGGCGCCGCGCTCGCCGCGTCCGCGGCATCGAGCTTTCCGGCACCCGCCATCGCCCAGGGTAAACGCCAGCTCAAAATGGTTACGACCTGGCCGAAGAATTTCCCCGGTCTCGGCACCGGAGCGCAGCGATTCGCCGACCGCATCACGAACGGGACGGAAGGCCGCATCGAGGTCAAGCTGTATGCAGCCGGCGAGCTCGTGCCGGCGTTCGAATCGTTCGATGCAGTTTCCCTAGGTTCCGCGGATATGTATCACGCGGCCGAGTACTATTGGCAGGGCAGGTCCAAGGCCTTCAATTTCTTCGCCACCGTTCCCTTCGGCCTGACCGCGAGCGAGGTCGATGCCTGGATCTACCATTCGGGCGGCCAGGAGCTCTGGGACGAGCTTTCGGCGGACTTCAACATCAAGCCCCTGATGGCCGGCAACACGGGCGTCCAGTGGGGCGGCTGGTTCAACAAGGAGCTGAACTCCATCGAGGACTTCAAGGGCCTCAAGATGCGCATGCCGGGCCTCGGCGGCGAGGTGTTGCGCCGGCTCGGCGCGGCCGCCGTCGCGCTGCCGGGCGGCGAGATCTTCCCGGCGCTCCAGGCGGGCACGATCGACGCCACCGAATGGGTGGGGCCGTGGAACGATCTCGCCTTCGGCTTCTACAAGATCACCAAGTATTACTACTGGCCCGGCTTCCATGAGCCCGGCACGATTCTGAGCCTCGGCATCAACAAGGGCGTGTGGGAAAGCCTCAGCGCCTCGGATCAGGATCTGATCAAGAGCTGCGCCGCGGCGGAGAACAGCTACGTCCTCGCCGAGTTCAACGCCCGCAGCAGCGACGCGCTGGACACGCTCATCAACGAGCACGGTGTCCAGGTGCGGCGCATGTCAAACGACATGCTGAACGGGCTCGGCGAGGCCTCGGGGCGGGTGGTCGCCGAGGTCGGCGCCGAGGGCGGCATCACGCAGCGCGTCTACGAGAGCTTCATCGCCTTCCGCAGGAAGGCGATCGCTTACGACAAGCTCTCGGGTCTGGCCTACGGGAACGCACGGCTTCTTCCGTTCAAATACGGCAGCTAGACGCGCCTTCGGGGCGGGCGATGCACGCCCGCCCCGAATCGCGCCGGCGGTGACCGGAATGGGCCGAACCCGTGGCGAGGCGCACCCGCCCGCAGGGTCGGCCCGGCGGCGCACAGGGTCGCGCATCCCGCCCCCGGCGCCGGGGGCGGCCCGGTGAGGGCCGCTGCCGCGCCACACCTGCGGCAGCCGCGGACGTCATGCAGGCCTTCCTCTCCGCGCTAGCCGCGCTCGCGCGCGCGATCGATGCCGCCAACGAGCACGTCGGCCGCGTCGCCTCGTGGCTCGCCCTCCTCATGGTGCTGCTCCAGTTCGTCGTCGTGGTGTTGCGCTACATCTTCGGCCTCGGCTTCATTGCGATGCAGGAAGGGGTGATCTACCTCCACGCCACCCTCTTCCTGGTGGGCGCAGGCTACACGCTGCTCCACGGCGGCCACGTCCGGGTCGATATCTTCTACCGCGACGCGCGGCCGCGCCGGCGCGCGCTCGTCGATCTCCTCGGCGTCATTTTCCTTCTGCTGCCGGTCTGCGTGATCATCGGCTGGGCGACCTGGCCCTATCTGGAGCAGTCCTGGTCGGTGTTCGAAGGCTCGAAGGAGACCAGCGGGATTCACGCGGTCTACGCGCTCAAGTCGATGATCCTCGCGTTCGTGGTGCTGGTCGCCTTGCAGGGCATCTCCCTCGCGCTCCACGCGGCGCTGACGCTGGCTGGCCGCGAGGCGCGCCACGACGATGTCGCGCAACAAACCGGCGAGACGGTCTGAGCGCCATGGATATCGGCGAAGTCCTGGTCATCGTCATGTTCGTGACGACCTTCGCCTGCCTGCTGGCGGGCTTCCCGGTCGCCTTCACGCTCTCCGGCGTGGCGGCGCTATTCGGGCTCTTCTCCTACGCCTTCGGCGCCTTCGACATCAGCTTCTTGCGCGCCACGCCCCAGCGCATCTTCGGCAACGCGATGTGGAACGAGGTGCTGATCGCCGTGCCGCTCTTCGTCTTCATGGGCGTGATGCTGGAACGCTCGAAGGTGGCGGAAGAGCTGCTCGACGCCATGGGGCGGCTGTTCGGCGCCCTGCGCGGCGGGCTCGGGCTTTCGGTGATCGCGGTCGGCGCGCTGCTTGCCGCCTCCACCGGGATCGTCGGCGCCACCGTCGTGACCATGGGCCTGCTCTCGCTGCCGACGATGCTCAGGCGCGGCTATGACCCGAAGCTCGCAACCGGCACCATCTGCGCCTCGGGCACCCTCGGCCAGATCATCCCGCCCTCGATCGTGCTGGTGATCCTCGGCGAGCAGATCTCCAACGCCTATGCCGACGCCCAGCGCGCTATCGGCAACTGGTCGCCGGAGCCGGTCTCCGTGGGCGACCTGTTTGCCGGCGCCCTGCTCCCGGGGGTGGTCCTCGTCGCGCTCTACATGCTCTACCTGATGGGCGTCGCCTGGTTGCGGCCGGCGGCGGCGCCGGCCATTCCGAGAGAGGAGCTGGGCCTCGACCCGCGCAGCGCCTGGCGGCGCACCGGCCGCGCGCTGGTGCCGCCGATCGTGCTCATCGTCGCCGTGCTCGGCTCGATCCTCGCCGGCATCGCCACGCCCACCGAGGCCGCGGCGGTCGGCGCGGTGGGCTCGCTGCTCCTCGCCGGGGCGCGGCTCGCGCCGAGGGGCGGCGCGCCCCTCTATGCCGCGGGCGGTGCGCTGATCGTGATGATGATCCTCGCCAACCAGTTCGACCTCGTCGTCACGCGGAGCGGCATCGGCGCGCCGGTCATCGTCGCCTTCGTCTGCTGCGCGCTGCTGGTCTACGGCATCGGGACGAGCCTCTGGCGGGTGTGGCGCATCGGCGTCCTCGCGCCGGTCATGCGCTCCACCATGCAGATCAGCGCCATGGTCTTCGTCATCCTGATTGGCGCCGCCCTCTTCTCGCTCGTCTTCCGCGGCCTCGGCGGCGACGACATGGTGCACGAGGCGCTCTCCGATGTGCCGGGCGGGGTCGTCGGCGCGATGCTCGTGGTCATGCTGATCATGTTCGTGCTCGGCTTCTTCCTCGACTTCATCGAGATCACCTTCGTGGTGGTGCCGATCATCGCGCCGGTGCTGCTGCGGATGGACATCAATCCGGTCTGGCTCGGCATCATGATGGCGGTCAACCTGCAGACCTCGTTCCTGACGCCCCCCTTCGGCTTTTCGCTCTTCTACCTGCGCGGGGTGGCGCCGCGTTCGGTCAGCACCGGCGACATCTACAGGGGCGTCATCCCCTTCGTCCTGATCCAGCTCATCGCCCTCGGTGTGCTCGCCGCCTTCCCCAGCCTCACCACCTGGCTGCCGGAACTGGTGTTCGGATGAGGCGGCGCGGTCCGTGACACCGGTGAGACATCCGGGCTAACGCTCCCGCGACCACGCGGTCACGACGCCGAGAAGCGCGTCCGTGAGCCGGGCGAGGTCGGCCTCGTCGATGGTGAGGGCAGGTGTCACGTAGACGATATCGGCGAAGGGGCGGACCCAGACGCCAGCCTCGACGAAGCGCGCCTTGAGCCAGTCGATGCGGCTCATGTCGTCGAGCTGAATCACGCCGACCGCACCGCGCGCCCGGACATCGACCACCCCCGGCAGCGCCCGTGCGGGATCGAGGGCGGCGGCGAGATGGGCCTCGATGGCGCGCGCCTGGGCGAGGCGCGGCTCGCGCTCGAACAGGTCGAGGGAGGCATTGGCGGCGGCGCAGGCCAGCGGATTGGCCATGAAGGTCGGCCCGTGCATGAGCGCCGCGTCGGCCCGGTCGGAGAGAAAGCCCTCGAACACCCTGTCGCTGGCGACCGTCGCGGCCAGCGCCATGGTCCCGCCGGTGAGCGCCTTGGAGAGGGTGATGATGTCCGGCACCACGCCCGCCTGCTCGCAGGCGAAAAGTGTGCCGGTACGGCCGAACCCGGTCATGATCTCGTCGGCGATCAGCAGCAGGCCGTGGCGGTCGCAGGCGGCGCGGATCTCGCGCACCGTGTCCGGCCCGTGAAAACGCATGCCGCCCGCGCCCTGGACCAGCGGCTCGAGGATCACTGCGGCACATCCCCCGCCCTCGCGGGAGAGAAAGCTATCGAAGGCGGCGAAGCCGGCCTCATCCCGAGGCAGCGGCACGACATGTTGCGCCGGCAGGACGCCCGCGAACAGGCTGTGCATGCCCTCTTCGGGATCGCACACCGACATCGCGGCGAAGGTATCGCCGTGATAGGCGCCCTGGAAACTGATGAAGCGATGGCGACCGCGAACCCCCCGGTTGAGCCAGTACTGCACCGCTATCTTCAGCGCGATTTCCACGGCGACCGAGCCCGAGTCCGCAAAGAACACGCGGTTGAGCGGATCCGGCAGAAGGCCGGCGAGCCGGACCGCGAGCCGAAGCGCCGGCTCGTTTACCAAGCCGCCGAACATCACGTGCGGCATGCGAGCGAGCTGATCGGCTACCGCAGCGCGGATATGAGGATGGTTATAGCCGTGGCAGGCGGTCCACCACGAGGCGATCCCGTCGATCAGCTCCCGGCCGTCGGCGAGGGTGATGCGCACGCCATCGGTCGCGGCAACCGGTAATGGCGGCGGCGCCGTCGCCATCTGAGTATAGGGCAGCCAGATGTGGCCCGAGCCCTCGGTGAACCAATCGGGCGGCAACCCGGTGCGCGGTTTACCGTGACCCTGACGTGCCAAGACGGACGGTCGAAACGACGCTAGGCCGGCATCGGCTCGATGCCGAGGCGGGCAAACAAGGCCGCATCGCGCTCTCGGGCCGGGTTCCCGGTCGTGAGCAGCTCGGGCCCGACAAACACCGAGTTGGCGCCGGCGAGGAAAGCCAGCGCTTGCATCTCGTCCGACATCTGCTCGCGCCCCGCTGACAGACGGACCACCGAGCATGGCATGGTGATCCGGGCCACCGCGACCGTGCGCACGAATTCGAACGGATCGAGCGCCTCTGCGCCGTCGAGAGGCGTGCCTTCGACCCGCACGAGCAGATTGATCGGCACGCTTTCCGGATGCGCCGGCAGGCTCGCCAGGGTGGCGATCATGTCGACCCGATCGCGGCTCGCCTCGCCCATGCCGACGATGCCGCCGCAACAGACCCGGATCCCCGCGTCCCGGACATGGGCCAGGGTGTCGAGTCGGTCCTGATAGGTGCGCGTGGTGATGATCTCGCCGTAGAACGCCTCGGAGGTATCGAGATTGTGGTTGTAGTAGTCGAGGCCCGCATCGGCGAGACGCGCCGCCTGAGAGACGCTCAGCATACCGAGGGTGACGCAGGTCTCCATTCCGAGTCCTTTGACGCCGGCGACCATGGCGCAGACCTCGTCGAGGTCACGATCCTTCGGGCTGCGCCACGCGGCGCCCATGCAATAACGCGTCGCGCCGGCCTCTTGCGCACGCTTCGCCTGGCTCATCACCGCATCGAGGCTCATCAGCTTCTCGGCCTTGAGGCCGGTGTCGTAGCGCGCACTCTGCGGGCAATAGGCGCAATCCTCCGGGCAGCCGCCGGTCTTGATGCTCAGGAGCGTCGACATCTGCACCCGATTGGCGTCGAAATGGCGCCGGTGCACGGTCTGCGCGCGAAAGATCAGGTCACCGAAGGGCAGCGCAAAGAGCGCCTCCACCTCCGCCGCCGACCAGTCATGCCTGAGCGCGGGACGCGCCGTTGACGGCACCTCCGCGCCGATGGTCGCAACGCCTTCCATGATCGATCGCCCCCCGGCCTCAGCACGCGCACCCGCGGCACGCCTCGCGCAGGATAGGCGCGCGGGACGCCGGGTCAAGCATCCGGCTCTCGGCCGCGGCGGCGCGTTGACAAGGCCTGGGGTTTCAATCAGCGTGACCGCAGTAGGGGCCTCGCTGCGGAAGTCCGAATGGAATCACTCGAACGCTTCGCGCGGGGCAAGCTCGACGCTCTCGCGTCTCGGCACCTGCGTCGCACCCTGTATGAAACCGCTCCCTGCGGGCCGGTCCGGGTGAGGCGGGACGGGCGTCGCCTGATCTCGTTCTGCGCCAACGACTACCTCAACCTGTCGCAGCATCCGGCGGTCAAGCGGGCGGCGGTGGAGGCCACCGAGCGATGGGGCGTGGGCGCCGGCGCATCACGGCTGGTGACCGGCAACCACCCGCTCTTTGCCGCCCTCGAACGCCGCCTGGCCGCGCTCAAGGGCACCGAGGATGCCTGCGTCTTCGGCTCCGGCTACCTTGCCAATCTCGGGATCATTCCGAGCCTCGTGGGCGCGCGGGATCTGATCTTGACGGATGAGCTGAGCCACGCCTGCCTGCGCGCCGGGGCATCGCTCTCCAATGCCAGGATCGAGGTCTTCCGGCACAACGACCTCAACCATGTCGAGGCTTTGCTCGCGACCCATCGCACCGCCCACGAGCATGCGTTGCTGCTCACCGACGGTGTCTTCAGCATGGACGGCGACCTCGCGCCGGTGGGCGCTCTGAGCGAGATCGCCGGGGCCCATGATGCATGGCTGATGACCGACGATGCGCATGGGATCGGCGTCCTCGGCGGGGGGCGCGGCTCGAGCTTCGCGAACGGCGCCAAGAACGCCGTGCCGCTCCAGATGGGCACCCTCTCCAAGGCGATCGGCAGCTATGGCGGCTATCTCTGCGCGTCTCGGTCGGTCATCGACTTGATCCGCACACGCGCCCGCCCGTTCATCTACTCGACGGGCCTGCCGCCGAGTGCGGTCGCTGCGAGCATCGCAAGCCTCGACCTGATCGCGAACGATCCGGATCTGGTCGCCAAGCCGCTGCGCAAGGCGTCGCTCTTTTGCGCTCACCTCAACCGGCCGGCGCCCGAGAGTTGCATCGTCGCGGTCCTCCTCGGCGCGCCGGAACGCGCCCTCGCCGCCTCGCGCCTGCTCGAAGACGAAGGCTTTCTGGTGACCGCGATCAGGCCGCCGACCGTGCCTGAAGGCACGGCGCGGCTGCGCCTCACCTTCAGCGCCGGCCACGACGATGCCGACATCGAGCGGCTCGCCGGCGTGGTGCGCGAGCGGATCCTCAACGGTTGAGCGCGCTCTTCGTCACGGGCACCGGTACCGAGATCGGCAAGACCCTCGTCGCGGCCACGCTCTGCCGCCAGCTCCGCGCATCCGGCCGCTCGGTCCGCGCGCTCAAACCGGTGATGAGCGGCTACGATCCGGCAGCACCTCTGGAGAGCGACGCCGGCGTGCTTCTCGCGAGCCTCGGCGAGCCGGTCACCGACGCGACGATCGAGGGCATCGCGCCGTGGCGGTTCACCGCGCCGCTCTCGCCCGATATGGCGGCGACCCGGGAGGGGCGGCGCCTCGACCTCGATGCCATCGTCGCCTTCTGCCGCGCCGCCAAGGGCGATCCGCTGCTGATCGAGGGCGTCGGCGGCGTCATGGTCCCGCTGGACGACCGGCACACGGTGATCGACTGGGTGGCGGCGGTCGGCGCGCCTGCGTTGGTGGTGACCGGGAGCTATCTCGGCACGATCAGCCACACCCTGACCGCCCTCGCGGCACTGCGCGCGCGCACCATCCCGATCGCCGCCCTGGTCATCAGCGAATCCCCGGTAAGCCCGGTTCCGCCTGCCGAGACGGCCGGCGTCATCGCGAAGCACGCCGGGCGGGTGCCGATCACGATACTGCCGCGCCTGCCGGACGCGCCCGCGCCATGGCTCGGCGCGCCGGACCTGGCCGGCCCGCTCGGACTTCTCGGCGCCTGAGCCGGCCCTCAGAAAAACCGCTTAGAGGCCGGGAAGCCGCGCGGCGCCTTGCGACCGGCCTGGCCGCGCTTGCCGAGCCAATCGCCCAATGCCGTCTCCGCGCGCACGCCCGCCCCTGAGCGCCAGCGGAGCCCTTCCGAACGGTCGAAGACCTGGACGTCGCTGAGCGCGCCATCCCGGTGGCGCTGCAGGATCACGCCGCGACCGCGCGCCATGATCGGCACCTCGGCGGCGGGGAACAGCAGCAGGCGCCGATTGGTGCCGACGACGGCGACCATGTCGCCGGTTCCGTCGGCGCAAGCCGCGGCTTCGGCTCCCGCCGCCGGGTTGAGGACCTGCCGGCCGCCCCGCGTCTGGGCGACGACCTCGTCCTCGAGGACGAAGAAGCCGCGCCCGTCGCTCGCCGCGACGATCAGCTGTCGCCCGGGTCGATGGGCGAAGAGCGACACCAGCTCCTGATCATTGCCGAGCTCGACCATAAGACGCACCGGCTCGCCGAAGCCGCGTCCGCCGGGCAGGCGATCCGCCGCCAATGTGTAGAAGCGCCCGTTGGTCGCGAACAGCAGCAGCTTGTCCGTGGTTTCGGCATGGAAACGGAACCGCTCCCGGTCGCCCTCCTTGTAGCGTACCGTGGTCTCAGGTTCGACATGGCCTTTGATGGTGCGGACCCAGCCCTTCACCGAGCAGATCACCGTGATCGGCTCGCGCTCGACCAACGCCTCCGCCGGCACCGCGCGTTGCAGAGGCGCATGGTCGATCGTCGTGCGCCGGGCGCCGAGCTCGGTCTCCTGACCGAAGCGTTTCTTGATCTCCGCGATCTCGCCGATCAGAGCGGTCTTTTGCCTGCGCTTGCTCTTCGCGAGCCTTTCAAGCGCAGCCCGCTCGGTTTCCAGCGCGGCATGCTCGCCCCTGATCGCCGCCTCCTCAAGCCGGCGCAGCGCACGAAGCCGCATGTTGAGGATCGCCTCGGCCTGCACGTCGGTGATCTTGAAACGCTTCATCAAGACCGGCTTGGGCTCGTCCTCCTCGCGGACGATGCGGATCACCGCGTCGAGGTTGAGGTAGGCGACCAGATAGCCGCCGAGCACGTCGAGCCGGTGGGCGATCTCGGCGAGCCGGTGCGCAATACGGCGCAGCAGGACCTCACGTCGATGATCGAGAAACGCCTGAAGCATCTGCTTCAGGTTCATGATCCCCGGCACGCCCAGCCCATCCAGCGCGTTCATGTTGAGCCCAATGCGGGTCTCGAGCTCGGTCTGGCGGAATAGCATCTCCATCAGCAGCGCCGGGTCGACGGAGCGGCTCTTGGGCTCGAGCACGAGCCGAACATCCTCGGCCGATTCGTCGCGCACATCGGCGAGCAGGGCGAGCTTGCGCGCCTGCAGCAGCTCTGCAATGCGCTCGATCAGGCGCGCCTTCTGCACCTGATAGGGAATCTCGGTGACCACGATCTGATATTGGCCGCGGCCGGTTTTCTCGACCTCCCAACGCGCGCGCACGCGGAAGCCGCCGCGCCCGGCGGCGTAGGCTTCGACGATCTGCGCGCGATCCTCCGCCAGGACGCCCCCGGTCGGGAAATCCGGCCCCGGCACGAGCGCGGCCAGGGCCCCGATCGAAAGCGTCGGGTCCTTCAGCAGGGCCGTCAGGGCGTCGCAGAGCTCGCCGGCATTGTGCGGCGGGATGCTGGTCGCGAGACCGACGGCGATCCCGGTCGCACCGTTGGCCAGCAGGTTCGGAAAGGCCGCCGGCAGGACCACCGGCTCCCGGTCGCCGCCGTCATAGGTTTCGCGGAAATCGGCGGCATCCTCGTCGAGGCCGTCGAGCAAGGCCTGCGCGACCGCCGTGAGACGCGCCTCGGTGTAGCGCATCGCGGCAGCGTTGTCGCCGTCGACATTGCCGAAATTGCCTTGTCCCTCGACCAGCGGATAGCGCGCCGCAAAGGTCTGGGCCAGCCGGACCAGGGCGTCATAGACCGAGGCATCACCGTGAGGATGGTATTTGCCGATCACATCGCCGACGACGCGCGCGCACTTCT
Source organism: Alphaproteobacteria bacterium (assembly GCA_965248825.1). Lineage (GTDB taxonomy): Bacteria > Pseudomonadota > Alphaproteobacteria > UBA828 > UBA828 > WTGU01. The sequence goes on along the minus strand of CBDFKL010000006.1, from coordinate 2,417,737 downwards.
TGAAGCCCGCGTTCGGATCGAGCTTCAGCACGCGCATCGCATAGAGCAAGCGGCGCTGAACCGGCTTCAGCCCGTCGCGCACGTCGGGCAGGGAACGCGCGGTGATGGTCGAGAGCGCATAGGCGAGATAGCGTTCGCTCAACGCGTCGCTGAACGGCACCGGGCGAATCGCGCCCCGGGAGGGGATGTCGGCGGTCGCGACGGCCCGTTTACCCCGCGCCCGCCGCCGCCGATCCATCTTTACCGGGCGTGCCAAGCTCCCCAGCTCCCCACTGTTTCGCCTCGGCCGGTGTCCTCCGAGTCGCGTCCGGTATAGTGCGCATACCCTCCCGAATCACGCCTCTTGTTCGAGATTCGCGCCGGAAACCGCCGAACCGCGCCGCTTTCTCAGTCCCCGCGTTCGTCCGCCCTCAGCCGCTCGACAAACCGATCGCGCGCCGCAGGCATGCGACCGCCCTGCTCATGGAAGACATGCTTCTCGAGGAACCACCCGGTAAGACGGAGGCCGGTCACGACGTCCGCGGCGGTCTCGGCGGGGCCGTCCGGCCGGCACAGGAAGCTTGGCAGAGAGAGCAGCTTGTCCGCGTATGGACTCCCCGCCGCGCTTGACAGGGCACGGCCGCTGCGCGGCGATACGTAGACCAGCCCTTCGGTCGTACCGGTCGCCGCACAAGCCGAGAGGTCGAGACCGAAGCCGAGCTCGCCGAGCAGAGCGAGCTCCCAACGGACCACCATCTCGGCCCACCGCTCCTTCGATTCAAGAGAATCGAGCAATCGGCCAAGCGCGCCATAGACCCGCGGGTAAGGGTGCCGCTCCGGCAAGGTCGCCTCCGCCAGAGCGCATACCGCGGAGAGCGCCGCAAGACGCGGCGGATCGTCCAGCAGGGCGCCTGCCCGCGCGCAAACGAGCTCGCAGGTGTAGTGCCCAAGGTGCTCGGCGAGGCGCGCCCGCCAGCGGGCGGAAAGGGTGTTGCCGGCTTGGTAGAGCCCTCGGCCGCGGCGGCCGCGCGCGCCATGCACCAATCCGGCATGGCGGCCATGCCATTCGGTCAGCAGCGAGACGACGGCGGCGTTCTCGCCATGCCGACGGGCAGAGAGGACGACGCCCGTATCGCTCCATTCCATACGGCTTGACCCCGAGACAGCGCCCTCTCGACAGCGACCGGCGTCGGCCGCAGCGTGGTGTTCCAGTTAAGCAGATACGCCGGTTCGTCATAAGCGTCGAGTTCGACCCGTCATCCCCGCTCACTGACGATCGCTCAGACGTCGTAATCGAGCCCGATATCGCGATAACGCTCGGGATCGTCGCTCCAGTGTTCGCGTACCTTCACGAACAGCATCAGGTGGATTGGACGGCCGAGGATTTCTGCAAGCTCGACCCGCGCCGCCGCGCCGATCGCTTTGATCCTTCGCCCGCCTTTGCCGAGGACCATGCCCTTATGGGACCCGCGCTGCACATAGACGACCTGCTCGACCCGAACGGACCCGTCTCGGGCTTGCGTCCAGCCCTCGGTCTCGACCGCGACGGCATAGGGGAGCTCCTGCCGGAGCTGGAGGAAAAGTTGTTCGCGCGTGATCTCCGCCGCCAACAGGCGCTCCGATATGTCGGTGAGCTGGTCTTCGGGATAGAGCCAGGGGCCGGGCGGCATTCGGGCTGCCAGCACGCCGAGCAGGTCGTCCGTGCCATCGCCATCGAGAGCCGAGATCATGAAGATCTCGGCCGAGAGACCGGTTTCCCCGACCGCCGCCGCAAGCGGCAGGAGTGTTCTTCTGGGTACGACATCGACCTTGTTGAGGGCGACCAGAATCGCGCGTCCGCGCTCTCTCAGCCGCTCGATGATTGACGCGGTCTCGACGGTGATTCCGCGCTGGGCGTCAACCAGCAGCAGAATGGCGTCCGCGTCCCCGGCGCCGCTCCACGCGGCATGGACCATCGCGCGCTCGAAACGGCGCCTCGGGACAAAGATGCCGGGGGTGTCGACAAAGACGATCTGAACCCTGTCGATGACACGGATCCCGCGGATTCGGCTCCGCGTGGTCTGGACCTTGGGCGAGACGATCGTGACTTTGGCGCCGACCAGCCGGTTGACCAGGGTCGACTTGCCGGTATTGGGCGCCCCCAGCACGGCGACGAAGCCCGCGCGCGTCGCCGTCTCAGACACCGCCGTCGATTCGTTCGAGGAGCATTCGGGCGGCGCTTTGCTCGGCGGCGCGCTTGGTGCCGCCGGTCGCGACTGCTTTACCCAACCCGGCGACTTCCGCTTCGACTTCGAAGACCGGCGCATGCGCCGGTCCGCCGGTCGATAGCGTGCGATAGACGGGACGGCTCCGGGCCTCCGACTGCGCCCATTCTTGAAGCAGCGTCTTCGAATCGCGCGGCGGTCGGTGATGCGCCCTCATCACCGGCGTCCAATAGCGACGGATGAAGCGTTCGGCGACCGCCAGCCCGCCGTCGAGATAAAGCGCGCCGATCACCGCCTCGCATGCGTCCGCGAGGTTGGCCGGGTTGTCGCGCCCTCCGGCGGCGCCCTCGCCATGCCCGAGTGCAAGATAACTCCCGAGGGCGAGTTGCCGGGCTACGCTCTCGAGCGCCTCGCGGCGGACGAGCGCAGAGAAACGTTGGGCGAGCGAGCCTTCCGCCTCGTGCGGGAAAGCCTCATACAGCATCGTGGCGACGACCATGCCCAGCACGCGGTCGCCAAGAAATTCCAGGCGCTGGTTGCTATCCGCCTGCGTTGCAACGCTCGGGTGGCGCAACGCAAGGTCCAGCAATGCCGGGCTGGCGAAGCGATGATCGAGCGCGTCCTGCAGAAGCGCAGGCCGCGACTCCGACGCGCCACGCGCGGCACTCGACGGTTGTTCCCGAGCGCCGGGCACCGCTAGTGGATGGCCTTGAATATCCGCTCGCCGCGTGTGTCGCTCGGCCAGTTCCAAATCTCCTCGATGCCGGTTCCATCGGCCAGCGAATGGAAGATGAATTCGGCCCGGCCGACCAGGTTCTCGGCCGGAATGAATCCGACCGAGGGCACGCGACTATCGAGCGACTTGTCGCGATTGTCGCCCATCCCGAAATAGTGGTCCGGGGGCACCGTGTATATCTGCGTGTTGTCGAGCGAGCCCGTCGGCGTGGCATCCAGGGTCATGTAGGCCGCGCCGTTCGGCAGCGTCTCGCGGTATTGGCGGTACACGCGCTTGCGCCCGTAGCGGTCTTGATAACTGAAGTCGTCTACGCGTTCACGCTTGATCGGCGTGCCGTTGATGTGGAGAACGCCGTTGCGGACCTGGAGGCGATCACCGGGGAGCCCGACAATACGCTTGATGTAGTCGGTCGCGTTGTCTCTGGGCAGCTTGAAGACCGCGACATCGCCGCGCTCGGGCGGACTGTCGATGATGCGGCCGTCAAACAGCGGCACGCTCCAAGGCAGCGAGTATTTGCTGTAGCCGTAGGAATATTTCGAAACGAACAGATAATCGCCGACGAGGAGCGTGGGGATCATCGAGCCCGACGGGATGTTGAAGGGCTCGAAAGCGACCGTGCGGACGATCAGCGCGGCAAGCACCGCATAGATCAGGGTCCGGACCGTATCCCACAGGCCGCTGGATATTCGTTTCGCCTTGCCTTTGGTGTCGGTCTTGGCCCGCGCCATGTGCGATCGATTTGGTTCAGGCGAAGCGCGGCCGTTACCGCCCGCCGCCTCCGCGTCCGTCAACTGGTCTTCGGGATCGACGTAATCACCACGATCGCCTGGGCAATCGGCGGCTCATCGGTGAGCGTCACGTCGATTTGGCACCTCATGCCCGAAGGCGCGAGCGATTGCAAGCGTTGCAGCGCGCCGCCCGTCAGCTTCATTGTCGGTTTACCGGACGGAAGGTTGACCACCGCCATGTCGCGCCAGAACACGCCCTTCCGAAACCCCGTGCCGAGCGCCTTCGCGCATGCCTCCTTGGCGGCGAAACGGCGCGCATAGCTTTCCACCCGTCTCGCACGACGTTCCGAGCGGGCCCGCTCGACCGCGGTAAAGATGCGATGGGTGAAACGCTCGCCGAAGCGATCAAGCGTCCTGGCAACCCGTCGGATGTCGACGATGTCACTGCCGAGGCCGACGATCATCGGCCCGGGCGGCGGCTCGCCGGCGCCGCTCACGCAGGGCCTCCTGGCGGCGCTCCGAGGCGCCGATCGGGCCTACGACTGCACACCATCAGGCGACCCCCATGCGGCACTAAGTGATTGATATAACGTTTCGCTTCCTCGTGAAGTTGCAGATGAGGGCGAAAGCGATGGGCATTTTTCCCCGCCTGCGACGGATCGCAGGAGGAAAACCCATGGCGAGTGCACACCTCAACCAGGCTCGTGTCAATACTTTGAAGCCCGGTAGATCCACTTACGACATCCGCGATGTCGCTGTCCAGCCGACAGGGCAGGAAAGCCGCGCAGCGCGATGTGGGGCATCGGGCAAGCGGCTTGACGCACCCTGTCGGCCGGACAGCGCCGCCCTTCGGGTCGCGCCCAGGCGCCCGCCCGCGTCGTGCGCCCCGCGCGCGTCCCGCGCGTCGTCGCGGGCCTCAACCGTAGGCACCGCTACGCTTTTCGGCCCGCTCCTAGCGGATCGAACGCCTGGACGCGAGCCAGGCCGTGATCCTGGTGAGAAATGCGGGTTAATACGAAGGGATGAACGGGCGAGCCGCCCCCGAGCCACAACCGCCGGCCCTCAGATTGTTTGGCCGGAACCTTCAGCCCTCAACCCGCCGGTTCCGCGGCACACGCTTGTCGTTGAACGCCCAGCCCGCACCGCACAGTAATTCGGCAATCTTGCGGTAGCCTTGGTGGGCGTACTCGCGGGGCCACGGGAGTGCGTAACCTCGCTCACTTCAATCTCACGGATCGCATCGGAATCGACGCTGCCCTGCGACACCGTTACTCCGACCTGGCGCAACTTCGTTACCGTCTCTTCAGGCTCGTATCGCTTGCTCGCCATGAGCGGCTTTCTCATGCCTGCTCAAACACAACGTCAGACCGGGCCATGTCTTTGGGAAGGATCGTCTTGCATCGATATGAACGTCATTGAACGGACCTCCACCAGCGGATAGCATCCAGCCAGGGCCGCGAATGAGGGATCTTCGATAATGGCACACGATCACACTCACAACGCTCCTCCCTCCGACACGGGGATGAGAGCGAAGGCTCTGGAGACGCTCCTCACCGATAAGGGCCTTCTCGACCCGGCCGCCATTGACGCCCTGGTGGAGACCTATGAAACCCGTATCGGTCCGCGTAACGGCGCCAAGGTGGTGGCCCGGGCGTGGACGGACCCGGATTACAAGAAGAGACTGCTCGAAGACGGCTCGAGGGCGATCGCCGAGCTTGGCTTCAGCGGCGTGCAGGGCGAGGATATGGTCGTCGTCGAGAACACCGACGGGGTGCATAACCTGGTCGTGTGCACGCTATGCTCCTGCTACCCGTGGCCGACGCTCGGGCTGCCGCCCATCTGGTACAAGAGCGCGCCCTTCCGGGCTCGCTCGGTAATCGATCCACGCGGCGTCCTGAAGGAATTCGGTGTCGAGTTGTCCGAAGACATCGAGGTGCGGGTGTGGGACAGCAACGCGGAGCTCCGTTACCTGGTGCTGCCGCAACGGCCGGCCGGCACGGAAGGTATGGGCGAGGACGAGTTGGCGGAACTGGTGACCCGCGACTCGATGATCGGCACGGCGCTGGCGGAAGCGCCGGCCGGCTAGCCGGTTCCGAAGGGAGCACAGCGATGAACGGTATCCATGACATGGGCGGCATGCAGTGCATGGGCCCGATCGTCCGCGAGGAGAACGAGCCTCAGTTCCATGAGACCTGGGAAGGCCGGGTTTTCGGAATGTTCTTCACCAACTTTGCCGAAGGCCACTTCAACGTGGATATGTTCCGTCACGCCATCGAGCGGATGGGGCCGGCCAACTATCTGGAGACCTCGTATTACGAGCATTGGCTGCACGCGATCGAGACCCTGCTGGTAGAGCGCGGCGTGCTGACCGAGGCCGAGATCGAAAAGAAGATTGCGAGTCTTCGCCAAGCGGGAGATTCATGATGCCGGCGCTCACACCGGAAATCGTTCCCGATCTCGTCGCCGCCGGCGCGCCCTGCCGAATGGATGCGGACGTCGCGCCCAGGTTCAAGGTCGGGGACACGGTCACGGCCCGCAACGTGAACCCTGTGTCCCATACCCGGCTGCCGCGTTACATCCGCGGCAAAACCGGAACGGTCGCGCGCGATCATGGCGTATTCGCGTACCCGGACACGTCGGTATCCGGCGTCCACAGCGACCCTCAGCATGTCTACAGCGTACGCTTCGAGGCGAGCGAGCTCTGGGGCGAACACGCGAATGCGAACTCCAGCGTATATATCGATCTCTTCGACAATTATCTCGAAATTGCATGAGCGCCGCGCCAGTGGCTAACGATCTGCCGAGGCTTCCCTGGGAAGCTGAAGACGGGCCGGTCTTCAGGGAGCCTTGGCAAGCGGCCGCCTTTGCCATGACGGTCCGGCTGTCGGAGGCCGGGCAGTTCACTTGGCCGGAGTGGGTCGATTACCTCTCAGCGGAGATTGCGGCTGCGAAGCGCAGAGGCGATCCCGATCTCGGGGATCGCTATTACGAGCACTGGCTGAGTGCGCTTGAGAAGCTCGTGATCGATAAGGGGCTAGGTTCGGAGGCGGAGCTTGTCAGCCTCAAGCATGACTGGACCGAGGCGACCATTCATACGCCTCACGGCCAGCCGATCGAGTTGAAGAAGCGTACACTGGCCAGTTGATGAGACAAGTGATGCCGGGGAACCATGTGAGCGGCCCGAGATAGTTCGTCGTCGGCATCGTGCCCGGTCCGACGCGGTGGGAACTCGAACGTCAGCAAGCTCCCCTCGCGGTAGGACGTTCGGTTGGAAGAGCTGTAGCTGTAGCTGAATCTTGGTGATGGCGTGATGTGAAGGCGGCGTGTTGTTGCCGATCTCGTCGGCACCGATGATCACCAGCAGACATTGCTTATCATGCTCGAGCCGGAGCTGGAAGTAGACGCCGCCGGCCCAGAAATAGACATAGCACTTGGCCGAGAGATCGCGCCGCAGCCACTGCTCGTACTCCTCCGCCCAACTCGCCTTCAGCCGCCGCGGTCGATGAGCGCCTTGTCGAGCCGGGTCACGTTCGTGGCGACCGGCTCGTGGTCCTGAGTCTCGGCGGCACGCGGGTCGGGTATGTTGATGTCGTCGTCCAGCGCGGCCTCCGTCGGGCTCAGGCTGGCCGCTCGTTCCACCAAGCGTTCCTCGGCGAGAACCTGCCTGCGACGCTTGCGCCGGGTCCACCGATGATGCTGGTAGTTGGCCACGACCCGGCGGATCGGCAAGAAGAAGATAAGCCAAACCACGACCGCCGTCGGAAGGCCGCCGACCAGCATCGGCAGGAGAACCGTCTCGGGTTGTTCGAAAATGGTCCCGACCGTGAGCTCCTCGGGCAGCTCCTGGCCACGTTCGTAACCAAGGATCGTGGTCCCGAGCCAGATGATCCCCGCCCAGATGAACGGAAACGTCCACGGGTTGCCGACCGCGGTGCCGATCGCCGAGGCGATGATGTTGCCGCGCAGCATCCAGGCGAGCACCGCGGCGAGGACGAAATGGAATCCGATTAACGGGGTAAACGAGACCGAGGCGCCGCACGCGAAGCCACACGCGATGGCATAGGGCGATCCTTGCAACCGCTTGAGCTTGAAGGTCCAGTATCTGCCGACCCGACGCCAACCCATGCGCGGCCACAGGAAACGCTCGATGCGGGCCCATCGGCTCAGCTTTTCGCGCCGGCGGAACAGGCTCACATCACGCCTCGCGTCAACCCGCGTTCGCCGCCCCGCCGGGCGCCGCCGCTCGTCCCCATCGCTCTCCCCAACTGCGGGGCCGTTTTTCTGCTTCGCCCCTCATGCCAAGCCGTTTGAATAGCGTAAGAATCGGTCACCGCGCAAGCATTGGAAAAAGGCCGTCCGACGCGCCACCCACCCGCCGAGAATCAACGGCGGGTCTCTGACTCCGATTTACCGGGGTGGCTCGTGCCTCGCGACCATCGTCCGACGAGTCGCGTGATTCGTTTTGAAGGATTCCTCCAGGTCGTCGGAAGCATTTGCCTTGCATCTAGTGGGTACTACTGTATTTTGTGATTCTTAGGGCAGAGCATCCTAAGGTTTGTAGCCGGCGCGGGCCCGGTGCCGGCTGGAGGGGCGGTTTCATGACAACCTGGACACCAGAACGGGTCGACGCGGTGACCCGGCTATGGAACGAAGGACTCACGACGGCCGAGATCGGGCGGCTGGTCGGCATGTCCAAGAACGCGGTCGTCGGCAAAGCCCACCGTCTGAGGCTGCCGCCACGGCCATCGCCGATCAAACAACGGGGCCGGGGCATCCGAAGCGTGCCAAAAGCGGCGTCGCCAAAGCCGGTCAAGCCGCGCCTGGTGTCGCACCTCACGGTCGGCAATGCGGCATGCAAATGGCCGTTCGGGCATCCGGACGAGCCCGGATTCCATTTCTGCGGCGAGCGGGCGCTCCTTGGCAAACCCTATTGCCAGGAACACTATGAGAGGGCCTACGTGCCGGCCAAACCGCGCTCGGATGCGGCCTGACCGCGCGAGAGGCAGAAACGCCGCCGGCGCTCCCGGTTACGGCGCCGGCTGATCGGGTTCGCGGGCGGCGGCGGTAAGCCGCTCGACCTCAGCCTCCATACGGCCGAGCCACATGAGTCCCCACATGTGGAAGTCTCCGGCGAGGCTGAACAACGGGTAGGTGAAGGTCGCCGGTCGATTGTGCTCGATCAGGAGATGGCTCAGCCAGGCGAAGAGGTAGCCGCAGACGAGCGCCGCCGGAAGCAGCCGCGGCTCGCCCATCAGACCGGCCACGAGGACGAGGATGACGGCGCCCGAGGTGCCGATGAAATGCATCCGGCGGGTGCCGGGCCGACGGTGCTCGGCCACATAGTGCGGCCAGAACGCTCGATATCGACCGATCCGCTCGCTCATGACTCCGGCCTTTCGACTGCCGCTCTTCCGCCCCTCGTCGCGTTTTCGAGCGTTGCTTATGATCTTATATTGTGGTCCTTGGATCCACGATCGCGCGCCGGGGCAGGCTCCCGCCGCGCCAAGGAGGCCGCACCCATGCCGGCGATGACCACACCCATTTGCGACTTCGGTTGGAAGGCGGTCGACTACCGGCTCGAGGGAACCGACGGCAAGACCTATACGCTTGCGGACTGTGCGGGCGAGAGGGGCACGCTTGTGATGTTCCTCTGCAACCACTGTCCATTCGTGAAGGCCGTCATCGACCGAATCGTGCGAGACGTCGATGCACTCACCGGCCACGGGATCGGTGCGGCTGCGATCATGCCCAACGATACCGAGGCCTATCCCGCCGATTCCTTCGAAAACATGAAAACCTTCGCCGCCGCGCATGGGTTCGGCTTCCCCTACCTCATCGATCGAACCCAGGCCGTCGCTCGGGCCTACGACGCGGCGTGCACGCCGGATTTCTTCGGCTTCGACGCCGGTCTCGGCCTGCAATATCGCGGTCGGCTCGACGCCTCGCGGATAGAGCCTGTTGCAGGCGCGCGTCGCGAATTGTTCGAAGCCATGCTTCGGGTCGCCGAGACCGGGCGTGGCCCCGAAGAGCAACTGCCGTCCATGGGCTGCTCGATCAAGTGGCGCGAGGCCGCCTGATTCAGGGTCCCGCGAGCTCAGATCTCGCCCGAACGGGCGATCAGCAGCGCTGAAGGAGACGCGGTGTGGCGGATATCTTTCGAGAAGTCGATGAGGACATTCGACATGAGCGCTATCTCAAGCTTTGGCGGCGTTATCGCTATTGGCTGCTCGGCATCGCGGTGGCGGCGCTCGGAGGTGCCGTCGCCTATGTGGTGATCGACAACGCCAGAGAGAGTGCCCGTCAGGCCGAGGGGCGAGAGTTCGCCCAGGCGCTGGCCGTGCTCGATGCCGGGCGCAGCTCGGAAGCGGCGGACCGGCTGGCCGAACTCGCGGCGGGCTCCGACACCGGCTACGCCGCCCTTGCCCGGCTCGCCGAGGCGGATGCGCGGGCCCGGAGGGGAGACATCACCAACGCGGTCATTACCTATGATGTCATGGCCGGCGACCGACGCCTCGACCCGCTTTACCGCGAACTCGCGGCACTGCTCGCCGCGCAACGGCTGATTGACCGTGCGCCGTTGGCGGAAATCAACCAGCGGCTCGCAGCCCTCATCGCGGGCCATTCGGCATGGCGGCCGCTGGCGATGGAGCTCTCCGGGATCGCCGAGCTGCGCGCCGGCAATGAGAGCACGGCACGCGCGATCTTCGCCGAGCTCGTGGGCGACCAGTCTGCGCCGCCCGGCCTGCGGCGGCGCGCGCTCGAGTTGCTGGCGAGCCTCGGCGGGAGTCTCGAGGACGTGCAGGCAAGCCACGACGCGTTCGCGACCGGGGACGAGACCGGCGCCGGCGAGGCGTTCGATCCCGACGCAGCCATCGAGAGCCAATCGGAATGAAGGCCCCAGGTCTTTCGGGAATCGCGTGTGGCGCCATCGCGCTCAGCCTTGGCTTGGCCGGATGCAACGTCTTGCCGGACTGGTTGGGCGCGCCGGAGCCCCCGCCGATTTCAGGGGCACGGATCTCGGTCATGTCACTCGAACGAACGCTCGAGCCCGACCCAGCCATTGCGGATCTGGCGGTGCGTCTGCCGGAGCCCTATGTGAATCGCTCCTGGCCACAGATCGGCGGCTATCCCAACCGCGCCATGCACCACTTGGCTGCCGCCGATACGCTCGCCGAGCGCTGGCGGGTTAGAATCGGCGACGGCTCCGATGACGACGGGCATATTCTGTCGCCGCCGGTGGTCGCCGACGGGCGGATCTTCGCGATGGATTCCGAGAGCCTCATCTCGGCTTTCGACGCGACCAGCGGCGCGCCGTTGTGGAGGTCCGATCTGGTCCCGGAGGAGGACGATGAGGGCGGTTTCGGCGGTGGCCTTGCTGTGGCGCAGGGCTGGCTGTTCGCAACCACCGGTTTCGGAGAGGTCCTGGCACTGGACGCCGAGACCGGCGAAATGCAGTGGCGGGAGGTAATCGGTATTCCGATGCGCGCCCCGCCCGTGGTCGCAGGCGAGCGCGTGTTCGCCGTGACCTACGACAATCGACTCTGGGCGCTCGATGCTCGCAACGGCGCCGTCCAATGGAGCCACGCCGGGATCGCGGAGACCGCGGGCCTGCTCGGCGGGGCGAGCCCGGCGGTGGACGGCGAGATCGTTGTCGCGCCCTACTCCTCCGGAGAGCTGACCGCGCTGCGGGTCGAGAACGGCCGCACGGTGTGGAGCGACACGCTGGCCTTTCAGAGCGTCCGCGTCGAGGCGCTCGCCGCGTTCAACGACATCAACGGCAGCCCGGTGATCGACCAGGGTATCGTGTTCGCGATCGGCCATGGTGGGCGCTTGGTCGCCATCGACCTGCGAACCGGCGGGCGGATTTGGGAGAAAGACATCGCCGGTCTCAACACACCGTGGGTCGCCGGGGACTTTCTATTCGTGGTAACCGTCGATGGCGACATTCTCTGCGTCGCCCGGCGCAACGGTCGTATCCGCTGGGTTCAGTCCTTGCCGCGCTTCGAGGATCCGGAGGATCGGGCCGATCCGATCTTCTGGACCGGCCCGATCCTGATCGGCGATCGGCTGGTGGTGGTGGGCTCGGACGGGGCCGTATTGGCGATCTCGCCTTATGATGGCCGTTATCTGGGGCAGCTCAACATGCCGAACGGCATCCGCCTCCCGCCGGTGATCGCCGACCAGACGCTGTTCATTCTGACCGACGAAGCGGACCTGATCGCCCTGCGCTGAGCCGGCCTGTGCGCTTCACCGTCGCCATCGTGGGCCGCCCCAATGTCGGGAAATCGACCCTTTTCAATCGGCTGGTCGGCAGACGCGCGGCACTCGTGGCATCGACCCCCGGCGTGACCCGAGACCGCCGCGAGGGCGAAGCCCGGATCGGCCCGCTCAGGTTCCGCGCGATCGATACCGCCGGCCTCGAAGAGGCGGCGCCGGAAACGCTCGCCGGCCGCATGATGGCGCAGACCGAACGCGCGCTGGGAGAGGCTGATGTCGCATTGCTCCTGATCGACGGGCGAGCGGGGATGACACCGGCCGACGAATTTTTCGCGAACCAGCTCCGGCGGCGGAACCTGCCGGTGATTCTCGCGGTCAACAAGTGCGAAGGCGGCGCGGTCGAGAGCAGGATCGCGGAAGGCTACGCGCTCGGCTTCGGGACGCCGATTCCGATCTCCGCGGAGCATGGCGATGGCCTGTCCGATCTCTACGATGCGCTCAGCCCCTTCGAGCGTGAGGCCCCGCTGCCCGGCGCGACCGCCGCCGACGTGCTCAGGCTCGCCATCGTCGGGCGTCCCAATGTCGGCAAGTCGACGCTGCTGAACCGTTTGGTCGGCGACACGCGGGTGATCACCGGGACCGAGCCAGGGCTTACGCGCGATTCAATCGCCGTGCGCTGGTCTTATCGAGATCGCGCGGTCGAGCTGGTGGATACCGCCGGCCTACGCCGCCGCGCCAAGATCACCAAGCCGCTCGATAAGCTCTCGGCACGGGACGCGACGCGCGCCCTCGGCCAAGCGGCGGTCGTCCTCGTCGTGCTCGACGCCACCGAACCGGTCGGCCGGCAGGATCTCGCGATCGCGGCTCACGCGATCGACGAAGGCCGAGGCGCCGTTATCCTGCTCAACAAATGGGATCTGGTCCAGGATCGTGCGGCCACCCGCAGTGCCGTGCAGGACCGTTTGGACACAGCCCTCGCCCAGGCAAAGGGGGTTCTCGTGGTCACCTGCTCGGCGCTGACCGGCATCGGTACCGACGGCATCATGCCCGCCGTGCTCGCTGCCTTCGATGCCTGGAACCGACGCGTCCCGACCGCCGTACTGAACCGCTGGCTCGAGAAAGCGTGCGCGCATCACCCACCGCCGCTCGCGGCAGGCCGTCGAGTGAAGCTTCGCTATATGACCCAAGTCAAGGCGCGGCCGCCGACCTTCACACTCTTCGTGAGCCGTCCGGCGGCGCTGCCCGAGAGCTATCGCCGCTATCTCGCGAACGGCCTCAGGACCGAGTTCGGCTTTGCCGGCACGCCGATCCGCCTTCTCCTGCGCGCCGGCAAGAACCCCTACGCGCCTCGGTGACGAGGCCGGCCAGGAACAGCATGGCGCCGGGCCGCCTCCCGCGGCGCCCTCGACACTACTCGGGCAAACCGCTCTCGATATAGTCGTTTACCGCGTCCACCATCGCGTCCTCGATGGCATCGCTCTCGTTCACCCAGTCCATCACCAGCCGAGCGACGAGGCTCGGCAGGCCGACGAGATCGTCCATGCCTGGGCTCGCTCGGACCGCACGGCCGTCGGCGAACCAGACCTTCGGCGAAAGCGTGAACTGCGCGGCGATCGGATCCGTGTCGGTGGTGATCTCGCACGCCACCGGTTGGGGCGGAAGGTGAAGCAGATCTTCGCGCAGGAAAGCGCGGACCAGAACCTCGCGCGACACATCGATCGTGGCGAGGCACGACGCATCGCGCAGGAGCCCGGCCGTCAGCGTTCTCATCGCGCGGCGCTCTTCGTCCGGCAGGCTGAACGGAAGATCGCAGGCGATGGTCGCGGCTTCCGGATCGCGCAGATCGTCGAGGCACGCATCGCCGATGTCGTCGGCCTGGACCGCCGCGCCGGCCAGCGAGAACGACAGAACGGCCATTGCCGGCAACCGGCGGAGCCAGCCCGGGCGCCGCTCCGTCATCCTTTATCCGCTTCGAGATCGACGCGAAGCGCGCGCTTCAACACCTTGCCATAATTGTTCTTCGGCAGGCCGTCCACGATACGATAGTCGCGCGGACGCTTGAAGCGGGCGATCGTGTCCAGGCACAGCCGATCGAGCGCTTCGCGGGTCACGATCCCGTCGTCATGCGGCACGATGAAGGCCACGACCTCCTCGCCCCATTCGGCGTGCGGGCGACCGACAACTGCCGCCTCGCGCACCGCTTCGTGGCGCAGCAGAACCTCCTCGATTTCGCGCGGATAGATATTGCTGCCGCCGGAGATGATCATATCCTTGGCGCGATCGAGCAGGGTGAGGAAGCCGTCCTCGTCGAACCGGCCGACATCGCCGGTGTGAAGCCAGCCGCCGCGAAGCGCGCTCGCGCTGGCGTCGGGATCCTCCCAATAGCCGGGCATGACGACGTCGCCGCGCACGGCGATCTCGCCGAGCTCGCCCGCCGCCAGCGGCCGGTCGTCCTCGTCGACGACCCGAACCTCGACATCGGTGCGCGCGACCCCGGCCGAGCCCAGGCGCTCGCGGAAGCGCGGGTGGTCGGTTTGGGCGTGGACGGCCCTGGACAGAAAGGTGATGGTCATCGGGCTCTCGCCCTGACCGTAGATCTGGACGAGCTTGGCGCCGAAGGCGGCGAGCGCGCGCTCGACGTCCGCGACATACATCGGGCCGCCGCCATAGATGATCAGGTCGAGATTGGCGGTATCGGCGCCGGCGAGCGCCGCACTGTTCAAGAGGCGAACCACCATGGTGGGGGCGGCAAACATGGTGACGCCGGGATAATGTTCGATCAGGCCGAGGATCTCGACGGGCTCGAAGCCGCCGCTCTCGGGGATCACATTGTTGGCGCCCTTGGCGATGAAGGGCAGCGCGTAGAGGCCGGAGCCGTGAGAAAGCGGCGCGGCATGGATCACGCAATCCTCCGCGGCGACCCGGTTCAAATCCGCGAAATAGCTCAAGGTCATCATCAGAAGATTGCGATGGCTGATCTTCGCGCCCTTGGGCCGGCCGGTGGTTCCGCTCGTGTAGAAGAGCCAGGCGGGATCGTTGGGCCCGACATCGGAGAGTGGTGCCGGATCGTGGCCAAGCATGGCGCGAAAGTCCCCGCCGCCGGCGATGATCGGCGCCGCGAGAGGCGGCACGCTCCCCCGAATGCTCTCGATCGCCGCCGCGCGCGCCTCGTCGGCGAAGCAAAGCCGGCTTCCGGAATTGCCGAGGATGTAGGCGAACTCTTGCGGGTGCAGCTTGGCGTTGATCGGGACGGCGACGAGCCCGGCATACCAGATGCCGAACAACGCCTCGAGATAGTCCGGCCGATTCGCCATCGCGACCGCCACGCGCTCGCCCTGCTCGAGCCCGTGCGCCGCGCGAAGCGCATGTGCGATGGCGCCGGCTCGCTGGTGGAGCTCGCCGTAGCGAGCCATCACCCGCTCGCCGAGCGAGACGGCAGGCTGCTCGGGGAAGGTTCGAGCGATCTTCTCGAGCAGCGCCGCGATATTCATTCCGTGGCCTCCGCGGAGGATCTCCCGGACACAGCTACGGCCAACGGCTCAAAGTCTGCCAACATCCGGATCACGTATATGGGCGGTATCACGGTTATCAGCATCCGTCCTACGCCGCGAGCCGATGGCGCGCAAGACGCCCAGCAGCCGATAGACACCCCACAAACTGCTTTGTCGGGCCGGGTCCCAGCGGCTATTCTGAGCGCATCATCGACTGGCTCACAGACGCCACGGGAGGAAGCGTGCCCTCGGCTTCGATAACCATGACCGTCAACGGCGAGGCCGTCGCGCGCGAGGTCTCGACCCGCACCCTGCTGGTCGAGTTCCTGCGCTACGACCTCGGTCTCACGGGCACCCATGTCGGTTGCGACACGAGCCAATGCGGCGCGTGCAACGTGCATGTCGACGGCGAATGCGTGAAATCCTGTACGATGCTCGCGGTCCAGGCCGAGGGCGCCGACGTGCTCACCATCGAGGGCGTGGCCGAGAACGACACGCTGCACCCGATGCAGGCGGCGTTCAAAGAGCACCACGCGCTGCAATGCGGTTTTTGCACCCCCGGCATGGTCATGTGCGCGCTCGACCTGGTGGCTCGGAATGGGAACCCGAGCGAGCAGGAGATTCGTGCCTATCTCGAGGGCAATTTCTGTCGTTGCACGGGCTACCACAATATCGTGAAGGCGATCGCCGCGGGCGCCGAGGCAATGACGATGTAGAATAGTGAGCTGGGACGGAAGCATGGACGCCCAGTGTCCGGCACGCGCGTTGCCCCGTGCATGGCGGGCGTCAAGTGATGTAGAGTGACTTTGAGCGCCTGATTGGCGCGGTGGGAGGTTACGATCGTGCTGAAATCACTCCATATCGATCCGGAAAAATGTACCGGTTGCCTGCAATGCGAGCTGGCTTGCTCCTATGAGAACGAGGGCGTGTTCAACCCGGCCAAGTCTCGCATCAAGGTCTTCAACTTCCACGACCAGGGGCGCATGGTGCCCTACACCTGCACCCAGTGCGACGAGGCGTGGTGCATGCAGGCCTGCCCGGTCGATGCGATCACGCTGGACGTCGAGACCGGCGCCAAGGTGGTCTCCGATTCGCTCTGCGTCGGCTGCAAGGTGTGCACCATCGCGTGCCCCTTCGGGACGGTGAACTACAACGCCTCGACCGGCAAGGTGATCAAGTGCGATCTCTGCGGCGGCGATCCGGAGTGCGCCAAAGCCTGCCCGACCCAAGCGATCACCTATGTCGACGCGAATTGGACCGGCCTCGACAGGATGCGCCAGTGGGCGGCCAAGACCGACGCCGGCGCGCAGGCCGAGGCATAGGGAGGGCTGAGTCATGGCATGGACAAGGAATCTGCTGCGGGTGGACCTGACCAGGGGCACCTGCAAAAACGAGCCGCTGAACATGGACTGGGCCCAGAAATATCTGGGCCAGCGGGGGCTTGCCACCAAATATCTGGCGGAGGAGACCGACCCGAAGGTCGATCCGCTGTCGCCCGATAACAAGATGATCATGACGACCGGTCCGTTGACCGGCACCTGCGCATCGACGGCCGGGCGCTACTCGATCGTGACCAAGGGAGCGCTCACCGGCGCTATCGCCTGCTCGAATTCAGGCGGCTTCTTCGGCAACGAAATGAAGAACGCCGGCTACGACATGATCATCTTCGAAGGCAGGGCGGAGAACCCCGTCTACCTCCTGGTGGAGAACGAGAACGTGCAGTTGCTCGACGCTGGCGAGTTCTGGGGCAAGTCCGTCTGGGACACCGAAGAGGGAATCAAGGCCAAGCACCAGGACCCGCTGATTCGAGTCGCCTCGATCGGCATCGCCGGCGAGCAGGGTATCAAATATGCCTGCGTCGTCAACGACATGCATCGGGCCGCCGGACGCTCCGGCGTCGGCACGGTGATGGGCTCGAAGAACCTCAAGGCGGTCGCGATCCGCGGCACGCTCGGGGTCGGGGTCGATGACGTCGGGAGATTCATGCAGGTGACCGCAGACGGCAAAAAGGTGCTCGCCGAGAACGCGGTTACCGGCCAGGGCCTGCCGACCTACGGGACCCAGGTTCTGATGAACGTCATCAACGAGGTCGGCGCTCTGCCGACGCACAACCATCGCGATGTGCAGTTCGACGGCGCGAAGAACATCTCGGCCGAAGCGATGGCCGAGCCGCGCAAGGACGGCAAGCCGAACCTCGTGACCAACGCCGCCTGCTTCGGCTGCACCATCGCCTGCGGCCGGATCTCGACGGTCGAGCGCACCCACTACACGGTGGCCGAGCGGCCGCAGTACCAGATCGCCTCCGGTGGCCTCGAATATGAGGCGGCCTGGGCGCTCGGCGCCGCGACCGGCGTCGACGACCTCGACGCCTTGACCTTCGCCAACTTCATCTGCAACGAGCAAGGCCTCGATCCGATCTCATTCGGCGCCACCGTCGGCGCGGCGATGGAGCTTTATGAAGAGGGCGCCATCAGCGACAAGGAGACCGGCGGCCTCGAGGTCACCTTCGGTTCCGCGAAGGCGCTCACGGACCTCGCGGAGCTGACCGGCAAGGGTGAAGGCTTCGGCGCCGAGATCGGCCTCGGCTCCAAGCGATTGTGCGAGAAATACGGCAAGCCGGAGCTCTCGATGTCGGTCAAGGGCCAGGAATTCCCGGCCTACGATTCGCGCGGCATCCAGGGCATGGGGCTCGCCTACGCGACCGCGAACCGGGGCGCCTGCCACCTGCGGGCCTACACCGTTTCGTCCGAGATCCTCGGCGTTCCGGAAAAGACCGACCCGCATGCGACCGACGGCAAGGCCGGCTTGGTCAAGGCCTTCCAGGACGCGACATCGGTGGTCGATTCCTCGGGTCTTTGCGTGTTCACCACCTTCGCTTGGTCGCTCGACGATATCGCGCCGCAGATCGATGCGGCGTGCGAAGGCGAGTGGACCACGGAACGGCTCCTCGAAGTGGGCGAGCGGATCTGGAACCTCGAGCGGCAATACAATCTGGCCGCAGGCTTCACGGGCAAGGACGACACCCTGCCCGCGCGCCTCTTGAAGGACGCCGCGAAGACCGGCCCCGCCGAAGGCCTGACCAACGGTCTCGACAAGATGCTGCCGGAATATTACGAGGTGCGCGGCTGGACCGACCAGGGCGTGCCGAGCAATCAGACTGTGGAGCGGCTCGCGCTTTAAGCCGGGCCGCTGCCCCGATCCTCGCGGGCGCGAGCCCCCGCGAGGATCGCATGACGGGCCGCGCTCGGCCGCGCACGGGCGCGCGCTAAAGAAACGGTGCGGAGAGCCAAGCGGGAGCCAAGATGCAACATGTGATCGTTGGTGCCGGGCCGGCCGGCGTGATCGCAGCCGAGACCCTGCGCAAAGGGGACCGATCCGCGGAGATCATCCTGATCGGCGACGAGCCGGAGCCGCCCTATTCTCGTATGGCGATCCCCTACGTCCTTGACGCCTCCATCGAGGCGAGCGGAACCTATCTCCGCAAGACGGCCGACCACTATGACAGCCTCAGCATCCAGTATCGGCAAGGCAGGGCCGAATCGCTCTCCCCCGCGGACGGCAGGCTAGTCCTCAGCGGCGGCGACAAGGTCTCCTATGACCGGCTTTTGGTCGCGACCGGCGCAACGCCGTTCAAGCCGCCGGTTCCCGGCTTGGAGTCGCCGGGGGTGCACAATTGCTGGACCCTCGCGGACTGCCGCGAGATCGCGAAGCGCGCGACCAGCGATTCCAACGTCGTGATGATCGGCGCCGGCTTCATCGGTTGCATCATCATGGAGGCGCTCGCCAAGCGCTGCGGAACGCTTAGCGTGGTCGAGATGGAAGACCGGATGGTCTCGCGCATGATGGACGAGACCGCGAGCGGCATGCTGCAACGCTGGTGCGAGGCCAAGAATATCCGCGTGCTGACCTCGACACGAGTCACCGGGATCGAATCCGCGGACGGCGGGGCGGGCGACAAGGCGGTCGTTCTCGACAATGGCGAGAAGCTCAACGCGCACCTCGTCGTGCTGGCCGTCGGTGTCGGACCGAATATCGGGTTTCTCGAAGGCAGTGGGGTCAAGACCGACCATGGCGTGCTCGTCGACGCGCACATGCAGTCCAACGTGGCGAATGTGTTCGCCGCGGGCGACGTCGCCCAGGGCCTCGATTTCTCGACCGGCGACTATTCGGTGCACGCGATCCAACCGACCGCTTCCGAGCATGGCCGTGTCGCCGCGCTCAACATGCTCGGCAAGAACGCACGCTACAAAGGCAGCCTCAACATGAACGTGCTCGCCACGGTCGGCCTGATCTCGAGCTCATTCGGCAGCTGGGACGGCGTCGAGGGCGGCGAGACGGGCGCGGCGGTGGACGAGGACGCTTTCAAATATCTTCGGCTCGAGTTCGACGGCGATCATCTGGTCGGCGCGCTCGGCATCGGCCTGACCGACCATGTCGGTGTGCTCCGCGGTCTGATTCAGACCAAGACGGCGCTGGCCGACTGGAAAGCGAGGCTGCTGGACAACCCGCACCGTGTGATGGAGGCCTACGTCGCGCACAGCCAAGCCTGAGCGTCGACGATCACACCATGAAGGTGACCGTCAAGCTCTATGCCCTGCTGAGCGACTATCTTCCGGCCGAGGCGGTCGATAACCGGGTCGAGCTCGACTTGGCCGAGGGGACGACCCCGGAAGACGTCTTCGCCACATTCAATCTGCCGCGCCACTACTGCTCCATCGTGCTGGTGAACGGCATCTATGTGGAGCCGAGCGAGCGCGGCGCCTATGCCTTGCAGGAAGACGACACGCTTGCGATCTGGCCGCCCGTGGCCGGCGGCTGGTCGGGTTCCGGTCGAAGAGATATCGCTTTGCTTGAGGCCATGGACGAGCCATGCCCGCACCGGAGGCGGTGATCTTCGAGAAAGAGATGGCGATCAGCCATCGTGACTTCTTGCGCCTCCTCCGTCGGGCAATGGAGGGAAAGGAACTCGTCGTAAACGGTGGCACCATCACGCTCGACGAGGGCGATCGCACGCTCGAGATCACGCTTTCGCCAGAGACCGAACGGCGCATCGGCTCGATATCGCTTCCGGTGACCACCGTGCGGTTCACCTATACCGGCTACGACGAACCGGCGAAGCACCTCGCTCTGCTCGACCGCTCCTTTCAGCGGGGCGGCGGATAGAGAGCGGCCGTTTCTCCACCGCTTCGGCTTTCCGAGGCTGCCACCGAGACACGCCGGCCGCACTTTCGAAAAGCCACTCCATGGCCCATGGTGCGCTCCCATGACCGATATCGGCGAGGCCATCGCGGCGGCCTTCTCGCTCGTTTACCATCTCGATCGCGACCTCGGCGAGATCGTTCTTTTATCGCTGCAAGTGAGCGTCGGCGCGGTCGCGGTGGCGAGCATCATCGGCTTGCCGCTGGGTGCGGCGGTCGCGCTCTTTCGCTTTCCCGGACGGGGCGCGGTCGCCGTCGTGCTCAACGCGCTGATGGGCTTGCCGCCGGTCGTGGTCGGCCTGATCGTCTATCTGCTGCTCTCAAGGGCGGGGCCGCTCGGCGTCCTCGGGCTCCTGTTCACGCCGACCGCGATGGTGATCGCGCAAGTGCTGCTGGTGACCCCGATCATCGCGGCGCTCGCGCGCCAAGTGATCGAGGATCTGTGGAGCGAATATGAGGAGCAGCTCCGTTCGCTCGGCACCACGCCGCGGCGCGCCCTTACGGCGCTGATCTGGGACGGGCGCTACAGCCTCCTGACCACCGTCCTGGCGGGCTTCGGCCGCGCCGTCGCCGAGGTCGGCGCGGTGATGATCGTCGGCGGCAATATCGATCACGTCAGCCGCGTCATGACCACCGCGATCGCGCTCGAGGTCTCGAAGGGCGATCTCGCGCTCGCGCTCGGCCTCGGCATCATTCTCGTCGCGCTCTCGATCGCGGTGAACGCGGTCGTCTTCCTGCTTCGAGGCACCTCGATGCTAGGCAGATCGCCATGACCGACGCGGCCTCCATCCTGCCCCTCGAGCTGCGCGGCGTGTGCTTCGACAGCGCCCGGCAGCGGCTTCTGAAGGCGATCTCGGTGCGGCTTACCGGCGGGCCGAAGACCATCATCCTCGGGCCCAACGGGGCGGGCAAAAGCCTGCTTCTTCGGCTCTGCCACGGGCTGATCACGCCGAGCGAGGGTGAGATCGTCTGGCACGGCGCCGCCGGCCGCGACCCGCTGCGCTTTCAGGCGATGGTGATGCAGCGTCCGATCATGCTGCGCCGCTCGGTCGCCGCCAATATCGATTTCGCCCTCTCGCTGCGCAAGATCTCCCGGCCCGTGCGGCGGCGGTTGATCGACGAGGCGCTCGAGCGAACCGGCCTCGGCGCGTTCGCCAGGGTGCCCGCACGCGTGCTCTCCTTCGGCGAACAGCAGCGGCTCGCGCTCGCCCGGTCCTGGGCCCTGCACCCGCAGGTGCTCTTTCTCGACGAGCCGACCGCGAACCTTGATCCGGCGGCGACCCATGTCATAGAGCAGGCGATAACGGCGATGGCTGCGGAGGACACCAAGATCATCATGACCACCCACGATCTCGGCCAAGCGCGCCGGCTCGCCGACGAAGTGATATTCCTGCATCGCGGGCGTCTGCTCGAGCGCGCCGGCGCCGCGGCGTTCTTCGCCGGGCCCGAGAACGAGCTGGCCCAGGCCTTTCTGCGCGGCGAGCTGCTCTGGTGGGAGCGTCGCGAGCTCACCCCGCCATAAACGCAGACCGTCGCCATGCGTTCCATCCGGAGACTCCTCGCCATCGCGCTCGCGCTTTCTTTTGCGGCGCCGGTCGCAGTGGCCAGTGATTTCATCGTCGTCGCGTCCACCACCTCGACCCAGAATGCGGGCCTGTTCGATCACATCCTGCCGCTCTTCGAAAAGGAGACCGGCATCAAGGTGCGAATCGTCGCAGTCGGCACCGGTCAAGCGATCCGGCTGGCACGCAACGGGGACGCGGACATGCTGCTGGTGCACCATCGGGCCTCCGAAGAGGCGTTCGTCGCCGACGGCCAGGGGGTCGAGCGCTTCGACGTGATGTATAACGACTTCGTCATCGTCGGCCCGGCGAGCGACCCGGCCCGGATCGACGGCATGACCGACGCAGCCGCCGCGCTCGGCAAGATCGCCGACCTGCGGGCGCCCTTTGTCTCTCGCGGCGACGACAGCGGCACGCACAAGCGCGAGCTTGCACTCTGGGTGGACGCCGGCCAGGAGGTCGCCGCCGCGTCCGGTAGCTGGTACCGCGAGGCGGGGCAAGGCATGGGGGCGACGCTGAACACGGCGTCGGCGATGGAGGCCTACACCCTCGCCGATCGCGGCACTTGGCTGAAACAACGCGGCAAGCTCGATCTTCGCCTGTTGGTCGAAGGCGATCCGCGCCTGCACAATCAGTACGGAGTGACGCTCGTGAATGCGGAGAAGCACCCGCACGTCAAGGCAGCGCCCGCGCTGCGCTTCGTCGACTGGCTGCTCTCGCCCGCAGGCCAAGCCGCGATCAACGACGTCGTCATCGACGGCGAGCGCCTCTTTATTGCCAACGCGGCGAGACCATAGCCCTCTGGCCAAATCGAAGAGAAATCCATAGTCTCGCGGTCGGGAGACGCGGCCATGCATCAATTCAACTATCATCGCGCGACATCGGTGGAGGACGCGGTCGCCGCGTTCCGCAAGGCGGAGGACGGCGTCTATCTTTCCGGCGGCCACACCCTGCTGCCGACGATGAAGCAGCGGCTCGCGAGCCCCTCCGATCTGATCGACCTCGCGGGATTGACCGAACTGAGGGGCATCGCGGTGAATGACGGCGCGGTCGAAATCGGCGCGCTCACGCCGCATGCCGCCGTCGCGGCGTCCGCCGACGTGCGAGCGGCGATCCCGGCGCTCGCCGCCCTTGCCGGCAAAATCGGAGACCCGCAGGTGCGCAACAAGGGCACCATCGGCGGCTCCATCGCCAACAACGACCCCGCGGCGGACTATCCGGCGGCCGTGGTCGGACTCGACGCGACGGTGGTGACCACGCAACGCGAGATCACGGCCGACGACTTCTTCACCGGCCTTTTCGAGACCGCGCTGGAGGCCGGCGAGATCGTCACGGCGGTGCGCTTCCCGCAGCCCCGGAAGGCCGGCTATGCGAAGTTCCCGAACCCGGCCTCCCGCTATGCGATCGTCGGCGTGATGGCAGCGGAAACCGCGGGCGGCATCCGCATCGCCGTGACCGGCGCGGGCGCTTGCGTATTCCGCGCGAGCGCGATTGAGGCGGCCCTCGGCAACGCGCTCGACCCGAATGCGGCGCTGCCGGCCGTCCCTGCCGACGGGCTTAATACGGACATCCACGCGAGCGCCGAGTACCGCGCCCATCTCGTCGGCGTCATGACCCGCCGCGCCATGGCCGGCGCCGCCTGAGGCGAACGGGCGCAGGCCCGCGTCACGACATCGTGAAGCGCCGCGTCTGGCCCTGCCGGGCGCGCGGATCGACACTGCCTCCGATCGGATCATCGGACGGAGGTCGGCCGATGTGGCGCGTCTTTGTTTGGCTCCCCGTGCTCGCGCTCGGCGCCGTGTTTTGGTTCCAACCCGCGGCGACCAGCGAGGCGCCGTCCCGTTGGACGTGGGAGTGGAAGACCACCGATTTCTCCACCTCCGCGGTCCCGTTCGACGAGATCTTCTCGGGCGGCGTCGCCAAGGACACCATTCCCGCGATCGACGAGCCGGTCTTTGCGCCGGTCGCCATGATCGAGGGCTTGCCGGACACCGAGCCCGTGATCAGCGTGTTCATCGCGGGCGATAACCGCGCCTATCCGTTGCGCATCCTGATGTGGCACGAGATCGTCAACGACACGGTCGGCAGCATCCCGGTCGCGATCACGTTTTGCCCGCTCTGCAACTCGGCGATCGTCTACGACCGGCGGGTGGGGGACGCGGTACTGGATTTCGGCACCACCGGAAAGCTGCGCAACTCGGACCTCGTGATGTATGACCGGCAAACCGAGAGCTGGTGGCAGCAGTTCACCGGCGAGGGCATCGTCGGCGTTCATACCGGCGCGCTGCTCACGCCGCTCCCGGTCCGGGTCGAGTCTTTCGCCCGCTTCAAGGCGCGGGCCGGCGCGGAGGCCCGCGTGCTGGTACCGCGGCGTTCGACGGCGCGGGGCTACGGTCTCAATCCCTATACGAAATACGATTCCGCCTCACGCCCGTTCCTGTACCGGGGTGATCTGCCGGAGGGCATCGCCCCGCTCGCGCGCGTCGTCGTGGTCGGCGGCGAAGCCTGGAGCCTCGACCTCATCCGCGCGTTGCGGCGCTATCGGCGGGACAATCTGATCATTACCTGGGAACCCGGCCAGAACTCGGCGCTCGACACCAGCATGATCAAGCTCGGCAAGGACGTCGGCAACGTGATCGTGCAGCGCGAGGCCAAGGGCGGCCTCGAAGACGTGGTGCACGACATCAGCTTCGCCTTCGCCTTCCACGCCTTCTACCCGGAAGCGCCGATCCATACCGGCGCCGAATGACCGCCAGGCTGGACCGGCGGCCGCATCACTTGATCGACAGCAGCTCGATCTCGAAGTGCAGCGACTCGTTGGGTCCGATTCTGGCACCCGCGCCGCCTGGGCCATAGGCAAGGTGGTGGGGGATCCAAACCTCCCATAGCGCGCCGGGTGACATATGCTGAAGCGCTTCCTGCCAGCCGACGATCACGCCGTCGACCTGGAATTCGGCAGGCCGGCCGCGGGAATAGGAGCTGTCGAACTCGCTGCCGTCGAGCAGCCGGCCCCGATAGTGCACGACCACGGTGTCGGTGAGTGCCGGTGAGGCGCCTTCGCCGGACGCATGAACCAGATATTGCAGGCCGCTCTCCAGCGTCTCCACGCCCTCCCGTTCCTGATTGCGGGCCAGAAAAGCGGCGCCTTCCTGCGCGTTCCGCTCGGCCTCTTCCTGTCGCACGGCGGCGACCTCCTCCTGGTAGGCGGCCTGGGCCGCGGCCAGCTCATCGGCTCCCAGGCGCGGGGATAAGCCGTCATATCGATCGCGCACGGCGAGCGCCATGGCGTCCACATCGAGATCCGTGATCCCCCGTGAAAGGAGCATGTCCGCGAGCCTGAGGCCCATGCCGTAGCTGTATTGCTGTTTAGGGGTTTCAAGACGGCCGTCGTCTTGTGCCGCGGCACCCGATGCGAGGCCCGCCAGTACCGCGACAAGAACCAAACGCTTGCTCAAAGCGAACATCATATCGGACTGCTCCTGACCATGGGAGAATCGGGTCGGCCAGAGAGGCACCGTGCTGCATTGCACGGCGCGGTGCAAACCGCCGCCGCATGGGTTCACCTCGGAGATTTGAGTTTTCGCGGCGAGCGGAGCAAGACTTGGGTGTTTTGGCGGCATGTGGTGCTGGATGGCGCGGCGGAAGCCCCGGAACGCCATCTCAACGCAGTGCGACACGCTCGAATCGGGCCGCCTCCAGAACGTCCCCAAGGCTCTCCGCGCCTAAAAGGACCGGGGCCGACGGACGTCATCGTGCGAACGCCACCGCGTCGAGGTCTTCGATCCGTTCGTCCTCGGTGAAGCGCCAGATGCCGACATGGCCGCGGCGTAGATCGCCGTTCTCGTCCCAGTCCACGCTGCCGGAAGCGCCCTCGTAATCGATCTCGCCGCCTTGGGCGAGGATGCGGAGCGCGTCGGTGACGCCTCGCGGGCCGGCGGTCACGACCGCGCCCGGAGCGGCGCCGACCGTGCGCAGTCGGTCGCGGATCGCGGCCCCATCCACGCCGCCGGCGGCCTGGGCCGCGAGCGCCACGGCGACCACCGCGTCATAGGCTTCCTTGACGTAGGCGAGCACCGGCAGCGCGCCATACTCGGCGATATACGCCGCCTCCCACGCGGCGGACGCGGCGCTGTCGGGTGCGGTCGCGGGCCCGGTGCCGTACATGCCGCCGAGACGGTCGCCGCCTATGGACCGAACCAGGCTCAGCCGCTTGGCGGCGTCACCGAACACGAAGCGGCCGTAGAGGCCATCGTCGATCGCCTCGCGGACCATGATCTCCGCCGCCGTTTCGAAGGCGATCACCACCAGGGCCTGCGCGCCGCCGCTCGCGGACTCGCGCAGCGCGGCGAGAAAGCTGGTCTGGTCCCGCCCGACCGCGACGGTCTTGACCGCGCCGTCCCAAGCGGCTGCGAACGCGCCGGCAAGGCCCTGTCCCCAGGCGTTGTCGACATGGAGCACGCCCACATTGTCGAAGCCTTGCTCGCGCGCGACGCGGGCGTGGACGGGTCCCTGCGAGACATCGGAAGGCGCGGTTCGAAACAGGAAGTCGTTGTCGGCGGCCTTGGTCAGCTTCGGAGAGGAAGCCGAGAAGGTGATGGTGGGAACGCCGGCCGGGCCGATCACGCGCTCCGCGACCGGCAGCGTGTTGGCGCTGGAGTTGGGGCCGACGATGGCGTGCACGCCCTCGACCTCGACGAGGCGGCGCGCTTCCTCGACCGCCGTCTCCGGGCTGGCCGTGGTGTCGCCGACCGCGACCGCCACAGGCCGGCCGAACACGCCGCCGCCGTCATTGACATGCTTGATCGCGAGGTCGAACGCCCGCTGTCTGTCCCTGAGGACCTCGGCCGAGCCGCTGCTGAAATCCATCAGCAGACCGATCTTGAGGATAGCGGGCTCGTCCGCCCGCGCCGTCGCCGGCTCCGCGACCGCGATGGTCAGCAGCATGACCACCGCGCCCAGCATGGAGAGCACACGCGCCCCGGGCGATGTCGCCTCCATCATCCACGGTCCGTCCGCTACCGATCCCGCGCGGCGGCACTCTATCGTGGCGGCCCGATGGCATCAAACATCCGTCCTGGTTCAGGACAGGCACCCGTCAACGGCGCGAACGCCAATATCGCCCTGCGATGCTCCATCTTCAGCAACCGCTTCGACGACCTCCGGGAACGTAGAGCCCACGCCGCATCGATCGAATTCAGAGTTCACCGCTCCGCATCTGCTCGGCGATATAGGCAGCCTGGCGAAGGGCGAGCGCGACGATGGTGAGCGTCGGGTTGCCCGCCATCGACGAGGTAAATTGGCTCCCGTCGGAGATGAAAAGGTTCGGAATGTCGTGACTCCGGCCCCATCGGTCGACCACGCCGTCCCCCGGGCCGTCGCTCATGCGGCAGGTTCCCATATTGTGCGAGACCGGGAGCGGCGGCGATTGAAACACGCGGATCGCGCCTGCCGCTTCCAACAGGGCGGTCCCGTTGCGGTAGCCATAGCGTTTCATGGCGAGATCGTTGGGGTGGTCGTCAAGGTGCAGGCAGGGGATGGGCAGATCGTGCTCGTCCCTCTCGCTCGGATGGAGAGTCACCCGATTGGATGGCATCGCCATATCCTCGCCGAGGACCTGCATGCCGGAGACGTGGTCATAGGCGTCGATCCAGCTCGTGTAGTCGCGGCCCCAGCGCCCCGGACTCAGGAACGCCGCATAGAACGGGAGGCCGAGGCCGATTGAGCCGTAGTAATAGCCACCGGCGAAGCCGCGCGCGGTGTCGTGCCGCGCCTCGTCGCGCACGATGCCGCCGCACACGATGCCGCGGTACATGTGTACGGGGTTCTCGAACATGGCGTACACAAAGCCCATCATATGCCGCATGTAGTTCCGGCCGACCTCGCCCGAGCCGTTGGCCAGGCCCTCGGGAAACCTGCTCGATTCCGAGTTGAGCAGCAGCCGCGCCGTCTCGATCGCGTTCGCCGCGACGCAGATCAGCCGCGCCTTCTGGAAATGATGACGGCCGGCGCGGTCGACATAGAGGACGCCGCTCGCGCGGCCCCGCTGGTCGTGCTCGATGCGCAGCACCATGCATCGCGTGCGGATCTCGCATCGGCCGGTCGCCTCGGCGCGCGGCAGCTCCGCATTGAAGGTCGACCATTTGGCGCCGGACCGGCAGCCCTGCATGCAGAAGCCGATCTGATCGCAGGCATTGCGGCCATCGCGGGGCTTCATATTGATCGCCATGTTGTTCGAGTCGTAGTCGCGATAGCCCATGCGCTTCGCGCCGAGCGCCATGACCCTATAGGCGTTGGAGCCCCGATGAAGCGGGATGCCGTTCCGTCCGGTGATCCCCATCTTGCTCTCGGCGCGCCGGTAGAAAGGCTCGAGCTCGTCGAAGCCGAGCGGCCAATCGGCGAGGTTGGCGCCGTCGATCGCGCCATAGGTCGAGCGTGTTTTGAACTCGTAGGGCCGCGGACGCGGGCACATGGCCGCCCAATGGAGCGTGGTGCCGCCAAGCCCCTTGCAGGTCCAGGTCGGCGCCGTCGGGAAATTGCGCGCGGTCGGCGAGGAACCCGTCGCCGCGCGTTTGTCCTTCCAGGTGAAGCGGTCGTACATCTCCCATTCGTCATTGACGATGTCGCTCATCTTGAAGCGGGGACCGGCCTCGAGCAGGACCACGTCGATGCCTCTCTGGGTCAGCTCATCCGCAATCGTCCCGCCGCCGGCGCCCGAGCCGATGACCACGACGACGGAATCATCGTCATGTTCGTAGGTAACGGTAGGGACGTCGTCATCATCGACACGGCTAAGCGACGCCGACGTCATTGATCGACTTCCTCCTCCGGAATCCAGGCAATGTCGTCGAAGCCACGCTTGATGTAGCCGCCGAGATGGGACGACGGCCCCTCATAGCCGAAATGGGGCCAGACCGCGGGATTGGCGTAGAGGTGGCGCACGGTCGCGGCGCGCATGGCTTCGAAGAAGGGCGAGCCCTCGATCGCCGCGAGGGCCTCGACCTTTTCTCCATCGGCGAGTGCGACGAACGGGCGATCGAAGACCCCGTCCAGCGCCGCAACGCCCTCTCTCAGGAGCGAACGGCGCGCGGAATCCGCCTCATCGGCCACGATCTCGACGACCCGGGCATAGTGAGCGTCGGCCAGGAAATCATGCGGATAGAGCTGGCGGGCCATCGCCGTCAGCGTTTTCACCGCGTGATCGTCCAGGGCGCTCTCAGACGTCGATCCCATAGCTCATCGCAAGCAGCTCGATCGGGTGATGCGCGCGCGTCACCGGCGATCGTTCGTCGTCGCCGAAGCGCTCCATCCCCTGCACGATATGATCGCCGGCGAGCGGGCATTCCGACGCGAGGTAGCGGCGGCCGCTCTCGGCGGCCTGCCTCATGACTGCCTCGCCGACCTTCATCCCGGCATCATGATTGTCCTTCATCACACCCCACGCGCCGCCATGGCCGGAGCAGCGCTGCATGAGCAGCACATTGCAATCCGGGATCATGCGCAGCATGACCGCGGACTTGGCGCCGATATTCTGGGCCCGCGCATGGCACGCATGGTGGAGCGCGACATCGCCGTCGAGCGCTGCCATTCCCTCGGCGAGCCCCTCGCGTCGAGCGATGTCGACGATGTACTCGGCAATATCGCTCGTATGCGCGGCGAGACGCGCGACCGCCGGGTCCCCCGGCAGGTAAAGCGGCCATGTCGTCTTGAGCATGAGCCCGCAGGACGGAACCAGCGTCACCACGTCCCAGCCTCGATCGATCCACCCGCCAAGCTCGGCCGCATTCCGCTCGGCACGCCGGCAGACCTCCGCGATATCGCCGCGCTCGAGCTGCGGCATGCCGCAGCATGTGGCGTAGACGACCCTGGTCTCGACCCCGTTCTTCGCGAGGACCCCCTGGGCGGCAAAACCGATCCCGGGATCGTTGTACTCGACGAAGCAGGTGGCATAGAGCACCGCCTTGCGCCCGGCGGCCGGCGCGCCGCCATCGACCGCAGGCGGTGCGGCGTTCGCACGCCTGCTGAACGTCATGGCATGAAACGCCGGCAAAGCCGCATCGCGATGAATGCCGGCGATTGCTTCGATCACCGAACGAGTCAGGCGATTCCCACGGCTCGAGACCCAGTTGGCGAGCGGCGCCAGGAAGCCTAGGAGCCGGCCGTTCCGATCGGTCTTGCTCAACTCACGCTCGAAGAAGCCGACCTTCCCCTCGTGCCTTTCCCGTGCCCGATAGCGCGCCATCAGGTTCGGGAAATCCACCGCATAGACGTGCGGCGAGGTGTAGGGGCAGACCGGATGGCACATGTCGCAGAGCGTGCAGGCCGCAACCACGTGAGCGAAATCGCCGCTCTTCACCGCCTCGACGGCGCCGCCCCCCGGGCCGTCGATCAGCTCGAACAAGCGCGGGAAGCTTTCACAGAGGTCGACGCAACGACGGCAGCCATGGCACACGTCGAAGACGCGTCTGAGCTCGTCGTCGAGAGCCTCGGCGTCGAGGAACCCCGGCGCCTTCCAGTCGATGACGGCGCGCGCGGCGTTCTGCGTCGGCCCCTCCGTCACCCGCGAAGACCCGCCCGCTCAGCGCCGCCGGCGGCGGTCACCCAAGGACGACTTTGGTGGAATTGGCGATGATCTCCACCACTCGGTCGATGGTCTCCTCGTCGATCACGATCGCCGGTGCGATGAAATAGACATCCGGCCGGATCCGGCTGAACAGGCCGCGCGCCATCGTCTCCTTGTTGATCTTGGCGGCGATGCCGTCGGCCGGATCGAAGGATTCCTTCGTCGCCCGGTCCTTGACATATTCCACGGCGCACATGAGCCCGAGGCCCCTTATATCGCCGACGTTCGGGTGATCGGCGAGCGCGTCTTTCAAGCCGACCAGAAGGCGCTTGCCCTTTACCGCCGCTTGACCCGGGAAGTCTTCCCGTTCGATCAGATCGATCATGGCGCAGCCGATGGCGCAGCCTGTCGGATGCGCACTGTAGGTGTAGGCGTGCATCCAGGGCTTGCCGCTCTCATGCATGACCTGGGCGATCTCGTCGCTGATCCCGATGCCGCCGAGCGAGAAATAACCGGACGTAATGGCCTTGGCGAACTGGATCATGTCGGGCTCGACGCCCCAATGCTGAAGGCCGAACATCTTGCCGGTCCGGCCGAATCCGGTGATCACCTCGTCCGCCACCATCAGCACGTCGTATTTGTCGCAGATTTCGCGAATACGCGGGAAGTAATCGGCCTGAGGCGCGATCACGCCGCCGCCGCCCTGCACCGGCTCGGCGATGAACATCGCGACCGTGTCGGGACCCTCGGCGAGGATCGCCTTCTCGAGCTCGTCGGCCGCGGCAATGCCCTGGCTCTCGGCGCCTTCCGGAGCCTCATAGCGATAGGGATAGGGGCTCGGGATGTGGACGAAGCCCGGCATGCGCGGCTCGAACATCGGCCAATAGATGCTCATCCCGGTCGCGCACATGGCCGCAAGCGTCACGCCGTGATAGCCCCAGATGCGAGAGATGACCTTGGTCTTGTCCGGCCTGCCTTTCAGCTTCCAGTAGTAACGGGCCATCTTGATGTTGCTGTCGGTCGCTTCGCCGCCGCCCGAGGTGAAATAGAAGTGATTGATATTGGGATACGTGATCCGGGCGAGCTTCTCGGCAAGCTCGATCGCGCGCGGGTTCGAGCTCCCGGCATAGCCGGAGGCGTAGGCCAGCTCCGCGAGTTGCTTGCTCCCGGCCTCGATCAGATCCCGGCAGCCATTGCCGGCCGTGTTGTTCCAGAGGCCCGAGAGGCCGTCGATGAAACGATCCCCGTTCGCATCGACGAGAAACGCGCCTTCCCCGCCGACCCAGACTTTGCCGGTGGCATGGGTGGCCTGACTGTGCAGGGGGTGGAGCAGGTGCGCGGAGTCGCGATCGAGCAGCGCAGCTTCGGCGTTGTTTGACATGAGCGGTTTTCCTCCCGGTTGTGACCGCGCATTCGCTCGGTGCGGCCTGTTCATGAGCGCGAGTGTGCGACGGCGAAGCGGTTTCGATCAAGACGAAGCTTGTCGACGCTCCGGGTCGGGGAAATCGCGATAGAGAGCGAAGCAGGCATTTCGGACGGTGCCGTAGACCGCGCGGTGCAGGGCCTCGACCTCGCCAGAGCGGGTCGCGGCGTGTCTGAAGGCGGCGTCGAGCTGCGTCAGGTCGCGCGTGCCGATCGTGATGTGGAACTCGCGCGACCACTCGGGCGCAAGACCGAGCTTGCGCCGGGTCAGCCGATGCTCCTCGAGCAGGCCCTCCGCCTTGAGATGACCCAGATAGGCGTCCACAGCGCGGGTGAAGGCGAGGTCGTCGACGCCCTCCTTGAGATCGCACCAGATATGGTACCAGTCCATCGGGCGCCCCGGATCACACCCTCTCGAGAACCATGGCGATGCCCTGGCCGACGCCGATGCACATGGTGCAGAGCGCGTGGCGGCCCGCCCGGCGCTCAAGCTCGCGCACCGCGGTCAGCACCAGCCGCGCACCGCTCATGCCGAGCGGATGGCCAAAGGCGATGGCGCCGCCATGGGGGTTCACCTGCTCGGCATCGTCCGGTAGGCCGAGCTGGCGGGTCACCGCCAGCACCTGCGCCGCAAACGCTTCGTTCAGCTCGATCACGTCCATCCGGTCGAGATCGAGGCCGGCCCGCTCGAGCACCTTGCGCGTCGCGGGCGCGGGCCCGATACCCATGATGCGGGGCGCAACGCCGGCCGTCGCCATGGCCACGACCCGCGCCCGCGGCGCCAAGCCATGGCGCCGGGCGGCCTCTTCGGAGGCGATCAGCATCGCGCAGGCGCCGTCGTTGACACCGGAGGCGTTGCCCGCGGTCACGGTTCCGCCTTCGCGAAACGGCGTAGGCAGCTTGGCAAGGCCCTCAAGCGTGGTCTGCGGGCGCGGGTGCTCGTCATGGTCGACGACGATCGGCGCGCCCTTGCGCTGGGCGATGGTGACCGGGGTGATCTCGTCTTCGAGCAGACCGGCCTCGATCGCGGCGCCGGCGCGCCGCTGGCTGCGGCAGGCATAGGCATCCTGGTCCTCGCGTCCGATCTGGAACGCCTCGGCAACGTTCTCGGCGGTCACCGGCATGGGGTCGATCCCGTGCTCCGCCTTCATGCGCTCATTGACGAAGCGCCAGCCGAGAGTCGTATCCTCGACCTTGGCTGCGCGGGAGAAAGCGGTCTCGGCCTTCGCCATGACGAACGGAGCACGGGTCATGCTTTCGACCCCGCCGGCGATCATCAGCGCGCCCTCATCGGCCTTGATCGCCCGCGCTGCGGTACCGATCGCGTCCATGCCGGAGCCGCAGAGCCGGTTGATCGTGGCGCCCGGCACGGTCTCGGGCAATCCGGCGAGAAGGGACGACATGCGGGCGACGTTGCGATTGTCCTCGCCGGCCTGATTGGCGCAGCCGAACTGGACGTCGTCGACGGCCGACCAATCCACATCGGTGTTGCGCTCCATCAGCGCGGCGATCGGCACCGCGCCGAGATCGTCCGGCCGAACGGCGGCGAGCGCGCCGCCGAAATGCCCGATCGGCGTCCTGATGCCGTCACAGATGAAGGCTTCCGTCATGGTCTCTCCTTCTCGTCTCCACTTGTGTCCGCGACAAAGGTGAACGCGCCGGGATCGAACACGAGGCGCCGCTGCACCGGGAAGAAACGGAGATCGAAGCGTTCGGCGATCAGGCCCCAAACGCCCTGCGGCGCACGCAGCATCATAATGACCGCGGCCGCGCCGAGCACGATGAGATACCAGCTACCGAAATCCGCGAGCAACTCGCGCAGCAGGAAGAAAATGATGACGCCGATGATCGGTCCCTCGATCGTGCCGATGCCGCCGATCACGACGATGAAGATGACGTTGGCCGTCCAGTCGATCACGCTGAAGCCGGCTTCCGGCGAGATTCGGAGTTTGGTGAGAAAGACCAGGGCGCCGACCATGCCGGTGCCGAACGCGGCGACGATATAGACCCAGATCTTGGTTCGGAAATTGTCGACGCCGAGGCTGCCGGACGCCGGCTCGGAATCCCGGATCGCGGTTAGCGCGAGACCATGGCGCGAGCGGAGCAGAAGGTACACCAGCGCAATCGCGCCGACGGCGATCACGAGCGCGGTCCAGTAGATCGCCGATTCCCGCCACATGCGGCCGGACGCGATCCCCCTGACCACGGCGGCGGGCAGACTCATGCCGGAACCGCCGCCGAGCGCCGAGACCTGGGCGAAGGAGAGCATGTAGACCTCGGCGACGACCCAGGTACCGATGGCGAAATAGGCGCCGCGCAAGCGGAAGACGATGAACGCCGTCGGGACTGCGAAGACCGCCGCGGCAATACCGGCGAGCGGGACGGCGGCGAGCGGGTGGATGCCCGCGTTCATCGCGAAGACGAAGAGGGCATAACCGCCGAGGCCCAGGAAGGCCTGCTGTCCGACCGAAACCAGCCCGGCATAGCCGGCAAGCAGGTTCCACAGCTGGGCGAGTGCGAGGTAGTAGGCGATCTCGACGATCGTCCGCATGTCCGCCCGGCCGCCCCAGAAGGGGAGCGAGACCAACACCGCGATTCCGGCCACCGCGACGAGGGCGCCGTAGCGGCTCGCGCGCGTGCCGCGCTCGACGCGATAGGTGGCGGCGCCCTCGGTCATCGGTCTCGCGTCCGCGGGAAGAGGCCGTTGGGCCGAAGCACGAGGACCATCAGAAACGCAACATGCCCGGCGAGAATCTGCCCACCGGGATGGAACTTGGCGCCGATCGCCTGAGCGACGCCGAGGATCACGCCGCCGGCAAGCGTCCCCCACAAGCTGCCGAGCCCACCGATGATCACCGCCTCGAACGCGTACAACAATCGCGCCGGCCCGATCGCCGGCGAAAAATTCGTGCGGATCGCCATGAAGGTGCCCGCGAGCGTGACCACCGCCAGCGCCAGGGCCATCGCGAGCGCGAAGACGTGGCGGTCGTTGATCCCCATCAGACCCGCGGTGTCTTGATCATCGGAAGTCGCTCGGAAGGCGGTGCCGAGGCGGGTACGGTAGAGCAGGAGCTGCAACCCGGCGATCACGCCGAGCGCGGCAAGAAAGACGATGAGCGGGAACCAGCCGATCGCGATCTGCTCGCCGATCGCGATGCTCGCGATCTCCAGCGCGCCGACCTTGAGCCGCTGCGTATCGGCGGAGAACACCTCCAACAGGACGTTTTGAATGATGATCGAAAGGCCAAAGGTCACCAGCAGCGGCGGCAGGATGTCGCGCCCGAGCGTAAAGTTGAGAATGCCGCGCTGGAGCGCATAGCCGAGGCCGGCCATCACCGGCACGGTGACGATCAGGCTGAGCAACGGGTGCATGCCGGTGCCGTTGACCATGGCGAGGCCGAGGAACGCGGCGAGCACGATGAGATCGCCATGGGCGATGTTGACCAGCCGCATGACGCCGAAGATCAGCGAGAGGCCGGTCGCAAACAGCGCGTAGAGCCCCCCGAGCAGCACACCCTGAATGATGGCATCGAGCCACCCCATCGCGCGTCAGATCCCGAAATAGGCCTGGGTGATGTCGGCGCGGGAGAGCCTCTCCGGCTGGCCCTGGAGAGAGACGCGACCTTCCTGGAAGCAGTAGACCCGGTCGGCGACGGAAAGCGCCTGGTTGATGTCCTGCTCGACGATGACGACCGTCGTGCCCTCCTCGACGATCACAGGAAGAACCGCATAGATCTGTCGGATGATGACGGGCGCGAGACCGAGGCTGAGCTCGTCGCAGAGGAGCAGCGTCGGGTTGCTCATCAGCGCGCGGCCGATCGCACACATCTGTTGCTCGCCGCCGCTGAGCGCGGTGCCCGGCGTCGCGCGGCGTTCCCGCAGCACCGGAAACAGCTCGTAGACGCGCTCGAGCCGCCAAGGGCCCGGGCGCGCGGCATAGGCGCCCAAACGGAGGTTCTCCGCGACCGAGAGCGAGGGAAAGAGGTGGCGTCCCTCGGGCACGAGCGCGATACCGCGTCGAACGATCTCATGGGCCCGAAGATGGCCGATCGCCTCGCCCTCGAACGTCACCTGGTTGCGCGCCGAGGGGAGTTGCCCGACCACGCTCCTCAGGAAGGTCGATTTGCCGGCGCCGTTGGACCCGATGATCGCGACGGTCTCGCCGCGGCCGACCTGGAGATCGATCCCGAACAGCGCTTGGAAATCGCCGTAGAAGGCGGTGAGCGTATCGGTCGCGAGGATCGCCTCGGGCGCCGCGTTCATTCGGCGCCGATCCCCATATAGACCTCTTGCACCTCCGCACTGGCCATCACCCGTTCCGGATCGCCCTCGGCGAGCTTTTGTCCGAAGTTGATCACGATCAGACGACTCACGACCGAGAGCAGCACGTGAACCACATGCTCGATCCACACGATCGAGACGCCGGTCCGGTGAATCGCCTTGACGGTATCGACCAGCGCGCCGCATTCGTGCTCGGTCAACCCGCCCGCAATCTCGTCCAGCAGCAGGACGCGGGGCCGGGTCGCAAGAGCACGGGCCATCTCCAGCCGCTTGCGCTCCAACAGGGTGAGCGCACCGGCCAGCGCGTTCGCCTTTTCCAAGAGGCCGGTCCGCGCGAGGATCTCGTGGCAATCGTCATAACACGCGACCTCCGAGCGGGAGCCGCCGAAGGCCGCCCCCACCAGCAGGTTCTCGAACACCGTCATGTTGGCGAAGGGATGGGGAATCTGATAGGAGCGCCCGATCCCCATCCTGCAACGCTCATGGGCCGGCATGCGGGTGATATCGAGGCCGTCGAAGAAGACGCGCCCCGTGCTCGGCCGCACCCCGCCCGTGATGATGTTGAACATCGTGCTCTTGCCGGCCCCGTTGGGGCCGATCACGCCGAGCGCCTCGCCGTCGGCCAAGGTCAGGCTGAACTGATCGGTCGCCTTGACCGAGCCGAAACTCTTGGAGACGCTCTTGAGCTCGACCAGCCCCGCCATGACGGTCCGTCCGGCGGGGAGCTGACCCGGAGGCCCTTTCCCGGATCGCTAGCCGATGGGCTCCATCATGGCACCCGACGGGATCTCCGGCGCGGTCTCGTTGGAGGTGATGGCGAGGTCGTAGGCGAAAGGCCCGTCCGGCGTGCGGCGCCATTGGCCGCCGACCAACGGCATCTTTGCGACATTCTTCACCGGTCCCGCACCCCAGGCCACGGGGCCCGCGACCGTCGGCAGGTTGGTTGCCACGATCGCGGCGAGTATGGCTTCCGTGTCACCGATGTCGTCCGCCCGGCGCACGACATCGAGAGCGACCTCGAGCAGCGAATGCCCATAACCGACCGGCTGACTCCACTGCTTGCCCGTCGCCGCGGTAAAAGCGGCGGCGAGCTCGGCACAGCTCTGGCCAGTGATACTCGACGTGAAGGGGTGCCACGGGCTCCACCAGATCTCGGAGCTCAGATTGTGCCCGGCCTCGCCGAGCGCCTCGACCGCGACCGGAAACAGCAATGCCTTGCCGACCGTCGCGGCCCGGGGCCGGAAGCCCTGCTGGGCGGCCTGTGTCCAGAATGTGGTGAAGTCCGGCGGCAGGACAACGCCGGTGACGATCTCGACATCTTTGTCCTTGAACTCGGAAATCTGAGCCGAGAAGTCATCCGACAGGTTCTGATAGCGACCCGGATCGATCAGGGTGTAGCCGGCGCCGGCGAGCGGTTTGGGGAAACCGAGCTCGGGGTGGCCCCAGGCATTGCCGTCGCCGTCGTTCGGAAACAGGCCGCCGACCACCTTGTTGGTCTCCACCTTGTTCCAGAGATTGAGGAAGACGGCGATCACGTCCTCCAGTCCCCAGAAATAGTGATAGGTCCACTGGAAGCCGCTGGCGGGGTCGCCGCCGCGGCCGAAGAAGTAAGGCTGCCACGGGCACAGCGTCGTGACGCAGGGGACCTCGTTGATCTCGGCCTGATCGGCGACCGGGTTGGTGGTCTCCGGCGTGTTGCCGGCGCACAATAGGTGCACCTCGTCCGAAAGGATCAACTCGCTCGCGACCTCGGCCGCACGGTTCGGATTCGACTGGCTGTCCTTGACGATGATCTCGACGTCGAGGCTCTTGCCGCCGGAATCGACCTTGCCGCCGATCGCCTCGAGGACGGAGCTGACGTTGAACTCGTCGGCCTCTGCGAAGGGCGCCAACGGCCCGGTCTTCGGGCTGACATAGCCGATCTTCACGGTGTCCGCAGCGCGCACGATCGAGGGGAAGCCCGCGGTCACGGCGGCTGTGCCCGCGACGCCGGCGATCCCGGCGGTCTTCAGGACCTCGCGACGGGTGCGGCCGGTGCGTTCCGGCATGCGGCTCTTGCGTGTCATTGACTGCCTCTCCTCTTCCGATGACGGCTCTCCGGCCGAACACGGGACGTTTGCGCTTGACGGTCGCGGTGCGCGCCGACGGCCGGTCGTGCCATCTCCCTCTGGCTGGCATGGGTCATGCGACGACAGTAGCAGAACTTTCCCTCTTCCGGCGAGATAGAAGGACCGGTGATGGAGACCGCCTCCAAACGCTTTTCCCGCCCCTCCCCCGCTGCCGCGCCGGGGCCGCATCTACGCCGCCAGGTCCCCTCCGGCGAGCACCCGATCGATCAGGACCACCGTTTCCGCAAGCCCATAGAGCGCGATGAACGAGCCCATCCGGGGGCCCTGGCTTTGCCCCAGGAGGATCTCATAGAGCGCCTTGAACCAGTCGCGCAGAGTCTCGAACGGGTGGCGCTTACCGACCTCGTAGACCTCGGTCTGAATCGCTTCGGCGTCGGCATCGGACGGCAGAGCGGCGAGGACGTTGCGCAAGTCATCGAGCGCCGCCCGTTCATCGGCGCTCGGCACACGATAGACTTTGCTCGGCTTCACGGCGTCCCGGTAATAGGTGAGCGCGTGGCCGACGAGCTCGTCCAAGATGGGAGCGTTTTGCGGCGATGCCCCAGGCAGGTAGCGGGTGATGAAGCCCCACAGGACCGAGGGGTCCTCCGTGTTGCAGACGCTTGCCAGGTTGAGAAGCATGCCATAGCTCAGGCCGGTCTCGGGCGCGGGTGGAGCGCCGGCATGAATGTGCCAGAGGGGGCTTTCGAGCCGTGCGGCCGGGTCCTGCTCGGGATATTTCCCGAGATGGGTCAAGTGGTCGTCGACATGGCGCGGGATGACGTCGAAATAGAGCCGCTTCGCGCGCCGCGGCGCATTGTACATGTAGAGCGAAAGGGAGGCGCGTGAGCCATAGGCAAGCCACTCGTCGATGGTCAAGCCGTTGCCGCGCGACTTCGATATCTTCTCGCCATTCTCGTCCAAGAAGAGCTCGTAGATGAAACCGGCCGGCGGCACCGAACCGAGTGCGCGGCAGATTCGCCCCGAGAGCTCGACCGAGCTGATCAGGTCCTTGCCCGCCATTTCGTAATCGACCCCGAGGGCATGCCAGCGCATCGCCCAATCGGCCTTCCATTGGAGTTTGCAGCGGCCGCCGACGACCGGGACTGTCATCGCCTCGCCGTCGGCGTCGACATAACTCACCGTGCCCGCCTCTTCATCGCGCGCGACGATCGGCACTTGCAGCACGCGGCCGGTCTTCGGACAAATCGGCAGAAACGGGCTGTAGGTCGCCTGCCGTTCCGCGCCCAAGGTCGGCAGGATGATCTGCATGATCGCATCATAATTGCGGAGCACATCCAACAACGCCGCGTCGAATTCCCCCGACCCATAGGCCTCGGTCGCGCTCTTGAAGACGTAATCGAAGCCGAAATCATCGAGAAACGCGCGGAGCCTGGCATTGTTGTGGGCGCCGAAGCTCTCATGGGTGCCGAACGGATCGGGGATGCGGGTCAGCGGCTTTCCGAGATGCTCTTCGACCATCGCCTTGTTCGGAATGTTGTCCGGGACTCGGCGAAGCGAGTCCATATCATCCGAAAAGGCGACGAGGCGGGTCGGGATGTCGGAAAGGGTCGCGAAGGCGTGGCGGACCATCGTCGTGCGCGCGACCTCACCGAAGGTGCCGATATGGGGCAGCCCAGAGGGACCGTAACCGGTCTCGAAGAGCACATGGCCTTTCGCCGGCGGTGTGTCGCCGACGCGCCTCAGGAGTGCCATGGCCTCCTTGAAAGGCCAAGCCCTGGCGCCGTGGGCCAGCGCGCGAAGGTCTTGCGGTGTGTCGATCATCGTCGAGGGTCCGAAAGTCGGGGGAACATGCGTCGGGCCGCCAAGGCACGTCAACCGCTATACTCCGCGTGATGCCGGCCTCCGCAGAGCCACGCGAGCCGCCCCCGCCGCCGCTGCTGCCGCGCGCGCCGGCGCTCGCGGTGGCGCCACGCCATGCGGTTTGGCTGGATGAGGACGGCGCTCTGACGCGGCTCTCCCACGAGGCAGCGGCTCATCGCATGGCCGAGACCGAGCGGCCGCCCTATGTCTGCTACGCGCGGACGGTCGCCCGGCGGCTCGGCCTGCGCAGTTTCGTGGCGTTGGATGTGCTCGAACTGTTCGCCTTCGTGCAGCCGGCACGCCCGACGCTGCCGACGGCGCGCGGGCTTGCGCGGGTGCTCGGGCTCGCGCTGCCGGGCGATACCGAGGACGAGGCGGCGACGCTGCTCACGGCGACCGAACAGCTCCTCGCCGCGCTTGCCGCGCCCGACCTCCGAGGCGCCGGGGACGCGGCGTCAATCGCGCGCGCCATGGCCCGCTCCGGCTGGCTTTGGGGCGAGACGGTCCTGGCGGCGCTCGCCGCCGGTGGAAGAGAAGCGACCAGCGCGGGCCCCGCCGATGGATCGGGCGCGCTCGCGGTATGGACCCGGCTCAAGGAGTGGCAGGAAACCGCGCCTCCGGGGGCGCCAAGCCATCACCCGGTTGCTCCCGCGGAAGCGCGCCGGCGTCTCGCGCTGCTGCTCGGAGACGCCGCGGAGCCGAGGCCCGAGCAGGCGGACTTCGCCTCCGCAGCCTGCGCGGCTTTCGACCCGATGGAAGCACACGAAACACCCCATGTGGTGTTGGCCGAAGCGGGCACCGGAGTCGGCAAGACCCTCGGTTACATCGCGCCGGCCAGTGTCTGGGCCGAAAGAAACGAAGGCGTCGTCTGGCTTTCGACGTTCACGCGCAATTTGCAGCGTCAGATCGACCAGGAGCTGGATCGGCTCTATCCGCAAGCGAATGCCAAGGCCGAGAAAGTGGTGCTTCGTAAAGGGCGCGAGAACTATCTTTGCCTGCTCAACATGGAAGAGGCGGTCGGGCGCAGCGCGCTGATACCGTCGGATCGCATCGCCCTCGGCTTGATGGCCCGTTGGGCGGGAGCGACCCGCGACGGCGACATGACCGGCGGCGACTTCCCGGCCTGGCTCTCCGATTTGCTCGGCTATGGCCGTACCCTCGGACTGACGGATCGGCGCGGCGAATGCATCTACGGCGCCTGCACCCACTACCGTCGCTGCTTCATCGAGAAAGGCCAGCGCAAGGCCCGGCAGGCCGACATGGTGATCGCCAATCATGCGCTTGTCATGGTGCAGGCGGTGCGCGCCGCGTTCGGCACCGCCGACGAGCGTGGCGGGCCGACCCGCTATGTGTTCGACGAGGGCCACCAGATTTTCGATGCGGCGGATAGCGCTTTCGCCGCCCATCTCACCGGCGCCGAGGCGCACGAGCTCAGGCGCTGGCTGCTCGGGCCGGAATCTCGGGGCCGCCGCAGCGCCGGCCGAGCGCGCGGTCTGAAAAGCCGAATCGAGGATTTGATCGCCGGCCGCGAGGCCGCCCGCGAGGCCCTCGACGCGGCGCTCAAGGCAGCGCATGTCCTGCCCGGCAACGAATGGCATCAGCGGATTGCGGGCGGCGCGGCGCACGGCCCGGCCGAGCGCTTCCTCGCGCTGGTGCGGGGCCAAGTGCTTGCACGAGCCCCCGATCCCGAGAGCGGCTACGGAATCGAGACCGCCGTGCGACCGCTCAATCCGGGGCTTGTCGAGGCTGCCGCCACGTTCTCCGCGGCACTGGCGGAAATCGCTCGACCGCTCCGCCTGCTCGCCGCCCTATTGACGGCACTTCTCGACGAGGAGGTCGAGCGGCTCGGCAGCGCCGAGCGCCAGCGGATTGAAGCCGTGATCCGCGGTGTCGAGCGCCGCGTCAACGAGCAGCTCGCCGCGTGGCAGTCCATGCTCGCGACCATGACGATCGCCTCGATCGACGGCGATGGGCTTGAGGAGGGAACCGACGTCGCCGGTGTACCGGACGGGTTTGTCGACTGGTTCGCGATTGCCCGCGTCGACGGGCGCGACATCGACGTCGGCATGCATCGCCACCATGTCGACCCGACGATCCCTTTCGCCGAGTTCGTTCTCGGCCGCGCTCATGGCGCGCTCATCACCTCAGCAACGCTGCGCGACGGCAGCGGCGACGAGGAACGCGACTGGGCGAGCGCGGAAGCAGTGGCGGGCGGGCAGCATTTGGCGGAGCCGCCGATTCGCGCCGCGGTGCCCTCGCCCTTCGACTATGGGGCGCTGACCCGTGTGCTCGTCGTCACCGACGTGCGGCGGGGATCGAGCGACCAGGTCGCGGCGGCCTACCGCGCGCTGTTCGTCGCGGCCGGTGGCGGCGCGCTCGGTCTGTTCACCGCGATCGCGCGATTGCGCGCGGTCCACGAGCGGATCGCCGGCGCGTTGGACGACGCGGAGATCCCGCTTTGGGCGCAGCATGTCGACCCGCTCGACACGACGACGCTGGTCGACATCTTCCGTACCGAGCCGGATGCCTGCCTGCTCGGCACCGATGCGGTGCGGGACGGGATCGACGTGCCGGGACGCAGCCTCCGTCTGATCGTTTTCGATCGGGTGCCGTGGCCCCGCCCCGACATCCTGCACAAGGCGCGCCGCCGCAACTTTGGCGGCACGCGCTACGACGATCGCCTGACCCGCCTGCGGCTCAAGCAGGCCTATGGCCGGCTGGTCCGCCGCGCCGATGACCGCGGCGTCTTCGTGCTGCTCGATCCGGCGCTTCCGAGCCGGCTGGCCGGCGCCTTCCCGCCCGGCGTTACGGTCGAGCGCGTCGGCCTCGCCGAGGCCGTGCGCATCGCCAGCGATTTCGTCGGTCCGGCCGGCCAGTCCTGAGCGCGGCCGGGCCGCAGAGGCATCACCAGCCGGCGGGCGGCCTCCGGCAGGTCGCACCGCCGGCTTGCTTCGAGAAGACGCAGCCTCCGCCGCATGTACGATATGGTATGGTTCGGCACCCATGCCGATCGAGCTATTGCAGCCCGATTTCATCACGAAGTCGCCCGAAGAGCCGTCCGATGCCGCGGCGGCAATCGGGCCATGAGCCGCCGGGGAAGAGCGCGATGAGCCTATGCATCACGGCCCCCGGCACGTCCGGGCTCGGCGCGGTGGTGACGGGGCTCGATCTCGGGGCATTGACGCCGGCCGCCCGCGATCTGCTGCGCCGCACCTATGTGACCAGCCCGGTGCTGTGCATTCGCGGCAGCAGCGTGGCGCCGGAGTCCTTCTTACGACTCGCCCGTGTTTTCGGCACGCCGCAAATCCAGTTGCTCGGCGCCTTTCGCGACGCCGCGTTTCCCGAGGTCTCCTATATCGAGCGCGGCCAGAGGGACACCCTCGGTGACGGCAAGCGGATCACCTTCGGGAGCCATTGGCACACCGACGATTCCTACATGGCCGCGCCTTGCTCATCCACGCTGCTCTATGGCGAGGCCGTGCCGCCGACCGGAGGCGATACCTCGTTCACCAATATGCACGCGGCCTACGAAGCGCTTTCCGGCGAGCTCAAGGCCCGCATCGCCGATCTGACAGCCGTTCACGCCTACCAATCGCGACGCAACGTCTCGCCGGTTCCGAAGCGGACG
This sequence comes from Alphaproteobacteria bacterium, assembly GCA_965248825.1. Taxonomy (GTDB): domain Bacteria; phylum Pseudomonadota; class Alphaproteobacteria; order UBA828; family UBA828; genus WTGU01. The sequence goes on along the minus strand of CBDFKL010000006.1, from coordinate 2,373,799 downwards.
GAAGAAGAGGAAGCGCAGACGCCGGCAGTGACCCATCCTCTCGTGCGCACCCATCCGGAGACCGAGCACAAGGCGATCTACCTCAATCCCAATCGAATCGACCGGATCGAAGGCATCTCCATCGAGGAGGGCGACGCGCTTCTCGATAGGCTGATCGACCACGCCACCCAGCCCGCCTTCGTCCATGTCCACGCATGGCGGGCCGGCGACATCGTGATCTGGGACAACCGGTGCACGATGCACAAGGCCTCGCCCCATGACGGCGCTCATCCTCGCCGGATGATGCGTATCCTCCTCGAGGGAACGGCCCCGGCGTAACCCGCGCGGCGTCTGAGCCGCCGCCCGTCGATGGCGATCGGCGGACTGCCGGCGTCCCGGTTGCCGGCGCCGCGCATGCACCCTATATAGTCGCGCGCCGCATAGCGAAGCGATCAAGCGCAGGAAAGGACGGTCATGGCGGACGAAGAGATCGATGTGAAGGTGATCGGCCACCACACCGCGCTCGTCTACGTGATGGTAATCGTGTCGGCAGCCGACAGCGACATGACCGACGCGGAGTTCCGCGCGATCGGCGAGGAGGTCCAGAGGTTGCCGATCTTCCGCGACTACGACATCGACAAGCTGGCGCATGCCGCCGGCGACTGCGCCACGATCCTGCAAGACGAGGAGGGGCTCGACACGGTGCTCGGCATCGTCAAGGACGTCTTGCCCGCAACGCTGCGCGAGACGGCGTATGTGCTCGCCTGCGATGTCGCGGTGGCCGACGGCAAACTCTCGCAGGAAGAGCTGCGCGTGCTTCAGATGATCCGCCATAGCCTCGATCTCGACCGCCTGCACACGGCCGCCATCGAACGCGCAGCCCGCGCCCGTTACGCGACGCATTAGTGCGATTCCCCGCGTGAGAGGAATCGCGCTAATGCGCGATAACCGACCTAGCGTAGGACACCCTCCATGAACATGGGTAAATAGCCGGGCCGGGTTGACCGTTGGAGGACCGCCTCGCTACTATCCGAGGTGTGCATCGATCTTGAACGATCCGGTTGATTTCGGAAGCCGCTGGCCCGCACCTAGAAACGGTTATTCGATGACGCGACTAGGCGAGCCTCGCGGCACACTGGGAGCCATGCATGACGACGATGGACCGCTACCGCCCGCGCTTCAGAGCGCAGGAGGAGCGCCAGACTTAGGCAGAGCGAGAGCCGTATGCCGCCGGAGCGATGGCGATCGCTGGCGATAGAGGAATAGCAACGAGGGGCCCGTCCCCGGTCGGGAGGTAACCATGGACAGCAAGCATTTCGAGAAGCGTTACGAGCATCTGTCGGAGCGGATGGATGTGCAGACCGCTATGGCCGCCGAGGAGACGGCGCAGAAACGCGCCGAAGCGGCCGGGGTTGGCGACGGCATCGATCGGCGCACATTCATGGTTGCGGCCGGCGCGACCGCGGCTGCAGCCGGGGTAGGCCTCGGCGCCGGCACCGCGAACGCGGCCTTCATGGACCGGGTTGCCGGGATCACCCAGGATTCGGCGATGCAGACCATCGGCCTCGGGGTTTCCGTGCAGGAGCGTTTCTTTAACAAGTTCAAGGAGGACAGCGGTCTCGACGTCACGGGTACCGTCGCGGGCTTGAGCGAAATGATCCAGAAGTTCGTGACCGGAGGTAACGAGGCCTACTCGATGATCGAAACCAACGCGTACCGGCAGCCCGCGTTGCGGGAATCGGAGACGATTGCTCCGATTCCTCGTGAGAAGATCACTAATTGGGAATTTTCCGAAGCGCTCTACAACGAGCCGGGCGTTGCGGGTTCCGACGCGATCAGCGGCTGGCCGTCGGCGATCGTTTACTGGGACGAGAACCGCGATTCGTTTGAGGGCGTGCCACAGTTTTACAACATGGATGCTCTCGGCATCCTGCCGCACAAGTTCGCGCCGACTCAGCCCGACTTTTCGACACCGGACACGATGTCGATCCTCTATGAGGGCCGCTGGCGCGACGTCGACTTGATGTCCAAGGTCTCGATCCAGGGCGATGACATTTTTGGGCCCGGCCGCGCCGCCACCTATATGGGCAAGCATGGTAGGATGGATCCGCCCAGGGTCAGCTACAGCGACCTGCAGCCCGAGGAGGTCACAAACGTCATCGATTTCCTCATAGGCGCCAAGAAAGACGGCGTGTTCCGTCTGATCTGGAACAACTATGGCGAAGCGGTGAACCTCCTCGCATCCGAGGAAGTGTGGGCGATCGACTGCTGGAATCCGGTGGTCGAGGACGTGAAGAAACGCGGCATCCCGTGCTGGTACATCGACGTTTGGGAGGGCACGGCGGCTTGGGTTCATACCATGTGCCTGAGCAGCGAAGGACCCGAGCCCGAGGTTGCGATGGCCTACATGGATTGGTGCCTCGACGGCTGGTGGGGTGCCGCGGTCGCGCCGCAGGGCTACTTCTCGCCCTGTCCCGACCGCGTGAAAGAACACCTCTCTGTCGAGGAATACACCAAATGGTACCTGGGTGCGGGACGCGATACCGGCCCCAAGACGCGGCGCCAAGCCAATATCGGGTTCTGGATGATCTGGCCCGAGCACATCAACAGCTACATCAAAGAGTGGAGCCGCTTCCTGGCCGCCTGATTCAACTCCCGGGAGGCGCCGGCGCGCGGCGCCTCCCGGCCGTGCAAGCGCGCACGCGTTGAGCATGCGGCAAGTCCCCACAAAGACCGTTGCGCAGGGTGAAGCAAGCCGGGAGCGCCTGCTAAATGGTGCTCGGCTCGCTGCCCGCCTTGCCGGCGTAACGCTCGGCCCGCAAGGCGGTCATGTCGCGCTTGACCGCGCGTTCGGCTATCCGGAAATCACCAAGGACGGTTTTACCGCAATTCGGGACCTCGACCATCCCGACCGAGTAGCCTCGCTCGGGATCGAGCTGATCAAGGCCTGTGCAAAGAAAACACGCGACACCGTAGGCGACGGCTCAACGACGGCATCGGTGCTGGCCGGCGGGTTATGCGTTGAAGGTCTTCGTCTGGTCGCGGCCGGCTACCCGCCCGTGGACCTGCGCCGCGTGTTCGACGCCATGAGCGCCGAGATATGCGACAGCCTGGCGGGGCAAAGCAGACCGGCACATGAGTGCGCCGTCTTGGAGGCGGTTGCGTGCCGCGCGACCGGGGGCGACCGCGAGATCGCAGCCGTCGTGGCGCGGGCGGTCCACCAGCTGGGGCCCGACGGCGTCATCAACGTCGCCTATCACCAGGGCGTCGACACGACCGTGGATTTCATGTCGGGGATGAAATTCGAGCACGGCATGTTGTCTCGCCATTTTCTCGCCACACCTCGGGATCAAGCGGTCAAGCTCGATCAGCCTTACCTTCTGCTATGCGCCGGTCCGCTCGCGCGGGCGGACGACGTCGTCCCTGCGCTCGAGGCGGCGAAACGAGACGAACGCAGTCTCTTGGTACTGGCCGAGGATGTGACCGACCAAGCGCTCGCCGTCATGCTGACCAACAACAAGGCGGGCACCGTCCGCTGTGCGGCCGTGAAGGGACCCGGGTCGGGCATCTATCGCCATCATCAGACGGACGACATCGCCGTTCTGACGGGCGGCGAGATGTTTAGCGAAGAGCTCGGCAACGTGCCCGAGAGGATTGCGCCGGGCGCGCTCGGACGATGCAAGAGGGCAGTGATCGAGGTCGATAGCACGACCTTGTTCGGCGGTCTCGGTTCACCCGAAGCGTGCGAGGCGCGAATCGCGCAAATCCGGACAGAACTCACCCGCGAGACCAAACATTACGACCGGGGAAAGCTGGAAACGCGTCTCGCCCGCCTCGTTTCCGGAGTCGCCAACATCCGTGTCGGTGGCTACACCGAGAGCGCTTGGCGTGAGCGTCAGACGCGTGCCGAGAACGCCGTCAATGCTGCGCGTGCGGCACTGACCGACGGCGTGGTCGCCGGCGGGGGTGTCGCGCTGCTGCGGGCGGCGGCGCTCTTGGCTGATCGACGGGATCCGCCGGCGCTCGCATTCCGGCGGATTCTGGAAACGCCGTTTCGCCTGATCGCCGAGCGATCCGGACGAGAGCCGAGCCTCCTCGCCGAGGCAGTGCTCGCGCTTCCGGCACGCCACGGATATGACAGCGGGCGTGACAGGGTATGCGATTACGCCGAAGCGGGCGTCATCGATTCCGTGGCCGTGTTGCGCAGGGCCCTGACCAATGCCGTCTCGACAGCGGGCCAGATTCTGATGGCCGACTGCGTGGTCGCGCTCGCGGATCCGCCTAAGGGCGCGACGCCGGCCTGATCGGAATCCGGTCCGAGAGAAGCCGGGAAGGCTCGATCTCGATCGGTTGTCCGTCGCCGTCCACATTTGCTGCTTCGGGTATAAGCGCAAGCCGTTTGGGGAATAGCGAGAATTCTCTGCCCGGACGGGCCGCGCGCCCGCCGGGCGGTTCACCGCTTCGCGTCGGCTCCCGGCAGCGATCCATCCTTCATGAACGCGTTCAACACGTTCGCCATCACCCGAGACGCGCTGTTGTCGCAGTCGTTCCAGGGCAGGGCCTGGCCCCAGGCGATCGAGCTCGCCGACCAGACGGCACCGTGATTGGGCGTGGTGAAGTACGTCATATCGGCCCTGACCCGATAGTCCTGTGTCCCTCCCATGCCCGGATAATTGAAGGCGATGTCCTCGACGACGAGCGGGAAGTTGTCCGAATGGCCCTCGGACGAAGCGAGAATCAAGGTGTGCGGCGGCGTTCCCAGGGAAAGGTCGTAGCGGTCGAACTCCACGCCGGCGGCACCGCCGAAGGCAAGCCCTTCATCGCCGATAATCTCCCCTTCGACGCCTGCGAATATCCAGGCCGCAGCGGGATCGTCGCTGTCCGGCATCCGGCGATAGGGCACCGATTCATCCATACCCTCCGAGGTGAACCCGGTGCCGACCAGCTTCTGCGGCGGGCGGCCGCGGGCGCGCCATAGCCCGCCGCGCTCGCCGTTGCTCGCCATATAGTGCTCGCCGGGCGCGGCGTTCCACGCCCGCGACCCCATATCGAGCCGGCGCACCTCCATGACGTCGAGGTCGTTTTCCCTGAAGGAGACCACCCAGTAATAACCGTTTCCGGAGAGATACATGAGCCGCCCGCCGGCGGCCAGATAGTCCTCGGTCGCGTCCATCATGCGCTCCGAATAGTACTCGGCATGGGTCGCGTTGATGACGACGTTGTAGGGGCTCAGACAGGCTTCGCCCTCGCGATGCAGGTCCTCGTCGGTGATCACGTCATAGTCATAACCCATGGCCTCCAGCCAATAGATCACCGGGAGGTCTGCCGGAAATTGCCAGGGAACGACGGTGCCCGCCATGCGATGTCGGGGCCGCATATTGAGGATCGGCCGCAATCGGGTGGAATAGCACACCCCCGCCCCGTCGCCGTGGCTGTCATAGCAGGAGAGGCCGTATTCGGGGCGTTCGTGAAGCTCGAGATCCCATTCGTGGATAACCGGAACCTGGCTGCTCAACACCTGCGACGACGCGTAGTCGAGCGCGAGCCGCTCATTGGCGTAGGCGAGGTAGCTGCAGGTCGGCATCAGCATCGCGATCGGGGCGGACGGCGTCTTCGGGCGAAGGAAAAAGACCACATGCTCGACCGTCTCGCCCGCCGTCAGACGCGCGGCGTAGACGCCGCTCTTGAGCGCCGGCACCTCCATGGCGAAGCTCGGCTTCCAGCCGCAATCGGTCATCGCGTCTTCGTGGAAGTCGATGCCGCCGAACTGCTCGGGTCTGAATCTGAAACAGTCGTCGTGCCCGTTCCAATTGTGGCCGGTCATGGCGCGCACCGGCCTGTTGCAGCCGTCGCCGTGGAGTCCGTGGGGGCCGATTTCGACGACGCGATCGCCGATACCGGTATCGCCGTAACCGGCCGTCGTGTCCCAGCAGGCGATGACGCGCTCCGAGGGCGCCTCGCCATCCCGGCGCAGCCGATCGAGCTCGGCTCTGCTCAGCGCCGCGCCCACGACGCCGCAGCGGTCGATCTTGCCGTTATAGAGCTGTGCCGCGAAATCTCCCCGGTCCGCCTCGTGGTCCTGCGCAGCGGCCCATAGAAAATCCGCCGCCGTCGCCGAAGGCTTGACGCCCAATGTCGCGCTGACATGACAGGAGAGGTCCAAGGGCACGATCTTCGAGAGGTGGTTGCCGTAGCGGTTCTCGATCGGCTCCTGGTAAAGCGCCGCCATCCCGCTCGATGAGTCGTAGGACGCCGCCACCAGATACCACTGACGCGACACCAGAGGAACGGCGGCCTGCACCGCCGCGACGCTTTGGCCGTCACCGACCCGAAACTCGAGCGCGCCGTCGTCGCCGATGGCCAGCGCGTAGCCGCTTTGGCCGGCGATCGACTATCGGGTCAGGAGGCCTTGGCGGCCCCGATCGGGCGTGCGGGGCCAGATAAACGCCCACAGGGTGAACGCATCCGAAAGGGCGAGCCGCCCCTCCGGGTCGGCGATCCGAACGAAGCTGCCGACCTGGGTGTATTGCTTGTGCACCGCGTGGGTGCCGTTCACCGGCGCGTCGACCTCGTGCTCGATGAAGCCGGGTCCCTCCGGGTTCTCGTCGCCGTGGACCAGGCGTACGAGCTGGACCTCGGCATCCGTCGTGCCCTCTGCGCTCACCATGAAGTTCAGCCGCTCGCCCGGCCTGGCGCTGAAGCGGTCGCAGTAGCCTGCCAGAGTGATTTTCGCCATTGCCGCCCCCCTTCTCCCTGTCGCTCAGGAGTCCCCTTCCATCAGCGCCTGAACGCGCTTGAGAAACACGACGTGCAGGGCATCGTTCTTATCGGTGTAGATCTGCCGGTCGGTGTCTTCGGGCGGGCCGCCGCCACGCCCCGAGGTGACCATGATCTTGTATTTTCGGTTCGGCTCGAGCTCGAACAGCGCGTATTTGCCGTCGAGCGGCGCACGGCGGAAATAGTTCAACACGCGCTCCAGCGAATCCGAGTGCTGGCCGGTCAGACTCGCGCGATGCTCTTCGATCAGCGCCGGCGTGATCAGGGTCTTCAAATGCGCACGGAGTCGCGCGTCGAACCGCTGATAATAAATCAGATCCCTGTCCCGAAACGCGGCCGTCTCCCCGGGCATGGTTTTGCCTCCCTCTCGGTCGTTTCCCCATCTCAGCGGGCGGTCCAATCGGACGGCACGCCTCGCCCGCCACCGGACCGGTGACGAATCGAGACGTCGCCGCGCCGGTCAGGATACAAGCGACCGCCGTCTCGTCCACACTGGCCTCGGGCTCGATGAAGCCGACGTCGCCACCATCGAACCGAACCCATTCCATGCTACTCTCCCCCGCATTCGTCGGGCGACAGATCGGGAATCAACACGCATGAAGGACGCTGGCAGACTCGGAGTCTGGATATTTCCGGACTCGCTCTCCGCGCGCCAAGTCGCGGAACTCGCGCAGGGCGCGGAACGCCTGAACTACGGCACGCTCTGGTATCCTGAAGCCGTCGGCTTCGAAACCTTCAGTTTCGCCAGCTTGGTGCTGTCCGAGACCGATCGTCTGCGTGCGGCGAGCGGCATCGCAAACATCTATGCCCGCGATGCCGTCGCGGCGATCGCCGGCCACGACACGCTCAACAATTTTTACGGCGATCGATACATTCTGGGGCTCGGCGTCTCCCACGTCCCGCTGGTGGAAGAGTTCCGCGGGCACCGCTACGGCAAGCCGGTGACGGCGATGCGGGCCTATCTCGACGCCATGGACGCCGCCCAGCTCAGCATTCCGACCCCGGAGCGGAATATCGTCCTCGCCGCCCTCGGCGCGAACATGCTGGCGCTCGCTCGGGATCGGACCAGGGGTGCGCATCCTTACAATGTGACGCCTGAGCATACTGCACGCGCCCGGGCGATCATCGGCCCGGATGCCTGGCTGTGCGTCGAGCAGAAAGTCTGCCTCACCGCCGAGGCGTCACAGGCCCGCAACGTCGCCGCTGAGGTGCTGTCGCTCTACCTGCCCTTGCCCAACTACCGTAACAACTGGCTGAGCCTCGGCTTCAGTGAGGAGGAATTGACCGGCCGGGGCAGCGACCGCTTTCTCGACGCCATGGTCGCCTGGGGCAGCGCCGATGCCGTGCGTGCGCGGATCAAGGACCATTTCGACGCCGGCGCCAGCCACGTTTGCATCCAACCGCTCGATCCGGGCGGAACGGCAGCGCCGGATTGGAACGCGCTCGAGGCGATCGCGGCTCTCTGATCGGCTGGCAGGACCGACGCCGCGTCTCTGCCTATCCCGGCTCGATTGCGGACGTCCGCACGATGTCTTGAGCGACGCCAAGCGGTTGCGGAAAACCGCGTACGCAGACGGCATGGGGAGGTGAGCATGACCGGCGCCGATCTTTTGGTGAAGATTCTGAAGGCGGAAGGCATCCGCCAGTGCTTCTGCTTTCCCAACAGCCCGATCATCGAGGCGATGGCGCGGGCCGGGCTCCGCGTCATCACGACGCGGCAGGAGCGGGTCGCCGGCAACATGGCCGACGGCGTGTCGCGCTCGACCAATGGCCGCGAGATCGGCGTCTTTACCGTGCAAGCGCTTGCGGGATCCGAGAATGCCTTCGCAGGCGTCGCCCAGGCCCATACCGATTCGACGCCGGTGCTTTTCCTGCCAGGTCATCCCGGCACGTCTTTCATCGACCAGCCGCCGACCTTCGACAGCACCGCCAATTACGGCGCGACGACCAAAATGGCGCAGAAAGTGCTGTCGGCCGCGCTGCTTCCAAGCAAATTACGCCAAGCCTTCACGGCGCTCCGCTCGGGCCGGCCGCAGCCGGTGATGCTCGAGCTGCCGGGCGATGTTTGCGCCGCTCCGGTCGAGGAAGATCGCCCCTACACGCCGGTGCGGCGACTGCGCTCGGCAGCCGATCACGGCGCGGTACAAGAGGCCGCCGAGCGGCTGGTCGCGGCGAAGACGCCGCTGATCTGGGCCGGCCAGGGCGTGCTTTACGCGGAAGCGAGCGCGGAGCTGCGAGAGGTCGCCGAGCTTCTCGGCGCGCCCGTGACGACGACGCTCCAGGGCAAGAGCGCGATGCCCGAGGCGCATCCGCTGGCGGCGGGCGTGGGCGCCTATTCGACGACCGCCATGACCGCGCACTTCCTCGAAGCGAGCGACACGATGCTGGCGGTCGGCTCGAGCCTGACCCGGGCGCCCTTCACGCCGGTGGTCCCGGGCGAGAAAACGATTATCCACGCGACGGTGGATCCGATCGACATCAACAAGGAATATCCCACGGCCCTCGGGATCGTGGCCGATGCCAAGCTGTTCCTGGCGCAGCTCGCCGGCGCGCTCAGACGCCTGGTCGGCGACGGCCGTGCCGATCGCCGCGCCGAGACCGCCGCCACCATCGCCGACCTCAAGCGCGCCTGGCGCGCCGACTATGAGCCGCTGTTCGCCGATGACCGGGCGCCGATCAACGGTTACCGCATGATGCGCGAGCTGTGGTCGTTGCTCGATCCGGACCACACCATGCTCACCCATGAGTCCGGCGCCTCGCGCGACATCCAGAGCGTCTTCTACGAGGCCGGCACGCCGCGCAGCTATCTCGGCTGGGGCCAATCGTCACAGCTCGGCTTCTCGCTCGGGCTCGCAATGGGGGCAAAGCTCGCCAATCCGGACAAGCTCGTCGTCAACGTAATGGGCGACGCCGCGGTCGGAATGACCGGGATGGACTGGGAGACCGCGGCCCGCAACGACATCCCGATCATGACCGTGGTGAAGCATGATTCGATCTTCTCCGGCTATGACCGCAACATCCCCGAAGCGGCGGCTCGCTACCAGGCGTCGACGCAGCGGGGCGATTACGCGGCGATCGCCGCGAGCCTCGGCTGCCATGCCGAGAAGGTCACCGAGGCGGCGGCGCTCCGCCCCGCCTTGGAGCGCGCGATCCGCGCCACCCGCGACGGTCAGCCGGCGGTCGTCGACGTGATCACGGCCGAGACCCGCAAGCTTTCCCGCCTCGCGCCGACCTCGATCGGTTGACGCAGCGCCGTGATCGGCGCTGCCGGTATTCGCCCCCTTAGCCTCGCCACCCCGTCTCGCGGCCGTCGATCGTCCAGACGCCCTCGACCGAGGGCTCCCCGGCGGCCACGCCTGCGATCGGCACGATGAAGGCGCGGGTGACGAAGGCCTGTGCCCGGAAACCGAAGATCACCGTATCGCCGACCGCGACGTGGTGGCCGGATTCCGGATGGAGCTGGCCGTAATAGTCGATCATCGCCGGCTCCGGAATGCTGGCCTCGATCTCCTGAGCGAGCGCCGCCTCCGGGTCCCGGCCGACAAGCGCCGTGACCCGGTAGGGCTCGAACACGGGATCGATATAGAGGCCGCCGCCGAAGCAATAGGCGCGGCCCTGATGAAGGTGCGAAACCTCCGTCACGTAGAGCATGGCGGGACGCTCCGGCAGGTCGGCGGCCGCGTGTAGCGGGGCGGTGCCGGTCAGGCCGTGGCCGGGCTCGACCTGAGTCGCCCCGCCCTCCGCCAACAGTGCCATGACGCGAGAGGACGTCGTGCCTGGGGCGTTGATCACGAGATCCTCCAGGTTCAGCCGGGCGAGGCGCTCGGCGGCCCGATTCAGGGTCCCCAGATTGGGCGTCGGTTGGACATTCGAGGCCTCGTGGTCGTAGAGCAAAGCGGGGAAGGTCGTCAGACCGGCGAAGCGGCCGCCCGGTATCTTGTCCAGCGCAGCGGCCGCGGCCTCGATCGCCGCGATATCGAAGCCCCTTCATGGCCCGAATAGAACCTGTCGCCGGGCGCGTGAACACGTGCGAGCAGCGCCTGCGTGTAGCTTTGGTCATGAGCCGCACACGCGGCCTCGGTCGCCTTTTCGGTATTGAAGACCGTCCAATAATCGGGGCGCATGCGGGCCGCCGCCGCGGCTTCGTGGCGCGGGACCTGGCTCAGATGGCCGAGATGGCCGAGCCGGTGCCCGCGCCCGTGGATCGGTCTGGCGCATGCCATGTCGACGGCGACGAAGCGATCGATACCGCCCCTCTTCAGTGCGTCGAGCGCCGGCGGGTTGCGGCCGATCTGCTTGGTCATGGCAAGGACCGTGAGACCAAGCCGGGCCGCCTCCGCGCTCATCAGCCCGGCATTCGCGGTCATCGCGTCGAGATCGAGGAGATAGCCGTTCGCCGGGATCTTGCCAGCCTGGTGCAGCGCGACGGCCGCTTCGAGAAACGGCCGGTTCCGGGCTCGCAACGATTTCAGAAACATCCTTCGCCTCCGCTATGACGGATCGGCGCCCGCGGCCGCCTCGCTCCGGGCTCCGAGGGCGTGGTACGGTGCGGCATGAGCGCCGCCGAGCGCGTGAGCGGTCGCGACACGGAAGATATATGAGCGAGACCGACCGCACGACGCCTGGCGCGACGCCCCCTCTTTACCCGATCGTCCGCCTGGTCGCAGCGCTGCTGCTTGTCACCATCAGCGGCGCGGCCATGTACGCGACGATCGTCGCCCTGAGGCCGATGTCGTTCGAGTTCGGCGTCGGCCGCGGCGTCGCCGCCATTCCCTACATGATGTTCATGGCCGCATCGGGGGTCGGCGGCGTCATGATGGGCCGCCTCGCCGATCGCTTCGGCGTCATCGTGCCCGCTCTGATCGCGAGCATCACGCTCCCCACAGGCCTGGTCGCGGCGGCTCATGCCGAAGAGTTCTGGCAATTCTGCCTCGCGCTCGGCGTGCTTTCGGGCCTGCTCGGCACATCCGCCATGTTCGCACCGATGGCCTCCGATATATCGCTTTGGTTTACCCGGCGGCGCGGCCTTGCGGTGGCCGTGGTGATAACCGGGAGCTATCTCGCCGGGGCGATCTGGCCGCCGGTCGTCCAGGCCTCCCTCGATGCCCGAGGCTGGCGCGAGACCTTTTTGATGATCGGACTCTTTCTGATTTGCGTGATGATGCCGCTCTCCGGGCTGCTCTATCGAAAGCCCGCGCTGCTGTCGACCCCGGCGGCGTCATCGGAGACCGCAGGCGCGCTCAGGCCGGTCGACCTCGCCCCCGGCACGTTCCAGTCACTGATCTGCGTGGCCGGACTCGGCTGCTGCGTCGCAATGGCAGCGCCTCAAGTGCACATCGTGGCCCATGTCGCCGACCTCGGCTTCGCCGCCCAGCGCGGTGCCGAAATGCTCTCCCTGATGCTCGGCTTCGGCATCGTGAGCCGGCTCTGCTCCGGATGGATCTCGGACCGGATCGGCGGGCTGCGCACACTGCTGCTCGGCTCGGTCCTGCAGGCGCTCGTGCTGGTTGCCTTTCTCGGCGCCGACGGCCTGACCGTCCTCTATGCGGTTTCGGCGGCGTTCGGCCTGTCGCAGGGCGGGATCGTGCCGTCCTACACGATCATCATCAGAACGTTCTTTCCGGCGAACGAGGCGGGCCGGCGGGTCGGCCTCTCGATGCTCTTCACTTTCATGGGTATGGCGCTCGGCGGTTGGATGGCGGGCGCCCTGTTCGACCTGACCGGCTCCTACACCGCGTCGTTCATCAATGCGGTCGCCTTCAACATCCTCAACATGGCGATCGTCGCAACGCTGGTTCAGCGCCAGCGGGCGCGGCGCGGGGCGGCGGCGCGGAGTCTCTAGCGGCCGGCACCCATCCGCCGCCGCAGCGCCTCGGTCGCGGGCAGGTCGACGACCAGGTCGTCGTCCTCCTCGGTGCCGACGATCACCACGCCGTAAAGCGCCTCGGCCTTGGTGCTCGAGACATAGCGCTCGTTGACGTCGTCGAGCACCCGCTCCGGCTCGCGCTCCAGAGGATCGCCGTAGCCGCCGCCGCCATTGTCGATCGCGTGCAGACGCGAGCCCGGCTCGAGATGGCAATAGGCATCGGTTTCGTAGATCTCCCGCGTGCCGTCCGCCGCGATCTTGGCCTGATAGCCGGCCTGGGACGAAAGACCGCCCCGGACGCCCTGCGGCAGGATGGTAAGCCCGTTGCAGATATTGATGACCAGCATCGGGTCGTGGCGTGGCCCGAAGATCACCTCCGAGGCGGGTCCGCCGCGCCGGCGCCCGGCGCCGCAGGAATCGGTGAGCGCCCGCACGCTCTCCACGTGAAACGGGAAGCGCTGCTCGTTGACCTCGATGCTGTCGCGATAGACTAGGCCGACACTGACCGGGTTGACCAGGCCGTGCATGCCGTCGGTCGCAGCCGACGCCGGCATGCCGCCGGCCGACATGAACATCTGATTGACGTAAGGCGCGCCGTCGCGCCGCCAGTCCTTGCCCGAGCAAACGCCGGTGCCCGCTCCGTTGCAGAAATTGCCCTGGCTGAAGCCATAGCCGTCGCCGAGAGAGGCGAAGGCCGACTGGATCAGGTTGATGATCATATCGGTCATGTTAGTGGTGGCGACCGAGCAGCTATGGGGGAAGCGGGGGATGCCGACCACGCAGTTCTCCCTCAAGAGGATCTCGAGGCGACGGAAGCTGCCGGCATTGTGCGGGATGTCCGGATCGAGGCAGGCGAAGACCGCCTGGGCCGCCGCCATCGTGGAGGTGACCCGTGTCAGGTTCATGCCGGCATCGACGCAATCCGGATTGTCACGCAAATCGACCGTGATGAAACCCTTCTCGCCGTCGATGTCGATCGTCACCTTGATCGGAATTCCGTCCGGCAAGAACGGCTGGATCGGATCGTGACAGCCCTCATTCACGAGGCGGCCGCTGGGCAGAGCCTTGATCGATTCGCGCGCGCGGCGCTCGGAATAGTCGAGCCATTCGCCCACGAAGACCCTCACCGCCCGGGCGCCATATTTCGCGATGAACTCCTTGAGCCGCCGCTCGCCGATCCGCGCGGCGCCGATCGCGGCAAGATAATCGCCGAACCATTGGTCGGGCACCCGGATGCGGCGCCGGCACATGCGGATGACGTCCTTCACGTCCGCGTGGTCCCGCTGCACCCTCACGCAAGGAAAGATCAGCGCGCCCTCGTGATAGACGTCCTTCGCCGCGGCGAAATAGGTGGTGGGCTGGCTGTTGCCGACATCGGCCTGATGGGCCTTGATGCCGACCGTGAAGAAATGCTCGCCCTCATGGAACACCGGCACCAGGATCGTGTGATCGGCAGCATGGCTGTTGCCGCCATAGGGGTCATTGTCGAGGAACGCATCGCCCTCGCGAAAATTCGGGTGGGTCTCGCTCATGATCGTGGTTTGGATGTTCATGCCGAACACGTGGATCGGCATGGCCTCGGCGGTGGCGAGCACCTCGTGATCGGCGGTGATGATGGCGCAGGAAAAATCCCGCGCGATCCCGATGACCGCCGAACGCGCGCTGTGCAGCACGGTGTTGGTCATCTCGCGACAGATCGCATCCATGCGGTTGGCCATGACCGCAAGATGAAGGGCGCTCAGGGTCTCCGCGCGCTCGGCCGGACGGATGGCGGTCGGTGCTTCGTTCATGGCGCGCCTCGCGCTCCTCGCAATGGCCTCGATCCGCCGCCAGCCTAGGGCATTTTTCGTTTGCACGGAATCGCGCCGGCCCGCGTCGGCGCGGCGCATGCGCACGCTCTTGTTCGGCATCCCCAAACCGGTCACCATGAGAGCGGTAGCCGAGACTCGCGACCCTTCGGATGCGGGGCGGTGCTCGCACAGTCAAGAACGGCAAGAGTAAGCACAGCAAACATCTCTATTTTCCGCTGTCGCGGCGCAGCTTCATCAAGGGCGCGACGGCGGGTGCGGTGATCGTCGGCGCGCCGGCGGTGCTTCAGGGGCTGACGCGCCGTGCCAAGGCGCAGGAAAAGGGCGTGATCCGCATGCTCTTCACGGCGCCGACCATGATCCCGGGCGACTGGACCCGCTTCGAGCAGGACACCGGGCTCAAGATGGAAGACACGGTCATCAAGGACGACCCAGGCATCTTCCTGACAGAGGTCGAGGTGAACGATGCCGGCGACCGGTTCGACCTGATCTCGACGCTCTCCGGCGTGGAGCAGAGCCTGATCGACGGCGGTTATATCATCCAGGCCGAGACCAGCCCGGTCGGCAACTGGGCCGGCATGCCGGACAGCATCAAAGCCATCCCCTATCTCGTGCGCGACCTGAGCCCCGATGGCGGCAAGGTCTGGGGCATGCCGCTCGCCATGAACGCCGACAGCTTCGGCTACCTCCCGGCGAAGTTGAACGAGCCGCGCCCACCGGAAGAGGCCTCCTGGTCGCTGGTCTTCGAAAGCGAGAAGACCATGGGCCGCTCGTCGACCGGCGACAACTACATTTACCTCTGGGAAGCCCTCGCCTATCTCAAGAACGCCGGCAAGCTTGAGGTCAAGGATATCCTCAACCCCTCGCCCGAAGAGGCGCGGGCGACCGCCGACTTCCTGATCGAGCGCAAGCAGGCCGGCCAGTTCCGCAATTTCTGGAAGATCTTCGACGACCAGGTCGCCGACATGAAGAACGGCGAAGTCGACGCTATCCGCTGTTGGGAGCCGGCGGTCCGTGAAGCCAACAAGGCCGGCGGCGACTGGGTCTATGCAAATGCCAAGGAGTTCTACACCAAGTGGCTCCACGCGGCCTACATTCCGGCCCAGGTCGAGGATCGCGGCAACCTCGAAGAGGTGTACACGGCGCTCAACTGGTTCCTGAGCGGCGGTTACGCGTCGACGATCACGCCGCTCCGTGGCTATCTCAACGGCCGTCCGGACCTTGCCGTCGACTACGCTAACGGCAAGGGTATGGACGATATCTCGACCGAGATGGATGCGGCCCAGGCGAAGATGAAACACAAATTCGCCAAGGAAGACTTCTGGTTCAGCGCGGTGCCCGAGAATCTGCAGGAAATGCAGGCCCAGATGGACCGCGTGCTCAACGCTTAAGCCTCCGGATCACCCGGGGCTCGGGCCGGCTCGCCAGACGATCGCGCGACGCGGGCCGGCGCCCCTCGGTTTCGTCTGCGATGGCCGCCGCCGCCCTGCCCGCCAACGAGGATTTCCTGCGCCGCTTTCTGCCGCGCTTGCCGGCGGGCGTCTGGTCTCTTTCGGGATTCAGCGTGGTCTGGTTCGGCGGCATCGTCATCCCGCTGCTCGCCATCATCCTGGTCTCCTTCCTGCAGGGCCGCGGGATCAGGATCAACGTCGACCCGACCTTCCTGCAATATGAGAGATTCTTCTCCTATGGCGGCGGCGATCTGCTCGCCCGTTCGATCCGGATCGCAGCGACCATTACGTTCATCGAGCTCCTGATCGCGTTCCCCTTCGCGCTCTGGCTGGCCAAGGGCTGCAGGAACAACATGGTCAGGCTGCTTACCTTCACCGCGCTGACCGTGCCGTTCTTCCTGAGCCCAGCGGCGCGCGTCATCGTCTGGCGCTCGGTTTTCGGCATCAACGGAGTCGTCAATCAAGCACTGCTCGCGACGGGTGCAGTCGACGAGCCGATCCGATGGCTGATCTTTTCCGAGTTCGCCGTGCATTTCGGGTTCCTCGGCGCGTTCTTCCCGACCATGGTGTGGCCCATTTTCTTGTCCATCAGCCTGATCGATAACGATTTCCTTGAGGCGAGCAACGATCTCGGCGCGAGCCGCTTCAGGACGCTCGCACACATCATCGGCCCGCTTGCCTTGCCTGGTATCGTCGCCGGCTTCGTGTTCACCTTCATCCCGATGCTCGGCGACACGGTGGTGGCCCAGCATATGGGCGGCAACAATGTCCTGATGCTGAGCGCGCAGGTGCAAAGCTTGATCGGTGTCTCCAATTTCCTGGTGGCGGCCGCGCTCGCCGCGGTCGTGCTCGGCATCATGCTGGCCTTCCAAGTGCTGCTTTGGGCCGCGCTGAGACCGGTCGGCGGGCTCAACGAAGTGTTCGCGAGCCTACGCCGATGACGGTTTTGACCGCAGACACCATCACCTACACGCGGGTCCGACCGCCGCCCTGGCGCCGGCTCGTCGATGGCCTGCCGCGGGGCACCAGCCTGTTCTTCGGCTATGGCGTCCTGTTCATCCTCTACCTGCCGATCGTCTGGCTGATGATCCTCTCGATCAGCGGCGAGCCGTTGACGGGCATTCCGGGCGATTGGACGCTCACCTGGTACGAGGATGTGATCTATGCCGACATCGCCCAGCGCGACGGTGAGGCTTACGGCAGCAACTTCCGGGTCGGCGACCCCCTCCTGCTCTCCATCATGCTCGCCTTCGCGACCTCGGCGGCCTGCGTGATCGGAGTCCTGATCGTCGGGCCGGTGCTGCCGCGCGTGAAACGGCGCGGCCCGCTGCTGCTCGGCTTCCTGATGCCGCTGATGGTGCCGGGTATCGTCGCGGGCGTCGGCCTGTTCATGTGGTATCGCCTGGTGATCCACGTGAAGATGGGGGTCTGGTCGCTTGCGCTGGCCCATTTCGTCTGGGCCTTTCCGTTCGCGCTCCTGGCGATGCTGGTCGTTGCCTCGCGGTTCGATACCCGGCTCATGGAAGCGGCGGAAGACCTCGGCGCAAGCCGCTGGCAGCGCTTCTGGCAGATCGAGGTGCCGATCCTGAAACCCGGCATTTTCGCCGCCGGGTTCTTCGGCTTTCTGCTGTCCTTCAACGAGTTGCCGTTCAGCATCTTCATGCGTGCGGGCCAGGACACCTTGCCGCTCTATCTCTGGATACAATCGGGCGCGCACAACACGACCGTGCCGCTGATCTACGCGATGAGCACGCTTGTGACGATCGCGAGCATCGGATTGACCTTCGTCGCGATCAAGCTTGCCTTCGGAGGAGGCCGAAATGGTAAATAACGAACCAGCCGCGACCCGGTCGGCGGCCGCCGGCGGCGAGCAGATCCTGCTGGTCGAGCATGCGACTCATCGCTTCGGCGATGTCGTCGCCCTCGACGACGTGTCGATCACGGCCCGGCGCGGCGAGTTCCTGACCCTGCTCGGCGAGAGCGGCTCGGGCAAGACGACGCTGCTCCGGATCGTCGCCGGGCTCGAGCGGCCGACCCAGATCGCGCGTATCGCGATCGACGGCGAGGACGTCTCGGCCATACCGGCGTCGCGGCGGAATTGCACGACGGTGTTCCAGCACTACGCGCTCTTCCCCCACATGTCGGTCGGCCAGAACGTCGAATACGGCCTGAGGGTGCGCGGCGTCGACAAAGATCAGCGCCGTCAGCGCGCAGAAGACGCGCTGGCCCTCGTTCGGCTCCTGGACAAGTATGGTCGACGGGTCCACCAGCTCTCGGGCGGCGAGCGTCAGCGGGTGGCGCTCGCGCGCGCGCTGGTGACGCAGCCGGCGATCCTGCTCCTGGATGAGCCGCTCGGCGCGCTCGACGAGAAGCTGCGCGTCGATATGCAGGTCGAGCTTCTGGACCTGCACGAAAAGCTCGGCCTCACCTTCATCTACGTCACCCACAGCCAGGAAGAGGCGCTCACGATGAGCGACCGGATCATCCTGATGCGGCGCGGCCAGATCGTGCAGGAGGGCCCGCCCACCGACCTCTTCGACCGCCCGGCGACCCGCTTCATCGCGGATTTCATGGGAGTCGAGAACCTGCTCGAAGGCACCATCGAGAGCGTGCGGGACGACACGGCCACGGTGCGCATCGGCGACAATCTGATCAGCGGCGCCTGGAGCGGCAAGGGACAGGCCGCAAAAGGGTCGCCGGCCTATGTCGCCGTGCGCGCCGAACGGGTCAGGTTTGCGCTCGCAGGAGCGACCATCGAGGAGCCCGGCACCAACCGGCTGCCCTGCACGATCGGGACGACCATCTACAAGGGCAAATATCTCGACCAGACCCTCGAGACCGACATCGGCCCGATCAAAGCGCGAATCTGGGATCGCGGCGTCGACATCGCCAACCTGACGGCCCTTTGGTGGCGCGAATCCGAATGCGCCATCACCTCGGCGGGCAACGGCGCGGACCTGCCGCCCGCCTCGCCCTCCGACTGAACAGACCGGGACCCGCCCCGCAGCGCGATCGGCGCGGAACGCGGACGATCACGGCTCGGCCGCGGCGAGAGCCTCGACCTCGATCAGCCAGCGTGGATCGGCGAGGCCGGCGACGATCAGAAGGGTCGACGCCGCTTGGTGGCCGTCCAGAAAGCGATCCCTGATGGTGCGGTAGGCCGCGAGATGAGCGCGGTCGACCAGCAATGCCCGCACGATGACCAGGTTCGCCACCGTCATGCCGGCGGCATCGAGCAGAGCGATGACGTTGCGCCAGACCTGCTCGTTCTGCGCTTCGATGCCTTCCGCGAGGGTGCCGTCGGGGGCGACACCGACCTGGCCCGAGATATGGAGCCAGCGCCGGTTCGGGCCGACCTCCGCCGCCTGGCTGTAGAACGAGGCGGGCGCCGCCACCGAGGCGGGGTTGTGAAGCGTGATCATCGGTCATCTCCCTGTCAGGCGCCGCATCGGGCCGCGTCGGCTATTGTGCCATGGGGCCCGAGACCGGGAGAAGCCGGGGAGGGCCTCCGCTTGCGGCAGCCGCCCTGCGTGCATTGGCCGCCGTGCTCATTCAAGCCGGTCCAGAGTGGCTTCGAGGACCTCAGCAACCGTTTGAACAAGAATCCCGAACGTCTCTTCCGGCTGGTTCATAAAGGGGCCGAAATCCTTCAAATCGCCGGTCAACAGATGGGTTGCGCCGCAGGCAACCGCCGCCTGGAAGATGGGCCGGTCCTTTTCGACGAGCGTGGCGGGAAACGGAAGATCAGGGCGGTGTTCAACGAGCCGGATGCCTTGCAGCAGTGAGCTCAGGCCATCCGGAGACCGAGGACGCTTCCTCACCAGATTGAGGCGAGCCTCTTCCGACGCGTAGCGGCTTGTCGCAAGCGCCCAGTGCCCCTGCTTGCCGAGTTCAATGGCCAGCGTCGCCTTGCCTCTCGGGTTGTGTGCGGCGGTAAAGAGCACGTTGGCGTCAAGAAACAGTCTCACTTCGGCCGGGTCACGGCATCCAGAATGCGTGTCCGCTCCCGGTCCTCAAGCTTATCGTCGGCGTCCCATCGCGCAATCTGATCGTCGTCGTAATGCTGGATCTCGAGAACCACGCCGGGTTTGAGGACAATCTCGCCGCCGCGATCCTCGAGGATCACGACATCACCGCCCTTGAGCCCCAGGCGTTTGCGGATTGCGGCCGGCAGAGTGATCTGGCCGCGACTGGACACGACAAGCGTCTCCGGCATATCGGCGCCCCGCAATGGAATGACAGAGTGCGAAACATAGCGTATTTTCGGAATATCGGAAATACGGTATGCGGCAGCCCGTTCAAGCAGTCCCTTCCGCGGGCCTCCCCGACCGGACCACCCCGCGCTCACACCATCGCGATCGCATAGATCTCGTGCAGATAGCCTTCGAGATAGAGGCCGGTGCAGCCGATCGGCGTCCAGGCCGGGCCGCGGCGCGGGTGGAACAGCGCACGCCCGACCCCCATCACGATCTCCCAGGCCCGGGGGTCCTTGTGGAAGGAGATGATCTCGACGATGTCGTCGAGGCTCGCGCCATGCTTCTCGAGCACGCCGCGGATCTGGCTGAAGCAATACTGCGCCTGTGAGGCGGTATCGCCCCGGGCGATGATGTTCTGATGCCCGTCCGAGGCGACCTGACCCGAGATCCCGATCAGGCGACCGCCCTTCTTCTTGCTCGCGCCCGAGATTCGCTGCTTGTGCCAGTGAACGCTGGGCAGGTTGGCGGCGATGCGCGGGCCCGCGCTGAAATCGGCGATCGCCCGATAGCAACCGACCTGGCCGAGCCGATGCAGGCCGGTCATCGCGATCGCCGTGTAAGACGTGGCCTCGGCGATCGGCAGCCCCGCGACGGTCTCATTGCACCAGGTGTCCACCGCGGCGTCCATCCCGCGCGCGTCGTGGTTGAAGCAGATCATGTCGACGATATCGTCGAGCGAGCCGCCGCCGGCCCGCATCGCGTCCTTGAGGCGGTCATAGCAGAAGCGCGCTTGCGCCATGTGATCCGACGGCGCCACCACCGCGCCCCGGTCGTCGGCGGCGACGATGCCGCTCGTGAACAGGTAATCGCCCTTGCGGCAGACCGCCGAGAGCGGCAGCCCTTTCATCCAACCGAAGCCGTTTGGCGTGATCCCCCGCTTACGGCCGGCGCCGATATGGGCGACCACGCGGATGACGACATCGAGGCGCGGATCGTGGGCGCCCACCATGCCGAGCGCCGTCCACGCCGGATAGGGCGCCGAGAACACGCTTCGCCCGACGTCGAACGCGCTGTCGATCGTGCGCGGGTCCTTGTGGAAGGACATGACGTCCAGCACATCGTCGATGCCCGCCCCGGCCGATCTCAGCACGGTGCGAATCCGGGCGAACGCGTTTCGCACCTGCTTCCTCGCATCGCCCGCGTCGATGGGCTTGCCGGCGTCGGTCACGCTGGCCTGCCCCGACAGGAACAAAAGATCGCCGACCCGAACGGCGGCCGAGGCCGGCCGTTTCTTCATCCAGGCTTCGCTCTCAGGCGTCAGATAGGTACGGTCTTCGGCCATGCTTGCCCCCGCTCTCCAATGGTGTCACCGCCGGATCACCGGCAGATCGATAAACGACGGGCGCGCGCCGTCGTGAAAAACGGTCTGGTGCGCCGGTTCGAGGTCGAATGCGTGCTCGCCGCCGATCGGCCCGCCGGTGTTGGGGTTACGGTCGAAGGCCGGGAAGTTGCTGCTCGACACCTCCACCCGGAGGCGATGGCCGGGGCGGAAGACGTGACAGATCACCCCGACATCGATCGCGAAGTCATAGATCCGGTTTGGTTCGAGCAGCACTTCGGCCTTGCGGCTCTCTCGGAAGCGGCCCCGGATCACGCCTTCGAACAGGTTGATCGAACGCCCGTCGCGCTCGACATCGCACAGCTTGACCGTGAAATCGGTATCGATCGCGCTGGTCGCCGCGCTCAATCGCGCCTTGACGAAGCCGGCGGCGAAAAGCGGCGCGTCGAGCGGCGGCGAGCTGTAAACCAGCACGTCGTTGCGATACTCGACCGGACGCTGGTCGATCGGCCCCATCGGCGCCGTCGCCGGCAGGCAGCAGGAATGCCCGCCCAGGCTCGGCACCGGATCAAACGGATTGTAGATGAAGAAGTCCGGCGGCTCGTCACCCGGCGCCTCCCGGCTGAGTGCGCCGTCGCCGCTCAGCGAGTTGGCGGTGCCGCCGCTGTGCAGGAACCAGCGTTCGGTCTCGCCACCGGCCAGCGGCCAGGCGTCGGCGTCATGCCAGCGGTTCTCGCCGGTAACGAAGATGCGTACCGGGGGCAGCGCGTCGAGCGCCGTCCGATCGCCCTTCAGCCGCGCATCGAACCAGGCGCGCTCATAGGTGCTGACAGTGTTCTTCGCCTCGTCGCCGAAATCGATCGCGCCGACCTGCTGGGTCCACGGAATGTGATACCAGGGGCCGACGAGCAGCCGGTGCTCCGCTCGGCCTGCGGCGCTCAACGCCTCATAGGCCTCGATGGTCTGAAGAATGAAGCTGTCATACCAGCCGCCGACGTGAAAGCAGGGCACGTCGATGCGCGACAGGCGCGGTGCCAGATCCCACTCCTCCCAATAGGCATCATGCGCTGGGTGGTCGACATAGTCCTTGAGGAACGGCAAGACGTCCGGCGTCTCGAGGAACGGCAATTGCCTGAGCGACAGCGCCGGCGACCATTTGCCGCCGCATGAAGCCGCCGCGCCGATCGCGTCGAGAACATCGGCGTTGCCGCACCGACGTGCCGCTTCGCCGGCGATGATGAGGCCCCAATCCATCACCGCCGCGAGCCCGAAGGTGCCGCCGACATGGGTGAAGCCCTCATACATGCCCCCCGGATAGAAGCCGGGCGCGGCCGCGGCGAGGTGCGGCGGCTTGAGGGCCGCCGCGAGCAATTGATTGATACCGGGTATCGAGAAGCCGAAGCTCCCGACCTTGCCGTCACACCAGGGCTGGGCCGCACACCATTCGATGGTGTCATAGCCGTCCTCGGCGTCGAGCCGCAGCGGATAGAACACACCGTCCGAGGCGTAGCGCCCGCGCGTATCCTCGATCACTACTGCATAGCCGTGGCGCGCATAGACCGAGGGATGGTCGTAGACATAGGTTTGCGCAACGCGCTTGTCATAGGGCTGGCGTTGGACGAGGGCGGGAACCGGCTCGTCGGAGGCCGGGCGGTAGACGTCGCAGGCGAGCCGAACGCCGTCGCGCATCACCACCGGTACATCGTTCTCGACGATGATCCCGGCCGCCTCGTGTGCATCAGCCATGGCGGAGGCCTCCCCGCTCCCGTCTTTGCCGTGAGCCTAGCCCAATTCGCAGCGGGCCGAAATGCGATCCCGATCACCGGCGACGGCGGCCTCGCCGGTTCCCGCTGCGCGGCCGAATTCCCGACTATGGGTGGAGCTCAGAAGGATCGGCAGTGGGCGCCCCTCCGTTCTCTCGGAGCGGCAGCAGCGCCCGGCCACGACCCAACGCCTATGACCTCGACGCTTCCAAAACCTCGGCCGGCGTTCGGTCTGGTGACGTGAAAGGATCGACCACCCGGACCTCGCCGAAGGTCTGGCCGCGTTGGAGATCCTCGGTGAGAAGCACGCGGCACTCGCTCGATTGCGCGGCCGCGACGATAAGGGCGTCCCACCATGAAAGAGAGTAGCGTTGCTGCAGGAGCCAAGATCGCTCCAGGATGGCGAGGTCGACAGTAACCGGTCGCCATACTGCGAGGTCGCGTACGATATCTCGCGCTTCTCCGGCGTCGAAGCCCGGTCGCAGCTTGCGCGTAAGTGTGGCGTAAAGCTCTTGCAGGACTTGGAAACTTATGCGCGCCGAGCGACGGCGCACGAGAAAGGTGATCCAGTCGTCGGCGCGCGATTGCTTTGCCGGATCCGAGCTGTCGTGCCGGTAGACGAGGACGTTGGTGTCAACGAAGACCGTCGCGGTCATGCAATTCGTCCCGCGTCGGCTTGCGACCGTCGATCCAGGTCAGTTTTCGGGGCTTCCTCGCTAGAAAGCGCTCCATCGTGACCTCGTACTCGTCCTCCTGGCGCCTCATCCCTTCGAGCAGTTCCGCGAGCCATTTGGAGATGCTGCGCCCGTTCTCGGCGGCCCGAACCCGTAGCCAGAGCGCGACATCCTCCGGCAGTGTGACGGTGATGTTTTTCATAACACAAGAATAGTGAAACACGAAATTCGTGTCAATGAATGTCGACAGAATGACGACATGTGCGGCGATTGACTCGCGCTCAGTGCAAACGGCACACTCAACAAGACAAGAACCAATCCGCCAGTATTGAAAGCGTGAAGGGAGACCAGGACGTGAGGATCACGAGAACGAAACGCCTCGTCCGTCTGGCGCTCGGCGTCGGCGTGGGCGTGGCGCTCGCCGCGGGCGTGACGCTCGATAAGGCAGAGGCCAAGACAGACGACGGCAAATTCCTCGTCTATTACAGCATGAGCTATGTCGGCAATGCGTGGCAGACCGAGGCGAGGAACACGGTCATCGCCATGGCCAAGGCGCCGCAATACCGCGACAAGGTCGAGCTCAGGGTTCAGGCCTCGGGCGCCGATGCGCAGAAGCAGATCCAGCAGATGAACGCGATGATCGCGGCCGGCGCCGATGCCATCGTGGCCTTCCCGATCTCGCCGACGGCGCTCAACAGGGTCATCAAGAATGCCTGCAAGAAGGGCGTGGTCGTGGCCGTGATCAACGGCGTGACCGAGCCTTGCGCCTATGTCGTCAAGATCGACGGCGTGGCGCTCGGCGACCATCGCACCCAATGGGTGATCGACCAGATAGGCAGCACGGGCAATATCGTCGCGATCACCGGCGTACCCGGTGTCTCCTATGGCGAGGACCACCATAAGGGATTCAAACAGGCTGTTGCCCGGCATCCCGACGTCAACGTGCTGGCCGAGCTCGTCGGCTTTTGGAGCCACTCCGAGGCCCGGCTCAAGATGCGCGAGCTACTCGCCACCAAGAGTTGGGGCGATATCGACGGCATCGTGGCGCAGACCGGCTGCTACACGGTCTCGCAGATGCAGGTCGAGGACGGCTGGTGGCCGGACAACCCGATCATCCCGTGCGCCGGCGAATCGGCGAACGGCAACAGGCTCCAGATGCTCCCGGTCGATTCCGGCATCGAAGGCGCACTCGGCAAAGCCGGCCAGTCGATCGGCTCCGGCCTGTGGGCCGTGTCATACACCTTCAAGGTCGCGATGGACGTGCTCGACGGCAAGGAGATGCCGCACCTGACCTAGTATACCGGCATCGAGGTCACCCAGGACAACGTCAAGCTCTGCGAGAAGGGCACGGCGGAAGAGTTCGCAGCCGGGTGCAACACGATCCAGCCTGGCGTCGTCCCGCCCGACTATGCGATCGATTTCTGGTCGCCGCAGGTGCCCGAACTCGGCTTCCGCGCGGCCACCGAAGGGAAGCTGGACGACGAGACATAGGATCGTCGGCTCCTCCGAGCCCATGATCCATCACTGCTGTTGCGCCGGGGCCGGCTACGAGCGGAGCGGAGCCCCGGCGCATCGTCTCGCGCGCGGCTGCGTATGAGCGATGCCGCGCCCGCCATTGCGGTCGAAGGCCTGTCGAAGCGTTTTGACGCGACCGTCGCTCTCGACGATGTGTCGTTCTCGATCGGACAAGGCGAGATCCGCGCTCTGATCGGCGAGAACGGCGCCGGCAAATCCACCCTCGTCAAGATCCTGGCCGGACTGATCCGCGAGGACACCGGCGCCGTCCGCGTGTTCGGCGAGGAGGCGGCGATCGTGAGCCCCAAGCGCGCCCACGCCCTCGGCATTCAGACCGCGTTTCAGGAGATGACCCTGGTCGGCGACATGACGGTCACACAGAACATGCTCCTGCCCTACGAGCCGCTGGTCGCAGGCCAGATCGACCGGCGCGGGAGCAAGCGCGCCGTCGTCGCGCATTTCGCCCGCCTCGGCCTCGACGACATCGACCCCAACGCCCTGGTCGGCGATCTCGCGCTCTCGACCCGCCAGAAGATCGAGATCGCGAAAGCGGTCGCGCGGGAGCCGAGGATCCTGCTGTTGGACGAGCCGACCTCGACACTGTCCGCGGCGGATGTGGACTGGCTCGGCGATCTCATCGCCACCCTTCATGCGGCGGGCGTGACGATCGTGTTCATCTCGCACCGCATGGCCGAGGTGCGGCGCTTCTGCCAGAGCCTGACCGTGCTCCGAAACGGCCAGCATGTCGGTTCCTACGACATCGACGAGGTCGGCGACGACGAGGTGGTGCGGCTCGTCATCGGCCGCTCTCTCGGCGCGATCTATCCGGAGCGCGAGGACTATCGGGTCACCGATGCCTCGGCGCCGGCCTTTGCGGGCGAAGGGCTCACGATCGACGGAACGCTGGACGATCTCTCGTTCGAACTCTGGCCCGGCGAGGTTCTGGGCATCGGTGCGCTGCAAGGCATGGGCCAGCGCGAGATGTTCGAAGCGCTATTCGGTGAGCGGGGAGTCGACGGCGGCGTGATCAAGCTCGGCGGCAGGCCGATCACCCTCACATCGCCGGCGGACGCGGTGCGCGCCGGCATCAGCATGGTGCCGGAGGATCGCAAGACCGAGGCGTTGTTTCTCAGATTGACGGGTGGCGCCAATGCCTCGATCCCGATCATCGACCGGTTCGCGAAGGCCGGGTGGATCGACCGCAAGGCCGAGGCGTCTGCCGTGGACGAGGTGTTGAACCATCTCCAGGTGCACCCGCGCGCGCGCTACAAGACGGTCTCCTCCTTCTCGGGTGGCAACCAGCAGAAGATCGCGATCGCCAAATGGCTGTTGGCACGGAGCAAGGTGCTGCTCACCTTCGATCCGACACGCGGCGTCGACATCGGCACCAAGCACGAAATCTATGTGCTGATTCGCGAGCTCGCCAAGGCCGGCGCCGCCATCCTCTACTATTCGACCGAGATCCCCGAGCTGGTGAACATCTGCGATCGGGTCCTGGTCATGTATCGAGGCCGCATCGTCAAGGAGCTGGTCGGCGGCGAGATCACCGAACAAGGCATCATGAGCTATGCGCTCGGAGCCGAGCGCGACGCGAGCGGGGAGCGGCCCCCGGACCGCGCGGAAGCGATGCGATGAGCGACATCCAGCTCGCACGCTTGCCGCACCTCTCCTGGCAGCAGGCGCTGGCGCGCAACCGACGCCTGCTGGTCGCCGTTACCGCCTTTATCGGGATTGTCGTCTGCCTGGAGGTGATCTCGCCCGGCCCGATCAGCTATTTCGAGATCAACTTCGTGTCGTCGAACACCGGCCCCCTCGCCTTCGCCGCGATGGGCCAGACGGTGGTGTTCCTGATCGGCGGGTTCGATCTCTCCTGCGGCGCGGTGCTCTCGCTCGTCAATGTGATCATGGCGCTCCATACGACCGATTCCCTCTGGAGCCAGGTCCTGATGTGCTTCGCCGGCCTCGGGATCGGCGCGACGGTCGGCGCGATCAACGGCTTCTTCATCGCCTATGGCCGCCTCCAGCCGGTGGTCGTGACGCTGGCGGTGATGTTCATCATCCTCGGGCTCAACCTGCTCCTGATGCCGGATCCGGGCGGCTACATCCCCTACGGCCTCTCGATGACCTTCACCGGCGATCTGATCCCGGACGGCTTTCCCGCGGCGCTCTTCGTCATCCTGATCGCGCTTCTCCTGTGGGCGATGATCAAGCGCACCCGCTTCGGCACCGCGCTCTACGCCGTCGGCAGCAACGAGGACGCCGCGTTCGCCAACGGCATCTCGGTCGCACGGACGAAGTTCCTTGGCTACACCCTCGCCGGAACCTTCTACGGCGCGGGCGGGGTCTTCCTGAGCGCCCAGACCAGTTCCGGCGATCCTCTGGTCGGCAGCGGCATGCTGCTCTTGATCTTCGCCGCGACGATCCTCGGCGGCACGCGCATCGGCGGCGGCGAGGGCGGCTGCCTCGGCACGGTGTTCGCGGCCCTCACGCTGATGCTGATCTCGAACGTGCTGATCGTGCTCAACTGGTCGCCCCACGTCATGCCGATCACCGAGGCGGTCATCCTGCTGCTCGCGGTGATCGGCGCCTCGATCGGCCGCGACACCTCGCTCGCCGAATATTGGCGGGTCGCGGGCCTCAAGATCTCGGGCCTGCGCCATGGGAGCCTCCCCTCGCTCCTCCAGGCCTCCCGCGGAGAGGCCGGGAGCGTCGTCGCGTCGAGCTGGACCCCGCGGGTGAGCGACGAGCTTTCCGGCCCGGCCTCCTGGCAATGGGTGACCAAGAACTGGGAGATCCTGCGCCTGATGGTGCCGGCCTGGACGCTTCTGATCGTGGTCTACATCCTCGTGGTGGCGGTGATCGGCGGCCAGAGCGTGAGCGTCCACTACCTCAACTCGCTTCTGACCCTCGGTCTGTTCCTCGCGGTCCTCGGGCTCGGCCAGGGCGCGGTGGTGCTCACCGGCGGGCTCGACCTTTCGGTGCCGCACACGCTCGCCTTCACCGGCGTCGTGCTCGCGGCGATCTGCAACGGGATGGACGCGCCGGCCTATTGGGCGGTGCCTCTGGTGCTCGCGATCGGCATCGGCGTCGGCTTCTTCAACGGGATCGGCGTGGTGTTGTTCGGCATGCCGGCGATCGTCGTCACCCTCGCAACCAACGGCATCATGCAGGGCGCCGGGCTGCTGTTCACCGGCGGCATCCCGACCGGACGCTCGCCGCCGGCGCTGCAATGGTTCTTCACCGAGCGGCTGATCGGGCTCGCGCCCGCCGTCTGGTTTTTCATCGGCTTCGCCGGCATCGCCTATGTCGTGCTGCACCGAACGACCTTCGGGCGGCGCGTTTTCGCGGTCGGCAACAGCGCGCGAGTGGCGCGGCTCTCCGGCGTCAGGGTCGACTGGACGATCCTCGGGGTCTACATGCTGAGCGGCTTCTGCTCGGCGCTCGCCGGCGTGCTGATGACCGGCTTCTCCACCGTCTCGTTCCTGAATATGGGCCAGCGCTTCCTCCTGCCCGCGATTGCGGTCGTGCTGGTCGGCGGCACGCTCGCAACCGGCGGCCGCGGCCACTATCTCGGGATTCTCGGCGGCGCGCTTCTGTTGACCGCCGTCGGCACGCTGGTCTCGGGCTCCGAGCTCCATTTCGCCTGGCGCGACATCATCTTCGGCATCGTCGTGCTCGGCGCCGTTCTGACGCTGCGCGAACGCGCTGCTTGAGTGCCGCGCCGCCCCCGCCCGAGACGGCAGCGCCTTCGAAGAGGAGGATATCGCCATGAGACTCTGTCCGAGACCATTCCTATCCGTGATCGCCGCCGGGGTTTTCGCAATCGTCGGGGCGCTCTCGGCACAGGCCCACGAGCCAGGAGAGACGCCCGGAGAGACGAAGGCGCCGATCATCACGGCGGACGATCTGCCGGTCGCGGCGATCCGGCAGATCGTCCGGGACTATCTGATCGAGCACCCGGAGGTCCTGCTCGAAGCCCAGCAGGCGCTGATGGCGAAACGGACCGAACGCGAGGCACAACAGGCGCGCGCCGCCGTCCGCCGCTATCGGGAGGAGCTGTTCTCGGATCCGGACACGCCGGTCGCGGGCGACCCGGAGGGAGCGGTCGCGCTGGTCGAGTTTTTCGACTATCGCTGCGGACATTGCCGGCGCTCGAAACCGATCCTGGATACGCTGCTTGCGGAAAATGGCGATCTGCGCCTGGTCTACAAGGAGTTTCCGATCCTCGGTCCGGAATCGACGCTGGCGGCGCGGGCGGCGCTCGCGTCACGGGCGCAAGGCGTGTACGCGGCGTTCCATGATGGGCTGATGGCCGCCGAGGGCGCCCTCGACCGCACGCGACTCTTCGAGATCGCCCGCTCCGTCGGCCTCGATCACGAGCGGCTGGCGCGCGACATGGCCGAACCCGCCATCGATGGCCTGATCCGGCGCAATGCCGCCCTCGCGGAAGCTCTCGGCATCAGCGCGACACCGAGCTTCGTCATCGGCGAGCATGTGATTCGCGGCGCGCCGTCGCTCGCGCAATTCCGTGCCATCATCGCCGATGCGCGGGAGGCCCGGGCCGCAGGCGCCGGCGAGCGCGCCCAATAGCCCAACGAAAAGGGGCGGGCCCGACGGGCCCGCCCCGGTTCCGCTTCGCCAGGAAGCTCAGCTCTTGATACGGAGCTCCTCTTCCGTCGCGATGGTGCCGCCCGCATGGTGCATCGCGCGCTCCATGCCGACATCCCGGTAGAGCTTGACCGCTTCCCGGTACTCGTGCTCCTCCTGGCGTATCTGGAAGATATGCCAGGCGACCCAGAGGAACACCAGGATCCCGAGCATTACCTCCTCAACACCGACGCCGGGATACATGGCGCCGATCTCGGCAGGATTGGTAAAGGAGTCCAAGCCAGTCGAAGACATCTGCGCCTCCTATTCCTTGGCGTAGGTGCGTTCGATCTTCTCGAACGCGGTTTCCTGCTGGGCGTGGTAGGGATACGCATCGCCAAGCTGATGGGTATCGAGACCCGCAAGCTCGACCTCGCGCGGTACCCGCAGCATGTTGAGGGCCTTCAGGACCCTGGCGAGGACGTAGCACGGGATGAAGCCGAGCACCCAGAACATGATGATGGCGCCCAGGATCTGGCCGACCGGATTGATCTGCGGCAGGCCCTCCGGGGTATTGAACAGGGCGATCGAGGCCTCGCGGGCGGAGTAGTCGCCGAACATCGGGCTCGCGGCCGGATAGCCCCAGAGCACGAAGCCGCAAACGATCACGCCGAAGAACCCGGCATAGCCGTGCACGGCGACCGCGCCGACCGCGTCGTCGATCTTGAAACGCCGCTCGACCCAGCGGTGGACGTAGATCATGAACACGACGCCCGCTGCCGCGATGAAGAGAGCCTGCAGCGGGTGGTAGAGATCGTTGCCGGCCGAGGCCGCAATGATCCCGCCGAGGCCGCCCGAATAGGTCCAGAACGGATCACCCCTGGTGACGATATAGCCCGCCATCAGGCCGCCCGAGAAGGACATCAGGAAATTGAAGACGATCGCGGAGAGCGTCGTCGGCATCAGATAGATGTTGGTCGCCGAGAAGAAGGTCCCCGCTTCGCCGCCGATGTCGATGATCGGCACGTTGCAGGCCGCATAGAAGCCCCAGAAGCCGGTGAAGATCAGGAACAGCCCGATCGTGACCAACCACGGATTGTGCGGCTTGATCACGTTGACCTCTCCGTTCGGCCCGAATTTGCCGATACGCGGTCCGAGCACGCACAGGATCGCGAGCGCGGAGCCACCGGCGATGGCATGCACCACGCCGGATGCATAGGCATCGTGGTAGCCGAGGATCTGGACCATCCAACCGCCCGGGTGCCAGCCCCAAGCCGCATCGAGGATCCAGGTGAAGGAGCCGATCAAGATGGCGAAGATCAGGAAGGCGCTGGTCTTGATGCGCTCGATCACCGCACCCGAGACAATCGAGGCGGTGGTCCATGAGAAGAGCAGGAACGCGGCCCAGAACACGCCGTTGATGCGGTCCTGCATGTTCGTCCCCATGGCTTCGTTCCAGGGCTCCGCCCACGATGCGGCCGTGAAGCCGCCGGAGGCGAACGGAACATTGGGGAACGAGAAATAGACGTACCAGCCGAAGAAGAAGAACGTGACCGTGACCAGCGGAATCAGCATTGTGTTCTTCATCAAGGTATGAAGAACGTTCTTGCGCCGGGAGGCTCCGACCTCGTAGGTGCAGAACCCGGCGTGAATCAGGAACATCATGACCACCGTGATCCAATAGTAGGATTCGGTGAAGATGGTCGTTAAGGCATCAACGGGATCACCCATAGCGCCCCCCATACTTTGTGATGTCGCCCACCGTTTCGAGACTCATTGCCGCGGGCAGCGAATCAAGTAATGGCCAATAATCTTGAGCATTCGATAGGAGCATGTCCAGCGCGGCTTTTGAGATGAGTCGACAGAGGGGCAATTTATCTATATTTTTCAGATAGATAGAGGGATAGGCGACCGTGGCGGCGCGAGGCGCTCCGCGGCGCGCAAATGACACGCAGATGAAACCGTCGAGTCGCCGATTCGTCACCATGTGCGGCCGCGCGCAGCCGCTCGGCGTCGCGGATCCCTCCCGCCCGTGACCATCAAACCCCGTACGGAGCGCCTGCGAGACCACTTCGTGGGCTGGCAGTGCCGCGTGCGCGCTGCCGCGATGCGGCGCCTCGCGGGCCGACCGACGCCGGCGATGCGCCCACGCGTCTTGAGCGAGACGGGCACCGAGATCGCGCCGGCCATCACCACGCTTCTCATGCCGAGCGAAGCGGCCTCGCCCGCCGCCGAGTTTCGCCATCTGGTCCGCCGCACCCACGATCCACGGGCCCGCCGCGAAGCGGCGGTCGCGCTGCTGGCCGAGCGCCACTACCAACACGCTAAAGAGTTCAGCGACCTGCTCACGGCGAGTTTTGCGGCCGGCTCACCGCTCGCGCTTAGACTGGTTCACGATGCCGGCTGCGTGCTCGCCTTCGCCCAGGACGGCCAGCGCTACGACCTCCCCTGCACGGTGACGCTACTTCGACGCGATGATCCGCGCTGGCAGGCGACCTATTGGCACAACGCGCTGTTCAACCCGTCTCTGCCGCCCGACATCCGGGTGCTCGCGTTCAAGCCTCGCTGGCTCGACGCGGTCGCTACGCCTGCACCGGACGGCGGCGCGGGTGACTAAAACTTGCGATAGGCGCCGTTGAGATCGGCCATCGGGTGGCGCGGCGACATCTGGAATTTGATCAGCAGCTCGCGCGCGAGCATGTCCCGATCCTGCTGGTTGTCTGGCAGCGACACGCCTTCCGGCACCGTAACCCAGCCGTTGATATTGCGATCGAACACCGCCGGGCGGCCCTCCTCGTAGCCCATATGGACGTCTTCGAGCCAGTTGAGATCGGTCCAGCCCATCGTCTCGACATATGTTGTGAGGAACGGCGTCATGCGCTCGTAGTCGGGCACCAGATTGACGTCATAGCGATAGCCGATGTGCTGCCCGATTTCCTTTTCGCGCTCGCTGTCGAGGCCGGTTTGGCTCAGATAGTAGTCAACGTCGCCGGTCTTTTCGCTCATGCCGGGTCTCCTAATAGCGGGTCATGTCGGGCCGGCCGACCGTGTGCTGCGAGCCGGCGAGCGGCACCATGGCCATCGCCGAGGCTTCCATGGTCAGCGCGGCGAGATCCTCGGGCTCCAGGCTGTGGACGTCGGTCTTGCCGCAGGCGCGCGCCATCATCTGGCACTCGAGCGTAAGCGTGTGGAGGAAGTTGTAGACCCGCTCCGCGGCCTCGTCCGGATCGAGCCTTCGGCGCAATTCCGGATCCTGGGTCGCGACGCCGACCGGGCAGCGCCCGGTGTGGCAGTGGTAGCAATAGCCGGCCTCGACCCCGATCTCCGTCTCGAAGTCGGCCTCCGGAATGTCCTTGTTGCAGTTGAGAGCCATCATCACGGAATGACCGATGGCGACCGCATCGGCACCGAGCGCCAAAGCCTTCGCGACATCGCCGCCATTGCGGATACCGCCGGCATAGACGAGGCTGATCTTGCCGGTGACCCCGAGATCGTCGAATGCCTTGCGGGCTTGGCGGATCGCCGCGATCCCCGGAACGCCGGTCTCCTCGGTCGCGAGATGGGGGCCCGCGCCGGTCGAGCCCTCCATGCCGTCCATATAGATGCTGTCGGGGTGGGTCTTGATCGCCATGCGGACGTCGTCATAGACCCGGGCGGCGCCGAGCTTGAGCTGGATCGGCACCTCGCCGTTGGTCGCCTCGCGGATCTCGTCGATCTTGAGCGCGAGGTCGTCGGGCCCCAGCCAATCGGGATGCCGGGCCGGTGAGCGCTGATCGATACCGGCCGGAAGCGAGCGCATCTCGGCGACCTGATCGGTCACCTTCTGCCCCATCAGGTGGCCGCCCAGGCCGACCTTGCAGCCCTGGCCGATGAAGAACTCGACCGCATCCGCCAGCCTGAGATGGTGCGGATTGAAGCCGTAGCGGGACTGGATGCACTGGTAGAGCCACTTCTCGGAATAGCGCCGCTCGTCCGGGATCATGCCGCCTTCGCCGGAGCAGGTGGCCGTGCCAGCCATGGTTGCACCGCGGGCAAGGGCTGTCTTCGCCTCATAGGAGAGCGCGCCGAAGCTCATGCCCGTGACATAGATCGGGATGTCGAGCTCAAGCGGACGCTTCGCCGCGGGGCCGATCAGCGTTCTGGTCTCGCACTTTTCCCGGTAGCCCTCGATGACGAAGCGGGTGAGCGTGCCCGGCAGGAAAGTGAGGTCGTCGAAGGTCGGGATCTTCTTGAAGAGCGAGAAGCCGCGCATCCGATAGCGGCCGAGCTCGGCCTTGATGTGGATGTCGTCGATCACCTCCGGCGGAAAGATGCTGCTCTGCCCGAGCACATGCCTGTCGCGGCGGGGCCGGTTTGCGGCGGCTTCACGTCTATCGGTCGCCATGACGAGTTCCTTCCACGATCACGAGAGGCCGCGCCCTTAGAGCGCGATCTTCTTCTCGGTCGGCTCGAGATTGTCGTAGTTCCAGAGCTGCTTGCCGGCGACGATCTTGGTGAGGTTCTCGACGCCGTTCGGCGCCTCGAGACCGTAGATCTCGAGCTTCCTTCGAAGCCAGCGGATCTCGACGTCGGTGAGCTCGCCCGGAACCGCATCGACCCCGAGCGAGGCGATCTTGCCGCCGACGAGGATCGTGCCGTCATAGAGCGAATCGCCGAGATTGGGGCCGGCGTCGCCCAGAATGACGATGCGCCCGCGCTGCATCATGAAGCCGGTAAAGGCGCCGGCGCGGCCGCCGACGATGATCGTGCCGCCCTTCATGTCGATCCCGGTGCGCGCGCCGACGTCGCCTTTGCACACGAGGTCTCCGCCACGAATCGCCGCGCCGAAGGTCGAGCCGGCGTTCTTCTCGATGATGACGACGCCGGACATCATGTTCTCGGCGCAGGACCAGCCGACGCGGCCCTTGATTCGGACGTTCGGGCCGTCGATCAGGCCGCAGCCGAAATAGCCGACACTGCCGTCGAAATCGAGCTTCAGCCGATTCAGGATGCCGACACCGAGCGAGTGCTTGGCGAGCGGATTCCGAATGACGATGTGGCCATAGCCCTCCTGCATCAGCGCGCGGATGCGGAGATTGATCGCGGTGGAGTCCATGTCCGCCGCATCGACGGTCGCGGTCTTCGAGAAATCGACGTCGAAGCCTTCGGGATAGGTGTAGTTGTCGCCTTCTTCCGCGGAGAAGAAGGTCTGTTGGGAGCGCCCGGCGAGCTGCTCCGCATGCAGCCCCATGTCATGGGACTTGTGCCGATCGGGTTGACCTAGTTCTGCCATACCATGACCTCCCCCTCATAGGGATCCCAGGTGTCGATCTCGTCGGGCATGACGCTGCGGATCGCCACCTCCTCGGAGGCGAGGCCGACGAAGTCATCGCTTTCGTAGAGCACCATGGGCTTGGCCGCCATCGTGTCCTTGGCCATGCCCAGGCTGTCGGCCGTCGCGACGAGATAGGTGAAGACGCCGTCGAGCTCGCTCACCGAGCGCTCCATCGCCTCGTCGAGCGAGATGCCCTGCTCGATCCGGTCGGCCAGATAGACCGCGATCAACTCGGAATCGCAGTTCGACACGAAGCGGTGGCCCCGGTGCTCCAGCGCGCGCCGGAACTTCCAATAGTTGGTGAGCTGGCCGTTATGGACCACGGCGATATCGGTAAAGGGATAGGCCCAATAAGGGTGGGCCGAGCGAATGTCGACGTCCGATTCCGTCGCCATGCGCGTGTGGCCGATGGCGTGGGTGCCCTGGAACCCGGCAAGGCCGTATTGCGCACTCACCGTTTGTGCGTCGCCGAGATCCTTGATCAGCTCCAGCGCACGCCCGAGCGACAGGATCTCCGCCCCCTCGACGTCCTCCAGATAATCGGCGAAGCGCTTGAACCTCTCGTGGCCGCCGGCATCGTCATCGGGGAACCTCAGGCGATAGCGAAAGGCATATTCGGTCGCCGCGTCCTCGCCCGCGATCTCCACCTCCATGCTGCGGATCCGGGTGTCGACCTCGGCCTTCCGCTCCTTGATCTGGCGGTGAATGTCGAAGCCCTTGCCCAGATCCTCCTGCTCGGCGACCTTGAATCGCATCACATAGTCGGAATCGGCCGGTATGCCGTAGACGGCGAAGCCGCTCGAATCCGGTCCCCGATGCTTCAAGGCCTGGAGCATCGCGGTCATCTCGGCGCCGATATCGCCGCTCGAGCCGCGATGGATCAATCCCGCAATTCCGCACATGGCCGTCCGGCTCCTCGCGTTGGTTAGGGCAGGCAGTCGAGATAGGTCTCGACGTCCCATTCGGTAACGGTGGCGTTGAAGCGCTCCCACTCGTCCCGCTTGTAGTGCATGAAGACGCGATACATCTCATCTGGCAGCGCGGCCTTGATCACCTCGTCACGCTCCATCTCATCGAGCGCGTCGCCGAGCGACATCGGCAGCTTCTTGACCAGCTTGCCCGCCTCCATCGCTTCGTAGATGTTGCGTTCCTCGGGCTCGCCCGGGTCCAGCTTCCGCGTGATGCCGTCGTCGAACGCCTTCAGGAGCGCGCCCGCGAGCAGATACGGATTGACCATCGAATCGACCGAACGGTATTCGAAGCGGCCCGGCGCCGAGACCCTGAGCCCGCAGGTCCGGTTCTGATAGCCCCAGTCGGCAAAGACCGGGGCCCAGAAGCCGGTGTCCCACAGCCGGCGGTAGGAGTTGACCGTGGAGGAGCCGAGCGCGGTGAGGGCGTCGAGATGCGCCATCACGCCCCCGATGCAGTGCAGGCCGACCGGACCGGGCTTTCGGGGATCGAGCGCCTGATCCGGCATGAACAGGTTCTCGCCGCCGCACCAATAGCTGAACACGTCGTCCAGGCCGGGGATCGGCGCCTGATGCAGAGCGTTGACCCGCTGCTCGCCGCCGGTCCAGAGTGAAATATTGTGGTGGCAGCCGCTCGCCGAGACCCCCATGAACGGCTTCGACATGAAGCACGCGATGACGCCGTGCTCGCGGGCGACCTGGGCGCAGATCTGGCGGTAGGTGGTCAACCGGTCGGCGGTCCGAAGCGCATCGTCGAAGGTGAAGTTGAGCTCGAGCTGGCCCGGCGCATCTTCATGATCGCCCTGGATCATGTCGAAGCCCATGGCCTGGGCATAGTCGATCACCTGCAGGAAGATCGGCCGCAGCTCCTCGAACTGATCGATGTGGTAGCAGTTGGGCTTGGTCACGCCGCCGTCGGCCTTGCCGTCCGCGCCGCGCTTGAGCCACATCATCTCCGGCTCCGTGCCGCTGCGCATCTGCATCCCGTGGCGGGCCTGAAACTCGTCGTGGATGATCCGAAGATTGCCGCGGCAGTCCGAGGTCAGGTGGCCGCCGGGGTTCTCCCGCTCTTCCCGGTTCCGAAAGCAGGTGCAGAACACGCGCCCGACCCTCTTGTCCCAAGGGAGCTGGACGAAGGTTTCGGGATCGGGGATCCCGACCAGCTCGGAGGCCTCGGGCCCGTAGCCGATATAGTTGGCGTGGCGGTCGGTGTAGAGATTCGCCGTCGAGCCGTAGACGAGTTGGAACCCGCGCTCGGCGATCGCCTCCCAGTGGTCGGCGGGGATGCCCTTGCCGACGATCCGCCCGGTGACCGAGACGAACTGATAATAGATGTAAGTGATCCCAAGCTCATCGATCTTGGCGCGCACTTGCTTGACCAGCGCCGCGCGACCATCGCGATTCACATGGGCTTCAAGGTCGGTCATGTCCGGTTGCTCCCTGCCGATCGTTGCGGTCTCGTCAGCTCCACGGGAACGGGCTGCTCGAAACCGGGTGGAGGCGGCCGTCCGCGAAGCGCGAGAAACGAAACGGCGCCAGCAGGGCGCTCTCGCTTCCGAGCAGCTCGTCGGTGACCAGCTTGCCGATCGCGATCATCTTGTAGCCGTGATTCGAATCGGCGATCACGTAGCAGTTCTCCCGGAAGCGATCGAATACCGGGAAGCTGTCGGCCGTGAAGGCGCCGATCCCGCCCGACGGCTCCTTGCGCCAGCGCCCGATCTGGCCGTGATAGCGGGCTTGGCAGAAGGCGAGCGCCGAGCACCACATCTCCGCGAAGTCGTCATCGACGACGAACTCGGGCGACTCCGGCCCATAGGGGTCGATCGCGACATCCGGCGCCGGGGTCTCGACCCTGTAGGGCTTGGCGCCGCCCTGGATGCCGCCGAAGTTGAAATCAGGCTTGTAGTAGATCCCCCACATCTCATCCGTGAGCGGCCGACCGTCGACGTCGGAGCACAGCGGCTCGTCGGAATCGATGTGAATGACCGGCGGCATGCTCCCGTCATCGGTCATGCCGAAAGAGGGCTCGACGCCGAGCGTGCCCTCCTCCAGGCACCAGAATCGCCACATCGGGAGGCCGCGGTGCAGCGCGCCGTCCGTACCCTTGACGTCGATCCGATCCGGCAGGTCGAGCATATCCCACAGGCGCGGCACCCACGGGCCGGCCGCGACGACGACCTGATCGACGCCGATGCGCCCTCGGCTGGTCTCCACCGAGGTCACCGCCTTCGAGTTGGCGCCGAAGCCAAACCCCTTGACCTCGACTCCGGTCAGGATGCGCACGCCGGCGCCCTCGGCCTTGTCCGCGAGCCCGTAGATCGAGGCCCTGTTGTTGGCGTAACCCCCTTTCTTCTCATGGAGGATCGAGGTGACGCCGGGCGCCTGCCAATCGCCGAATATCCGGCGCATATAGTCCATGCAGGTTGCTTCGCCTTCGATGAACTCGGAGTCGTAGCCGATCGCCCGCTGTTGCTCGGCGATCTCGGCGACCTCCTCATGCATGCGCGCAGGGCTGATCTGCATGTAACCCACAGGATGGTAGTGATAGGTCTTCGGGTCGCTTTCCCAGACCTCGACACAGGCGGCCATCAGCTCGCGCATCGCCGGCTGGTAATAATTGTTGCGAATCACGCCGCAGGCGATGCCTGAAGCGCCCG
This sequence comes from Alphaproteobacteria bacterium, assembly GCA_965248825.1. Lineage (GTDB taxonomy): Bacteria > Pseudomonadota > Alphaproteobacteria > UBA828 > UBA828 > WTGU01. Next base: position 2,334,905 of record CBDFKL010000006.1, on the reverse strand, counting down.
CCGCGATCGCGGTCTTATCGACAACCAAGATGTCGGCGCCACTCCCGGCGCCCCGCGCCTCCAGGGCGCGGGCCAGGTGGTAGGCCGTGCTGAGGCCGTGGATCCCGGCACCGATGATCAGATATTTGACGTGGCCCGGAAGCGCCATCCGCCACCTTCTCCCGGCGTTGATCGACCCGACGTCTTGCAATGGACTCAAACCGTTGGTCCACGATTTGTCAAGCCAATTACCGCCCAATTACAACAATTGGTTGAACTTCTCTCAAAATAAGATTAGAGCAATAGGGTCCACCCGCGGCCTGCAACGCCTTTCGCGGGCCGTGCGGTGGTGTGCGACAACGGATCGGCCGGCGCGATGGCGGCAGAAGAAGCGCGATCCAGCGGCGAGGCCGGCGGCGCCCCGAGACCCGTCGATTCCGCAGCCGACGCGATCGCGGCGCAGCTCACACAACGGATCCTCGACGGGTCGTTGGCGACCGGCGACCGCCTGCCTCCGGAACGCCGGCTGGCCGAGACCTTCGCCGCCTCGCGGGGCACGGTGCGCGAAGCCCTCCGCTCCTTAACGGCGCGCGGGCTGGTGTCGCGCCGGGTCGGAAGCGGAACCTTCGTGATCTACGAGCCCGAGGCCGGCGAGGCCGACGTCTCCGAGGTCACCTCGCCCCTCGAACTGGTCGAAGTCCGCGCCGCGATCGAGCCGCAAATGGCCCGGCTGGCCGTGCGCAACGCCACCGCACGGGACATGGCCGGGCTCGAGCGGGCGCTCGCCGAGATGGAGGGCATGGACGACCCGGAGCTTTTTTCGCTGGCCGACGAGATGTTCCACCTGAGGCTGGCGGAAGCCACCCACAATCCCCTGATCGTCGAGATCTATCATCGGATCAATCACGTCCGCGCCCACGAGCAATGGAACTCGATCAAGGACAAGATTCTGACCCCGGGCCAAATCGCCGCTTACAATGCCGAGCATCGCGCGCTGCTCTCGGCGCTCTCCCACCGCGACACCGAGCGCGCCGTGGAGATCGTCGTCGCCCACATGGCCCGCGCCCGCGCCGATCTGATGGCGGGCGCCGGCTGAACCGGCCCAGACCGCGCAGGTCTGCGCCAGGCCCACCCGCATCCGTTCCGAAAGGCTTAAGCGCGGCGGCCTTCCCAACCGGCGGGCAACCCCTTACTCTCGCCATGGACACGGGCGGGCGAGCCTGAGGAGCATGTGGGATGGACATGGTGACGATGAACATCATCGATTCGTCGATGGTGTCGATCTGTCGGGAAATGGGGATCACCCTGATGAAGACGTCCTATTCGACGATCTTCAACGAAGGGCTCGATTTCACCTGCGCCATTGCCGACACCGACGGCGAGATGGTCTCGGTCGCCGAATTCTGCCCGGCCCAGATCGGGGGCATGCCGCTCCTGATCAAGACCTGCGCCGAGGAAATCCCGATCGACCAGATCGAGGAAGGCGACGTCATCATCCACAACGACCCCTATCGGGGCGGCCTCCACGTGCCCGAGCACACCTTGTTCAAGCCCGTCTTCGCCAACGGCAAGCTGCTCGCCTTCGTGGTCACCATCGGCCACATCGCGGAGGTCGGCGGCATGGTGCCCGGCGGCTTCGCCGGCGAGGCGACGGAGATCTTCCACGAAGGCATGCGGGTGCCGCCGGTGAAGATCATGAAGCGCGGCAAGGACGTCGATGCGGTCTGGAAGCTGATGCTCGCGAACGTCCGCACCCCGCGCTACAACTACGGCGATCTCCGCGCCATGATCGGCGCCCTCGACCTCGGCGAGGCGCGCCTCAAGGAGATGGTCGCGAAATACGGCCGCGACCTCTGGAACGAGACCTGCCAAGACCTGATGGACTATTCCGAGCGCCGCATGCGCGCCGAGATCGCGCAATTTCCCGACGGTCGCTATCACTTCGAGGACACCGTCGAGAACGACGGAATCGAGGACAAGCCCTATCAGCTCCGGGTCGACGTCTTCGTCCAGGGCGACGAATTGATCGCCGACTTCTCGGAGACCGACGCTCAGGCCAAGGGGCCGATCAACGCCACGCTCGGCGTTACCTGGTCGGCGACCTACAACGCGCTGTTCCACATGACCGACCCGTCGATCCCCAAGAACTCGGGATGCTTCCGCCCGATCAAGATCGTGGCCCGCCCGGGCACGGTGGCGAATGTCGACTATCCGGCGCCGGAGGTCGCGGGCAACACGGAGACCCACCCCCGGCTCGCGCTGATCGTGATCGGCGCGCTCGCCCAGGGCGTACCCGAGCGCGCGATGGCGGCGGAAAGCGGCACCGGCGGCAACTTCGTCTTTGGCGGCCATCATCCGGATCATGACGAGTATTTCGCCTGCTACGACTTGATCTCCGGCGGCTGGGGCGGACGCGATTTCGCCGACGGCAACGACTGCGTGATCGCGATCAACGGCAACTGCCGCTTCAATCCGGTCGAGGTGTTCGAGACCCGCTTCCCGTTTCACGTCGAGGATTTCCAGATGACGCCGGATTCCGGCGGCCCGGGGCGCCACCGGGGCGGGCTCGGCTACCGCAAGACCCTGCGCACCCTCTCGGCGGAGATCACCGCGAGCCAGTGCACCGACCGGCACCGGATCAAGGCCTGGGGCCTGTTCGGCGGCAAGGAGGGCGCGGTCGGTGCGACCCTGATCCGGGCCAAGGGCGCCGACGACTGGCGCCCGGTGACCGAAACCCACGGCAAAACCTCCTCCTCGAAATTCTCCAATCTCCGGCTTTGCCCGGGCGATCGGGTCCGGCTCATCGTGCCGGGCGGCGGCGGTTATGGCGAGCCGCAGGAGCGCGCGCGCGAAGCGGTCGAGGAGGATCTGGCGGAGGGCTACGTCACACCGGACGCCGCCAAGCGGGAGTACGGTTATATCGCCTAGCGCGCGGCCTGGGCCTCGCGGATCAGGGCGCGGAGGCGGCTCGGCGGCAGCGGCAGGCTGTCGATCTTGACGCCGAAGGGCTTGAGCGCGTCCTCGATGGCGGCCGCGATCGCCGGCGGCGCGCCCATGCGCCCGCCTTCGCCGCCGCCCTTCACGCCGTATTCGGTGAAGGGCGAGGGCGTCTCGACATGGCCGACCTCGATTGCGACCGGAGATTCCTTGATCGTCGGGATCAGATAATCGGTCCACAGCGCGGTCTGGAGCTGGCCGGCCTCGTCATAGCTGAATTCCTCGAACAGCGCGGTGCCGATGCCGTTGACCGTCCCGCCCCTGATGTGACCCTCGAGAGTCATGGGGTTGACCATGGTGCCGCAATCATGGACCGCAGCATAGTGGAGGAAGTGGACTTGGCCGGTCTCGATATCGACCTCCACCACCGGGATGTGACAGCTATGGCCCATGATGGGATAGAAGATCCCCATATGGCTCTCGTCCTCGGCGGGCAGCGTGGTCACCGGATGGTCGTAGACATAGCTCGCATCGAGCCCGCTGGTGAGGTCGAGATCCTCGGGCATGCTGAGCCGGTAATAGTGCGCCTTGTCGGCGAGCTCTGCGATGCTCATCTTCAAGTCCGGCACGCCCTTGACGTGGATCGCGCCGTCCTGAAGCGCGAGATCGCGGATGTCGGCCTCCATGAGATGGGCCGCGATGCGGAACATCTTGTCGCGGATCTTGCCGGCGGCGCCGACGATCGCGCCGGTGACCATGACGGTGAACCGGCTGCCGCCGGGCCCGGTCGAGTTGAGGCCCTGATCGGTGTCCGAATAGGTGATCTCGATATCGCCGGGATCGATGGTGAGCTGCTCGGCGAGCACCTGGGCCGCGACCGTCTCCGGGCTGTTGCCCCAGAAGGGTGAGTGGAGGGTGACGAAGGCCTTGCCGGTCGGGTCGATCTTGATCGAGACCCCGTCCGGCGAGCTGGTCCATTCCACCCCGGCCTCGAGGTTCCACATCCAGAACTCGGTCGCGCTGAAGACGCTCCGCTCCTGGCAGGTGGCGACGCCGATCCCGATATGGCGGCCTTCCTTGCGCGCCTCGGCCTGCTCGACGCGCCAGCTTTCCAGCTCGGCGAGCTTCAGCGTCTCGTCGAGGACCGCTTCGTAGTTGCCGCTGTCATACATATTGCCGGTCGGGATCAGATAGGGGAACTGGTCCGGGCGAATGAAGTTCTGCCGCCGGAGCGCGATCCGATCGACCCCGAGTTCGTCGGCCGCGCCGTCGACCAGCCGCTCGATCACGAAGTTGGCGACCTCCGAGCCGAACCCTCGATAGGCGCCCTGCTGGCACTTGTTGGTCAACACCGCGGCGAGGTCCACCTCGACGCTGTTGATGCGATAGGGGCCGACGCATTGCGAGAGGGCGTTGCCGTGCTGGCCGACGCCGAACTGCAGATAGGCGCCGTAGTCATCGATGATCCGGGTCTTGAGGCTGAGCAGCGTGCCGTCCCGCTTGAGCGCGAGCTTCGCGTAATAGACCCGATCGGAGGCGTGATTGTCGCAGCTCGTGGTGTTGTCGATCCGGTCCTCCACGAACTTGACCGGCCGGCCGACTTCGCGCGCGAGCATTGCCGTCAGGATCGGAACTTTATGGACGAACATCTTGCTGCCGAAGCTGCCGCCGGCCAGCGTCGGCACGATATTCAGCTTGTGGGGCGGCACCTTGAGCGTGTCCGCGATCATCCAGCCGCAATAGTTGTACATCGAGGTGTTGCACTGGATGGTGAAGCGCCCCGCGCCGTCATCGAAGCTGGCCACCGCGCCCACGGTCTCCAGCGGCTGCCCGCCGGAGCGCGGCCAGCGAAAACGGCGCTCGATGACGAGGTCGGCGGCGGCGAAATCCTCCTCGACCGGCCCGAAGGTCAGCCGGCGCTCGAGCGCGATATTGGTGTCACCGCGATAGGGATGCAGCACGGCCTCGCCCGTCGAGCCGAGCGCCTGTTCGGGATCGACCACCGGCGGCAGGGGATCGTAGGTCACCTCGATCAGCTCGCACGCGTCCTCGGCGATGTAGCGATCCTCCGCGGCCACGGCCGCCACCGCCTCGCCGACATGGCGCACCCGGTCATCGGCGATCACCGGCTGCAGCACCGGCGGGCTCGCCCAGGTCGGCAGCGGTCCGCACACTTTGGCGGCGTCCGCGCCGGTCATCACGCACAGCACGCCGGGCAGCGCGGCGGCTTTGCTGGTATCGATCGAAACGATCCGCGCATGGGCATGGGGGCTGCGCAGGACGGCCGCGTGCGCCATCTCCGGCAGGGTGATGTCGTCGGTATAGACCCCCTTGCCGACCAGGAGCCGTGGGTCCTCCAGCCGCTTCATGCTCTTGCCGATCCATTTCAGATCGGCGCGAGGCTTCTCGCGCTGCCGACTTTCGGGAATGTGGCCGCGGTCGCTCATCCGCCCTCCCCCTTCATCAACCGGGCCGCGTGCCGGATGGAGTCGACGATGGTCTGATAGCCAGTGCAGCGGCAAAGATTGCCGGAGATGGCATCGCGCACGTCCTCGACCGAAGGCTCCGGGTTCCGCTCCAGGAGCTCGACCGCGGTCATGAGCATTCCCGGCGTGCAGAAGCCGCATTGCAGGCCGTGCTTCTCCCAAAAGGCCTGCTGCACCGGATGCATCGCCTCGACCGTGCCAAGGCCCTCGATGGTCCGGATCTCGGCACCGTCGGCCATCACCGCGAAGGTCAGGCAGGCCCGCGCGGTGCGCCCGTCCATCATCACGGTGCAGGCGCCGCAGACGCCGTGCTCGCAGCCGACATGGGTGCCGGTAAGGCGCAAATCGTCGCGCAGGAAATCGCTCAGGAGCCGCCGCGGCTCGACCTCGCGCTCATAGGCTCGGCCATTGACGGTAACGCTGATGGTCTGCCGATCCATGGCGATTCCCTCAGGCGCAGCGTTCCGCGGCCAGGCTCACGGTCCGCCGGGTCAAGGTGCCGATCACGTCTCGCCGATAGGCCGCATCGGCGTGACAGTCGGTGTGCGGATCGACCGCCTCGCGCGCCGCTGCCGCCGCCTGATCGAGGCTCGCGTCATCGATCGGCCGGCCGATCAGCGCCGCCTCCACCGGCCCGAGCCGCGCCGCGTGCTCGCCAACCGCGCTCGCGACCACGCGCGCCGCCTCGCAGCGCCCGCCCTTGAGCCGAACCGTGGTCGCGACGGCGGCCATCGCGAAATCGCCGTGTCGATTGCTGACCTCAGCGAACGCCCAGCCGTCGGACACGCGCTTGGGCAAGCGAATCTCGACCAGAAGCTCGTCCTGGCGCGCCGCCGTCTCATAGACGCCCTTGAAAAAGCCTTCCGCCGGGATCTCGCGCCGGCCCTCGGTGCTCTCAAGCACCAGCGTCGCGCCGACCGCGATCATCACGGCGGGCGCCTCCGAAGAGGGATCGGCATGGCAGAGATTGCCCCCGAGCGTGCCGCGGTTGCGCACCGTGTAATGGGCGATGGACTCGTAGGCTTCGGCGAGCAGCGGGCAGCCAGCGCGGACCAGCGCCGATTCCTTGACGTCGTTGTGCCGGGCGAGGGCGCCGATCGCGATCCAATCGCCGTCTTCCCTGATCCGGTCGAGGGCCGAAACCCTGTTGATGTCGATCAGACAGGCCGGTCTCACCAGCCGGAGGTTCATCAGGGGGATCAGGCTTTGGCCGCCCGCGAGCACGCGCGCGTCCGGGTTGTCGGCGAGTGCCTGGAGCGCGCCGTCGACGGTCGATGCGCGGAGGTAGCGAAACCGCGCCGGCTTCATGGGGCGAGAGCGGCTCGGACCGCGCGCTTCGCCATGACGCCGACGAGATGCGCGCGATAATCCTTGTCGGCGTGGAGATCCTCGTTGAGCTCGTCCGTCGCCGGGGCGATACCGTCGAGCGCTTCCTCGGCGAAATTCGCGGTGAGTGCCGCCTCCATCTCCGGCACGCGGAAGACATGGGACTTGGCGCCGGTGACCGCGACCCGTGCCGCGCCGCCCGCGATCGATACCATCACCGCGACCACGGCGAAGCGCGAGGCCTGGTTGCCGAACTTGGCCCAGCCCGCCCGCTCGGGGATCGGGAAATCGACCGAGACCACGATCTCGCCTTCCTCCAGCGCGGTCTCGTAGAGCCCGGTGAAGAAGTCGTCCGCGGCGATCGCGCGCCGGTCCGTGTTGACCGTGGCCCCCAAGCCAAGCAGGCCGGCCGGATAGTCGGCCGCCGGATCGGCGAAACAGATCGAGCCGCCGATGGTCCCTCGGTTGCGCACCTGCACGTCGCCGATCGATTCGGCAAGTGCGGCGAGCGCCGCGATCGCGTCCGTCACCGCCGGTGAGGCCGCGACCGCCGCATGCCTGGTCATCGCGCCGATCCGCAAGCGATCGCCGCGCCGCTCGATACCGGCAAGCGCCTCGATCCCGTTGAGATCGACCAGGTCCGAGGCCGCGGTGAGCCGGAACCGCAGGGTCGGGATCAGGCTCATGCCGCCGGCGAGCGGCAGGCCGTCCTCGGCCTCGGCAAGCCGCGCAACGGCAGCGTCGAGAGTGGAAGGCCTGTGATAGGTGAACGGATACATCGGCGCCTCCCGCCTCAGCCGCGCATCGCCTTGGCGCCGGCCGCGATCGATTTGACGATATTGTGGTAGCCCGTGCAGCGGCAGAGATTGCCTTCGAGCGCGCGGCGGATCGTGGTTTCCGAGGGCGCCTCATGGCGGGCCGCAATATCGATCCCCATCATCACCATGCCGGGTGTGCAAAAGCCGCATTGCAGGCCGTGATGCTCCTTGAACGCCGCCTGCATCGGATGCAATCGACCCGCGTCGGCGATGCCTTCGATCGTCGTCACCTCGGCACCGTCCAGTTGCGCCGCGAAGATCGCGCAGGATTTGATCGGCTGGCCGTTCAGGTGGACCGTGCACGCCCCGCACTGGCTCGTGTCGCAGCCGACATGGGTGCCGGTGAGGTGGAGCTGCTCGCGCAGGAAGTGGACCAGGAGGGTGCGCGGATCGAGCGTCGCGGCGGCCTCCTTGCCGTTCACGGTCAGCGTTACGGAAACCGCTTCCATCACCCGTTCTCCACCCTGGCCTCGACGCTAATGACGCGCACGCTTCGCGTCCTCGATGGCGCGCCAGATCTTCTTCGGCGTCATCGGCTGCGTGATCTGCCGCACCCCGAGATGCCAGAGCGCATCGATAACGCCGTTGGCGATGCAGCCGGGCGCACCGATGGTGCCGCTCTCGCCCGCGCCCTTGGCGCCCAGCGGGTTGCCCAGCGCCTTGGTCATGTGCGAATCGAGCCCGAAGGAGGGCACGTCTTCGGCGTGGGGGATGGCGTAGTCCATGAAGGTGCCCGCGAGGTACTGGCTGGTCTCGGGATCGTAGCTGCACTCTTCCATGAGCGCCTGGCCGATGCCCTGGACCAGCCCGCCATGGACCTGCCCCTCCAGCACCATCGGGTTGATGATCGTGCCGACATCGTCGACTGCCCAGTAGTTCCGCAAGTTGACGCCGCAGGTCTCCGGATCGACGAGCAGGGCGCACAGATGGACCGCCGAGGGGTAAGTGCAGTCCTCCGGATCGAAGAACGAGGTCTCCTCGAGGCCGATCTCGAGGTCGGCCGGCCGGTCGCCCGAATGGTAGGCGGCGTTGGCCACCGCCGAGAACGCCAGCCGCCGGTCCGTGCCCTTGACCGTGAACGCGCCGTCGGCCAAGTCGAGATCATCCGGCGCGCATTCCATCATATGCGCCGCCATCCGCTTGGCCTTCGCGACCACGCGGTCGGCGGCGGTATAGACCGCCATGCCGGCGGTCGAGAGAGAGCGCGAGCCCCAGGTGCCGATACCCATCGGCACGCGGTCGGTATCGCCTTCGACCAGGTCGATATGGTCGATGTCGCAGCCGAGCCGATCGGCCGCGATCTGGCTCCAGGTCGTCTCGTGACCCTGGCCGTGGCTGTGGCTGCCGGCGAACACCGTGATCCGCCCGTCGGGGTGGACCCGCACGCTGGCGACGTCATAGCAGCCGATCTTGGCGCCGAGCTCGTTCATCATCTTGACCGGGCCTGCGCCGGCCATGTCGAAGAAGGCCGAGATCCCGATGCCCATCCATTGGCCCTGCGCCCTGAGCTCGGCCTGCTCGGCGCGGAGCGCGTCATAGTCGGTGAGCGCCTTAATCTTGTCCATGAGCGCCGGCGGGTCGCCCGAATCATAGGTGATCCCGATGGCGGTCCGGTACGGGAACTTCTCCGGCGGGATCAGATTGCGCGCGCGCAGCTCCATCGGGTCGATGCCCATCTCATTCGCGCCGTTCTCGATCAAGCGCTCGACCTGATAGACGGTCTCGGGCCGGCCCGCGCCGCGATAGGCGTCGACCGGCGTCGCATTGGTGTAGACCCCGCGGACGGTGGTGTGGATCGCCGGGATGTCATAGGCCAGCGACAGCATCGTGAAGTGATAGGCGTTCGTGATGCTCGCCTGCCACTGGCTCTCATAGGCGCCGAAGGCCGCGATGGTCTCGAACTTCACGCCGAGGATCTTGCCGTTCTCGTCGAAGGCCATACGGCCGACCGTGTGGTGGTCGCGGGCATGGGTATCGCCCAGCAGGCATTCGGATCGGGTTCCGGCCCAGCGGACCGGCCGGCCGGAGACGATCGAGCCCCACAGCACCAGCGGCTCCTCGGGATAGTGATAGAGCTTCATCCCGAAGCCACCGCCGACGTCCGGCGCGACCACCCGCATCTTGTGCTCGGGGATGCGCAGCGACTTGGTGAAGTAGCGGCGCACGATGTGCGGCGCCTGGTTGGTGGTCCAGACCGTGTAGCGGTCGTTCACCGTGTCGTAGTGGCCCATGTAGCAGCGGGGCTCGATCGAGGCGGCGGTGACCCGGTTGGTCGGGACCACGACCTCGGTGACGTGATGCGCCGCGGCCAGAGCCGCCTCGGTCTCCTCCTTGAGGCCGTGCTCGGTGACCAGCACCTCATTGGTGCCGAGCGCGGGGTGCACGAGCGGGGTCTCCGGATCGAGCGCCTTCGCGGTGACCGTGTTGGCCGGCAACTCCTCGTAGTGGACCGTGATCGCCTCGGCGCCGTCGAGCGCCTGATGCCGGTCCTCGGCGACCACCATGGCGACGATCTCGCCCACGCACCGGACCACGCCGTCGACGCAGATGAACGGCCGGTTGACCGTGCGCGCCGGTGCGCCGCTCATGTCGTTGACCGGCCAGACCCCCTCGGCCTCGCCGTAGCTGGCGCCGGTCCAGTCTTCGCCGGTCAGGACCGCGAGCACGCCGGGCATCGACGCCACGCCCTCGGTGTCGATCCGCGTCACCCTGGCATGGGCATGGGGGCTCCGCACGAAGGCGGCATGTGCGATCGGCTCGTTGAGCCGGATGTCCTCGACAAACCGGCCGCGGCCGCGCAGAAAGCGCTCGTCCTCGCGCCGCCGGATCGGCTGACCGACATACATGTGACCCTCCCCGCCCCGCGCCGCTCCTTCATCGCGGCCGTTCTTTGGCCTACGCCTCGGGGCGTCGGCGACGATAGCAGAATCGCCGGCAACACGGTAGCACCGCTCGGGTGGAGCACGCCCGAGTGGAGGCCAGGAGGGCGAGAATGGCCCCCGGCCACCGTGACGCTCATAGACGAACGGAGCTACCGGAGGCTAATTTGAGGTGCATGAGATCCGTCGGCCTCAAAGTGCTCAACGACAAGCTGAGCGACTATGTGCGCTTGGCTGCATCCGGCGAAACCGTTCTGGTGACGGATCGCGGCCGGGTGGTTGCGGAGATCGTCCCGCCGAGAAAGGCAAAGCGCCCGATCCCGGCCGACGCCCCGCTTGCCGAGGCTCTGCGCGAGGGCTGGCTGACGCCGCCGACTATGCCGGGACAAGGCGCGTCTCCGACGCCGGAACCCCTTACTCCCCTCGATCAACTCCTCGCCGAACTGGAAGACGACCGACGCGAGCGGTGATCCGTTTTCGGCCCGCCATGGGCGATGGAATGTTGCGGCGGATCAACCGTCAGGCGGCGCGTCGCTCGGCCTCTCGGATCGCGGCGCGGTGCGGGTCTTGACGGGCGTCGCGGATGTCCGCCGCGCCGGTGCCGTCGGTATACGAGCTTACTGCTGACACGCGTACCGGTATACGGTATAATCATCTATGATTCGGACGCTTCGACATCGGGGCCTTAAGCGGTTGTACGAGCGTGGCGATCTCAGCAAGGTGCGTGCCGACCAAGCGGAACGGATCGCACTCGCTTTGGCGGACCTCGACGAGGCCGGCAAGCCCTCGGACCTCGATCTGCCAGGGTATCGGCTGCACCCGCTGAAGGGCGATCTGAAAGGATTCTGGAGCATCTCGATTTCCGGCAACTGGCGGATCATCTTCCGATTTGCAGGCGGTGACGCATATGACGTCGACTTGGTCGACTATCACTAGCAGGGGGTGACACCATGGCCATGAAGAATCCGCCGCATCCCGGCCGCAGCATCAAGGAGAACTGTCTGGACCCGCTCGGTCTGACCGTCACCGAGGCGGCGAAGGCGTTGGGTGTAGCTCGTCACACGCTTTCGCGCGTACTCAATGGCCACGCGGCCGTTTCACCGGAGATGGCCATTCGGCTGGAGAAGGCAGGATGGTCAAACGCCGAGTTCTGGTTGCGCCGGCAGACCGCCTACAATCTGGTGCAGGCACGCAAGGGCGAAGACCGGATCAAGGTCGAACGCTATCAGCCGCGGGCGGTGTGATGAGATGACGATCGAACGCGGCATCGGAAAAGTGTTTGCGGACCCGGGGCGTCCTGACGCCGAGGCTCACCTGCTCAAACCGGTTGCCGCGTCGTCGCCCACCTCCGCCGTGCCGGCCGCCACTGTCACCGGAACCATCACCGCATCGGGCGGCCCGGGTCGTCAGGCGGCGCGCCGCTCGGCCTCTCGGATCGCGGCGCGGAGCACTTTCGGGGTCAGCGGCAGCGAGTCCACCTTGACGCCGAGCGGCTTCAGCGCGTCCTCAATCGCCGCCGCGATCGCCGGCGGGGCGCCCATCCGCCCGCCTTCGCCGCCGCCCTTGATGCCGTATTCGGTAAAGGGCGAGGGCGTCTCGACATGGCCGACGCGGATATCGACCGGCGTCTCCATCAGGGTCGGTTGTTGATAGTCGGTGAGCAGCGCGTTCTGCAGCTGGCCGCTCTCGTCGTAGTAGAAGTGCTCATAGAGCGCGCTGCCGATGCCATTCACGGTGCCGCCGCGCACATGGCCGGCGAGCGTCATCGGATTGACCATGGTGCCGCAGTCATGGACCGCGACATAGTCGAGGAACTCGACCTTTCCGGTCTCGGCGTCGATCTCTACCACCGGGATGTGGCACATATGGCCCACGATCGGATAGAAGATGCCGAGGTCGGTCCGATCCTCAGACGGCATCGTCGTGACCGGGTGATCGTAGACGTAGCTCGCGTCGATCCCGCTGGTGAGGTCGTGATCCTCCGGCAGGTCCAGCCGGAAGTAATGGGCGTGTAGCGCGACCTCGGCGAGGGTCTTTTCCTTGCCGGGAACGCCCCGGACGCCGATCTTGCCGGCGCGGAACTCGAGATCGCTCGGGTCCGCCTCCAGCATGTGGCTCGCGACGCGCAGCATCTTTTCCTTGATCACGTCGGCGGCGCCGCTCACGGCGCCGGCGATCATGACCGTGAAGCGGCTGCCGCCCGGGCCCGACGAGTTGAACCCCTTGTCGGAATCGGCGTAGCCGACCGCGATGTCCGCGGGATCGATTTCGAGCTTCTCCGCAAGCACCTGAACCGCCATCGTTTCCGGGCTGTTGCCCCAGAAGGGCGCGTTCAGCGTGATATAGGCCTTGCCGGTCGGATCGATATTGATGGCGACGCTTTCCGGCGAGCTCGAGAGCGTGAACCCGGGCGTTTCGTTCGGATTCCACATCCAGAACTCGGTGGCGCTGAAGACGCTCCGCTCCTGGCAGGTGGCGATGCCGATACCGACATAGCGCCCTTGCTTGCGGGCTTCCGCCTGCTTCTTGCGCCAGCCGTCATAGTCGATCATCGCCAGCGCCTCATCGAGCACGGCCTGGTAGTTGCCGCTGTCATACATGTTGCCGGTCGGCATGATGTAGGGGAACGACTCGGGGGCGATGAAATTGTTCCGGCGGATCTCGACCGGGTCCATGCCGAGCTCCTCGCAGGCCGCGTCGACCAGGCGCTCGAGCACGAAATTGCCGACCTCGGAGCCGAAGCCGCGATAAGCCCCCTGCTGGCACTTGTTCGTGAACACGGCGGTCAGGTCGACCTCGACGCTGCCGATCCGATAGGGGCCGGTGACCTGCGCCATGGCGTTGCCGTGCTGGCCCACGCCATATTGGAAATAGGCGCCGTAATCGTCGATGACCTTGAGCCGCATGCTGAGCAGCGTGCCGTCCTTCTTGAGGGCGAGCTCCGCGTCATAGATGCGATCGGAGCCGTGGGCGTCGCCGCTCGTCATATTGTCGATGCGGTCCTCCAGATATTTGACCGGCCGCCCGACGGCCCGGGCGAGAGTACCGGCGAGGGTGCAGACCTTGTGGCAGAAGAGCTTGCTGCCGAAGCTGCCGCCGGCGTCGGTCGCCACGATGTTGAGCCGGTGGGGATCGACCTTGAGCGAGACCGCGATCAGCCAGCCGACATAGTTGTACATCGAGGTGTTGGCGTGGATCGTGAACTTTCCGGTACCCCGGTCGTAATGGGCGGTGGCGCCGACCGTCTCCAGCGGCGTGCCGCCGGAACGCGGCCAGCGCAGCCGCCGTTTGACCACCAGATCGGCGGCCGCGAAATCCTCCTCCACCGAACCGAAGGTGATGGTGCGCTGGAGCGCGATGTTGGTGTCCCCGCGATCCGGGTGGAGCACGGCATCGCCGGACGAGGTCAGCGCCGCTTCCGGATCGACCACCACCGGCAGCGGCTCGTAGTCGACCTCGATCAGCTCGCAGGCGTCCTCCGCGATATAGCGGCTCTCCGCCACCACGGCCGCGACCGCCTCGCCCACATGGCGCACGCGATCGACCGCGATGCAGTATTGCGGCGTCGGCGGGCTCGAAAAATCCGCGCACGGCCCGGTGACCGCGGCCGCCTCGGCCCCGGTCATGACGCAGAGCACGCCCGGCACCGCCTCGGCCTTGGTCTTGTCGATGCTCTTGATGCGCGCATGCGCATGGGGGCTGCGCAGCACCGCCGCGTGCGCCATGTTCGGCAAGCTCACGTCATCGGCATAGTTGCCGGAGCCGGTGAGCAGGCGCGTGTCCTCGACCCGCTTCATGCTGCGGCCGATGGCGAAATAGTCGGACTTGGGCTTCTCGCGCTGCCGAGACTCGGGAATGTAGTGCCGCTCGCGGGTCATGACCGGTCCCCCTGCATCCGTTCGGCGGCGGCCTGCACCGCCTCCACGATGGTCTGATAGCCGGTGCATCGGCAGAGATTGCTGGAGATCGCTTCGCGAATCTCCTCGATGCTCGGATCGGGCGTGGTCTCCAGCAGCTCGACCGCGGTCATCAACATGCCGGGCGTGCAGAAGCCGCATTGCAGGCCGTGCTTCTCCCAAAAGGCTTCCTGAAGCGGGTGCATGTCGTCGGCGGTGCCCAAGCCCTCGATGGTCCGAACCTCGGCGCCCGCCGCCTGGACCGCGAACATCAGGCAGGAACGGGCGCTCTCGCCGTTGACCAGCACGGTGCAGGTGCCGCAGACGCCGTGCTCGCAGCCGACATGGGTGCCGGTCAGGCCGAGCTGCTCGCGAAGGAAGTCGCTGAGCAGCGTGCGGGGCTCGGCGTCGCCGGCGCGGCGCTCGCCGTTGACCACAAGCTCGATGGTGCGTGTCGCCATCTCCATCCCCCTTCAGTGGCAGCGGGAGAGCGCTTCGGCGAGCGTGCGCCGCGTCAGGCTGCGCACGAGATCGCGCCGATAGTCCGCGTCCGCGTGGTAATCCTCGCCGGGATCGATGCCGTCGGCCGCGATCTCCGCCGCCCGGCGGAAGGCATCCTCGGTCGGCGCCGCGCCCTCAAGCGCGTCCTCGGCCGCGCGCGCCCGGTGCGGCCCGTCGCCGACGCCCGCGCAGCCGAGCCGGACCGCGCCGCAGGCATCGCCGTCGAGCTCGACCGTCGCGCCGACCGCGACGTAAGCGAAGTCGCCCTTGCGCGCGCTGACCTCCCGGAAGGACCACCCCTGCCCTGCCGGCGACCGCTTCACGCGGACCTCGACCAGGAGCTCGTCGGGCTGGGTCACCGTGCTGAGCGCGCCGGTGAAGAATTCCGCCGCGCCGACGGTTCGCTGGCCCGCGGCGCTTTGCAGCACGAATTCCGCATCGCTCATCAGCGCCACCGCCGGCAGCTCCGAGGCCGGGTCGGCATGGCAGAGATTGCCGCAGAGCGTGCCGCGGTTGCGGATCGGCCCGTGGGAGACATGGGGATAGGCAGCGGCCATCAACGGACATGCTTCCCGCACCTCGGCCGAGTCATGCACCGCCTTGTGGCGCGCGAGCGCGCCGATCCGCAAGTGCCCGTTCTCGAGGCGCACATAGTCGAGATCGGGAAGGCGGTTGATGTCGACC
The DNA here is from genome assembly GCA_965248825.1 of Alphaproteobacteria bacterium. Taxonomy (GTDB): domain Bacteria; phylum Pseudomonadota; class Alphaproteobacteria; order UBA828; family UBA828; genus WTGU01. The sequence continues at coordinate 2,319,399 of CBDFKL010000006.1, read as the reverse complement.
AGCACCTCGGGGTGCAGCGCGCGGAGGTTCAGCATCGGCACCAGGCTCTGGCCGCCCGCCAGGACCTTGGCCGCCTCGCCGTGCTCGGCGAGGAGCGCGAGCGCATCCTCCAGCGTTTCCGGACAGTGATAGTCGAACGGCGGCGGCTTCATCCCGAGGACCTCCCTTTCCCCTTCCCTGCGCGACGATCGGGTCGGTTTTGCGGGCCAGTCTAGAGCAAGCCCGCGTCGCGTTCCATGCCCAGAACCGCGCGCCCGTACTGGGCGCCCGCGATGTCGAAGTTGAACGAAATATGCGCGTTGATCGCGTGACTATCGCGGAAGCTGCGCTGAATCGGGTTCCTGTCGTAGAGCGCGGCCCCGCCGCTCGCCCCGAACAGGATGTCGACCGCCCGCCGGCACTCGTTGGCGGCGTAGGCGCCGTTGCGCCGGAACCGGGTCTTCGTCGTCAAGTCGGGGACCCTGCCGGCCGTCGCATGGTCCATCGCCTCGGCGCAGGCGGCGCGCATGAGGGCACCGGCGGCCTCGATCTTGACCGCCGCCTCCGCGATCTTGATCTGCACTGGCACGTGCTCGGCGACCCGCGTGCCGGCATAAGCGCCGACGCGCTTGCGGGTCGCGGCGATGAAGCCGGCGAGCGCGCCCTCCGCGGTGCCGAGCGCGCAGCCCGCCAGCACATAGGGAAACATCGCGAACACCGGGAGCCGGTAGACGACCCCGCTATTGAGCGCGAGCCCCGGCGCCCGGCCCCCCTTGGTGTCGTCGACCGCGAGCGTGCGGTGCGCCGGCACGAACGCCTCGTCGACGACCACGTCATTGCTGCCGGTGCCGCGGAGCGCAGCGGCGTGCCAGGTATCGACGATCGCGAAGTCCGCGCGCGGCAGCAGAAAGATCCGATGCTCGGCGGGATCGGTCGCCGCGACGACGCCCCCCAGCATGGTCCAGCCGCTGGAATCGATCCCGCTCGAGAACGGCCAGCGGCCGGAGATGACGTAGCCGCCGTCCACCGCGCGCGCCTTGCCGGCCGGAAAGATCAACGACGCCGCGATCAGCACGTCCGGGTCCGGATCCCAGACCTCGGCCTGGGCCTCGGGCTCGAACATCGCGAGCATCCAGTGATGGCTCAGGAGGTTGGTCAGGTTCCAGGCGCTCGACGGGCAGGCGCGGGCGATCACCGCGCCGAGGTCGATGAGGATGCCGTAGTCGAGTTCGGCGCCGCCGATCCGCGCCGGCTGCAATACCCGAAACAGCCCGTTCTCGTGAAACGCGGCTTCGGTCTCCGCCGGCATCCGCCGTAATTCCTCGGCCGCGGCGGCCCGCTCCCGCAGGCTCGGCAGCAGTGCCTCGGCCCGTTGCAGGACCGCTTCGCGCACACCCCCGAGCGCCGTTTCCCGGCCCCGCACCCCGGCCGCCATGTCCGCCGCACGGCCCGTGTTCACGGCGTGATTCCAGCGCTCTCCGCCTCATGAGCGGCGAAATTGAGCTCGATCGTGATACCGTCCGGGTCCTGAAGGAATATCTGCACCAGGCCCTGCTCGGGCACGGTCCGCTGCCGGAGCGGGAGCCCGCGCGCCTCCAGTCGCCGGATCGTGTCGGCGAGGCCGGTCGCGGTGAACGCGATGTGATCGATCGCCCCGGTCCCGCCATCGGCCGGCCCGGCGCGGTGGTCCAGATAGGCCCGCTGATCCTCGTTCGCCTCGGCCGACGCCTGGGCGATGTGGATGCACGCCGTATCGCCCAGGTAAAGCCAATGTCCGGGGAACGGAAAGGGCGGCCGCGCGCCTTCCTTGAGGCCGAGCACGTCGACATAGAAGTCGCAGGTCCGCGCCATGTCCTTTGCGAGAATAAGCACATGCTCGAATGTCGATAGCGGCATGGTCCGTTCACCTCGATCCGACGCTAGATCCCCGAAGCCGCTCGGGCTCGGGAAGAGAACGACAGGGTACAGGATCCTGCGCCGATAACCGAAGGCGCGCGCCGGCCGCGGCGCCGATGGGCGGCGACAAGACCGGCCGCGCCCCATACACTCCGCGCGCGGGCGCGGAGGAAAAACAAGAATGAACGGCGGCGAAGCCCTGGTTCGGACGTTGGTGAAGCACGGCGTGGAGCTCGCCTTCAACGTCCCCGGCGAGAGCTATCTGACGATCCTCGAAGAGCTGCGCCGGCAGCGCGACCGCATCAAGCTGGTCCTGACACGGCACGAATCGAGCTGCACCTTCGCCGCCGACGCCTACGCCAAGGTCGCCGGAAAACCGGCCGCGGCCTTTGTGACAAGGGGCCCGGGCGCGACCAACGCCTCGATCGGGCTGCACACGGCGAAGCAGGATTCGACCCCCCTGGTGCTCTTCATCGGCCATGTGCCGGTCTGCGAGATGGGGCGCGAAGCGTTTCAGGAGATCGACTATCCGCGCGCGTTCGGGCCGCTGACCAAGGACGTGATCGAGGTGCTCCGCCCGCAGGACTGTGCCGCCGCCGCCGCGGACGCGCTGGCGACCGCGGTCGACGGCCGGCCCGGCCCGGTCGCCGTGGTGCTGCCGGAGGACGTGACCGAGGGCGAGGCCGGCGCGCCCGCCCTGCCCGCGCCGCGGCCGCGCGCGCCGCACCGGCCGGACCCGGCCCTGGTCGCCGAGGCGGCGCGCCTGATCGACGCTGCCGCACGGCCGATCATCATCGGCGGCGAGCTGATCGGCAGCGAGCGCGCGCATCGGGCGTTCGCCGCCTTCGCCGAGCGGATCGGCGCCGGCGTCACCTGCACCTTTCGGCGCCAGGACATCCTGCCCTCGGACCATCCGGCCAATCTGGGCCATTTCGGACTTACGCTCGCACCTTATCAATGGGCCTATTGGAAGGAATGCGACCTGGTGATCCTCGCGGGCGCCCGGCCCGACGGCGTCTCGATACAGGATTACAGCCTGCTGCGCCACGATCAGACCGTGATCCACATCTATCCCGACGCGGCGGCGTTCGCCGAGACCACGCCGACGGTGGCGCTGACCTCCGATCTCGTGCCGGCGCTCGAAGCCCTTTCGGATACGCTCGCCAGCGGTGACGGCGTGGCGGAGCGCCGTGCCTGGCGCGCCCGCCATCATCGGGCGCATACCGCCTTCATGACCCCCGGCCTCGATGCAGAGGCCCGCTGCGTCGGCGCTGTCGACATGGCCGAGATCGTCCGCATCCTCGGCGAGCGCCTGCCGGAGACCTCGACCGTGGTCAACGATTCCGGCGCCTTCGCGAGCTGGTTGCACCGGCACTACCCCTACCGCGCCCCTTACAGCCAACTCGGCGCCTGTCTCGGCGCGATGGGCTACGGCATGCCGGGCGCCCTCGGCGCCAAGCTCGCCCGACCGGCGGTGCCGGTGGTGACACTGATCGGCGACGGCGGCTTCCTCATGACCGGCCAGGAGATCGTGACCGCCGTCCAGCAGCACCTGCCGATCACCGTCATCGTCTGCGACAACGGGGTCTACGGCTCGATCACCACCCACCAGTATCGCCGCGGCGGGCCGGAGGCGCTCTACGGCACGGTGATGAACAGCCCGGACTTCGCCGCGCTCGGCCGCGCCTATGGGGCGGAGGCCTGGACCGTGACCGAGACCGCGGGCTTCGCCCCCGCCCTCGACGAAGCGCTCGCGCTGAGCGACCGGCCCGGCCTGATCCACCTCAAGACCGACATGCGCGACCTCAACGCCGACGGCCCGCAGATGACGGTATCGGCCTGACCGCCGCCGTCACCGCGTAGTCGTTGGCCAACGAGAGCTCGTCCAGGATCGCCGTGATCCGGGCCCAAGTGGGCCCGTCGATCGGGATCGCGCCGGCGGGCGTATCGGCGAGCCGTGCGCCGGGCAGGCGGACCCCGCTGGTGCCGGCAGCCGGCGGCAGCGCCTCGAGGCCGGCGGCGAAGGCTGCCATCGCGCGGGCGAAATCTCCGCCCCCGCCGAGCGCATCGGGGTCGGCCGCGAGCACGAAGACGCCGTTGCCGCGGTCTTCGGCCTGGCTGCCCGTGCTCATACCGGCGCCGGTCAGAGCGCCGGCGAAGGCCTCGACGATCAGGCTCAGCAGGAAGCCCTTATGGCCGTCCGCCGCGCCGCCGAGCGGCAGCAGGGCGGCCTCGCGGGGCGTTGCGAAGAAACCGGCCGGATCGGTGGTCGGGCGGCCGGCGCGGTCGATCAGCCAGCCCTCGGGCACGGCCGCACCCCGGTTCGCGGCCATCCTCACCTTGCCGAGCGCCGTCACGCTGGTCGAGAGATCGATCACCAGCGGTGGCGTGCCGGGCGCGCGCGGGATTCCGGCGGCGAGCGGGTTGGTGCTGAGAAAGGGGGCGGCGCTGCCGAAGGGCGCCACGCAGGCGCCGCCGCCGGCGTCGTTGACCATGATCAGGGTGATCAGCCCGTCGCGCGCCGGGCCGCCGACATAGGCGCCGAGACGGGCCACGTCGTTGCCGTTGCGCACGCCGGCGCAGCCGATGCCCGCTTGGCGTGCCTTGGCCGTGGCCTGCGCGACGGCGAAGGCGGTCGAGACCGGGCCGAGACAGCGGCGGGCATCGATCAGCACCGCCGCCGCCGTCTCCCGCGCGACCACCGGCACCGCCGCCGGTTTGATCCTGCCGGCGCGGGTATCGTCGACGAAGGTCGGAATCCGCATCACCCCATGGGAGTGGTAGCCCGCCCGGCTCGCCTCGAGCAGCGTCTCGGCCAGCACCGCGCACTCGCCGGCGGTGAAGCCGAGCGCGCCGAAGACGTCCTCGATCAGGGCGCGGACCGTCGCTTCCGGCGCGCTGACGCCCGCCGCAGGCGCCATCGCCTCAGCGCTCCGCCACCCTGACCAGCAGCTTGCCGAAATTGCGGCCTTCGAAAAGCGCGAGCAGGCCCTCTGGTGCGTTCTCCAGACCTTCGATCACATGCTCTCGGTAGGTCATGCGGCCCTCGTCGAGCCATCCCGTGAGACGCGCGACCGCCTCCGGATAGCGGTCCTTCCAGTCGAACACGAGGAACCCCTCGACGCGCGCCCGATTGATCAGAATGGCGCGCAGATGGCTCGGCCCGAGATAGGGCTCGGTCAGGTTGTAATGGTGGATGTAGCCGCAGACCACCACGCGGGCCTTGAACGCGAGCCGGGCGATCACGGCGTCGCTCACCGGGCCGCCGACATTGTCGAAATAGACATCGACGCCGGCGGGGCAGGCAGCATCGAGCGCAGCCCCGAGGTCGTCTGTGGTCCGGTAGTTGATCGCGGCATCGAAGCCCAGAGTCTCGGTGACATAGGCCGCCTTGTCGTCGGTCCCGACCGTGCCGACCACGCGGCAGCCGCCGAGCTTGGCGATCTGGCCGACGACGGCGCCGACCGCGCCGGAGGCCGCCGAAACCACCACCGTGTCGCCGGGTTTCGGGCGGCCGACCTCGAGCAGGCCGAAATAGGCGGTCATACCGGGCATGCCGAGGATCCCGAGCGCATAGGAGGCCGGATAGGAGGAATCGGGCAGCCGGCGCACCGTCTCCGGCGTGCAGAGCGCGTAGTCCTGCCAGCCGAGAGCGCCCTCGACCAGATCGCCGGTGGCGAGGCCCTCGGCCTCGGAACGCACGACCTCGCCGACCACGCCGCCGGTCATCACGCCGCCGATCGCGACCGGCGCCGTATAGGATTTCGCGGCGCTCATCCGCCCGCGCATATAGGGATCGAGGGAGAGATAGAGCACACGCACCAGCGCCTGGCCCGGGCCGGGATCGGGAACCGGCGTCTCCACCAGAGCGAAGTCGCTCGCCTTCGGCATGCCGACCGGGCGCGCCGCAAGCTGCACTTGGCGGTTGGCGTTGGCAATCATGGGGTTTCCTCCGCGTCTCATCTCCGCGGCCCCTGCGCGCACCGGAGGCCCGTCATACCGCGGTGTAGCCGCCGTCGATGACCAGCTCGGTGCCGGTGATGAAGCTCGATTCCGCCGAGGCCAGGAAGACCACGCCATTGGCGATGTCCACCGGCTTGCCGACCCGGCCGATCGGGTGCAGCTTGCCGAGCGCCTCGAGGCCGGCTTCGAGGCTGCCATAGTCGCGGTAGCAGGTGTCCTCCATCATCTCGGTGCGGATGTAGCCGGGGTGGATCGAATTGACCCTGATCTCCTTGCCGTCCTTGGCGCCGTCGAGCGCGGCCCCCTTGCTGAACAGCCGCACCGCCCCCTTGGTCGCGCTGTAGGCCGAGAGCGCCTCGACGCTGGTGATGCCCAGGATCGAGGAGATGTTGATGATCGAGCCGCCCTTGCGCATCACGCGCATGGCATGCTTGGTGCCGAGGAACACGCCGTCGGCATTGACCGCCATGATCTTGCGCCACTCTTCGAGGGTGGTGGTCTGGACCGGCTCGACGACCGCGATGCCGGCATTGTTGACGAGCACGTCGAGGCCGCCGAAGCGCTCGACCACCGCCGCGACCCCGGCCTCCCAATCGGCCTCCCGGGTGACGTCGAGGGCGACGAACATGGTCTTGCCGCCGGCGCTCTCCAGCTCGGCCGCGAGCGCGGCGCCGCCGGCCTCGTCGATGTCGGTGAGCGCGACCGGCGCCCCCTCTTCCACCAGCCGACGGGCGCATGCGGCGCCGATGCCTTTCGCGGCCCCCGTGATCAGCGCGACCCGTCCCTCAAGCCGCCCTGCCATCCGATGATCCTCCCTCTTCGGCCGCTAGCCTTCGGCGGTCGCCGCGGCAGCCATCATGGCGTGGACCATGGCGGGCTTGGGCACGCTCGGCTTGGGGTAGGCGCTGCGGCTGTGGGTCAGGCCGAGGCCGAGCACGCATTCGGCGAGCTTGTAGGTGAGCGGCCCCGGATTGATCACCGGCACCGGCAGATTCGCGGCCATGTGGCCGTGCGCCTGGTGCATGGTGGTCGAGCCGAGGAGGATGACATCGGCGCCGTCCTCCTCGATGCAGCGCATGGCGCAGTCGACCAGCTTCGGGAAGACCACCTCCTCCTTGCCGCCGAGCAGGTTCTCGACATCGGGCATCACGTTGATCGAGCGGATCGAGGCGAGCTTGTCGGCGACCCCGTATTCCTGAGAACTCTTCTTGTAAAGCGGGATCCAGCCGTCCCATTGGGTCACGACCGAGAAGCGGTTGCCGAGCATCAAGGCCATCATGTAGGAGGCCCGCCCCGGCCCGATCACCGGGATATCGAGCACCGAGCGGAGCGCGTTCGCGCCGGAATCGCTCATCGTGTCGATGCACACGGCGTCGTAGCCGTCGTCCTCCGCGCTCAGGCCCGCCTCGAAGATCGAGACGTCGCCGAGCACATAGTCGTGATAGCAGTCGAGCAGCGCCGGCCCCGCCTTGACCCCGCGGAAATCGAACTCGATGCCCGGCCCGAACGAAACCGAGGCGAGCTGCGCGCGCCGGTTCGCGAGCCCCTTCTCGTCGAAGGCGAAGGGAACGATGACGAGGATTTTGGCCATGACTCACTCCTGATCACTGCCGCGCCGCGCCGCGGAGGCGCGCCCGATCATGGCGTAGATGACGCGCGATCGAAAGGGCGCATCGCGCGCGCGGCCGGGCCCGAGGCCGGTCGATTTGACCGGGCAATTCGCCGCCCTATCATGCGCGCGGCCGCGCCGCGGGCGCAGGCTGGAGAGCAGAGGGAGATCAGCGAATGGCGAAGGGCAAGGCTGTCATCGTGGGCGGGCTCGGCATGATCGGGCGCAACATCATTCACGCGCTCGAGGCCGAGGGCGGGTGGGAGATCGTCGGGCTGTCGCGGCGGCCGCCGAACTTCGAGACCGCGGCCAGCTTCATCTCCGTCGACCTGCTCGATGCGGACGATGCCAAGGCCAAGCTCGCCGGCCTGACCGACGCCACGCACATTTTCTACGCCGCACTCTCCGGCGGTATCGCGGCGGAGAACGTCGAGGGCAATCTCGCGCTCGTGCGCAATTCGTTGGGTGTGATCGCGCCGCGCGCGCCCGCCCTGCAGCGCGTGGTGCTGGTCCAGGGCGGGAAATATTACGGCGTCCATCTCGGCCCGCACAAATCGCCGTCCAAGGAAACCGACCAGCGCCATCTGCCGCCCAATTTCTATTACAACCAACAGGACTACATCGCCGAGATCCAGGCCGGACAGTCCTGGCACTACACCTGCCTGCGCCCGGAGGCGGTGATCGGCTATGCGGAGGGCATCCCGCTCAACACCGCCTCGCTGGTCGCGGCCTATGCCTTGATCTGCAAGGCGTTAGACGTGCCGCTCAACTATCCGGGCCCGGAGGCCGGCTTTACGGCGTTCAACAAATTCGTCGACGCCCGGCTGCTCGGGCGCTGCGCGGCGTGGGCGGCGAGAGAGCCTTCATGCGCCGGCGAGGCCTTCAACGTGACCAACGTGTCGGGCATGCGCTGGTGCTATCTGTGGCCGGTCTTCACCGACTATTTCGGCTGCGAGCCGGGCGTCATTCTGCCGATGTCGCTGGCCGACTTCATGGCCGACAAGGGGCCGGTCTGGGACGACATCGTCCGCACCCACCAACTCAGGAAGACCGCATTCTCCGATTTCGGCGACTGGAGCTTCGCCGATTGGAATTTCGGCCGCACCTGGGACACCATCCTCGAGGACACCAAGCGCCTGCAATACGGCTTCACCGAGGCGATCGACACGGAGCAGAACTTCATCGAGATCTTCGACCAGATGCGCGCCGAGCGGCTGATCCCGGCGGGCTGAGGAGAGGCCCGCCGCCTCAACCTTTGAAGCGGGGCTCCGGCAGGCCGCGAAAGCCGCTGCCCGTGACCGCGAAGACGCTGCCGGCCTGGGGCTGGCGCGCCAGCGCCTCGTCGCTCAGATTCACCCGGGCGCCGGTGACGTAGATCACGTCGAGATCGTCGCCGCCGAACATCAGGCAGGTCACCTGCTGAAAGGGCAGCTCGATGGTGCGCTCCAGGGTGCCGTCCGGCGCGAAGCGGGCGAGGCACCAGCCGTCCCAGCGGGCGTTCCAGAGGTAGCCCTCCGCGTCGACGGTGGAGCCGTCCGGGAAGCCGGGTGCGCTTTCGGGACCGGCGAAGATGCGCTTGTTGGAGAGCGCGCCGGAGGCGGTGTCGAGATCATAGGCCCAGATCGTGTCGCGGCCGAAATCGGCGAAATACATGGTGCCGCCGTCGGGGCTGAAAGCGATCGAGTTGGAAATGACGATCTCGGATTCGACCTTGTGCAGGCCGAGATCCGGATCGAGCCGATAGAGCGCGCCGAGCGGGCGGCCGGTCATGGCATCGTCCATGCTGCCGGCCCAGAAGCGGCCCTGCCGATCGCAGCGGCCGTCGTTCATGCGGCTCTCGGGCGTGTCGGCCTCGACCTCGTGAACGGTCTCGATGCGGCCGGTCTCCGGATCGAAGAAGCGGAAGCCGCCATAGAAAGCGACCACCATCCCGCCTTTCTCGCGCAGCACCAGCGAGCCGGGCTGCTCATCGACCGGCACGACCTTGTGCTCGCCGCTCGACGGCGTGAACCAGCTGATCGTCTGCCCCTTGATGTCGAGCCAGTAGAGCCGCCGGTCGAGCGGGCACCAGACCGGGCTCTCGCCCAGCTGATCCCGGCAATCGACCGCGCATGCCACTTCCGCCATCGCTTGCGCTCCCCGTCCGGTTGGCCGCCCGACAGTGTTTCCGATGGCGGCCCGCGTGTACAGGCGCCGGCGCCGCGCCTAGGATGGAGCGCGCGATCGTCAACCCGGGGGGAGGAGACACCGCCATGCCGATCATCAACCGCATCGCCGCGATCCACGACGAGATGACGGCGTGGCGGCAAGACATCCACGCCCATCCGGAGCTCGGTTTCGAGGAGACCCGCACCGCCGAGCTGGTGGCGGAGAAGCTCGCGTCCTTCGGCATCACGGTGCATCGCGGGCTCGCCAAGACCGGGGTCGTCGGCGTCCTCGAAGGAGAGCCGGGGGAGCGGGCGATCGCGCTCAGGGCCGACATGGACGCGCTGCCGATCCACGAGCGGAACGAGGTCGCCCACCGCTCGGTCAATGACGGGACCATGCACGCCTGCGGCCATGACGGGCATACGACCATGCTGCTCGGCGCCGCCCACTATCTCGCCGAGACCCGCAATTTCAAGGGCACGGTCTATTTCGTGTTCCAGCCCGCCGAGGAAGGGCTCGGCGGCGGCGAGGCCATGGTCAAGGACGGGCTGTTCGACCGATTTCCGGCGGAGGCGGTCTACGGCATGCATAACTGGCCAGGCCTTCCGGTCGGCGAGGTCGCGGTCCGCGCCGGGCCGATGATGGCGGCGTGCGACGAGTTCGAGATCGCGGTCGAGGGCATCGGCACCCATGCCGCGATGCCCCATCTCGGCGTCGACCCGGTGGCGGCGGCGGCCCATATCGTGACCGCGTTGCAGACCATCGTCGGCCGCCGCGTCAACCCGCTGGAATCGGGCGTGGTCAGCGTGACCATGATCCATGGCGGGGAGGCCTTCAACGTGATCCCGCCGGTCGTGCGGCTGGGCGGCACGGTGCGCACCTTCAAGGCAGAAGTCCGGGAGATGATCGCTTCCGCCATCAGCCGGATCGCCGAGAACGCCGCATCGGCGCTCGGCGCCACGGCGACGGTCACGCTGGAGAAGCGCTTCCCGGCGACGGTCAACACGGCCGCCGAGACCGAGCGCGCCGCCGCCGCGGCGGCGACCGTGGTCGGCGGCGACAAGGTGCGCCGCGACGTGGCGCCCTCGATGGGCTCGGAGGATTTCGCCTATATGCTCCAGGCAACGCCCGGCAGCTATATCTGGATCGGCAACGGCGCCGGCGAAGGCGGCTGCCTCCTGCACAATCCGAGCTATGACTTCAACGACGAGGTCCTGCCGATCGGCGCGAGCTACTGGGCGACGCTGGTCGAAAGCGAGCTCCAGGACGACCGCTGACCGCGGTCCGGCGCGCGCCGATGCCCGGACGGGAGCGAACAGTGGCGGCCTCGACGGATCACCGGGAAATGCTCTCCTATTACGAGGGCTTTGACGAAGCCGACCGGCTCGCGGCGGGCGACGGGTTGCTTGAGTTCGTCCGTATGCAGGAGCTGATCCGGCGATTCCTGGCTTCGCCACCACGGGTGGTCCTCGATATCGGCGGTGGACCCGGCAGATATGCGTGCTGGCTTGCCAGGAATGGCTATGACGTCCATCTCGTCGACCCCGTGCCGAGGCATGTAGAGCAGGCGCGCGAGGCTTCCGCATCGCAGCCGGATCATCCTCTCGCAAGCGTGACCCTGGGCGATGCTCGCTCACTGCATCACCGAGACGGGAGCGCCGACGCGGTGCTCCTGATGGGCCCGCTCTACCATCTACACCTCACAGATCACCGGATGGCGGCGCTCGGCGAAGCCCGCCGGGTCCTGAAACCGGGCGGCGTGCTGGTCGCCCAGGGGATCAACCGGTTCGCCTCGCTGATGGACGGTCTCAGACTCGGCTTCATGGATGACCCGGCGTTCGTTCCGATCCTGCGACGCGATCTCGAGGAGGGACAACACCGCGGTGATCCAGCCACCAACACCTATTTCACGACGGGGTTCTTCCACCGACCGGAGGAACTCGAAACCGAGATCGTCGAGGGGGGAATCAATAAAAAGGGCCTCTACGCGGTGGAGGGGCCCGGTCAGCTCGCCGCAGACCTCGATGAACGTCTGTCGGAGCCTACGAAGAGAGCGCAGCTCCTCGACCTGATTCGCCAAGTGGAGCAAGAAACGGCGCTGCTGGGTCTGGCCAGCCATTTCGTCGTCGTCGCAGAAAAATGACCCATCGCCTGGCCGCCATGTCCGCCATCTGCTGGCGGAACCGCCGGCTTGGCTCGACGGCAGAGGTGGTCGCGCCTTGATGCCCCGGGAGGTTCTGGCTGCGACGGTTTGTGCTAAACTCCTCCGAGGCATCGAAGGGACTCTGTGTCCATGAGGACCTAACCGAATTCCGGTGAGCGACCGAGCCCATTACCCCCGGTTTTGGCCTGGGGATGCGGGGGCACGGTCAACGTAGAATTCGGAAGGCTCCTCATGATCGATCCTCATCTCGACCGAATAACCGTCCTGATTACGGGCGCCAATCACGGTATCGGAGCCGCGACGGCGCGCACCTTTGCCGGTCACGGCGCCAAGATCTTTCTCACCTACTACCGGGTGCCAACCGAGCATTCGCATGACGAGTTGGAACGCGCGCGCCAGACTGGCGCGGCCGGCGACGCTCTTTACCGAGCGCAACAACAGACCCGGGCCGAAACCATTGCCGAGGACATCCGAACGTCGGGAGGCGAAGCCCACGCTTGCGAAGCGGACCTGAGCGATACGGACACGATCCCGATTCTCTTCGACATGTGCGAAGAGGCGTTGGGTCCCGTCGATGTGTTGGTGGTCAATCACGCCCACTGCGAAGCCGAAACGTTCGATCCGGCTCGTGCCATGGAGGCGGATAACGACCCGTCCATCATCTCCGCCGCCGGAATCGACCGTCACCATGTGGTCAATGTCCGTGCCAGTGCCCTGGTTCTTGCGGAATATGTGCGGCGGCGGCTCGCGCGAAACGCCAGCGGCGTGCGCGTCGTCGTGGTCAGCACCGATGCTGCTCATCTCCACGTGGCCAATGTCAGCTATGCCGCCAGCAAGCATGCCTTTGAGTCCTACGCCCGGTCCGCCGCGGCGGAACTGGGCCGGTATGGGATCACCGTCAACGTGGTCGCGCCGGGACCGACACAGACCGGCTATATCACTGCCGAAAGCGAATCACGTTTGGTCCCGCGGATTCCGTTAGGGCGGCTTGGCACGCCCGAGGACATCGCGGACATCATCGTCTTTCTCGCCTCCGAGCAGGCCCGGTGGTTGACCGGGCAGCTGATCTATGCCGGCGGCGGTTTCCAAATGCCTCAGCAATAAGAGCATGCACCGGCCGAACTCGCTGCTCCCGGCCTGCTGGTATGCGGGTGCGGCAACCACGGCTACCGCGCCATGCGGCGCGGCGCCGGCCGTCTCCGTGTCGTGGGTGCCGGCCAAGCCGGTAACGCCAGGGGCCGCAGGCGGTGAGCGCCTGGGTGTCCTCATAGGCGTCTCAGACGGCGATCTTGCCCTCGCGCACGGTGAAGACCCAACACCACTTCGCGCGATAGTGCTTGCCGCTGATCTTGGAGGAGCCGGCCTCCTCGCCGTTGACCGAGACCGTGTCACCGTCCGCGACCCAGGTCTTGATGACATGCTCATGCATCGCGAGCGCGGCCTCCATGTCGTCCCAGCCGACCCCGGCGTCCCTGAAACAGACCGCTTTTCCAGCGTGAGATTCGAGGACCACTAGGAGCGCGCGCCACCTCACTTCGAGACAGGGAATAGATGAGCTATATATGCGGGCTTACGATGCAATCGTGAAAATTGCGATCTGTGAATCCAGCGGGCCGGTAGCGTTGGGTATGCCCTTGCGCCGGTAAACAGCCCAATTCCGAGCCTGTTCCGGATTCGGTGAGTACGCAGTTGAACGTGGGACGAAGACGGTGAGACACGCAAGAAAATCGAACTGGTCGAAGAAGACATGCTTTGTCCCACCGATGAAGGGGTGTTTGAATCGGTGGACGACCCATACCCGGTGGTTGACCTACAGGCGTTCGTTCCCCGAAGCAGGTCCGGCGACGTAGCGGCAGGAGATGCGGATATGAAGAAGTCAATTCAGAACTGGATCGTATTTGCTTTTCTGGCAATATCATTGACAGCCTGTGCACTGACCATGGTCCCGTACCGTGGCGATCAGACCTTTAGACGTGAGCTACCTCACTCCACCGATGATATTTATCAAGGCATCCTCGATTACGCGGTCACTCACAACTTCGAGGTCGCCACCCACGGCGAAGCTCGAGGCCTCTTGAGGGTTCAGTACAGTTTTCCTGGCACGTCGACATGGACGCAGGCCAGTAGTGTGATGTCTCAGTACGCGGAACCAATAGGATCATCTATAAACCCCTATGGTCGTTTGCCATATGTCACTGTATCTGTAAAAATTGATCCTCTTTCTCGGAACAGATCGGAAATCGCGCTCACGTCGCGTTTCGAAACCTTTGGCGAACCTCAGGGGTTTGGTGGCATCGGACCGTTCCAGCTCAATTCCAAGGGTGTTTGGGAGAACCAACTTCTCGACGACTTAGAAGCCTCGGTGATCGCCGCCACTGACAGAAAGGGGCCAACAACTAAGCCAAAAGGCGTAACTTCGGGAACGGCGTTCTTCCTTAACCCGCAGGGGTATTTGCTGACAAGCCAGCATGTCGTCGAAGATTGCGCAAGAATTACTCTTAAGTTATTCAATCAACAGGACCATGAGGCCAACGTGGTTGTAGCTGATCAAGGCAACGATTTGGCCGTCCTGAAGACCACGTATCAGCCGCGATCGCACGCTATGTTTCGCGGTGATACGAATGTGCGTTCCGGTGATAGCATTACGGCGGTGGGATATCCATTAGCCTTTATGTTGTCGGCTGAGCCTCGTGTAACGACCGGGACCGTCAGCGCGGTGTCAGGGATTCGGGGAGACATCCGCGTGTTTCAGATCGAAGCGGCGGTTCAGCCCGGTAATAGCGGCGGTCCGTTATTCGACGACCGCGGTCATGTTATCGGCATTGTTAGTTCCCGGCTCAGCGACCTGGCAGTGGCGGAAGCAACCGGAACCATCCCCCAAAATGTCAACTTTGCTATAAAATATTCTATCGCCCAGCTATTTCTTGACGCCAACAAGATAGTCTACTTTACAGAAAAAATGGGACCAAAGTTAGATACCTCGGAAATCATGGATCGAGCAAAGGCGTTTACCCCTTATATTCGATGCATCCGTTAAGCGAGAGCCGTGAACGCCGGCGGTGCCGGCGCGCCTCGCAGCCGCCGGCTCAGCGCGGGCTTAGGACCAGGGTGCCGAGGGCATCCTGGTCGACGCGTGCGCGCGCGGTCAGCATCGGCAGATAGCGCCCGTCGCGCCAGGCTTCGGCGAAGTCGTCATAGTGGGCCGAGAGCGGGTTCCCGGATTGGCCGGCGTTCTGGATGAAGACCGAGCGCTCCGGCTCGGCGAGGTCGTAGACGGCCCGGTAGCCGGCACCGTGGTTCTGCGCGAACGGATGGTCGGGATCGCTCACCGTGAAGCCGCCGGCCTTCACCGTCTCCTTCTCGCCGCCGCTCGGCAGCTTGACCTCGAACCAGGCGCCGATGCCGGGGATCTCGCCCAGGACCTGGTGCTTCATCCACGCGACATGGGCCTCGCCCCAGCGCCAATCGGCCATGTCCTCGCCGTAGCGGGCGGCGAGATCGGCCAGCGCTTCGTCGAGCGCAGCACCTGCGACCACAGCACAGCTCTCCGCCGGCTCGGTCGTCACCACGTCGCACCAGGCGGTCCGCTCGGTCAGGACGCGATGCAGAACCTCGGTGCGAATCTTCCAATAGTCCTCGAAGACCGGGCCGAGCTCGTCGGCGAGGAGCGCGCGCATCAATGCCCTGAGCCACGCGATATAGATCAACGGCTCGGCGCGATCGCGATCCATGCGGTGATCCCACCGCTCGAGCAGGCCAAGCGCCCGGCGCGCGTCATCGCCGCCCGGCGTGGCCAGCTCCAGGAGCACCGGCAGGAGCCGCGCCGCGGCGAGAGAGACCAGGTCCTGCTGGATGGCGGTAAAGCTTTCCACGCCGTGCGCCGGCTTGGCGTCGAGCAGGGCCTCGATGCGCCGCGCGCGATAGGGCGGGGTCCAGTCGTCGGTCAGGAAGAACGGATAGTCCGGCCCGACCACCCTGTTGTTCGCGGTGACGATCCGGCCTTCCGCCGGGTTGTATGAGCGGGGCAGGGCCGCGAACGGGATCCGATCGACCCAGTCGTGGGTGCCGGTCCAGCCGGGCGCCGGCATGTGCCCCTGGCCGGACGCGCGGATCGGGACGCGCCCCGGCGCGATATAGCCGATATTCCCGAACCGGTCCGCGAAAACGATGTTCTGCTGCGGCGCGGCCATGTCGCGCAGCGCCGTGACGAAACCGTCCCAATCCGTGGCCGAAGCCATGCCCACCAGGATCTCGGCGGTCCGGTCGTCCGCGTCGAGGGCGGTCCAGGCGAAGGCCAGAACGTGACCGGCCTCGAGGAACGCCTCGCTCTCCTGGATCAGGTCGGAGACCACCGGCCCGTGGCGCGTCTTGCGCACCGTGAGCTCGACCGCATCGCTCCCGCTGACATGGATCGTCTCGGTGCGGACGTCGAACGGGAGACTGCCGTCGGGGCTCAGATAGCGCGCCGGATCGTCCGGATCGATGCGCTCGATGAAGAGATCCTGGACATCGGGCCCGGTATTGGTGAAGCCCCAGGCGAAATCGCCTGTCTGGCCGAGCACCGGGAACGGCAGCCCCGGCAGGGTCGCGCCCACGATCTCGAAATCCCCCGCGCTGACATGGGCGAGGTACCAGACGCTCGGGATGGTGAGCCCGAGATGCGGGTCGTTGGCGAGCAGCGGCTTGCCGGATTCCGTGTGGGCACCGGAAAGGACCCAATTGTTGGAGCCGAGCCCGACCGCAGACTGTTTCGGCACGGCCGCGGCCAGCGCCGCGACGTCGATTCCGATGGGCTCGAAGGAGGGCGGGCCTGCGGCCAGGGCCGGCGGCGCGTCCTCCGGATAGGGCGCCCAGAGGTCCCGGAGCTGCGCCGGATCGAGCCGCTTGGCGAGCCTCGCGCGAAGGAGTTCGTCCCGGAAATTATCGCCGAGATCCCACGCCATCATCTTGAGCCAGACCAGGCTGTCGGTCGGCCGCCACGGCTCGGGCTCGTGGCCGAGCAGCACGAACTCCGGCGGCAGCGGCCCGGACCGGGTCTCCAGATAGGCGTTGACGCCGGCGGCATAGGCCTCATAGATCGCCTGCGCCGCGGGCGAGAGCGCCGCGAAATTGCGCTCGGCGATGCGATAGACGCCGAGCGTCCGGAGGAAGCGGTCGACCGTCAGGCCGCGGGCACCGAATATTTCCGAGAGCCGCGCCGCGCCGGTCCGCCGCTGCATCTCCATTTGCCAGAGCCGATCCTGCGCGTGCGCGAAGCCCATCGCGAAGGCGCCGTCCCGGGGCGAGGCGGCATAGATGTGCGGGATCGCGTGGGCGTCGCGGACGATCTCGACCGGGGCCTCCAGCCCGGCGACGCTGACGGCGCCGTCATAGGCGGGGAGCGATCCCCTGAGCCAGAAATAGCCGCCGGCGATGACCAGGATCAGGAGCAGCAGGAGGCCGCCGAGCCCGGCGCCGAGCCACCACAGCCGGAAGCCCCGCCGCCTGCCCCTCCTGCCGCCCGCCATCCCGGCTACTCCGCCGGCTTGCCCAGGATCGCCTCCCGGTGCCCGTCCAGGTCGGGCGCCGGCGGGCGCTCGGGCGGATCGCGGTAAGCGGAGAGCTTGATCGGGTTGCCGGCCATCCGCACCCTGCCCGCGAGGCTATCGTCTGCGCCGACGATCATGTTCCGCGCGGCCACATGGGGGTCGGCAACCAGGTCTTCGACCGTGTTGATCGGCGCGCAGGGCACGCCGGCCTGCTCCAGCACGGACAGCCAGTGCGCGGTCGGCCGGGTCGTCAGCCTGGCCTCGAGCTCGGTTTCCAGGCCGTCGATATTGACGTTGCGGGCCGCGTTGTCGACGAAGCGCGGATCGTCGCAGAGCGCCGGCAGCTCCAGCGCGGCGCAGAGTTTCCCGAACAGCGCGTTGTTGCCGGCGGCGATGATGATGTGGCCATCGGCGGTGGCGTAGGATTGGAACGGCGTGACCGAGGGATGGCGCGCGCCGAGCGGCCCGGGCACCTCGCCCGAGGCGAAATAGCGCGCCAGCGCATTCTCCAGGATCGCGACCTGGCAATCGAGCATCGAGACGTCCACCTTCATCCCGGCGCCCGTCATCGTCCGCCGATAGAGCGCGCCATTGATCCCGATCGCCGTGAACAGACCGGCCACGATATCTCCGATGGAGCTTCCCACCCGCGTCGGCGGCCCGCCGGGATGCCCGGTCAGGCTCATGATGCCGCCCATGGCCTGAACCACAAGGTCATAGGCCGGCCGCCCGGCATAGGGCCCGGTATGCCCGAAGCCGGAGCAGGCCGCATAGACGAGCCGCGGGTAGCGCGGCTGCAACGCCTCCCAGCCATAGCCGAGCCGCTCCATCGTGCCGGCCCGAAAGTTCTCGACCAGGACGTCCGCCCCTTCCAGCAGGTCTTCGAAAACCCGACGGTCCGCGTCGTCCTTGAGATCGAGGGCAATGCTCTCCTTGCCGCGGTTGACCGACATGAAATAGGCGGACTTTCCCTCGATGAACGGGCCGAAGGCGCGGGAATCGTCGCCGGTCTCGGGGATCTCGACCTTGATCACGCGGGCGCCGAGATCGGCCAGCACCAAGGTGCAATAGGGCCCGGCGAGGACGCGCGTCAGGTCGATCACGGTGACCCCGTTCAGCGGTCCGTCTATGGTCATCGCGATCGCTCTCCGTCGTGGTCGGGCTCGGCGGCGGCGGATGATACACCCAATCGCGCACCGTTCGGTGCTAATTTGTTGATATAGCGTGCTCTTTTTCCTCGTGCAGTTGCAGATGGGGGCGAAAGCGATGGGCGCTTTTACCCCGCCTGCAACAGATCGCAGGAGGAAAATCCATGGCCAGGGCTCACCTCAACCAGGCTCGTGTCAACACTCTCAAGCCCGGCAGATCCACTTACGACATCCGCGACAGCGACCTGAAAGGCTTCGGCGTCCGGGTGCTGCCTTCGGGCAGGATACGCTACTTCATCCACAGCCAACACCGGGACCGGCGCATTTGGAGGATCGTCGGCAAGGCCGAGGCCATGAGCGCCGACGAGGCCCGCATGCGGGCAACGGCGCTGCTGGCCGCGATCCGGCGAGGCGATGACGCACCCGCACTGCCGGAAGAGACTGTCTTCGAGGCGGTCGCCGAGGAAGTGTTCCGGCGCTATGGGCGGAACTGGAAACCTCGAACGGCCACGGTCAACAGGAGCTACTACCGGAACCAGATCCTGCCCTGGTTTCGGGGACGCCAGATCGCCGGCATCGCCCGCCAGGACGTGCAGGAATGGTTCGCATCCCTCCACGGGACGCCGGTGGCGGCGGACCGCTCGGCCCCGATCCTGTCGGTGATCATGCGTCAGGCCGAGGTCTATGGCTACCGCCGGGGGGACAGCAATCCCTGCACGGGCATCAAGCGCTACCGGCGGCAGGGGCGGGAGCGGTTCCTGTCGGCGAGCGAGATCCACCGCCTGGCCGCAGTGCTGGCTCGCCATGAAACCACTGGTCCGCTTCATACCGCGGTCATCCGGCTCCTGCTGCTGACTGGTTGCCGCAAGAGCGAAGTCCTCACCCTCGAATGGACGAGCTACCGTGAGGGGAAGCTGTTCCTTCGCGACAGCAAGATTGGACCGCGCACGGTCTGGCTTTCGTCCGCCGCCCGTGATGTCCTGGATCGGCTGCCCCGCAGCACACGCTGGGTCTTTCCTTCGCCTCGGGCGCACAGCTCCCTGAGCATTCGCGCGATCGATTGGTTCTGGCAGCGGGTCCGGACAGATGCGGGTTTGCGCGATGTCCGGCTGCACGACCTGCGTCATACCTACGCCAGCATCGCCCTCATGCACGGTGAGACCGTGCTCGTGATCGGCAAGCTTCTCGGGCACAACGATCCGGGGACAACTCTCAAATATACCCATCTGGCCGATGCCACAGTCCGCGAGGCGGTCGGCGCCGTCGGCTCGGTGCTCGCGGAGGGCTGAGCCATGGCGGGAGCAAGAAAGATGCGGCTGACCGACGCCGCGATCGCCAGGCTCAAGCCCCGGGCCCGCGAATATACGGTCTGGGACACCCGCGTTGGTGGCTTCGGCATCCGGGTCCGGCCGTCGGGGCATCGCGGTTACGTCTATTATCGCAACCTGAACGGCCGTGTCACGAAAACGACGCTCGGTCCGGCGACCCTGAAGAGCGTGGACGAGGTGCGCCGGGATTGCCTCGAGATCGAGGTGCAATCCGGCGAAGAGGAGGAGAACGGCGCGGAGAAGCTGCGCGGCAAGGTCCCGCTTTTCGGGGACTTTGTCGCAGGTGCGTGGAAGGCAGCCTGTTACGATCGCTACAAGCCATCGACGAGCAAAGGGGTCGATACTGTCCTGAAAACCCAGTTATTGCCGGCGTTCAGAGGCCTACCGCTCGACCGGATCACTCGGGTCGCGGTGAACCGGTGGTTCGACGGCTACAGCCGGACCGCGCCGGGCGGGGCCAATCATGCGCTGGGCACGCTCCAGCAGATCCTCAATCACGCGATCGCCCGCGGTCACATCGCAACCAACCCGGCCCGAGGGGTGAAGCGGAACCCACGCCGGAAGCTCACTCGTTTTCTGTCGAGGGAAGAAGTCCACCGCCTCCACCGAGTGCTGGACGGCTATGCGGCTAGACAGGCGTCGCACAGGCAACAGGCCGACATCATCCGCCTTCTCCTGCTGAGTGGTTGCCGCAAGGGTGAGATCGTGAACCTGCGCTGGCATGAGGTGGACGGGGACGTCCTCAGGCTTGCGGACAGCAAGACGGGGCCGAGAACGGTATATCTGAACGAACAGGCCCGCTCGATCATCGAGCGCCAGCCACGCGGGCGAAGCGGCTTCGTCTTCCCGTCGCTGCGGGACCCGCTGCGCCCTCGTGACGGCAGCCTTCCTCTCTGGTACTCGGCGAGGAAGGAGGCGGGGATCGAGGATGTCCGCCTGCACGATCTCCGGCATACATTCGCCAGCCATGCGGTGATGCGGGGCATTCCGCTGCCGGTGGTCGCGCGGCTGCTCGGCCATAAGCACCTGCAGATGACGCTGCGCTACGCCCATGTCGGCGACCGCGAGATCGAGGCGGCGGCGGAACGGATCGGCAAAGCTATCACCGCCCTCATGGACGCAAGGCCGGTTGCACAGCCAAGCTCATAACCTGAAGGTCGCAGGTTCAAATCCTGCCCCCGCAACCAATTTATCCCTGCTACACCACTCAGTTAGAGGGGTATTTCTTTTGTAGAACAGAACCCTGTTTTCGTCCAGGTACCGCATAGGCACCGTTTTATTTCCAATTTGTGCGCAGCCTGGCGCAGAGTGAAAGCAACGGTTCGGTTGGGCCGGTAGGCGATCGCCGGGATCGCCGGCGATTTCCTGTTCCGGCCAACCGCGGTGGGCTCAGAGCAGTGCTTTCGTCCGCGTCATACCGGCTTGGCCCAACCATTGCGCGCTGTTTTCGTGGACGCGTCAGCATTGTCGCGCACTGGCGCGCCCGCACAGCGCGACGCGTACCGCGTAACGCGCACCGGCAGTTCAATCTCCAACGTCTCGCGTGACGCTCCAATCGTCCGGCGGTCCCTCACGCAGGAGCTTGAACAGCGACATCCGGGAGATGGGGAAGCCTGTGTTGAAGGTGTCTCTTTGCTGGACGAGAGCATGGCCGTCGAGAGCCTTGGCAGACAACTCTTCAGCCAGGATTGGGAAACACATCTGCCGGCAAGCGCTGCAATTCCCCGACACGGCTCCTGGACGGCAGTGCATGGCAGCTATCCCGGACTGCGGAGCGCTTCGTCGGCACAAGCGCCGTTTTGGATCGCGGCGCTTAGGGCGACGGCGAACCTGCCGCTTTTAGATTCAATTGAAACGCGAGAATAGGGCCGAAACGTTCTGTGCCTCCACTTCTATGACATTTGTTCCCTGCCGCTCAAAATATCCATTTTTAAACAGAGACGGCTGGTGCTGGCCATCGATTTCGAAAACGAAAACAGTCTTGTCAACGTATCTGACGTTTTTTAGGTGCGAATTCACATAAGACCTCAATGGCTCAGACAAACTAGAATGCCTCATTCGGTCTGTTAGTAGTTGAAATAACTCATCTACACTCACTCCCAGCGCCGCTGCTTCATGATCCACACCAGTTATATAGAAACCGCCGTAAGGCATGGATGAAACGCCAAACATTCCCTCGACACGTGTCGCGGTTTCGTACTTGTCGGCAACACCCACAATCACATATCCTTTATGATTCTCACCTATGTTTGAAATTGCAGCGCATGTTTTCAATATCTTTTCGAAGGAGCCCTCGTCAAATCCCGGATCACGCGAAAGTGTTAGAAAGCCCTGTTTAAAATCATATGCGGACTGCTCCGTCTTCGAATTCGTAAGAAGATTTTGGAGCTTGGTGACCCAGTGCGTGGTCGCGGGATCTGGGTTCGTGTCTTCCCCAAAATACCCTTGAATTAGTCCTATGGTCGCATCTACTGCTGCGGCCCGATTCTCTGCCCCCCACCGACCACCCTCTTGGATTGAAATGTGTTCTCCACTATTAGTAAGTCTAGTGGCTAATCCGCCTCGATCGACCATGGTCATTCCTCTTCGTACTATTAGTTCGTGCATGGCCAAAAATACTGCTTCGTAATAGCGAGGCACAGGATTGCCGCCTTTATGGTCCGGGAATAGCAGCTGGGAAAAGGGCGTCTTCGCATGGTCCAGCATCAACACCATCGCATCGTGAACTCTCTGAAAGTCGATATCGACCAGCTCTGGATTTCGCTTCCTTATTGCCTGATCCATTTCGTTAAAGCGCTCTAAACTGGCCCCCTCTAAAGGGTAAGAGGCGCCAAAATAGTCATCAAGAAGTTCTACGCGAGACGCGATCGCTCGGTCTGCCACCATGTATGCAATTAGGTTCGCAACAAGCTCCTCGTCGCGGCTTTGGCGAAGGTTGTCTCTTGTCAATATTCCGTTCTTGACCCAAAATACATCATCAGCGTTAATACCATATGGCAGTTCGTGGTTAGTAATACTAATCTCCTTCATGGCATTAAGTAGTACAATATTTGAGCTGGATGAGTCACCGCGAACACCGGATGAAACAATACGGACACAATCGGCAAAACTGTTGATGGCACCGGCGGTCCGTAATTCCTGTCTGGAAAGTTGCCGCCCACCGGAGTTAATCCGACGAAAAACTTCTTCTACAGACCCATCTTCAGCGAACTCGTATATGGAAAGTGGAACTGGGTATGATGCTATCGCGACACATTCTGTGCGTGACAATATAGGAGTTTTTTGTTCGAGCTTTCCACTATCCAAAAGCTCTTTGGTTACAGCTACTGTGTTCAGGTCAAAATAAGCTTCTCCGACCGGAAACTCGTTGTTAACGAACGAAGTAATCGCATTCAGTCGTTGCATGCCATCAATGATCTCTAATGTACCATCACTCCTGCCAACCGGTTCGGCCAAAAGGATAATCGGAACAGGGTAACCATTAATAATCGAGTCAATAAAGCTTTGTTTTTCTTCAAGAGTCCAAATCAATTTTCGTTGGTATCGACGATTTACGATATACGTTTCATCAAGAAAGCTCGAATATATGCGTTCGACCGGTTCCCCACGCACAACCAATTCTTGCGGTTGTCCTGCCATTTCTAACTCCTGATTCCAAGAATTTTGCTGTTGAGATCCAATTGTACTCGTCGGTCTTGAAAAGGCAGCAGCGGATGTGGCGTAGGTCGTAGTCGAAGCATATTACTGCCCAGGCGACTAAGGCGCCACGCTTGCCATGACAAAGGATACGCTTCTTCCGTTAGATCTGCCAGAGGTGGGATGCAAGAAGGTTATTGGCAATCTTGCTTACGGACCGGACCCCTTGTCGTTGCCCTTGCCGGGCCGGCCGAAGCGGTCGCGGAACAGGTAGTGCGACTGAAGATGTGAGAACGCCTGCGTCCTGCGGCGCGTGCCGTCTCCCAGGATCCGCGCCACCGCAAGGGTCGTGTTGTCGTAGAGGATCGAGCGCGGAACCCCGCCAAGGAAGGCGAAGGCGCTGACATGCCCGTCGAGGAACGCCTCCGTCGTCTCCCTCGGATAGGCCTTGACGAACCAGACGTTGGAATGGGGCAGGATCAGGCAGAAGAAGGCGACCTTCTCCCGCTGCCCCCGCAGCTCCACCACCGTCTCGCCGAAGTCGACCTGGGCATGGCCCGGCGGGTGATGCAGCGGCACGAAAGCCTCGCGCGTCGACTGCCGCCGGGCCCGGACATAGTCCTTCACGATGGTATAGCCGCCGGTGAACCCGTGCTCGTCCCGTAGCCGTTCGAAGATCCGGTGCGCCGTGTGACGCTGCTTGCGCGGCACGTCCGGATCCGCGTCCGCCTCCAGAATCGCGTCGACGATACCGGTGAACCCGTCCAGCTTGGGCCGCCGGACCGGCTTCGTCCGGCGGTATCCCGGCGGCGCCGAGTAGCTCAGCATCTTCTTCACCGTGCGACGGTCGATGCCGAACCGCCGGACCGCCTCGTGATGGCTCAGACCCTCGTCGACAACCGCCAGTCGAACCGCCGCGTAGAGCTCCACGCCGTACATCTCCTGCCCCTCGCTACAACCGACAAGGGACCATGAGTGGCGCAATATTGCGCCGCCGCGACCGGATCGCCCGATCGCTCCGCGTGGTGCATTATTCCTCCGCCGTTAACATTCCCTTGCGGGGGAATCGGGCGGGAATCACCGCAATTCAATATCGATGCCCCCGCTGACGACGGGTGGCGAAACCGGGCTCGCGGACACACCGGTCAGCTCGGCCCGATCCGCGGGCTGCTCGCTGCGCTCCTGGGGCCCTTATGCCGAGTGGAAGATGGCAATCGAGGGCCGCGGCAGAGGCGCGATCGACGGTGGTATCCACGGCCATCTCCAGGACCGGAGCCCCGCCCATGATGATCTGCCGTCATCGCGCGTTCGGATGACACGGGCGCGTTGGTCGTCCGGGCAACCCCTTGCCTCAACGCGCCGGGGTGGCCCGGACGCGCAATCGGCGCCGACGATAGACGCCGGTTTACATCCTGGGGAGAACCCAAGCGGTCGCCAATCGGAAGGTAAGCGCGCTCAGGTGCTGGACTGTTGTTCGGCGTGCATTTTTGACCCCCAGTATCAAGCAACTTCAATAGCTTATCGTGCCGATCGGCGCGCAACCCACGCGCCGAACAACATACGGTTTAGCTGGCTGCCTGGCACCGTCTGGTGCAGCGTCAGGCGAGGCGCCGCGCGGCCTGCCAGCGGCGCGCGGCCACCACCGCCCAAATTCCCTCGGCGATCAGGAAGGGATAGGAATCGATCAGGTAGGCATAGACCGCGGCGAGGGAGCAGCCGGCCGCGAAGGCCGCGATGAAGAACGTGCCGCGTCTCTCGAGAGCGTAGCACGTGACCATCGTCGCGATGGCAACGATGCCGAGGATTTCTACCAGGGGCGGGGCCGTCATGACGGGTCGCCCCCGGGCCTGTCACCGTGGGGCGGCTCGGGGAGTGGCGCGTCCCAACCGGCGAGCTTCGCGCATTCGGTCGCGGGGTTCGCGAACCGCCGGGTGACGAGGGCCCGGTCATGGAACCGCCGGTGGCTGGAGACGCGGTGCCGGAGATCCACCGGGTCCATTTTTTCGCAATAGCGGATAGTCGAGTCTGGCACGCCAAGCCGGGCCGTAACCTCGCCGATCGTCATCGTCGGACTCCCTTCCGCCGTACCCGCCTGTGGCGCAATTTAGCGCGACGAGCAGGCCGGCACCCATCGCGTCGAGCGCGATCCCGATGGGCTCGATAGTCGACACGGAGCCGAACGCCAGTCGGGAGACGGCCCGGAGAGTTGGAGACCACATCGGACATGTTGCGCCACCGTCACCGAACTTTGGGAGGCCATCGGCAACGCCATAGACATCTTCACCCCGGCCGAGTGCGGAAACTACTTCGCTGCTGCAGGATATGATCGTGTGTGATCGGTTAGTGCTCTAACGCATTGATATGTTTTGATTCCGAGGGGTCAGATTTCGACGCCGAACAACATCCTAGGCGTTCCGGTCTCTCCAAGAGCCCTAGTGCCTTGTCGAGTTGAGGCTTCCGGAGACCTGGGTCCGGCTCATCGAGGTGGAGGGCCTCCCTCTCGACTTCGTCTTCATCTTTCCCCATGCGGTTCGCTTCGTACACGTGGTCCACTAGTTCCGCGAAGCTCGGAAGCTCGGAGCCATCACCAGTCGAGATCCCTGCGCCGCAGAAGAAGACGCCGCCGGTATCGACCTCATTCATGAGGTGGACGGGGATTCTCGGGCCGTTGGAGACCAGTTCAGGCATGGCGAGATTTAACCTACCGACCTAATCTTCTTCGATCCGCCACAATCAGCGATTTGCCGTTGATGGTGCATCCCCGGCTTCGGGGCCGGACGAGAGCGAGAGCAAGGGTACCCTCCGATTGACTTGGTAAACCTCTCCGCGGAGCGACACGCAGACCTGTCGAATTCGCGTGAATGAGAGGGGACGAAGGACTGCCCCGAACCAATCCACCCTTTCGCTGGCCTTCCCGGTTCCGAAACGTGACAGTGGACCGATCCGATTGGGGGCGGATCACGATCTCTCTGCAAACCAGGATAGCATGGCCACGGCGCCCCCGGCTGCCCCTGGCCTTCAACTTCACGGACAATCCCGGATGATTACGATCCCGCCTTGCATCCTTGTCGCCCACGACCCGCCGCCTCCCATGCGCGCCGCCTACGGGCAGGAGTTCGGCTCCCACTGCGAGCTGCTGTTCCTGCCCGATCTCGCGCCGGCGGACCGGTCCGCGGCGCGGGCGCGGGCTCGCGTCCTGATCGCCCAGAATCCCCGGGTCGAGATCACGGCGGCCGATGTCGCCGCGATGACGTCGCTCGGCTTCGTCCAGCTCCTGACCGCGGGTGTCGATCACGTGCCGCTGCATCTCTTCCCGCGCGATGTGCCCATCGCCTCGAACGCGGGCACCTTTGCCGGTCCGATGGCGGAGTTTGCGCTGGCAATGACGCTGGCCGCGGCCAAGCGCCTACCGGTCGAGCACCGGGAGATGCGCGAAGGGCGGTTCAACCAGTTCGTCGCCAACAAGACACTCGACGGCGCAGTTTGCGCGATCCTCGGCTTCGGCGGCGCCGGGCGCGCGGCGGCGCGGCTGTTCCGGGCGTTTGGCGCCGAGATCCACGCCATCAATCGCAGCGGCGAGACCGACGAGGAGGTGACGTTCGTCGGCACCATGACGGAACTGGAGACCGTTCTCAGCGCTGCCGACGTGGTCGTCATCTCGCTGTCGCTGACCGGTGCGACCGCGGGGCTGATCGGCGCGCGCGAACTCGGCTGGATGAAGGAGGACGCGATCCTGGTCAATATTGCGCGCGGCGAGATCGTCGATCAGGACGCGCTCTACCGCCATCTGGTCGATAACAAGCGGTTCTTCGCCTGCCTGGAATCGTGGTGGATCGAGCCGGTGCGGCACGGAGAGTTTCGCATCGAGCACCCCTTCCTCGACCTGCCCAACGTGCTCGCCGCGCCGCACAATTCCGCCAGCGTGCCCGGCGTGCAAGTCGAGGCGGTGCGCCGTGGCGCACGCAATGTACGCCGCTGGTTGGACGGGCAGGTGCCCGAAAACCTGCTGGGCGCGGACGAGCGAGGCGCCTGAGGAGGCGGGCTGTTGACCGGCGTCGAATGTTGACCCCTCATAGTCACGCGATATCTACACGTTAGCGTGCCGATCGGCGTCGAATGTCAACGCCGGCGAGATTATGTGCCGGCGTTGACACATCGACCTCGTCACCAACCGCCTTCCAGACGTCCGCGGCTTCACGGCCGGATAGGCGCAACTCTTCGATGCGCGACAGCACGAGCACCTCCCTCGCCATCCGACGCAGGATCGACGCCGGCAGCACACTCATCTGCTGTTCCTTCTCCGTCAACCGCTCAACAATGAACCGCGATATCGGCATTCCAGCTGCCTGTGCACGCTCGCGGATCACCTGCCACTCGCTGTCGGTGGCCATGATGGCGCGTTGCTTCCGCGGCGCGTTCATGGCCTGCGCCTCGCGGCAGAAATCAGCGCTACGGTGCTATACAAGCGGACAAATCGCAACGCATTTTGTCTCACACACCTATATGATTTTGCTATCATATCCATTATGGTCTCCGAAAAAGCCTATCCCACAATACGTCCAGCTGCTCCCGCTCTCTCGAAACCCGGAGCACGACGGACAAGGATATAATCCTATTTCCCTGGATGCAACTTCGCCCGAACTAAATCCCCCAAATTATATTGTCCTAATGACTCACACGACGCTTGACAGGCGCTCTCAAGTAATTGTAAAAACACCTCAATCGAGCGAGAAAAATCACGCTATACAAAGCACTAAATACGCTTTATTGGCGTGCAGTTAGTGCTACACCCAATCGCGGGCCGCGGCCCGGCCAAGTGAGGACGCGCCCGCGGCGGCGGTATCCATCTCCCATCCAGCGGGTGAGGCCGCCGGCGCGTCCGGTCACAACGCGGCGCACCGCACCAAGCCCCACGCACCAACGCGGAATGCTCGCTTATCGGTTTTGAATGGATGGCCGCTCAGGCGCGCAAGCGCTCGCCGGTCGCGACATCGAAGGCCAGGACCTGGACCGGCTCGGCACCGATCCTGATCGTCATGCCGCGATGGAGCGTATCGTTGCGCTTGATTCTCGCGATGATTTCGGGCCCCGTCGTCGACAGGCTCACGATCGTCTCGGCGCCAAGATGCTCGACCACCTCCACATGGCCGTCGAATGCGGCCCAGTCCTCGGGCGGATCGACGGCGAGAAACTCGGGCCGGATGCCGAGCCGAACGGATCCCGCCTGGCTCGCCGGATGGCCCCCGGGCAGCGGGATCGTCAGGCCATCGACGGTGACGGCCAGCGCACCGTTGACGGCGCTCGTTCGACCTTCGAACAGGTTCATCGCCGGGCTGCCGATGAAACCCGCAACGAAGGCGTTGTCGGGGTCGTCATAAACCTCGAGCGGCGTGCCTGACTGCTGGATGGTGCCCTCGTTCATCACCACGATGCGGTCGCCCATGGTCATTGCTTCGACCTGGTCGTGGGTGACATAGATCATTGTCGCATCGAGCCGGTGATGGAGTTTGATCAGCTCGGCACGCGTCGCCGTGCGCAGCTTGGCGTCCAAATTGGAGAGCGGCTCGTCGAACAGGAATACTGCCGGGTTGCGCATGATCGCCCGACCCAGCGCGACGCGTTGCTGCTGACCGCCCGACAGGGTCTTGGGCTTGCGCGACAGCTCCTCGGCGATGCCGAGGATCGATGCCACCTCATGGACGCGCTTTTCGATCTCGTCCTTCGGCGTCTTGCGCAGCTTGAGCGCGAAGCCAAGATTTTGCGCGACGGTCATGTGAGGGTAGAGAGCGTAGGACTGAAAAACCATGGCAACGTCCCGGTCCTTGGCGTGAACTCGGGCGACATCGCGCTCGCCGATGAATATTTGACCCGCCGTGACCTCCTCCAGTCCGGCGATCATGCGAAGCGAGGTGGTCTTGCCGCAACCCGACGGGCCGACCAGGACGACGAACTCGCCGCTGTTGATGGTCAGGTTGATGGCTTCGACGGCGACGAACTCGCCGAATTTCTTGGTCAGGTCCTGGAGCCGGACATCGGTCATCAAAACAACCCGAGGTAGAAGAATTCAATCGCAACAAAGATGCAGATTCCCCAGAACCGAAGCTCTCCGGGCGTAAAGAAGTTCTTGCGTGTATTCCAGAAGCCGAGGCCGACAATGAACGGGGCCGAGACACCGAAAACCGCCAGATGGGGCAGCATGTGGGCTAGTCCCTCGACGCTTTGAGCAGGACGAGGAAGGGTGCGGCTGCGATCAGCGGTAAGGCGAAGAGGCCAATCGGCACGACGACGACGTGCGACACGCCGGCTTCGATCAGCCCACCGCAGACCAGAACCACCAACAGGCAGTAAAAAAGCGAATAGAGAGTCGCCCGCAGGTCTCCCAGTTTCACGGACGTGGCTCTCCCTTCCCGCCCCGCTGTTCAGGACCCAGGCGACGGATCGTAGGCCGTCGGCACAATCCCGCGCAAGGTCTCATTCCCGAGTGTGTGCAGCCAGTTGACACGAGATTTATGAGTGAATGTGGGCGGCAAATCGAGCTAAGCTCGTCAGCCCGGTATCGGCAGTGCAGGATTCTAGCCGGCCGGCAGGGGAGGTGGCGGAGCCCGCCTGCGGGCGTCTGCCCCACAGACAGTGGGAGATACCCGATGAAAGCGTTAGTGCGCCGGAGCGCGGTCGGCCTGTGTGCCGCCGCGGCCTTGGGGCTCGGACTTTCGAACTCCGAGGTGAAAGCATGGTCGCTCGAAGAGGCGGCCGCACCCTACAAAGGAACCGAAATCAATATCATCTGCGAGGGTTATCCGCCCTGTTACGCGCTCCAGGAGGTCTCGGCGGAATTTACCGAGATCACGGGGATCGCGGTCAATTTCGAATTCGGCGATCTGCTCGCGATCGCCCAGCGCATGGTGGCCGAGCAGCTGACCGAATCCGAGCATTTCGACGGCATGCAGGTGCTGTCTTATCACCTGGCCCTGTTCGGTGAGCAGAACTTCGCGACGCCGATGTCGACGTTTCTGGATAACCCGGCGCTTCGGGATCCCAGCTTCAATTGGGACAATTTCGTGCCCGAGCTGATCGCCCAGAGCTCCATTTACAAGAACGAGGCCATCGCCCTGCCGTTTCAGTTTCTCGCCACCTTCGGCGTGATCCGCAAGGACACCATCGCCGATCCCGGCGAGCGCGCCGCGTTCAAGGCAAAATACGGCTATGACCTGCCCGAGCCGGGGCTGATCATGGAAATGCCCAGCTACGAGGTGTGGCGCGATATCGCCGAATTCTTCCGCCGTGACAAAGGCGAGATGCTGGCCGGCAAAACCCTGGACCAGGACTATTACGGCATCAGCGCGCCATTCAAGCGGCATCTCACCGTGTTCTGGTTCACCTGGGCAAACCTCGTCGCGCGCGGAGGTGAAATCTTCGACACAGACGGAAATGTGGCGCTGGGCAAGGGCACGGCGGCAGTCGATACGGTCCAGTTCCTGCTCGATATGCGCGACTTCGCGCCGCCGAGCTACCGGGAATACACCTGGGATGAGCAGTATCGCGATTTCTGCGCGGGCCTCATCTTCAGCACCACCTTCTGGCCGGACGCCGTCTACTACCTTGAAGACGCTGCGGAATGCGAATCGGCAGGCAATATCGGCTATTTCGCCTTGCCGGCGACCCACAAGACCTTGCCGTTTGTCTATTCCTATGTGGTACCGCCGACCTCGACCAACCCCGAGGCCGCCTTCCTGCTCATGCAGTGGGCGCTGTCGCAGGATATCCAGACCCGGGCGACGCCGCTCGGCTGGATTTCGAGCACACGCAAGGACGTCATCGCCCTGGACTGGTCGCACGAGAAGCAGATCGAGGGCGACATGGCGATACAGAACGTGATCGGCGAGAACGGCTGGTTCTACGCGTTACCTCACCATCCGGCGTTGATCGCCGCACAGGACATCATGATGGATGAGCTAAGCGCAGCGGGCGCCGACGAAATCGACGCGCAGACAGCGGTCGACAACATCGTCGCACGTCTTGAGAAGGTCGTGAGATAATCACGCCCAACCTTTCTCGACGGCCCGACCCGGCATAGTCGCCGGGTCGGGCCGCTTCTTGCTTGTCGCCCCGAGGCGGTCCGCCAAATAATCCGGGCAGACCGTTCCCGTATCGCTACGACGGCTCAATGGTCCGCATCAGAAAATTCGACCTCAATTCCGAGCGAGCGTTTCTCTGGGTTTGCTTGACCCCGGTGCTCGTGTTTCTCGCGATTGTAGCGGTGGCGCCGACCACCGCGGCGATTATCGATAGCTTTCGCGACCTCTCGCTTCTCTCATTCGGCACCCGCGGGGATTTCATCGGCTTCGAGAACTACCGCGAGCTGATCGGCAGCGACGGGAAGTTCTACACGGCCTTCTGGCACACCTGCCTCTTCGTCATCGTCGTTGTGCCGATTGAATTCTGCGGCGGGCTCGCCATCGCGCTGTGGATCAACCGGGAGTTTCGCGGCCGGCGCCTGGTCCTGACCCTGATCATGATTCCAACAGTCATCGCGCCGATCGTCGTCGGCCTGATCTGGCACCTTTTTTTCTTGCCGACCTTCGGCCTGTTTACCCAGGCACTCAACGATTTCGGCCTGTTCCGGGATACCGGCGTTTTTTCCAGCCCGGAATCGGCGCTCGCCGTTCTCATGCTGATCGATATTTGGGAATGGACGCCCTTCGTCATGTTGATCCTGCTGGCGGGATTGACCGCGATGCCCAAGGAGCCCATCGAAGCGGCAACCCTCGATGGCGCCACGCGACGGCAGATCCTCTGGTACGTTCAGATCCCGCTGCTCCGCCCGCTCATCATCATCGCGCTATTGTTGCGCTCGATCGACGCCAGCAAGATCTTCGATACGGTATTCGTGCTCACGGGTGGCGGGCCCGGCGATTCGACCGAGATGATCACCACCTTTGCCCACCGAACCAGCTTCATGACCTGGAATCTGGGCTACGGCGCGGCGATCTGCCTGGTTCTTGCATTTGTGTCGCTGGTCATGGCGGCACTGTTCTACAAGGTCGTGACGAGGCCCTAGGAAAAGGGCGATGGAACGATTTCGAAAATTTCTCTACACCCTGCCTGTCGGTGTATTGCTGATCTCGACCGTATTCCCCTATGCCTGGATTCTGATGGCGAGCTTTAAGCTGCACGAAGACCTCTTTTCCAGGCCGATAAAGTGGCTGTTCGATCCCACCACCGAAAATTATGCGGAAATATTTAATAAAGGCTTCGACATATATTTTCTTAATTCGGTAATCGTCGGCTTTTCCAGTACGGCGCTATGCCTGACGATCGGCACCTTCGCGGCTTATGCACTCTCGCGCTATCGGGTGCCGGCGGGTAACCATCTGTTTTTCTACATCCTGGCAACGCGTCTCGGGCCGCCGATCGCTTATGCCCTGCCGATGTATCTGATCTTCGATCGGATCGGCATCGCCAATTCCCACATCGGCGTGATCCTCGCTCATTCGACCTTCAATCTCGTGCTCGTGGTCTGGATGATGAAGTCATTCTTCGACGACGTGCCCCGCGAGGTCGAGGAGGCGGCCTTTCTCGATGGTGCCGGCCCGTTTCGCGTGTTCTTTCAGATCGCCCTGCCGATGACCTATACCGGGCTCACGGCGGTCACCATCTTCGTCCTGATTTTCTCCTGGAACGAACTGCTCTTCGCGCTGATTCTTACGGGCGGCGAAAACCGCACCCTCACGTCGATGATCCCCTCACTCGTGGGTCATCCCAAGGGTTTGTGGCCACAGGTCGCCGCCGCCTGCATCGTCCAGACCGCACCTGTACTGATCCTGATATTTTTCGTCCAACGCTACCTGGTTCGGGGTCTCACCTTCGGGGCGGTAAAGGGCTAGCCAAATATCCGCGGAGAGTGCTCTCCGGTTCCCCGTCACGCCATTTGGCGAGCGGCTTCGCGACGCGCAGCTCAGGGATAGCCGCCGCCCGTCGCATCGTTTCCGCCGTCGACGGAGAAGTTTGTCCCGGTCACATAACTGGAGAGGTCGCTGGCTAGAAACAGCACGCAATTCGCCACCTCGCCGGGTTTTGCCAAGCGGCGCATCGGAACGCCCGCCGCCAGCTCCTCCGGCGTACTACCGGCCTCCTTCAGCATCTCGTCAACCATCTGGGTATGTACTTCGCCGGGACAGACGGCGTTGACCCGAATGTTCTCCTGCGCGTGATCGAGGCCCATACAGCGGGTTATCTGAACGACCGCGCCTTTGCTGGCGCAATAGGCCAGATAACCGGCCTCCCCATTGAGGCCCCATTCCGAGGCGATGTTTACGATGCAGCCCCCGCCTTGTTTACGCATCTGCTGGACCGCCGAGCGACTGATCAAAAAGAGCGCGGTAACGTTGACGTCCATGACCTCGCGCCATTGCTCCTCAGTGGTCTCGACCACGTCGCCGGCGAAGAGGACTCCTGCATTGTTCACGAGTATGTCGAGCGCGCCGAACCGCTCCACCGTTCCCGAAACCAGCTTGTCGCCGATCCCTTCGTCGCGAACATCGCATGCCAGGAAATCGGCATCGGCGCCGAGGGACTTCAGTGCCGAGACGACGCTTGCGCCGCGCTGGTCGTTGCGACCATTGACCATAACCGACGCCCCCGCTTCGGCGAAGGCACGTGCGCAGGCCTCGCCGATCCCGGTGGTCGATCCCGTTACCAAAGCGACCTTGCCACCGAAGTCCATTGCAGAAACTCGCGTCGACAATCGCCGACCAGCGGCGGTCCCAAGGGAGGTTTTCGCGGCCGACAAGTCAAAATAAGATGCGACCGACGATCGCACCAGGATATTTCAAACCGAAGATGATACCGCTCACGTTGAGCCGCCTCGTTCGGTGCGCAACCGGTAGGCGCTCAAAACACCTTCAGACGTTGACCGCCATCGGCCGTTCCACGTTTACTCCCACCGGAAACTGCCTGATCCGGAGGGATACGTACCGGCTTTTCCAACAGCTCGGATCAGATGAATGGAAGCGAATTTGCGCAACGGTGAGTGACCGGGATCTTTGACTTATTCAAACCGCTGGCCATGAATCGGCACAGCGAAGAAGCGACCTCTTCGGCCGGGCGAAGGAGAAGCGTGCATGCACGATCTTGAAATTACGACGGAGCACGTCGACCGCTACAGGAAGGACGGCTTCATCGTTTTCGAGCAATTCCTGGAACCCAATGAAGTAGACCTCCTCAGATCGCGGTTCGAGCCCCTGTTCCATGGCCAGTGGGAGACCGGCTTGGCGCCCGACGAGGTCAATTGGCAATATGGACGCGATAGCGGGGGCAGGACACGACAGCTTTGCAACACATGGAAAGCCGATTATTCGGTGGCCGGCATCGTGCTGCAGCCAACGATCGGCCGCATCGCCGCCCAGCTTTCCGGCTGGGAGGGCACGCGGCTCCACCTTGACAACGTCATCTGGAAGCCGCCCGGAGCGTCCGGTCTCACAATGCACCAGGACGGCAGTTACAATTACTACATGGTGCCGAATTCCATGACGTCCTTGTGGATGGCACTCACGGATACTTCGGCCGATGCAGGCACGGTGCTCTATGTGCGCGGTTCTCACAGATGGGGAGAAACGCCCAAACCGAATTCATTCTTGGTCGAAGACCACCTCGCCCCGATGCACCAAGCTGCCGAGCGCGCCGGCATCAGCAATCCCGACGTCGTCGCCGTCGAGGTTCCGACCGGCGGTCTCGCCGTGCATTCGGAATGGATATGGCACGGCTCGGGACACAACACGGCGGAGGTTCCGCGGCAGGCCGTCGTCGCACACTGCACGCCTTCCACCACCCGCTTCCACCCGACGAATACAACGCATGTCTACGCCCGTTATCGGCGCTACAACGACACGTCGATGGACGAGAGTTTCTTCCCCATACTTTGGACCCGCGACAGCTATCGAACACCCTGGCTGGATGACTATGTCGCACGGGGCGAGGGCAAAGCGTCCTGAGGCGGCGCGCCGAACGCGGCGCCGCAAACACGATTAATCGCGCGGGCGGCGGGACACCGCCCCCGGATGCTCAGCCGCGCAGGCGCTCGGCCACCTCCATCGCGGCGTAGGTCAGGACGCCGTCGGCGCCGGCGCGCTTGAAGCCCCGGAGCGCTTCCAGGATCGCCCCGTCACCGTCGAGCCAGCCGCGTTCGCCGGCGGCCTTGAGCATCGCGTACTCGCCGGAGACTTGGTAGACATAGGTCGGCAGCCCGAAGGTCTCCTTCACCCGATATACGATGTCGAGATAGGGCATGCCGGGCTTGACCATCACCATGTCGGCGCCCTCCTCGATGTCCATCGCCACCTCGCGCAACGCCTCCTCGCCGTTCGAGGGGTCCATCTGGTAGGTCCGCTTGTCGCCGCCGCCGAGATTGCCGGTCGAGCCGATCGCATCGCGAAACGGCCCGTAATAGACCGAGGCGTATTTCGCCGCGTAGGAGAGGATGCGGACCCGCTCGAAGCCCGCCTCGTCCAACGCAAGGCGAATGGCGCCGACGCGGCCGTCCATCATGTCGGAAGGGGCGATCACGTCGCAGCCGGCCTCTGCCTGGATCAGCGCCTGGCGGCACAGCACCTCGACGGTCTCGTCATTGACGACGTAGCCGTCGCGCAGCAGCCCGTCATGGCCGTGGCTGGTGTAGGGATCGAGCGCCACGTCGCAGACGACACCCATCTCGGGCACCGCCTCCTTGACCGCACGGACCGCGGTGCAGACCAGATTGTCCGGGTTGAGCGCCTCCTCGCCATCCGGCGTCTTGGCCGCCGCCGGCGTTTGCGGAAAGACGGCGAGCGCCGGGATGCCAAGCTCGAACGCGGCCCGCGCGCGCTCCGCGAGTACATCGGCGCTCATGCGCACGATGCCCGGCATCGAGGCGACCGGCTCGCTCTGCCCGCTGCCTTCACGGACGAAGACGGTCCAGATCAGATCGTTTGGCGTCAGGGTCGTTTCGGCGACGAGACGCCGCGACCACGCGTCGCGCCGGTTGCGGCGGAGGCGCGTTTGCGGATAGCGCCCGAGGGCGCGCACATGGTCAGCCATCACATCATCTCGGCAACGGGCGAATCGCCCGAGACCATACCGAGCACGGCGCTCGGCCGCCAGACGCGAGGACGGCAATCGGTCGGATTTTTGCGGCCGCCGCGGACCGCGGCCGAGCATTGCCAAGGGCAGGGTCGGTCCGCCATGCTTGCGCGCACACGACCCACGAGCCAAATGGAGGGCTTCGATCATGGCAACGGGCGACGGCGTTCAGCGCGTTCCGGGCTACTGCGCGCTCTGTACCTCGTCCTGCGGCTGCATCTCGGTCGTCGAGGGCGGGCGTCTGGTCGCGGTCGAGCCCGATCCATCGCACCCCACCGGCCAGGCGCTTTGCAGCAAGGGCCGGGCGGCGCCCGAGCTCGTCCACCATGAGGACCGCCTGCTCCATCCGCTGCGCCGCCTGACCCCCAAGACCGAGCCGCCGCGCTGGGAGCGCCTCAGCTGGGACGCGGCGCTCGATGCCACCGCCGACGCCATGACGCGGCTGGCCGCGGATCACGGGCCGGAAAGCGTCGCCTTCGCCATCACCACGCCCTCCGGCACCGGCCTTCAGGACGCCTATCCCTGGATCGAGCGGCTGCGCCACGCCTTCGGCAGCCCCAACGCGCCGTTCGGCACGGAGATCTGCAATTTCCACCGCGACAATGTCTATGCCTACACCTATGGCGTCGACACGCCGGTGCCCGAATTCGAGCACAGCGATTGCATCATCCTGTGGGGACACAATCCGAGCACCACCTGGCTTGCCTATGCCAGCCGGGTCGCCGCGGCGAAGGCGCGCGGCGCCGCCCTCATCGTCGTCGATCCGAGACGCGCCGGCCTCGCGGTCAAGGCCGACGCCTGGCTTCGGGTGCGGCCCGGCAGCGACGGCGCGCTCGCGCTCGGCCTCGCGAACCTGCTCATCGAAGAGGAGCACTACGACGCGGCCTTCATGCGCGACTGGACCAACGGCCCGCTGCTGGTGCGCGAGAGCGACGGCACCATGCTGCGGGGCGGCGACATCATTGCCGGCGCGAGCGATGCGCTCCGGGTCGCCTGGGATTCCGGGGCGGCCGCGCCGGTGCTTTACGACCCGGCGTCAGGCGGCTATGAGGGCGCGGCCCCGGCGCCGGCGCTCACCGGACGCTTCGAGGTCGTCGGATCGGACGGCGAGACCATCGCCTGCCGGCCGGCCTTCGAGCTCTATGCCGAGCACTGTCGCGCCTTCACGCCCGAACGGGTCGAGGCGATCACCTGGGTCCCCGCCGACCGACTTCGGGCGGCGGCGCATCTGATCGCCGAGGCCGGCTCGGTCGCCTGCTACACTTGGTCCGGCGTCGGCCAGCACACCAATGCGAGCCAGACCTCGCGCGCGATCGCGCTGCTCTACGCGCTCACCGGTAGCTTCGACGCGCCGGGCGGGAACGTTCTGTTCGAGACCATCCCGGTCGCCGACATCAGGGGTGCCGCGCTGCTCCCGCCCGCGCAGATGGCAAAGGCGGTGGGGCGCGCGGATCGTCCGCTCGGGCCCGAACTCGACGGCTGGATCACCAGCGACGATCTCTATCGCGCGATCCTCGAGGGCAGGCCCTACCCCATCAAAGGCATGGTGAGCTTCGGGACCAACATGCTGGTCAGCCATGCCGATACCGAACGCGGCGCGGCGGCGCTCAAGGCGCTCGACTTCGCGGTCCATGTCGACATGTTCATGACGCCCTCGGCCGCGCTCGCCGACATCGTGCTGCCAGTCAACACGCCCTGGGAGCGCGAGGGGCTGTGCACCAATTTCAAGGTCGGTGCCGACGCAACCTCCTTCGCGCAGCTCCGCCCGCCGGCGATCGAACCGCGCGGCGAATCGAAAAGCGACATCTGGATCGCTTTCGAGCTCGCCAAGCGGCTCGGCCTCGCTGATCGCTTCTGGGACGGCGACATCGACGCCTCCTATCGCGCGCTGCTCGCGCCGTCGGGGCTCAGCCTCGAGGAGCTGCGCCAGAAGCCGGGCGGCGTGCGCGTGCCGCTCGAGACGCGCTACCGCAAATATGCCGGCAATGGCGGCGCGGCGCCGGGCTTCGCGACCCCCTCCCGCAAAGTCGAGCTGTTCTCGGAGCGGCTCCAGGCCGCGGGCCAGGCGCCGCTTCCCGACTACGCCGAACCCGCCATCGGGCCGAGGAGCCGGCCCGACCTGGCGAAAGATTTCCCCCTGGTGCTCACCTCGGCGAAGTCGCTCCATTACTGCCACAGCCAGCATCGCGGCCTGCCCAGCTTGCGCCGGCGCGAGCCGGACCCGATCGTCGAGATGCATCCCGAAGCCGCGGCCGCGCGCCGGATCGCGGACGGCGACTGGGTTCGCCTCGCGACCCCCGACGGCGCGGTCCGCGCCCGTGCCAGCCTGCGCGAGACCCTCGATCCGCGGGTGGTCAGCGCCACCCACGGCTGGTGGCAGGCCTGCCGCGCCCTGGACCTGCCGGGCTACGACGCGACCGGTGCGGACGGCGCGAACCTGAATGCCGTCATCGGCAATCAGACCACCGACCCGATCTCGGGCTCGGTGGCGCACCGATCCTATCTCTGCGAGATCACACGCATCGCCGGTGAGGCGTAAGACGACCGGCGAAGACCGTCCGGGCCGTGCGGCGACAGTCCATTAGGGAGGTGTCCATGGAATTCTCTCTCATTCTGGTCCCGGCGGTGCGCGATGGGCAGCCCGAGCCTTTCGAGGCGCTCATGGAGCAGATCGAATTCGCCGAGGAGCTCGGCTATGACGGGATTTGGCTCACCGAGCATCATTTCAGCCAGTATGGCCGCGCCGCAGTGCCCGCCCTCGCGGCCCAGGCGATCGCCCGCACCTCCCGGATCCGCATCAGCACCGCGGTCGTGGTCCTGCCGTTCCATCATCCCGTGCGGGTCGCGGAAGACTGGGCCACTCTCGATCACATGTCCTGCGGCCGGGTCGACGTCGGGATCGGACGCGGCAACCAACCGGCCGAGTTCAAGGGCTTCGGTGTCCCGATGGAGGAGGCCGAGCAGCGCTTCAGCGAGGCGCTCGACATCCTGCGGCGCGCCTGGACCGAGGAACGGTTTTCCTATGACGGTTCGTTCTGGCGGATTCCCGAGATCGAGGTGCTGCCCAAGCCCTATACCAAGCCACACCCGCCGCTCTGGCAGGCGGCCTTGAGTGATTACACGGTGCAGAAAGTCATCGATCGGGGCATCAACGGCTTGATCGGCCCCTATCTCTGTCCTTACGAAACGCTCAAGGCGAATTATTTCGACGTCTGGCACCGGCTCTGCGCGCAATCCGGCCGCACCGACCTGCGCATGGCGCATAACGAGTTCGTCTATGTCGGGGAGAGCGATGCGGCGGTGAAGACCGACATCGAAAACCAGGTCATGTGGTACATCCGCACGGCGGCCAAGATCTGGGGCGAGCGCGACCGCAGCAAGGTCGCCCGGCAATATGCGAACTACAACGACATCCTCGAATGGCTCGACGTCGTGCCGTTCGACGAGGTCTACGACAGCCTCGGCATGTTCGGCACACCCGACGCCGTCGCCGAGAAGATCCGCTGGATGCGCGATGAAGGCGGCGTCGGCCACCTCATCAACTTCATGTGGTTCGGCGGCCTCGCGCAAGAAAAGGTGCTGCGCAACATGGCGCTCTTCGCCGAGGAGGTCATGCCGCGCTTCAAGGGGCCCGAACGCCGGGCGAGAGCAGGACGCGCTCGAGGCTGAACCGAAGAGCTCACCCGACGAAGCGGGTGACGGTGCGCAGCCAGTTGGCGCCGAGGATTCCGGCCACCTCGTCCTCGCCGTAGCCGCGCTCGAACAGACGGTGGGCGAGGTTGGGCAATTCGCGAATCCCGCCGAGGCCGTCCGGATAGCGCTGGGTCACGAAGGCGTCGACCGTGCCGAAGATGTCGGGGCGGAGGGTGCGCCAGCGGATCGATTCCGGCAGCACGATCCGGGATTCCTTGTAAGCCTCGGTGAAGTCGAGCCCGATGCCGACATTCTCGGCGCCGACCAGCGCCGCGAAGTGGTCGATATGGTCGATCAGGTGGTCGAGCGTCGGATCTTTGGGATTCACCGAGAGCGGCAGGCAGCAGGCACCGATC
This sequence comes from Alphaproteobacteria bacterium, assembly GCA_965248825.1. Taxonomy (GTDB): domain Bacteria; phylum Pseudomonadota; class Alphaproteobacteria; order UBA828; family UBA828; genus WTGU01. The sequence continues at coordinate 2,278,838 of CBDFKL010000006.1, read as the reverse complement.
ATGCCGCCCTTGGCGACCATCGCGCGCACAGTCTCGTCCTTGGTGTTGCGGTCGTTCGGCACCTGGTGCCAGGCGTTGGAATGGGTGCAGACCGGCGCCCGCGCAAGCGGCACCGCCTCGGCGCGCGAGCGGTGGCCGGCATGCGAGAGGTCGAGCATCATCGGGGTCTCGTTCACCGCCTCGATCAGCTCGTGGCCGAGAAAGCTCAAGCCGGCGTCGCGCCGCTCGCCGCAGCCGTCGGCGAAGAGGGTGGCGCCGGTATAGGCGAGGCCGAAGAAGCGGAAGCCGAGCCTCGCCAGGATCCCGACCCGCGTCAGTTCCTTGCCGATCATGCTCGACCCCTGGGTGCCTGGGATCACGGCGAGCCTGCCGGCTTCGGTGGCCGCGGCGATCTCGCTCGCGTCGCGGGCGAGCGCCAGCACCGCGCTTCCCTCGATCTTGGCGAAGCCCTCATCGACGGCTTTCATGGTCTGGTCCCAGCTGCTCTCCAGGGCGAAGGTCACGTTGCAGACGTTCACGCCGGCCTCCAGGCAGCGGGTCGCATAGGGCTCGTCGAGCACGTAGAAGAGCCCGAGGCCGTCGAACACCGTTGTCGCGCGCGTGAACGCGACGGCGCGATCGTCGGCGCGCAGGGCCGCGGCGTCAGGTCCGGCCATCGGTCGCCTCCAGATGGCGGGTCAGCGCGCCGAGATCGCGGGCCGCGGCGAGCGCATCGAACGCCTCGAAAGCCGCGTCGCGGGCGGCCGTCGGCAGCGCGCGAGACGCGCAGGTAGCGAATTTCCGGTAGAGCGCGTCCCGGTCGAGCGGCCGGCGCGGGTGGCCTCTCGGATCCACCACCGTTTTCGACCGTTCTCCGCCGTCGACAAGCCGCACCGCGACCGTCGCCCGCTGCGGCGCCTCGTCGACGTTCACCGCCCCAGGTTGATCCGGATCGGCCTGCATGCGGATCTTCGGCAGCAGCGCGCGAACCTCGGGTCGGGCGAGCGCCCGGCCGGTGAAAGCGTCGAGCGTGAGCTCGCCGTCGACCAGCGCGCTCGCCAGCAGATAGGGCAGGCTGAACCGCGCCTGCATCGCGTCGGTCGGATCGTCATGGGGCAGGTTCTGCACGGCGATCTCGGGAAGCGAGGCTTCGATCCCCGCGACGTCCCCCGGCCCGAGCGCATCCTCGGCGCTGAGAGCGAGCAGAGCGTCGAGCGGGCGATGGGCGCTGGCACAGCAGGGATAGGCCTTCTGCCAAAGGCCGTGGCGTTCGATCGCGGGCGGTCCGCCGAAATCCGCGGTCGCGGCATCGAGACGCGCGATCGGCACGCCGGCGAAGAGCGCGACGAAGCCGCGGGCGCCCTCATAGGCGTCGCTCGCCGCGGTGAGGCCGGATTCCGCGAGCACCGCCGCCATGATACCGTTCTTCGCCGCGAGCCCGGCGTGGAGCGGCTTCGCCATGGTACCGAATTGGCGCTTGGACCCGGACGACAGGCTGGTGGCCAGGCTGAGAGCCATGGTCGCCCGGGTGGCATCGAGGCCGATCAGCCGCGCACAGGCCGCGGCGGCGGCCGGCGCGCCGAGGGTCGAGGTGGTGTGCCAGCCCTTGAAATAGTGGGTCATGTTCACCGCCTCGCCGAGCCGGGCCATGACCTCGACGCCGACCATGAACGCATCCAGGCAGGCCGCACCGTCAGCGCCGCGCTCCTCGCCGAGCGCCAGCAGAGCGGGGACCAGCACGGAGCTGACATGGGCGTTGCTGATCTCGAGCACGTCGTCATAGTCAAGGGCATGGGCCGCGGTGCCGTTGACGAGCGCGGCCCAGGGCGCGGCGAGCCGATGCGGCGTGCCCGCGACGACTGAGCCGCCCGCGCCCCACCGTGCGATGCCGTCACAGGCGGCGCGCGGCGCCGAATCACCCGCGCCCGCGAGCATGCATGCGGCGGTATCGATGAAGGCGCCGCTCGCCCGTTGCCGCGCCTCATCGCTCCAGCCGCGCGATGCCTCGGCGACCCAGCGGCCCAGGCGCGCGGTGGCGCCGGGCGCCTGGGCCGTCGATTGCCTTGCCACCTGCCTTCTCCGCTTGCCCTCGGCCGCGCGGATGGTACACCGTGACGCCGTATCCGCAATCGGGGGAGAGCGATGGCTGAGAGCTTCGACGTGGTGGTGGTCGGCGGCGGCATCGTCGGCGCGTCGACGGCGTATCATCTGGCGCTGCTGAGCGACGCCCGCGTCGCCCTGGTCGAACGCGACCAGATCTGCAGCGGCGGCACCGCGAAATCCTGCGCGATCGTGCGCACCCATTACTCGATCACCGGCAACACCGCGCTCACCTTGAAGAGCCTCACCATGTTCCACGACCTCGCCGGCTATCTCGACGATCCGCAAGCCGATGCCGGCTTCGTCCAGTCGGGCTATCTGATCCTCGCGCCGGAAGGCGAAACCGCCGACATGCTGGTCGGCAATCTCGACAAGCAGGCCGGTATCGGGGCCGAGACCCATCCAATCACGCCGGCGGAAGCCCGCGCGCGCCATCCGCTGCTCGATCTCGCGGGCATCGGCGCGGTCGGCTATGAGCCGCGGTCGGGCTATGCGGATCCCTGTCTTACGACCACGAGCTTCATCCACGCAGCGCGTGCCCGCGGCGTCGCCGTCATGACCGGACGCGGCGTCAGCGGCCTCCTCACCGAAGGCGACAGGGTGACCGGACTCACGACCGGGGACGGCCCGATCGCGGCCGGCCGCGTGGTGCTCGCTATCGGCCCCTGGACGCGTGCCTTGACCGACCCGCTCGGGATCGAGACCCACCTCGAGGTCTCGCGCCACACCGTGCTGACGTTGAGGGCTGCCGCGCCCTATGCGCGCACGACTCCAGTGGTCAAGGACCTCTCGACCGGGAACAAGATGTATTTCCGACCGGCGGCGGGCGGGGTGGTGCTGGTGGGGACCGGCGATCACGGCGATCCGATCGACGATCCCGACGCGATGACGGGTGCGGTGGCGGACGATTTCTTGCTGCGGCAAAGCACGCAGATCACCCGCCGCATGCCGAGCTTCGCCGATGCGGATCTCGCCGATCGCTGGGTCGGCGCCTATGACATCACGCCGGATTGGAACCCGGTGCTCGGCCCGATCGAGCAGATTCGCGGCCTCACCCTCGCCTATGGCTTCTCCGGCCATGGCTTCAAGCTGGCGCCGGCGGTCGGATTGATGCTGGCCCGGACGATCCTTGGCCAGGAGACCGAGATCGACATCACCCCCTACCGCCTCGACCGCTTCGACACCGGCGCCCTCCTCACCGGCGCCTACGGGATCGGCTCGATCTCGTAGCCGCGGATGACCGAGACTCTGTCGGCCGATGTCGTGGTCGTGGGCGGCGGCAACGCCGCGCTCACGGCCGCGCTCGCGGCGGCCGAAACCGGCGCCCGTGTCAGGCTGCTGGAAGCCGCTCCCGAGGCGGAGCGGGGCGGGAACAGCACCTATACGGCCGGCGCCACGCGCGTGGTCTTCGACGGTGTCGAGGCGCTCCGCGCGTTGATGCCCGATCTTTCGGAGCGCGAGCTGGCGGAGACCGACTTCGGCGTCTATACCTTCGAGCACTATTACGACGACATGGCTCGTTTGACCGAATACCGGGCCGATCCGGACCTCGTCGAGCAGCTCGTCACGCGGAGCCACGCCGCCCTCCTCTGGCTGCGCGAGAAGGGCGTTCGGTTTCAGCCAAGCTACGGCCGGCAAGCCTTCAAGACCGACGGCCGCTTCCGCTTCTGGGGCGGGCTCGCGGTCGAGATTTGGGGCGGCGGGCCGGGCCTGGTCGAGGCGCTCTATCGGGCCGCGGCCGAGGCGGGGGTCGCCGTCCATTACCGGGCGCAGGCCTGCTCCCTGCTCACCGGCGATTCCGGGGTCAGCGGGGTGCGCGCGCGGATCGGCGGGCGCATGGTCGAGGTCGAAGCGCGGGCGGTGGTGCTCGCCTGCGGCGGATTCGAGGCCAACCCCGCATGGCGCGCGCGCTATCTGGGGCCCGGTTGGGATCTTGCCAAGGTGCGCGGCACCCGCTTCAACCAGGGTGACGGGATTCGCATGGCCCTCGAGGCCGGCGCGATGCCGGCCGGCAACTGGTCGGGCTGCCACGCGGTGGCTTGGGATCGCAACGCGCCGGATTTCGGCGATCTTGCGGTGGGCGACGGCTTCCAGAAGCACAGCTATCCATTCTCGATCATGGTCAACGCGGCGGGCGAGCGCTTCGTCGACGAAGGCGCGGACTTTCGCAACTACACCTACGCCGCCTATGGGCGCCGCGTGCTGGAGCAGCCCGGCCAGGTGGCGTGGCAGGTCTTCGACTCGCGGGTGACCCATCTCCTGCGCGACGAATACCGTATCCGGCAGGTCACCAAGGCGAAGGCCGACACGCTGGAGGCCCTCGCGGAGCGGATGGAAGGGCTCGACGGCGCGCGCTTTCTCGCGACCGTCCGCGCCTTCAACGACGCGGTCATGACCGAGGTTCCCTTCGATCCGACGGTGAAGGACGGCCGCGGCACACGGGGGATCGCACCGCCGAAGTCGAACTGGGCCAACCGGATCGAGGCTCCGCCGTTCGAAGCCTATGCCGTGACCTGCGGCATCACCTTCACCTTCGGCGGCCTCGGGATCGATGCTGAGGCGCGGGTGCGGGCGGTTTCGGGCACGCCGATCCCCGGCCTCTTCGCGGCCGGGGAGCTGGTCGGAGGGCTCTTCTACGTCAACTATCCGGGGGGCACGGGCCTGGTCTCGGGCGCGGTCTTCGGCCGCCTCGCCGGGATCGGCGCCGCCCGGTTTGCGCGGGAGGGATAGGGCAGCATGAGCGGCGAGCGCATCGGTTTCATCGGCGTCGGCGTGATGGGCGAGCCCATGTGCCGCAATGTGGTGCGCAAGCATGACGGGCCGGTCCTCGCCTACGACCTCGAGCAAGCGCCGCTCGAGCGGCTCGCCACCGAAGGCGCGGAGATCGCCGACTCCATCGCGGCGCTTGCCGCGCGGGCCGAGCTGATTTTCTTGTCACTGCCGTCGGCCCGCGAAGTGCGAGCGGTCTGCCTCGAGGAGGGCGGCCTGATCGAGCATCTGGCCGCCGGGCGCTGCGTGGTCGACACCAGCACGGTTCCGCCGGCCCTCGCCCGCGAGCTCGATCGGGCCTTTACCGCGCGCGGCATATCCTTCGCCGATGCCCCCGTCGCGCGGACCCGTGAGGCGGCCGCCAAGGGCACGCTCAGCATCATGGTTGGGAGCGACGCGGCGCTGCTCGACCGGTTGCGCCCGGTGCTGGGCTACCTCGCCACGGACCTGACCCATTGCGGCGCGGTCGGCAGCGGGCAAGCGGTCAAGATCCTGAACAACATGATCCTGTTCCAGAACGTTCGGGCGCTCGCCGAGGGTCTCGCGATCGCATGCCGCCATGGGCTGGCGCCGGCAACGTTCCTCGAGGCGGTGAGTCGAAGCTCGGGCGACAGTTTCGCGCTGCGCAATCACGGCATGAAGGCGATCCTCGCGGACCGGTTTCCCGAGGACGCATTCCCCGTGACCTATGCGATGAAGGACCTCGATTATGCGCTTGCGCTCGCCGCGGAGGCCGGCATCGATGCCGAGGGCGCCGCGCTGGTCAAGGCGCTGTTCGTCGAGGCCGTCGAGGCGGGGCTTGGCCGGCGCTATCACCCGGTGATCGCGACTCTGATCGACCGGAAGCGCCCGGCATAGCCCCGCGCATCCGGTGCTCAGCTCTTGAGGGCGACCACCGCTTCGATCTCGACCGGTATCTGGAACGGCAGCGAGCCCATCCCGACCGCCGAGCGCGCGCACCGGCCCGAATCGCCGAAGATCTCGACCATCAGATTCGAGAACCCGTCGATCACTTTCGGATGGTTCTCGAAGCCTGGCGCCGCATTCACCATGCCGAGCACCTTGACGAAGCGCTCGACCCGGTCGAGGTCGCCGATCGCCGCTTTCAGACTCGACAAGAGGTTCAGGCCGACCAGGCGCGCCGCCTCGATCGCCTCCTCGATGCCGACCTCGGTCGGGACCTTGCCCGTCGCATAGCCGCCATCGGCGCGCCGCGGCCCATGACCCGAGATGAACACCAGAGTGCCGACGCCGACCGCACCGACATAGTTGCCGGCCGGCGGCGGCGGTTCGGGCAATGTGATACCGAGCTCCGCCAGACGCGCTTCAATCGTCATGTCCTGCCCTTTCCATAAATCGCGGGACGTCGTGCCAGTGAACATAGCGGGCAGGGCTGCCGTCGGCCATCACGGCAGGCTTCCCGGACCGCCAACAAGCCCGCGAGATCAATCCATGCGATCGAGCGGGCCGATCACCCGCTCGATCGCCGCAGCGGACACCACCCCGGCGCGGAGCATGCGGGCGGCACCCTCGATCACCTCGATGAGCGTCGATTCGCCGGCCCCGCGGGCAGGCCCCCCGTCGATGACCAGCGCCGCCGCGATCCCGAGACCCGCCGCGGCCTCCCGCGCCGTGAGCGGGCTCGGCTCGCCCGAACGGTTCGCGCTCGGCGCCGTCAGCGGACATCCCGCGGCGAAGATCAAAGCCCGAGTGGTCTCGTTGCCCGGGATGCGAAGCGACACGCCGCGCGCGCCCCGGTCGAGCAGCGTTGAAAGGGGCGAGCCGGCGGCCCGCGGTAGGACGAGCGTCAGCGGGCCCGGCCAAAAGGCTTCCGCGAGCGCACGGGCCCGCGGCGAAAAGCGGGCGCAGGCCTCCGCCATCGCCGGCGTGGCAACCAGCGCGATGAGCGGCTTGTCCGACGGTCGGTCCTTAGCGCGAAAGACCCGGGCCACGGCGGCATCATCGGTCGCGTCGGCCGCCAGGCCGTAGACCGTGTCGGTCGGCATGGCGACCAGCGCGCCGCGGCGGATCAAACCCCCGGCGCGCGCGATGACGTCAGGCGTCGGCGCGAGGCACGGAGGATCCGCCGCGGAATCGGGTTGCACCATCCGGCTGCTAGGCCGCGCCACGGGCGACGAACGGCGGATTGACGAATCCCGCCTTGCCGTAGCGAAGCTCCGCGCCTTCCAGGTCGCGGACATCGCCGCCCGCCGCCGCGAGGATGGCCTGTCCGGCCGCGGTATCCCATTCCATAGTGCGGCCGAAGCGGGGATAGAGATCGGCCTCGCCCCTCGCCAGGAGGCCGAATTTGAGGGCGCTGCCGGCGCTCCCGATCCGCGACGGACGAAGCCCGGCGATGAACGCGTCGGTCTCGGCGTCGCGATGCGAGCGGCTGGCAATTACGACCGGACCGGTGCTCGGCACCGGCCTCGCCCGGATCGGCTGCGGCTCCCGCTCGCCCGTGATCAGGACCGGCCGCCCCCACCCATCCGCAACATAGGTCTCGTCCTGCACCGGCAGGTGGAGCACGCCGAGCACCGGCCGGCCGGCGTCGATCAGGGCGATGTTGACGGTAAACTCGCCGGTGCCGCTGATGAACTCCCTGGTTCCATCGAGCGGATCGACCAGCCAGAACCGTTCACCGGCCTGCGGCGGGACGGCGCGCGCGCCCGTGCCCTCTTCCGAGATCACCGAGATCTGCGGGGCGGCGGCGCGCAGGCCGTCGACGATGAGGCGGTCCGCGACCTGATCCGCCTCCGTGACCGGCGACGAATCGTCCTTCATCCGAATCTCCGTCCCGCCGCGATAGAACGCCATGATCGATCGCCCCGCTTCGCGGGCGAGGCGATGGGCTAGGGCGGCCAGCCTCGGATAGTCGTCGCCGCTCATGCTCGACACGGGCCTTCGGACGCGCCGGCGGCGGCGCCCCGGAATCCCCGATCAAGCGCGATCACATTATCGCGATGAGAACGCGATGCCCTTCCCATCCGCCGCTGCATTACACCATTATGCGCACCGTTCGGTGCTAATTTGTTGATATGGCGTGTTCTTTTTCCTCGTGCAGTTGCAGATGGGGGCGAAAGCGATGGGCGCTTTTACCCCGCCTGCAACAGATCGCAGGAGGAAAATCCATGGCCAGGGCTCACCTCAACCAGGCTCGTGTCAACACTCTCAAGCCCGGCAGATCCACTTACGACATCCGCGACAGCGACCTGAAAGGCTTCGGCGTCCGGGTGCTGCCTTCGGGCAGGATACGCTACTTCATCCACAGCCAACACCGGGACCGGCGCATTTGGAGGATCGTCGGCAAGGCCGAGGCCATGAGTGCCGACGAGGCCCGCATGCGGGCAACGGCGCTGCTGGCCGCGATCCGGCGAGGCGATGACGCACCCGCACTGCCGGAAGAGACCGTCTTCGAGGCGGTCGCCGAGGAAGTGTTCCGGCGCTACGGGCGGAACTGGAAACCTCGAACGGCCACGGTCAACAGGAGCTACTACCGGAACCAGATCCTGCCCTGGTTCCGGGGACGCCAGATCGCCGGCATCGCCCGCCAGGACGTGCAGGAATGGTTCGCATCTCTCCACGGGACGCCGGTGGCGGCGGACCGCTCGGCCCCGATCCTGTCGGTGATCATGCGTCAGGCCGAGGTCTATGGCTACCGGCGGGAGGACAGCAATCCCTGCACGGGCATCAAGCGCTACCGGCGGCAGGGGCGGGAGCGGTTCCTGTCGGCGAGTGAGATCCACCGCCTGGCCACGGTGCTGGCTCGCCATGAAACCACTTGTCCGCTTTATACCGCGGTCATCCGGCTCCTGCTGCTGACCGGTTGCCGCAAGAGCGAAGTCCTCACCCTCGAATGGACGAGCTACCGCGAGGGGAAGCTGTTCCTTCGCGACAGCAAGAGTGGACCGCGCACGGTCTGGCTTTCGTCCGCCGCCCGTGATGTCCTGGATCGGCTGCCCCGCAGCACACGCTGGGTCTTTCCTTCGCCTCGGGCGCACAGCTCCCTGAGCATTCGCGCGATCGATTGGTTCTGGCAGCGGGTCCGGACAGATGCGGGCTTGCGCGATGTCCGGCTGCACGACCTGCGTCATACCTACGCCAGCATCGCCCTCATGCACGGTGAGACCGTGCTCGTGATCGGCAAGCTTCTCGGGCACAACGATCCGGGGACGACCCTCAAATATACCCATCTGGCCGATGCCACGGTCCGCGAGGCGGTCGGCGCCGTCGGCTCGGTGCTCGCGGAGGGCTGAGCCATGGCGGGAGCAAGAAAGATGCGGCTGACCGACGCCGCGATCGCCAGGCTCAAGCCCCGGGCCCGCGAATATACGGTCTGGGACACCCGCGTCGGCGGGTTCGGCATCCGGGTCCGGCCGTCGGGGCATCGCGGTTACGTCTACTATCGCAACCTGAACGGCCGTGTCACGAAAACGACGCTCGGTCCGGTGGCCCTGAAGAGCGTGGACGAGGTGCGCCGGGATTGCCTCGAGATCGAGGTGCAATCCACCGAAGAGGAGGAGAACGGGGCGGAGGACCCGCGCGGCAAGGTCCCGCTGTTCGGGGACTTTGTCGCAGGTGCGTGGAAGGCAGCCTGTTACGATCGCTACAAGCCATCGACGAGCAAAGGGGTCGATACTGTCCTGAAAACTCAGTTATTGCCGGCGTTCAAAGGCCTGCCGCTCGACCGGATCACTCGAGTCGCGGTGAACCGGTGGTTCGACGGCTACAGCCGGACCGCACCGGGCGGGGCCAATTATGCGCTGGGCACGCTCCAGCAGATCCTCAATCACGCGATCGCCCGCGGTCACATCGCAACCAACCCGGCCCGAGGGGTGAAGCGGAACCCACGCCGAAAGCTCACTCGTTTTCTGTCGAGGGAAGAAGTCCGCCGCCTCCACCGAGTGCTGGACGGCTATGCAGCTAGACAGGCGTCGCACAGGCAACAGGCGGATATCATCCGCCTTCTCCTGCTGAGTGGTTGCCGCAAAGGTGAGATCGTGAACCTGCGCTGGCATGAGGTGGACGGGGACGTTCTCAGGCTTGCGGACAGCAAGACAGGGCCGAGAACGGTATTCCTGAACGAGCAGGCCCGCTCGATCGTCGAGCGCCAGCCGCGCGGGAGAAGCGCCTTTGTCTTCCCGTCCCTACGGAACCCGGTGCGCCCCCGTGACGGCGACCTTCCCCTTTGGTATTCGGCGAGGAAGGAGGCGGGGATCGAGGATGTCCGCCTGCACGATCTCCGGCATACATTCGCCAGCCATGCGGTGATGCGGGGCATTCCGCTGCCGGTAGTCGCGAAGCTGCTCGGCCATAAGCACCTGCAGATGACGCTGCGCTACGCCCATGTCGGCGATCGCGAGATCGAGGCGGCGGCGGAACGGATCGGCAAAGCTATCACCGCTCTCATGGACGGCAAGCCGGTTGCACAATCAAGCTCATAACCTGAAGGTCGCAGGATCGCGGTAGGGACCTGGGTTATCCGCATCCACGATCCAGTGCATCTCGCGCCGTTCGATTCCGTAGGCCAGGGCATCGAGCGCATCATGCGCCCCGCGCCCCGGTCGGAATCCATAGCTGAAACCCAGGAAAGCCGCCTCATAGATCGGCGTCAGAAGCACATCGACCACCGCCCTTTGAACAATCTTGTCCTCAAGTGCCGCGATCCCGAGCGGGCGTGTGCCCCCGTCCGGCTTCGGGATGTTCACCCGCCGGACCGGCGTCGCTCGATAAACGCCGCTGTGTACACGCTGGTGCAGATCGAACAGTCGTTCGTCCAGTCCCGAGGCGTACGCGCGCCATGTCACGCCGTCGACACCCGGGGCCGCGTCTCGCTTCAACGCAAGATACGCCTCCCCCAGCGCCAGGGGCGTGATGTGGTGCAGCAGCGCCGTCCGTCGCTCCCGTGGCTTCCTCTTGACGAATTGTGTCCGTCGTCAGAGATATTGGGACAGATGGCCTGCTGATTTAGGAGAGGCTCTGGCTCATCTGGTTGATCATTCTATGCGGCGCTTTGCCGATGCTGGAAGCGCCGTTGTTCGAAGGTCGTGCGCTTGATCCTTTCTCTTTCTAGCAGGATGGTTTGACCGCGTCCGAAGTAGACGTCGGCCGGTGTGAGATTCCCCAGGCTCTCGTGATAGCGCTGCTGGTTGTAGTGAGCGACAAAAGCGTCGATCTTCGCCTCGAGATCACCGGGCAGATAGTAGTTCTCCAGCAGGATGCGGTTCTTGAGGGTTTGATGCCATCGCTCGATCTTGCCCTGAGTCATCGGGTGGTATGGGGCACCGCGGGTATGCTTCATGTCCCGCTCGTCCAGCCACGTTGCGAGATCACCCGAGATATAGCTCGAGCCATTGTCAGAGAGCAGCCGGGGCCTGTGCACCACGTTGGCCTGGTCAAGCCCTGAGGCCTCGAGGGCCAGTTCGAGCGTGGCGGTAACATCCGTTGCCTTCATCGTGGTGCAGAGCTTCCAAGCGATGATGTAGCGGGAGAAGTCGTCCAGGATCGTTGACAGATAGAACCAACCCCAGCCGATGACCTTGAGATAAGTGAAGTCGGTCTGCCAGAGCTGGTTGGGCGCGGTGGTCTTGTCCCGGAACTCATCGGCGGCCTTCATGACCACGAAGGCGGGGCTGGTGATCAGGTCGTGGGCCTTGAGCAAGCGATAGACCGAGGCTTCCGAGACGAAGTAGCTTTCGGTATCGGTGAAGCGCACCGCCAGCTCCCGGGGCGAAAGCTCTGGCTCCTCCAAGGCAAGCTGTAGGATCCGCTCTCGCACGTCGTCGGGAATACGGTTCCACACCCGGTTGGGCTTCGGCGAGCGGTCCTCCAGCGCCTCCAGTCCACCTGTTCGATACAGATCGTACCAGCGATAGAACGTGGCCCGCGGGATGCCGATCTGATCGAGTGTCCGACGGACCGAGAGATGAGATTGCTCAACCAGCTGGATGATCTCCAGCTTCTCAGACGCGGCATATCTCATAGGTCGTCGCCCCCATCCCCGGTCATGCTTTTTTTGAGCAGCCGGTTCTCCAGCGTCAGCTCGGCAACGACTTCCTTCAGCGCTCCGGCTTCGCGCCGCAGGGTTTTGACCTCATCCGACGTCGCCTCGCGCGCCGTGTCACCTGCCAAGCGCTTCTTGCCGGCCTCGAGAAACTCCTTCGACCAGCGGTAGTAGAGGTTCTGGTTGATCCCTTCTCGACGACAGAGCTCAGCGACGCTGTCCTCGCCGCGGAGGCCTTCCAGGATAATCCGGATCTTCTCTTCTGCCGAAAAACGACGCCGCGTGGCGCGCCGTATATCCCTAACAGTCTTCTCGGCGCCGTCGCGGCCGACATCCCGTTTCTGTCTCATCTTCGCTCCTTGGTGGGCTGCGATGAGACAGAAACTCTCTTAGTCAATCAAACCATTCTGTCCAATGGGCGCTGACGCCGGACAACCCTGACCTAGCGCATTCTCGCCGGGCGGCGTTTCTATTCCGCCTCAACAATCGTGGCGGCGATGTCGGCGAGGTCTTCGGCACGCGTGTCTGCCTCTTCCGCGTTTCGAGCGGTATCGACGGCTCCTTTCGCATCGCCCATCGTAGCCTGCGCGCGGCGATCACGCTCAGAGTCGGAGCGAGTGCCGGCACCGTGTGGGGGCAATGAACAGTATGGAGCGAGACTCTCCGCAATTGAGGGTTTCCTTGCCACACGAATCTCAATCTTGTGTGAGATTGAGAAAAACTCTCAGTTTCTGCACTGCGCATTCCATTCCTCGAGGATTCTTCTGTTCCCTTCTTCTACCATTCTAAAAACCCTTTTCTCCTCTTTCATTTCTCTTTCGAGCTGCTTTCTCTTGAGATTATTTTGACTTATTTCGTAATCTGCATCGGCCGCATCACATCTGCCTTTCTGCACACATCGCCTCAGCCAGTTCGCTCATCAGCAGACTCCGTCTGGCCAGGACAACCTATTGACGCTCCGCAGCTAACTTTTCGAACAGGTCGGTTTCCTACCTCATAGGGGGAGAGAGAAAGCAGCCATCAGTAGTGCGCAGATAGGCATAGAATTTGCCTTGCTCTATCTCCCGGCTCAACTTTTCTAGGCTGTGAAACGCGAGCTTCTCGAGAAGAATTTCCTTTCCATTCTCCAGCCGCACAAGTCTGAGACTGTATCCCTTTTCGTGATAAGGCACATAAGCAATGACATGCCATTCATACGCATCGTCTTTTGTATTCTGCGGAGCTTCATCTCTCAGAAAATCTTCCGACAGAACATTCCACTCCCTGTCGTAGAGCCGGACCCTCAAGTTGGGATTGATGACGGGGTGCTTGTCCTTGGTTTCTTCGTCGGTCACATGGCGGCAGAATCTCTGCCCCGACCGATTATATCGCTCTTCACCCAAATTAAGATGATGGGAGAACTCCTCGAGAACGGAAACGGACAAGGACTCTCCATGCTCAAGATACCTCCTTAAGTACTCTTCAGCGTCTCGTATTTCTTCTTCGTTTTCCCGTATATAAAATCCCCACACCTCGACCTCCTTGAGCCCCGTAAAAAATTGCCGGGGCAAGAACTTGCGATCGACGCTTCGCCGAGCATCGCCCACCTCGTCCGCCAGCGCGGCGATGATGGCGGAGGGTCTGTCCCGCATTTTCCCAACATCCAGGGGTGTCCGGCCGTCTTCGGTTCGCGCTCCCGGATCGGCGCCCGCCTTGATCAATGCCTCGATGATGGCGGGCTCTTGGTTCATCATGGCCGCGGCGTGCAGGGGGGTGAGGTCGTCTTTCCCGCGGGCGTTCGGGTCTGCGCCCGCCTTGATCAATGCCTCGATGATGGCGGGCTCATGGTTACCCATGGCCGCGGCGTGCAGGGGGGTGAGGTCGTCTTTCCCGCGGGCGTTCGGGTCTGCGCCCGCCTCGATCAATGCCTCGATGATGGCGGGCTCCTGGTTGATCACGGCCGCGAGGTGCAGGGGGGTGAGGTCGCCTACCCCGCGGGCGTTCGGGTCTGCGCCCGCCTCGATCAATGCCTCGATGACGGCGGGCTCCTGGTTGAGCAGGGCCGCGAAGTGCAGGGGGGTGAGGTCGCCTTTCCCGCGGGCGTTCGGGTCTGCGCCCGCCTCGATCAACGCCTCGATAATGGCGGGCGCCTCGCTCAACGACGCGGCCATATCCAACGGAGTCGTGAGATCTCCGTCGCCCCGCACATTCGGATCCGCCCCGGAGTCGACCAGTGCCTCGATGACGGCGGTGTCGTCACTGTAGCCGGCCGCCCAATGCAGCGGGGTCGTGCCCGGTCCGATCTGGACGGTCGTGCTCTCCCCCTTGAGCGTGAACGTCAGGTCGGTCTTTACGCTAACGCGCGTTCGTGCGCTTGGATCGGCCCCGAAGCCGAGACAGTCGGCCACGTCGGCGGCGGTTGCGATCTCGAAGAACTCCTTCGTGTTCCAGCCGTCGCACTCTGCGGCCATGGTCGGGGCGCCCCCGAACACAATCAAGAATGCAAAAGGCGCGGCGATCCGTCTCATCGTTCAATTCCCCCCATGTCTCTTTGAGCCTGTGATCGTTGCGACATCGTGGAAGATGTCTCACGCCAATCGCGTGTCCCACGCGCCTCGTCGGTTGCAAAGCAGCGGCACATTGGCGGCTACTGGCTCGAGTGACCAGAATCGTCTAGTGGTGGTTGCAAGTCCCGTCGACGGGTTCGTCATCACGCCACTCGCAAGTCACGGCGCCGCCATCGGCCCGAGTTAAGGTCCCGCGACCGTGAATCATACCTTCGCGCCATTCTCCTTCGTAACGGAAGGCGTCGATCGTATAGCTGCCAATGCCGTGTATCTTTCCAGCCCGCATTGCGCCTTCATAGACACCTTCACCATCTTCTCCGATGGAATGGGTCATCCGCCCCTCGCCCGAGGCCTTGCCGTCGACACAGGCGCCCGACCAGGTAAACCTCTCGCCCCGAATCGCCAGGCCTCCACCCCACACGAGGCAAGTCCGGCCGACCGTGATGGCCCAGTCGGGTCCGGAATACCAGATATAAGCTTCGTCGGGAGACCTCGGCGGGCAGGGCAGATCGACGGATTCGACGGCCGTTTTCAGGACGATGTCGGTACCCGGCAAGAATGCCTGCATCATCAGTGTGTGCTGGCCAGGCTCCAGGCCGGTGGCGCCCAACGAGTAACCGGACCACTCGTCGTCGTCGCCTTCCTCTTTGCACGCAGCATAGACCCGGTCGTGGCCGACCGCTTCCCAGCTTCGACCGGGCGGGATGGTGGCGCACAGGCTGCGCGCGGCGTACCACCTCTCTTCGCCATCGATTATTGTGCGGTACAGCAGCTGCTCCCGCCATTGTTGCGCCTCCTGGGCCAGTTTGGCCTCGACGCCGACTTGCGATGCTCTGAGGCTATTAAAACAGGATCCTGAGGCGGCCACACCGATATATTGGGTCGTGACCGGTCCCATATCCAGGGTGAGCGCGGTATTCGCTGACAGGGTCTCCCGGTCGACCGTGACGAGTACCTGCTTATGTCCTCTCTCATACCGATCTATCCTATCGACGGTGAACCGATAGGTTGCGCCGGGTTTCAGCCCTTCTCCCTCCGGGGCGACGACGTAGATACCGGAGAAGCCTTCGACCGGGCTGACCTTCACCGATAGAGGGCGGAACTCACCCTCCTCCCGCACCTCCACTGTGAAACGAGAAACGAGGTCCTCGGCGCGAGGTTCCGGCCGTCCGTACCGTACCGGCACGTGCCAGGCAACGCCCGCGGCATTGGCCGGCAATCGCCCATTTTCGGAACCGATGAACCCCCAGTCATCCGGGAAACCGCACGAGCATGCGTGCGCGGGGGCGGAAGACATCCAGAGAACGGCGACGATTACAACCGCTGACAGGAGCACCGCTTTTCCAAACATTGGGGAGATCTGCTGGGCGAGGCCGGTGTCACACATTTGTTGTCCCTCTCTTGTGCACGGAGGTCAGACAGGCCGGGTTGTTCGGATTCGAGCGCGCTACTCGCCGACCGTTGTCTGGTAGCGCACGCCTTCGGGCACCGGCACCGCCTGATACACCGTGGTCCCACGTCCACCGGCCGTGCGCCCGTTCGCGTCGACCGCGACGAACGCCGTGTAGTCGGACATGAGCCCGTATTCGAGCGCCGTCTCCTTGATGGCGCGCGCCAGCTCGTTGTACGGATCGTGGACCCAGGCTTGCTGATCCACGAGATCGGCAATGCGAAGCCGAGCCCAGATTATTGGGATGAACGCGTGAGCGTCCTCGCGGGCATCGCGCGGCAGAGCGAACGCGAGACTCTCTCCTCCAGCGTGGCCGTGCACCATGGGCTGGCCCGGTTCGCCGAGATATTTGCCGGTCACGACGATAGGTCTGCCGACGAAAAGATCGGGCAGGCGTGACGGGTAGATGTCGGTCACATGCATATCGCCCCAGTCGATCTCGAGGTGGGAGAGCGCGGGATGGCTGATGCGATCGAAGAAAAGCTTCATGACCTCGCCGCCGGAATCGTCCAGGCCGAGGTAAGCAACCGCGCCGCGGCCCATGACGGCCATGCGTTCCAGCAGGTAGCGATTGACCGAATCGCCCACGCCGAAGCTGAATATTCGTGATTCCCCGAGCAAGTTGTGGATCTCACCGAGGATCTCGATTTCGTTGCCGATATAGCCGTCGGTCAGAAACGTCACGAAACGGAGGCGTCCCGGGTCGTGCGCGAAGCCGAGCGCGGCCCGGATCCCTTCGTTCATCTCCGTGCCGCCGTCCGCGTGGAGGCCTCGGACGTAGCGCTTCGCACGGGCGATGTTGTCGCGCGTCGCCGGAACCGGGTTCTGGCCGAATTGACTGGCATCCGTGGAAAAGCGGATGACCTGGAAGGTATCGGTCGGCTCAAGGAGATCGAGCGCTTCGAGTATGGCCTCCTTGGCTTGCGTGATCGGTTCGCCTTCCATCGATCCGGAGCTGTCGACCACGAACACCATCTCGACGGGATGTCGGCGCAAGTCTTCGAGATCGCTCGGCGGATAGAGCATCATCGTGAAGTATCCCTGACCTTTCTCGCGATCCATATAGGTCAGAAGATTCGCCTTGATCCGTTCTCCCGTCACCTTGAAGTCGAGAACGAAATCACGGTTGGGGATCGTCGCCTGATTGGCGAGCTCGATGCTTGTGGTACCGGAATCCGTGCGACTCTCATTGATTCGATGGCTCGCCTCCATGGCCTCGATGGCGACGCCGGCGTCGAGCTCGACGGTGATGCTGATGTCGTGTCCCGAACGCTCCTCGGGACGCAGATAGCGCACGCCCGCCCCTTGCGGGACGGGCTCGTAGTGCGAGCGCGGCAGGGCCTGCACGGGATCCGTGAACCCCGGCGGGTTGTAGCGCGGACCGACCACGGTCGGAAACACGAACGAGTACCAGCCGTCACGATAGGCGAGTGTATGGAAGTACCGGATGTTGACGTCTATCCGGTTGCCGGGCTCGATATTGGCGACCTTCTGCTCGAAGACGTTCGGGCGATGCTGGGTCAGGAGGCTGGCCTGATAGCCTTGCGCACGCGCTTCTCGATAGATCGCCTCGGCCTCGGCGCGCTCTCTGAGGATGCCGCGAATGCGGCGCTCGCCGATGGTCATCACGAACTCGCTGACCGCGGCCTTCTCGGGCAGCGGAAACAGGTAGACGGCTTCGATTTTTTCGTCGAACGGGTTCTCGAACTGTTGGGTCACGTCGACCGTGCCGACATAGCCAACGAGTTGTGCATGGACCGCGGTGTGGGTGAGGGGCAGCGGCACCTCGACAGGGTCGCCCGCGATGTCCCCGTCATCGGAGATCACCGTCGCGAGCAGCGCACCCGACCCCGGATGGGTGTCCTCGATCTCCGTGGGATCGTCAATCTCCACGGCATCGTCGCCGGTTTGACCGGGGGTCGCGATGATCCAGAGCTCCTCGCCGGGCGCCACCGCAGGCAACGCGACTGGATCTGCGGACGAAACGTCCGCTAACGCCCCTCCCTCGCTAACGATGGATTGCTCCACTGCAGAGTGTGGCGCAGCGCTAAGCGCATAACTGGGTTGCGCCATTTCGGGGGATTCTTCGACCTCAAAGGCTTCCGCACCTTCAGAAACTTCCACTTCGTAAGCTTTAGCGTACCGCCCCAGGTCACTGGCCTGCTCTTGAGCACTGGGGCCCTTGCTAGCACTGGAACCCCCGCCCGTAGTGCTCTCGCAAGCGCCAAGCACACAGCCGATGACAACAATGCACACAGTTAGAAGCGCCGCGACTCTCATGCCGGGTTTCTTCTTGGCCATAGGACCTATCTCCATGCCTGGATATCGAGTTCGATCGACGCCTGGATGGGCTCGCCCGCTTCATTGCCCGCGGCAACCAGACGCAGTGCGTAGTCGGGATCGGTGGATCCGCTCAGCTGGACGTGTACGGTCGCGATCCGAAATTTTCCGGTCGGGAGCTCGGATGCCGGCCTGGTCGTGAAATCGGCCACGATGATGCGATCGGCGACGCCCGCCCTCACCGCTTCCAGATCGTAATAGGGCGCGCCCTCGAACGCCGCGCTCTCGCCATTCTCGACGCCGACGACGAGCATCTGCCCGGTCCCTTCGGAAAGCTCGAATTGCCACGCGGCGACCGGCTCGGACGCTTCCAGATAGATGTCGAGCGCCGCAAAGCGAACCGCGGCATCGTCGGAGCGCGCAAGCGCGGGCAGGGCCGCGACGAACAAGGCGGCGCACAGCCCGACGATCGAGAACAGCCTGCTCATGACCGCCCCGATGCGGCGTTCAAGGCCACGATGCTCATGGCGAGCGCGTCGATCCGCCCTTGCGCCGCCGGCGTCCGGTCCTCGCCCGCCATGCGGGCGAGGGCGAAGGCGTCGAGGATGTCGACGACCCCCGATCCATCGACATCCTTGGCGAGCAGGCTCGGATCGACGCCGCTCTCCGTCCGCCACAGGACCACCGCGACCACCAGGCTCGCAGCCAGGCTTCCCGCGACCGCCCAACGCCACGGCGTCGCGCGGCGACGCTCGGGCCGCGCGCCGAAATGCGCCCGCGCCGCCTCGGCCAGGCGCCGATCGACGGCCGGCGTCATCACCGCCAGGGATTTGTCGAGCCGCGCCAGGTCCTCGATCAGCGCCCCGGGCAGCTCGCTATCGTCGCGCTCTTGCTGCATCTCACCGGGTTAAGCGCACGACGCGGCGAAAAGGTTCACGATTTTCTGAAGCGTTCGATCTCCGGATGGGATTTCAGCTTCTTCACCGCGAGGTGGAGCCGTGATTTGACGGTGCCGAGCGGGATCGAGAGCGCGTCCGCGATCTCGTTCAGCGACAGATCGTCGACGAAGCGCAGCAGCAGCACCTCGCGGTGCTCGCGCGACAGGCTCGACAGACCCGATAGCAGTTTCGCCAGAACCTCGTCCTCCGGATCGGCAGTCCGCGAATCCGGCAGTTGATCCAGATCGAGCGCGTCGGACCCCTCGAACCGCCCGCGGCGGCGGAGCGCGCTGAGCGTGAGATTCTTGGCGACCGGATAGAGCAGCGATCGCAGCTGCGCGGTCAGCACCAGACCGTCGCCGGTCGGCGGGAACTTTCTCAGCAGATAGACAAAGGTCTCCTGCAGCACATCGCCCGCGATCTCGTGATCGGCCCCGAACCGCAGAGACACGCGCGAGACGTAATCGCGGTGCCGCCGATAGAGTGCCTCGAACGCGTGGACCGCCTCTCGCCGGCCGCCGCTATTGCAGAGTTCGACCAGCTCCCCGTCGCTGCGCCGGTCGATAGACCGTGGGGCCATAATGAATTCAACTGTCCGTCGTCAGAGATATTGGGACAGATGGCCTGCTGATTTAGGAGAGGCTCTGGCTCATCTGGTTGATCATTCTATGCGGCGCTTTGCCGATGCTGGAAGCGCCGTTGTTCGAAGGTCGTGCGCTTGATCCTTTCTCTTTCTAGCAGGATGGTTTGACCGCGTCCGAAGTAGACGTCGGCCGGTGTGAGATTCCCCAGGCTCTCGTGATAGCGCTGCTGGTTGTAGTGAGCGACAAAAGCGTCGATCTTCGCCTCGAGATCACCGGGCAGATAGTAGTTCTCCAGCAGGATGCGGTTCTTGAGGGTTTGATGCCATCGCTCGATCTTGCCCTGAGTCATCGGGTGGTATGGGGCACCGCGGGTATGCTTCATGTCCCGCTCGTCCAGCCACGTTGCGAGATCACCCGAGATATAGCTCGAGCCATTGTCAGAGAGCAGCCGGGGCCTGTGCACCACGTTGGCCTGGTCAAGCCCTGAGGCCTCGAGGGCCAGTTCGAGCGTTGGCGGTAACATCCGTTGCCTTCATCGTGGTGCAGAGCTTCCAAGCGATGATGTAGCGGGAGAAGTCGTCCAGGATCGTTGACAGATAGAACCAACCCCAGCCGATGACCTTGAGATAAGTGAAGTCGGTCTGCCAGAGCTGGTTGGGCGCGGTGGTCTTGTCCCGGAACTCATCGGCGGCCTTCATGACCACGAAGGCGAGGCTGGTGATCAGGTCGTGGGCCTTGAGCAAGCGATAGACCGAGGCCTCCGAGACGAAGTAGCTTTCGGTATCGGTGAAGCGCACCGCCAGCTCCCGGGGCGAAAGCTCTGGCTCCTCCAAGGCAAGCTGTAGGATCCGCTCTCGCACGTCGTCGGGAATACGGTTCCACACCCGGTTGGGCTTCGGCGAGCGGTCCTCCAGCGCCTCCGGTCCACCTGTTCGATACAGATCGTACCAGCGATAGAACGTGGCCCGCGGGATGCCGATCTGATCGAGTGTCCGACGGACCGAGAGATGAGATTGCTCAACCAGCTGGATGATCTCCAGCTTCTCAGACGCGGCATATCTCATAGGTCGTCGCCCCCATCCCCGGTCATGCTTTTATTGAGCAGCCGGTTCTCCAGCGTCAGCTCGGCAACGACTTCCTTCAGCGCTCCGGCTTCGCGCCGCAGGGTTTTGACCTCATCCGACGTCGCCTCGCGCGCCGTGTCACCTGCCAAGCGCTTCTTGCCGGCCTCGAGAAACTCCTTCGACCAGCGGTAGTAGAGGTTCTGGTTGATCCCTTCTCGACGACAGAGCTCAGCGACGCTGTCCTCGCCGCGGAGGCCTTCCAGGATAATCCGGATCTTCTCTTCTGCCGAAAAACGACGCCGCGTGGCGCGCCGTATATCCCTAACAGTCTTCTCGGCGCCGTCGCGGCCGACATCCCGTTTCTGTCTCATCTTCGCTCCTTGGTGGGCTGCGATGAGACAGAAACTCTCTTAGTCAATCAAACCATTCTGTCCAATGGGCGCTGACGCCGGACAATCCCTAACAGTCTTCTCGGCGCCGTCGCGGCCGACATCCCGTTTCTGTCTCATCTTCGCTCCTTGGTGGGCTGCGATGAGACAGAAACTCTCTTAGTCAATCAAACCATTCTGTCCAATGGGCGCTGACGACGGACAGTGCAATGACTCATTCGAAAGAGGCACGCGCGAACTAAATTTTTCGCTAAATTCGAGAGAGTTATGCGACTGCCCCTTGGATCATCCATTTGCATCTGTGCACTAATGGTCCAATCCTCGATGCTTCCGAACGTGTTGGGATTTCCATGTAAGCATCGGCATGGCTTCAATTCGCGCACATAACTCTGCCTCAACGTCGAGCAGATCAGCATTGATTTCGCCTCGATCGAGAACGCTATCGAGGAACTCCCGCTCGTTCGCCGTGAGATCGAACAGGAAGCCAAACCTTTTTCGGCAGAGCGCGACCGTCTCCTCGATCCACGCGTCGACATCTCCCTTGGCGGCGAATCGGTCGCGCGGCAGGCAGATCGCGAGCTTCTGACGAAGCTCACGCGGGTCACCTTTGATGGCATCGACTGACATGGCCCGCCAGTCGCGCCTGCCGCAGGAGCCGATGGCGAGCACAGCGGCTTTTATCTGGCTCCAGTCGAGTCCGTCGATCGACATGATACGGCGGGCGTCAAAGAGGTCACGTGCGGCATGTCGGTCGAAGAGCGCGACGAGCTTACCGGCGACGATTTCATGGAGATCGAGGACGAGAACGTCGCTCACCTGCATTTCGCCGAGGGGACGTGACTTCATGCGTACCGCGCCGAACAAGGGCTGACGCGCCATGTAGTTGATATCGAGCTCCAGTGTGGCGTTGCCGCCGAGCGCTGAGGCGTAGCGCGACAGCCACTTGCCACCGGCATGCCCGTCAGGCTGGCGGCGGACACTGTACCCCTGGGAAGCGAGGAGACGATTGAGCGCGGCATTGACGGTTGGGCGCTCGGTTTCCATCACGGCCCGGTCGAGCGCACCGACATAGTTCAAGTCTATATCGACCGAAAGCCGATCGAGACCGAGGTGAAAGACATTGAGCGCTGTTCCACCCTTGAGGACGAGTCTTTCCGACAAGACTGGATCTCGAGCGATCCCCTGCAGCAGGTCGAGGAGCCGCAGCACCTTTTCGAGCGTACCGAGTTGGTGGCCGGTCTCATCGGCAATGCGCTGCAGCGATTGGGCAGAGGGCGCCGCCATTCACAGCCCCTCGAAGCGGCGTTCGACAACGTCGATGGGGAGAATGACGTTCCAGCCCTTGGCTGTCCTCCCCTCGCCCGATTTGGTGCCAAGAGCATATCGGGGCTGAGACGGCATCAGCGTGCGGAACTCTCCGAGCGCAGCATCCGACACGCCCAGCCGCTTCTGCTCGCGCTCCAGCCAGGAGCCCAGCGCGCCGGCGGCCGTCGCATTGCGGAGCGCCCGCGCGTATCTGACCAGCGCCGCGGCGTCGACCCGCGCCACCAAGTCCAGCGAGTTGAAGAGCTCCTCCGCGCCGCCGGCCAGGTCATAGCGGTCGAACAGATCCGCGATCGTCCGTTCGATCGTCGTCACACTGACCTCCAGCCCCAAGCGGTCGACCGCCGTGACGCCGTCCGCCAATGTCCCATCCTGTTGGGCGAGGCCACGCGGCGGTTTGACGAACCGGCAGGTGAGGCCGACCGCCTCGAACACGCCGGGCTCGCCGCGCGCGATCACCTGCACGTCATGCGCCTCCGTGTAGGCGTAGCCATGCAGCTCGAGGGCCGAGTGATACGCGATCACGCCCCCACGGCGCAGACGCGAAGCGGCCAAGAAGCGGTCGACCGACCATTTTCCGGCATCAGCATGCTTGGGCACGGACGCGAAGACCCCACGCGCGATGCGACGGATGTTGCCCGCTTGAAGATGCTGGGTGAGCATCGCCGTGACGACCTTGTCTTGAGGGCGGCGGCCAACGGCTGCCGCGTATTCGGTGCGGCTGAAGACCGGGTGAGCGCTGAAGAAGGGCGCGGATATGAGTCGGGACATGACGGATTCGGGCTGCACTTTAATAAAATCGACTATAACAATATATGAGATATGGCTTTGGCCGTCAAGGGCAATGTAGAAAGTCAAGGCGACTTGACTCCTCTGAACAGGCGCAACACCATATATGAGGTATGGTTTTCTCCGATATAGATAGATTTTATTTGGTCGTCCCCTCCGCCTTCCGCCTATTCCACACGAGCTGCGCCTCGTTCCCGTCGTCGGACTGGAACAGGGTGGCGCTGATGGGTGCTGATGGGTTCCGGTAGGCTCGGGTCTTCGTGTCACTGCCCCGTGATGAAGACAATCCCTGGGCGATCGCCGGTAGCAAACCGGGCTCTCACCTCACCGACCTGCAACATCCCTGGCAGCGAATCCGGCAGCGTGCCGGTCTTAATGGAGTACGCATTTACGACCTTCGTCACAAGTGTGGAACATTATCGCTATTTCGAGCGCGCGAAAATCCACTAACATATTGTTTATGTGGGTATACTGAAACGTATCGGATCGCGGCATAAAAGCTGTTTTAAAAATTACGTAATCATTCTGTAACCGAATTCGTTACAACTCCAGCGCACCCAGGTTCGCGTTTGTCATAATTTTCTTCCCGCACCTCCATTTTCGGCCCCGCCGCGGCACCCTCCGAAAAAGCCTTTCACGACTCCGATAAGGGCTTTGCGTGGCGTCGACTCGCACCCCGCGGTGTTCGAACCCGCATCAGGCGCCGCCGCCGCCTGCCACCCCTTCCTGCCGCGTCAAACACGCGCCGCCGCGCCCCTGCGTGCAGCGCGCCGCGAAGAGGCCGAGCCGGGCCGTAAGCGGGACGGCGGTCGGATGTCCGGGGGAGGATATCGCCGCCGTTCCCATCAACCGGCCTGAAGGAGACGGCGCCATGCAGGCGTTGTCAGAGCAAATCGGCTTGAGCCACCTGGCGAGGTCCCTTAGCGGTTAGGAATGCAAATTCCCGTCCGGTATTTCAACAGTTCACGCGAGATCATCCGGCTCGCCGTGATGATGTATGTTCGGTTCCCGCTGTCGCTGCGGCAGGTCGAGGACCTGCTGTCCGAGCGTGGCATCGACATCTGCCACGAGACGGTACGGTTGTGGTGGAACCGCTTCGGTCCGCTGTTTGCAGCCGAGATCCGGAAGCGCCGGGTTCATCGTCATTGGTATTCGAACTGGCGCTGGCACCTTGATGAGGTGTTCGTGCGGATCAACGGGAAGACCTACTATTTGTGGCGCGCCGTTCACCATGAAGGCGAAGTGCTCGAGGTTTTGCCACGAAACGGCGGGATCGCAGGGCTGCACACAGGTTTCTGAAACGCGCGATGAAGCGTTATGGCCGGCCGGCTTCGGTCGTCACGGACGGGCTTCCGTCATACCGGGCTGCGATGAATGTGATCGGCAATGCGGCTGATCCTCCCCCATTGAATTGGTCCATGTTCAGGTTTTGGAACGAGGAGGACCAGCGATGGCAAGGAAGCGGTACAAGCCGGAGGAGATCGTCAACATGCTGCGGCAGGCTGAGGTTCTGCACGGCCAGGGTATGTCGATGGCGGACGCGATCCGGCAACTGGGGATCAGCGAGGTCACATTCTATCGGTGGCGCAAGGAGTATGGCGGGATGAGCGGTGACCAACTCCGCCGTCTCAAGGAGCTTGAGAAGGAGAACGAGCGGCTGCGCCGCGCGGTTTCCGATCTGACGCTGGACAAGCAGATCCTTGCGGAGGCGGCACGGGGAAACTTTTAGGCCCCTCGCGCCGTCGCCACTGTATCGACCATGTCAGCGGCCGGCTCGGGGTCTCGGAGCGTCGCGCCTGCCGGGTGCTGGGGCAGCACCGCTCGACCCAGCGCCGTATCCCGCGCGGCCACGACGACGAGGATCGCCTGGTCGCGGACATGATCGAGCTGGCCCGCCGTTACGGCCGTTACGGCTATCGCCGGATCGCCGCACTGCTGCGCGACGCCGGCTGGCTGGTCAACGACAAGCGGGTCGAGCGCCTGTGGCGGCGCGAGGGGCTGAATGTGCCCGGCAAGCAACCGAAGCGGGGCCGGCTCTGGCTCAACGACGGATCCTGTGTCCGGCTGCGCGCCGAGCGCGCGGACCATGTCTGGTCTTATGACTTCGTGCATCACCGGACCGATGACGGCCGGGCCTTCCGCACGCTCAATATCCTGGACGAGTTCACCCGGGAGAGCCTGGCGATCCGGGTTCGGCGAAAGCTCTCCTCGGCTGACGTCATCGATGTCCTGACCGATCTGTTCATCCTGCGCGGCATCCCGGCTTACATCCGCTCCGACAACGGCCCGGAGTTCGTCGCCGGGGCCGTCCGGCAATGGATCGCCGCGGTCGGCGCCCGGACCGCCTTCATCGAACCGGGTTCGCCTTGGGAGAACGGCTACATCGAGAGCTTCAACGCGCGGCTGCGCGACGAGCTCCTGCGGTCTTAGGTAGCAGATGCACCAATTTGCAGACTAGTCGGAGACGGTGTCCTGGCGGTTCAATGGGGCATGAGCGAAGCTCCCGTCATCCAGTCGCTGAAGGACAAGCGTTCTGAGATCCACGGTCGGATTACAGCCTATGAAGCGCAGATCGCGCAGGCTAGACACGATCTTGCGCACGTTAACGCGACGATCCGACTATTCACGGAGCCCGAGCATCAGCGTGCCCGCTACATGGTCAGCCACGGCTTTTTCAAGAAGGGCGAGATCGCCGACGTCTGCGTGCGCCATCTCGAGGTCGATGGGGAGATGACAACCCGCCAGCTCGCTGAGAGGGTCATGGCCGAGCGCAAGCTCGACGCTTCCGACAGGACGCTGCGCAACTCGGTCGTCTTCAAGGTGGTCCAGGCGCTGCGTCACGCCAAGCGGCGCAAGCTGGTCCGGATGGTCGAGAAGCGCAAGGGTATGTGCGTCTGGGCCGCCGGCGACGCAGTTACGCTACGCGTTGTCGCCAGTAGCCCTTCCAGGTCCGGCTGACGGGCGCAGCAAGAGCCCTGCCGATCAACCGGTCGGCGAGCGCGCCGTTGTCCTGACCGCGATGATCCTCTAACCAGGCGGCGTGCGCCGCATAGGCGCCAAGAAGCCGGCCGCCAACTTTGTGGTGCTGTCCGCCGACCATGCGCCGGAGCCGGGCAAAGAAACTTTCCGCCAGATTGGTGTGGACGCCGTCGCGGCTGTAGGCGTCGGAATGGTTGATGCGGTGAACATCGAACTCTGGCTCGAGAAGGTCCCAATGGGCGATCTCATCGGCCGAGATCGTCGATCCTGGAGCGATCCTCTCCCTGGCGAAGTCCACGCCCTCGGCCTCGCGCAGGAATGTTCGCGTGAGGGTTGATCCGCCGCGCTGCCTGAGCGCGACGACCACGCGGCGCTTGCCGCTGCGGTTTTGCAGCAGGCGGCGATCGACGCGGTCTTTGCGAGCATTCGCGGGCCGGACATGTCCGCCGAACGCGGCGCCATCCACTTCCACATGGCCGGTGAGCCGCGTATCCCGCGTCTCCGCAGCCGTCACCTCGCGCAGTTTGTGCATCAGCACGAAGGCGGTCTTGTATTGGACGTCGAGGTCACGCGAGAGTTGAACCGCCGAGAGCCCCTTTGATGCGTTCACGAACAGGCAGATCGCGCCGAGCAGGTCGACGAAGGAGAGCTTGCGCGAGGCGAAGATCGTGCCCGACGTGACGCTGAACTGGTGGTGACAGGCAGCGCATTTGAAGCGGCGCCGCGTCGTCAGGTCATAGATGTCAAGGCAGCCGCATGCGGGGCAGATCGGCGCCCCGTCGGTTTCCGGCCAGCGCAGCCGGCGGAACCGCCGATACGCCGCATCCTCCCCTTCGGAGAAGATCGTCTTGAGCGACAGCGTTCGCGCGGCCGGCGAAAGCAGGAAGTGCTGCGCCACAATCCACTCCTCAACTCAGCATTGATGTGTTCTTTTTATGTTCTAAATCGGCAACTCGTACAATACCGAGCCTTAAACCCCTTAGCTGAATAAAATCAAACACCTAAAGATCATCTGGTGCATCTGCTACCTAAGACCGAGCTCCTGAACGGGGAGATCTTCTACACCCTCAAGGAAGCTCAGGTTCTCATTGAATCCTGGCGGCGCCATTACAACGCTATCCGCCCACACAGCAGCCTGGGATACCGCCCGCCGACCCCGGAAACGATCGTCCCGCCAAGCTGGCCGCCCGGCTCCGCTACTCTCCGCCGGCCACCCCGCTTGGCGGAGAAACCGTCAATGCACTAACATTCAAACTGGACCAGTCGCCGGGGGCAGATCAGCCGTCCGTCTTCGGCGACCCCAAGATGACCACGGCCCTGCTCGATCGTCTCACCCACCATTGCGAGATCATCGAGACCGGCAACGAGAGCTGGCGCTTCAAGAACCGCTCCTGACCCGCCGCCGGCCGTGCCTGCGGCCCGGTTGCCCCGGTGGGCCAACAGGGACCCCCCACGCGGCTTCGCTCCGCGTAACGCGGGGCGCTACACGAAGCCGCGCGGGTCGGTGCCAGGACCGGCCCTGACATATGTCCGCTCGGTGACTTCCATCAGCCGGTCAGCCGGATCGACGGTGTAGTCGTCCCGCGGCTCAGCCTCCCTCCGTGGCTCCCTGGCGACAACATGCGCTTCGATCTCTTCTTCCTCGCACAAGTCGCGCGGCAGCGCTCCGTGCCGGCACAGAAGCGCTTTCAGTTCATCGCCTTCTGACATATCGAGGGGCGATAAACCGCCGTCGTCTCTGGCATTGACGTCGGCACCGGCGGCAATCAGCGTCGCTGCGACTTCATGCTGGTCAAAAGTTGCCGCGAAGTGCAGCGGCGTCCAGCCGTTTTCCTCCCTGGCGTTGACGTCTGCGTTCGCCGCTATCAACGGCTCCACGAGTCGATCATTGTAATAGCAGACCGCGACGTGCAGCGGCGTCCAGCCATGGTGGTCTCTGACGTTAACGTCGACACCGAGGGCGATCAGCGTTGCTGCAACCGAATCACGACCACTCCCGATCGCCATGTGAAGCAGCGTTTCGCTATTTTCGTTTCTGACATCGATGTCGGCGCCGGCCGCGGCCAGCGTCGCCGCGACTTGAAATTCCCATGCGATCAACGCGGTTTGAATCGGCGTCCATCCGTCGCCGTCTCTGGTGTCGAGCGCAGCGCCGGCCGCGATCAGCGTCGCTGCGACGGTATCATGGCCATATTCGGCCGCGAGGTGTAGCGGCGTCTGGCCGGCGTGGTTTCTGGCGTTGACCTCGGCGCCGGCCGCTATCAGTGTTTCCGCGACTCGATACTCGTCTCTGTAGCCCGCGTCGTGCAGCGGCGCCCAGCCGCTGTTATTTCTGGCATTAACATCGGCGCCGGCAGCGATCAGCGTCGCTGCGATACGACTATTGAGCCACTTGCGAAATAGCTGAGGCGAGCGGCTTTTCTGCCTGAGTGAAGGCCCTTGCGGTGGGACAGGCCCACTCTCCTGAGTATCATGTGCTGTCACCAAACACCGCATGATGCCCACGGAGGAGTGGAGCCGTGTCCCTGCGCGAGATGCTATCGGATTGCTGGTACGCGTTTCAACTAGAGTTGTTCCCGAGGCTGGAGGGCGAGCTCGGCCCGATGGGCGAGCGTTACGAGCTCTTCGTCGCGGTTCTGGAACTGGTGCGGGTTGAGGCTCTTCTGCCCTACTTCCGCGGCCAGGTAGGGCGTCCGGAGGAGGACCGCGCGGCGCTGGCGCGCGCCTTCATAGCCAAGGCCGTGTTCGACGTTCCGACGACGCGCGGCCTGATCGAGCGTCTTGAGGTTGACGGCAGGCTATGCCGGCTGTGCGGCTGGAGCGGTGCCGGCCGGCTTCCGAGCGAGGCGACGTTTTCGCGGGCCTTTTCCGAGTTTGCCGAGAGCCGTCTGGCCAGCCGTCTGCATGAGACGCTGATTGCGCGGACGATGGATAGCCATCTGGTGGAGCACATATCGCGGGATGCGACGGCGATTGAAGCGCGGGAGAAGCCGGCGCCGAAGCCGAAGGCAGCGAAGCCGAAGCGGCGGCGCAAGCGGGGGCGGCCCCGCAAGGGAGAGGAGCAGGCGAAGGAGCCAAGCCGGCTGGAACGGCAACTGACGATGAGCCTTCCGCAGATGCTGGCGGACCTGCCGAGGGCCTGCGATGTCGGCACCAAGCGCAACGCCAAGGGCCATACCACCTCCTGGATCGGGTACAAGCTGCACGTCGACACGGCCGATGGCGGGATCCCCATCAGTTGCATCATGACCTCGGCATCGACGCATGACTCCCAGGTGGCGATTCCGTTGGGAACCCTGACGGCCGGGCGGGTCGAGAGCCTCTACAACCTTATGGACGCGGCTTATGATTCCATCGAGATCTGGGCGCACTGCATCTTGCTTGGCCACAAGCCGATCATCGACGTGAATCCCCGCCGCTCGGTCGAAATGCAAGAGGCGTTGAGGCGTGTGAAGAAGGCGCGGCGGACGCTCGGTCTCTTCTTTCTCGCAGAGCGTCGCTACGTCGAGCGTTCAGGGTCCGAGCGGGTCAATGGGCGCCTCAAGGATGAGTTTGGCGGCCGCCATGTCCGCGTGCGCGGTTACGACAAGGTTCTGGCCCACCTCATGTTTGGCATGACCGTTCTGACGGCCGGCCAACTGATGCGCCTTATCGTTCCGCCGATCTAGTCCGGCTCGTCCCCTTCATCATCACCGCAGCCGCTCTTCCTGAAAGGCGGAGAGGCCAAACACGCCCGAAGTTCGACGAAAATACCGAATCGGAGACTGCACAAACGCCGATCCGACCATGGTCGCGATCAAAATCGCACCAATTGCCGCGCGCCGAGGGGGGCGCTAACTTCGGCGGTCTTGCGCAGCGCCGAATCGATCAGAGTTTTGCAAGCGGCCCAATCGATGAACCAAAGTCCGACAGACTGCTAACATTCGAAACGGACCAGTCAGTGGGGGCCGGTCATCACTGAATTTACTTGCAGCGGTTCCAAGCATTCTTGTATCTTGATTCGGCCTTCTGGAGGCACTTCCTCCTTTCGTTTCTCTCCCAATTCAAATACCTTTGATAGCAACTGTACTCATAATTATTCCCAGTACTGGTCTCATAACTGTAGTTACAATCGTAATCCGTGCGACTGTCTCTGTTTCCATATATGCAGCGTCTACAATTTGGGAAGTCCTGGATCCCACGACAATAGTTTTGATCGGTCTGATACATCGCGTTGGCGTTGTCGAAGCAGTTTGCCTCCGCTGGAGCAGTATCAAAGAGCAGAGAAACAAGCAAGGCGATGGCTGCTATAGCGAAGCACCGGATCATTTCAGCCTCCTCCGCTTAGACAGTTACCCCCTCCCTTACCGTACGCAAGGGAAAAGAAGCCCGACTACCACTCTCGTCTCAAGATCTGAACGAAAACGCAACACGTCCTGCATTTCCGAGCGCATTTAAGGCGATTTAGGCGGTGTTAAGAGCTCAGTGTCAATGGCTAACCTGACCTATTCACAGGATCGTGTCCCGGCGCGTGGTGTAAATCATTTACGGATTGCCGGCGGGAAGGCGAACATCGGCACCACGTGCTCCCAGGCGCGCCGCCAGCTGGGTGCGACCGCCGGGTAGCGCATCCCCCACTTGGCTTCGAACTCATCGAGCTTGGCGGCCGCCGCCGCGGCCGTCTCGGCGCGCCCTGGCTCCTCCGTCACGACCCGTCCTCCATCGGCACCGCAGTCATCGCAATCTACGGAGCAACTCATGTGTTCGCCCGGACGTACACCGGCGGTCCGGGGAAGGGGTTTTGGTGGCGAACGCTGCCGGAGCGGACCGGCCCGACGGTGGGGATGACTCATCCTTTACCGCCCCGGTGACTGTTTCGCACTGAATATTGGACATCGCCGTTTTTTCCGCCACTCTGGACGGCCGCTGGACCGCAGCGGAAGCGGACGGTCGGAATTGGGGGTGGCCGTTCTGTGTTCGGGTATGACGAGAACAGGAGTAAGCGGGATGACCTCGGGGGAGAAAGATCGGGACGGGCCGCCACCGGCGGACGATGAGGGTCGGAGCCTTCTGTTCGGCTGGCAGAAGGTCGCGGGAACCTCCGAACAGGGCCCCGGGGAGGCCCTCCAGCAGCGCGACCGAGAGGCCGCGACCGCCCCCTCCCCGGCAAAGGACGCCGCGGATTCGGCAGACCCCCCGGACCTTGCCGGGCCACTCGCGTCGCTCGAAGCCACCCAGCAACGCATCCTTGCGCGGCTGGCGGAGCTTATCTCGACGCTCGCGGCCGACGGCAAGGGTGAGCGGGACCTTGTCGAGGCGGCGGGGACGCTCGCCGAGGCGACCGAGTGGTCAAACAACATCAAGGCGGCGATGGCCGCGCACTTGGCGACGGTTGGCCAGCTGATCGAGGGGCTGAAGGGCGGTCGGCGCGATTTCGACACGGTTGTGGCGGAGCTGAAGAGCCGGGAGGCAGGGATCGCCGGACAGCTCGAGGCGTTCGGCAAGCGCATGGGGGTGCTCGACACCCTCCTGAAGCGCCTCGACGCGGGCGACAACCTGATGACCCGGTTGGGGAGGCTGATCGGACCCTGGACCGATCGTATGGAAAAGAGCATCGAGGCGAACAGCGCGGCGCAGCGCACTGCCGCCACGGAAACCGCCAGCAATGTGGAGAAACTCAGCGAGGCGGGCATTACGTTCCTGGAGCGTTTCGACGCGGGCTCGCGGGACGCGCTGGAGGGGTACCGGCGGGAGTGGAAGCGCACGCGGCGCTGGACGGTACCCGCGCTGGCGCTCGCATTGGTGCTCTCCGCGCCGTCGTTTGCGGTGGTGGGCGCGGTCGGCCAGAGCGAGGTCGGCGCCTTCGACCCCTATGACGACACCCAGGGCTGGAAGCAGGGTGTGTGGGAACGCTATGGCAAACAGGTCCAGGGCTACATGCTCAAATCCCTGCGGACCAAGGACGACGTTAGATGCAGCTTCGACGTCGTCTACCCGTGAGCCGCGCGCCGAAGCGCGTTCCCGGAGGCTGAGGGGCTCCGGTGGTTGCGAGCCTGACCGAGCTCGGCTCGACGACAATGACGGTCGCGTATTTTGAGTGCGAGGGCTACTACGCGAAGAACGACCCGCGGCAGCGCCGGGCCAGTTTCTGGCACGGGGGCGCGGCGGCGGCACTCGGCCTGCCGCAGCATGTCTCGCCGAAGACCTTCGAGCGCGTTCTCGCGGGGTATGTGCCGGGGACGGAGATCCGCCTCGGGCGGGCGCGCGACGGGGAGCACGAGCACCGGCCGGGGCTCGACCTCACGCTGTCGGCGCCCAAGTCGGTGTCGCTGGAGGCGCTGCTCTACGGCGACCGGCGGGTCATCGGCGCGCACGATGCGGCGGTCCGGGCGACGCTCGACTGGGTCGAGGCGGAACTTCTCCAGACGCGCGGCCACGACCCGGCGACGGGGAGGCGCCCCCGCGTGGCGGCGGACGGGCTGGTGGCGGCCGGGTTCCGGCACCTGACCAGCCGGGAGCAGGACCCGCAACTCCACACGCACTGCATCCTCGCCAACATGACCCGGAACCGGGCGGGCGCGTGGCGGAGCGTGGAGCCGACGCAGATCCGCCGCAACGTGAAGCTGATCGGAGCCTATTACCGCCAGGAGCTGGCCCGGCGGCTGATCGCGATGGGGTTCCGGATCGAGGCGACTATGATCGGCGGCGTACCGGGCTTCGAGATCGTGGGCTTTCCCCGGGACCTCCTGGACGCGTTCTCGTCGCGCCGCCGCGAGATCCTTGCCTGGCTGGACGCGCACGGGCTTCCGTGGAGCGCCGCGCTCACCCAGCAGGCGGCGCTGATCACCCGCAAGCGCAAGGTCGACCGGGACCTCGACACGCTGAAGGCGGAGTGGAAAGCACGGGCCGAGGAACTCGGGGTCTCCCGTGACCTGGGCATCGCGCGGCGGGGCCATGAGCGCGGTAAACACAAATCGCAAAAGACCGTTCCCACCGTGGGCCGGCCCTATGTTCGGACGGCCGACGAGCTGACGCCCGAGCCTCCGGGTCTCAGCGCGTTGGAGATCGTCTGGCGTGCGGTGGAGCACCTGTCGGAACGCGCCTCGGTGTTCCGGGAGAGCGACATCCGGGCGATCGCGCTGAGCCATGCGCCCGGCCGGCACGAACTGGCGGAGATCGACGCGACGGTGACCGGGCTGTTGGCCGACGGTCACCTTGTGGAAGCCAGGGTCCGGGGCGGTCGCTCCTTCGTGACGAGCGAGGCGCTGCGCTCGGAGCGCGAGATCGTTGCCCGCATGCGCCAAGGCGTGGACACGGCGGAACCGCTGGCGGCGGAAGCGCGCGTGTCGCAGCGGCTGGAGCAGACCTTCCTTACCGAGGGGCAGAAGGAGGCGGTGCGCACGATTCTTGTCTCGCGCGACCGGATCGTCGCGGTGCAGGGCGCGGCCGGGACCGGCAAGACGACCATGCTTCGCGAGGCGCTGGGCATGATCGGC
This sequence comes from Alphaproteobacteria bacterium, assembly GCA_965248825.1. GTDB lineage: Bacteria > Pseudomonadota > Alphaproteobacteria > UBA828 > UBA828 > WTGU01. The sequence continues at coordinate 2,245,170 of CBDFKL010000006.1, read as the reverse complement.
GACCGCCGGGCGATCTTGCTCGCGCCGACGGCCGTGGCCACGCGTGCTCTGGGCCAGGAGACCAGGGCCCGGGCGCGGACGCTGCAATGGTTCCTGACGCGCTACGGAGACACCGGCAATGCCGCGAAGATGGCGAGTGCGCGGCGCGAGCACGAGGGCTCGGTGCTGGTGCTCGACGAGTCGTCGATGACCTCCTCGGCACAGATGGAGCTTCTGATGCGGATCTCGGAGCGGCTGCGGGTCGCGCGCCTGGTGCTGGTGGGCGACCGGGGCCAGCTGCGAACGGTGAGTGCCGGGGAGCCGTTTCGGGCCCTGCAGGAGGCTGGGATCGCGACGGCGGAGATGGAGGAGATCTTGCGCCAGCGCGATCCCGACCTGAAGGTCGCCGTCGAGCGGCTGCAGCAGGGCCGGCCGGCGGAGGCGGTGCGGGGGCTCGGCGAGGTTAACGAGGTTCCGCAAGAGGAGCTCGGCGCCGAGGCGGCCCGCCTCTGGCTCGCGCTGGACGAGGAGCACCGGGCGGAGACGGCGATCCTCGCGCCGACGCACTTCATCCGGGCCGAGATCCACCGCGTGGTGCGCGAGGGGCTCGCGCGCGAGGGTGTGCTGCACGGGCGCGAGCTGGAGATCGAGCGCTATGTGAACCGCCACCTGACCGCCGCGCAGCGGGCCGACATCCGCAACCACGAGCCGGGCGACATCGTCATCTTCCACTCGCGCGTGCCGCCGCTCCGGGTCGACGCAGGCGATGCCTGCCGGATCGACCGCGCCGAGGGCGAGTTTGTGTTCCTCGAGCACCCCTCGGGGCGAACGGTCCGCATCAGGCCCGGCGACAAGTGGGTGCGCTACCGCTTCGGGATCTACGAGACGGCGCGCATCCGGATCCGGGCGGGCGACCGGATCCGCTGGACGGCGAACGACAAGAGGCATGGCCTTGTGAATGGGGGCCAGGCGGTCGTGCTCGGGATCGACTCCCGCCGGGTGCGGTTCGACCTGGGAGAAGGAAAGGTACTCTCGCTTGCCCGCGACGACCGGCAAATGTGTCACATCGATCACGCCTGGAGTTCGACCGTGCACGCGGCGCAGGGGATGACGCGGGACGCAGCGATCGGGGTGCTGGATACCGGGCACGGGCGGCTGACGGGCCAGGCGGGGCTCTATGTCGAGGCGAGCCGGGCGCGGGACCGTTTCGTGCTGGTGACGGACAACCGCGAGCTCCTGGTGGGGGTGCTGGAGGAGAACGACAGCATCCGCATGACGGCGCGGGAGGCGGTGGGAGACGACAACGATGCGCCCGTCGGCGCGCCGGCTGCGGCAATCGGGATGTTGCGGGCGTTGCGGGACGACTGGCGCGCGCTCCTCGCCCGAGCCGGCGCAGAGAATACCGAGCTCAGCCGGATGGAGGGCTACGGCCGGATCGTGACCGGCGTGGAGGCGCTGGCGGAGGGGATGAACCTGCCGCCGGAGCTCGCGGCGTTCGCGGCCGAGGTCCGGAGCCGGGACGCGGAGATCGTGGCGCGGAAGCGGCAGGAGTTAGCCTTCGTTCAGAAGGCAGAACTGCACTGCCGCAAACGTCCCCTCCTCAAATGGGTGGCCGAGGAGAGCGGCCGACCGGTATCCGAACTGCCGGAGCATACGGCCTGGCTGGCTGAGGGCGCGGCTCTTGCGGAGACCGGACGCCGGATGGAGGAGACCGTCGGTGAGGGCTTCGTCGGTCGGATTGCAGCTGCGCTCCGGAGCATCGCACGGAGCTTCGGACTGGACGAGGCGGAGCGGTTCCGGAAAGCGGCGGTCCGTCATGAAGCGAAGGCACGGGCAATGGGCATCGACCCCCGCGACATGGTGGGGGCGGACGAACTCGTGGAACGGGCGCAGGCCCTGCGAGACCATGATTTGCCCGAGGGCATCCGCCTGACGGTCGAAGCGTGGAGCACGGAAAATGGGGTGCACGCGCCCACCCCGGAAGTGACGCACCGACAACGCCCGCAACATCCGGATCACGAGGAGGCCGGACGCCACATCGAGGCGTTCCTGCAAGACTGCCGGCATCATCTGGACGAGGCCGCCCCGCCGGCCGAAGAGCTGGACCCGGAAGACCGGATGGACCGGACGGAGGCGCTTCGCCGAGAAGGGCTCCGGCTGCTGGGAGAGGACGAGGGGGCTAAGCTGGCTGATCCGGCCCGCGTCCGGCTCGCACGCGCGGCGGAAGAGCGCGAACAGGTGCGCGAGGCCGTGGACGCACTCGGGGACGAAGCGCAACGGCTCCGTGCGGAGGCGTTCATGGAACTCCACCGGAGTGTCGACCGGCAGCGCCTGGAAGCACGCTCCGATCCGGTCGACCTTCCGGCATGGGAGTCTCTGCGGGCCAGCGCAGGGGAACTCCGGGGAGGGGTAGGCCTCGCACCGGAGGTGAAGGAGGCCGTCGATGCGGTGCTCGCCCGCGATGCCCGCATCGAAGTCGAAATCGCCCCTGTCAAAGCCTTCCTCGACGTGGGCGCCCGACATCTGGAACGGCGCGCGACGCTGGAAGAAGAGGCTCGCGAGCAGGGGGCCGGGATATCCAGGCTCGACGCGACGCCGGCCTGGCGCGAGCGGTCGCAAGAACTCAGCGAGACCGCCCGGCACTTGTTGGGAAGCTCGCAAGGCGAGGCGGCGGAGATGCGGGCCGGAGCCCGGCTGGAGGACATGCCCCGCCTGCGGGGCCGCGTCCGCGAGGTCCTAGACCGGCTGGAGATCTTAGAGCATCGGGACGAAGCGGCGGACTTCCGGGAGCTTGCCGCGTCGGTCGAGGCACGCGCCCGGCAGCAACGGACCCTGCCGCTCCATGCCGAGGGGTACGACCGCGCGACGGCGATGGCACAAGCGCTCGCGCACCTCCAGGACCTGCCGGATGCGGTGCGCCACGAGGTGGGCAACTGGGTCGAGCGCGACCGCGGCTGGAAGGCGGAGCTGGCCTCGGTCAGACGACTCACGGGCGCCGAGGCGCGGCAGGCGGAACTGGCCCGGCTCCGCGAGACCGCAAGCTACCCCGCCGTGGCCGAGGCGATCCGCCGGGAGACGGCCCGGCTCGCCCGGTTGCCGACGCCGGAGCGCGGCAGGGAGTGGACCGGGGATGAGCCGCTGGTCGCGGGCGACCGGATCGCCTGGCACGCGGGCGGAAACGTGCAGCAGGCGGTCGTGGTCTTCGCGAGCGAATCCGGCGGCATGCGCGAGAGCGACACGCTGCAGCTCGGGATAGTGGCTCCCCCGGGCCATACGGCGCCCACCGAGGGCCGGATTGTCGAGGTCGGCGTGCAGACCCTCCTGGAAGGCGGCTGTTTCCGCGCCGCCTGGTCCGACGCGGGGCTCCGGGAGCTGGAGCTCGCCCGCCAACACTCCGTGCCCAGCGCCGCCTGCCGGCTGTTCTGTCCCGAGCCCGTCGAGGGCGACCGCATCGCCTGGACCGAGGCCGCCGGGCTGAAAGGGGAGGCGCGGACGATCGAGGCCGTGGTCGCCGTGCGGACCGAGAGCCCCGCCCTGGGCGGTCACAACGTGGAGCTTCGGGTGATCCGCAGTTCGGGGCCCGGCGCGCCCGAGCCCGGCAGCCGGATCGGGCGGACCACCGACGCGGTCACCGCGCGCGGCTGCTTCCGCGCCGAATGGACCGACGAGCCCCGGCGCGAGCGCATCCTCACCCCGCCCAAGCAGGCCCGTGACCGCGCGCAAGAGTTGAAGCAGGAGGAGGCCCTCAAACACCGCCAGGAGCGGTCCCTGGGTAGAGGGTTAAGAATGTGAGAGGACGGCGGCCTTCGTCGGGAGAGAAGTGTTCAACCGAGCAGCAGCGGCGCGCTTGCCATCCATTCCCGGAACTCTCGTTGGACAACCGGCCCGTAGTCGTCGCCGAACACCTCCTTCAGCAACTGCGCGAGCTCGTCCTCCCGGCCCTTCCGGGCGATGTCGCGCAGCGTCGTCATGAGCAGCAGCTCGACCGATTGCCGCAAGAGAGCGATAGACCCCCTGCTCGGCCCCGCCGCCGTCAGCATGCTCTCCGCCAGACGGTCCACCCGGTCGAGCAGCCGACGCTGTTCCGCCTCGCTCAGCGCGAGCGCCGGCGCGTCCGGCGGCTCGGGGTCGAGCTCCACGCACAGCCCGGCGGAGATCACGTGATCGTTGATCGAGACGCCGCGCTGCTGCGCGACCTCGCGGATCCGTTCCCACTCCGAATCCAGGCAAGAGATAGAGAACCGCACGCGCGGGGCCGGCATCACTCCGCCTCGCCCGAGCGGCGCGACTGCAGCTCGCGTTGCAGGAAGGCGATCGCTCCGAACAGAGACAGGTCCGTCCCCGGAAGCGCCTCGTGCAGCGCGCGGCGGACCTTCTCCATCTCCTCTACCCGCCCGTACAAGGTCCGCTGCTCTTCCTCAGACAGTACCAGCCGGGGCTCGTCGCGACGGGGCCCGCCCGCCTCCTCGTGCAGCGCGCAGGCGACCAGGAAACCCGAGACCGGCATGCCGAGCGCAGCCGCGCGTTCCCTGATCTCGGCCCTCTCGGCCCGGGTACAACGCAGCGTGCGGCGGACGACCCTTGCCATCGCTCAGGGCCTCGGCGCGGGGCCGCCCTCCGGATCGGCGCTGGCGGAGACGGCCCGCCAGCGTCCGGCCGCGCCGGGATCGGTCAGGCGGTCGAGCTCGGCCTCCCGGTCGAGCCACGCATCGACGGCATCGCCGAGAGCCGACCAGCGGTCCTCCAGCCCCATCTCCGCCATCCGCTGCTCCTCGATCTTGGAGAGCAGCAGGAGCTCGCGCACCGCACGGCGCATAACGGCCGCCGGCAGTGGGTCCGGCATCGTCGCCCGATGCACGATGTATCGCGAGATCTCCATGCCCGACGCCGCCGCGAGTTCCCGGATCCGCGCCCATTCGCTCGCCGTCGCCTGCACCGCATGCTGGGTGCGCCGCCCCGCCGGCCCCCGGCTCACGACACCGTCCCGGGAGCCGCGAGAGGAGGCATCACCCCCCTCAGGGAAGCACAAAATTGCCCCTTTTTGCCTGCAATATTCCTGATATTGTACGTCGCGCAGTGCAACTGGAATGCGTCACCCCCGTGCACGCCTTCGGGGTCTATATACAATGGATTCTCCACCCTGTACCCTCCGGTGTGACTGCCTCCACGCGCAGGACATATCAACTTGTTTCCCCAAATGCACGTCAACGTCCCCCAAAGCCATTCAGTATGCCAAGGAAGTCTCCGTGCCGACGCCTTGCCAAGGTCCCTAACCCGTTGTATAATTGTCAAGAAATGGGAGAAGAATGACCCATCTCAGTCACTGACTCACCGTCCACGCGCGAGTTAAGAGTGCACACCATTATCCGTGCTGATTTCGAGAAGCCCGAACCTGGTCGATCAAAGAGGAGACATCATCAATGATCAAAGAGACTGTCGTTGCCGTGACCGTCGTGACCATGGCGGCCGGCGCCGCGCTGGCGCCCTCGGCCGTTTCGGCCGGCGAGAAGCCGATCGTCGTCGCATCGTGTAATCCCTGCAACCCTTGCGCCGCCTGCAACCCGTGCATGCCCTGCGGCCCATGCGGCCCATGCAGCCCGTGCGCTCCCTGCGGTGCATGCAACCCCTGCAACCCCTGTGGCGCCTGCAATCCGTGCAATCCCTGCGGTGCGTGCAATCCGTGCAATCCCTGCGCTGCCAGCTAGCACACGTCGTTTTTCGCGAGAACGCCGCCTCCTGCGAGGCGGCGTTTTCTTTGCGCGGCAGGCGCGTCGAAGCGGACGGCACGCCCGAGCGCGATCGCCTCAGCCGGCGTTTCGAGAGCGGGCGTCGAGCGCGGCCGTCACCGCGGCGATCTGGCCCTCCACGGCGACCTCCGCCTGCGAGGTAATCTCGAGACGGCGATCCTCGAACGTGTCCCGATCCGGATTCTGAATCCGCCAGCTCTCGATCACCATGTCGCGCGCCTTGAGCAGCATGATGATCTGCGGCCAGAACAGCCGGATCATCGCGCTGATCCAGCGGTTGGTCGGCCAGGACGGCTGGGCGTGATCGATGACGAAGCGGCCGATCACCTTGCAAACGTCGTCGGCGCGGTACCAGGTCTCGCCGGTGACCCAGCGATTGGTGGTGAACAGCCTGAGCGGCAGGCCCTTCGAATCCATGGAGATGGCGATGACATGGGTGAGCGCGTCGTCGCCCATGGGCCAGCATTTGCGATTCGCATGCCGCGCGGGCTTCATGCCGCGCGGCATTCCCTTGGCGCGCACGAAGGTGTGGAAGTGGCCGTGTTCCTTGTCCCGCAGGCCGCCGGGATGGGCGTGATAGAAATATTGCGAATGGCTTTCCCGATCGTAGACGTCCCCCTTCGGATAGTGGTCCCACTCGTAGAACGTCTCGTGGCCGCGCAAGAGCTCGCCGACGACATTGTCCTTGGTCTTGCCGAGCACCCGTCCGATCTCGCGCACCTCCTCGCCGGCCGCAAGCATCATGCGGAGCCGCTTCACCGGCTGCGTCGCCATGTCGAGCTGGTGGGTCTGTTCCTGCCGCCCGGTGCCGGCCGCCGAGGCTTGCGCCACCCTGTTGCTCCGCTGGTTACGCGCCGAATGAGTCGAATAGAGAATAGTGTCGGGGGATGGGTCTTTCCAGATCGGCTAACGGTGCATGTTGCTCATGCCGTCATGCGGCTCGGCGAGGAGGCGGAAGCCGATCAGGATGTGCTTGATCTCGGCTGGCCGCGCGTGGCGCGCCGCGGGGCGGCAGACGCCGCACCCGCTGTCGTCCCACGAACCGCCTTTGACCAGGAAGCGCCCGGGATTGCCCGGCGAGGCCGTCCACTCGAAGACCTGGCCCGCCGCGTCCAGCAGGCCGTAAGGGCTGGCGCCGGCAGGCCGGCTGCCGACCGGCAGCGTATCGAAAGGCCCGGCATCGTGGCTGTTGAGCAATGCGGCATCGAAGCGATCGCCCCAGGGAAAGATCCGGCCGTCCGGGCCGCGCGCCGCCTTCTCCCACTCGAGTTCCGTCGGCAGGCGCCACACCCGCCCGGTCCGAGCCGTGAGCCACGCCGCATAGGCTCTGGCATCGCCGTGCGAGACCAGCACCACGGGATGGGCATCGCGCCCAGGCGGCGGTGCGCCGTCCCGCCAGGCGTGGCGGCGGGTGCGTGCATAGGGATGCACCAGCCGGTAGCCGCGCCACGTCTCGGCATCGACATCGGGCACCCGGTGGCCCGTATCGCCCACGAACGCCGCATATTCGGCATTGGTGATCGGCGTGCGCGTCATGAAAAAGCGATCCAATGACCGTGCCCGGCGCGGGCGCTCTCGGTCGTACCAGCCGAAGGTCCGCGTCCGGCTGTGACCGTAGGCCGCCTCGTCCAGCCGATAGCCGAGCTCCCGCTCCGCCGCGTCCGAGCCGGCGATGAACGGACCGGCAGGCACCTCGACGAGCGCCGGATGGGGACCCTCGGCAGTCGCGCCACCGGCATTCGCTGCGGCGCCGGCGAGAACGCAGAACAGCGCCAAGGAAGCGGCGACCGAGAGCGTCGCGATAATCATCGCGACAGGCTAGCCGCGGAGCGCCGCATGCAGGAAGTCACAACAATTTGAGGCAACGGGAATTGCCCCGAGCGCGGCGGGCGCCGACAATTCGGAAGGAGGACGGTCACGAAGGGAGCTCCAGACATGCCACCCAAGAAAAGTTTGCTCACCGGAACGGTGATACCCGTGGTCATCGGCTTGGGGGTCGCCGCGGGGAGCGGCCAGGCCGCAGCGGGCGTTGCCGACGGCGAAAACCCGACGGCGGTTCCGCGGCCTTACGATGCCGGGGCTTTCCGCTTGGCCGCCTGCAATCCCTGCGGCGCCTGTCATCCGTGCGCGGCGGGTAGTGCCTGCAATCCGTGCGGGCCGTGCCGTCCCTGTGCACCGTGCAACCCCTGCGCCGCGGCCTGCAGTCCTTGTGGGCCGTGCAACCCCTGCACCGCAGCCTGCAGTCCCTGCGGGCCGTGCAATCCATGCGCCGCGGCCTGCGGTCCCTGCGGGCCGTGCAACCCATGCACCGCGGCCTGCGGTCCTTGCGGGCCGTGCAATCCATGCGCCGCAGCCTGCAGTCCCTGCGGCCCGTGCAATCCCTGCGCCGCAGCCTGCGGTCCCTGCGGGCCGTGCAGCCCATGCGGGCCTTGCAACCCGTGCGCGGCGGGTGCCGCCGGCGGCTCCGATTGCGTGGTTCCCGGCTTCGCCTCGGCGTGCAACCCCTGCAACCCGTGCGCAGCCAAGAACCCGTGCAGCCCATGCGGACCCTGCAATCCCTGCGCGGCAGCCTGCAACCCCTGCAACCCATGCGGCGCCGACGCCGAGGTCGAGCTGACCGCGGATCAGGCAAACGCCGCCTATGCCTGCATCAAGGCGACCATGGCCAAGGGCTATGCCAAGTCCGGCAATCAGTGGGCGATGTCCTACACCGCCTGGAAGAATTACGCGTCCCGACCCTATGTCTCCGATACCCATGGCGGGCGCTTCGTCAACAACTATGCCAACGACCGAGGCTCGAGCTACGGCCTGTTCGAGGACGGCGGCCCGGCCCCGGAAGGGACCGTCCACGCCAAGGACAGCTTCACCGTCAGAGGCGGCAGGGTCGGGGCGGGGCCGCTGTTTTTGATGGAGAAGATGGCGGCCGGGTTCAACGCCGATACGCAGGACTGGCGCTACACGCTGATCATGCCAAGCGGCAAGGTGCTCGGCACGACCGGCGGCGCGGGCTCCAAGAATGTCGGCTTCTGCGCCGAATGCCACCTCTCCGTCGAAGAGCACGACAGCAGGTTCTTCCTCGACGAGGAGTACCGGGTGCAATAGCCGAGGCGCTGCGGCGTCCGAGGATCATGTCGGGACCGTCCTCGGGCGCCGCACCGTCTTGAACGGGTTACGCACCCGGCCTATCCTCCCGCGTCCGCCACAGCCCCAGGAAGATCTCCGTGCGTACACGACACCTGCTCGCCGTTGCCCTCGCGTCCGTTGTTATGGCGGCGAGCGCGTCCGCCCTCGCCGCCGATGCGGCGAAAGGCAAGAAGGTCTACAAGAAGTGCAAGGTCTGCCACACGGTCAAAGCGGGCGGCAAGCACAAGATCGGGCCCAATCTGCACGGCGTTTTCGGCCGCACATCGGGGACGGCCGAAGGCTTCAAAAAATATTCGGCGGCGATGAAGGAGGCCGCGATCGTGTGGAACGAAGAGACCATCACCGCCTATATCACCGATCCCAAGGGCTATGTCCCGAAGAACAAGATGGCGTTCAGAGGGGTTAAGAAAGAACGCGATCGGCAGAATCTGATCGCCTACCTCAAGGAAGCGACCGGGGCGCAGTGACCTCGGAGCGCAGCGCGGGAAAAGCGATCACACCCCGGGGCGGTATGCCGGGGCAAGCCGTGCCCGCGATCGACCTCAGGAATCACATCCGCCAGATCGCCGACTTCCCGAAGCCCGGCATCCTGTTCCACGACGTCTCAACGCTCCTGGCCAATGCCGAGGCCTGGGCCGAAACGGTGCGGCGCTTGGCCGCGTGGGTCGAGCGCTACGAGCCCGACATGCTCGCCGGGATCGAGTCACGCGGCTTCCTGGTCGCAGCGCCGCTCGCCTACAAGCTCGGTTGCGGCTTCGTGATGGTGCGCAAGAAGGGGAAGCTGCCCGGCGAGACGGTGGGCTACCAATATGATTTGGAATACGGCACCGATCAGGTCGAGGTGCAGGCCGATGCCATCGTCCCGGGCCAACGGGTCGTGCTTCTCGACGACCTGCTTGCGACGGGGGGCACGGCGGCGGCGGCCCATGCGCTGCTCCAGCGGGTCGGCGCAGAGGTCGTCGCCGCGGCCTTCATCATCGAACTCGCCTTCCTGGGCGGCCGTGGGCAACTCGATCTGCCGATCACCTCCCTCGTCGCCTATGACGAGTAGCGCCCCGCGGCCGATGGGGCATGGGGCGGCGCCGAGGCGATACTGAGCCTGTGAAAATCGCCGAGCGCTGCCTTGCGGTACCAGGAGGCTGCCGCCACGGGGTCGGCCTCCACGCCGGAGCCGGTCTCGCAGCAAAACCCGAGATTGACCTGAGCCTCGGGCAATTTCTGCTCGGCGGCGCGGCGGAAACAGCGCATGGCCTCCGCGAAACGGACACGATTCCCCTCGATCATGCCGTGCGGCGCATCGGCGTTGCGTGAACCGGGCCGGGTGCGCCGCCGCCATTGTGTTGAGAGCGGCGGGCCGCGGTAAAGAGAAGACGGACACGAGTCTCGGCTCTCGGGATACCGATGAGGCGGAACCGAGCGAGAGACCGCCCTCGTGATGCTGATCGCTGGCGCTCGACGGGGTGGTTCGCCTACAGTCGCGCCGCCGGCCGCCGCGGGGCAGGTGCAGAGAGCGGGGGACATCGATGGCGATCGCCGTGATCGGGGGGACCGGGCCCCAAGGACGAGGCTTGGCGCAGCGTTGCGCGCTCGCCGGGGTCGACGTCGTGGTCGGCTCGCGGGAGACCTCGCGCGCGGAGGCGATCGCAGCCGAGCTGAGCGCCGGCGTGCCGGATGCGCCGGGGGTCATCAGCGGGGCCGAGAACGCGGCGGCGGTCGCAACCGCGGAGCGGCTGGTCGTGCTGGCCGTGCCGTGGGCGGCGCACCGGACGACGCTAGCGGCGCTCGCGGACCCGCTGCACGGCAAGATCTTGCTCGACATGGCGGTGCCGCTCGCCGAGGGCAATCCCAGGAAGGCGGCGATGCCGCCCGAAGGCTCGGCGACGGAGGCGGCGCAAGCGATGCTCGGTGACGGCGTCGCCGTGGTCGGCGCGCTGCACAATGTCTCCGCCCATGTGCTGGCGGCGCTCGATCAGCCGATCAACTGCGACATTCTCGTCTGCGGGAACGACCGCGACGCACGGCGCGCGGTGATAGAGCTGATCGAGGCGATCGGCGCCCGGCCTTACGACTGCGGGCCGGCGGAGAGCGCGCGGTGCATTGAGGCGCTGACCCCGCTCCTCATTCGCCTCAACATGTCGAAGGCGACGACGTTCAAGCATGCCGGGGTGAAAATCTGGCCGGAGGAGGGATAGAAAAGCCATGGAATTCGCCATCACCTTTCGCGGCGACCTCGACAAGAAGCGCGTCGTCGCCATCTGCCGGCAGGCCGAGGCTGCGGGCTTCGACTACGCCTGGTTCTTCGACAGCCACGTGCTGTGGCGCGACCTCTATCCGCAGATGGCGGTCGCCATCGAGCACACCGAGCGGCTCCGCTTCGGCCCCTGCGTGACCAACCCTGCGATCCGCGACTGGTCGGTCGCCGGCAGCCTGTTCGCGGCGATGGCGGTGCAATCGGACGGGCGCTTCGATATGGGCGTCGGGCGCGGCGACAGCTCGGTGCGGGTGATCGGCAAGCGGCCCGCGACGGTGGCGCGCCTCGAGGAGTTCTGCCGAGCCATGAAGGCGATGGTGCGCGGCGAGGCGGTGCGCTATGCCGACGCCCCCGAACCGGTGCGCTTCGATTGGACCGGCGGCTACGAGATGCCCGTCTGGGTCGCGGCCTATGGGCCGCGGGCGCTCGCGGCGGCGGGCCGCGTAGGCGACGGCTTGATCGTGCAGCTCGCCGATGTCGGCCTGTGCCAATGGATGGGCGATCAGGCGCGGGCCGCCGGCGGCGCCGAGGGCTGCGATATGGCGGCTTACCGCGTCATGGCCTGCGCGCCGGTCTGGGTCGGCGATCGAGAAACCGGGATCGCGCAGACCAAGTGGTATCCCGCGCTGGTCGGCAATCACGTGGCTGATGTCGTCAAACATCACGGCGCGGACACCGATCTCGTGCCGAAGAGCCTGACGTCATATATCGAAAGACGTGACGGCGTCGGCGCCGACGAGGGCTATGACTATCACCAGCATACCGCCAGGGAGTCGGACAACAGCGCCTACGTCACCCCCGAGATTACCGAGGACTTTTGCGTGATCGGCCCGGCCGAGGCCCATGTGGAGAAGCTCCGGGCGCTGGAGGCCGCCGGCGTCACCCAGTTCAACATCTATCTCACCAACGGCGGCGAGGAGCGGATCGTCGCCGCCTATGCGGATCACGTGATTCCGCATTTCCGTTAGTCGCCAGCGCCGGTCAGTAGAGCTCGATATATTCCTCGCGCTCCCACGCGGTAACGTGGGCATTGAAGCGGGCGAGCTCGGCGCGCTTGATGGTGGTGAAGACCGAGACAAACTCCTCGCCCAGCATGTCGACCACCGCCCGGTCGGCCTCGAGCGCGCTGAGCGCTGCCTCGAGAGTGGCCGGAAAAGGCGGCAGGCTCCGATCCTCCTCGCTCGGCCCTTCGGACTGCGCGACCAGGGACCGTTTCTCGGCGAGGCCCAGGAGCCCGCAGGCAAGGGTGCCGGCAGCGCTGAGATACGGGTTGCTGATCGCGGATGAGGCGCGCATTTCGACATGCATGCCCGGCGTCCCCGGCTGTTTGATCCGCACCATCGCGCTCCGATCCTCCTCGCCCCAACTGATATTGGAGGGCGCGAAGGTGTGGGGCGTGAGCCGGCGATAGCAATTCGGCGTCGGGTTGAAGAGCGCCGTGCAGGCGGCCCCGTGGTCGATGAGGCCCTGAACGAAATGTTGAAGCGTCGGGTTCAGGGCATCCGGATCCTTGCGATCATAGAAGGCATTCCGACCGTTCTTCCGATCGATCAGGCTGACGTGGTAGTGGCAACCCGAGCCTGCCATCCCCTTCGCCGGCTTGCCCATGAAGGTCGCGGTCAGACCGGCATGCTGGACGATCTCCTTGACCCCGTTCTTGAAGGTGAAGCCGTTGTCGATGCCGGTGATTCCCTCGACATGGCCGTAGACCAGCTCATATTGCGAGGGCGCGTATTCCGCGTTCGCGGTCAGGATCGAGATGCCCGCCGCGCGCAGCCCGTCGACGACTTCGCGAATCACCGGAAGCTGCTCGTTGCGTAGATTGTTGAAGATATGGGAGCCGCCGAAGAGCGGTTCGTGGGTTTCGCTGTCGAGCACGAAAAACTCGTACTCATGGGCGCTCTCGACCTTGAAGCCGAGCGCCGCCACCTTATCGAGCAAGCTCAGCGCGACATGGCGCGGCGCGGCGCGAAGCGGCGTGCCGTCCTCCCATTCGGTATCGCAGATGACCTTCGCCGTGCTCTCGAGCCATGGCACCGGCGCCAGCGTCGAGAGGTCGGGCCGGAGAGTCTGATCCTTGTATTTGACCTCCTCATTGTAATGAGTCTCCGGGATTACGTGAGACGCCGTGTCGAGAGCGACGATCCCGCCATACATGTTGACGCCCGTCCGCGCGAACCCGGCGAACTGCTCGACCGGGATCTGCTTCGAACGCGCCGAGCCATGCATGTCCGGCAGTTCGAAGCGAATATGCTGGATGCCGTCCCGCTTGAGCGCCGCCAGCGCCTTCTGCACTGGATCGCGGGAACCTCGCTTTGCTTCGTCGGCCACGACCGCCTCCTCCCACAAAACCTTCGCCTACCCCTCTCGCCCACGCGCGCCGCGTGGCTCGCGCCGGGCGTGCACGATGCGCACGATGCGGCCCCCATTCGGGGAGTCAAGGGCGGAGAGCTCACACGACGGCTATTCGGCGGCCTCGGCGTCGTTGAGGAGCGGCCGCCGGCTCAAATCGATCTTGCGGGCGACATGGGCGCCGGATGTGATCGGTGCGTAGCGCGGCGGATTGGCCGCATCGGTGCAGGTCGGCAAGCACGCGATTTCGGCATCATAGTTCGGCTGGTGGAAGAAAAGCAGGGAAAGCCGGCTGGTATTCGCCTGCTCGCGCGGTGGATTGACGACCCTGTGCACCGTCGAGCGCCAGCGGTCGTTGGTCCATTCCGCCATCAGATCGCCGAGATTGATGACGAACGTCCCCGGGATGCAGGGAACGTCGGACCAGACGCCGTCCCTGCCGAGCACTTGAAGGCCGCCAACCGGCGTGTCGGAGGAGACGATCGTGAGGCTGCCGTAATCGGCGTGAGGCCCGCAGCGGAGCTGCCCCTCGGCCGGCGGGGCCGGCTGCGGCGGGTAGTAGGAGGCGATGAAATTCGTGATGTGCTTATCGATCTTGTCGACGAAAAACATCTCGGGAAGCGCGAGGGCGCGCGCGAAAATCCGCATGAGGTCGCCGGCGAGGCGCTCCATCTCTCGATAGTAGGCTTCCCAGAGCGGCCGCATCTCCGCCGGCCGGTCCGGCCACAGATTGGCCGCGAAGAAGCGCCAGCCCTCGGGCCCGTAATGATATTCGTCATAGGCGTGATCATGGGGCCCCGAGACGAAGCTCTCGCGCCAGTCGGGCGCGCCTTCGTCCTCACTCATGCTGTAGGCGACGTCCTCGCTGCCGACGGTCATCAGGCCGCGGTAGCGATCGGGCGGCATCTTGACCCGGAGCTTCTCCCAATGCGGCAGATCGAAGAAGCCGCGGCTGACACGGTGCATCTCCTCGACCTGCGCCGCGGGCACGCCGTGGCCGCTGATTACGAGGAAGCCGATCTCGCGGCAGGCGGCATCGACCTTGGCGGCGACCCGCGCCCTGTCTTCGGGTCCGCCGGTGAGAAACGGCTCGATATCGATCACCGGAACCAGCGAATCAGCCATCGCTCGATCTCCCCCGCTCCGGGACCCGCCACCCGGCTCCGGCCGATTCTAGCAGCCTTCGCCGCAGTCCGGCGAGCGACGGGCCAGCACCCGAGAGATTCTACGCGAGAAATTCGGCGCCTTCCCGTAATATGGGCGCCGTGCGACGGAGAAAGCGCGCGCACCGCGCGGGCGGGACAGAAGCGATGTTGATCGACCCATTCGAGCGCCACGTCACCTATCTGCGGGTCTCGGTCACGGACCGGTGCGATTTTCGCTGCTTCTACTGCATGTCGGAGCATATGAGCTTCCTGCCGAAGGCCGAACTCCTGACCTTGGAGGAACTCGATCGTCTGTGCACCGCATTCGTCGGACTCGGCGTGCGCAAGCTCCGAATCACGGGCGGCGAGCCGCTGGTGCGGCGCGGCATTATCGAGCTGTTCGAGAGCCTCGGCCGGCATCTCGAGACCGGCGCACTCGACGAGCTCACGCTGACCACGAACGGCAGCCAACTGCCGCGTTATGCGGACCAGCTCTACGCCGCGGGCGTGCGCCGGATCAATATCTCCCTCGACACCCGCGATCCCGAGATCTTCACCCAGATCACCCGTTGGGGGCGGCTCGACAAGGTGCTGGAGGGGATCCGCGCGGCGCAGGAAGCGGGTCTGCGAGTCAAGATCAACACCGTGGCGCTCCGCGGCGTCAACGAGGACGAGATCGAAGATCTGGTCCTCTGGTGCGCCGAAGAGGGCTACGACCTCACCTTCATCGAGACCATGCCGCTCGGCGAGATCGACGGCGATCGCACCGAGCACTATCTCCCTCTCTCCCTGGTCCGCGCGGCCTTGCGCAAGCGTTGGACGCTTGACGAGAGCGACCATAGGACGGGCGGGCCGGCGCGTTATGTCACGGTGCGTGAGACCGGCCAACGGCTCGGCTTTATCACGCCGCTCACCCACAATTTCTGCGAATCCTGCAACCGGGTCCGCCTGACCTGCACGGGCACCCTCTATATGTGCCTCGGCCAGGAGGATGCGGCCGATCTGCGCACTCCGCTGCGCCGGAGCGAGAGCGACGAAGCGCTGATCGCGGCGATCCATGAGGCGATCGGGCGCAAGCCCAAGGGCCACGACTTCATCATCGACCGCCGCCACACGCGCCCGGCGATCGGCCGTCACATGAGCGTGACCGGCGGCTGATCGGCCTCCGCACTCGACCCAGCCTGCTCACCCTGGTTCGCCGCCAGCCGGTGGCCGTCGCCGGCCGGGCGCGAGGCGCCGCAAGGCTGCCGCGGGATCCGGTGCACCGGGGGAATGAATGAGTTACCGGAAGATGGCCGTCGTCGCATCGACGTCCGACAATGCTCAGGCGGCTCTCGCAGAAGTCAGCGCTCGCTACACACTCACCGATCCCGACAGCGCGGAGGTGATCATCGCGCTCGGCGGCGACGGTTTCATGCTGGAAACGCAGCATCGCTTCCTGCGGCAGAACAAGCCCATCTACGGCATGAACCGAGGCACGGTCGGCTTCCTCATGAACGAGTTCTCGGTCGAGGGCTTGCCAGAGCGCCTGGAGCAGGCCCACGAATCGGTCCTGCATCCCCTGCGCATGCAGGCGAAGACGACCCATGGCCTCGAGCAGGAGGCGCTCGCCATCAACGAAGTCTCGATGCTGCGCCAATCCCGCCAGGCCGCCAAAATTCAAATCAGCGTCGACGGTATCGTTCGGGTGCCGGAGCTCATCTGTGACGGCGTGATGGTCGCGACACCCGCGGGCAGTACCGCCTACAACCTGTCCGCCCATGGCCCGATCATCCCGCTCGGCGCCAACATCCTGGCGCTCACGCCGATCAGCGCGTTTCGACCGCGGCGATGGCGGGGCGCCCTCTTGCCGCATGAGGCGACCTTGCGTCTGGAAGTGACCGAGCAGGATAAACGCCCGGTCAGCGCGGTTGCCGATTACACCGAGGTGCGCGACGTGGCATCGGTCGAGGTTTCAGTGGATCACGAGACCGCGACCCACCTCCTATTCGACCCCGAGCACAATCTTGAGGAGCGCATCCTCAACGAGCAATTCACACCCTGAGGCCGTGACATCGTGCCCGTGACGCACCACGCTGGGCTTCTTGCGCGGCCGGGGCCGCCCGCCGGTGCGTCGGTCCGGCCCGGGTTCTGCCGGTGAATCAACCACACGACGCGCCCGGCGGTAGCGGCCAGCGATGGGCCGTGCGCCTGCGCGCCCTCGGCCCGCGCTTCGCGCTCGCCCTTGCCCTGGGCGCGGCGGGGGGTGCGCTCTTCTTCGCCTTGGCGTTGCCGCTGCCCTGGATGCTCGGTGCCATGACGGCCGCGACGGCGGCGGCGCTCGCCGGCGCTCCGCTCGCCGTGCCCGGCACGGTTCGCAATGTCATGGTCGCGATCCTCGGCGTGCTGCTCGGCAGCCAGTTCACGGTCGATATCTTCGCCCAGATCACCGAATGGTATGTCGGCATTTCGGGCGTGGTCCTCTCGGTCGCCGCGATGGTCGGGCTCGCCTATATCGCATTCCGCAAGCTGGGCGGCTACGACCGGCCGACCGCCTATTTCGCGGCGATGCCGGGCGGCCTGAGCGAAATGATGGTGCTCGGCGAGTCGATGGGCGGCGACGGGCGCAAGATCTCTCTCACCCATGGCACGCGCATCCTGCTCGCCGTCTTCCTGATCGCCTTCTATTACCGGGTCTTCGAAGGCTACACCCCGGTCGGCCTGCCGGTGCCCGCCGGCGCGACGTTTGCCTGGAGCGACGTCGTGATGTTGATCGCCTGCGCGCTGGTCGGCTATCCGGCGGCCCGGGCACTGCGTGTGCCGGCGGCGCAACTGGTCGGGCCGCTGGTCTTGAGCGCAGCCCTCCATCTGACCGGGATCGTCTCGGCGCAGCCGCCGGGCGAGCTGATCGCGGCCGCTCAGGTCGTCCTCGGCGCCGCCATCGGGGCGCGCTTCGCAGGCATGGGCCTCGCCGAGCTGTGGCGCGTCGTCCTGCTGGCCGCTCTGGTCGCGCTCATCATGGTCCTGGTCGCGGCGGCGGCAGCCTTCGGCCTCGCCGCTGCCGGGGG
This sequence comes from Alphaproteobacteria bacterium, assembly GCA_965248825.1. Classification (GTDB taxonomy): domain Bacteria; phylum Pseudomonadota; class Alphaproteobacteria; order UBA828; family UBA828; genus WTGU01. The sequence goes on along the minus strand of CBDFKL010000006.1, from coordinate 2,227,505 downwards.
TCTTTCCGGGCCTGCCCTGTTTCTCGCGCTCGCCCCCGGCGGGCTCGCCGAAATGAGCTTGATCGCGCTTTCCTTCGGCAGCGCGGCCGCCTTCGTGTCGACCCACCACATCGTGCGCATCATGCTGATCGTGATCCTCGGACCGCTGCTTTTTCGTCTCGTCGAAACGCGCCGTCGGTCGCTAAGCTAGGCCGGGCCGATGGATTTCACCCTTTCGCCGGAACAGCAGGCGTTTCACGACCTCGCATGCGACTTCGCCGCAAACGAGCTGGCGCCGCACGCCGCCACCTGGGACCGCGACTGCGTGTTCCCGGTCGATGCTTTGCGCAAGGCGGCGGCGCTCGGCTTCGGCGGCATCTATATCGGCGATGATGTCGGCGGATCGAACCTCACGCGGCTCGATGCCGCGCTGATCTTCGAAGGCCTGGCCCGGGCCTGCGCCTCGACCGCGGCCTACATCTCGATCCACAACATGGCGTCATGGATGATCGACGCGTTCGCCAACGAGGCGCAGCGCAAACGATGGCTGCCGCGGCTCGCGAGCATGGAACACTTCGCCAGCTATTGCCTGACGGAGCCGGACGCCGGCTCCGACGCCGCGTCGCTGCGGACCAGAGCCGAGCGCGACGGGAACCACTACGTGTTGAACGGCACCAAGGCCTTCATCTCAGGCGGCGGGCGGGCGGACATCTATGTCTGCATGGTGCGGACGGGAGGGTCGGGACCCGACGGCATTTCGTGCCTGGTCGTCGAGCGGGATGCGCCGGGCCTCAGCTTCGGCGCCCAGGAAAGGAAACTCGGCTGGCACAGCCAACCGACCGCGATGGTGATCCTCGACGACTGCCGGGTGCCGGTCGACAATCTCGTCGGCGCGGAAGGCCAGGGCTTCAAGATCGCGATGGCCGGGCTCGACGGCGGCCGCATCAATATCGCGGCCTGCTCGCTCGGCGCGGCGCAGGCAAGCCTGGAGATCGCCCGCGACCACGTCCTGGCGCGCAAGCAATTCGACCGCAAGCTCGCATCGTTTCAGGCGCTCCAGTTCAAGATTGCCGACATGGCGACCGCGCTCGAGGCGGCGCGCCTCATGATTCGCCAGGCCGCGACGAAGCTTGATGCCGGTGCATCCGATGCCACCCTGGCCTGCGCCATGGCCAAACGCCTGGCCACCGATACCGGCTTCGAGGTCTGCAACGAGGCGCTCCAGCTGCTCGGCGGCTACGGCTATCTGATGGATTTCCCGATCGAGCGCCACCTCCGCGACCTGCGGGTCCACCAGATCCTCGAAGGCACCAACGAGATCATGCGGGTCATCATCGCGCGCCGCCTGCTGGCGGAGTGACGCCGGCAGGCTATTTCCCCCACGCGGTCAAGCCCGTAGGATGCGCCGGCAAAATTGCCGGGGCGAGGCTGGGGTGAGCGACGACATCGTTCTCGAACGGATCGGTCGGGTCGGCAGCGTCACGCTGAACCGGCCGAGAGCGCTCAACGCGTTGACCCAGCCCATGGTTGTCGAGCTCGACGCGCGTCTCCGCGAATGGGCCGGCGATCCCGCGATCGCGGCCGTGATCGTCCGCGGCGCCGCGCGGGACGACGGCCGCGTGCCGTTCTGCGCGGGCGGCGACATTCGCTTGCTCTACAGCCAGCAGGACGACCCCGATCGCCGCTTCGCCGTCGTCTTCTACGCCCAGGAATACCGGCTCAATACGCTGATCTTCCGCTATCCGAAGCCTTATATCGCGCTGATCGACGGCGTCGTGATGGGCGGCGGGGTCGGCGTCTCGATTCACGGTTCGCACCGCATCATGACCGAGCGCGCCTTGTTCGCGATGCCCGAAACCGGGATCGGGCTTTTTCCGGACGTCGGCGCGACCTATTTCCTGCCGCGGTTACGCGGCGAGGCGGGGCTCTATCTCGGCCTCACCGGCGCGCGCATCGGCGCGGCGGACGCGCTCTATCTGGGGCTCGCGACCCATGTCGTGTCGAGCGATGCTCTACAAGCACTCGACGAGAGCCTGCAAGCCGCCGATCCGAGCGGCGATGCGCGAGCGGCCATCGATCGGATCATTGCCGAGAGCGCCGGGGATGTGGGAGCGCCCGCGCTGGCCGCGCACCAGGCGGAAATCGATCGTTGCTTCACGGCCGGCTCGGTTGAGGAGATCATCGCGAATCTCGACGCCGAGGGCTCGGCATGGGCGCGTGAGATGCGCGAGAATCTCGACCAGAAGTCGCCGACCAGCCTCAAGGTCGCGTTCAGACAGCTCACCGCCTACGATGACCGCGACTTCGAAGAGGCGATGACGATCGAATACCGTCTCGCGATGCACTGCAATCTGGGCGCGGACTTTTTCGAAGGCATCCGCGCTCAGATCATCGACAAGGACCGCCAGCCGAAATGGCGGCCGGGGCGGCTGAAGGAGGTTACGGCCGCCATGGTCGACGCCTATTTCGAGGCACCGCCGAAAGGCGACATGACGATCTGCTGACGGCCGCGAACGACGCGGGCGGCGGGGACGAAGCCAACGGGGAGACTCTGACATGGCGGAGATCGGTTTCATCGGCGTCGGCAATATGGGCGGGCCGATGGTCAGGAATCTGGCGGAGGCCGGTCACGCCGTCACCGCATTCGACCTCAGCGCGCCGGCGCTCGACGCGGCGCGGGAAGCCGGCGCCGCGGCGGCGGAGTCCGTCGGCGAGGCCGCGGCCGGGCGCGCGGTCGTGATCACGATGCTGCCTGCAGGCGCCCAGGTCTCCGCGGTCTATCTCGACGAAGACGGCGTCCTTTCGGCGGCGCCGCCCGATGCGCTCCTGATCGACTGCTCGACCATCGATGTCGACACCGCGCGCGCGGTCGCCGCGGCCGCGGCGGAAAGCGGGCGGTCACTGCTCGACGCGCCGGTCTCCGGCGGCGTCGCCGGCGCGGCGGCAGGGACTCTCACCTTCATGGTCGGCGGCGAGGCCACGGCAGTGGCCCGCGCCGAGCCGGTGCTCAACGATATGGGCAAGGCGGTGGTCCATGCCGGCCCCTCCGGCGCCGGCCAGACGGCCAAGGTCTGCAACAATTTGATCCTCGCGGTCTCGATGATCGGCGTCTGCGAGGCCTTCGGGCTGGCGGACCGGCTCGGGCTCGAACGCCAGACGCTGTTCGACATCGTCTCCAAGGCGACCGGTCAATGTTGGGCGCTCACCTCCTACTGTCCGGTGCCGGGGCCGGTGCCGACCGCGCCCTCGAACCGCGACTATGCGCCGGGATTTACCGCGGCGATGATGCTGAAGGACCTCCGCCTCGCCCAGGCCGCCGCCGCATCGGCGGGCGCGGCCTCGCCTCTCGGCGCGGAGGCGGCCGCGCTCTACACCCTGTTCTGCAATGCCGGCTCCGGGGCGGACGATTTCTCCGGCATCATGAAAATGATCGGCCAGGAGCGATCCGACGGCTGAACTCCGCATTGTCCTCCTCGCCGGGGGCTAAAGAATTTCGAGCGGTGCGTCGCCGGTCGGCGGTGGGAACGCGGCGTCGAGAGCCGCCAGATCGTCATCGGTGAGCGCGATGTCGAGCGCCTGCCGGTTTTCGTCGACATGGGCGATCCGGGCGGCCTTGGGGACGACGAACATATCCGGATGCCGGAGCGTCCAGGCGAGCGCGATCTGCATCGGCGTCACCTCGTGCGCCTTGGCGATCGCGCCGAGCGCACCGCCTTCCGACAGCCGCCCTTGCTCGAGGGGCGAATAGATCATCAGCGGCTGACCGTGGCTCTTGCACCACGATTGCAGAGTAGCCTCCGGCCAGCGCCGCGAGAGATTGTAGAGGATCTGGTTGGTCTGGCAGGCATTGCCGCCGACGGTTTCCCATAGCTCCGCCATGTCATCGGTGTCGAAATTGCTGACGCCGAAATAGCGGATCTTGCCGGCCTCCTGCAGCGCGAGAAACCCTTCGATGATCTCGGCGAGCGGCACGCTGCCTCGCCAGTGCACCAGATAGAGGTCGAGATGGTCCGTGCCCAGGTATTTGAGGCTGGCCTCGCAGGCCCTTGCCATGCGCTTGCGCCCGGCGTTCTGCGGCAGCACCTTGCTGACCAGATAGACAGCATCGCGCTGTCCGCGTATCGCCTCGCCCACGACCCGCTCGGAACCGCCGTTCCCATACATCTCCGCCGTGTCGATCAGCGTCATGCCGCAGGCGACGCCGTGCCGGAGCGCGGCGACCTCGACCTTGAACGCCGCCTTGCGCTCACCCATGCGCCACGTGCCCTGGCCGAGCGCCGCAACCTTGTCTCCCGATGGCAACCGCACGGTCCGCATCATGATGCTCCTGGTCCGATTCTCATTATGGCCCGCTTACCCCGCGCCCCGTTCGAAGAGCGAGGGCTGAACACCCTCGGCACCGGCCGTCGCCCGGAGATCGGCATCGTCGACCAGCGACGAATCGGCGCGGATATGCCGTATCGCGAAGCCGTCCGCCGCCAGAGCCGCGCCCACCAGATGTGTGCGGTGGCAGCGCATCGGATCCTCCTCGGCGCACATCATCGCCGTGGGCCGGCGCCGGGCCAGCACCGCCAGTCCCTCCAAGGCGTCCCGGAAAGCCGGCAGGGCCGCGATCTTGGCATAGTCCGGCTTGCCGTCGGGCTTGAGCAGCGCCGGGTCGTCGCGCTTGCCGCCGAGCGGGCCGCCGAGCCAGAGATAGTCGATGCCGGCATCGGCCATCACCGCCGCCAGCCGCCTTCGATTGAACTGCGGCGCCCAGCGAGAGCCCGGGTAGGAGCGAATATCGGCCAGGCAAGCGATATCGTGCCTGCGCAAGAGAGCGGTGAACCGCTCGATCGGATGATTGGAATGACCGATCGTATGGAGGGTCGCCGTCGGAATCTCCCGCATGGGCCTCACCTTACCACGGGGTTTCCAGTGGTGAGCGCGACGCGCTAGGCTGGTATCGAAACGGGATCGCAGAGGTGCCCCATGCCGAGCGAGAAGGAAGTCCTCAAGACCACCTGTCCGCGCGATTGCTACGATGCCTGCGGCATCGTCGCGATCAAGCGCAACGGCGCGATCACCCGCGTGCTTGGCGACCCGGATCATTCGGTCAGCCGCGGCGCCCTCTGCGGCAAATGCGCGCTCGCCTATAACGGGGTGTTCCGAGACCCGGAGGCGCGCCTCTTGCATCCTCTGAAGCGTGTCGGCGCCAAGGGCCAGGGCCGCTTCGAGGCGGTCGGCTGGGACCAGGCCATCGAGGCCATCGCGTCGCGCTTCAAGGCCATCACCGAGAGCGCCGGCGCCGAGACGATCGTGCACGCCCACTACACCGGCACCTGTTCGCTGATCGCGAACAACTTCCCGATGCGCTTCCTGGGGCGGCTCGGGGCACGCGAGGTCGAGCCCGATACGGTCTGCAACATGGCCGGTCATGTCGCGCTCGACTATGTGATCGGCAGCTCGGTGATCGGCTTCGACCCGCGCACCGCCAAGGACGCGCATTGCATCATGGTCTGGGGCGCGAACCCCTCGGCCTCCGCGCCGCACCAGCACAAGCATTGGCTGAAAGAAGCGCCGGGCACGGTGATCGTCGTCGACCCGGTCCGTCACCCGACGGCCGAGCAGGCCGACCTCCATCTCCAGCCGTTCCCCGGCAGCGATGCCGCCCTCGCCTTCGCCCTGGTCCACGTGCTGGTCCGCGACGGGCTCATCGATCAGGCGTTTCTCGATGCCCACACGATCGGCTGGGGCGAGCTCCTGCCTGTGATCGAGGCGTGCACGCCCGCATGGGGCGAGGCCGAGACCGGCGTCCCGGCGTCCCTGATCGAGGAAGCGGCGCGGGTCTACGGCGCCGGGCCGTCCCTGCTCTGGCTCGGGCAGGGGCTTCAACGGCAGCGGCGCGGCGGCAATGTGATGCGCGCCTGCATGCTGCTCCCGGCGGCGACCGGCAATTTCGGCAAGCCCGGCGCCGGCATGCTCTACCTCAACGGCAGCGGCCGGAAGGGGGTCGAGAGCGACTATCTGAGCGGCGCCGCGCTGAGCCGGAGCCCGCCGAGCTTCAGCCAGATGGAGCTCGCTTCACGCCTCGAAGACCCGGAGGATATCCGCGCGTTCCTCTGTTGGAACATCAACCCGGCCGCCTCCAGCCCCGAGCAGGCGCGGCTCCAGAAGGCGCTTGCGCGCGAGGACCTCTTCACCGTCGTGGTGGACCTGTTCCAGACCGATAGCGCCGATTTTGCGGACTATGTCCTGCCCGCGGCCTCGTTTCTCGAGTTCGACGATCTCGTCTCGGGTTATTTCAATCTTTCTTTCTCGGCCCAGGCGAAGCTGCAGGAGCCGCTTGGCGACTCGCTGCCCAACCAGGAGATATTCCGGCGTCTCGCGCGCGCGATGGGCTACACCGAGCCCGCGCTGTTCGAGAGCGACGAGGCGATCATCGAGACGGTCATGGGCCAGGTCGGCGTCACCGGCTCGTTCGAGGACTTCAAAGCGGTCGGCACCGTGTTTCCTTCTTTGGAACCGGTGATCCAGTTCGCCGACCTCACCTTCCCGACGCCAAGCGGCAAGATCGAGATCGCTTCGGAGCGCGCCGCGGCGGACGGGCACCCGCGCCTGCCGACGCTCGATGTCGATGCGAAGCCGCCGGCCGACAGGCTGCGCTTGCTCTCACCCGCCTCGCCCTGGCTGATGAACGATTCCTATGCCAATGACGGGCGGATCGCGGAGCGGCTCGGCACCGCGACGGTGACCCTGCATCCGGCGGACGCCGCTTCCCGCGGCCTGAGAGCGGGCCAGAGGGTGAGGCTATCCAACGAGACCGGCAGCCTGGTGCTCGCGCTGGAAACCGCCGAGGTGATCCCGCGCGGCGTCGCGCTCAGCCCCAAGGGCCGCTGGCCCCGTCAGGAAGGGGAAGCGCGGGCCAATGTCAACGTCCTGAACCCCGGGCTCAAGTCGGACATGGGCGAGAGCACCTGCGTGCACGGGGTCGAGATCGCGATTGCGGCCGCGGACGGTTGAGCGCGGCGCCACCGCAAAGACGGGTGTCATCGCGGGGCGGATTCGGTCTAAGCTGCCGGCGCCGCAGCAACCCTCTACCTTAGAGGTCCCCGCCATGCACCAACCCGTTTGCGCTCCGGTCAACTATCTGGTTCCGACCGGCGAGAAGCCCGTCACCTATATCAGGCCGCCCGGTACCGACACGACGCAGCGCGAGGCCGACTATCGGGAGGTGACGGTGACGATCCGCGACGGCCGCGAGGACCCGGATCGCTTCACCCTGGAGCGCGAGGGCTTCGTGTTCGCGCGGCGCGACACCGCCGTCACCAACTTCTTCGACGACGCCGAGGTCAAGGCCGTCTACTACCCGGAGGTCGAGCAGTTGGTGAAGGACTGCAGTGGGGCCTCGGAGGTCCTGGTGTTCGACCACACCATCCGGGCCAACGAGCCGGCGATCCGGACCGCCAGGCAGGTGCGGGAGCCGGTGCTGGTCGCGCATAACGACTATACCAACCGCTCGGCGCCGCAACGGGTCCGCGACCTGCTGCCGGCGGAACGCGCGGAAGCTTTGCTCAAACACCGCTTCGCCGTGGTGCAGATATGGCGGCCGATCTCGGGGCCGGTGCGCGACATGCCGCTCGCGATCTGCGATGCCCAAAGCATCGCATCGCGGGATCTGATCGAGACCGATCTCGTTTACGAGAACCGCGTCGGCGAGGTCTTGCAGCTCGGCCACAATCCGGATCACCGCTGGTTCTATTTCCCGGATATGGAATCGCGCGAGGCGCTGGTTTTCAAATGCTACGATTCGCTCACCGACGGCCGGGCGCGGTTCACCGCCCACACCGCATTTCCCCACCCCGACACGCCGGCCGACGCCCCGCCACGCCAGAGCATCGAGACCCGTACGCTCGCATTCTTCGCCCCCCAATAGGCGCACGTCCCCGATCCGTCACCCGGGGTGACGGAGCATCCAGCCCGCATAGAACGCATTGACGTGCACTCGTTAAGGGGCGAGCATCGTGGCCGAACCCCCCGACCCTATGTCTTGCGGAGGAATGCGACATGGCGCGCACCGTCTTCACCAATATCAGCATCTATGACGGCACCGGCAAGAAGCCGTATTCGGGCGAAGTGGCGCTCGAGGGCAATCGCATCCAGAAGATCGCCAAAGGCGGGCGCGGAATGCCGCGCCGCGGCGCGACGGTGGTGGACGGCGACGGCGCCACGCTGATGCCCGGGCTGGTCAACGCCCATTGCCACATGAGCTACACCGGGCCGCAATCGATGTCCGAGATTCCGCCCGAGGAGCACACGCTCATCACCATGCACAACGCCAAGACGATCATCGATCACGGCGTGACCGCGGCGGTGGGCGCCGGAGCCGCGAAGCCGCGTCTCGACATCGTGATCAGGAACGAGATCGATGCCGGCCGCATCCCCGGCCCGCGCTACCGGGCGGCCTCGCCGGAGATCACCGTCACCGGCGGCCTCGGCGACCAGCGCATGATGCACTATTACAAGAACGATCTCTCGCTCCTCGCGGACGGGCCGGAAGAGATCCGACGGGCTTGCCGCGAATTGATCCGCGAGGGCGTCGACATCATCAAGCTCATGCCCTCGGGCGATCACCTGATCGTCGGCTCCTGCGATGCCGAGCAGAGCGCGATGGACGAGGACGAGATCGCGGCCGGCGCACGGGTGGCGCACCAGCGGGGGCGCCGGCTCGCCGCCCACGCGCGCAACCCCGAATCGATCAAGCTGTGCATCAAATACGGAATCGAGCTGATCTATCACGCGACCTATGCGGACGAGGAATCGCTCGATCTCCTCGAGGAGAACAAGGACAAGCATTGGGTCGTGCCGGCAATCGGCTTCACCCACGCGACCGCGTATGAGGCCGCCGAGTTCGGCATCACGCCCGAGGAGGCCGCGTCCTGGGGCTTCGCCCGGGAGCTCGAAGTCGCGTCCGAGACGCTGACCAAGATGCACGCGCGCGGCATCAAGGTGCTGCCTTTCGGCGATTACGGCTTCCCCTGGACGCCCCATGGCACCATGGCGCGTGATTTCGAGCACCTCACCAACTATCTCGGCATGAAACCGCACGAGATCCTGCGCGCCGCCACCCATTACGGTGCCCAGGCATTCGATGCGCCGGAAGAGCTCGGGCGCGTCAAGCCCGGCTATCTCGCCGACCTCCTGCTGATCGACGGCAATCCGCTGCAGGACCTGACGCTGTTCCAGGATGAGGCGAATATCCTGATGGTCATGAAGGACGGCGAATACCACAAGCCGCCGCAGGCGCGGCGCCAGATCGTGCAGCAGGCCGCGGCCGAATAGGTCCTCGCCCGCCGATGGCGGCGCTCGACCACGAGACGCTTCTGGCCCGCGCGGAAGCGCTGGTCCCGACGCTGCGCGAGCGGGCCGCGGCGACCGAAGCGCTCCGGCGCATTCCCGACGAGACGATCGCCGATCTCGTCGGGAGCAGCCTGATCCGCGCGACGCTGCCGGCGCGTCTCGGCGGCGCCGAGGTCGACTACCGCACGATGATGGAGATCGTCGCGCTGATCAGCCGCGGTTGCGCGTCTACGGGCTGGGTCTATTGCAATCTCGCGAGCTGCACCTTCAAGCTCGCGCTCTGGCCGGAAGAGGCGCAGGACGAGATCTGGAACGCCGATAAGGACGCGCTGCTCACCGGCAATCTGATCTTTCCCTGCGGCCAGGCGACGCGGGTGGAGGGCGGCTATCGCCTGAGCGGGCGCTGGCCGTTCGGGAGCGGGATCGACCATGCCTGCGCCAATTTCTTCGCCGCCATGGTGACCAACGTGACGCCCAACGAGTTCCGCCTGTTCCTGGTGCCGAAGGCCGAGTACACCATTCTCGATACCTGGCACGCCTCGGGCCTGCGCGGCACCGGGAGCAACGACGCGACCGCCGACGACGTCTTCGTCCCCGATCACCGCACCATCAACGCGGCGGACACGCGCAACGGCGAAGCGCCGGGCAATGCCGTCAACACCGGGACCGTGTACCGCCTGCCTCTGTTCGCGATGTTCTTCACCTGGGTCGGCGCCACCGTGCTCGGAATCGCGGAGGCGGCGGTAGAAGGCTATGTCGAGGCGACGCGTCGGCGGGTCGCGAGCTATTCGGGAGAAGCGCTCGCCCAATACGGGACCATCCAGGTCAAAATCGCCGAGGCCCGCGCCGCGGTCGCGGCGGCGCGGCGGATTTATCTCGGGAACTGCGACGAGGCGATGGCGATTGCCGAAACCGGCGCGCTGCCGAGTCCCGAGGCCCGCGCCCGCTACCGGGCCGAGGGCGCTTATGCCGCCAAGCTCTGCTGCCAGGCGGTCGATCTGATCGTGGCGGCGAGCGGCGGCGGCGGCATCTACGACAGCAATCCCCTCTCCCGCGCTTTCCGCGACATTCACGCCGGCAGCGCCCACATCACCCAGACATGGGACCCCAACGCCGTCACCTATGGCCGCCTCGCGTTGGGCTTGGAGACCGACAATCCGCTGCTGTAGACCCTAGGTGGCGCTGTCGAAGCGGGCGAACGCGTCTGCCTCGATCGCATCCCAATTCATCGCCAGGCCGAGCCCGGCGCCCCTCGGGGCGCCGATGCGCCCTTGAGCATCGAGGGCGAGCGGGTTGCGCGCCGCATAGTCGTAAGGCTCATGAGGTGCCGGATGCTCGAACCATGTGCAGCCGGCGATCCCCAGCATCACGTGCAGATTGACGTGCTGACCTGGCTGGAATCCGAAGGACTGGATTTCCACCGGCACCGCCATGGCGCGGGCCATGCCCATGGCCTTGACCAGGGTGGTCACCCCGCCGGCATTGCAGGCATCGCAGCGTAGGCGCGACCATGCGCCGAGGCGCAGGCCTTCGGCCCAGTTTTCAAGCCCGACCAGCGTGTTGCCGGCCGCCAGGATATCGATATCCACCGCCCGGTTGAGCGCCGCATAGGCCTCGAGGTCGGTATCGGGCAACGGCGCCTCCATCCATTCGAACGGACGGCCGCTCAACGCTTCGCCGAGCCGAACGGCATCGTCGAAGCCGTAGAGCTGCTCCAGATCGACCATGAAGCGCAGATCCGTCGCGCCGTGGGCCTCGGTGACCGCCCGCACCAATTCCAGATCGAAATCGGGATCGGTGTTCATGTGCAGTTTGATCGCCCGGTAGCCCATGGCCGCGACGCGCCTGGTTTCATCGAGATAGGCCTCGATGGTCCGATGGGCCGGCGTGCTCGCATAGGCCGGAATGCGCGCGCGATAACCGCCCAGGAGCTGCCACAAGGGCACCCCAACGGCCCGGGCATAGGCATCCCACATCGCGCCGTCGATCGTCGAAATCGCCGGCCACGGCCCCTCGCCCGCACCGTCCAGGAGCGCCTCCGTCAACGCGGTGCGGCGCGCCACGCTTTCGCCGAGCACATGATCGGCCAGCCGCCCGATCTCGCGGACCATGCCTCCGCCGCACGCACCCCGCCAGCCACTGAAGAACGAGGCCGTCCCCTCATTGCCGTCCCGCAGCGTCAGGCGCACGACCTCGATATTGATCTGCTCGAGGTCGTCACGGCCCGCATAGCGCACCGGCGGTGTCTGGGCAGGCGCGACCGCGTAGGCGCGGATACGGGCGATGCTCAGATCATCAGCCATGGGAGAATACTTTCGAATGACGGGTAATAAATAAAAAAAACCGTGAATCAACGTTTAATCGTGATTTCTATGTGGAATACCTCAGGTTTCTCGTCACAACTTTGTGCCCCAAAACGAGCGTCCCCATTCGCTATTGATCCCCGGAGAGGGAGGCCGAGTAAAGTGACCCTCGCCCATTCTCTCTCAACACATCGCATCTCACTCCCGACCGGGCGCCTGCGGACCATACCGCCGGGATCGCCGCTTGCCCTGCGTGCCCTTGCCGCCTTCATGATCACAGACAGCGACAACACCGCGACCGACGCGCTGATCGAATTCAGAAGTATGCAGCGGCATTTCCCCGTTTCTGACGACCCGGGAGTATTTCCACCTGAAGTCGACCCCGATGCTCTACCGGCGCTGGGCCGCGGCCGAGCGCGCCGGCGAAGCGGACATTCTCGCCCGCCGAGGCAACCGCTTCGAACGCGCCGGCGCCACGTGCCATCATCGCGAGCGTAGTCGGCATGTAGGCGAGCTTGCGGGTCTTTGGGATGTGATCGAAGGTGGTGACATGCTCGGCGGAGACCTGCTACCGGGCGAGGTCCGTTAGGCACAGCGGTGGCTCGGTTATAACTGCGTCTCCCCGCACTCCGGTGGGTGTGGAATGTGTAGTGAGGCGGAAAGCCGGCACATTTTTAACGGCGCCAGGTCAAGGCGTTCCGCCGAGCCGCGCTGACGCTCTACGCGGTGTCGATCGACGACACCAACACGCTGTTCATCGGCCTACGGCTGTTCAACAAATCGACCGATCAGTATGACAACGGCCAGAAGGAACTGTGCGGCAAGGAGACGGCGGACTATCCCGGCCAGTCGGGTCTCAGGCCACCCGAGGAGCGCCAGCGCACGCCCGGCGACTGGGAGGCCAACACGGGCCAGCGTCCCATCGCCGTACACCAGCTGGAGCATCTGCAGCCGACCGATCGCGGCGTGAGCATGTTTCGCCGCCTATTGCGTAAGGGCATTCGCGCGGTCCAGGAAGGCGACCGAAGCGTCGATATCAAGAACGATCCGCCGCGCAAGCCGGACGGCACGATCCCCGGCTTCCAATTCGACACCGTGTTGCACATTCCGCCGGTGCCCGGGCGTGACGATGAGGCGCTCATGGCAGAGGTGTCCAAGCAGGTGACGGACGCGGTGTGTGAGCCAAGCTATGTCATGCACCCCGAGCGCGATCGCTTGATCGAAGAACGGCATTTCGAGATCCAGGCGAAATATGCCATGTCGCCGCCGGCCAAATCATCCGTCGGCTGAGCGCGTTCCGCAGCGGTTTGGTCAGCTTTCGAGAAGCTCCTTTAGGGCTTGGTCCACGAAGGCCGTATCGCTGGCGTTCTTGCCGCCGCCGGCGTAATGCCCCCAAATCGAGGGAATGGGCCGGAATTCGGCGTTGGGCATGCGCTCCGCCTCATAGGCGTTGTCCTCGGGCGGAAAATAGAGATCCGTCTGTCCTGGCATGACCATGGCCTTCGCCGTGATCGCGCCCAGAGCCGCCTCGAAGTCGCCGGCATAGAGCTCGTTGGCGCTGATATCGGCGCGTTGCCAAGTCCAGATCAGGGCCAGGAGATTGTTCGCGTCCCGCTGCAGGAACATGCCTTCCCAATAGCCGATCAGGAAGTCCTCCAGCGTGGCGTAACCCATCTCGCGATAGAGCTCTTCCCTGTAGAACGCCTGGGGGCAGGCCCAGGCGGCCCACGCCCGGCCCATGGCTCTGAGGCCCCGCTCGGGCGGCGCCTCGTACCAGCCGTCTTGCCACGCCGAGTCGGCGGTCAACGCCGCCTTCATGCCCTCCAGAAATACGTGGCCGTGCTGCGAGGTCTTGGCCGAACCGCAAATCGCCGCGACCCGCTCGACCTCGTCCGGATAAAGCGCCCCCCAATGGTAGGCCTGCTGCGCGCCCATGGACCAGCCGACGGCCAGAGCAAGGCTCTCGATCTCGAAGATTTCGCGCAGCAGCCGACGCTGGAGGCGAACATTGTCGTAGATCGTCACGGCGGGAAACCGCGCCCGGTCGAACGGCGGCGGCATGTTGCTGGGTGACGACGAAATACCGTTGCCGAGAAGGTTGGGCACGATGATGAAATAGTGCCGCGGGTCGAGCGCCATGCCCTCGCCGATGAGGAATTCGTTGTCGCCGTGGCGGCCTGAATAGCGGGTCGGATAGATGATCGCATTGCGCCGATCGCGGTTCAGCGTGCCGTGCACCTTGTAAACCAGCTTGGTCCCGCGCAGCGTAAGACCCGATTGGAGGGTTACGTCACCGGCCTCGAAAACCTGGGCGTCGCCCATCTCTATCGTGCTCCCTCCCGCGCCGTCGTTGTTGCGTGGCTGCCCGAGACTAAGTCGGCTCACCGAGCGAGAACAGAGAGAGCAGGGTCAAACCCCGCGGGAGCCGGCCGACATCGCGCTCCTCGAAGGCTCAGAAGAAACGCAAATACTCTTCGCGCTCCCAATCAGTCACGGTGGTGCAGAAGCGGTTCCACTCGTCGCTCTTGTAGCGCAAGTAGCAGTCCAGCATGACCTCGCCGGCGACCTCGCGCGCCAACGGGTCCGTTTCCAGCGCCTCGATGGCGTGGCCCAGCGTTGGTGGCACCCGCTTAACTCCCGCGGCCCGAAGAATCTCGGGATCGGCGTCGTAGAGGCTTTCGTTGGTCGGGGGCCCAGGATCGAGCTGGTTCATAAGCCCGTCCACGGACGCTGCGATTGTCATACCTAATGCCAGGTAAACATTCATGCAGAGGTCGGCCGCGCGGTTCTCTATGGCGCGGCGTGCCTGTGGCAGACGGTACATCGCCGAACGGTTATTCGTGCCGTAGGTGATGTGGGTCGGCGCCCAGGTGACCACGCCGCCTTCGAGGCCTGCAACACGGTCGATCAGGCCCTTGTAAGAGTTGGCGGTCGGACAACTAAAGCCGATGATTGCGGCGCCGTGCTTGATCAGGCCGCCGAGCATGTGACGGCTGGCCTCGCTCCAGCCGCCGTCGTCGCTCTCGAGCAGGTTGAAGCCGGGGCGGTCGATACGCTCCACGCTCGTGTTGATGTGCGAACCGCTGCGCCAGTCGCCGGTGAACGGCTTTGGCATGAAAGTGATAAAGAGGTCGTGTTTCTTCGCCACTTCCTTCAGGAGCTGGCGCAAGAAAATGAACCGGTCGGCGGTAGTCAGGCAGTCCGCGTAGCCGAAGTCGAGTTCGAATTGGGAATAGGAGCCTTCCGCGACGACATCCTTGACACCCCAGCCGAGGCCGTTCAGCACGTCGACGATCTCGCCCAGGAACGGCATGGCGTCCATAGAAAATTCGGTATCGTAGCCGAACGGCTGGCGCTTGGCGCGAAAGCCTTCGCCGGGCGGCGGCTCATCATCGAAGGCCTTCCAAATCCTGCCGTCCTCCAGGTAGCGCAGGACGATAAATTCCGGCTCGAAGCCGACCAGGAACCTATAGCCGGCCTCGGCCGCCTTCTCGATTTGACGCTTCAGTGCCAAGCGCGGGCACAGGTGGTAGGGCGCACCGGCCTCGCCATGATAAAGATCCGCGACGATCCAGGCGTAGCGCGTGTCCCATGGACATATCTCAAGCGTGTCGAGATCGGGCATCGGGATCTGATCGGGATCCGCCGGCCCGAGATCCGGCACCATCGACACCGAGTGGACCGCGAACTGCGGTCCCTCGCCGCGGCACAGCGCCTCAAGTTCGGAGACAGGCACGGGCTTAGTCTTCGGTATTCCGAGAAGGTCAATCCAGTTGCAAAAGATATATTTGACGCCGGCTTCGCCGAGCCTGATCCGGGCCGCCTCGACGCGTTCACTGGGCGGAGCGGCCGCCTCCATCATTTTCGCGCACCTTGAGTTCATCACCGCCTCTCCAACCAGTAGTAACGATGGTCCGCGACCGGCAGGTCTACCACAGCCTCCCGACTGGCGCTTGACACCGTTGAACCTAGGTCAGCCGCTGAGGCGGAGCAACGCGTAATTCGAGGTGCTTCTCACGCGGGGCCGATTACCCGATCGACGACATAATTGGCAAAGTCGTGGACCAACAATTCCCAGTGCGAGTAGCGGCCGGCGCGGTATGACCGCTGGCGCACGCCGATATGTTGGCGCTCCGAGGCCATGTTGTCCTCGGGATTGGTCTTGTCAAGGCGGGCGTAATAGCGCGCCGCGACCTCGTCGAAGTCGCCCCGCTCGAGCCGGTCCTTCGGGAAACAGGAGTTGACCTCCAGGCGCATGCGCTCGGGACCTTCGGGAAAGTGTGACTGCCACCAGAAAAAGTCAGAGGTTGCCAGAAAATGACAGTTGGGAAGAAGCACCGGTATGTCATGGCGCTCGATCTCGCTTTGTCCCAGGCCATCGATCGGCGGAAATCCCTCGTCATCCGGCATAAGCGCAAGCGATCCTGGAAATAAACCATATTCCCAGAGAAACGCGCCGTCCGATTCCTCCATAACCCAGCTGTCCCGCGCGCCGATCGTCTGGATCGTGCCACGATGGACGTACGGCACATGCATGACCTCGATCGTGTTATCGATGTAGAGCTTCCAGTTGCAGTCGAGCAGGTAGGTCTTGCTACGAGTGACCACCATATCGGCCAGCTTATAGCGCTCCATTATCCGCGGCAGGCTACCCAATGTTGTCTTTAGGTCCCGGGCGTTGGGATCGAAATTCACGAACAAAAAACCCGCCCAAGTCTCGAGGGATATCACTGGCAGTCCATGCTGCGACAGGTCGAAGTCCTTGGTTTGATGCATCTGCGGCGTTCGGATCAGGTCACCTTCGAGCGTGTAGGTCCAGCCGTGATAGGGGCAAGAGAAGAATTGGCACGAACCGCTCTCGGACACGACAGGCGTGCCTCGGTGCCGGCAGATCGGCGAGAGGGCCCTGAGCTGCCGTTGATTGTCGCGCACCACCATAACCATCTCGCCGCAGATGTCCTTTATCAAGTAATCCCCGACGTTGGGGATTTGGTCGGCGCGGCCGACGACGATCCAATCCGTCATGAAAATCGTCTCGACCTCGCGTTGATACCATTCCTCCGAAGTGTAGCAGTAACCAGGTAGCGCAGACGCCTCGAGGCATGGTTTGCGCACCTCGATGAAGTTCCTCGGATCGAACATATCATGCTGCATGAGGAGGTCCTGGATGGCTGGACAATTGGTCGGTTTGGTTAAGATTCTATGGGCCAGGCAGCAAGATGACAAAACCAACCCGGACATTCACCAAAAGGGGCTTGCCGGATTCCCTTACCCGTCGCGTCGGAAAGCCGGGAATCAGGGCGTCACTGCGGCGGCTTCTTGGGTTTGCCCTCAGTCTGGAGCGCTGTGCGCTGCGCAGCCGCTTCGCTCGATCCGGCAAGGGCGGTATCGGCGGCCCTGCCTGCCGACCTGCGCTTGAGCGCGACCAGTCGAGCTTGCAACCACAATGCACCTGTCTGAACCGCGCCTGCGAGGCCGCGCGGGAATACCATCAGAACGAAGACCAAGAAAGCGCCGTAGATCACCAAGCGCCATTCGTCGGCCATGCGGAATACCTCTTGAATGCCGACCAAGGTGAAGGCGCCGAGCAATGAGCCCCACAGCGTACCCCGACCACCGACGTAAGCGATGGTTAGCACTTCGATGGTTCGGGGTATCCCGAACTCCTGCGTGGAAGGCACCAGAATGCCGATGTTGTTGCCATAGAACGCCCCCACGACGCCGAAGCAGAACGAGGCGACAGCGAAATTGAGAAGTTTGACCCGCTTGACATCGAAGCCGAGGACGCTCGTCGCTAGTTGATCGTCTCGGATCGCCTTGAACAGGAGGCCGATGCGCGATCGCACGATCCAGTAGAGGCCCGTATAAATAATCGCAGCGAGACCTAGAAGTAGAAAATAATAGCCCATTGGATCGCTGCGCGCAAAATCATATCCAAATATTTCGGGAAAGTTCTTCGTAGACAGCCCAAGCGAGCCGCGCGTGACCTCGCGCGAACTGGATATGCTGAAGCGTATCAGCTCGGCAACGAAGAAGGTGGTGAGACCGATATAGATACCGCGAAGCCGCAGCGTGATCGCGCCGGCGAACACGCCAAGGACAAGGGTGGCAGCACCGCCCGCGATGAGACCAAACCACGGAGAGACACCGAAATAATGGTTGAGAAGAGCGGAAGTGTAGGCGCCCGCCGCAAGAAAGCCTCCGACACCGAAATTGACGATCCGGAGGTAGCCGAGCATGAAATCGAAGATCGCCCCTAAAATGAAAAATGTAAGCACGGAAAGGAACACCGTCGTGACGTAGCGATCGTCGAGCAGGGGCGGGATCACCACCATTACGAACACTACGATGGCCAAGCCCAGATAGGTCCAGGCGGGGGAGAGCTTCATTACTGCCCCTTACGGGCGCGTAACCGACTTGCTGAAGAGGCCCGCCGGCCGCAAGCCGAGCACGATCAGGACGAGGCCAGCCGTGATAACGTGTTGCCAACCGCCCGACGCGAAGACCGCGGAAAAAGATTCGATGACGCCCAACAACGGTCCGGCCAGCATTACAGCCCAGACGTTTCCAAGGCCGCCGATAACGACGACGACGAATCCTTTTAGTAGAATATCCCCGCCGACGGTCGGCATGGCCGGATAGATCGAGATCAGGAGGCCGCCGACGCCGCCGATTAGCGCCGCACCGATGCCGAAGGTAATCGTGTAGGCCCGCCGAACGTCGATGCCGAGCGCCTGGGCCGCTTCGTGATTCTCGGCGGTGGCGCGAATAGCGCGACCGGTGAAGGTGTAGCGCATGAATGCGGCGAAGACAGCGACCGTGGCCAAAGCAACAAGGAAGATCACCAAGCGCTCGTAGGTGATGATTACTTCACCGGCGTGAAAGCGCCCCGGCACCAAACTCGCGATACCCCGCTCGCGAGCACCAAAACCGACCAGCGCGAGGTTCTGAAGCACGATGAGGAGGCCGATCGTCAGCACATAGCCGTCGACCAGCCAGTTTTCTCCCAGGCGACGGCGCAACGGCGAAATTAGCCCGCGCTCAAGCGCGATGCCAATGCCGAACAGGCTGATCGCTGCAATGCCGATGCCTAGCCAAGGCGGAAGGCCCGCTGCGACCGTCACATAGTACATGACGTAGGCGCCGATCATGAACAGCTCACCATGGGCGAAGTTGATCAGGCCCATGATGCCGAAGATTAGCGCCATGCCCATTCCCATGAGGCCGTACATACTTCCACGGATGACCCCATCCACGAGCAACTGCGCGACAACGACGGCGTCGAACGTCATATCATGTCCTTGACAATTTCACTTACGTCGCCGGCCAGCGCATGACCCGAGCCCTGGCGTTGGATTTCACCGAGCTTGAGCACGTAGACATGGTCGGATATCTCGATGACGCGTCGGATATTCTGATCGATAAGGATGACCGAGACCCCGTCGCCTTTGAAGCCCAGTGCCCGCGCAAACATGTGCTCGGCCAGCTTAGGTGCCAAGCCGAGTGAGGGCTCGTCCAAGAGGATGAGAGACGGGTTGGTCATGCAGAGCCGCTCGATCTCAAGAATGCGCTGCTGGCCACCTGAGAGCAGGCCCGCATTCGCGGTGCGGCGCTCCTTGAGCCACGGCACCCGCCCATAGGCTCGCTCCAACGCTTCCGCCACTTGCCGGCGCTGCCGGCGAAACGGCCAGGCGCCGAGGAGCAGGTTCTCCTCGACGTTCATGCGCGGGAAGATCGCGTGACCTTCCATGAGATAGCCGATGCCGCGCTCACAGACTAAGTCCGGGCGATGGCCGGTGATTTCCTCGCCACTAAACACGACCCTTCCGCGCCTGGGCTTGAGATAGCCCGTGATGGTTCGCAACAGCGTGCTTTTGCCGGCGCCGTTCGCGCCGATGATACCGATGATCTGGCCGTCTCCGGCCTCGATCGAGATATGTTTCAGCACGTCTACATCGCGGTCGTATCCCGCGCATAGATCCTCGACGCTAAGACGTGGAACGGCCTCGTTCATCCGCCGAGATATGCCTCGACCACGCGTAGATCTTCCCGCACCAGATCGAACGGGCCCTCCGCCAGTACCTTTCCGTCAGCGAGGACGATGACGTCGTTACACAGGCGCGGCAACGAGACAATGTCATGACTGATCACGAGACACGCTACCCCTGACGCGGCAAAGGCACGAATACGATCCATCATCAGATCGATGATATCGGGACTAGCTCCGGCGAATGGCTCATCAAGAATGAGCAGCTTTGGTGCCGTCACGATTGCGCGAGCAAATTGCAGCAGTTGGCGCTCACCACCGGAAAGTTCAGACGCCATTTGATGGCGTTTGTGCTGAAGGCCGATACTCTTCAGGAGCTGCGTGGCACGGGTCGTCGCCTCACGCCGTGAGAGCGGCAGGCGAACCGCCGGCACAAGCAGGTTCTCTTCCAATGTCATCTCGTTAAACGTGCGCGGCACTTGAAACGTGCGCGCGATGCCGAACCGGGCGGCGCGGGTCGGATGCATGTTGGTGATGTCGTGGCCCGAGACACCGATGCGGCCCTGATCGGTGCGATAGATACCGCTGATCATGTTGAAGATAGTCGTCTTGCCTGCGCCGTTGGGGCCGATCAGGCCAACGATCTGTCCTTCCGCCAGATCGAACGAGACCCCCGCGACGGCACTCACTCCGCCGAAACGCTTGTAGATGTCGTCCACTTGCAAAACGATCTCTGCCATCAAGGATCTTGCCTAGGTGTGGCACTTTCAGGCGGCGAGCCCCGGCCAGCCCGCTGTCTCACGCAGCAAGAACCAATCGACCGAACGCGCAGTGGATGCGATCCCTCCCTCGCCCGATTGGCTGCGAGGGAGGGATCAAAAGCAGCCACCCGCGGTTAGTGCGGTGCTAGCAGTGCCTCAATTTGGCGGTGCCTCGAACTCCGAGACCGCGTGCTCGAAGGGATAGACCACGCGTGCTTCATCGCCCATGTGCTGCACCATCGGGAAGCTGAAGCCTTCCATGAACCCACCGCTCTTTACCTCGTGATGTGCGACGGCCTTGTCCCCGGCCGTCTGCGCGAACGCGTAATATTGCCAGATACCCGGATACTCCAACTTGAGCAGCGTGTCGGAGAGTCTGTCCTTGTCCTCAACCGTGCCGGCTTTATTCATCCCCTTGATGAGCATGCGCCCGTAGTCGTAGACCAAGCCCGCGGGAGCCGCCGATGGCTCGTAGCCGAACCTCTCCTCATACCGCGCCGCCCATGCCTTCTGCTCGGGCGTGATCACTCGCGGCGAGTCCATCGTTAGGGCGTAGTTGGTGGAGTCGCCCGCCATTTCGTACCAATTGGGGAACCAGCCGGGTCCGTCGGCCAGCAGCAAGCCGCCGATCTCCGCCTCCTGATGCTGTTTGACGAAGGAACTGGCCGCGGCCGCGCCACTGATCGTAAAGCCGACGAGCGAGACGTCTGCCGCTTTGTACTTCGTGAGAATTGCCCGGTGTTCGGTTTCATCCAGCTTGACGACATCGACGCTGACGACCTCCCAACCGCGGGCCTCTAACGCTTGCTTGACCCCGTCGCTCCAGTCATGCCCCCAGTCCGTGTCCTCCGAGGCGAGCGCAGCCTTTTTGGTTCGGGGCGACCACAGTCCCTTGCCGATGAAATCATAGACACGATCGACGTAAAGCGTCGCCATAGGGCCGACGGCCGGCCAACCCTTGAACCAGCGGGTGTAATTGTTGTCGTTGATCTTGTTAGAGATGCCAACCGTTGCCGGCAGGATGGCCCACCCGATGATATCCTCGGACATCGCCACGTCGATCACTGCAAGGCCGACCGACGAATGCCAGCCACCCGCGAGAATTTCGATGCCATCTCGCTGAATGGCTCTCTGGACGGCCCTCACACCCTTCTCAGGCGAGGATTCGCTATCCACCCAGACGAGCTCAATGTCACGCTCGGTGCCATCCACCTTGACCGGCAGCTCGCCAGCCTCCCGCGCATCCTCAAGCAACATCCGGTAGGCATCCTTGAACTGCTCGCCCGTTCGCGCGGCGGGTCCGGTAAAAGGCGCTATGACGCCTATTTTGATGGCGTCGCCAGCATCCGCGCTACCGCTCCAACCTCCGACCAGAGCACCAAGCGCGAGCACACCCGCAGTGACCGCGACTGCACCAACACTCATCATATTGGATAGTCTCTTCATGCTTTGCCTCCCAAGGACCCTTCCCAATTGCCCAATGAATGAGCAACGGATCACGGTTCATTGTTGTCGGTTCTTACGATGATGAGGTTAACAGAACCACACGCGGAGTAAAGCCGCGGCTTTTCGCCCGTCCAGGTCAGGTCTGCCGTCAATTTGCCGCGCCAATCAGCTCCAATGAGGTCGTCATGCCGCAGGCCCAACAGTCTCCCACCGCACACACGGCGGAAGAGACCTGACGCGCCCGGATGTCTTGTCGGAGCGGGCGCCACCTACCGTGGTTTGTACGCGATTGCTTCGATCTCCACCTTCATATCGAATATCAAGTCGACACGCACGGTCGTGCGTACCGGCGGCTTGTCGCCGAAATATTTGCCATAGGTCTTGTTGAATCTCTCGAAGTCACGCGTGTCTTGTAAATAGCAATGAGTCTTGACAACATCGTCCATCGTACAACCCGCTTCCGCAAGAATAGCCTTTATGCGCTCCATAACGACACGCGTCTGCGTCTCTATTCCGCCCTCGACGACTTGCCCCTTTTCGTCATAGGGCACTTGGCCGGCCGTAAAGACGAAGTCACCCACCTGCAGGCCGAGGGAAAGCGGCATCTTGCCCGGTAGTCCGACATCGGCACCAAGCACGGTTTTCTGTGTGTCGGTCATGGCTATCTCCCTTTGGATTGTCCTCTGCGTGCGCCGGCTGAACGGTGCCATGTCTGGTCGGCAGCAGTCGGACTGAATTCGAGTGCGGGCGAGAATCTCCCAGGTGGAGACCTCCAACAACCGGCCGATTTGGCGCGGATAAGGGTGTTCTGTTGGCCGATCCGTGCGGCGGGTGGATTTGACGGCGTTATTCGTCCGCCGTTTTGTTCTCGGCGGGGTGTTTTTCGGTCATACGGGCAGACTCATGCCATGGCGGCCCTGCGTTCGTGGAAGATCAGACACTGGAAATTGTAAGCCAGGTTGGCGAGGCCGATCTTGGTCTCCGCCCGCTTGAGCCCGATGGTGCGGACGAACAGGCCCATGCGATCCTTCTGCTGGGCGAAGACATGCTCGACATGCGCACGGACCACTGACTTGCGGGCATTGGCCCGGGCGACCGCCTTGGGCATGGCCTGGCCCGGCGGCTTCTTGCGGTGGATGTGGGATATCCGACCCTTGCCCGCCAGCCACGCCTCGTTCGCCTTCGAGCGATAGGTGCTGTCGGCCCACACGCCGGCGGCCAGATTGTCGCTGGTGACGAGATGACGCAACATCTTGCCGTCATGGCGGGCGGCATCGGTCACCGCCGAGCCGCGGATGAAGCCGTAGGCCCGATCGATGACGACATGATTCTTGTAGCCGAACACCGGGATCGCGATGTCGGGCATGCGCCGTTGCGCCCCGGCGGGGTTCTTGCGCCGCCCGGTCTTCACCGTCCACCGCGCGTCTGTGTCCTTCTGCGCCGCCTTGGCCGGCTGATCGGGCCAGATCTCGGCCGCGCTCTTGCCCGCCTTGATCGCCCGCTTCTCGTCATCGCGGTTGCGCTGCTTGGGCGCCGATACCAGGGTCGCATCGACGATCTGCCCGCCCATCGCCAGATAGCCGCACCGGCGCAGTTCGCCATCGAAGGCGGCAAACAGCTCATCCATCGCCCCGGCCCGGACCAGACGCTCGCGAAAGGTCCATATGGTGTTCCGATCCGGTGTCGGCGCACCGAGATCGAAGCCCAGGAAGCGAAGCCAGCTCAAACGGTCGCGGATCAGAAACTCCATCCGCTCGTCGCTCACCGTGTGCCGCGCGGCCAGGATCAGAACCTTGAACATCGCCACCGCATCGTAGGCCGGGCGGCCGCCTTTCGATCCGTCCGAATAGCCCAGCGCCGCCTCAAGCGGTGCGCGGAAAATCTCGAAATCGACGACCTTCGCCAGCACCTCCAACGGATCGCCCGTCGCCGAAAGCTTGCGCAAATGATCCGGTAAGCCGAACAGACCAGCCTGCCTCATCAATACCCCCCTCGAATCGAACCGTCGCAGAGAATCACAACAAGGCAAAATTGGCGAGGTAAATAGAGGCGTCCAGGTGATCTTGTCACCGTTGGCTACATGAGAGTTGTCGCTCGGGTCGGCGATGCCGGCGGTCCTGTCGGAATCGGCGACCCAAACCTTGCCCCGAAAATTAGTCGCGAGCTCGTCGACGGCATAAATGAAGTCGAGCTTCCCGGGCGTGTTCTCCCATACCCCTCCCGCAATGGGGCCGTCCAAGCCGCCATATTCCGTTCAGCCCGACTGTACGAGCTCGCTTATGAGGTCTTGGCACCGAGCATTTCGGTGAGCGGGGTCCACCCGTCGATGCTGGGCTTGTCCTTGTCGGCTCGGTACGTGTGCACGCTCCACCCCTCTTGCGTCTTCGACAGCTACTCCGCAGCCACTTTGGCTAGATAGCCGTAGTCCCGCTCCGCTGCCTCAGGTGAGATGAAGCCCAGTCGGAGATCCTCTTCTACCCGCGCCCGCGCCCGCGTTCGTGGGTCCCCGTATCCGCCACCGCCGCAGGGCCGAAGGATCAGGCGATCACCCGCCTGCAACGCTACACGGCCGATCTTGGCCGGATATGTGGTCACCTGTCCGTCCGGGGAGATTTTGTAGAAATCGCTCGGCGATCCGGACATGCCGCCGTGGACACCCAACGGATCAGCACCGTTACCTTTGAAGCGGCTAGTGAACATTGTGAACTCGCAATCACAGAGGATCTCGAGTTCAGATTCCAAGGCTAAGCCGCCACGATTTGATCCCGGTCCACCGCTGTCCGTGGCCAGCTCTCGACGCACGAAGCGAACGGGATACTCGCCCTCCTCAGCTTCGATATTTGGAATGAGCATATTACTGGCGGTGATGTGGGTCGCATTAAGGCCATCATGCTCTGTTCGCCCACCGCCGCCAGTCGCCAAACCATCGAGGACAACGTGAATGTAGGGCCGTGCGGTCTCCGGATGCCGACCGGAGATAAACAAGCCCAGCCACATCATAGGCCAGGTTCCCAGCGCCCGGCCGGGACAGGCGCTCGACAGAGCGGCGAGAACCATGTCGTAGACCCGCCCACCACCTTCCGTCGTCGAGCCCCCAATCGGAGCCGGAAACCTGGGATTGAGGATCGATCCAAGTGGCGCTTTGACCTTGATGGGCCGGAAGAAGCCCGAATTACGCGGGATCGTCGGATCGAGAAACAAGAAAAACGCCGAGTAGACCGCCGCCACGGTGTTCCAATAGGAAGCATTGATGAAGCCCTTGGCTTGATCGTCGGTGCCGGCGAAATCGGCCGTCGCGTTTGAGCCTTTGATGGTCAAGGCCAGCTCCATCTTGAACAGACGATCGTCGATGCCATCATGATCGAGATAGTCGGTGTGCTTGTACACGCCGTCCGGAATATCCTTGATTTCCCGACGAACCCGCCGTTCAGCGCTATCAAGGATTTCCTCGACGATGGCAGTGAATTGATGCCCGCCATGCTCATCGATGACGGCGGACACGTTCCGAGCACCCACTCGCAATGCGCCGTGCATGGCAAGAAGGTCGCCCTTCTGCTGCTCAGGCAGACGAACATTGCGCTGGAAAAGACGGATGAAGTCGTCGTAGAGTTCGTTGTTCTCGCCGGCCTTGATGCACGGGAAGCAAATGCCTTCCTGGTAGACCTCGGTCGCGCCAACCACATAGGCGCCGGGAGCGCCGCCGCCGAGATCGATCTGATGCGCGCACGAGCCGCACCAGAATACAAGCTCCTCGCCTTCGAAAACCGGCGAGAACATATTGAGGTCGGGCATATGCGTCCCGCCTCGATAGGGATCGTTCGTTACGTAAACGTCACCCGGCTGAACCGTATCCAGCCCCTTCTCGGCAATAATCGACTTGAGAGCTGCCTGCATGCCGCCCTGGTGGTGAGGAATATACTGTCCCATCGCAACCAAGCCGCCGTCTCGCTGCAGTAATGCGACGGAATAGTCCTTACATTCCACGAAGATCGAAGAATGCGCGGTGCGCAGCAGCGTGGCGCCCATCTCCTCGACGATCGCTTCGAGTCGCGCCCTGGTAACTTCAAGGGTCACCGGATCGAGCTTGTTCGAAACCCTCCGCTGTTTGCGTCCAGCCGCCTTTCCAGCAGGCTTCGGTTTACGCGTCTTGACTCGTGTCATGATGTTCCGCGCCCCCCTACTTCGAGCAAACCCGACCTCTCCCGGATAGCTCTCAAAAGTGCCCGATGATAGCCGAGCAGACCGTTTCGAGAAACGGTGACCCGCCCGTTAGCCCAAACGGCCACAAACCTGAACGAACTCGGTCCGCAACCCCATGTCGCGTTGCGCTCGTGGCGGAAGCCGCATCGTGTCGCGTTCACCAGCCTTGCGGCTCGTAGCATTCCGGCGGGGCGACGGCAGCACTGTGCGGATCGACGCGACCCCGTGCTCGTTACGACGCTCATCGATGCAGGACTGCATCACTTGTCTCGACGACCGAGCTCTGCCTAGGCACGATACGCCACGATGCATTGCGCGGGGTCATATTAGCTCGGCGAAGCTCGTGATTCGCCCGCTCCAACGCCTCGTGCCCATCCAGTTCTTCGGCGGTCAGGCCAGAGATTGGAGAGAACATAGCCGTGACGTCGCCACATCGTGGGGCGTCTGCGGCATGGATGGGAAACAGCGTGCGAGCTGCAGACTCGCCGACCCACGGCTCGAACGGTCGACCATTTGCCGGCGCCGAACTCGGTCTGCGGCTGCAAAATCACGAGTCACCATACCTTGACCCCCCGCCGGCCGATCACGAAGTTTTGAAACGGATCGACACGCAGAGACTGGCCCGGACGTACCACCACGGTGGTCGTCGCCAACTCGACGACCGCCGGCCCCCGGAGAATGTTCCGTGGTCGCAGCGCGTGACCGTCGTAAACCGTAGTCCGCACGAACTTTTTCGTTTCCGCGAAGTAGGCCTCACGCGCCCCTTTGCGCGCCGCCTTCGGCGGTGTGGCCGACGTGCCGCGTCCACGGGCGACCTGTGGCTTGGCGGTGGATTGGCCGGCCACGACGCGGAGATTGATTAACTGTATCGCGCTTTCCTCCGCTGCATAGCCATGAGTTTCCCGGTAAGCGTGATCCAAAGCATCGGTGAGATGGCGTTTCGTGATGCCGGCCACCGGCCCCTTGAGGGTGACTCGCATATCGTGACCGCGGCCAGCGTAGCGCATATCGGCGGCGTATCCGAACCAGAGCTTTGCCGTCGTCTTTTTGCCAATATCCGCCCTCGCGGATTTTTCCATATTGCGAAATCTTTTGTGGACTTCAGCGATACCGACCTCAGCAAGCGGCTTGTAGACCGTGGAGACATAGTCGCGGCGAAGATCGGCGGTAAGTAGGCCGAAGGCAGAGAATGCAGACGCTGCTTGTGGAACGATTACTTTGTCGATCCCAAGCTCCTCGATGATGGCCGTGGCGTGGACACCACCGGCGCCGCCAAAGGATAAAAGCGCAAATTTGCGCGGATCGTGTCCGCGCTCGACCGATACCACGCGGATGCCATTGATCATGTTTGCATTGATGATCCGAAAGATACCCGCCGCTGCTTCGGTCACTGAGTAGCCGAGGCGCTTGGCGGGGCGCTCCACCGCGGCGCGTGCCTTGCTCGCATCGAGTCGCATTTTGCCGCCGAGAAAGTAGTCCGGATCGATGTAACCCAGCACGACATCAGCGTCGGTTACGGTCGCCTCCACACCGCCCTTATCGTAGCAAGCGGGACCGGGCAGTGCGCCCATCGACTCAGGCCCGACATGGAGCCCGCCTCCTGTGTCGAACCAGACGACGGAGCCACCCCCCGAGCCGATTGTGTGAATATCGATGAACGGGGTCAGAACATCGAACCCCTCGAACTTGCAATGCGTCGAAGTGGTGTTGATTGGAGTCGAAAGCGTCGGCGTTGCGTTGCGTATCAGGCTTATGTCGCAACTCGTCCCGCCCATGTCGAACGCGATCACGTCGGGATTCCCCGTGACTTCGCCCCAGAAAGCGCTACCGCTAACCCCGCCTGCAGGCCCCGAGAGCAGTAGGTTGACCGGTTTATCGGCCGCTTCGCGAGCACCGGTGACGCCACCGTAGGAATGCATCACCTGCAACCCTGCCGAAGCTCGCCGGAATTTGGCGTCCAGTTTCATCAGATAGTCATAGACGGGAGGCTGGAGGTAGGCATTGAGATGCGTGGTTGATGCCCGTTCGTAATCGCGGATCTCGGGGCACACCTCGCACGACAGGGACAGATGGAGATCCGGGAGGCGTTGCTTGATGTATTTCTTGACGCGCAGTTCGTGTACCGGATTACGGAAGGAGAAGAGAAAGCACACGCCAACCGATTCGAGGCCCCGGCGCTCGATCTCGTCGATCGCTTGGCTTAGCTCGTTTTCATTGAGCGCGATCGTGACGTTACCGTTATGATCGATCCGCTCCTCGACCTCGAAGATATTGTCCCGCGCAACCAGCGGTGCCACCGGCGCGGAGCGCGTGTCGTACATGTTCTCTCGATACATCCGACGCATAACCAGGGTGTCGCGAAACCCCCGCGTCGTGATGAACCCCAAATGCGCGCCCTTCCGTTCTAGAAAAGCGTTCGCAGCAACCGTGGTGCCATGCACAAGCCGATCCAGACTCTGCAACAGAGGCTTGCCGAGGTCGATCGTCATTTCGGCTTGCGCGATCGCGGAGAGCACGCCTTCGACGATATCCGCAGGAGTCGACGGAACCTTTTCGATTGTCACCTGTCCGGCATCATCGACGAGAGCCAGATCGGTGAACGTGCCACCGACGTCGATACCGGCAAGGAAGCGGCCCTGTTGATCGCGCTTCGCCATGTGCGACTCCCTTCGTCAGAGACGGTCGGCGGACGAACCGAGCACAGCCTACCAAAATTTCACATGAGGCCCAGGCTTAAACTAACGAGCCCCGAGCCGATCATTGGCAATTGCAACGTCTGATAGTCAGCTTCTGATGTTTTGGGTGATCCCGGGCGTTTGGTGATCCCGGGCGTTTGGTGATCCCGGGCGTTTGTTTGATGTAAAGCCGCGGCCAGCGCACGATCGTCGGAGTCGACCGCGATCTGGGGCCGAGGGCGTCGCCGGTGATAGTGTAGCAGACTCGGCAGTTCGCGACTTACCGGCTGTTGCGCTGAGCGAGGGTCAATAACCGTATCCGCCGACGGCAGCGGAGCAGGGCCAATTCCAATTTCTTAACTCGGCATGTGGACCCGGTTAAGGGGGCAGGCCGGCTACCGCCACTGGAGCCACGACATCGCGCAGGCCGAGACCCTGCTCGAAGCCGGCCTCGGCTTCACTCTCTCGTTCAAGAAAGGCACGGCGTTCATCGGTGACGTGATGCTTGAGCGCCAACGCACGACAGGCCCGACCCAGCGCCTCGTCCACGTCATGCTCGCCGAGCCGAAGCCCTCATGTTCCACGACGAGACGATCTATCGCGATGGCTCTGTGGCCGGCCGTATCAACCCGGTGGCCTATGGCCACAGCTTCGACCGCCTAGTCGGCACGGCCTGCCTGCGGAGCGACCGAGAAAGGATCCTCGGAGCCATGGTTGGCGTCTTTGAAGCGGAGCGCTCGCGTCCAAAGCGATAAGCCTCGCACCGGAAGATGAGGCCGGCTCTGCTAACGTGCCTCGCTCGGGAACCGGCAACACGCGCCGGCTGGCCTGCTGAGGGTCGCGTCCGGTCGACATCGGCCGCGTATCTCGTGGTGTGTTGCGGATTCCCGGCCGTCGACCCTCTCGTGCTAGTCTGACCGCGGCACGGAGAGAGCGGTCGCGAAACGACGGAGGAAACGATGGCCACGCAACCTGACATCGAGGCCTTCGAATCACCCCGGGAGATAGATCCCGGGACGTTCAGCGTCATCATGGGGATGTACGAGAACATCGGGCACGAGATGATGATCACGCTCGAGCGCTCGGCCTGGACATCGATCATCAATCTCTGCCGCGATTTCTCCGTCGGCATCGCGGACGATGCGTGCGACCTGGTGTCGGTGCCTGACACGGCGCTGCCGATTCAGGCCATGACCATGCAGCGCATCATGAAGAGCACCGCCGATTTCTTCGAGGGCGAGATCGAGGACGGCGACGTCCTGATGTGCAACCTCGCCTATCTCGGCAACACCCATATGGGCGAGCCGCTGCTCGCGAGCCCCGTGTTCTACGAGGGCGAGCTGATGTTCTGGTCGATGGCCCGCGGGCATCTCGCCGACATGGGCACGCCGGCCTACGTCCCGACCTATCCCTATTCGAAGGACCTCTATAGCGAGGGCCTCAAGATCCCGCCGATCAAGCTGTTCGAGCGCGGCAAGCTTCGCAAGGACGTGCTCGAGCTCTATCTCGGCAACCTTCGTGCGCGCACGAATAGTTATGGCGACCTGATGGCACACGTCGCCTGCACCTGGCGCGGCAAGGAGCAGCTCGTATCGTTGATCGAGCGCTACGGGCCGGAGACCGTGCGGTGCTACACCCAGGAGCTGCTGAACTACACCTCGCGCCGGGTCGGCGCCGAGATCCGCAAGATGAATCCGGGCACCTACTATGGCGAGGACTGGATGGACAGCAACGGCTACGGCACCAAGAACGTGCCGGTGCGGGCCACGCTGACGGTCGAAGACGACATGTGGACGGTCGACCTTTCCGACTGCCCGCCCCAGATGATCGGCACGCTCAATGCCTCGCTCCACGGCGCGACCGAGGCCGCGGTCGTCGGCAGCCTGGCTTTCTGTGTCGACTCGAGCATCCCGAAGAACGAAGGTTTTCACCGCCACGTCAAGCTGATCTGCCCGGAGGGCACGATCTGCAGCGCGACGGCGCCCTATTCGACCCAGAACTCGACCACCGGCGCGGCCGAGGTTGTCTATCGGGCGCTGCTGCGCGCCGCGGCCGGCGCGACGCCGGAGATGACCGTGGCCGGCAGCACGCTGATCCAATGGAGCACCTATGTTGGCATCGACGAGCGCAACGGCGGCAACAAGCTCTGGGCCCACGCCAACTTCAACGAGTGCGGCGGCGGCGGCGGCGCGAACGGCGTCGACGGCAATCCCTGCATGATGGAAATGGGCGTCGCAGGCGCCATGACCTTCATGAGCACGGAGATGGAGGAGTGGCTCTATCCGTTGCTCGTGAAGCGGGAGGAGATCTACACCGATTCCCAAGGCGCCGGCACCTGGCGCGGTGCCCCCGGCGTGATCACCCACATCACCGGCCACGGCTCGAGTGGGATGGACGTCTACACCTGCTGCTGGGGCCACAACAATCTCAGCCACGGAACCGTCGGCGGCGGACCGGGTGTCGGCGGTACCGTTTACGCCTTCGATCCGGCAACCCCGGAGGAGCGTTACTTCTATTCCGGCCTCGGCAAGTTTCATCTACCAAAGGGCTGGGAATATGTCGTTATCGCAAGCGGCGGCGGCGGCTACGGCGATCCGTATGACCGCGACCCCGCCCTTGTGGCGGCGGACGTGCGCGACCGGATCATCAGCGTCGATGCGGCGGGTGCGCTGTATGGCGTCGTGCTTGATCCCGAGAGCTTCACGGTCGACGAAGCGGCGACGACGGCGCTGCGCGCCGAGCTGACAGACAAGCGAGGCCCGGCACCCCTGAACGCGCCGATGGAGCCGGGCACCTCAACACTTCGCGAGAGATTGATGACTGATAAGGATATTTTCACCGACCTCGATCGCGACCCCACCGAGGATTCCTCGCCCGACCTCTACAGCCAGTAAGCGGCACCAGAGGAGCGGGCATGGGCTACGTCGCCGGCATTGACATCGGCGGAACACACACGGACTGCGTCGCCTCGGATGGGCGCGGCGTCAAGGTGGCTAAGGTGCCGACCTCCGACGACCCGACAGACGGCGTGGTCCAAGGCATCGAGATGCTAGCGGAGAAATTCGGCACCGACGCAACGACCTTCCTGGGCGCGTGCGACCGCTTCGTCTACGGCTCGACGACGGCGACCAATATCTTCGTGCAGCATCGTCTGCCGAAAACCGGGCTGCTCTGCACCGACGGCCATCGCGACATTCTGTGGTTCCGCGAGGGTAACAAGCCCGACCGCTGGAACCTCCGCGCGCCACCACCCTGGTCGCTCTTGGACCGGCATTTGAGGCGGCCGATCCGCGAGCGGATCGACCAGGCTGGTGCGGTGGTCCTGCCGCTCGACGAAGGCAACGTCAGGGAGGCGGCGCGGGTCTTGCGCGAGGAGGGCGTCAAGGCGGTCGCAATCGCGTTCCTTTGGTCGTTCTTGAACGACGCTCACGAGCGGCGCGCCCAGAAAATCGTGCGGGAGGAGCTCGGGGACGGCATTCCGGTGGTGACGAGCGTCGATATTCTGCCGGTGATCCGAGAGTGGGAACGGACCTTCTGCACCGTGCTGAGCGCCGGGATCATGGTCGAGACTCGGGCCCACCTGGAAAGCTTTCGCGCGCGTCTGCGGAAGCTCGGGCTCAAAAGCGACCCGCTGGTCATGCAGTGCAATGGCGGGCATGCAACGATCGATGCGATTCTGGAGAACCCGTTGCCGCTGGTCGCGAGTGGCCCAGCAGGGGGTGCGCTTGCCGGCGTCTATTACGGCGAGCTGACCAACAGCAAGGACGTAATGACCATCGACACGGGTGGCACAAGCTTCGACGTTTGCGTGCTGCCCGAACGTGAGATCCCGATCACGAAGAGCAAGCGGCTGGAGAACGAGCCAATCGCGATCCCCTCGGTCGACGTCCATACCATCGGCGCCGGCGGCGGTTCGATCGCCTGGATCGACGCCGGCGGCGCATTGCGCGTTGGTCCGCACAGCGCGGGCGCCAACCCGGGACCGGCCTGCTATGGCCGCGGCGGGACGGAACCGACCCTGACCGACGCCTTCGTCACCCTCGGCTACATTAACCCGGATTACTTCCTCGGCGGCCGCACCCAGCTTCAGCCGGCGCTGGCGGAGCAAGCGCTGCGGGAAAGAATCGCCGAGCCGCTCGGCCTCGACGTGACGGGCGCCGCGGCCCGCATCGTCGACATCATGAACAACCGCCTCGCTGGCGCGATGCGCCTGCTCTCTGTCGAGCGCGGCATCGATCCCAGACCCTACACGCTGCTCGTCGGCGGCGGTGCCGGCCCGTTGCAGGCGGGGATTCTTGCCAAGGCGCTCGAGATCCAGCGCGTCATCGTGCCGCGCTCGCCGGGCGTCTTGTGCGCCTCGGGCTTGATGCGCGCGGACGTGACCCACAACCTGGTGCGCTCGTTCAACACCACCGCCGAGTCCGCCGATCTCGCGAAGCTCTCCGCAATCTACGCGGAGATGGAGCAATCGCTTAGCCAGACCCTGCGGGACGAGGGCATCGCGGACGAAGACGTAATACTCCGGCGCTTCATCGATGCCCGCTACTCCGGCCAGGTCTACGAGATCGAGACGCCGGTGCCGTCGGTCGCGACATTGACGGCGGAGCATCTGATCGCCATCGTCGCCGCCTTCGAGGACGCCCACGACCTGCTCTACCATTACCGTATGGAGGGCTTCCCCTCCGAGTTCGTGAGCTGCCGCGTCGAGGCAACCGGGCGAGTCGATACGGTCGCCCCCGAGGAGTTGCCTTCGGCGGATCCGGACCCGAGCGCCGCGTCCAAGGGGACGCGTCGGGTCTACTTGCCGGAAGCCCAGCGCTACGAAGCGGTCGAGACCTTCGATGGCGATAGGCTGGAGCCCGGCAATCGGATCGAGGGCGTCGCCATCGTCGAGACCGAGGGCTCGACCCTGGTCGTCTGGGAGGGTCAGCGGCTCACCGTCAACCGTTTCGGCGATTTCGAGATCGACGTCGAGGTCTAGTGAGATCGCCGCCGGGGTTTGGACGGTCGAGGGGATGCCGATGATCCTGGTACCGCGCTATTTCTGGATGGCCCTGCACCGGGAAACGGAGGCACGCTCCGGCATCGAGGCCAATGAAGCGCCGCTCTTGGCGGAATACTGCGGCGTGGCTTTTCGCCGGACGGCAGCTCCGACCCCGGGGCGAGTTCCGGTCTGCCAGGATCCGGGCGCCTGCCCAAGGGGGCACCGGCCTGAACGGTGAGCATTGTCCGTATCGCGAGCACGCGGCCATCACCGTCAAGGAACACCACGCCTGGGAAGTGCTGATGGCTGCCTTCGGGCAATTGCGCCTCGCGCCATCGGCCCGTGTAGTCGAAATCGGCATGACCGCCGCGTTCGGCATCGCCCGAGCGCAGGGATTCGATGGAAGCGTGATTTCAGAGCTGCTGAAGGCGGCCGAAGGCAAGCTGATCGAGGCGCTAAATGTCGGGCGCTCCTGGGAACCTCCGGTGAGGCTCGAGCTCTATGAAGGACGCGCAGAATGAGCGGCGGATCGCGATCCGCCGCGTAGGCGACCGCGTGAGGAAACCCGCGGATTGAAATAGGGTGGATGGGCGGCGACACCAAATTCGGCCTCAGAGTCCCGATGTGCGATCAGCGCCGAATTCGCCCTCAATTGCCAACCGTGCTAGCGTACCCAGTATCCGGAAGCAGTCATCCGGGTAATCTCCGTTCAAAGGAGGAAGGATTATGAGAAATCTCTTGATGTCTTTACTTGGTGTGATTGCGCTCGGGATCGGCTCGGGCTGGGCGCTTGCGGCAACGGCCGACGACGTAAAGAAGATCGGTATCAGTTTCCCTCACGCTGGTCAGCCCATTGTCGATCGGATCATCACGTTCGCCCGGGACAAAGGTGCGGGCATGGGTTACGAGATCGTGGTCGACGATCCGGGAGACGACTTGACGCGCCAGATCGGTACGTTGGAGACCTGGATCGATGGCCGGGCGGTCGACGTGGTGGTGGCGGTCGTGCCGAATTCTCCGGAGGTTTTCAATGCCATGGCCAAACGGGCGCGGGAGGCCGGCATCCCTTGGGTGACCTACGCCGCATCGATCAGCAACGAGTCGGCTTACCTTACCTGGGATCATGAGAAAGGTGGCTACATGCTGGGACAAGAAGCCGCCAAATGGATCAACGCGAGGCCAGGCGGAAAAGCCGAAGTTGCAATCTTGACGTTCGAGCAAGGCCAGTGGGCGCGCAATCGACGCAAAGGTATCGAGGCAGCGCTAGCGGATCACGCGCCGGGAGCGGAAATCGTTTCGCGGCAGGATGCGTTGCAACCGTCCGTCGGAGCCTCTGTCACCGGGACCACTCTTCAGGCACATCCCAATCTTAACGTGGTCTTGGCCATCGTTCCGGGCGGGGGTGAAGGTGCGTATCAGGCCTTTCTCAATGCCGGGCACCCGATTGACGATCCCAACGTGTTTGTCGGCGACGTCGACGGCTCGGCACGTTCGCTCACCTTGATCTCAGACGGAACGATGTACCGGGCGGCAAGCGCATTGGACCTCCAGGGCATTGGCGAGGCCATTCCTGAACTCGCGAAGCAGTTGATCCCGGACGACGAGGCAGAAGATATTCTCGTTCCGTACGTCATGATCACAAGCGGTGAGAGGGAGAAAGCCAAACCGTTCATCGATCAGTGGAGCGAGTGAGGGGAACCTACATCCTGCACAATAATGTCGGAGAACGTGCCACTGCGGGTCGAGAATCTCTCCAAATCGTTTGGCAGTACGTCGGTGTTGAACGGCGTCGACCTGACCGTGCGGAGCGGAACCGTCCATGCAGTGCTCGGCGCCAACGGCGCGGGCAAGTCGACATTGATGAAGTGTGTTTCGGGAGCGGTGGCGCCTGATCACGGCCGGATTTCCATCGGCGCTACGCACCCTACCAATCTGACGCCGTCGCTTTCGAGAAATCTGGGGATTGCGGTCGTCTATCAGCACTTGAGTCTGATCGCGACCCTTACGGCGTCGGAAAACCTATTCCTTGGCGTAGAGCAGCATTCGTTCGGTTTGGTGCGAAAGCGGCACCAACAGGCCATGGCCGAGGGTGTGCTCCATCGGCTCGGAGCGTCGATCGATCCGCGCGCGAAGGTAGAGGAACTTCGCCCCGATGAACGGCAAATGTTGGAAATCGCCAAGGCCGTGCTGTCCCGGCCGCGTGTGCTTGTGCTCGACGAGCCAACTGCCGCACTCACGCACGCAGAAACGGCGAGGCTCTTCGAAGTCGTCACGGAGCTGAAGAAGGAGGACATCGGCGTAATTTTCATCAGCCACCGCCTCCATGAAGTCTTCGAGGTAGCAGACGAAGTGACAGTTCTGCGCGACGGTAAGGTGGTTCTGAACGATCTCGTGGGGGACACGACCGAGGACGAGCTCGTACGCGCGATGGTGGGGGCAGCAACCACCGAGCTCCACAGCGCGACCCCGGCCGATGAAGACTCGAACCGCACGCCGGCCCTCAGCGTGGTGGATCTACAGTCGCCGGAATTCGGTCCGCTGTCATTGGACGTTCACGCGGGTGAAGTGGTGGGACTCTACGGATTGACGGGCTCAGGCCGTAGTGAGTTGCTGGCAACCTTAGCGGGAGCGGTGCCCTTCGCCTCGGGTCGGTACGAATTAGACGGCACCCACAAGCACTACAGATATCCGGCGCACGCGATCGCCGACGGCGTGTGCCTGGTGCCGTCGGACCGGCTTCAGAGGAGCCTGTTTCATTCAATGACGAGTGCCGACAATGTGTTGTTGCCTCGGTTGTCGGCCCTCTCCCGATTCATCTGGCGACACCGCGCGCAGGAACACCGCGTGTTCGATGATGTAACCGATATGCTCGGGGTGAAGCCCAGGATTCCGGATATTGTGGCCTCGCAGCTGTCGGGCGGCAATCAGCAAAAATTGATCCTTGGCCGCTGGTTGTCGCTGCCATCGAATTTGCGATTGTTGCTGCTGGACGAGCCTACGGAGGGGGTCGACGTCGGCGCACGTGCCGATCTCTACCGCAATTTGCAACAGTCTCGCCGAGAATACGGATTCGGCATCCTTTGGTCGTCTTCGGATACGGAAGAGCTCGTGAAGGTGTCGCATCGCGTTCTGATAATGGCAGGGGGCCTGATTGTTGGTGATTTGCACGGATCCGAAATGCACGAGCACGCCGTTCTGGCACTTGCCCATCGGTAGCTCAGCACTATAGGACGAGGATCCTATGGGACGACATCTGCTTCGCGACAACGTTATTCTTTTAACACTCATGGTTGCGATCATTTTTTTTGCGCTCAGCACTGATCATTTCCTGACGATCGGCAACATCAGAAATATCGCGATCAACAGTGCCATTCTCGCGGTCGTCGTCGTCCCTTCATCGCTCCTGATCCTCTCTGGTCACATCGACCTCTCGGTTGGCTCGACGGTCGGGCTTACCGGAGTCATCACCGCGCTGGCGGTAACCAGTTGGGGGTGGCCGGTGCCGCTGGCCATTCTTGCCGGTTTGGGGTGCGGCGGTCTTGTAGGCGCCATGAACGGCCTGCTGTGCAGCGTGCTTCATTTCAACCCCATTGTGGTTACGTTAGGAATGTTGTCCGTGGTGCGGGGCACCACGCTGCTGATTACAAGCGCCGCATTGTTCGACCTCGGTCCGGTCTTCGCCGGTATAGGGCGGGGAGAAATTATCGGAATCCCCGTATTGGTGTGGTTCGCAGTGGTAGCCTTCGTATTAGGCGGTTTGTTCCTGCGTTTTACCCCTTGGGGACGCCACGTCTACGCCATCGGCGTCAACACTGAGGCGGCATTTCTCGCGGGCATTTCCGTGCGCAAGCTGCCCTTTTTTCTCTACCTGGCGACAGGCGTAGCTGCCGGCGTCGGTGGCCTCATGGCAATCGCTCGCCTCGACGGGGCCGCACCCGCTCAGTTGGGTCTGACACTCGAGCTGATGGTCTTGACAGCGGTTTTGGTCGGCGGGGTGGCCTTCGCCGGCGGACGCGGCAGCCTCTCCGGAGTGTTTTTCGCGGTGCTTTTGCTCGGCGTTCTACAGAACGGCCTCGTCCTGATGAATGTTTCGACTTTTGTTCAGAAGGTCGCGGAAGGCGTGTTGTTGGTCGTTGCTGCTGGCGTCGATAGCTTTTGGGTGATGCTGGCCGGGCGGCGGCGTCGCAAGTTAGCGGCCGGCGACCACGGTGAACGGCGAAAGGGCTAAAGGGCCTGGCACCACGTCTTCCGCGCTGAGCCGAATCTGCCCGTGTTGCCGGCTAGCCGGCGGCGCTTGCACCGGCGCACCCGCTAAGCGGAACATGAGCGTTAAGCCCGCGATGATCTGTGGCTTTTCTCCCGCGCTGGCACGTTGCAGCATGACCGCCGTTAGAAAAAGGTGATCGCCTCAACCTGCATCACTGGACCATGCAAGATGCACGCTCTTGTTCACTCTTCGTATCGCTCCCGCCTGCTCCCCCGAGCGCAAGAGCCACCAACAGGCCAAAAAGAAGTCTCCCCTATCCTATTGATTTAACGCAATTGTATTTGAAAGGCCTGTCCGGCCTCGAACCAGAATCACTCAGATCATCAGCCATGGAACCGCGGCGCCTCATCCGTGTATAGTACGGCACGGAGCAGTCATGGGAACCGAGCCGGGGGCCGGAACGGGGAACCCTGGCCCAGTGCGCCGAGATTTGGATTCGTGGAGAAATGGGAGGCTCAGCATGAGTGAAAAGAAGGGTAAACCGGACATATCGCGTCGCGATGTGCTGAAAGGCACGGCGGCCACCGCGGCCGTGGCCGTCGCGGCGAGCGGCTCGCTTGCCGCGTCCCGTCCGGCACAGGCCGCATCCACCATGGTCAAGGGCTACGGCGTCACCACGTCGCAGCTCAAAGACTGGAGCATTATGGAGAAGGCCATCGGCATCACGATGGAATTCACCGGGACGAATGCCGACATCGGCACTTACATGCGCGACGTTATCTCCAACGATCTCGGCGAGACTCACGACATCTTCATCTTCGACGGCGGCACCGAGGATATTCTGGGG
Source organism: Alphaproteobacteria bacterium (assembly GCA_965248825.1). Taxonomy (GTDB): domain Bacteria; phylum Pseudomonadota; class Alphaproteobacteria; order UBA828; family UBA828; genus WTGU01. The sequence goes on along the minus strand of CBDFKL010000006.1, from coordinate 2,188,777 downwards.
CCGCAGGGCTACTATTCCGAGGTCATCGAGGATCATCCGGAGCTGTCGCTCTGGGCGCGGACCTCCGACGACTGGAAGCGCACCGACCTCTTGCAGGACAATGACGGCAAGCAGTATGGCGTCCCCGTCATCGGCAATGCGGACAGCTTCGGCTACTTCCCCGAGGCCATCGGCGCCAATCCCGAAGGCCGCGACGAGATCGGCTGGAGCAAGATGCTTGAGGACGAGGACACCAAGGGGCGGGTCTCGCTCGACCGCAGCTGGCTGCTCTCCAGCCCCGAGGTCGCCAATTATCTGAAATATCATGGCCGGGCCGAGATTGAAGACGTCGCCAACATGACCGGCGAGGAGGCCCGCGTGGTCGCGGACTTCGCGGCGGAGCGCAAGCGCGCCGGGCAGTTCCGCTCGCTGCATGCGGCCTTCGAGGAGCAGGTGCAGCTTCTCAGCAACCGCGAGATCGACCTGATCAACTGCTGGGAACCCGCGACCAAGGAGGCCAACAACATCCTCGGCCCCGGCACGGTCATCTACGCCTTCACGGTCGAGGGCTACTACAAGTGGGGCCACGGCGCCTATATGCACTCCAAGGCGGCGGAGCGCGACAACGTCGACAACATCTACAAGGTGCTCAACTACTACATGACCGGCGAGTACCGCGCCTATCAGGCGATCCAGCGCGGCTATGCCGGCCCCAACATGGACCTCGGCGTCAAGTTCGCGGAGGAGAACGGCTGGCCGCAGGAGCAGGTCGAAGAGCTCAAGTGGACCGAGATCAAGGTCAACAAGAAGTTCGAAAAACCCTTCTTCGGCAAGCCCGCGGCGCCGAATGCCGATGTCATGGAAGAGGAGTGGCAGCGGTTCCTGAACGCCTGACCGCACCATCGGCGATGTAACGGCCGCCCCGGTGCGCCGCGTCCTGACTGGCGCACGGCGCACCGGGGCTTTTTCTGTGGCGATCGATGTCTGACACGGCGCTCAAGGGCTTCGTCAGCGACCTCCGCGCAGGCTACACCAAGCTCTTCTCGGGCGGCTGGGTGGTGCCGGTGTTCGTCGCGGCATGGGTGATCATCGTCATCCTGCCGCTCCTCATCATGATCTCCTACAGCTTCTTCGAAATGAAGAACTACCAGGTGTCCTACGACGCCTCGTTCAAGACCTGGGATTCGCTGATCGATTCCGGGCGCTGGATCGCGGCGGTGCGGACGCTGCGCGTCGTGCTCACGATCACGGTCGTCGAGTTCCTGATCGCCTTCCCCTTCGCGCTCTGGCTCGCCAAGGTGTGCAAGTCGAAGGCGACCAAGGCGGTGATCATCACGCTGCTGACCATTCCCTTCTTCCTCGACCCCTCCTCGCGCACCATCATCTGGCGCGCCATCCTCGGCAAGAACGGCATCATCAACACCGTTCTCATGGAGCTCGGCGTCATCAGCGAGCCGATGGAATGGATGCTGTTCTCCGAATTCGCGGTCCACTTCGGGATGATCGCGCCCTACTTCCCGACGATGGTGTTCCCCATCTTCCTGGTCGTGAGCCTCATCGACGACCATTACCTGGAGGCGAGCCGCGACCTCGGCGCGAGCAAGGCGCACACGCTGTTCTACATCATCCTACCGCTCTCGCTGCCGGGCATCGTCGCCGGCATCGTCTTCACCATGGTGCCCCTGATGGCGACCTGGGTGGAGCCCGAGATGCTGGGCGGCGGCTTCGTCAACCTGCTGGGGCCCTCGGTCGAGGCGGCAATCAGGAACTTGAAATACCCGACCGCGGCCGCGCTCTCGGCCTTCGTCATCATTCTGCTCGCGCTGCTTCTGACGCTGCTGATCCTGGCCACGCGCCGCTTGGGCTCGATCGGCGACGTCTTCCAGACGCTCAGGCGTTGAGGCGATGAGCGACCACGCCACGCAGCGGATGTCGGCGACCATCGACGGCCAGATCGGCCACGGCGGCGCGCTGCTCTGGCGGCGCGTCTCGGGGTGGCCGCTCTGGACCGCGATCGCCAAGTGGCTGGGGCTGATCGTCATCCTGCTGATGTACGTGCCGCTCGTCTGGCTCGCCGTGATGTCGTTCAGCGGCAAGCCGCTCTCGGGCATCCCCTACCCGCTCACCATGAAGCATTACGACGAGCTCATGGGCGCGTTCAATAAATGGGGCGAGCCGCTCTACGAGAGCATCGTCATGGGCGTGGTCACGGGCATCGTTTGCATGATCGTGGCGACCGCCGTCGGGCGCGCCATACCCCGCATGCGCAAGCCGGGCGGCGTGATGCTGATCGCGCTCATCCCGCTCTTCGTGCCGGGCCTGACCATGGGCGCCGCCTTGTTCATCTTCATCCGCTCGTTCCTCGATCTCAGGCTCGGCCTGTGGTCGATTTTCCTCGGGCATCTGGTGTGGTCGCTGCCGTTTTCGCTGCTTCTCGTCCTGATCATCGCGACACGATTCGACCACCGGCTCCTGGAAGCCGCCCAGGATCTCGGCGCGACGACCTGGCGCCGTTTCTGGGACATCGAGTTCCCGATCCTGCGGCCCGGCATCATCGGCGCCGGAATCTTCGGCTTTCTGCTGTCCTTCAACGAGCTTCTGCGCTCGATCTTCCTGCGCGGCTCTGAGACGACGATGCCGATCTACAACTGGACCATGACGGCGTCGCACCAATCGCAGGTGCCGATCATCTTCTCGCTCTCGACGATCATTCTCGGCGTTACCTTGCCGATCCTCGGCGGCTTCTTCTGGCTCCTGTTCGCAAAGCTGGATCGGGGCTGAGCGCCGACTGCTCACTCCCGGCGCAGGACGTCAAAGGCGATGCTGATGCGCTCCTCGTCGCCTTCGAACGGAAGCGTGCGATGGAACGTATAGGAGGGGAACAGCAGCATCAGCCCTTCCTCGGGCTTGACCAGCCTGGTCTCGGGCTCCGCTCGAATCTGGAAGTCCCAATAAGGCCGCCCGAATTCGATCCATCCGGCATGGGCGGGATCGTCCGCGTCGACTGCCCTGGGCAGATGCACATAGTAGACCCCGCTCAGCCAGGCCGATGGGTGAATATGGGGCACCTGATAGGCGCCCGCATCGAGGACTACCCCCCACGCCGTGGTTCTGGTTTGGCGCGGAACATCGACCAGAAACGGATGATCCGACTCCCGCGGCAGAGCGTCTCGATAGCCGTCCACCGCGCGTTCGATCATCTTCTCGAATTCCGCAACCGCCGGCGCGCGGCCCGGGAACAGCTCGCCCGTGCTCTTGCCGCGTTCCATCGAGTAGCTCTCGGGCGCCTCCTTCAATGTCGGGTGGCCGCGAAGATGCGCGGCCAATGCCTCGTTGAACGCGGTCATGCTCGCAAAACCGGCCGGCGGCTCGCAGTGCAGACGCCGAATCAAGCCGTCGAAGTCGAGCAGCTTTCGCGCCGCTTCGCGCTCCCCCAACTCCCACAGGGCGGCCGCTTTCATCGCGAGCGCGCCGCTCTGGCCCGGACGGCGGGCCAAGAACTCATCGCAAGCCTGAAGCGCGGCGCGCGGATCCCGCCGATCGAGATGAGCGTGGACATGGCGTGGCTTGCCCACCTCGAACGACGCATCGAGAATATCGACCCTCAGCACGGCCGCCCGCTCATAGGCCCGTAGGGCATCGTCGAGCCTGCCCGTCGCGTAGAGCGCGTTCCCGAGGGCAAAGCGAGCTTCCGCGTTCTCCGGATCGATCTCGATCGCCCGGTGGAATGCGCGCGCGGCCCGGTCGAGATCTCCCTTCGCGTGGTGGACCAGGCCGATCTGAAGCACGGTGGCGGCGTGATCGGGGCGAAGCTCGGCGGCACGGCCATAGGCCGCGGCGGCGCCATCCAGATCGCACGTTCCGCGCAGTGCATGACCGAGGTTGAAGTGCGCCTCGGCCTTGGCCGGATCGATCTCGACCGCGCGGCGGTATGCGGCGATCGCCTCTTCGATGTGACCGGCCGCCTGGAGCATGTTGCCGAGATCGTTGTGCGCGCCCGAATCGCGATCGTCGAGCGCGACGGCTCTCCGCAACAGCGCGACCGCCTGGCCGACCTCATCGAGTTGGAGCGAGACCACGGCGCAGGCCTTGAGCGCATCCCGGTGATCGGGCCGTGCGGCGAGGACCGCACGGTAGAGCGCCTGCGCATCGGCGATGCGCCCGGTCCGCCGATAGAGGGCGGCCCGGCGCAACGCTTCGCGGATACGGGTCGGCGACATCGTGGCGCGACGGCCGCCGGCGCGCGCGTCTCCACGTGCTGCCGTCGGCGCGGCAGCGGGCCGAGAGCCCTTCCCTCGCGAACGTCCGTTCTGGTTCGGCGCCATATTGCCGTTCCGCTCGCGACCATTCCATTGATGAAGCGCGATGTGCGGCAATGCTAGCACGACCCACGACCCACCGGCCGGGACAACGGCGCCGCATTCCCATATGGCGGCCAGCCCGACACCATCAAACAGGCGAAAAGCGACCCAGTGGTGATCGCGCGGGTATTCGACGAATATGTTCTCAGGCGCCCGTCGAGCGCCTAGAGTCGGTCGACCGTTCCGATCAGCGATCAGCAGAGGAGGCCTCGGAGTATGGACGTCATTCTGAAGAACGCCCTCGTCGCGCACGAGGATCAACCGGTGCGCAGCGCCGATATCGGGATCGAGGGCGAACGCATCGCGGCGGTCGAGCCCGGGATCACGGCCCAGGCCGGCGAGGTGATCGACTGCGCCGGCCGGCTTGTTTCAGGCTCGTTGATCGACCCCCACGTCCATCTCGATGCGACCCTCACCGCGAGCCTCGAGGCCAACATCTCGGGCACGCTGCACGAGGGCATCGCCATCTGGGGTCGGCAGAAGAAGGACCGCGACATCGACGCGGTCAAAGCCCGGGCCAAGCAGGCGATCGACTGGGAAGTCGCCCAGGGCGCCGGCTTTATCCGCACCCACGTCGATACCTCGGACGAGAGCCAGCTTTCGATGCGGGCCCTCCTCGAGGTCAAGGAAGAGGTCAAGGACCGAATCGACCTTCAGATCGTCGCCTTCCCGCAAGACGGCATCCATTCGCACCCGGGCGGGCCCGAGCTGTTCATTCGCGCCCTCGACATGGGGCCCGACGTGATCGGCGGCATCCCGCATAACGAGGCGACGCGCGAAGCGGGCGTGGCCAGCCTCAAGCTGATCTTCGACGAGGCCGAGAAGCGCGATCTTCTGATCGATGCCCATTGTGACGAGGTCGATGATCCGAACTCGCGCTTCACCGAGGTGATGGCTCACGAATCCTATTACCGCGGCATGCAGGGCCGGGTGACGGCGAGCCATTGCGCCGCCATGCATTCTTACGCCAACGCCTACGCCTTCCGCCTGTTCGGCTGGCTACAGCAGGGCGGGCTGAACGTCATCGCCAACCCGTTCGACAATCTGATCCTGCTCGGGCGCGAAGACACCTACCCGAAGCGGCGCGCGATGACGCGGGTGAAGGAGCTCTGGCAGGCCGGCATTACTGTCGGCATCGGCCATGACTCGATCATGGATCCCTGGTACCCGCTCGGCCGCGGCGACATGGTCCAGGCGGCGTCGCTGACGCTGCATGTCTGCCAAATGTCCGGAACGGCCGAGATCGACGCCTGCTTCGACATGGTTACCTGGCGCAACGCCGCCATCCTGGCGCTCGAGGACTACGGCGTGGCGCGCGGCTGCCGCGCCGACCTGGTCGTGTTCGACGCCGCAAACAAGGCCGACGTGCTTCGCCTCAACCCGGCATGCACCCACGTCTTCAAGCGCGGCAAGCTGGTCGCCACGACCACGCCCGCTGCGCGTTCGGTGATGGGCGAGCCGGTCGACCTGCTGGTGCGAGCCTAGGGTCGGCCGCGGTCGCTATGCTGCCCGGTGGTCCGGCTGTGCCATCACGCCGAGCGCCAAGCGGCCCCGTTCGGTAAGCTTGCAGACCATCCATTCGGCGGCGATGGGGTTGTGGCGCCATGGCGCGGCCCAGCCCCTTTCGATGCACGAACGAATTGTCCGCCGGCTGATCCGTTGGCCTTCGGCGTCGAACAGCGGCAGCTTGCCACCGGGCTGGTCAACGCCGCACCGCAGCCAGCGGCGCTGACACTCCGTGGGTCTTGCCACGTTATTGATCTCCCGTTCTCCCAACGAGCGAGGTTAGCCCTACTTCCGCAACTCGGCACGGCATTCGGCTAATTTGACGGTTTTTCGGCCCGGAAAGTGGCGGATTTCCGGTCTTTGGCTCTCCGGAACCGCGTGTAGTGCCGACCTACCCCCTTGATTGTGCTGGCGAAGCGCCGGACGCTACCCTCATGTTCGTGCGCTGCAAGAGACGCTTTAAGGACGGCAAGGAGCACCGCTACTGGAGCGTGGTGGAGAACGTCCGGGTCCGCGGCGGCCGCGTTGTTCAGCGCCACGTTCTCCATCTCGGCGAGATCAACGACAGCCAGCGCGCGGCGTGGTGCCGCTCGATCGAGGTTGTGGAGGGCAAGTCGGGGTCTCGGCAGATGGCGCTGTTTCCCGAGGATCGGGAGGCGCCGGCGCTGGACTGCGAGGTGGTCAAGATCAACGTCGCGGACGTGGCCCTGCACGACCCGCGCCAATGGGGGGCGTGCTGGCTGGCCCTGGTCCTGTGGGATCGGCTTGATCTGGACCGCTTCTGGGGCCCGCGCCTGACCCCGAGCCGTCAAGGCACGAGGTGGCTGGACATCCTGAAGATCCAGGTCTGCTACCGACTGATCGACCCGGGGAGCGAGTGGCGTCTCCACCGTCACTGGTACGAGCACAGCGCGTTGCGCGATCTTCTGGGCTGCGATCGGGCGATCGCCGACGACACGCTGTATCGCTGCCTCGACAAGCTGCTGCTCCATAAGCAGGAGTTCTTCTCGTTCCTTCGCGCCCGTTGGGCGACGCTGTTCGACGTGCGCTTCGATGTGCTGCTGTACGACCTGACCTCGACCTACTTCGAGAGCGACCCGCCGTTCGAGGACAAGCGCCGGTTCGGCTACAGCCGGGACAGGCGCCCGGACTGCGTGCAGGTGGTGATCGCGCTGATCGTGACGCCCGAGGGCTTTCCGCTGGCCTACGAGGTGATGCCGGGGAACACCGCCGACCAGACCACGCTGGCGGAGTTCCTGGAGAAGATCGAACGGCAATACGGTCGCTCCGACCGGATCTGGATCATGGACCGCGGCATTCCCACCGAGGAGACGCTGGCCTTGATGCGCGAGGGCGATGCGCCGGTGCGCTATCTGGTGGGCACGCCCAAGGGCCGGCTGACGCGGCTTGAGAAGGCGTTCCTGGACCTGCCCTGGCAGGAGGTGCGCCAGTCCGTAGACGTCAAGCTGTTGGCCGAAGACGGAGAGCTTTACGTCCTGGTGCGCAGCGAGGGGCGGCTCCTCAAGGAACGCGGCATGCGCCGGCGCCGGCTGAAGAAACTGTGGCGCCGGCTGGGCGAGCTGCAACGCCAGTCCAACAGCCGGGATCAGCTGATGCTCAAGCTCGGTGCCGCCAAGAAGGAAGCGGGCCGGGCCTGGAGCCTGGTCGACATCGGTGTGCCCGAGACCGACAAGGAGCTCGCTGCGGACGGCTTCTCATTCCGCCTGCGGCGCGACCGGCTGCGCCGCGTACGCCGCCGCGAGGGCCGCTATCTGTTGCGATCCAACATGGTCGCCGAAGATCCCGCCACGCTCTGGCGCCTGTACATGCAGCTCATCGAGATCGAGCAGGCGTTCAAGGAACTCAAGCACGACCTCGCGATCCGGCCCATCTTCCATCAGCGCGAAGAGCGGATCGAGGCGCACATCTTCGTCTCATTCATCGCCTACTGCCTGCTCGTCACCCTGAAGAACCTCGCCCGGCCACACGCCGCTGGCCTCACCCCACGCGCCATCCTCAAGACGTTCGCCACCATCCAGATGGTGGACGTCCACCTGCCGACCATCGACGGCCGGCACCTCGTCCTGCCGCGCCACACCCGGCCGAACAAGGAGCACGAATTACTGCTGCACCAGCTTGGCTTGACCCTGCCGAAACAACCCGCGCCGCGGATCTCCGCCTGACGGCGCACGGAACGTCTCTCCCTTCGGCGCCCTGTAGTGCCGACCTTTGGGGGTCCGATCGCGGAAAATCAATGGGTTAAAACCTTCATGACCCCCGAGTTGCGGAAGTCGGGTTAGCGCAACCCGGGAGAGCAGGCCAGACATTCAGCGTCGGCGACGCGGTCCTTTACGGCTCCGGGACTCGCCCGGTGTCGTGTCCCATGCCGAGCCGTCGACGCCGAGCAACGCGAAGGTCAGGCCGCCGGCCACGGGATCGGCCTCGCGCAGGGCCACCAGCACGGGGTCGCCGAGGCGGAGCGTTCGGCCATCGATCTCGAGCGTGTGCCTGCGCGCATCGAAGCGCGGGCGGCCCGTGCCGAGCGTGCGCCCCGGCACCAAACCTTCGGCGCCGGTCTCATCGAGCTTCACGAACACGCCGAAGCGCGTCACCCCGGCGATTCGCCCGCGAAAGCGAGCGCCGAGGCGATCCGCCAGATAGGCCGCGGCATAGCGGTCATTGGCATCGCGCTCGGCGGCTTGCGCGCGCCGCTCGGTGGCCGAGATATGAGTGCCGAGCCGCTCGAGATCCGCGCCCTCGTCGCGCGAGACGCCGCCGGGACCGAAACCGTAGCTACCGATCAGCGCGCGGTGCACGAGGAGGTCGGCGTAGCGGCGGATCGGCGAGGTGAAGTGGACGTAGCGCGCCAGGCCGAGTCCGAAATGGCCAATATTGCGGGGGCTGTATGCCGCCTGCGCCTGGCTGCGCAGGATCATCAGACTGACGATCTCGGCGTTGCGCGTCTCTGCGAATCTGGCCAAGAGGTCGTTGAAGGTGGCCGCGTGGATCTCGCGTCTGGCCGACAGCGTGAGCCCGAAGCCCTCGAGAAAACCCCGGAGCGCCTCGAGCTTCGCCAGGTTGGGCCGGTCGTGAACCCGGTACATGCAAGGCATATGCCTGGCTTCGAGCGCGGTGGCGGCGGCCACGTTCGCCGCGATCATGAATTCCTCGATCAAGCGGTGGCTCTCGTAACGGGGCGCGATGGCGATATCCGCCACCGAACCGTCCCCGGCGAGCTCGACCGCGCGCTCCGGCAGGTCGAGCTCGAGCGCGCCGCGCTTTTCGCGGGCCGTCCGCAATGCGCGATAGGCGCCGTAGAGCGCCGGGATCAAGGCTCGGACCGGCGCCTCCAGGCCGCCATCGGCGCCCCGATCGGCCGCGTCCTGAACCTCGGAATAGGTAAGCCGCGCCGCCGATCGCATCACCGCGCGGTCGAACCGGTGGTCGAGCAGCGTGCCCTCGGCATCGATTCGAAGATGGACGGCGAGACAGGCGCGATCGACACCGGGTTTCAACGAGCAGAGATCCGACGAGAGGATCGCCGGCAACATCGGCAGGACGCGATCCGGGAAGTAGGCGGAGTTGCCGCGCTCCTGCGCCGCCCGATCGAGCGCGCTTCCGGGTCGAACGAAATACGCGACGTCGGCGACCGCGACGACTGCGCGCCAGCCGCCGTCATTGCCCGGCGCGGGATCGGCCTCGGCCCAGACCGCATCGTCAAAATCGCAGGCTTGCGCGCCGTCGATCGTGACCAGGGGCAGCGCTCGAAGGTCGGACCGCCCGTCGAGAGCCGGCGCCTCCACGTGTTCCGCCTCCGCCAGCGCCTCCTCGGAGAAACGGGTCGGCAGGCCGTGGCCGTGGATCGCGATAAGGCTGATCGCACCCGGTGAGTCGATCGCGCCCAGCCGCTCCACCACCTTGGCGCTCGGGAGGCCCCGTTGGCGCTCCGTGCGAGCCTCGCCGACCACCAGCTCGCCCGGCTGGGCGTCCGCCGTCTCGTCCGCCCGCACCGCAAAATCAGAACGGGCCCGCCGGTCGGCCGGCTGGATGAACCCGCCGCCCCGGCCGTCGGCTCGGAAAAGACCGAGGACCTGACGGCCCCCGGACTCGAGCACACGCATGGGCCGCCCGTGATAGCTGCCGTCCGGGTTGCGCCGCAGGCGTGCCAGAACCCGGTCGCCGATGCCGGGCTCGGGAACGCCGCGGGGCGCACGGCCGAGCGTGATCCTCGGCGGTGGATCCGGCGCTTCCCAGTGCTCGGGGCGGGCCTGCAGCGCGCCCTCGACATCGAGGTCGTGTACCTTCAACACCGTGACAGGCGGCAGGGTCCCGGCCGGCCGGATCCGTCTGCGCCGGCCCTCGACCGCGCCCTCCGCCTCCAGCGTACGCAGCAGATCTTTCAGCGCGATGCGGTCGTCGCCGCGGATCCCGAAGGCGCGCGCGATCTCGCGCTTGCCGACCTTGCCCGGGCTTTCCCGGATGAAGCGCAGCACGTCATCCTTGCTCGGAAACGGTGACGGTCCGCGCGCCACGATCGCCACGCAGGCTAGGGTGCATCGGCTGCAGGGGCTTTTGCCCGACTCTTCGGCGTGCGCTTCGCCTTTGGCCCTCCCGCCCGCCTGCCGGTCTTCTTCTTGCCTGCGGCCGCCTTCGCGGCGAGCAGTTCGAGAGCGTCCTCAAGGGTCAGCGCGTCCGGATCCGCGTCCTTCGGCAGGCTCGCACGGAGCCTCTGATGCTCGACATAGGGACCGTAGCGGCCGGCGCGGAGCCGCACCGGCTTGCCGCTCGTCGGATCAACGCCAAGCTCGCGGAGCACCCGCGGACCGCGATTCTTCGCCTCGCCGATCAGCACCACCGCCCGATTCAGGCCGATCGTCAGCACGTTCTCATCCCGCGGCAGGGAGCAATAGGCGCCGTCATGCTTGACGTAGGGCCCGAAGCGGCCGATGCCGGCCGTGATCGGCTTGCCGGTCTCGGGATGCGGCCCGATCTCCCGCGGCAGGGCCAGCAGCCCGAGCGCCGCCTCGAGGTCGACCAGATCCGGCGCCAGGTCCTTCGGCAGCGAGGCGCGCTTCGGCTTGTCTTCGGAATCCCCGGCGTCGCCGAGCTGAACATAGAGGCCATACGGCCCGCGCCTGAGCACGACCGACAGGCCCGTCGCCGGGTCGCGCCCGAGCTCCCGCGGCTCCCCGGCGTCGGCCGCGTCCTCGACGAGCGCGCGGGTATAGCGACAATCGGGATAATTGGCGCAACCGATGAACGGACCGTAGCGACCGAGCTTCAAGCCCAGCCGCCCATCGCCGCAGGATGGGCAGACACGAGGATCCTTGCCGTTATCGCCGGCCGGGAACAGATGCAGGTCCAGGGTCTCGTCGAGCGCGTCGAGAACCTGTTTGACCCGTAATTCCTTGGTCTCCTCGACCGCACCGATGAAATCGCGCCAGAAATCGGTCAACACGTCCCGCCACTCGACCCGGCCGGCGGAGATGGCGTCGAGCTGATCCTCCAGCGCGGCGGTAAAATCGTACTCGACATAACGGCGGAAGAAATTCTCGAGAAACACCGTGACGATGCGCCCGCGGTCTTCCGGCATGAAACGGCGCTTCTCCAGCCGCACATAGTTGCGATCCTGCAGCACGGAAAGAATCGAGGCGTAGGTCGACGGACGGCCGATGCCGAGCTCCTCCAGCCTCTTGACCAGGCTCGCCTCGGAGAAGCGCGGCGGCGGTTCCGTGACGTGCCGCGCCGGCGTGACCTCGACGACCGACATCGCCTCGCCCACCGCGACGGTCGGCAGCTTGCGCTCGCTCTCGTCGGCCGCGTCGTCCCTGCCCTCCTGGTAGACACGCAGATAGCCGTCGAAGGCGATCGTGGAACCGGTAGCGCGCAAACCGACCCGGCCGTCAGCGGAGCCGATATCCACCGTGACCCGGTCGATCTCGGCGCTGGCCATCTGGCTCGCGAGCGTGCGCTTCCAGATGAGGTCATAGAGCCGCGCCTGGTCCTTTCGCAACGAGCCGGAGAGCGCACTCGGCGGCCGGGTGAGATCGGTGGGCCGAATCGCCTCATGCGCCTCTTGCGCGTTTTTCGCCTTGGTGCGGTAGATGCGGGCCTTCTCCGGCACATAGGCATCGCCGTACTGGCGCCCGATGACCTGCCGCGCCTGCTGGAGCGCCTGGCTCGCGATCTGTACGCCGTCGGTCCGCATATAGGTGATCAGGCCGATCCGCTCGCCGCCTACCTCGATGCCTTCATAGAGCTGCTGGGCGATCTGCATGGTTCGTCTGGCGGCGAAGCCGAGCTTGCGCGAGGCCTCTTGCTGCAAGGTCGAGGTGGTGAACGGCGGTTCCGGATTGCGCCTGACGCGCTTGGGATCGACGGATGCGACCCGATATTGTCGGCACCGTATCAGAGCGGCCGCCGCACCGGCCGCTTGTTCGTCGCCGAGCGCGAACTTGTCGAGTTTTTCACCGTCGAGGGCCGCCAGCCGCGCGACCATGCGTTCGCCCCTCTGCGTGTCGAGATCGACCTCGATCGACCAGTATTCGCGGGGCTTGAAGGCCTCGATCTCGAGCTCGCGTTCGCAAATCAGCCGCAGCGCGACCGATTGCACGCGCCCGGCCGAGCGGGATCCCGGAAGCTTGCGCCACAGGACCGGCGACAGGGTGAAGCCCACCAGGTAGTCGAGCGCTCGGCGCGCCTTGTAGGCATCGATCAGGTTGTCGTCCAGATCGCGCGGATCGGCCATGGCATCGAGCACGGCGCCTCTGGTGACTTCGGTGAAGACCACCCGCTTGACGGCGATGCTGTCCAACAGCCCGCGCCGGCTCAGCTCATCCAGGACATGCCACGAGATCGCCTCGCCTTCGCGGTCCGGATCGGTCGCGAGATAGAGGCGTTTGGCGTTTCGGAGCGCCTCGCCGATCGCGCGGATGTTGCGCTCGGAGCCTTCCGTGATCGTCCAGTCCATGGCGAAGGCGTCGTCCGGCCGAACCGAGCCGTCCTTCGGCAAGAGGTCGCGGACATGCCCATAGGAGGCGACGACCCTGTAGCCGGATCCTAGATATTTGTTGATGGTCGACGCCTTGGTAGGCGACTCGACGACGACGACGTCCATTCTGCAACGATCGCTGGCAGCGCCACTACGCGGTGCTATGGTTCTGGCTGGGATAGCGAGACACGGTTGCCCGGCTGACGCTCCAAGCGTCCCGCCAGCTCAAGCTCCAACAAAATGGTGGCCACCATTGCGGGTGTCAACCGACTCTGCCTGACCAGGAGATCGACCGGCGCCGGACTCGGCCCGAGCAGCGAGACCACAATCGCCCGGGCATTCCCCAGCGCGCTCTCGTCCATGGATGCCGATTCGGGGGCCGCGGCGCTGAATTCCGGCCGCGGCGGCTCGTCGAGCGCGCGGCGTCCGCCCTCCGTCAGCGCGTCGAGCACGTCCTGCGCGGTCTCGACCAAAGCAGCGCCCTGGCGAATCAAATGATTCGGGCCTCGGGCCCGCGGGTCGAGCGGCGAGCCCGGAACCGCAAAGACCTCGCGGCCCTGCTCGAGGGCGAGCCGCGCCGTGATCAGGGCACCCGAGCGGGCTGCCGCCTCGACCACGACCACGCCGCGGCACAGCCCCGAAATGATGCGATTGCGGCGCGGAAAGTGACGCGCACGCGGTACGGTGCCGACGGGCGCCTCCGAGACGATTGCGCCGCGTTCCAGGAGCCGCTCGAAAAGCTGCCGGTTCTCCTTGGGATAGACGACATCGACACCGCCGCCCATGACCGCGACCGTGCCGGTCTCGAGCGCGCCGACATGCGCCTTCGCGTCGATCCCGCGGGCCATACCGGAGACTACCGTCAGGCCGGCGGCACCGAGCTCGGCCGCCAGCCGCGTGGCGAGGTGAAGCCCGTTCGCCGAGGCGTTGCGAGCGCCGACGACGGCGACCGAGTCACCGGCCAGCAGATCGGCGTCACCGCAGAGCGCGAGGAGCGGCGGCGGATCGGCGATGGCGGCGAGCGCGACCGGATAGGCGGGCTCGCAAAGCGCGATGAAGCGTCCACCGAGCCTGGTGAGCGCCTTGAGCTCACGCTCCGCCGTCGCCTTGGGGCAGACCTTGATCGGCCGCCGACGGCCGCCCCGGCGCGCCAGCGTCGGCAGCGCGTCGAGCGCCGCGGCGGGCGTCCCGAAGCGCTCAAGCAGACCGAGAACGGTGATCGGTCCGACATTCTCGCTCCGAGCGAGGCGAAGCCAGTCAATGCGCTCGGCTTGCGAAAGCGCGTGACGCTCCTTCATGTCGCCACGTTGCATGGACGCCGGGCCGCCGGTCAACGGTCGGCGGTGGTGGTCGCCTCGCTCCGGCCGATCTTGGGCTCGAGGCCGCGCACCAGGCGCACGATATTTGCCGCGTGACGGAGCGTCACGATGACGGCGAGAAAGCCGGCGAGCCAAGCGATCTGAGGCTCGTTGAAAACGAGCGCGAAACCCGGGGCCGAGCAGAGCGCGATCAAGGCGGCGAGGGAGGAGTAGCGAAAGAGTCCGGCCGCAGCCAGCCACGCGCCGCAGGCGACCAAGCCCACCGGCCACGCGAGCGCAAGCAGCGCGCCGAGGCTCGTCGCAACGCCCTTGCCGCCTTTGAACAGGAGCCAGATCGGGGCGACATGCCCGACGACCGCGGCGCCGGCGGCGATCACGGCCATGTCAGGGCCGAAGCGATTGGCGATCACAACGGCGAGCGCCCCCTTGCCGCCGTCGAGGAACAGGGTCAGCGCTGCGACCTTCTTGTTGCCGGTGCGCAGCACATTCGTCGCGCCGATATTGCCGGACCCGATCCGACGAAGGTCGCCGAGCTTGAAAAGGCGCGCCAGGATCAGACCCATCGGAATCGAGCCGATCAGATACGCGATGACGCCGCCGAGGTAGAATGGCCATGTGTGGCTGAAGCCTCCGAGCAGATCAGGCACGGCTTCCGGGACCTCGTCGCGGCCTCGATGGCAAGGGCACCGGCCTCTAGGACTCCTGGCCGGCTAGCGCCATATCCCAATATGTGGCTTCGATCTTGTGGCCGTCCGGGTCGCGCAGGAAGCAACCGTAATAGGGCGCGCCATAGTCGGGGCGCGGACCGGGCGCACCGTCGTCGCGGGCGCCGGCCGCGAGCGCGGCGGCGAAGAACGCATCCACCGCCTGCTTCGACGGCGCGATGAAGCTGATATGGGTCCCGTTGCCGATACCGGCGGGCGCCCCATCGATCGGCGTCTGCACCCAAAACTCAGGAAACGCTTTTCCATAGCCGACCGCCCCCTCGTGGGCCAGGACACGCTTGCAGCCGAGCGTCGGCAAGACGCGATCATAAAACGCCGCCGCGCGTTCGATGTCATTGGTCCCGATCGAGACATGCGACAGAATGCTCGGATTCTCGTGGCTCACGGTTCGTCCTCCTCCGGCGTGGGGGCAACGGACATCTCGCCAACGGCCTCTTCATACAGCGCCTCAGGCATCGTCGAAACGGGCGCGGCCTCAATCGAGGTTTTGGATCGTCGAGCCGCCGCCGCGATTCGATTGACGGGTTGGCCTCTCTGAGCGCCGGCTAGGGCCGCATGATCATGCGGCCGAAGAAGTTGCGGCTTTCCATGAGCGCGTGGGCCGATGGCGCTTCCCTCAGATCGAAGGTGCGGTGGATCACCGGCTTCAGCGTGCCTGCGGCGATCAGGTGGAGCACCCGCTCGACCTGTGCCTTGGTCGAGCGCCCGCAGCCGTGGACCGAGATGTGCTTGCGGAAGAACTCGATGAAATCGATTTCCACCCGCTCGCCGCCATGGGCGCCGATCGTGGCGAGCCGGCCGCCGGGCGCGAGCGCATCGATCGATTGCACCAGGATCGCGCCGCCGGTCATCTCCAACGCGGCATCGACTCCCCTGCCGCCGGTCAGCCGGCGCGCCTCCGCGCCGATATTCCGGCTCGCATAGTTGATCGTCTCATCGGCGCCGAGGGTCAGCGCCTTCTCGAGCTTCTCGTCCGAGCCCGCAGCGGCGATCACCCGTGCGCCCGCGAGCTTAGCGACCTGAACGCCCGCCGAGCCGACGCCACCGCCGGCGGCGGTCACCAGCACCGTCTCGCCGGCGCGAAGCTCGATGACCTCGATCAGCGCTTCCCAAGCGGTCGCAAAGGGAATCTGGCCGGCAACCGCGTCGTCATAGGAGAGCGCGTCCGGGAGGCGAACGACGTGGTCCTGCCGGACCTTGACATAGTCCGCATAGCCGCCCCAGACGGTGACCCCGAGCACGCCGGCATCGGTGCACAAATTCTCGCGGCCGGCGAGGCAGGGATCGCAGGCGCCGCAGCTCAGCATGAAGTGGGGCGCGACCCGGTCGCCTTCCTTGAACCGCGTCACGCCGGTGCCGACCTCGGCGACCTCGCCCGCCGCATCGACCCCCATGACGTGCGGCATCGCGCTCTCCACGCCGAAGAGCCCCTTGCGCAGATCGGTATCGCAATGGTTCACGCCGCAGGCATGGATCTTGATCACAAGCTCACCGGGACCCGCCGCCGGCGTCCGTACATCTTCGTAGGCGAGCGTGTCGAACGCCTCGCCATAGCCGTGAATCACCGCCGCTTTCATCGCCTTCCTCCGCCAACCTGGACTCGAACACGACGGTCGGTCCGCGCCGCTACGGCCGCCGCAGCACGATGGACGCTGGTGTGCCGGCGCGCCAGCCGATCGACGTCGTCCGCATAGCCGCCGCCCACCACGCAGGCGGTCGGCACGCCCGCCAGACGGCAGGTTTCGATCACGAAGCGGTCGCGTCTGGCGAGTCCCGCATCGCCGAGGCTCAGCCGACCCAGCTTGTCCTCCACGTGGGGATCCACGCCGGCGTTGTAGAACACGATGTCAGGGCGGTGCGCCGTGAGCAGCGCCGGGAGGTGGGTTTCCACCACCGAGTGGTAGACCGCGTCGCCGGTGCCGGGCGGGACACCGATATCGAGATCGCTCGTCTCCTTCCGCGGCGGGTAATTGGCCTCGCAGTGAACCGAGAAGGTGAAAACCTCGGGTTCGTCGCGGAAGATCGCCGCGGTGCCATCGCCCTGATGAACGTCGAGGTCGACCACCAGCGCGCGCTCGATCAGTCCCTCGTCGAGAAGCACGCGGATCGCGACCGCGACATCGTTGAAGATGCAGAACCCGGCGCCGTGATCGGCGAAGGCGTGGTGGCTGCCGCCGGCGGTGTTGCAGGCGAGGCCGTGCTCGAGCGCGAGTCGCGCCGTCAGGACGGTGCCGCCGACGGCCGCGCGGCTCCGTCGCACCAGCGCCGCCGACAGCGGCAAGCCGAGGCGCCGCTGAGCCCGATCGTCGAGCGCGAGGCCGAGAATCGCGCCGACATAGTCGTCGTGATGGGCAAGAGCGAGCCAGTCACGGCGCGCGGGCTCGGGCTCGACCAGGTCCGCCGGTAAAATCACGGCGTCCGCCAACAGCACCTCCTTGATCCGTCCGAATTTCGCCATCGGGAAGCGATGGCCGGGCGGCAAGGGGACCGTGTAGTCGGGGTGGAAAACGACCAGAAGCCTCACGGGCGCCGTGCGCGCGGTTACAGGATCGACAGCACGTTCTCGGGCGGCCGGCCGATGGCGGCGCGATCGCCGCTGACCACGATCGGCCGCTCGATGATGATGGGATTCGCGGCCATGAGATCGATCAGCGTGCCGCGGGAGAGCGTGTCGTCGGCCATGCCGGCCTCGCGATAGGCGCCTTCCTTCACACGCATCAGCGCGCGCGGCTCGATTCCGAGCTTGGCAAGTATGGATTCGATCTCGCCGGCCGACGGCGGCGTCTTCAAATATTCCACGATCCTCGGCTCGACCCCCCGGTCCGACAACAACTGTAATGTCTGACGAGACTTGGAGCAGCGCGGGTTGTGGTAAATAGTCACCGCCATGTCATCTCTCCCGGCGCATCGCGCGGCCACACGACTCTGCCACGCCCTCAGGCGACGTGTCCAGGAACCGGCGCCGCGGCCGCGCGCCGCGGCCACGCGCCTGCGCAGGCTCGGAGCGGTCGCGCTGGCAATTCTCTGGCTGGCCGCCAGCGGGACCGTTCTGGCTCAGACACCCGCGGAGGGCGGCGGCGAGGCTGTCAGCACCAGCGAGTTGGAGCGCCTGGTCGAGACCCTTGAATCGCCGGAGCAGCGCGCCCGCTTTCTCACCGATCTGAAGGCGGTGCTCGCCGCCGAGCAAGCGACGCAGGGTGGCGATCGCGCGGAGGGCGCGTCGGCGATGCGCGCGCTCTCCGGCGGGCTCGCCGTGGTCGGCGATCAGATCGTCCTGCTCGCGCGGGCAATCGCGAACATCCCGGACGCGGTCGACTGGCTCGCCGACCAATGGAGCGAGACACGCGGGCGCAATGTCTGGCTGATCTCGCTCGGCAAGCTGCTCGCCGTCATCGCGGGTGGAATCGCCGCGGGACTGATCGCGTTCCGGGCGCTCCGCAAGCCGCGCCGCCTGATCGAGCAGATCGAGCAGCCGTCACGCTGGCTCAGGCCGCTGATGCTACTCGGCTACCATTCGTTGCGCGTGGTGCCGCATCTCGTCATGGCCGGCGTGGGCTACGGCGTGTTGACCTTCATCGAGCCGCGCGAAGCGGTCAGGCTGATCTCACTCTCGATCATCAACGCCCACCTGATCGCGAGCGTCGTCAAGGTAGCGGGCAACCAGGCGCTGGCACCCTATACGCCGCAGTTCCGCCTGACCGCATTCAAGGACGAGACCGCCTTCTACTGCGTGATCTGGTGGCGCCGATTGGTCAACACCACGGTCTACGGTTACTTCTTCTGCCAGGCCGTCCTCCTGCTCGGCCTGCCCGAGACCGGCTACGCCGCGCTGGTTCGCCTGCTCGGCATCCTCGTGGTCGGGCTCCTCGTCGTCTTGATCCTGCAGAACCGCGCGCCGTTCGCGCGCTGGATGCGCGAGGTCGGCCACACCAGCGAGCGGCGGGTGCACCTCAAACTTTTCGCGTTCTTGGGGCGACTCGCGGATTTCTGGCACATTCCGGCAATACTCTACGTCATCGCGGGCGGGTTGCTCTCCGCGGCGGGCGGGTTGGAAGGCTTCCTGTTTCTCGTCAAGAGCACTGCGGCGACGATCGCGATCGCATGGGCCGTCGGGTTCAGCGTCGCCGCAATCCGGCGCGCGCTCGCTCGGGGTTTTCGCGTCCGCGAGGAGCTCCGCGAGCGCTACCCGGGGCTTCAGGAGCGGGTCAGCCGCTACCAGCCGGTCCTGCGCACGGCACTGCAAGTGATCATCCTGCTGCTCGGGGCGAGCCTCATCCTCGAAGCCTGGAACGCCGATATCTTCACATGGCTCGCGAGCGATGTGGGGCGAGCCGCGATCGGTACCCTCGCCTCGATCTTCGCCATCATCGTGATCGCGATGATCGTGCTGGAGGTGGCCTCGACTTTCGTCGACCGCTATCTGACCACGGTCGACGAGGAAGGCGAGCTGGTGGAGCGGAGCCAGCGCGCCCGCACGCTGTTGCCGCTGGCGCGCAACGCCTTGCGCGTCGTGATCGGCGTGGTCGCGGCTTTGATGATCCTGACCGAGATCGGCATCGATATCGCGCCCATGCTCGCCGGTGTCGGCGTGGTCGGGCTCGCCATCGGCTTCGGCGCGCAGACCCTGGTGAAAGACATCATCACGGGCGTCTTCATCCTCATGGAGGATAGCGTCGCCGTGGGCGACGTCGTAACCGCGGGCGGTCATTCCGGATTGGTCGAAGCCATCACGATCCGCACGATCCGTCTCCGGGACCTCAGCGGGAATGTGCACACGGTACCGTTCAGCTCGATCGACTCCGTGACCAACAAAACCAAAGAATTCTCCTACTATGTGGTCGATGCGGGCGTTGCCTATCGCGAGGACTATGACGAGGTCGTCGCCATCATGTGCGAGGTCGGCGAGGATCTGCAGCGAGACCCCGATTTCGGGCCGAACATGCTGGAGCCGCTCGAAATCTTGGGTCTCGACAGCTTCGGCGATTCCGCGGTCGTCATCCGCGCCCGGCTCAAGACGTTGCCCCTCAAGCAGTGGTCAACGGGGCGTGAATACAACCGACGGCTCAAAGCGGCGTTCGACGCCCACGGCATCGAAATCCCGTTCCCGCATACCACGATTTATTTCGGCGAAGACAAACAAGGGCAGGCGCCGGCCGGGCGCTTGATTCTCGAAGGCGAACACGAGCCGCGACCGTCGCCGCCAATCCGGAGCGTCGTCCCCGCCGCCGCGGAAGCGCCGACGGAAGCCAAGGAAGGCGCCGGCGAGCAAAGACAACAGCCGGTGACGCGGCCGGTTGACGGAGGCGACGAATAGCGCCGGCGATTCGCCGCTGCCGTGACGCTCAAAAGAGACCACCGATCGGAGGCGAGCATGCGCGAGGTGCGCACCATGGGGGCCGTCAACTGGGTCGGGCTCGGCACCCTTTACACCAAGGAGGTCCGACGCTTCATGAAGGTCGGCCTGCAGACCGTCATCGCGCCGACCATGACCAGCCTGTTATTCCTCGCGGTCTTCAGCCTCGCCCTCGGGCGTGCGGTGAGCGAGATCGCCGGGGTCCCCTTCATCGAGTTCATGGCGCCCGGCCTGATCATGATGGCGATCGCCCAGAACAGCTTCCAGAACACGTCGTCATCACTGATGATCTCCAAGGTTCAGGGCAACATCGTCGATGTTCTGATGCCGCCGATTTCGGCCAGCGAGCTGTTGGTCGGCGTCGCGGCCGGTGGGATGTCGCGCGGCCTGACCGTCGGCCTGGTGCTCGGCCTGGTGATGCTCATCTTCGTCCCGCTTGGCGTGCATGATCTCGGCATGCTGTTGTTCCACGCCGTAGGCGCGTCGATGCTGCTGTCGCTGATCGGCATCGCGACGGCGATCTGGGCCGAGAAATTCGATCAGCTCGCCGCGGTCACCAATTTCGTGATCACGCCACTCGCGTTTCTTTCAGGCACGTTCTATTCGATCGAGCGGCTGCCGGAAGCCCTGCGGATCGCGAGCCAGTTCAATCCGTTCTTCTACCTCATTGACGGCTTCCGCTATGGGTTCATCGGCCATGCCGACGGCTCGCTCGCGGTGGGAGCCGGCGTGGTGATCGGCGCCAATGCCGCGCTCTGGCTGCTCTGTCATCGCATTCTGACCACCGGATATCGGCTGAAGGCGTAGCATCGGACCCGCAGGCCCCGCGCTGCCGCCGCGTTGACTCCGACCCGCCGCGATCGGATAGTGCGCGCTTTCCGGATCGAGCGGAGGCGACGTCGTGTCCACGGCACTCATGGCGAACTATGCCCGCATTGGCCTCACTTTCGAGCGGGGCGAGGGGCCTTATCTCTTCGAGGCGAACGGCGATCGCTATCTGGATTTCGGCTGCGGCATCGGCGTGACCAGTCTCGGACACGCCCATCACCATGTGGTCGCGGCGCTCGAGACGCAGGCGAAACGACTTTGGCACGTCTCGAATCTCTACGAGATCGGGCCGCAGGCACGCCTCGCCGACCGGCTCGTCGAGCACAGCTTCGCCGACCGCGTCTTCTTCTGCAATTCCGGCGGCGAAGCGATGGAGGCCTCGCTCAAGCTCGCACGGATTTACCAGACCAGCGGCGGCGCGCCTGAGCGCTACCGCACCATCACTTTTCGAAGCGCCTTCCACGGCCGCACGCTCGCGACCATCGCGGCGGGCGGCCAAGCGAAGCACCTGAAGGGGTTTGAGCCGGCCGTCGACGCCTTCGACCAAGTCGATCTGAACGATCTGGCCGCGACGCGGGCGGCGGTCACCGACCGGACCGCGGCGGTGCTCGTCGAGCCGATCCAGGGTGAAGGCGGCGTCAACGTCGCGAGCGATGCGTTCCTTCAGGGGCTTCGGACGCTCGCCGACGAGACCGGGCTGGTTTTGATCTTTGACGAGGTACAGAGCGGCATCGGGCGCACCGGCAAGTTCTTCGCCCACGAATGGGCCGGGGTCACCCCCGACATCATGGCCGTCGCCAAGGCGTTGGGTAACGGGTTCCCGATCGGCGCCTGCCTCGCACGCGAGGATATCGCGGCGGCGCTGGTCCCCGGCAGCCACGGAACGACCTTCGGCGGCAATCCATTAGGCTGCGAGGTCGGCAACGCCGTGCTCGACGTCATCCTGGCCGAGGGGTTCCTGGACAAAGTCCGGGAGAGCGGCGCCATCCTCGAGGAACGGCTGACGGCGTTGGCCGGCAACAAGAGCGTCTTTACCGGCGTGCGCGGCCGCGGTCTCATGCTGGGCCTCGAATGCGTGGTGCCCAATCTCGACCT
Organism: Alphaproteobacteria bacterium; assembly: GCA_965248825.1. Classification (GTDB taxonomy): domain Bacteria; phylum Pseudomonadota; class Alphaproteobacteria; order UBA828; family UBA828; genus WTGU01. The sequence goes on along the minus strand of CBDFKL010000006.1, from coordinate 2,166,620 downwards.
GCTCGCGGCGCTCCGCGAGAACAAGCTCCTCGCGCTGCCGGCCGACGGCAACGTGCTGCGCATGCTGCCGCCGCTCACCATCGGCACGGCCCAGATCGACGAGGCATGCGATGCCCTCGAACGGGCCTGCGCGGCGGTGGTGTCGTGAGCGCGATTCGGCACTTCCTGGATCTCGACACCATCGATTCGAGCACGCTGCGTCAAACGGTCGATCGGGCCGGCGCCCTGAAGGGTCGGAGCGACGACAGGCCGCTCGAAGGCAAGACCCTCGCGGTGATCTTCGAAAGCCCATCGACGCGCACGCGGGTCTCGTTCGAGATCGCCATGAGCGAGTTGGGCGGCGAGACGATCACCCTGACGCAGGGTGAGATGCAGCTCGGGCGCGGCGAGACCGTGCAGGACACTGCGCGCGTGCTCTCGCGCTATGTCGACGCGATCGCGCTGCGCACCCGCTCCCACGACAAATTGCTCGCGCTTGCGGAGGAGGCGAGCGTTCCGGTCATCAATGGCCTGACCGATAGGAGCCACCCCTGCCAGCTCGTGGCCGATGTGATGACTTACGAAGAGCATCGCGGCCCGATCGCCGGACGCACCGTCGCCTGGCTCGGGGACGGCAACAACATGGCCTCGACCTGGATCCAGACCGCCGCTCTGTGCGGCTTCAGCCTGCGCCTCGCTTGCCCGGCCGCGTGCCCGCCCGAGCCCACGGTCGTCGCCTGGGCAAAGGCCAGGGGCGCCGACATCCAAGTCGGAACCGATGTCGAGCGCGCGGTCTCGGGCGTCGATTGCGTGGTGACCGACAGCTGGGTATCGATGCACGACGACCCTGCGCAAAAGGGAACCGCGCTGTTCGAGCCCTACCGGGTCGACGAGGCCGTCATGGCGATGGCCGCGCCCGACGCGCTTTTCATGCACTGCCTGCCGGCAAAGCGCGGCCATGAGGTCACCGATGCGGTGCTCGACGGCCCGCAGTCGGTGGTGTTCGACGAGGCAGCCAACCGGGTCCCCGCCCAGAAGGCGATCCTTCTCTGGTGTCTCGGCGGGGGATGAGAGGGAACCGCCCGCAGCCAACATCGTCCGAGACGGGGAAGCTCGGGGGCCGGGAGGTCGTCGTCCGCCAGTCTTGCAACCGATCCGAAGTCTTCGAGAACGATCAACTTGACGCTGTTTATCAGGCCTGAAAGCGTGGGCCTGCGGCCTATGCCGATTCGCTCAGACCAAGGTGGCGTCTCATGACCAGAGGGACCATGCGGACGAGCCTCACCCTAGCCGCCCTAGCCGTGCTCTCGGCCGTCATGGTGGCCGGCTGCGAGACGACGGTGAGCCGCCCGGAGACCAAGGGCGTCTCCTTCGCCAACCTGCCGCCGCTGGTGTTCAACCTCGCGCAGATCGAAATCGTCGAGCGCTATGTCGCGCCGCTGCGCGCCCCTCATGTGGGCCATCTTTTCCCGACCCCGCCGATGGTCGCCCTCAAAATTTGGGTGCAAGACCGGCTCCACGCGGCCGGGACCTCCGGCGTGCTGCGGGTCACCATCGGCGAGGCCAGCGCCACGATGTCGCCGCTCGAAACCAACACCGATATCGAGGGCCTGTTCACGCGGGAGCAAGCGGAACGGCTCGATGCACGGCTGCTCGTCACTATCGAGGTCGTCGACGCGGCAGGCGCCGTGCGCGGCCACGCAACCGCCGACGCGCGGCGCTCCCGCACGCTGCCCGAAGGCATCACGCTCAACGAGCGCGAGCGAATCTACGAGGAGATAACGGAAGCGTTGCTCAACGACTACAATGCCAGTCAGGAGCAAGGCATTCGGCAATATCTGGGCGCCTATTTGCGCTAGGGCGTCGGCTGCGCCGCAGCCGACACCGCCGCTTGGCGAGAGCGCGACTATCCGTCGACCACCGCGCGCAGCGCCTCACTCGCCGCGTCGATATCAGCCGCATCGACATCGAGATGGGTAACGGCGCGCATGCGGTAGCGGCCCATGGCGCCGATCTGGACACCCTTCGACAGGAGCGCCGCGGACAGGGCGTCGGCGGTGAGGCCGGTCTCGCTGCAATCGAAGAAGACCAGGTTACTGTCGACGCTCGGCTGATCGAGACTGAGGTTGGGCAGCGCGCGGATCGCGTCGGCGAGCCGGCGGGCGTTGGCACGATCCTCGGCAAGGCGTTCGACGTGGTGGTCCAGCGCATAGAGAGCGGCGGCGGCGAGGATGCCGGCTTGGCGCATGGCGCCGCCGAGGCGTTGTTTCCACAGCCAGGCCGTCTCGACGAACTCGCCGGAGCCCGCGAGAACCGCGCCGACGGGGCAGCCGAGACCCTTGCTGAAATCGAGCCAAACCGAGTCGAACGGGGCGGCATAGCGGGCCGCCTCGACGCCCGATCCGACGACCGCGTTCAAGAGCCGAGCGCCGTCCATATGGAGCCGGAGGCCGTGCTCCTTCGCGGTCTCGCCGACCGCCTGGATGGTCGCGAGAGGCCAGATCGTGCCGCCGCCGAAATTCGAGGTCTGCTCGACCGCCACGAGGCGCGAGCGCGGCGTATAGCGGTTGATGGGGCGAACGGCATCCGCCACCTGCGCCGCCTCGTAGATGCCGGCCGCGCCATCGAGGGGGTGCACCATCACGCCCGCGAGCGCGCCCGGGGCACCGCCCTCCGCAATGATGATATGCGCGGTGCGATCACAGATGACCTCCTCGCCGGGTCGGCAGTGAACCAGGAGCGTGATCTCGTTGCACATGGTTCCGGAGGGGAGAAACAGCCCGGCCTCCTTGCCGAGCAGCGCCGCGACGCGCGCACACAGGGCATTGACGGAGGGGTCCTCGCCGCGCTGCTCGTCACCGACTTCGGCCTCGGCCATGGCGCGGCGCATCTCCGCTGTCGGCCGCGTGACCGTGTCGCTTCTGAGATCGATGTGATTGCTCGCCATGTTCCCAATCCTCCCTGTGGGCGTCCGTGACCCTTCGCGCGGGGTGCCTGCAGCCCTATGCTGACGATACCGCACAAACGGGAGAGAACCGAGATGAGCGCTGTCGATCCGAACAAGGTGCATTTCACGGGCGAGAACTCCTTCCTGCGCCTCAAGACCGAAGCGGATGGGCCGGAGACCACCGTTTGCGCCCATTGGCGCACTCTGATCTCGCCGGCCGGCCCGGGCACATGCCTGTTCCTCCGCTCCGACGCGGCCGGGGACGAGGTCAAGCTCTATGCCGACAATGTCGACATGGCGCGCTGGCTGCAGAGCGAGCTGGAGACGATCCTGAACCCGCCCTTCGCCGATACGACGATGCCGATCGCCGAGGCGGCGTTCTCACGCGAGGGCGCTTTCGGCGACACCTACCGCGAGATCGTCGAGGCGGCGGACGGGCGGATCGTCTTGAGCTGGTCGGACATGGGCGAGCCGTTTCAGCTTTGCCTCCCGCCGAACAACGACGACACCGGGCCGTGGGCCGTCTATAGCTGCCTCACGCCGTGCCGCACGGCCACCCTCGATGTGGCGGGGCGACAGGCTGCCGGCGCACCCTATGCCAACGCGCTCGCCGGCCATCCGGCGATGTCGTGCTGCCTGGCCTGGTCCGAGACCTGGCTCCGCGGCTGAATCGCCAGGCCATGCTGCCAACCGTCGCCGTCTTCGCGATGGGCGGCACCATCGCGATGGCCAGCCGGGGCGCGCGCGGCGTCAAGCCCTCGCTCGACGCCGCGATGCTCGTCGAAGCGGTGCCGCAGCTGAACGAGGTCGCGGCCATTGAAGCCGAAACCTTTCGGTTGCTCCCGAGCCCGGAGATCACGATCCCCGACCTGTTCGCGCTGGCCGATGCGATCGAACGGGCGATCGCGAACGGCGCGCGCGGCGCCGTCATCACCCACGGCACCGACACGATGGAGGAATCCGCCTTCGTGCTCGACCGCATCCTCGCGCTCGATGCGCCCGTGGTGGTGACCGGCGCGATGCGCAACCCGACCATGGCCGGGCCGGACGGACCCGCGAATCTCCTCAATGGGGTGCGAATCGCGGCGCACGAACCAGCCCGGGGCCTCGGCGTGCTGGTCACCATGAACGACGAGATCCATGCCGCGCGCTATGTCCAGAAGGCGCAGACCTCGAGTCCGGCCGCGTTCCGCTCGACGCCGGCCGGGCCGCTCGGCTGGCTTGCCGAAGGCACGCCGCGGCTGACCGGCCACCTGGCGGCGCGCCATCCGGTCGCGGTGCCGCGCGACGCCGCCGTCGTGCCCGTCGCGCTGCTCACCGTAACGCTCGGCGATGACGGCCGCCTGATCGAGCGTGCGCTCAATGCCGGCTACGAGGGGATCGTGATCGAAGCCACCGGCGGGGGACATGCCGCGGGTTGGGTCGCGGATAAGCTCGCCGCAGCGGCGGAGCATGTGCCGGTCGTCTTCGCCTCGCGCACCGGGGTAGGCGAGCTGCTGCGCCAAACCTACGACTTCAAGGGCTCGGAAATCGATTTTCTGGCCCGTGGTCTAATCAGCGCGGGCTGGCTCGACGGGCTCAAGGCGCGCCTCTTGCTGACGCTCCTGCTGATGGCCGGCGCCGATCGCGCAGCGATTCGCGAGACTTTCACCGCCTGGCTCGACCCCGATCGCGGCGCGCGCCCAGGCCTGTAGGCCTCGGCAGAAGCTCTTCGCCTCGTCCGTCGATCAGAACTTTTTCCACCAGGGCGTCTTGCCCTGAAGGCCCACCATGTCGACGCCGGTCATCAGGGAAACGTCATGGGTCAGAGCGCGGAGGTCGTTGGGGTCGAGGTCACTGACCCGGTTCTTGCCGCAGGCGCGGGCGAAGAGCTGGATCTCCATGGTCAGCGCGTTGAGATAGTTGGTCACGTTGTCGGCCGCCTCGTCGACGTCGAGCCGTTCCATCAGCTTCGGCAGCTGGGTGGTGATGCCAACGGGACAAAGGCCGGTGTGGCAGTGCTGGCACTCATAGGGCGAGGTGCCGAGACGGGCATAGTCCTCGATATAGATTGGCTTGTGGCAGCCCATCGCGATGATCGGCGCGGTGCCGAGATAGACCACGTCGGCGCCGAGCGCGATGCATTTGGCGGCGTCCGCCCCGTTGCGGATACCGCCGCCGACGATGAGCTTCATCGAATCCTTCTTGCCCATATCGGCGAGCGCCTCGGCCGCCTCGGCAATCGCGGCGACGGTCGGAATGCCGGCATGGTCGAGCTGGATCGTGGGTGAAGCCGCGGTACCGCCTTCCATGCCGTCGAAGACGATCGCGTCGACGCCAGCCTTCGCCGCGATCCGCACGTCGTTCGCGATACGCGCGGCGCCCACCTTGATCGAGATCGGTACCTTGTATTCGGTTACCTCGCGGATCTGCTCGAGCTTCATGTAGAGGTCGTCGGCGCCCATCCAGTCCGGATGACGGCACGGGCTGCGCTGGTCGACGCCCTCGGGCAGCTCGCGCATCGCAGCCACCTCGTCCGACATCTTGAGGCCGAGCAGCACCCCGCCGGTGCCCGGCTTCGCGCCCTGGCCGGCGCCGATCTCGATCATATCCGCCTTCTTGAGGTCATAAGGATTCACCCCATAGCGGCTCGGCAGATATTGCATCACGAGCTTGGAGGAGTAGCGGCGCTCCTCATGGTGCATGCCGCCCTCGCCGGTGCAGGTCGAGATGCCGCAGCGGCTCGCCGCCGTGCCCAGCGCGCGCTTGGCGTTGACCGAAAGCGCCCCGAAGCTCATGCCGGCGATCATGATCGGACGCTCCAGGACGAGCGGGTTCTCGCACGCGCCCTCGCCGATCACCACTCTGGTATCGCACTTTTCGCGATAGCCCTCGAGAGGCATGCGCGAGAGCCCCGCGGGCACGAACACGAGATCGTCGAACGAGGGCAGATCGCGCCGCTTGGTCGCCTGGCCGCGGATCTGATAGCGCCCGAGCGCGGCTTTCTCCTGGATCTCCTCGATCACCTCGGGAGCCCATATCCCGCTGAAGCTATGCGGACGGGGATAGTCCGCAGCCGGGATCGGCGTCGCGTCATCCACGACCTGGATCGTTGAATCACCTGCATGGGCCGGGAACGGGTCGCTCGGGGTCTCGCTCATAACACGTCCTTCCAGGCCGCGAAGTCATGCTTGTTGAAGTGCCATAGCTTGCGGTCCGACTGGAGCTTGCGGAATGAGGCGGGCGCCTTGACCTGATAGCGATCGAGCAAGGCCGCCACCTCGTCGAGCTCATCCGCCTCGGCATCGACCTCCTCGATGCCTGAGCCGAGCTCCGCCGCCTTGCCGCCGAGGAAGATCTCGCCCTGATACATGGAATCGCCGAGCCCGATATCGGCGTCGCCGCAGATGATCAGGCGTCCGTCTTGCATCATGAAGCCGGACATGTAGCCGGCATTGCCGCCGATGATGATCTCGCCCTTCTTGAGGATCATGCCCGAGCGCGGCCCGGCATCGCCCTTGACGACCACGCGCCCGCCGCGGATCGAGGGCGCGGCCGAGGTCGCGGCGTTGCTGTGCACGACGACCTCGCCGCTCATCAGATTGTCCGCGACCCCCCATCCCGCGGTGCCGTGGATCTCGGCGGTGACCCCGTCGCAGAGCCCGACGGTGTAGGAGCCGACATGGCCGCGATAGACGAGGTGGATCGGCCTCAGGATCGAGACCCCGAGATTGTGGCGCGCCTGCGGGTTCAGGAGCTCGACGGTGGGCACGCCGTCGGCGGCGGCGCGGCGGATCGCGGCGTTGATCTCGCGCGTCGTGCGGCCGGCGCAATCGATCGTCAATGGACCGGAAGCTGCCATGTCACGACCTCACCCGCCCCCGGCTCCCAGACCTCGATGTCCTCGCCCACTCCGTCTCGGAGCGACCAGCAATCCGACGACAAGGCCACCAACCGATCGGTTTCCCCAACCACCAGCGGCTTGGCCGCGAACGGGTCTTTCACGACGCCGACCTCGTCCGTGGTGACGGCGATATAGGTGAAGCAGCCGTCCAGTATCGTCACCGAGCGCTCGAGCGCCTCCCTGAAGCTCGCACCCTTCGCCATTTCGTCGACCAATGCGACGGCGATCACTTCCGAATCGTTGCCGGTCGCAAAGGTGTAGCCCGCGCGCTCGAAGTGATAGCGCAGATGGTGGAAGTTCGTGATATGGCCGTTGTGCATGATCGCGAGGTCGCGATGGAGCCGAGCCGAAAGCGGCTGTCCGTGGGTGAAGTCGACCTCGCTCTCGGTGGCGAAGCGGGTGAGCCCCATGGCGAGCGGCCCGTCATAATCGGTGATGGTGAACATCTCCTCGAGCCGCCCGACTCCGCCCATATGCTTCACCACCTCGACCTGACGGCCGATGCTGGCGACCCGATAGGCCGGCCCGAGGGCATCGATCGCCTCCACCAGAGCGGCATCCTCGCCCACATAGCGCAGCGCGGCGCGAATGTAACCGGCGCCGTCGGTTGCGTTTTTCACCTGGCCGAGCTCGTCCAGAAGCGCCAAGGCGCGCGCGCCGTTTCCCGGCAGCTCGCAGTTGATGCCGATATAGAGAAGGTCATCGCCCGGCGGTTGGATCATCGCGAGGCCGGTCGAATCCGGGCCGCGCCGGTAGATGCCGTCGAGCACATGATAGGCGATCTCGCCGGTCTTCCGGTGATGCTCCTTGACCTTGTAGAAGACTCCGCCGACGCCGCACATGGTTCGCGCTCCGCTGCGCGCCGTCAGCCGGCTGCCTTGAGCAGCTTGACCTTCTTGTCGAAGTGCGACCAGGGGATCATGCCGTCGATCCAGGTATTGACCCGGTCCATCGCGAGCATCGCCGCCTCGCAGACCCGGACCACGTCGCCGTGGCTCTTGGCGCCGCCGGCCTCGAAATAATCGGCGAGGTCGCGCACCAGCTTGACCGTATTGGTCAGCTTCCACTTGGCGAGGCGGCCGGCATGCCGGTTCAGCAGCGCCGCCGCCATCGTGTTCAGCGCCGACGGCGGCAGCGCCTTGTCGAGCGCCAGTTGACGAACGACCTGAATACTCTCGCCGAGCCAGAACGTGTTGAAGTTGGCGTAGAGGACGGGCGGCATATTGCCCATCGGCGGCAGTTTATGTTTGCGCAGCCGGGTCACGTCGCCCGGCTCCTTGCGCCAATTGCGGCGGCTGAAACGATCGAGGCGCTCGACGATCGACGCGGTGGTGTGCTTCGCGGCCATTGTCCCCTCCCTTCCTTCAGACGAGTGCGAGCGTGGCCGGGATCGGACCCTTGGTCAGGATCTTCTGACCCGCCGGCTTCAGATGCTCGAGGCCTTCGACGATTTTCGCGAACACGCTGACTTTCCCGAAGGGCTGCGTCTTGCCATAGAAGATGCAGGCGGTCTGGCGTCCCGGATAGAAGCCGATATCGCCGGGCTTGACGTTGAGGATCTCGTTCTCGGCATTGCAGTAGAAGGGGAGCATCACGATCAGCTCCTCGCCCGCGAACTTCGCATGCACCGAGAAGGTCTCGCAAGGCAGGCTGTCGACGAACGCCTTGACCACGTTCGGCGCCTTCCTTTCCAGCAATTCGGCGATGACCGTCTTGCCGTTGATCGTCATTGCGAAACGCTGCGCCATGATATGCCCTCCCTCGATCGTCGCGGTGCCGTACGGCCACGGGGCAGCCACCCCTTCTCGATATCACAGCGCCCGCGGCTCGGCAATCGAATCGACACCTGGTCAGACCAGATGCACCATGGACGACACAGAGACGCCGCGAGCGGAATGATCCGAGCTGCCTCGCTTTAAGGTGATATGCCAAGAGGCGGGATGATATTAGAATATCTGGTCAGACCAGAATAAGCGGCAATGCGAGCCCCTGCGTCAGGCACGGCGCGCTTGTCAAACGCTCATGGACGCGTTCAGCGCGTCGCGAAGCGCGTCTTCATGGCCGAGGCCGAGGATCCAGGCTTCCTCGGTTTCAATGAGAGAACGCTCGTCGGGGGTGAGGCCCGGAGCGCCCTCGAAAAGCCGCCCCAGCCCGCCCTCCCTATCCAGCCGCGCAAAGGCCTCTGCGTTTACGCGGACCTGGGCCGCATCGAGAATCTCGTCCTCGCCCTTGCGCCGGCGGATCTCTCGCCTGAGAAGGGAAGGATAGATTTCGGCGATCACCACCGGCGCGTCAGGCACGCGCAAGCCGGTCTGGAAGGGCCAGATCGCGGCGCGGCCTTGGATCCGCCGGCCCCCGACCAGGCGCTTCAGAGCGGGCAGGCCCAGCAGCATCTGCGAGCCGACGGAGCCGGTATAGGCCAATTGCCAGACGGTCTTGGCGCCGGTGGCGCGGCAGTCAGCGATGCGGCGTTCCGGCGGGTGGGCCTCCCGGCATGAGCGGTCCGATTCACGGATCGGCACATCCCGGTGCGGCCAGCTCGCCGGACGCCCCCAGAACGGGCCGAGGCCCGGATAGCTCCGGTTGATTTCTTCCGCCACGTCATAGCGATTGTTGGCGTTGTCCTCTTCGTCCTCGATGCGTTCGTCGAGCCAGTCCCAGAGCGCGAGGGCGGCGTCCTTGCCGGTCACATGCTTGGCGACCCCGGCCGGATAGCCGAAGGGAAAGTCGAAGCCGACCAGGACGCGGCCGCCGTCGCCACGTTCGGCGGCGATGCGTCCAGCGAGGCGCTCGATGGCGTCATGACGGGTACGGGCGTATTCGGGTTCTTGCACAACGCCGTCCCGGGCAACGGCCCACCAGATGGAGTCCTTGCTGGGCCGGGCGGGACTCGGTTTCGAGCGCGCCGACCAGTCGACGATGATGTGCGTGTGAAAGAGGGTCGCGCCGGCGTCGCGCGACGTTCGTGGCGCACCCTTGCCGGAGCGGGGCTGATGGAGCTGCGCGCGCACCCCACCCGGCAGCTCGAACCGGATCGCGAGGCCGAATCCCGCGCCGACCACGTCGCCGATGACGCTCAGCGCGCCGCCTTACCTGCCATCTGCATATACGCGCGGGTAGGTGCACGAAATGTGCGGCGCGCGCGGGTCAATTCCATGAGGCGGGCAACGACGAGTCGGTGCAGTCGCCGCCGATCCCGCGGTGTGCGTCATATGCAATTCGTCGCCGACTAATTGCCCGCCGCACCGCAATCCGTTATCCGGCAAGGTCATCATTCCCATACTCCGAAGCCGACTCACGCCCATCTTCGCACCCGCAGCTCCTTGAACCCCTGGAAGTGGCTCGTGTTCGACGTAACGAGGGTCAGGTCGTTGACACGAGCGAGCGCCGCTATTTGCCCGTCGACAAACGGCGGCTTCCTGCCGGCAGCGCTCAGCCGCGCGCGCTCCAGCGCGTGCCAGTCCGCAGCCTCCTGACCATATTCAAGCACCGGAAAACTCGCCAGCACCACGTCCTCGATATAGCGTTCGATCACCTCGCAGCGCCGCGACTGTGGGAGCCGTGCGCAACCGAACCGCAACTCGTGCCAGACCGGCGCCGGAATCGCGCTCTCTCCTTCGTGGTCGCGCAACCGGCGCATGAGGCCGGCGGCCGGTTTCGGCCGCAGCGGCTCCGAGATCACATTGGTGTCGAGCAGGTACCTCACGACTCACAATGGGATGTCGCGCCCCGGCGTCTCATCGCGCACGTCCCCGAACAGCTCGTCAGGGTCGAGCGCGAGCTCCGCAAGATCGATATCTTCCGTGAAATCCCGATACGCTCGGACAAAGCTGCGCCGGTTCAAAGCAAGCCGCTCGAAGCGCTGGCGACCGATCAGCACCGCGACGGATTCGCCGCGACGGGTCAACTCTACCGTCCTGCCGCTCTCAGCTTCGCGGATCAAGCTCGGCAGGTTGCGGCGCGCCTCGGCAATCGAGTGTCTGTCGGTCACTGATTTACCCATGATGTGCATGAAAATGTACACTTCATATTATCCAAGATCGAATGGCGACGCACGTAAACGGCCCTTCGAGCGTCCGGGACCGCGCGGGCGCAGCCACGGCACTCGCAGCGGGCGATACGCCGGGCATGAAAACCCGAGCGCTCGCGGAACTGATCCGAAGGGAAAGAACCGGTGTGTCGTCTTGAATCGAAGAGTCGCTCGAACCCCGATACTGCCAGCCCGTCCCGCGCCCGAATCCGCTACAGCCCCGCTGCGGCGAGGTTCAGCGATCCGTTCGAGAGCGGCGGGCACCAGAAGTAGCTGCCGCTGATCGGGCGGGTGAAGCGGAAGAGGGCGTCGACGGTGCCGTCCTCCCGGCCGGTCATCCGGGCGAGCTGCGCCTCGAAGGCGTCGAAGGAGCGGCCGAAGGCGACGAACATCAGGCCGGCGCCGGTGCCATCGGACCACGGCATGGACCGGCGGACGAGAAAGGCCTCCGGCTCGAAGCTTTCCTGGGCGGTACGCTTGACATGGGCCGAGGGAGGGGCGTCCTCCAACTCCTCATTGTCGGACAAGCGCCGCCCGATGATGTCGTTCCGTTCGCTCTCGGCCAGCACCTCGAAACGATCGAGGTCGTGGACCCATTGCTGCACGGCGACGAAGCTCGAGCCGTCGAGCGCCGGCGCTGCGGCATCGAGGACGGCTGCCTCCAAGGCGGCCTCGCCTTCGGGATTCTCGGTGCCGTCCTCGTAGCCCGTGAGATCGAGGCCGCGGCCATGTTTGAAACCGTCCACCAGCCGGTCGATGCGGAAGGCCGGGGCGAGTTCGCCAATGACCGTCCGCGCCCGATTGGTGAGTTCTCCCCGGTCGCGGCCGCGCAGCCAGCACCAGAGATCCGCCTGGGTCGACGGCACCGCACATCCCGGGCCGCCGGCGGCGGGAAACGGGCGCAGCCCGACAATCTCCCGCCCCAGGCCCGCGATCAGATTGGCGCCGAGACCGACAACCACCCCGTCACCGCCGCCAAGCCTGGCGAGCGCGGCGAGCGCGGCGAGCGCGCTGCGGTGATCCGCATCCGGGGTCATGCCGAACTCGAGGTAACGGGCGTGATCCGGAACGGGCGCGAGGATGCCGGGCTGCGCTGCGGTCATGTCGTGCCTCTCTGATGCGCTCACACACGCCGCGCTCGGCCACGGGTCGCTATCCCGCCTTCCGGCGATATTGCGCGAGCTCGCGCGCGACGAAGTCGAAATGGGCGTCCATGGCGGCGGCGGCGGCTTTGGCGTCGCGCGCACGGATCGCGTCGTAGACCGCGACGTGGCGCTCGGCCATGCCTACCATGTAGTGCTCGGCGACCATGAGGCGCGAGGCGAGCAGGCGGGAAGCGCGGATGAGCGCGCCGTGAAGCGTGGTCATCAGGTGGGTGAGCACGGTGTCGCCGGCGGCGGTCGCGATGGTGCAGTGGAAGCGCGCATCCGCCGATTCGGCGGTGCCGCCGGCGCCGATCTCGCGCTCGATCGCGCGACAGGCCTCCCCGAGGGCGGCGAGATCGGCGGGCGTCGCGAACTCCGCAGCGAGCGCGGCGGCCCGGCGCTCGAGCACGCGGCGCAGATCCAACAGCTCGTTGACCCGGTCGAAGTCGCTTCCGATCAGCCGGGCGAAGGAATCGCCCAGAGGCTCGGCGCCCGCCGCCTTGACGTAGATGCCGCGTCTCGCGCGGATCTCGATCAGGCCCTCGCCGGCCAGCTCACGCAGCGCCTCGCGCACGCTCGGCCGGCTCGCGCCCAGCTCCTCGACCAAGGCGCGCTCGCTCGGCAGCCGCGCGCCCGGTACCCAGCGCCCACCCGCCACGCCCTGCTTGAGCCGTTCGAACACCGGTCTCGGCCGCCCGCCTGCGGCCCGCCCTCCGGCAGTTTGCTTACGCGCCGTTGCCATCACCCCTCTCTGGTCTGACCAGTTAGCGCATACGGCTCCGCCGGTCAACGAGACGAAGACGAGCGGACCGGACATGGGAGATTCGCTTTGCCTGGACCGCCGCTTTGGCGTTCAATCGGCGCCGATGCCGATAACGGAGGTTCGGGATGGCTGATCTGCACGAGCTCACGCTGACCGAGGTCGCGGAGAAGATCCGATCGCGCGAGGTTTCGGCCGCCGAGGTGACGGCTCACATGCTGGCGCGGATCGAGCGGCTCGACGGGGCGCTCAAGAGCTACGCCACCGTGATGGCCGAGGTCGCGACTGAACAGGCCGAGCGGGCGGATAAGGAGATCGACGGGGGCACGGTCAAAGGATCAATGCACGGCGTCCCGTTCGGCCTCAAGGATCTCTGCGCGACCAAGGACGGGCCGACCCATGTCGGCTCGATCGCGCTCCGCAATTGGAACCCGGGCGTCGACAGCACCGTGACAGCCAAGTTGCGGGAGGCCGGTGCGGTCTTCCTGGGCAAGCTGCAGATGACCGAAGGCGCCTATGCGGTGCACCACCCGAAGATCACCCCGCCGGTCAATCCCTGGCACCCCGACTATTGGACCGGCGTCTCGTCCAGCGGCTCCGGGGTCGCGACCTCGGCCCGGCTCTGCTACGGCTCGCTCGGCACCGACACGGGCGGATCGATCCGCTTCCCCTCCCATAGCTGCGGGGTCACCGGTCTCAAGCCGACCTGGGGCCGGGTCAGCCGGGCGGAGGCCTTCGCGCTTTCCGAGACCCTGGATCATATCGGGCCGATGGCGCGCTCGGCAGCCGATTGCGCCGCCATCCTCGAGGCCATCGCCGGCACCGATCCGAAGGATCCGACCACTCTCCAGGCGCCGGTCCCGCCCTACCTCGCGAGCATCGGCGCCGGCATCGCCGGGATGCGCATCGGTCTCGACGAAGCCTATTGCAGCGAGGGAGTCGATCCGAGTGTGACCGCCATGGTCACGCACGCATCAGACGTGCTGCGCGCGCGCGGCGCCGACATCCGCCCGGTCACCTTCCCCGACGCGACCATCATGGTCGAGCGCTGGAACGATTTCTGCGGAGCGGACACGGCGCTCGCCCACGAGCCCTATTACGCCGATCGCAAGGCGGACTACGGGCCCGTCCTCTCGAGCCTGATCGAGGTCGGGCTCAAGCTCAGTGGCGTGGAGCACGCCCGCATCCAGATCGAACGCGACAAGTTCATCGGCGCGTTGAACGCGGTCTTCGAGGATGTCGACGCGATCATCGTCCCGTCTCAGCCCTATCCGACGCCCACCAACGCGTTCATGGACTCGCTCGGCGCCGAGGAAGGCTCGGTCGAGCGCCTGATCGCATTCACCGCGCCCCATGACATGGCAGGAACGCCCGCGATGTGCCTGCCGGGCGGGTTCGACGAGGCAGGCGTGCCGCTCGGCTTCCAGATCGTCGGGCCGAAGCTCAGCGAGGAACGGCTCCTTCAGGCCGGCCACGCCTATCAGCAGGATACCGATTGGCATGCGCGCAGGCCGCCGGTGGCCTGAACGAGGACGGCGTCATGACTGCAGCGAACGATCTCTGGCGGCTGACCGCGACCGAGGCCGTCGGCCTGCTCGATCGAGGAGAGATTTCGCCGCTCGAGCTGGTCGAGGCAAGCGCGGCCCGCATCGCGGCCACCGATTCGCACCTCAACGCCATCCCGACGCTCTGCATCGAGCGCGCACGCGAGCATGCCGCGCGGATCATGGCGGAGGGCGCCTCAACCGAGCGGCCGCCGGGCTGGCTCGGCGGTTTGCCGATCGCGGTCAAGGATCTGGTGGCCGTCGAGGGCGTCCGCACGACCTGGGGCTCGCCGATTTATGCCGACCATGTGCCGCCGCGCTCGGATGTCTTCATCGAGATCCTGGAGGCCCGCGGCGCCATCGTGATCGGCAAGTCCAACACGCCCGAGTTCGGCGCCGGCGCGAGCACCTTCAACGAGGTCTTCGGCAAAACCCGGAACCCCTGGAACGTGGAAAAGTCCTGCGCCGGCTCGTCCGGCGGCTCAGCAGCCGCGCTCGCCGCGGGCCAGGTCTGGCTCGCGACCGGCTCGGACCTCGGCGGCAGCCTGCGCATCCCGGCGAGCTTTTGCGGGGTCTTCGGCTTTCGGCCGAGCCCAGGGCGCGTCGCACGGGGCCCGCGGCAGCTGCCCTTTGAAGGCTTGATGGTCGATGGCCCGATGGCGCGCAACCCCCGAGATGCCGCCCTCTTCCTCGATGCCATGACCGGCGCGCACCCGGAAGATCCGCTCTCCCTCGAGGCGCCGGCCGAGAGCTTCAGCGAGGCGCTGTCCTCGATGGCGCCGCCGGGCCGGGTCGCCTACAGTCCGGATCTCGGCCTCCTGCCGGTCGACCGCGAAGTCGCCGCCGTCTGCGCGGCGGCGGTGGAGGCGCTCGCCGGACGCGGTATCGAGATCGAGGAGGCATGTCCCGACCTCTCGGGCTCCCTCGATACCTTTCAGGTGTTGCGCGCCGCTTTGTTTGCGGCCGACAAGGGCGAGCTTCTCGAGACCCACCGCGACCAGCTCAAGCCCGAGATCATCTGGAACATCGAGAAGGGCCTTGCACTCAGCGCCGATCAGATCGGCCGTGCGGAGCGCGAACGCGGCCTGCTCTATCAACGCGTCGCACGGTTCTTCGAGCATCACGACCTGCTGCTCTGCCCGGCCGTGATCGTGCCGCCATTCGACGTCGACATCCGCTGGGTCGAGGAGGTCGAGGGTCATCGCTTCGACAATTACGTCGACTGGCTGGGGCTCACCTTCGTGCTGACCCTGACGGCCTGCCCGTCGGCGTCGGTGCCGGTTGGCTTCACCGAGTCCGGCCTCCCGATCGGCCTGCAAATCCTGGGCCCTCCGCGCGGAGAGGCAGCCGTGCTGTCGACGGCGGCGGCGATCGAGGAGGCGGTGCCTCTTGCGGCTCGGGCGCCCATCGACCCGCGCGGCGCGGATCGCCGGCCGCTTTCCTAACCGCCACCGCGGCGGGCCGCGACGAGTCAGTCCGCGAAGGGATCGCGCACCAGAATCGTATCCTCCCGCTCCGGGCTGGTGGAGAGCATCGCGACGGGTGCTTCGATCAGCTCTTCGATACGACGGATATATTTGACCGCGGTCGCCGGTAGCTCGGCCCAGGAGCGGGCGCCGCGCGTGCTTTCCTGCCAGCCGTCGAGGGTCTCGTAGACCGGGCGGGCGAGCGCCTGATCCGTGGTCGCGGCGGGGATATGGTCGACCGCCTCGCCATTGATCCGGTAGCCGGTGCACACCTTGAGCGTCGACATGCCGTCGAGCACGTCGAGCTTGGTGAGCGCGATGCCCCTGATGCCGCCGATTTTGATCGCCTGACGCACCAGCACGGCATCGAACCAGCCGCAGCGGCGGCGACGGCCGGTCACGGTGCCGAATTCGCGGCCGCGCTCGCCGAGGCCGCGGCCGATGGCATCGTCGAGCTCGGTCGGGAACGGTCCTCCGCCCACGCGCGTCGTGTACGCCTTGGTGATGCCGAGCACGTAGCCGATGGTGCCGGGGCCGACGCCTGAGCCGGCGGCCGCCTGACCGGCGACGGTGTTGGACGAGGTGACGAAAGGATAAGTGCCGTGATCGATGTCCAGCATCGCCCCTTGCGCGCCCTCGTAAAGGATTCGCTTGCCCTCTTGCCGGGCGCGGTCGAGCCTGCGCCACACCGGGGCGGCGAAGGGGAGAAGGCGGGGCGCGACCTCGAGCAGATCGTTCTCGAGCGCCGCGGGATCCGCATCCGGAATCCCGAAGCCGCGGCGCAGCGTGTCGTGATGAAGCAGCAGCTCGCCGAGGCGGGGACGGAGGGTCTCGGCATCGCGCAAATCGCAGAGGCGGATGGCGCGGCGCCCGACCTTGTCCTCATAGGCCGGACCGATACCGCGGCCGGTGGTGCCGATCTTCGAGTCGTCGCGGGCGCTCTCGCGCGCCTGGTCGAGTTCCCGGTGGATCGGCAGGATGAGGCACGCGTTCTCCGCGATCACCAGCGTTTCCGGGCTGACCGCGATCCCTCTCTCCGCCATCGCGTCGATCTCGGCGACCAGCGCCCAGGGGTCGATGACCACGCCGTTGCCGATCACCGAGAGCCGGCCGCCACGCACCAGGCCCGCGGGCAGGAGGCTCAGCCGATACTCGGCGCCGTCCACCATCAAGGTATGACCGGCATTGTGCCCGCCCTGGAAGCGGACCACGACGTCGGCCCGGTTGCAGAGCCAGTCGACGATCTTGCCCTTGCCCTCGTCGCCCCACTGGGCGCCCACGACCGCAACGTTGCCCACGCCTATCCGTCCCGGGCGAGAGCCATCCGGGCTCCATCGCGCCACATATGGCTGCAGCCGAGCCGGGCGGCCTCCTCGGCGGCGTCGGGTTCGGGCGCGAGGCCGCCGATCGTGACCCAGCCGTCGGCGCGGAGCGAACCGCCCACCTCCCGTGGCGTTCCGTACGGCAGATAGATCCTGCGCGCAGCGGGCGGCTTGGGGAGAGCGCGCATGAGCGTATCGGTGTAAAGCGTGCAGCCCGTCGCTTCCTCGGGCTCGCCGGTGCCTCCACGGCCGACCGGATAGCGGCCGCCGCGACCGAGCTCGGCCCGCACGTCGGCGGCGAACAAGCTGAAGCTCGTGCCGGTGTGATACTCGAATCCGCGCCACTCGACCGGATCGATGGTCAGCGGCAGATCGGGCGCGGCCGCACGAAGGAGGGTCGCGACCGCATCGAGCGCCTCGAGCGCCGCCGCCGCCGCGCCGGGCAACGCGAGCGGCGCCAGGGCGGCGAACGCCTGTTCGGCCGGGCCCGTGGCTTGAAGCAGCCGGACGAGGAGGCTTGAGACCTCGCCGCCGACCTCCTCGACCGCCGCTGCATCCTTGCGATCGAGGGCTTGACGGAGCCGATCGGCGTGGCTCGCGTCCAGCGCGGCATCGGCGAGCAACGATGCGACCAATGTCGGCGCGTTGAGGTCGACGGAGACGCCTCCCTCGATCCCGAGACCGCCGAGTGCTTCGGCAGCAAGCAGAATGACCTCCGCATCACACGCGGCGCCGCCAATCCCGATCAGCTCGAAACCGACCTGGCCGAACTGCCGCTCGGGCCGAAGCTCGCTGCCGCGCACCCGAAGGATCTCGCCGGCATAGCTGAGGCGGAGCGGTCGCGGGCTCCGGGAAAGCCGCGAGACCGCGATTCGCGCGACCTGCGGCGTCAGATCGCTGCGCACGGCCATCATGCGATGCGACGCCGGGTCCATCAGCCGAAACGTCTGGTCGGCGAGGCCGGCACCGGCACCGCTCAGCAAGCCTTCCTCGAACTCGACGAGGGGCGGCTTGACCCGCTCATAGCCCTGCGCCGCGAAGGCGGCGAGCAGCGTCTCGGCAAGCGCCGCCTCGGCGGCCGCATCAGGCGGCAACAAATCGCGCAGGCCGATCGGCAACAGAGCCCGTTTCTCGATCTCGTTCATGACGGCGACACTTTACAGCGCGCGACCCGGCGTCGAAACGGCCGCGCCGCGCCTGTGTCGGGGATAGGCCTGCCGGGATCATCATCCAACGCCGCTGAGCGCCGGCCGCTCGACGGCGGAAAAACGTCTCCCGGGCGGTGATTTGGGGCTAGAAGCTGAGACGCCTGACCTTGATCACCGCGGCCTTCGCCCGCAGGCGTGCGAGCACCTCGTCCGGCACCGGTGAATCGACGCCGATGAGCCCGAGGGCGTCGCCCCCCGGCTCATTGCGCCCGAGATTGAAGGTCGCGATGTTGATTCCGGCCTCGCCGAGAATCGACGCGACCACGCCGATCAGTCCCGGCTTGTCCTCGTTGGTCAGGTACACCATGTTCGCGCCGAGCTCGGCCTCGATCTTGATGCCCTTGATCTCGACGATTCGCGGTCGGCCGCCGCCGATCAGCGTCCCAGCCACGCCGCGCTCATGCTCTTCCGAAAGCACCGTGACGCGCATGAGGGTCTGGTAGTCCTCCGTCGTCGCGTGCTTGGCTTCACGCACCGCAATGCCCCGCTCGCGGGCGATGAACGCGGCGTTGACCATGTTGATGCTGTCGAGCTGCGGGCTCAGCAGACCCTGGAGAGCGGCGGACGTGAGCAGCCGCGAGTCGAGCGTGGCAGCCTGGCCTTCATACTCGGTCGTCACGCCGTGAATGCGGCTTTCCGTGAGCTGGCCGGCGAAGCTCCCGAGCTGCTCGGCGAGAGTCAGATAGGGGCCGAGCTTCGCCATTTCTTCCGGCGCGACCGAGGGCGCGTTGACCGCGTTCACCACGACGCCGGTCAGGAGGAACTCGGCCATCTGCTGCGCGATCTGGAGCGCGACATTCTCCTGCGCCTCCACCGTGGAGGCGCCGAGATGAGGCGTCGCAACCACCTCTTCCAGCGCAAACAGCGGGTTGTCACGCGCCGGCTCCTCTTCGAACACATCGAGTGCAGCGCCCGCCACGTGGCCGCTTTCGATGGCGGCCTTGAGATCCGCCTCGACGATCAGCCCGCCCCGCGCGCAGTTCACGATGCGGACGCCGGCCTTGGTCTTGACGAGCGCACCGGCGTCGATGATATGGCGCGTCTCGTCAGTCAGCGGCACGTGCAGAGAGATGACGTCGGACTCCCGGAGCAGGTCGTCCAGCGGCACCAGCGACACCCCGAGCGAGCCGGCGCGGTCCGGCGCGAGATAGGGGTCATAGACGACGACCCGCATCCCGAGGCCCTGGGCGAGGGTCGCGACGATGGCGCCGATATTTCCGCAGCCGATCAGGCCGAGGGTCTTGTCGCGGAGCTCGACCCCAATGAACCGGCCTTTCTCCCATTTGCCGGTGCGGGTCGAACGATCCGCCTGCGGGATCTGGCGCGCCATCGAGCACATCAGGGCGATGGCATGCTCGGCGGTGGTCACGGCGTTGCCGTAAGGGGTGTTCATGACCACGATGCCGCGCTCGGTCGCCGCGTTGGTATCGACATTGTCGACGCCGGTTCCCGCCCGCCCCACGACCTCGAGGCGTGTCGCGCGGGCCAGAAGCTCCGCAGTCACCTTGGTCACGGAGCGGATCACAAGGCCGTCATAGGCATCGATGATCTCGGCCAGCGCCTCGGGCGCGAGCCCCGGCCGAACGTCGACGTCGATGCCGCGCTCGGTGAGCGCGCGCGCGGCCACCTCGCTCATTTTGTCCGCAATAAGAACTCTCGGCATCGCCTCCGCCCCCGGCGCCCGGCTAACGGGTCCCGTGCTCCCGCCGCACCTCGTCCCAGGCCCAATCGAGCCATGGGGTCAGTGCTTCAAGATCGTCGCGCTGAACCGTGCCCCCGCACCAGATACGGAGCCCCGGCGGAGCAGCCCGATGGGTCTTGATATCATAGGCGGCGCCCTCCGCCTCGAGCCGCGACGTCATCCGGCCGATCACATTCCATTGATCGCCGTCATCCAGCGCGGCGAACCAGGGATCGACCAGGCTCAGACAGACCGACGTATGGGACCGCGTCTCCGGCGCGACCGCGAGGAAATCGACCCACGCGCGCGCGGCGACCCACGACTCGATGACACCGGAGTTCGCGCGCGCGCGCGCGATCATCTCCGCCTGGCCGCCGATCGATTCGATCCACCGGAGCGCGTCGAGCGCATCCTCGACCGCCATCATCGACACGGTGTTGATGGTCTCGCCCCGGAAAACGCCTTCGTTGAGCCTGCCCTTGCTGGTCAGCCGAAAAACCTTCGGCACCGGCCAAGGTGGCGCGGCACTCTCGAGCCGCGCCACCGCCCGCGGTCCGAGGATCAGCATGCCGAAGCCGGCCTCGCCGCCCATCACCTTCTGCCACGAATAGCTGGTCGCATCGAGCCTGGTCCAATCCATCGGATAGGCGAAGACCGCGGAGGTGGCGTCGCACAAGGTGAGCCCGGCGCGGTCGGCATCGATCCACTCGGCATCGGGAACCCGCACGCCGGAGGTGGTGCCGTTCCAGACGAAGACCGTGTCGCGTGCCGGGTCGACGGTCGCCAGATCGGGCAGATGGCCGTAGGGCGCGCGGATCACACGTGCGTCGAGCGGCCGCAGCTCCCGCTCGCCGTCGATCACCCACTGCGCGCCGAAATTGTCCCAGCTCAGGAAATCGACGCCGCGCGGGCCGAGCAGCGACCACATCGCCATTTCGATGGCGCCGGTATCGGAGCCCGGTACGATCGCGATGCGCCATTCATCGGGCAGATCGAGCAGCGCGCGCGACCGGTCGAGCAGCTCCCTGATCCGTGCGAGCGGTTCTCTCGCCCGGTGGGAGCGGCCGAGCTGCGCCGCCGCCAGAACGTCGATCGACCAGCCCGGCCGCTTGGCGCACGGCCCGGACGAGAACAAAGGGGTGCTGGGACGAACGGCTGGTTTCATGGGCGGAGCCGCGTGTCGGAATCAGACGGTGATGACGCCCTCGAGATATTGCGCCGCATGGCCGGCCAGACGGACGCGCCCGCCGCCGGTGCTGCATTGCAACACACCGCCGCGCGCCGAAACCTGCCGGGCGCGGAGGGTCGCCTTGCCGAGACGCGCGGCCCAGAAGGGGGCGAGCATGCAGTGGGCCGAGCCGGTGACCGGATCCTCGGGTATCCCGTGATGGGGGCAGAAGAACCGTGAGACGAAATCCTCGCTCTCGCCCGGCGCCGTCACGATGACGCCACGCCGGTCGAGCCGGTCGAGCGCCGTCAAATCGGGCTCGATCGCCAGCACCTCGGCCTCATGCTCGAACAACGCGAGATAATCCATGTCGGCGAACACGGCCGCCGGCTCCGCGCCCAGTCCCGCCGCAAGATCGCTGGTCGGGGTGACCGGGCTCGCGGCGAGCGCCGGGAAATCCATGGTCAATCGGTCGTCGCAGCGGGTCACCTCGAGGCGCCCGCTTTTGGTCTCGAACGCGACGGCGCCAGCCTCGGGGCGCAGATGGTGAAACACGACATAGGCGCTCGCGAGGGTCGCATGGCCGCACAGATCGACCTCGGCCACTGGTGTAAACCACCGCAGATCATAGGCCCCGTCCGCCGGAACAAAAAACGCCGTCTCGGACAGGTTGTTCTCGCGGGCGATCGCCTGGAGCGTCGCGTCGGCGAGCCAGGAGTCGAGCGGACAGACGGCGGCCGGGTTGCCGCCGAACACGACATCCGTGAACGCATCGATCTGGAACATCCGAAGCTGCATGCCACGGTTTATTGACGATTGTCTCGGAGCATGCAAGCTGGCGAAAAGGGTATGCGGCGGCGCCCGCATCGAAACGCAACCACCGGGTTTCGCCCACGACATGCCTCGCGGATTCATTCGGCATCTCCGGTTGATCGCCATCCTCACCGCGCTGAGCGCAGCGGCGGTGGGGGCGCCGGGAGCGGCGGCAAGCGATTTCTTCGCCGGCTATGAGGCGTTTCGGCGCGGCGACTACGACGCGGCCCACGCCGCGTGGCTGCCGCTCGCCCGCGCCGGCGACGCCGACGCGCAGTTCAATCTCGGCGCCCTCTACGAGAACGGGTTCGGCGTCGCCCCCGACGCCGACAGGGCCGCGAACTGGTACCGGGAGGCCGCAACCCGCCGCCTCGGCCTCGCGCAGATCGCGCTGGCGCGGCTCCGGCACGCCGGCGCGATCGATGATGACGTCGTCGAGAATCCGATAGAGCTGCTCGAGAGCGCCGCCCGCCGGGGCTCGGTCGAGGCCCAATACGAACTCGGCGTGGCCTATGACCGCGGGCTCGGCGTCACCCAGAATCATGCCACGGCGGCCGGCTGGTACCAGCGCGCGGCCGAGCAGGGACTCGCCGACGCGCAGTACAACATCGCGACGCTCTATGACGAGGGGCTGGGGACCGCGCGCGATGCGGAGCGCGCCCACCAATGGTACATGCGCGCCGCAGACACCGGCGAGCCGCGCGCCATGAACAATCTCGGTTTTCTCTACGAGAAGGGGCTGAACGGACCGCAGGATTACGGCAAGGCAATCCTCTGGTACCGGCGCGCGGCACGGCGGGGCCTCGCGATCGCGCAAAGCAATCTCGCCGCGCTCTACTATCTCGGCCACGGTGTGGAACGCGATTTTGAGCAGGCGCGCCACTGGTACCAAGCCGCCGCCGAACAGGGCGACGCGGTTGGCCAGAACGGCCTCGGACTGCTCTATGCCAACGGCCTCGGGGTCGAGCGAGACCTCGTTCAGGCGATGGCCTGGTTTGCCCTCGCCGCGGAATCGGAAGGCCCGGCGGGCGCAGACGCCCTCGGCTATCGCGTTCGGATCGGGAACCTCCTGTCGCCGCAGGAGCACGCGGAAGCGGAGGCACTGAGCGGCGAGATCGCGGCGCGCATGAGCGCGACCGTCGCCGCGGGTCGAACCTTCGCCGGCATCAGCCTGCCGAGGCCTGCGGACGGCTTCGGCGCTCTCGCAATCCAGGTGCAGCGCCTCCTCAAATCACTCGGTTACTACGCCGGCGCCGTAGACGGCATTGCCGGTCCTCTCACCGTCGAGGCCATTCGGCGGTTCCTGCATGACCACGGGCTGACCATGGGGCCGCGAATTACCCTGGAGCTGGCGGACGTGCTGGAAGCGGCGCGCGGCGCGCGCGCGGCACCGTCAGCGGAGAGCGCTGTCGAACGGCAAGGCTCCGAGAGATGACCGCCGCCGCCGTTCGCTCACTGTCGCTGTCGCTAGGCGAAGGATGGCTCGATGCTGTAGTTTGGCCCGCCGGGAGGCATTGATTGTGAAGCGATCAAACGTTGCAAAGCCGGCGACCCCGATAGCGTTCCTGGCGAGCGTTGCGCTGGCGCTGACGCTGCTGACGAGCTGCAGTTCGAATGACGAAACGCCCTATGTGGAGCGAGGAGTCGAGGAACTCTACAACGAAGCGATGGATAGCCTGCTTGCCGGCGACGTCGCGGAAGCGGCCGCAGGCTTCGACGAAGTCGAACGCCAGCACCCCTATTCCATGTGGGCAACACGCGCGCAGATCATGGCCGCATTCGCCTACTACCAAGCCAATCTCTACGACGACTCCATCATTGCGGCCAGCCGCTTCATCGAGCTGCATCCGGGCCACCGCGATGTTGCCTATGGCTACTATCTCATCGCCCTTTGCTACTACGAGCAGATCTCGGACGTCAGTCGCGACCAGGAGATGACGGCGCTGGCAATGCAGTCGCTGGAAGAGGTGGTGCGCCGGTTTCCCGCTAGCACCTATGCGCGCGATGCCCGTCTCAAGATCGATCTGACGCGCGACCATCTCGCCGGGAAAGAGATGAGCATCGGCCGCTACTATCTAGAGCGCCAGCATTATGTGGCCGCGATCAACCGCTTCCGCAGGGTCATCGAGCTTTATCAGACCACGAGCCACGCGCCCGAGGCGCTGCATCGCCTCACGGAGGCCTATCTGGCAATCGGCGTGACCGCCGAGGCCCAGACGGCGGCCTCCGTCCTCGGCTACAACTACCCCGGCAGCACCTGGTACCAGCACAGCTATGCGCTCCTCGTCGATCAGGACCTCGAGCCCGAGGAGGATCGGGAATCCTGGATCAGCCGCATGTTCGGCGCGTTATTCTGACGCGCGGCCGATGCTCCGGCGCCTGTCGATTCGCAATTTCGTCCTGATCAGAAGCCTGGACATCGATCTCGGTACGGGCCTCGCGGTTTTCACCGGCGAGACCGGCGCCGGCAAATCGATCCTTCTGGACGCGCTCGGCCTCGCGCTTGGCGAGCGCAGCGCATCGGGCGTCGTGGCGCGCGGCAGCGACCGGGCCAGCGTGGTCGCCGCTTTCGATATCTCACGGAGCGACCCGGTTCGCGCGTTGCTGGCCGAGCATGACCTGGATGAAAACGGTGAGCTGCTGCTCCGCCGCGTGATCGGCGCCGACGGGCGCAGCCGCGGCTTCGTCAACGACACGCCGACCGGGATCACCCTGCTCAGGCGCATCGGCGGGTCGCTCGTCGAAATCGACGGCCAGTCGGAGCCCGGCGGTCTGCTCGATCCCGCGGGCCACCTCGCCATGCTCGACGACTTCGCGGGCCACGGTCCGAAGCGGGATAAGCTCGCGACCGCCTACGCGACTTGGCGCGATGCCCTCTCCGCTCAAAACGAAGCGGAAGCCGCATATCGGGAATCGCGCCATGAGGAAGATTACCTGCGGCACGCGGTCGCGGAGCTGGAAGCTCTCGCGCCGAAACCCGGCGAGGAAGAGCGGCGGGCTGCCGAGCGCAAGCGCCTGCTGAACGGGCAGAAGCTCGCCGAGGCCCTCGATGCGGCCAGCGCCGATTTGGCCGCCGATGGCGGCGTCGGAATGCGGATCAGGTCGGCCCGGCGTGCGATCGAGCGCGCCGTACCGCTCGCCGACGGCGCGCTGGACGCGCTTCTGAGCACGCTCGATCGGGCGGCGATCGAGGCGGAGGAGGCGGAGACCGCGCTCGAGGCGGCGATGCGCGCGCTCGATACCGATCCCGGCCGGCTCGAGGCGGCCGAGGAACGCCTTTTTGCCCTGCGTGGAGCCGCGCGCAAATACCAGACTGCCCCCGGCTCTCTCGCTCCGCTGCTGGAACAACTGCGCGGCGACCTCGACCTGATCGCCGGCGGCGGCGAGCGGCTGGCCGTGCTGAAGCAAGCGACCGACACGGCGCACCAGGCCTTCCAAGACACCGCGCTCGCGTTGAGTCGGGCGCGCCGGCGCGCGGCGCTCGCGCTCGACGACGCGGTTGCCAAGGAGCTCGGCCCACTCAGGCTCGGCAGAGCGCGCTTCAGCACCGCGCTCGATGCGCGCGGCGACGGAGCGGCAACGCGGACGGGCATCGACCGCTGCCGCTTCATGCTCGCGACGGATCTCGCCGCGGATCCGGCGCCCTTGGCGAAAATTGCATCGGGAGGCGAGCGCGCTCGGCTCCTGCTCGCCCTCAGGGTCTGCCTCGCACGCGCGGCCGGTCTTTCGACGCTGGTCTTCGATGAGGTCGATCGCGGCATCGGCGGCGCGGTCGCCGACGCCGTCGGCGTGCGCCTCGCGAGGCTGGCGCGGGACGTTCAGGTCCTCGTGGTCACCCATTCGCCCCAGGTCGCGGCCCGCGGCGACCATCACTATCGGGTCACCAGGAGCGAGGGGAAAGACGGCGCCACAGCGCAGGTCGCGCTTCTGACCGACGACCAGCGGCGGGAGGAGATCGCGCGCATGCTCTCGGGCGCGCGGGTCACCGAGGAGGCGCGCGCGGCCGCCCACAGCCTGATGCAAGCGGGATGAGCGATGGCCGCCGAGACGACACCGCCCGATAGGCTGACCAGCGCCGCAGCGAAACGCGAGCTGGCACGGCTCGCGCGGGAGATCGCGCGCCACGATTCCCTCTATTACGTCGAATCGGCGCCCGAGCTGAGCGATGCCGACTATGATGCGCTTCGCCGGCGTAACGAGGCCATCGAAGCTCGCTTTCCGGAGCTGAAGCGCGCCGACAGTCCGAGCGATCGCGTGGGCGAGCCGCCCGCCTCGAGCTTCGCCAAGGTCCGCCACAGCCGGCCCATGCTCTCGCTCGCCAACGCCCTCGACGACGACGATTTGGCGGAGTTCCTGACTCGCATCCGGCGGTTCCTGAAGCTCGGCGAAGACGATCCGGTCGTGCTGTTCGGTGAGCCCAAGATCGACGGCCTGTCGGCGACGCTGCACTATCGCGAGGGTCGGCTCGTTCTCGGCGCCACAAGAGGCGACGGCGAGACCGGCGAGGACACGACCGCCAATCTGCGAACGCTGCGCGATCTGCCGCACGAGCTGACCGGACCCGATGTGCCGGAACGGTTGGAGGTCCGTGGCGAGGTCTATATCGGGCTGGTCGATTTCGCGGCCCTGAACCGGGAACGCGTGGCCGACGGCGAAGCGCCTCTGGTCAACCCGCGCAACGCGGCGTCCGGCGGTTTGCGTCAGCTCGACCCGTCGCTCACCGCGAAGCGCCGGCTCCGCTTCTTTGCTCATGGGTGGGGCGAGGTAAGCGAGCCGGTCGAAGGCCATCACGGCGACTTTCTTGCGCGACTCGACGCCTGGGGATTCGCCGTCAATCCGCTGGCTCGGCGTTGCACCGATCTCGCCGAGGCGCGCGCGCTCCATCGCGAGATCCAGGCGGCGCGGGAGGCGCTCGACTACGAGATCGACGGCGTCGTCTTCAAGGTCGACCGGATCGATTGGCAGGAGCGGCTGGGCGCTGCCGGGCGAGCGCCGCGCTGGGCGATCGCCTACAAGTTTCCTGCCGAACAGGCCGAGACCGTGCTCAGCCGGATCACGGTCCAGGTCGGGCGCACCGGTGCGCTCACCCCGGTCGCCGAGCTGGAGCCGGTCCATGTCGGCGGCGTCACCGTCTCCCGTGCGACGCTCCACAACGAGGACGAGATCGCCCGCAAGGACATTCGCCCGGGCGACAGGGTCATGGTGCAGCGAGCCGGGGACGTGATTCCGCAGATCGTCCGCGTGATCCTCGATCAGCGCCCGGCCGGCAGCCGGCCCTTCGCCACCCCGACCACCTGCCCGGAATGCGGCAGCAGCGCGGTGCGGGCGCCGGGAGAGGCCGTCCGGCGCTGCACGGGCGGCTTGATCTGCCCGGCCCAGGCGTTGGAGCGGCTCCGCCATTTCGTCTCGCGCGACGCCTTCGACATCGAAGGCCTGGGAGCCAAGCAGATCGAAGCGTTCTGGGCCGAGGAGCGGGTGCGCAGTCCGGCCGACATCTTCGACCTCGAGCACCGAGACGGCACGGAGCACGCGCCCCTTGCCGAGCGTGACGGCTGGGGCGAGACCTCAGTCGCCAATCTGTTTCGTGCCATCGATGCCCGCCGGCGCATCCCGCTCGAGCGGTTCCTCTATGCCCTCGGCATCCGCCATGTCGGGCAAACCACCGCGCGCCTGCTCGCGCGCCGCTATCGGACGTTCGACGCCTGGCGCGCCGCGATGGACGCGGCCGCCATGCCTGAGAGCGATGCCCGGGTCGCGTTGATCGACATCGACGGGATCGGCCCGGTCGTTGCCGAGGCGCTGGTCGATTTCGTCGTCGAGCCGCACAACAGCGAGATTCTCGACGCGCTCCGCGCGCGGCTCGATATCGAGCCGTTCAGCGCTCCCGACACCGAATCGCCGGTCGCCGGCAAGACGGTCGTGTTCACCGGCACGCTGCAGCGCATGACCCGCGCCGAAGCGAAGGCGCGCGCGGAGTCGCTCGATGCTCAGGTGGCGGGCTCGGTTTCAAAGGCGACCGATTTTCTGGTCGCGGGCGAAGCCGCGGGATCGAAGCTGAAGAAGGCGCGCGAGCTCGGCGTGACGGTGTTGACCGAGGATGAATGGCTCGCCATCGCCTCCGGCGCGGAGCGGTCGCCACCGGACGATCCGGATGAGGGCGCATAGGTTGGGCGAAAGGCCCGGCCGCGACGATCGAATGCCGTCTGTCCCAGAGAACTCCGCCCGGCGCGGTACCGAGACCGGCAACGCGGTCGAATGGTCGGTCGCATCCGAACCGGTCCCCTACGCGGACGCGCTCGCCGCGATGGAAGCGCGGGTGGCCGCAATTCTTGCCCGCCGTGCGCCGGAGCAGGTGTGGCTGCTCGAGCATCCGTCGCTCTACACCGCCGGAACGAGCGCGCAGGCGGAAGACCTGCTCGACCCGTCGGGGTTGACGGTCTTTCGGACCGGCCGTGGCGGCCAATATACCTATCACGGCCCCGGCCAACGCGTGGCCTATGTCATGCTCGACCTGGCAGCACGCAAGCGGATGGACCTCCGCTGCTTCGTCCGCGACCTCGAGCAGTGGTTGATCGACACGCTCGCCGAATTCGGGGTCGTCGGCGAACGGCGCCCCGGCCGCGTCGGCATCTGGGTCGCGCGGGACGACGGCGAGGCCAAGATTGCGGCAATCGGCGTTAGGGTTCGCCGCTGGGTCACCTTTCACGGTGTCTCGCTCAACGTCGCTCCCGATCTCGCCCACTACAAAGGCATCGTCGCCTGCGGTATTCGCGAGCACGGCGTCACCTCCCTCGCCGCCCTCGGCATCGACGTCACGATGGTCGAGGTCGATCGCGCGCTGAGGCAAAACTTCGGTGCGGTGTTCGGCCCGCACGCCAATTCCGGCCGACGCGCGGCTAATGCGTGCCGCGGGCCAGATTGAGCCCGACAACGCCGATGATGATCAATGCGATCGAGCCGATTTTGAGCGCACCCATCGGTTCCTTGAACCAGAGATAGCCGATCACAGCGATCGCCGCCGTGCCGATGCCAGCCCAGATCGCGTATGACAGGCCCAGCTCGATCTTCTTGAGAGCGAGGGTGAGCATCCAGAAGCTGATCCCATAGAGGATGAAGATCAGCGCCGCGTAGAGCGGCTTGGTCATGCCCACGCTCAGCTTCATGCAGGTCGTGCCGCCGACCTCGAACACGATGGCGAGACCGAGATAGACCCAGTGCATGGGGCGCTCCTCCGTGAATGCCGGCGATTCCGGTTGAGGGTCGTTGTCGAACGGTCAGCCGACCGTTCCCCATTGTAGAGGATGGGAGATGGCCGAGCTGCCTGCGCCGCATCATCCGGGCGACGGCATGCTCCCTGATGCGTGTCCGCCGCGCCCGTGGCCCACCCGATTCCGCTACGCCGTGGGCGCGTGATGGAAGCCGGTCGGGCCCGGATCGTCCGCGGGCTCGACGGCGACACGGTCGACATCGGCATGGGGCGGGCCGATTCGGCACGCCGCGAGCATCGCCTCGACAGTCTCCTCCGGGCCCGCGAACAGAGCCTCGACCGTGCCGTCACGCCGGTTGCGGACCCAGCCGTCGAGCGCGCGCAACCCGGCTTCCTCGACCGTCCAGCCGCGGAACCAGACGCCTTGCACACGCCCGCTGATCACCACGCGCCGGGCGACGCGCGGGTTGCGACCGGTCGTCACTCGGCGTACTCGAACTCCATGATGACCTGATCGGCCGCCAGGCTGTCGCCGACGCACGCATGGACCTTGACGATCCGCCCATCGCGTTCGGCGTGGAGCACGTTCTCCATTTTCATGGCGTCGACGATCGCGAGCGGTTGCCCCGCGCGCACCTCGGCGCCTTCTGAGACCGGGAGTGCGACCACCAGCCCCGGCATTGGCGAGAGCAGGAAGCGCGAAAGGTCGACCGCCGCCTTCTCGGGCATCTTCTCGGCGAGCGCCGCGGCGCGCGGCGTCCGCACCCGCGCCGAGGCCTCGAAGCCGCGCCAACGCAGCGTCATGGCGGCGCCCGCCCGCTCGACCTGGACCGCGACCGCGGTCTCGCCCACCCGGCCCCTGAACAGGCGCTCATGGGGCTGCCAATCGCTCTCGATCGGGATCATCCGGTTGTCGTATCCAACTGCCACCCCGTCCGCCCCGTTGGTGAGGCGCACCGCGTGTCGGGTCTGGCCGAGATCGACCACCCATTCGCGCGGTTCACCGAGCCGTGCCGTGCCGTCGAGGCGGCCCGAGATCTGCGCTGCGCGCTCGATCAAGCGGGTATGCATCAATGCGGCGATCGGCACGACGATCGCCCGGGCCTCGTCCGAAAGCGCCGTCGGGTCGAAGCCTTCGCCGAACTCCTCGTCGATGAACGCGGTGGAGAGCCGCCCTTCCGCAAACCGCCGGCGCCCGATGACCGCGTTGAGGAAGCCGGCATTGTGAGCGACCCCGCGCACCTCGTAGCGATCGAGCGCGTCTCTCATCGCGGCGATCGCCGACGCGCGATCGGGGCCGTGGACCACGAGCTTGGCGATCATCGGATCATAGAACATGGTGATCTCGGAGCCTTCCTCGACCCCGGCATCGACACGGATGGTGTCGCTCGCTTCCGGTTGGCGGTAGCGTACCAGGCGTCCGATCGAGGGCACGAAGCCCCGCGACGGGTCCTCGGCATAGAGCCGGCATTCAAGGGCCCAGCCGCGCCGCGCGATATCGCGCTGGGTCAGGGCGAGCGGCTCGCCTGCGGCGATCCGTATCTGCTGCTCGACCAGATCGATTCCGGTGGTCATCTCGGTCACCGGATGCTCGACCTGAAGCCGCGTGTTCATTTCGAGGAAATAGAAATTGCTCTTCTGGTCGGCCACGAACTCGACCGTGCCGGCGGAGCGATAGCCGACCGCCTTAGCCAGCGCGCTGGCCTGGGCGCCCATCGCCTCCCGCGTCTCGTCGTCGAGCAGCGGGCTCGGCGCCTCCTCGATCACCTTCTGATGACGGCGTTGGATCGAGCATTCGCGCTCGCCGAGGTGGATGACCTTGCCCGTACCGTCGGCAAGGATCTGGATCTCGACGTGACGGGGATCCTCGATGAACCGTTCGACGAAGACCCGTCCGTCGCCGAACGCGGACGCGGCTTCGTTGATCGCCGAGCTTATGCTTGATCTGAGCTCGACCTCATCGCGCACCAGCCGCATGCCCTTGCCGCCGCCGCCGGCCGCCGCCTTGATCATCACGGGATAGCCGATATCGCGTGCCGCCGCGCTCGCATGGTCGACGCCGTCGACGGCGTCCTCCGTGCCCGGAATGACCGCCACCCCGGCATCGGCCGCGATCCTGCGGGCGGCGAGCTTATCTCCCATCGACGCGATCGCCGCCGCCGGCGGGCCGATGAAGGTAACGTCCTCATCGGCGAGTGCCTTGGCGAATGCCGCGTTCTCGGAGAGGAAGCCGTAACCGGGATGCACCGCCTCGGCGCCGGTCCGCCTGATCGCCGCGAGCAGCGCATCGACGTTTAAATAGCTCTCGGAAACGGCAGCCGGGCCGATCGCGACCGCCTCGTCCGCCATGCGCATGTGAAGCGCGCCGTCATCGGCCTCCGAATAGACCGCGACGGTTCCGATCCCGAGGCGCCGTGCGGTGCGGATCACGCGGCAGGCGATCTCTCCGCGGTTGGCGATCAGGATCTTCGAAAACAACGCCGCCGCCCTCTCGTTTGCCTTACAGCGGAATGTTCCCGTGCTTCTTCCACGGGTTCTCGAGCCGCTTGGTACGCAGCGTCTCGAAAGCGCGCCCGACGCGGGCGCGGGTGTCGCGCGGGTGAATCACGTCGTCTATGAAGCCGCGTTGGGCGGCGACATAGGGATTGGCGAACTTGCGGCGATACTCCTCCGTCCTGGCGTCGGCGGCTTCGGGATCATCGAGGGAGCCGCGAAAGATGATCTCGACCGCGCCCTTCGGTCCCATCACCGCGATCTCCGCCGTCGGCCACGCATAGTTCAGATCGCCCCGGAGATGCTTCGACGCCATGACGTCATAGGCTCCGCCATAGGCCTTGCGGGTGATCACGGTCACCTTGGGTACCGTCGCCTCGGCATAGGCGAACAGCAGCTTCGAGCCGTGGGTGATGATGCCGCCATATTCCTGATCGGTGCCCGGCAGGAATCCCGGCACATCGACGAAGGTAAGAAGCGGAACGTTGAAGCAGTCGCAAAATCGGACGAAACGCCCCGCTTTGCGCGACGAAGCGATGTCGAGGCAGCCGGCAAGCACCGTCGGCTGGTTGGCGACGATCCCGATCGTCGTCCCGCCGATCCGCCCGAAGCCGGTGATGATGTTCTGCGCGTAGGCCGGCTTCAGCTCGAAGAAGTCCGCCTCGTCGACCACCTTCGCGATCAGCTCCTTCATGTCGTAGGGCTGGTTGGGATTTGCGGGCACCAGCGTGTCGAGGGATGGCTCGCTGCGGGCCAGCGGATCGGTGGCCGGCCATGACGGCGGCCGTTCGCGATTGTTGGCGGGCAGGAAATCGATGAAGCGCCGGGTCTCGGCGAGCGCCTCGACGTCGTTCTCGAACGCACGGTCCGCGACGCCGGAGCGGCCGGTATGAGAACGCGCGCCGCCGAGCTCCTCATGGGTCACCACCTCGTGGGTGACGGTCTTCACCACATCCGGCCCGGTGACAAACATGTAGGCGCTGTCCTCGACCATGAAGATGGCGTCGGTCATGGCCGGCGAGTAAACGGCGCCGCCGGCGCAGGGGCCCATGATCACCGAAATCTGCGGCACCACGCCCGAGGCGAGCACGTTGCGCTGGAAGACCTCCGCATAGCCGGCGAGAGAGGCGACGCCTTCATGGATCCGCGCGCCGCCGGAATCGTTCAGGCCCACGACCGGCGCGCCCATCTTCATGGCGTGGTCCATGATCTTGCAGATCTTCTCGGCGTGCGCTTCGCTCAACGAGCCGCCGAACACGGTGAAATCCTGGCTGAAGACGAAGACAAGGCGGCCGTTGATCGTGCCGCGCCCGGTGATCACGCCATCGCCGGGCACCCGCTGGTCCGCCATGCCGAAGTCGGTGCAGCGGTGCTCGACGAACATGTCGTATTCCTCGAACGAGCCGTCGTCGAGCAGGAGCCCCAGGCGCTCGCAGGCGGTCAGCTTGCCCTTTGCGTGCTGCCGCTCGATCCGCGCCTCGCCCCCGCCCAGCCGGGCCCGGGCGCGGCGCTCCTCGAGCGTGCGGAGGATGTCTTCCATCGCTTGACCTTCCGGCGAAGCAAAGAATGACGCGACGATGACGGACGCCAAGTCATATCACGAAGAAGCGCAACCAGCGACCATCACGCGGCGAGCAGCCGGAACAGGCGATCGGCGTCGGTGACGTCGCGGGCCAGCCGCTCGCAATGTGCCGTGAGCTCGGGGTCCGCACCCCAGCGTTCGATCTGATAGTGCTCATCGACGAGCGAAGCCTCGGCCGCGCCGGCGGCGTCGAGCCGTCCGTCAAGAAACGCCAGCGCGATGACCAGCGAGCCAAGCGCCCTGGTCGCGAAGCCGAGACCGGCGAGGGTGAAATCATCCCGGCCCGCCACCGCAGCCCGCAGCGCCGCTAGCGCGGCCGGTGCCTGCGCGACCGGAGCAAGGCCGGTGGTCACCGCGAGACGGGCGCCGTAACGCTCCGCCGCCCAGGTTACCAGGGGCTGCCATGCGGCCTCCTGGCGCTCGGCGAGCGCCGGCGGCTCCACCGCCCGATAGCAGACGAGGTCGGTCCCGGCATAGTTCGCGATCTCGGCGATCAAGCCCGGCCGCTGCTCGGGCACCAGATCGAGAGCGGTGCAGACCAGGCGCGTGAGCGGCATGGTCTGCCGATCGATGGTGTCTGCCTGCGCCTCCCATTCCGCGGCGAGGGCCTCGGCGAGCGGCGCCCCGGGCACCACGAGCGGCCGCTTGGCCGGGGTGCGCACCGGTTTGCCGTCGAGCGCGACCCCGTGCCCGCCCGCGGCCGCCACGGCCCGGACCGTCCCGTAGAAGCGCTTCATCGGCTCATCGACGGCGTCAGGACCGACTATGCGGGCGCGAAGGACGCGAAGTCGTCGACCGCCGGGTCGGGCTCGAAACCGAGGAAGCGCCAGCCCGCCGCCATGTGCGGCGGCAGGGGCGCGGTGAGCACCAGGGGCGGCCGGCCGGCGCGCGGCAGCGCAAGCGCGCGGGCGTGCAGGTGGAGGCGCGGTTCGAAGCCGGCCAGAAACGCCGCCTCGCCGCCATATTTGCCGTCCCCGACGATCGGATGCCCGAAGTCCGACGCGGTGTGAGCCCGGAGCTGATGGGTGCGGCCGGTATGCGGCATAAGCGCGAGCCACGAGAGCCGTCGGCCGGCGGCCTCGATCAGCGCATAGTCCGTCACCGCACGGGCGCCGCCCTCATCGGTGGCCACGACTCGCTCGCCGGAGCCGACACGCCGTTTGGCGAGGGGCAGGTCGATCCGCCCGCGCGCGGGCCTCGGCACGCCGACCACGAGCGCCCAATAGAGCTTGCGCAGCCCGTGCCTGCGGAAGAGCGCGGTGAGTTCGCGCGCGGCCTTCGCGTGCCGGGCCAGGAGCAGAACGCCGCTGGTATCGCGGTCGAGCCGGTGCACCAGCCGCGGCGCCTCCTCGGCGTCGAAGCGGAGCGCCGCGAGCATCGCATCCAGATGGCGCGCCACCCGGCTGCCCCCCTGCACCGGGAGGCCGGCCGGCTTGTTGAGCGCGATCATCTCGGTATCGCGATAGAGCACCGCGGCCTGCAGCGCATCGGCATCGGCCTCGCTCGGCGGCGCGGCGGCGCGGCGTTTCGCACGCCTCTCGCCGGTGTCGGGAAGCGGCGGCACGCGGATTCGGTCGCCGGCATCGAGACGGGTGCCGGCGCGCGCACGCTTGCCGTTCACCCGGATCTGACCGGTCCGCAGCAGCTTCTCCAAGCGGCCGTGACCGAGCCCCGGGTAGCGCCGCCTGAACCAGCGATCGAGCCGCTGGAAGGCATCCTCGGGCGCGACCTCTATGGTGACGACGGCGCCCGCCATCAGAGCACGGCACGCATCAGCCTGAGCCCGAGATAGAAGCCGCCTACCGACAGGACGATCGAGAGCCCGATATAGAGTGCCGCCCTGCCGACCTCGCCCCGCTCGAGCAGGGCGACGCTGTCCGCCGAGAAGGCAGAGAAGGTGGTAAAACCGCCGAGCAACCCGACGAACAGGAAGCGTTGCACGAGGGTGCCGGCGTCGAAGGAGATCGCCAAGCCCTGAACCAGGGCGCCGAGAACGAACGAGCCCACGAGGTTCACCGTAAGAGTGCCGTAGGGAAAGCCCGCACCGATCGCCGATGCGAGCCAGCGCTCGGCGGCGCCGACCACGTAATAGCGCCCGACCGAGCCGAGGGCGCCGCCCAACGCAATAGCGAGCGCGATCTTCATGAGTCCTCCGGCACGGCGTCGCCCTTGGTCTCGCGCAGCTTCCGCCAATAGGCCAGCCGCTTGCGCACCTCACGTTCGAAGCCCCGCTCGCGCGGCTCGTAGAAGATGCGCCGCGTCATCTGGTCCGGGAAGTAATTCTGGGCCGAGAAACCCTCCTCGGTATCGTGGTCGTAGACGTAGCCCTCCGCATAGCCGAGGTCTTTCATCAGTCGCGTCGGCGCGTTGAGGATATGCTTGGGCGGCGTCAGCGATCCGGTCTCGCCGGCCGCGGCCATCGCGGCGGAAAGCGCGCGATAGCTCGCGTTCGACTTGGCCGCGGTGCCGAGATAGATCACCACCTGGGCGATCGCCAACTCGCCCTCGGGCGACCCCAGCCGCTCATAGGCCTCCCAACCGGCGAGGGCCTGCGGCAGGGCATTGGGATCGGCGAGACCGACATCCTCCGAGGCGAAGCGGACCAGACGCCGGGCGATATAGCGGGGGTCCTCGCCGCCCGCGAGCATACGTGCGAGCCAGTAGAGCGCGGCGTCGGTATCCGATCCGCGCAGCGATTTGTGCAGTGCGGAGATCAGGTTGTAGTGACCCTCCTGAGACTTGTCGTAGAGCGGCGCGCGGCGTTGCACGGTCTCCATCAAGGCCGAGACGTCGAGGGGAGAGGCGGCCTCGACCGCGAACAGCGCCTCGGTCAGGTTGATGAGCGCGCGGCCGTCGCCGTCGGCCATTGCGCGCAGCATCGGACGGGCATCGGCGGTGAGCGGCAGCGTGCGGCCTTCTGCATCCTCGGCGCGGGTCAACAGAATCTCCAGAGACGCATCGTCCAGGCGATTGAGCACCAGAACCCCGCAACGCGAGAGCAACGCGCCGTTGAGCTCGAACGAGGGGTTCTCGGTCGTCGCGCCGACGAGCACGACGGTCCCGTCCTCGACCACGGGCAGAAAGGCATCCTGCTGAGCCCGGTTGAAGCGATGGATCTCATCGACGAAGAGCAGCGTCCCCTTTCCCCCGACGCGGCGCTCACGCGCCTCGGCGAAGATCTTGCGCAGCTCCGCGACGCCGGAAAAGACCGCGCTCAGCGGCTCGAACAGGAGATCAGTATGATCGGCGAGGAGGCGGGCGATCGTGGTCTTGCCGCAGCCCGGCGGGCCCCAAAGGATGGTCGACACCAAGGAGCCGCTCGCCGCCATGCGCCCGAGCGGGCCGTCGGCGCACAGCAGATGATCCTGCCCGACTACCTCCTCAAGCGTGCGCGGCCGCAGCCGGTCGGCCAGCGGCCGCGGTGCCTCGCCCTCGAACAAGCTCGGCGTTTCCTGCCGCCTCATCGCGCGAGTCTACGCGTTTGGCGCGCGCGGCACAGCCCGAGCCTCGCGAGGCGACCCGCTTCGTTCCATGCGGCCGCACCTTCGCGGCGGCAGAGCCGCCATGTTCAGGCCGCTTGCTGGTTGACCGAGACCACGCGCCAAGCCCCGCCCCTGGCCGAACCGCCGATATGGTCGAGGCGGGTGATCGAGAGATTGTCGACGCCGAAAGCGAGCGCCCGTTCCGGCTCCAGGTCGAGCGCGAGCGCGAGCGCGAGCGCGGCGCGGATGGTTCCGCCATGGGCCACCGCGACGATGTCGTTGCCTTCATGGCGCGCCGTCCTGCGGCTGATCACCGGCACGACCCGCTCGATCACCGTGACGAAGCTCTCGCCGTCGGGCGGCGTGAAATGCGCCGGCGCAACCCAATGCTTGTGCGCGAGATCGCCTCGCGTCACGGCAAGCTCGTCCCAGGTCAGCCCCTGCCAAGCACCGAAATTCTGCTCTCCGAGGTCCGGCTCGACGGCGCAGCGCGGCACCTCGTGGCCTGCGGCGGCGATCGCCGCCGCGGTCTCGTGGGTGCGCCGGAGCGCGCTCGTGAGCCACACCGCGCCGGCCGGCAGGACGCGAGCGAGGGCGTCGAACCGCGCCCGGTCGGTGGTGTTCGCCGACAGGTCGGTTTGGCCGTAGAGCCGGCCGCCATGGTCGGCGACCGGTGCGTGGCGGATCCACCACCAGCGGGTCACGATCACGTCTCCGGTCATCGCAGCGCCGCGAGGGCAAGAAGGAACAGGACCTCGGAGATCTGCTGAGCCCCGCCGAGCACGTCCCCGGTGTGGCCGCCGACTTGCCGGTCGGCGAGCCAGGCGATGCCGGCGGCACCCAAGCCGGCGATCAGGAAGGCGACCAGGCCGGTCCAGGTCAAAAGGCCGACGACCAGCACGAGCGCCATCACCAGTCCGGTCCAGACGTGGGCCGAGGGGGGGCGGCCGGCGCCGGCGGCGAGGCCGTCGCTGCGCGCCGGTTCCATCCACAGCATGATCGTCGGCATCGCCGCGCGCGAGGCCGCCGTTGCGCCGACCATTGCCGCGATCACGAGGCTCGTCTGCTCGATATCGGCGATCGCGCCGACCTTCGCCGCGAGCACCACGACGAGCGCGATCACGCCATAAACACCGATGCGGCTGTCGTGCATGATCGTGAGCTTGCGCTCGCGCGAGGTGCCGCTGCCGAAGCCGTCGACCATGTCGGCGAGGCCATCCTCGTGCAGTGCGCCGGTGACAAGCGCGAGGCCGCCGACCGCGAGCACCGCCGCGACGATGTCCGGCAGGCCGAGGCCGCTGGCGATCGCATAGATCAGGCCGGCGAACAATCCGATGAGCCCGCCGATGATCGGAAAAGCCCGGACCGCGCGGCCCAGCGGCGGGCTCGCGCTCTCAGAACGCACCGACTTTATCGGAATGCGTGTGAGGAAACGGAGGGCGGCCCGAAGATCGATCCACCAAGCGCGGGCCGCTTGGTAGACCGCTCGCTGATAGGGGTCCTCGTCGTTAGCGTCGTGCCGCATGTCCCCCCTTGCCCGGACCGCACGCACCCGGCATCCTCTCGACGCCTTATAGGCCACGCCGCCGCCGGCGCCAAGAAACCCCGTCTCACAGACACCGTTCCGCAACCCAGCCATGCCCGACGATCGCCCGCTCGGCTCTTTGGACGCCTTCCGCGAGCGGGTCGCGCGCATGCCAGAGGCCGACGACGCGGCGGCGGAGCGCGCCAGGGCACGGGACGCCGTTCTCACCAAGCCGTCAGGCGCTCTCGGCCGGCTCGAATCGCTCGCCGCATGGGTCTCCACCTGGCAGGCGCGCCATCCGCCCCGCGCCGAGCGAATTCGGGTCCTGGTGTTCGCCGGCAATCACGGGGTCGCGTCGCACGGTGTCTCGGCCTATCCCGCGGCCGTCACCGAGCAGATGGTGGCCAATTTCGAGACCGGGGGTGCCGCGATCAACCAGCTCAGCGCCGTGCTGGACGCGAGCTTGACGGTGGTGCCCCTCGATCTCGACACGCCGACCGAGGACATGACCGTTGCACCCGCGCTCGACGAGGCGGGATGCCTCGCCGCGCTCAACGCCGGGATGGCGGCGGTCGAAGAGGATGCGCATTTGCTGTGCCTCGGCGAGATGGGAATCGGCAACACCACCGCTGCCGCAGCGCTCGCGGCGGCCCTGTTCGGCGGGACCGGCGGATCGTGGGTCGGGCCGGGCACCGGCGTGGATCAGGCCGGTCTCGCGCGCAAGGCCACGGCCGTCGACGCGGCGTTGGCGCGGCACGAGAACGCCCGCGATGATCCCCTGGCCGCGCTCGCCTGCGTGGGCGGTCGAGAACTCGCCGCCATCGCGGGCGCCATCGTTGCGGCACGGTATCGGCGCGTGCCCGTGTTGCTCGACGGCTTCGTCTGCACCGCCGCCGCCGCCGTCGTCGCCAGGCTGCGCGGCGACGGCCTCGATCACACCCAGGCGGCCCATCGCTCGGCCGAGCCGGGGCACCGGCGGCTGTTGGAAGCGCTCGCGCTCGAGCCGCTGCTCGATCTCGAGATGCGGCTCGGCGAAGCCTCGGGCGCCGCGCTTGCGGCCGCACTCGTGCGCATGGCGGTCGCTGCCCACAACGGCATGGCGAGCTTCGCCGAGGCCGGAGTCAGCGACCGGGCGGACTGAGCCCTATTCGCCGACCTGATGCAGCAAGCCGCGGATGCGGGCACTCCGGAAAAAGGCGAGGAAGATCGCAATCCCGGCGCCGAGATAGGCGATGTTGAGCAGGACCGCCCGGACCATGTGATCGCTGCGGAACACGCCATCGATCATCAGCGCGCGCATTCCCTCGAAGACATGGGAGGACGGCAGCGCGAAGGCGACCGGCTCGAGCCAGTCGGGCAGAATCGAGACCGGATAATAGATGCAACTGAGCGGCGCGAAGGCGAAGATTAGAAACCAGGCGAGGCTTTCCGCGCCGAGGCCGTAGCGGAGCACCAAGCCGCTCACCACGAAGCCGACGGCCCAGCCCATCACGATCAAATTGGCGAAGAAGCCGATCAGAGCGAAACCGAGATCGAAGATCGAGAACTCGTAGAGAAGGAAGGCGAAGCCGACCGCGCCCGACATGCCGATCAGGGTCCGGATCAGGCTGATCAGCATGAGCGCCGAGATCAGCTCCCATGGGCGCAGCGGACTGGCGAAGAGATGGCCGAGATTGCGCGCCCACATCTCCTCGAGAAACACCAGCGAGAGCCCAAGCTGACCGCGGAACAAGACGTCCCACAGGATGACGCCGGCGAGTAGAACCCCGCTCGCCTGGGCGACCCACGAGCTGTTGGTCATGAGGAACATGGTGACCAGGCCCCAGAGGATCATCTGCATCGTGGGCCAGTAGGTGAGCTCGAGGAGGCGCGGCCATGAGCGTCGCAAGAGGTACATGTGACGCAGCACGAGTGCACCGATCCGCCGCACCGAGCCCTGCCACGGCGGCGCCTGCACGACACCGCGCTCGATCATTGCGCCGCCATGCCGAGAGTGGCCGCACCGCGCGCGATATCGAGGAAGACTTCTTCCAGCGTGCCGCGGCCGTAGCGCTCGATCATGCCCCGCGGCGTACCGCTGTCGACGATGCGGCCGGCGCGCATCATGAAGACGTTGTCGCAGAGCCGCTCGACCTCGGCCATGTTGTGGGATGCGAGCAGGATGGTCGCGCCGGTCTCCGCGGTGTAGCGCTCGAGGAAGCTCCGCACCCAGTCGGCCGTGTCCGGATCGAGCGAAGCCGAGGGCTCGTCGAGCAGCAACAGCTCGGGATCGTTGATCAGCGCCTTGGCGAGCGCCACGCGGGTCCTCTGACCGGCTGAGAGCTTGCCCGTCGGACGCTTGAGGAAGGCCGCGAAGTCGAGAGTCTCGGCCAACCGTTCGATCCGCGCGCGGACGCGGTCGAGACCGTAGAGCCTGGCGTAGACGGTCAGGTTCTCCTTCACCGTCAGGCGGTGCGGCAGGTCGGTATAGGGCGAGGAGAAGTTCATGCGCGGGAGCAGCGCGTAACGATCGCCCGCGAGATCATGGCCGAACACCCGGATCGCGCCGCCGCTCGGCAGCAGCAGTCCCATGATCATCGCCATCGTGGTGGTCTTGCCCGCGCCGTTGGCGCCGAGCAGTGCGACGGTCGTCCCGCGGTCGACCGCGAAGCTGACCGTATCGACCGCCAGGACCTTGCCATAGCGCTTGGTTAGGGCGTCGACCTCGAGCACCGGATTGCTCATCGAGCGCACTATGATGGCAAGGGCCCCCGCCCGCCACGGTCATACACCCCAGCCTTTTGATATCGGACCACCTCCGCCTTCTCCCCGGATCTTCCCGTATCAATCACTAACGGAAGACTAATCCATCTGTCGTCACGCAGATTAAGGCCGACAAGCACGCCATAGCATGAGGAGCCATGCCTCGCAGTGAGTCCCGTCAGTCCGCCTCACGCATCTCCGCCGAACCCGATTCACCCGGAAACCCAGCCGATCGACGTCTCCACGAACAGCTGGTCGAGCGCCGGGCGAGATCCAAGGTATCACCGCCAGATTTCGTCGTCGCCCGGCCCGGACGGAGAGACATTCTTGCCACCCGTCCTATCGCTCCGCCTTTGGGCCGGATCCACGTTGCGGTTTGATTGGACGATATCGAGGGACCGTAACCCCGCCTTCCGGTTACCAAGGGTTACCTCACATCGATCTGAATTTGTCCAGGCTCGTGCGTCGATTAAGTCGAAAACATGAAATATATCAATTAATAAACATGAAATAGGAGTCATATTTCTCGAGTCAGAAATCGATATTTTCATATGATTGAAATTTATTTTTCACTTCTCGAAAATTATTTATTGTCGAGAACATCCTGAGTTGACCGGTTTATGTACCAAATGAATTGACCGCTTCAGTTGTGGTTGTTGGGCCAGTGGATAAGGGGTCGGGCGCGGAGCGGCCGTCCCCTTATCCACCGGCCGGTCGCGTCGAAGCGGATCACGCGGCCTGTCTGTGGCTTGTGTTGATGGGCGACCCGTCGGCCTGGTATCGGGCCAGGCAGCGCGGCCCATGGAAGACGGCGAGGGTGCGGTCGGGGTATTCGTGGACCCGGACCCTTGCCTTGACGTAGTGGCGGCGATGGCGGTCGGGCGGGATCGCCAGCACCAGTCGTTTGTAGCGCACGGTGTTGTCGTTGGAGACGGTGCGCTCCTGCTGCACGCAGAGGATGTCGTCGAGGGCACCGGCAAAGGGCACGAAGGCGGTGCCCTCGGCTTCCGGCGGCACCGCGAAGCGGGCGTTGTGGCCTGGCAGGTAGAGCTCCTTGAGGAAGCGGTTGGCCTGGGCCATGTCGGTGATGCCGGCGAGCCTGAGCTCCTGGGGCAGGCGCTTCTGCAGGGTGGCGAACATGCGCTCCGAGCGCCCCCTTGCCTCGGGCGAGTAGGCCGGGATCAGCTCGATGCCGAGCTGGACCAAGGCGCGGCCGAGCTGGGTCGGATTGTCCTTGTCGACCGTGCCGCCGGCCTCGGGCGTGTGCCAGTAGTGGCCGGCGCGGTCGGCATAGAGCGAGCAGAACAGCCCGCGCTCCCGGATCACCTCGTCCAGGGCGGTAAAGCTGCTCATGGTGCCCTCTTCGGCGACGAAGAAGGCCGAGTAGATCTCACTGGTGGCATCGTCCATGGTGACGATCAGATCCCACCACTGATCGGGGACCCACGCGTGGCTCGAGCCGTCTTGATGCAGCATCATGCCGGGAAGCGCGCGGCGCGGCCGCTTGCGCCGGTGCGCCCCGCGCCTCGGCGCCGCACGGGTGCGGCCATGGGCCTGCAAGCTCAGCCGCACCCAGTTGTAGCTGCGCTTGAAGGCATGGTCCGCGACCAGCTTCTCGTGGAAATGCTTGGCGGTGAAGTCCCAGTAGCGGGTGTCGAACAGCGCCAACAGCGCCGTCACCTCGTCCACTGCCGCGCGCCGCGCCGAGACCCGGCCGAGACGGCGATCGTAGAGCCCTTCCGCGCCGTCCGCCTCATAGCGATCGCGCCAACGCCGGAAGGTGCGTTCCGAAACGCCGAGAACCTCCGCCGCCTCGGCCTGGCTCAAGCCACCCCGATGGGTGCGGCCGTAAATCTCCTCGAACTTCATCAATCTCAGTCCCTGCAACTGCTCTGTCCGGCGCATCCAAACCCTCCATAGCCTGGAGAGCTTCTAAATCCGGACAGATCATCTGGTACATAAACCGGACATACCGTGTGTTAGCGACAGTCCGGCCGACATTTCCTTGACACCCTTCGGCGAATCCACTCAACTCCCCGCACGATTCGTGGGGTCAGGAGGAGGCCATTCCTGTTCATTACTCAGGATTAAGCACTGATGAAACTCTCGGGAAGAACCGTTCCCAATGGCGCCGCTGCGTATCGATGGATGCTGTTTTCGTTGCTTGTGGCGATCGGCGTCATGGTCGGCATGACCATCGCGGTTAGCTGAAAAAGAGGAAAGACTCCGACCGGGACCGTCCGGTCGCCAACTACATTACGGTGCGTCACCATCGAATTCGGTGCAACGTTGTGTAACCGGTGGATTCTTGCCGATTCAGCGTTGATGTTGAGAAGTCGACAATCAAGAGGCCAACCGTCGAAGTTGAACGAGGAGTTGGAGAATGAGTGGAACTGATCATCGCCGGAAAAGTTGGAGAATGAGTGGAACTGATCATCGCCGGAAAAGTTATTGTCCGGAATGCTCGACCGAATTCGATGAACTGAACGAGAAGGTGTTGGTCTGCCCAAAATGCGGCGTGACGCCTCCCATCGTTAAACAATCGATGGCAAGACA
This sequence comes from Alphaproteobacteria bacterium, assembly GCA_965248825.1. GTDB lineage: Bacteria > Pseudomonadota > Alphaproteobacteria > UBA828 > UBA828 > WTGU01. Next base: position 2,123,087 of record CBDFKL010000006.1, on the reverse strand, counting down.
GCCCGCGAGAAAACCGAGCCGGATGACCTACGGGAGGTTCGGGTGACGCCGGCGCGCGCGAATATCGCTCGATCCTTGGCTGGTTCGATACCGGTGTAGGTGATGATTTATTATAGATTTTCCTATGTACTTATCTCCCTCCTTGGCGGACGGAATAGTGCATATCTTAGTACGTTTTCCTAACACAACTCTGGAACGGAGAAACCTATGACAAAGCGCGAAATGATTAAACCTTTTTCCTTGGGTATCATTGGCGGGGCTGCTGTGCTCGCCATTGTCGCCTTCGCGACCGGCTGGGTCGTCACCAGTGGTTCTAAAGATGAGCAAGTCCGGGCTGCCTGGATCGATGGGCAGGCCACCATCTGCAAGTCGCTTGCCCAAGCCCATCGTCAAGCCCTTGACGACGACTCCGATCTCTCCGGATACCAGGCACGAGACGCTCGCAATGAGCTGGCGAAAACCTTCACCGTCGTCTTATCCGGCGCCGAAGCCGCCGACCCCGACGTTGTGCGCGCGTGCGCGGATATGTTGAGAAAGAAAAACACGACGACCTAGCCGGCAACGACCAAACCACCAATCAAGAGTGGGATGAGCGATGAGCGAATATCGCGGTCCAGCATCGTCAGTGTAACGCCGTACGCCCACTTGATGGTCTCCGGCGACGGATGGGATGGCGGCCAAGGCTATCGACAGGTTGAGAGCGGCCTGCTTCCTCGGCGAGGTGCCGGCACACCGGCACCTCGCCGCCGCCTCCTGGGATTCGGGTAAATTCGGATAAGAATGTAGGCGTAATTGTCGAGTGGCTTCTCGGTACGGTCACCACGACACAAGCCTCGTCCCGACGGGAGGTAATTGTTGCGGTAGGTGATACCGCGTACAGAGTCCGCCACGAGTTCCACTCCCCTCGGTACCTTCCGCTCTGCGAGATTGTTCATCGACCAGGGCGACGATGATGCCGAGATCCATACGGCCAATGCGGGCGTACGGACGACGATTGTGGCTGCGCGAAGTCGAGGCGATCAAGGGGGAAAGGCTTATCCAGCGCCGAAGAGGCGATACGGCGCGCTATCTCTCTTTGCTTCGCTCTCTATCGGCTGATCGACGAACCCCACCGGCTCCTGCAAAATGACCGGGCTTCTCCGGCGAGCCGATGAATGGCGTCGAGCGTCACGTTGTGATCGTCGAGCGCGACGACCATCAAGCGAAGAGTTTTTCCGTCGTTATCGGACGCCTGAAGCGCTGTTCCGACCGCGAGCTTGATATCGAAAAGTACGCGATCGCGCGCGATGATCTGAACGAGGCGAGGATTGCGAGGACCGTAAGCGCCATCGGCCCCCATGTTCACGCTCTTCTTGTCGCCCGAAGACATGTCCGCGAGAGCGTTTTCAAAGCGAGAGTCGGTCGAGCTATTGCCGATTCTACCTCGATCGAAGCGCCTTCGACGGTACTGTCGAATTCCTAGCCGTCGCCGCCTTGGCGCTCCTATGGGCGTCCCAACCCGTCTTGTGAGACGCGCGTCGGTGGATGAAGCTCTCCGCCCGAGATACGCCGTCCGCGGCCAGCGGGTTTGGGAACAGAAAGTCCCTTCCTATTGTGTCGCCTACGGCGCCCTTCGCCTCTGCGCGAGAATCCATTGCGGGAATTCTTGGCCGTCCGCTGCCCCTCGGGCTCCGCGACAGGGGGCGTGTCGCCAATCACCTTTATCCTGCGTCCGATCAAACGTTCGATGTCGTGCAGATAGCCGCGCTCGGTCTGATCGCAGAACGAGAACGCAGTCCCACCCGCGCCCGCTCGCGCCGTTCGCCCGATTCGGTGGACATAGGTTTCCGGCTCGCGGGAAACCTCGTAGTTGATGACGTGCGTGATGCCCTCGACGTCAATGCCCCGAGCCGCGATATCCGTCGCGATCAGGACTCGCGCGGCGCCGGTGCGGAACTGCATGAGCGCACGCTGACGAGCGCCCTGCGACTTGTTGCCGTGGATCGACTCGGCCGCCACGCCGCTTTTTTTGAGCTGTTCGGCGACCCGGTTAGCGCGATGCTTGGTGCGTGCAAACACGAGTACCCGCAACAAGTCAGGATCGTCGAGAATACGAATGAGCAAGGCTCTCTTGGCGGCAGAGTCGACGTGGTAGACGTACTGCTGGATGCGCTCGACCGGTGTGGACTGCGGCGTCACCTCCACCCGGACCGGATTATTTAGAATCTCACCCGAGAGCCGTGCGACGTCACTCGGCATAGAGGCGGAAAACAACAACGATCGTCGGGTCTCGGGCAACGCTGAGACGATCTTGCGGACATCGCACACAAAACCCATGTCGAGCATGCGGTCGGCCTCGTCGAGGACGAAGAATTCGACCATGTCGAGCCCGAGGCGCCGCTGCCCCATGAGGTCGAGCAGGCGGCCGGGCGTCGCGACAAGGATATCGATACCGCGTGACAACGCATCGACCTGTGATTTCTGACTCACACCGCCAAATATCACGGTCTGACGAAGGGGAAGGTATTTGCCATAGGAGCGGAACTCGTCGCAGATCTGAATAGCGAGTTCGCGGGTCGGTGCCAGGATCAGTGCGCGCGGGCAGCGCGGTTTGGTGCTTCTATGCTGGCGGCAAAGCTGATGAAGAATGGGTAAAGCGAAAGCCGCCGTTTTGCCCGTGCCGGTCTGGGCGATGCCGAGCATGTCCTTGCCGACGAGGAGTTCGGGGATGGCCCGCGCCTGGATCGGTGTCGGAATGATATGGCTTCTGGCGGTTAGCGCGCGTTGGATCGGCTCGGCCAAGCCGAACTCCGAGAAACAACTTATGGTCAAGTGGGTATCCTTGGGTGCGCCGGACGGCGCAGGTTGTATTCTTAACGCAGCCGCCCGAGCGTTCCGCCCTACCCGAGCGCGGCCGAGTAGGCAAGATTACGAATTATTGTTCCCGGGACGTGGCGCCCTTCTGCGGCGCTTCGCGCGATCGCGAGACAATCAATAGCTGAGAGATGGGCTGTTCTGCCCGACATGTCAAGAAAATCATTCCTTTGCTACACCCGACACTACCTCACTGCCGAATCGAAGTAAGAACACCGCAAGACCCAAATGACGTCTCCTGCAGTTGCGATGAAACAGCCATAAAATGTTACAAAGCATAGCCATTAATTAGCGTCCCGTTCCCACAATACCCGCTGTTCGGCTGCGCCTGATGAGCTGGTCACCGCGGTTTCACCGCTCCTGGCCTCGCATGAGGATCGGAGTCCCTGATAGCGACAGGTCCATCGTCGTCGCGCGGTGATCGGGATGGATAACGGCTACGGTGAGTTGTCCACTCTGTCCGGCACCTCGGCGCGTCCTCACGGAAGGCCGGGACGCGCTCGGTGGACCGGCGCCATGCGCTATGCTGTGGGCGATGCGTGTGCCCGAAAATCGCAGAAGATCCCATCGGGTCTCACCGAATCTCGGCATAATTGCCCGACGACAGAATAACTCCAGCCGTACCACCGCTCGGGGAAGGACAGACGCTGGGCAGGGCCAACAGGGATGGACTAAACTAGGAACACTTGATTAACGAAGCTGCTTTCCATGCCCGATAGTGCCCAACTCGCTCTCGACCTCGCCCGCCCCTGCATCGCCGAAGGCCGTGCGGAGGGTCGCGCGCGCGCGGGGTCTGCCGGCTGCTCGACGCGATGGGCTTCTGCCCGCTGGTCGAGGTGCCGCTCGCCTCCGGCCGGCGGGCCGATGTGCTGGGTCAGGACCCCAGGGGGCGCTTCGTCATCGTCGAGATCAAGAGCGGCCTCGCCGATTTTCGCGCGGACGCGAAATGGGCGGACTATCTTGAATTCTGCGACCGGCTCTATTTCGCGGTCGGCCGCGACTTCCCGCTCGACGTTCTGCCGGAGGACGTCGGCGTGATCATCGCCGACCGCTTCGGCGCCGAGCCGCTGCGCGAGGCACCGAGCCGGACCATGGCCGCCGGCATCCGCCGCAAGCAGGCGATCCGCTTCGGCCGTATCGCCGCCAATCGGTTGCGATTTTTCCATGAAGAGCTCGGCTGATCCCGTTCGCTTCCGCGCCGCCGCACCGCATGGTACAAGCCGCCTCGCATGGGGCGTAGCCAAGTGGTAAGGCAACGGGTTTTGGTCCCGTGATCCCAGGTTCGAATCCTGGCGCCCCAGCCACGCCCCGCCGCCGCTAAGACAGGAGCGCGCTCGATCCCTCGTCGCGACAGCTCATGATCCCGCGCTACGCGCGCCCCGAGATGGCGGCGGTCTGGGCGCCGGAGACCAAGTTCGCCATCTGGCTCGACATCGAGCGTCATGCGCTCGACGCCCAGGTCGCGCTCGGCCGCGCCCCGAAGAAAGCGGCGCGGGCGCTCGCGCGCGCGGTGCGCGTGAACCGGGACGCGATCATCGATCCCGCGAAGATCGACGCGATCGAGCGCGAGACCCGCCATGACGTGATCGCCTTCCTCACCAATCTCGCGGCCCATGTCGGGCCGGAGGCGCGCTTCATCCATCAAGGCCTCACCTCGTCCGATGTCCTCGACACCTGCTTCGCGGTACAGCTCGACCGTGCCGGCGCGCTGCTCGAGGGCGGCGTCGCCGCGGTGGCGGACGCGCTCGAACGCCGCGCCTTCGAGCATAAAAAGACCCTGTGCGTCGGGCGGAGCCATGGCGTCCACGCCGAGCCTACGAGCTTCGGGCTCAAGCTCGCCGGCCACTGTGCCGAGTTTTCCCGCGCCCGCGCGCGGTTGCAGGCGGCGCGGCGCGAGATCGCGACCTGCGCCGTCTCGGGACCGGTCGGGACCTTCGCGAGCGTCGACCCGGCCGTCGAGGCGCATGTCGCCGAGAAAATGGGGCTCACTCCGGAGCCGGTCTCGACCCAGGTCATCCCGCGCGACCGACATGCGATGTATTTCGCGGTGCTCGGCGTCGTCGCGGGCGCGATCGAGCGGCTCGCAACCGAAATTCGGCATCTGCAGCGGAGCGAGGTGCGCGAGGCCGCCGAGGCGTTCGGCCCAGGCCAAAAGGGCTCCTCGGCGATGCCCCACAAGAAGAACCCGATCCTGAGCGAGAACCTGACCGGGCTTGCCCGTATCGTGCGCGCGGCAGTGGCGCCGGCGCTCGAGAACATCGCGCTTTGGCACGAGCGCGACATCACCCATTCCGCGGTCGAGCGGGTCTTCGCGCCGGACGCGACCATCGCGCTCGACTTCGCGCTGGCCAGGCTCGCCGCCGTCATCGACGGGCTCGTGGTCGACGACGACGCCATGCGGCGCAACCTGGAGAGCCTGGGCGGGCTCGTCTACAGCCAGCGCGTCCTGCTGGCGTTGATCGAGCGCGGGATCGCGCGCGAGGACGCCTACCGAATCGTGCAGAAGATCGCGCTCGAGGTCTGGGAAACCGGCGGCGATTTCGAAGCCGCGCTCGCCGCCGACGCGCGGGTCTCGGCCGCTATCGACCGCACCGCGCTTGCCGCGCTCTTCACGCCCGCGCCATATCTGGCTCACGTCGATACGATCTTCCGGCGCGTCTTCGGGCGCGCCCGAGCAAGAACCGGCAAACGAGGGAGTTGAGTTTCATGATCGAGATGCGGGACCACATCGCCGTCATCACCGGCGCCGGCAGCGGATTCGGAGAGGCCTCCGCGATCCGGCTCGCCAAGGAGGGAATCCCGATCCTGTGCCAGGATATCAACGAGGCCAACGCGGGGCGCACGGCGGACAAGGTGCGCGCCGGCAACGGACGCGCGGAGGCGATCGGCGGCGATGTCGCGAACGAATCGGACGTGAAGGCCATGTTCGAGGCCTGCCGCCAATCCTTCGGCGATTGCACTTTGCTCTTCGCCAATGCCGGCTATGCCCATCAGGCGCCGTTCACCGACATCGCGGTCGAGGATTTCGACCGCATGGTGGCGGTGCATCTGCGCGGCGTCTTCCTGTGCGACCGCGAAGCGCTTGGCCCGATGCTCGAAAAAGGCGAGGGCGTGATCATCAATACCGCCTCACAGCTTGGTCATAAGGGCGCGCCTGAACTCGCGCACTATGCGGCGGCAAAAGCGGGCATCATCGGGTTGACCAAGTCGCTCGCGCTCGAAGTGTCGAGCCGCGGCGTCCGGGTCAATGCGATCGGCCCCGGTCCGTGCAACACCGCGATCCTCAAAGACATTTCGGAGGACTGGCAAAAGGCGAAGGCCGCCGAGCTCCCGCTCGGGCGCTTCGGCGAGGCGTGGGAGATCGCCGAAACCGTGGCCTTTCTCGCAGGCCCCGGCGGGGCGATCTATGTCGGCCAGACTCTCGGCGCGAACTCGGGCGACGTCATGCTGTGACGCGCCGCCTCCCGCCGCCGTCTGCCGGATGACGGAACGACGATCTCCTTGACGGCCTCTCGAGCGCTCGCCGTCATGATGGTGTCTTGTCCCGCTCGCGGCGCGATTCTTCGGCCGCTGCGGCGCTTCGCGCGGTTTTCTGCCGTTTACGTTTGCGCAGATTCTCACGGAGAGCGGCGGCAAGCCGCGCTTCGCGGTCCGGCCGCTTGCCGGCGCTCGCCGGCCGCGGGCCGCCGGTCGGGCGATGCTCCGTCATGTCGTTCGATCGCAGGCCGTGGACCCTCGCCCCATCCGCGACCCTAGCTCAGATCGGGCCGGCTCTCCGCCCAGGGCGCCGCCTCTTCGAACGCCGCGGCGGCGCGCAGGATGTCGACCTCGCGGTTGATGCGCGCGACCATCTGCAGCCCGACCGGCAGGCCATCGGCGGTGACGCCCGCCGGGATCGACGCGGCCGGCTGACCGGTCAGATTGAACGGATAGGTGTAGTAGACCCAGGAAACGATATTGCGGGCCTCGCGGCCGGGCGGCGTGTCGCACCCGACGTCGAACGCGGCGCAAGGGAGCGTCGGCGACAGCAGGAGGTCGTAGCGCTCGAAGAATTGGCGCATGGTCTCGCGAAACGCGTAGCGCGCGAAGACCTGGACGAAGAAATCCTCCATCGAGCGGTCGAGGCCGCGGCTCAGGGTCTCGGCCACGCTCTGGTCCAGTTGCTCCGGCACATCGGTCATCAAGCTCTTCAGCTTGGTCCCGATGCCGCCGTAGAACTCGGCCATCCAGATGTCGATCGGGTCCGAACCGAGCGCGTCCTCGACCAGATCGACCGTGCAACCGAGCGCCTCGAACCGCCGCGCGGCGGTCTCGCAGACGGCGACGACGTCCGCGTCGGGTTCGGCATATCCTAGGGTCGGGCTCCAGGCGATCCGCAGACCCGTCGCGCCCCGGTCACAGGCGGCGAGGAAATCGGGCACCGGCTCCGAGACGCTGAAAGCATCGCGCCGATCATGCCCGGCCATGACGCCGAGCAGGAGCGCCGCGTCGCGCACCGTGCGGGCGAGCGAGCCGACATGGGCGAGGGTCGGCGCGGCGGAGACGGGAAACACCGGCACCCGGGCGAACTGCGCCTTGATGCCGAACAGACCGCAGAGCGCCGCCGGAATGCGGACCGAGCCGCCGCCGTCGGTGCCGAGCGAGAACGGCGTGAGCCCGGCCGCGACGCTCGCCGCCGCGCCCCCGCTGGAACCGCCCGGGGTCTTCGCCAAGCTCCAGGGATTGCGCGTGATTCCGGTGAGCGGGCTGTCGCAGACCGCTTTGCAGCCGAACTCGCTGGTGGTGGACTTGCCGATGATGCAGCCGCCGGCTCGTTTGATCCGTTCCACGGCCGGCGCGTCGAAATCGACCACATTGTCGGCGAACGGCTTGGAGCCGAAGGTCCAGGGCACCGCCGCCATCGCCACCAGGTCCTTGATCGAGACGGGAAGACCGCCGATCGCGGCCGCCTCCCCCTTGCCGATCGCCCGCTCCTGGGCACGCGCCGCCGCGAGGGCCAATTCGGGGGTCTGGGTCACGAAGGCGTTGATCTTGGGTTCGAGCTCTTCCTGACGGGCCAGCGTGTCCTCGACCAGCTCGACCGGCGAGATCTCGCGGCTGACGATCAGGCTCCTCAGCTCGAGCGCCGTCATATACGCGAAGCTCATGGCGTCCTCCGGGTCAAATCGCGCCGAGGCCGCGGTCGAGCTCGGCCTCCGGCCGCGCGACGCAGGCCGCGAAGCGCGCCTCCATCGCCGCCTTGTCGAGGCCACGGCCGATGACGACGATCCGGGTCGCGACCTCGCCGCCGGGCCAGGCCTCGGCATAGGTGGGCGGGCTGAACGTCGCCTGCACGCCCTGGAGGATGACCGGCTTCTCGACGTTCTGGAAGTGGACCAGGCCCTTCACGCGATAGAGGTCCTCGCCCTTCTCCTCGGTCAGATCGAGGAAGAAGCGGAGCAGCGCGTGCCACTCCAGCGGCTCGCGGCCCTGCAGGCAGACGGCGGTCACGCCCTCCGTATGTCGATGGCCGTGATCGGCGTGCACCGGCTTGTCGGCTCCGATCCACGCGCCCACCATGTCGTCGCGCCGCTTCGGCTCGAACAGATCGAGGTCGAGCAGGCGGTCGACCGGCAGCGCGCCATGGCTCGTCACCTCCTTGACCGAGAAGGGGTTGAGACGCTCGACCGCGGCGACGGCCTCGGCAAACGCGGCATCGTCGACCAGGTCGCGCTTGTTGAAGATCAGCTTGTCCGCGATCGCGATCTGCTTCTCCGCTTCAGGCGAGCGGGCGATCTGGCCGGCCACATGCTTCAGGTCCACGACGGTGAGCACCGCGTCGAGCCGGAAGGTGAGGTCGAGCTTCATGTCGGTATAGAAGAGCCGTGCCAGCGGCGACGGGTCGGCGATGCCCGTGGTCTCGATCACGATCTTGTCGAAATCGACCGCGGGCTCCGCCAGGCCCACCTTGCGCAGGAAGAGCTTGTTGAGCCCGTCCATCAAGTCGCCCTGCGCCGCGCAGCAGATGCAACCATTGGTCAACTCGAGCATGTCCTCGCTCGCGCGGGCGATGAGGTCGCCGTCGATGCCGATCTCGCCGAACTCGTTGACGATGACCGCGATCTTGCCGGCGTCGGGCGCGCTCAGCAGCCTGTTGACCAGGGTCGTCTTGCCGGCGCCGAGAAAGCCGGTGAGCAGCGTGATCGGGATCCGCTCGTCGACCGCCTTGGAATCGATGCGAGGCACCGGTGCGTCATTCGACCGTGGGCGGCGGCGATATGAGTCTATTCGTCGAGAATCGCCCAGGCGCGGACCGGCGCGCCGCTGCCGTTCCCGATCTTGATCGGCGGCCCGTAAAACATGAACTCGCCCTTGCCGACCAGCTCCTCGAGATTGATCAGCCACTCATAGTGGGCGATGCCGCGATCGCGGCAGACCCGGTGGTTGGGAAACAGATTGTCCGAGGGCTTGTCGGTCGACGGCCCTTCGACGCCGTGCAGCTTGGAGCCGCGGTCGGCGAGCCAATGGGTCGCGGCCGCCGTGATGCCGGGATTGCTCCAGACCGACTTGACGTCGGGGTAGTGACGCTCGTGAAGGCCGGTGTTGAGCAGCACGATATGGCCGTCGACCTTGACGCCGCCTTTCTCCTCCGCCTGCTCGAAGTCGGCGAGGTCGATGTCGCCGAGATCGGGGATGTAGGTCAAATCCCAACAGACCGCCTTGCCCATGAACATGTCCAGCGGCATCTTGTCCACCGGCGCGCCGTCGGGATTGACGTGGTAGAAGGCATCCACATGGGTCCCGATATGGTCGATCATGCCCATAAAGGTGGTCGCGAATGAGAGCCTGTCGTCCTCGGTTCCGAGCACGAACTGCTCGCGGGTCTGCGCATGGGTGTAGTGGGGCACGATGACCGGGCGCTGAAACAGTTTATGCGCCGGCATGTTGTCCGTCAGCGTCAAGGTCAGATCGACCATCCGTTCCGCCATTCCCGCATTCCCCTTCTTATCGAGCCCGTTCGGCGCGCGTCGCCGAGCGTAGCATATCAGCGGCGCGGGCGCCGTGCCACAGGGTGGCTCCGACCGTCATCCGCGCCGCTCCCGGAGCCCTGCGCTGGACGGTGCCGCAACCGTAATGCCATAAGGACCCCGTCGCCTCCCCCCCCGCAAAGGAGCACTCATGCGCCGCTTCGCCGTGCTTGTTCTCGCATTCCTGGCCATCCCTTCCGCCGCCTTTGCCGCGTGCGACGGAAAGGACCTGCGCAACGAATTCCCGCCCGAAACGATGCGGGAGATCCGCGCCGGCATCGCGGATGTTCCCTTCCGCGAGGGGATCGCTTTCGAGGCCGTGCACGGCGATACGCGGCTGACGCTGTTCGCAACGGTCCACAGTTCCGATCCGGCGGTTTTCATCCCCGCAGAGATCACGGCGCGCGTTCGCGCGGCGGACCTCGTCTTCGTGGAGGCGACGGCAGAGATAGAGAGGGAGATGCAGCAGCATTTGGCCTCCCATCCGTCACTCTTGTTCGATTTCGACGGGCCCGGTCTGAGGACCCGTTTGACGGCAAGGGAATGGGAAACCTTGAGCACCTCACTATCTGCCCAGGGCATAAAGCCGGAGTCGACCGACAGAATGCGCCCGTGGTTCGCAGCCGTCATGCTCGCGATTCCGCCATGCGAGAAAACCGCCCGGGCCTCAGGCGCCAAACCGCTCGACAAACGCGTCGAGATGCTCGCCCGCGACGTCGGCGTCGCGGTCGAAGGGCTGGATGAGGACTTCGAGCAGGCTCTCGCCTTTTTCCTGGATGCCTCGGAGGAGAAGGAGCTCGGCATGCTGCGGCTGTCCCTTGCGACGGGCGCGGCGGAGGAGGGTCCGGCCGAGGACGGCCTCGCCACCGCTATCGGCACGTGGATCGATGAGGAGCCTCTCGTAACGTGGGAGCTCTCCCGCGAACGCACTATTTCGCTCACCAGCGACAGGGAGGCGGTCGCAGCCCTGTTCCGCGAGCTTCACGACTATCTCGTCGTAAGGCGCAATCGCGCCTGGCTGACGAAGATCCTGAGCCGGATCCAGGAAGCGCGAAACATCGTCATCGCCGTGGGCGGAATGCATTTGCCGGGCGAACAAGGGCTTCCACGCTTGCTCGAGACGGCGGGATTCGCGGTCCGCCGTTTGGCCGTGTTCTGATCCAGCCGGCACCCGGCAACGGGGGCGTCGAGCGTATCCCGGGGATCGGACCGGCGCCCGGGATGCGGTGCCGCCCGCCTGTGCCCGTCCGGAGCCGCCAAGCTGTGTCTCTCAGCGGTGTCGAGCACATTCTGAATTGACCGGCTTATTCACTATATGAAGTGTTCAATCATATTCGGTCTCGACCCATTCCGCTTTCGGCGGACTGAGTTGGACTGAGAAATCCCGCATCCTCGACCCGGCGAGCGCCGCGCGCATCCCCGTCACCATGCCCCGCGTGCGAGCCGCCGTCGTCGTCGGATCCGCCGTCCCGATGGACGCCGTCGCCTCTGGGACTCCCGTCACTATCGTCGGCGCGCCGCCGCACCATATTCCCGATGGCATCGCGCTCACCTCTTGAGACCAGCTCGGCGAGGCCATCTGCGCCGCGCCGCCCTATCGCGTGATGCTTTAACTCGGCTTCTCACCGGCCCTCTTTCTCTCCCACGCCATCGCCGTGCGCACGATGAAGCCCAGGTCGTCGTAGCGCGGTGACCAGCCCAACACCGTCCGCAGCCGCGACGGATTGAGACCAGCGCGGGCGGGTCACGCGGCGCGGACGCTTGCGCCGGTGCGCACCGCGCATGGGCGCCGCGCGCGTGCGCCCATGCGCCTGCTAAGGTCAACCGCACCCAGTTGTCGCTGCGCTTGCAGCCGTGCAAGGCGACCAGCTTCTCGCGGAAGTGCTTGGCGGTGAAGTCCCAGCAGCAGGTATCGAACAACGCCAGAGCTCGTGCCACCTCGTCGAGCGGGGCGCGACGCACCGAGACCCGGCTCAGGCGGCGATCGTAGAGACCCTCCGCCCCGTCGGCCTCGCAGCGACCGCGCCAGCGCCGGAAGGTCCGCTCCGACGCGCCGAGCACCTCCGCCGCCTCGGCCTGGCTCAATAGCCGCGCCGTGGTCCGCGCATACACCTCCTCGAACTTCATCAATTTCAGCCCCTGTGCCTGCTCCATCCGACGCATCGCTTCCTCCACACCACAGAGGCGTTCTAAAACCGGACAGATCATCTGGTACATGGGACGGACATACCGTGTGTTAGCGACGTTCACGAAATTCCGTTCTTTTGCGATCTCAAGAAATCGTAGACAATCGCCGGCTGTCTTGGAGAAACGAAAAAGCGGTCTTCGGAAGCCGGGGAGTGACGACCGATCGGGCGGTTGACGACACACGCGCTTGATTTGACGTCGGGCACGCCGGCGCGGGGATTGAAGCTGGAGCTCTGGCGCCTGGACGGCGCTGCGGCAGAACGACTCAAGACAGCCGTGACGAACAGCGACGGCCGGGTCGAGGGCGCCTTGCTGGAAGGGGAGGCGTTTGCCGCCGGGACCTACGAGCTGCGCTTCATGGCGGGCGACTATCGAAGGCGCACCGGCGGGCCGTTTCCCGAACCGATGTTCCTCGATGTCGTGCCGGTGCGCTTCGGCGTGGCGGATCCACAAGACCACTACCACGTCCCGCTGCTGCTTTCCGCCTATGGCTATTCCACCTATCGCGGAAGTTGACGCATGACGCGCTCGTCGGTTCGGTTTCTCCACCGCGGCGAGGTCGTCTCGCTCTCCGATGCGGCCGCGAACGAGACCCTCCTCGACTATCTGCGGCTGCGCCGCCATGCCTGCGGCAGCAAGGAGGGCTGCGCCGAGGGCGATTGCGGCGCCTGCACCGTGGCACTCGGCACCCTGCGCGGCGGCAGGCTGGAATACGCGCCGGTCAACAGCTGCATCTGCCTTCTGGGCATGATCGACGGCAAGGAGCTGGTCGCCGTGGAAGACCTGGCCGGCCCGGACGGCGCACTGCACCCCGTGCAGGACGCGGTCCTGAGGCATCACGGCAGCCAGTGCGGCTTCTGCACGCCGGGCATCGTGATGAGTCTCTTCACGCTCTACCACGGTGGCGGGGGTGGTGACCGGCAGGCGGTGAACGACACGCTCGCCGGCAATCTGTGCCGCTGCACCGGCTACCGGCCGATCGTCGATGCCGCGCTGGAGGCGTGCGCCGGAACGCCTCGCGACGCATTCGCGGCGCGCCGTGCAGTCACCGTCGAACGCTTGGCGGCCCTGGACGACGGCGAGGACCTCTTCATCGGCGATGAGGCGACCGGATTCTTCGCGGCGCCGGCCACGGTCGAGGCCCTGGCCCGGCTTTACGCGCGGCATCCGGACGCCACGCTGGTCGCGGGCGCCACCGATGTCGGTTTGTGGATCACCAAGCAGATGCGGGCCCTGCCCAAGATCGTTCACCTGGGGCGGGCGACCGGTCTGGCGGACATCCGCGAGACCGAAGCGGGCTTCACTATCGGCGCCGGCGTCACCTATGCGCGCGCGGAACGCGCCATGGCGGCGATCGATCCCGATCTCGTCGAGTTGTTCCGCCGTTTCGGCGCCAAGCAGGTCCGCGCGGTGGCGACGCTTGGCGGCAACATCGCCAACGGCTCTCCGATCGGCGATACGCTGCCCGCTCTGATCGCGCTCGGTGCGACACTGCACCTGCGCCGGGTCCAGGCGACGCGGTCGATGCCGCTCGAGGACTTCTTCATCGACTACGGCAAGCAGGACCTGGCGGCGGGCGAGTTCGTGACCGGTATCGACGTGCCGCGCCTCAAGCCGGGCGAGGTCTTCCGCTGCTACAAGATCTCCAAGCGCTTCGATCAGGACATCTCCGCCCTTCTGGGCGCCTTCAGGTTCACCTTGAAGGCGCGCCGCGTGGTTGATGCGCGTGTCGCCTTCGGTGGCATGGCGGCCACGCCGAAACGGGCCGCCGCCTCGGAAGCCGCCCTCAAGAGCCTCAGGCTTGCGGACCCGGGTGACTGGGAGGCAGCCTGCGAGGCCCTGGCGTCGGACTTCCGGCCGATCGACGACATGCGGGCCAGCGCCCCGTACCGGCTGGAGACGGCGCAGGCGCTCCTGCGCAAGGCCCTGCACGAGGCGGGCGGCGAGGCAAGCGCCGCGACCCGGCTCGTAGGTCTGCGGCCCGGGGGGACGGAGCGTGCCGCCTGACGTTCCTCAATCGGACCGGACCGCGCCCGCTGACGGCAACCGCTCGGTCGGGCGGGCGCTCGCCCATGACAGCGCGCTGCGGCACGTCCAAGGCACGGCGCGCTTCATCGACGACGTTCCCGAGCCGGCGGCGCTGGTGCATGTCGCGCCCGGCCATGCCGCGCACGCCGCCCGCGGCCGGATCACCGCGCTCGACCTCGATGCGGTACGGGCCGCGCCAGGCGTCGTGGCGGTCCTGACCGCCGCCGACATCCCCGGACGGAACGATTGCAGCCCGGTCTTCGGCGACGACCCCATCCTCGCCGAAGACCGCATCGCGTTTCACGGCCAGGTGGTCTTCGCGGTGGCGGCGCTGAGCCGGGACGAGGCCCGCCGCGCCTGCCGCCAGGCGCGCATCGCGGTCGAGGAGGAGACGCCTCGTGTCTCGGTCGAGGCAGGCCTCGCCTCGGGCGAGACGGTCCTCCCCGACTACCAGTTCCTGCGCGGCGAGCCGCGCGCGGACATGAAACGGGCCCGGCATACCGCGTCGGGCTCCCTCAACATCGGCGGTCAGGAGCACTTCTATATCGAGGGGCAGATTGCCATGGCGCTGCCCGGCGAGGGCGGTGCGATGCACGTCCTCTCGTCGACGCAGCATCCCACGGAAATCCAGCACCTCGTGGCCGCCATGCTGGCGAAGCCGGACTCGGACGTGGTGTGCGAATGCCGGCGCATGGGCGGCGCGTTCGGCGGCAAGGAAAGCCAAGCGGCGCAATGGGCCTGCCTCGCCGCGCTCGCGGCGAGCGTGACCGGCTCGGCCGCCAAGCTCCGCCTCGACCGCGACGACGATATGATCATGACCGGCAAGCGCCACGACGTCAGGGTCGACTACAGCTATGGCTGCGACGACACGGGCAGGCTGCTCGCGGTCGACGCCGCGCTCAACGCACGCTGCGGCTGCTCGGCCGATCTCTCCATGGGCGTCTGCGACCGGGCCATGTTCCATGCCGACAACGCCTACTTCTATCCGAGCGCGCGGATCCTTTCGCGGCGAGTAAGGACCGACACGGTCTCGAACACGGCGTTCAGGGGTTTCGGCGGGCCGCAGGGCATGATGCTCGCCGAACGAATGATGGACGACATCGCGTGCCGGCTCGGCCTCGACCCGCTGGACGTGCGCAAGCGCAATCTTTACGGGCGCGGGCGGGACGTCACGCCCTATGGCATGAAGGTCGGCGACAACACCCTGTCGCGGCTGGTGCGCGCGCTCGAGAAGACCAGCGGCTACCGGGAGCGGCGCAAGGGCATCGCGGCCTTCAACGAGAACAACCGGTTTCTCAGAAAAGGGATGTCTCTTACGCCCGTCAAGTTCGGGATCGCCTTCACCCTGAAGCACCTCAACCAGGCGGGCGCGCTCGTGCATGTCTATACCGACGGCTCCGTGCTGGTGAACCATGGCGGCACCGAGATGGGGCAGGGGCTCCACACCAAGGTTGCGCAGGTCGTGGCGGAGGAGTTCGGCATCGACTTCGACAAGGTGAGGATCACCGCGACGAAGACCGACATGGTGCCCAACACCACGCCGACCGCCGCGTCGTCCGGGTCCGATCTGAACGGCATGGCGGCACGTCGGGCAGCCGCCACGATCAGGGACCGCATGGCCGCTCTGGCCGGTCGGCTCTACCAGGAGCCCAAGGCGCAGGTCCGCTTCGCCGGCGGCATGGTCGCGATCGGCGGGCGGGAGATCTCCTTTGCCGAGCTGGCGAAGACCTGCTTCCTCGAACGGGTCTCGCTCTCGTCGACCGGTTACTTCGCGACACCGAAGATCACCTGGGACCGCGCGTCGGCGAGCGGGCGGCCGTTCCTCTACTTCGCCTGCGGCGCCGCCTGCTCGGAGGTGACGATCGATACCCTGACCGGCGAGATGCGGGTGGATCGGATAGATCTCCTGCACGATGTCGGCAATTCGCTCAACCCCGCGATCGACATCGGTCAGATCGAAGGCGGTTTCGTGCAGGGCATGGGCTGGCTCACCACCGAAGAGCTGGTGTTCGATGCGAAGGGTCGGCTCACGACTCACGCGCCGTCCACCTATAAGATACCGGTCGCAAGCGATGTGCCGGAGGACTTCAGGGTTGCGCTATGGGATTCCAAGGGCAACAGGGAAGCGACCATCTATCGCTCGAAGGCGGTAGGCGAGCCGCCCCTGATGTTGGCGATATCGGTGTTCTCGGCGATCTCGAACGCCATCGCCGGCCTCAATCCCGGGCGGGTGCCGACGCTCGACGCGCCGGCGACGCCGGAAGCGATCGCCCGCGCGGTCCGCTCCATGCGGGACGCATGAGGCGATGAATGCCTGGGCGACCATCGGCCAGGCGCTCCGCGCTGAGCAGAGCTGCGCCATGGTCAGCATCGTCGACGCCAAGGGTTCGGCGCCGCGCGAAGCCGGCGCTCGCATGGTCGTGCTGGAGGACGGTTCGTTCGCCGGCACGATCGGCGGCGGCACGCTGGAATGGCAGTCGATCGCACGCGCCCGGGCGGCGTTGGCGAAGGCCGGCGTAGACGGGAACCCTCCTCCGGTGGGCCTTGCCCGGATGGCGCTCGGCCCCGATCTCGGCCAGTGTTGCGGCGGCTCGGTGCGCGTCCTCCTGGAAGTGTTCACGCCCGGACGGTCCGCCGAAGTGCAGGCGCTCGCCGATGCCGAGAGGGCGGGACCCTTCGTCACCGAGGGCCGCATCACCGAGCGCTGCGTGGTGCGGACCATTCTGAATCGCGATCTCCCGGGCGGCGGCGGCAGCCCGCTGGCGGCCGACGGACGTCTGCTGGAGCGCTTCGGGACGCCGAAGCAGGTTCTGGCGCTCATCGGCGCCGGCCATGTCGGACGCTCCCTGATCATCGCGCTCGCGCCGCTCGACTTCAGCGTGGTGTGGATCGATTCGCGGGACGGCGCCTTCCCCTCCATCGTGCCGGGCGAGGTGCGTGTCGTCGGGACGGCGGCGCCGGCGGCCGCGCTGGACGCGGTGCCGGATGGCGCTTTCGTGCTGGTAATGTCACACAGCCATGCGCTCGATTTCGACGTCGTCCTCGCCGCGCTGCAGGCAAGGCGGTTCGGCTATGTCGGCCTGATCGGCTCGGCGTCGAAGAAGGCCCGCTTCAGGAGCCGCCTGCGGCAAGCGGGCTTGGCGGATGACGATATCGAGCGGCTGGTCTGTCCGATCGGCGTCGCCGGCATCGCATCGAAGCAGCCGGCGGCCATTGCCGCGTCGGTGGTCGCGGACCTGCTGCGCCGCCGGGACGCGATGGCGCTTGCGGCGCAAGGCGCGGAAGCCTCGTCCTAGGGACCCGTGCCGCGGGTCCGGGACGGATGAGCATCGGCGTCATGCGATCGGATGACGGCAACGAGGCGGCTTCGAGCGCGTACATTCTCGAAGCCCGCAACATCGTCAAGGTCTTCGGCGATTTGCGGGCCAACGACGATATAACCCAGACCTTGAAGCCCGGCGAGATCCACGCGCTGCTGGGCGAGAACGGCGCCGGCAAGTCCACCCTGGTGAAGATCCTCTACGGCGCCCTGCAGCCGACATCGGGGCAGCTCTTCTGGACGGGGGCTCCGGTGACGATTCCGAATCCGGCCGCGGCGCGGGAGCTGGGCATCGGCATGGTGTTTCAGCACTTCTCGCTGTTCGATGCGCTCACCGTGACGCAGAACATCGCGCTTGCGCTGGCGGCGGAGAGGGACATGGCGGCGCTCGCCGGACGGATCGAAAAGATCTCCGCCGACTACGGTCTGCCGCTTCGGCCCGACGCGGTGGTGGCGGATCTTTCGGTGGGCGAACGCCAGCGCATCGAGGTCGTGCGCTGCCTGTTGCAGGAGCCGCGCCTGCTGATCCTGGACGAACCCACCGCGGTCCTGACGCCGCAGGAAGCGGATCAGCTCTTCGTCACCCTGGAGCGCCTGGCCGGCGAAGGCTGCGCGGTGCTCTACATCTCCCATCGCCTGGAAGAGGTCAAACGCCTCTGCCACGACGCGACGATCCTGCGCCATGGACGCTTGGTGGCGCGGGTCGATCCACAGCAGGAATCCGCCGCTTCCCTCGCCAGGCTCATGATCGGCAGCGATGTCGCGGCGCTCAAGCCGGCGAGCGGTGCGGCACCCGGCGCGCCCCTGCTCGAGCTCGCCGGTCTCTCCATGCCGACCGATGACCCGTTCGGCGTTGCGCTGAAGAACATCGATCTCGTGGTCCGGTCCGGCGAGATCGTCGCGGTGGCAGGCGTCGCGGGCAACGGCCAGTCGGAGCTCTTCGATGCCATCTCGGGCGAGCGGACGAGCCCGTCCGCGGATGCGGTCAAGCTGGCGGGCGCACCCTGCGGCGGCGAGAACATCACGCGGAGGCGCCGGCGCGATGCCGCCTTCGTGCCGGAAGAGCGCATCGGCCACGCCGCCGTCTCGGACCTGCCGCTCTCCGAGAACGTCGTTCTCACCCATCATGCCGTGGGGGAGGGTGTTGTGCGCAACGGCCTGATCAACCGCCGCGCGGCGCGGGATGTGATGACCAGGGTCGCCGAGCACTACGATGTGCGCAAGAACCTGCCCGATCCAGAGGCGCGCGCGCTTTCCGGCGGCAACCTCCAGAAGTTCGTTGTCGGCCGCGAGCTGGGGCGCAAGCCCCGCGTCCTGGTGGTGCATCAGCCGACCTGGGGAGTCGATGCGGGTGCGGCGGCGTTCATTCGCCAGTCCCTGATCGACATGGCACGGAGCGGCTCGGCGGTTCTGATGATCAGCCAGGATCTCGACGAGATCTTCGAGATCGCCGACCGCATCACGGTGATCTCGCGGGGCGAGCTTTCGGAAGCCTATCCGGCGGGAGAGCTGAGCCCGGAACGGATCGGCCTGCTGATGGCGGGCGCCCATGAGAGAGCCGGCCAGGGCGCCAAGCGCGGGGCGGGAGCGTGATCCTCAGGCTGGAAAGGCGCAGCCAGCGTTCGACGATGATGGCGTTGCTGTCCCCGGTGCTGGCGATCGCCGTCACGCTCGCTCTCGGCGCCATCATGTTCGCGGGCCTGGGATTCGATCCCGCCGAAGCGCTCTACATGTACTTCGTCGAGCCGTTGACCAGCGTCTGGTCCGTCGAGGAGGTAATCGTCAAGGCCGCGCCGCTCATCCTCATCGGTGTCGGCCTCGCCGTCTGCTACACCGCCAATGTCTGGAACATCGGTGCGGAGGGCCAGCTTACGATCGGCGCCCTGTTCGGCTCCGCCATCCCGATCTATTTCACTGACTGGCAGTCGCCGCTGGTCCTGGTCCTCATGCTCGTTCTCGGCGCCGCGGGCGGCGCTCTCTTCGCCGCCATCCCGGCGTTCCTGAAGAACCGTTTCTCCGCCAACGAGATCCTGACCAGCCTGATGCTCGTCTACGTCGCCCAGTTGCTGCTGGACTGGCTGGTGCGCGGGCCCTGGCGAGACCCCGACGGCTACAACTTTCCGCAGTCCGTACCGTTCGAGGGCTGGCAGCTCCTGCCGCTTCTCGGCGAGGGAAGGGTGCATATCGGCGCCGTCTTCGCCATCGCCGCGGTCATCGTCGTCGCCTTCATGATGGGGCGGACGCTGCGCGGGTTCGAGATCCGCGTCGTCGGCATCTCGCCGCGCGCCGGCGCTTTCGCCGGCTTCAGAGGGAAGCGGGTGGTGCTGTTCTGCTTCATGCTGTCCGGCGCCCTCGCCGGGCTGGCCGGCATCTGCGAAGTCGCCGGCCCGAGCGGCGAACTGCAACCGAACGTCTCGCCCGGTTACGGCTTCACCGCGATCATCGTCGCCTTTCTCGGTCGCCTGAACCCGATCGGCGTGCTCTTCGCGGGCGTCCTCCTGGCGATCAGCTATATGGGCGGAGAGGGGGTGCAGGTGGAGCTCGGCATCTCCGACAAGACGACTCAGGTGTTTCAGGGCCTGCTGCTGTTCCTCATCCTGGCCTGCGACACGCTGATCCGTTACCGCATAAGACTCGTTCACGCCTAGAAGATGGCCAAGGAGGTCTAAGCAGCGACCGATGGGAGCCCTGGAAGCCGTCATTCTGACGATCATCACGGCGTCTACGCCATTGCTGCTGGCGGCGACCGGAGAGCTCGTCACGGAACGCTCGGGCGTTCTTAACCTGGGCGTCGAAGGCATGATGATCATGGGCGCGGTGTGCAGCTTCGCCGCCGCCTACACGACCGGCTCGGCGCTGATCGGCATTGTGGCCGGGCTGGCCGCGGGCGTCGGCATGTCGTTGCTCTTCGCCTTCCTGACCCAGACTCTGATGACCTCGCAGGTTGCGACCGGGCTGTCGCTCACCCTGCTGGGACTGGGGCTCTCGGGCCTGATCGGCGAGGGGTTCACGGGGCTGCCCGGGGTGAAGCTCGCATCGATCCACATCCCCGTCCTGACCGACATCCCCTTCATCGGGCCGATCCTGTTCGGCCAGGACATCCTGGTCTACGCCTCCCTGGCGCTGACCGCGGCCGCCGGCTATGTGCTGTTTCGCACCCGGATCGGCCTCATCATCATCGCGGTGGGCGGCAACCACCATTCCGCCCATGCCCTGGGCTACGGCGTGATCAAGGTGCGCTATGCCTGCATCGCCTTCGGCGGCTGCTGCTCGGGCCTGGCCGGCGCGTATCTTGCTCTTGCCTACACCCCGCAGTGGATCGAGAACATGAGCGCGGGCCGCGGCTGGATCGCCCTGGCGCTGGTCGTCTTTTCCACTTGGCTGCCCCGGCGTCTGTTCATCGGGGCCTACCTCTTCGGCACGGTCTGGATCATGGGCCTATACCTCCAGGGCCTGGGCGTCGCGGTCCCATCGCAGCTCTTGTCGTCCTTGCCCTACCTCGTCACGATCGTGGTGCTGATTGTCATTTCAGGGAACAGGGCCTTGATCAGGGTGAACACGCCCGCATGCCTCGGGCAGCCCTTCGCGCCGGAGAGGTAGAGGGGGAGTGAAGCCGCTTGCGCGTTACGGTGGGCGTTGGCGGAATGACATGCTGCACCGCATGGACACTTGCTGAACCGAAAGGAGTCATCATGAAGAAGCTTATTGGAATGGTCGCGGTCGCGCTGGCGATGACACTCGCCGCGGGCGCCGCATCCGCTGCCGACAAGCTGAAGGTCGGTTTCATCTATGTCGGACCCGTCGGCGATCATGGCTGGACCTACGCCCATGACCAGGGCCGCCTCGCGCTCGAGGAGGAACTCGGTGACATGGTCGAGACCGTGTATGTCGAGAGCGTGCCGGAGGGCGCGGACGCCGAGCGCGCCATCGAGCGTCTGGCGCGGCAGGGTGCCGGGCTGATCTTCACCACGTCCTTCGGCTACATGAACCCGACGATCAAGGTTGGCGAGCGCTTTCCCGACGTGAAGTTCGAGCACGCGACCGGCTTCAAGACGTCCGAGAACGTCTCGTCCTACAACGCGCGCTTTCATGAAGGCCGCTATGTCATCGGGCAGATCGCCGCCCGGATGTCGAAGTCGGGGATTGCCGGCTACATCGCGTCCTTCCCCATTCCCGAGGTCGTGATGGGCATCAACGCTTTCCTGCTCGGCGCGCAGACCGTCAACCCGGACTTCAAGCTCAAGGTGGTCTGGGTCAACACGTGGTTCGATCCGGGCAAGGAAGCCGACGCCGCGAAGGTGTTGATCGGCCAGGGCGCGGACATCATCACCCAGCACACCGATTCGACGGCGCCTCTACAGATCGCCGAAGAAGAAGGTGCGCTCGCCTTCGGTCAGGCTTCCGACATGATCCACTTCGCCCCCAAGGCGCAGTTGACGGCGATCATCGACAACTGGGCCCCCTACTATATCGAGCGCGCCAAAGCGGTGCTCGACGGGACCTGGGAGTCGTCGGACACATGGAACGGCATGGCCGCGGGCACGGTCCGGATGGCGCCCTACACCAACATGCCCGATGACGTCGCGGCGATGGCGATGGAAACGGAAGCCATGATCACCTCCGGGGAACTCAACCCCTTCGCCGGTCCCGTGCACCGGCAGGACGGCACGCTGGCCGTGCCCGAAGGCGAGATCATGGACGACGGGACGCTGCTGGGCATCAACTGGTACGTCCAGGGCGTCGACGGCACCTTGCCGGAATAGGCCGTTGCCGATGCCGGCCGGCGCACCATTCCTGCTGCGATGCAGGCCCGGTGCGCCGGCCGGCGTGAGAACGGGGAGACACCCGCTTGAGCGCCTTCGCCGTCGACTGGCTCAATCTCCTGCTTCGCTGGGCGCACATGATCGCCGGCATCGGCTGGATCGGCACCTCCTTCTATTTCATCGCTCTCGACCTTTCGCTGAAGAAGCGCGAGAGGATGAAGGAAGGCGTGCTGGGGACTGCGTGGCAGGTGCATGGCGGCGGCTTCTACCATGTCGAGAAGTTCACCGTTGCGCCGAAGGAGCTGCCCGGCGACCTGATCTGGTTCAAGTGGGAAGCCTATCTGACCTGGTTTACCGGCTTCCTGCTTCTGGTCGTGCAATTCTACCTCAATGCCGGCGCCTGGATGATCGATCCCGCGGTCCTGGACCTCGAGCCCTTGCACGCGGTCGGCATCTCGGTGGCGAGCCTCGCCGTCGGCTGGTTCGTCTATGACGGCCTGTGCCGCTCGCCCATCGGCAGGCGGCCGACCCTGCTCGCCGGCACGGCATTCCTGTGGATTCTCCTAGCGGCCTACGTCTACACCAACGTGTTCTCGGGCCGCGCCGCGTTGATCCATGTCGGCGCCTTCATCGGCACCCTCATGGCGGCCAATGTGTTCGCCGCGATCATTCCCAACCAGAAGAAAATCACTCGGGCACTGCTGGAGGGGCGAGAGCCGGACCCGAAGCTGGGCGCTATCGGCAAGCAGCGCTCGGTCCACAACACCTATCTGACGCTGCCGGTGCTCGTGACCATGGTGGGCGGGCATTACCCGATGCTGTCGGCGCATCCCCAGGCCTGGCTGATCGTCGCCTTCGTCATCGTCGGCGGCGCCTGCCTGCGCCACGCCCTGGTCAGCCACGAGACGGGCGCCCCGCTCGCCGGATATGTCTGGACCCTGCCCGTCATCCTGATCGCCCTCTTCGCGGCCGTGTGGATGACCTCGCCTCAGCAACGGGAGACGGCGGCGCTCGCCGTTTCGGACGTGGAGGTCATGACCATCGTCGACAAGCACTGCGTGTCCTGCCACGCCGCGAGTCCGAGCCATGAGGGCTTTGACACGCCGCCCAAGGACATGGTGCTGGAGACCATCGATGACCTGCGCCGTCACGCGGAACAGGTGGCGAAATTCACGGTCCAGACCCGCGCCATGCCGCTGGGCAACGAGACCGGCATGACGGACGAGGAGCGCGGGCAGCTCGGCGCCTGGATCGACGACAGGTAAGACGATGGGCGACGGGACGATGGGCATGCTCCTCTCCATCGGCGATCTCAACCGGATGGTCGTGTCCGATTTCACCGCCAGGTTCGCCGATGTGGCGGAGCATTCGCCCTGGATCGCCGAGCGTGCCGCCGGCGCCCGTCCCTTTGCCGACCGGGACGGGGTCGTCGAGGCATTTGCCGCTGCCCTGCGCGGCGCGGCGCGGGACGAGCAACTGGCCGTGTTGCGCGCGCATCCGGATCTCGCCGGCCGGGCGGCGGTCATCGGCGCATTGACCGAGGCGTCCCGCAGGGAACAGGCGGGCGCGAGCCTCGACCGGTTGACGCCCGAGGAATTCGAACGCTTCACCGCGCTCAATACCGCCTACAAGGAACGCTTCGGGATACCCTTCATCTTCGCGGTCAAGGGCGCGACCAAGGAGATGATCCTCGCCGCCTTCGAAGAGCGTCGCGCCAACCGGCGGGAGGTCGAACTCGAAAACGCGACCGACAATGTCTGCCGCATCATGCGCTTCCGCATCGAGGATCGGGTCGCGGGATGACCACGGGCCCCGATACCGCGGCGCGGGTTCTGCGCGGCCGCACGGTGAGCTTCGGGGACGATCCCCGCTTCGTCGGCCCCGACCAGGCGATGCACGGCCACGACGACGGCGCGGTGGTCGTCGGCAGGCGGGGCCGCATCCTGTGGCACGGCGATTTCGCCAACCTGCCGCGGCAGCACGCCGAGGCTCCGTGCGACCACTATGGCGGCGAGGTCATCCTGCCCGGATTGATCGACGCACACGTTCACTTCCCGCAACACCGCATGTTGGCGGCGCCCGCGCACGACCTGCTCGAATGGCTCGATCGCTTCGCCTTCCCCGAGGAAGCGCGATACGCCTGCGAGGACCATGCCGCGGCGGCCGCGGAGAGCTTTCTCGACAAGCTCGTGAGCCACGGCACCACCAGCGCTCTCGTCTTCTCCTCGGTGCATGGGAAAGCGGCCGGCTGCCTCTTTCGGGCGGCGCGGCGGCGCGGCCTCTGTCTGATCACGGGGGCGACCATGATGGACCGCAACGCTCCCCGCGCCGTGACGCAGGATGCCGAAGCGAGCGCCCGGGAGAGCGCCGAGCTCATCGCATCGTGGCACGAGGTCGAACGCCTGCGCTACGCCCTCACGGTGCGTTTCGCCGTCACGTCGAGCGAAGCGCAGCTTCGACTTGCCGGTGAGCTCCTGGCGGACCATCCCGGCTGCCTGCTCCACACTCATCTCTCGGAGAGCGCCGCCGAGATCGATCTGGTGAAGCGGCTGTTTCCCTGGTCGAAGGACTACACCGATGTCTATGCGCGGTTCGGCCTCACGGGTGAAAACGCCGTCTTCGCCCATGGCATCCACCTCTCGGAACGCGAATGCCAGGCCTTGCACGACGCAGGCTCGATGGTCGTCCACTGCCCGACCTCAAACGGTTTTCTGGGATCGGGCCTGTTCGACATCGAGCATGTGGGCGCGGCACGGCGCCCGGTCAGAATAGGCGTGGCCACCGATATCGGCGGCGGCACCAGCTACTCCCTGCTCCAGACGCTCGCCGAGGCGTACAAGACCGCCAGGCTGAAGGGCTGCGGTTTCACCGCCTTCGACGGGTTCTACCTGGCCACCCTGGGCAATGCGCGCGGCCTTCGTCTCGATGCCGAGATCGGCACGCTCGATGCCGGACGCTGGGCCGATGTCGTTGTCCTCGACCCGTGGGCGACGCCGGTGCTGGCCGCCCGCCAGGAGCTCTCGGAGAGCCTGGAGGACATGCTGTTCGCGCTGATGATGCTAGGTGACGACCGCGCCGTGCGGGCGGTCTACGTCAAGGGCAGGAAGGTCGCCGGCCGGGATCGGAGCGACGGCGAAGGCTTGCCCTGACCTGCCCCCACCGGGTGGTCCGGTTCGAATGTTAGTGCATCGGCGGTTTCTCCGCCAAGCTGGATGGCCGGCGGAGCGTAGCGGAGCCGGGCGGCCAGCTTGGCGTAACGATCGTTGCCGTCGGTCGGCGCCTGGCGGTGATCCTGCATCGCATGTGGGTGGACGGCACCGACTTCCAATGGAGCAAGGAGCCCGCTGCGGCTTGAGTACAAGGTCTGAACCATCGAAGGAGAACTGAATACCGGGCTTCCCCGTCGGGAAGGGTGACCACCGCGAGGACGGAGGGCCGGCGAGATCGTGGAAACTTCTGCGTTGGCGTCTTGCCAAACGCGCGGCTCAGATGGATCCGCCCGCTGCCCTGACCCCATCATGAGGCGGCCTCAGGCTGACTTCGGAGAGAAGCACAAGCCCCGCGGAAGTTGCACCGGACGGAGAGGTGCTGAGAGGAGCATTGACCCGAGGGCCCCGAATAGAGAAGAAGTTTCCCCGTGCCGCCTCCTTGAGGATCTGCTTGTCCAGCGTCAGGTCCGAGACCGCACGGCGCAACCGGTGATCAGCAGCGGACTCCTCGATGCTATGCCGTCTCCCTTGCCGATGGATGGGATTGGTAGCCCCGCGCCTTACTGCATCATAGCGCCGGCCGGGTCACGAAGGACCGGGACACGGGTCATGAAGGCACTCATCAACAGCATTAGCAGGGTGGGCTCGACCTGGGCAAGCGGTCCTTCGGCCTGACTGTGCGGGCAAGCGGTGAGCGAAGATCTTCAGTAGAAAGCCGCGGCAGGGACAACGGTTCGAGACACAATGCGACACGTGCTGTCCCGCGATCGCGCCTTCCTGGCGGCACGCCCGGGAGCGGGTGGTGCCGATATTCGCGTTCCCGCCGACGATCCGCAATACTGGTTTGGACTGGCGAAAGTCCATTGAATGGACCGTCGCCATGGGGCAGTTTGCGATCCTATCCTCAGGGCGAAACTAGAATAGCCAGTCAAACACAGTCGACGGTCCCGCGTGGGATCGCTACCCACCGTCCGTCCCGTATCTGAGAGACGCCATGAGTGAAGACGCCGGCCTCGCGACCCCCGCCCGGACCCCGCTCTTTGACGAGCACCGGGCGCTCGGCGCCAAGCTGGTCGAATTCGCCGGCTATGCCATGCCGGTGAGCTACCCGGCCGGGATCATGGCCGAGCACACCCAAACCAGAACCGCGGCGGGCTTGTTCGACGTCTCGCATATGGGCCAGCTCCGTCTGACCGGCGCGGCCGCTTCCGCCGCCCTCGAGCGCCTGGTGCCGGGCGATATCGCGGGCCTTGCGCCGATGGCCATGCGCTATACCCAGTTTACCGATGACTCGGGCGGCATCCTCGACGATCTGATGGCCGTTCGGACCGATAGCGGGCTCTTTCTGGTGGTCAACGCAGACCGCAAGCGGGACGACATCGCCCATCTTGAGCGCCGGCTCGACGGCGGCGTCACCCTCACGGTGCTCGCAGACCGCGCCCTGATCGCGCTGCAGGGGC
Organism: Alphaproteobacteria bacterium; assembly: GCA_965248825.1. Lineage (GTDB taxonomy): Bacteria > Pseudomonadota > Alphaproteobacteria > UBA828 > UBA828 > WTGU01. The sequence continues at coordinate 2,096,261 of CBDFKL010000006.1, read as the reverse complement.
CGAAGGCGGCTGTGGCCCTCGCCCGCCACGCGCCGCAATGCGCCGGGCTCTCCTTCATGACCGCCGGCTCATTCGCCATCGGCGGCATCGAGGCGTTCGTCTCGCGCGCCGGCTATACCGGGGAGGACGGCTTCGAGATCTCGGTCGCCGATCGCGACGCAGCCGCGCTCTGGCGGCTGCTTTCCGCCGAGCCCGAGGTCGAGCCTATCGGCCTCGGCGCCCGCGATTCGCTCCGCCTGGAGGCGGGTCTTTGCCTCTACGGCCACGACATCGACGAGACGACCTCGCCGGTCGAAGCGGCGCTCGCCTGGTCGATCGGCAAGCGGCGCCGGCGCGAGGGCGGCTTCCCCGGCGCGGTGCGGATTCAGCGCGAATTGGCGGACGGGCCTCGGCGCAGGCGGGTCGGCATCCGCCCCGACGGCCGGGCGCCGGCGCGCGAGGGCACCACGGTGCTGGGCCCGGGCGGCGCCGAGATCGGAGTCGTCACGAGCGGCGGCTTCGGGCCGACCGCAGGCGGGCCGGTGGCGATGGGCTATGTCGCGGCCGAGGCCGCCACGATCGGGGCAGCGGTCTCGCTCCTGGTGCGGGGCAAGCCGAGGCCGGCGACCATCGTCGGGCTGCCGTTCGTCCCGCACAACTATCACAGGACTTGAGGCGGAGGACGCCATGAGCGGGCTCAGATACACCAAGGACCATGAGTGGATACGGGTCGAGGGCGAGGTCGGCACCGTCGGCATCTCCGACTACGCGCAAGAGCAGCTCGGCGATGTGGTCTATGTCGAGTTGCCGGAGGTCGGCAAGACCGTCGCCCAGGCGGAGGAAGCGGCGGTCGTCGAATCGGTGAAGGCCGCGAGCGAGGTCTATGCGCCGGTCTCGGGCGAAGTCGTCGAAGTCAACCAGGCATTGGAAGACGATCCGGCGCTCGTGAACAGCGCGGCGACCGGCGCGGGCTGGTTCGTCAAGCTCAAGCTGAGCGCGCCCGCCGAGGTCGACGGGCTGATGGATGAGGCGGCCTATGCCGAGTATGTCACCGGCCTCGGCGACGACTAGCCGGGTTCCGGCGGCGAAGGAGGGGTAAGAGCGATGGCGGCAGGCGATCGATCACTGACGGCTCTGGAACAGGCCGACGCCTTCGTCGGCCGGCATATCGGACCGCGCGACGGCGATCTCGCAACGATGCTGGAGACCGTCGGCTACGAGTCCCTCGAGGCGCTCGTGGACGCGGCGGTGCCGGCGTCGATCCGCGCCGAGATCCCCGAAAGCTTTCCCGAGAGCCGGACCGAGCAGGACGTGCTCGCGGCGCTGGCCGATCTCGCCGGGCGCAATCGCGTGGCGCGCCCGATGATTGGGCTCGGCTATTACGACACCCACACGCCGCCGGTAATCCAGCGCAATATCCTCGAGAATCCGGGCTGGTACACCGCCTATACGCCCTATCAGCCAGAAATTTCCCAAGGCAGGCTCGAGGCCCTGCTCAACTTCCAGACCATGGTGATGGACCTCACCGGCCTCTCCTGCGCCAATGCCTCGCTGCTCGACGAGGGCACGGCAGCGGCCGAGGCCATGCATATGAGCCACGGCATCGCCAAGAACGGCAGCGACCGCTTCTTCGTCTCCGACGCCTGCCTGCCTCAGACCATTGCCGTGGCGCGGACGCGTGCCGAGGCGATCGGCATCGCCGTCGAGGTCGGCGACCACCGCGCAGGCCTGCCGGAGGGCCCCTTCTTCGGCATGCTGTTGCAATATCCCACGACCGACGGCGCGGTGCCCGACTATCGCCCGATCATCGAACAGGCGCGGACCCAGGGCGCGATCGTCGCAGTCGCGGCCGATCTCCTGAGTCTGGTCCTACTGACGCCGCCCGGTGAATTCGGCGCCGACATCGTGGTCGGCAACTCGCAGCGCTTCGGCGTGCCGCTCGGCTATGGCGGCCCCCACGCCGCCTTCTTCGCGACTCACGAGAAATACCGCCGCGCCATGCCGGGCCGGATCGTCGGCGTCTCGGTCGACGCCCGCGGCCGGCCCGCGCTCCGGCTGGCGCTCCAGACTCGCGAGCAGCATATCAGGCGCGAGAAGGCGACCAGCAATATCTGCACCGCGCAGGTGCTGCTCGGCGTCATCGCCGGGATGTATGCCGTCTATCACGGGCCGGAGGGGCTGAGGCGGATCGCCCGGCGGGTCCATCGCCTCACCGATATCCTGGCGGCGGGGCTCGCGCGTCTCGGCTTCGCCGTCGAGAACGAGACCTGGTTCGACACGCTCACGGTCCGCGCGCCGGGCCGCGCCCGCGCGATCCTGAGCCGCGCCGCGGCGGCGGGCTACAATCTGCGGCCGATCGACGACGACCGCCTCGGCATCGCCTGCGACGAGACCACTGCCCGCGCCGATATCGAAGCGGTGTGGCGGGCCTTCGCCGACGGCGCCGACCCCGGTTTCGCGGTCGCCGACCTCGAGGACGCGGGCCGCGACGGGCTGCCGGCGGAGGCGGTGCGGCGCACGCCGTTCCTGGAGCATCCGGTGTTCAACCTCTACCAGGCCGAGACCGAACTGCTCCGCTATATGCGCCGACTCGAAGGCAAGGACGTGACCCTCAACCACTCCATGATCCCGCTCGGCTCGTGCACCATGAAGCTCAACGCGACCGCCGAGATGATGCCGATCACCTGGCCCGGCTTCGGCGCCATCCACCCGTTCGCCCCGGCGGATCAGGTGGCGGGCTACCGCACGCTCATCGCGAGCCTCGAGCGGATGCTGAGCGAGGCCACGGGCTTCGCCGCCGTCTCCCTGCAGCCGAACGCCGGCAGCCAGGGGGAATATGCCGGGCTCATGGTGATCCGGCGCTACCATGAAAGCCGCGGCGAGGGCGGGCGAAATGTCTGCCTGATCCCGAGCTCCGCCCACGGCACCAATCCGGCGAGCGCCGTGATGGCCGGGATGACGGTGGCCGTGGTCGCCTGCGACGATGACGGCAATGTCGATCTCTCCGATCTGCGGGCCAAGGCGGACGCCCATGCCGGGGACCTTGCGGCGCTGATGATCACCTATCCCTCCACCCATGGCGTGTTCGAGGAGGCCATCGTCGAGATCTGCGAGGTGATCCATGAGGCGGGCGGGCAGGTCTATATGGACGGCGCCAACCTCAACGCGCTGCTCGGGCTGAGCCTGCCCGGGTATTTCGGCCCGGACGTCGCCCACATGAACCTGCACAAGACCTTTTGCATTCCCCATGGCGGCGGCGGACCGGGGGTCGGCCCGATCGGCGTGGCGACGCACCTCGCGCCCTATCTGCCGAGCCACCCGCTGGTGCCGGAAGCCGGCCCGGAAGGCGGGATCGGCCCGATCTCGGCCGCACCCTGGGGCTCCGCCGGGATCCTGCCGATCTCCTGGGCCTACATGGTGATGATGGGCCGCTCGGGCCTGACCCGGGCGAGCCAGGTCGCGATCCTCAACGCCAACTACATCGCCAAGCGGCTCGCCGCGCACTACCCGGTGCTCTACACCGCCAAGAACGGCCTGGTCGCGCATGAATGCATCGTCGAGGTGCGCCATTTGAAGCGCGCCAGCGGGATCGAGGTCGACGATATCGCCAAGCGCCTCATGGACTACGGCTTCCACGCGCCGACCATGTCCTTCCCGGTCCCGGGCACGCTGATGATCGAGCCGACCGAAAGCGAATCGAAGGCCGAGCTGGACCGCTTCTGCGAGGCGATGATCGCGATCCGCCAAGAGATCGCCGCGATCGAGCAGGGCCGCTTGGACCCAGCCGACAACCCGCTGAAGAACGCCCCGCACACCATGGACGACATCGCCGACGAGGCCTGGAGCCACGGCTACAGCCGCGCGCAGGCGGTGTTCCCGGCCGAGGACCTGAGGCGCAACAAATATTGGCCGCCGGTGAACCGGATCGACCAGGTCCATGGCGACCGCAATTTGATCTGCGCCTGCCCGCCGCTCGACAGCTACCAAGAAGCCGCCGAGTAGGCCCTGACAGGCAGCGATGCGCGCACACTCGCGCACACCCCAACGCGCGGGAACTCTGGAATAGGGCCTGACCTGTCGAAGCAAGTGGTGGGCGCTGCTGGATTTGAACCAGCGACCCCCGCCGTGTGAAGACGGTGCTCTCCCGCTGAGCTAAGCGCCCCTTGACGCAGGGCGATTAGAGGAATGCCGCGGGTGGCTGTCAAGCCGCGCGACGGGCAGGCAAAGACATCGCCTCGTCAGCCATCCCCCTCGCTCTTCCGAGCACGCCCACTCAATGCGTCAATCTGGGCCTGCATCTCGTCGAGCTTGTCGAGCACCGCATTGACGTCGGCCGCGCCCTCGCGGGTCTCGGGCTTCGAGTCAGCGGTCGTGCGTCCGGCCGTGAACGGCGGGAACATTTCCATCGTGCGCTGCATCAGTTCGACATTGTGCTGGGCCATGGCTTCGAGCTCCTTGACCGGGAACATACCGCCGAAGGTTTTATCCATCTGTGCGCGGATGTCGCCTTGATTGCGCGCGAAGGTCTCCATCGCGAGCTCGAGATAACGGGGAACGAACGCCTGAACATTGTCGCCGTAGAGCCGGATCATTTGTCTGAGGAAGCTGAGAGGAAGCAAGTTCTGCCCCTTGGCCTCCTGCTCCACGATGATCTGGGTCAACACCTGATGCGTGATGTCGTCGCCCGATTTCGCGTCGCGAACGACGAAGTCCTCGCCGTCTCTCACCATCCGGCACAGGTGATCGAGCGTCACGTAGCTGCTGGTAGCGGTGTTGTAGAGCCGCCGATTGGCGTATTTCTTGATGACAACCGTGTCCGGCGCGGGCCGGTCCGCTGGGTTGCTTTCGGCCATCTTGCACGACCTCGCTCGGCCTTCCCAGGGGCAAAGTCTGTCAGCAATTGCTGCGCCGCGCAAATAGCGCCCGCAGCGCAACAGAGGACTTGCGATTCCATTGACAGGCGGGTCATGGACTATACTGGCTCCATGAGTCACGCCGCGCCCGCATCGGATGATGATCACGACCCGGCCGAACTCGCCCGTCGTTTCCTCGATCTCTGGCAGGACGAGGTGGCCGGGATTACGCGCGATCCCGGGCTCGAGCAATGGATCGCGCACCTTTCCGCCCTGCAGCTTGCGGCCATGGCGACGGCCGCCGGCGGAGGCCTGAATGACGAGACCGGCGACACCGGAGCCGACCGCCGCGAAACCGCGCCTCGGGCCGCGGCCGCTCCCGCTGCATCTGGGGATCGCGATCAGCTTCTGGCTGAGCTCGTTCGCCGCGTTGCCGCTTGCGAGAAGCGGATCGCTGAGCTGGAGACAGGCTCCGGAGGAGCAGGCGGCAGCCCTCGAGCGCGCGCTCGCCCACGCCGATCCTGAGGCGTTCGCGCGCGCCCTCGGCGCCGAGGCGTCCGCCCGTATCGGCCGCTTTCTGGACGGGATCGAAGCTTACCGCGCTCACGGCTATCGGCGCCGTCTCGAGGAGCCGCCGGTTCTCTGGCAGGCCGGCTCCACGCGGGTGCTGGCATTCGGCGGGCCGGCAGAGGGTGCACCGATCCTGCTCGTGCCTTCGCTGATCAACCGCGCCACCATCCTCGACCTCTCGGCGAAGCGGAGCTTCGCCCGCTATTTGCGGGATCGCGGCCTGCGCCCCTATCTGGTCGATTGGGGCGAGCCCGGGGCCGCGGAGCGGGCCTTCGGGCTCGACGACTACATCCTCGGTCGCCTCGGCGCCGCGCTGGAGGCGACCCGTCGCGACGCCGGCCGGCCGGTGGCTCTCCTCGGCTATTGCATGGGCGGCCTCCTGGTCCTGCCCCTCGCATCCCGCGCCGAGGTGTCCGCCCTGGTCCTGCTCGCGACGCCTTGGGATTTTCACGCCGACGGCGGTCACCAGGCGCGCCTGGTTGCGGCCTCCATGCCGGTGCTGAGCGGTCTCATCGACGCCTTCGACCGGCTCCCGGCCGACGCGATACAAACCATGTTTGCCGCGCTCGATCCGCTCCTTGCCGCGCGCAAGTTCAGTGCCTTCGCGACGCTCGCGCCTGCTTCCGCCGCGGCGCGCGACTTCGTCGCGCTCGAGGACTGGCTCAACGACGGCGTCCCACTGGCCGGCCCGGTCGCCCGCGCCTGTCTCGGCACCTGGTACGGCGCCAACGCCCCGGCCAAGGGCACATGGCGGGTCGGCGGGGCGGCAATCCGGCCCGAACGCATTCGCGTGCCCGCACTCAACGTCGTGCCGACGCGGGACCGCATCGTCCCGCCGGCCTCGGCGGCGGCGCTGAGCACCGCCCTGCCCGCGGTCGAGACCTGGAAACCGGCGCTCGGCCATATCGGAATGATGGCCAGCCCGCGCGCGAAGCGCCTTCTGTGGCGCCGGCTCGCGGACTGGATAACGGCCGAGGTCGCGACCGATCGATGCTGAAGGATCGGTGGCGCGACGGCGCTTGAAAATGCGCCGGTGACGGCGCATATGAGGCGAGCGCATCGTCGCGAGATTCGGAAGAGGCGGCCGGCAGCGCCGTTGGCGCTCAGGCGGCGCGATACGCTGCTAAAGGAGAGCACTGATGGCGCGGGTTGCACTCGTGACCGGCGGGACGCGCGGGATCGGCGGCGCGATATCGCAGGCGCTGAAGAACGACGGCTGCCCGGTCGCCGCGAACTACCACGCCAATGACGAGGCGGCGGAGCGCTTCGGCTCGGTCACCGGCATCGGCGTCTACAAGTGGGACGTCTGCGATTTCGCCGCCTGCGAGGCGGGCGTTGCCCGGGTCGAGCAGGATCTCGGCCCGATCGACATCCTGGTCAACAATGCCGGGATCACGCGCGACAGCACGCTGCAGAAGATGACCCCGGACAACTGGCAGGCGGTCCTCGACACCAATCTCGGATCCTGCTTCAACCTCTGCCATGTCACCTTCGCCGGCATGCGCGCGCGCAAGTTCGGGCGCATCGTCAATATCGGCTCGATCAACGGCCAAGCCGGCCAGTACGGCCAGGTCAACTATGCCGCGGCGAAGTCCGGCATCCACGGTTTCACCAAGGCCCTCGCACAGGAAGGGGCGCGGCACGGCATCACGGTGAACGCCGTCGCGCCGGGCTATGTCGATACCGACATGGTCCGCGCGGTGCCGGAGGCGGTGCTCGACAAGATCATCGCCAGCATCCCGGTCGGCCGGCTCGGCCGCGCCGAGGACATCGCCCGGGCCGTCCTGTTTCTGATCGCCGATGATGCCGACTTCATCACCGGCTCGACCCTCTCGGTCAATGGCGGCCATCACATGTATTGACGGGAGCGCGGGGCGATGGGACGGCTTGCCTTGATCACCGGCGGCACGCGGGGCATCGGCGCCGCCATCGCGCGAGCGCTGCAAGAGGCCGGCCACCCGGTGGTCGTCAACTACCACGCCAATGACGATGACGCCGCAGCGTTCGGCGAGGCTTGCGGCAGCCCTGCTTACAAATGGGACGTCAGCGACGGCGAGGCCTGCCGTGCCGGCATCGCCGCCATCGAGGCGGAGCACGGCCCGATCGACATCCTGGTCAACAACGCAGGCACGGTCTCCGACAACAAGTTCGAGAACATGACCGACGAGCAGTGGCAGCGCGTCGTTCGCGTCAACCTGGATTCGGTCTTCTACATGTCGAAGGCGGTCTATCCCGGGATGATGGCGCGGGGATGGGGTCGAATCATCCAGATCGGCTCGATGAACGGCCAGGCCGGTCAACTCAACCAGGTCAACTATGTCGCCGCCAAGGCGGGCATGCACGGCTTCACCAAAGCGCTTGCGCAGGAGGGTGCGAAGCACGGCATCACGGTCAACACCGTCGCGCCCGGCTATGTCGACACCGTCATGATGCGCGAGATGCCGGAGAAGATCGTCAACAAAATCATCGACATATCCCCGATCCGCCGGATGGGAACCGAGGAAGAGGTCGCCCATGCCGTGCTCTTTCTGATCGACGACAAGGCGGCCTGGACGACCGGCTCGACGATCACGATGAACGGCGGCACCCATATGTATTAGGCGCCGCGCAGTCCGCGTGCCTCGGTTGTCCCGCCGACCCGGCAAGAGGTGTTATGATGCCCTTCGATGCATCAGGATGTCGTTGATCTCAATGCGTTTTATCTGACCCGCCTGGGCCGGGTCGCACGCCGGATGATCGGCCAGCAGATCCGTCGGACCTGGCCGAACACGCGTGAAGAGGCGGTGCTCGGGCTCGGCTATGCGGTGCCGTTCCTCGGGCTCTTTCGCGGGGAAGCGGAGCGGGTCTTCGCGATCATGCCGGCGGGACAGGGCGTCATGGCTTGGCCGGAGAGCGGGGAGCGGCTGGTCGCGCTCGCGGACGATGCGTCGTTGCCCCTCCCGGATGGTTCGATCGATCGTATTCTGATCGTTCACGGCCTCGAATTCAGCGAGCAGCGCCGCCCGATGCTGGAAGAGGTGTGGCGGGTAATGCGGCCGGGCGGCCGCCTCCTCGTGCTCGCGCCGAACCGCCACGGCCTCTGGGCCCGCGCCGAAGCGACGCCGTTCGGCCACGGTTATCCGTTCAGCGCGTCACAACTTGCCCGCCTCTTGCGGGAGCATCAATTCGCCCCGGTCGGCGGCGGCGCGATGCTTTTCTTTCCGCCGACCGGCTGGCGGACGGTCCTGCGCACCGCCGCCGTCTGGCAGCGTGTCGGCCGGCATCTCGGGCGCCCCTTCGGCGGCATCGTCTATGTCGAGGCCGACAAGACCGTATTCGAGGCGCGCCCGATCGCGGCGCGGAGCCGCCGGCGGGTCTTCATGCCATTGCCGGAGCCGATGCCGGCGGGCGCGCGGGTAGCGACGGCGTCGGTCCGGAGAGCAGGAACACCGCCTGTTCACCGACCAGATTGGCAAACCGCCCGGTGCCCCTGAAACCGCTCGCCTTGCCGCGCGAATCGACCTGCATACGCCGGTCGATGCTGATCTCGAGGCCGCGGCAGAGCATGACGAAATCCTTGATCGTGCAGGGGCGGATCTGCGGCGTTTCGTGCCACGGCTCGGCCGCGCCCCGAGGAGCAGGCATGCGGCCGCGCAGCAGCAGGTGGAGCCGGTTCCGCCAATAGCCGAAATTCGGGATCGAGACGATCGCGCTTTGGCCGATCCGGAGAAGCTCGAGCAGCACGCCCTTCGGATCACGGATCGCCGGCAGGGTTTGGCTGAGCACGACATAGTCGAACGCCGCGTCCGGGTAGTCGGCGAGGTCGGTATCCGCATCCCCCTGAATGACCGAAAGGCCGCGCCTGACCGAGGCGTTCACACCTTCCTGGCTGATCTCGATACCGCGGCCATCGACATTTTTTTCGCGGGCGAGCAGCTCCAAAAGGGTGCCATCGCCGCAGCCGACGTCGAGCAACCGCGAGCCCGGCTCGACCAGATCGGCGATCAGCCGATGGTCCGGACGCGCGTTGTGGGTCGACAACACACCGGTCATCAGCCAGCGAGCCCACGCCGCTCGGCAGCGCCGCTCAAGAACCCGCGGAGTGTTTCGAACATGTCCGGCTCGTCGAGCAGGAACGCGTCGTGGCCCTTGTCGCTGACGACCTCGACGAAGCTGACTTTCGCGGCGACCGCGGCCAGTGCCCGCACAACGGCCCGGTTCTCCGCCGTCGGGTAGAGCCAGTCGCCGGTGAAGGAGATCGCGCAGAACCGAGTGTCGATGCCGCGGAAGGCGTTCGCCAGCACGCCCTCATACTCAGCCGCCAGATCGAAATAATCCATCGCGCGGGTGATGTAGAGATAGGAGTTGGCGTCGAAACGCTCGACGAAGCTTTGCCCCTGGTGACGCAGATAGCTCTCGACCTGAAAATCGGCGTCGAAGCCGTAGGTGACGCTGCTCCGGTCGTGCAGCGCGCGGCCGAATTTCTTGTGCAGCACCGATTCCGAGAGATAGGTGATGTGAGCGGCCATGCGCGCCACGGCAAGCCCGCGAACCGGCCTGGTTCCGTGTTCGAGGTAGCGCCCGTCGCGCCATTCCGGATCGGCCATGATCGCCTGCCGTCCGACTTCGTGGAAAGCGATGTTCTGCGCGGAATGCTTCGCCGCACAGGCGATCGGCACCGCCGAAAAACAGCGTTCCGGAAAGCTCGCGGCCCATTGCAGGACCTGCATGCCGCCCATCGATCCGCCGGTGACGCAAAACAACTGCTCGATCCCCAGGTGGTCGAGCAGCATGGCCTGCGCTTTCACCATGTCGCGGATCGTGATGACCGGGAAATCGAGGCCGTAGGGGCGTCCCGTCGCGGCATTGATCTCCTTCGGGCCGACCGTGCCCATGCAGCCGCCGAGCACATTCCCGCAGATCACGAAATAACGATCGGTGTCGAACGGCTTGCCCGGCCCGACCATCAGTTCCCACCAGCCGGGTCGTCCCGTCACCGGGTGCGGGCCGAGAACGAACTGGTCCATGGTCAGCGCATGGCAGATCAGAACCGCGTTGGAGCGCTCCCGGTTGAGCGTACCGTAGGTCTGATAGGCGAGCGTGAACGGCCCAAGCGACGCACCGCAGTCGAGCTCGAGCGGAGTCGCCCCGCCAAGCTCGACCCTGTGATCGGCCTGCTCATGCTCCGTTACGGTCACGCTCTCAAGCATCGACGCCATCGCACGTTTAGCCCCGAACGGCTGAATCCTGCCACCCGATCGCACTCCGACGGGATTGTAGAAGGGAGCTTCAGACAGTTGCGATTTGAGCCGGAAAGTCAACGTTTTCTTTGATTTTTGTCGCTAGCGCATGATGTGTCCGTGTGTGGACGCCCCGCTTTGATGCAAGCATTCCTTTGGTCGGTTTGGCCTGCGGTCAGGTGCAGTCGTGTGCCCGGCCTGGTGTTGCGGCTGTTGCGTGCCGCGGGCCTGTATGGAAATGCGCGGATCGGGTCCACATCGGTTTAGCCGTGCTCCTCGGCACCGCGGACAAGGCTGGTTTTCCCGATTCCGTCTCGATGACCGTTTGCCCTTACCTGTCCTCCGACCTGCTCACATCCCCGATGTTATCCGAGCGCTCGTCGCGGCCTCAGGCAGCGGGCGCCGGCGCTCGGTAGACCTCATTCTTCGTCATCAGCGCCCAGGTCACGCGGCGAAGTCGCGCAGTTCTCCATCGGCGGCGCGAAGGCCTGTATCGCCGTCGCGGCAGACCGACCCGACACCCGGTATGGTCATCAGCCGCGTCGAGATCCTTGATCTTGCCGGCAATTTGCTCTGGTAGGAGAGCCCCCAGCTCACGCACCGGTTCCGGCAGCCCTGGGCGGTTTCTTCTCCATGTGAATAAGAAAGGGGCGTTCAAACACACGGTGCGACGGGAATTTTCAGAGGTTCTTGCAGCTTGCGGTGTCGAGTACGCGCACATCGGCTTTCGCGATCGATCTGAACTGGTAAGCTATCTGAAGAACCGACACGCATGCCCGGTCGAAATAGACCTGTCAGACCTCCGTTCGGAAAAGTCGATCGCGTCGAGCGAAGGCGCCGAGCACTTACGATTGAAACTCCATTTTGAGTATTGGGGCATCTCCGATAGGGGCTGCCGCTCGCGCCGTGCCCGCCGTCCGGCCCAGATGCCCCTTTCAAGCCGCCGGGTGATGGGCCGGGCGCCGTGATCGCGCAGGCCATATTGCGACGGCCGCCGGCGTTGATCGCCGTGGTGTGTCTGACCGAGGTGTTCACGATGACCGGTTTTGCGGCCTATTGGTCGCTGCTGCCGGTGCTTCAGCCGGCGTGGCACATGAACAACGCCATGGCCGGCTGGCTCTCGGGCGCGTTTTTCGGCGGCTACGTCCTCGCGGTCCCGTTCCTCACCGCGATGACCGACCGGGTCGATGCCCGCTATGTCGTCATTCTGGGTGCGGTGCTCGCCGCAGCGGCTCTGGTGGGGCTGGCACTCTTCGCACAGGGATTCTGGTCCGCTTTGCCGTGGCGCGTGGTCGCTGGCGCCGGCCTTGCCGGCAGCTACATGCCCGGCCTCAAGGTGCTCACCGACCGCCTGCCACAGGCGCGACAGGCGCGCGCAGTGTCCTTCTACACGGCCTGCTTCAGCATTGGTACTGCGGTGTCCTATGCGCTCGCAGGTGTCGCGCTGGAGTGGTTCGGATGGCGCGCCGCCTTTCTATTCACGGCCGCCGGACCGGTCCTGGGCGTCATCGTCTTCGTGACGATGGTCGCACCGCGCGAGCCGGAAGCGGCCGCCGAACAACGCAGCCACGTGCTGGACTTCCGGCCGGTTCTGCGCTCGCGGGAGACAATGGGTTACGTCATTGCCTATGCCGGCCACGCCTCCGAGCTGTTCGCCATGCGCTCCTGGATCGTGCCGTTCCTCGTGTTCTGCTTGGGCAGCGGCGTCGAGCTCGAACTCAACGCCACTCTCTTTGCCACCATGATCTCCCTCATCGCGGTGGTTTCGAGTGTCGGAGGCGCGGAGCTGGCATTGCGCTTCGGACGCTCGCGTCTGATCACCTGGGCGATGCTGGCGACATTTGCGATCAGCGCCGTGATCGGCTTTTCTTCGCTGCTGCCCTTCGCCGCGGTGGTGGTCCTGTGTCTGGTTTATTCCGCCGCGATCCAGGCCGATTCGGCGGCGCTCACCGCCGGTGCCGTCGCCACGTCCCCGGTGGGCCATCGCGGCGCGACGCTGGCGGTGCATTCGACACTGGGGTTCAGCGGGTCGCTGTTCGCACCGCCGCTGGTGGGCTTGGTGCTCGACCTTGCCGCGCCGTTGGGAGGGGTGACCGCTTGGGGGCTCGCTTTTTTGTCGATGGGTTCGATGGCGCTGCTGGGCTATGTCTTTTTCATGCGGCAGCGCCGCTCAAGAACCCGCGGAGTGTTTTGAACATGTCCGGCTCGTCGAGCGGGGTCGTCCCGCCAGGCTCGACCCTGTGACCGGCTTGCTCATGCTCCGTTACGGTCACGCTCTCAAGCATCGACGGCATCGCGCGTTTAGCTCCGAACGGCTGGATCCTGCCACCCGATCATGCTCCAACGGGATCGTTGAAAGGGGCTTAGGCAGTTGCGATTTGAGCCGGAAAGTCAACGTTTTCTTTGATTTTACCAGACTCATGGATTAGGACTGGCGATCTCCTGAACAGCGCCAACCTCACCATGAACAGGCCTTCGTCTGAAGACCCTCCGCTCGCCTCCCTGCGCGATGAGATCGACGCGATCGACGACTCGATCCACGACCTCCTGATGCGCCGGATGGCGCTCGCCAACGGGATCAGCGAAGCGAAGCGGGCGGCCGGCGTCTCGGGGGCGCTGATCCGGCCGGCGCGCGAGGCCGAGATCTTGCGGCGGCTGATGGGACGCCATGGCGGGGTGTTTCCGTTCCCGGTCATCGTGCGGATCTGGTCCGAGATCATGTCCGCAACGCTGGTCGCCGAGGGCAGCTTCAAGGTGTCGGTGTTCACGATCGAGCCTTCCGGCGAAGGGCAGGACTTCGCCAATCTCGCCCGCGCCCAGTTCGGCGCCGAGACGCCGTTCATCCCGGCACGCACGGAGAGCGGCGTCCTCCGCGCCGTGCGCGATGGAAAGGCCTCGATCGGCGTTGTTCCGGTTCCGGCGGACGCGATGAGCGGCGACGTCGGTGTCAGCGCGGAGCCTTGGTGGCTCACACTGGCCGTCAGCGGCGAGGGGCGGCCGATGATCGTGGCGCGCCTACCCTGGCTGCCAAACAACCAGCATCGGAGCGGCGCAATGAGCGCGCTGGTAATCGCCATGATCACGCCCGAGCCGTCGGGGGACGACATCTCGTTCCTGGCAATCGAATCGTCAGATGCGATCAGTCGTGATCGTATCAAGTCCGCCCTGGCTGAGACGGGCATCGATATGGCCAGCGCGGTGGTATGGCACGACGACGACGGCTCACCGGGCCGTTGGCAACTGATCGAGGTCAATGGCTTCGTCGCCGAGGAGGATGCAAGGCTCGGGCGCTTCGCCGAGCGCATGGGCGAGGATGTCGGGCGGATCGCCGCGCTCGGCAGTTATCCGAAGCCGCCCGCCATGATCAGCGGCTAGCGCGTGGCGATCCCGCGCACTCTCACGACAATGTCGGTGCAACCCACCCCCCGCCCCGGGATCATGGAGATCTCTCCCTATGTCGGGGGGCGATCGACCATCGACGGCCGCGCCAATGTCATCAAGCTCTCCTCCAACGAGGCGGCACTCGGGCCGAGCCCCAAGGCGCAGGCGGCTTTCCGGGAGCATTCGGCGGAGCTCCATCGCTATCCCGATGGCGGCGCCACCGCATTGCGCAGGGCGCTTGGCGCGCTTCACGGACTGGACCCGGCACGGATCGCGTGCGGAAACGGCTCGGACGAGTTGCTTCAGCTCCTGGCCCGCGCCTATGCCGGACCCGGCGACGAGATCATCTACTCCCATCACGGATTTCTGGTCTATCCCCTCGCGGCGCTTGCCGCCGGCGCCCGCCCGGTCGCGGTACCCGAAACCGATCTGACCGCCGATGTCGACGCGATTCTGGACCACGTCACCGAACGAACCCGCATCGTCTTCCTGGCCAACCCGAACAACCCGACCGGGACTTACCTTTCGAAGGGCGCGCTTCGCCGCTTGTGGGGCGGCCTGCCGGAGCATGTCGTGCTGGTGCTCGACGCGGCATATGCGGAATTCGTCACCGCACCCGATTACGATCCCGGCCTCGATCTCGCGACAATGGCGCCCAACGTGGTGATGACCCGCACCTTCTCCAAGGCTTACGCGCTCGCGTCGCTGCGCCTGGGCTGGGCCTATGGCGCGCCTGCCGTCATCGACGTCTTGAATCGAATCCGCGGCCCGTTCAACGCCAACGGTGCAGCGCTGGCGGCGGCGCTTGCCGCCCTCGACGACCAGGACCACATCGCCCGGTCGCGCCGGCACAACGAGGCCTGCCGCGACGCGCTGGCGGCACGGTTGCGCGCGGCCGGTCTTGCGATCGTGCCGAGCGTTTGCAACTTCCTGCTCGTCCGCTTCCCCGATGAGCCCGGCCGCGATGCGAACGCGGCGGACCGCTTCCTCACCGAGCGCGGCATCATCGCCCGGCGGGTCGACAACTATCGTCTCCCCGACCACCTCCGGATCACCGTCGGCCTCGAATCCGAGATGGAGGCGGCAGGCCGGGGCCTCGAGGACTTCATGGGCTCCTCGGCGACGGGTCGAGAGCGGTGACCGGCGCACAACCGTTCGCCCGCGTCGCGTTGATCGGCCTCGGCCTGATCAACTCGTCGCTCGCGCGCGTCTTGAGGAGGGCGACGCCCGCGCCCGAGATCGTGGGCTGCGCCCGGACTCAGGCGACCCTCGATGCGGCAACCGCTCTCGGGATCGTCGATCACACGGTGCTCGACCCCGCAGCGGCCGTCGCCGGCGCAGACCTCGTGGTGCTGGGCACACCGGTCGGTGCGTTCGGCGCGCTGGCTGCGCGGTTCGGGCCGCATCTGGAGGCGGGAGCGATTCTGACCGACGTCGGCTCGGTCAAGAGCGCGATGATCGCGGCGGTCGCGCCGCATTTGCCCGAGGGCGTTCACCTGATTCCCGGCCACCCGGTCGCGGGAACCGAGCATTCCGGGCCCGAGGCCGGCTTCGCCGAGATATTCGAGGGTCGCTGGTGCATCCTGACGCCGCCGCCCGAGGCCGACCAGGCGGCGGTCGAGCGGCTCGCCTCGTTATGGCGAATGGCCGGCATGACAGTCGAATTGATGGACGCCGGCCACCACGACACGGTGCTCGCCATCACCTCGCACCTGCCTCACCTGATCGCCTACAATATCGTCGGCACGGTCGCCGACCTCGAGGAGGAAACCAAGCGCGAGGTCATCAAATATGCCGCGGCCGGCTTTCGCGACTTCACGCGCATTGCCGCCTCGGACCCGACCATGTGGCGGGACATCTTTCTCAACAATCGAACGGCGGTGCTCGAGATGCTGGGCCGCTTCACCGAAGACCTGACGGCGCTCCAGCGCGCTATCCGCCGGGGCGACGGCGAGCATCTGGAGACACTGTTCACCCGGACCCGCGCGATCCGGCGCGGCGTGATCGAAGCCAAGCAGGCCTGACCCAGTCAGCAAAATCGGCGCTCCTGGTAAGATCAGGGATGAACGCGGTGTCTAGATGGGTGGGGTGTCTAAAGGCCTTGGCTTCGATGGTGACGGGAAAGAGAGGGTATCTCGATGAAGGCTCCGACTATAGGTGTGCTGATCCCCGTCTTCCTTTCGCTCCTATTCCAGCACAGCCCCATCTCGGCGCAAGCCGAGCCGTCCGACGAAACGCTCTCCCGCCTGTTCGCCACTCTAGCAACGGGTCGAGAATTCGGCGGCAAGACCGGCCTTATTCGTTGGGACAAGCCAATCACCTATGTCATCGTCAGCAACAAATCGAGCACGGTCGAGAAGCGCGTTCCACATTCATTGGAAACATTCGCAAACATCGCAGGGCTTACATTGCAGCAGGCGGAGATCACACCGTCGTCAGATACGAGCGTGTTTCCCGACAATTTGTACACTTCTGCTGATGGGTTTCGTGCCCAACTAGAGGTAAAATTTTCTAATGACCCAAACAAAGGTTCATATTATCTGGTCACCTGGGGTGTGGGAAACGCTTTGAAGAAAGCAGAGGCCAATGTCGCTATTTTCGTGGCTGACAGGTAAACATTGGTGGGGCTACATGGTACCGGAGGAGAAGACAATCCGGGCGTGACTGCACGTCAATGCGACCTCGCGACGGGACGAGCAGACTGCCTTTTTTATGTTCCATGGGATGTCAATCATAACATCATGTCGGCCACGATATTTCTCTCAAGTGATCTTGACGAACCATGGGAGACCCGTTGCATTCATCAAGAGTTATTTCAGCTTTTCGGTCTCATCAACGATGTCGAAAGCTCGGACCTGACCTTGCTGGATGACGACAGAAATCTTCCGCAGATTATGCCCACGGTCTACGACAAGATGTTCCTCCGCCTACTGTACCACCCCGATATTCGACCAGGCATGAACTTCCGCGAAGCTCAAGAGCGTGCCATGGAGTTCATTCCGGCGCTTAGAGGAGGCTTTGCCCCAAGCAGCAGCGAGAGAGAACTCATCTACCCGCCGGGCACGCCCAGGATCGTCGCCGACTTCCAGAGCTGGACCGATGTGTGGGGAATACGTCGCGATTACATTCATCAAGGAATCGATATTGGAGCGTCTTCCGGTCAACCGATCATCGCCATCGCCGACGGCCAGGTTCTCGAGACTCACACCGGGAAATGCTGAGGACCGACCGTTTCGATCGATCATGGCAGGGACAAATACGGGAACCCACTGATCGCCTTGTACGGTCATGTCCAGGATATTTTAGTCGAGGAAGGACAGACCGTGTCCCGCGGCGACGTGATCGCTCGTTTGGGAGACAACCAGCACCGGTTTAAGCGCATGGCCGAGGTACGGCACCTACATCTGCAGCTTGGACGCATGCGACGGACGGATAAGAGGGACTTTTGGGGCCACAGCTACTTCCTTCGAGATGGTCTCCACGGGGTCGACCCTCACCCGCTATGGGCTGACGGGCCATACCGCATTACCTGCTTCGATAAGAACAGAGACTACCCACCCGGAACGCTGACGTACCCATCCCGTGCGGCAGTTAGCCCTACTTCCGCAACTCGGCACGGCATTCGGCTAATTTGACGGTTTTTCGGCCCGGAAAGTGGCGGATTTCCGGTCTTTGGCTCTCCGGAACCGCGTGTAGTGCCGACCTACCCCCTTGATTGTGCTGGCGAAGCGCCGGACGCTACCCTCATGTTCGTGCGCTGCAAGAGACGCTTTAAGGACGGCAAGGAGCACCGCTACTGGAGCGTGGTGGAGAACGTCCGGGTCCGCGGCGGCCGCGTTGTTCAGCGCCACGTTCTCCATCTCGGCGAGATCAACGACAGCCAGCGCGCGGCGTGGTGCCGCTCGATCGAGGTTGTGGAGGGCAAGTCGGGGTCTCGGCAGATGGCGCTGTTTCCCGAGGATCGGGAGGCGCCGGCGCTGGACTGCGAGGTGGTCAAGATCAACGTCGCGGACGTGGCCCTGCACGACCCGCGCCAATGGGGGGCGTGCTGGCTGGCCCTGGTCCTGTGGGATCGGCTTGATCTGGACCGCTTCTGGGGCCCGCGCCTGACCCCGAGCCGTCAAGGCACGAGGTGGCTGGACATCCTGAAGATCCAGGTCTGCTACCGACTGATCGACCCGGGGAGCGAGTGGCGTCTCCACCGTCACTGGTACGAGCACAGCGCGTTGCGCGATCTTCTGGGCTGCGATCGGGCGATCGCCGACGACACGCTGTATCGCTGCCTCGACAAGCTGCTGCTCCATAAGCAGGAGTTCTTCTCGTTCCTTCGCGCCCGTTGGGCGACGCTGTTCGACGTGCGCTTCGATGTGCTGCTGTACGACCTGACCTCGACCTACTTCGAGAGCGACCCGCCGTTCGAGGACAAGCGCCGGTTCGGCTACAGCCGGGACAGGCGCCCGGACTGCGTGCAGGTGGTGATCGCGCTGATCGTGACGCCCGAGGGCTTTCCGCTGGCCTACGAGGTGATGCCGGGGAACACCGCCGACCAGACCACGCTGGCGGAGTTCCTGGAGAAGATCGAACGGCAATACGGTCGCTCCGACCGGATCTGGATCATGGACCGCGGCATTCCCACCGAGGAGACGCTGGCCTTGATGCGCGAGGGCGATGCGCCGGTGCGCTATCTGGTGGGCACGCCCAAGGGCCGGCTGACGCGGCTTGAGAAGGCGTTCCTGGACCTGCCCTGGCAGGAGGTGCGCCAGTCCGTAGACGTCAAGCTGTTGGCCGAAGACGGAGAGCTTTACGTCCTGGTGCGCAGCGAGGGGCGGCTCCTCAAGGAACGCGGCATGCGCCGGCGCCGGCTGAAGAAACTGTGGCGCCGGCTGGGCGAGCTGCAACGCCAGTCCAACAGCCGGGATCAGCTGATGCTCAAGCTCGGTGCCGCCAAGAAGGAAGCGGGCCGGGCCTGGAGCCTGGTCGACATCGGTGTGCCCGAGACCGACAAGGAGCTCGCTGCGGACGGCTTCTCATTCCGCCTGCGGCGCGACCGGCTGCGCCGCGTACGCCGCCGCGAGGGCCGCTATCTGTTGCGATCCAACATGGTCGCCGAAGATCCCGCCACGCTCTGGCGCCTGTACATGCAGCTCATCGAGATCGAGCAGGCGTTCAAGGAACTCAAGCACGACCTCGCGATCCGGTCCATCTTCCATCAGCGCGAAGAGCGGATCGAGGCGCACATCTTCGTCTCATTCATCGCCTACTGCCTGCTCGTCACCCTGAAGAACCTCGCCCGGCCACACGCCGCTGGCCTCACCCCACGCGCCATCCTCAAGACGTTCGCCACCATCCAGATGGTGGACGTCCACCTGCCGACCATCGACGGCCGGCACCTCGTCCTGCCGCGCCACACCCGGCCGAACAAGGAGCACGAATTACTGCTGCACCAGCTTGGCTTGACCCTGCCGAAACAACCCGCGCCGCGGATCTCCGCCTGACGGCGCACGGAACGCCTCTCCCTTCGGCGCCCTGTAGTGCCGACCTTTGGGGGTCCGATCGCGGAAAATCAATGGGTTAAAACCTTCATGACCCCCGAGTTGCGGAAGTCGGGTTAGAGGGGGAAACCCCCCATTCGCCACCATGGTCGTTTAGCCGGGCCCGACCTCGTACGGGACCGGCGCGCCATCGGCGGTATCGCCAAGAACCACCTGCGTGTCTCGACCACCGCTCAGCGCGGCTGTTCTAGGCAATGCGCTCGAGCCGCTGCGTCTCCGGAAGCGTCAGGAGCGCGCGGAGATGAGCGGCGAGGCACGTGGACCAGGTATCGACCGCCTCCGGGGTGCGGATCTCGTCGTTGCGAATCTCGATGAGGAGGTGGGGCAGGCCACGGCTCTCGGCATGCTCGGGCACGGTGTAGTCGGTCAGAACGCCGAAATCGTAGGGCTCGTTGGCGCCGACGGTGAGCCCCTCGGCCCTCAAGCGCTCGATCATGGGCGCGGACATGCGGCGGTCCTTGTCCCAGCAGATGCCGATCTGCCACGGCCGCGGAACGCCATCGGCCATGCGCGGCGTGAAGCTGTGGACCGCGATCAGCGCCGGCAGCTTGCCGGCGGCGGTCATCCGGTCGAGGGCGGCGCGGATCGCGTCGTGATAGGGCGTGAACAGGGCGGCGACGCGCGCGTCGATCGCGGCCTGATCCAGCGCCGCGTTGCCGGGTATCGGAACCGAATCGCTTTCGGCCGGGATCCGGTCGGGGGCCGCTTCGGGGCGGTTGCAATCGATCACCAACCGCGAATAGCCGGCGAGCACCGCCGGCGCGTCGAGAAGCACGGAGAGCCGCCGGGTCACGGCCGCCGCCCCGATATCCCAGCCGATATGGTCGGTGCGCGCGGCCTCGCTCAGGCCGAGGGTGCCGAGTGAGGCGGGTATGGCGCAGCTCGCATGGTCGCAGACCAGGAGCGCACGCGGTGCTCCCCGCTCGTTGAGCGATTCGAAAGCCGGCGGATCGCCCGGCCGAAGCAGCGAAGCCGCCATCCGGCTAGACCCGATAGATGCGCCGAGCGTTCTCGGCGCCGATCAGGGCCATGATCCGCGCGACCTCGTCGGCCGGGCATTCGTCGTCGTCGACCCAGCGGGCGAGGGCGCGAGCGAGAGCGGTGCGGAAGCGCAGCGCACCCAGATAGTAGAGCTCGGAGAGCCCGAACGCGTCGGAGCTGTAGAGCTGCTTGGTGAAAGGCGCGGTCTCGAGCGCCTCGTCCATGATCCGCTGGTAGCTCGGCCCGACCCAGTTCTGCGCGAAGCCGACGTCGAAATAGACCCAAGGGAAGTTTTCCGCCATCAGGCCGGCTTTGCGGTGAAACGGATAGCAATGAAGCAGCGTGATCGGGAAGCCCCATGGCTCCACCGCCTTGATCCACGGCGTGAGGTAGCTCGGGTCAACCCGATTCAGCTCGATATCGGGATCGCCGAGGCCGATATGAAACTGGATCGGGAAGCCCCGCTCGCGCGCGATATCGGCGCCGGTCCAGATCAGATGCCGCTCGAGCACCGGGTCGGTGATGCGTACCGAGCCGGTGCGCTCGATCTCGGCGAGCCAGCGCCCGGCCGCGGTCTCGACCTCGGCGGCCCCGGGCGGCTCGTAGTCGACCCGGAGCGTGGCGCGATAGGCGAGAATCGACTTGAGCCCGGCGACCTCTTCGCCGATGGCGGCGCGCAAGGCGTCCTCGAAGGCGCGGCCATAGCCCGCTGCCGACACCTGGCCCGAGGCGACGCGTTCGGCAATCGCTTCCATGCGCACGATTTCGCGCGCCGGCGCGCCGGCGAGCGCGCCGAGCTCCGAGACGCTGCAGAGCTCCTCGGGCCGGTTCCCGCTATCGACCAGATAGGTGCCGATGCCCGAACCGGCGAGAAAACGCCGATTCACCTCCTCGGCGCCGAGCGCGCGCCGGCGCGCAACATAGTCCTCAGGAGCGCAGAATTTGGGAAGGTCGAGGACCGGCGCGCACCAACGCCGGATGCTGAGCGCGACCGGCTTGTCCCAATGGCTCGTGCCGAGTGGCGCCGGCGCGAAGGCCTCGCTGATCAAGTCCTCGAACCGCTCCGCCTCCAGCTCGACCGGGATCACGCCATGGCAATGATGATCGACCAGCGGTACTTGGCTCTCAATAGGCATCCAAATAACTCCGAATCACCTCATCCAGATCGCGCTCGGCGACCGCTTCCAGCTCATGGCGCTTGAGCGCGAGATAGGCCCGCCACAACGCATCGGGAAACCAGCCCCGCATCTCGCCATCGGCTTCCGCCGCCGCCAATGCATCCTCGAGCGAGCGCGGGAGCCACTTTACGCCCAACGCCTCCCGCTCGGAATCACTGAGATCGGCAGGCTCGCGCTCGATGAGCGGCGGGGTCGGCAGGGCTTCCCGAAGCCCCGAGAGGCCCGCATGCACCAGAACCGCGAGGGTCAGATGAGGCGATGCGGCGGGGTCGGCCGGGCGGAACTCGAAATTATATTGCGGGGCGACGGCGAAGCCCTCGCCCTGCCGGCCGCTGCAGATGCGCAAGGCGGCCTCGCGATTGTCGGCAGCCAAGGCGGCCGCGGCACCGGCCCAGTGGCCCGGCGCCAGGCGAAGGTAGGAGACCGGAGACGGCGTCGTGAACGCGGTCAGCCCGGGCAGATGACGCAAGATCCCGGCGACGAAGCTCCCGGCGGGCGCCGCGACCCCGCCTGGCGCCGTCGGATCATAGGAAACCGGCTCGCCCGAGAGGTCCTGCAGACTGAAATGCACATGCACGCCATTGCCGAAACCTGCCGGCGCGATCATCGGCGTGAAGCTTGCGCGCAGGCCCTCGCGATGGGCGACGGCGCGCACGATCTCGCGAACCAGGAGCGCCCGGTCGGCGGCGGCGAGCCCGATCGCCGGGCGGCAGTTCACCTCGTACTGACCGGGGCCGCCTTCCGGCTCGAAGGTCTCGGGCTCGAGCCCGGCGGCACGGAGCGCCGCCACCAGCATGCCACCGAACGCCGTGCCTTGCTCATGGGCGATGATGCTGTAATTGGGAGCGGGCCGCGGGAGCCCGTCGACAAGATAGAATTCCTGCTCGAACGCGGCCATGAGCCGGAGGCCGAATGCGGCTTCGAGGTCTTCGAGCGCACGCCGGAGAAAGGCACGCAGGCACCCCTCCCACGGCGCGCCGTCGGGCGCGAGGCCGTCGCAGAGATAGGCGTGAAAGGGCGGCAGCTCCGGCCAGAGATCGACCCTGGCGCCGGCTTCCCGATCAGGGATCAGCCACACGTCCCCGAGCGCGCCCCACGGGCTCGGCGCGAGGGTGGAAAGGGGCCCGATCGCTTGGGCCACCGGGACCCAGCCGATGCCCGCCGACAAGCGTCGCTCGAGATCGACCGCGGGGAAGCCGCGTCCGCGCATGAGGCCGGCCATATCGGGCCAACCGAAGAAGACCAGCTCCTCGCCTCTCATCCCCGCCCTCGGCTCGCCAAGACGCTCACTTTAGGGCCATGCCGGCGGCGAGTCGACGCGCCGAGGCCGCGCGTCCGAGCTTCATGCTATCTTCCGCCGGCAATCAGCGGGAGGGTGGCGATGGCGATCACGTTGCAGGGCAAGGCGGCGATCGTGACCGGCGCCGGCCGCGGCATCGGCAAGGGAATCGCGACGGTGTTCGCGAACGAAGGGGCCAGGGTGCTGGTGACTAACCGAAGCGCCGGCGCCGGCGAGGCCGCGGTCGAGGAGATCCGGGCGGCCGGCGGCGAGGCGTCGTTCCTCCAGGCCGATGTCACGGTGCGCGCTGACATGGAGCGGATGGCGGCGGCCTGCGTCGAGCGCTACGGCGCGATCGACATCCTGTGCCTTAATGCCGGGATCTATCCCACCGCGCACATCGCCGACATGACCGACGAGACGTGGGACGAGGTGATCGACACCAATCTCAAGGGCGTCTTCTACGGCACCCGCGCCTGCATCCCTCAAATGAGGGCGCAAGAAAGCGGCCGCATCATCGTCACCTCCTCGATCACCGGCCCGAATGTGGGCTGGCCGGGCCTCTCTCACTACATGGCCTCCAAGGGCGGGGTGAACGCCTTCGTCATCGGCGCGGCGCTCGAGCTCGCCAAGCATAACGTTACAGTCAACGCGATCTCACCCGGGACCATTATGAGCCAGGGTCTCATGGAGCTCGGCGGCGACCAGATCGATGAAATCAAGGCCGTCATTCCGGCGGGCTATATCGGCGACAGCGAGGACATCGCCTATGCCGCGGTCTATCTGGCCAGTGATCAGGCCCGCTATATCACCGGCCAGGCACTGGTGCTCGACGGCGGGCAGATCCTGCCGGAGAGCCCGGCCGCGCTCGCCGACGCGTGAGCACCGAGCAACCGGCGCGCCGGCCATCAGGCGATTTCGGGATGAGACGGCGGCGCGATTGTGCTTAGATTGCGACAGCCGCTGCCTTCGCACCAGCGCGGAGGCACTCGGCGCGTCACGACAGAGAGTTGCCGCCTGAGCCCGGGTTGGACAGGGTCTCCGTAGCGCGGCGCCACAGGGGAGACGACCATGAACGAGGATAGATTGCTCAAGCAGATGGTGCGGCGCGACCCGGTGCGCGGCGCGGCCGCCACCAGACGTCAGGTGCTCCAGGGAATCGGCGCCGGCGCGCTGGCGCTGGGCGCAGGCAGCGCGCTTGCGGGCCGGGCGCAGGCCGCCGACAACCTCGCGATGCTGACCTGGGACGGCTATGTCGACCCGCGGGTGCTCGACGGCTTCACCGACCAGTACGACACCGGGATCGACTACGAGCTGCACACCTCGGATCCGGACTCGGTCAACAAGCTCCGCGCCGGCGAGACCAAGATCTGGGACATCATCAATCTCAACAATCCGTGGGCGCGGGAGATAATGTGGCCCGAGGGGCTGATCATCGAACTCGACCGGGCGCGCTTCGATCCCTATTTCGACGCGATGCTGCCGATGTTCAAGCCGCCCTACAAATGGGCGATGAGCATCGACAACGAGCATCTGTTGGGCGTCTGCCAACGGGTCGACACCTTCGACTTCGTCGTCAACACCGACGTGATCTCGGCGGACATGGCGAAGGACGAAGGCTGGGATCTGTTCAACAACCCGGACATGGCCGGCCGCTACGGCATCCTCGCCTACGACAACTGGAACATCATGCACATCTGCATGGCCGCCGGTCTGCATCCGTTCAAGGAGAAGACCGACGATCAAGTCGCGACCTTCGAGGCGGCGGCACGGCGTTTGATCAATGGCGCCAAAATGGTCTCGGACGATTTCGTCGCCGTCAACCTCGCGGTGGTCAACGGCGAGATCGACATGTATTTCGGCGGCGGGACCTATTCGATCTCGTCGGCGCGGTATGACGGGCTCTCGAACCTCTACCACGTGGTTCCGAAGAGCGGCCCGGCGGACGGCAAGGGCGGGATCAATTGGATCGAGCTCAACTCGGTGGTCAACAATCCCGACCTCCATCCGAAGACGATGGATTGGATGGAATACATCCTCCAGCCGGAGACCTCCTACTGGATCGCGACCGCCGGCGGCTTCCTCCTGCCGGTCGGGCAAATGGCACAGCCGGAGCTGTTGTCCCGGTTCACGAAGGAAGAGCTCGATTCCTTCCAATGGGATGAGTTCGACTATCGCATCGAGCATTCGGTCGAATATGACGTCGTGCCGGACTACAACCGGCTCTACGATATTTACACGGCGGCGCGGCGCGAGAAGACCTAGCGTTCAGCCGACGGTCTTGGGGCCGCGCGGAGATGAGCTCCGCGCGGCCCTGTTTCGACCGGAAGCGCGGCAGGGTCGCTCGATCCGGGTGACGTAGCCTCGGTAGAGAGAAAATCGAGAAGAGCGCCATGGTGCAGGCTGCGCCCATTCTGCGCATGGTCAATCTGACCAAGCAGTTCGGCAAATTGCTCGCCGTGAACGACGTCTCCCTCGATATCGAGGAGGGCGAGTTCTTCACCATCGTCGGGCCGTCGGGCAGCGGCAAGACCACGATTCTTCGCATGCTCGGCGGGTTGGAGAAGCCGACGGCGGGCGACATCTTCCTGCGCGACGAGCGCGTCAACACTGTGCCGGCGAACCGGCGCCCGACCTGCATGGTCTTTCAGTCGCTTGCGCTCTTCAATCACAAGACGGTCGGACAGAACATCGAGTTCTCCCTGAAGATGCGCGGAGAGAGCCGCGCCGAGCGACGCCGACGCGGCCTTGAGCTGATGAAGATGCTCCAGCTCCCGGAGGACTATTACGACAAGTCCGTGACGAAATGCTCCGGCGGGGAGCGGCAGCGCGTCGCCTTGGCGCGGGCACTCGCTTCCGATCCGGACATTCTGTTCTTCGACGAGCCGCTGTCCGCCATCGACTATCGGCTGCGCAAGCTGCTCGAGGTCGAGCTCAAGGACCTCCACCGCACCACCGGCAAGACCTTCGTCTACATCACCCACTCCCTTGAGGAAGCGATGGTGATGAGCGACCGCATCGGCATCATGCAGGAGGGTCGGCTGATCCAGATCGGATCGCCGAACGAGATCTACCTCCGCCCGCGCAACAAGTTCGTCTCCGAATTCATGGGCGAGGTAAACATCCTCGCTGTGCGCGCCGGCACGGACGACGCGCTCGACTGCCCGGCCTTCGATCGTCGCTTCACGAGTCCGAACCGGCCCGAGGGCTTCGCCGCCGGCTACCTCGTGATCCGTCCCGAATCGATGCGCTTCCTGAGCGACCCGTCGGAGGCGGAAAACCACCTGCATGGGTCGCTTTTCAACGAATACGCGCTCGGCTCCCGCGTGCAGTACCATGTGAGCGCCGGCGACGCGATGTTCGTCGTCGAGAAGCTCCGTGAGCAAGCCTACCAGGGCTCGCTCAACGACGCCGTCCTGATCGGCTGGGACGCCAAGGACAGCGTGCTCGTGACCGACTGATGGCCGCCCGCACGGAAGCCCAGACGACGATCGTCCCGCAGCCGAGCGTGCTCTCCCTGCTGCTCGGATGGCTGCGCTCGCCGGGCGTGCTCAGCGCGACACCGGTGCTCGTGTTCTTCCTGATCGGGTTTGTCGGGCCGCTGGTGATCGTGCTGGGCTTCAGCTTCGTGCCGGAGCGCACCTTCGAGCTCGGCGGCAAGTTCACGACCGAGAACTACGCGCACATCTTTTCGGAGAGCTATTACATCTCCTTCATCTGGTCGTTCGCGCTCGCCGGCGTGACGGTGGCTTGCAACCTTTTGATCAGCTATCCGATCGCCTATGGCCTCTTCAAGCTGTTCGGCCGCTGGGCCGCGCCGGTCACCTTGATCCTGGTGATCCCGCTTTTCGTTTCCGAGAATGTGCGCCTGTTCGGCTGGTATCTCTTTCTGCTGAAGGGCGGCGGCATCCTGGCCGGCGGCCTCAAGACCTTCGGCATCGACACCGGCTCGATGCTGTTTACGCCCGGCACGATCCTGATGGGCATGATCTATGTCTATCTGCCGTTCACCCTGTTTCCCACCGTGCTCGGGCTCTCCATGGTGCCCCGCGACCAGGTCGAGGCCTCGCGCGATCTCGGCGCGAGCCGGTTCCAGATCTTTCGTGAAATCGAGCTTCCGATCGCCATGCCCGGCATCCTCATCGGCGCGCTGCTCACCTTCGTGCTCGCGGTGGGCGCGATTTCGGAGGCAAAGCTCCTCGGCGGCCAGAACACCCCGGTCATCGCCCAGGACATCCAGCATGAATTCACCTACGCCCAGAACTGGCCGCTCGGCTCGGCGATCTCGATACTAACCATCGCCGTCACGGGCGTGCTCGTGGTGCTGGTGATGCGCCGGCTCGATCTCGACCGGCTGCTCGGCCGGCGATGAGGCGCGGCATCGATGCCCCCACGTCTATGAGCCCCGGCAGGCGCTGACATGGAAAACAAGCGCTGGGTCACGAGCCTGATCGCGGTCTGGACGATCGTGATCATGCTCTTCCTCTACATCCCGATTTTCTCGGTGATCCTCACCTCGTTCGGCAAGTCGCGCTATTTCCGCTTTCCCGTCAAGGCCTGGAGCGGCAAGTGGTACGACGAGACCCTGGGCGCCAACCTGACCTCGGACCTGCACCTCACCTCGTTCTACGTCGCGGGCTGCGTTGCCCTGATCTCCGTCGTGCTGGGCTTCTTCGGCGCCCTCGCCTTCGCGCGCTACGACTGGCGCGGCCGCCAGTTCTATCAGCGGCTGATCATGCTGCCGATCTTCTTTCCCCAAGCGGTGCTCGGCCTCGCGCTCCTGCTCTGGTTCACCTATGTCGGCGTGCTGCCGAGCTGGGAGGCGGCGGTCTTCGCCCATCTGGTCTGGATCGTGCCGATCGTGACGCTGGTGATTTCGATCCAGGTCTATGGCTTCGACGCCGCGCAGGAAGAAGCGGCCTTTGACCTCGGCGCGAACCGCTGGCAGGCCTTCCGCGAGGTCACCTTGCCCGCACTCGCCCCGGGCCTGCTCTCCGGCGCGCTCTTCGCCTTTCTGCTCTCCTGGGGCAATTTTCCGCTCTCGACCTACACGACCGGCGCCGACAGCACGGTGACCGAGTGGCTCTACACCAAGATGAGCTCCGGCTACACGCCGATGATCCCGACCATGGGCGCGCTCTCGGTCTTCGGTGCCATCACGATCCTGTTCGGCGGCTACATGTTCCTGATCGTCCGCAAGCGGCGGCGAGAGGGGCGGACGGACGGCGGCGACACCTAAAGAGGGAGTTGTCTCACCCGGTTCATCGCGCTCTAATCCGGCGGTTCGGGGGAACGCTCCTAAGAGACGCGCGACAGGGAGTAGCGGATGGCCTATCAAGTCACGGAACAGGATCTGTACGTCGTCGACGAGTTCATGGCAAAGCCGATCGGGCATCACAGCCCCGATCTGCAGCGCGTGCTCAACACGCTGCGCGGCGTCGACGTGAAGGGCAAGCACTGCCTGATCTGCATCAAACCCGGCCGCGAGTGGCGCCTGGCCACACTCTCCGGCGTTCGCGGCAAGCCGGTCAAGCTGCTCGACAAGACCTTCGACAATATCGAGGACGCCGAGCGCTACGTCTTCCGGCTGCGCTGGAAAAAGCATACCGGAAAGGCGCTACCGTAATCGCCGCCGCGCACGCGGCCTTAGGCACGATCATCGATTCGCCGCGACGGCGGTGGGGGAGAGCGACTCATGACCAGAATCGCGGGCTATGCGGACCGCGTCAGCGTGACACCGGGCGAGACCATCAACTTCATGGTGAGCTCCGAAGCGCCGTCCTACAAATGCGACATCGTCCGCATCGTCTGCGGCGACGAGAACCCGCAGGGGCCGGGCGTCAAGGAAGAGGTGGTCAAGACCGCGGCGAGCGGCACCTACAAGGGGCGCAAGCAGACCTGCTATGACGGCTCGTTCCTGGAGGTCCCGGCGCATCCGGCAGTCCAGGGCCTCGAAAGCTTCACCTTCCAGGCGTTCATCTGGCCGACCACGCCCGATCGCGGGACTCAGGCGCTGATCGCCAACTGGCGCGACCGCGACAAGGCGGGCGCCGCCATGATCATCACCAAGAAGAACGGCTCGCTCGCGCTCTGCCTCGGCGACGGCAAGGGCAAGATCGAGGTGATCGCCACCGACCGGCCGCTGCTGACGCAGCAATGGTACTTCGTCGCCGCGAGCTACGACGCCAAATCGAAGCAGGTCACCCTGGTCCAGCAACCGCTCAACGACTATCCCAAGGTGCGCCACGGCGGCATCGTCAGGAAGAAATCGAGCCTGAGAAGGCCCGGCAAGCACGACGCCCCGCTCACCATGGGCGCCTATTTCAAGCGTGTCGACAAGGGCCGCACCGTCTGTGCCGGCTTCTACAACGGGCGTATCGACAGCCCGCGGATCGCCAACCGCGTGCTGACGCCGGCCGAGATGGAACTCGCCAAGACCCGGCCGGTCGAGGGGACTCTCGCCGCCGATATCGTCGGCGCCTGGGACTTCTCTCAAGGCATCACGACGACGACGGCGGTCGATCTCTCGGCGAACGCGCTGCACGGCAACCTCGTCAACCTGCCGACCCGGGCGGTCACCGGTTGGAACTGGGACGCCGGCGAGATGAACTGGCAGAACGCGCCGGCGCAATATGGCGCGATCCACTTCCACGAGGACGACCTCTACGACGCACGCTGGGAGGTCGATTTCTCCCTCACCGTGCCGAGGAGGCTCAAGAGCGGCGTCTATGCCGCGCGCCTCAGGGGCGGCGGCGCCGAGGAATACGTCCCCTTCGCGATTCGCGCCCCGCGCGGCGCCCCGACCGCCAAGATCTGCTTCCTGCTGCCGACCGTGAGCTACATGGCCTACGCCAATACCAACATGGCGACCAATATGGGGGCGGCGCAGCTCCTGGTCGGGCGGCTTACGGTCCTCAACGAGAAGAACCTGCAGCGCCAAGAGCACCGGGAATACGGCACCTCGCTCTACGACAGCCATATCGACGGCAGCGGGATCTGCTATTCCTCACGGCTGCGGCCGATCCTGAACTTCCGCCCCAAGGCGCTGGAATGGATCGGCGGCACCGAATCCACGCTTTGGCAATTCAACGCCGATACCCACTTGACCGACTGGCTCGAAGCGCGCGGCTTCGACTATGACGTCGTCACCGACGAGGACCTGCACTATGAAGGCCTGTCGGCGATCGAGGACTACACGGTCGTCCTCACCGGCTCGCATCCCGAATATCACTCGAAAGCGATGTGGGACGCGATGAACGCCTATCAGAAGCGCGGCGGGCGCCTGATGTATATGGGCGCCAATGGCTGGTACTGGCGCGTCGCCTTCCACACCGAGGTACCGGGCTGCATCGAGGTGCGCCGCGCCGAGGACGGCATCCGCACCTGGATCGCGCGCGCCGGCGAGTATTATCACAGCTTCACCGGCGAGTATGGCGGCCTCTGGCGGCGCAACGGCCGGCCGCCGCAGGTCATCCTCGGGACCGGCTTCAGCGCCCAGGGCTTCGACATCTCGTCCTACTATGTGCGCCAGCCCGACAGCTTCAAGCGCGAGGTCGCCTGGATCTTCGACGGCATCGGCAAGGACGAGAAGATCGGCGATTTCGGGTTGATCGGTGGCGGGGCCGCCGGGCTCGAGCTCGACCGGGCCGACCCGCTCCTCGGCACGCCGCCGAACACTTACGTGCTCGCGACCTCCGAAAACCACACCGACCTTTACCTGGTGGTCTGCGAGGAGCTCGACGTGAACCGGCCCAACTGCGACGGCACGCAGGACCCGCTGGTGCGCGCCGACATCGTGTTCTACGAGACGGCGAATGGCGGCGCGGTGTTCTCGACCAGCTCGATCGCCTGGTGCGGCAGCCTCCCCCACAACAACTACAAGAACAACGTTTCGCGCATGACCGAGAACGTGCTGCGCCGTTTCGCCAATCCGAAGCCGTTCTGATACCGATTAGCGCCGGCGAGCCCGGCGTCCGAGGGAACGAAGGCGAGCCCGGTCACAGGCTCGCCGGCATGAGTCAGGAGCGAGCCCATGAGCAAGCCGACCGCGATGATCACCGGCGCCGGCATCGGGATCGGCGAGGCCACCGCGCTCGCCTTCGGCCGGGCCGGTTACCACGTCTACGTCACCGACCTGCTCGATGACGAAGGGCAAGCGACCGTCGCGGCGATCGAGGAAGCTGGCGGCAGCGCGAGCTTCAGCCATGTCGACGTGACCGACAGCGCCAATGTCGACGATGCGGTCGCCGCCGCCGAATCCGCCACCGGCGCCCTGGACGCGGTCGTCGCCAATGCCGGCATCGCCCACAAGGTCCTGCTGTCGGAGATGAGCGACGAGAAGTGGGACCACACCCTGGACGTCGACCTCAAGGGCGTGTTTCGCCTGCTTCGCGCCGCCGCGCCGGCGATGCGGCGGGCGAAGCGCGGCGCCATGGTCGCGGTCTCGTCGGTGATGGGCACAAGCTATGGCTGGCACGACCATGTGCAATACAACGCAGCCAAGGCAGGGGTGGTCGGCCTGGTCCGCGGCCTCGCCTGCGACCTGGGCGGTGACGGGATCCGCGTCAACGGCGTCGCGCCGGGCTTCATCAAGACCGCGCAAGCGCTCTCCACCGTGCACTCGGTCGGTCTGGCGGGCCTCGAGGCGTCGGCCGGCTATATCCCGCTCGGCCGCCACGGCGAGGCCGACGACATCGCCGACGTCATCGCCTTCCTCTGCTCCGACGGCGCGCGCTATGTGAGCGGCCAGACCATCATCGTCGACGGCGGCCTCACGGTCGGGCGCTACTGACCCCTTCTCGAGACCGGCATCGCGTCAGAGAATGGCGGCTGGGCCGAGCAGCGCGGTTCGGAATCGGTCCTTCAGATAAGCGCCGTCGCGGGGCGGCAGGACGCGCGGCAGCAGCTCGGCCCTGACCTTGACGACGAGGAAGGTCGGCCCCGGCGCCTCATGCACGAGCGGCAGCGCGGCGCTGAGCCCGGCATCGTCCGCGACCGTCCGGGTCTCCGTGAAGCCGCAGGATGCGGCGACACAGGCGAGATCGGTTCCATGCGCCGTGTGGCTCGGCTGCATGCCGGTCTCGCCATGGCGCTCATTATCGAGGACGACAAGGGCGAGGTTCGCCGGCGCCTGGGTCGCAATCGTCGCGAGACTCCCGAGGCCCATCACCATGTCGCCGTCGCCCGTCAGCACCAGGACCCGGCGCTCGGGCTGCGCCAGCGCGAGGCCGAGGCCGATCATCGACGCATTGCCCATCGCGCCCCACAGCGAGAAGTGGAGCGGATTGTCCCCGAGCGCGGCGCAATCCCAGGTCGCCGAGCCGAGGCCTGGAATCACGAGCGCCTCGTCCCGGCCGGCGAGCAGCGTCGCCACTGCGGCCCGCCTGCCGAGGGTCGTTTCCGGCTGCGCGCGCTGCTCGACGCCCGTCACGCGTCGAAGCTCTTCGCACCGATCACGCGCTGGGCGATCAGAACGGCGGTCGCGGTTTGGCTTTCGAAGGCGAGCGCGGCTGCGGCAGCGATGGACTCATAGGCCGCGCTTGCCTCTTCCACCCGCGAGACGATCACGCCGCATTGCATGAGGTGAGCCGCCGCCCCCTGACCCATCGGAAGCTGCCACGGGTTGGCCTCGCGCCATTCGCCGCGCATCGTGACCACGGCGAAGAATGGGAAGCGACAGGTGCGGATCAGCGAGAGTGCATTGATGCAATTGCCGACCCCGCTCGACTGCATCAAGAGGGCCGCACGCTCGCCGCCGAGCCAGGCGCCGGCAGCGAGCCCTGGCCCTTCCTGCTCATGGGCCAGGAGCACCGTGCGCATGGTCTCATCGGCGGTGCAGAGCGCGAGCAGCTCGTCGAGCCCGGCGTCCGGCACATACCCGACTCGACGGATGCCGGCGGCATGCAGGGCCCGATGGGCATATGAGCCCCAGCCGGGCTCGGCAGCGGCCACCGATTGCTCTCGAGACGGTAACGTCCGGTTCGACCGAATGATCGCGCCTTATTCGGCGGTGACCTGCCCCTTCGCCTCTTCGAGCAGGCGCTCCATCTCGTGGCGGATCATGTGATTGTCTGCGTCGATGCCCTTCTCCGTCAGATCGCCGAGCACCTTGCGGACCACGTCCTCGTCACCCGGCTCCTCGAAGTCGGCCAACACCACCTGCTTCGCATAGGCCTCGGCATCGTCGCCCGAGATCCCCATTTGCTCCGCCGCCCACAGGCCGAGCAGCTTGTTGCGCCGCGCGATGACCTTGAACTGAAACTCCTGATCATGCTTGAACTTCGCTTCGGCTGCCTTCTTACGGTCATCGAACGTGGTCATGAGCCGGGCTCCTCAACAATGATTCGACGCGCGCCCATTGTGCCAAAACGCCCGCGCGCGGTCCATGCCCCGCAACCGGCATCCTCCGCGGTCTGAGCACCATGTGCACCCTGGTGATCCTGCGGCGCCCCGGTCATGACTGGCCGGTCCTGATCGCCACCAACCGCGACGAGATGATCGACCGGCCGTGGCAGGCCCCAGCACGCCATTGGCCGGATCGGGCGCAGGTTGTCGCCGGGCGCGACGAGC
This sequence comes from Alphaproteobacteria bacterium, assembly GCA_965248825.1. Taxonomy (GTDB): domain Bacteria; phylum Pseudomonadota; class Alphaproteobacteria; order UBA828; family UBA828; genus WTGU01. The sequence continues at coordinate 2,062,700 of CBDFKL010000006.1, read as the reverse complement.
TCGCCGGCGGAAGTTGGCTCGGACTCAGCGACGACGGCGTCGTCGCCGGCATTCTGAACCGGGTGGGCGCGCTCGGCCCCGCTGCGGACAAACGCTCGCGCGGAGAGCTCGTGCTGGACGCGCTGGACCATGCCGATGCCGCGACCGCCGCGTGCGCGCTCGCCGCCCTCGACGGCGATGCCTATCGTCCGTTCAACCTCGTGGTGGCCGATGCCGAGGAGGCGTTCTGGCTGCGGCATGACGGCGGCGGCACGCCGGTCTTCCACGAGATCCCCACAGGCCTCTCCATGTTCACGGCGCACGAGCGGAACGACGACGCCTCCTCGCGCATCCGGGTCCATCTGCCGGCCTTCGAGGCCGCAGCTCCTCCCGATCCCGAGCGCGGCACCTGGCGGTCATGGGAGACGCTCCTCGCGAGCACGGGCGATAGCGGCGAAGACCCCCTGGCAGCGATGTGCATCGAGCCGGTCGGCGGCTTTGGGACGGTCAATGCCTCGCTGATCGCCCTGCCGCGCCCGGATCGGCCCGGATCCGCCCCCGTCTGGCTCTTCGCGGGCGGGTCGCCGGACCGAAATAAATTCGAAATGATAACGATTTAGCGTGTTGCGCTCATGACCACCCGGGTTTTTCGGAAAGGGAAGACCGGTGATTGTGTTGAGCCCCTGACTTAACTATGTTGGCCGGGAGTGGGCGGGCATGACGCCCCGTCTCAGGCCCGACGACTTCCGCTCCGAGGATCGCACCGATGTCCCGTCGCAGGCGGATCTACGAAGGCAAGGCGAAGGTCCTCTATGAGGGGCCCGAGCCCGGCACCCTCGTGCAGTACTTCAAGGACGACGCCACGGCCTTCAACAACAAGAAACACGCCGTGATCACCGGCAAGGGCGTGCTCAACAATCGGATCTCCGAGCACCTCATGGCGCGGCTCAATGAAATCGGCGTGCCGACCCATTTCATGCGCCGGCTGAACATGCGCGAGCAGTTGATCCGCGAGGTGGAGATCATCCCGGTCGAGGTCGTGATCCGCAATTTCGCCGCCGGCTCGCTGGCCAAGCGACTCGGCCTCAAGGAAGGCCTGCAGCTTCCGCGCTCGATCGTCGAATATTGCTACAAGAACGACGAGCTCGACGATCCGATGGTCTCGGAGGAGCACATCACGGCATTCGGCTGGGCGACGCCGCAGGAGCTCGATGACATCCTGTCGATGTCGCTTCGCATCAACGATTTCCTCAGCGGGCTGTTTCACGGCATCGGCATAAGACTGGTCGACTTCAAGCTCGAGTTCGGCCGGCTCTGGCAGGGCGAGGATCTGCGCATCGTCCTCGCCGACGAGATCAGCCCCGATAGCTGCCGTCTATGGGATCTGGAGACGGACGAGAAGCTGGACAAGGACCGCTTCCGTCGCGATCTCGGGCGGGTCTCGGAAGCCTATCAGGAAGTCGCCAAGCGCCTCGGCCTCATGCCGGAGGCGGTGGCCCGGGAGGCTGTCGGCGACAACGACGACGAGACCGCGTGAGTCCGTGTGAGGGCCCGCGTCCACATCACTCTCAAGCCCGGCGTTCTCGATCCCCAGGGCAAGGCGATCGCGCAAACGCTCGCCCAGATGGGCTTCACCGGCATCGACGACGTGCGCCAGGGCAAATATCTCGAACTCGAAGTCGCCGAGACCGATCCCGAAGCCGCGCGGACCCGTGTGGATGCCATGTGCACGCGTCTGCTCGCGAACACGGTGATCGAGGACTACACGATCGAGTTCGCTGACTGAGCGGCCTCCTCCAGACCCGTCCCGAAACGCCGGCCCCGCCATGAAAGCCGCTGTCATCGTCTTTCCCGGCTCGAACTGCGATCGCGATGTCGTGGTCGCGCTGGAGGCGAGTACCGGCCGCGCGCCGGTGCGGGTCTGGCATGACGAGGCGGTGCTCCCGCCGTGCGATCTGATCGTCCTGCCGGGCGGCTTCGCCCACGGGGACTATCTGCGCGCAGGCGCGATGGCCGCGCGCTCGGCGGTGATGGGCGAGGTCGTGCGCCGGGCTTCAGCGGGGGTCCCGGTGCTTGCGATCTGCAACGGCTTTCAGGTGGCGACCGAGGCGGGGCTCCTGCCCGGGGCGTTGATGCGCAATGCCAGCCTGCGCTTCGTGTGCCGGGACGTGTGCCTGCGCGTGGAAACCAACGAGAGCCCGTTCACCGCGCCCTATGACGCCGGTCAGGTGGTGCGCATGCCGATCGCACACTTCGACGGAAACTATTTTGCCGATTCCGAGACCCTGGTCCGGCTCGAAGGCGACGGGCGCGTGGCGTTCCGCTATGTCGATTCGGACGGTGCCGCCGGCGCCCACGCCAACCCGAACGGCTCCGCCAACCACATCGCAGGGATCCTGAATCGGAGCCGAACCGTGCTCGGGCTCATGCCGCATCCGGAACGACTCGCGGACAAGGCGCTCGGCGGCGAGGACGGGCGCGCCATGTTCGACGGTCTGGTCGAGGCGCTCTCGTGAGCAGATCCACCGAGGCGCCGCCGATCACACCGGCCTTGATCGCGGAACACGGCCTCAGCGCGGACGAATACGCCCGGATCGAGCGGATCCTGGGGCGGGCGCCCAACCTCACCGAGCTCGGCGTCTTCTCGGCGATGTGGAGCGAGCATTGCTCCTACAAGTCGTCGCGGGTCTGGCTTCGGAAGCTCCCGACCGAGGCGCCGTGGGTCATCTGCGGACCGGGCGAGAACGCCGGCGTGGTGGATATCGGCGATGGCCAAGCGGCAGTCTTCAAGATGGAGAGCCACAACCATCCTTCTTTCATCGAACCCTATCAGGGCGCCGCGACCGGCGTCGGCGGCATCCTTCGCGACGTGTTCACCATGGGCGCCCGCCCGGTCGCCAGCCTCAACGCGCTGCGCTTCGGCGCGCCCGCCCATGAGAAGACCCGCCATCTGGTCGCGGGCGTGGTCGCCGGCATCGGCGGCTACGGCAATTGCATCGGCGTGCCGACCGTCGGCGGCTCCTGCGCGTTCGACCCGGGCTATGACGGCAATATCCTGGTCAATGCCATGACCGTCGGCGTCGCCCCGGCCGATCGGATCTTCTACGCCGCCGCCGAGAACGCGATCGACCATCCGGTGGTCTATATCGGCGCGAAGACCGGGCGCGACGGCATTCACGGCGCCACCATGGCCTCGGCCGCGTTCGGTGAGGGCGCCGACGAGAAGCGCCCGACCGTCCAGGTCGGCGACCCCTTCACCGAGAAGCTGCTTCTCGAGGCCTGCCTCGCGCTGATGGCGACCGATGCGATCATCGCGATCCAGGACATGGGCGCCGCCGGGCTTACCTGCTCCTCGGTCGAGATGGCGGACAAAGGCGGCGCCGGGATCGAGCTCGACCTCGACAGCGTGCCGGTGCGCGAAAGCGCCATGACGCCCTACGAGATCATGCTCTCGGAGAGCCAGGAGCGCATGCTCATGGTGATCCGCCCCGGCGCGGAGACGGACGCGCGGGCGGTCTTCGAGAAATGGGGCCTCGACTTCGCCGTCGTCGGGCGCATAACCGACAATGGCCGCCTCGTGCTCAAGGCCGGCAACGCCGTGGTCGGCGACCTCCCGATCCGCCCGCTGGTGGATGACGCGCCGGTCTACGAGCGGCCCTATCGGCTCACACCGCCCGCCCGCCTGGCCGTACCGGCTCCAGGACAGGGTGAGGAGCCCGCGCCGATCGACGCGCTCTGCACGCTCATGGGCTCGCCGGATCTCTGCGCCAAGCGTTGGATCTGGGAGCAGTACGACCACATGGTGATGGCCGACACGGTGCAGCGCCCGGGCGGCGACGCCGCCGTGGTCCGGGTCCACGGCACAAGCAAGGGACTGGCGCTGACCACCGATTGCACGCCACGCTATTGCGCCGCCAATCCGGCATCGGGCGGAGCGCAGGCGGTCGCCGAGGCGTGGCGCAACCTCACCGCGGTCGGCGCGCGGCCGCTCGCGCTCACCGATTGCCTCAATTTCGGCAATCCCGAGCGCCCGGCGGTGATGGGCCAATTCGTCGGTTGTCTCGAGGGAATGGCGGATGCCTGCCGCGCGCTCGATTTCCCGGTCGTCTCCGGCAACGTCTCCTTCTACAACGAGACCGACGGCGCCGGGATCCTGCCGACGCCGTCGATCGGCGGGGTCGGCCTGATCGCCGATCTCGACCGGATGTGCGATTTGGCCCTCAAGGCGCCGGGAGAAACGCTGCTCCTCCTCGGCGAAGCCGGCAGCCATCTAAGCCGGTCTCTCTATCAGCGCGAGATCCTCGGCCGCGATGAAGGCCCGCCGCCGGCAGTCGACCTCGCCGCCGAGCGGCGCCACGGCGACTTCGTGCGGCGCCAGATCGAGAACGGACGGGTCTCGGCCTGCCACGATATCTCGGACGGTGGCCTGCTGGTCGCGCTCGCCGAAATGGCGCTCGCCGCCCTCGATGCCGGACGCGCGCTTGGCGCCCGGGTCGGTGTTCCGGCGGGGGTTCCGAGCGCCGCATCATGGCTCTTCGGCGAGGATCAGGCGCGTTATCTCATGAGCGCGCCCGAGCGGGACGCCGCGGCCCTTGTCTCGGACGCCGAGCGCGAGCGGATACCGGTCTCCATGATCGGGCTCTCGGGTGGGGCCGCGTTGACAGTCGAGGGCGCAGGTGCCATATCGATGACAGAACTCCGCCGCATCCACGAAGCATGGCTGCCAACCTACATGGCTGCGGTGGCGGAACACGAACGCTGAGAGCACCGTCGATGCCGATGGATGTGCGAGAGATCGAGCATCTCATTCATGAGGCGCTTCCGGACGCCCGGATCCATATCGACGACCTGCGCGGCGACGGCGACCACTACGCGGCGCAGGTGATTTCGGCGTCGTTCAAGGGAAAATCACGAGTCGAGCAGCACCAGATGGTCTATCGGGCGCTGCGCGGGCGCATGGGTGATCAGCTGCACGCCCTCGCGCTCCAAACCGGCGTCCCGGAGGACGCTTGAGCGGATCAGAACAGGAAGGGGATTTCGAATGATCGAGGCCACGACCAACGCACCGGTCGACACCCGCATCCGAGGCCTCATCGACGATCACCAGGTCGTGTTGTTCATGAAGGGGACGCCGGTGTTCCCGCAATGCGGATTCTCGGCCACGGTGATCCAGATGTTGTCGCTTCTCGGCGTCCGCTTCAAAGGCGTCGATGTGCTTGAAGATCCCGAGATCCGCGACGGCATCAAGCGGTTCAGCGACTGGCCGACGATTCCGCAGCTCTACGTCAAAGGCGAGTTCGTGGGCGGATGCGACATCGTTCGTGAGATGTATGAGACCGGCGAGCTCTCGGAGCTGTTGAGCACGAAGGGCGTCGGCGTCGAGCCGCAGGCTTGACCGCAGCCCGGCCGGAGACGATCACCGGCTATCACGCCCACATCTATTACGACCCGTCGACCAGGCCGAGCGCTGCAGCCATCAGAACGGCCCTCGTCGCGCGCTTCGTCGTGCGGCTGGGCCGCTGGCGCGCTGCGCCGGTCGGGCCGCATCCGGTCGCCATGTTCCAGGCCGCGTTCGCGCCGGAGCATTTCGCCGAGATCGTCCCGTGGCTCATGCTCAACCGCGGCGGCCACTCGGTCCTCATCCATCCGGAGACGGGGGATGACCTCGCCGACCACCGCGACCACCCGATCTGGCTCGGCGAGCGGCGCGCGCTCGACTTCAGCGTCTTCCGCTAAGCGCGCCCGGCGTCACGGCCGGAGGCGGCGCGCTTTGGCCGTATCCCGACCCGATTGATCCATGCTGGATGTGCTTCAATGTCGCACAGAGCGACGGGTGAGGAGCAGAACCGTGGCAGAGCGAAAGAGTATCAGCATTTCATTCACACCCGAGCAGGCCGAATTTCTGGCGTCCCTTGTCGATCGTGGCAAATACCAGTCCGTCAGCGAGGTTGTCCGTGCTGCAGTACGGCCGTTTCAGCACCGGCATGAGGTGCTGGATGCCGAGATCGACCGCGCGCGGAGAGACATCAAGGCAGGCGCCGACCAACTGGACCAAGGCCGCATCGTGGACGGTAACGCTTTCTTCGAAGAATGGGATGCCGAGCTGAACGAGCTGGAAACGGCCAGCCGACAGTGCACCGCATGATCCGAATTGTATTTCTGAAGCGGCTCGCGGCGCCCGCCGCGCGATCACGGCCTACACCATTGAACAATTCGGCATCCATCAGGCCCGCCGCCTGCGTGCCAACTTCGAGCATGTACTGAATACCCTTGCCGACATCCCGACGAGGTCGCCATGTTCGAGATGTTCGAGCGCGAGGGTTGGACTCCCGAGGATCGCCGCGCATTCATAGTGCGAAAATTCCACGAGGGTGAGGATATCGCCGCGGCTGAATGAGCGGCCCGGACTACTGCTACCCGCCGGGTTTCACGGTGCTCCGAAACAAGCTGAACATCAGGGACGCTTCGACCCTTGAGGCGGCGGAGCGCCAGCTTGTGGCGCAGCGGCTTCTTGAAGCGGTGCCCATGGGCGATTTCGACCTCGATCATCTGAGGGCGATTCATCGCCATCCCTTCCAAGATATCTACGCGCCCGCCGGGCGCGCCAAGCGCAATACAGAGAGCCCGATCCAGGACGTGTCAATCGCGGCTTGAAGCCTGCGCGGTGCACCGCGCGCGGGCCCCTCCCGTGGACTACGGGGACAAGCCGCAACCGCCGAGTGGACCAAATTCGCTCCGCCCCGCTGGACCAATATCCCGCCGTCGTTGACACACCGAGCGGTGCTCGTTGAATGGTGGCTCATGGTGGGTCTCGGTTCTCAGGCAATAGGAGCACGGCGGGCCGGCGATCACGTCACGCCACCGAGCGCCGGGCCGGTGCCTCCCGGAACGTCGGCATCACCTCCGCCGCGAACCGCTCGAGCTGCTCGACTATCACCGCTTCCGGCGTGCCCATGCTCGACTGCACGTTCACCGTTTCGAGCCCCGGGAACTGCTCTTCCAGCTCCCGGAGATAGGCGACCAGCTCTTCGGCGGTCCCGCAGAACCACGAGCGCGATTTCATCTGCCGGTCGATGGTTGGGAAGCCGACATCTTCCCAGCCGCCGCGCCCGGCGACGGCCGCCATCTGCTCGTCGGAAAGCCCGCGGAAGAAGCCGAGCGGGGCGAACATCTTCGCGTGCTCCTCGTAGAAGGGCGTCGCCTCGCGGACCGCCTGCTCGCGGCTGCCCGCGAGATGGAAGTTGATCCCCACGCAGATCCCCTCGCCGAGCTCCGCCTCGATCGACGCCCTTGCGAGGGCGTCGCGGTAGCCGACCACCGGCCCCTCGCCGAGGAGGGCGGAGCCGCCGCCGACGATGCCCTTGATGCCGTGCCGGACCATGAAGTCGAGGCCACGGGGGCTTGCGCTCACGATGGGCTGCCAGCACTCGACGGGGAGGCGCGGGGGGCGCGGCACCAGGGTGAGGTCCTCGAGCTCGTAGCCGCGGTAGGGAAGCTTGGGAGGCAGGGTGTAGTGCTTGCCTCGGTGCGAGAAGCGCTCATTGTTGAACGCCTTGAAGATGACTTCGACCTGCTCCTCGAACAGCTCGCGATTCTCGTCCTGGTCCATCATGATGCCACCCAGGGTCTCGACCTCGCGGGTGTGATAACCCCGCCCCACTCCGAAGATCGTCCGCCCGCCGGTGAGGATGTCCGCCGTCGCGTAGTCCTCGGCGAGGCGCAGGGGATGCCACATCGGACAGATGTTGAAGCCGCAGCCGATACGAAGACTCTCCGTCACATGCGCGAGGTGCACGGCCACCATCAGGATGTTCGGCAGGCACTCGTAGCCCTCGTGCTGGAAGTGATGCTCGGCGAGCCAGAGGGTGTCGTAGCCGAGGCGATCCATGGTCGTCGCGAGCGCCTCGGTCTTCGAAAACACGGTCATGAGGCGCTCGTTCGAGTAGCGCCGTTCGTTCGCGGGGGTCGCGTCCTGGCCCATGTCGCCGAGGTCGATATGGCCCGCGTAGAGCGAGGAGAACTTGGTGATCATCGCGATTCTCCTGGATCCTCGTGTTCGCCGGTTGCGAAGCGGCGGGAAGGCGGTTCCGGCCGCTATGGTATCGTGAGAATGAGACCCGGATTTCAGGCGCGGGGGATGGCGAGAGAGCCGAGGACATTCAACGAGCCGCGTCTACGGGCGGTGATGGAGCGAGAGGGCATCGATCTCCTCATCCTTTCGAGCTTCGTCAATTCGGCCTATGTGAGCCTGTCGACGGCGGTGTGAATATGCGCCATTGCGGCGGCGTAAACAGGCCGACCGGAGCGTAACGGCTGGGCAGCTATCCGTCATCGGGTCCAGCCGTAGATCTCTCCGGACAGGTCCGCAACATGCGATGCATCCTGCCCATATCCGCTGCCGATCGAGGCGGCGCCGATCGAACACGGGCTGCGCCGGCCGATCGGCCATGAAAGCACCACCGCCCGTTTCTCCCACCGTCAGGCAAGGACACGGTCACAATATCGCGACCGGCAACCAAGAGCGGCAGGGTCGATGCAGCGAGGGCGGCGGGCGCACTTGGCCGCGCACGCGGCGTACCTATTTTTCCAGAAAGCTGCGCAGCGCGCCCGCCCGGGACGGGTGCTTCAGCCGCCGAAGCGCCTTGGCCTCGATCTGGCGGATGCGCTCGCGCGTAACGGAGAACTGTTGGCCGACCTGCTCGAGGGTGTGGTCGCTCTTCGTGCCGATGCCGAAGCGCATCCGCAGGATCCGCTCTTCCCGCGGCGTCAGGCTCTCCAGAACACGGCTCACGGCATCGCGCAGATTGGACTGGATCGCCGCGTCCAGAGGCTGGACCGCGCCCTCGTCCTCGATCAGGTCGCCGAGACGGCTGCCCTCCTCCTCGCCGATCGGCGTCTCCAGGCTGATCGGCTCCTTCGCAATCTTCATCGTCTGGCGCACCTTGTGAAGCGGTATGCGGAGGCGTTCCGAAAGCTCCTCCAGGGTCGGTTCGCGCCCGAGCGCCTGCCCCATCTGCCAGGACAGCCGCCTCAGTCTGGTGACCGTCTCGACCATGTGCACCGGAACGCGGATCGTGGGCGCCGTGTCGGCAATTGCGCGGGTGATTGACTGGCGGACCCACCAAGTCGCATAGGTCGAGAACTTGAAGCCCCGGCGGTAGTCGAACTTGTCCACGCCCTTCATCAGCCCGACATTGCCCTCCTGGATCAGGTCCAGGAACTTGAGGCCCCGGTTCCGGTACCTCTTGGCGATCGAGACCACGAGCCGCAGGTTGGCCTCAACCATCTCCTCCTTGGCCTGGCTTGCCTCGCGCTGTCCCCCCAGGATTGCGGTGGCGATGCGCTTGAGTTCGGCCGGCTCCAGGCCGGTGTCCCGGGCCAAAGCCAGGATGTCTCCGCGTAACGCGACGACCTCGGGGCGCTTCTCCCTGGCGAGGGTCTTCCATCCTTCGCCGCGCAGCCGTCCGACCCGCGACAGCCAGGCCGCCTCCAGCTCGCGACCCTCATGGTGCTCGAGGAACGCGTCCCGCGCGACGCCGCATCGGACAGCCAGGCGCAAAAGCGCGCCTTCGATACGCCCCAGGCGGCGGTTCAGGTCGCGGAGCTCGTCCACGAGCGTCTCGATCCAGGCATCGGTGAAATGAAGGCGCTGCATCGACGCCGCGAGATCGCAGTTCAGCTCCCGGCAGCGTCTGGTCTGCCACGCCGTCAGCGTCCGGTTCTTGCGGGCCAGCTCGATGCGCAGCTCCTGGAGCCGGCGGAGCTTCCCATAGGCCACTGCGATCGCGTCGAAGGTCTCCATGACACGGGGAAGGACCGCCCCCTCCATGGCCGAAAACAACGGCTTGTCCTCGTCGGGTCCATCGCCGCCTTCGTCGGCGCCCTTCGCCGTTCGCGTGTCTGCACGGCCATTCCGAGGTCCAAGGCCGCCACTCTCGCCGCCCGCCGCCACCGGGGCGCTGCCGTGGGTGGCCTCGATGTCGATCGCCTCGCGCAGCGCCATCGAGCCGGCGCGGACCTCGTCGCGCCATGCGAGCACGGCGCGCATGGTCAGCGGGCTCTCGCGGAGACCATCGAGTATGGTCCGCCGCCCCGCTTCGATGCGCTTGGCGAGCACGACCTCGCCCTCCCGGGTGAGAAGCGTCGTGCGTCCCATCTCCCGCAGGTACATTCCCACCGGATCGGCGGGAAGCCCGATATCGTCGGCGCCAAGCCTGGGTGCGGCGGCGGCCGAAGCCGCTTCAGGACGTCCTTCCTTGGGGTCGGTCTCCGCTTCCTCGCCCTCGGTGACGGCGATACCCAGCTCGGACAGCACCGTCATCGCATCCTCGATCCGATCGGCGCTGGTCTCGCCGGGCGGCAGTGCTCTGTTCAGCTCGTCATGGGTGACGTAGCCGCGCTCCCGGCCGCGCGCGATCATCTCTGTAACCGGTGCGGCCAGAAGATCGAGGACCGGCCCGTCGGCCGTCTCCTCGTCTCCCTCGGTTGTCCTGCTCCGCTCGACCGGCTTCGCCGGCATCAAGTCCGATCCCCTCACGGCCCTACCGCTTCGCCGGCTCGACGACGATCCGCCCGCGGCCGCGTCTGACCAGATAGCCGCCCCGCGGGATCGCGAGCGTGCCTTGCTGCACGAGCGGCCAGAGCGTGTCGACGATCAGGGCCGCGTTCGCGTCCGCCTTCGCCGTCGCCGCCGGCTGCGATGCAAGCCACGCGGCGAACGCCTGCTCGCCGATCTCCTTGCCGACAGACTTGCGCAGCGCGTTGAGCTTCCGGCTTTGCCCCTTGGTGAGTGAGATCTCGTCGATCCGGGTTGGGGACATATGAACCTGCTCCGTTGGATGGTTGGAATGCCGACGGCGCTATAGCAGTCTCGACCGATCCGCGCCGATGCTGTCACCCGGCCGCCCCCAAGCCGACGGTCCAGCCCGGCCCGCTCCTCTCGGGGACGTAGCTGTTTACAACCGCGAACCGCCCGCGGTCCGCCCGGAAGTGGGCAGCAACAAAACGGCCCTCGATGTCGAACCGTGACTCTCCAAGCGCGGTCTCCACCCGATCGGGCTCAGACTTCGAGTAGATGCCGACACCGCCATATCCTCTTGTCCATCATATCCACAGGCGCAAGATCGGCGGTGAGGAGATCGATTCAACCGATTCCGGCCGCATGAACGACAACCGGAATACACCCTGATCAAGCCGCCAGACCGGCCGAAAAGGCGGGGCGACCTCAGGGATCGCGGCGCCAGCGAACCACTGAACCGAGGGTGATCTGTTCCGTGGGGCTCGCGGCAAGCGTGCGAATGCGAAAGAGGGCGGTCACCGACCGCCGCCCTCGCCGTGACATCTAGTCGACGATGGACAGGTTTTCCGCGGATTTCTTTCCATCTCGACCCGAAACCAATTCGAAGGAAACCTTCTGTCCTTCGTTGAGGCCGGTCAGGCCGGCGCGCTCAACGGCGCTGATGTGCACGAATGCGTCCTGTGAACCGTCCTCGGGTGCGATGAAGCCGTAACCCTTGACCGAATTGAACCATTTCACGGTACCTTGAGCCATGATCGTGCCCTTTCACGACGTGTGGGCGGTGCGCCGCTCGGTGCGGGCGCTCCTGGATCTTGTTCACAATGTCGTGGAAGTGTCTTGGCCAACCGTCGAAACGGTCAATCACGAGAGCGACGACGACCTCGTAAACTGGCCCAACCATACACTGTTCCGGCACCGGTATCAATCGGACACGAATAACAGTGTCGCTTACCGGCGACTTGTCTCTCGGAATGTATTGGGTCACGCTCGAGCTGTTGGGAGGCTCCAAATGGGGAATCCCTGTCAGGAATGGGGAGAGACACATGAACGTTCTCGGGATCCTGCCCGCGCTCGGAATTCTGGTCCTGACGAGTGCGCCGCTCCTTGCGGCAGACCAGCACCCCATGGGGTTCTTTGTCACGAGTGTCGGCACGGGCCAGGGCGCGGATCTGGGCGGCCTTGAAGGGGCCGATGCCCATTGCACGAAGCTCGCCGAAGCGGCGGGCTCCACGGGGCGCACGTGGCGCGCATATCTTAGCACCCAGGTCGAAGAAGGCCGTGCCATTTCCGCCCGCGACCGAATCGGATCGGGCCCCTGGTACAACGCCAGAGGCGAATTGATCGCCGTCGACCTCGATCAACTTCACATCAACCCGAACATCGTCAAACGAACGGCTCTGGATGAGAATGGCGATCTGGTCAACGGGCGTGGCGATCGGCCGAACCGGCATGACATTCTGACCGGAACGAAGGATGACGGGACGGCCTATTTTCCTTGGCAAGAAGGCGACCATACCTGCAACAACTGGACGAGCTCCGCAGAGGGCAGTGCTCAGGTTGGCCATCACGACCGCCATGGCGGTGGCAATATCTCATGGAACTCCGCTCATGCGTCCAGAGGCTGCAGCCAGGAAGGTCTGGTAAGCACCGGCGGCGCCGGGCTGCTCTATTGCTTTGCCGCTGACTAGGGCGAGGTTGGTTCGGCGTGCACAAATCGTTCTCTGGGGTGACCCCGGAAACTCGGACACCGGATTCGTGAAGGGCCATCCAGCTTAGGCGCGGCGATCCAGCCGCGAAGCCAACCACGAACGGCGAGGACCGAAAAGGGTACCAATCGCTTCCCCGGGGGATACCTCGGCGGGGGCACGCCAGCGACGGTGAACCATGCGCAGAGCCCGGAGGGAATGCGCCAGCCAGATCGAGATGGAGAGCGATGGATTTGATTGTGCGCGGCGCGACGCTGCCTGACGGCCGCACAGGCATCGATATAGGGGTGCGCGACGGCACAATCGAGGTGGTCGAGCCGAAGCTGAATGCCACGGCCACGACAGAAATCGACGCGACCGGAAAGCTGGTCACGCCGCCCTTCGTCGACGCTCATTTCCACATGGACACCACGCTCACCTATGGTTATCCGCGTTACAACCAGAGCGGAACGCTGCTCGAGGGGATCGCCCTTTGGGGTGAGCTAAGGCCGGAGCTGACCTTCGAGTGGAACGTCGAGCGAGCACTCGAATATTGCTCTTGGGCGGTCGCGCAGGGCTTGCTCGCGATCCGCTCCCACGTCGACATCACCGACCCCGCGCTGGTAGGCGTGGAAGCGCTCCTTCACGTCAAGGAGACGGTGAAGGAGAGCCTCGACATCCAGCTTGTCGCCTTCCCGCAAGACGGTTATCTGCGCCGGCCCGGCTATGTGGAGAACCTGGCACGCGCCCTCGACATGGGCGTCGAGGTGGTTGGCGGCATCCCCCACTTCGAGCGGACGGCAGCCGAAGGCGCGCAATCGGTGCGCGCGCTCTGTGAGATCGCGGCGGCACGCGGCCTTAGGGTGGATCTCCATTGCGACGAGACCGACGATCCGACATCACGCCATGTCGAGACGCTGGTTGCGGAGACGGTGCGACTTGGGCTCCACGGGCGCACAACCGGATCACATCTCTGCTCCATGCACTCGATGGACAACTACTACGTAACCAAGCTGATCCCGCTGATGGCCGAGGCCGATCTCCAGGTTGTCGCCAACCCGACCGCGAACATGCTTCTGATGGGACGCCACGACACCTACCCGAAGCGCCGCGGCATGACCCGCGTGAAGGAGCTGATGGCCGCCGGCATCAACATCGCGCTGGCCCAGGATTCAGTGATGGACGTGGTCGGGCCGCTCAACTGTGGGGACGTGCTCGACGTCGCGCACATGGCGGTCCATGTCGGGCATCTGTCGGGCTATGACGAGATGGAGTCCTGCTTCCGCGCCGTCACCGAAAACCCCGCGCGTATCATGGGCCTTGAGGGCTACGGTATCGCGCTCGGCTGCAACGCAGACATGGTGGTGCTCGACGCCGAGAACCCGGTCGAGGCGATCCGCCTGCGCCCGCCCCGCCTCTCCGTTGTCCGCCGCGGCCGAGTGATCTCGACGATGGCGCCCGCCGAGGCCCGGGTCGACCTTCCCTGGGCCAAAGCGACCGTCCGGTTCGCCCGTCAATCGGGGCCGCGCTCGACCGGCCAACCCGATACCGCCAGCTGCACATGAGAGCACCGACCATCATCCGCGCACGCGGCTTGCTGCGGGCGGGTGTCGTTAACCGGAGGCGCGTTGTCGCTCATGATCGGCGCCAGACTCGATCAGGAGCACCGACGATTGTTGTTCGGCGCGCTCGTTCGACGCCGATCGGCTCGACAACCCATTGGTCTTGTTCTCATTGGACGGGTCAGCCCGCAGCGCCACCCTGTAAGAAAAATGCACGAGGATTGAATATTCCTCCTGCGCATTCGTGCGCGCCTCTGGCATATCATTCTGTCAACTTGGCCTATCCCGGCCCATTGAACACGCTCGCCAAAACGGCTGCCGATGCCCCATTGGAGGCCCACCTGTTGGGCTTTAACACCATCTGGAAACGGCGGGGTGCGCCCCCACAGCGAAGCCGTACCTCGCGCGTCGATCGCCGCCTGACTTGCTCGTGGAGAAGCCCTTGCTCTATGCGAGAGTGCTCCTGCCTTCGCTAATCTCGGCTGGCGGAGTGCTGGCCGGTCTCGACAATGTCGAGTTCACTCGATTTGCAAGCACCGGTAAGAAGGTCGCTCAAGTCTTCCCCGGGCGTCATGATTGTGAGACAGACGAGTTCGCCATCTCCGGTATTCTTGATGGTGTGTGTCGTTTCCTGCGGGACGGCAAGTGCTGTGCCCCTCTCGATCTCTTGCCACGGCCCGGCGCCGATCCGAGCCTCGCCCTCGCCGGCGAGCACAACGAATATCTCGGTGGCCTGGTGCTGATGCGGAGGAATCGGTTCGCCGCCCTGCGGAAACACTTCCAGGCAAGCCACAACCCGTGCGTCTCCGATGGTTAGATTCAGGAGGGGCGTGAAGCTGTTCGGGCTCTCGTCCGGGTGGTAAGTCGGAAGGCCCTCTGGCGGCAAACTGAGCATTGGCGTTCTCCCCCGGCCGCTGGTGCGCAGGTCGTTGCGGCCGGCCGCAACCGGGCCCCTAAGATGACCGCCGCGTCTGCCGTCTGCTACGATCGTAACATGGCGGTATCCAGATTGAGCGCGCCGATCCGCGACGGGGGGAGATGACCATGCACGCGATCCGCATCGACCGCAGCAAACCCTTGGCGGAGGAGCCGCATGTCGGCCACAACCGGTTCCATCCCGACATCTCTCCCGTGCTCGAGGTGAACGAGGGGGAAGAGGTCGTCATGGAGACGCGTGACGCGGTTGACGGCCAGATCCAACCCAATTCCACCGAGGCGGATTTCGCCAGCCTCAACGCGGGCGCAGTGCACCCCCTGACCGGGCCGATCTACGTCAAGGGGGCCGAGCCCGGCGATGCCTTGGAGATCGAGTTCCTGGATATCGAGCCGCAACCGACCGCCTTCAGCGCCATCCTTCCCGGCCTCGGCTTCCTGCGCGACGTCATGACCACGCCCTACCTGGTGCACTGGAGGATCGTCGACGGCCGGGCGACGTCCGAACAGATCCCCGGCGTGCGCATTCCGGGCGCGCCGTTCATGGGCGTTTCGGGCGTTGCACCCTCGCCCGACGCGCTCGCCGCATGGACGGCCCGAGAGCAGCGGCTGCTCGACAAAGGTGGCCTTGTCTTCCCACCGGACCCGGCAGGCGCGGTTCCCGGCGGGTCTTGCGGCCTGCACGGCTTGAGGACCCTGCCGCCGCGCGAGAACGGCGGCAACTTTGACGTCAAGCAGCTGACCAAGGGCTCGAAACTGTTGCTGCCGGTGTTTGCCGAGGGCGCCCTGTTCTCGACGGGTGACGGCCACTTCGCCCAGGGCGACGGAGAGGTCTGTGTGACCGCCGTGGAGATGGGCGCCTGTGTCGCGGTGCGCTTCAGGCTGCACAAGGGCCTCGCGGCGTCGCGCACGTTCCAGGCGCCGGTGTTCTCGCAACAGCAGTACTTCGCGCCGCCGGAAATCGCTGTTCCGCAACGCTTCCTCGGGGTCATGGGCATGCCGATCACCGAGGACGGTGAGAATGACGGCGAAAACCTGACGCTTGCCTGCCGCAATGCGGTCTTGAACATGATCGAACTCCTGCAGGAACGCGGCTACAGCCGCGAGCAGGCCTACGTGATCTGCAGCGTCGCCGTTGACCTCCGGGTCAGCAACGTCGTGGATGCGCCGAACTTCGTGATCTCGGCGCTGTTGCCCGAGATCATCTTCGACGGTGATTGAGCGCCCCGTTCCCGCTTGCAATCTCTTCCGAGCTACAGTCCGAGCCTCCGGAATGTTTCGAGGGGGAGGAACAGGCGGCGCGGCGCGGCGCGGCGGTGAAGGCGCGATAGCCGTAACGCTCATAGAACGCCTGGGCGTGCTCGTTCTTGGCATCGACGATGACCGCATAGACGGCGATCGTCGCGGGCGGTTCGCCGAATGCGACAAAGACCTGCGCCACGCGCCGCCGCGCGTCCTGAGACGCTTGGCGCCGGAGATAGGTATCGAGCGCCGGCTCTCCGCAGGAGAAGGCCGCGCGGTCGTGATGCGCGCCAAGCGGCTCGATGACCAGGGACGGCTCATCCACCGACGCGCTCGCAGTAGCGGCGGGCGGCTTCCCTCAGCGCCTCGTTCGGTTCCGGTATTCAGCATGGCCCATTCTGTACTTCAATGTACATGCTTGTACTTTCTTGCTACCGTAGCCCATGAAAAGCTTCGAGGTAGCGAGGTAAGCCGAATGAGCACGGCCCTTACCGTCAAGCAGGTAGCCGAGCTGCTGAACGTCAACGCACGCACGGTTTACCGCATGGCCAACCGGGGCGAACTGCCGGGCTTCAAGGTGGCCGGCAGTTGGAGGTTCAAGCCTTCGGACCTTGAAGAATGGATCGACCTACAGAAACGGGCTGCCGCCGATCGGGCAACTGAAGGACACAAAGTGTGAGCAGCCTAAATATCAGGACGTCCACCTGGACCATCGCCGTCGATGAGGAAGGCATGCGTCTCGGGATGCCGGCGCGGGCGCGAGACTGATCGCCATGGACAAGAGGAGCCTCAGCGAACGCGACATTTGCACCAAGTTCATCACGCCTGCCCTGCGCAAGGCTGGGTGGGACGAGATCGCGCAAATCCGCGAGGAGGTGAGCTTTACCAAGGGCCGCATCATCGTGCGCGGCAAGCTGGTCAGCCGAGGAAAGGGCAAGCGGGCCGACTACATCCTCTATTACAAGCCCAACATCCCCATCGCCCTGATCGAAGCCAAGGACAACACTCATGCCATCGGCGACGGCATGCAGCAGGGGCTGGGCTACGCCGAGACCCTGAATATTCCCTTTGTGTTTTCCTCCAACGGCGACGGCTTCGTCTTTCACGACCGGACGGGCGCGAGCGACGAGCGGGAAACCACCCTCAGCCTCGACGCCTTCCCGCCGCCGGAAGAACTGTGGGCACGTTACCGTGCCTGGAAAGGGTTGACGCCCGAGGCGGAGGCCGTCGTCCTTCAGGACTATTTCGACGACGGTGGCGGCAAGGTCCCGCGCTACTATCAGGTCAACGCCATCAACGCAGCCATGGAGGCCATCGCCAAGGGCGATAACCGCGTCCTGCTCGTCATGGCCACCGGCACCGGCAAGACCTACACCGCGTTCCAGATCATCTGGCGGCTTTGGAAGGCCGGCCGCAAGAAACGCATCCTCTTCCTGGCCGATCGCAACGTGCTGGTCGATCAGACCATGGTCAACGACTTCCGGCCTTTTGGCGCGGCGATGGCCAAGCTGTCGACGAAAGCCAAGACCATCGAACGGGCGGACGGCTCGGTGGAAGACCTCACCGTCGCCATCGACGGAAAGCGGCGCATCGACACCGCCTACGAAGTCTATCTCGGCCTTTATCAGGCGATCACCGGGCCGGAGGAACGTCAGAAGATTTTCCGTGAGTTTTCGCCGGGCTTTTTCGATCTCATCGTGATCGACGAGTGCCATCGCGGCGGCGCCGCCGAGGATTCCGCTTGGCGGGAGATCCTGGAGTACTTCTCATCGGCCACGCAGATCGGCCTCACCGCCACCCCAAAGGAGACCAGATACGTCTCAAACATCCACTACTTCGGTGAGCCCGTTTACTCCTACTCCTTGAAGCAGGGTATCCGAGATGGTTTCCTCGCGCCCTATAAGGTCATCAAGGTCCATATCGATCGCGACGTCGAAGGCTACCGTCCCGAGACGGGGCAACTCGACCGCGACGGCAACGAGATCGAGGACCGCATCTACAACCTCAAGGACTTCGACCGCACGCTGGTGTTGGACGACCGAACCAAGCTCGTCGCCCGGAAGGTCACGGCGTTTCTGAAGGAAAGCGGGGACCGCTTCCAAAAGACGATCGTCTTTTGTGTCGATCAGGAGCATGCCGCCCGCATGCGTCAGGCGCTCATCAACGAGAACGCCAATTTGGTGGACGGAAACCACCGCTACGTCATGCGCATCACCGGCAGCGACACCGAGGGCAAGGCACAACTGGGCAACTTCATCGACCCGGAATCAAAGTATCCCGTCCTGGTCACCACCTCGCGGCTGCTGTCGACCGGCGTCGATGCTCAGACATGCCGGCTCATCGTCCTCGACCGTGAAGTCGGCTCGATGACCGAATTCAAGCAGATCGTCGGCCGTGGAACCCGCGTGCATGAGGACACCCGCAAGTTCTACTTCACCCTGATGGACTTCCGAGGCGCCACCAGCCACTTCGCCGATCCGGAGTTTGACGGCGAGCCGGTTCAGATTTACGAGCCCGGCGACGACGACCCCATGACGCCCCCCGACGATATTCCGCCAGCGGACGATGATGACGACATACCGCCGGAACCGGGCGACGACGAAATCATCGTCGATGGCCCGCCGGACATCATCCCGCCGCCCGACGGCGGCAATACGCGCAAGATCTATGTCGACGGTGTAAGCGCGACGATCATTGCCGAGCGGATCGAATATCTCGACGAGAACGGCAAGCTCGTCACCGAGTCGTTACGCGACTTCACCAGGAAGGCATTGAAGAAGCGCTTCGCCAGTCTCGACGACTTCCTCAGGCTCTGGAAGGGAGCCGCGCGCAAGCAGGCGGTTATCGACGAGCTGGCGGCCGAGGGCCTGCCGCTCGACCCGATCGTCGAGGAACTGGGCAAGGACCTCGACCCCTTTGACCTCATTTGTCATGTCGCTTTCGATGCCAAACCGCTGACGCGGCGTGAGCGCGCGGATAACGTCAAGAAGCGCGACGTGTTCACGAAATACGGCCAGCAAGCGCGTGCCGTGCTGGATGCCCTTCTCACGAAATACGCCGACGAGGGCATTCTGAATCTCGATGATGCCAACGTCCTGCGCATCTCACCCTTCACCGAACTTGGAACGCCTGTACAACTTGTCAGGGCCTTTGGCGACCGCCAAGGATTTGAGCACGCCGTACATGAATTACAGTCGGCTCTCTATCAGGAAACAGCTTAAGAAATGTCAGTACGAACGACCGTTAAGGCGATACAGGACATCATGCGCCAGGACAGCGGCGTCGACGGCGATGCACAGCGTATCAGCCAGTTGTGCTGGATGTTCTTCCTCAAAATCATTGACGACCAGGATCAGGAACTGGAGTTGCTACGGTCAGACTACACTTCGCCGATCCCGGGGCGCTTCCAGTGGCGCGCATGGGCTGCCGATCCCGAAGGTATGACAGGCGAAGGCCTGCTCCACTTCATCAACGACGATCTGTTCCCGGCGCTCAAGAATCTCACCCCTACCGGACAGCCGGGTGATCGCCGCCGTGTCGTGCGCGACGTATTCGAGGACGCCTACAACTACATGAAATCCGGCCAACTGATGCGCCAGGTGGTCAACAAGCTCAACGACGTCGATTTTAATGACCTGTTGGAGCGCCAGCACTTCGGCGACATCTACGAACAGATCCTCAACGACCTGCAATCGGCGGGCAATGCGGGCGAGTACTACACGCCTCGCGCCGTCACCGCCTTCATGGCCGAACGCATCGACCCCAAGCCGGGCGAGATCCTGTTCGACCCCGCCTGCGGCACCGGCGGCTTCCTGACCTGTTCACTGCGCCACATGCGCGAGCGCTATGTGAAGCGGCCCGAGGACGAGCGGACCATGCAGGCGGCGCTGCGCGCCGTTGAGAAGAAACAACTTCCGCACATGCTCTGCGTCACCAACATGCTGCTGCATGGCATCGAGGATCCGAGCTTTGTCCGTCACGACAACACGCTTGCGCGGCCTTACATCGGCTGGGAACAAAAGGATCGCGTCGACATCGTGCTCACCAATCCACCCTTCGGTGGCAAGGAAGAAGACGGCATCGAGTCGAACTTCCCGCAACATTTTCGAACGCGGGAGACGGCGGATCTGTTTCTCGCTCTCATCATACGGCTTCTGAAGCCGGGCGGTCGCGCCGCTGTGGTGTTGCCCGACGGCTCGCTGTTCGGCGAAGGCGTCAAGACTCGGCTCAAGGAACATCTGATGGAGGAATGCAACCTCCACACCATCGTTCGCCTGCCCAATTCCGTGTTCCGCCCCTATGCCTCCATCGGCACCAATCTCTTGTTCTGTGAGAAGGGCGAGCCCACGAAGGATATCTGGTTCTATGAGCATCTCGTGCCCGAGGGCCAGAAAGCCTATTCCATGACCAGGCCGATCCGGCTGGAACACCTGCAACCCTGCGCCGAGTGGTGGGGCGGTGCAGCGCGCAAGGGCCGCCAGGAGACAGAGCGCGCCTGGAAGGTGACGGCGGACGATGTGAAGGCGCGCGGCTACAACCTCGACATCAAGAATCCAAACACACAAAAAGATGATTACGGCGATCCTGAGGAGCTGCTGGAGAAACTATCTGCGGCCGAGGCCGAGGCATCGGACTTGCGCGACCAGTTGAAGACAATCCTGGCGGAAGCACTGACCCGATGAACGCCGATCAATTGCTGGCCCATTACGAAAAGGTCGCTGATGCGCCCGATGCGGTCCAACGTCTGCGTCGGTTCGTTCTCGATCTGGCGGTACGGGGCAAGTTGGTGGAACAGGATCCGAAGGACGGGTCGGCATCGGGGCTGTTGAAGCGGATCGCGGTGGAGAAGCTGCGGCTGGTAAAGACAGGGGAGATCAGGAATAAGCCTGACCTTCCAGAGGTATCGCGAGACGACGTACCGCACTATCTGCCGTCGTCTTGGCGATGGGTCCGTTTTGGCAACATCGTCGATTTCTCCGCAGGCCGGACACCATCGCGAAACGATACCTCCTTCTGGAACACAGGCGATTACGCTTGGGTCAGTATTGCAGACATGGAGAACGGCAAGACTGTTGAGGCGACTAAGGAGACTGTGAGCGGCAAGGCCCGTGCCAACGTGTTCAAGTGCGAACCGGCAGCGCCCGGCACTATGATCATGAGCTTCAAACTCACGATCGGAAAGATTGGGCGGCTGCGCATACCCGCATTTCACAACGAAGCGATCATCTCGATACGGCCTCACCTCAATGAGTTCGACCCGTTTCTTTTCAAGTTGCTTCCCGACCTTGCACGAGGTGGCGACACCAAAGGGGCGATTAAGGGCGCTACACTTAATCGCGAGTCGATCTCCAACATTTTTATCCCACTCCCGCCCCTCGCCGAACAGCACCGCATCGTCGCCGAGGTCGATAAATTGATGGCGCTCTGCGACCGGCTGGAGGCAGCGCGGGCGGAGCGGGAGGCGACGCGGGACCGGCTATCGGTGGCGAGCCTCGCCCGGCTTAACGCGCCCGATCCTGACCCGGCGGTCTTTCAGGATCACGCGGCCTTTGCACTCGATAACCTCGGCCCGCTTACCACACGCCCCGACCAAGTCAATGCCCTTCGCCAGACCATCCTCAACCTCGCCGTGCGGGGCAAGCTGGTGGAACAGGATCCAGAAGATGAGCCGGCGTCGGAGCTGATAGCTCGTATCTCTATGGCCAAGTCTGTAGTAACGGGACGCAAAAGATCGATAGCAAAAGCCTTCACACCGGTGGCCGTAATTGACACCAAATATCTGCCGCCAGGCTGGACGTATGTATGTTTGGACAATCTCGCTGTCTCAATGAAATATGGTACGTCTATCAAATGCGATTATGATGAAGCGCATACACCGGTGCTGCGAATTCCGAACGTTTCAAGCGGACAAATCTGCCTTGATGATCTGAAATTTGGCCTCCTCAACGAACGTGATCGGGAAGCACTGGCCCTGATCGCTGGCGATCTTCTCATGATACGTTCAAACGGCAGTCTGAATATAGTAGGTCGGTCGGCAGTTGTAACACCTGATGCTGAAGGGATGTGCTTCGCGGGGTATCTCGTTCGGTTGCGTACTCTCAATGAGCAACTGAATACGCGATACGTCTGGCTGGCACTTAATTCGGACACGGTACGGGAGCAGATCGAACGCCCGATCCGTTCCGCAGTCGGTCTAAAAAACGTGAATCTTACTGAGTTTGGCAATTTATCCTTCTGGATCCCTCCCCTCGCCGAACAACACTGCATCGTCGCCAAGGTCAATGAACTGATGGCGCTCTGCGACAGGTTGGAGGCTAACCTGTCCACCAGCTACGATACACGCCGTCGGCTGCTTGATGCAATGCTGTACGGAGCATTGGCGCCGAGCGAGTATCGTGAGCGGGCCGGATGAGGATAGGGTTGGCAGACGCGGGATTGGACGAGGCTCTGTCCTCGGATGCCAGCGCACTTCGGATCATCTGCCCATTCGTCGGAGTGAGCACACTCGACCGCCTTCTATCTCATCGGCCCGGCAAGGTTCTGACCATCGCCCGATTCAATCGTGACCAAATTCGGCGAACACCCGTTGACGTAATGACATGGGGCCCGCTCATGCGCGCTTTAGTTTGAATCCCGATGTTTGCCAATAGTTTGCCACAGCGACAGATAGGGCACGTCAGAGGAAAGACAAACCCCTGAAAACATGTTTATTTTCAGGGGCTTGTCTTGGTTGCAGGGGCAGGATTGTGAACCCACAACCCTCAGCTTCTGAGCCTGCGTCTAGCGTTTAAGCCAGAGGGTCGCGACCGGCCCGTCGGGTCCTGCGATCGGATCGGTCTCCGGTAGCGCGGTGCCGGCGATGGAGGCTTTGGTCGCGGAGAGTTCGTTTCTGCCCACGACTTTGAGATCGAGATCGCCGGTATCGTCGCGCTGCCGTGCGGCCGCCGCATCGGCCTCGGACGAGACGCAGAGGTCCGGCTGCTGTCCCGGCGGATAGGCGCCGACGCTGGCATAGCCCGGCGCGTCGTCGAGCCGGCAGTGAACCACGCCGGCGGGGATCAGCACGGCATCCCCGGCCTGCACATCGATAACCGGGCCTTGCGGCCCGCCGAACTGGAGCCGCGCCTTGCCGCGGGCGCAGCCGACGACCTCATGGGCGACCGAATGATAATGGTGAAACGGAAAAGTATCGCCGCGAAAGCCGTCGCCCCAGTTGTTCTCGCCGAAGGTCTTCTCGACAGCGCCCTCAGGCTCCTCACCGCCGACATCGACGGCGGCCCGATAGACGATGAGCGGCAGCGCCTCGTTGTTGGGACTGCCCTCGGCCTCTCTCAACAGGTGGTGCTCGACCGAAACCTCGACCATCGTGATCCTCCCTTCGCCGCGGCGCCCGACCAGAAACAGAAGCCGGGAATCGCCGCCGAGTCAATCCGCCCGGACGGCAGCTTAGCGGGAGTAGTACTCGATAACGAGGTTGGGTTCCATCTGCACCGGATAGGGCACGTCTGCGAGCTTGGGCAGGCGGATGAAGCGGCCTTCCATCCGGTCGTGATCGACCTCGAGATAATCGGGGACCTCGCGCTCCGGCGAATCGATCGCCTCGAGCACCAGCGGCAGCGCGCGCGAGCGCTCCTTCACCGCGATCTCGTCTTCCTCCGTCACCAGATAACTCGGGATCGTCACGCGGCGGCCGTTGACCGTGATGTGGCCATGACTGACGAACTGCCGCGCGGCAAACACCGTCGGCACGAACTTCATGCGATAGACGACCGCATCGAGGCGCCGTTCGAGCAACCCGATCAGGTTCTCGCTGGTGTCCCCCTTGCGGTGGCCGGCGGTCTGGTAATAGCGGCGGAACTGCTTCTCGGTGATATTGCCGTAATAGCCGCGTAGACGCTGCTTGGCCGCCAGCTGCACGCCGAAGTCCGAGGGCTTGCGCCGCCTCTGGCCGTGCTGGCCCGGCGCGTAGTCGCGCCTGTTGGTCGGGCTTTTCGGGCGCCCCCAAAGGTTCACCCCGAGCCGCCGGCAGATCTTGTATTTCGACTGTAGTCGCTTGGTCATCGTGCCTGTACCGGTAGGAGAATGGCGCGCCTGCGCACCCGCGCTGCCCGTGCGCCGGCGCCACTATAATCGCCGGCCGCCTGGAGTCAATTCGACCGAGACGACGACCGAGACGATCGAGATGGAGGGTTTCGCGGCGGATCCTCACCCAGGGAGCGTACGATCCCATAAAGCGTCTGCACGTCCTGTCGGGTGAGCGAGATGCGCTCGAACATGCTCCGCATGTTGCGCACCATCTTGGGTCGCATCTCGGGCGTGGAATAGAAGCCGCGCGCGTCGAGCGCGCTCTCCAGATGCTCGAAGAAGCTCAGGACCTCGGCCTTGGTGGCCATCCGGTTGCGGCCGCTCGGCAACGGCTCCGCCGGTGCCGCCCCGGCAGCCGCGACATGCCACTCATAAGCCAGGATGAGAACGGCCTGCGCCAGGTTGAGCGAGGCGAAAGCCGGATTGAGCGGGATCTGGATGATCGCGTCGGCGAGCACCAGCTCCTCGTTCTTGAGACCCGCCTTCTCCGGCCCGAAGAGCAGGCCGATACGCGCGCCGCTTCCCGCCGCCGCGCGCATGGCGCCGACCGCCGCCCGCGGCGCCATCACCGGCTTCATCAACTCCCGCGGCCGCGCCGTGGTGGCATAGACCAGGGTGAGGTCGCCCACGGCCTCGGCGACGCTCGCGCATAGACGGGCCTGCCCCACCACCTCATGGGCACCGGCGGCCGCGTTGAGCGCCTTGACATTGGGCCAGCCGTCGCGGGGCCGGACCAGGCGCAGGTCGGCCAGGCCGCAATTCAGCATCGCGCGGGCGGCGGTGCCGATATTCTCGCCCAATTGGGGCCGAACGAGGATGATCGCCGGCGCCGCCGCATCGACGTGAGCCGCCGCGCAACTCTTGCGCCGGTCGGTCCCCGCCAAGGATCACGCCCCGACACGGCGAGAGGCGGCCGAGATGCTCATCCCGCACGACGCCAAAAGGTGCCGTCCGGCTTGTCCTCGAGAACGATGTTCTCTTCGACCAGCAGCTCGCGAATCCGATCGGCCTCGGCGAAGTCGCGCGCCGCCCGCGCCGCGGCCCGCGCCGAGATCAGCGCCTCGATCTCGGCATCGCTCAAGCCCCCCGCCCGAGGCACGCCGCGAAACCAGCTCTCGGGATCGGCCTGCAAGAGGCCGAGCAACGCCCCGGAACCGCGCAGCGCGCCGCATGCCTGAGCGCGCGCGGTGTTGTCCCCGGCCCGATTGAGCGCACCGGCCAGCTTGTGCAGCGCCGCAAGAGCCCGCGGCGTGTTGAGATCGTCGTCGAGGGCGGCCTCGACCTCGGGATCGACCGTTTCTTCTGCCGTTTGCGATGCCGCACCGGCATTGCGCAACGCGGTATAGAGCCGATCGAGATTGGCGCGCGCCTGGCTCAAGCCGGCGGCGGTCCAATCGATCGGATGCCGGTAATGCGTGCTCAGCATGAAGAGCCGGATCACCTCTCCCGGCGTCTCGGCGAGAGCGTTGCGGATCGTGACGACGTTGCCGAGCGACTTCGACATCTTCTCGCCGTCCACGGTCAGGAAGCCGTTATGCACCCAGTGGCGCACGAAAGGCGTATCCGGGCAGGCGCTTTCGCTCTGAGCGATCTCGTTCTCGTGGTGAGGAAAAATCAGATCGGCGCCGCCGCCATGGATATCGACGGTGCGGCCCAGATGTTTGCGGCTCATGGCCGAGCATTCGAGGTGCCAGCCGGGCCTTCCCCGCCCCCACGGGCTGTCCCAACCGGGCAATGACACGTCGCTCGGCTTCCAGAGCACGAAATCGGCCGGGTCGCGTTTATAGGGCGCGACCTCGACCCGCGCGCCGGCGAGCAGCTCGTCACGATTGCGGTGAGAGAGCTTGCCGTAGTCGGGATCGGACGGCACGTGGAACAGGACATGCTGCTCCGCCTCGTAGGCGTGGCCGGCCGCGAGCAACACCTCGATGAGCGTAATCATCTCAGGGATGTGCGCGGTCGCCCGGGGCTCGGCATCGGGCGGCACGTTACCGAGCGCGGCGATATCGTCGTGGAACGCCTCGGTCGTGCGGGCCGTGATCGCGTCGATCGGCTCCCCGCTCGCCCGGGCCGCAGCGTTGATCTTGTCATCGACGTCGGTGATGTTGCGGACGTAGGTGACGGACCGGTAGCGCCGCCTCAACAAGCGATAGAGCACGTCGAACACGATCACCGGCCGCGCATTGCCGATATGGGCGAGGTCGTAGACCGTGGGACCGCAGACATACATGCCGACATGGTCCGGCCTCGCCGGCACGAGCGGCTCCTTGCGTCCGGTCAGCGTGTTGTGGAGCATGAGGGCCATGGCTCAGACGGCCCCGCGATAGCGGTTGGTGATCGGATAGCGGCGGTCCTTTCCGAAGGAGCGCAGCGTGAGCTTGACGCCCGGCGGCGCTTGACGCCGTTTGTATTCGGCGATGTCGAGCATCCGCCAGATACGGCCGACCGTCGCCGCCGGATGGCCGCGGGCGACCAGCTCCGCCGTCGAGCGCTCTTCCTCAATCAGCCCGCGCAGAATGTCGTCGAGCACGTCGTAGGGCGGCAGCGTGTCCTGGTCGGTCTGATCGGGGCGCAGCTCGGCGCTCGGCGGCTTGGTGATGATCGGCTCGGGGATCACCCGCCCGCGCGGTCCCTCGAGGCCGTCGATCCAGCTCTGGTTGCGCCAGCGCGAGAGTGCGAACACGGCGGTCTTGTAGACGTCTTTCAAGACCGAATATCCGCCGCACATATCGCCATAGAGCGTGGCATAGCCCACCGACATCTCGGACTTGTTGCCGGTGGTCAGGACCATGTGGCCGAGCTTGTTGCTCATCGCCATCAGGATGACGCCGCGGACCCGCGCCTGAATATTCTCCTCCGTCGCGTCCGCCTCGCGGCCGGCGAAGATCGGCTCCAGCGTCGTTTCCAGCGCCTCGACCGCCGGTTCGATCGATACCGTGTCGAGGCCGGTGCCGAGCAGGCGGGCGCATTCCGCCGCGTCGGCGAGCGAGGATTGCGCCGTGTAGCGTGACGGCATGGCGACGCAATGGACCCGCTCGGCGCCCAGCGCATCGACCGCGACGGCGGCCGAGAGGGCCGAATCGATCCCGCCGGAGAGCCCGACCAGCACGCCCGGAAAGCCGTTCTTTTCGACATAGTCGCGCAAGCCCACCGTCATGCTGCGATAGACCGCGGCGCGGCCATCCAGCCCGCCTGCACGCTCGCCGGTCTCACAGCGCCAGCCATCGTCTTCCCGTGTCCAGCGGGTCAGCAGGAGCGCCTCCTCGAAGGCGGGCGCCTGCGCGCACAGGCTGTGGTCGGCGGCGAGCACGAAGGACGCACCGTCGAAGACGAGCTCGTCTTGTCCGCCCACCTGGTTCACATAGATCAGCGGCAAGCCGGTTTCGCTGATGCGGGCCACGGCGAGGTTGAGCCGCGCATCGCCCTTGTCGCTTTCGAACGGCGAGCCATTGATCACGACCATGATCTCGGCGCCGGATTCCTCCAAACATTCAGGTACTTCCGGGAACCACATGTCCTCGCAGACCATGGTGCCGAGACGGACGCCGCGAAACGGGATCGGCCCGGGCAGCGGCCCTCGCGCGAACACCCGCATCTCGTCGAAGACGCCATAGTTGGGCAGCTCGTATTTGTAGCGCCGCGCGGCGATCTCGCCGCCATCGAGCAGGAGCGCCGCATTGTAGAGCTTCCCGTCATCGACCCAGGGAACGCCGACCAGGAGCGCGGGTCCGCCATCCGCCGTCTCGGCCGCAAGCGCCTCGACGACAGCCCGGGTCTGCTTTTGAAACATCGGCTTGAGGACCAGATCCTCCGGCGGATAGCCGGTCACGACGAGCTCGGCGCAGATCACGAGGTCGGCAGCCTGCGCGGCGGCCTCGGCGCGGGCGCGCGAGATCAGCGCCTTGTTGGCTTCGAGGTCCCCCACCGTGGGGTTGAGCTGCGCGAGCGCGATGGTCAGGGCGTCGGTCATGGTCGGGGGAGCGCGGTGTTCGCCGCCGGACGGTAGGCGCCGCCCGGCGGCCCTGTCAACGCGGCGCCTGCGCGCGATGCGGGGAGCGCGGAGCGGATCCGGAGAATGGGTCCTCTCCGATGCCTCCGATCACCGCGGTGCGTCCGGGAATCACGCCTAGGGAGAGAGCGGCCGCGCGCGGCGCGGCTTCTTGTCGCTGCCATTGCGCAACAAGAACTCGCGGCCGAGCTTGACCCGGGAGGCGCCGTCATACTCGACGATGTCCGCCGTCGCATAGGTCTCGGACCAGTTCTCGGGCAGGAACGAGCCCGTGCCGATCACGTCGATCGGCGCGTTCACGCTGGCCATGACCTTGCACTTGGCCGGCGTGAAGCCCGAGCTTGCGACGATCTTCACGCGCTCGAAGCCCGCATTGTCGAGCGACCCGCGCAGGTGAAACAGGGCCGCCGCGCTGACTCCGGTCCCGTTCAGCCAGCGCAGCTCGGCTTCGGTCCGGTATTCGCGAACCGCGTTGGGGCTGTGCCGGTCGAGCACGGCGTAGGATTCCGCCATGTCCAAGCCCTCGACATAGCGGCTGCCGTGGGTATCGAGACGAATGCTGAGCTCGCCCCGAGCCGCGAGATCGGGAAAGCGCTTGCAGACGGCGATCGAATCGCTGATTTCGCTGCCGAAATAGTCGACCAGTACCGTCATCGGCTCGCCCGAGAACAGCTCGTGGAACATTTCCGCGGCGCGCACGGTCGAGCCGGCATAGCCGATCAAGGCATGCGGCATGGTGCCGTAGCCCCGCTGATTACCGAAATAATGGGCGGTCGCATCGGTCGCATTGCCGATAAAGCCGACGGCGCCGGCATCCCGCTGCGCCGCCTTCGAGCCTACGCTCGCCGCATAGGCCATCATCTCGGCCATCTCGATGCCCGTGCAATGGCGCGCATCCATTGCCAGGAACGCGACCTTGGGCAAGGTGCGCGACATGGCATAGGCGTTGTAAGCCGCGACGCAGGCGGCGCCGAGGCGTTGCAGGTAGAGCGTCTCGAGATCGACCAGGTGACGGAACGATCCCGTGAGATAGATCAGCGGCTCGCCGGCGCCGACCCATTCGCCCTCCTTGAACTGACAATCGATGGTAAACGTGGTGCCGCGTTCCGCCGCAATCGCCTCCAGCCAATCGATCATGAACCGGGGCGCGAAACAGACCGGCCGCCTCAGAAACACCGCGTAGGTCACCGTGGCATCGCCGAAATGGGCGATCGCCTCACGCGTGCGGGTGAAATAATGGTCGGTGTACCGGGCGACCTCCCGGTCGCCCCGAGGAGAGGCATTCGACATCTCAGCCCAATCTGGCCACGGTTTCGCTATCCGTGCAGAACCCGCGGCTGCTCGTTGTTCGCCCGCTCCTCCTTGAGCTGCTCCGCGACGAGGAATGCAAGCTCGAGCGCCTGAGAGGCGTTGAGCCGAGGGTCGCAATGGGTGTGATAACGATCGGAGAGATCTTCTTCGGTGATCGCCTGGGCACCGCCGAGGCATTCGGTCACGTCCTGGCCGGTCATCTCGAAATGAACGCCGCCCGGATAGGTGCCCTCCGCCCGGTGCACGGCAAAGAAGCCGCGCACCTCCGCGAGCACCCGGTCGAAGACGCGGGTCTTGTAGCCGTTAGAGGATTTGATCGTGTTGCCGTGCATCGGATCACAGGCCCAAAGCACCTGCCGGCCTTCGCGCTCGACGGCGCGTACGAGACGCGGCAATTTGGCCTCGACCGCGTCGTGCCCCATGCGCGTGATCACGGTGAGCCGGCCCGGCTCGTTTCGTGGATTCAACCGATCGATCAGGGCGAGCAGGTCGTCCGGCTCGAGGCTGGGTCCCGCCTTGAGCCCGAGCGGGTTGCCGACACCGCTCAGGAAGTCGACGTGAGCGCCGTCCGGCTGGCGGGTCCGGTCGCCGATCCAGAGCATGTGCGCCGCGCAGTCGTACCACTCGCCGGTGGTTGAATCGATTCGGGTCAGCGCCTCCTCATATCCCAGGATCAGCGCCTCGTGAGAGGTATAGAACTCGGTTTCGCGAATCTGCGGCGTCGTCTCCTGCGTCAGGCCGCAGGCCGCCATGAAGTCGAGCGTCTCGCTGAGCTGGTTGGCCAGCGCCTCGTAGCGCGCGCCTTGCGTGTTCTCCGCGACGAAGCCGAGATTCCAGCGGTGCACCGCATGGAGATCGGCGTAGCCGCCCTGGGCCAGGGCGCGCAGCAGGTTGAGGGTCGCCGCCGATTGGCTGTAAGCCTGGACCAGCCGCTCGGGGTCCGGCGTCCGCACGGCTTCGTCGAACGCCATCCCGTTGATCATGTCGCCGCGATAGGCGGGCAGCGTCACATCGCCCACGGTCTCGGTGTCGGACGAGCGGGGCTTGGCGAACTGGCCCGCCAGCCGGCCGACCTTGACCACCGGGAGCTTGGCACCGAAGGTCAGCACGATCGCCATCTGGAGCAGGACGCGGAAGGTGTCCCGAATGGTATCGGGGTGGAATTCCGCGAAGCTCTCGGCGCAATCGCCACCCTGCAAGAGAAACCCCCGGCCCCGGCATGCCTGTCCGAGGCGATCGCGCAGGCGCCGCGCCTCGCCGGCGAAGACCAGCGGTGGTGTACGCCCGAGGCGCGCCTCGACCGAGGCGAGCGCCGCCTTATCGGGCCAGGCCGGCTGCTGCTTGATCGGCAGCGAGCGCCAGCGACCGGGGCCCCAGGTGCCGGGCATGTCGTTCTCCTGCAGAACATTCTCCCTTATTGAGCCGTGCTATACGCCTGAACTGCTTACGGTTCCAGAACTTTTCTGGCTCGGAGCGGCGGTTCTCGGCCGCCGCCGGAGCGCTATTCCGCGGCTTCGACGACGGGCTCCGGGATCGGCTCGTACATGGTCACGAACTCCTCCGCCGCGGTCGGATGCACCGCCATGGTCGCGTCGAACTGGGCCTTGGTCGCGCCCGCCTTGACGGCGATGCCGAGCAGCTGCACCGCTTCGCCGGCGCCGTCGCCGACCATATGGCAGCCCACCACTCGATCCGACTCGCGATCGACGACGAGCTTCATGAAGATGGTCTCGTCGCGCTTCGTCATGGTGTGCTTGAGCGGACGGAATCGGGTCTTGTAGATGTCGACCGCTCGATGGGCGCGCCGCGCCTCTTCTTCGGTCAGCCCCACCGTGCCGACCTCCGGCTGGGTGAAGACCGCGGTCGCGACGTCGCGGTGATCCGGGTTCCGGGGATTGTCGTTGTAGAGGGTTTCGGCGATACAACGCCCCTGATGGATCGCCACCGGCGTCAGGTTGATGCGGTCGGTGACGTCGCCCACGGCATAGATATTGCCGACGCCGGTGCGCGAAGCGGCGTCGACCTGGATCGCGCCCTCGTCGTTCGTCCCGACGCCGACCGCCTCGAGACCGAGACCATCGACATTCGGCGCGCGTCCGGTGGCGAACAGCACCTGATCCGCCTCGACGGCATCGCCGCTCGTCGTGGTGACCGCGATCGCGCCCCCGCTGCGCGCCAGCGAGACCGCATTGGTGTTCAGCCGGATATCGATTCCGGTCTTGCGCATCTCGTCGCAGAGCACCTCGCGCAGGTCCCGGTCGAAGCCGCGCAGCAGCATCTCGGAGCGGTAGAGCTGGGTCACCGAGGCGCCGAGCCCGCGCAGGATGCAGGCGAATTCGCAGGCGATGTAGGCGCCGCCGACGATCACGACGCGCTGCGGCATCGTCGGCAGGTCGAACACCTCGTCCGAGCTGATCGCAAGCTCGATGCCGGGGATGTCGGGCATGGTGGGCCGGCCGCCGGTCGCGACCAGGATCGTGTCCGCGCCGTGCCGCTCGTCGCCGACCGCGACGGTATGGGCGTCGACCAGACGGCCGGTGCCGACCATCACCGCCGCCCCGGCCTCGTCGAGCAGGCGCCGATAGATCCCTTCAAGCCGGTCGAGCTCGGCCGACTTGGCCCGCACCATCGCCGGCCAGTCGAAGGAACGCGCGCCGACGGTCCAGCCATAGCCCGCCGCGTCCTCGAAGTCGTGGCTGAAATGCGAGGCATAGACCAGAAACTTCTTCGGAATGCAGCCGCGGTGGACGCAGGTGCCGCCGAGCCTGCCGTTCTCGACCAGCGCCACCCGCGCGCCGTAGTTCGCCGCCCGGCGCGCACAGGCCACGCCGCCCGAGCCGCCGCCAATCACCAGAAGATCAAAGTCCGCCATCGTCCGTTTCCATCCTGGCATCCGCCATGGCTCGTTTCGCGGCAATCACAGCCGGCACCCTCCGGGCGCGCCGAGGCGCCCGTTCCTATCGACCACCGAGGGAACGGTGGGCCCGGCAGGACTCGAACCTGCAACAACGCCGTTATGAGCGGCGGGTTCTAACCAGTTGAACTACGGGCCCCAGCGTCAGGAAACCTTGATCGTGATAGAACAGACGGCATCAAGAGCGAGCGACAGGTGCCATCCTCTCCGTCGCGGCCAAGCCGTCGAAATAGGCGATCACCTGTTCGGTCTCGACGACATCGGCCGAGCATCGGTCCATGTCGAACAGGTTGATCTCGTGCGAGATCGGCATGCGATCGAACACGGCGTCCGCCGGCACGATGGTGCGGTAGTTGTAGGAGAAGGCATCGAAGACCGTCGCGCGCACGCAGTTGCAGGTAGCGCCGCCGGTGACGATCAGCGTGTCCACGCCATGATCGATCAGGTAAGGCAGGAGCGGTGTGCCGTGGAACGAGCTCGGCTTTTTCTTGGTGAAGACCAGATCGCCGGGCCGCGGCGCCACCGCCTCCACGATCGCGCTTCCATGGGTTCCCTCGAAATAGACATAGTCGCCCGGCCGCGCGCCGATCTTGGCATCGAACAGCCCGCCATCGCCGACCTCGCGATCGATCGCGAAGCGGGTGTAGATCACCGGCGCGGATGCCGCATGGGCCGCATCGAGGATGCGCCGGATCTGCGCCACGGCGGCCCAGCCGGCCGGTCCACAGCTATAGGGGTATTTCTCCGGATCGTGGCGGCCCTCATCACCGACCATATAGTTCTGCACGTCGATCACGATCACGGCGGGGCACGCGCCGAAACCGGCACGGCCGGCCCAGCGGCCGCGCGTGATGGTGGCCCTGTCCTCATCGCTCAGGAAGCGCTGCCAATCCGCCATTCGCTCTTCTCAACGACATGGTTTGGAACGCCCATCATATCCGAGATTCGATCCGACGGGAGATCGTGATCGGCAGCCATGATCGACCACGAACCGAGCACGCGTCGACGCAGGCGCCGGCGGCGGCCATGACCCGCTCCGATACCGCCGGCTGGCGTCTTTCGGCCACGCTGAACCGGGCCGTATTCGAAGCGCTCGATGCGGCGCTCGAAGATAACGCGGACGCCGTGGTGGTCGAGACGATTGCAACCAATCACCCCATCCGCGACACGCCATCGGACGATATGCGTGCGACGATGTTCGGTGCAGCCCCGCTGGCGGACGACCCCAGGCCTATCCGGCTCCGCGCGCTGCTGCAGGACGCCGGCGTGGCCTCCGGCGTCGTGACCGTGGAACCGATACGCGACATCGACTGGTGCGCGGCATCACTCGCCTCGTTCGAACCCCTGAAGATCGGGCGGTTCACGATCCACGGCTCCCACGAGCCCACGCCCTTCGGGCAATTCGCTCTCTCCGTGGATGCCGGCCTCGGCTTCGGCTCCGGCCGCCACGAATCGACGCAAGGGTGCCTCCTCGCGTTTGAGCGGATCGCACGCCGCCGGCGCGTGCGGCGCGTATTCGATATCGGAACCGGTTCCGGCATCTTGGCGGTCGCAGCGGCAAGGCTCTGGCCGGCCCGGATCATCGCCGTCGATCACGATCCGATGTCGGTCGCCGCGGCGCGCGCGACCGCCCGGCGCAACGCCCTCGCTCATCGGGTAACGGTGGTGCGCGGCAACGGCTTTCGCGTAACCCCGCCCGCGCGGCTGGGGCGAGCCGATCTGATCTGCGCCAATATCCGGGCCGCGCCGCTTGCGGAGATGGCGCCCGACCTCGCCCGGCATCTTGGGCGCGGGGGCACCGTCATCCTCTCGGGCCTGCTCGCGACCGAGGAAGCCACCGTGCTTTCGGCCTATCGCGCCGCCCGCCTTCGGCTTCGCCAGCGCGTTTCGCTCGGCGCCTGGGTCACCCTGATATTGACGTTTTGAACCGCGCACTGGCACAAACAGGGCCATGCATGGAAAAACCGCGCACGCCGGCGAGCGGGAAGCGTTGGGACAAGCGCTTGCGGAGGCCGGAGTCCCCATGTCGGCCGACGACGTCCAGACATTGGTTCGAGGCGTCGCGGCGGCGGCCGTGTGGGACAGGACATGGCTCCGCCTGATCGTTCCCGAGATCGAGGGCGCGTTCGCAGACCGGCTCGAGGCCCTGCGCCGGTCCTACGCCGAGGCGCCCGACGGCACCGACACGCCCCAAGCGGCGGCGCGGCTCGACGCATTGCGGGCGGAGCTCGCGCGGCGCGGCCTCGACGGGTTCGTGATACCGCGGAGCGACGAGCATCAGGGCGAGTATGTGGCGCGGCGGGCGCAGCGCCTGGCCTGGCTCACCGGCTTCACGGGCTCGGCCGGCATGGCGATCACGCTTGCAGAACGCGCGGCGTTGTTCGTCGACGGGCGATACACGCTGCAAGCGGCGGACGAGGTCGACGGCAGCCTCTACGAGCATCGCCATCTCACCGACGCGCCGGCGGACGAGTGGTTGCGGCGCCATCTCCCGGCCGGCGCGAAGCTCGGCTACGATCCGCGGCTTCACAGCGAGCAGGGCCGCGACCGGCTGGCAGGGCCGTGCCGCGATGCGGGCGCCCAGCTCGTCGCCTGCGAGGACAACCCGATCAATGCGCTGTGGAACGATCAGCCGCCGCCGCCGCTCGGCCCGATCGCCCCCCATCCGCTGCGGTTCGCGGGCGTCGACGCGGTCGAAAAGCGGCAAAGCGTCGCCACGAAGCTCACCGGGCGAGGAGCGGACGCCGCGGTGCTCAGCGCCCCGGATTCGATCGCCTGGCTCTTGAACCTGCGTGGCGCCGACGTCGCCAACAGCCCGCTCCCGCATTCCTTCGCGGTCGTGAACGGGGATGCCACCGTCGACTGGTTTGTGGATCCGCGCAAGCTCCTGCCCGAGGTCGTGCCCCATCTCGGCAACGCGGTGCGCGTCAGGCCATCGGACGAGCTGGCCGGAAGACTCGATGCGCTCGCGCATGCGGAAAAGTCCGTTCTGGTCGACCCGGCCGCCACACCGGTATGGATGGTCGATCGTCTTACCGGCGAAGGGGCCACGGTGATCCGCGGTACCGACCCCTGCGCCGCGCCCAAGGCGTGCAAAAACACGGTCGAGCTCGACGGCATCCGGGCCGCTCATCGCCGAGACGGTGCGGCGCTCGCCCGCTTCCTCGCCTGGCTGTCACGCGCCGTCGCGGGCGGCGCGGTCACCGAGCTCGACGCGGTGGCGCGGCTGGCGTCGGCGCGCGCCGGCGGTGAGCACTTCCGGGGACCGAGCTTCGATACCATCTCCGGCGCCGGGCCGAACGGCGCGATCGTCCACTACCGGGTGACGCCCGAGACCAATCGCACGCTGGAGCCGGGCTCGCTCTATCTGGTCGATTCCGGCGGGCAGTATCTCGACGGCACCACCGACGTGACCCGCACGGTCGCGCTCGGGGCGCCCCGCCCGGAATATCGGGACCGCTTCACACGCGTGCTTCGCGGCCACATCGCGCTCGGAACGGCGCGGTTTCCGCGCGGCACGACGGGCGCTCAGCTCGATGTCCTCGCCCGCCAGTTCCTGTGGCAGGCGGGGCTGGACTACGATCACGGCACCGGGCACGGGGTCGGCAGCTACCTGAACGTACACGAAGGCCCGCAACGCATCTCGAAGCTGCCCAGCAACGCGCCGCTCGCGCCCGGCATGGTGGTCTCGAACGAGCCGGGCTACTACAAGACCGGCGCCTATGGCATTCGGATCGAGAACCTCGTCGCGGTCATCGACCTCGAAGCTCCCGACGATGCCGAGCGCAAATTCCTGGGCTTCGAAACGCTGACCCTCGCGCCGATCGACCGCGCGCTCATCGAGGCCGACATGTTGGCGGACGACGAGCGCGCCTGGCTCGACGGCTATCACGCGCGCGTCGCCGAGACCCTGGCGCCGCTGCTCGACGGTGATGCCGAAACGCTGGCGTGGCTCCGCGCCGCGACGGCGCCGCTGGAGGCCACCTGAAGCGCCGGTTACTTCGACGGGCCGATCATCTTCGAGGGGACGACCCAGGCCTCGAACTCGGCCTCGCTCACCATCTCGAGAGCGAGCGCCGCCTCTTTGAGCGTAAGGCCCTCGGCATGCGCTTTCTTGGCGACTTTGGCGGCGTTGTCGTACCCGATACGGGGATTCAACGCGGTGACGAGCATCAGCGACTCGTGCAGGAGCTGATCGATCCGCGCCCGGTTCGGCTCGATCCCGAGGACGCAGTTGCCGACAAAGCTGCGCGCACCGTCGGCGATCAGCCGGATCGACTGCAACAGGTTGTAGATCATCACCGGCTTGAAGACATTGAGCTCGAAATGTCCGTTGGAGCCGGAGACCGACACCGCGACGTGGTTGCCCATGACCTGGGCCGCGACCATGGTCAGCGCCTCCGCCTGCGTCGGGTTGACCTTGCCCGGCATGATCGACGAGCCGGGCTCGTTGGCAGGCAGCTCGAGCTCCCCGAGGCCGCAGCGCGGCCCCGATGCGAGAAGCCGGATGTCGTTCGCGATCTTCATGAGGCTGACGGCGACGGTATTGAGCGCGCCCGACATCTCGACGACGGCGTCGTTAGCGGCGATCGCCTCGAACTTGTTCTCGGCGGTCTTGAACGGCAGGCCGGTCGACGCGGCAACTTCGGCCGCGAACCGCTTATCGAAACCGGCCTTGGCGTTGAGTCCGGTCCCGACGGCGGTACCGCCCTGAGCGAGCGCGCCAAGCCTGGGCAAGGCGGCCTTGACCCGCGCGATCCCATATTTGATCTGGGTCGCGTAGCCGGAGAACTCCTGGCCGAGGGTGAGCGGCGTCGCGTCCTGAAGATGGGTCCGCCCGATCTTGACGATCTTGTCGAACTCTCGCGATTTCGCCGCCAGCGCCTTTCGTAGATGCTCGAGCGCCGGGAGGAGCGCGTGGTGGCACTGCTCGACGGCGGCAATGTGCATCGCGGTCGGAAACGTGTCGTTCGACGACTGGCACAGGTTGACATGGTCGTTGGGATGGACCGGCGTCTTCCTGCCCATCGGCTTGCCGAGGATCTGGCATGCTCGATTGGCGATCACCTCGTTGCAGTTCATGTTGCTCTGCGTGCCCGACCCGGTCTGCCAGACGACGAGCGGGAAGTGATCGTCGAGCGTTCCGGCGATCACCTCGCCGGCCGCCTTGTCGATCGCCTTGCCCAGTTTTCGGTCGAGCACGCCGAGCTCAACGTTCACCCGCGCCGCGGCCTTCTTGACGATGCCCAGCGCGCGGATCAGCGGCGCCGGCAACCGCTCGTCACCGATCTTGAAGTTTTGCAGGCTGCGCTGCGTCTGCGCGCCCCAATAAGCGTCCGCCGGGACGGCGATCGCGCCGATCGAGTCCGTTTCGCGCCGGGTCTTCACCGATGTCTTGGTCATGGCCATGCCGCTCTTCCTGGTCGGTGGGCTCCTTTACCATGGAGTAGATCGGTGGTGTCCACCAGCGTGAGTGGGCACCAATGCCGGTCATCGGCCGCCACCAA
Organism: Alphaproteobacteria bacterium; assembly: GCA_965248825.1. GTDB lineage: Bacteria > Pseudomonadota > Alphaproteobacteria > UBA828 > UBA828 > WTGU01. Next base: position 2,024,675 of record CBDFKL010000006.1, on the reverse strand, counting down.
GAATGCCGCCGTAACATACTGATATAAGCTAAACTTCTGAAACCTTCTGGTGACGTTGAGTTCGGCGGGGCCACCGCAAAACCACGTTAAAATTCATCACCCATTAGTTGCGCTCGACCTTGAAGACACCGGATGAGATCACGAGGCCGATCGCCGGGCAGATCAGCATGCACCACCATGCGGCTTCCCAGCTGCCGAAGCCGCCGACCATGAGCGCCATGAGGGGCGGGCCGAGCAGCATTCCGATCGCAGCACCTTGAGCGACGAAGCCATTGGCCATCGCGATGAGATCGGGTTTCGGCGCATGCGCGGCCGCGCCGGAGAACGCGGCCGCGGGCAAGATACCGCTGCCGGTGCTGAACACAATCGCGAACGGGATCTTGGCGACGTCCGGCACGAAGCTCGCGAGGATCATCGCGCCCATCACGCCCATGATGAGGTTCGCGGCCGCGAGCAGAGCGTAACGCGGAACGCCCCGATGCAGCAGCCAAGCGCCGATCAGGTTGCCGGCAGCGTTTGTCGCGACCACCAGCGCTGAGAAGAGCGCTGCAGCGATCGGGCTCCGGCCTTGGGTCTCCGTGAGGAATGTCGGGAGCCACGCGGCGATCGCGAACCATTGGACGGTGAACAGCAGGAACGCCGCACCATAGAGCCACAATCCACCGACCGGGACGGTCGCTCGCGCACCGACCCAATCGAACTTGGCGTCCGGATCGCGCCGCGGCTGCTCGGGCCAGCGCCGCCGTGTTGTGCCAAGGAGCGCAAGCGCTATCGCGGGGAGCGTCGCGGCGGCGGAGAGCCACCAAAGGCCGCGCCAGCCCAGCGGCTCGGCCAGGAACGGCGCCACCGCCATCGCGATCGCCATCCCGGCCGGCATATAGGCGCTCCAAATGCCGAGCGCGAGATTGCGGTCCCCAGGGGATGCGGCGTCGAAGACCATCTTGGGCGCGGCGGCCGCGATGGTCGCAAAGCCGATCCCCTCGATGACGCGGATCACGAGCAGCATGCCGCCGCTGGTCGCCCAGGCGCCGGCGAGACCGCTCAGGCCCAGAACGAGAAGACCCGAGAGAAGGAGCGCGCGGGCGCCGAACCGACTCCCGGTCATGCCAGTCAACACACCGAAGCCCGCGCCGAACGCAAAGTAGACGGAGGCGAGCCAGCCGGCGGTGACCTTGTCGAGCCCGAAATCCTCCGAGATCAGCGCGATCGCCGGCGGCACCTTGCCGACGGAGAAGCCGACGATGACGCCTGCGAGGACCGCGATCGAGACGACCCCCCACCGGGTACGCGCGGCGGCAGCGGCGCCATCGGGCGCGGCGCCGGCTGCCTCCGTGTCGTGGGTGCCGGCCAAGCCGCTAACGCCAGGGGCCGCAGGCGGCGAGCGCCTGGGTGTCCTCATAGGCGTCCCAGACGGCGATCTTGCCATTGCGCACGGTGAAGACCCAACACCACTTCGCGCGATAGTGCTTGCCGCTGATCTTGGAGGAGCCGGCCTCCTCGCCGTTGACCGAGACCGTGTTACCGTCTGCGACCCAGGTCTTGATGACATGCTCATGCATCGCGAGCGCGGCCGGCATGACCCGGAAATAGTCCTCGATCTTGGCCCGGCCCTGCCAGCGCCCGGCCCATGGGAAGTCGTCGGTGCCCGGCATGTCGATCACCCCGTCATCGGTGAACATGGCCACGATCGCCGCGGCGTCTCCGCCCGCGAGTTGATCGAGGAAGCCCTTCACCACCTCTCTTGCAGACATGGTCCTCCCCTCCGTCCCCAAACGGCGCCTTACTCGGCTGCTTCTTGCGCTCCTTCGAGCGCGGCGTCCACCCCATCCAGCGTCTCGTCGATCATGCGGAGCGACCACTCGATCTCGTCCTCCGTGATGCAGAGCGGCGGCCCGATCAGCAGGAAGTGCTGGCCGAAGCGGCATTCGAGGCCGCGCTCGAGAAAGCCCTGCTTGAGACGCTCGATGATCGCGCCGTGGCGTGCCGCGGTGAGTGGCGTTCGCGTCTCCGGATCCGCCACCAGCTCGACGCTGCCGAGGAGACCGAGCGAGCGCACGTCGCTGATGCAGGCGTGCCGGGCCTTGAGCCGATCGAGCCCGGACGCCAGCACGGGGCCGAGTTTGGCCGCGTTCTCGATCAAGCCGTCGTCGCGGTAGCTCTCGATGACCGCGATCGCGGCGGCGCAGGCCAGCACGTTCGCCGTCTGGGTCGAGCCGAGCGGGATCCAGGTGTCGTCGAAGAAGCGTGCGACATGGTCGCGCATGAGCACCGCGCCCATCGGCACGTAGCCCGAGGTGATCCCCTTGGAGACCGACATGAGGTCCGGCACGACACCCCAGTTCTCGATGCCGAACCACGTGCCGGTCCGTCCGAAGCCCGTGATGACCTCGTCGCAGATCATGAGGATGCCGTAGCGGTCGCAGATCTCGCGGACCATCGGAAAATATTCCGCCGGCGGCTTGATGCCGCCCGAGGCGGCCGTCATCGGCTCGGTGATGATCGCGGCGATCTGGCTCGGCCCCTCGCGCTGGATCACCTCCTCGATGCTGGCCGCGCACTGCACGCCGCACGTCGGATAGCTCAGATTGAACGGGCAGCGGTGGCAATAAGGGTCGAGCACGCGGACGATATTGGGGTGCTCGTAGCCCGATTGCGCGCGCCGCGGGTCGCCGCTCGCCGAGAGCGAGCCCGAGGTCATGCCGTGATAGGAGCGATAGCGCGCGATGACCTTGCGCCGGCCGGTGACCATCCGCGCGATGGTCATCGCGGCCTCGTTGGCCTCGCTGCCGCTTTGGGTGAAGAAGGCGGTCGCGATGTCGCCGGGCGCGATCTCCGCGAGCAGCCGGCCGAGGCGCTCGCGGACATCGGTCGTGAAGTGCGGGCCGACATAGCACAGCTTGTCGGCCTGCTCCTTGATGGCGGCGATCACGCGCGGGTTCTGATGCCCGAGATTGACGTTGACGAGCTGCGCCGAGAAATCGAGATATTTCTTTCCGGCCTTGTCCCACAGATAGACGCCCTCGGCGCGCGCCATCTCGACCGGCGGCCCGAGATCCTTCTGCGCGGCCCACGGGATGATGTCGTAGCGGCGATTCGCGAGCGCATCACTGCCCATGACGGTCATATGGACGCCTCCCGGCGGCAAGGGCCGATTCGGTGTCCAGGGCAATCAGGTTGCCCTCACACCGTGCCATCCCTTGCTCACCCTTTCGGCAGGCCACCTCCTCTGTCAGTCGTTCACGGTCATCGCCGGCCACCCCCATGCGGGCGGGCCGACAACGTGGCGCCGTCACGTTAACGCAACCGTTGCGTCGCGCGGTATGTCGGACCAGTGTGGCCACCCAAGAGTATAACACCCGACCATCGCTCATGCCGGCCGGCTCGGCGCCGAATGGGATTTCCATGACAGACCGGGCAGCCCGCCGACGCCCCGGCGCCACCCGGAGCAACCCACGAGCATGCGATGTCATCAGATCGTCCACAGACGGTGATGGTCACCGCCGCCGGCCGCAGCATCGGTCGGGCCATCGCCGAGCGCTTTCACGCGGCGGGCGCCAAAGTCCATATCTGCTGCCTGACGACCGACAGTTTGAACGCGGTGCTCGGAGCAAACCCGGGCATGTCCGGCAGCATCGCCGATGTGGGCTCGGCCGACGCGGTTGCACGCTGGTTTGACGAGGGATTGGCCGCGCTCGGCGATCTCGACGTCCTGGTCAACAATGCCGGAATCGGCGGGCCGCGGGCGCCGATCGAGGAGATCAGCGATGCCGACTGGTACCGCGTGATCGAGGTCAATCTCCACGGCATGTTCCATTGCGTCAAACGCGCCGTGCCGGTGATGAAAGCGCGGGGCGCAGGCTCGATCATCAATATCTCGACCGCTTCGACCCAAACCGGCATGCCGCTGCGCACGCCTTACATCACCTCCAAATGCGCCGTGGATGGGATGACGACCAATTTGGCGCGCGAGCTCGGCCCGTTCGGCATTCGATGCAACGCGATCCTGCCGGGCCTCATCGACAACCCGCGCGGGCGTGCCTTGATCACACGGTTGGCGAGCGAGCGGAACCAGACGATCGATGAGGCGGAAGAGCGCTATTTGAGCTTCATCTCGATGCGCAGCTTCATCACCTCGGAGGAGATCGCCGATGCCGCGTTCTTTCTAGCGTCTGACGCGGCGCGCCACATTTCGGGGCAACTGCTCGGGGTGTGCGGCAATCTCGAGTGGGAAGAGTAGCCGCACCGCTATTTTTTTCGAAACTGATCGAGCGTCACGACCTTGGTGTCGTCCGCGTCCGGCGTGCCCTCGGCATCCCCGGCCTCCGGGTCGGCCTCCCGGTCACGGGCCGCCCGTTCGGCGGTCGCGGGGACGGGGCGGGCCTTCGGGCGCCGGCCGGAACCGGTGCGATCGCCGGCCGGCTTGCCGGGCTGGAACTGCAAGCCGAACTTCACCGCGGGATCGGCATAGCTCGTGAGCGCGCTGAAGGGCACCGTGAGCCGCTGCCCGACCTTGTTGAAGCTCAGCGTGACGGCGAACTTGTCGTCGCCGACTTCGAGATCCCAGAATTGGTGCTGAAGCACGATCGTCAGCTCGTCCGGATAGCGGGCGCGGAGCGAATCAGGGATATCGACGCCGGGCGCGCCGGTCCGAAACGTGATGTAGGCGTGATGCGGTCCGGGCCAGCCTTCCGCGGCGGCCTTGCGCAGGACCTCGCGAACGACGCTGCGGAGCCCGCGGTCGACCAGCTTGTCGTAGCCAATGAGATCCTTGCTCATGCTCGCCCGCCCGTAGCAGTGGGGGGCTTCTGTTGCCCGGCGCCCCCCGAGCCGCGCTTACCTAGCGATGCTAGGCAGCGAGTGCGACTCTATTGTCATTCGCACTTCTAAGGTGGCCCGATAACGGCGGTACCATGCCGGGCGAAGACCACACCTTTACCACGCACGTCGATCCTGGTTCGCCCCCATGATCAAGCCTGCCGGCCTCGAGATGGTGGAGGCGCCGGGTACTGCCCCCGGGTCCGTTACGCTTATTTCGAGCAGCGTTTATCGCCATAGTCGACGGTTTCCCCCCGACGCCCTTAATATAGGGCCTCGCGGCTTCCGTTGGAAGCGGCACCTTTCGGTATCCGTCGGGCTCGCAGGCTCCCTCCTGCGCCACGATCCAGACACGCGACAGGCGACCGTCGAGACGGCCTACAACCCATGCCGCAAAGGACCACGGACGCAATGCCGATCGGTGAAGACAAGCGGGCCGAGATCGAGGCTCAGAGAGCGACATCGAGCGAGACCAGACGTGTCACCGTGCCGGCGCTGGAGGAAATCCTTTACGAGCCCATTCCAGTGCTCGATCACGGCTTCATACGGGTGATCGACTATATGGGCGACGATGCGGCGATCGTCCAGGCGGCGCGGGTCTCCTACGGCACGGGTACGCGCAAGGTGAGGGAGGACCGGGGGCTGATCCGCTATCTCCTGCGCCACCGGCACACGACGCCGTTCGAGATGTGCGAAATCAAGCTTCACGTCAAACTGCCGATCTTCGTGGCGCGGCAGTGGATCCGCCATCGGACGGCCAATGTGAACGAGTACTCAGCACGCTATTCCGTGCTCGATCGGGAGTTCCATGTGCCCGATAAGGCCTACCTCCAACCGATATTGGAACAGCAGGTCGGGCGTCAGCGCGAAAGTAGCAGCCGGATGAAGGACTTGTTCGAGCCGAAGACGGTGACGGACGAGCGGTCCGCGCTCGCCGCCCAATCGGCTTCCAACAAGCAGGGGCGGGGCGGCGAGTTGGCGGAGGAGGAGACGAAGAAAGCGCTGTCACGCATCAACGCGCACTCCAAGACCGCCTACGGCGTTTACAAAAACCTGCTCAACGAGAACAAGCTCACCCGCGAGCTCGCGCGCATCGCGCTGCCGGTTAATTACTTCACGCAGTTCTATTGGAAGATCGATCTGCACAACCTCATGCATTTCCTGTCCCTTCGGGCCGACGATCACGCTCAGTATGAAATCCGCGCCTATGCCGACGTGATCCGCGACGACATCGTCAAATGCTGGGTGCCATTGGCGCATGAAGCCTATGTCGAGCATATCGAGGGCGGCACGCACCTGTCGGCGAGCGGCCTGGCGGCGGTCCGCCGGATGATCGCCGGTGAGAACGTCACGCAGGAGAACAGCGGTCTGTCGAAACGCGAGTGGCGCGAGCTGATGGCCGTGCTCGATCCCTGACCGCGATCGATCCGCGTTACATCATGACGATGCGGGGCTGGGCGCGTCCCTCGCCGCCGATCGCCGAGGTCGCCTTGTCGATCAAGCCTGAGGCAATCCGCCGATAGGCACCGGCATAAGGGCTTTCGGGCTGGTCAACCACGATCGGGCGGCCCGAATCCGAGGTCGTTCTGATGTCCATGTCGAGCGGGATCTCGCCCAAGAAATCGGCCCCAAGCCGCAGCGCGGTCTCGCGCGCGCCACCATGATGAAAGATGTCGGCGCGGTGACCGCATTCGGGGCATATGTAGTAGCTCATATTCTCGATGACGCCGAAGATCGGCACATTGACCTGCTGAAACATGTTGATCCCCCGGGTCACGTCGAGCAGCGCGATGTCCTGCGGTGTCGACACGATCACCGCACCGGTGATCGGCACCCGCTGCGCCATTGTGAGTTGCGCATCACCGGTGCCCGGCGGCAGATCGCAGAGCAGCACGTCGAGCTCGCCCCACTCGACGTCCCGCATCATTTGCTCGAGCGCCTGCATGACCATCGGGCCGCGCCAAATCATGGCGGTGTCCTCGGCGACCAGAAACCCGATCGACATGCATTTGACCCCGTAATTGGCCATCGGGCGCAAGGTGCGCTCGCCGACCACCTCCGGCTGGCCGCTCAAATTGAGCATGCGCGGGATCGAGGGTCCGTAAATGTCGCAGTCGAGCAGACCGACCCGAACATGCTGACTGGCCATGGCGACGGCGAGGTTCACGGCGGTCGTCGATTTTCCGACGCCGCCCTTGCCCGAGGCGATCGCGATGACGCTGCGCACGCCCGGCAAGATCGGCTTTGGTTGCTGCGAGGCGGGGGCCTGGGCCGGCCCGCTCGGCGCGGCCTGTTGCGCCGGTCGTTCGGCGGTCAGCACGGCTGTCACCGAAAGCACGCCGGAAAGCCGTTCGACCGCGGCTTCGCAGGCCTTGCGGAGCGGCTCCTTGGCCGAGCCCTCCGCGGGGTCGACCTCGAGCGCGAATCCGACATTGCCGTCCTTGACCACGACCCCGCTGATCAAGCCAAGCGTGACGACGTCCTGCCCGCGCTCGGAATCCGCGACCTCGCTCAGCGCCGCCAGAACATGTTCCTTGGTGACCGACGCCATCGCTCCGTTCCGACCCTTGACGGCCGCGGCGCGCCATATTGCGCAACCGCCGGCAGCGCGCGCCATTGCGTATGAGGATGGCATGACTTATAAGGCGCGAATGTTGGCTTGCATAGCCTTGAGCGGGACGCGAACGCATGTCTTGGTCTAACCAAGGCGGCGGCGGCAACGGCAAGGGCCCTTGGGGCCGCTCACCGGGCGGTGGCAGAGGCCGCCGCGGGCAGCCGCCCCCACCGGATCTCGAAGAGATGCTCCGGCGGAGCCAAGATCGCTTCCGCAAATGGATGCCTGGGCTGCGCGGGACACGCGGCATTATCCTGCTCATTCTGGTGGTGATCGGGATCTGGCTGCTCACCGGGTTCTACCGGGTCCAGCCCGACGAGCAGGGCGTGGTGCTCCGCTGGGGCGAGTGGATCAAAACCACCCAGCCCGGCCTCAACTATCATCTGCCGTGGCCATTCGAGACGGTCATCAGGCCGAAGGTCACGAAGGTCAACCGAGCCGAGATCGGCTACCGCACCCTGATCGATTCCAACCGAGGCGCGGTGACTCGTCCGATCCCCGACGAGAGCCTGATGTTGACCGGCGATGAGAACATCATCGACGTGAAGTTCACCGTGTTCTGGCGCATCCGCGACGCCGGCAAGTTTCTCTTCAACATCCAGGCGCCCGAGCGCACGGTCAAGGATGCGGCGGAAAGCGCGATGCGCGAGGTGATCGGCAAGACCCGCCTGCAATCCGCGCTTGCCGAAGAACGATTGCTTCTGGCCCAACAGACGCACCAGCTCACGCAGTCGATTCTTGATGACTACGGCGCAGGCGTCGAGATTACGCAAGTCGAGCCGCAGGATATCGCGCCGCCCGAAGCCGTGATCGGGTCCTTTCGTGACGTGCAGGCGGCGCGAGCGGATCAGGAGCGGGCGAAGAACGAGGCCGAGGCCTACCGAAACGACATCATCCCGCGGGCGCGCGGCGCGGCGGAACGTCTGGTCCAGGAGGGCCGGGCCTACAAGGAGGAAGTGGTCGCCAGGGCAGAAGGCGAAGCGGCGCGCTTCCTCTCGATCCACGCCGAATACGTGCAGAATAAAGAGGTGGTTCAGCGCCGTATGTATCTGGAAACGATGGAATCGGTGTTTGCCGGGATGACCAAGATCTTCATCGATTCGTCGGCACAGAGCAGCTCCGGCGTGGTGCCGTACTTACCCCTGCCGGAGCTGCAACGCCGTCAGGGTCTGAGCGCGTCGGGCACGCAGTAGCTCATGAGCACCCGAGGCAAGTTCATCATCGTCGTAGGGGTGATTCTCGTCGCCATCGTCCTGATTCTGATCTCCACATATAAGGTGCGAGAGGACCAGCAGGCGATCCTCATTCAGCTCGGCGAGCCCCTCAAGGTGGTCAACCAGTGGGGCACGGACGAGCCCGGCTTGCGCTTCAAGACGCCGTTCGTCCAGAACGTCGAATATTTCGAGAAGCGGGTCCTGGACTTCGACGCGCCCGCGGAGGAGATGATCCTCGGCGACCAGAAACGGCTGGTCGTCGACGCGTTCATCCGCTACCGGATCATTGATCCTCTGAAGTTCTTCCAGTCGGTCGGCAACGAAGCGGTGGCGCGGGCGCGCCTCGGTGCGATCCTCAACGCCAGCACCCGCCAGGTCCTGGGCACGGTCGAGCTGATCACCGTCCTCTCGGGCGAGCGTGCCATGCTCATGACCGAGATCCGCGATCAGGTGAACCGTCAATCGACCGGCTTCGGTGTCGATGTGATCGACGTTCGCATTCGCCGCGCCGACCTGCCGGAGGAGAACAGCCAGGCCGTTTACCAGCGCATGCAGACCGAACGTGAGCGCGAGGCGAAGGAGTTCCGCGCGCAAGGCGACGAGGAGGCCCAGCGCATTCGCTCGCGCGCCGATCGTGAGCGCGTGGTGATCCTCGCCGAGGCAGAGCGCGAGGCCCAGATCCTTCGCGGCGACGGCGACGGGGATGCGAATCGGATCTCACGCGAGGCCTACGGCCGTGATACCGAATTCTACGCCTTCTACCGAGCCATGCAGGCCTATCGCGCATCCCTCGGTGACAACGACACGACGATGGTGCTATCGCCGGACAGCGAGTTCTTCCGTTTCATCGGTGAGATCTCAGGGAACCAGGAAAGCGCTCCAGCGGCTTCCCAGTGACGCGCCGCGGGGCGGCCGGCGGCCGCCCCGAACGATCGGGTCATGAGCGACGGGCTCACCGCATTCCTGACGGCTATCGGGCTCATTTTCGTCATCGAAGGAGCACTTTACGCGCTGCTCCCGACGGTTATGCGACGCAGCATAGCGCGCGTGCTCGCCCAGCCCGTCGGCCGCGTGCGTACCGTCGGCCTATGCGCGGCGCTGGTCGGCCTGCTCTTGATCTGGCTCGTGAGCTAGGGCCGAAGGCGCCGGGCTTCTCACGCGGTCACCTGTGATTTATCTTAGGTAACGAGAGAGCGGGCGCGCCGCACGCCGGCGGCGAAGCGAGAGCACGACATGCCCAGGGCCGGGACGGGACACGGTATTCGTCAAAGGACTCGGCTGACGCCTTATCCAGCGGTCGTCGCGGTTTTGTGCATGGCGTTCCTCGTCGCGCCTAGCCTCGGCCAGGCGCGTCCGACGCCCGATGGCTTCGCCGATCTGATTGAGAACCTTGCGCCGGCCGTCGTTAATATTGCGACCGCGACGCGCGGCACGTCGTCGGACACAGGCGATTCGCTCTTCGAGGACCTACCGCCCGGCGCCCCTTACCCGGATTTCTTCGAGTTTTTCAACAAGCGCGGCCAGGACGACCCATCGTTCCGGCCGAATAGCTCGCTCGGGTCGGGCTTCATTGTTGACCCGTCAGGCTATGTCGTTACCAACAACCACGTGATCGCCGATGCGGGCGAGATCACGGTGGTGCTGGACGACAACACGCGACTGGAAGCGCGGGTCGTCGGCCGCGACCCGAAAACGGACCTCGCGCTCCTCAAGGTCGACCCCGACAAGCCGCTGGCTCACGTGAGATTCGGCGATTCCGACGTCGCACGGGTCGGCGATTGGGTCATCGCGATCGGCAACCCGTTCGGGCTCGGCAATACAGTGACCGCGGGAATCCTTTCCGCGCGCGGGCGCGACATCAACGCCGGCCCCTATGACGATTTCCTGCAGACCGACGCGCCGATCAATCGAGGCAATTCCGGCGGGCCGATGTTTAACCTCGAGGGCGAGGTGATCGGCGTAAACACCCTGATCTACTCACCGTCGGGCGGGAGCGTCGGCATCGGCTTCGCGACGCCCGCGGCCATCGCCAGTCCGGTCATCGACCAGCTCCGCGCGTTCGGAAAGACCCGCCGCGGCTGGCTCGGTGTCCGGATTCAGACCGTATCGCCGGAGATCGCCGAAAGCCTCGACATGTCTGCGCCCGGCGGCGCGCTCGTCGCAGCGGTCATCGAGGAGGGGCCTGCGGAGGAGGCGGACATACGGGAGGGCGACGTCATTCTGACCTTCGGCGGCCGTGAGGTCCCGAGCCGGCGGGCGCTGCCCCGGATCGTCGCGGACGCACCGATCGGCGAGTCCGTGTCCGTCGAGCTTTGGCGGGATGGCGAGGAGCTCGTCGTGGACGTCGTCATCGGGCGGCTCGAGGATTATGAACTCACGGCAAGCCAAGGTGCGGCCCAGCGACAAAGCGCCGACACCGAGCGGGCTTTTAGCTCCCTCGGCGTGACACTGTCCGCGATAACGCCGAACCTGCGGGAAGAATACGGGCTGGGCGCAGTCGCCGGCGGCCTGGTCGTGACCGAGGTGAGCGGCGCGCTTTCTTCCGACGCCGACATCAAACCCGGCGACGTGATCATCGAGCTTGGGCACGACACGGTCACCGACATCGACGATGTCGAGCGCCACTTGGACGCGCTCACCGACGAAGACACCAAGCTCGTCGTGGTGTTGCGCGAGCGGGCGGGCGAGCGAGCGTTCGTCGCCCTGGAGATTCGTGGCGGCTGACCCCCGCCTCATCATTTGGCAACGGAGATGACCGGGAGAATCCGCGCGGAAGGCCCGCTGCTTGCGCCGTTCAGCGGTTTGCGAGTCGCCCCACACCATGCGGAGGCCGTGGCAGCGCCGCCCTATGATGTGTTGTCGGTGCCGGAGGCTAAAGCCGCGGCACGGGACCGGCCATGGAGTTTCCTCCACGTCTCGCGTCCGGAAATCGATCTGCGGCCAGAGCCGCCGCCTGGCGCCCCGGAGCTCTATGCAGGCGCGGCAACCGCCTTTTCAAAGATGATCGAGGCCGGCGTGCTGGCCCGAGACCCCACCCCCCGGTTCTACGCTTACCGTATGGCAACCGCGGCCCACGTCCAGACGGGTCTCGTGGCGGCGGCATCGATCGCAGCCTATGAGCGCGGCGATATCAAACGCCACGAGTTGACCCGGCCCACCAAGGAGAACGATCGCGTGCGGCACATCGAGGCGCTCGGTGCGCAGACCGGCCCGGTGTTTCTGGTCCACCGCCCCGATGACGAGGTCTGCCTGTCGATCTCGAGAGCGTGCGAGGGGCCGCCGATCTGCCGTTGCGTGTTGGACGGCGCGGTTACTCACTCGCTTTGGCCGATCGACGATGCCGACCGGATCGAGGTGCTCGCCAGCAGGTTCGATCGGATTGGGGTGCTTTACATCGCCGATGGGCATCACAGAGCCGCAGCCGCAGCCCGGGCGGCGGCAGAGGCGGCCGCCACCGGAGCACCCGCCCGCTTTCTGAGCGTGAGTTTCCCTGCCGACCAAGTGCAGATCCTCGGCTATCACCGCATCGTACGCGACTTGAACGGCCTCTCGGTGGCGGCGTTCCTGAGCAAGATCGGCGAGGCAGTGCGCTGCGAGCCCGCCGACGCGCCGGTCGAGCCCGAAGAGCGCCGGCGGTTCGGCATGTATGTGGACGGTCGCTGGTATCGGCTCCACATCGGTCATGCGCCGCCGGATCACGCATCCGCGATCGAGAGTCTCGACATCTCGATCCTTTCCCGCCTCGTTCTCGAGCCGATCCTCGGCATCGGCGACCCCCGAACCGATCCGCGCATTGACTTCGTCGGCGGCGGGCGCGGCACGGCGGCACTGTCCGCCACGGTCGACGGCGGCACGGCAGCCGTCGCATTCTCGCTGCATCCGCCGGCCGTCGGGGATCTCATGGCAGTCGCCGACGCCGGCGCGATCATGCCGCCGAAATCGACTTGGTTCGAACCCAAGCTCGCCGACGGACTCGTTTCCCTGGTCGTTGCCTGACGGTGCAGAGAGACGTACCAGCCCGCCATCAACCCCTCGTCCTGGTGATCGGCGGGCCGACGGCGAGCGGCAAATCGGCGCTCGCCGCCGATGTTGCCGAACGCTTCGGCGGCGGCGTCGTCAATGCGGACAGCATGCAGATCTATCGCGATCTGCCGATTCTGACTGCGTGCCCCGGCGCCGCACTCCGGGCGCGCGCACCGCATCGGCTCTATGGCCTGCTCGATGGCGCGGTGCGCTGTTCGGCGGGCCGCTGGCGCGCCATGGCACTGGCAGAGGTCGAACGGATCCAGCGCGACGGTGCCCTGCCAATCCTCGTGGGGGGGACCGGGCTTTATTTTCGGGCGTTTCTCCAAGGGCTCGCGCCGGTGCCAAAGATTCCCGACTCAGTGCGCAAGGCGGTAAGCGTGCTTCATGCGCGCGAGGGGAGCGGCGCCCTTCATGCGCGCTTGGCGGCGCGCGATCCTGAGACGGCGCAGCGGTTGACACCGGGCGATACCCAGCGCGTGATTCGTGCTTATGAGGTGATCGAGGCGACCGGTCGGTCGCTGGTTTCGTGGCAGTCCGAACGGCACGAGCGCTATACCGGTCGTGTCGAGACCTTCATTCTCGCACCGTCTCGCCCTGCACTCTACGAAGCATGCAATGCGCGCTTCGATCACATGATGGCAGCGGGCGCGCTCGACGAAGTGGACCACCTCCTCCAGCGCGGTTTGGATCCCGGGCTCCCGGTCATGAAAGCGGTCGGCGTCCGAGCGCTCCGCGATCATCTCGCGGGCGCCGTCTCGATTGAGCAGGCGGTTGTGCTCGGCCGCCAGGCGACGCGCCGTTACGCCAAACGCCAGACCACATGGTTTCGCAATCAGATGCCCGAAGGCACCCGGGTTCAGGACTGTTACCGCGCGGAATCGAAACGGGAATCTCTTGAACTCGTGGAGCGCCTGCTATTGACCGGCCCGGGGTGAACGACTACTGTCCGCTCATCGTCATTGCTATGTGGTGATGCTGACCGGCCGTTTCTTTCGAGGGACGGCCGGTTACGCGCGTGGGTGAAGGGAGACCGTCGTGACGTCGGCTGTCGAGGATCGCGCTCCGGTCGAGCTGGTCGGCGCCGAACTGGTGGTACGGACGCTGGTCGACCTCGGCGTCGAGGTCGTATTCGGCTATCCCGGCGGCGCGGTCCTGCCGATCTATGACGCGATTTTCAAGCAGAACAAGCTGCGTCATATCCTGGTGCGGCACGAGCAAGGGGCCGTGCATGCGGCCGAGGGTTATGCCCGCTCCACGGGCAAGGTGGGCACGGTGCTCGTCACCTCGGGGCCCGGCGCCACGAACAGCGTCACCGGTCTGACCGACGCACTTATGGACAGCGTGCCGATCGTCTGCCTGACGGGCCAAGTGCCGACGCACATGATCGGCAATGACGCGTTCCAGGAGGCGGACACGATCGGGATCACCCGGCCCTGCACCAAGCACAACTACCTCGTCAAAGACGCCGATGATCTGTCCCGCGTGATTCGCGAGGCTTACTACATCGCGAGCGCCGGCCGGCCCGGCCCGGTGGTCGTGGACCTGCCGAAGGATGTGGTCATGACCAAGGCGCGCTACACCGACGGCGAGATGCCGAACGGCGGCGTGCCCCACCGTTCCTACCGGCCGCGGCGTACGCCCGACCCTCTAGCGATCGAGCGCGCGGTCGAGCTGTTGGCCGGCGCGAAACGCCCGCTTTTCTACGCCGGTGGCGGCGTGATCAATGCCGGGCCGCGCGCGGCGGAAAGTCTTGCGAAACTGGTGCGGCTCACCGGCTATCCGATCACGAACACGCTGATGGGCCTCGGCTGCTATTCGGGAAACGATCATCAGTTTCTCGGCATGGTCGGGATGCACGGCACCTACGAGGCCAATATGGCGATGGCCGAATGCGATCTCATGGTCGCAGTCGGCTCGCGGTTCGACGACCGGGTGACCGGCCGCCTCGGTGATTTCTCGCGCGGCTCGACCAAGATCCAGATCGACATCGACCCCTCTTCGATCAACAAGAACGTACAGGTCGATCTCGCCGTCATAGGCGATGCCGGCCTCGCGCTCGACGCCATCCTCGCCGGATGGGACACGAGCGGCGCCGTTCCGGATCCCGAGGCGATCGAAGCGTGGTGGCGGCAGATCGGCGCGTGGCGCCGGCGCGACTGCCTGCGCTACAAACATTCCGACAGCGTCATCAAGCCTCAATACGCCCTTGAACGGCTCCACGAGGCGACCAAGGAGCGCGACGTCTATTTCACGACCGAGGTGGGGCAGCACCAGATGTGGGCGGCCCAATTCCTCAAGTTCGACGAGCCCAATCGATGGATGACGTCGGGCGGCCTTGGCACCATGGGCTACGGCTTTCCGGCGGCGATGGGCGTACAGGTCGCCCATCCCGATTCACTGGTCATCGACATCGCCGGAGAAGCGTCTCTCTTGATGGTGATCCAAGAGCTCTCGACGATGGTCCAATACCAGCTGCCGGTGAAGACCTTCCTGCTCAACAACGAATATATGGGCATGGTGCGCCAGTGGCAGGAGTTCTTCCACGGCGGCCGCTACGCGGAGAGCTATATGGATTCCCTGCCCGATTTCGTGAAGCTGGCGGAGTCTTTCGGAGCGACCGGGCTGGTGGCACGTCGGCCCGACGAGGTCGACGGCGTGATCGAGGCGATGATCGAGACGCCGGGTCCGGTGATTGCCGATATCCTCGTGGACAAGGAGGAGAACGTCTATCCGATGATTCCGGCCGGTGCCGCGCATTACGAGATGAAGCTGGGGCCAGAGCATGGCGAGCTCGAGGAGCGCTCTGAAGACGGGATGGTGCTCGTCTAGGCGCACAGGCCGGCAAAGCCGCCACACGCACCGAGCCGCCCGCCGACAGATGACCGAGAGGGATAGCCGTGGAGGATCGGACCGAGCGCCACACCTTCTCCGTTCTGGTCGAGAACGAGCCGGGCGTGCTGGCGCGGGTGATCGGGTTGTTTGCCGGTCGCGGCTACAACATCGAGAGCCTGACCGTCGCCGAGATCGATCGCGACAAGCGCCTTTCCCGCATTAACCTGGTGACCTCCGGCTCGCCCATGGTGATCGAGCAGATCAAGGCGCAGCTTGAGCGCTTGGTGCCGATCCACAACGTGTCCGATCTGACGAGGCAGGGCCCCTATCTCGAGCGTGAGCTCGCCTTGATCAAGGTCGTCGCCACCGGCGACAAACGGGTGGAATCGCTGCGGATCGCGGATATCTTCCGGGCCCATGTGGTCGACAGCGAGATCGACTCGTTCGTGTTCGAAATGACCGGTAAAGGCGACAAGATCGACGCCTTTATCCGGCTGATGACACCACTCGGGCTGACCGAGATTTCGCGCACAGGCGTGGTCGCGATCTCGCGCGGCAAGGGATCGATCTGACGCGAAGGTGACCGTAAAGAACGCCAACACGGAGATGGCACGATGCGGGTTTATTACGATCGCGATGCCGACCTCAACCTCATCAAGTCGAAGAAGGTGTCGGTCATCGGTTACGGCAGCCAGGGCTTTGCCCATGCGAACAACCTGAAGGACAGCGGGGCCAAGGAGGTCGTGGTCGGGCTGCGGCCGGGCTCGGCGAGCGCGGCGAAGGCCGAAGCCGCCGGCCTCGCGGTCATGGATATCGAATCGGCCGCCAAGTTCGGCGACGTCGTGATGGTCCTGACCCCGGACGAGCTGCAACGCCAACTCTACGACGAGGTGCTGCACGGAAACATGAAAGAGGGCGCTGCGCTCGCCTTTGCGCACGGTCTGAATATTCACTTCCGCCTGATCGAGCCACGGCCCGATCTCGACGTCTTCATGGTCGCGCCGAAGGGCCCGGGCCACACGGTCCGCTCCGAATATCAGCGGGGCGGCGGCGTCCCCTGCCTCCTAGCGCTCGCACGGGATCCGTCCGGCAATGCCAAGGAAATCGGCCTCTCCTACGCGGCGGGGATCGGTGGCGGCCGCGCCGGCATCATCGAGACCACGTTTCGCGAGGAAGCCGAGACCGATCTCTTCGGCGAGCAGGTGGTGCTCTGCGGCGGGCTCACATCCCTAATCACGGCCGCCTGGGAGACTCTGGTCGAAGCCGGCTACGCACCCGAGATGGCCTATTTCGAATGCCTCCACGAGGTCAAGCTGATCGTCGATCTGATGTATGAGGGCGGCATCGCGAACATGCGCTACTCGATTTCCAACACCGCCGAATATGGCGACTACACGCGTGGTCCGCGGATGATCGACGATGCGACTCGGGCGCGCATGAAGGAGATCCTGGCAGATATTCAGCAAGGCCGCTTTGCTACGGAATGGATGCTCGAGAACGCGGCCGGGCAATCATCCTTCAAGGCGATGCGCGCCCGCGCGGCGGAGCATCCGATTGAAGAAGTCGGCGAGCGGTTGCGCGCCATGATGCCGTGGATCTCCGAGGCTCGGCTAGTCGATCGCAGCAAGAACTGAGAAATCCGGGCAAGCATCCATTTATTCGCTCGTTAACAACATCGTTGCCTCGTTGGACGGGTTGGGCGTACAACTAGTGGCATTGTGCCGTGGCTTGGAGGCTTGAAGTCGCGTCAGCGGTTTATCGGGTCCGTGCAAGCAGGGGTCGAGCGCCCACAGTCCGATGACGGCGCCTGTCGATAGCGAGCGTAGGGGCATGCCTGAGCGGTATGTGGCCTCCTCCGTGGCATGTCTTGTTCTGCTCGGGCTGCGACTTAGCTGCCCCTGAGCGGTGTGTCGTGCTCGATCGGGCGCCGCCCAGGGGAAGCGTGATCCTGTCGTAGTACCGGGTTGAAAGGTTGCTCAATATGACCGATGCACGGAACCAAGTTCGAATTTTCGACACGACGATGCGCGACGGCGAGCAATCACCGGGCGCTTCGATGAACCTGGAGGAGAAGCTCCGGATCGCCGAGGTCCTCGAGGAGATGGCGGTTGACGTGATCGAAGCCGGGTTTCCGATCGCCTCCAACGGCGACTTCGAGGCGGTTCGCGAGGTCGCCAAAGTGGTGCGAGAGAGCACCATATGCGGCCTCGCCCGCGCCGGACGTCGAGACATCGACCGGGCGGCCGAGGCGCTGAAACCGGCGCGGTCCAAACGCATCCACACCTTCATCTCGACCAGCCCGCTCCACATGCGGGTCAAGCTGCAGATGGAGCCCGAGGACGTGCACGCCGCCGTGATCGACAGCGTGAGCCATGCACGCCGCTTCACGGACGACGTCGAATGGTCCTGTGAGGACGGCTCGCGCACGGAGCACGACTTCCTGTGCCGCTGTGTGGAATCCGCGATCAAGGCCGGAGCAGGGACCGTCAACATCCCCGATACCGTCGGCTACGCGGTGCCGGAGGAGTTTGGCGCGTTGATCGCCATGCTTTTCGATCGGGTTCCCAATATCGATCAAGCCGTGCTGTCGGTGCATTGCCATAACGACCTCGGGCTCGCGGTCGCCAACTCGCTCAGCGCCGTGCAGGCCGGGGCGCGCCAGGTCGAGTGCACCATCAACGGTCTCGGAGAACGTGCCGGCAACGCTGCGATGGAAGAGATCGTCATGGCGCTGCGCACTCGCAACGACCTCCTGAGTTTCGAAACCGGCGTCAAAACCGAGAACATCATGCGGGCGTCGCGTCTCGTCTCGGCGATTACCGGATTCGCCGTGCAACCGAACAAGGCGATCGTGGGTGCCAATGCGTTTGCGCACGAGGCGGGGATCCACCAGGACGGCGTCCTCAAGGACGCGCAGACCTACGAGATCATGACCCCCGAATCGGTCGGCCTCTTACAGTCCACCCTGGTCATGGGCAAGCATTCCGGCCGGCACGCCTTCCGCGAGAAGCTGCGCAGCCTGGGCTATACCGAGCTCGGCGATAACGCGCTTCAGGAGGCATTCACGCGGTTCAAGGATCTCGCCGACAAGAAGAAAGAGCTGTTCGACGAGGATATCATCGCGCTTGTCGACACCGAGGTCGCAGGCGCGAACGACCGTATCAGATTCGACTCTCTCTCGGTCTCCTGCGGCTCGTCGGGGCCGCAGGAAGCCGTGCTGGCGCTGGACGTCGACGGCCAGAAGAGCGAGGCGCGCGCCACCGGCAACGGCCCGGTCGATGCGACCTTCAATGCCATCAAGGCGATCTATCCGCATGACGCGCGGCTTCAGTTGTACCAGGTCCATGCGGTGACGCAGGGCACTGACGCCCAGGCCGAAGTGAGCGTGCGCCTGGAGGAAAACGGGCGAACCGTGAACGGGCAAAGCGCACATATCGATACCATCGTCGCCTCGGCACTGGCCTATGTCCACGCGCTCAACAAACTTCTGGTCAAACGGCAGAAAGCGGCACCGGAGGCCCTATCGGCATAAGCAACGCACGCGGGCGTCACTGACCACCGGGCGGGCGCTCGCCGGTATTTGGAGGAGACGCGGCGCATGTTCTCGAAGTTAATGGGATTCCTTTCCGCCGACATGGCGATCGACTTGGGAACCGCGAACACGCTCGTCTACGTGAAGTCTCAGGGAATCGTTCTCGACGAACCGTCGGTCGTCGCCCTCGCGACCTGGAAAGGCAAAAAGCAAGTCCTCGCGGTCGGTGAAGAGGCGAAGCTGATGCTTGGCCGCACGCCCGGCAACATCGAGGCGATCCGCCCCCTTAGGGACGGCGTCATTGCCGATTTCGAAGTCGCCGAGGAGATGATCAAGCACTTCATCCGAAAAGTGCACAACCGGCGCAGCTTCGCGAGCCCACAGGTGATCATCTGCGTTCCGTCGGGCTCGACCGCGGTCGAGCGACGCGCGATCCAGGAATCGGCGGAGAGCGCGGGCGCGAGACGCGTGTTCCTGATCGAGGAACCGATGGCGGCAGCCATCGGTGCGAATTTGCCAGTCACGGAGCCAACCGGCTCGATGGTGGTCGACGTCGGCGGCGGCACGACCGAGGTCGCCGTGCTCTCGCTCGGCGGTATTGTCTATTCGCGATCGGTGCGGGTCGGTGGCGACAAGATGGATGAAAGCATCATCGCCTATGTGCGCCGCACCCATAATCTTCTCCTCGGCGAAGCCAGCGCCGAGCGAATCAAGAAACTCGTGGGATCGGCATGCCCTCCGGAGGACGGCGAGGGGGAGACGTTGAACATCAAAGGGCGCGATTTGATGAACGGCGTGCCCAAGGAAATCATCATCTCGAAGCGGCAGATTGCCGAGAGCCTCGCCGAGCCGGTCGGCGCCATCATCGACGCCGTCAAGGTCGGACTTGAAAACACCGCGCCCGAACTCGCGGCCGATATCGTCGACAAAGGCATCGTCCTCACCGGCGGCGGCGCCCTTCTCGGTAATCTCGACTACGTTCTACGCCACGCGACGGGGCTGCCCGTGTCGATCGCAGACGAGGCCTTGCGGTGCGTCGCGCTCGGCACCGGCCGCTGTCTCGAAGAGATGAAGACCCTGAAGCACGCCCTCCACGAGGCGTATTAGGCACCGCCAAACCCATCCCAAACGGCCCCGTTCGGGAGGTGCCGGGCGCTGAAATGAGGTCGGTGTGAGATTCGGCCGAGGACGCCATCTGGTTCTAGCCGTGCCGGTCAGGGCATTCGCCCATCGCTTCACCTATGCGTTTCTGGCATGCGCGGCGATCACGTTGATGATCCTGAGCCAGGCGGAGCCGCGCATGGTCGAAACGCTGCGGGTCGGCGTTGCCGATGTCGTGAGCCCGATTTTCAGCTTTTTCTCCCAGCCGGTGGCGACTCTGGCCGGCGGGACGGATGAACTCGAGGACCTGCTGACGGTTCACGCCCGGAATGAGCGCCTTCAGCTCAACAACGCCCAGCTTCGCAAGTGGCAGGCGGTGGCGGAGCAACTAAGCCACGAGAACAACGCGCTTCGCAGCCTCCTCAAGGCGATTCCGGATCCGCGGGTGAGCTTCGTCACCGCCCGCGTCATCGCCGACTCCGCCGGACCGTTCGTCCATATGGCTCTGGTCAATGCGGGGCAAACTCACGGTGTCCGCAGGGGCCAAGCGGTCGTCAACCATGAAGGAGTGGTCGGCCGCGTTCTGGAGGCAGGCGAGCATACGGCGCGCATCCTCCTCCTCACGGATCTGAACTCTCGGGTCCCTGTGGTACTCGAGGCGAGCCGTGATCGTACCATCCTCAGAGGCGACAACAGCCCCTACCCTCACCTCGACTTCCTGGCGACCGATGCTCGGGTCAAGCCTGGAGACCGGGTCGTGACCTCGGGCGAAGGCGGCATGTTCCCGCCCGCGCTCGCCGTCGGGATCGTCTCGTCAGTCGATGAGGGCCGGGCCCTGGTCCAACCCTTCGTGGTTTGGGAGCGGCTGGAATATGTCACGATCCTCGATTACGTCGTGCCCGGCGTCCTGCCCGAAACGCGCCGCGCCGCGCGCGCGGGGAGCCTTCGGTGAAGACCGATTGGGTGCAACAGGCCGACCGTTTCCTGCGCGGCCTGATACCGAGCCTCGTCACGCTGCTGCTCGTCCTTGCCAGCGCCTTGCCCTGGCGCTTGCCCTCCCTCGTCGAGGTCACGCCCGCCTTCGCCGTGATGGCGGTCTTCTACTGGACCATCTATCGGCCGGATCGCCTGCCCTATGCCGCGACCTTCTGTATTGGCGTGCTGCAGGACCTCCTCACAGGCACACCGCCCGGGATGACCGCCCTGGTGCTTTTGACGGTGCAGGGCGTCATCGCCTCTCAGCGCACCTTCTTTCGCGGTAAACCGTTTCTCGTCGTCTGGTGGGGCTTTTCGCTGGTCATGCCGGCGGCCGGTTTGATGAGCTGGATCATCGGCTCCGCCTATTTCGGCGCGATTGTCCCGCCGCTTCCGATCGTCGTGCAGACCGCCTTGACGATACTCCTGTTCCCGGTGTTCACAGCATTGTTCAGCCGCGTCGGCATGCTGGTCGGGCAGCGACTGGGTTGAGATGCAGGGCGAGACCGGACGCTCCAACCTGTTCACGCGCCGCGCGGTCGTCGTGGGCGGCATTCAGGCGCTCTTGATGGCCGGCCTCGCCGGCCGGATGTATCAGCTCCAGGTCATCGAGTCCGAGCGCTACGCGGTGCTGGCCGACGAGAACCGCATCAACATGCAGCTCGTGCCGCCGCAGCGCGGCCGTATCTTCGACCGATTCGGCCAGCTTCTGGCCGAGAACCGACTGAACTATCGGCTGGTGGTGGTCCCGGAGGCCGCGTCTGACCTCGACGCTGCGCTGACCAAGATCGCGGCCCTGGTACCGATCGACGCGCAGGATCGTGAACGGGTCGAGCGCGAGGCGGGGCGCAAGCAAAAGTTCGTCCCCATCATGGTGCGCGAGAACTTGACCTGGGAGGAAGTTTCCCGAATCGAGGTCAATGCGCCCGATTTGCCCGGCGTGATGATCGACGTTGGACAGAGCCGCCGCTACGCCTTCGGCCCCGACACGGCTCACATCGTGGGTTATGTCGGCGCCGTCAGCGAATCGGAGTTGGAAGATGATCCGGTGCTCACCCTGCCCGGCTTCCGCATCGGCAAAAACGGCGCCGAGAAGGCGTTGGAGAAATCCCTTCGCGGCAGAGCCGGCGCCCGGCAGGTCGAAGTGAACGCCTATGGCCGCGTCATACGAGAGCTCACCCGGCAGGATGGCCAGCCCGGCGACGACTATACGCTGACGATCGACCTGGGGCTGCAGCAATACGTGGCGGCGCGCTTCGGTAACGAAAGCGGATCGGCCGCCGTCATCGATGTCCATTCAGGGGAGATTCTGGCGCTTGCATCGATGCCGAGCTTCGACCCGAACGCGTTCATCACCGGAATCAGCCAGCGGAAATGGGGCGAGCTGATCAGCCATCCTCGCTTCCCCCTGAACAACAAGTCGATCGCCGGGCAATATCCTCCGGCTTCCACGTTCAAGATGATCGTGGCGCTCGCCGCGCTCGAGAGCGGAGCGCTCACCCCCAATCAGCATTTCCATTGCCCCGGCTTTCTCGAGCTCGGAAACCGGCGTTTCCGATGCTGGCGGCAGGGAGGGCACGGCAACGTCGCCATGGTGCGCGGCATCACGGAATCGTGCGACGTCTATTTCTACGAGGTTGCCAAGCGCGTCGGCATAGAACGAATCGCGGCGATGGCAGCGCGCTTCGGCCTCGGCACGAAACTCAACATCGAACTCCCCGGCGAACGGCCTGGTTTGGTTCCGACGCGTGACTGGAAACTCGCTGCGCGCGGCGCGCCGTGGCAAGTCGGTGAGACGCTGCTGGTCGGCATCGGCCAAGGCTACATGCTTACCACCCCGCTCCAGCTCGCCGTGATGGTCGCGCGTATTGCAAATGGCGGCATCGCGATCGAGCCCCGCGTCGTGCGCGAGGTCATCCGCGACGGGCAACGGATCGCGCGGCAACGAGAGACGTTCCCTTCCATGGCAATCTCTCCCGCCCATCTCGATATCATCCGCAAGGGCATGCGCCGGGCCGTCAACGATCCTGCGGGAACCGCTTATGGCGCGCGGATCGAGGAACCTGCCTTTGCGATGTCGGGCAAGACCGGAAGCGCGCAGGTCCGGCGGATCTCCAAACGCGAGCGAGAGACCCGCGTGCTGAAGGACGAGGAGCGCCCATGGGAGGAGCGCGACCACGCGCTCTTCGTCGCCTACGCGCCGATCAAGAGGCCGCGATACGGGGTCGCCGTTATCGTCGAGCATGGCGGCAGCGGCGCCACCGTCGCCGCGCCGATCGCGCGCGACATCATGCACGAAGTTCAACGCCGTGACCCATCGGGGCAGGATGAACCGGCTCGTCCCGATTCCTCGATCGTTTAGAACC
Organism: Alphaproteobacteria bacterium; assembly: GCA_965248825.1. Lineage (GTDB taxonomy): Bacteria > Pseudomonadota > Alphaproteobacteria > UBA828 > UBA828 > WTGU01. The sequence goes on along the minus strand of CBDFKL010000006.1, from coordinate 2,001,200 downwards.
GGCCGATGGCGCATTCCGAGAACCTGAACCATCGAAGCCTGAGGCTCGCCGAGCGCGTCCTTCGGCTCAACTGGCTCATGATCCTTCTCGTTTGCGCCACCGGTGCGGTCGGCATCGCAATGTTGCTCTCGGCCGCGGACGGTTCGGCCGACCCGTGGGCAAGCCGACAGATGATCCGATTCGGCATCGGACTGATCCTGATGCTCCTGGTGGCGATGATCGACATTCGTTTCTGGATGCGTGTCGCCTACGCGATCTATGGCCTCACATTCGTCCTGCTGATGGGTGTGGAACTGCTCGGGGCGACAGTCATGGGTGCGCAGCGTTGGGTCGACCTCGGCGTGATCCAGGTGCAGCCCTCGGAATTCATGAAGATCGCGCTGGTGCTCGCGCTTGCGCGCTATTTCCACGGCATTGCGCTCGAGGACATGCGTCGTGTTCGCGTGCTCATCCCGCCGGTCTTGATGATCTTTGCGCCCGCGGCCCTCGTTCTGCGCCAGCCCGACCTCGGGACCGCAATCCTCCTCGCGCTCGGCGGCATGGTCGTGCTGTTCGTGGCCGGCCTCAAGCCGTGGAAGCTCGGCGTGGCCATCGCGGGCGCGCTCGCCGCCGTGCCGATCGCTTGGCAATTCCTGCGCGATTATCAGAAGGTCCGAATCCTGACCTTCTTCAATCCGGAATCGGACCCGCTCGGCGCCGGCTATCACATCCTGCAGTCGAAAATCGCGCTAGCCTCGGGCGGGCTGTTCGGAAAGGGTTATCTCAAAGGCACGCAAAGCCATCTCAATTTCCTGCCGGAAAAGCATACCGACTTCATCTTCACGATGGTGGCCGAAGAGCTTGGCTTCTTCGGTGCGATCGGCCTCCTGCTTCTTTATCTCGCCATGGCAACATGCGGGATCGTGATCTCCACCCGAAGCAACAATCATTTCGGCCGGCTGCTCGGAATGGGGGTGACGGTCACCTTCTTCTTCCACGTCTTCTTCAACATCGCGATGGTGATGGGCTTGGTCCCGATCGTCGGTTCGCCTTTGCCGCTGATCTCCTATGGCGGCAGCGCCATGCTGAGCCTGATGATCGGCTTCGGACTCCTGATCTGCGTCCACGTCCACCGCGACATTCCCATTGCGCGCCGGCCCGCCGCCGGCGCGCCATAGACGGCGCATAATAGAAACGAATCGTTAGACGATCTCGGCCTGGACCGTGCCGAGCCCCTCGATCCCGTAGACGAAACGATCGCCGATATCGGGAAACCGCGTGGCCAACGTGCTCCCCGTCATCACGACCAAGCCGGCTTCGAGCGGCGTCCCCCGGCCGGCGAGCTGATTGGCGAGCCAGACCAGCGAGTTCAACGGATGTCCCATCGCAGCGCCGGTGACCGCCGCCTCGGGCGAGGCGTCGTTGATTCTGAGCGACGCGGGGGTGCTCGCGAGATCGAGCGCACGCCAATCGGTGCGGCGCGGTCCCAGCACGACACCGCCACACCAGGAATTGTCGATCAGGATGGAGAGCGCATCGATGTCGTCATAATCGGCGTGGCGATCATCGATCAGCTCGAAGGCAGGCATGCACGCCTCGACACGGGCTTCGGCGTCGCCCAGCGTGAACGGCGCATCCTCGGGCCGGAAAGCGCCGCCGATCTCGACGGCGAGCTCGAACTCGATCCCGAGATGAACGAAATCGGCGAGCGCGATTCGGGCCGGTGAGCGCCGCACCGTACTCTCGAAGATCACCCCGCTGATCGGCTGATCGACCTTGCAGAGCTCCCGAATCGCCGCGGAGGTGAGCCCGACCTTGTAGCCGGCAGTTCCCCCGCGTCCGGCCCCCGCGTAGCGCTCGTTGAGCAGACGCTGGACCCGATACCCCTCTTCGAGGGACTCGGGCTGCTCACCACCCCGGACCGGGCGAAATGGTTGCCGATTGGCATGCTCGGCGAAGAGCCGATCGGCAAGCGCTTCCGCCTGCTGCTGGCGTTCCGTCATGCGGTGTCTCCCTCATGAGGTGGACGCGGTGGCGCTGCGTCGCGCGAAGAACTCCGTCAGCCGTCCGATCGCTTCTCGAAGGTCGTCGGGCCGACGGGCGAAACAGGCGCGCAAATAGCCTTCGCCCTCGTCACCGAAGGCAATCCCCGGCGCGAGGCCGACGCCGGTTTCGGCGAGGATCCGTTTCGCGAGCGCCATGCTGTCCGCCTCGCCCTCGATGGCAAAGAAGACATAGAAGGCGCCGTCCGGCCATCCCAGCCGAACGCCCTCGATCGCGGCCAGCCCCGCGCAGGCGATCTCGCGCCGGTCGGCATAGGCCGCGCGCATGCGCTCGACATGGTCATCGCACGCTTCGAGCGCCGCGATTCCCGCATGCTGCACGAATGTGGCCGGTCCCGCGATGTTGTATTCGGTGAGCATCGCCAGGGGAAAGAGCAGATCAGGCGGCGCCGTGATCCATCCCAGCCGCCAGCCGGTCATGGACCAGGATTTGGAGAAGCTGTTGATGGCGATCACCCGATCATCGGGCTCGGCCAGCTCAATCACCGACGGCGCGCGCTCGGCACCGGTATAGACGAGGCGGGCATAGACGTCATCGGCCATGAGCCAGATCACGCGCGTGCGACAGAAGGCGAAGATCGCCTGGAGCTCGTCGCGGCGCGCCATCCAACCGGTCGGGTTGCCGGGGGAATTGATGAAGAGCGCCTTGGTGCCCTCCGCGCAGAGATCGAACAGGTGATCGAGATCGAGCCGCCATTGGCCACCGTCGCTGGTGAGCGGCATCATCCGAACATGCGCACCGATCACCTCGGCGGCGCGCACGACGTTGGGCCAGATCGGCCCGACCACCACGATCCGATCGCCGGGGCTCAACACCGCCTGCAGGCTTAGCATGATGCCGTGCATCCCCGACGTGCTGACCGTGATTCGGTCGAGCGCTACCGGACACCCGTAAAGCCGCGTCATATAGCCTGCGAGCGCCTCGCGCAGTGCCGGGACACCGCTGTTCGGCACGTAGAAGGTCCGATCGTCGTGCAAGGCGTCGACCGCGGCCTGCTTGATCGGCTCCGGCGTCGGATCATCGCCCTCGCCAAACCACAGCGGGATCACGCCCTCGATGGTCCGGCCGAGCTCCATGATTTCACGGATACCGCTGCCCGGCAGGTCGGCGACGTTGGCGTTGAGTCCGGCCGTCATCGGGCCCGCCTTTCCGGCCGAGCGCGGCGCGCAGACCGGATCTATTCGGGCGGAACGAGGGTCAGCCATTTGTGGTCGTCGTTCGAGCGACCGCCGACGATCTCCGCGAAGCGTTGTTGGATGCGCCGCGTGACCAGCCCGATCGCACCCGGGCCGACCTCGATCCGATCGACGGAGCGGATCGGCGTGATTTCCGCCGCCGTTCCGGAAAAGAACAGCTCGTCGGCGCAATAGAGCATCTCGCGGGGCATGGGGCATTCTCGAACCGGAAGGTCGAGGTCGTCCGCGATCGTGATGACCGCGTCTCGCGTGATGCCGGAGAGGTTGCTGCCGTCGATGGGCGGCGTCAGAAGGGCGCCGCCCATCACCGCGAAGAGATTCTGGCCGCTGCCTTCGCTGATCAAGCCGTCATGCGTGAGTGCGATCGCCTCGACGAAGCCGTTCGCCATCGCCTCGAGCTTGATGAGCTGCGCGTTGTTGTAGTGCCCGGTCGCCTTGGCCATACCGGGAAAGGTGTTGGGCGCGGCGCGGTTCCACGAGGAGACACAGACATCGACCCCTTGCGCAAGCGCGTCCTCGCCGAGATAAGCGCCCCATTCCCAGGCCGGGATGCAGGTTTCGATCGGGCTGCCGACGCCGTCCATCCCGATCGCGCCGTAGCCGCGAAGAACCACGGGCCTGATGTAGCACGCCTTGAGCTTGTTGCGCCTGACCACCGCACAGCACGCCTCGATCAGCTCCTCGTCGCTATAGGCGAGGCCCATGCGGTAGATCCGGCAGGAATTGCGGAGACGCTTGAGGTGCTCGGGCAGGCGGAAGATGGCAGGCCCTGCCTGAGTGTCATAGCAGCGAACGCCCTCGAAGACCGAGGAGCCAAACTGGACGGCGGTGGCCAGGATGTGGAGCGTGGCGTCTTGCCAGCGAATGAAGCTCCCATCGCGCCAAATCCACTCGGTCTCCTTGATCGTCGTGCTCATCGTCGCTCCCAGTAAGCCTGATTCTCGCGGCCTCGGCAAATGTTAGTGGAGCACGGGCCGGGCAGCCATCCTTGTCGTGCAGGTCGGGGCCACAACACCCCGTTATCGCACAATCAAGGGCCGCGTATGACGCGCGGCGTTGACACGGTCCGGCCCCGATGCGATATCCGGCATCGACGGGCGCATAGCTCAGTTGGTAGAGCAGCTGACTCTTAATCAGCGGGTCCGGGGTTCGAGTCCCCGTGCGCCCTCCAAAATTATCCTGTTATTTGAAAAGGTTACGGTCCGTTTCCTTTTGGGGCTGCGGCGCTGCGGCCTCATCTCCGTACAATCTCCGTAAAGTGCCCGGCGACGGACGCACCCGTAGCGTTGACCGGCCGTGAAGGCGGCCGAGAAGCGGGCCTCGTCTGCGTTCTCTGACCCGCATCATGTCATGGCAGGCGACATGACCCACGCCCGCATCACCGGCGTGGCTATGACGACCTCACGAACGTGCCATGCAGTCCGAGCGGCAGCGGATAGGGCAGCGCACCTTGCCAGACCGGACCGTCGGCAAGGCGCGCGGCCTCGAAGACGCTGAGCCCCGTAACGCGACGGCGGACGTCGAGAAACGGACCGACCAGCCAGCCGTCACCCTCGACCTCACCGCGCGGCACAAACACATGCTCCTCGGCAATCTGATGCCGTGGATACGACCAGGCGTCGATCGTGCCCGTGTCGGGCGCGAGACGGGAGACTCGGGAGAACGGCCAGTCTCCCTCGGCCCCGCTGCCGGTGAGCGCGAAGGTCATGCGGTGCCGTATCCCAGTGCGGCGCTCATCGATGCGGGGGAACTCGGCCATGCCCGGCGCCGCGTGGTCGATCTCGGCCGTCCCGTTCGGCCTGAGGACGATGCGGCAATATCTCGGATGGGCGGATGAAAAACGCCATTCACCGCGCATAACGGCTCGCAAGTCCTCGGTAACGAAGGCGGGGTCGGGCGCCTGGCACAGGTCGAGCCGGATCGTGCCGTTCGCCTCCTCCCAACCGTTGCCGTGGTGAAAATGGAAGCCCGGCGGCAGTTCATAGCGGCCTGCGAGCTCCAAGCTGTCCTTATTCACGGTCAGTACCCTGACGCCGAGAGCGGGGCGCCAGACGTGGGCATCGAGGAGGCTCACATGACCGGACGCAAACAAGTCGAGATCGAGCACGAACGGGGTCAACAGCACGACGAGATGGCGCGCCGTCACGACAAAGTCGTGCACCATGCCCAATGGCGCAATCGGTATAACGTTGGCTTGGACGAGGCGTCCGGTCCGGTCGATGCGATAGAACAGCAGCATTGGCCGCGGCGCCGGCGCGTAACCGATGTTCCACAGCGTACCGTCCGACTCGACCTTCGGGTGGGCCGAAAACGGGACCCCGGCGAGATCCGGACTCCAGTCGATGAACCGTCCGGTGGCGAGTGTTTCGGGATCGATCGCCAACGCCGAGCCGCCCTCCCACAAGGCCATGAGGCGCCCCGCGTGAGCGAGCATGGAGGTGTTGGCGGCATTCATGTCGTCGGGTCCGAGGACCGGCAGGTGATGCGGGGGGAGAGTGGAAAAAGTGGGCAGGATGCGTTTGCCGGCTCGGGTCTCGCGGCGGCGCTTCGGCGTGTCCAGGATGCGGGCGCGGTGGCTCACGCCGGCTCCGGTAAAGGTGAAGGCCTGCACCATGCCGTCGCCGTCGAACCAGTGGCCGTAGCGGTGGCCGTAGCGTTCGTGCTCGGCCGGGCCGTTTCGCCACAAGACGCCCGCGAGTTCGGGCGGCAGGCGGCCGCTCAGTGTCGTCAGCGGGGCCGCGAGTTCTTCCGCACGGGCAGACGCGAAGCCGATCAACCGTGGGTCGCGGGCCAGCGCGTCGGTGAAATCTTCCACATTCCCGGCCGCCGCGCGCGTCGCGAGGAGAACCGACAGGCCGCTGATCCCGAGCAACGCATCACGGCGGGACAACCCGTCCTTCATCGCATCAACTCCCCGGATAGCCAATCGGCACGGTGATGGAGAGCGGGCCGGCATCTGCCTCGACCGTCACGGTGGCGTCATCGAAACTCGGCGGCCCCATGAAGCCGCGCGCGCCGTTGGAGAAACCGTAACCCTCGGTCGGCATGCCCAGAACGTTCCTTGCCAGCGCGCCGTCTCGATTGGCGTCGTGGAGCGCCGCCACCGCGTAATCGCCGGGGGGCAGATCGGTAAAGATGAAGCGCATTGAGCCGATGACGGCGCGCCGGTGTGTCGCGGCGACGACACCGGCATCGTCGGGAAAACCAACACCGGCGACGCGTTGGTGAAGTGCGATGAGCGCGTGGCCTTCAGCCGAACGCAGGCCATCGATACGAACCTCGAGATCGGTTGCGAGCGCGGTTTCCACCGCGAGCAGAGCGAGACAAGCGAGGCCGACCGTTGCGAGAGTGTTGGCTCGTGCAGGCATCAATCACATTCCCATTGCTGTGGTGGAGTACGCCCCGTCAGTGTTGATCGCGTGAAGTCCGCAGGTCATTGTCAAATGCGCGAACGCCGCGGAATAATTCGCCGATTGCAAGAGTCGCCATATACGTATCGTGAATTGCTCAGCGCCCGAGCGCTTACGGGCCAGGCAATCGCGCTCGCCTGCATCATTGCGCTGTTTGCCTTCATCGGGCCGTTCGGCACCTACAATACGATCGACCCGCTCGGCCGCGTGGGCTACTGGACAGTAGCGATGGGGGCCAATTGGCTCGTCTGCGCCGGCGTCATGGGTCTGGCGCTCCACTTCGTGCACACCGGATCCCGGCGACGCCTCCTGCTTACGATAGCGGGGGCGGCCCTTATAGCCGCGGTCCCCGGGACCGGCGTCGTGTTTACCGCCGAAGCGCTGTTCAGGCCGGACCCCGCCGACGAGAGCTTATTGCCGATGATTTACCTCTCGGTGGCCGTGTTGATGCTGGTGATCGGTTACGCGGTGGTCACCGTCCTCGCAGGGCGGCGCCGGGTTTTGGAGGAAAAGGGAGCCGCGGCGAGTGGTGATGGCGCCACTGGTCGGGAGGCGCGTTTTCTCGCCCGCCTGCCCGCGGAACTCGGCCGCGACCTCGTCTATCTCAAGATGGCCGATCACTATGTCGAGGCGTTCACGACCGCCGGATCGACGCTGATCCTGATGCGCTTTGCCGATGCGATCGCCGAACTGGAGGGTGTCAACGGGCTGAGAGTGCATCGCTCCTACTGGGTTGCCCGCGGCCACGTGGCCGGAACGGCGCGGCACAACGGTCGCAGGGCGCTCCGTCTAACGGGCGGCCACGAGGTACCGGTTAGCCGGAGCTACCTTGCCGATGTCCGCGCCGCCGGTCTGCTATGAGTTTCGCCTTGAACCGAGGACTCTTTTTATGAGGTCTCGGCCTGGGCAGGCGGTTTGAGTTCCGGGCGGGTGACGCCTACGAAGTCGAGATCGTCGATTATCACAGGGGATGAACGCCATGCTCCCAATTTCACATCCCGGCAGGCTGCTGAAGCGCGAACTCAAGGCGAGGGGTTTGAGCGCTAACAGGCTGGCGCTGGACCTCGGCGTCCCGTCGGGTCGCGTGACGGACATTCTGAACGGCCGCCGTTCGATCACCGCCGACACGGCGGTGCGTCTCGGTCTCTATTTTGGCAATGGCGCGCCATTCTGGACCGGCCTCCAAAGCCAGTACGACATCGCGCGGGTCGAACGAGAGCGCGGAGCCGAGATCGCCGAACGCGTGCGACCGGCGGACGCCGCGTAATCTCCCCCGCGCGAAAAGTTGCGGGATGGGACCGCGCCAGTCTCGTCGGATTTTTCGGGCACGTCGTCGGCAACGTCATCAACAAGGGCCGCAGGATCGACATTCCCGTACACTACGCTGCCACATAACGGCGGCACATACCGCGTGAAGCGCGTCACTCTCGTGCGCGAGGACTCGTTCCCATTCGTACACCGGCGATTGCGGAGACCGCCGCCGCCTATTCTCTTTCCTGTCGCACCGGGAAGGCGATGCGGAACGCACTCGATGATCGCCAACCGGTCGTGTCGCTCACGCGGGTTCGGACTCGAGAGAATTTGGCCGACCGCTGGCGCAGTCCCGGCCCCAGCCGGCTGCCGCGTCATGACTGAGACGCGTTCTCGATCATGGTCCCACACCTAATATCCACGATCATGGGCTGGCCCGAGACCGAGGCGGCGCTCGTCACTTCACCCTTACGGGCACCGGTCAACAGCAGCATGCGGATCACGTTCGCGCCGCGCTGGTTCGGGTGGCCCGCCAGAACCGTGATCAGTCGCCTGACCTCGTCTTCCATGAGATAGCGCGCCGCCAGATCAGCCAGCGCGGAAAACCGAGCGGCGCGGTTTGTCCCGAAGCCCCATAAACGGTAAATCGAGCCTTACTCGCTCTATCCGAGGCTCCTTGTGCGGCACGACATGGCGCAAGCAGCCGTGGTTCAAGCAGAATACGCGAACGTCCAAGTCGAGCGGCCGGGGTGGAGAGACCCATCGCCCGCGGCCGGCGGCCGGACGATGGGGCGGGAATGACGGAACCTGTCCGCCTTACACGAGGAAGGCGGACGAAACGCAGGGGAAGGGCCGCCAATGCGCGCCGCCAAGTTCGTCTATATCCCGGCGATCGCCGCGGTCGGCGTGCTCTATAGCGGGGTGTTCCCGGTCAACAAGATGGGCGCCGAGGCCGGGCTCCCCTATGTCGGCTACGTGTTCTGGCTTTCGCTGCTCGGGACGGTCGCAACGGGCATCCCGGCGGCGCTGAGGCGCGAGCTACCGCGTCTTTCCTGGCCGCATCTCCGGGCCTATCTCGTGCTCGGCGCGCTCGGCATCGCGATCCCGGCGCCGCTCCTGGTCTACATCGCTCCGAAGGTTCCGGTCGGCATCATCACGCTGCTGATGATCCTGGTGCCGATGCTCACCTATGCCCTCAGCTACGCCATCGGGGTCGAGCGGTTTCGCGTCTCCGGGGTGTTGGGGCTCCTGTTCGGCCTCGCCGGCATGCTACTCGTGCTGGTGCCGGATGTGAGCCTGCCCTCGCGCGACATGCTGGGCTGGGTGCTGCTGGCGCTGGTCGCGCCCTTCTGCTTCGCGAGCACCAACACGATGGCCGCCTATCTCAGGCCGCCGGCCGCACCCTCGCTTGCCATGGCGACCGGGATGGCGGGCTCGGCAACTGTTCTGCTCCTGCCGCTGATGTTTGCGACGGGGCAGGACTTCCTATTTCCGGGCCCGACGACCGAGGGCATGCTCGCCGTGCTCTACGCCGCGGGTATCACGGCGGTGACCATGGTCTCCTGGTTCGCGCTCGTGCGTATCGTCGGGCCGGTCTACTTCTCGCAGTTCAGCTACTTTGTCGTGCTGGGCGGGTTCGCCTGGGGCATCGTGCTGTTCGACGAGCAACCCAGCGTCTACATCTGGGTCGCGGCCGCACTGACCTTCGTCGGCCTCGCCGTCTTCACCCGAGGCGCTCACGTCGCCGGCCGCGCCATCGCCTGAGCGAGACAGGCGAGAGCGCAACCGAGTGAAACCGAAGGGGGGGCCGCGGTCAGAAGATTTCCTCGGCTTCCTTCTTGCCCATCATGAACGCCGATACGCCGCGGCGGGGTGGCGCCCCGGCAGCCGCGGCTGGCCGAAGAGTTTCTCGCGCAGCGTGCCCGGCGCATAGTCCGACTGTACCAGGCCGCGGCGGCGAAGCTCGGGTACGACGCCGTCGATAAAATCCGCGAAGGTGCCGGGCGTCACCGCGTAGACGATGTTGAAGCCGTCGACGCCTGCGGCGTGCCACGCCTCGAACCTGTCCGCGATCTGCTCGGGCGTGCCGGTCAGGAACTGCCCCGAGGCGCGGGAGCGCGCGAGATCGCGGAACGTCCACGACTTGTCCGGCGCCGACGCAATCAGCCCTTTGACGACGCCTTGGATGGCATCGGTATCCAGGCTTGCGAGCGGCGCGTCCAAATCGATCGCCCCAAGGTCCACGCCGACGCTGCCGCTCATATGCGCGAGCCCGCCCTCGATGCTGCTCTGCGCCAGATAGTCCGCTTCCTTGGCCTTGGCCTCCGCCTCCGTCCCTCCCACCACCGGCGTGACGCCCTGGAAGAACAGAATGTCCTCGGGCCGTCGTCCCTGACGAACGGCGCGGGCGCGAATGTCCTCGACGACACCGGTCGAGGCCTGAAGGCTTCGCATCGAGGCGAACATGAACACGCACTCCGCGTGCGTGGCGGCGAAATCCCGGCCGCGGCTCGAGGAGCCGGCCTGAAACAGCAGCGGCGTGCGCTGCGGCGAGGGCTCGGAGAGATGAGGGCCCGCGACCTCGTAGAACTCGCCAGCGTGATCGATGGGATGGATCTTGGCGGGGTCGGCATAAGCGCCGCGCGCGGTATCGCGAAGCACCGCATCCTCCTCCCAACTGCCCTCCCATAGCTTGTAGGTGACCTCGAGATATTCGTCGGCGCGCCGGTAGCGCTCGTCATGCGGCGGCAGCCCGCCGAACCCGAGATTGGTGCCCGCGTTCGGCAGATAGGAGGTCACGATATTCCATGCGATCCGCCCTCGGGTCAGGTGATCCAAGGTCGAGACGTGGCGGGCGAAGGTGAAGGGGTGGGCCTGGAGAACGGAGCTGGTGAACGCGAAGCCGAGATGTTCGGTCGCAAGGGCCATGGCCGGGATGAGGGGCGCCGGGTCGTTCGCCGGTATCTGCATCGCCTCGACGATCGCGGCCTCGGGTCCGCCGCGATAGATGTCGTAGGCACCCATGACGTCGGCGAGAAACAACGCGTCGAAGCCGCCCTTCTCCAAAAGCCGAGCCAGATCGAGCCATGGCTCGATCTCGTTGAACTCAAGCTGGCGCGTGTCGGCGCGCACCCACAGGCCGTGCTGGATGTGGGAGACGCAGTTCATCGAGAACGCGTTGAGATGGATGCGCTTGCGCATCGGCAGATACCTCCGGAGGGTCGTGACCGGAGAATGGCACGTCGGCTCGCATGGCGTCATCTTTGCAGCGGTGGCGGCCGACCGCAGCCGCGGCGGTTCAGAGAGCCCGCTTTCCTTTTGACTCCGGTTTCGATCTCAATGCCCAAGCTCCTCCTGCAGGACGGGCAAAGATAGGCAAGAGCGACGCTGACGAGAAGGCCGATGGTAATCTTTGCGGCGTCGGAGAGCAGCAGCCGGGATACCTCTCGGCGGCTGCGGTGTCGTTCGTTCCAGGCCATGGCGATCTCGCGTCCCGCCAGGAGGCCGACAAACACCCAGGTCGTGCTCATCGGGATATCGCTGGCCCCCACAAACAGGAACAGCACAATCCCGTAGATCAGGTCCACGAACGTCGCCGAACGGATGTCGGTGGTGTTCGTCTTCGTCAGAACCACCTTCTGGATGGCACCGCCATGGGTGTAAAAATAATCGCGTGCAAGGCCAGCATGACGACGACAGCCATCGCGAACCATCCGAAGGGCAGTTCGCGCGGCAGGAAAACAAAGACATTGGCCAAATCCTGTATCAGCCACTGACTCCAGAGGAAACCGGTCGAGCACCACTGAGCCACGACCCACCAGGCACTCGATGGTGGCCCGTCCGGCTGAAACGGGCCTCTAATCGCCTGGTGACGAACCGGTAAACGAGGAAGCCGACCCCGAAGGCGGTTGCGTATCCCAGCAACGACTTGACCAGCATGCCCGACAGCGCCTCGGGCGCAAACAATGTCAGGATCAGGAAGGTGGTGCTGACCGGGATGCCTGCGCGGGTCAGCAAGAGCAGAACGAAAGGCGGGACGCAGTAAATCCAGGTAAAGCGCTCCGGAGCGGGAATCGCCTGCAGCCTGCCATAGGATTCGTCGCCGTGGATCACCCACCCATAGCCAAGGACCGCCACCAGGATGGCGCTGGCAAAGATCCAGAGCACCCACCACGGACGGTTGGCGTTGGAGCTGAGAAAGGTCCCCAAGGTCTGAATCGCATCGTTGGCGGCGATGGAATACGAGGCGAGCAGAAAGCCGACGATCATCAGGGCTTCCTGACTCATGGTGTGTCTCCTTGGCTTGATGGGGTATGGAGAAGCGCCTGGCTGACGTCGATCGTCGCTGCTCGCCCTCCACTCGGCGTCGGCAACGACATGGGGCGGGCGGGCGTCCGACAACGGCGATTTACGCCCTCCGGCGCGGACGATATCCGGCCGCATGCGGCGTCGATCGAAACCCGCTACGACTCGCTCGACATTCACGCCGCTTGGTTCATCCTGCCGCCGCAGGCGCTGGCGCTATTGAGCTGAGGAACCGATCAGCCCGGCACGGAACCGGCATCGTGGCTGATCGCTACCGGCGCGCCCCCGGTCACGGTCTGGTACACGACGCAATAGCGCTCCGTGAGCTTGTACAGCTTGTCGAGAGTCTCCGGCGCGGCATCGGTGACCAGATCGAAATGCAACCGGATATCCCGGAACCCGACCGGCGCATCGGGCGCAACGCCGAGCGTACCCCGTACATCCAGATCACCCTCGGCACTCACCCGCCCCGCTCGAATCTCAATCGATAAAGCGGTCGCGACCGCCTTCAAGGTCACGCCGGCGCAGGCGACCAGGGCCTGAAGCAACATGTCGCCGGAGCATGCCTGAAGCCCGCTGCCGCCACCGGACGGATGCAGCCCGGCTTCGACCATCGCCTTTCCGGTTTCGACCGAGCATGCGATGTCTGGGCTGTCCACCGAGCCCGAGGCTCTAAGGGTGATCACCGCGGTCGCGGCGTCTTCGCGGTAGCGTTCCTTGAGCGGCGCCTGGAGCGACCTGAGTTCCTCCGCGTTCATATCGCCCCCTTTGCAGTTCGTGGCGCCAGTGTTCCATGGCGGACAATCAGGCTCAAATCACGGCTCCGTACGGCGGTAGGGAACAAGGAAGGTGCCAATGCCCCGATCCCGGCCACTCGGGCGAGGCAGGACCGCTGATCTGTTCGCTCCCCTCGCTCGGGGTCAGGGCGACGGCGTTCGATACAAAGCCGTGCCGGAGATCAAGGATGCGGATGCGCACAGAGCCGTCGGCTCCGAATCAATTCCCTCGATTCCACGATGCGCCGCGCCTCAATTCGCTGCCGCTGCTCGACCAGGTCCTTGGACAAGGTCGACAATCGCGGCCGTGATCGCGTCGATCCCGCCCCTGCCGTCGACCCTGGCGAGCCGCCCGGCAGCTTCGTAATAGGGGATGATCGGCGCGGTCTGCTCGTGATAGGCGGCGAGCCGGGCAGCCATGGTCTCACGATTATCGTCCTTTCTTCGCGTGAACCGGGTGCCCCCACAGCGGTCGCAAACGCCCTCCGTCGCCGGCGCGCTGAACCGCTCGTGATAACCGGCGCCGCAGGCGCTACAGGAGAAGCGCCCCACGACACGCTCGATAAGCGCTTCCTCGTCGACCTCGATGGCGATCACCTTGTCGAGCGCGAGCCCGCGTACGGCGAGCATGCGATCGAGGGCGTCAGCCTGCGCCGTCGTCCTCGGAAAGCCGTCGAGAATGAAGCCGTTCACACAGTTGGGCGCGCCGATCCGTTCCGCGATCAGCTCGACCATCAGATCGTCCGGCACCAGCTCGCCGGCTTCCATGATCTCCTGCGCCTCTTTGCCGAGCGTCGTGCCCGCTTTCACGGCCGCGCGCAGCATATCGCCCGTGGACAGCTGCACGACCCCGAACCGCTCGACCAACCGCTGCGCCTGCGTCCCCTTGCCCGCGCCCGGTGGACCAAGAAGAATCAGGTTCAACGTCGGCTCCCTCTGAGCTTCGCCTTCTTGATCAACCCTTCATATTGATGGGCGAGGAGATGGGACTGTATCTGTCCCACCGTATCCATCGTGACGGTGACGACGATCAAGAGGCTGGTGCCTCCGAAGTAGAACGGTATCGCATATTGGGAGGTCAGGATCTCGGGCAAGAGGCTGACGGAGGTGAGGTAGAGCGCGCCCCAGAAGGTAAGCCGGGTCAACACATAGTCCAGATATTCCGCCGTGTTCTTGCCTGGACGGACTCCGGGTATGAAGCCCCCGTTCTTCTTCAGATTGTCCGCCGTGTCCTCGGGGTTGAACACCACCGAGGTGTAGAAAAACGTAAAGAACAGGATCGCCGCCGCGTAGAGCAGCATGTAGGCCGGTTGGCCGCGGCCGAGATAGCTCGTCACCGCCGTCAGCCACCCGGGGCCGCTGCCCGCATTCATGCTCAGAGCCGTGATCGGCAGAAGCAGGATCGAGCTCGCGAAGATCGGCGGAATCACACCGGCGGTGTTGACCTTGAGCGGCAGATGGGTGCTCTCGCCGCCGAACATCCGCCGGCCGACCTGGCGCTTCGGGTATTGCACGACGATTCGTCGTTGCGCGCGCTCGACAAACACGATGAAGCCGATGACGGCGATCGCCATCACGAACAGCGCCACGAGCACGACGGCCGAGAGCGCACCGGTCCGGCCGAGCTCCAGCGTGCTTGCGAGCGCACCCGGCAGCTCGGCGACAATGCCGGCGAAGATGATCAGCGAAATGCCGTTGCCGACACCGCGCGCGGTGATCTGCTCGCCGAGCCACATCAGGAAGATCGTGCCCCCGGTCAGCGTCACCACCGTCGTCAGGCGGAAGAAGCCACCCGGGTCGAGAACCAAATCGCCACTCTGTCCGGTATAGCCTTCGAGCCCGGAGGAGATGCCGAAAGCCTGAAGCGCGGCGAGGAAGACGGTACCGTAGCGCGTATATTGATTGATCTTCTTGCGACCGGCCTCGCCTTCCTTCTTGAGCTGGGCAAGGTGTGGTGAGACCGTCGTCATGAGCTGGATGATGATCGCCGCGGAGATGTACGGCATGATGTTCAGCGCGAAGATCGTCATGCGCCCGAGCGCGCCACCGGCGAACATGTTGAACATGCCGAGAATGCCGCCGGCTTGCTGCTGGAATACCTCGTCGAGCACCACCGGATCGATGCCCGGGATCGGGATATAGGTGCCGAGCCGGTAGATGATCAGGGCGCCGAAGGTGAACAGCAGGCGCTTCTGAAGCTCCTTCGCCTTGGCGAAGGCGCCGAAATTCAGGTTTGCCGCAAGCTGCTCGGCTGCCGAAGCCATGCGTCGTCCGTCAGGCGTCTTTCGCCTCGGCTTTCGCCTCGGCGTGCACGGCGACCGAACCACCGGCCGCTTCGACCGCGGCCACGGCCGCCCGTGAGGCGCCGGCAACCTCGACCGTCACGGCGCTCTTGATCCGACCTTTGGCGAGGAGGCGCACGCCGTCGCCCCGCCCGCGCACCAACCCGGCCTCGGCCAGCGCGCCCTCGGTGATCGGCGCACCCGCCTCGATGCGACCTGCGTCGATCGCCTCCTGCAGGCGCCCGATATTGACGGTCTCGAAGTTCTTGCGAAACCGGGTGTTCTTGAAGCCCCGCTTGGGCAGGCGACGATAGAGCGGCATCTGGCCGCCCTCGAATCCCTTGAGGGCCACCCCGGCCCGCGACTTCTGGCCCTTATGGCCGCGGCCCGCGGTCTTTCCGCGCCCCGAGCCGATGCCACGGCCGATCCGGCGGCCCTTCTTGTTGGCACCGGCGCGGTCCTTAAGCTCGTTCAGCCTCATCGCTCCGCCCCCGCATCCACCGGCTCGACGCGCACGAGATGCGATACCTTGTTGATCAGGCCGCGCACCGAAGCGGTGTCGTCCAAGACGCGGCTTCGGTGCATTTTGTTGAGCCCGAGACCGATCAGCATGGCGCGTTGCTTCGCCGGCCGCCCGATCGGGCTGGCGATCTGGGTGACCCGCACCTTGCCGGCCGCTCCACTTCGTGCCATCGCCTACTCCTGCTCCTTCGAAGCTTCGCTCTGGCCGAAGATCTCGCTCACCGTTCGGTTGCGCTTGGCGGCGACGGCACGGGGAGAATGACAGCGGCCGAGCGCGTCGAATGTCGCCTTGACCATGTTTTGCGGGTTCGACGTTCCGACCGACTTTGCGACCACGTCCTTCACCCCCAACATCTCGAACACGGCGCGCATCGGGCCGCCCGCAATGATCCCGGTGCCCGGAGGCGCCGCGCGGACGATCACCCGGCCCGCCCCGAAG
Source organism: Alphaproteobacteria bacterium (assembly GCA_965248825.1). Classification (GTDB taxonomy): domain Bacteria; phylum Pseudomonadota; class Alphaproteobacteria; order UBA828; family UBA828; genus WTGU01. Next base: position 1,984,976 of record CBDFKL010000006.1, on the reverse strand, counting down.
CGTCCCTGGACGTCGTGATGCAGGGTGCGCCCCTCGCGGAGCGGGACACGGACCATGCGGCGCCGCGCCTGCTCGGTCGCCTTGCGGATCGCCTCCGGCACCTCGCGAGCCTTGCCCGAGCCGCCGCCGACCCGCCCGCGCTGGTCGCCGACGACGACCAGCGCGGAGAAACCGAACCGCCGGCCGCCCTTCACCACCTTGGCCACACGGTTGATGCTGACCAGCTTGTCGAAAAGCTCGGGATCGTCGCGTTCCCGCATACGCCCGCCGCGGTCCATGGTTGGTCGTGCCATATCCGGCCTTTCTCGCTAGAACGAAAGCCCGCCCTCGCGGGCCGCTTCGGCGAGCGCCTTCACGCGCCCATGATATTTATATCCACCGCGGTCAAAGACCACCTCTTTGCGACCCGCCGCCAGCGCACGCTCGGCGATCAAGGAGCCGACACGGCCGGCCGCCGCGCGATCCGCCCCGCTCTCCCCCCGCAGGCCGCGCTCGACCGTCGACGCCGCGGCGACGGTCACACCTGCACGATCGTCGACAAGTTGGGCGTAGATATGGCGGTTGGAGCGAAACACCGAAAGCCTCGGTTTCGAACCTGCAGCGGCGCGAAGCCGAAACCGTACCCGCTGCTTCCGCTTGTTGGAATTGCTCGTGCTCATGGGACCTTACTTCTTCTTTCCCTCCTTGCGCCGGACATATTCGCCGACATAGCGGATGCCCTTGCCCTTATAGGGCTCAGGCTTGCGAAAGGCGCGGATCTCGGCGGCGGTCTGACCGACCGCCTGACGGTCGGCACCAGTGACTCTGATCGCCGTCGGCCGCGCGCAGGTGATCTCGATGCCGTCGGGGATCGGATAGACGATTTGGTGGCTGTAACCGAGATCGAGCTTGAGCGTCTTTCCCTCCACCGCGGCCCGGTAGCCGACGCCCTCGATCCGCAGGTCCTTGCTGAAGCCCTCGCTCACCCCGGCGACCATGTTGTTGATGATGCTCCGGGTCAGCCCCCACATCTGCCGCGCTCGTTTGCCGTCGTCGCCTGGCGAGACGGAGACCTGACCGTTGTCGAGAACCGCGGTCACTTCCGGTGCGATCCTCGCGTCGAGCCGACCGAGCTTGCCCGTCACCGTCACGGCCTTGCCGTCGATCGTCACTTCGACGCCCTGAGGGACCGAAACCGGAGCCTTGCCGACGCGCGACATCTCAAAAGACCCGGCAGAGCACTTCGCCGCCGACGTTCTCACGGCGGGCTTCATTGTCCGAGAGCACACCGCGCGGCGTCGACAGGATGGAAATCCCGAGCCCGCCATAGATCCGGGGCAGATCGTTGATTCCCGAATAGACCCGCCGTCCGGGCTTGGATACCCGCTGCAACTCGGCAATCACCGGACGCCCCTCGTGATATTTCAACTCGATGGAGAATGCCGGCTTGCCGGCGTCCGATTCCGCCGAGGAATAGCCGCGGATATAGCCCTCGCGCTCGAGGACGTCCAGAACCGCGGCGCGCAATGTCGAGGCCGGCGACATCACGGCGGACTTACGCGCCCGCTGCCCGTTCCTAATACGGGTCAACATATCGGCCAAGGGATCGGTCATCATGGCCGCCGCCTCACCAACTCGATTTCACCATGCCGGGCACCTGCCCGGCGGATGCCAGCTCTCTGAGGGCAATGCGCGACAGCCCAAACTTGCGATAAGTGCCGCGCGGCCGCCCCGTGAGCCCGCACCGGTTGCGGACCCGCACCTGGGCGCCGTTGCGCGGTAATTGCGCGAGCTTGAGCTGCGCCGCGAAGCGGGCCTCCGCAGGCTGCGAGCGGTCGCGCACGACCGCGCGCAAACTCGCACGCTTGTCAGCATCGCGTTTGACAAGCCGTTGCCGCCGTTTGTTCTTCTCGATCGCGCTCTTTTTCGCCATGTCGTCGCGCACCCCTCCCGTGGTCACCGGCTCACAAACGGCATCTGGAAGCCGGCAAGCAGCGCGCGGCCCTCGCTATCGGTCTTCGCCGTCGTACAAATGACAACGTCCATCCCACGCACGACGTCGACCTTGTCGTAGTCTATCTCGGGAAAAACGATCTGTTCCTTGAGTCCGAGCGCATAGTTGCCGCGGCCATCGAAGGCGCGTCCGGAAAGTCCCCGAAAATCGCGCACCCGCGGCAACGCGATCGTGATCAACCGATCGAGGAATTCATACATCCGCTCGCGCCGCAGCGTTACCTTGCAGCCGACCAGCATGCCGGTCCGCACCTTGAACGCGGCCACCGACTTGCGCGCTTTGGTGACGACCGGTTTCTGACCTGCGATCAACGTCATGTCCTGAACGGCGGCGGTGATCTTCTTTTTATCGGCCGCGCCTTCGCCGACCCCCATGTTGAGCACGATCTTCTCGAGCTTCGGCGCCTGCAGCGAGTTCGTATAGCCGAACTGCTCCATCAGCCGGGGTCTGACCTCGCCTTCGTAGACGGCTCGCAGACGGCTCTGGCCGTTAGACTCAGACATCGATCACTTCCCCAGAGCGAACCGCGACGCGCACCTTGCGTCCATCCTCGAGGGTCTTGTAGCCGACGCGGGTCGGCCGATCGGTATCCGGATCGATCAGCGCCACATTCGAGATATGGATCGGCGCCTCCCGCTCGACAATACCCCCGCGCGGATCGGCTTGGGTCGGCTTGACGTGGCGCCTGGCCACATTGACGCCCTCGACAAGCACGCGATCGGTCTTGGTGATCACGCGCAGGACAGAGCCGCGTTTGCCCTTGTCGCGGCCGGTCAGGACGACCACCTCGTCATCCTTGCGTATTTTCCGTTTGGGCATGGTCGTCGCTCTCTGCAGGGGCTCACAGCACCTCGGGCGCGAGCGAAATGATCTTCATGTAGCGCCTTGCGCGGAGCTCGCGGGTTACCGGCCCAAAGATCCGGGTGCCAATCGGTTCTCCCTGGGCGGTAATCAAAACGGCCGCGTTGCGGTCAAAGCGGATCGCGCTGCCGTCCGGACGCCGGATCTCCTTGGCGGTCCGCACGATGACGGCGCGGTGAAGCTCGCCCTTGCGCACCTTGCCGCGCGGGATCGCCTCCTTAACGGTGACCACGATGGTATCGCCGACCGATGCGGTCTTGCGCTTCGAGCCGCCGAGCACCTTGACACACTGCACCCGGCGCGCGCCCGAGTTGTCCGCGACATCCAGACTGGTCTGCATCTGGATCATGGCACCTGTCCTCTCGTCCCGCGCCGCGAACGTTCAACGTTGCTGCGCGTCGGAATCGGTCAACACGATCCAACGCTTGCGCTTGGATATAGGAGCGCATTCGCAAATTTGCACGATGTCGCCGATCTTGAACCTGTTCCCGTCGTCGTGAGCGGCGTAGCGCTTGGAGCGCCGGACGACTTTCTTGTAGAGCGGATGCATGACGCGGCGATCGACCCGGACGACAACGGTCTTGTCCGCTTTGTCGCTGACCACAGTGCCCCGCATTACACGGCGCGGCATATTTCCCCTCCCTCAGGCATCGCTCTCACTCTTGGCGGCGGCCCGCCGGCGCTCCGCCGTTATCGTCTTGATACGCGCGACGTCGCGCTTCACCGCACGCCTCCGCGCGGTATTCTCGAGCTGCCCCGATGCCTGTTGGAAGCGCAGATTGAACGCCTCCTTCTTCAACGCGAACAACGCCGTTTTGAGCTCGTCGTCGGTCTTGAGACGAACCTCTTCGCCGTTCATCGTCACGCTCCCTCGCCGAGGCGTGTAACGAGCTTGGTGCGCACCCTGAACTTTGCGGAGGCCCGCCGAAAGGCCTCTTCGGCAACGCTGCGAGGAACGCCGTCGACCTCGAACATGATGCGGCCGGGCTTGACCCGTGCGACCCAATATTCCGGCGCACCCTTGCCCTTGCCCATGCGCACCTCGGCAGGCTTGGTCGAGACCGGCACATCCGGAAAAATCCGGATCCAAACCCTGCCGGCACGCTTCATATGCCGGGTCATGGCGCGCCGGCCGGCCTCGATCTCGCGCGCCGTCATCCTACCGGGCGTGATCGCCTTCAGGCCGTAGGCACCGAAATTGAGCTGCGTGCCGCCCTTGGCATTGCCATGGATACGGCCCTTCTGTGCCTTCCGATATTTGGTGGATTTTGGTTGCTGCATGGTTCGGTCCTAGCGGGGCGTGGCCTGCTCCATCGCGCGCTTGTCCTGCGCCATGGGGTCGTGCGCCATGATCTCGCCCTTGAACACCCACACTTTGACGCCGCAGGTACCGTAGGCCGTGCGCGCCGTGGCTCGTCCGAAATCGACGTCGGCGCGCAGCGTATGGAGCGGAACCCGGCCCTCGCGATACCACTCGGTCCGCGCGATTTCCGCACCGCCCAGGCGGCCGCCACAGTTGATCCGGATGCCTTGGGCGCCGAGCCGGATCGCCGATTGCACCGCGCGCTTCATCGCCCGGCGGAAGGCCACCCTGCGAACGAGCTGCTGAGCGATATTCTCGGCGACCAGCTTGGCTTCGATCTCGGGCTTGCGGATCTCGACGATGTTCAGGTGAACATCGCTCCCCGTCATCTTGGTGATTTCCACACGCAAGCGCTCGATGTCGGCGCCCTTCTTGCCGATGACCACGCCCGGTCGCGCGGTATGGATGGTGATCCGCGCCTTCTTGGCCGGACGCTCGATCACGACACGGCCGATTCCCGCTTGGCTCAGCCGCTCGAACAGGAATGCCCGGATCTGCAAATCCTCGTGCAGCAGCGTGGCGTACTCGTCATCGGCATACCAGCGCGAATCCCAGGTGCGGTTGATGCCGAGACGCAGCCCGACGGGATTGACTTTCTGGCCCATCAGGCCTCCTCCGCGCGTTCGCGCACCACGATCGTGAGGTGGCTGAACCGCTTTTGGATGGGCCCAGTGCGCCCGCGCGCCCGCGGTCGCCAGCGCTTCATCACGAGGCCCTTGCCGACCGTCGCTTCGGCGACGACCAGCCGATCGACATCCAGCTCGTGATTGTTCTCCGCGTTCGCGATCGCGGACTGCAGGCATTTGCGCACGTCGCCGGCGATGCGCCGCCGCGAATGCGCGAGCGTGATCAAAGCCTCGTTTACGTGACGCCCGCGGATCATGGCGGTGACCAGCCCGAGCTTCTGCGCACTGATCCGGAGATTTCGAATCTTGGCCTGGGCCTCGGTTTCGCCAAGCCGCCGGGGGCGCGATACCTTGCCCATGCTCAGCCCCGCCGCACTCGTTTGTCGCCGGCATGGCCATGGAAGACCCGCGTCGGCGAAAACTCGCCGAGCTTGTGGCCGACCATGTTCTCGTTGACCAGCACCGGTAGAAATTTCCGGCCGTTATAGACGCCGAAGGTCAGACCGACGAACTGCGGCAGGATCGTCGAGCGGCGAGACCAGGTGCGGATAATGTCCTTGCGGCCGCTCACCCTCGCCTCCTCGGCCTTCTTGAGCAAGAAGCCGTCGACGAACGGGCCTTTCCATACGGAACGTGCCATCCGATCCCCCGTCCCTATTTCTTGCCCCGGCGGCGCACGATGAAGCGATCGGTTCTCTTGTTGCGCCGTGTGCGCTTGCCCTTGGTCGGCACGCCCCAGGGGGTGACCGGGTGTCGACCGCCGGAGGAGCGCCCCTCGCCACCGCCATGCGGATGATCGACGGGGTTCATCGCGACCCCGCGCACCGACGGCCGCCGACCCTTCCAGCGCATCCGGCCCGCCTTGCCCTGATTGGTGTTCTGATTGTCCGGGTTCGAGACCGCGCCGATGGTGGCCATGCAGGCCGCATGGACCATCCGCTGCTCGCCTGACGGGAGCCGCAACAGGGCATAGCCCTGATCCTTGCCGACGAGTTGCACGTAGTTCCCGGCGGAACGCGCGATCTGGCCGCCCTTTCTGGGCTTCAGCTCGACATTGTGGATGATTGTCCCGACGGGGATGTCGTTCATCGGCATCGCGTTGCCGGGCCTGATGTCACACCGTTCACCCGCAACCACCGTGTCGCCGGGTGCAATCCGCTGCGGTGCAAGAATGTAGGCGAGCTCGCCGTCTTCGTAACGGATCAGCGCGATGAACGCCGACCGGTTCGGATCATATTCCAGCCGCTCCACCGTCGCGGGCACGTCGAATTTGCGGCGCTTGAAGTCGATCTTGCGATAGCGTCGTTTGTGGCCGCCACCGCGGTGGCGCATCGTGATCCGACCATCGCTGTTGCGCCCGCCCTTTTGCCCGAGCCCCTCGGTCAGAGCCTTGACGGGCTTTCCCTTCCAGAGATCGGAGCGATCCACCAGAACGAGCTGTCGGCGCCCCGGCGTGGTCGGCTTGTAGTTCTTGAGAGCCATCGCCTAAAGCCCGGTCATCACGTCGACGGAATCGCCCTCGCCGAGCGAAACCGTTGCTTTCTTCCAATCGGACCGCTTGCCCGGCCGGCCCCGCCGGTTCTTGACCTTGCCCTTGACCAGGATCGTATTGACCTTCTTGACCTTGACCTCGAACAGGCCCTCGACGGCCTCCTTGATCTGCGGCTTGGTCGCATCGGTGCGCACCTTGAACGTGACCTGATTGTGTTCGCCGCCCTGGGTCGACTTCTCGGTCACCACCGGACCGAGAATGAGGTCGTACCAGCGCTCTTTCGGATCGGTGCTCATGAAAGCCGCGCCTGCAGGTTCTCCACCGCCTTGCGGGTCAGCACCAGCCGATCGCGCCGAAGGATGTCGTAGACATTGGCTCCTTGTTGCGGAAGCACGTGGACCTGAGTCAGGTTGCGCGCCGCCCGCGCGAACCCGGCGTCGACCTCGTCGCCATCGATCACCAGCGCCGACGACCAGCCCAGCCTGTCGAGCCGCTCGGCGAGCGCCCGGGTCTTTTCCGAGCCGAGATCGAGCGAATCGACGACGGAGAGCTTTCCGTCGGCCCGCTTGCTCGAGAGAGCCGATTTCAACGCAAGCTTGCGAACCTTCTTCGGCAGCTTGTGCGCGTGATCCCGCACAAGGGGCCCGAAGATCGCCACACCACCGCGATGGTGCGGTGCCCGGCGCGAGCCGGCACGTGCGCGGCCCGTGCCTTTCTGCTTGAAAGGCTTTCGGGTCGAGCCACGGATCTCGGACACCGCCTTGGTCTTGTGCGTGCCGGCGCGCCGCTTGGCAAGCTGCCAACGCACCATGCGCTGCATCAGGTCGGGCCGCAGGGACACGCCGAATATCTCGTCGGCGAGCTCGATCTCACCCACCGAGTTGGCGTCGAGGTCGATGACGGCAATCTTCACGACGTCTTCTCCGCGTCGTCTTCCGCCTCGACCGGCGCCTGCCCGGAATTCTCCTCACCCGCCTCGTCGGCGGGCTCGGCTTCCACCGGCTCCGATGAGGCTCTGACGCCTGCCGGGAACGGCACGTCGTCGGGCAAGCGGCGTTTCTTGGCATCCGAGAGCAAAACCACGCCGCCTTTCGGACCGGGGACGCCGCCCTTGACCATGATCAGGCCGCGCTCGACGTCGGTCGCGACGATTTCGAGGTTCTGCACGGTCGCGCGCGCGTGCCCGAGATGGCCCGCCATCTTCTTGCCCTTGAAGACCTTGCCCGGGTCCTGGCACTGCCCCGTCGAACCGTGGGACCGGTGCGAGACCGAGACCCCGTGGCTGGCGCGTAACCCGCTGAAATTGTGCCGCTTCATCGCGCCGGCAAAGCCCTTGCCGATCGAGGTGCCGACGGCATCGACAAACTGGCCGGCCGCAAAGTGGTCGGCGCCGAGGGTTGCCCCGACATCCACGAGCGCGTCCTCGCTGATGCGGAATTCGGCCACATGACGCTTGGGCTCAACCTTGGCTTTCGCGAAGTGGCCGCGCCGACCGCGGGACATATTCTTGACCTTGACGTGCCCCGCCCCGAGCTGCAGCGCCACATAGCCGCCCTGATCGCGAGTCCGCTGCGCGACGACCTGGCAATCCTCGACACGCAGGACCGTGACCGGCACATGCTCACCCGCATCGTTGAAGACCCGGGACATGCCGAGCTTCTCGGTAATCAAGCCTGTGCGCCTACGAGGCTCCGCGTGGCTGGTCATGGCTTTCCTCTAGAGCCTGATCTCGACGTCGACCCCGGCGGCAAGGTCGAGCTTCATGAGCGCATCGACGGTTTGCGGGGTCGGATCGACGATATCGAGCAGCCGCTTGTGGATGCGGATCTCGAACTGCTCACGCGACTTCTTATCGATGTGGGGCGAGCGCAGCACCGTGTACTTCTCGATCTTGGTCGGCAGCGGGATCGGCCCGCGCACCTGGGCGCCGGTACGCTTGGCGGTGTTCACGATCTCGCTCGTCGAAGCGTCGAGCACCCGGTGATCGAACGCCTTCAAGCGGATCCTGATATTCTGGCTATCGATTGCCATCGTGTCTGGCTGATCCCTCCGGCTGCGGGTTTCTATTCCATGATTTTGGCGACGACGCCGGCGCCGACGGTGCGCCCGCCCTCGCGGATCGCGAAGCGAAGCCCATCGTCCATCGCAATCGGCGAAATCAGCGCAACCTTCATGTTCACATTGTCTCCAGGCATCACCATCTCGGTCCCCGAAGGAAGCTCAATCGTCCCCGTCACGTCCGTCGTCCGGAAATAAAACTGCGGACGGTAGTTCGAGAAAAACGGCGTGTGACGGCCCCCTTCCTCCTTCGTCAGAATGTACGTCTCAGCCTCAAAATGCGTGTGCGGCGTGATCGTCCCGGGCTCCGCAAGAACCTGACCGCGCTCAACCTCGTCGCGCTTCGTCCCGCGAAGAAGAACTCCAACATTGTCCCCAGCCTCCCCCTGGTCCAGAAGCTTCCGGAACATCTCAACGCCCGTGCATACCGTCTTCGTCGTCTCCTTGATCCCTACAATCGAGACCTCGTCCCCAACGCTCACAACGCCCCGCTCAATCCGACCCGTCACAACCGTCCCGCGGCCCGATATCGAAAACACGTCCTCGATCGGCATCAGAAAAGGTTGGTCCTTCGGACGCTCAGGCTGCGGCACATACTCGTCAACCGCCGCCATCAACGCTCGGACCGTCGCGCTCCCCGTCGCCTCGTCGCCGCCCTCAAGTGCCGATAGCGCAGAGCCCCGGATCACAGGGATATCATCGCCAGGAAACTCGTAAGCCGAAAGAAGCTCCCGTACCTCAAGCTCGACAAGGTCCAGAATCTCCTCATCGTCAACCTGGTCAACCTTGTTCATGTAGACAACCAGTGCCGGAACCCCAACCTGGCGCGCCAGAAGAATGTGCTCCCGAGTCTGCGGCATCGGACCGTCCGCCGCAGATACCACCAAAATCGCCCCGTCCATCTGGGCCGCGCCCGTGATCATGTTCTTCACGTAATCCGCATGACCAGGGCAGTCCACATGCGCGTAGTGACGATGCTCCGTCTCATACTCAACATGGGCCGTCGCAATCGTGATCCCCCGCTCCCGCTCCTCAGGAGCCTTGTCAATCTCGCCAAACGACACAAACTCCGCACCGCCCGTCTCGGCCAGAACACGCGTGATCGCCGCCGTCAGTGTCGTCTTCCCATGGTCAACGTGACCAATCGTGCCAACGTTGCAATGCGGCTTCGTTCGCTCAAACTTCGCCTTCGCCATCGTGCTCTCTCTTAAAGCTTTCTTCTCACCGCCACTCGATCAGGCGTAGCGGGCGCGGACCTCGTCCGACACCGCCTCGGGCACCTGGTCGTAGTGGTCGAACTCCATCGTGAATTGCGCCCGCCCTTGGGTGAGCGAGCGCAGGGTGCTGACGTAACCAAACATGGTCGCGAGCGGTACCATCGCGCGAATCACCTGGGCGTTGCCGCGCGGCTCCATACCGCCGACCTGACCGCGCCGCGCGTTGAGGTCGCCGATCACGTCGCCGAGATAGTCCTCCGGCGTCACGACCTCGACCCTCATGACGGGCTCGAGCAGAACCGGCGCCGCATCCCGCAGAACGTCGCGAAGCGCCGCGCGCGCCGCAATCTCGAATGCGAGCGAGCTGGAATCGACCTCATGGGACGCGCCGTCGACCAGCCGGGCCTTGAAGTCGATCACCGGGAAGCCGGCGACGATACCCGCCTGACGCGCCCCGTCGATACCCTTCTTGACGGATGGAATGTATTCCTTGGGCACCGCGCCGCCCACCACCTCGCTTTCGAACAGGAAGCCATCGCCCGGCTTGAGCGGCTCCAGCACGATCTTGACTCGCGCGAACTGACCGGCACCGCCGGTCTGCTTCTTGTGCGTATAGTCGATCCCGGCCTCGCGGCCGATGGTCTCCCGATAGGCGACCTGCGGCTGGCCGACATTGGCGTCCACCTTGAACTCGCGGCGCATCCGGTCAACCAGGATATCGAGATGCAACTCACCCATGCCGCGAATCACGGTCTGGCCGCTCTCCGGATCGGCCGACACGCGGAATGAGGGATCCTCCTCGGCGAGTCGCGCGAGCGCGACGGAAAGCTTGTCCTGATCCGCCTTGGTCTTGGCCTCGACCGCGACCTCGATCACCGGATCCGGGAACTCCATCCGCTCGAGCACGACCGGATGGGCCGGATCACTCAGCGTCTCGCCGGTCGTCGTGTCCTTCAGACCGGCGATCGCCAGGATATCGCCGGCCCGCGCCTCGCCGATATCCTCGCGGGTGTTGGCGTGCATCAAGAGCATTCGGCCGACCCGCTGCTTGCGGTTCTTGCCGCTGCTGAGCACCTGCTTGCCGCTCTTGAGGACGCCCGAATAGACGCGCACGAAGGTGAGCGAGCCGACGAACGGGTCGGTCATGACCTTGAACGCGAGCGCGGCGAACGGCTCGTCATCGCTGCAGGCGCGAGCGACGTCGCCTTCCTTGCCGGGGATCGCCCCGCGCACCGGCGGCACGTCGGTCGGCGCCGGCAGAAAGTCGCACACCGCGTCCAGCAGAGGTTGCACGCCCTTGTTCTTGAAGGCCGCGCCGGTGAGCACGGGAACGATCCGGCCCGAGAGCGTGCCGATGCGCAGGCAGCGCTTGATCGCCGCCTCATCAGGCTCCTCGCCGTCAAGGAAGCTACCGAGGACGGCGTCATCCATCTCGACCACCGCCTCGACGAGCGCCTGGCGGCTCTCTTCCGCCTGGTTTCGCATATCGGCCGGCACGTCGCGGATCTCGAACTCCGCACCGAGGGTCTCCGATTCCCAGACGATGGCCTTCATCGCCACCAGATCGACGACACCGATATGGTTCGCCTCGGTGCCGACGGGCAACTGAACCGCGACCGGATTGGCACCGAGCCGCTCGCGGATCATCTCGATGCAGCGGAAGAAGTCGGCGCCCACGCGGTCCATTTTGTTGACGAAGCAGATGCGCGGCACGTTGTATTTATCGGCTTGCCGCCAGACCGTTTCCGACTGCGGCTCGACGCCGGCGACGCTGTCGAACACGGCGATGGCGCCGTCCAGCACGCGCAGCGAGCGCTCGACCTCGATGGTGAAGTCGACATGGCCGGGCGTGTCGATGATGTTGATGCGGTGGTCGCGCCAGAAACAGGTGGTGGCGGCGGACGTGATTGTGATGCCGCGCTCCTGCTCCTGCTCCATCCAGTCCATCGTGGCGCTACCCTCGTGGACCTCGCCCATCTTGTAGGACTTGCCGGTGTAGTAGAGCACCCGCTCGGTGGTCGTCGTCTTCCCGGCATCGATGTGGGCCATGATGCCGATATTGCGATAGCGTTCGAGGGGCGTGGTTCGAGCCATGATCGTCTGTCCGCGAACGCCTGTACTTACCAGCGGTAATGCGAGAACGCGCGGTTGGCCTCGGCCATGCGGTGCGCATCTTCCCGCTTCTTGACCGCGACGCCCCGGCCGGCCGCCGCATCGAGGAGTTCGTTGCTGAGACGGTCGACCATCGTCGTTTCGGAGCGCGCCCGGCTCGCACCGATAAGCCAGCGGATCGCAAGCGTCTGACGCCGGTCGATCCGAACCTCGGTCGGCACCTGATAGGTCGCGCCGCCGACGCGCCGGGAGCGCACCTCGACCGCAGGTTTCACATTGTCGAGCGCCTCGTGGAACACTTTGACCGGATCCTGACCGGTCTTGTCCTTGATGCGATCGAGCGCGCCGTAGACGATACGCTCGGTCGTCGACTTCTTGCCGTCGAGCATCAGGGAGTGCATGAACTTTGCCAACACGATATCGCCATGGCGGGGATCGGGGTTGACGGTTCGGCGCTCTGCGGCGCGACGGCGGGACACCGGGCGGTTCCGACTATTTTGGGCGCTTGGCGCCGTATTTGGAGCGCCGTTGGCGGCGATCCTGGATGCCTTGCGTGTCGAGCGAACCGCGGATGATGTGATAGCGCACGCCGGGCAGGTCTTTCACTCGGCCGCCGCGGATCATCACCACCGAATGTTCCTGGAGGTTATGACCCTCGCCCGGGATATAGCTCGTCACCTCGAAGCCGTTGGTCAGGCGGACGCGCGCGACCTTGCGTAGAGCCGAGTTCGGTTTCTTCGGCGTCGTGGTGTAGACCCGCGTGCATACGCCGCGCTTCTGTGGGCACGCTTGCAGCGCCGGCACTTTGTTACGGGCGGCTGGCGGCGTGCGCGGCTTACGGATCAGTTGGTTGATCGTCGGCATCGCGTTGGTTCCCGGTTCGATCGACAGCGCGGCCTGCGCATACAGAAACGGGAAGCAAACGGCGTTTGCTTCCCCGGGGCTGGTTTCGCCGGCCCGTCGGCATCACTCTCGATCGCGAAGCGTAAAGGCCTGGCGCCCAAAAGCGCGCCGACCGTGCCCTCGACGAAAGGGAGGCGGCATACTAGTAACGGCCCCTCTCATCGTCAAGCGGCAAAGCGCAGCGAAACCGCCTTCCAAAACGGTTTCAGGAACAGGCGAACGTGCGCGATTAGGGTGACTATTCAGCCGGCATCGCGGCGGCGTGCTCATCCTCCGGTGCCATGGCGTCGTCGGCACTCTCGGCCAGCGCTTGGGCTTTGGCTTTGGCTTTGGCTTTGGCTTTGGCCTCGGCCTCGGCTTCGGCTTCGGCTTCCGCTTCTGCCTCTTCGGCTTGCCTGAGCAGCTCGCGCTCGACCGCCTGTTTTTGGATGCGGTTGACGACGCTTCCGGTACCGGCCGGGATCAAGCGTCCGACGATCACGTTCTCCTTGAGACCGAGCAGACTGTCGGCCTTGCCCGCGACCGCCGCCTCGGTGAGAACCCGCGTGGTCTCTTGGAACGACGCGGCGGAGATGAACGACCGGGTCTGCAGCGACGCCTTGGTGATACCCTGCAACACCGGCACGCTGTCGGCCTGGCTGCCGCTGACGCGCCCGTTGATCTCGTCAAACTCGGTACGATCGACCTGCTCGCCGACCAGGAACGTCGTTTCGCCGGGCTCTATGATCTCGACTTTCTGCATCATCTGGCGGCAGATCACCTCGATGTGCTTGTCGTTGATCTTCACGCCCTGGAGCCGATAGACCTCCTGAATCTCGTCGATCAGATAGGTGGCGAGCGCCTCGACGCCGAGCACGCGCAGAATGTCGTGCGGTGCGGGATTGCCATCCATCAGCGGATCGCCCTTGCGGACCACATCCCCTTCCTGGACGCTGATATGCTTTCCCTTGGGGATGAAATACTCCATGGGCTTGGCATCTTCATCGTCCGGCACGATCACGATACGCCGCTTCGCCTTGTAGTCCTTGCCGAACTCGACCCGACCGGCGATGTCGGTGATGACCGCATGGTCTTTCGGCTTGCGCGCCTCGAACAGTTCGGCGACCCGCGGCAAGCCACCGGTAATATCGCGTGTCTTGGTCGATTCACGCGGAATGCGGGCGAGCACGTCGCCGGCATGCGCCTTTTCACCGTCCTCCACGTTCAGGATGGCGTCGACCGAGAGCAAGTATTGCGCCTCACGACCGTTGGACAGCGTAATGACCTCGCCATTCTCATCGGTCAGACCCACCCGCGGCTTGAGATCGCTGCCGCGCGGCTGCTGACGCCAGTCGACCACGACCTTGTTTGAGACTCCGGTCCGCTCGTCGACCGCCTCGCGGAACGAGAGACCCTCGACCATATCGGCGAACTGCACCGTGCCGGCGCGCTCGGAGATAAGCGGCAATGTGAACGGATCCCAGGAAGCGATGGTCTGCCCCCGAGTGACGGCTTGGTCATGCTCGACATAGAGCTTCGCGCCGTAAGGAATGCGGTGGCGCGCCCGCTCCATGCCCCGCCCGTCACGCAACACGACCTCGAGATTGCGGCTCATCACGACCGCGGTGCCGGTACTGTCACTCACCACGTTCTGGTTCTCGACCGCGACCGTCGCATCGAGCGGCGCCTCGACGCTCGACTGCGCCGCTCCGCGTTGGGCCGCGCCACCGATGTGGAAGGTGCGCATCGTAAGCTGCGTGCCGGGCTCACCGATCGACTGCGCCGCGATGACGCCGACCGCTTCGCCGATATTGACCAGGGTGCCGCGCGCGAGATCGCGCCCATAGCACCGGCTGCACACGCCCTCCTCGCTGCGGCAGGTGAGTACAGAGCGAATCTTGACCGATTCGATATTGGCCCGCTCGATCCGCTCGACACCGCGCTCGTCGATCATGTCGCCCGCATTCACGACGGTTTCGCCGGATACCGGGTCTTTGATCGATCCAGAGGCGACGCGCCCCAGAATCCGCTCGCCGAGCGCGGCAATGGTCTCACCGCCTTCGATCACGGCCTTGACCGTGAGGCCGCCATCGGTGCCGCAATCGTCCTCGACGATAATGCAGTCTTGGGCGACGTCGACGAGACGACGGGTAAGATAGCCCGAGTTCGCGGTCTTGAGCGCCGTGTCCGCCAGCCCCTTGCGCGCGCCGTGGGTCGAGTTGAAATACTCGAGCACCGTAAGCCCCTCTTTGAAGTTCGAGATGATCGGCGTCTCGATGATTTCACCCGAAGGCTTCGCCATCAGACCACGCATGCCCGCGAGCTGCTTCATCTGCGCCTCCGAGCCGCGTGCCCCCGAATGAGCCATGATGTAGATCGAGTTGAGAGCCGGGCCGCCGCGTTGATCCTCGCCGAGCTTGAGGTCCGACATGCCCTGCATCATGGCCGACGCCACCCGATCGGTGCACTGCGACCAGGCGTCGATCACCTTGTTGTATTTCTCACCCTGGGTGATCAAGCCATCGGTGTATTGGCGCTCATACTGGCCGACAAGCTGATTGGCTTGGGAGACGAGCTGGACCTTCTTGCCCGGCACCACCATATCGTCCTTGCCGAAGGAGATGCCCGCGCGCGTGGCATAGCGGAATCCGAGGTTCATCACCTGGTCGGCGAAGATCACCGTCTCCTTTTGCCCGCAATGGCGGTAGACGGAATCGAACACCGCGCTGAGCTCGCGCTTCGTGAGCAATTGATTGATCGATTCGAACGGGACGTTGGCATTCTCCGGCAGGACCTCGGAAAGGATCAGGCGCCCGGGGGTGGTTTCGACACGGACCGGTCCGTCGGCCCCGTTGGCGCTCTCCCTGCGGCAAATGATCTTCGCGTGGAGCGACACCGCCTCTGCGTCGAGCGCCTTTTGCACCTCGCCCAGGTCGGAAAACGACATGCCTTCGCCGCGCTCGCCCTCGCGCGCATAGGTCAGATAGTAGATGCCAAGCACGATATCTTGGCTGGGCACGATGATCGGCTTACCGTTGGCCGGACTCAGGATGTTGTTGGTCGACATCATCAGAACCCGAGCTTCCAACTGTGCCTCCGGCGAGAGCGGCACGTGGACCGCCATCTGGTCGCCGTCGAAATCCGCGTTAAACGCGGCGCATACGAGCGGATGCAGTTGGATCGCCTTGCCCTCGATCAGCACCGGCTCGAAGGCCTGAATGCCGAGGCGGTGCAGAGTCGGCGCCCGGTTGAGCAGAACCGGGTGTTCGCGGATCACCTCCTCGAGGATGTCCCACACCTCGGGCCGCTCCTTCTCAACCATGCGCTTGGCCGCCTTGAGGGTCGTCGCCATGGCATACAGCTCGAGCCTCGAATAGATGAACGGTTTGAAGAGCTCGAGCGCCATCTTCTTCGGCAGGCCGCATTGGTGAAGCTTGAGCTCCGGTCCGACGACGATCACCGACCGGCCCGAATAGTCGACACGTTTGCCGAGCAGATTTTGCCGAAAGCGGCCCTGCTTACCCTTCAGCATATCGCTCAGAGATTTCAGCGGCCGTTTGTTGGCTCCGGTCATCACCCGGCCGCGGCGACCGTTATCGAACAGCGCATCGACGGCCTCCTGGAGCATGCGCTTTTCGTTGCGGACGATGATCTCGGGCGCGCGCAGCTCGATCAGCCGCTTTAAGCGGTTGTTCCGGTTGATGACACGGCGGTAGAGATCGTTGAGATCCGAGGTGGCGAAGCGGCCGCCGTCGAGCGGCACCAACGGACGGAGCTCCGGCGGGATCACCGGCACGACCTCGAGGATCATCCATTCCGGCCGGTTACCCGAGAGGATGAAGGATTCGATCAACTTCAACCGCTTGACGAGCTTTTTACGCTTCGCCTCCGAATTGGTCTCCGCCAGCTCATCGCGCAATCTGTCCCTCTCGCGCTCGAGATCGAGGGCGGACAGCATGGTCCGGATTGCCTCGGCCCCGATACCGGCGGAGAACGAATCGGCGCCATAATCATCTTGCGCCTGACGGTACTGCTCTTCGGTGAGAAGCTGGTTGTCCTTGAGCGGCGTCAGGCCCGGCTCCATGACCACGTAGCTCTCGAAATAGAGAATCCGCTCCATCTCCTTGAGCGTCATGTCGAACAGGAGGCCGATACGTGACGGCACGGACTTCAGGAACCAGATATGGGCGACCGGCGACGCCAGCTCGACATGCCCCATGCGCTCGCGCCGAACCTTGGACTGGATCACCTCGACGCCGCATTTTTCGCAGACGATGCCCCGATACTTCATGCGCTTGTACTTGCCGCACAGGCACTCATAGTCCTTGATCGGCCCGAAGATACGGGCGCAAAACAGCCCGTCGCGCTCGGGCTTGAAGGTCCTGTAGTTGATCGTCTCGGGCTTCTTGATCTCACCGTACGACCAGGACCGGATTTTCTCCGGGCTCGCGATCGAGATCTTGATCTGGTTGAACTGCTGCGCAGCGCTTACCGGACTGAAAAGATTGATCAACTCGCTCATGAAGTATCCTCCGAACCTACCGCGACGCTGGCGGGAGCCGATCCACGGCTCCGCACCAAGCGTGGTTCAGCTCGTTGTCCTGAGATCGATGTCGAGCCCGAGGGCCTGCATTTCCTTCACCAGAACGTTGAAGGATTCAGGGATCCCCGCTTCGAAGTTCTCGTCGCCGCGCACGATTGATTCGTAGACCTTGGCGCGGCCCGAGACGTCGTCCGACTTGACGGTCAGCATTTCCTGGAGGGTGTAGGACGCGCCGTAGGCCTGGAGCGCCCACACCTCCATTTCGCCAAACCGCTGACCGCCGAATTGCGCCTTGCCGCCGAGCGGCTGCTGGGTGACGAGGCTGTAAGGCCCGATCGAGCGGGCATGGATCTTGTCGTCGACCAGATGGTGCAGCTTCAACATGTAGATGTAACCGACCGTGACCTGGCGGTCGAACGGCTCGCCTGTTTGCCCGTCGGTCAACGTCACTTGGCCCGACGCGTCGAGACCCGCGAGCTCGAGCATCTTCACGATGTCGACCTCGTGGGCACCGTCGAACACCGGGCTCGCCATCGGAACGCCCTTCGAGCTTCTGTTGCCGAGCGCGGTCAACTCCCGATCCGACATCTTCGCGACGGAAATATCGGTCTCGCGGTCGCCCGTATAGACCTCGGCGAGAAGGTCACGTAGCGCCCTGTTCTTGGCTCCGTTGTTGGCCTCCTCAAGGATCGCGCCAATCCTGAGGCCGAGCCCATGGGACGCCCACCCCAGATGGGTCTCAAGGATCTGCCCGACATTCATGCGCGACGGCACGCCGAGGGGGTTCAGGACGATATCGACGCTCGTCCCGTCCTCCAGATAAGGCATGTCTTCCACCGGCACGATGTTCGAGATCACGCCCTTGTTGCCGTGACGGCCGGCCATCTTGTCGCCGGGCTGCATCTTGCGCCTCACCGCGACGAACACCTTGACCATCTTGAGCACGCCCGGCAGCAGCTCGTCGCCTCGCTGCAGCTTCTCGACCTTGCTCTCGAAACGGCTCTGAATCCGCGTAATATTGTCGTCGAACTCCCGCTTGAGCCCCTCGAGCTGGGTCAAGATCGGCTCGCTGCGCGGCACGATCTGCCACCACTGCCCCTTCGAGAGAGAATCGAGCAGCGCGTCCGTGATCTTTGCGTTGGGCGCAACGTCCTTGGGTCCGCGCGCCGCGACTCGGTTCACGATCAAGCTCTTCACACGGTCGTAGATATTACGCTCGATGATCGCTCGCTCGTCGTCGCGATCCTTGGCAAGCCGTTCGATCTCCTCGCGCTCGATCGCGAGCGCACGCTCGTCCTTGTCGACCCCGCGCCTGTTGAAGACGCGTACCTCGACCACCGTTCCCATGCCGCCCGGCGGCACGCGTAGCGAGGTATCGCGCACGTCGGAGGCCTTTTCCCCAAAAATCGCGCGTAGAAGCTTCTCTTCCGGCGTCATGGGCGATTCGCCCTTGGGCGTGATCTTGCCGACCAGGATGTCGCCAGGCTTGACCTCCGCCCCGATATAGACGATCCCAGCCTCGTCCAAATTCCTGAGGCCCTCCTCGCCGACATTGGGAATGTCGCGCGTGATCTCCTCTTGGCCGAGCTTGGTGTCGCGGGCCATCACCTCGAATTCGTCGATATGAATGGAGGTGAAGACGTCGTCCCTGACCAAACGTTCGGAGATCAGGATCGAATCCTCGAAGTTGTAGCCGTTCCACGGCATGAAAGCGACGAGCACGTTTCGGCCGAGGGCGAGCTCGCCATGGTCGGTGCTCGGCCCGTCGGCAATGATGTCGTCTCGCGCGACCCGTTCGCCTACCCGCACGAGCGGCCGCTGATTGATGCATGTGTTCTGGTTGGAACGCTGGAACTTCAACAAGTTGTAGATGTCGACGCCGGCAGAAGCCGCCTCTTTGCCCTTGTCACCCTCCGCCCGCACCACGATGCGGGTGGCGTCAACCTGATCGACGGTCCCGGCACGTCTCGCGACGATGGAAGCGCCCGAATCCCGCGCCACGACCTCTTCCATGCCGGTGCCGACCAACGGGGCCTCCGAGCGTACGAGCGGCACGGCTTGGCGCTGCATGTTGGAGCCCATCAGCGCCCGGTTCGCATCGTCATTCTCAAGGAACGGGATCAAGGCAGCGGCCACCGAGACGAGCTGCTTGGGCGAGACGTCCATGTAGTCGATGTGGTCGGGCGCCGACATGACGAACTCACCGTTCCGGCGGCAGCTCACCAGGGTCTCGCTGAAGGCGCCATCATCGTCCGTCTTGGCGTTGGCCTGAGCGATGGTGTACTTGCCTTCCTCGATCGCGGAGAGATACACGACCTCGTTCGTCTGACGGCCATCCGCCACCTTGCGGTAGGGGCTCTCGATGAAGCCGTATTGGTTGACCCGCGCGTAGGTTGCCAGGCTGTTGATCAATCCGATATTCGGACCCTCGGGCGTCTCGATCGGACAGATCCGGCCGTAATGCGACGGATGCACATCGCGCACCTCGAAGCCGGCGCGCTCGCGCGTGAGGCCTCCCGGACCGAGCGCCGAAAGGCGGCGCTTATGCGTAATCTCCGATAGCGGATTGGTTTGGTCCATGAACTGGGAAAGCTGAGAGGAGCCAAAAAACTCACGGACTGCCGCCGCCGCGGGCTTTGCATTGATCAGATCGTGCGGCATGACGGTGTCGATCTCCACCGAGCTCATCCGCTCGCGGATCGCGCGCTCCATTCGCAAGAGACCGATCCGGTATTGATTCTCCAACAGCTCGCCGACCGAGCGGACCCGGCGATTGCCCAGATGGTCGATGTCGTCGATATCGCCCTTGCCGTCCTTCAACGCGACCAACGTGGTGGCGACGGCGACGATATCCTTCCGGCGCAGAACGCGAAGCTCGTCCCCGCCATCGAGATTGAGCCGCATGCCCATCTTGACGCGGCCGACGGCTGAAAGGTCGTAACGCTCGGAGCCGACCATGACAAACGCCGCTGCGGGCACCCACACCGGTTGGTCGATTTCCTTGGGCCGATCGGCGGCGGGAATGATGATCCTGAGCCAGTCCTTCTCCTGCTCAAGCACCCAGACATTGCTCATTTCCGCACGCTTCAGCGCGGCGATCGCGGTGCCTGATCTCTTGGGCCTGGCGTAGGCCTCGATCGATTCCTCTTTCAGCCGGGCCTTGCCGAAGAACAGCTCATAAAAGAGTTTCTCGGCGGTCTCCACGGTCGGCGGCTCGCCGGGCCGCATTACTTTGTAAATCTCAAGCAAGGCTTCGTCCCGGCTTGAGGTTCGGTCGACCGCGATCGTGTTGCGTATATAGGCGCCGACATTGATGTGGTCGATGCCGAGAACGGCGATCTCGTCGATCCCGATTTCCTCCATGAGCTCGAGCGTGTGCTGGCTGATCTCACCGCCCGCCTCGATCAGGACCTCGCCGGTCTCCGGATTGATCATGTCGTCGGCGGCATATTGTCCGATCAGCTTCTCGGGCTGGATGAGTTCCTCGGTCATGCCGGCGTCTTCGATCTTCTTCTGCACGCGCGACGTGACGCGGCGCCCCGCTTCGACCACGACCCGGCCGGTCGCGGCGTTCACCAGATCGTCCAGCAACTTGTTTCCGCGCAGGCTCTCGAGCTCGATCGGCGCCTTCCACCCTTTCGGGGTTCGGGTGTGCAACACCTTGGAATAGAAGTGATCGAGGATCTCCTCCGTACTCATGGAGAGCGCGCGCAGCAACACCGTCACCGGCAGCTTTCGGCGCCGGTCGATCCGCACGAACACAAGGTCTTTGGCGTCGAATTCGAAGTCCAGCCAGGAGCCGCGATAGGGAATGATACGGGCGGCGTAAAGGTATTTGCCGGAACTGTGCGTCTTGCCCCGGTCATGATCGAAAAATACGCCCGGCGAGCGATGCATCTGCGAAACGATCACCCGTTCTGTGCCGTTGATGACGAAGGTGCCGTTGCCGGTCATCAACGGCATGTCGCCCATATAGACGTCCTGCTCCTTGATATCGCGCACCGAGCGAAGCCCGGTATCCTCGTCAACGTCCCAGACCACGAGGCGTAACGTGACCTTGAGCGGTGCGGCGTAGGTGATGCCGCGCTGCTGGCATTCTTCGACGTCGTATTTGGGGTCCTCAAACTCGTAGCGCACGAACTCCAGCGAAGCGTTGTCGGCGAAATCCCTGATCGGAAACACCGACTTGAAAACCCGTTGAAGACCCGATTCGGTGCGCCGGTCCCCGTGCGTCTCCCGCTGAAGGAAGAACTCGTAGGACCGCTTCTGGACCTCGATCAGGTTCGGCATCGAGGCGACCTCGGGAATACGACCGAAACTGCGGCGGAGCCTGCTGTGACCCTTCAAAGACTGCGGCATCTTACCTCTCGAAATCTCGACAACGGCCCGGGCACGCGCGCGGCGCTGCCGGCCATCGGTTAGTCGTTACGCTGTGCGGCATCGCATCCGGCGCGGCTGCGCCGGCGCGATCGCTCGGGCTCGTGCCGGCACGCGCTCTCTGGCGTGGCGCGCGCCACGGCACCGCCGGTGCCGATCCGACACCGGACCGGGGCGCCCTGACCGACGACAGCCAATCTTCGCTACTTGACTTCGACGGTTGCGCCCGCGGCTTCGAGCTGCGCTCTGATCTTGTCCGCGTCTGCCTTGGACACGTCTTCCTTGATAGGCTTTGGCGCGCTCTCGACCAAGTCCTTGGCCTCCTTGAGACCGAGGCCCGTGATAGCGCGGACCTCCTTGATGACGTTGATCTTCTTTTCGCCGAAGGACGCGAGGACCACGGTGAACTCGATCTGCTCCTCGGCCTGCTCGACCGCGGCATCGGCACCGGGCGCCGCCGCGACGGCAACCGGGGCGGCTGCCGAGACGCCCCACTTCTCTTCGAGCATCTTGCTCAGCTCCGCGGCCTCGATCACCGTCAAGGTCGAAAGCTCATCCGCAATTTTGGCCAAATCAGCCATCTCGTTGATCTCCTTGGAGGTCAGGCTATTCCTGGTGTGTGTGAACGTTCTCGTTGCCGGGCGATATGCTGTTCCTGGCGGTGTCTCCTTCCTCCGAATAAGCGTTGACGACCCGCGCGAGCTGGCCCGCCGGGGCTTGCAATATGCTGGCGATCCTGGTCGCCGGCGTGTTCAACAGGCCCATCAGCCGGGCGCGCAGCGCATCGAGCGAGGGCAGCTCGGCGAGGGACCGGATACCGGCCCGATCCAGCGGATCACCCGCAAGCGCCCCGCCGACGACCACCAGCTTGTCGTTGCTCCCGGCATAGGCCACCGCGACCCGCGCCGCAGCCACCGGATCGTCTGAATAGGCGATCGCGCTGGAGCCGGTGAAGAGGTCCGAAATCGTGGCAAAGGGAGTACCTTCCAACGCCCGCTTCGCGAGCCGGTTCTTGGTCACCCGGAAGATCGCGCCGGCGGCGCGCATCTGGCGCCGCAGATCGGAGGCTTCGACCACCGACAGGCCGCTGAACTGCGTGACGACAACGAGGTTGGTGCTCTCGAAGACCCCGCGCAGCGCTTCGACGATTTCCTCTTTTGTGTTTCGTTCCACAGCTTCCTCCGGCCCTTCAGGCAACCATCGAATGCGAGCATCCGCCGCCAGATCTGCTTCGGTCAGGCATCGATCACTCGACACCGAGGCGAGCGGCACCTCCGGTCTCGGACCGGATGGTGCACGAGATCGCCGGGCGCACCGTAACGGACGGCAGTCCGAGTTTCCCGCCGCCCGCGCCGACCATCTCCCACTACGCCGTTTGCTCCGCCAGCAACTCGGTCACATCGAGCCTCACGCCGGGCCCCTGAGACGAGCTGAGCGCGGCTCTTTTCATATAGGTCCCTTTGGCACCGCTCGGTTTCGCCTTGTTGACCGCATCAACCAATGCACGCGCATTCTCGATCAGCGCCTGGTCGGCGAAGCTTGCCTTGCCGATCCCGGCGTGAATGATGCCGGCCTTCTCTACCCGGAACTCGACTTGGCCGCCCTTGGCCGCCTTGACGGCTTCGGTGACGTCGGGCGTGACCGTGCCGAGCTTCGGGTTCGGCATGAGGCCGCGCGGGCCGAGAATCCGCCCGAGCTTGCCGACCACGGGCATCATGTCCGGCGTCGCGATGCAGCGGTCGAACGCGATCTTGCCGTCCTGGACGTCTTTTGCGAGGTCATCGGCACCGACAACGTCCGCGCCGGCGGCACGCGCAGCCTCGGCCTTGTCGCCTTTCGCAAAGACCGCGACGCGAACGGTCTTGCCGGTGCCGTGGGGCAGCGCGACCATGCCGCGCACCATTTGATCTGCGTGACGCGGATCAACGCCAAGATTGACCGTCATCTCGACGGTCTCATCGAACTTCGCCGTCGCCCCCCGTTTCACGAGCCCGATGGCATCGCCAAGCGTGTAGGTCTCGGTGCGATCGATGTTTTCTTTGGCCTGTCTCAGCCTGTTGCCGATCTTCGCCATGGCCGCTACCCGATCACCTGAATGCCGATCGAGCGTGCCGAGCCTTCGATCATGCGGCATGCCGCATCGATGTCGTCGGCGTTGAGGTCTGCCATCTTCTTCTCCGCGATTTCGCGAACCTGCCCGCGCGTGACCGAGCCGACCGGGTCGACGCGCCCGACCTCCCCTGAGCCCTTGGTCAAGCCGGCGGCCTGCTTGAGGAAATAACTCGCCGGCGGGCTCTTGGTCACGAACGAGAAGCTGCGATCGTGATAGACCGAGATCACCGTCGGGATCGGCATGCCCTGTTCGAGGTTCTGGGTTTGGGCATTGAAGGTCTTGCAGAACTCCATGATGTTGAGCCCCGCCTGACCGAGCGCAGGCCCGATCGGCGGCGATGGGTTCGCCTGCCCCGCCGGCACCTGCAGCTTGATCGTGCCTGTCACTCTCTTGGCCATGGCTCCCTCGGTCTCGCGTCAGGCCTTTTCGACCTGTGCATATTCCAACTCGACCGGGGTCGCCCGGCCGAAGATCGACACCCCCACCTTGAGGCGGGCGCGCTCCTCGTCGACCTCCTCCACCAGCCCGCTGAACGAGGTGAAGGGACCGTCACAGACCCGCACCGTCTCGCCGATCTCGAAGATGATCGAGGGCTTGGGCCGTTCGACGCCATCCTTGACCTGCTTCAATACGCGATCCGCCTCGTCGTCGCTGATCGGCACCGGCTTGCCGCCGCTACCGAGAAAGCCGGTCACCTTCGGCGTGTTCTTGATCAGGTGCCACGTCTCATCGGTCATGCTCAGATGCGCCAGAACGTAGCCCGGGAAGAACTTGCGCTCGGACTTGACCTTGGTGCCGCGGCGCATCTCGACGACCTCTTCCGACGGCACCATGACGTCCTCGATCAAGTGGTCGAGGCCCTGCTGTCTGGCCTGCTCGCGGATCGACTGAGCCACCTTCTTCTCGAAGCCGGAATAGACGTGGACGATGTACCATTGCATGTCGTTCATCCGCCCAGCCCCAAGATCGCCCGGATCCCGATCGATAACACCTGGTCGATCAGGAAGAAGAACAGGGCCATGATAATCACCATGATCAGCACCATGATCGTGCTGATCGTCGTTTCCTTGCGGGTCGGCCATGTGACCTTGCCGATCTCCTGACGCGCCTGACGCAGAAACTCCAAGGGCGGCGTGCGAGCCATCGTCAGCACCTCTCCCTCTGAGCGTCGCTGGCAGGAGTGGAGGGTTTCGAACCCCCAACCTCCGGTTTTGGAGACCGGCGCTCTACCAATTGAGCTACACTCCTATTCGTTCTCGTTGCGCCCTGTGGCGGCCGCGGGTTTCTATTCCATGATTTTGGCGACGACGCCGGCGCCGACGGTGCGCCCGCCCTCGCGGATCGCGAAGCGAAGCCCATCGTCCATCGCAATCGGCGAAATCAGCGCAACCTTCATGTTCACATTGTCTCCAGGCATCACCATCTCGGTCCCCGAAGGAAGCTCAATCGTCCCCGTCACGTCCGTCGTCCGGAAATAAAACTGCGGACGGTAGTTCGAGAAAAACGGCGTGTGACGGCCCCCTTCCTCCTTCGTCAGAATGTACGTCTCAGCCTCAAAATGCGTGTGCGGCGTGATCGTCCCGGGCTCCGCAAGAACCTGACCGCGCTCAACCTCGTCGCGCTTCGTCCCGCGAAGAAGAACTCCAACATTGTCCCCAGCCTCCCCCTGGTCCAGAAGCTTCCGGAACATCTCAACGCCCGTGCATACCGTCTTCGTCGTCTCCTTGATCCCTACAATCGAGACCTCGTCCCCAACGCTCACAACGCCCCGCTCAATCCGACCCGTCACAACCGTCCCGCGGCCCGATATCGAAAACACGTCCTCGATCGGCATCAGAAAAGGTTGGTCCTTCGGACGCTCAGGCTGCGGCACATACTCGTCAACCGCCGCCATCAACGCTCGGACCGTCGCGCTCCCCGTCGCCTCGTCGCCGCCCTCAAGTGCCGATAGCGCAGAGCCCCGGATCACAGGGATATCATCGCCAGGAAACTCGTAAGCCGAAAGAAGCTCCCGTACCTCAAGCTCGACAAGGTCCAGAATCTCCTCATCGTCAACCTGGTCAACCTTGTTCATGTAGACAACCAGTGCCGGAACCCCAACCTGGCGCGCCAGAAGAATGTGCTCCCGAGTCTGCGGCATCGGACCGTCCGCCGCAGATACCACCAAAATCGCCCCGTCCATCTGGGCCGCGCCCGTGATCATGTTCTTCACGTAATCCGCATGACCAGGGCAGTCCACATGCGCGTAGTGACGATGCTCCGTCTCATACTCAACATGGGCCGTCGCAATCGTGATCCCCCGCTCCCGCTCCTCAGGAGCCTTGTCAATCTCGCCAAACGACACAAACTCCGCACCGCCCGTCTCGGCCAGAACACGCGTGATCGCCGCCGTCAGTGTCGTCTTCCCATGGTCAACGTGACCAATCGTGCCAACGTTGCAATGCGGCTTCGTTCGCTCAAACTTCGCCTTCGCCATCGTGCTCTCTCTTAAACAAGCCGCCGCGCCAGCGGCGGTTCACAGGGATTCCGTTGCCACTCGCTCTCGCCGCACGCCCGGCTCGAGCCGAAACACTGGAGCGGGTGATGGGAATCGAACCCACGTAACCAGCTTGGAAGGCTGGGGCTCTACCATTGAGCTACACCCGCTCGGACCGCGCTCCTCGCCCCGCGCCCAGCATGACGCCGGCGCGCTCGTTTGGTGGAGGGGGTAGGATTCGAACCTACGTAGACTAACGTCGGCAGATTTACAGTCTGCTGCCTTTAACCACTCGGCCACCCCTCCGCGCCGAGGTGGACGCGCCCAAGATCTGGAAGAGCGCACTATGGACATCCGCAAACGATTGTCAACGCTCAATGAAGCTCCGTGACGCTGTCATCCTGCCGGGGAACGCGGACACGGCCGCACTCGTCGGGCGGCCCGCATTCTGGAGCGTCTCGCAAATGGGATCGAAGTCTTATAATAGGGCGCGTCATGTCGCGCAACATCTCTCGCCGCTCGCGCAATCGCTCGATCGTGCGGCGCCGGACGCACCAGGAGCAGCGCCGCCAGGCGCAACCCCGCCGCGAGCGCCTCTACGGCGCCCATGCGGTCGCCGCCGCCTTGGCCAATCCGAGCCGCCGCTGCCACCGGCTGATCGCCACACAAGAAGGCGCCGCGCTCCTTGTAGGCCGGATCGACGCCCGTACCCTGCCGCTCGCCGCCCGCGCCTTGATCGATGCGCCCCAAGTCGCCTCCCGCCAAGACATCGCCGCGCTGCTGCCGGCCGGCGCCGTGCACCAGGGGATCGTGCTCGAAACTGCGCCATTGCCCGCGGTCGATCTCGCTTCGGCCTGCCGCACCGCGACGCAGGCCGGGAAAGGGGCCGGCACCGTTCTCGTCCTCGATCAGGTCACCGATCCGCAGAATGTAGGCGCGATTCTGCGCTCGGCAGCAGCCTTCGCCGTCGGCGCGGTCGTCGTGCAGGAGCGGCACTCGCCCCAGAACGCCGGCGCCCTCGCCAAGGCTGCTTCCGGCGCCCTCGAGATGGTGCCCCTCGCCCGGGTCGTCAACATCGCGCGCGCGCTCATCGTCTTGAAGGAGCTTGGCTTCTGGTGTCTCGGCCTCGACCCGGACGCCGCCGAACCCTTAGCCGCCACCCCGGTAAGAGCACCGCTCGCCCTGGTGCTCGGAGCCGAGGGCGAAGGCATGCGCCGCCTTACCCGCGAGCGTTGCGACCTGACGGCCCGGATCCCGATACCGGGCTCGATGACGAGCCTCAACGTCTCCAGCGCCGCCGCGATCGCCCTCTACGAGGTCACGCGGAAATGAGCAAAGCAGCGCGGCAGACGACGGAGGTCTTCTGCGATGAGCTTGACACAGGCCGCTCTTCGCGCTTGAAAGCGCGCCTTCCACGAACGCGCACGAACCACTCGGTCGATCGGCCGGCGTAGCTCAACTGGTAGAGCACTTGATTTGTAATCAAGGGGTTGCGGGTTCAAGTCCTGCCGCCGGCACCGATTGAACCGAGGCATGAGCGAACCGAATCAGCGTTCACGGCAGAGCGGGAAGAGAGACCCTCGATGACCACCGCCACCGCCTTGATCGTCGCCGCCGGGCGCGGCCGTCGGGTCGGCGGACCTCTGCCCAAGCAGTATCGCTCGCTCCACGGGCGCGCCGTCCTCGACCACAGCGTTCGGCGATTCGCGGCGCACCCCGGGATCGACCGGGTGCGGGTGGTCATCGATCCGAACGACCGGCCTCTGTACGATGAAGCGGTGCGACCGAGCGCCGGCGCATTGGGCGGCAAGCTCCTGGCGCCAGTCGGCGGCGGCGCGTCGCGGCAAGACTCGGTGCGTTTGGGTCTCGAAAGCCTCGAGGACGCGGCGCCCGACATGGTGCTGATCCATGACGGAGCGCGTCCCTTGGTGCCCACCGCCGTGATCGATGGCGCGCTCGGAGCGCTTGCCGAGCACGAGGGTGCAATCGCGGCCGTTGCGGTGAGCGATAGCTTGAAGCGCGCGCTGCCCGGCCGCATCAGGATCGCCGGGACGGTGCCGCGCGACGATCTCTGGCGTGCCCAGACCCCTCAAGGGTTCCGCTATCAGGCAATCCTAAATGCCCATCGCGCGGCGGTGGGTGAAACGCTGACCGACGACGCCGCGGTCGCCGAGCGCGCCGGTTTGCGGATCGTGCTCACGGCCGGCGACGAGGACAATCTGAAGATTACGACCGAGCAGGATTTCGCCCGCGCCTCCCGTATCCTCGCGGCGGGGTCCGATCCGGGCCGCGAAGCGGAGGCGACCGCTTATGAAACCCGTGTCGGAATGGGCTTCGATGTCCATCGCTTCGGCCCGGGCGATCACCTCATGCTGTGCGGTGTGGCCGTACCGCACGAACATGGCGTTATCGGCCATTCCGACGGCGACGTCGCTCTTCATGCCCTGGTCGACGCACTGCTGGGCGCGATCGCGGCGGGCGATATCGGGACGCATTTCCCACCCTCCGACGAGGCTTGGCGGGATGCGGATTCCGTACGCTTCGTGGCTCACGCGCTGGACCTCTTGGAGAAACGCGGTGCAACCATATGCCATCTCGATTTGACGCTGATCTGCCAGCGTCCCAAGATCGGCCCGCACCGCGCCGCCATGGTCGCGAAGCTTGCCGCGATGCTCGGGCTCGAGCCCGATCGCATCAGCCTGAAGGCGACGACCACCGAGCGCCTGGGCTTCACCGGGCGCGGCGAGGGCATCGCGGCGCAGGCGGTCGCAACGATCCGCCATCCGATCGAGATCGGTGATGGCGTGTGACGCGCGGATCACTCGCTCGGGTCTCGGCGATCCAGCCACCCTGATCGCGACCTGGTTCGGCGTCGGCTTCGTGAAGTGGGCGCCGGGAACGGCCGCCTCTCTGGCGACCCTGCCCGTCGCCTGGCTGCTCAGGAGCTACACGGGCGTGCTCGGCCTCGCAATCGCGACCCTGGCGTTGCTCGTCATCGGCATTTGGGCGGCAGGCGTCTACGAGCGGCGGACCGGGACACGCGATTCTCCTGCGATCGTGGTCGACGAAGCGGTCGGCCAGTGCATCGCTCTCTTGCTGGTGCCTGCGGACCTCGCCGTCTACGCGATCGGCTTCGTCCTGTTTCGCTCGTTCGACGTGGTGAAGCCGTGGCCGATCCGTCTGATCGACCGGCATGTGAAGGGTGGGCTCGGCGTGATGCTCGACGATGTCGCTGCGGGCGGTGTCTCGGCGATCGTCTTATGGCACATTTGGATATGGCTGTGATGTTTCCAAAGGCCGTGATCGATCGTGCCGAGCGGCTTCTCGAGGCCTGCCGTGCTGCGCAGCTCCGTGTCGCGACGGCGGAATCATGCACCGGCGGCCTGATCGCTGCCTGCCTGACCGAGATCGCCGGCGCCTCGGAGGTCGTGGACCGCGGCTACGTGACCTATTCCAACGAAGCCAAGCGGGAGCTGCTCGGTGTGCCGGACGACCTTCTCCTCCGCGTCGGCGCGGTGAGCGAGGAGGTGGCGCGGGCGATGGCAGTCGGCGCGCTCTCTCGCTCTCATGCCGACCTCGCCGTTTCGGTGACCGGCATCGCAGGCCCGGGCGGGGGCACGCCGGCCAAGCCGGTCGGTCTGGTGTACCATGCCTGCGCCGGGCGCGACGGCTCGTTGGCCCACCGGCGCGCCGTCTACGAGGGCAACCGGGCGGCAGTCCGCCTCGCCACCATCGAGACGGCGCTCGACATGCTGATAGAAGGCGCTCGGTCGCGTTGATGTCGAGATCGACGAGCGAGCGGAGAATCGAGATCGGGCCCTAACCCTGCTACCCTTGAAAAAGACGCTCATGGCGTCGGGTTGCCCAGGGTAGCCAACCGAGGAAACGGCGAGAGAGACGATGGGGATCGACATCAACTGCGATATGGGCGAGGCCTACAGCATCTACAAATGCGGCGACGACGAGGCGATCATGCCCTACATCACCTCGGCGAACGTCGCCTGCGGCTTCCATGCCTCCGATCCGGGGGTCATGCATGCCACCGTCAAGCTCGCCAAGGAGCACGGCGTGAAGGTGGGCGCCCACCCCTCCTTCCCCGATCGGGACGGATTCGGGCGGCGCTACATGAAAATGGACCGCGAAGAGCTGCGTGACGCCGTGATCTACCAGGTCGGCGCACTGAAGGCGTTTCTCGACATGGAAGGCATGCCGCTCAACCACCTCAAGCCCCACGGCGCGCTCTATGGCGCCGCCTGGAACGATGAAGACGTGGCGACGGCCTGTGCCGAGGCGGCCCAGGTCTTCGGCATCCCGATGTATGGCACGACCGGCACCCTGCACGAGACCATTTGGCCGACCTATACCGAGGTCGTCTGGGAGATCTTTGCCGACCTCGACTACGACGACGAAGGCCGCTGCATCATTACCCGAGAGCACAAATCGGTCGCGCCGGAACAGGCAGTGGCGCAGATCATGCGCGTCATCAAGAACGGCGTGATCCGCTCCGTCAACGGCAAGGACGTGCCGACCAAGGCGGAGACGATTTGCGTCCATTCAGACACGCCGGGGGCGGTTGCGGTCGCCAAAGCCGTCCGCGAGGCGGTCCAGCCCTACATCGACGGACCGGGGGAGTGAGCGCCGTGCCGCCGGAGACGAGCCCGCAATCGGGCGACGATGCGATTTTCTCGAACTCGAGCATCGTCCGAGCGTACCACGCGAAGACACCGAGTTCGGCCGCTCTCGCGGCAGAGGCCAAGGAGCTCTTCCCCTCCGGAATCGTTCACGACGGGCGCTATCTCGAACCTTACGGCATCTACGTCACCCGGGCCGAGGGCTCGCGCAAATGGGACCGAGACGGCAACGAATATGTCGACTATGCCGGCGGTCACGGCGCCCTCCTCCTCGGCCACGGCCATCCCGAGGTTCTCGCGGCGATCCAGGAGGCGCTGCCGCACGGTACCCATCCCGGCGCCAACCACGAGCGTGAGATCCGCTGGGCCCGGATCGTGCAGGAGCTGATTCCGTGCGCGGAGCGGGTGCGCTTCACCTCCTCCGGGACGGAGGCCACCCATATGGCGCTTCGCCTCGCCCGCGCCCATACCGGCAAATGCAAGATCGCGCGCTTCAAGGGTCACTTTCACGGCTGGCACGACCACATGACGTCCGGCTACACCTCGCATTTCGACGGTGCGCCGACGGCCGGTGTGCTGCCCGAGCTCGCGGCCCAGGTCGTTCTGCTGGAGCCCGGTGATCGGGAGGCAGCGCGCGCCGCATTCGAAGCCGACGACGACATCGCCGCCGTGATCCTGGAGCCGACCGGCGGCTCGTTCGGCCTCGTGCCGCACGCGCCGGAGTTTCTCGGCTTCTTGCGCGAGCTCACCGCGAAGCACGGCGTCGTCTTGATTTTCGACGAGGTGATCACCGGTTTTCGCATCTCCCCCGGCGGTGCGCAGGCGCATTTCGGCGTCACTCCCGACATGAGCACCCACGCCAAAATCATCGCCGGCGGCCTGCCGGGCGGCGCCTTGGTCGGGCGCAAGGCGATTCTCGATGACCTAGACTTCGCCGTGGCTAAGGAGCGCGGCCGCGAGAAGATCCAGCATCCCGGCACATTCAACGCGAACCCGGTCTCCGCCGCCGCCGGCACGGCCGCGCTCACCATTGTGCGAGATACGGACGCCTGCGACAGGGCATCCGCCTTCGCCGCCGCGTTGCGAGCCGGCCTGAACGCAGTGCTGGAAGACGAAAACGTGCCCTGGGCGGTCTACGGCACCTTCTCGTCCTTTCATCTCTTCATGAACCCGGGCAACCGCCCGATCGTGCCGTCCAGGTTCGACCCGCTCGACTGCGACTATGTCGAACTCAAGACACGCCCGCCGGACGTGGTACACAAGGTCCGCCTCGCGATGTTGATCAACGGCGTCGACATCCACGGCTGGCCCGGCGGCATGTCGTCCGCCGCCAACACCGACGCCGACCTCCCGGTCACCATCGACGCTTTCCGCGAGACGATCCGCATGTTGCGGCACGAGGGGGAACTCTAGCCGGCTCCGGCCTGCGCCCGGCTCTTCTCGCCAACGTATGCCACCGGCGCGCGGTCCGGGGATTGAGCTGCGCCGATACGCCTACAGGTTCGCGCTCAGCTCTTTTCCGGCCTCGATCTGTTCGGCGGTCATCTGGCCCGATATGGCATCCAGAATGAGCAAGGCATTCGGGTGCTTTTGCTCGGCCGCCACATGGAGCCACGCATAGGCGCGCACCAGATTGCGGGGAATACCACCCCCCCTGGCGTATATCGTGCCGAGCAATACCTGCGCGTCGGTCGATCCGGCGCGGGCCGCCTGCTCATACCACGGCACCGCGCGCGCCGGCTGCCCGATGATCTGCCAGGCCATGCCCACGGCGAACGCAGCCTCGTGGTCGCCCTGGACGGCGAGAGGCTGCCATTCGCTGATCGCCGCTTCATAGTCGCCGTCGACATAGGCCCCCCAGCCGCTGTCGACGTCGGCCCGACCGACCGCGGGCGCGACGATCAGCGCCATCGACAGCAGGCCGATGAACGCGGCCAGGCGCGCCGCGCTGCGGCGCCGGCGGTCCCCTCTAGACGACATCGCTGGCTCGGCGGGTGTTATCTGATTTTCGCTTCCTTGAACACCACATGCTTGCGCGCGACGGGATCGAATTTCCGCAGCGACAGCTTGTCGGCCTGCGTGCGCGGGTTCTTACGTGTCGTGTAGTAGAAGCCGGTGCCCGCCGAGCTGACGAGCTTGATGAGGATGCTATTGGCCTTGGCCATCGCCGCGCGCCCCGCTTTCGTGTACCATTCGCGACCAGCGACCTTACTGCCCGTTCACCCGCTGTCAAGCGGCCGCCCGGATTGCCTCGGATAATGCGGACGTCTTTTTGTGATTGCCATATGTTGTGATACTTCTGTTGTAGTGTATCTCACGAGTCAATCGTGATGGGATGCCCGATGGACTATGACGTGACCACGCAACGCCTTGGTGAGCTGCGCGTGGAGCACAGAGACTTGGACGAAATTATTACCCGCCTCGGATGGGAAACTGACGAGATCCAGCTTCGACGCCTGAAAAAGCGGAAGCTCGCACTCAAGGACGAAATCGCCAAGCTCAAGAGCGCCCTGGTCCCCAATCTGATCGCCTGACGGCGCGGGGATCGAGATGGATCCGCCCGCCGCCGGGCGGATCCAGCGGCTCAGGTCTCGTCGAGCATGACGAGATCGCCGCTCCCGTCGAGGCCGATACCGTAGCGCCGAGCTTCCTCGATGGTTTCTTCCGGCCAACGCACCTTGCCGGGATCCGTACCACCCACCACCGCCAACATCAGCGAGGTCTCGCTGCCCGCATTGCGGAAGCCGCGGCTCGCGCCGATCGGCACCGACACCGTGTCATAGGGCTCGAGCACGACCTCGTGCCGCTGGCCGTCGCTATTCTGCCAATAGATGCCCCATTTGCCGGTCAGCGGAATAAAGACCTCGTTGGTCTCATGGATATGCAGCGAAGCGCCCTTACCGGGCTCGCATTTGATGAGGCCGACATTGAAGTCGCGATTGTCGGTGATCGGCGGCTCGAGTTCCTTATCCTCGACCACGCCGCGGCCGATGATGTTGTAGATATCGCGCTCATAGCCGGGTATCAGGGCATCGACGAATGCCTTGGCGCTCGACTTCAGGTCCGCAAAACGCGCGACGCGGTCGCGCTCCATCTCTTCCGGGCTGACGTCAATCCGTTCGACCATTGCGGAAGCTCCTGATATGGGATCCCATCACCCGCCCATTATCTCACGGGCGAACAGGTCCCGCCAAGGGAGCCCAACGAGCGGTGACGAAGGTGTCGAAGCGCGGCGCCCATCGACACCGGCGGCCGCGCTGGCCCTTGATCGGGATGATGCTGCACCACGACGGCTGGCGCCAAGAGTGGCTGACCAACGCAACCGACAGCTTCAGAACCGGTAAATTAACAGCCCTGAAGATCGCCGGCAGGCGCTTAATAAAGCTCGGTGCGGTAGTTTTCCTCGATGAACTCGTCGGCGTCCTTGACCGTCTCCTGCGCCGGCGGCTCGGCCGGCGGCGCGGTCTGCTCGAGGATCATGCGGCCGAGGGAAGGCACCTCCCGTCGGTCCTGCTTGCTCTCCGCATCCCACAGGCGCGAGCGCTTGAACGCCTTGGCGCAATGCAGAAAGGCTTCCTGAACCTCGATCCTGATCCCGACCTTCGGCTCCTTGCCGTTGACTACGGCGGTCTGCGCCAGCTCATCGTCTCGGATAATCGTCGCCTTGCCGTTCACGCGCAGCGTGTCGTCGAAACCCGGAACCAGGAAGATCAGGCCCACATTCGGGTTCTCGACGATATTGGTCATGGTGTCGAGGCGGTTGTTGCCGGGCCGATCGGGGACGAAGAGCGTGTTGTCGTCCAGGATCTGCACGAAACCGGGCGGGTCGCCGCGCGGTGAGACGTCGGCGCGCCCACTCGCACCGCTGGTCCCGATGCAAAGGAATGGCGAGCGCTTGATGAATTCCTTGCAGTGCTCATCAAGCGAGCCGATGCATTTCTTCTTGGCGATGTCCATCGGCTGGCCCATGGTATCGCGCAGATCGGCTTCCTTCTCGTAGATCTTTCCCTGCTCCGACATGTCGCCCGGCCTTTCGGTCCAATCGGTGATGAGGACGACTATAACAAAGCGCGCCGGCACGTGACAGCCGCGCCGTCCTGTGGAATCTATCGATCCTTCCGCACACACCAGGCACCGCCATGGCCCACGCCGATTTCGTTCACCTTCGCGTCCGCACCGCTTACTCGCTTTCCGAAGGCGCGATCAGGCTCGATGAGCTCGCCGAGACCTGCCGCGCGTGGCACATGCCGGCCGTCGCCATCACCGATCGCGGCAACATGTTCGGTGCGCTGGCCTTCTCGCAGATCTGCCGGGGGGCCGGCGTACAACCGATCATCGGGTGCGACCTCGGGATCGGCGAGCGGACGGCGGAAGCCACCCAGAGGCGCGCGCCGGCTTGGCTCCTGCTGCTCGCGCAGGACGAGGCCGGCTACCGGAACCTGATGGCGCTCACCAGCGCCGCCTTCCTCCAGAGCAGCAATGGCGACCCACCGCTAGTGACGCTCGGGGAGCTCGCGGCGCGGGCGGACGGACTGCTGGCGCTGACGGGGGGGCCAGCCGGACCGGTCGGGCGCCTCCTTCTCGACGGCCAAGTCAAGGCCGCGCGCCATATGCTGACGCGGCTCTCCGAGATATTCCCGGACCGGCTCTATGTCGAGCTCATGCGCCACGATCAGGCGGAGGAACGACAGATCGAAGCGCATCTGATCGCGCTCGCCGACGAACTCGATCTCCCGCTGGTCGCGACCAATGATGCCCATTTCCTTCACGCAGAGATGTACGAGGCTCACGACGCGCTCCTCTGCATCGCGCAGGGCAGCCACATCGACGACGAGAACCGACGCCGGCTCAGCCCGCAGCACCATTTGCGCTCGGTGGCCGAGATGCGGGCGCTTTTCAGCGACCTTCCGGATGCGGCCGACAACACCCTTATCGTTGCCCGGCGTTGCGCCACCATGGCGCCGATCAGAGAGCCGATTCTGCCGATTTTCACGACCGGCACGAGCGCAAGCGAGGCCGACGCGCTCCGCGCTGCCGCCGGGGAGGGATTGGATCGCCGCCTCGAGACGCAGGTCTACCAGGCCGGCATGGACTCGGGCGCGCGTGCCGCCGCCGCCGCGCCTTATCGCGACCGTCTCGCCTACGAGCTCGACGTCATCATCGAGATGCAATTCTCGGGCTACTTCCTGATCGTCGCCGACATCGTGCGCTGGGCGAAGCAGCAGGGAATCCCCGTAGGCCCCGGCCGCGGCTCGGGAGCCGGCTCGGTGGTGGCCTGGGCGCTGACGATCACCGACCTCGACCCGCTCCGCTTCGGCCTTCTGTTCGAGCGCTTCCTCAACCCCGAGCGCGTTTCGATGCCGGATTTCGACATCGATTTCTGTCCAGACCAGCGCGACCGGGTCATCGACTATGTGTGCCGGCGCTACGGCAAGGACCGTGTCGCCCAGATCATCACCTTCGGAAAGCTCCAGGCCCGCGCGGTGCTCCGAGACGTCGGCCGCGTCCTCGGCATGTCCTACGGCCAGGTCGATCGGCTGTGTAAGCTGGTGCCCTACAACCCGGCCAATCCCGTAACCCTGCAACAGGCGATTGATTTGGAGCCGCGGCTCGCCGCCGAGCGCGCCGGCGACCCGACGGTTCAACGCCTGATCGAGATCTCGCTGCAGCTCGAAGGGCTTTACCGCCACGCCTCGACCCATGCCGCAGGCGTCGTGATCGGCGATCGGCCGCTCAGTGAACTCGTGCCCCTCTACCGCGACCCGCGCTCCGAGATGCCGGCGACCCAGTTCTCGATGAAATATGTCGAGATGGCCGGTCTCGTGAAGTTCGATTTCCTGGGGCTCAAGACCCTGACCGTGCTCGACCATACGGTGACGATGCTGCGTGAGGCCGACATCGAGATCGACCTCGCCTCGATCCCGCTCGACGACGAAGCGACCTACGAGATGCTGAGCTGGGGTGCTGCGACCGGTGTCTTCCAAATGGAGAGCGCCGGGATGCGAGAGGCTCTCCGCAGCCTCAAGCCCGACAGCATCGAGGATATCATCGCTCTGGTCGCGCTCTATCGCCCGGGGCCGATGGACAATATTCCAAAATACATCGCCTGCAAGCATGGCCGGGAGGCACCGGACTACTTGCACCCGAACCTGACGGGCATACTCCGGGAGACCTTCGGCGTCATCATCTACCAGGAGCAGGTGATGGAGATCGCCAAGGTTCTCGCCGGCTACAGCCTGGCCTCCGCCGATCTCCTGCGCCGGGCCATGGGTAAGAAAATCAAGGCGGAGATGGACGCCCAACGGGAGACGTTCGTAAACGGCGCACTCGCCAACGGCGTCGACAAGGCGGATGCGAGTCGCATCTTCGATCTCGTGGCGAAGTTCGCGGGCTATGGCTTCAACAAGTCGCACGCCGCGGCTTACGCGCTGATCGCCTACCAGACCGCCTATCTGAAGGCCAACCACCCAGTCGAGTTCCTGGCCGCCTCCATGAGCCTCGAAGTCAACAACATCGACAAGATCGCGTCGTTCCGCCATGAACTCGAACGATTCGGGATCGCGTTGTTGCCGCCCGACATCAACAGCTCACGAGGGACCTTTTCGGTCGAGCGGCAGGCCGACGGCTCCAAGGCGATTCGCTATGCGCTCGGTGCGATCAGGAATGTCGGTGTGCAGGCAATGACGGCGCTGGCGGAAGAGCGGGCCGCGAACGGTCCGTTCCTCGATCCCTTCGACTTCGCCGGTCGTGTCGATTCGCAGCAGATCAACCGACGGCAGCTCGAGAATCTTGCCAAGGCGGGCGCCTTCGACAGCTTTACGCGAAACCGCCGCCAGATGCTCGAAGCCGTCGATGCATTGCTTTCCTTTTCCGCAGCCGCCAGGCGTTCGGATGGCCAGGCATCGCTGTTCGACGGCGCCGGTGCAACGATCGTGTCGCGACCACGGCTGCCGGAGCAGGCGGATTGGCATCAACACGAACGGTT
This sequence comes from Alphaproteobacteria bacterium, assembly GCA_965248825.1. Taxonomy (GTDB): domain Bacteria; phylum Pseudomonadota; class Alphaproteobacteria; order UBA828; family UBA828; genus WTGU01. The sequence goes on along the minus strand of CBDFKL010000006.1, from coordinate 1,947,247 downwards.
GGCCGCCGAGCATGAGGCGGTCGGCATCTATCTCTCGGCTCATCCGCTCGATACCTACGAAATGACGTTGACCGGGCTCGCGGTCACCCCGTCTGCCCAGATCGCGCAGCAGGTTGCCGCAGGCATCACGCGCTTCCGGCTGGCCGGTGTGGTCCTGTCGATCAGGGAGCGCGGCGCGGGCGATCGGCGCTACGCCTTCGTCCAGCTTTCCGACCCGAGCGGCAGTTATGAGGTGGCAGCGTTCCGCGACACCTATGGCGACGGGCGCGATCTGCTGGAGCCGGGAAAACCGGTGCTGGTGACCGCGCAGGCCCGTATCGAGGGCGAGGACGTCAAACTATCCGCCCAGAGCTTCGACGACTTGGACGCGCGCCTGATGCGAGGCCTGACCGGCCTTGCGGTGTTCGTCCATGACCAGGCTGCGTTGAAGCCGCTCGACGAGATCCTCGCGCGCCAGGAGGATGGCGCAGGGCGGGTTTCGCTCTTCGTCGAGACGGGCGGCGGCACGGTCGAGATCGAGCTCCCGGGCTCCTATGCGCTGAGCCCGACGCTCGGCGGCGAGATCGGCGCACTAACTGGGGTCTCAGCGTTGAAGGACCTTTCAGCAGCACAGGGCGGCTGAGCCCTTGCGCACCGTGACCACCAGCGTTATGTAGCGCTCACCTGCCGGCGGCAGGAATTCACACGCGGAAAACCGGCACCGATTCGCGTGCCGATCCGGTGCCCGGCATCGCTGGGACATGATCCGCGGAGGACGAACCGGAGAAAGGACGGCCAATGGCTTTGCCGGAGTTCACCATGCGCCAGCTGCTTGAAGCTGGCGTGCACTTTGGGCATCAGACGAAGCGCTGGAATCCGAAAATGCGCCCCTTCCTGTTCGGCGCTCGGAACGGCGTCCACGTCATCGACCTCGAACAGACCGTGCCTTTGCTTCACCAAGCGCTGGTGGCACTGCGCGATATCGCGGCGCAAGGCGGTCGCATTCTGTTCGTCGGCACCAAGCGCCAAGCCTCGCAACCAGTCGCCGATGCCGCTCGGCGCTGCGGCCAGTACTACGTCAACCATCGCTGGTTGGGCGGCATGCTGACCAACTGGAAGGCCATATCGGGCTCGATCAAGACGTTGTCCGACCTGGAATCGACGCTTGCCGATCAGGAAGCGGGGCTGACCAAGAAGGAGCTGCTGCAGCTGGTCCGCCGCCGGAACAAGCTCGACTTGGCTCTGGGCGGCATCCGCGACATGGGTGGCGTGCCGGACATGGTCGTGATCATCGATACGAACAAAGAAGACATCGCGATTCTCGAGGCGCGAAAGCTCGGGATCCCCGTCGCCGCGATCATCGACAGCAACTGCAACCCGGATCTCATCGCCCATCCGGTCCCAGGCAACGACGACGCCATCCGCGCGATCAACCTCTACTGCGATCTGTTCGCTCGTGCGGTTATCGACGGTCTCCAACAGGAGCTTGCGGCCTCGGGCGCCGATGTCGGTGAGGCGGAAGAGGGATTGGCCGAGGATCTGCCGCCGCCGGAAGTCGAGACGCTTTCGGAGACACCGAAAGAGAGTGATGGAGGTCAGGACGCCCAAGCCGGTGCCGAGGGTGACGCCCCGGAGGGCAGCGAGAAGCCCGATGAGGCGCCGGCGCCGGGCGCGTAGTCCGGCCTCACACGGGGGGTAACAGGACATGGCTCAGATCACCGCGGGGCTGGTCAAGCAACTGCGCGACAAGACCGGCGCCGGTATGATGGATTGCAAGAAGGCGTTGACCGAGACCGATGGCGCGCTCGAAGCGGCGGTCGACTGGCTGCGCAAGAAGGGCCTCGCTCAGGCCGCAAAAAAGGCCGGGAGGACCGCGGCGGAAGGGCTGATCGGGATGGCGGCGGCACCGGGCAGGGCGGCGCTCGTCGAAATCAACGCCGAGACCGACTTCGTCGCGCGAAACGACGCATTTCAAACGGTCGTCCGCGAGGTCGCCGGTATCGCGTTGGACTGCGGCGGCGATCTGAGCCGGCTGTCCGCGGCACCCTATCCGGGAACCGGCCGAACCGTCACCGAAGAAATCACCAATCTGGTCGCGACGATCGGCGAGAACATCCAATTGCGGCGCACGGCGGTTCTCTCCGTGTCCGAGGGCATCGTCGGCCATTACGTCCATGCGGCTGCCGCCGAGCGGCTTGGCCGGCTTGGCGTGCTGGTCGCCTTGGAATCCGAAGCACCGCCTGAGAGCATCGCGCGGGCCGGCCACGAACTCGCGATGCACATCGCGGCCGGCAGCCCGCAGGCGGTCTCCCGCGCCGCACTCGATCCGGCGGCCGTCGAGCGCGAGCGTGCGATTCTCACGGAGCAGGCCCGCGCCGAAGGCAAGCCCGACAACATCGTCGAGAAGATGGTCGAGGGCAGGCTTCGAAAATATTATGAGGAGGTCGTGCTGCTCGAGCAGATCTGGGTCATCGACGGCGAGAGTCGAGTGCAATCGGTGCTGGAGACGCTGGCCGACACGCTCGGCACGCCGGTCACCGTGACCGGGTTCACCCGCTACCAGCTTGGCGAGGGGATTGAGCGGGAGGAGAAGGACTTCGCCGCCGAGGTCGCCGCGCAACTCGATCCCTGATCAGCCGGTTTCCACGTCTGCATGCCGCCACGCCTGGAAACCGCCGCCGCCAGCGTGTATGCTCGCCGACAGCGCCGCTGGCGCGATCCTGTTGGTGGCATGATGTCAATTACTCGTCCCGTCACCCGAGCCACGGTCGTTCAGCCCGTTCAGGGCTGCTGACCGAGCCCCCCGGCACCGACCAAGCGAACTGGAGATGACCGCTCACCCCTGCTTCAAACGTATTCTCCTCAAGATCTCGGGGGAAGCGCTGAGGGGGGACGCGCCATACGGGATCGACGGCGCGGCGGTGGACCGCCTGGCGGAGGAGATCGGAGGCGTCCAGGACAAAGGCGTGGAGATCTGCGTCGTTGTCGGCGGCGGCAACATATTCCGCGGCGATTCCGGCGCCGCCGCCGGCATGGAGCGGGCGACCGCCGACCATATCGGCATGCTTGCGACGATCATGAATGCACTCGCGATGCAACACGCATTGGAGCGTCTGGGCAAGGCGACGCGCGTCCTCTCCGCGATTCCGATGGCGCCGGTCTGCGAGCCCTACATCCGCCGGCGGGGGCAGCGCCATCTCGAAAAGGGGCGGATCGTGATCTTCGCGGCGGGGACCGGAAATCCGTTTTTCACCACCGACACGGCGGCGGCGTTACGAGCGGCGGAGATGGGGTGCGACGCACTGCTCAAAGGCACGAAGGTCGATGGCGTCTACGCCGCCGACCCGCAGATCGTCACCGACACCCCACGATTTGAACGGCTGTCTTATCTCGAGGTTCTTTCCAAAGACTTGAAGGCAATGGACGCATCGGCGATATCGCTGGCCCGAGAAAACGCCATTCCGATTGTGGTATTCTCCATCCGCCGGAAAGGTGGGCTCGGCGCCGTCCTGGATGGAGACGGACCGTTCACGATCATTTCAGACTAAGGGCTGTTGTGATGGCTGATCCAGATCTCGCCGACTTGGAACGCCGAATGAACGGGGCCGTCGAAGTATTGCGTAAAGAGCTGGCGGGCCTGAGAACCGGGCGCGCGTCATTGAGCCTTCTCGAACCGATCGTCGTTCGCGCATACGACACGGAGATGCCTCTCAACCAGGTGGCGACAATCAACATTCCGGAGCCCCGCATGCTCACGGTCCAGGTCTGGGACCGGACCCAGGTGCAGGCGGTGGAAAAGGCGATCCGCTCCGCCGATCTCGGACTCAATCCGATCGTGGACGGCCAATCGCTCCGCATCCCAATTCCCGAGTTGAACGAGGAGCGTCGCCACGAACTTGCCAAGATTGCCGGCAAATATACCGAACAAGCCAAGGTGGCGGTGCGCAACGTCCGACGCGACGGCATGGATCAACTCAAGAAGATGGAAAAATCGGGTGACCTCAGCGAGGATGAATCGCGCCTCTGGTCGTCGGAGATCCAGGAGATGACCGATGAGGTCATCAAGAAAATTACCGAGACGTTCGAGGTCAAAGAACGCGAGATCACCCAGGTCTAGCCATGGCACTCGCCCGGTCATTTGCCTCCCAGCAGGCGGCGCCCCTACACGTCGGCATCATCTTGGACGGCAATGGACGTTGGGCGAGGGCGCGCGGTCTGCCGCGTGCCGCGGGGCACCGGCGCGGCGCGGAGGTCGTGCGGACCGTGTTGAGAGGGTGCCCGGAGCTCGGGATTCGCTACCTCACGATCTACGCGTTTTCCTCCGAGAATTGGAAACGGCCCGCAGACGAGGTCCAGGACCTCATGGGGCTTCTCAGGCTTTATCTGCGGCGTGAGCTCGCGGAGCTTCGCCGCAACGGCGTGTGCATCAGCTTCATCGGCGACCGCTCACGGTTGAGCGCAGAGATCAACGGCCTCATCACCGAGGCCGAAGAGACCACCCGACACAATGACACGCTCACCCTGACGGTCGCACTCAACTATGGTGGACGGCAGGAAATCCTTGACACCACGCGCCGGATCGCCGAGCAGGTCCGCGATGGGAAGCTCGACGCCGACGAGCTCTCGGAGGAAACGTTCGAGAAAAACCTCCAGACCTGCGACCTTCCCGATCTCGATCTGGTGATCCGGACCAGCGGCGAGCAGCGCCTCAGCAATTTCCTTCTTTGGCAGTCGGCCTATACGGAACTTGTATTTACTCCAATACTTTGGCCTGACTTTACTCTCGAGCATCTCGGTCGAGCAATCGGCGAATTCCAGCAGCGTGAGCGGCGCTACGGCGGATCCCGCGGCTAATCCCGGCCGAGACCGCCTCGCTCTGCGCGCGGCCTCGGCCGCCGTCCTCGTTCCGCTCGCCCTCGGGACGGCGTATCTCGGCGGCCCGGTCTTCGTGGCCCTGTCGGGAACCGCGGGTCTTCTAGCCTGGCTCGAATGGCGCCGGCTTCTCGGTCGACCGGTCACGGACCTTGCGGGATTGACCGGTTTCGCCGGCTTGGCGGCGACATGCACCGTGTTTGCGATCGACGGGGCCGCGGCAGCCGCGGCCGGCGGCACGGTGCTTGGCGTCGCCGGAGCGGAACGCGGATCGTTGCGGGCCCGCGCCGTCGGCATGGTCGGAGTCGGCCTCATCGCTTTCCTCGTCATCACGACGCTGGAGCTTCGCGGCGACGAGCCGGCCGGAAGAGCGACGATCTTCTGGCTGTTCGCCGTGTTGTGGGCCAGCGATGTCGGCGCTTACGCGGTGGGGCGGGCGTTCCGAGGACCCAAACTCGCCCCGCGCATCAGCCCCGGCAAGACCTGGGCCGGCGGCATTGGCGGCGTGGCCGCGGCGATAGGCGCAAGCATCCTTCTGGGCTGGCTGATGCCGTTGGCCGGGTGGGTCGCAGAGCGCCCCCCGCTCGCCCTGCTCGCGGCCGCCGGGGCGATCGGATCGGTGGCGGGACAAATGGGGGATCTCGCAGAATCGGCCCTCAAGCGGAGGGTCGGCGCTCGGCATTCGGGCCGTCTGATACCCGGCCATGGCGGCATTCTGGATCGCAGCGACGCCTACGCCGCCGCTGCATTCGTGCTGATCCTGACGACCCTCCTGAGCATGGCGCGACCGCCATGGTCCTATTCGTTTTGACCGGATCTCCTCTTATTCCACGGCTCCCAGACGCCGAAACCAAGCACGACCGAGAGGGCCATAGCCAGCAAAATGACGAGCGTCCAATCGCCGAGCCGGGCGATGGGTGTCGGCGCCGCGAGCGCCGCGGGCAGAAAGACGTCGAGGACGCCGGCCTCATCCAGCCCCAGGCGGGCCACAACGCGGCCGTAGGAATCGACGACGGCGGAAATGCCCGTATTCGCCGACCGGACGAGCGGTAGACCCTCCTCGACGGCCCGGAGTCGAGCCGCCTGAAAATGCTGGTAGGGTCCGGCCGTGCGACCGAACCAGCCGTCATTCGTGATGTTGAGAAGCCATGCCGGCCGCTCCAGATCGAGCTCACCGGCATCGTCGGCCACCACCTCTCCGGAGAAGATCGCCTCGTAGCAGATCAGCGGGCTAAAGGGCGGGAGGCCGGGCAGACGGAGGATCCGCGGTCCCGGGCCAGCGGAATAATCGTGCTCCCCATAGGTCAGCGTCGGAAGGTCGAGGAACGCGCGTAGCGGGATATATTCGCCGAACGGCACGAGATGATGCTTGTCGTAGGTCGTAGCCACGACGCCTGCGCCCGTCAGGGCGTAGAGGCTGTTCCAATAGGCCGTCGTGCGCCCCGCCTCCCGCGTGCGCCTCGGCGCGCCGGTGATCACATGACCGTCCGGCGGCGCGGCATTCGACACGAAGGCCCGCACCGGCCCGCTCTCTTCCAGGAAATAGGGGACGGCCGCCTCGGGCCAGATCACGAGGTCGATCGACGCGAATCCTTCTTCTCGCGAAAGACGGACATGACGCTCCAGGGCCGCTTGCCGCTCACCCTCCTGCCATTTGAGGGTTTGATCGATATTGGCCTGCACGAGACGCAGCCGGATGCCGGGGGGCGCCTGATCGGGCGCCAGCGCCAGCCGAACATGCCCGCCGGCCCAGATCGCCGCCAGCAGTGCGAACGCCACAACCGGCAGGAGCCACGCCCGGCGCCCGGAACGCTCCCGCCGTGCCGGTTGAGCCAACGCCGCCGGGGCCGCTGCGGCGAGAACGGTCACGAAGCTGAGCCCGTAGACCCCGGTGAGCGCTGTCACTTGGATCATGCCCAGCGAGGGGGCCCACACCGTGCCCATGAGGTTCATCGGGAAACCGCTCAGGATGTTGCCACGCAACCATTCCGCGACGGTCCAAGCGATAGCGAACGCGAGCACGCGGCCGGCAATCGACAGCCTGGGCAGTCGGGTCGCGAAGGCAGCCAGCGCCGGGAACAGCGCGAAGCCTGCGGAGAGACCGATCACCGCGGGCCCGACCAGCCAGCCGAATCGCGAGGGGTCGGTCAGCAAAGCGGCGCCGATCCAGTAGATGCCGACCGCGAAGTGGGCGAAACCGAACCACCAGCCTGCGATCGCGGCGCGCCACGGTGACCGACTGCCGCCGATCAACCATACGAGACCGGTAAACGAAACGAGCAGGAGCGGAAGGGCATGGGCCGGCGGTAGCGCGGTCGCGGCCATGGCGCCGAAAGCGGCGGCGGCCGCTGACCGGCGCCAGCCGGCGAGTCCGCCTATCCGGATCGCGAGGACCGACACCCGTGCGCCGAAAGGGCGCTCGGAAACGCTCACGGGTTGCCGGTCGCCGGACGTGGCTCCGTGCGGCTGACGCGCAGCCTCTTGATCCGCCGCGGATCGGCCTCCAGGACCTCGAAAGTGAAACCGCCGGGGTGGACGATTCGCTCGCCCGCGCACGGCACCCGTTCGGCAAGCGCAAACACGAGCCCCCCCAGCGTGTCGACCGCTTCCTCGACGGCGCCGTCGAGCAGCGAGATCGCCAAGTCGCGTTCGAGCTCATCGACACGCACCCGTGCGTCGGCCTCCACCACCCCGCCGTCGAGATGGAGCAGGGCGGGCGCGTCGACCTCGTCGTGCTCGTCCTCGATTTCGCCGACGATCTCCTCGACCAGGTCTTCGATGGTGACCAGGCCGTGGGTTCCGCCATATTCGTCGACGATCACCGCCATATGGAGACGGGTTTCGCGCATCTCCTTCAGAAGACCGGGAACCGGCATGGATTCGGGGACGAAGAGAATGTCGCGTCTGATCTTGCCCACGTCGAAGGGAGTGTCTTCGCCCCAATGCCGCATGACGTCGCGGATGTGGATCATGCCGACGACGTCGTCGAGATTGCCGCGATAGACCGGCATGCGCGAGTGGCCCTGCGCCTTGATCAGATCGACCACCTCGTCAGGCGATGCTGTGATCTCGACCGCGGTGATGTCGTTGCGGGGCACCATCGCGTCCTCGGCGGTCAATTCGCCGAAGCGGAGCAGGTTGAGCAGCAGGTCCCGCTCGTGCGGGCTGATCTGCTCGGCGATCTCTTCCTCTTCCTCGATGATCTCGCCGAGCGATTCGCGCCAAGAGGCGTCATTGTCGCGGCCGAGCCCCTTGCGCAGCCAGTTGCCGATGATTCTGACAAACGAGGAAGCGGTGCGGCCGCTTCGGTCATCGCCGGCAATGTCGTTGCTAGATGGAGGTTTGTCGCTGTCGCTCATGTTTCCGCCTCCGCGACCTCGGGCCGCGGGGCACGCTTACGGCGCACAGTAGCGTAGGGATCGCCAATGCCAAGCCCCAATAACGTCCGAGACTCGAGCGCCCGCATGGTTGTTTCGGTATCGGGCTGGTCATGATCGTAGCCGAGCAGGTGAAGCACGCCATGAACGACCAGATGGCTGACCCGCTCGGAGACCGCGACCCCATCCGACCCGCTATCGCGCTCTACGGTCTCGCGCGCCAGAACCACGTCGCCGAGCTGCAGTGGCATCTCCCCTGCGGGTGAAGGCGCATCGGCCGGCCGCTCGTGGATCGGAAAGGAGAGCACGTCGGTTGGGCGATCCTGCCCGCGATAGGTCCTGTTGAGCCGCCGGACGAACGCGTCGTCCGCCAAGACCACGCTGAGCTCGACCCTATCGGGCAGACCCTTGTCCGATGCAGCGCCGAGGGCGGCCGATGCAGCGCGACGGACCACCGCGCCGGCCTCAGGAAGAGCGGTCGACCACGCCGAATCGCGGATTCGAATCGCGATCTCGATCATCGTCGGGCGCCACCTTGCCATAAGCCTCGAGAATGCGCGCCACCAGGGAGTGACGCATGACATCTTCGGTACCGAAGTGGATGAACGCGGCATCGCCGAGCCCGTCAAGCGTAGTCACCGCGTGCTGGAGGCCGGATCGCGCGCCGGGCGGCAGATCGACCTGGGTGAGATCGCCCGTCACCACCATCCGCGACCGCTCGCCCAGCCTGGTCAGAAACATCTTCATCTGGAGCGGTGTCGTGTTCTGCGCCTCGTCGAGGATGATGAAGGCTTGGGAAAGCGTCCGCCCGCGCATGAACGCGAGCGGAGCGATCTCGATCTCGGCCGCTTCGAGGCGACGCGCCACCAAGTCTGCCGGAAGCATGTCGTAGAGCGCGTCGTAGAGAGGACGAAGATAGGGGTCGACCTTGTCCTTCAGGTCCCCCGGAAGGAAACCGAGCCGCTCGCCGGCCTCGACGGCGGGTCGCGAAAGCACGATGCGCTCGACCCGGCCGGTGAGGTGGAGCGAGACTGCCATCGCCACGGCAAGGTAGGTCTTGCCGGTACCTGCCGGGCCGAGCCCGAACACCAGATCGTTGGAGAGCATCGCACGCACATAATCGGCCTGACGCGGCGAACGCGGACTGACCGGGCGCTTGCGGGTGCGGATCACGAGCTCCGGCTCGCCCTGAACCCCGGCCGAACCCTCGGCGATCGGACCCGTCGCCATGCGGATGGCACCGTCGACCTCGCCGCCGCTCATTGGCAAACCCTGCTTCAGCTTGTCGTAGAGATGCCGGAGAACCGCCTCGGTCGCGGCGACCGAGGATGGGGGACCGCTGATCGCGACTTCGTTTCCGCGCGAGCGCACGACGACCCCGAGCGCATGCTCGATCCGGACCAGATGGCGGTCGTGGTCTCCAAACAGGAGCGGCAAGAGGGTGTTGTCGTCGAACCGAAGCTGCGCGTCGGCTCCGCCCGAAACCATCGGCGCCGAGCGGGTCAAGCCCGAATGCCCTGACGAGCGCCATCGGCCCTCGCCCGGTCGCGGGCGGCCAACGCACCGCCGAGGCCGTTGGCGGATGCTTCGGTCACGATCACATCGACGATGGTTCCGATCAACGCGTCGTCTCCGCCCATGTGAACCCACTGCATGTGCGGGCTGCGCCCGGCGACTTGGCCCGGGTGGCGACCACGCCGCTCCAACAGGACCGGAACGGTCCGCCCGACCGCATGCTCGTTGAAGCGTCGCTTCTGATCGTCAAGTAACCGCTGAAGGCGGCTTAGTCGCTCGGCCTTGACCTCCTCCGGGATGTGCTCGGCGCAGGCCGCGGCCGGCGTGCCGGGCCGTGGGCTGTATTTGAACGAGAAGGCTTGCGCGAAGCCGACCTCCCGAACCACCGCGAGCGTCGCCTCGAAATCCGCCTCGGCCTCTCCCGGGAAGCCGACGATAAAATCGCTGGAAAGCGCGATCGCGGGCTGCGCGGTGCGGATCCTTTCCACCAGGCGGCGGTAGTCATCGGCGGTGTGGCCGCGGTTCATCGCCGCAAGAATGCGATCCGAGCCGGACTGCACCGGAAGATGCAAGAACGGCATCAGCTTCGGCTCCGTGCCGTGGGCCCGGATCAGCGTCGGCGTCATGTCACGCGGGTGGGACGTGGTGTAGCGGAGCCGCCAAAGACCATCGATTGCGGCGAGACGCTCGATCAATCGGGCCAAGTCGAGTTCGGCCGCGCCGGCCGCACCGTGATAGGCGTTGACATTCTGTCCGAGCAGCACGATCTCGCGTGCGCCGCCGGCGACGAGACGGCGCGCCTCGGCCTCGACCGCCGCAACCGGGCGGGATTCTTCGGCCCCCCTTGTATAGGGCACGACACAGAAGGTGCAGAAGCGATCGCAACCCTCCTGAACGGTGAGGAACGACGAGACGCCGCGACCCGGGAGCTCACCCGCCAATTCCTCCGGCAGATGGTCGAATCTGGATTCCGCCGGCAGGGTCGTATCGACGACGGCACGCCTGCGGCGCGTCGCGCGTGCCACCATGTCCGGCAACCGATGATATGCCTGCGGTCCGACGACAATGTCGACATGGGGCGCGCGCGCCGCGACCTCGGCTCCTTCCGCCTGCGCGACGCAGCCGGCGACGGCGAGCAACATCGAGCCGCCGTCGCGCTCACGCGCCAGCTTCAACGCGCGCAGCCGGCCCAGCTCGGAATAGACCTTTTCCGCGGCCTTCTCTCGGATGTGACAGGTGTTGAGAACGACCAGATCGGCATGGCCGATCTCCGTCGTTCTCTGGTAACCGAGCGGCGCCAGGACGTCCGCCATGCGGGCGGAGTCATAGACGTTCATCTGGCAGCCGAAGGTTTTGACGTAAAGCTTTTTCGCCACGATCAGGCCGTGCCGCAGCGCCTCACCAATGGCCATGCGGCCCGCCAATCGCGCCGATGGCCGCTCCAAGCACGGCAGACCGGCAACTCTAGCAGCGCCCAGACCGCTGTCAAGCGGGTCTCTGGTTTGGTGTCGTCTGGTTCCCCAGGCATCCGGCTCCCGTTCGGGCACCGCCGTGAGATTCATGGACCTCCCGGTGGTTGGCATTATAATATGACCACCGAGCTGGTTCAGGAACGGTGGGCGGGGCCTCGTTGTCGGAATCAAACCTGGAGCGACGATGCGCCGAATTGGGCCTGAAGATGACCGAGCAACGGCGCGTCATCGCACGCGTTCTCTCGGATTCATCGGACCACCCCGACGTCGAAGGCCTTTATCGGCGCGCGACCGAGATCGATCCGCGCATCAGCCTGGCAACGGTCTACCGAACCGTGCGCCTGTTCGAGGAATGCAATTTGCTCGAACGGCACGATTTCGGAGACGGGCGAGCGCGATATGAAGAACATCCCGACGAGCACCACGATCACTTGATCGATCTGAACTCGGGCAAAGTGATCGAATTCCAGAACGCGGAGATCGAGGCGCTCCAGACCGCCGTAGCGAGGGCGCTCGGCTACCGACTCGTGGACCACCGGCTGGAACTCTATGCGGTCCCGCTGGACAAGTCCGACGACTAGCGCGCGCTGACCTCCATGACCGCCGATGATTTCATGGCCGGGATCGTCGCCGGTAGCCTCCAAGTTCGCTTGGCGCGTTCTTCGGAGGAGGTGGATGCCGCACAGGCCCTCCGCTACCGCGTGTTCTATAGAGAGATGGCAGCCGATCCGAGCCCCGAGATGGCGGCGCGTGCGCGTGATTTCGACCGCTTTGACGCCTATTGCGACCATTTACTCGTGATCGACCACGACAGGGAGAAGGGCGCGGACCACGTGGTCGGGACCTACCGCCTGTTGCGTCGCTCGGTGGCCGACGCCCATGGCGGCTTCTATTCGACGTCGGAATACGACATCGAGGCGATCATCGCCCATCCCGGCGAGATTCTCGAACTGGGCCGTTCCTGCGTCGATGCCGCCTATCGCAACCGCGCCACCATGACCCTGCTGTGGCGGGGCAATGCAGCCTATGTGATGCACTATGATGTTCCCATCATGTTCGGTTGCGCGAGCTTTCCGGGAACGGATCCGGCCAGTCACGCCCAACCCCTCTCCTATCTCCATCACTATCATCGCGCACCCTCGGAACTGTGCCCGCGGGCGCGTGCCGAGCACTATGTGAACATGAACCTGATGCCCAAGGAGGCGGTCGACACCAAGGCCGCTCTTAAGGCGATTCCGCCGCTGATCAAAGGCTATCTTCGGCTCAACGGCTTCGTCGGTGATGGCGCCGTCATCGATTGGCAATGGGGAAGCGTTGACGTCAGCATCGTCGTGAAGACCGATCTCGTGACGCAACGCTATCGGGACCGGCTGACGTGATTGCGCTGGCGACCCTCCTGCGCTTCGTCGGCTGGACCGTTTGTCTGGCTCCGCTTCAATGCGTGCTCCTGGCGGTGCGGGCGCCGCTCTCCAAGCACCTGCCCATGATCTGGCATCGCGGCACGTGCCGAATCTTCGGGTTCCGGATCGAGCAATACGGCACGATGTCACGGGCCGAGCCCACCCTCTTTGTGTGCAACCACACCTCCTACCTCGACATCAACGCGCTCGGGGCCTTGGTTCCGGGCAGTTTCGTCGCCAAGGCGGAGGTCCGCAGTTGGCCGGTGTTCGGCTTTCTCGCGCGCCTGCAGCGGACCGTATTCGTCGAGCGCCGCCCGTCGCGGACAGCCCGTCATCGCGACGAGATGGCCGCCCGGCTCGAAGCCGGCGATAGCCTGATCCTTTTCCCGGAAGGCACCAGCAACGACGGCAATCGGGTATTGACGTTCAAGAGCGCCTTCTTCGGCATCGCGGAGCAAGCGATCGGAGGCAAACCGCTTGTGGTCCAGCCGGTCTCGATCGCCTATACCCGGCTGAACGGCATCCCCATGGGACGGCCCTACAGGCCGTTCTATGCGTGGTACGGCGACATGGATCTCGCGAGCCATATCTGGACCGTCGCGAGCCTCGGCGCCGCCACGATCGCGATTCAATTCCACCCGCCGGTGACCATCGAGCAATTCGGCTCTCGCAAGGCGATGGCCGAAGCGTGTCATGCCGCGATTGCGGACGGCGTCTCTCGAGCGATTAGCGGAAAGCTCTCGCCACCGATCCGGAAGCGGTTCTGGGCGCCGAAGCCGGCCTGAGGCATCCGAATCACGGGCATCCGCAGGGCCGGGAGGACCAAGCCTCCCGCCGGCACGTCAAGTCTCGCCGCAGGCGGATGAGATAATCTTGCAACGCAGAGTGAGCGCGTCCACGAATCCGCTTTCCGGGCGCGCGTAATAGCCGCGGCGGCGCCGGACCTGCATGAAACCCAAGGTTCGGTAAAGGCGCCGCGCTACGATGTTGTCCTCGGCGACCTCAAGGTAGAGGTTGCGAAGGCCGCGATTACGCACTGCCTCGATCGCGGCGTTCATCAACGAGCGGGCGATGCCGCGATTGCGCGCGGATGGCGCCACGCCGAGCGACAACACCTCGCCATCGATGCCGGTCGTGCGGCACAGAACGAAACCCTGCACTTGCCCGTCGCGGCGCGCGAAAAGGCCGAAGCCGCCCGGCCCCACGGCGATGCGTTGGATCAGCTCCGGCCGCCAGGGCTCATCGAAGCAGCGCGCATGCAGGGCGGCAATCGCCGACAGATCGTGCTGCCGGATCTCCTCGATCGGAGCGGCCGCGATGGGCAGCGGATCACTCAAGCGCCGATCTTTGAACGGCGGGCTCGGCCGGCCGTCGTGCACCGGGCTCCCGAAGATAGAGCGGCCGCACCGTCGCGGTGGCATCACAGGCGCCGGTTTCGACCCGACCCGCCGCGCAGCGCGCGAGAACGCGCGCGTCGGGCCAGGGGGAGCCGGTTGCCTGACGCGCCTCGACCGCTCGCGGCAGGGCCGCAACGGCCGATTCGCTGCCGGTGCCTGTCACAATGAGCGAACGACCATCGATCCGGTCACCCAGAAGGCCGGGCAACGCGTCGGTCGAAGCGGCGTGCGGCTCGCAAAGCGGGCGCAACGCGCGGTCGAAGAGTTGCACATAGAGGCGCCCGCGTCGTGCGTCGAGGGCAGCGAGGATCGGGCCGTCGCGCTCGCTCTCGGGAACGCCCGCAGCAAGGACTTCGAGGGTCGACAGACCGATCAAGGGCCGGCCTGCGGCCAGCGCAAGCCCGCGCGCCGTTGCGAGGCCGATGCGGATCCCGGTGAACGAGCCTGGGCCGACCGTGACCGCGAACGCATCGATCGCGCCGAGACCGATGCCGGCCTCGGCCGCGACCTCGCGAAGCATGGGCACGAGCGCCTCCGCATGCCCCCCGGCAGCGTCGATGCATCGGTGTGCTGCCACCCCGTCGCCCGCCCAGAGCGCGACCGAGCAGGCCGTCGTCGCCGTGTCAAACCCGATTAGCCTCATCGGTCCGCGACTGTGATCCGACCGTCGCCATTCGTCTAGCACCCGCCCGAAAGCTTCCGCAACCCACGCCCCGCCGGGCAACCGTTGCTATAATCTCCGGCGTTCTCAATTGCGAGGTGCCGGCGCTCATGAATGGGTTGATCGAGATCGCACCGCCGCGCTTCGACGTGACCCTCGCGCTCGCCTACGCAACCGCCCAGAACATCACCGGTCGCCGGATCTACAGCAAGGCGGCGTGCTTTCTCCATCGCGATGCGGCCGCGTTGCTCGATCGCGCGATCGATCTCGCCGCGGCGCAAGGCCTCAAGCTGAAGATTTTCGACGGCTATCGCCCGGTCGAAGCGCAGTGGGCATTGTGGCGGCAATGTCCGGATCCGACCTTTCTCGCGAATCCGCGGCGCGGCTCGCCGCATTCGCGTGGGGTGGCGGTCGATCTGACCCTCGTGCATCGGGAAACTCACGAAGAGCTCGAGATGGGCACCGGGTTCGACGACCTGACGCCTCGAGCATTCCACGGCAGCGCCGAGCCGACACCGGAAGCGCGGCGCAATCGGATGTTGCTCTTGGGGCTGATGGCATCGGCGGGCTGGGACCATTACCTCAATGAGTGGTGGCACTATCAGCTTTTCACGCCGCGCCGCTACCCGTTGCTCTGGGACACCGCCGCGGGCACCGGATTGATGGCATCATGACCAGCCGCTCGCTGTTCCGTCTGATTCGCAGCCTCTGCGTCATCCTCTCGGTCGCGGCCGGCGGCAGTGGCGGGGTGCTGGCCGCCGATTCGGCCGCCATCCTGCAATATCACCGGTTCGGCGAAGACCCGTATCCGACGACGAGCGTCACCATCGCCCAGCTCGAGGCGCATATCGATCACCTTGTGCGCGGCGGTTATGTCGTGCTCCAGGTCCCGGAAATTCTCGCCGCCCTACGCGCCGGCCGGCCGCTCCCGGAGCGCACAATCGGCATCACCATCGACGATGCGGCACGGTCGGTCGTCGATGAGGCGTGGCCCCGCTTCGAGAAGGCGGGCATGCCGTTCACCGTGTTCGTATCAACAGACGCGGTCGATGAGGGCCATGCCGGGATCATGAACTGGGACGAGCTCCGCCGCCTCGTCAGAGCGGGCGTGACGATCGGGCACCATGGCAGCGCCCACGCCCGGATGTGGCGCCACGACGACACCACCAACCGAGCGGACCTTCTCCGGGCGCGGGCGCGGATCAACGCCGAGCTGGGGGTCGAAGCGGCTCTGTTCGCTTATCCCTATGGCGAATGGAACGGCGCCCTACGCGCGCTCGTCGCCGAACTCGGCTTTTCGGCGGCCTTCGGCCAGCAATCCGGCGTCGTCGACGGGCAGTCGGATGTCTTCAACCTCCCGCGCTTCCCGCTGAACGAGAACTACGGAGACATCGATCGATTCAGGCTGATCGTCGATACGCTTCCACTCGGCATCCACGCGGTGACGCCGGACGATCCGATACTGACCGAAAACCCGCCAACAGTCGCCTTCACGATCAGGCCACCGGTGCCGAACCGCCACGCCTTTGCCTGCTATGCGTCGGGCGGTGTTTCGGCCGAGCTCGATCACCTCGGCGCCGGACGAGTGACGGTGCGCTTCGACCGGCCGTTTCCGCCCGGACGGGTCCGGCTCAACTGCACCGCTCAGACCAAGACAGGGCGTTGGCGCTGGTTCGGCCTCCAGTTCGTCGCGCCGGACTGACGGAGCGCCGGTTCGGCTCGCCTGGAGGGTCCTGGCCTTTCCCTTCAGGAGCGCTGCTGATCGGGCCACCCGCCCGCCGCCGTCCACCGGCGATCGTGCAACTGCGCCCGATCGAAGTCGTCGAGTCGGTTTTGACGAATGATCCGGCGGATGGTCCGGACGTAAGCCGCGCCCCTCTCCGAATACCGGGTCAACTCCCTCGCCAAGTCGTAGCCGCTTATCGGGCCGCTCGCACGGCGCAGGCGTGCGCGGGTGCGGCGAAAATCCTCATAGGCCGAATGGCTGTTGAGATTGTGGGCGTAGGCACTCACGGTCTCGAGCAGAGTCTCATAGCTGCGCACGTGATGCACTCGACCGGTATCGCGCCGTTTCGGCAGCATGCCCGACGTCGCTTTGTAGGTGTATTGTCCGAAGAGCGCGTTTCCGTCTTGGGCGAACCGAGACGTCCCCCACCCCGATTCCTCCGCCGCCTGCGCCAGCGCCAATGACGGCGGCACGATATCCAAGCGGCTCAGTAAGCCCTCCAAGTCGAACGGGGCAGTACCGTAGCGCTCGGCGACCCCCTCGAGCCATTCCCGATCCGCGAGCGCGATCTCGCCGAACCACATGATCTGGTTGAGAAGTTGCTCGACACGCCCGCGCGCGGCGGCAAGCTCTTCATTGACCCGCAAGACGACCGGCAGAACTGTCCGGATGAAAAGGCTCTTCTTCGCCTCGATCGAAGAAACATGGGCAAGATCGTGCGGCAATGCGTCGAGGTAGAGGCGCGGCACCGGCCCGGCCGCGATCCGTACCTCGGTCAGATCGTATTCAATCGAATCGAAATGAGCCGTTACGGCGGCGACCGTCGGCATCATGGCGTGCTGCGACATGCTCGCGGCACCAGCCTCGATGACCAACGGCTTCGCGGTCAAGAGGCCCGAAATCAGCTTGGCCGGCGGCGGTCCCGGTGGAAGCTCGCCGGCCGGTCCGGTCTGCACCACCGTGCGCGGCTTCAATGCGGGCGCCGCCGGCGGCGCCGATCTTGCGGGCGGCGTCAAAGGCCGAAGGGCCGCGGCCACCGGACGGAAGGCGATGGCGATCGGCCGCTCGAGAGGCACCACTGCCTGCCACCGATCGATGGCACGCGCCGGGTTCGGGGCGTAGAGCCCTCCCGCCGCGACGACCACCTCCGACAAGGGGGGATCTCGATCCAACCTTGCGGATAGAGGAAGCACCGGCGCCATCCTCGACAGCGAGAGCCCGTCGGCGGAGGTCCGCGTGAGCACTGCGAGGCGGCGGCCGGAAACATCCGGTTCCCAAGCGACCGCCGCGTGCCGCAGATGCGCGCTCCGCCTCGGCGGCGGTAACCAAGCGACGCCGTGCCAAACCGGCATGGGCTTCGCAAGGGCCCCAGGCGCCGGGTTTCCCGGCGACGCATCGACCGACCGTTCCAGGTCCTCCGCGGCCACCGGAATCGATGGGAACAGCTCACCGCGCTCGGCAACCGGCAGGATATTGTCGATACCCGCGACCGCCATGCCGAGGGTCCCAAACACACACGCCGCCAGCAAACACAAAACCGGCGCGACGACGCCCGCACGTTGCGGGCGAGCTACCGCCTCATTCGGTCGAAGGCGCGAAGCCCACCGCGATGCAAAGCCCCAGCGCGCGCGCGAAGGGGCCTGACAGTCGGCACCTGTCAAACGCCCAGTCTCCCTCCCCCGGTATGGTCGAGGACGTGCGAGCCGCCCTAAAGCGCTCGGACCTCGACAACCTCCGGGATGTAGTGTTTGAGCATATTCTCAATGCCCATCTTCAGGGTCGCGGTCGAGCTGGGACAGCCCTGACACGATCCCTGAAGCTGAAGCATCACGACACCATTCTGGAACCCCCGATAGGTGATGTCCCCGCCGTCCTGGGCGACGGCCGGCCTCACCCGTGTATCAAGCAGTTCCTTGATCTGCGCGATGATTCCCGCGTCCGCCTCGTCGTCCTCGTCCTCTTCAACCTCTGCTTCGGAGACGCCGCCGAGCAGGATCGGATGGCCGGCCACGAAGTGCTCCATGATCACACCGAGGATCACGGGCTTCAGCAGTTGCCAGTCCGCATCGTCGGACTTCGAGACCGACACGAAATCACCACCAAAGAAAACGCCCGTCACGCCCTCGACCTGAAACAGCCGTCGCGCCAACGGGGACCGTTCTGCGGCTTCGACATCGCGAAAGTCCGCGGTCCCCGACGACATCACCACCTCTCCCGGCAGGAACTTCAGCGTCGCCGGGTTCGGGGTTCGCTCCGTTTGGATGAACATGCTCTTCCCAATCCTTTCCCGCCGAGAGTGTGAATCAGAGCCCCGGCGAGATCAAGCATAACACGGAAGTCTCTGTAACAACTAGTATTTCATTCAACGGCATCGGCTGCGAGCGAGGCCGGATTGTCATTTCACGGGGCGCAGGCAATACCCGAAGACGGGCTATGTCAGATCCCGGAGTTGGCGGTCGTTCAGACTGCCGGGCACGACGACAAGCGGAATGTTGAGCTGGCCGGCGAGCTGGCCGGCCAGCCAGGAGATCAACGACCCACGTCCCTGATCGGGCGGGGCCGCGCCGACGACCAGCAGATCGATCGCTTCGTTCTCGGCGACATGGCCCAGGATCTCATCGCCGATCACGCCCTCACGCACCGCGACGCTCGGCGGGTAACCGGTGACCTCCGCCACCTTGGCGGCCATACCCTCGAGCAGGGCATCCGCCTCTTCGCGTATCTCTTGGCGCATCAGCTCGCCGACAGCGGCCCAATGCTGGAATTCCGGCGGCTGAACGACATGAAGCAGCGCCACCTGTCCGCCCGAATTGCGCGCGCGGAGCGCGGCGAACCGGGCCGCGACTTCGGAATGCCCGTCGTTCGCGACACAGACGAGGAAGGTGACTCGACCAGCGACATGGGCCGCGCTCGGCTCGGGCGGCGCCTTCTCAGCCATGGCATCGTCCCCGGGGCGACTCTAGCTTTTGCGAAATGCGAAGCTGCCCAGCCATCCTGCCACCAGAGCAAGAGCGATAGCAACGACCCCATAGAGCGCCTCGTCCGAGCGCGCAAAGGTGAAAATGTCCGCGGAGATGCCACCCTTTTCGATGCGCAGGGTCGTCGACTTGACGCTCAGCACCTGACCATCGCGTATGAGCAGAGCTTCGACATGGTAGTCGCCCGTCGGCACATGAGCGGGAAAGGTCAAGGCCGTACGGAACAACGCCTCATCAATGAACTCGACAATGCCCGTCTCCGGCCGATAGAGAGCCTCGCGTTTCTTATGGCGACCGAGGGCAGCGCGGAACGTGTCCGCGTCCTCGGACGTTCGGATCCAGATCGCCTCCAGCAATAGGTGGTCGGCGCCGAGTTGCTCGCGGGCGAGCAACTCTACGGGAGCGATGTCCTCAAGGGGCCGCGACGCGGCGACGGCGTAATATTGGGGCACGTTGCGGAATGCCACCGAGTCCCGGTTGATCCACAGACCGGCCGCTCTCCGCTTGCGGCGCACCACCATTGGCACTTCCGGACCGCGCACCGAGACCACGATATCGCCTTCCACACCAGCCGCGCCAAACAACAGGATAGAGGTGCCGGCGAAGCTCGAATCGATCTCGATGCGTTGCGTCGAGAGCGCAATCAGCAGTGGCTCATCACGCGCGTGCGGCATCGCCAAAGGCATCATCACGACCCCGGCCGCAAGCGCCATCATGAGTAATCCAAGGGCGCGCTTCATCACTTGGCCCCAAGCAACGAGACGGCGAAGAAATCGTCCGGCGCCACGGCCAGTGAAAAGGCGAGCCGGCCGCCGACGGCGAGCACAAGCAGGGCAAGAAGCCCGCGAAGATGCTCCGCACGGATCCGACCGCCGATCCGCGTTCCGTACTGAGCGCCGATGACCGCGCCGACCGCCAGCAGAAGGCCGAGAATGATATCGACATTGTTGTTGTTGATGGCATGGGCGAAGCAAGAAACCGTGCTGATTACGATGATCGCGAAAAGCGACGTGCCGACCACGACCGCGGGCGGCATGCCGATGAGGTAGATCATCGCCGGAATCATGACAAACCCGCCGCCGACGCCCATGATGGAAGCGAGGATTCCCATGAGGAGGCCGAGCACAAACGGCGGGATCGCGCTCACATAGAGGCGCGAACGGCGAAACCGGAGCTTCAGCGGCAGGCCGTGTATCCAGCTGTGATAGTGGGCCTTGCGCCGGATCGTGCCCGGTTTACGTACGATCGTCTTCACGCTCTCGGCCCCCATCAAGCAGCCGACGACCGTGAGAAACAGCACATAGGAAAGCGAGACCACCAAATCGATTTGACCCGCCTCGCTGAGTAGTTTGAAGACAAAGGCGCCGAGCCATGCGCCACCGATGCCGCCGCCGGACACCAGCGCACCGACGAGAAAGTCGACATTGCCGCGACGCCAGTGCGCCATCGTGCCGGAGACTGATGAGGCAATGATCAGGTTGGTGCCGGTGCCGACGGCAACCGAGGGAGTAACCCCCAGAAAGATTAGAAGCGGCGTCATCAGAAACCCGCCGCCGACGCCGAACATCCCCGAGAGGAGACCCACGCCGACCCCAAGCACGAGCAGAATCAGCGCGTTGGCCGAGATCTCGGCGATCGGAAGATAGATCTCCATCGGTTCGGGCGTGTCGTGCGTGCGACGTCTGGCGGGCGGCTGCGCGCGCCGGTACTATCTCGCTACATGCGCCCCCTGGTCCGGCGACGCAAGTCAAAAGTCCCAAAACGAGCCGCTCCTGCCAAATCCTTGCCAGGATGCACGGCGCAAAGCCGGGCCCGCTTCCCGATCAGGCGCTGAGCAGCCCCATGATTTCTCGCGCTTCGGCAAGCTTGACGTCGGCGATACGCCGGGCGCGCTCCGCGCCGTCGGACAGGACTCCGTCGATATAGGCGCTATCCGTCAAGAGCTCGCGCATACGCGTAGCGATCGGGTCCAGCGTCTCGATCGCTAGATCGGCGAGCTTGTCCTTGAACGCAGCGAAGCCCATTCCGGCATGTTCGGCCGCCACGATGTCGAGGGGCTCGCCGGCAAGCGCCGCGTAGATGCTCAACAGGTTCGATGCCTCAGGTCGCCTCTCGGGGTCGTAGCCGAGCCCGGGCTCGGAATCGGTCTTGGCGCGCTTGATCTTGAGCGCGAGCGTGTCGGCATCGTCGGTCAGATTGATCCGCGAGTATTCGGAGCTGTCCGATTTGCTCATCTTGTTGCGGCCGTCTCTCAAGCTCATCACCCGCGTCGCGGCGCCGAGAATCAGCGGTTCGGGCAAGGGAAAAAAGTCCACGTCGTAGGCACGGTTGAAGGCACCAGCGATATCTCGGGAAAGCTCCAGATGCTGCTTCTGATCTTCGCCCACCGGGACGTGAGTCGCGTGATAGACCAGGATGTCAGCCGCCATCAGTACCGGATAGGCATAAAGCCCAAGAAGCGCGTTGTCGCGTTTTTTCCCCGCCTTTTCCTTGAATTGGGTCATGCGGTTGAGCCAGCCGAGTGGAGTGAAGCAGTTGAAGATCCAGGCGAGCTCAGCATGCGCCGGCACGCGGCTCTGGTTGAAGATGATACAGGTCTCGGGGTCGAGTCCGGCCGCTATCAGCCCAGCCGTGACTTCCCGGGTGTTGTCCGTGAGCTCCGCCGGCACCTGCGGCACCGTGAGCGCATGCAAGTCGACGATGCAATAGATGCAGTCATAGTCCCCCTGCATCGCGACCCAGTTCTTGATCGCGCCGAGATAGTTGCCGAGATGCAGATTGCCGGTCGGCTGCACGCCGGAAAAGACTCGATTCATTCCAGGAATGCTCCGCCGACCCGGGGCGCGCTTTATCGCGTCTCCGCCAGGTTCGGTCAACCTTGGCGCCCGGCACCTCGGCGCCCCAGCAGGCCGCGCAGCTCCCTCGTGGAAATTATCCCGGTTACGCCGGCAAGGATGGCGTAGCTCGCAAGACCGGCACCGATGAGCGCAGCGAGTGTCAGGATGCGCAATCCGATAGTCTCGGTGAGCAAGGTCTCGAGCCCAAGGTTCAGGCCCCACAACACAGCGGCCATGCCGGCGCACGCCGCGACCATGCGCGGAATTCGACGCCTGAGCCGGGCGTCCGGTCTGAGGAAGCCACGTCGTGCGAGACCGGCGGCCAAGAGAGCGACGTTGAGCCAGCCGGCCAGCGTCGTGGCAAGCGCGATCCCGACATGGGCCAGCGGGCCCATGAGGACCAAATTGAGCGCGACGTTGACAAGGAGGCAGAGCACGGCGATCCGAACCGGGGTCTTGGTGTCCTGACGGGCGAAATAGCCGGGTGCCAGCACCTTGATCAGCACGAACGCGGGCAGCCCTCCGGCATAGGCCACGAGCGCACCGGCTGCCGCGGCACTCTCCCCGGGGCCGAACGCGCCGCGCTCGAACAGGACCACAATCACCGGGCCGGCGATGACGATAAGCGCGACGGCCGCCGGCAGCGCCAACAGGAGCGCGATCTCGATTGCCCGGTTCAGGCTTTTCACGGCCTCGGCGGCATCGCCCGCCCGCAGCTGGCGGCTCAAGAGCGGCAGCAGCGCGGTCCCGACCGCGACGCCCACGACCCCGAGCGGAAGCTGATTGACGCGATCGGCGTAATAGAGAAAAGACACGGAGCCCGGCGGCAGAAGCGACGCGATGATGATGTCGATGACCAGATTGACCTGCGCCGCCCCGGCGCCGAGCGCCGCCGGGGCGGCGATAATGAGGAGACGCTTGACCCCCGGTGTGAGCCTTGGCCGGCGCAGCCGCAGCGCCATCCCGGCTCGCGAGGCCGCGACAACCAGCCAGATAAGCTGAACGGCACCGCCGACCGTGACCCCGATCGCGAGCGCGTGCCCCGGCGTCTCGGTCCAGCGCGAGAGGCCGAGCAAGGCCCCGATCAGGCAGAGATTGAGGAGGATCGGCGTGGCGGCGACCGCGGCGAACCGATAGAGCGAGTTCAAGACCCCGCCGAGGAGCGACACGAGTGAAATCAGGAGGATATAGGGAAATGTCAGACGCGTGAGCTGAATGGTCAGATCGAACTTCTCGGGTTCGTCCGCGAAGCCCGGGGCAAGCACGTGCATGAGCCACGGCATCACGATCTGTGCGGCGACAACGAGCAGCAGCAGCACCCACAACAGAACCGTCAAGACGTCCTCTGCGAACGACTTCGCCGCCGCGCGGCCGTCGCGCTCCAACGAGCCGGCGAACAGCGGCACGAAGGCTGCGTTGAAAGCGCCCTCCGCGAAGAGCCGGCGCAGGAAATTGGGCAGCTTGAACGCGATGAAGAATGCGTCGGCGACGGGGCCGGCGCCGAGCGTCGAGGCGATCAAGATGTCGCGCGCGAAACCCAGCACGCGCGAGCCCATGGTGTAGCCGCCGACGGTCGCAACCCAGCGAACCAGTGCCATTACGCGCGATCCCGGTTGCTAGGCAGCGGGCGGCTCAGACGGCCGCGCGGTGCGGCGTCTCGCGGGAATCGAGCCGGAGTATCTCGGTCAACCGGTCACGCACCAGCTCGATCTGGGTATCTCGAGAGAGCTTCAGGCCAAAGCGATCCTTGACATAGAACACGTCGACGGCACGCGAACCGACGGTCGAGATATGAGCCGAGCCTATCGAGAGACCGCAAGAGCCAAGCGCCCGGGTGATATCATAGAGAAGCCCCGGCCGGTCGCGCGCACTGACCTCGATCACCGTGTGGCTGCGGCTTGCCGCGTTGTCGACCAGAACATGGGGCTCGACGGTGATCGAAGCGGTTCGTGCCGGCGGTCGGACCGGGCCGGCGATCTCACGATCAGTGCCGCCGGGACCGTCGGCAAGCGCGCGCATCACGGTCTGTCTGAGCCGGCCCAAGCGATCCACATCGCGGAACGCGCCGCCCTCGGCGTTTTGCACCCGGAAGGTATCGAGCGCCATCCCGTCGCGGGTGGTGTGGACGCGCGCGTCGACGATGCTTGCGCCTGCGCGCGCGACCGCGCCGGCCACCGTGGCGAACAGGCCGGAGTGATCGGATGCGTAAAGCGTCATCTCGGTCACCCCCTTGGGCCGGTCGACCCGAGTTTGGACCACCGGTCCGTTCTCGCCGCTCCCCCGTACCAGGCGCGCGTGGCGCTCCTGCATTGCGGTATCGGTCGAAAGCCAATAAGGCGCGCCAAGCCGCGCCTCGAATCGCTCAATATCGGCTTGGGCCCAGTCTGCGAGGCGCGCGCGCAGCGCGTGGCGCGCCTTTTCGATGCGCGCCTCCCGATGCTCGGCCTCGCGACCGCCGGCCAGAACGTCCTCGGCGCGATGGTAGACCGTGCGCAGCAGCGAGCCCTTCCAGGCATTCCAGCGACCCGGACCGACCGCGGTGATGTCGGCGGCGGTCAGCACCAGGAGCAGCCGCAGGCGTTCGAGCGAGCGGATCTGAGCCGCGAAATCGGTCACGGTTTGCGGATCGTTCGGGTCGCGCTTGAACGCCGTCAAGCTGAACAGAAGATGCCAACGGACCAACCAGGCGACCGTCTCGACCTCGTCGGGCGTGTAACCGAGCCGCCGGGCGATGCGACGGGCGATTGCGCCGCCGATCGTCGAATGGTCACCCCCCCGCCCCTTCGCGACATCGTGCAGGAACAACGCCAGATAGAGCACATCACGCGCCTGCAACTTGTGAATGAGCTCGCTGGCGAGCGGCAGCTCATCGGCGAGGGCGCCGCTCTCGATGGCGGCGAGCACGCCGATGGCTCGAATGCTGTGCTCGTCGACAGTGTAGACATGGTACAGATCGTGCTGGGTCTGCGCCACGACTCGCCCGAAATCCGGCAAGAATCGACCCAAAACGCCTGCCTCGTTCATGAGCCGAAGAATCTTTTCCGGGTCACGTCGATCGGTGAGGATCGCGCGGAACGTGCGGTTGGCCTCCGTGTCATTGCGCACCGCCGCGGTGATCAGCCCCAGGCCTTGATGGATCAGCCGCAGCGTGGCCGGGTGGATGTCGCGGCCTTCGATCTGTGCACGCCGGAAGATCGTCAGGAGGCGGACCGGGCGCTCGGCGAACACATCCTCACCCAACACAGCAATGCGACCGCCGGATACGAGCAGCCCGTCCCGCGCGGGCCCGCTGATTATCCCGGAATCGCGAACCGGCGCTCGGTTGAACCTCTCCGTCTCGAGCACGGCGCAAAAAACCCGGGTGAGCTCGCCCACCGTCTTCGCGACCAGGAAATAGTGCTTCATGAACCGCTCGACCGCGAGGTTGCCGCGGCGCGCCTCGTAACCCATCCGCGCCGCGATCTCGGGCTGGCGATCGAAGCTGAGCCGATCTTCCGCACGCCCGCTGACCGTGTGAAGGTGCGCGCGAACGCGCCAGAGGAATCCCTCGGCTCGCGCGAAACGGATGTGCTCCCGCCGGCTCAGGACGCCATGTCCGACAAGCTCGCCGAAGCGGTCGACACGAAAGAGATATTTCGCGATCCAAAACAACACATGGAGATCGCGCAAGCCGCCCTTGCCGTCTTTCACGTTCGGCTCGAGGAGATAGCGGGAATCGCCCGAGCGCGTGTGGCGGGCATCGCGCTCTTTGAGCTTGGCGGCCACGAACTCCGCCTCGGTGCCGGCTACCAGCTCAGTGAGAAAGCGCGCGCGGAACTCTCTGTAAAGAGGCTCATCGCCCCACACATAGCGCGATTCAAGCACCGAGGTTCGGATCGTCATGTCATCGCGCGCACGTCGCAGGCAATCGGAGACCGAGCGGGTCGCATGGCCGACGGCGAGGCCGAGATCCCACATCATGTAGAGCAGATACTCGATGATCTGTTCGCTCCGGCCGGTCAGCTTGTAGGGATGCAGGAAAAGGATATCGACGTCGGAATAGGGTGCCAGATCGCACCGGCCATAGCCGCCAACCGCCACCAGCGAAAGCCGATTGGCCATGGTCGGGTTAGGTTCAGGATAGACGACGCCCGCCGCCCTCTCGAGTAGAACGAGCAACAGTTGGTCCACCAGGGACGTCTGGGCGGCGACGATCTCGGCGCCCGCCGTACCATCCTCAAGGCGCCGGCGGAGCACTTGTCGGCCATCGTCGAGGGCTCGCCGCACGAGCCCGAGGACGGTCTGCCGGTCTTCGCGTTTGACCCGCGCAATCGCCGCCGAGAGGGTACGGCGATCGAGGAGGGCTTGCCTCTTGGAACGCGTGCTCATTCGCTCGGCCGCAGGTCGCGGCTCGCCATGTGAGCGCCCCTGTCAGCGAGCGCAAACGCCATGACGCCCGGCCCAGTCAGGACCGCGGCGCCCGGCAAGCGGAGGTTCCGAAATGTCCCCTCACGCCCGGCCGCCGGAATTGCCGCGTTCGGTGGTATCGATCCCGAATCTTCCACGCCCTGCGCCGCGTCTCACGGTCACGCAACTTGCCTCGAACGCGACCCGCCCGCAAGCGCGGCACATGAACGGCTCACCGCGCGGCTATTTCGGGATCGGTGACGGGGGCGTCGACAGACCGGCCCGTTTCGCGATCAATCTGGTGCGATCAATGTGAGGGCGCTCGGGTCGTGGTCATGTATAATCGACCGATAAGCCTTGGGCGGTTCGATGATCGGCCGCCCGAGCCGGTTCCGCGTTGCGCCTGAGTTCGACCACACCCGATCGCTCGCACCCATGGACCTGATTGCGGATAAGCTGAGCTATATCTGGCCGTTCCTCGCGGTGATCACGCCCGTCGTGTTCTTCCACGAACTCGGCCACTACCTGGTTGCTCGGATGAACCGGGTCCGGGTGGAAGTGTTCTCGATCGGGTTCGGGCCCGAGCTCTTCGGCATCGGCGATCGCCATGGGACGCGTTGGAAGTTCTGCATCTTGCCGCTCGGCGGTTATGTGAAGTTTCACGGTGATGCGAACGTGACGAGCACGACCGCCGCGACAAGCGACGCGCTCCCGGCCGATGCCTTTCACGCCAAGAATGTCGGTCAACGCTCGGCCATCGCGGTCGCCGGTCCGTTTGCCAATTTCGTTCTCGCGGCAGTGATCTTCGCCGTTTTCTTCATGGTCGCCGGCCAGCGCTACACGCCGGTGGAGATCGGTTCCGTGCGCGAGGGCAGCCCGGCCGCCCTCGCCGGCCTCCAGCCCGGCGATCGGCTGGTCGAGCTCAACGGCGGTCGCGTCGAGCGTTTCGAGGAGCTGGAGTTCGCCCTCCTGCAGAATCTGGGCGAGCCGATCAGCCTTGCGGTCGAACGCGGCGACGCGCGGCTCGAATTCCTGATCGAACCGGAGATCGTCGAGGTGATCGACGCGTTCGACAGGCCGCAGCAATTTGGCGATATCGGCACGCGGCCGTTCATGCCGGCCTCGATCCAGCAGGTCGTCGCCGGAAGCCCAGCCGACAAGGGCGGCATCCGACCCGGCGACAGGATCATTCGCGTCGAGGAAGCCGCGATCGCGAGCTTCGACGATCTGCGCGCCATCATTGAGCGGAACCCGTCGGTCCCGTTGGCGTTCGTCGTCCTGCGGGACGGGCGTCAAACGACACTCACGGTGACACCCGACTCCGTCGATGGGAAGGGGCGCATCGGGGTCTATCCCGAAGAACGGTTCGAGTTCCGCGATTTGGGAATCGGTGCCTCGATCTGGGCCGGGATCGAGTACACCTATGCTCTGGCTGCGGCCAATCTCCGCGCGATCGGCCAGATGATCACCGGGACCCGGTCGACCGAGCAGTTGAGCGGCCCGGTCGGCATCGCGGTCATGTCGAAAACCGTGGTCGAGCGCGGCATCGCCGGCTTTATCGAGTTCACGGCGCTGATCTCGATTGCCCTCGGTCTGATCAATCTGGTTCCGATCCCACCGCTTGACGGCGGCCACCTTCTCTACAACGGCCTGGAAGCCGTGTTCCGGCGCCCGCTGACCGCCCGGCTCCAGCAAATCGGCGCCACGATCGGGTTCACGCTCGTCATCGCCTTGATGGTTTGGGTGACCGCAAAGGATATTATCGGCCTGGCATCATGAGAGCGTGACCAAGGCGGATATCCGGGCCGACAATGGCAATTTGGAAGAGCTATACGCAACGCATCGGTTGCCTGGCGGCGATCATCCTCGGCGTGTGGATCGGTGCCGCGGCAGCGTATGCCCAGACGATCGAGGCGGTACAGGTCGAGGGCAACGAGCGTATCGAAGCCGACACGGTGCGGTCCTATCTGCCGGTCGGCCCCGGCGATGAATTCGATGCCCCCACGGCCAATCGTTCCCTCAAATCTTTGTTCGCAACCGGTCTGTTCGCCGACGTGACCATTCGGCTGGAGAACCATGCCCTGATCGTCCGCGTGGTCGAGAACCCGATTATCAACCGCGTGGTATTCGAAGGTAATCAAACGATCGAGGACGGCGCTCTCGAGGCCGAGATTCAGCTTCGCCCGCGGGTGGTCTATACGCGGCCTCGGGTTCAGTCGGACGTGCAGCGCCTGATCGAGATTTACCGGCGCAGCGGCCGCTTCGCCGCAAAGATCGAGCCCAAGGTCGTCCAGCTCCCTCAAAACCGGGTCGATCTCGTCTTCGAGGTCAATGAGGGCCCGGTTACGGGAATCCGCCGAATCAACTTCGTCGGCAACAAACGCTTCAGCGACAGCGCTCTGAGAGACGTCATCCAGACCCGGGAGAGCGCCTGGTATCGTTTCTTCACGACCGACGATAACTACGATCCCGACCGACTGACCTTCGATCGCGAATTGTTGCGCCGATTTTATCTCGCCAATGGTTACGCCGAATTTCGCGTGATCTCGGCGATTGCCGAGCTGACGCGGGACCGCGGCGATTTCTTCGTCACCTTCTCGCTCGAAGAGGGCGAACGCCATCGGATCGGCGCAATCGATATCGAAAGCCGGCTTCGGGATCTCAAGCCCGAAGTTCTCCTTCCCGACATCGGGATCGAATCAGGAGAATGGTACGACGCGGATGAGGTCGAGGAGACGGTGCAAACCCTCACCGAATCTGTCGGCCGCCGCGGCTATGCGTTCGTCGATGTGAGGCCGCGTATCGAACGAGATCGCGAAGCGCACACCGTCGACGTGACCTTCCATATCGGGGAAGGCTCGCGGGTCTATGTCGAACGCATCGACATCATCGGCAACGACCGCACGCTCGATGACGTGATCAGACGCGAATTCCGGCTGGTCGAGGGCGATGCTTTCAACTCGGCCCGCATTCGCCGTTCGCGGCAACGCATTCAGAATCTCGGTTTCTTCGGCAAGGTCGACATTGCGACCACTGAAGGCGAAACGCCGGATCGCTCGGTTCTGACCGTCGAAGTCAACGAGGTCCCGACCGGTGAACTCAGCTTTGGCGCCGGTTTCTCGTCGGCGGACGGCATACTCGGCGACATCAGCATTCGGGAGCGTAATCTCCTGGGACAAGGACAAAACCTCAATTTGGGCTTCACGATCTCCGGCCGCCGCCAAGAGATCGACCTCAGCTTCACCGAGCCATATTTCCTGGATCGCAACGTCTCCGCCGGGTTTGATCTCTTTCGAAAGACGATCGACCTGCAAGACGAGAGCTCGTTTGATCGCGAGACCACCGGCTTCGCCCTGAGGGCGGGCTATCCCTTGGCCGAGCGGTTGCGCCATACGCTCTCCTATACGTTCAGGATCGACGATGTCAGCGACATCGACGACACCGCATCCCGGGTCATCAAAGAGCAGGAGGGGACGACGACCAGCTCGGTGCTGGGGCATGCGCTGACCTACGATCTGCGCGACAACCGCATAGACCCGACCGAGGGCTATTTCGTTCGCTTTGGACAGGAGGTCGCCGGGCCCGGCGGCGATGTGTATTTTCTCAAGCACACTCTCACCTACGGCTATTTCTATTCGATATGGGACGGATGGGTGCTGAGCGCCTTGAGCCGCAACGGCTACGTCGTCGGGATCGACGACGATGTTCGCATCACCGATCGGTTCTTCCTCGGCGGCAGTAGTCTACGAGGCTTCGAGCCCGGTGGCGTCGGCCCGCGCGACGCGGAGACCGGCGATTCGCTCGGCGGCAACCTGTTCTATTCGGTGACGGGCGAGTTGGGCATTCCGATCGACGTTGCCAGGGAACTCGATCTGCGCGGTGCTGTCTTTGCCGATATCGGCAGCCTCGCCATCACCGACGATGAGGGTGCCGGCATCCAAGACGAGGGCTCGCCCCGCGTCTCGGTGGGCATAGGCATCGCCTATCGTTCGCCGCTCGGGCCGCTCCGGTTCGATTTCTCGAAAGCCCTCGTGAAAGAGAATTTTGACCAGACCGAGGTCTTTCGCTTCAGCTTCGGAACGAGGTTCTAACGATGAATAGAGGAAAAGGGTCTTGGTTCGTGCTCGCGTTCGCACTCCTCTGTGCCGCGACCGGGAGCACCGGCGCCTGGGCTCAAGAGCGCGGAACGCACGTGGCCATCATCGAGATGAACCGCATTCTTGGAGAGGCGTCCGCGCTCCGCTCGATCCAGGCCCAGGGCGAAGCGCAGCGCAAAGTCTATGCCGCGGATGCGCAGGCGGAGGCGAAGCGGCTACGCGAAGTCCGGGACGAGTTCCAGCGGCAGGAGACACTGCTCGCACCGGCCGCCCTGGAGGAGCGCCAACGCGCGTTCAACCTTCAGGTGAGGGCCGCCGATCAAAAGGCACAGGTGCGAAGCCGCGTGCTGCGTCGCGCCGTCCAGGAAGGCGAGAACCGATTCCGTGTCGCTCTTCAGAGCGTCGTGGCAGAGGTGGCAGAGCAACGCGGCATTGAGATCGTGGTGCCGGTCAATCGCTCGCTATTCGCTATCGCTGAACTCAACCTGACCAACGTGGTGATCGAGCGGCTGAACGATTCGCTCTCTGAAATCACACTGCAGTTCGGAGAGAACTAGTGCCCGACCCGCGTTTCTATACCGCGGCAGGGCCGTTCACGCTGGCGGAGATCGCCGAGGCCGCGGACGCGCGCTTGGCAGCCGATGTCGACCCTGCGAAGCAGCTCCACGACGTGGCTCCGCTCGGCAAAGCCACTGCGGAGCATCTGAGCTTTCTCGACAATCGGAAGTATATCCACGCCTTCACCACAACCGGCGCCGGTGCCTGCATTGCACCGGCCGCGCTCGCTCATCGCGCGCCGGCGGGCATGGCGGTTCTGACCAGCGAGGCTCCCTATAAATCTTACGCGCGGGCGGCCGCGTTGTTTCATCCCGTTGAGGCGCCCACGCCCGGCGTGCATCGAGCGGCGATCGTCGATCCGACGGCCCGGCTCGCGGCGGATTGCCGGATCGAAGGGGGCGCCGTGATTGCCGCCGGCGCGCGCATCGGTGCCCGCTGCCTGATCGAGGCCAATGCCACCATCGGGCAGGCCGTCGAGATTGGCGCCGACACGCGGATCGGGGCCGGCGCGTCTCTCAGCCACTGTCTGATCGGAGCACGGGTCTCGATCTATCCCGGCGTCCGGATCGGGCAAGAGGGCTTCGGTTTCGCCCCCGATCCGCACGGGCATGTGAAGATGCCCCAGCTCGGTCGCGTCCTGATCGAGGACGATGTCGAGATCGGCGCCAACAGCACCATCGATCGCGGAGCGGGCCCCGATACGGTGATCGGTCAAGGCTGTTGGATCGACAATCTTGTTCAAATCGCCCACAACGTGCAGCTGGGGCGCGGCTGCGTGATCGTGGCCCAGGCCGGTGTCGCCGGCAGCGCCAGGATCGGTGACTTCGTGCAGATCGGCGGGCAGGTGGGAGTGGTGAGTCATCTCACGATCGGGGACGGCGCACGGATCGCAGGCCAGTCCGGCGTGATCCGTGACATAGAGCCGGGCGCGACCTATGGCGGCACGCCCGCCGTTCCGATCCGTCTCTGGCACCGCCAAAGCGCGATACTCGCGCGGCAGGCGAGCAGCAAAGCGGTTGAGCGATGAACGAGCCGGTGCAGCGGCAGACCATAGAGCGCATGGATATCGAGGAGATCATCGAGGCGATCCCCCATCGCTATCCGTTCCTCATGATCGATCGAGTGGTCGACCTCGTCGCCGGCGAGGGCGCGGTCGGCATCAAGAACGTCTCGATCAACGAGGCCTACTTCCAGGGCCACTTCCCGCGCAGGCCGGTGATGCCGGGGGTTCTGGTCATCGAATCGATGGCGCAGACAGCGGCCGTTCTCGTCGTGTCGACCCTCGGCCCGGCGATGGCGGGCAAGCTCGTCTATTTCATGTCGGTCGATGGCTGCCGGTTTCGGCGGCCGGTGGTACCCGGCGACCGGCTCTTCATCCACGTGATCAAGAAGCAGCGCCGCAGGAACGTCTGGAAATTCGCGGCCGAGGCCAAAGTCGACCACCAGATCGTCGCCGAGGCGACCTACTCGGCGATGATTCTGGAAGATACCTGAGGTGCCCGACATCCATCCGACCGCGATCGTCGAGCCCGGCGCGACGCTCGGCGAAGGCGTCAGCATCGGTCCCTACTGCAT
The DNA here is from genome assembly GCA_965248825.1 of Alphaproteobacteria bacterium. Taxonomy (GTDB): domain Bacteria; phylum Pseudomonadota; class Alphaproteobacteria; order UBA828; family UBA828; genus WTGU01. The sequence goes on along the minus strand of CBDFKL010000006.1, from coordinate 1,914,417 downwards.
CGTCGGCGCAGACGCCGTCCTCGGTGACGAAGTCCGCTTGATCTCCCACGCCATCGTCACCGGGCGCACGACGATCGGGCCGCGTACCGAGATCTATCCCTTCGCCTCGATCGGCCATCGGCCCCAGCATATCAAATACCGCGGCGAGCCATCGCGCCTCGAGGTCGGCGCCGACAACGTCATCCGCGAGCATGTCACCATGAACCCGGGCACGGCGCAAGGTAACATGTTGACGCGGATCGGCGATCGATGCCTTTTCATGATCGCGACCCATGTCGCCCACGATTGCACCGTCGGCGACCACGTCGTCATGGCCAATAACGCGACATTGGGGGGGCATGTGACGGTTGACGACTGGGCGATCCTCGGCGGCCTTTCCGGGGTGCATCAGTTCGTTCGCATAGGACGCCACGCCATCGTCGGCGGGATGTCCGGCGTCGAGCACGACGTCATTCCCTACGGCTCGGCCATGGGCGACCGCGCCCACCTCGCCGGGCTTAACCTCATCGGGCTGAAACGACGAGGTTTCGGGCGCGACGTCATCCACGACCTGAGACGCGCCTTCCGGCTGCTCTTCGCGCAAGAAGGAACGATGTTGGAGCGTCTTTCGGACGTCGCCGAGCTTTTCCGTAACAACGAGCCGGTTATGGACATCGTGGATTTCATCCAGGTCGATCGCGATCGCTCGATATGCCAGCCACGGGGCGATGGCGGCGACTAAGCTCGGGATCATCGCGGGCGGCGGTTCACTTCCCGGTCTGATCGCGCGCGCGTGCCATGACGCGGGCCGCGAGATCCTGGTCATCGCATTCGAGGGCGAGACCGACCCCGCGACCTGCGCAGGCCTACCGCATCAATGGCTCAGGATGGGCGCGGTCGGCGCCTTGCTCAAATCACTCAGCCAGGCGGGCTGCCGCGAGGTCGTGCTTGCCGGGTCGATCCGCCGGCCGTCCTTCTCCGACGTCAAGCTGGATCTGCGCGGCATGCGTTTCATGGGACGCATCGCGGGTGCGATGAGCAAGGGTGATGACGCGCTTCTTTCGTTGGTGATCGACGAGCTCGAGGGCGAGGGATTCACAGTCGTCGGCGCCGATGATCTGATCGCGGAGCTGTGCGCACCGGCCGGGGTGATGGGCCGCCTCGCACCCGACGAAGAGGCCGAGCGCGACATCGCCATCGGCATGAAGACCGCACGGGCTTTGGGCGCCCACGATGTCGGCCAAGCGGTGATCGTGCAGGCCGGGCTGGTGCTCGGCGTCGAGGGGGTCGAGGGAACGGACCGGTTGATCGAGCGCTGCGCGCGCCTTCAGCACCCGGGGCCTGGCGGCGTGCTCGTCAAGATGAAGAAGCCCGGTCAAGAGCGCCGTGCGGACCTGCCGACAATCGGCCCCAAAACGATCGACAGGCTGGCCGAAGCGGGGCTTCGCGGCGTGGCCGTCGAGGCGGGCGAGACCCTGATTCTCGAGCGCCGCGTCGCTATCGTGCGCGCCGACGAGCACGGCTTGTTCCTGATCGGCGTAGACTGACGGCCGGAATGGATTGCAGTGCACCGCTGATCTTCCTGATCGCGGGCGAATCGTCCGGCGATCTCATCGCCTCCCGGCTGATGGCGGCGCTCAGGCGGCGCACCGACGATGCCGTCCGTTTCGCCGGTGTCGGCGGTCCGCTCATGGCGGAACAGGGACTCGAGAGCCTGTTTCCCTTCTCCGAGCTTTCGCTGGTGGGTCTTCTCGAGATCGCGCCGCATGTGCCGCGCCTGTTACGGCGCATCCGGACCACCGCCATGGCTGCGCGCCGGCTGCAACCGGCAGCGTTTATCACGGTCGATGCACCGGACTTCAATCTTCGGGTCGCACGAAAACTGAAGGAAGCCGGCTTCCCCTTGATTCACTATGTGGCACCGACCGTCTGGGCCTATCGGCCGGGACGCGCGACCTCGATCGCCCGCTATCTCGACCACGTGCTGTGCCTGTTTCCGTTCGAGCCGCCCTATTTCGACGCCGTGGGTCTCGGCAGCAGCTTCGTCGGCCATCCGCTGGTCGAGGAACCGATCGAGGAGGCGGACGGACCCGGCTTTCGCAGGCGCCACGGCATCGCACCTGACCAGCCGGTGATCTCCGTCCTGCCGGGCAGCCGGAGTGGCGAGCTGCGCCGGCACCAACCGGTATTCGGGGAAACGATCCGCGCGCTGGCCGAGCGCTTCGCCGATCTTCGCGTCTTCGTCCCGACGCTGCCTCAACATCGCGCGACTGTCCGCGCCGCCACCGAGTCATGGGCCGCGCCGGTGACCGTGATCGAAAGCAAAGCCGAGAAGTACGCCGCCTACGCCGCGAGCAACGCGGCGTTGACGGTCTCCGGCACAGCAACCCTTGAGCTCGCGCTCGGCGGCGTTCCGATGATCGTTTGTTACAGGGTCAATCCGCTCACGGCCGCGATCGCGCGGCGCGTCCTCAGAGTACCGCACATCGCGATGGCCAACATCATCGCCGAGCGCCGCGCGGCGCCGGAGTTCGTGCAGCGTGACTGTACCGCAAAGCGCCTCGTGCCGGCGCTCGACCGGCTCCTCCGCGACACGGAACACCAAAAGGACCAAATCCGGAGCTTTCGGCAGATCGCCACCCAGCTCGGGCTCGGCGGCCTGCCGCCGAGCGAGCGCGCCGCCGCGACGGTGCTGAACTTGATCGGTGCGGGGCCTGAGAGCACGACTCCGTTGCCCACTATCCGACTAGATCAGTAGCGGCTCCTCAACAACATCAGATCGTCCGCCGAGCGCCGCGCCGAGATTTAGTGCCTACGATGGTTTTTTCTCTCTTCCTCATTCTCATCGCCGGCCTCAATTTCAGCCTGTTGATCCCGGTCAACAAGATTGCCGGCGACGCGGGATTGCCGCATTTCGCCTATGTGTTCTGGTATGCCCTCGGCGCCGGGCTCATTCTGCTCGTTCCGGCGATCATCCGCCGCGAGCTGCCGTCGCTGTCGTTGCCGCACCTTCGGCTCTATTTCACCAGTGCCGCGCTCGGCTTCGCCTTTCCGTTCGCGCTTCTCTCATTCGTCGCAACCAAGCTCCCCTCCGGCGTTACCGTTCTCTTGATCACGCTGACCCCGCTCTTCACCTATTCACTCGCGGTTCTCATCAGGCTGGAGCGTTTCCGATTTATCAGTGCCGTGGGCTTGCTCTCCGGAATCGCCGGCGTCCTCCTGATCGTCATTCCGAGCGACAGCTTGCCCGCGCCGAGCATGGCGGGTTGGTTTCTCATCGCGCTCCTGATCCCATTCGGATTCGGAGCCCTGAACGTCATCGTCGAGCGATTCCGCCCGCCCGAGGCGTCGTCTCTCGCTCTTGCGATCGGCAATCTGTTCGCCGGCGCGCTCTTGCTCCTCCCGTTCCTGCCGGCCACCGATCAGATCTATCTGTTCCCCGGCCCGCGTCTCGACGGGGACTTGGCGCTTACCGCTGCGGTCATCATAAACGCGGTGATGTGGCCGATGTTCTACCTGATCGTCAGGCGCGCCGGTGCCTCGCTCTTCTCCATCATGACCATTATCGGCGTGGTCGGCGGAATCGGATGGGGCATCCTCTTTTTCGACGAGCAGCACTCCGGCTATGTGTGGGGCGCGGCCGGACTCATGCTCGCCGCATTCGCTATGATGGTCATCGGTTCGGTTCAGTCCCAGGCGCGGGCCGCGCCTTGAAACAGTACGGCAGGGAGGGTCGTCGTGGAGTTCTGGTACGGTCTCTACGGGATGCAGAGTCCGCGGGTCCATCCCCGCTCGTGGGCCGGGCTCTACGGCGAGGTCGTCGAGCATGCCGTGCAAGCGGAGGCGCTGGGGTTCGACAGCTTCTGGCTCACGGAGCATCATTTTTGGTACGACGGCTATTGTCCGTCGCTCTTACCGGTGCTCGCTGCCATCGCGCGTCGAACCTCGCGGATCGGGATCGGCACCGGGTGCTCGCTGCTCGGCCTCCACGATCCACTCCGCGATGCCGAGGACAAGGCCTCGCTCGATATACTCTCCAACGGCCGCCTGATCCTGGGCCTAGCGCCCGGCTACCGCGTGGAGGAGTTCGAAGGCCTGGATATCGACAAGAAGACCCGCGGCAAGCGGTTCTACGAGGCGATCCAGGTCATGAAAAAGGCGTTCTCGGGCGAGAATTTCACCCACCGGGGCACGTTCTTCGACTACCGGAACCTGCGCCTCGAACCGGTTCCCGTCCAACGTCCGCACCCGCCGATTTGGGTCGGCGCGAATCGATCCCAAACCCAGGCGCGCAATATCGGCCGTCACGGGCTCGGCTTTTGGGAAGGACCCTCCATGAGCCTGGAGACGTTCAAGGAGAACGCCGCCGTCTACAAGACCGCCGCCCGCGAGGCCGGCGTGGCCGAGAGCGACATCAAAGTCGCGCTGTTTCGCGACGTCTGCATCGCCGAAACGCAGGAGGAAGCCCAGCGGATCATGGATGAGGATCTCCTGCCGATGTATGAGGAGCAATATGTCGCCTATGGCTACGTCCCCAAAGCATCGGGCAGCCGACGCGCGCTCCTCGCCCATCCGGTGTTCCAGGAAATCATCGAGGCGTCTTTCGTCGGCACACCGGCGCAGATCATCAGCAAGATCGAGGCCTATCGCGCCGCCGTTCCCTTCGATCACTTCATGCCGCGCATCATGCATATCAGCCAGAAGAAGGACCGGCTGTTCCAACAAATGGCGTTGTTCGCCCGTGAGGTCATCCCCTATTTCGGGAGAGCGTCATGAGGATCGGCCTCTATTACGGATGGGAGCTCACCGCAGGCGTCGACGCGGCCGACCTCTATGCGGCGATCCTCGAACAGGTCGAATACGCCGACCATCTCGGCTTCGATTCGGCGCTGATCGGCGAATCCCACTTCGTCGAGACCGACCTCACGGCGTCGGCCCTCGACCTCCTCGGAGCGCTCGCCGGCTCGACCCGCTCGATTCGCTTGGGCACGGCGGGAAAGGCGTTGCCGCTCCAGCATCCCGCGCGCATCGCGGAGGAGTACGCCGTCCTCGATCTGCTTTCCAACGGACGACTGATCGCCGGTGTGGGACCGGGCAACGCCGAGGAGGGCTTCGCCGCCTTCGGCGTGCCGTTCGAAGAGCGTCTGCCGCGCTTCGCCGAAGCCCTCGACTTCATTCGCCGGGCCTGGACCCACGACGCGTTCGCCTATGGGGGACGCTATACCCGTTTTCCCAAGGCCGCGGGATCGAACCTTGCAGAGCCGTTCGAGCCTGAGCCCTATGTCACGCCGTTTCTCCTGCCCTGGGAACGGGTTGGCACCGAGACCACTCATCTCGCGGTTACCCCGCGGCCGGCGCAGATTCCGCATCCGCCGCTGTGGATCGAAGCGGATGGACCGGAGGCCGTGACCTTTGCGGCACGCGCCGGTTGCTCGATCCTGCCGCCCGTGACCGCGCGCCACGAAGAGGTGACCGCGCTCTACACCGCTTATGTCAACGACCTCGCCAAAGGCAGCCGGAGCGTCGTCGAAGTGGAGCGACCGGTCATCCGCGAGGTCTTCGTCGCGCCCTCGCGCGATGAGGCGATCGAGGTCGCCGGCGCCGCATTTCTCGCGCTCTACCGCCACCACGGGCGATGCGGCCGTCTTACCGACGCCGCCGGGCAACCGCTCGCCGACGCGGACTGCACGCTCGATCGCCTGCTCGACGATCGACTGGTGATCGGCGATGTCGGCCACGTGTTCGATCGCCTCAAGACGCTCCAGCGACGCGCCGGGATCAACCACGCCATCTGTCGGATGTTCGTCCCGGGCATTGATCATGGATCGGCGCTGCGGAGCATCCGCCTGTTCGCCGAGGAAGTGATGATGCGCCTTCGTTCCTGAGGCGAGGCCTCAAGAGAGGCCCGGAGCGAACGCCGGCGCCGCCAACATCTCTTCTTCGTCCCGGCGCGACCTCAGTGCGGCGCGACAGTCGCGCGTCGCGACCGCGTCGATAGCGAGCGGCGCGTCTGCGGTCGGCGCCGAGAAGACGACGCCATAGACCTCGCGTGCCCGCTCGCGCGTCTCCCAGCCCTCCGATACGTCGCGCAGCACCATCTGAAGATCGCGCGCCAGGGGGTCGCCGTAACCCGCGCCGCCGCCTTCCAGAGCCCGCAATCGTTCACCGGGCCGGAGGGCGATCTGGACGAAATTCGAAAGCGCCGTTTCGCCGCCGTCGCGGTCGATCTTGACGGTCTTTCCGGGCCTCGCGTCGGCCCCGCCCCGCACGCCCTTCGGCGCGACGTGGTGGCCGTCAGAGGGGATGATGGCGGTGAGAGACCCGTGTGTCGGACCATAGACGACCTCGATTGCCGGAGCGCCGCGCCACCGGCCCGCGCCGCCGCTCCCGGGAACGATGCGCGCCGAATCGATCGCAATCGGATAACGGCCTTCGGCAAGCTCGACGCTGTCAAGGTGAACGAGACCCGCCGCGGTCGGCAGGCAATAGGTCAGCCAACCATCGCAGCGCGGGCTTGCCGGGCCGCCGCCGACGCCGAGAAACAACTGATTGACAAAGGGCGCGCCGCCGCGTCGGGCGTCCTTTCCCGAGATGACGGCCATGGCCGCGCCCATGCTGGCCGAGCCCTCGGCCAGGCCGTAACCATCGCCCAGCATCGCGAAGCCGCTGTGGATCGCATAGATAAGGCGCTCGGCCACATTCGTGGTCGCGACCGAACAGCTATGGGGAAAAGACGGACGGCCGACCACGCAGCCGTCGCGTATCAGAACGCGGACGCGGCGGAACGCGCCGGCGTTGCGCGGCACATCGTCGTCGAGGCAGTTGAAGAGCGCGGTAAAGACATGCGCGAGGCAGCACGCCTCCGTCTGGTTCAAGCCACAGTCGACGCAGTCGATGTTGTCGCGTAGATCGACCGTGATCAGGGCCGCCTCGGGATCGACCTCGATGCCGACCTTGACCGGAATGCCATCGGGCAGGATCGGCTCGACCGGATCGTGCGCACCCTCCGAGACCAGCGATGCGGCAGGGAGGCGTCCGATCGAGCGCGCCATGCGCTGCTCCGAATAATCCAGCCAGTCGGCGAGAAATGCCGTGACAGTCGGCGTCCCGTAGCTCTCGCAAAGCTCCTTGAGACGACGCTCGCCGATCCGCGCGGCGCCGATCAGGGCCAGGAAGTCGCCGCGCCACTGCTCCGGCACCCGGATACGTCGCTCGCACATGCGGATGATGTCGTCGATCGTCTCCCCGTCGCGTTGAACGAGAACGCAGGGAAAGATCAGGGCGCCCTCCTCGTACAGGTCGCGAGCGAAGGCGTGATAGGTCGTGGGCACGCTGTTGCCGATATCGGCTTGATGGGCCTTGGCGCAGGCCGTGAACATGTGCTCACCGTCAATAAAGACCGGCACCAGGATCGCGTGATCGGCCGCGTGGGTATTTCCGAGATAGGGATCGTTATGCAAGAACGCATCGCCCTCGCGAAGATCCTTGTGCAGTGCGCGCATCGCCCGCGTCTGGAGATGGGACCCGAGGATATGAACGGGCAGGCCTTCGGCGGCGGCGATCAACTGATCGTCACGGGTAAGAATGGCGCAGGAGAAATCCTTGGCCGCGGCGATCACGCTCGATCGGGCGGACCGCCGGAGCGTGTTGGACATGTCGCGCACGATGGCATCGACGCGGCTCGCGAGAACCGGCGTGACCGTGGGCGCGCAGATCACCTCGGTCGGCCCGCGGCGCGCCCGCGCCGGATCGGAGGGAGCGGCATCGCCGGTCCCGTTGCCGACGCGACCGAGAACGGCCGCTCGCCCCCGGCGGCGGCCGACGAGGCCCGGCCGGCGTAGCGCGTTGGGCTCGGGCCGCGCACCGCTGCCGGGGCGCTTCAGATGAGCTCGACGGCCGTCGCCTGGGGCCCTCTCGGGCCCTGCGTGATCATCAGCCGCACCCGCTGCTGCGGCTCCAGATCATCGAGCCCGGAACGAGCAAGCACCTTGGCGTGGATAAACACGTCCTGCCCGCCGCCGTCCGGCGTGATGAAGCCATAGCTCTTGCCGACGTTGAAGAACTTGACGGTGCCGTCAATTTCCTCGGTCGGGCCGACCGGCTCGTCATAGCGCCCGCCATGGGGGCCGCCGGGCGCGTGCCGGCGCGGGCGATCGCCCTGCGGCGGACTGACCGTGGCGGTCGAGGTATCGACGGCATGGATCTCCGAGACCTGCGGACCCTTCTGTCCCTCCGAGACTTCGCAGGTCACGGTGGCGCCTTGAGGGAGCGTGTCGTAGCCGGCCCGCTCGACTGCGGACACATGGCAAAAAACGTCCGGCGATCCGTCGTCGGGCACGAGGAACCCGAACCCCTTGGTCGGGTTGAACCACTTGACCGAGGCCGTGATCTGAACGCCGGAGGAAGGCTCTGTGATGTTGTCTGACATCGTGGACCAACTTGTTTCCTGTGAAACCTGGCGCTTCGGCGGGTTTCCCCCCGCTTCGTCAAGCGCCCAATCATAGCGGCTTCCGCTGCTTCACCCGATTCGTTTCTGCGCTCTTCGGAGGGTCACATACGGTTTTGTTCCGGCCGGGTGCCGTGATCTCCGGTTGGGAGGAATCCCGCTGCGCCTTGACCTCGGCCGCTCCGCCGCCTTACCGTCCGGAAGAGACCGCGCACCGCACCGCCAGGGAGGCCGAGAGCATGTCTGAGTCGAAGGGGGTCGCCTATTGTCAGGGACATTACATGCCGATCGAGGAGGCATCGATACCGATCCTCGATCCGGCCTTTCACAAGAGCGACGTGGTATTCGACGCGGTCACGGTCTGCGATGGCGCGTTCTTCCGGCTCGACGACCACATGGCGCGGTTCTACGCGTCGTGCGAGCATGTCCGACTCGCGCCGCCATGCTCGGACGCGGAGATCAGGCACATCATGGCGCACTGTGTCGATCGCGCCGGATTCACCGATTCGATCGTCTATGTGCTCTGTACCCGCGGGCGCTATGCCGGCGGCGCCGCCTTCGGCGACCCTCGAACCTCCACCAACGAGCTGATCGCCTTTGCGGTGCCGTATTACACGGTGGTCGCCGCGGAGAAAGTGAAGTCGGGGGCCCATCTTTGGATCGCCAAGACGCGCCGGGCGCCGGATGACGCCATCAACCAGCGGTGCAAGAATTTCAACCGGATGGATCTGACCGCCGCCCAGTTTGAAGCACTCGACGCCGGCGCCGATCAGCCTGTCCTGCTGTCCACCGATGGCCACCTCACCGAGGGCCCCGGTTTCAATGTCTGGATCATCCGGGACGGCAAAGCGCTGACGCCCGGCGACAATCTGCTGGAAGGCATTACCCGCAAGACGGTGTTCGATCTCTGCGAGGAAGTGGGGCTCAAGGCAGAGGCGGTCGATCTCGAGCCCAACGACCTCGAGCAGGCCGGCGAGGCCTTCATCTCGTCCTCCGCCGGTGGCGTCGTCCCGGTCATCCGGGTCAACGACAAGCCCATCGGCAACGGCGCGCCGGGTATCACGACGGGCCGGCTCTCCGAGCTCTACTGGGCCAAGCGCGCCCAGGGTTGGCATGCGACCCCGGTCGCCGACCTGCTCGAGGAGCCGGAGGAGCAGGCGGCAAGCGCATAGCGGCGGTCCTCCGCCCGCGCATCACGGCGCTCACGCTGCGGCGCCGAGGCGTTCCAGCGACGCCGGCGCAACCGAGAACAGCTCTCCCCAGCCGGTGATCCGGGTGGGGTCGACCCCGGCAAGCGCAAGGGTGCCCCACAATGCCGCCGCGACGCTGTCATAAACCGGCCGTTTCGCCTCGGCCTCCATGGTTTCGGCGTGCGGCGCGCCGCTCATATTGGTGCAGATCGCGGCAATCGCCTCCGGCTCGGCGGCGGCGACGGTGCGGATCATGTCTTTGGTGGCTGCCGGCGGAATAGCCGCGTAGCCGAAGCCGTCATCGCTGTCGAGATGATGCTCGGCCACGCATTCGAAGCCCTCCCGCCGATAGGTTTCGATGATCGCCTGCTGCACGTCGCCGCGGAACGGCGTCACCAGGCCGAAGCGCCGGATCCCCCGGCTTCGGAACAGCTCGGCCAGCGCCAATGTCGCGCTCGTTGCCGGGATGCCCGTCTCGCGGGCAATCGCCTCGCACAACATGCGGTCGTGGACCAGCCCGAGCCAGCTCCCGGCGGTGCCGTTCCAGCAGATCGCATGAACCCGGGCGTCGACCAGGAGGCGCGCGGCGGCGAGCATCGGCTCGGGCGCAAACTGGGCCGCCGCGCTCTCGTCGAGCGAGACATGGGTCACCGGGACGCGGCTGAAATGCGCCGTCACCTCCGGCAGATCCGCGAGCAGCGCGGCGGTCACGGGCTCCAGCACCGTGTTCATGGACGGCGTGATCATGCCGATGCGCGTGCGGTCTCGCATAGCCACCTCCTTTCCTGCCGGCATCATACGGTCACGGCGCGCTGACGCACGCGTTGGGAGACATCACATGGGCCGCACCGGCTGCGGTGCCACGGCGCGGATCCCACGCGACCGCGCTCGGACAGGCAAAAAGCGCCGGGTGAACCCCGTGAGGTCTCACCGCGAGGTCGAATTGGCGGTCGAGCGCATCGAGGACCGCGGCCGGCAGCCTGGCGTCCGCCTCGACGAGTTCGGTGCCGCTGACATTGATTCGCGGGCAGTGCAGGGCGTCCTCCAGGCTCATGCGGAAGTCCGCGAGGAACGAGAGCAACTGCACCACGGACGAGAGAATGCGCCGCCCGCCGGACGCGCCGAGCGCCACGCGCCGGCCGTCGCCGAGACCGAGAATGGCCGGGCACATGTTGGACAGCGGTCGCTTTCCGGGCGCGATGGCGTTGGGCCCGCCGGGCCGCGGATCGAACCACATCACGCCGTTGTTCATGAGGATGCCGGTGCGCGGCAGCATGACCTTCGAGCCGAACGGCGAGAGCAGGGTCTGGGTCAACGCGACGACGGTGCCGTGCCGATCGACGACGCCGAGATGGCTGGTGCAGGTCGCCTGGTCCGCGGCGGCACCATCGCCCATGGTCGAGAAGCGCTCGGCATAGGTTTCGCGCAAGGCATGGGCATAGGCGCAGTAGGCATCGCTGCCGGGCTCCGCATCCGGAACCAGGAGCGCGGCGAGGCGGCTCAGGACGCCGATCAGCGTCGGGCCGGCGGTCAAGCCCGGCGCGGCCCAGACCGTCGCATCGCGATAGCGCGCCTCAGCCGCCTCGGTGACAGGCGCCCGATAAGCAGCCAGATCGCGTTCCGAAAGCCGGCCCCCGAGCGCCGCCATGTCGGCACCGATGGCACCGGCGATCTCGCCCTCATAGAAATCCCTCGGGCCCGCCTCCGAGAGCCGGCGCAGCGTGTCGGCGAGGCGGCCCAGGCGGATGCGGGGCGGCGGCCCGGTCCATAGGCTCGCCGCCGGGTGCCCGCCGGGCAGATAAACCGCCGCGCTCCCGGCATCGCACGCAAGCTCGGGAGCCGACGCCGCGATCGCGAGCGTCGCCTGCCAGTCGACATCCATGCCACGCGCCGCCAGCGCGCGCGCCGGCTCCACGAGATCGCGCCAGCGCCTGGTCCCGAAACGATCATGGGCGCGTTCCAGGCCCGCGACCTGGCCCGGCACTGCGATCGCAAGCGGGCCGCGGATATTGCGGTCATCGACCACGGCGGGCCAGCCGAACATGTCCGCGCCGGCCTCACCGGTGAGCGGGTAGTCCGCCGGGTCGAGCGCCCGGGGCGCGATCATCCCGAACGAGACCGCCCATGTCCGGGCCTCCGATGCGCTCTGGACAAGCATATATCCGCCGCCGCCGAGTCCGCTCATCCACGGTTCGACCGCCGCCAGCGCGAGGCTCGCGGCGATCGCGGCATCGACCGCATTGCCGCCTTCGGCGAGGATGCCGGCGCCGACCTCGGATGCGGCACGGTGCTGCGTGGCAACCACACCGTCCCGGCTTGCCACGGCCGGCTTTCGGATAATCCAGGTTTCCGCGTGTTCCATCGCCGTCACCGATCACCGGCCGCCGAACGCTGGAAGTCCGATTGGGTCAAGAGGACGAGACATCTTTCAGAGCCGGTTTTAGCCCACTGCGCTTCCTGTTTCTAACAGCCCATTGACGAAGTCCGCACCTGTCGATCACGGCCGCTTGGCCGTGTGCGCAATATTGAGTATATTAAATACGCAGCCTGCAAGGAGACCAGCCCATGCCACGTAGGACGACGATGACGGTTCGCCTCGGCGGTGCGCTGAGCGAGTTCGTGTCGGCCAATGTCGGCGACACCGGGTCCTACGAGAACGTCAGCGAATACATTCGCGCGCTCATCCGACGCGACAAGGAGCGATCGGAGCGGGAGGCTTTCGACCGCCTCAAGGCTGAACTGGCACGCGCCTTCGCGGCGCCGGATGCCTCGTTCCATCCGCTCTCGGCTTCAGACGTCATCGCGAGGAACAAGGCGCCGACCGGCGCGTGACATCGGTCCGCGTCCAGGAAGCGGCCTCTCTCCGTATCGATGAGATCTACCGATACTCTCGGGACCGGCGGGGGACGGCTCAGGCGGATACTTACATCACCGGCCTGTTCGAAGCGTTCGACAGGATCGCAACCGGTGGAGTTCCCTCGCGTCCGATCCCGGCCGAGCTTGGGGTGGATGGCTATGTTTTCCGTTACGAGAAGCATTTCGTCTATTGGAAGACACTGAGCAGCGGGGATATCGGCATTGTTACGGTGCTGCATGAGCGCATGCATCAGATTGGTCGATTTAGGGAGGATTTTGAGGACTGAGCCTCGCCATGCGCGCGCCCATGTATCGACCTGCTCCCTTTAACCGGATCCAGTTACTGATTTAGAGATCGGGCATCCGAGCCCTCTCGGAGAAGGGAGCAGCGGATGGACAGCTCCATTAACCGGCTGGTTTGATCGTGTTTCGATGCGGCACGGGGCTTTTGGGCGAGTTGGTGGCTCCGGCCGGCCTGATTGTCGGGTGTGACAAGCCGGCGCGGCATCTCGCCATCATGACCGGCGGCGGCGCTCACCGCCGAGCGGCATATGAAGCCGTAGGCCCGGTCGAGGGCGATGTGGCTGCGCGGGCTCACGCCGCGCCACTGGCGCGACGGTCCTGCTTGCTATAGCCGAACACCGGGATCGCGATCTCGGGCAGGCGCTGTTGCGTCCCGGCGGGGTCCCTGCGCCGGCCGGTGTTCACCGTCCGGCGTGCTTGCGTGTCCTTCTGCGCCGCCGTGGCCGGCTGATCGGGCCGGATCTCAGACGCGCGCGACGGCGCTACCAGGAGAGGTTGCCGCGCAGCATCACGCCGTGGTCGGCCCCGGTGTCGCCGGCACTCTCCCAGCGCGCGCCTTCGAGGCCGAGGTTGAACGCAGGCCCGATCTCCAAGCGGCTGCCGAGACGATAGCTTTGCGCGCCTTCGCCAACCAGCGAAAACCCGCCATAGGGCGTCAGCAGCCCGTGGCCGCCGAGCGCGGACAGGCCGTAGCCGAGCTCCGCCTCAAGGCGCCCTTGAGGCCGGCTGTCACCGGCCGCCCGGTCGTTCGCCGCCAGTTCGGCGACATCCTGATCCCACAGGCGCGCGACGCCGCTCGACACATCGCCGTAAACCGGAGCCACGCTCAACGACATGCCGCGGCCATCGGCGCCGGGATCAAGGCGCAACGAGCCGCCAAGACCCCATTCCCGGTAATCGCCGCCCTGCCCCGTCAGGACCCGGCCGTTGCCCTCGATCGTCAGGCCCGTGGCCGGGTCTCGATAACCCAAGCCGCCGCCGATCTCGATGCCGCCGCCGGTTATCCCGTCGCCCCCGTCATGGCGCAGCCCCAGCTCCAGGGATGGCGTCAAGGAGGAGCCCGAGGCCAGCGCCCGCTCATAGCTGCCCTCCAGCGCCAGCCGCAGGCGGTTGGCGTTCACCGTCTGCTTCTCGATCAGCTCGTCGTCGCCGTCAACCTCAACGCGCGCAACCGACGCCTCGCCCTTGACCATGACCCTCGTCGTGCCGCCCGCGATCAGCGACCCATCGGTCATCACAGGACCGCGCGCGCCCAGGGCCGCCGTCTTGAGCGTCGTATCGCTGCGCTTCACGGGGTCGCCGGGATCAATGCGGCGCACCTGCTCATCGTCGATCTCGATCTCGCCCCAGCCGTAGCCCACCGTCCCCCATAGACCGAAACCCCGCGGAGACGACCAGCCCAGATAGGGATGAACGCTGGTCATGCGGCTCTCATACGCGCCGCTCACCGGCGCCGGCCCGGTGCCGTCGGTATAGTCGAATGCGCCGAGCGAGTGCGACAGCGTCATACCGGTCACGAGATCCTCGCCCAGGCAACCGTCGATGCCGACCTGACCGCTCAGCACCGTGCCGTCCCAGGCGAAGGCGGAATCCGTGCTCTCGAGCGTCTGCCGGTCGCCCCGGCCCCACAGCGCCGACCCGCCGGGACCGCCCGCCCTGTCGTCATTCGCCGCGCCCAGCGGCAGCCGGAAGGACGAGCCCGCCAGCGCATCGTCGAGCCTGAGCGTGCCGTCCTCGATCGCCTGCGCGGTGGATCGCAGCGTGTGATAGAGCGTCGATCTCCCGGCCAGCGTGTAGGCGGCCGCCTTCTCGCCGCACGCCTCGTCCATGCGCGCGCCAATCGCCCGGTTGGTGACATCGGCGATGGTCAGCGCGTGTTTGGAGAGGATCTCGTTATTGAGGCGCCGGAAGCGCGCCCGGATCGCGGCGCCTTCATCGTCGATGATGGTCAGCTCCGCCGCGGCCGGTGCGCCCGCCTCCGCGCGCGCGGGCAGATCACCGAAGCCCAACATCACCGTCTCGTCATGGAAATCTTCGTCTTGGTTGGCCTTGATGGTGAAGCTCTTGGTGTCTTCGCCCATGCCGAATGCGAGCGTGCCGGCGGCACCCGGGGCAGTGCCGGCGTCAAGGCCTTCCACCGCGTAGTCGGCCGCCACGGTCTCGTCCTGCGGGCTCACCCTGATCGGGATCTCCAGCGCAACGGCCGCTTGCTTGCTCAGCGTCACCGTCACCCTAACCGGATCGCCGCCCTCGTCGGCCTTATAGGCCGCGGCGCCGAAGCGCACCGAATACACCCGCACCACGTTAATGGTGATGGTGTACGCCATGCTGTCGCTCTCACCGTCATTGACCTTGAACCGGAAGGTCGTGAAGGGTTCGCCGTGTGCGTTCTCCGGCGGAGTGTAGAGGAGCTTGCCCGCGTCGAGCTGGGCCTTTGTCACCTCCACGGGGTCGTCTTCACTGGCGGCGGCGATGGCCCTGCCGTTAAGCGACAGCGTCCCCTTGTCCGTATCGCCGCCCGCCCCGGGCAGCGAGATGATCTTCACATGCTTCAGCGTATCGGCGGCGTTGTCGTCCATGAAGACGAAGTCTTTCATCGTAAAGGCGTGCGGCTCGTTCTCGTTCGTGGACACCTCCTTGTGGGAACCCGTGGGGGGGGTGTTGAACGGCGTGGCGTTCGCGTCGGATGCGTCGCCCTCGCCGGCAACGTTCATCGCGCGCACTGCCAACCTGTACGCGGTGCCGTTGGCCAGGCCGGTGACGGTGTGTTTGGTGGTTCCGGCATTGCTCCCGCTGATTTCAGCGAAACTACCGCCACCGTTGGTGCTGATCTGGTAGCCGGTGATGGTGTTGTCGTTCGGATTGTCCCAGACAAGCGCAACCTCGCGGTAACCCGGCCCGACCGAGGAAATTACCGGGGCGGCCGGCGGCGCAATCGGCCTGGCGGTCACGGTGGATGCCGGGCCCTCACCCAAATTGTTCCTCGCACGCACCGCTAACGTGTACTGGGTGCCGTTGGTCAGGCCGGCATTGGTGCCGTCGGTCAGGCGCTCAACGGTGTAGGTGGTGGTGGTCGCATTGCTCCCGCTGATTTCGGCGAAACTACCGCCACCGTCGGTGCTGACCCGGTATCCGGTGATGGGGATGGTGTCGTCACTCGGAGCGGCCCACGCAAGCGCAACCTGGCCGTCGCCCGGCGTGGCTCGGAGTTTCTCCGGGGCGTTTGGTACCGCAATCGGCCTGGCGATCACGGTGGCCGCGTCGCCCTCGCCGGAAGCGTTCACCGCGCGCACCGCCAACCTGTACGCGGTGCCGTTGGTCAGGCCGGTAACGGTGTAGGCGGTGGTGGTCGCACTGCTGTCGCTGATGTCGGCAAAGGTCGCGCCAACGTCGGTCCTGTACTGGTATTTGGTGATGCTGCTGTCGTTCGGATTGTCCCAGACAAGCGCAACCTTGCGGTAACCCGGCCCGACCGAGGAAATTACCGGGGCGGCCGGCGGCGCAATCGGCCTGGCGTCCACGCTGCCCGCTCTGCCGGTGATCACGGTGTCGTCCCCGGACGTATCCACCGCCTGCACCGTGAAGGTGTAGTCGGTGCGATTGGTCAAGCCGGGAATGAGCACGGTCGTCCGATCCTCCGATCCGGGCGAGAGAAACGTTTCCAAGAGCGGGTCCTCGGAGTCGATGTGCGTGTAGTAGGTGCTGACCTTATAACGGGCGATCCCGGGGTCGCCCGTGTCCCACGTCAGCACGACCTGGCCGTCGCCCGGCGCCGCAGCCAGATTTTCCGGCGCGGGCCACAGGGGCGTGGCGGTCGCTTCGAGTGACGCCGCGCCGGCACCGGATAGATTCACCGCGCGCAGCTTGAACGTGTATTCGGTGCCGTTGGTCAGGCCGGTCACGGTGTATCCGGTGGCATTGGCCTCGCCATGGGCGCTGTTGGGGATGTCGGTGAAGGTCGTGCCACCATCGGTGCTGACCTGGTAGCCGGTGATCGTGTCGTTATTCGGATCGTCCCAGGTCAGCGCCACCTCGCCCCCGCCGTCACCCCGCTCGGCCGTGAGGCCCGTCGGGGCGGCCGGGAGCGTCGGGGCGGTCACGGTAGACGCCGCGCCCACACCGGATGCGTTCTCCGCGCGCACCGCAAACGTGTACTCGGTGCCGTTGGTCAGGTCGGTCACGGTGTGCGTGAGGGTGTCCGTATCGTTTTCGCTGATGTCGGTGTCGTCGATATCGGCGAACGTCTCGCCGCCGTCGGTGCTGACCTGGTACCCGGTGATCGTGTCGTCGTCCGAATCGTCCCAGGTCAGCGCAACCTCGGTGGCGCCCGCCGTGGCCGAGAGCGCCGTCGGGGCGGCCGGCACCGCAATCGGCCTGGCGTTCACGGTGGATGCCGGGCCGTTACCGGTACCGTTCACCGCGCGCACCGCAAACGTGTACTCGGTGCCGTTGGTCAGGCCGGTCACGGTGTATCCGGTGGGGGGCGCATTGGGGTCGGTGACGGCGATGTCCGTCCAGGCAGTGTAGGTGCTGTCGTCGCTGTTCCTCACCTTCGAGCGGACCTGGTACTTGGTGATCGAGCTGTCGCCCGGATCGGTCCACACAAGCGCAACCTGGCCGTCGCCCGGCGTCGCCGAGGAAATCGTCGGGGCGTCCGGGATCGCAATCGGCGTGGCGTCCTCGGCGGACGCCGGGCCGGGACCGGTACCGTTCACCGCGCGCACCGCAAACGTGTAGGTGGTGCCGTTGGTCAGGCGGGTATCGGGGTCGTCGCTCAGGCGGGCAACGGTGTGTGCGGTCGTGTTCTCGTGGCTGGAGCTGATGTAGGTGAAGGTCCCGCTACCGTCGGTGGTGTTGTAGTCGGTGCTGACCTCGTACCCGGTGATCTTAAAGTCCTTCGGATTGTCCCATTTCAGCCGGACCTGGCGGTCACCCGGCGTGGCCGACAGGTTCGTCGGGGCGGCTGGAGGGTCTTGCACCACCGGTGTCTCGTTCACTTCGGCTGGCAAGCTGATGTCCAGGCTTTGCGTTATCGCCAACACCGTGAAGGTGTATTCGGTGCCGTTCTCCAAATAGTTCCCCGGAACACCAACGACAGTGCGAACCTTCGATCCCGATCCAGCGGAGACAACAAAAGACCCAGCACTCGCTTCTGTGCTGGTCTCCTCGGGGTCGACCCGATAACGGGCGATCCCGGGGTTCCTGTCCCACTCCAGGTGGACCCTGGCGTGGTCCGGCGTCGCCACCAGATTGGCCGGCGCGGGCCACAGCGGCTTGGCTTTATCGCTGGACGCATCGCCCTCGCCGGCACTGTTCACCGCCCGCAACTCGAACGTGTACTCCCTGGCGTTGCTCAGGCCGGTCACGGTGTGTGTGATGGTGGTCGCACCGCTGCCGCTGATGTAGCTCCAGCCGCCGAAAGCGCCGCTGCCCCTCTTCTGCCGGTACTGGTACTTGTTGATCGTGTCGTTGTCCGGATCGTCCCAGGTCAGCGCCACCTCGCCCCCGCCGACATCGGGCTTGGCATCGTCTTCGTTTTCGCCTTCGGCTGTGCCGAGCCCCTTGGCCTTGAAGTTCGCCGGGGCGGCCGGTTTCGCAATCGGCGTGGCGGTCACGGTGGCCCACGGGCCGTCACCGGAAGCGTTCACCGCGCGCAGCGCAAACGGGTACGCGGTGCCGTTGATCAGGGTGATACCGCCACCATCGCTCAGGATGATAACGGTGTATGCGGTGGTGGCCGCATTGCTGCCCAAGATTTGGGAGGGGTACCCCTGGGCACTGTAGGTGCTGTAGTCGTACCGGGTGATCGTGATGTTGTTCGGGTCGGTCCAGGTGAGCGCAACCTCTTGGCTGCGCGCCGTGGCCGTGAGGCCCGTCGGCGCAGCCGGCACAGGACCCACATCCGGCGTAGCGGTGTCGCTGGATGCCCTGCCGGTGATTGTATAGGTGCCGAGTGATACGTTGATGATCTCCACCGCCTGCACCGTGAAGGTGTATTCGGTGCCGTTGGTCAACCCATCAACGGTAGCGGTCGTCTTCGTCCCCGATCCGGCCGCGACCAACGTGTTAATGTCGTTAACGCCTCCCTCGGTCAGGACCCGATACTCGGCGATCCCGGAGTCGCCCGTGTCCCACTGGAGCACGACCCGGCCGCTGTCCGGCGCCGCCACCAGACCGGTCGGCGCGGGCCACAGCGGCGTGGCGGTCACGCGGGGCGCCGCGCCCTCGCCGGAATCGTTCACCGCGCGCACCGCCAACGTGTACGCGGTGCCGTTGGTCAGGTCAGTCACGGTGGTGGCGGTGGTGGCCGCGCTGCTGCCCTCGATATCGGCGAAATTCATGCCGCTGTCGATGCTGACCTGGTATTTGGTAATCGTGCTGTCGGCCGAACCGTCCCAGGTGAGCGCAACCTCCTGGCTGCGCGCCGTGGGCGAGAGATTCGCCGGGCCGTCCGGCACCGGCGCCGGCGTGGCGATCTTGCTGGAGGGCAGGCCGGTGATTGTATAGGTGCCGAGTGATACGTTGATGATCTCCACCGCCCGCACCGTAAAGGTGTATTCGGTGCCGTTGGTCAATCCGGTAATGGTTCTGGTGGTCGTGTTCCCCGATCCGGCCGGGACGTCCACGATCTCAGGCGTCGCGCCGCTGCTGGTGGCCTGCCAGTGGACCCGATAATCGGTGATCAAGGCGTCGCCCGTATCCCACTGCAATATGGCTTGGCCGTCGCCCGGATCCGCCGCCAGATTGGTCGGCGCGGGCCACAGCGGCCTGGCGGTCACGCTGGCTGCCAGGCCGTGAGCGGAATCGTTCGCTGCGCGCAACGCCAACGTGTATTCGGTGCCGTTTGTCAGGCCGGTCACGGTGGCGGCGGCGGTGGTCGCACTGCTGCCGTCGATGTCGGTGTAGTTCGTGCCGCCGTCGGTGCTGACCTGGTACTTGGTGATCTCGGAGTCGCCCGGATCGGTCCAGGTCAGCGTCACCCCGGCGTTACCCGGCGTGGCCGAGAGGTTGGCCGGGGCACCCCACAGCGGCGTGGCGGTCGCGGTGGATGCCGGGCCCTCACCGGAAGCGTTCACCGCGCGCAGCGCCAACATGTACGCGGTGCCGTTGCTCAGGCCGGTCACGATGTGTGTGGTGGTGGTGTAACTGCTGTCGCTGATGTCGGTGAAGTTACCGCCGCCGTCGGTGCTGACCCGGTACTTCCTGATGGTGTTGTCGCCCGGATTGGTCCAGGACAGCGTGACTTGGCCGTCACCCGCCGTAGCCGAGAGGTTCGCCGGGGCGGCCGGTGGCGCGCGCGGCGTCGCGATCACGGTGGATGCCCGGCCGGGACCGGAAATGTTCCTCGCGCGCAGCTTGAACGTGTACTCGGTGCCGTTGGTCAGGCCGGGAACGGTGTATCCGGTGGCATTGGTCTGGCCATGGCCGCTGTTGGGGATGTCGGTGAAGTTCCCGCCGCCGTCGGTGCTGACCTCGTGGCTCGTGATCGTGTCGCTGTCCGGATCGGTCCAGGACAGCGTGACCTCGCCGTTACCGGGATCGGGCCAGAGGCTCGTCGGGGCGGCCGGGAGCGTCGTGGCGATCACGGTGGCTGCTGCGCCGTTGCCGCCAACATTCTTCGCACGCACCCCGAACGTGTACACGGTGCCGTTGGTAAGGCCGGTCACCCTGTAGCTGTCGGTGCTCGCACCGCTGCCGCCGATATCGGTCCAGTTGCCGTAGTCGCCCGCGCCTGTTTTCCGGCGATACTGGTACTTGGTGATCGTGTTGTTGGCCGGATCGTCCCAGGTCAGCGTCACCTCGGTTTCACCCGGCGTAGCCGAGAGGTTCGGGGCGGCCGGGGCCAACGTGGACCCCCGGACCCTGATTTGTATCGAAGTCGGGTACACACCGCCATCACCCTCCCAGCCCCCGGTTCCGCCGGACGGGCGCGTGTAGCGGTGATCGCCGATGCTCCACCCCCTGGCCTCGCCGGAATCTTGGTTGTCGTTAGCCGTCAGATTCCAACGAGGTCTGGTTCCGCTACCGTCAAACGTCATGTGCACGAAGTATTGGGTGTTTCGATTCAGAGTGGTCTCGTCAGGGGCGGTGAATGTCTGGAGTCCCGTCCCTATGTTGGACGGGTTGGTCAAGGTGTATAAGACCGCGTTGCTCGGGCGATCCGATCCGGTGGCGGCCCTCACCGTGACCGTCAGGGTTCCACTACCCGGAGCCCCCTGCGTGTCCAACTGGATACTCGATAGGTCGTAGCCCCGCGTATTCTGGCCCGTGGTGAACCCCTGAGCACAGTCTAGTTCTATTATTGGTTCAGAACCTCGGACACATGCTGTATGGCCGTGGGTGGTTTGGCCCGTGTTGCTAACGAGCACCTGCGCCTGCGCCGGCGCCGCAACGCCGAGCAGCAGCGCGGCGGCGGCGAGGAACGCGCCGATGACTGCCAGCCCGGGGAAAGATCTCACGGAAACTGTCCTCCTACACACGCCTGTTCGACACAACGCCGGGGGATTGGCGTTTTCGGTGTTGTTCGTGCGGACGCCGCCCGCGCCGGCGCTGGATGTGTCGTTGGTCATGATCGTCTCTCGCCGCCGGTCAAACGATGCTACGCGCCGATCCCGGGCCTTGCCATGTAGACTTCAGCCCGTGATTGTAGCATGGGGCGCACCCTCTGGTCGAACCTCCCAATCGTTATACTGTCACCAATACACGGTATGTCCGGTTTATGTACCAGATGATCTGTCCGGATTTAGAACTTCTCCAGGCTATGGAGGGTTTGGATGCGCCGGACAGAGCAGTTGCAGGGACTGAGATTGATGAAGTTCGAGGAGGTTTACGGCCGCGCCCATCGGGGTGGCTTGAGCCAAGCCGAGGCGGCGGAGGTTCTCGGCGTTTCGGAACGCACCTTCCGGCGAATGTAGGGGATTATGCATCAGGTGTTGAAAGGAGTGCGCTCTGCGGTTGAGCAGGAGCAGCGAGCAGGAGCGCCCCGATGCCACGGCGTGCCGCGACGATCGAGAGTCGACCGATGGCCTTCGCGATGGTGGCGGCGGTGCAAGCCGAGGAGCTGGAGCGGGGCGACGGCCATTGCCCGCTGGGCCGGCGCGCCTTGGTCGAGATCATCGAAGGCCGGATGGCGGCGGCGGTCGATCGATGGTTCGATAGGCTTGGCGGCAGCGCGGTGCGGGATCGGCGCAACGACACTTACCGGCACCATCGGTTGAGCGCGCCGGGCACGATCGAGCGGGCGGGCAAGGGCGGGGTCGAGCCCGGGCGGCATTTGGGCGTCGCAATCTCCGTCCGGGCGCATCCCGTCGGATCGGCGCGATAGTTGTGGTCTCGATGTAGTCTTGAATTCCCATGCACATTGGCGCATAGTGCGGAAACGAAGCGGTGCCCGAGAGCGACCCGTCATGGAACTTGCCCTGCGCGAGGCGAAAGCCCGCCTCTCCGAACTCGTCGCTGCCGCCCGGAACGGCGAGCGCGTCATCATCACGAAACACGGTCGACCGGCCGTCGAACTCGTGCGTTGCGACCGGCGCGGCGGGATCGACTTCGACAAGCTGGAAGAGGCGCGCCGGCGTCTCGGCATCGAAGGGGACAGGGAGCGATGGCCGGAGACGTTCGACGATCCCGCCTTCAGCCGGCGCGTGCTCGGGCTTGACGACGAATAGGCGGTCGCGCGATGCGCGTTCTTCTCGACACGTCTTATCTCTACGACCTCATGGAGGCGCCGGGGAAACTCCTGGAAGCCGAGCGCCGGTTCTTCGCCAGGCGGGTCACGCAGCTTCATGTCAGCGCCGTATCGATCTGGGAGATGCGGCTGAAACACCGTGCCCGTCATCCATCGGGCGAGCGTAAGAGCCGCTTCGATCCGAATGACGTGATCGCCGTCCTGGAGGGGCAGGACATGATCTTCGTGCCGATGACCATGAATCATGCGGCGCGGGTGCTTGAAGTGCCGCTCGGCCACAAGGACCCGTTCGACGAACTGCTGCTCGTTCAGGCCCAGGAAGAAGGTCTCAGGCTTCTCACGGCCGACCGGCGGCTTGCCGATCATCCGCTCGCGATCACGGCATATGGGCACCTATAGTATGGATTTGTTCGCCTCGCCAGTCGTTGTCGGAACCATCCCGTCGCTACACTCGGCTGCGCTTAAGTATGATTAACCTTCTGATATTGCTTTGTTGCAGGCGAACCCATGCGGGGCGAGCGGACCATCAACGAGGACCAGGCGACGATCGCGCGCCGGGTGTTCCGCGACTTCGCTTCCGGCGTCAGCCCGCGCGCCATCGCGCAGGCCTCAACGCCGAGGGCATCCCCGGCCCGGAATGGAGCGAGATGAACGCCGCGCTGCACGGCGATCCCGGCACCACCCTCGAATGGACCTGACATTCCCCCCGGTTCAGGGCCACGTTGGCAACGGGTCGTGGGCGCTGAACTGCTTGATGGCGGGCCGCCCATTTGGATCACCGACACGCCGACCCTCCAGAAAGACCACAACATCTTCCAGCCCTGCCGCGATCTCCTCAATCGGCCGCAGACGCCCTCCTGGCGATCGTTGACCGGCGGTGGCGATCGGCCTTGCCGTTCATCCGCATCCCGCGCGCGGCTTCACATTCGGCGCGGTCTGGCGTTAGGCTCGCGCATGCTCGCGTTTCTGTTCTGGCACCGACCCTCGGGCGGCGTAAGCACGGCCGCCTATCGGGCCGCTCTCACCGCCTATCACCGGAGCCTCGTCGGCATGGACTGCCGCGGGTTTCACGGCTCGTTCAGCGCCGCGGTCGAGGCCGTGCCGTGGCTCGACGGTCGCGACGGCTACGAGGATTGGTACCTGGTCGAGTCCTCGGCCGCGCTCGACCGGCTGAACGAAGCCGGGATCGCACCCGAGCGCCACGCCCTCCATGACGCCATCGCCGCGCCCATGGCGGTCGGCCATGGCGGTCTCTACCGCCATCTCTGGGGCGACGACACGCCAGCCCCGGATGGCGCCGGGCTCTGGCTGAGCCGCCCGCGAGGCATTGATTTCGAAGCGCCTCTTCGAGCGATCTCCGGCGCGCTGCCCGGCAGCGTCGGGGCATGGCGCAAGCAGCTCGTGCTCGGCCCCGCCCCCGAGTTCCTCCTGGTCGGCGACGCGATCGGCGCGCCGGCCATGCCGGAGGGCTGGCGGGCAACGACCCTGCCGCGGCGCGCCGTCTATCCGGCCTGAACGCCCCGGTCAGCGAAACAGAGCGGCGTTGTCACGCGCGAACGCGCTGAAACCGCGCGGCTTCCGGCCGGTCACGCGCTCGACCACGTCGGTGACCGGGGCGCCGAAGCCGTCGCGAAACAGCCCGTCGATCTCGATCAGCGCGCGCGCCGCCCGCGCGCCGATGCCCGCATCGACGAGCGCCCTGTGCGCGGCGTCATCGTCCACCGATTGGTAGCGGACCGGTTTGCCCAGAACCTCCGAGAGGACGGAGGCGCATTCCCCATAGGAGAGCGCCTCCGGCCCGGTGATCTCGTAGGTCGCGCCCTCATGCCCGTCCTCGGTGAGCGCCGCGACCGTCACCGCCGCGACATCCTCGATGTCGACCAACGAAATCCGAGCGTCGCCGAGCGGCGCATAGAACACCCCCTGATCCCTGATGAAGGGAGCGAAGCGCCGGAAGTTCTGCATGAACGCATTCGGCCAGAGATGGGTGTAGGGGATGCCGGAGTCGTTGATGCGCTGCTCGATCACCCCGTGCCAGCGCCGGATCATGGTCGGCGCATCCGGCGCCGCCTTGATCGCCGACATCTTCACGATGCGCCTGATACCGGCCCGCTCGGCCGCGGCGACCGCGTTCGCCTCGAGAGCCGCCATCGATTCGGAGAATGCGCACAGCAGGGACAGACGCTCGATCCCGTCAAATGCGCCATCGAGGGTCTCGGGCCGCGCGAAATCGCCCTCGACATAGTCGAGGCCATCTCCGAACTGGCGGCGTGCGCGCTCGATATCGCGGGTCATGATGCGGAACGGCACGTCCGCCGCCCGCAACTGAGCGACCGTCGCGCTGCCGGTCGTTCCCGTCGCACCGGTGAGCAGGATCATGGCGAATATCCGGGCGTGCGGTGCTAGACGCGCTGCCAGTCCGCGCTCTTCTCGAGCGCGTCGGCGACCTTGAGCACCGTGAGATCGTCGAAATGCCGGCCGATGATCATGAAGCCGATCGGCAGCTCGTCTTCGACGCCGCAGGGCACGCTGATCGCCGGATGGCCGGTCAGGTTGGACTGTGGCGTGTTGTTGATCATGCTCAGCGCGCGCGACATATATTCGCCGAAATCGGCGTCCAGGCTCGGGATCGGCGCGGCCAAGTGCGGGATGGTCGGCAGCACCAGCACGTCCACCTCGCTGAGCACCGCGTCATAGGCCTCGGTCAGGTGCCGGCGCTGGTTCTGCGCCTTCGCGTAGTAGGTGCCGTGGTAGTAGCGCTTGAGATATTCGCCGAGCAGGAGAACGTTCTTCACGGTCAAGGGGTAGTCGTTCTGGCGCGTGCGGGCGGCGCGCGCGGCATGTTCGAGGAGCTGGGTGTCATAGAAGCCGAGCCAGCCCGTGCCGACGCCGCCGTTCTTGAGCATGAACTCGGTCGCGCCCTCGGCGGCGATCGCGAACCAGACCCTGAGCCCGTGATAGTGCTCGGGCACCGAGACCTCGGTCACCGCGGCCCCGCGCCCTTCAAGCCGCCGCACCGCGGCGCGCACGGCCTCGTCGACCGCGGGCTCGCTTCCCGGCAGGCGGAACTCGGGCCAGGTTTCCTCGGTCTGGCCGAAGCCCTCGCGGAGCACGCCGATGCGGACCCCCTCGCAGCCCGCCCCGATCGCCGGCATGTAGTCACTGACATAGTGCTCCGGGATGACGCCCCGCTGGCGCGGGTCGAGGGGGTCGGGGCCGGCGAGGACCGACAGCATGCGGGCGACATTTTCGACGCTGTTCGCCATCGGGCCGATATGGTCGAGAGTCATCTCGATCGCCATGCAGCCGGTATAGGGAATCAGCCCATAGCTCGCCTTCAGGCCCACCACGCCGCACCAGGAGGCGGGGATGCGGATCGAGCCGCCCTGATCGCCGCCGATCGCCATCGCGACGTCGCCCGCGGCGATCGCCGCGGCGCTCCCCTTCGACGAGCCGCCGGGCGCATGGGTCGGCTTGCGCGGATTGCGCACCGGGCCGTAGCCGCTGGTGTGGCCGCCGCCCGAGAACGAGAAGTCGGCGCAGGCCGTCTTGCCGGCGATCGTCGCGCCGGCGTCCAGCAGCCGGGTGACGATGGTGGCGTCGATCGTCGGCACATAGCCTTCGAGCGCCCGCGCTCCGTTCATCATCGGCAGGCCGGCCACCGAGACCACGTCCTTGATGCCGACCGCCTCGCCGGCGAGCGGCCCCGAGGCGGCGCCCTTGATCTCGGCCCGCCAATACCAGGCGTTGTAGGGGTTGTCGTCCGGGTGAGGCCGATAGCCCGGGGTGCGCGGATAGGTCACCACCGGGCGCTCTTCCGGCATGTCGTCGATGTGGCGCAGGCTGGCAATCGCGCCGCGCATGGCCTCGCGCTGCAGGGAGAGATCCTCCGCCGACATGTCGAGCCCGAAATCCGCGGCGATCTCCGCGAGCTGGTTGACGGAGGGCAATTCGGGACCACGCGACATGACGGCCTCCCTTCGATATACGGGATCGAGCGCCGATCCTAGGCTCTCGCGGTGCGGGCGACAACGCCCGCCCGCCGCGGCGCAAAGGCGGCGCGACGGCGGTGGCCGGAAGCAGGCGCCGCCGCTACTATGCGCCGGCAATCGACGGGGAGGTCCAGCGAGATGGGTCAGATGAAGGGGCGCCATGTCCCGATCAACCTGAGGCAGAGCGGCGACTTCGACGCCAAGATGCTGCTCTCCACCCGGGTGCGGAAATCACCCTATTTCCACTTGGCGAAAGCGGCGGGCTGCTGGTGCTACACGGTCTATAACCGCATCTACCACCCGCGCGCCTACATCCCGTTGGAGGAGGGCGGCCTCCTCAAGGAGTACGAATACCTCACCCAGCACGTCACCATGTGGGACGTGGCGGTGGAACGCCAGATCCAGGTCAAGGGACCGGACGCGGAAGCCTTCGTCGACCTGGTGATCACGCGCGACGTCAAGAAGCTCGAGGCCGGCAAGGCGCGCTACGTCATCCTCTGCAACCAGTATGGCGGTATCATCAACGATCCGGTCCTGCTGCGCCCGGCAGAGGACGAGTTCTGGTTCTCGCTCGCCGATTCCGATGTCGGGCTCTATCTGCAGGGGGTCAACGCGGCCGCCAAGATGGCGGTCGACATCAACGAGATCGACGTCTGCCCGGTGCAGATTCAGGGGCCGAAATCATCGGCGCTGCTGCGCAAGCTGGTCGGGCCGGAGATCGATGCGGTGCCCTATTACGGCCTGCTCCAGGGCAAGCGGATCGCCGGCTGCGAGGTGGTGGTCTCGCGCTCCGGCTTCTCGGGCGAGGCGGGATACGAGATCTATCTCAAGGACGCGACGATCCACGCCGATGCGATGTGGAACGCGGTGCTCGAGGCGGGCAAGGAGTTCAACCTCAAGGTGATCGCGCCGGGGCACATCCGCCGCATCGAGGCCGGCATCCTGAGCTGGGGCCAGGACATGGACATCGAGACCAACCCCTTCCAGGTCGGCCTCGGCTGGCAGGTCAACTTCGAGAAGGCGGATTTCATCGGCAAGGAGGCGCTCGCCAGGATCAAGGAAGAGGGCGTCGGCGAGAAGCTCGTCGGCATCCGCATGGGCGGGCGGCCGATCACCTGGTATCCGTCCGACTTCTACATCGTGCGCGATGGCGAGACGGAGGTCGGCTACGTCACGAGCGCGTTCTGGTCGCCGACGCAGGATTCCAACATCGCGCTTGGCATGGTGCCGGTCCGCTACAGCGCGGTCGGCACCCGGCTCAAGGTGGTGCTGAGCGAGGAACACGCCGATGAGCCCGTCGACGCGGAGGTGGTGGAGACGCCGTTCAAGGCCTCCGACTCGCCGGGCAGCGGCCTCCTGCTGACCGGCGCCAAGCTCTGAGCCGGCGAGCGCGGATCGTCTTCCGAGGAGACGCCCACGCCCCCCGGCCGGAGGCGACGGCCCGGCGCGAGGCGGCCGACGACCTCGCGCCGCGCCGCGCCGAGGCCGAACGGCGAAGTGCCCGCCTCGTCGAAAATTGGCGATCGGATGGATAGACCGCGCTAGTTGAGATAGTCGTAGGTGCCGTCCTTCCACTCGTAGAAAACGTAGCCGGGCGCGGTCACGTCGCCGGTCATGTCGAAACCGATACTGCCGAGCACCGTGTCGAAGCTCTCCGCCCGCAGTACGCCGATCAGACCGTCGAGGTCGGTCGAGCCGACTTTCTCCGCGGCCTGCGCGAAGGCTTGAATGGCGCCATAGGTGTAGAGCACGTACCCCTCCGGCTCGATCCCCATATCGCGGAACTTCTCCACCACAGGCACCGCGACCGGGTTCTTGCGCGGATCGGGGCTGAAGGTCATCAGCGTGCCCTCGCCGGCATCACCCGTGATGGACCAATATTCGTCGGTCACCAGGGCATCGCCGGAGACCAGTTGGGTCGTCATGCCCTGCTCGCGCATCTGACGAGCCATCAAGCCGGCTTCGGTGTGGTAACCGCCGACATAGAGCACGTCGATACTGTTTATCTTGAGCTTCGAGACCAGCGCCGAATAGTCCTTCTCGCCGGCGGTGTAGGCCTCATAAAGGGCCTCGTTCATGCCAGCGGCGTTGAGCGCTTTCTTGGTCTCGTCGGCGAGGCCTTTGCCGTAAGCCGTCTTGTCGTGAACGATCGCGATGTTCTTGCCGGCGAACGTGTCGGCCAGGAACATACCCGCCACCGCACCCTGCTGGTCGTCGCGGCCGCACACGCGGAAGACGTTGTCGCCGCCTTCCTCGGTGAGAGCCGGATTGGTGGACGCCGGCGAGATCTGCAGGATCCCCTCCTCCTCGTAGACCTTGGAGGCCGGGATCGAGGAGCCGGAGCAGAAATGACCGGCCATGAAGACCACGCCCTTGTTGACCATCTGGTTGGCGACGGCCACCGCCTGCTTGGGATCGCACGCGTCGTCGCCGATGGTAAGCACAAGCTGTTGGCCGAGAACGCCGCCCGCCGCGTTGATGTCGGCAACGGCCTGCTCGGCACCGGCCTTCATCTGCGCGCCGAAGCTCGCATATTGTCCGGTCATCGGCCCGGCGGTCGCGATCTCGATGTCGGCCTTCGCGACCTGGCCGGTGAGAGCGACCGCAAGCGCTGCCGCGGCCGCAGTCGAAACAATTGTCAATCCACGCATGACCCGTCTCCCGTTCGTCTCGATTGCTCGGTTGGGCGGACATCTTCTCATTTCACGCGCTGTCCGCCGCGCGCGTCTCTTGATGGTCAGGCTAAGCGCAAGGATTTACTCCGGCAACTTATTTTACCGTTCCTTGTGCCGCTCCTTGAGAATGCCGGCCTCCCCTCTCTCGCGCCATGAGAGCGGCGTGTGCGGTGTGCAGAGCCAGGGGTATTGCGTGGTCATGCGCCGCACGCGCGTGACCCGAAACGCGACGACGGCGACGAACCCGATCACCGCCGTATCGATCACATAGCCGGTGGCGGAGAATAGCTCGCCGTCGAAAAGCGCGTAGGTCAGGAATCGATCGCTGGCCCCAAGCAGCAATGTATAGGGCACGAGCTGCCAGGCCGGCCGCCAGCTCCCGGCGATCGCCTGGCCGGTCATCCACGCGGCGGCGCCGGCGATCACGACGGTAATCGTGATGAAGACCCAGATACTGGTGCCGAGCAGCGCGCTCATGACGCCTCGGCCGAAGCACCGCCCGCGCCCCCTTCGAGATAGGCGGCGCGCACCTCCGGGCGGGCCAACAGCTCGTCGCCCGTGCCGCTGAGCGATATTTCGCCATTGACCATCACATAGGCGCGGTGCGCGAGCTTCAACGCGTGGTAGGCGTTCTGCTCGACGAGGAGGATGGTCATGCCCTCGCGCTGGTTGATCTCGCCGATCACCTTGAAGATCTGACGCACCACGAGCGGCGCGAGGCCGAGCGAGGGCTCATCCAGCAGCAGCAATCGCGGTCGGCTCATCAGCGCGCGGGCGATGGCGAGCATTTGCTGCTCACCGCCCGAGAGCGTGCCGCCGCGCTGCAGACGACGCTGCCCGAGGATCGGGAACAACCCGAACACGCGGGCCAGATCCTCGTCGAAATGTTCGGGCTCGGCGATGGTCGCGCCGATCTGGAGGTTCTCCATCACCGTCATGCGCGGAAAGATGCGCCGGCCCTCGGGCGCGTGCGCGATGCCGCGGCGGATGATCTCGAAGGTCGGTTGGTTGGTGATGTCGACGCCGTCGAGCAGGATCCGACCCGCCGAGGCCCGCGGATTGCCGCAGATGGTCATCAGCGTGGTCGACTTGCCGGCGCCGTTCGCGCCGATCAGCGAGACGATCTCCCGTTCCCCGACCTCCATATCGACGCCGCGCAGCGCCTCGATCCGGCCATAGGAGGCGAAGATGTCGACCAGCGAGAGCATCGCCTACTCGGCCTCCCCCTCCTCCTCGCCGAGATAGGCGCGGATCACCGCGGGGTCTGCACGCACCGTCGCCGGTGTCCCGTCGGAGATCTTGCGGCCGTAGTCGAGCACGACGATATGGTCGGCGATCTCCATCACGACCCGCATGTCGTGCTCGATCAACAGCACGCCGATCCGATGCTCGTCCCTTATATAGAGCAGCAACGCGTTGAGCGCGTCGGTCTCCCGCGGATTGAGCCCCGCCGCCGGCTCGTCGAGACAAAGGAGCACCGGGCCCGTGCACATCGCCCGCGCGATCTCGAGCCGGCGTTGCGCGCCATAGGGCAGGCTACCGGCATCGTCGTCCGCCTGCTCAAGCAGCCCGACGCGATCCAGCCAATAGCGCCCGAGCTCGACCGCCTCGCGCTCGGCGCGGCGATAGCCGCCGAGGCCGAACAGACCAGTCAGGGTGAAGCCGGAGGCGCGCATCAGCCGGTTGTGCTGGGCGACCACGAGGTTTTCGAGAATCGACATGGCAGGGAAGAGCCGGATGTTCTGAAAGGTTCGTGCGACGCGGGCGCGCGCCGCGATGCGGAAATCGCTCATCCGTTCGAGCAGATAGGTGCGCGAATCCGAATCGAGCGCGAGCCGCCCGACGGTCGGCTTGTAGAAGCCGGTCAGGCAGTTGAACACCGTCGTCTTGCCCGCGCCGTTCGGGCCGATGATCGCCGTGATCTCCCGATCCCCGGCGGTGAACGAGACATCGTCGACGGCGATCAAACCGCCGAAGCGCATGGTCAAATGCTCGACCGTGAGCAGGGCGCGGCCGGAACTTGGCAGCGCCGTCGTCTCCATCAGACGCGCGTCGGTGAGCGTCATGGTGCGGAGCCGCCCTTGGCTTGGCCCCGACGGTGGAGCCTGATCGTCGGGTCGCGGTGGGCGAGGAGGCCGCGCGGGCGCCACACCATGATCGCCACCATCGCGGCGCCGAACGCGAGCATGCGGTATTCCTCAAGCCCGCGTAAAAGCTCGGTGCCGCCGATCAGCACGACCGACGCGATGACCACGCCGATCTGACTGCCCATGCCGCCGAGCACGACGATCGCAAGGATCACCGCCGATTCGATGAAGGTGAAGCTCTCGGGGCTGATGAAGCCCTGCCGGGTGGCGAAGAACGAGCCGGCGAAACCGCCGAACATGGCGCCGATGGCGAACGCCGTGAGCTTGGTATTGGTCGGATTGATGCCGAGGGAGCGGCAGGCGATCTCGTCCTCGCGGAGCGCCTCCCAGGCGCGCCCGATCGGCAGCTTGCGGATTCTGAGGGTGAACAGGTTGGTGATCAGCGCGAGTATGAGGATCACGTAGTAGAGAAACACGATCCTCTGCATGGACGCATATTCGAGACCGAAGAAGGTGTGGAACGATTCGATGCCCTCGGGCGGCCGTCGGGTGAAGGGAAGCCCGAAAAAACTCGGCCGCGGAATGCCGGAGAGGCCGTCCGGGCCCTTGGTCACCTGGTACCAGTTAAGCAGGATCACTCGGACCATCTCGCCGAAGGCCAGCGTGACGATGGCGAGATAGTCGCCCCGGAGCCGCAGCACCGGAAAGCCGAGCAGGAGGCCGAACAGGGCGGCGAAACCGCCCGCAAGCGGCAGGCAGGCCCAGAACCCCCATTCCAGATGCAGCGCGAAGAGCGCGAAGGAATAGGCCCCGATCGCGTAGAATGCGACATAGCCGAGGTCGAGCAGGCCGGCGAGCCCGACCACGATGTTGAGCCCCCAACCAAGCATGATGTAGGTGATGACCAGGGTCGCGATATCGACGATGTAGCGGTTGGCGAACGGCATCCAGGGCATCGCGAGGGCGAAGATCACCAGCACCGGGCCGATATAGCGCGCGAAGAGCTGGACGCCGGTCCCGATCCGCTCGGCAACCCGCTCGCGCCGCTCCCGCGCCGTCGGGCGCTTGGTCAGGCGGCGGACGGCGAGCGCCGCGCGGCCGATGAAGACGACGCCGACAGCGATGCCGACCCACATCCAGCGTTGCTCGATCTTCAGACCGCCCGGCACGTCGGTCGCCCGGAGCCCCACCATGAAGACCGCGAGACCGAGCGCCACGAGCGCGGCGAGACCCGCCTCCTTCAACACGGCCCGAAGATCGACCTCCGCGCGGGGCCACCTCGGTTTTACGTCGGCGGCCACGAGCCTAGACCTTCTCGATCTCGGGTTTGCCGAGCAGTCCGTTGGGCCGGAAGATCAGCACCAGCACCAGGATCGAGAACGCGGCGACGTCCTTGTATTCGATCGTGAAATAGGCGGACCAGAAGGTCTCGATCAGCCCGATCAGGAGCCCGCCGAGCATCGCGCCGGGCAACGAGCCGATGCCGCCGAGGACGGCCGCGGTGAAGGCCTTGATGCCGGCAAGAAAACCGATGAAGAAATCGATGACGCCGTAGTAGACGACGAACATCAGCCCGGCCACCGCCGCGAGCCCGGCGCCGGTGACGAAGGTGAGCGAGATGGTGCGGTCGACATTGATCCCGAGCAGGCCGGCCATGACCCGATCCTGCTCGCAGGCGCGCTGCGCCCGCCCGAGCGCCGTCTGCGCGATGGTCATCGAGAATGCGCCCATCAACACGACCGTCACGACGATGATGATGATCTGGACGTAACTTAAATAGACCGTGAAACCGCCGCTGCTCTCCATGACCGTGAAGCCGCCCTGTATCACCGGCGGCAACGGCCGAACGCGCGCGCCTTGCAGAAGCTGGACGTAGTTCTGCAGGAAGATCGACATGCCGATCGCGGAGATCAGCGGGGCGAGGCGGAACGAGCCTCGTAACGGCCGGTAGGCGAGCCGCTCCACCGCCCAGCCATAGACCGAGGTGAGCAGCATCGCGACCACCAGCACCAGCAGCAACGCGAGCGGCACCCAGGTAATGCCCAGAACCCCGAGGATCAGGAACGAAATCAACGAGATGAAGGCGCCGATCATGAAGACGTCGCCATGGGCGAAGTTGATCATGCCGATGATCCCGTAGACCATCGTGTAGCCGATCGCGATCAGACCGTAGATCGACCCCAGCGTGACGCCGTTGATCAACTGCTGGACGAAATATTCCATGCCCTTGAGACGTGTGCCTCCCGCCCGTGCCGCGGCCGGAGCCGTCCTGATGCCGGGTGGTTGACGCCAGGATGCGGTGATCGAGGGGAGAGATCAACGCCGCCGATCGCCTCGGAGACGCCATCGGGCAATTGAAAGCCCCGGGCCGAGGGCGCAGGATGGTCGACCGGGCCAGCGGGGAGAGAACGATGAGCGACTATGAGATCTTCGACTTGGGCGACGTGGTGCTGCAGAAGGGAGCGACGTTGCGCGACGCCAAGCTCGCCTACAAGACCTACGGCACGCTCAATGCCAAGAAGAACAACGTCATCATTCAACCGACATGGTATTCCGGCCATCATACCGATGTGGAGTGGACGATCGGGCCCGACCCGGCGCTCGACCCGGCGCACTACTTCATCATCGTGCCGAACATGCTCGGCAACGGCCTGTCGTCTTCGCCGAGCAACACGCCCGCGCCCTATGACAAGGCGCGCTTTCCCAACGTCACGGCATACGACAATGTACGCCTGCAGCACCGTCTGATCACCGAAAAATTCGGCATCGAGCGGATCAAGCTCGTGACCGGCTGGTCGATGGGCGCGCTCCAGACATTTCACTGGGGCTGCCTCTATCCCGACATGGTGGAGCGCATCGTGCCGACCTGCGGCTCCGCCAAGTGCTCGCGCCACAATTTCGTGTTCCTCGAAGGCGTCAAGGCGGCGCTCACCGCCGACGACGCCTGGAACAATGGCTGGTACGAGACGCCGCCGACCAAGGGCCTGCGCGCCATGGCGCGGGTCTATGCGGGCTGGGGCTTATCCCAGACCTTCTACCGGGTCGAGGAAGACCTCGCCCTGGGCTTTTCATCGCTCGAGGACTTCCTGATCGCCTTTTGGGAGGGCTTCTTCATCCACAAGGACGCGAACAATCTGCTCACCATGCTCTGGACCTGGCAGAACGGCGATATCGGCGACAACGAGCTCTATGGCGGCGATTTCAAGAAGGCGCTCGGCGCGATCAAGGCGAAGGCCTTCGTGATGCCGGGCCGCCATGATCTCTACTTCCCGCCGGAGGACAGCGAGATCGAGGTCGCGCACATGCCGAATGCGGAGCTTCGCGTGTTCGAATCCTATTACGGGCACTTCGCCTCGAGCGCGCTCAACCCCGCCGACGTCGCGTTTCAGAACGAGGCGATCAAGGAAATCCTTGCCGGCTAGCCGCGCCCGATGAACGGCATCTTGGTGGCCATCACGGTCATGAACTGAACGTTCGCATCGAGCGGCAGGCCCGCCATGTAGACCACCGCGCGGGCGACGTGCTCGACCGCCATCGTCGCCTCCGAGGCGATCGACCCGTCGGCCTGGGCTACACCCTGGCTCATGCGTTGGGTCATCTCGGTCGCCGCGTTGCCGACGTCGATCTGACCGCAGGCGATATCGTATTTCCGCCCGTCGAGAGCGGTCGATCTGGTGAGCCCGGTCATGGCGTGCTTGGTCGCCGTATAGGGCGCGGAGTTGGGCCGGGGCACGTGGGAGGAGACCGAGCCGTTGTTGATGATGCGCCCGCCCATCGGGGTTTGAGCCTTCATCATGCGAAAGGCTTCCTGGGTGCAGAGAAAGGCGCCGGTGAGGTTGGTGTCGACCACTGCCTGCCACTTGTCGAGGCGAAGCTCCTCAAGGGGCACGGCAGGCGCGCTGATACCCGCATTGTTGAACAGAAGATCGAGCCGGCCGAACGCCGCCCTGGTCTCGGCGAAGAGCGCCGCGACCGCTTCCGCCCGGCCCACATCGGCCGGCACGGCAAGCGCGGCATCCGCCCCCGCTCCGGCCTCGGCGACGGCAGCCTCCAGCGTTTCCCGGCGGCGGCCTGCGAAGACCACGGCGTAGCCTTCGTCCAGGAGCGCATGCGCCGCCGCCTTGCCGATGCCCTGCCCGGCGCCGGTGACGATCGCGACCTTACGCTCCGAACTCATGCCCCGCGTCCTCCCGCGCCCGTCACCCCGCCAAACGCACGCGACAGTCTAGGGGCAGGGGCTCCCGCGCATGGAGGCGGGACATGCCATGGTCCGGGGTCATAGTCAATCGGACCACCGCTCTCGGGCGATCACCGATCGCGGCGCCGGGGCCGGCTGACGAGCCGGCTCACCGGGCGCGCTTGCGGGCACGGAGATCGAGACAGCCCTCGACCGCGCGCGGGTCGACTTCGGACGGGAACAGGCTCGTCTTCCGGACCTTCTGCGTGCTGGTAACCGGCAGCGTGTCGACGAAGAGCAGATAGCCGGGCGCCTTGTAATAGGCGAGCCGATCCAGGCAGCGATCTTGCAGCGCCACCGCCGTATCGCGGTTCGCCGGCACGCCCGGCAGCGGGATCACGCAGGCCATGACCTCTTCCTGGCGCAGCTCGTCCGGTACCGCGATCACGGCGGCCTGGGCGACGCGGGGGTCGGCCTGCAGCACCGCCTCGACCTCGGCCGCGGCGATATTCTCACCGCTCCGCCGGATGATGCTCTTCTTGCGGTCGACGAAGCTGAGCATGCCGTCCGCCGAGCGGGTCACGGTGTCGCCAGTGTGGAACCAACCGCCGCGCCACGCCTCGTCGGTTGCCTCGCGATCCTTCAGATAGCCGAAGAAGAGGCCGCGCCGGGGATCGGCGCCGGTCATGCGCAGGGTCAGCTCTCCGGGCACCTCCGGCGGCAGCTCGCGATCCTCGTCGTCGACCACGCGCATCGCGCATCCCGAAAGGGGGCGGCCGAAGGCCCGCGTCTCGATCCGCCGCGGCTCGACGCTCGCCCATGTCGGCATCGCGACCTCGGTCATGCCCCAGCCCTCGATCAGCGGAAAGCCGAAGCGCTCCTCGAACACTCTGTGATGTTTCGGATCGATCCCGGCGCCGGCTCCGAACTTGACCCGGTGGGCGCGGTCCTCGGGACCGGGCGGCTGATTGAGCAAGAGCGGCGGCATGATCCCGAGATAGTGGATGATCGTCGCCCGCGTCGCCGCGACATCGGCCCACCAGCTCCTCGGGTGGAATCGGTCGGCCATGATGATGCAGCCCGCCGCGCTCAGCATCGCCATGCTGCCGATCGCCAAGGCATTGGCATGGTGGAGCGGCAGCGGGTTGAGCAATCGCTCACACCCATCGTCCAGGGTCATCAGGCCGCCGGCCTCGCGGTACCACTTTCCGGCATTCAGGAAATAGCGGTTGGTCAGAATGCAGCCCTTGGGCCGGCCGGTGGTGCCGGAGGTGTAGAGCAGCGCCGCCTCGCCGTCGGCGCCCGGCGCTTCCTCCCGAGCAGCCTCCCGCGGCGCCGGCAGGCGGTCGGGAAGCGCGGCCGCATCGACGATCGGCACGGTTCTCATACTGGCGTCGACCGCGGCCTCGAGATCGGCCAGCCGATCCGGGACCGAGACCGCCAACACCGGCTCGGAATGGTCGATCAGATAGACCATCTCGTCCCGCCGATAGGCCGGATTGATCGGCACGATGCCGACTCCGATCGCGTTCAGCGCCCACCAATGCAGATGAAAGGACGGCCGGTTCTCGAGCAGGAGGGCAACGCGCTGGCCGGGTCCGTAGCCGGCGTCGCGGTAGCGCTCCCGCAACGACGACACCCGCTCGTGCGCCGTCCGGTAGCTGATCTCGATGCCCTCGGGATGGTAGCGCCGCCCCGCCATCGGCGGCGCGCAGAGGCAACCGCCCTCCGGCGCCCGTGCCGCCGTCCCCTCGAACAGATCGAACACCGTTTCGACCATCACTGCTCCGCCTGTTGACCGTCCCGCCGGCAGCGGCGGCGCGCTATGATGGACCATCGATCGAGTCGACCCGCCAGCACGAGGTGCCGATGAGCGCGTTCTATGAGCCGGATCTAGGCAAGAACCCGGACAATCCCTTTACCCGCGATGCCGACGGCAAGCTGATCCGGCGCGGCTTCTGGCTCGACATGAGCGATCGCTCGCTGGTCCTCGCGATGACGCAGGGCGTCGGCGCGCCGTTGAGCAACGATCACAAGCGCGCTCACCTTCACGACCTCGGCCGGGCCCATCTGATCGACCAGGTGTGCATCCAGGAAGTCCTGCCGCCGGAGGAATGAAGCGGCCCGCTGCCGCGAGCGGCAAAATCCAAACTCATTCGCGATCGACCCAGTCAGCGCGCCGCTTCGAGCGTGCTCGCGCGCCGCGCCGCCTGGATCAGAAGCGCCACGCCAAGCAGCATGAGAGCGGCGGCGGCCCATGCGTAGACGCTATGGCTCTCGCCGAAGAACAGGATGCCCCAACCGAGGCCTGCGACCACCACCACATAGTTGAACTGCGAGAAGAACACCGGGCCGGCCGCGCGCACGATGATCAGGAAGGTGATGTACATCGTGATCGTGACGCCGGCGGCACCGAGGATCGCCAGGTCGGCGACGGTCTCCGGGCCGGGCACGAGGTAAACCTCGCCCAGACCGATCATCACCGGCGCCAGCATGATTGCCGCGGCGGACACGATGCCGCTTGCGAAGGTGACGACCGGCGTCTCAGGAGGGTCGATCAGGGCCGCGAGATTGTTGGTCAGCGCGAAGCTGGCCGGCGCCAACAGGGCGAGGAGGAACCAGCCGACCATGCCCGGCTCCGACAGAGAAAAATCCGGCACCACCATCAGGAGAATGCCGCCGAGGCCGCACGCCACGCCGATCAGGCTCAGCGCACGCACGCGCTCGAGCCGCAATGTCAGCGCGATCAGATAGGTGATGGGCGGCGACAGAATGACCACCATCGAGAGGATGCCCGTCGGCAGTTTCGGCGCGAGCCAGGTGATCAGCGCGATCGGCGCCGCGATGCCGAACAGGCCAAGGACGAAATAGGCCTTCAGATGCTGTACCGTCAGCCGCGGCAAGGCGCGCCGCCAGGCAGCGATGATCAGCAGCACGACGGCGGCACCGAGGGTCTGCCAAAAGGTAAAGGCGACCGGCGGCGTCCCGGCATCCACCGCGATCTTGTTCATCGTGAAGATCAGCGGATAAACCGCACCGATCGTGAACAACAGGATGATCGGGACCGTGAGCGGCCCTCGACGCCGCATGGGCCGGGGCTTAAACGGCCCGCGAGGCGGCGAGGCTGGGTGCCGTCAAAAGGCAGTCATCCGCGAGCGGCTCGATCGGCGTGAAATCACGATGAGCGATGTGCTCCGGCCGCTTGAAGCGCCGGATCGCGTTATCCACCGCATTGGCGGAGAGATAGACCGTGCGCCGGCCCCAGGGCGACATGTTGGGGGCCGAGCCGTGCACCATATTGCAGTGAAAGAACAGCGCGGCGCCGGGCTCTCCCTTCGGCGCGACGATACCGCCTTCCGCCACCAGCCGCTCGATCGTGGCGTTGTCGATGGTCCAGAGCGGGTAGCTCGTGGTGCTGGTGTCGTGGCTGGCGGCGATCCGCCCGGCCTTGTGGGAGCGCGGGATGAACATCAGCGGTCCGTTGAACTCGGTCACCTCGTCGAGAAAGACCGCGAGATTCATCGCGCGCGGCTCGGGCATGAGGTCGTCGCGCGCCCAGGTGCCGTAGTCCTGATGCCACTGCCATACGTCGCCGTCGAAGGCAGCCTTGGCGTTGACCTTGAACTGGTGGATGTAGATCGGCCCGCCGAGCACCTGCATCGCGGGCTCGACCAAACGCGGATGGCACGAGAGCCGCCAATAGATCTCGTTATAGGTGTGGACGCCGAAAGCCGAGCGCACCGCACCGCCGCTCCGCTCGCGCCAGATCTCCGGCCCCTGCCGCGCGAAGACGGCCGGCAGCTCGGCGCGAAGCACCGCCACCTCCTCGGCCGAGAACAGGGCCGGCACGAAGAGGAGGCCTTCACGATCCAACGTCTCGCATTGGTCGGCCGAGAGCTTCATGGGCCGCTCCGTCCATCACCGCTTGCCGCACCTTGCGTCGCGGGAGCCCCGCGCGTCAAGACGCCACCAATTTATGGCGGAGCGGACCGATCGGCGTGATGTGGTATCGTCGGCAATGACTCAAGCGCGCACCCGCGACGTGGCGCTGCTTGCGCTCTGTCAGGCGCTGTTCCTGACGGCGACCTCGGCGGTCATTGCCACGGCGGCCTTGATCGGCCACGGCCTTGCCGAGACGAAAACGCTCGCGACGCTGCCGATCGGCATCCAGTTCACGATGACGATGGGAGCGACGGTCCCGGCGTCGCTCCTGATGAAGCGGATCGGCCGGCGCGACGGCTTTACCGTCGGCGCGTTTATCGGGCTCACCGGCGCCATGATCGCCTATTGGGGGATCATGGCCGGTGATTTCGTCCTCTTCTGCATCGGCTCCGCGCTGATCGGGGCGTTCAACGGCTTCGCCCAATTTTATCGTTTCGCCGCCGCCGACGCGGCGAGCGAAGCCTTCAAGAGCCGCGCGATCTCCCTGGTACTCGCGGGCGGCGTGATCGCCTCATTCGGGCCGCTGCTCGCCGACTGGTCGATGGACATGTTTGCACCGATCGCGTTCGCCGGGGTCTACATCGCGGTGGCCGCGCTCTACGTGACCACCTTGGCCGTGCTCCGTTTCATCACGATCCCGCCGCCGGACGCGGAGGAGCGCAGCCGGGCGGGGCGGCCGCTCTCGACGATCATGCGCCAGCCCACCTTCATCGTCGCGGTGCTCGGCTCGCTGGTCGGCTATGCGATGATGTCGCTGCTGATGACCGCGACCCCGCTTGCGATGCGGTTCTGCGGGTTCGGCTTCACGGAATCGGCACAAGCGATCCAATGGCACGTGCTCGGCATGTTCGCCCCCTCCTTCGTCACGGGACATCTGATCAAGCGCTTCGGGACGCTGACCATCATGGGGACCGGCGCGCTTCTGATCGCTCTCTGCGTCGCCTGCAACATCCAGGGCATCGCGCTGGTCAATTTCTGGCTCGGTGCGATCCTGCTCGGCGTCGGCTGGAACTTCCTGTTCATCGGCGGCACGACCCTGATAACCGAGCTCCATAGCCCGGCCGAGAAGGCGAAAACCCAAGCCGCGCACGACTTTACGGTATTTGCCGGCGTGGCGGCGGCGGCGCTTATCTCGGGCGCGGCGCACGAGGCCCTCGGCTGGCAGGTGATGAACTACGCCGTGATCCCGTTCCTGGTCGCGGTGCTGGTCGGGCTCGTCTGGCTCGCCCGCCGCGACCGGAGGCTCATCGCCACACCGGCCGAATAGTGCGTCGGGGCAGCTTATCCGCCGCCGATCCGGGGCAGGAAGCAGACCTCGCTGTCGGGCTCTATCGCCGCAAACAGATCGTCCTGGTGGATCTCGGCATCGACCGCGACCGCCATGCCCTCCTCGAGCTCGCGACCGATACCGGCGTAACGAGCCTCGAGCGCACGGATCACCCCGCGGACCGTCGTCGCCTCGACCTCGAGCTCGGTCACGCCGCCGGTATAGCGCGCCAAGCTCGAGGGCAGGACGACCCGTGCCAAGGGGTTACGAACCGTCGTTATCGAGCGCGGCGAGCAGGCGCGGCGGCGATATCGGCAGATCGGTCATGCGTAGGCCCGTGGCGTTCTCGATCGCGTTCGCGACCGCCGCCATCGGCGGGACGATCGGCACCTCGCCGACCCCGCGCACGCCATAGGGGTGGTTCGGATTCGGCACCTCGACGATCACCGCATCGATCATCGGCAGGTCGGAGGCCACCGGCATGCGGTAGTCGAGGAAGCCGGGGTTCTCGAGCCGCCCTTGCTCATCGTAGATATATTCCTCGTTGAGCGCCCAACCGATGCCCTGCACGGCGCCGCCCTGGATCTGGCCCTCGACATAGCTCGGATGCACCGCACGCCCGGCATCCTGGACGGCGGTGTAGCGCAGGACGGTGACCCGCCCGGTTTCCCGATCGACCTCGACATCGCACACATGGGTTCCGAAGGCGGGACCGGCGCCTTGCGCGTTGATCGAAGAAGTCGCCGTGATGGGCCCGCCGGTCTTGCCGGCCTGGGCCGCGATCTCGCCGAGGCTCATCGGCTCGAACTCGCCGGCATTGCTGCCGGCGGGCTTGGCGTAGCCGTCTTCCCAGACCACCGCATCGATCGGGATCTCCCAGAGCTTGGCCACGCGTTCGCGCAACTGCTGGACCACCTGCTTGGCGGCTTCGACGACCGCCATGCCGGTCGCGAAGGTGACGCGGCTGCCGCCGGTGAGGAAGGTGTAGCCGATCGAACTCGTGTCGGCGACCAGCGGGCGCACCTTGTCGGGATGGATACCCAAGGCCTCGGCCGCCATCAGCTGGATCGAGGCCCGTGAGCCGCCGATGTCGGGATTGCCCTCGACCACGGTTGCCGTGCCGTCCTCGGTGATGTTGATGGTAGCGCAGGATTCACCGCCAATATTGAACCAGAAGCCGGTCGCGATGCCGCGCCCCTGATTCGGCCCGAGCGGCGCCTTGTAGTGCTCGCTGTCGCGCGCGGTCTCCAGCGTGTTCAGGCAACCGATCGGCCCGAACTTGGGTCCGTAAAGCGCGCGGGTGCCCTCTTTCGCCGCGTTCCTGATGCGGAACTCGGCCGGATCGATGTCGAGCTTCTTGGCAATCTCGTCGATGACGGCTTCGGCCGCGAACTCGGAGATCGGCGCACCCGGCGCCCGGTAGGCCGCGACCTTCGGGCGGTTGACGACGACGTCATAGCCGATGACCTCGGCGTTCTCGATGTCGTAGGGCGCGAACACGCACATGCAACCGGGCTGAATCGGCGAGCCGGGAAAGGCGCCCGCCTGATAGGCGAGCCAAGCTCGCGCCGCCGTGATCTTGCCGTCTTTGGTGGCGCCCATCTTGACCTTCATGGCGCCGCCGGAGGTCGGCCCGCTGGCGCGGAACACCTCCTCGCGAGACATCACCATCTTGACCGGCCGGCCCGAGATCTGCGACAGCCTGAGCGCGATCGGCTCGAGATAGACGACCGTCTTGCCGCCGAACCCGCCGCCGATCTCGGACGGCGTCACCCGGATATCGGCCAGGTCGATGCCGAGCAGGCTGGCGCAGTAGGCGCGGACCGTGAATTGCCCCTGGGTCGAGCACCAGATCTGGCACTGGCCGTCTTCCGAGGCGCTCGCGACCACGGCATGGGGCTCGATATAGCCCTGGTGGACCGCCTTGGTGGTGAATTCGCGCTCGACGATCACGTCGGCAGCGGCGAAGCCGGCCGCCACGTCGCCGCTCGTGAACTCCACCTTCTTGAAGACGTTGGAAGGCCTGTCGGGGGCCGGCTCCACGCCCTGCGTGATCATGTCGTCATGAAGCAGCGGCGCGTCCGGCTCCATCGCCTTCTTGACGTCGATCACGTGCGGCAGGACCTCGTAATCGACCTCGATCAAGTCGAGCGCCTGCTTGGCGATCGTGGCCGAGGTCGCCGCGACCGCGGCCACGGCATGGCCGTCATAGAGCGCCTTGCCGCGCGCCATCACGTTTTCCGACATGTCGCCGAAGTTCACCTGCACCTCGCCGGCCGGCACCCACTGGGAGGGGATCTCCGGCATCTCGTCGCGCGTGACGACCGCCTTCACACCCGGCAAGGCCCTCGCTTTAGCGGCGTCGATGGAGCGAATGCGCGCATGGGCGTGCGGGCTCCTGAGGACCCGGCCGACCAGCATGCCGGGCAGTGAGAAATCGGCGCCGAACTTGGCTCTGCCGGTGACCTTGTCGACGCCGTCCGGGCGAATGTGGCGCGTGCCGACATATTTGAGCGACCCGTTACCGTTCTGGACGTCCTGCTTGGCAGTTGCCATCACCTATTCTCCTCTCAGCTCGGCGGCCGTCGTCATCACGGCGCGGATGATCTTGTCATACCCGGTGCAACGGCAGAGATTGCCCGCCAACCAGTAGCGTGCCTGCGTTTCCGTCGGGTCAGGGTTCTCGTCAAGGAGGGCTTTCGCCGCAACCAGGAAGCCCGGCGTGCAGATGCCGCATTGGAGCGCCGCGTCCTCAAGAAACTGCTGTTGCAATGGATGCAGCGTGTCGCCTTGGGCCATGCCTTCGATGGTGCCGATCTCGCGGCCTTCGGCCTCGACACCGAGCATCAGGCAGGCGCAAACCAGCGCTCCGTCGACGGTCACGCTGCAGGCACCGCAATCGCCGGTGGCGCAACCCTCCTTGGTGCCGGTCAACTCAAGCTCGTCCCGAAGAACATCGAGCACGGTCTGCTCCGCCGAGCACAGAAACTCGACCGGCTCACCGTTGACCTGCGCGGAAACGTGGTATTTCGCCATCAGTTGCTCCTCGCTCGCTCGAGGGCGATCAGCGCAGCGCGCTTCGCCAGCACCCCCGCCACCTTGACGCGGTATTCGATCGTTCCGCGCTTGTCGTCGATCGGATTGCAGGCGGCGCTGGCCGCGACCGCCAGGTTCGTCAGTGCATCGTCATCGACCGTCGTGCCGATCAGCGCCCTCGCGCCCTCCTCGACCAGGAGCGGCGTCGGAGCGACCGCCCCGAGGCCGAACCGCGCATGGCTGCAAACGCCCGCCTCGTCCAGAGTCAGGGAAACGCCGGCACCCACCACGGCGATGTCCATCTCGGTCCGCGGAATGAAGCGGAGATAGGCGTCGCCGGAGCGCGGCGGCGGCTTGGGTATGAGGAACGACACCACGATCTCGCCCTTGGCAAGGGAAAGCTTGCCCGGGCCGACCACCACGTCTTCGACCGGCACGGAGCGGTTGCCGCCGGGGCCGGCCACCTCGCATACCGCGCCGGCGGCGATCAGCGCCGGGACGGCGTCCGCGGCCGGGGAGCCGTTGCAAAGATTGCCGCCGAGCGAAGCCCGGCCCTGGATCTGAGTCGAGCCGATCAACTCGAGCGCTTCGACCACGCCCGGCCAGGCCGCCTTGACCGCGGCGTTCTTGCCGAGCACCGCACCCGAGACGGCGGCACCGACGCGGATGTCCTCGCCGTTCGCCTCCACGCTCATCAGCGCCGGGATCCGTTTCAGATCGACGATCAGGTCGGGCTGCACCATGTCCGTGCGCAACTGGACCAGGAGGTCCGTGCCGCCGGCGAGAACCTTGGCCTCGCCGTCCGCCTCGGCAAGGAGCCGGGTCGCGGCCTCCACCGTCTCAGGCGCCTCATATCGTAGA
Organism: Alphaproteobacteria bacterium; assembly: GCA_965248825.1. Taxonomy (GTDB): domain Bacteria; phylum Pseudomonadota; class Alphaproteobacteria; order UBA828; family UBA828; genus WTGU01. The sequence continues at coordinate 1,869,918 of CBDFKL010000006.1, read as the reverse complement.
CTGGTCATCTGCGCGGGTTTCCTCCCTATTTGGCACGGCGCGGTTTTCGAGCCCTCTATTTACCCGAAAAGGCGCGGCGGTTCACAGGTTCAAAATGCCGATCTCACACGCGCCGCTTTCCTTGCCCGCGGCCCGAATGGCCGTAAGCTGAGGCGAGCAACGAGGACCTTCCAACCAATGCTGCGTTTGACACGGATCCTCGGCAATGCGGCCGATACGGCATTCGCCGAAAAGCTTCATGCGCTCGACCATGCCGGACACGTCGAGCATATCACTCTCGACGCGGCCGACACGGCACGCAAGCGCCTGCGGATCGAGACCGACAAGGGGACCGACTGCGCGGTCGCGATCCCGCGCTCGCAGCGCCTCGCCAACGGCTCGGTCCTCCTGCTCGAGGAGGCGCGCGCCGTGGTCGTCCGCATGCGCGAGACGATATGGCTCGCGCTCGCGCCGCGAGATCTGGCGGCGGCGTTGGAACTCGGCTATTTCTGCGGCAATCTGCATTGGCGGGTGCGCTTCCAGGGCGCGGTCCTCAAGGTGGCGCTGGACGGCCCGCGGGAGAGCTACCTGGCACGCTTGGCCGAGCACCTGGCGGACGGCCGCGCGCGGCTGATCGAGGACGGGGAAAGCGAGTGACGAAGAACATGGCGGCGGCACGGACGGACGCGGCGAGCTGCGCGCGGGTCGGGATCGGCGGGCCGGTCGGCTCGGGCAAGACCGCGCTCATCGAGGGGCTCCTGCCCCTGTTCGCAGCCCGCGACACCTCGCTCGCGATCGTGACCAACGACCTCGTCACGCGGGAAGACGCCGAACGGCTCCAGCGCGGCGGCCTGATCGCGCCTGAACGGGTCGTCGGGGTCGAGGCCGGCGCCTGCCCGCACACCGTGATCCGCGAGGACCCGACCCTCAATATCGAGGCCGCCGACCTTCTCGAACAGCGTTTTCGCCCGCTCGACCTGATCCTGATCGAGAGCGGCGGCGACAATCTCGCCTCGACCTTCTCCCTCGACCTGGTCGACTACTGGCTGTTCGTGATCGATGTCTCGGGCGGCGACGACATCCCGCGCAAACGCGGTCCGGGCATCATCCGGGCCGACCTGCTGATCATCAACAAGAGCGATCTCGCGCCCCATGTGGGGGTCGATCTGCCCGCGATGCAGCGCGAGGCGGAGGCGGTGCGCGACGGACGAGCCGTCCTGCTCACCAACTGCCGAACCGGCCTCGGCCTCGAGGCCGTGGTCGCGCGCCTCGCCCACGACGTTTTGATGGAAGGGTAGAGCACGCCGCCCGGCGGGTCCGATCGGGCCTCGCGGGCATCAATGCGACAGGATCTGGCTCAGGAACAGCTTGGTCCGATCGGACTGCGGATTGTTGAAGAATTCGTCCGGCGTGTTCTGCTCGACGATCTGGCCGGCGTCCATGAAGATCACGCGATTGGCGACCTGCGAGGCGAATCCCATCTCGTGCGTGACGACCAGCATGGTCATGCCGCTTTCGGCGAGATCGACCATGACTTCAAGGACTTCCTTGATCATCTCGGGATCGAGCGCCGAAGTCGGCTCGTCGAACAGCATGATGGTGGGCCGCATGCATAGAGCGCGCGCGATCGCGACCCGCTGCTGCTGGCCGCCCGAGAGCTGGCCGGGATATTTGTCCGCCTGCTCGGGAATCTTGACCCGCTCGAGATACTCCATGGCGACTTTCTGGGCTTCGACCTTCGGCATCTTGCGCACCCAGATCGGCGCCAGCGTGCAGTTCTCCAGCACCGTCAGATGCGGGAACAGGTTGAACTGCTGGAAGACCATGCCGACCTCGCGGCGGATGGCATCGATATTTTTCAGATTACGCGTCAGCTCGGTGCCGTCGACGACGACCTTGCCTTCCTGATATTCCTCGAGCCTGTTGATGCAGCGGATCAATGTCGACTTGCCGGAGCCCGATGGTCCGCAGATGACGATGCGTTCGCGCCGCGCCACCGACAGATCGATGTCGCGGAGCGCTTGAAACGTGCCGAACCACTTGTTGAGCCCGGTGATCTCGATGATCGGGTCCTCGGCATTCGTCGGTTTCGTTTCGGCCGCCGGCATGATGCCCCCTCCCTAGCGTTTCGTCGTGTCCAAGCGCTTCTCGAGGTTGATCGAGTAGCGCGAGATGCCGAAACAGATGACGAAGAAGAACAGCGCCGCCAGCACGAAGGTTTCGTGGTCGACCTTGCCCAGCCAATCGGGGTTGGTCTGCAAGAGACGCGCTTGGCCCAAAATATCGAACAGGCCGATGATGCTGACCAGCGTGGTGTCCTTGAACAGGCCGATGAAGGTGTTGACGATGCCCGGGATCGAGATCTTCAGCGCCTGCGGCAGAACCACCAGCCGCATCATCCGCCAGTAGCTCAGGCCCATCGCCTGCGCGGCTTCGTACTGGCCCTGGGGGATCGCCTGCAGCCCGCCGCGGATCACCTCGGCCATATAGGCCGAGGCGAACAGCGTGATCATGATCATCACACGTATCAGGTGGTCGAGCGAGACCTCCGGCGGCAAGAAGAGCTGCAAGATGACGATGGCGACGAACAACAAGGTGATCAGCGGCACACCGCGGATGAACTCGATGAACGCGACCGACAGGATGCGGATCGCCGGCATGCGCGAGCGCCGACCGAGCGCCAGCAGGATGCCGATCGGCAGCGACAGCAGAATCCCCGTCAGGCCGGCGACGAGGTTGAGCATGAAGCCGCCGAAACTGCGGGTGGTCACGCCCTCGAGGCCGAGGCCGCCGACCAGAAGGAACGCCGCGATCACGGGATAGGCAAGCGAGAACCAGCGCCCGTACCGCGCGTAGGGCAATTTGCCGAACAGCAGGTAGGCAACGGCCGGAACCAGCAGGATGACGGCCAGGTTGACGCGCCAATAGGCCTCGGCCGGGTAGAAGCCGTAGAGGAACTGGTCGATACGCTGGTCGAGCCACGCCCAGCACGCGCCCTCGGTGGTGCATTCCTTGCCGGTGGCACCGGTGAAGTCGGCGTCGATCAGCGCCCAGTCGACCAGCGGCGGCACGATCAGCCACAGAAGCGCGATCGCGAGCAGCGTCAGCGCGGTGCTTAAATAGCCGGAAAACAGGTTTGCGCGCAGCCAGCCGATCACACCGACGCTGGTGATCGGCGGCGCCCGCTCGGGCAGCATCTCCGCCTGGCTGCGATGGAACGCCCGGCCGGTCATCGTTCCACCAGCGCGATGCGCTTGTTGTACCAGTTCATGAATGCCGAGGTGAGCAGGCTGAGCACCAGAAAGAAGCTCATATAGATCGAGATCACCTCGAGCGCCTGGCCGCTCTGGTTGAGGATGGTACCGCCGATCGAAACGATGTCCGGGTAACCGATGGCGACGGCGAGCGAGGAGTTCTTGGTCAGGTTGAGATACTGGCTGGTCATCGGCGGGATGATCACACGCAATGCCTGCGGCAGGATGATCTTGCGCATCGTCAGCCCGCGCCGCAGGCCGAGCGCGCCGGATGCCTCGGTCTGTCCCTTGGAGACCGATAGAATGCCGGCGCGGACGATCTCGGAGATGAAGGCGCCGGTATAGGTCGACAACGCTATCCACAGCGCTACCAACTCCGGCGAAACGGTCAGGCCGCCTTCCAAATTGAAACGCTTGGCAACCGGCTGCTCGAAATCGAGCGGTTGACCGAGGATGAAGTAGACGACCAACGGAATACCGACGATCAGCCCGAGGCCGGCCCAGCCGACCGGGAATGTCCGGCCCGTCGCTTCCTGACGCGCCCTGGCCCAGCGGGAGACCAGGACGGTCCCGACGACACCCGCGAGGATCATCGCCAGCACGATCACCGACCCATCCTCGAAGATCGGCGCGGGGACCCGCACGCCGCGGTTGTTGAGGAAGATCGAATCGCCGATCGACAGGCTCTCTCGCACCCGCGGCAGCGCCAGCATGATCAGCCACCAAAAGATGATCTGCAGGAGCACCGGGATGTTACGGGTGAACTCGACATAGACGGCCGCCATTCGGCTGACCAGGTAGTTGTTGGAAAGTCTCATGACGCCGGCGAAGAAGCCGATGATCGTCGCGGCGACGATGCCCATCGCGGCGACGAGGATGGTGTTCAAACCGCCGACGATGAACGCGCGTCCGTAGGTCGAGGTGGACGAATAGTCGATGAGCCGCTGACTGATGTCGAACGAAGCGGTATCGAACAAAAAGCCATAGCCCGAGGCGAGGCCGGCGCGCTGCAGGTTGGCAATCGTATTCGAGGCGATGAAGGCGATGAGCAACGCCAGCCCGAGGACCAGCAGCAGCTGAAAGATCACGCCGCGGGCGCGCTCGTCGGTCCACAGGCGGCTGAATTCAATCCCGCCGTCACCGGCGACGGCTGCGGTCTTGGCCACGGTCGTGCGGCTTTGCCTGGATGCCGGTTACGGCACGATCCCGCCCGGTTCTCCGGGCGGGATCGCCGTATCGTAAACGCCTATCGGATCGGGGGCGAATAGAGGATGCCGCCGTCCTTGTAGAGGGCGTTGAGGCCTCGCGCCAGACCGAGCGCGGTGTCGGGACCGACGTATCTGTCGAAGATCTCCGCGTAGTTGCCCTCGGCCGCGATGGCACGGACGGCCCATTGCGCGTCGAGGCCGAGCATCTCGCCCGTTGAGCCCTCGGAGCCGAGCATGCGGTTGACCTCGGGATTGTCGGTGCCCATGGCCTTCTCCGCGACATTCGCCTGGGTCACGCCGAGCTCCTCGGCGCTGATCAGCACGTTCAGCACCCAGCGCCCGATATCGGCCCACTGGTCGTCGCCCTGGCGCACCAACGGCCCCAGCGGCTCCTTGGAGATGATCTCGGGGTACACCATGTGCGCATCGGGGTCTTCAAAGGCGGTCTTGGTCGCGGCGAGGCCTGAGGCGTCCGTCGTGTAGACGTCGCAGCGCTCCGCCGTGTAGGCGGCGCGCGCCTCGGCATTGGTCTCGATCGTCACCGGCTCGTAGGAGATGTTGTTGGTGCGGAAGAAATCGGCCAGGTTGAGCTCGGTGGTCGAACCGGTCTGGATGCAGATCGAGGCGCCGTCGAGCTCCATGGCGCTCATGACGCCCAACGATTTGCGGCCGATGAAGCCCTGGCCGTCATAGTAGTTGACGCCGAGGAAGGTGAAGCCGAGGTCGACGTCGCGCGACAGCGTCCAGGTCGTGTTGCGCGACAGGACGTCGATCTCGCCCGAGGCCAGCGCCGGGAACCGGTTCTTGCCGGTCAGGTTGACGTAGGAGACCTTGTCCGCATCACCCAGGACGGCTGCCGCCAGCGCCCGGCAATAGGCGACGTCGAAGCCGGTCCAGTTGCCCGCGTCATCGGTAAAGGCAAAGCCCGGAAGGCCCGTGTTGATGCCGCATTTGAGCTGGCCGGCGGCCTTCACGTCGTCGAGCGTCGCCGCATGGCTCGGCATCGCGCCCGCGACCGTCAGTGCGCCGACCGCCACGATGGCGCCGGCAATTTTCTTGAAGTTCATCTTCGCCTCCTAAAATTGTCCGTGAGTTGAGATTCTACGCTTTCGCTGCCTCTGGCCCAACACATGCCCCGGCTGCCGATGAGGAAACCAGACCCGGGTTTTGCAAGCCCCCGTATCCGCCTGTGACCGCACCGCAGGGTAATCGCCACGTCCCGACATTGTCCATCGGAAAGGCCTCAAATTTCATCAATGTCAACCAAGATTAACGATACCGTACCGTTCCTCAAGCCGGCGCGCGACAAAACATCACGGGAAGCCTTTCAAGACATGGGGCGAAAGGAGTCAGGCAGCGCAGCCCGACCCGTCAGCATCGCGGCAGTGGCCGAAGTCCGTCCCGGTCGGCGCCCAGCTCTTTGAGGGTTTCGCGCTAAAGACCGGGAGCCCGGCCGGGTACGAGTCCGTGGGCGGGTACTATACCCGATGCGGGTTTCCTGGTAGCGTCGGCCTTCAATACGAGAAATCAGTTTCGAAGATTTGATTCGATCGTCGGCCGCCGTCGGGTCCCAAGTGAGGGGGCAGCGGGACCGCACTCCTATTGGCGGCGATGAACGTTGGGCGCTTGCCACCATGAGCGCCACGGCGCCGCGTTCCATGCACAGAAACGAACGGTGCGCCGCAACAAGGGAGGCGGATATGGAACACAACACCGGCATACAAGCGATCATGCAGCGGGCTCATACGAGGCGTCAGTTCCTCAAGCGAAGCCTCGGGGCCGGGGCTGCGGTCGGCGCGACATCGCTGGTCTTGCCCCGAATCGTCGAAGCGAAGACCGAGGGGAACACCCTCATCGTTGCCCATGTCGAGGAGGTCGGGACCCTCGATCCTAAAGTATGGGGCGGGTTCGCCGCGATCTATGTGCAAACCCAAATTTATGACACGCTGATGCGGGAGGATCCCGTGACCGGTGAGCTGAAGCCGAGCTTGGCCGTGTCCTGGGAGAATCCGGATCCGCTGACCTACCGCTATACGCTTCGCGAGGGAGCGAAGTTCCACAATGGCGCGCCGGTCACGGCCGAGGACGTCGCCTTCACCTTCAATCGCATTGCCGATCCCAAGGAGGGCGCCTGGGAGCTCTACATGTTCGTCAATGTCGAGGAAGCCGTCGCACTCGACGATCTGACCATCGAGGTCAGGATGAAGCAGCCCGACCACCAGTTCCAGTTCATCGGCTATTTCGAGGGCGGAAACATCCTGAACAAGGCGCATGCGATGGAACTCGGCGGCGGCATCGGAACCAACCCGGTCGGCGCCGGTCCCTACAAGTTCGTGGACCGCGATCCGAGCCGCGTCGTGCTCGAAGCGTTCGAGGACTATTACGAAGGAAAGCCGCCCATCGAGCGGATCGAGTTCCGCAACATCAAGGACGCGACCACCATCATCGCGGGCCTGCGGAGCGGCGACATTCATCTGTCCTACGACGTGCCGCGCGACCAAGCCGTGATCCTCGAGCGATCGGAGGACGTAACCATCCAGACGGCGCCCGGCTGGGAGCACACATTGCTGCACATGGCCAACCAGAAGGCGCCGTTCAGCGATGTTAATGTGCGTCGGGCGATCCGCCATGCGATCGATCCCGGTGCCGCGCTCGCGGCCTTCGGCAAGGAGTACATTCAGCCAGCCTACGGGGCCTTCATACCCCCCAACGTCCTCTTCAGCGCCCATGACGAGACCAAGGGCAGCTACCCCTCGGACATCGAGAAGGCGAAGGCGCTGATGGCCGAAAGCTCGGTGCCGGACGGCTTCGCCGCAAAGATGGCGGTGAACCCCGGCGTGCGCTACGAAGCGCTCGCCCTGGCAATCCAGCAACAGGTCAAGCCGCTCGGCATCGATATCACCATCCAACGGCTGCCGGCGCCCGACACGATCGCGTTGGCCTATTCACACGACTTCGACATGATCCTGATGTACTGGATATCCGACTACACCGATATCTCGAGCTTCCTGCTCCAGTGGTATGGTCCCAATGGTGGCGAGTTCGGTCCGAACTTCTCGGAATACGCGAACCCGACCTATGACAAGCATTTTGAAACCTCGCTCTATACCACCGACGACAGCGAACGAGAGGCGGCGTTCAAGGAATGCCAGCGGATCCTCACGCAGGATCAGCCGTCTCTCGCCCTGGCGTTCCCGCAAACGGTGCGCTTCCAGTCGTCCAGGCTTACCGGAGCACCCGTCGCCCCGGTGTATGTGTACGACAGATATGCCGACCTCGCTTTCGAAGCATGAGCGTGGCCTAAGCAGGAGAGAATAATCGCCATGACGCCCGCCGGAGCCGGCGTTCCCCGGAACATGGGGGATGCGCGCTCACGTGACGGGCCGAGGCAAGCGGGTGGGGCGTTCGAGGCGAGGCGAGCGCCCACCCGCGCTGCTGCAGCGGTCGTTCCTCCAGCCTAAGCATCCCTCGGGCGGAGGTCGATCATGATCGCCCAGAGGCTTATCGCGTTCATCCCGATCGTGATCGCGGTGTCGATCCTGATCTTCCTGGCGCTCCGGGTCGTGCCCGGCGATCCGGTGACGGTGCTGACCGCCGGCAGCCCGGTTCCCGCCGAGGTAAAGGAGCAGCTACGCCGGGAATTCGACCTGGATAAGCCGCTCACGGTCCAATACTGGAACTGGGCCAAGAATGCGGTTCAAGGTGACTTCGGCATCTCCCTGAAGACCCGCGAGCCGGTCACCGAACTCCTTGGCAAGACCCTGCCGATCACGCTGACGATTCTCATCGGCGGGTTGATCATCTCGATGCTGATTTCGATGCCGCTCGGCGTGATCGCCGCGCTCAAACAGGGCCGTCTGACCGACCAACTCATCATCAGCGCCACGCTCGCCACCCTTTCGGTACCCGTGTTTACGGCCGGCATCCTCGCCATCATCGTGTTTTCGTTCTGGCTCGGATGGCTGCCGCCCTTCGGCCGTGGCGAGGGCTTCGGCTGGGATCGCATCTCCCACCTGATTCTGCCCTGGTGCGTGCTCGGGTTTGCCATGACGGCGGCACAGACCAGCACGTTGCGCGCCGGCATGATCGACGTGCTCAATCGGGAATACATTCTCGCCGCCGAAGCGCGCGGCCTGAAGCCGTTGGCGGTCATCCGCCACGGCTTGCGCACGGCGATGGTCCCGGTGGTGAACATATTGGGCGTGCAATTCGGCTACATGATCGTGGGCACGGTTCTGGTCGATTTCGTGTTCGGCATGGGCGGCATCGGCCAGCTGTTGGTGGACGCGGTCAATCAGCGCGATTATCCAGTCGTCCAGGCGATCCTCGTGTGCATCGCGGTCGCCTTCACGGCGACGACCCTTCTGGTCGATATCGTGGCCTCCCGGCTGGATCCCCGCTATGCCGATTGACGGGTAAGGCAAGGATGCGCGCCGCCGCCCTCCTGACAGCGCTCCGGCGAGATCCCGCCCTCGCGGTTTCAGCGGGGCTGGTTGTGCTGTTCGTCATCATCGCCGTGTTCGGCCCCTGGATCGCGCCTCAGGATCCCAACCAGATCAACCCCGGGGAGAACTATTTGCCGCCCTCGGGCGATCACTGGTTCGGCACCGACAGGAGCGGACGAGACCTGTTCAGCCGGCTCATCGTCGGCACCCGCATGGCGCTCTTGGGCGCGTTCGCCGTGGTCGTGATCGACGTCGGCCTGGGCACGGTCTACGGCCTGATCGCGGGCTATATCGGCGGCCGTGTGGACAATCTCATGATGCGCTTCGGCGACGTCCTGCTGAGCTTTCCGGCGCTCATCATGGGCGTGCTTTTCGTCGCCGTGTTCGGCCCCGGGCTCATCCCGGTGGTGGTCGGCCTCGCCCTCGTCTACATGCCGACGGCGGCGCGGGTCGTGCGCTCGCAGGCGCGCATCCAAAAGAAAGAGCAGTATGTCGAAGCGGGCCGCCTGCTCGGCTATTCGCCGTTACGAATCGCGTTGCGGCACGTGCTGCCGAACTGCCTTTCTCAGATCATCGTGCAGGCGAGCATCGTTCTCGCCTACGCGGTCGTGGATCTCGCTGCGCTCAGTTTCCTCGGCCTCGGCGTGCAGCCGCCCACGCCCGATTGGGGCAACATGCTGGCGGAGGCGCAGAAGAGCATGTTGCTGGCGCCCTGGCTTGCGATCTTTCCGGCGCTCGCGATCATTATTCTCGTGCTCGCCTGGAACGTGTTCGGCGCGCGCCTGCGCTACCACCTCGACCCCACGGAGCGCCAATGAGCGACGCGCTGCTCAGCGTCGACGGTCTTACCACCGTCTTTCGCGTCCGCGGCCGGGAGTTTACGGCGCTGAGCGACGTCAGCTTGACGTGCCGGGCCGGCGAGCGCTTGGGCGTGGTCGGCGAGAGCGGCAGCGGCAAATCGGTCCTCGCCCTGTCGCTGCTCAATATCATCCGTGCACCGGGGCGCATCGCGTCGGGCCGCATCGTGTTTGCCGGACGAGAAATCCTCCACTTGCCGCGTCGCGAGCTCCGGCGGATCCGGGGCGGTGGCCTGTCCCTCATCTTCCAGGATGCCGCCGCCTCTCTGACGCCCGTCTATCCGGTAGGCACCCAGCTCATCGAGGTGATCCGCACGCATCTGTCGGTCACCAGAGGCGAAGCCGAAGAGCGCAGCGTGCGCCTCCTGGGTCAAGTGGGCATTCCGGAGCCCGAGCGGCGACTGCGCGCTCTCCCGAACGAGCTGTCGGGCGGCATGAAGCAACGTGTCGCGATCGCCCTCGCGCTGGCCAGCGAGCCCACGCTCCTTATCGCGGACGACCCGACGTCGGCCGTGGACGTCACGATTCAAGCGCAGATCCTCGAGCTGCTGCGTCACCTGGTCGACGAGCGAGGGCTCGCTCTCATCTATATCTCGCATGACTTCCGCGTGGTCTCCACGATTTGCGAACGGCTTCTGATCCTCTACGCCGGCGGCATCGTAGAGCAGGGTAGCGCACCATCGATTTTTGCCTCTCCTCGGCACCCCTATACCCATGCCCTCCTGGCTTGCTCGCCCTCGATCGAGGCGTATCGCTTCCCGTTCGCGACACTGCCGGGCAATCCGCCCAATCCGAGAGACGCGCCGATTCCGGGCTGCCGGTTCCATCCGCGATGTCCGCGGGCGGAGGACGTCTGCGCGCGCGAAATCCCGCCGCAGGAGGGTGTTGCGGCGAGGCATAGCTATCGCTGCTGGAGCCCGCTGGAAACCGTCGAGGCTGCGCCGCCGGTGGCGCAAGAAACATGAGCCACCCCGACGTTCATGTCCGCGTCAAGGACTTGCGGATGTTGTTCCCGGTGAAGCGGCGATTTTTGCGTGCGATCGGAGGCGCAAGGCAATGGGTTCACGCCGTCGATGGTGTCAGCCTGGAACTCCACCGGGGTGAATGCCTCGCGCTCGTCGGGGAAAGCGGATCGGGCAAGACGACCCTCGCCAATTGCATCGCCGGCTCGCTGGTGCCCGTGGGAGGCGAAATCTGGCTCGATGACACCATGATCGCCCGGGCAGGCGCTCTGACCGGCCTGAGCACCCGGGAGCGCGCCACGCTGATACAGGTGATCTTCCAGGATCCGACCTCCGCGCTCAACAGACGCCTGCGGGTAGGCAGCATGCTCGCCGAGCCGTTCCACGTGCACAGGATCTGCGATAGGGCCGAGGCGGAGGAGCGGGTGGGCGCGCTCCTCGCGCGCGTTGGCCTGCCGGTCGAAACGGCCGAGCACTATTCCCATGAACTCAATGCGAGCCAACGGCAGCGGATCGTCATCGCACGCGCGCTGGCGTTGGAGCCGAAGGTTCTGATTGCCGACGAGCCGATCGCCAAGCTCGATGTCTCGATGCAGGGCCAGATTCTCAACCTCATCGATCAGTTGAGACGGGATCTTGGGCTGAGCGTCATTTTCATCACCCACGACTTGAGCGTGGTCCGCCAAATCGCCACCCGTATCGCCGTGCTCTATCTGGGCCAGCTCATGGAGGTTCAGGAGACGGAGAACTTCTTTCGATCCGAAGGACACCCCTATAGCCAAGCCCTGCTCAAGTCGACGCCGCGGCTTCGGGTGGATGCCGAGGACGGCGCGCTCTATACCATCCAAGGTGAGATCCCGAGTCCGATAGACGTGCCGCCGGGCTGTCCGTTTCTCAGCCGCTGCCCGGAGGGTGACGACGATTGTGCGCAGAGCCGGCCGCGTCTGCAGCCAAGCGCCGCAGGCGGCCTCATCGCGTGCTTCAAGCGGCGCACGGCGGACCGATCGGAGGACGCCGCCGCCGCGCGCGATCACGGCTGAGCTCGCGACACGCGGCGCTTAACGACGAGCGCGCTCGACGATCTCCACCACGCGATCCAAGGGCAACGCGTGCGCGGTCGCGCCGTCGCGACCGGTCATGGTCTCGGCCGCCGTCAGCGCGTTCAATATCGCTTCCTCGGTCGCCTCGATCACGCCCAGGAATATCTCGTCCATCTCATGGTGGGGCACCATCCTGAGCCCCTCGATTATTCGCTCGGCACGAGGCTCGGGACTATTGCCGGTCGACAGGGCCATGATCAGGTCGCCGCTTCCGTTGGCGCCGATGCCGCCGGCACGGCCAAGTCCCACCACAGCGCGCCTTGCCAGCCGCTGGCATTGAACGGGTAGGAGCGGTGCATCCGTCGCGATGACGATGACGATGGAGCCGCCGGCCGGCCGGCCGAGTGGCGGCGGTGCCGGCACGTCGCCATAGCCGATGGCGCGACCGACGGGCACGCCGTCGACGCGCAAATCGGCGCGCATACCGTAATTGGCTTGGACCAGCACGCCAACGGTGAATTGACCGCCAGCCGCGTGGACTAGGCGAGACGCGGTGCCGGTGCCGCCCTTGAATTCGTGACAGATCATGCCGGTCCCACCGCCGACATTGCCTTCCGGCACGGGGCCTGCGGATGCACCGTCGATTGCGCTCATGACGTGTCGGGCCTCGATCGGGCCGCCAACGCCGTCATTGAGCACCCCATCGTTGGTTTCGCCGACGACGGGCTCGTGGAAGCGCTCCGGATGACCCCGCAGCTCCGGATAGGCGAGAAGCGCATCGCGCGCCACGCCGATGGAATAGGTCGACGTCAACACGACCGGCGACGTCAGCAAGCCCGACTCCGTGACCCAGATCGCACCGCACATTTCGCCGAAACCGTTGAAAGAGTGGAATCCGGCGAAAACGTTCCAGCCCCAAAACGCGCCGCTGCCGGGCACAATCGCGGTGACGCCCGTCCGCAAGACCGCAGGTCCGTCTTCGATCAGGGTCTCCTGCCCAACCCGCAGGTCCGGAACGTCAGTGATCGCGTTCAAGGGACCCGGCGGCAAGGTTCCGACCGCGAGACCCAAATTCCGTAGCCGTTGTCGACCGGCTCGGCTTTCCTCGGTCATGTCCTGTACTCCTCCTCCTCCGTTTGGCGCCGGCGCGATCGTACCGACCGCATCCTGCGTCATCGCGACGGCCGAACCGCGTGGGACCCGACAGGTCAGCGGTGCCCGCGTAGGCGAAATCTGTCAGCATCGGTCCCGACAAGCCGCACGGCACGCCGGTTCGACCCGAGCCGGGGAACGACGGAGGCCGGCAACCGCAGGCAACTGAAGGCAACCACACCCCACTCAACCCGCTACTCGACCTTAATTGACAAAGATTATACCGCTCCCTAATCTCGACATGCGGCATACTGTTAAGGGATGTCTTTCGAGGCAGACCGCCGTGCCGGAAGGCTGCGGCGATCGATGGCAACACAAATAATCCGCGTCTCGGGCCCGCCGAACATCCGTGGGGAGGAGACGACACAGAGAGGAGATGAGACATGCGAATCGAACGGCGAAAGTTTCTCAAGCGCGCGGCCCTCTCGGGCGCGGCAGCAGCCGTTTTTCCCTACTTTTACACGCAGAAATTCGCCAAGGCGGAGGAGAGCGATGAGGTCAAGGTCGGCATCCTCCACTCCTTGAGCGGAACCATCGCGATCATCGAACGATCGCTGCACAACGCCGAATTGATGGCCATCGAGGAGATCAACGCCAAAGGCGGCGTCATGGGCGGGAAGAAGCTGGTGCCCATCGTTGAAGATCCGCAATCGATGGTTCGGGTTTTCCGCCAGAAGGCCAAGAAGCTCCTATTGCAGGACAAGGTCGCGGCGGTCCTCGGGTGCTACACCTCGGCCAGCCGTCAGTCGGTCCTGCCGGAATTCGAGGCGAACAATGGCGTCCTGCTGTATCCGACCCTCTACGAGGCGCAGGAGTGCAGCTACAACTGCTTCTACACGGGCGCCGTGCCTAACCAGCAGCTTGACGACTTCGCGCCCTGGGTGATCGACAAGTTCGGCCCCCGGCACTACCTAATCGGCGCGAATTATATCTACCCCAAGGAGACCAATCGCGAGTGGAAGGCCCTGCTCGAGGTGAACGGTGGCGAGACCGTGGCCGAAGAGTACGCGCCGCTCGGCCACACTGAGTTCGCGACCAACATCAACAAGATCGCGTCACTCCAGCCCGACGTCGTGTTCTCGACCCTGGTCGGCGATCAGATCGTCGCATTTTACAAGCAGTTCAAACAATTCGGCATCACGGCCGAAGATATCCCGATCTGCACGCCGATTACCACCGAGCAGGAAATCAAGGGCATGGGGCCGGAATACGCGCTCGGCCACTACACCTCCTTCAACTATTTCCAGACGGTGGAATCGCCCGAGAACGCGGAGTTCGTTGGGCGCTACAAGGCGACCCATGGTGAAGATTCAGTGACCAACGCGGTGATGGAGGCGGCCTACTTCCAGACCTATTTCCTGGCACAGGCGCTGGACAAGGTCGGCACCACCGACGCCGACGCGCTCATCACCGAGGGTCTGCCGGGCCAGGAATTTCAGGCGCCGCAGGGCAAGGTCAAGATCGACGAGAAGAACCACCACACCTATCTGTGGGCGCGAATCGGCAAAGCGCGCGAGGACGGGCAATTCGATATCGTCTGGAAATCGGAAGACTGGATCCGCCCGGACCCCTGGGTCGATCTGCTCTATCCCGACAAGGACTGCGACTTCACCGATCAGCGTGTGATCGATCGTATCAAGTCGGGCGACAGGGATCGCTCTGGAACGATCGACGTTTGAAGCGCGATCCGTATGGTGGTGGCCGCCTCTCTTTCCGAGGCGGCCACCACCGCGCCGGTTGACCTGCATAGGAGTACGCTGATCGCGACCTGATATGGGCGACGCAATCCTCACCCAGTTCTTCAGCGGTTTCAGCATGGTCGCGATTCTGATCATCGCGGCGCTTGGCCTCGCCGTCATCTTCGGCGTTGCCGGGGTCATCAATATGGCCCACGGCGAGTTCATCATGGTCGGCGCCTATGTCGCCTCCGTGGTTCAGAGCGGCCTCGGCGGCAACACCTTCTGGTCGATTCCGATCTGTTTCGTCGCCGTCGGGCTTCTCGGCCTCTTCGTCGAACGAACGGTGATCCGAGGCCTTTACGAACGACCATTGGAGACACTCCTCGCAACATGGGGGGTGTCGCTCATCCTGATCGTGATCATCAAGATGATCTTCGGCACCGAACTGCACTATGTCGGCTCGCCGGAGATGCTGCAGGGCGTCTTTCCCGCGCCGGGCAACCTGCCGTTCCCATGGTATCGGCTGTTCCTGATCGCCCTCTCGATCCTTCTTCTGGTGGCCACGTTCTGGCTCTTCTTCCGCACCAAGTTCGGCCTGGCGGTCAGGGCCGTGCGGCGCAATCGCTCAATGAGCGCCGCGATGGGGATCAACACCTCGCGTGTCGACATGTTGATCTTCGCCTATGGCTCGGGGCTCGCCGGCGTCGCCGGCGCGGTCCTGGCTCCGATCAAGACGGTCTCGCCGAACATGGGTTTTCCCTACGCCGTCGATTCCTTCATGGTCCTTGTCATGGGAGGCGTGGGAAACCTGCTCGGCGTCCCGGTCGGTGCGGCCATCATCGGCGAGGGCGAAACCATTCTCGCCTTCCTGTTCAACAGCGTGATCGGCAAGCTGCTCGTGTTCCTGCTGATCGTTTTGGTGATCCGCATCGTCCCGCGCGGAATTTTCGGCTACCAGGAGCGAACCTTGGGTCAGAGGCGATGATCACCGGACGACGCCGCAACGGGGTCGGCCGGCCATGACGACGACGAGCATGGCGCTCGGCGCGGCCAGCATCACCCTGCGACGCGAGCCGATGTTTCCGCTTTGGTCGATCATCGGCACTGTCGCTGTGGTCGCGATTCTCGCCACCTATCCGCTCTACGGCGCCGAATATGTGATGAATCTATTCGGCATGTTCGTCTGCTTCTCGATCTTTGCCCTCAGTATCAGCCTCATTTGGGGCTTCGCAGGAATCCTGAGTCTCGGCCAGGCGATTTATTTCGGGATGGGCGCCTACTTCATCGCGCTGTCGCTCAAATTGAGCTATGCCGCGGAAAACCCGACCCGGTATGGCGGGACGATTCCGGACTACATGGAATGGAACGGCCTCGAGGAGGTGCCCTCGATCATGGCGCCGTTGATGCACATCGAGGTAGCGATCGTCTGCGCCCTGTTCTTTCCCACCCTGTTGGCGTTCATCTTCGGAGTGATCACGTTCAAGCGTCACATCTACGGCGTCTATTGCGCGGTGATCACGCTTGCCGAAGCGCTGATCCTCCAAGAGTTCATTATCGAATACCAAGCCTACACCGGCGGTTTTAACGGCATTACCGACTACGAGACATATAATGACATGTACTTTCTCTGGATCATCCTGGCCGTCGCCGTCGCTCTCTTTGCCGTCGCCCGGCTGCTGACCCACTCCCGCGTCGGGACCGTGCTTAAATCCGTGCGCGACAACGACGTGAGAGCTGCGTTCAACGGCTACGAGGTCGCCAATTACCGTATCTTCGTCTTCTGCATCGCCTCGATGATGGCGGCGATCGCAGGCGGCCTCTACGCAGCGTGGATGGGCATCGTCTCGCACTTGGATACCGGGCCCATCCTCTCGATCGAGGGCGTGATCTGGGCAGCCGTGGGCGGGCGGGCAACGGTCATCGGTCCGTTCATCGGCACGTTCCTCGTCAAGGGCGCGGAATTCTTCCTGAGTGAGCAACTGGCTTGGGCTTGGCAGCTGGTGATGGGGCTGCTGTTCATCTTCGTGGTGAAGTTCATGCCCGATGGAATCATCGGAACGATCGGCAAGTCCATGGCGCATGGGCGCCGGCTCAGCGCGCTCGCCGAATCCGAGCGCGCGTTCCAGCCTGAGAGGATGCCTCTGGTTCATCGGCTGCGGTCAGTCTTTACCGGTGAGAGCCAGAGCTTCATGGACAATCTATTCGGCAGGGACCGCAAGCGTGGCTGAAGGCCCCGCCGCGGTAGAATCGGAAAAATCGCCGATGACCGGGAACATCCTCGAAATCACGGACCTGGTCACGCGGATCTCGGGCTATACGATTCTGGACGGTCTCGATTTCTCCGTTCAAGAGAACGAACTGCGTGTGATCCTCGGCCCGAACGGAGCCGGGAAGACGACACTGATCGACATGATCTCCGGCCGTTACAAACCGACCGGCGGCAGGATCGTCTTCGAAGGCCGCGATATCACGGGATTGCCGCCGCACAAGATCTTCAAACGGGGAATCTGTCGCAAGTTCCAGGTTCCCAACATGTACGAGACCTTGTCGGTCTTTGACAACGTCATGATCTCAGTGGCCGGCCACAGGCTCGTCTTCCAGTGCCTGTTCCACAAGCACACCTCGCGTGATCACGAGCGCGTGGTGGAGATTCTGGATTTCATCGGGCTCGCCGACAAAGCGCAGCACCCCGCGGACACTTTATCCCATGGCGAGCGCCAGTGGCTCGAACTGGGCATGCTGATCGCGGCGGACCCGAAGCTCTTGTTGCTCGATGAGCCCACCACCGGGATGACCGAGATCGATAAGATGAAGACGGCAGATCTGATCCAGCGGATCGCCGAGCGTCATACGGTCCTTTTGGTGGAGCATGACATGCACGTGGTGCGACGGCTCGCCCGATTCGTCACCGTGCTGCATCAGGGCGACATCTTGACGGAAGGCTCCCTCGACGACGTCGTGGCAAATGACGAAGTGAAGCAGGTTTATCTCGGGCAGGGGAAATTCGGTGGCGCTTGAGATCGACAAGATCAACACGTTCTACGGGACCAGTCACATCCTGCACGACCTCTCGCTGACGATTCCCGACGGCGCGATAATTAGTGTCCTCGGGCGAAACGGCGTGGGCAAGAGCACGCTGCTCAGAAGTATCATTGGGCTCAATCCGCCGCGGAAGGGGAGCATCTCCTTCAACGGCCGGGACCTCACGCGGATGCACAGCTACCGGCGGGCCCGTCTCGGCGTCGGCTATGTGCCGCAGGGGCGCGAGATCATCGCCGATATGACGGTGGCCCAGAATCTCGAAGTGGCGATGCAGGCCAAGGGGCTTCGCTCGAAGAAGATTCCGGACTTCGTCTATGACCTGTTCCCGATGATCGAGCCCCTGATGAACCGGCGCGGGGGCGTCTTGAGCGGCGGGCAGCAGCAGCAATTGGCGATTGCGCGTGCGCTCGTTCAAGAACCCGATTTGCTGCTCCTCGACGAGCCGACCGAGGGGCTGCAGCCTTCCGTCGTCGAAGAAATCGACCGAATCATCCGTCGAATCCACGGGGAGCGGAATTGCTCGATTCTCCTGGTCGAGCAAAATCTCTTCTTTGTGCGCGAAGTAACCGAGAAATTCGCGATCATGGAGAACGGACGGATCGTCGTCAGCGGCGATATCGCGGAGCTCACGGACGACTTGGTAGCGGCCCATCTTTCCGTCTGAACGGGTTTAGCCCGCGCTCGATCAGGCCTGCGAGCGCTGGCACATATCGCTATCCGTCGTCGAAAAACCCGCCTGCGCCGTCGATCGGGACCACTGTTTGTCCGGTCACCGTGCCCGGATCGAGACAGCGCACATTGACGCTGATGGAATCCGGAGCCGAGCGCGGCACGTAGAAGGATTTCACGCCGCAGACCGTGCAAAACAGATGCTCGGCAATACCGGTGTTGAAGCGGTAGCGGCTCAACGAATCGGCGCCGGAGACGAGTGTGAAGCACCGTTTCGGCACCACCAGATGGAGGATGCCGCACATCCGGCAAATCGAGCAGTTGCAGTCCTGCACCTCGATTTCGGCCGGCGCCTCGCACGTGAACCGTACCGCACCGCAATGGCAGCCGCCGGTGTGAGTGACTAACGCGGCCACCGGTGCCGGTTCCGACGTCGGATGCAAAACGGCGCGTGCACCCGCGGTGCGCGCATTCCGGCTTCCCCCGTCTTCACGATGCGAGCAACCTGTCGCGGTGTCCGGCCGGAGAATGGAGCGGGCGATGGGATTCGAACCCACGACCCCAACCTTGGCAAGGTTGTGCTCTACCCCTGAGCTACGCCCGCTTGCCTCTTGCCATGCGCCCGGATATTACGCGTTCGGCCCGCCCGCACAAGAGAGCAATCTCTACCGAGACAAGTCCCGCAAAGCATTGCCATGGCGGCGACCGAGCAGGAACTGTTCGCGCGTCTCGACGCGCTCGGCATCGAGACCAGGACCCATCGCCATCCGCCGGTTCATACCGTGGCGGAAGCGCAAATTCATTGCGCGCACCTGCCCGGCGCCCACTGCAAGAACCTTTTCCTGAAGGACAGGAAGGCCCGGCTCTGGCTCGTGGTCACCTTCAACGACCGCGCGCTCGACATGAAGACCCTTCAGAAGACCCTGGGCGCGGCCCGGCTTTCCTTCGGCAAGCCCGACCTCCTCGCTGGCGTTCTCGGCGTCGCACCCGGCGCGGTGAGCCCCTTCGGACTGATCAACGACACCGAGCGTCGGGTCACTGTCGCGCTTGACCGAGCGATGATGAGGGCTTCCCTCCTCAACTACCACCCACTCATCAACGAGGCGACCACGGCGATCACACCGGACGGCCTGCGCCGCTTCATCGCCGCCTGCGGCCACGAGACGGTCGAGCTCGACCTCGAGCCGGCCTCCGCTGCATGCCATGGCGGGGTTGCAAGCCCCGCCGCAAGCTGCCATGTAGGCGATTAATACCGCACTATTCCCAGCCGGAGCACATGGGTATGGAACCCATCATCGGCCAAGCGGCAGGCGGCGACGGGGAGCTCGCGAAGGAGGCCACGACTCAGACTTTCGCCGCCGACGTGATCGAGGCGTCGCGCCATACGCCCGTGATCGTTGATTTCTGGGCGCCCTGGTGCGGTCCGTGCAAGCAGCTCGCCCCGATCCTCGAGAAGACGGTCAAGAATGCCGGCGGCAAGGTCAAGTTGGTCAAGGTCGATATCGACCAGAACCCGGAGATCGCGCAGCAGCTTCGCATCCAGTCGATCCCCGCAGTGTTCGCGTTCGACCAGGGCCAGCCGGTCGACGGCTTCATCGGCGCCCAGCCGGAAAGCCAGATCAAGAGCTTCGTGGAGAGATTGACCGGCCCGATCGGCCCCTCCCCCGTCGAGCAGGCTCTGGACCACGCCAATCAGGCCTTGGAGGCCGGCGACCACGCCAGCGCGTCAAACATCTACGACCAGATTCTGCGCCAAGTGCCGGGCGAGAAGGCCGCGATCGCAGGGCTCGTCCGTTGCCATGTCGTCGGCGGCGAGCTCGACAAGGCCCGCGAGCTGGTCGATGGGCTCGATGACGCCATGCTGAAGGAACCCGAGGTCGAGGGTGCCGTCACGGCGCTCGCCCTGGCCGAGCAAGCCGGCGAATCCAGCGGCGACGTCGGCGCGCTCGAGGCCCGGCTCGCCCGAGACCCGGGCGACCATCAGGCTCGCTTCGACATCGCCTTGGCCCACTATGGGGCCGGGCGCAACGAGCAGGCCATCGACGAGCTGATCGAGATCGTGCGCCGAGACCGGAACTGGAATGACCAGGCGGCACGTCAGCAATTGGTCAAGCTGTTCGAAGCCTTCGGCCATTCCGACCCGCTGACGGTCGCGGGCCGCCGCAAGCTTTCCTCGATCCTGTTCTCCTGAGGCATGACATGACGGCAGCCGGCGCCGGAGCGGACGGCATCCACGATCTGCCGCGCATCGTGCCGATTTTTCCACTTCCGGGCGTGCTTCTCCTGCCGCGCGGGCGACTGCCGCTCAACATCTTCGAGAAGCGTTATCTGGAGATGACCCAGGACGCGATGGGCTCGCATCGGATGATCGGGATGGTCCAACCGGCCAACCCGAAGGCCGATCTCGACGCGCCTGAGGTCTATCCGACCGGTTGTATCGGGCGGATCACCTCGTTCTCGGAGACGCCGGACAACCGCTTTCTGATCACCTTGGCCGGTGTCTGCCGCTTCGAGATCGTGCGCGAGCTTGAGCCGGAGGGCCTGCTCTATCGGCGTGTCTACGCCGATTACAGCCGATTTACCGCCGACCTGCCAGAGCCGGAAGCGCTCGCGATCGACCGTGAACGGCTGATTCCGGCGCTGAAGACCTACTTCAAGCTCCACGGGCTCACGGCCAATTGGGACGCGATCGATCGGGCCGATGACGAGGCGTTGATCACCTGTCTGGCGATGGCCTGCCCCTTCGAGCCGAACGAGAAGCAAGCGCTGCTCGAGTGCCCGGGGGAGCCCGAGCGGGTCCGCATGATGCAGGCGCTATTCGAGATGGCGGCTCACGAGCAGAACCGACCGCAGCCGCGCTTTCAATGAGGGACCGAGGAGATGGCGGAAGAAAGAGCCACCGTCCATCCCAAATTGCTGGAGATCCTGGTCTGCCCTGTGACCAAGGAGTCGCTTCGCTATGACGCCGAGCGCCAGGAGCTGATCAGCGACAAGGCGAGGCTGGCCTTCCCCATCAAAGACGGCATTCCGATCATGCTGGCCGACGAGGCGCGCCCGCTCGAGGACGACGAGGTCCGGTGAGCGCGTCCTTCGAGGCTCAGCCCTGGCCGATCGAGATCCGCTACAAGGGTGCGGAAAAGGTCCTCGAGATCGATTTCGACGACGATCTGAGCTATCGCCTGCCGGCAGAGCTGCTCCGGGTCGAGAGCCCGTCCGCCGAGGTCATGGGCCACGGCGGAGGCAAGACCATCGTCGCCGGCCGCCGCCATGTCGGCATCACCTTGATCGAGCCGGTCGGCAACTACGCCGTGCGCATCCATTTCGACGACCTGCACAACACGGGCATCTACAGCTGGACCTATCTCCGCCACCTCGCCGAACGCCGCGACGAGGTCTGGCATATCTACCTCGATGCGCTGAAGGCTAAAGGCCTGAGCCGGGACCCCTAGTCTCCTGATTCCGCAGTTTGTTTTGGGTTGGGCGCGTGATCTCTACGACCGGCCACTCCCTCACATCGTCATGGCCCCCGGGACGGGCCGTCTTGCACGGCCTGCTGACATGCGCTCCTACCCGACGTTGCTTTGACATGGCTGGCGGGAGCGCACAAATAGACGCGCGCGGGCGCATCGGCGAGGAGAGCGAGGCATGGCGGCCAGCGGCACCCGATCGATACTGGGCGACGAAATAGCGTTTCTCGAGAGCGGCGGGGCGGGCCCGGCGGTCTTGCTGATTCACGGCAACTCGGCGGCCAAGGAGGTCTGGCGCAAGCAATATGAGAGCGCGCTCGGGAAGCAGTACCGTATGATCGCGTTCGATCTCCCGGGCCACGGTGCCTCCTCCGATGCGGCCGAGCCCGCGCGGATCTATCGAATGCCGGGCTACGCGGAGGTCGCCGCGGCGCTGCTCGCCGAGCTCGGCATCGAGCGTGTCGCCGTCGTCGGCTGGTCGCTCGGCGGCCACATCGCGATCGAGATGATCGGCCGCGTCCCGGGTCTGGCCGGGTTCATGCTGAGCGGCACGCCGCCCGTCAGCAACGCCAGCGCAGCGACCGTCGCCGCCGGTTTTCGCGCGACCGCGACCACGGCGCTCTTCGGCAAGGAGGGATTGTCGGAAGAAGAGGCTGAAGAGCTGGCTCGGGCCGCCATGGGCTACGAGGTGCCGCTTGAGCCGGCGGCGCTCGCGGCGGCCAAACGGACGGACGGGCGCGCCCGCGCGCTCATGTTCGCCGCCTTCCTTTCCGGCGACGGCGCCGACCAGAAACAAAGGGTCGAGCAGACCACGCTTCCCACCGCATCGGTCAACGGCGCGGTGGACCCGCTGATCGCGAACGACTTCTACGACGAGGTTGCCTTCGGCAATCTCTGGGAGGACCGCGTCCACTTCATCGAGGACGTCGGACACGCGCCGTTTTGGACGGCGCCGGAGCTGTTCAATGGGTTTTTGGCGCGGTTTCTTGGAGAGGTTCTCGGCTAGTATCCCAACCGTGACGTTTATTAGATTACGTTCATGTTGATGTGCTGAGGTGAGGCGAACAAGCCATCCTCGGCTCCATCGACACCGTCACGACCAAATCCTCCAAATTTCGGATCAGGACACCAGGCGCGAGCGACCTCTTCAGGCCCGCGCAGACGGCCCGTAGGCGAGGAACATCGGTTCCTCCTCGGCGAAGCGAGACGGTCGCAACGGCCCGACATCGAACGGCGATTCGGTGTCGAGGACAGCGGCGGCGACGCATTCACCGACGGCCGGCGAGAGCTTCAGGCCATGCCCCGAAAAACCGGTGGCGAGGTAGAGCCCGTCGAGCGCGGGCGCCCAGCCGAGGATCGGGTGGAAGTCAGGCGTGATGTCGTAAGCGCCCGAGACCGTGCGCACGATCTCCGCATCAACGAAATCCGGCAGCCGTTCGGCGAATGCCTTCTCGAGACGCTCCCTATGGCTCGCCTCGTCGGCGGCCGGCGCCGCGGATGCGGGATCGGTCACTTCGGGCATCTCGTTCGGATAGGCAACGGCCAGCAGATAGGGGCCCATGTCGGGGCGCATGACCACATTGGAGTTGCCGTCGGTGATGCAGGTGCGGATCTGGGGCTTGCCCGGCCGTTGCTTGAGGATAGCCATGTCGAGCCGCCGGCGCGCGATCGGAACATCGACCCCAAGCGGCGCAAGCAAGTCGGTCGTCCAGGGGCCGATGGCGGCGACCACGATGGGCGCCTCGATGCGGCCCTGCGCCGTCTCGACGCCCGCGACCTTGCGGCCCTTGGTGGCGATGGCATCCACGCGGAGCCCGGAACGAAGCGTCACACCGCCTGCCTGCGCCGCTCCGAGCCAGCTCAGAACCATGCGCGTGACATCGATATAGCCGCCGTTCGGCTCGTAGGCGCCGCCGGCGAGATCGGCGGTGACGAGTGTCGGCTCGAGCGCCTTGATCTCATCCGGGCTCGCGAACCGCGTGTCGACGCCGAGGCTCTGGCCTAGCGCGACATTGCGCTTGCAGGCTTCGACCTGGGCTTCGACGACGAGCAGCATGTAGCCGAGCTTGACATAGCCGGGATCGCCAACACCGACCTCGGTCCGCCAATTGCTGATCACATCGAAACCCCGGATTGCCATCTCGACCATCAGTGCATTCGAATAATGCTGGCGGATCTGCCCAAAGGTGCGGCCCGATATGCCGCCGACCGGCGGCCGCTCGTCGACCACGACAACCCTGCGACGGGATTGTTTGGCGAGCTGAAACGCGATGCTCGCTCCCATGATCCCGGCGCCGACCACCACGATATCGGCGTCGGCGAGGCGTTCTTTGCTTTGTACGGTCATCGCCGCTCGGGCTCCGTCCTCGCTCCGCACGAACTCCAGACTAGCACGGGCGGCCGGGCGGCCTACTCGGTGTCGGCGATCGGCGCGGGACCGGGCAGCAGAGCCCGGCGGTCGAACCGATGGATCGACTTGGGCCCGATCACGTGGGCCCGGAATCCGTTGGGGAAGAGCGAATCGATCGCGGGGTCCAGCACGTTGAGCCCGCCGGCATAGGCGCCGAAGGCCGGCAGGATCAAACGCCTGCCGTCGCTCACGAAACAACGCGCAGTGAGGCGTCGCGCACGGAGCTTCACATGGGCCTTCGGGTGAAAATGGCCGGACAGCTCGAATTCGGCGCCCGCCGGCTTGGCGCGGCGACGCAGCACGATCGCGCCGCAAGTCAAACGCTCCGTCGCCTCACCGCCGAGGCCGGCCGGAGGCGCGGGGTCGTGGTTGCCGGCGATCCAGATCCACTCGTGGCGCCCGGTCAGGGTCTTGAGAACCGCGGCGTCGCGGGCGCAAAGCCGGGCCGGACCGTCATCGTCGTGGAAACTGTCACCGAGGCACACCACGCGCTTGGCGCCGATCCGCGCGAGCACAAGAGCAAGCCGGTCCAGGGTCGTCGCCGTGTCATAAGGCGGCAGCAGATGGCTGCGGCCGGCATAGCCCTAGCCCTTTTCGAGATGAAGATCGGCAATGATGAGCGTTTCGCGCGCCGGCCAGACGAGCGCGCCGGAGGCATCGGCCACGAGCGTCGCGCCATCGAGCCGAATCGCACCGCTCATCCGCGTCCCCGTCACGTCCTCGACTCGATTGCACCCGCCAACGCCTCATGGATCAAGCTCTGCGCGCGCTCGTCAAGGAGTTCGTCAACGGCATCGCCGGTCACGCCCTCGCGCCCGATCGAGAGCAGGACCGGGACCGCGAGCGGCGAGACCCGTTCCAACCGGCGATGGGTGATCTTGCCCTTGACGCGCGCGAGCATGACGCCGAGGCGCCGAATGTCGGTGAGGCCGCCGGCCGCGTCCGCGCGGGTCGCACGCAGGAGCAGGTGGTCGGGTTCGTGGCTGCGCAAGACGTCGTAGATCAGATCTGCGTTGAAGGTGACTTGACGCCCCGACTTCTCCTCACCCGGATGACGTCGTTCGATTAATCCGGCGATCACCGCGCAGTTTCGGAAGGTACGCTTCAAGAGCGTCGATTCCGCCATCCATGCCTCCAGGTCGTCTCCCAACATGTCCTCGTCGAACAGCGCGGCCATGTCGCGCGCAGGCCGCAAGCTCCAGACTGCGATCGCATAGTCGGAGGCGACGAAGCCCAACGGTCCGAGGCCGGCACGCTCCATGCGGCGGGTGAGCAGCATGCCCAGGGTCTGATGCGCGTTGCGCCCTTCGAAGCAGTAGGCGACCAGGAACTCCTTGGCGGCGCGCGGAAAGGTCTCGACCAACAAGCCGTCGGCGCGTGGCACGACCGAGAATGCGCGCTGAAGGTCGAGCCACTCGCGCACCGGCGCCGGGAATCCCGGCCAGTTCGCAGGATCGGCGATCAGCGCGCGGACGCGATCGGCGAGATGGGTCGAGAGTGGCAAGCGCCCGCCGCCATAGGCGGGGACCTTGGGGTCCTCGGCCTTGCGCACCCGGCTCACCTCAACCGAGAGCTCGCGGATGCGCGCTAGCGAAACGTAGCAGGAAATGCTCCTCTACCGCGCCCAGGACCGTGCCCCCGCGGTAGCGCACCGTGAGGGTCGGACTCTCGACGATGGTGCCGACATTCATGCGGTAGCGGCGTGCATGCGACGGATGGGTCAGACGATAGAACCCGTCGCGCCCACGCCTTAGACGCCTGTAGCGGGCCTTGAGCGCATCATAGGCCTTGAGCGCCGGCGCAGGCATAGCCGCCAGCGGCGATGGGCGAAGGCCGCGGACAATCGTCGAAGTCCGCCCGCGAGAGATCGAGCCATGTGAGGGAGCGGCGCGATCACTTCGTCGAGAGCGCATCGGCCGCGAAAGGGCCGGCGCAGGCGCTGCCCCAGATGTGCTGCGCCAGCACGTCGAGATCATGGGCGAGCACCGCTTCCTTGGCGGCGCGGCACTCCAGCATCTCGAAGCGGTTGCCCGGCACGAGCACGGCCCGGCTTGGCTGATCGAGCCTGTGATTCGAGCGGCCGATCCGCTTCGACGCGACCGGCCGGTGGATAAGGGGACGGCCGCTCCGCGCCCCACCCCTTATCCACTGGCCCAACAACCTCAACTGAAGCGGTCAATTCATATGGTACATAAACCGGTCAGTTCAGATTGTTCTCGACAATGGACGCTACGGGCAAGCGAATGCGTCGCTATTCCAGGGTTACGCGGTAATTACCGAGCGCGTCGACCTCCGCCTTTGCCTCGCTCGGCAACATGATGGTCGTCGTCGCCTCCTCGATGATCGCCGGCCCGCCGATCGAGACACCGGCGCCGATGTCGCGGCCGCGGTAGACCGGGACCGTGCTAGGCGCGTCTCGCCCGGGCAGGTAGATCGGGCGCGTGCCATGGGGTTCGGCCAGCCGCGGCGCCGCCGCGCTCGACGACGGTACAAGCTCGATCGCCGTCGGCCCGATCGCGCGCACTTTCCACGTCGTGAACTCGACGAGGTCGTTCTCGTTCTTGATTGTGTAGATGCGCTGATGCATGCGATGGAAGAGATCGGCCAGCCGCGCCGCGTCGCCCGCGACGAGGGCGCCATTTTGCGGCGTGAACGGGACCTCGATCTCCCACGACTGGTACTGGTAGCGCCCGAGATAGGCGAACTCGAAGCGCTGTACGGCAACTGCGATGCGGGCGCGTTCGAGAAAAGCCCGGCCCCGTTCGGTCAGCACCGCGAGCACCGCGTTGACGCCGTCCAGATCGAAGCGCTCGGCGTCGGTCACCAGCGTCGCGGTCTCCTCCCAGACGATGTCGGAAATCAGACCGCCGAAGGCGCTCAACCCCGCGGAATATTTCGGCACCATATAGCCCTTGATGCCGAGCACCTTCGCCATCTGGCCCATATGAACCGCGGTCGCGCCGCCGCCGGCGATGAAATAGCTTTCGCGCGGGTCGATCCCTTCCTGCACGGTGATGTCCTCAATCGCGGCGATCATGTTGTGATCGACCGTGCTCGAGATCACCTGGGCCGCGGCGGGCACGTCGATGCCGAGCGCGTCGGCGATTCCGCCGACCGCTCCCTCGGCCGCGGCCTTGTCGAGCCGCATCCTGCCGCCGAGGAAGTAATCGGGGTCGATAATGCCGAGCACCACATCCGCGTCGGTCACGGTCGGCCTGGTGCCGCCGAGACCGTAGCAGGCCGGCCCGGGATTCGCGCCGGCGCTCTCGGGCCCGACGCGGAGCAGGCCGCCGGCATCGACATGGGCGATCGAGCCGCCGCCCGCGCCGACCGAGCGCACGTCGACCTTAGGGATGCCGAGCATATCGAACGCGGTCAGCATCGCTTCGGGCGAGACGACAAGCTGGCCATCGCGAACCGCCGACACGTCGAACGAGGTGCCGCCCATATCGACGACCACCAGATCGGGCGCGTCCGAAAGACGCCGTGCCGCGACCGGCGCCAGGGTGGGGCCCGACATCACGCTATAGATCGGTCGTCCGGCGAGCTCGTCCGGCGGCATCATGCCGCCGAGGCAATTCGCGATCATCAGCTCGTTGCGATAGCCGGCCGCCCGCAGCGATTGGTCAAGAGCGCGGACATAGGCGCTCACCACGGGCTGCAGCGCGGCATCGATCGCCGCGGAGATGGCGCGCCGATATTCGCGCGCGATCGGGTTGAGCTGGTGGCTAAGCGTCACCGGAACCTCGGGCCAGGCGGCGCGGATCACCTCGCGCACCCGTTCCTCGTGACGGCCGTTCACCACCGACCAGAGCAGACAAACGGCGATCGCTTCGACCCCCAGCTTGCGGAAATTCTCGATCGCCGCCAGCACGTCCTCGTCCTCGAGCGGCGCGCGCTCCTCGCCGGCCGCATCGATCCGCCCTCGCACGCCGTGCGTCCTGATGCGCGGCACGAAGGGGTCGGGATAGGTGAGGCGCCATTGAAACGGCGGTTTGCGGGGTGCCTCGCGAAGGGTGAGGATGTCGCGGAAGCCGTGATTGCAGATCAGCCCCACCCGGGCATGTTTCCCTTCCAACAGCGCGTTGGTCGAGACCGTGGTGCCATGGACGATTCGCTCCACCTGCCCTATGAAACCGGGCAGATCCAGCCCGTAGGCTCCCGCCGCAAGGGCAAGCGCGTTCATGAAGCCGCGCTCGAACGCCTCCGGCGTGGACGGTGTCTTGAAGATCCGCACATGCTGGGCGTCGTCGGCGACGACGCAGTCGGTGAAGGTGCCGCCGATATCGATGCAGACGCGGTACCGTGCCGGCACGGTATCGTTGACCATTTATCCCTCGGCCCCGGCGTCCCGCGCTTGCCGTAACCGCGTCGTCTCCGCCGCATCGACCACATACGCGATACCATCCGCGGCGAGACCAAGGGCAACTGCATAGGCCGCCTCGGCCTTCTCCTTGCTGAGCCAACCGCGATTGACCGCGCGCGCCACCGCCACCGGGTCACGTCGTTTCGGATCGCCGTAGCCGCCGCCGGCGGTGGTGACGAACCGGAACGCCTGCCCGGGCGTGCAGCGCTCCTCGTGGAAGGAAGGAAGCGTGACCAGCACGCCGTCCTCGGTTCGCTTTTGATTGATCGAGGGCGCGCCGTCGCTGCCGCCCCTCACGCCGCGGGACGGATAGGTGTCGCCATCGCTGCAATAGACGGCGGTCATGTCGCCGGCAATGGGGCCGTAGACCGCCATGGTGCCGGGTGCGCCGTCCCACTCACCGTGACCCAGAGTGTCAATGGCCAGTTCGCGACACTCGAAGAAGATCGGGAACATGCTCTCGTCGACCTCGGTGGGCGAGAGGATCTGCATGCCACCATCCACCGGTCCGCCGAAGGTGAGCCAGCCGTCATAGCCGGGGAGCCCCGGGCCGCCGCCGAAACCGATGAACATCTGATTGACGTAGGTCTCGCCGTCGCGGCGGGGATCCTCGCCTGAGATCACCGCGAGGCCGAGTGCCTGTTGATAGCCGCCCTCGGCCATGCCATGGCTGGGTCCGATCTGGGCGAAGCAGCAAGAGACCGCGTTCACCAGGCGGTCCGTGACGTTGGTCGTGGCGACCGAGGTGCCGACCGGATAGCGCGGCCGGCCGACGATGCAATTATCGCGGAGAGCCACCCGAATACGCCGGGCGCTGCCCTCATTGTGCGGGATGGTGTGGTCGATATTGTAGAAGACGCCGGCGCGACAGGCGGCGATCGAGCAGGTCTCGCTCAGATTGAGACCGCTCGGAATGCAGTCGATATTGTCGCGCACATCGACCGTGATCAGCGCCTCGTCCGGATCGACGGTGACGGTCGCCTTGACCGGGATCCCCTCGTCCGCGATGCCCGGCAGCGGATCATGCCGATTCTCATAGCTCCATGTGCCGGCGGGCAAGGTCTTGATCGCGGCGATGGCCCGGCGTTCACCGTAAGCCATCCAGGCTTCGATGAAATCCGTAATCGTCGAGGTGCCATATTTCTCGACCAGCTCCTTGATCCGACGCTCGGCGGTGCGGCAGGCGCCGACCTGGGCGAGATAGTCGCCATACCAGAGATCGGGCACCCGCACCTTGATCTTCGCCATGCGAATGATGTCGCGGATCTCCTGGTAGCCGCGCTCGACCCGGACTCCCGGGAAATGAAGCCCTTCTTCGTAAATCGTCTTGGCGTAGGGCAAATAGGTCGACGGGATCGGCGCCCCGACATCGGCGTGATGGGCGCGGGAGACGGTCCAGAACAGCGGTTTGCCATCGCAGAATACGGGGACGCAGAGCGTCAGGTCGGCGTGATGGGTGACGCCGGTATACGGGCAGTTGTTGAGGAACGCATCGCCTTCGGCGATGTCGTCGAAGAATTCGGTGAGCGGCCGCGTCGTGAGATCGATCGCCGCAGCGTGAACCGGAATGCACTCCTCGATGCAGACCAGCCGGTGGTCGTAAGTGAGAATCGCGCATGACATGTCGCGCGCGATCTTGATAACGCCCGATTTACTTGCGCGCAGCACGGCATTGCTCATCTCGCGCAGGATGGCGGCGAAACGGCTCGAGAGCACGGAAAGCAGCATCGGATCGAAATCCGGAGCTGTGTGCTCCCTCGAACCGATGCCGGCGGACACGGCCGCAATCGAGGCGACGTTGGGTGCGGGCTGGTCCTCCATGGTGGTCACTCCCTGAACGCTCGGCACAGCCTTGCGCCGGGCAATCGCCCGAGCTTGCCAAAATGCGCCTGCCGCGTCCATTGGCGCACTGATCGGGGGCTCCCGGCGCGCGGGCTCGTGCACGCGCGACAGCCATGTGCGGCGGGATCACTCGCCGCGCTTGACCGCCTCCGCAATCGCTGCGAAAACCGATCAGGCAGCGTGGTCGGCAGGCTGCCGCCCGTCTCCGAAAAGCCATCAGAACCGAGCAGAGCCGTGGTTCAACGGGACTACCTCTTCACAAGCGAATCGGTGTCCGAAGGGCATCCGGACAAGGTATGTGATCGGATTTCCGATGCCGTGGTGGACACCTATTTGACGCTCGATCCCGGCTCCCGCGTCGCCTGTGAGACTCTGGTCACCACCAATCGCGTGGTGCTGGCCGGCGAGGTGCGAGGCCCCGAGTCGATTACGGCCGATACGCTCGAAGACGTCGCCCGTGATTGCATTCGGGACATCGGTTACGAGCAGGACGGCTTCCATTGGGCCAAGGCCGATGTCGAGGTCCATGTTCACGCCCAGTCGGCCGACATCGCCAGGGGCGTTGACCAAGCCGGCAACAAGGACCAGGGCGCCGGCGACCAGGGCATCATGTTCGGCTATGCGTGCCGCGAAACCCCCATCCTCATGCCGGCGCCCCTGCAATACGCGAACGCGATTCTGGCGTCGCTTGCCGAAGCCAGACACTCCGGCGCAGAAGCCGGCCTCGGGCCGGATTCCAAGAGCCAAGTCACCCTGCAATACGAGAACGGCGTGCCGGTGCGGGCGACCTCTATCGTCGTATCGACGCAGCACTCCGCAGCGCTTTCACAGGACGATGTCCGCGCTATCGTGCGCCCGCACGTCGTCAAAGTTCTGCCCGACGGCTGGATGTGCGACGAGGATTCGTTTTACGTAAACCCGACGGGCCGTTTCGTGATCGGCGGCCCGGACGGCGACGCCGGCGTGACCGGCCGGAAGATCATCGTCGACACCTATGGCGGCGCGGCGCCCCATGGCGGCGGCGCCTTTTCCGGCAAGGATCCCACCAAGGTCGATCGCTCGGCGGCTTATGCGGCACGCTACTTGGCGAAGAATGTAGTCGCCGCCGGTCTCGCTTCACGCTGCACGATCCAGCTTGCCTATGCCATCGGAATCGCACATCCCTTGGCGGTCTATGTCGACACTCATGGGACCGGCGAAATCGACGAGGTGAGGCTTGCGGTCGTGCTGCGAGCGGTCATGGATCTGACACCGCGGGGCATTGGGGAGCATCTTCAGCTCGCCAAGCCGATCTTCGCCCGAACCGCGGCATACGGCCATTTCGGGCGGGCGCCGGAGGCCGACGGCGGGTTCTCTTGGGAGAAGACGGACCTCGTCGACGACCTCCGTTCGGCGTTCGCCTGACTGCAGCCGATGGAGGATCGTCGGCGCCGGGTCTATGGGCGCCGGCGGGGCCATCGGCTTCGTCCCGCCCGGCGGGCGCTGCTCGACCGGACACTACCGAAGCTCCAGATCTTGCTCCCCGACGGCGAGCGTACGCCGATCGACCTCGGGAGGCTGTTTTCAGGGTCGGCTCGCGATCTCTGGCTCGAGATCGGCTTCGGCGCCGGCGAGCATCTCGCGCACCAAGTGCGTGCCAACCCGTCTGTCGATTTCATTGGCTGTGAGCCGTTCGTTCAAGGCGTCTCCCGCCTCCTGCTCGATCTCGAGGCTGACGGCACCACCGACCGGGTGCGCGTCTTTACCGACGATGCACAGCTTCTCATCGAGCGGTTGCCGGACGCATGCATCGGCCGGCTGTTCGCGCTGTTTCCCGACCCTTGGCCCAAGAAGCGGCATCACAAGCGCCGCCTGATCAACGCCGATACGGTCGCCGCCTTCGCGCGTATCCTGAAGGACGGCGCCGAGTTTCGATGGGCGTCCGACGAGCCGGATTACGTCCGCTGGACGCTCAGTCATGTCGGCGCCAGCGAGGCGTTCATCTGGTCCGCCGAGACCGCCCGCGACTGGCGGGTGAGACCGGCCGATTGGCCGGAGACGCGCTACGAGAAAAAGGCGCGCGCCGGCGGCCGCGCGCCGGTCTTTCTTCGTTATGTTCGCGCTTCGCGATCCGCCGATGGACCGGCATGCGGGGCATGGAGGGGAGGAGAAACACCTTGAAGATGCTCCACGAAGCGCGATAGGGTAGGCGGGCCGTGCTCTTCACGGAGCGCGAAGCGTGCAGTGTGGAAAACGCCCGAGGTTTGCGTGTGAACGTCGTGGTGGGCAACTAGCCCACCTTTTTATTTTCACGCCAGATCTCGCGGCCTGACGAAGATGCGAGACGTGGAATCGGAACGACAGATCGAACGGATCATCGCACCAACGGTCGCGGCGATGGACTACGAGATCGTTCGGATTCGGTTCGGCGGCGGCCAGCGGCCGGTGCTTCAGGTGATGATTGAGCGAGCCGACCGCTCGGCGCTGACCGTCGAGGACTGCGCGGCGGCGAGTCGTTCCATCTCGGCGCGTCTCGACATCGAGGATTTCTCGACCGGCACCTATGCGCTGGAGGTGAGCTCGCCCGGCATCGATCGACCGTTGGTTAGGCTCGGCGATTTCGATCGGTTTTCAGGATTCGAGGCCAAGGTGGAGATGGCGGAGCCTCTGGACGGCCGCCGTCGATTCCGCGGCCGGTTGCTCGGCGCCGGCGATGGATATGTGCGCATGATGGTTAATGATCAGGACGTGTCGCTTCCCCATGCGGCGATTCGCAATGCCAAGCTCGTCCTCACCGAAGAGCTTTTGGCGATGAGCGCGGCGGCAGAGCGGGTGTGATGGCGATGGATCGCGAATCGACGGGCCTCGCCCGCTTTGAGCTTCTTCAGGTGGCGGACGCCGTCGCCAGAGAAAAAGGGATCGAGCGCGAGCTCGTGCTCGAGGCGATGGAGCAGGCGATCACCCATGCCGGCAAGCGGAAATACGGCCAGGAGCACGATATCCGCACCGATATCGATCGGGAGACCGGCGAGATAAGGCTCATGCGCTATCTCGAGGTCGCCGAGGCGGTCGAGAACGAGGCCACCCAGATCGCCTTGAGCGAAGCCCAGGAGCGCAATCCGGCGGCGCAGATCGGTGACTATCTGGCCGACCCCTTGCCGCCGATCGACTTCGGCCGAATCGCGGCGCAGACCGCAAAGCAGGTGATCGTTCAAAAGGTGCGCGAAGCCGAGCGGGCTCGGCAATATGAAGAATACAAGGACCGTGTGGAGGAGATCGCCAACGGCCTGGTCAAACGGACGGAATATGGTGGCCTCACGGTCGATCTCGGGCGGGCGGAGGCCGTGATCCGGCGCGAAGATCTGCTGCCGCGCGAATCGTTCCGCAACGGCGATCGCGTGCGCGCCTACATCTATGATGTCCGTCGCGAGCCGCGCGGGCCGCAGATCTTCATGTCACGAACCCATCCGAACTTCATGGCTAAGCTCTTCGCGCAGGAGGTGCCGGAGATCTATGACAGCATCATCGAGATCGAGGCCGTCGCGCGCGATCCGGGCAGCCGCGCGAAGATCGCCGTTCATTCCAATGACAGCAGCATCGACCCGGTCGGCGCCTGCGTCGGCATGCGGGGCTCGCGGGTACAGGCGGTGGTTGGCGAGCTTCAAGGCGAGAAGATCGACATTATCCAGTGGTCGCCCGATCCTGCGGCTTTTATCGTCAACGCTCTGGCGCCCGCCGAGGTCGCCAAAGTCGTGCTCGATGAGGAGGCGAAGCGGATCGAGGTCGTCGTCCCGGACGAGCAGCTCTCGCTGGCGATAGGCCGGCGCGGGCAGAATGTGCGCCTCGCCTCCAACCTCACGGGCTGGGATATCGACATCCTGACCGAGGCCGAGGAATCCGAGCGCCGACAGGAAGAGTTCCGCACGCGCTCCGAAATGTTCATGGAAACCCTCGATGTTGATGACGTCATCGCTCATCTCCTGGTAACGGAGGGGTTCTCCGATGTCGAAGAGGTGGCCTACGTGCCGGTTGAGGAACTGGCGGCGATCGAAGGCTTCGAGGAGGACTTGGCCGAGGAACTCTCGCGCCGGGCCATGACCTATGTGGAAGCGATGAACAAGGAGCTGAACGAGCGCCGGCTCGAGCTTGGCGTCAGCGATGAGGTGGCTGGCATCGAGGGCTTGGACCCGAAGATGCTCGTTGCCCTCGGCGAGAACGGGGTCAAGACGCTGGACGATCTCGGCGATCTCGCCGGCGACGAATTGATCGAGATCCTGGGCGACATGGCACCCTCGATCGAGGAAGCCAACGCCGTCATCATGCTGGCGCGCGCGCACTGGTTCGACGACGATGAATCGGGCGACGCGGAGGCGGCAGATCAAGCCGTCACCGCTGCCGAGGAGCAAGAAAGAGCGAACGCTTGACGGCGCGGACACAAAGGCGGAATCGCCCAGAGAACCAAACGGCCGCCGGCTATCGGCGCTGCATTGTCAGCGGCCGCAGCGTTCCCCGCGACACGCTGTTGCGGTTCGTGATCGACCCGAACGGCGCATTGGTGTTGGATTTGAGTGAAACCTTGCCGGGGCGAGGCATGTGGGTCTCGGCCGAACGAGCGGCGTTGATGAGAGCCTGCGAGCGCGGGTTGTTCGCGCGCGCCGCGCGCCGTCCGATCACGGTGTCCCCCGATCTGATCGACGAGGTCGAGCAGCGATTGACGGCTCGAATACTGGATTTTCTCGGATTGGCGCGACGCGCTGGGGCATTGGTGACGGGCTTCGACCAAGTCAGGCATGCGCTCGCCGAGAATCGCGTGACGGTCCTGATCGAGGCGTGCGACGGTGCCCGGCACGGCCGCGCCCGCATCGGCGCCTTGGCGCGAGACCTTCCCGTGATCGCGCAATTTGACCGGGCAGCGCTGAGCCGCAGCGTGGGTCGCGATAATGTGGTGCACGCTGCCTTGGCGCCCGGACGGCTCGCCGAGCGCATCCTACGCGAGTCCGCGCGCCTCGCCGGTGTGCGGCGGGTAGCGGAAACGGCGCGCGGTTCCGACGAGGATGCGGAGCCCATCGACCAAGATGTGACGCCATGAGTGACGAAGGCAAAGCCGGCGATCAGGAGCAGCGCAAACCGCTGTCGTTGAAGCGGCCCGGGCGGCTTGAGCTGAAAAAGACGATGGATGCCGGCCAGGTTCGACAGAGCTTCTCTCACGGCCGGAGCCGCGCCGTCGCGGTTGAGGTGCGCAAGACGCGGGCTCTCAAACGGGGCGCGAGCGCCAGCACGGAGGGGGCGCCGGCGATCAAACCGAAAGCGCCGCTGGAGAAGCCACCGCCTCGACCAGTTGCCCAAGAGACGGTGCCGCCCGACGACGACGGCGTCGAGCAGACCTCGTCGGCGCTACGAACCCGAGTCGTCCTCCGAACCCTGACGAGCGACGAAAAAGCGGCGCGCGCACGGGCAGTCGAGGATGCCGTACGCGCAGAGCGGCAGGAACGGGTGCGGGCCGAAGAGCAAGCCCGCCGTCGCGCGGAGGAGGAGGAGCGTCTAGCCGCGGAGCATGCAGAGGCCGAGCGGCGAAAGGCCGAAGAGGACGCGCGCCGAAAATCGGAAGACGACGCTCGCAAGCGAGCGGAAGAAGACGCCGCGCGCCGGCTCTCCTCGCCCGAGGACACCGAGGCCGGCAGCGCCGCTGAGGGCGCGGCCGCCGGAGCGGGTGCATCGCGGGCGCGGCCCGGGGCCGCCCAGCCCGAGGACGAGCGCGGGCGGCCGCGCAGGCGCGGCGAGCAGCGGCGCCCCGGCGGCGTGGCGCGGCGCGATCAACCACGCAGGCGCGGCGGCAAGATCACGCTGTCCGAGGCGCTCCACGGCAATGTCGGCGAGCAGCGCGGGCGGAGCCTCGCCTCTCTCAGGCGTCAACGCGAGCGCGAGAAGCGCCTCGCGCAGCAGGCGTTGCGCGCGGACGAGCTCAAGCCCGTGGTGCGCGAGGTCGTGGTTCCCGAAGCGATCACCGTCCAGGAGCTCGCCAGTCGGATGGCCGTGCGCGGCGCCGAGGTGGTGAAGCGCCTGATGGAAATGGGCACGGTGGCAACCGTCACGCAGTCGATCGATGCGGATACGGCGCAGTTGGCGGTCGAGGAGTTCGGTCACAAGGTGAAGCGTGTCAGCGAGGCCGACGTCGAAATCGGGCTCAAGGGCGAGCTCGACGACGACGACGCCCTGATCACCCGACCGCCCGTGGTCACGGTCATGGGCCATGTCGACCACGGGAAGACGTCATTGCTCGACGCGATCCGCTCAAGCGACGTCGCGGCCGGCGAGGCGGGCGGGATTACGCAGCATATCGGCGCCTATCAGGTGGAAACAGAGAAGGGAGCCCGCATTACCTTCATCGACACGCCCGGTCATGCCGCCTTCACGGAGATGCGCGCGCGGGGCGCAAGCGTGACCGATCTCGTCGTTCTCGTCGTCGCGGCGGACGATGGGGTCATGCCTCAGACTGCGGAGGCGATCAACCATGCCCGGGCGGCGGGCGTTCCGATCCTTGTCGCGATCAACAAGATCGACCGGCCCGATGCCAACGCCGATCGCGTGCGCCAAGCCTTGCTGCAGCACGAGCTCGTCACCGAGGGAATGGGCGGTGACGTGCTCTCCGTCGAAGTTTCGGCAACCGAAAAGTTGAACCTGGACAAGCTGGAAGAAGCGATCCTGCTGCAGGCCGAGCTCCTGGAACTGAGCGCCAACCCCAACCGCTCGGCCGAAGGCGTCGTGATCGAAGCCAAGGTCGATCGGGGGCGCGGCGCGGTGGCAACCGTGCTGGTCCAGCGCGGCACGCTCGAAATCGGCGACATCGTCGTCGCCGGCGCCCAGTGGGGCCGGGTCCGGGCCATGCACGATGACCGCGGCGGCGCCGCCAAGTCGGCCGGGCCATCGGTGCCCGTTGAAATTCTCGGCCTGAGCGGCGTGCCCGAAGCAGGCGATGAGGTCGTGGTCGTCGAGAACGAGCGCCGGGCGCGGGAAGTCTCCGAGTTCCGCGAGGCGCGTGCTCGAGAGAAGGATGTCGCGCGCGGGGCGCCGCTGAGCGTTGAGCAGCTGTTCTCCAAGATCGAGGAGGAGGAAGGCAAGAGCGAGCTCCCGATCGTCGTCAAGGCCGATGTGCACGGCTCGGTTGAGGCTATCGTCGGCGCATTGCGCAACCTCGGCACCGACGAGGTGGCGGTGCGCGTGCTCCATGAGGGGGTTGGCGGGATCACGGAATCGGACGTCACGCTGGCCGCCGCCTCAAAGGCGACGATCATCGGCTTCAACGTCCGCGCCAACACACAAGCCCGCGAGCTCGCACGACGCGACGGGATCGAGCTTCGCTACTACGCGGTCATCTACGATGTCGTCGACGAGATCAAAGCCAATCTCGAGGGGATGCTCCGGCCCGAGGCACGCGAGCGGATGCTGGGCAACGCCCAGATCCTGCAGGTGTTCGACGTGGGCCGCGTGGGCAAGGTCGCAGGCTGTCGGGTGACCGATGGCTTGGTGCGCCGGGGCGCCAAGGTCCGGCTGCTCCGCGACGAAGTCGTCGTTTATGACGGTGCGTTGAAGACCCTGAAGCGATTCAAGGACGACGTGCGCGAGGTGAAGGAAGGCTACGAATGCGGCATGTCGTTCGAGAACTATTCCGACCTGCGCGAGGGCGACGTCATCGAGTTCTACGAGATCGAGGAGGTCGCGCGCACTCTCGACACGTAAAGCGCGCCGAAGCGCGGGCTCGGAGTCCGGCGATCAATGAAGAGAGGGAGCAGCACCGCTAGCACACCGAGCCAGCGGCAGCGGCGGGTCGGCGAGCTTGTCAGGGAAGCACTTTCGGACGCGCTCGCCCGCGGCCATTTTCGCGACCCGTTGCTCAGCGAGG
Organism: Alphaproteobacteria bacterium; assembly: GCA_965248825.1. GTDB lineage: Bacteria > Pseudomonadota > Alphaproteobacteria > UBA828 > UBA828 > WTGU01. Next base: position 1,831,667 of record CBDFKL010000006.1, on the reverse strand, counting down.
CGCGTATCACCGTTACTGAGGTGCGGCCGGCACCGGACCTGCGCTCCGCCAAGGTCTATGTGATGCCGCTTGGCGGCGAACGGGCGGCGGAGCTGATCGACGCGCTGCAGCACGCCGCCGGTTATCTGAGGGGCGAGGTGAACCGCCGGGTCAAGCTCAAGTTCTCGCCGGCATTGAGGTTCGAGCTCGACGGCAGCTTCGAGCATGTGCAGCGGATCGACACGTTGCTCGGCCCCGGCGGCCGTTCACATGTCTGACCGGTCGGCCACGGCCAAACCCCATGGCTGGCTGGTCGTCGACAAGCCGCGCGGGCTCACCTCCGCGGCCGTGGTCGCCCGAATCAAGCCGCTCGCCCGCGGCGTGAAGGTGGGTCACGCCGGCACCTTGGATCCGCTCGCAACCGGCGTTCTTCCGGTTGCTCTCGGCGAAGCGACCAAGACGATCTCGTTCATGATGGATAGTCTCAAGCGGTATCGCTTCGGGCTGCGCTGGGGCGAGCGGCGCGATACCGATGATGCCGAAGGCACGGTGATCGAAAGAAGCGATGTCCGCCCGAGCGAAGCGGCGATCGCCGAGACGCTCTCCGTGTTTGTTGGTCGCATCGAGCAAGTCCCGCCCGCTTTCTCCGCAATCAAGATCGACGGAGAGCGCGCCTATGCGCTGGCGCGCGCGGGTCGGCCACCGGCGCTCGCGGCGCGCACCGTCACCGTGAAGAGCTTCACGCTGACGTCGGCCGAAGACGATGAGGCAGCCTTCGTGGTCGAATGCGGAAAGGGTACCTATGTCAGGGCATTGGCCCGCGATATCGCTCGCGCCCTGGGGACCGTCGGTCACGTCCATTGGCTCCATCGCGCCGCGGTCGGCCCGTTCACCGATGAGGATGCAATTCCGCTGGATAAACTACGCGCGCTCGGGCATAGTCGGGCTATTATCGAAAGCCTGCTTCCGGTCGACGCGGCGCTGGCCGACATCCCGGCGCTGCAATTGACCGACTGCGAGGCGGATCGGCTGCGTCACGGCCAACTCGTGCCCGCACCTGACGCGGATCCCGGAAGGATCCGCGTCATTGCCGGGTCTCGCTTGGTGGCCCTGGCCGAAGTCGGTAGCGGGCAGATCCGCCCGTTGCGAGTCTTCAACATGTGACCTGTGGAGTATGAGATGTCGATCACCGCGGCGCGGAAGACCGAGCTGATATCGGAATACGCGACCAAGACCAACGACACCGGGTCGCCGGAAGTTCAGGTCGCGATCCTGACGGAGCGAATTAACAACCTGACCGATCATTTTCGCACTCATAAGAAGGATCTCCATTCGAGACAGGGCCTCTTGAAGATGGTCAGCCGACGGCGCCGCCTGCTCGACTATCTCAAGCGCAACGATCAGGATCGTTACGCTGCCGTGATTCAACGGCTGGGCCTACGGAAATAGATCAGACACTTGCGGGCTTCGGGAGAGGTACCGCGCGCTGCTGCAAGGGCATTGCGACAGGTGCGGCGTAAGCGGCCGGTCTCTCGCGCCGCCCGGACGACGGGGTGAGCCGAATGGGCGGCTCGCCATGAGGCTTGAAGGAAAGAACATGTTCGATATCACGCGTCGTGAAGTCACGTGGGGAGGGCGCAAGCTTGTCTTAGAGACCGGCCACATTGCCCGTCAGGCGGATGGTGCCGTCCTTGCGAGCTACGGCGAAACGGCGGTGCTTTGCACCGTAGTCGGCCAACGGAACGCACGGGAAGGGCAGGACTTCTTCCCGCTGACCGTCAATTACGAGGAAAAAGCGTTCGCCGCGGGCAAGATCCCCGGCGGCTTCTTCAAACGCGAGGGACGTCCGAGCGAAAAGGAAACCCTGGTTTCGCGTCTCATCGATAGGCCGCTCCGGCCCCTCTTCGCGAAATCGTTTCACAATGAGACCCAGGTCATCTGCACGGTGCTTTCGCATGACCTGATCAGCGATTCCGACATCGTCGCCATGATCGGCGCTTCGGCGGCTCTGACCATCTCCGGGCTTCCGTTCTTGGGTCCGATCGGCGGCTGCCGCGTCGGCCTCGTCGATGGCGGCTATGTGTTGAACCCGACCTATGAGCAGCGCGCGGCGGGCGACCTCGATCTGGTCATGGCCGGGACTCGAGAGGGTGTCCTGATGGTCGAATCGGAGGCATCCGAGCTCTCCGAGGACCAAATGCTCGGCGCCGTGATGTTCGGCCACGAGGCGATCGAACCGGTGATCGAAACCATTGTCAGCCTTGCCGAGGCCTGCGCGAAGGAGCCCTGGGAGGTCGCCGAGGACGGCATGGGTATGGAGTCGGACCTCGCCGAGCGGATCCGCCGTGGTGCGGACGGCCCGCTCCGCGAGGCCTATGCCATTGCCGGCAAGACCGAACGGCAAGAGCGGGTTGCGGCAGTCAAGGCCGAGACCGCAGAACGGTTCCGTGAGGAGGAGATCGCAGGCAACGCCCTCGACGGCACCCTCAAAGGGCTTGAGAAGGAGATCGTGCGGGGCCAGATCCTCGACAGCGGGGCGCGCATCGACGGCCGTTCGACCACCGACATCCGTGCTATCGAGTGCGAGGTCGGCGTGCTGCCGCGCAGCCACGGCTCGGCCCTCTTCACCCGTGGCGAGACCCAAGCGCTGGTCGTCTCGACCCTCGGGACCGGCCAGGACGAGCAGATCATGGACGTGCTTGAGGGCGAATACCGCGAGCGCTTCATGCTGCACTACAATTTCCCGCCCTATTCGGTCGGCGAGGCACGGTTCTTGCGCGGTCCCGGCCGGCGCGAGATCGGCCACGGCAAACTCGCCTGGCGGGCGCTTCACCCGCTCATGCCCGATGCGGAAGGGTTTCCCTACACCATTCGCGTGGTCTCGGAGATTACGGAATCCAACGGTTCCTCGTCGATGGCAACGGTTTGCGGAGCCTCGCTCTCGCTGATGGACGCAGGCGTACCGCTCGCCCGGCCGGTCGCCGGAATCGCCATGGGGTTGATCAAGGATGGCGATCGCTTTGCGGTGCTCTCGGACATTCTCGGCGACGAGGATCATCTGGGCGACATGGATTTCAAGGTCGCGGGCACGGACCGGGGCGTGACGTCACTCCAGATGGACATCAAGATCACCAGCATCACCGAGGAGATCATGCGCACCGCGCTTGCTCAAGCGCGCGACGGACGCCTGCACATCCTCGGCGAAATGGCAAAGGCGCTGTCGATCCCGCGCGACAGCGTGAGCGACAATGCGCCGCGGATTACCACCTTCTCGATTCCGAAGGACCGCATCCGCGAGGTCATCGGGCCCGGCGGCAAGATCATACGGGGGATCTGTGAGGTCACGGGGACCAAGATCGACATCGAGGACGACGGCACCATCAAGGTGGCGGCCGTCGAAGCCGAGGCGGCGGAAGCCGCGATCGGAATGATCCGCGATATCGTCGCCGAGCCCGAGGTCGGCGTGATCTATGACGGCAAGGTCGTCAAGATCGTCGATTTCGGCGCTTTCGTGAACTTCATCGGCAAGCGCGACGGCCTAGTCCATATTAGCGAGATCGCACCGCGCCGGATCAAGAGCGTTAGCGATGTGCTCAGCGAAGGCGATTCCGTCAAGGTGAAGGTGCTCGGGATCGACGACCGCGGCAAGGTCAAGCTGAGTATGAAAGCCGTGAATCAAGAGAGTGGCGAGGAACTGAGCGAAGCCGGCGAAAAAGCACAGGCCGGCTAGAAAAGGCCCATCTCCTTGCAAACGACGCCCGTGGCGCCCACATCCGGATATGGCGGCATAAGCGGCCCGCCGAGGCGGCTTGCCGTGCCCTGTCGATCGAGCCGAGCGAAGGGGAAGCAGTGGTAAAGCCGCTGAATGCGATCAGGCTGTCCGGGCGCGATGTCCTTCCGCTCATTGAAGGGGGCAAGGGCATCGGCGTGACCAATGGCCTGAGCTCCGGCGCATGGGCGGCCTGCGGCGGCATCGGTACCTTCTCGGGCGTCAATGCCGATTCCTACGATGAACGCGGCCGGGCCATTCCCCAGATTTACCGCAGCCGCACCCGCAAGGAACGCCACGAAGAGCTGGTCGACTACGCGATCAAAGGCGGCATCGCCCAAGCACGCATCGCCCATGACGTGTCAGGCGGCGAGGGACGCCTCCACATGAACGTCCTGTGGGAGATGGCCGCCGCGGAGCGGATCCTGCACGGAGTCCTCGAAGCCACGCGCGGCTTGATCCATGGCGTCACCTGCGGTGCCGGCATGCCCTACCGCATCGCCGAGGTGGCCGGCAAATACAACGTCCACTACTACCCGATCGTTTCGTCGGCACGAGCGTTCCGCGCGCTCTGGAAACGCGCCTATCATCGCTTTTCTGACTGGCTGGGCGGTGTCGTCTACGAGGATCCCTGGCGTGCCGGCGGACATAACGGCCTCTCGAACAGCGAAAATCCCGAAGCGCCGGAGCCGGCCTTCCCGCGGGTTCTGGCGTTGCGCAATTTGATGCGCGAATTCGGCCTCGACGACGTCCCGATCGTGATGGCGGGCGGAGTCTGGTACCTGCGCGACTGGCAGGATTGGATCGACAACCCAGAGCTCGGGCCCATCGTCTTTCAATTCGGAACGCGCCCGCTGGTGACCACAGAGAGCCCGATCTCGGATGAGTGGAAGCAAAAGCTGCTTACGATGAAGGACGGCGAGGTGAAGCTGAACCGGTTCAGCCCGACCGGCTTCTACTCATCGGCGGTGCGCAACGCGTTCATCGAGGAGCTCGCCGCGCGCGAGCTGCGGCAGGTCGCCTTCACCAGCGAGCCGATCAGCGATCACAACCAAGTTTTCACCTCCGGGCCGCGCGGACGGGTCTACTATTTGACCAAAGGCGACTTGGCACGGGCCGAGGGCTGGATCGAGGAGGGCTTCACGACCGCGATGAAGACCCCCGACACGACGCTGATGTTCGTCACGGACGAGAAAGCGCGCGAGATCCGGGCGGATCAAGCGGCCTGCATGGGATGCTTGAGCGCGTGCCGCTTCAGCAACTGGGCGACCAACCCGCGCGGCTCGACGGGCAAGAAGGCGGACCCGCGCAGCTACTGCATCCAAAAGACGCTTCAGGAAATCATCCACAACGACGACGTCGACAATCAATTGATGTTTGCGGGCCACGGGGCGTATCGGTTCGCGAGCGATCCCTTCTACAGCAATCGGTTCGTCCCCAGCGTGCGGCAACTGGTCGAGCGGCTCCTGACCGGCGACTGACCGCAGCGGCGGCGATCGTACCGGCGGACCGTTCCACTCACTGGATTCTCGGCCTCGCCGCACCGGCGGTTGGTCCGTTCTCCGCCTTGCCGTCGCCGACATGAACGCCTCGACTCGGCCCCTCTCGACGCACGATGTGGCGCGCCAACGGGCTTGTTCCCAGCGAGAGACGCGCTAGATTGCAACCCTGTGATGGTGATATCGCCCGACAGCGAGGCGTCGGCGCGGGCGCTGGAGCGCTTGCGGCAGGCGGGCCTGCGCCCGACGCGCCAGCGTATTGCCCTGGCTCACCGCCTGTTCACGGGGCATGACCGGCACGTCACCGCTGAGCGGCTCCATTCGGAGGTACTCGCGGACGAGGCGAGCGTATCGCTCGCGACGGTCTACAACACCTTGCGCCAATTCAAGAAAGCCGGCTTGCTACGCGAGCTAGTGGTGGATGCGGGGCGCTCGTTCTTCGATACCAACACCTCGCACCATCACCACTTCTTCTTTGAGGAGACCGGCGTTCTGGTCGACGTGCCGGGCGACCGGGTGACGGTGAGCAGCCTCCCGCCGCCGCCTCCGGGGACGGCGATCTCGAGGGTCGATATCATCATCCGGGTAACCGGCAAGAGTTTGGAACAAGGCGAAACGAGCGCCTCCTAGCCCGCGTCGGCCCGTCCGCTCACATCACCTTAGAATTGTTCTAATCCATTGACGGCACTCTCGCACTGCGCCATATAGGAGCGACAGCGCTGGCCGTTCTCGCGATCGGCGGAGCCGACGAACCATACGATCCTAACTGACAGCCAGGGGAGAGAACCATGCCTGCATTGGGCGGAACCAAGACCGAGCAGAACCTCAAGGACGCCTTCGCCGGTGAGTCCCAGGCCAACCGGCGTTATCTCTATTTCGCGCGCAAGGCCGACGTCGAGGGCTACAACGACGTCTCCACCATCTTTCGCTCCACCGCCGAGGGCGAGACCGGACACGCCCACGGCCATCTCGACTTCCTGCAGGAGACCGGCGACCCCGCGACCGGCAAGCCGATCGGCGCGACGCGCGACAACCTCGCGGCAGCCGTGGCCGGCGAGACCCACGAATATACCGACATGTATCCCGGCATGGCGCGTACCGCACGGGACGAAGGCTTCGAAGAGATCGCCGACTGGTTCGAGACCCTGGCGAAGGCCGAGAAGTCCCACGCCGGGCGCTTCCAGAAGGCGCTGGACACCCTCGACTGAGCTTCGCGACGGGCGGTCACCGCGGCCGCCCGACCGCGCGCCTCAGGCGGGCGAGCCGCCGCGCCTCGAGGCGCCCCGCATGTAGCGGCTTTCATCCTCGGGCTGGGTCGCGAGGGCAATGACGCCGCGGCGGTGGAGATCCCGGAGATAGCGGAAGCCCTTGGCGTATTCCGAGAGGATGTGCGCGCCGGAACGAAATCCGGGGTAACGGAGCGGGTTGTCAGGGGTCACGAAGGCCGGTAGCGGCTCCACCCAGGCATCGAAGTCGGCGGCGAAGAAGAGCGGAAGCGAATAGCGCTCCTCGTCGATTTGGACCACACGATGCGGCCCCGACTTGAACAGCCCGTTGGTCCAGGTCTCCAGCGTGTCTCCGACATTGACGACGAAGCTCCCCGGCTTCGGCGTGACGTCGATCCAGCGATCATCGACGGTCATGACCTGAAGACCGGGCTTGGTCTGATGGAGGATCGTGAAGCATTCCGAATCGGTATGCGAGCCGATTCCGAGGCGCAAGCTGTCCGCCGTGGCGCCACTCTCCGGCGCCGGGTAGTGCAGCAGTCGGAGGTTTGACGTCGGCTTCCTGAACATCGGTGCAAACGTATCCTCCGGCAGGCCAAGCGCAAGCGCCAACGCGCCGAGCAGCCGTCGCCCGAGCGTCATCACCGCGTCGTAATAGCCGCCGACGGTCTCGCGGAAGCCGGGCAGATCGGGCCAGACATTGGGGCCGAGGAACCGATAGCCCGCAACGAAATCCGGGTCGTCGGCGGGCAGGTCGGCGGCGAGATCGAACGACTCCTTGCGGCCGACGCCGGGCTCGGCGCCGTAATCCTCCTCACCGGGCGGCACATAGCCTCGGTGGTTGCGCGATTTGGCAATGTGGTAGCGCCGTTTCTCCGCGTCGGGCAAGCCATGGAACCGAGCCGCGCACGCATAGGTGGCCGCGATCAGCTCCTCCGGAACGTCGTGGTTGGTCACGTAGAAGAACCCGATCGTCCGGCAGGCTTCACCGATCTCGTCGCAGAGCGCGCGACGGCCGGCGTTCTCTCCGGCACGCAAGGCGCCGAGATCGATGACCGGAATCACGCGTCCGCCAGGCGGAATATGGCGGCCAAGGCCGCGTGACTGCCGGCCGAGCCGAAGGCCTCGAGATCGCTGGAAGCCGAGTTCTGGCTCAGGACGACGGTGATTCTGCGCGCAACATGGCCGCTCAACAACTCGTCGCGTTGCGATACGAGCCTCTCGGCATCCGGTATTTGCACGATGCCCCGCCAAGCCGCCGGAAGCCCGTAGGCTATCACGCCACCGCCCTCGGCGCAGGGAAACGCAGCCAATGGCGCCGCGTCGATTGTCGCTTCGCCGCCGACCGATACCCCTGATCGAAGCGGGGCTTTCGTACAGCGCAGGCCTTCGACTAACATCGCATCACCTCGGATGCAGGGAGCTGCCGGTGGGCCATGTAGGCGAAGCGCGAGCGCGCAAGGAAGACGACCGGTTCCTGACCGGTCGAGGCCGGTTCGTGGATGACGTCCGCCTGCCCAACGAGGCGCACGCCGCCTTCATCCGCAGCCCGCACGCCCATGCTCGCATCGAATCCATCTCGGTGGCGCGCGCGCAGGCCATGCCCGGCGTGCTTGCCGTCCTCACCGGCGACGATTGGCGCCGCGCCGGCGGCGGCGATACCGCCGTCCTGTGGGACATCACCTCCCACGACGGCGCCCCGATGACGATCGCTCCCCGGCCGGTGCTCTCGACCGGGCGGGTGCGCCATGTCGGCGATACGGTGGCTCTCGTCGTCGCCGAAGACCCGGACGCGGCAGCCGACGCCGCGGCCGCGGTGGGGGTCGGCTGGCAACCGTTGGCCGCGGTCACCGATACGGCAGCGGCGGTTGAAGCGGCCACGCCCCTGGTTCACGAGCATTTCGCGAGCAACGTCTCCTATGACTGGCGGATCGGTGACGCGCCGGCCGTCGAAGCGGCGCTCGCCGTCGCGGCCCATGTCACGGTGCTGAGGCTCGGCAACAATCGCCTCGCGCCGAGCGCCATCGAGCCGCGTGCCGTCATCGGCGACTACGATCGCGGCACCGGCCGATATACGCTCTGGTCGACCACCCAGAACCCGCATCTGGTCCGCCAGTGGCTGGCGCGCGACACGCTGCGGGCAGCCGAGCAGGACATAAGGGTAGTCGCGCCCGACGTCGGCGGCGGCTTCGGCGAGAAGACCTATCATTACCCCGAGGAAGCGAGCGTGCTCTGGGCCTCGAAGCTCGTGGACAGGCCGGTACGCTGGACCGCGACCCGCGCCGAGGCCCTCCTGGTGGACATTCACGCCCGCGATCATGTCACCGAGGCACGCATGGCGTTCGACGGCAACGGCCGCATCACCGCGGTCGAAGCAGATACCATCGCCAATCTCGGCGCCTATCAGAGCCAGTTCGGAGCGGCGATCCCGTCGGTGTTCTACGGCGGCATGCTGTCCGGCCAATACGCGATTCCGGTGGTTCACTGCCGGGTGCGCGGCGTCTACACCCACACCACGCCGATCGACGCCTATCGCGGCGCCGGCAACCCGGAGATCACTTACGTGCTCGAGCGCTTGTTCGAGAACGGCGCCCGCATGCTCGGGCACGACGTCGTCGGGGGCCGTGCCAAGAACCTCGTTCCCGCCGCCGGCATGCCCTATGCGAGCGCGACCGGCATCGCTTACGACGTCGGCGATTTTCCGGCGGTGCTCGAGAAGGCGCGGAGGCTTGCCGCCATCGAAGAGCTTCGGGACGAACAAGCCTGGCTCCGCGCCGACGGCGTTCTGATGGGGATCGGCATCGCCGCCTTCATTCGTTCGGGTGGCGCCGGACCGAGCCGCTTGGCGGCAGCGCTCGGCAGCCGGATGGGGCTCTGGGACGTCGCGACCGTCCGGGTCCACCCGAGCGGCAAGATCACCGTGCTTTGCGGTAGCCACAGCCACGGCCAGTCACACGCCACAACCTACGCGCAGATCATCGCGGACCGTTTCGGCTGCGGCATCGACGACATCGATGTCGTGGAGGGTGATACCGACCGGATCCCGCACGGCCTCGGCACCTGGGCCTCGCGCTCTATCACCGTGGTCGGAACCGCTCTGGCCATGGCGTCCGATCGGATCATCGCCAAAGGCCGAAGACTCGCCGCCCATCTTCTCGAATGCGCCGAGGGCGACGTCGACTTCGGCAACGGCGCTTATGCCGTGCGCGGCACCGATCGGCAGATGTCGTTCGCCGAGATCGCCGAGATGGCTTACCGAGGCGCCAGCTATCCGGAGGGCTTCGAGCTCGGGCTCGAGGAAGCCGCGTTCCACGACCCGGACGACTTCAACTACCCCTACGGCACCCATGTCGCGACCGTCACCGTCGATCCCGAGACCGGGCAGGTGCGATTGACCGGCTACTATTCAGTCGAGGATGTCGGCCTGGTGATCAACCCGCTGGTCGTCGATGGCCAGCGTCACGGAGCGGCCGCCCAGGGCATCGGGCAGGCCCTTTTGGAGCAGGTACGCTACGATCGCGAGTCTGGCCAGCTCCTGACCGGCTCGTTCATGGACTACACGATGCCACGTGCCGACGATGTGCCGGCTTTCACCCTCGACGACCATGTGACCCTCACCGAGACCAACCCGCTCGGGGTCAAGGGCGTTGGAGAGCTCGGCACGTCGGGTCCGCCGGCCGCCATCGGCAATGCCGTGGTCGATGCGCTCTGGCATCTCGGCGTCCGCCATGTCGAGATGCCGTTCACGGCGGAACGCGTCTGGCGTGCGATTCGCGCCGCCGAGGTTGCAGTCTAGGGATCACCCGCGCGCGGTCGGTCAGAAATGCACCTCCTCGCCCGATGAAGTGCCTTCGAAGCCGAAATAGGCGCGCTCGAGCTCTTCGTCGGTGAGGTCCTTGCTGTGGCCCGATAGCTCGATTTGTCCGCTGCGCAGGACGTAGACCCGGTTTGCGTTCTCGAGAGCGCGGTGGGTGCTCTGCTCCACCACCAGCAGCGTGTTTCCCGCCTCGCGCAAGGCCTGGAGAATTCCATAGACTCGATCGACGATGATCGGCCCGAGGCCGAGAGAGGGCTCGTCCACCAGGATGATCTTCGGCGCGGTCATCAAGGCCCGGCCAATGACCAGCTGTTGCTGCTCCCCGCCCGAGAGCTTGCCGCCCGGCGTCGAGAGGCGCTCTCGGAGGAACGGAAAATAGGAGAGCACGCGCTCGAAGTCCTGCTCGATTCGCTTCTTGTCGGACCGCATGTCGGTGCCGAGCCGAATGTTCTCCTCGACGGAGAGCCGGGTGAAGACGTGGCGCCCCTCGGGCACGAAGGAGACCCCGAGCCGCGCGATGTTCTCGGGCCCCTTGCCGACAATCACCTCGCCATTGAGGCGGACCGTGCCCTGGGTCGGGGTCAGCGCGCCGGCGATCGTCATGAGAGTCGTCGACTTGCCGGCGCCGTTCGGCCCGACCAGGGTGACGATCTCGCCTTCATCCACATTGAGGCTCACACCACGAACCGCCGGGATACGCCCATAGCTGACGCTGATATTGTCGACCTCAAGCATCATTCTGCTCCGCTCGTGACCCGAGATAGGCTCGGATCACCGCCGGGTTGGCCTGGATCTCGCGCGGCGTTCCTTCCCCGATGGTCCGGCCGCTGTCGATCGCATGGATGCGGTCGCACACCCCCATGATCACGCGCATATTGTGCTCGATCAGCAGCACCCCGCAGCCGAAATCCCGCGGGATTCGGGAGATCAGCGCCATCAGGTCGTCGCACTCGGTGTCGCTCATGCCGGCGGCGGGCTCGTCCAGCAGCACGAAATGCGGTGCCATCGCAAGCGCCCGCCCGATGCCGACCCGGCGCTCGTCGCCGTAAGGCAGGGTGTCGGCGTGATCGTCGGCCTTCTCGGAGAAATTCATCCATTCAAGGATGGCCCGTGCCCGCCGTCCCGCCTCGCGTCGGTTGAGGCCCGGTGCCGATCGCGGCGGCCTCCAGGTTCTCGCTCACCGCCATGTCGCGGTAGAGCCGCACCGCCTGGAAGGTCCGCGCGAGACCCTTGCGCCCGATCCTGTGCGGCGGCAAGCCGGTGACGTCGACGCCGCCCAGCACGACAGTGCCCTGAGTGGGCTTCTGAAAGCCCGTGAGAACGTTGACCATGGTGGTCTTGCCGGCGCCGTTCGGTCCGATGAGGCCGAGATCTCGTGGCGGCCCATCGACAGCGTAACCCCGTCGATCGCGGCGAGGCCCTCGAAATTGACCGACACCTCGTGCGCCTCGAGCCGCTCGTCCATGTCGCCGGCGGCGGCCACGATCATCGGCCTCGCCTCGCCCGGCTCCGCCCGCGGCGGCGCTGCGACCCCGCGCCGCCCGAACGGCCAGGGGATCTCCCGCCCCTTTGCGAGACCGTCCGGCCGGATGATCAGAATGATCAGCATCAAGAGGGCGATGACGAGCTGGCTCAGGCCGAAGAGCTCGATCATGCCTTCGATCTTGCGCAGCACCTCCTGCAGCGCCGAAACCACGATCACGCCGACCACGGCGCCGGTCAGGCTCCTCTGGCCGCCGATCATCAACATCGCGAGCGCGATGAAGGTCGGCCCGAGCCAGAAGCCTCGCACCACGATGGAGCCGACATAGTGGGCCTGAAGGACGCCGCCCAGCCCCATGAAAAAGCCGCTTAGGACGAAGGCGACCAAACGCTGCGCGGGCACGTTGATTCCGACGGCGCGGGCCGCCGCCTCGTTTTCGCGCGAGGCGCGCAGCGCCAGGCCGAAGCGGGATTTCTGGTAGATCGTGGCGGCGAGGAGCGCGACCGCCGCCCAGGCGAGAGCGACCCAGAAATTCACATAGATCGGGACACCGACCAGCGTGCTCGCACCAAAAGTCCAGGAATCCCAGTTCGAATAGAGCGTGTAGAAGATCATCAGAACCGCGAAGGTGCCGATGCTCGCGGCGATCCCGTTCACGCGCATGAGCGGGATACCGACAATGAACGCGACGATCGCGGCCAGCAGCGATGAGATGATCGCGGAGGGCAGCAACGGCAACGTGTTCTCGGCGAGGAACGCCGGGAGATCGAGGGCGAAGCTCTTCTTGAACGGGCTCATGGTGAACCAGGCGACGGCGTAGGCGCCGATCAGGGCGAACGCCATGTGGCCGAACGCGAGCACGCCGGAATTGCCGATGAAGATGTAGAGGCCGATCACCATGACGGTGTTGATCAGCGCGACCGTCAAGGTGCGCTCGATCACTTTGTCACCGATTCCCCAGATGATCAGGCTGAGCAGGACGAGCCCGAGGCCGAGGGATGCGGGCTCCCAGAAATAGCGGCCGACGGTCGATGGGCGGATCTCGCGGAGCACGTTAGATCCGTTCCTCGACCGCCTTCACCTTCACGATACCGCCGGGCCTGAGCAGGAGAATGACCAGAATCAGGCCATACACCCAGGCGTCCCGGTTGAGCCGCATGTCCAGCGGCAAGACGATCTGAAAGAAGACGCTTGCGATCCCGACCACGAAGCCGCCGACCACCGCGCCCACCAGGCTGCCCATGCCGCCGACGACGGTTCCAACGAATGCGGCGAGCACGAGCGGCACACCCATGTCGAACTTCAAGACGCCGTTCTGCACGACGAAGAGGAGCGAGACCACCGCCGCGAGAAGACCGGAGATCGCGAAGGCCGCGGCGATCACCCGATTGGCCCGCACACCGAGGAAACGGGCCATCATGAAGTCCTCCGACGCCGCCCGCATCTGGCGCCCGATCGCCGTACGCTTCAGGAACAGGACGAGAAGCAACAGCAGCAATACGGTGGCGCCGATCATCACCAGCTGCAGGCGCGGCAAGCGAATGTCACCGAGCAGGAACGGATCGACCAGGACCGGCCACAGATCGACGCCCTTCGGGCGGCCCTCGTAGATCAACAGCACCAGGTTCTGAAGGAAGAAGCTGAGCGCGAAGGAGGCGATCAGCAGCACGGAGGGATCGGCCCGGCGCAGCGGCCGAAAGGCGAGCCGCTCGCAGGCAACGGCGAACAGGATGACGATGAGGATGATCGCCGCGACTAACGCCGCCGGATGCCAGGCACCGATGAACAATTGCGGCGCGACCGCGGCGGACGGCACGATCAGGGCATAGGCGCCGATCATGATCAAATCGCCATGGGCGAAGTTGATCAGGCGCATGATGCCGAAAATGAGCCCGATGCCGAGGGAGGTGAGGGCGAACAGGCTCCCGAGGCTCAGGGCGTCGATGATGTTTTGGACGACCGCTTGCACCGAAAATCTCCCTCGGGCGGCGTGGCGGTGTCAGGCTTCAGCCGTCGTCGGCACCGCTCGCGCCGCTACCGGGGAAATGACGGCGGTCCGCGCGCATCGCGGACCGCCTGTCGGGTCTACTTGAAGATGAGCTGCAACGGCGGCGGCTCGGGCAACTGGATCAAATCGACGAAGTAGCCTCTACCGTCCTTGATCCCGATGATCGCTTGGGGCCGCTCGAGGTTGATGTGGAGATCCTCGCTGAACTTGGTCGGCCCGACCAGCAACGGCTCGCCGTCGAACTTGTTCAACTCGGCCAAGACCGCGTCGCTCTCAATCGTTCCCGCACGCTCAATGGCGATCGAGAGGGCCTGAACCACGCTATAGCCCGAAAGCGCGAATGAGCAACATACCCGCTCGCCATGCTTGGCCTCATAGCGGTCGAAGAACTCGTTGACCCGGGGCCGCGGATCGTCGCCGAACACCGACCCATAGGTGCCGGTGTAGTGGTCGTTGAGCTTGCCGATGCCCTCGGTCCAGTAGTCGCCGTCCATCGAATCGCCGCCGGAGAGCGGCGTGTCGATGCCGGCGGCACGGATCTGACGGATCGCGCCGACCGCGCCGGCACCGTAGGAGCAGACATGGAGGAGGTCGGCGCCACCTTTCTCGGCCGTGACCTGCTTGAAGCGGGTGATCTGCGAGGCGATGGAAGCGTCATCCTGCTTGAACGTGTCTTCGCCGAGAATGGTACCGCCGAGCTTCTCGAAACGGGTCTTGAAACCGGCGCAGATCGTCTTGTCGTACTCGATCGAGGTGTCGAGCATGGTGTAGGCCGTGCGCCAGTCCTTGTTGTTCCACGCCCATTCGGCGATCACGGCGCCGCTGGTCAGGGAGGAGTTGGACATCGTGGACGCGTAGGGGCCGATCCCCTGAACGCCCATCTTGGCGTCGGAGGCGCAGAGCGAGAAGACGACCATCTCGCTTTCGTTAGCGACTGTCGCAGCCGCGGCACCCATGTCGTAGTCGCAGGAGACGATCATGAAATCGGCGCCATTGCCGATCACTTCCTGTCCGGCGCGCGCGCCTTCCGCGGCCTCCGACTTGGTGTCGGAGAAGGTCGAGGTGAATTTGCGGCCCCCCAGGACGCCGTCACCGGCGTTGATCTCGTCGATCGCCATCAGCGCGGACTCGGACGGCGGCCCGTCATAGGCGTTCATCCACCCGCTCTGCGCGATCGCGAAACCGATGACGATATCGTCATCGGCGGCATGACTCGGCACCGCCAAGCCAAGCGCCGCGACGAGCGCGCTCACGCCCGCCAACAGGGTCATTCTACGCATTATCGATTCCTCCCTAAACGCGCATTCATTGGTCTGTTGCTGCGAAACCACCTCTCCGCGCGCTGGAGCGGCAGTTTCCCGCGCGTCGACGGCGACGTCCGCGGGTACCGAGCCTCGCCGGGACTCTAGCCCGGATATTTCGTGAAGGGGGTATCGCCGTTCCCCTTTATCCGTTATGGTTCAGTTGCTTAAGCGGAATCCGACGGAGGAGCCCGGCGGTGACGAATTGTCCCTCTGAGGGGTTGTTGTTTCCAGCCTGCCGCAAGCGGCGTGTTGAGGCGCGCTTCGATGGCGGCGACGTGACCAGCAATGGCGGCGTGCTGCTGTTGCGTCAGGCCGATCGCGTGCTCGGGCTGACCCAGGCGGTGGCGCGCCGGCTTCCCGACGAGCGTCAACGCGGCAAGATCCGGCATCGTGTGGTGGACATGCTGCGCCAACGGGTGTTTGGGATCGCGCTGGGCTACGAGGACCTCAATGACCACGACGCCTTGCGTCATGACTTGGCATTGCAGACCGCGGCCGAGCGCGATCATGGGTTAGCGAGCGCGCCGAGCTTATGTCGCTTTGAGAACCGGGCCGAGCCGCGCTGGGCCTGGCTGATCCATCAGGTCCTGGTGGAGGTGTTCGTGGCCTCCTTCGCGACGCCGCCCGAGGAGATCGTGCTCGATATCGATGCCACCGACGATGCGGTGCACGGCCATCAGGAGGGGCGCTTCTTCCGCGGCTACTACGACCACTATTGCTTCCTGCCGCTTTACGTGTTCGCCGGTGAGCATCTGCTGGTCGCCTACTTGCGCCCGGCCGACATCGATCCCGCCAAGCATGCGCTCGGCGTCTTGAAGCTGCTGGTCGGACGGTTGCGCCGGGCTTGGCCCGGGGTGCGGATCATCGTCCGCGCCGATTCCGGCTTCTGCCGCTGGCGGCTGATGCGTTGGTGCGAGCGCCACGACGTCGCCTACGTCATCGGGCTGGCCAAGAACCGCCGGCTGATCGCCTCGGCGGAAGCCGAGATGGCCGCAGCCGGGGCCGACTTCGAGGCCAGCGGCCTCAAGGTGCGCCGCTTCGCCGAGCTCGGCTACGCGGCCAGGACCTGGGACCGGGCGCGCCGGGTGATCGCCCGCCTGGAGCACGGAGAGAAAGGCGCCAACCCGCGCTTCGTAGTGACTAACCTCGAGGGCAGCGGCCAGGAGCTCTACGATCGGCTCTACTGTCAGCGCGGCGAGATGGAAAACCGCATCAAGGAGCAGCAACTTCACCTCTTCGCCGACCGCACCTCCTGCCATCGCTGGTGGCCCAACCAGTTCCGTCTGCTGCTGGCCAGCCTCGCCTACGTGCTGATCGCGGCGATCCGAAGGCGCGGGCTCACCGGCACAGACATGGCCCGTGCTCAATCCGCCACCATCCGCCTCAAGCTCCTCAAGATCGGCGCCGTCGTCACCCGAAACACAAGGCGCGTGCGCTTCCACCTCTCCAGCGCCTGTCCCGACCAGACCCTGTTCCGCCTCATCGCCGCCCGGCTCGAACCCGGATAATGCCCCCACCGCAGCGTCGCGCGATCAGCTCGGTGGCAGCGCCGCCGACGATCCTGGCCAACGCCCGAAATCAGCCCAAGCCAAACAAAACCACCCCGCCAGAAACCCGTCGCCACCAAATCCGACACACAACGCCTCATCCAACACATGGCGCGCCGCCGGCACGGCCCAAAATAGCCAATCAACGCTATCAACCCGGCTTCATGAAATATCCGGGTTAGGCGGATTCGACGTTGCGAGTCTACCGAGCCCACGGCGCCAGCCGGGCTCGCAACGGCCTCAGCCCTTGCTCGCGCAAACGCACGCGATGGAGCATCTATCGATGGACAGGCGAGACCAGGCGCCCCGCCCGGGGCCGATCAGCCCGAAACGCCCATGCCGGCGAATTTGGGTATGACTTCCTCGGCCAATGCGCGCGTCGATTCGCGCCAGCCCGCCATGTCGTCGAGGTGGTCGTAGGAGATCACGAGCAAACAGCCGAAGCCGCCGGAGGCCTCGACCATGCCCGCGATCTTGCGTTCGACGGTGCCTGGACTGCCGACCGCCATGCAGTGCTCGACCACATATTCGAGCGTAACGTCGGAATCCGCGACGTCAGGATGATGCTTGCAGGCCGAGAGCATGCCGATCCGCTTCAGCACCGGCAGCCAGAAGCGGCGATAGTGCTTGCCGATCGCGCCATTAACCACCTTGTCCCAGGCCTCGGCATCGGTCTCCGCGACATAGACGTCCCGACCGACGCGCCAGATGCCGCGGTCCACGACGCGGCCCGCCTCCTCCGCCCCTTGCTCGACCGAGGCCCAATGGCCGGCGAGGTAGGCATCACTATAGCTCAGGCTCAGCGGGATGAAGCCTCGGCGCCCGGCGAGCACCAGCGTCGGCGAGCCCGGGCTGAACCCAGCGATCGCGATTTGCGGATGAGGTTTGGTGAAGGGCTTGATGTGATAGGTATAATTTCCCTCGGCGTCGTCCTCGGGTCGCCGCGCGGTCCAATATTTGCCCCGGTGCTCGAAGGGACCGTCGCTCTCCCAGAAGCGCATCATGATTTCGAGGGATTCCTCGGTCATCTCCCGGTTCTCGCCGGCGAACCCGTCGACATCGAACATCAGCCAGTCGGTCGGAATCGCGCTCGAGCCGACCCCGACATAGCACCGCCCCCGCGCAATGTGGTCGAGCCACGCGATCCGATGGGCGAGCTCGGCCGGGTGGTGGAACGGCAACATGTAGCCGCCCGGGGAGACCCGAATGCGCTCGGTGCGCAGCAACGCCTGGGCGACCAGCAGATCGGGAGCCGGGCAGGGCTCCGTCGGCACGGTGTAATGACAGCCGATCCAGGCTTCGGCGAAGCCGATCCGGTCGATGAAGGTCAGATAGTCGAGGTCGTGCTCGTGCCCCTCCACGAAGTCGCGCCCTGGTGGATGGTTGGGCATCATGAACGCACCGACATCCATGGGCTTCTCCGTCCGTGGTCAGCTTTCGATCAGGGTCTTGGGCTGCCCCTCGATCAATATTGGACCCGCTGGGTGAGGCCGCCGTCCACCACTAAATTCGCTCCGGTGGTGAAGCTCGACACGGGGCTTGCGAGAAAGGCGACCGCGGCGGCGACCTCCTCCGGCGTTCCCATGCGGCCAGTGGGATTGCGCCCGAGCGCCGCCTCGTATTGCTCAGGCGCCTCGCGGCGGCGGATGTCCCAAACCCCGCCTTCGAAGAAGATCGTGCCGGGTGAGACGCAGTTCGCCCGAATGCCCCGAGCGGCGAGCGCGTTAGCGAGGTTGGAGGTGTAGTTGATCACGGCGGCCTTGACCGAATTGTAGGGTCGCACGCCGCCGAAGCTTTCGACGCCCGCGGTGCTCGCGACGGTGACGATCGCGGCCGCCGATGACGCCTTCAAATAGGGCATGGCGGCCTCGACCGTTCGCACGGTGCCCAGCAGATCGATCTCGAATCCGGCCCGCCACGACGCCTCGTCCGGGGCGCCGGCCAGGGCACTGACATTGGGGACGACGATATCGATGCCGCCGAGCCGGTCCGCCATTTCGGCGGTCCATCGTTCCAATGCCTCGCCGTCGGCGACATCGGCGACGCCGACGACGACTCGGAGGCCCGCAGCCGCGAAGCTCTCCACCGTCGCGTCGAGCCGCGCGCCGTCCCGCGCGCATATGCCGACCCGGCAGCCTTCCTGCGCGAGGCGCTCGGCGATCGCGCGGCCGATCCCGCGCGTGCCTCCGGTCACGACGGCTCTCTTGCCGTCAAGTTCGAGGTCCATGTCTGCCCACCTGTGGTAGCGGTGCGATCGCAGCCAACCGCGCGAGCGGCCCCGGCGGAGTCGCGATCGCGCTGGAGTCTCCAGCGAAGACGGGCGCTTGTCCAGCGCGCGCCGAGGGCGCTGGCAGTCGAATAGGCGCCGCCGCGCGTCAGGCGGGATCCGGGAGCAGCTCCCGATAGACCTCGAGGGTCGCCGCGCACATTCCGGTCAGGGCGAAGTTGCGTCGAACGTAGGCCTGACCGGCGCGCGCCATCCGGTCGCGCTCGGCCGCGCTCAAGTCCAGCGCCCGGCGGATCGCGCGCCCGAGCGCCTCGACATCACCGGGCGGCACGAGCCATCCCGTCTCCCCGTGCCTCACGGTCTCGCACGCGCCGCCATGGGCGGTCGCGATTACCGGGCGACCCATGGCTTGTGCTTCGACCACGACGCGGCCGAACCCCTCGGGACGCACAGAGGCCGAGACCACGACATCGGCAAGCATGTAGGCCGCCGGCATGTCCCGGCACTCACCAGTCAATCGGATTCGATGACCCAGGCCAAGCGTCTTGATCCGCCGCTCGATACGGGTACGATGACCCGGTCGCGCGCTATCACCGCCGCCGACGAACAGGCAACAGACATTCTCCTTGAGGCGGGCCAGCGCTTCGAGCAACAGCGCATGTCCCTTCAACTCGGTCATCCGCCCCGGCAACATCACGATTGGGCATCCGTCCGGTACGTCCCACTCGCGCTCGAGCGCGACAATCCGCGCCGGGGCGACCCGCGCCGGGTCGAACACCGCAACGTCGACGCCGCGCGGGATGATCCTGATCTTGTCGAGCTCGACCGCATAGGTCTCGGCGATGTGCTGCGCGATGAAGTCCGAGATCGCGATGACCCGGGCGCCGCGGGTCATGATCGCGTTGTAGCGCCGTTTCACCGGCCCGCCGACGGAATAGGCACCGTGGAACGTGGTCATGAAAGGCCGCCTCGCCCGTCTCGCTGCAAAGTAGGCAAGCCAAGCGGGCCAGCGCGACCGGGCGTGAACGAGATCGACCCCGTGTTCGGCGATGAGACCAGCGAGGCGGCGAATCGTGACCGCCGCCTGCAACGGGTTCTTGCGTGCGACGGGCAGAGCTGCGTGAAACGCGCCAGCGCTGCTCGCCCGCGCCCGATCCGCTTCGTCCCCGGTCACGATGATCGAGCGCCAACCGGCATCGACGAGGGCACGCGAGATGTCGAGCGTGCCGCGTTCCACGCCGCCGCCGCCGTCAAGCCGCGGCAGGACTTGAAGAACCGTCGGCATTCGACTATCGGGATCGCTCGAGCGAGTGCCCGTGTTCTGCGAGCGCGGCGCCGCGTCGGCAGTTGCCCTGTGCATCTGGTCGAAAATCTCCGGCTTTGCGCGAATTGGCACTCCGGATCGGATAATCGAGACTATGCGAGATTTGCCACCGCCTTCGCTACTGCGGCGCACCGATCGGAACACGATCGCCTACCGGGCCACCGACGGCAAGTCACCAGGGGTGATGTTCCTCGGCGGCTTCATGTCGGACATGACCGGCACCAAGGCCGTTGCCCTTGAGGCCCACTGCCGCCGGGTGGGACGCGCCTATGTGAGGTTCGACTATTCCGGCCACGGCGCCTCCGGAGGCGCATTCTCGGACGGCACCATCGGGCAGTGGCGAGACGACGCGCTCGCGGTGCTCGACGGAATCGCCCAAGGGCCGCAAATACTGGTCGGCTCAAGCATGGGCGGTTGGCAGATGCTGCTGGCCGCGCTCGCGCGCCCGGCGCGCGTGACCGGTCTCGTCGGGATCGCGGCCGCCCCCGACTTCACTGAGGACCTCATGTGGAAGCGGTTCGATAACGAGACGCGCACAACCCTCGCCAGGAACGGCATCATCGAGCGCCCTTCCGACTATGGCGAAGATCCCTATCCGATCACCATGAGGCTGATCGAGGAGGCACGCAGCCACCTGTTGCTGCGCGGTCCGATCTCCCTGCATTGCCCGCTCCATCTTTTGCAGGGCATGCGCGATGAGGACGTGCCATGGCAGACCGCGCTTCGGATCGGCGAGACGGTCGAAAGCGAGAGGGTCACCATCGAGCTGATCAAAGACGGCGATCACCGCCTTTCGCGCGAGCGGGATATTGTCCGCCTGTGCGCGGTCGTAGACGCGATGGCAGACGCATCGCGGGTCCCTTAAGGCCATCAAATGATGGTGAGCGCGCCTGACGGCGCTTTGCAGAGCGCCGCGCGTCAACTATCTATCAATGTCGTAGGGCGGTTGAGAGAGCTCGGAGCGACAAGAATGATCAACGCGCGAATCCTCGGACAGCTCTTCGCCTTCGCCGTCGTGATCGGGTGGGCGTTCAGCGGCAGCGCCCAGGTCTCGGCCGACGACCGGGCTGCGCTGCGCTCGCTTGACCGGCACCCGGACGGGAGCCCCATCCTCAACCTAATCGCGCCGGATGGGTCTCGGGAGGTGCTGCAGATCGCCTTCGTCGATGAGGCCGGCGAGAAGCGGAGCCTCGCCGATTACCACGGCACCCCCGCGGTCGTGCATTTTTGGGCCACCTGGTGTTTCCCATGTCGCGATGAGATGCCCACAGTGGATGCCCTGCAGCGCGCGCTTGGCGATGACATCGTCGTCCTGCCCCTGTCGGTCGGCCGCGACGGCGCCGAAACCTTGCGCGCCTACTACCAGGATCACGGTCTGAAGACGCTGCCCGTGATGATCGACGAGAAGATGAAGACAGCTCGAGCTCTCAAGGTGAACGGCATCCCTACCACGATCTTCGTCGACGGCAACGGGACGGAGGTCGCACGTGTTCTCGGCGAGCGCGATTGGGGCGATCCGGCGGCCGTCGATCTGGTGCGCCGTATCGCCCAATAGCGTTGCGGCCTGAAAACCGCCGGCCGCTTCGGTCGAGGAGCGATCGACCGTGGAACTGTCCGCCATCGGCATCATTTCGGTCTTTGCGGCCGGCCTGATCTCCTTTCTCTCACCCTGCGTTCTGCCCTTGGTGCCGGGATATGTGTCCTATGTCGCCGGTGGCTCGCTCGAGGATCTGAGGACGGATCGGTTCTCGCGCCGCCGACTGGCCGCGCTCATGCTCAGCGTGTTCTTCGTCCTCGGTTTCTCTTCCGTCTTCATCGCGCTCGGCGCCAGCGCGAGCGCCGTCGGCACGTTCCTACTCCAGTACAAGACGGAATTCGAATATGCCGCGGGCGGCGTGATCATTCTTTTCGGCCTCTATCTCACCGGCCTCGTCAAGATTCGCGTCTTCGACCGCGAGGCGCGCTTCATCGGCCGCGTCGGAGGCGGTCAGCCGGTGAGCGCTTTCGTGCTCGGCGCCGCGTTCGCCTTCGGTTGGACGCCCTGCCTTGGTCCGGTTCTGGCCGGCATCCTGACGATGACCGCGACGACCGCCAATGTCGGCGAAGGCGTCGTATTGCTGGCGGTCTATTCGATCGGTCTCGGCGTCCCGTTCCTGATCGCTGCCGCCTGCACCAGCTTCTTCCTGCGCCACATGAAGCACATCCGCAAGGTGAGCCGGCCATTCCAGATCGGCGCCGGCACCATCATGGTCGCGATGGGTGTCGCGATGATCACCGGCCATCTCAGCTCATTTGCCTTCTGGCTGCTTGAAGCCTTTCCCGGGCTTGCCGCGATCGGTTAGAGCCGCCTTTCATCGGCAAGCAGGCTCGCGAGGCCGACGCGGTGGTTCGGAAACCGCAGGCCCACGCCGAGCTCCGTCTTGATCCGGTTGTTTGAGACCCGCCGGCAATCCGCGTAGAAGCTCCGCCCCATTGGCGATAGCCCGGCCTCGTCCGGCGGCACCAAGGGCGGCGGCTCGACCCCGAGCAGGGCGCAGGCGTGGGCGACGACATCGGCGGCGGGCGCTGGCTCATCGTCGCACACATTATAGACCGCACCGGGGTTGGGCCGCGCGATCGAGGCGGTCAGCACACGAGCGATATCGGCTACGTGAATGCGCGAGAAGACGTGGCCGGGCTTGTCGATGCGCTTGGCCCTGCCGCCTCTCACGGCCGCCAGCGCGTTGCGCCCGGGTCCATAGATGCCGGCGAGGCGGAAGATGTGCACGGCGAGGCCATGCGAATCGCCAAGCGCGAGCCACCCCTTCTCCGCCTCGACCCGGCGTTTGCCACGCGCACCGGTGGGCGCCGGCACGGCGGTCTCATCCACCCATGCGCCGCCGGTGTCGCCATAGACGCCGGTGGTCGACAGATAGCCGACCCAATCCACGCTCGACGTCGCGGCGATATCGGCGCCGTGGCGATCGAGCACCGGATCGCCCTGCATATCGGGCGGGACGGAAAGGAGGATATGGGTCGCGCCCGCGAGCATTCGGGACACATCGGCGATCGGTGCCTCGCGGTTGAACACCACGGCATCGACGCCGGCGCCGGCGAGGTCGGCGCACCGCGCGGGCGCTTGGCATGTGCCGGCAAGGGACCATCCTTCCCGCGCGAGCCGCGCACCCAGGGCAGCCGCGCTGAAGCCATAGCCGAAGCAAAACAGGCGTTTGCCGCGCACCGCGGTGACGGCCATCGGGCACCTTGTGTTTTCGCTGGAGGCGAACGAGCTTAGCCGGCGTGGGACGAAAGCGACAGGGAATCGGGGCACTGCCCTCGCCATGGGCGGCAGCCTGCGCGCTCGGCGCGTTCGTCACCCTTTGCGCCGATACGCCCCGGGCCGCAGCTCAAGACCCGGCCCAGTTGCGCGAATACGAGGCCTGCATGACGAGCGCCATTGAGGAGCC
This sequence comes from Alphaproteobacteria bacterium, assembly GCA_965248825.1. Taxonomy (GTDB): domain Bacteria; phylum Pseudomonadota; class Alphaproteobacteria; order UBA828; family UBA828; genus WTGU01. The sequence continues at coordinate 1,808,038 of CBDFKL010000006.1, read as the reverse complement.
CGAGATCGGATTCGAACGCGCGACGGCCTGGGCCGCGCTCGGCGGCGGCGATCCGGCGCGCCATTGCAGCGCGGTCGCGCTCTATCATCTCGGCCGTTTCGAGGAAGCTGCGCTGCGCCTGGAACGGCTCGCCGAAAGCCCGAACCTGAGGGTGCCCGCGCTCCGCGCGTCGTTGCTCGGCCAAGCAGGAGCCATCTGGCTGACGGCGGGCAATGCTGAACGAGCCCATGACGCCTTGAGCGGCGCTCTCGACTTTTCGCCGGACGATCCTGCGCTCTTGATCGACCGCAGCATCGCACTGGCCGTCGCTCGGAACTATTGGCGTGCGATCGACGATCTCGACCGTGTGCTCGACGGCAATCCCGGCAACGCCTCCGCCCTGACGCTCAGGGCGAGCGCCTACCGGCATCTCGATCAGCTCGAACTCGCACGCGACGACGCCGACCGCGCCCTGGCCGCCGAACCGGACAATGTTTCCGCACTGCTCGAACGCGGCAACATACGCCGCCTGCAGGGCGATGGCGACGGCGCACGCGCGGACTGGCTCGCCCTGCTTCGGCTGGAACCCGAAGGCCCGCTCGCGGAGGCCGCGCGCCACAACCTCGAGCGCCTCGACCCGGACACCGACTAGCTTAAGGCGAGCCCGGCTCGCCTCGCTCTCGGCGCCATTCGGCCCGGACCGCTTGGTCCATCTCGGCGGGCGCGTGGCGCCGGCGGAGCGCCGCATAGGCGGCCGGAGCGACGAGCTTGCTCAATGCCCAGACCGCCATGGCTCGGACCAGCGCGGAACGGTCTTTCAGCAGCCGCTCTACCGCGGGCCGGGCCTTGGAATCTTCACAATTTCCCAGCGCGATCAAAACGTTGCGTACGAATCGATCACGACCGATTCGCTTGATCGGGCTGCCCGAAAAGATCGCCCGAAAGGACCGCTCGTCCAACGCGGCGAGATCGGCGAGCCGGGGCGCCGTAAGCTCCGCGCGCGGCAGGAACGCATACTCGACCGTGCGGCGCGCGAACTTGTTCCACGGGCAAACGGCGAGGCAGTCGTCGCAGCCATAGATCCTGTTTCCCATGGCTTCCCGAAAACCGGCCGGGATGTGGCCCTTGTGCTCGATCGTCAGATAGGAGATGCAGCGCCGCGCATCGATCCGATACGGGGCCGGGAATGCGTCGGTCGGGCAGACCTCCAAACACCGGCGGCAGGAACCGCAGTGATCGGTCTCACCATCGTCGACAGGCAAGTCGAGAGTCGTGAACAACTCGCCGAGAAACAACCACGAGCCGTGGCGGCGCGAGACCAGGTTCGTGTGCTTGCCTTGCCAGCCGAGGCCGGCCCGTGCCGCAAGCGGCTTCTCCATGACCGGCGCCGTGTCCACGAAAAGCTTGACCTCGGCGCGGTAGGTGGCGGTCACGAAGCGAGCGAGGCGTTTGAGCCGCGTCTTGAGCACCGCGTGATAGTCGCGGCCCTGCGCGTGAGCGGAGACGATGCCGCGCGTCCGCGCCTTGAGCAGACGAAGCGGATCATGAGCCGGGCCGTAGCTGATGCCGACGACCACGACGCTCTGCGCCTCCGGCCACAATGACTGGGGATCGGAGCGCCTCTCCGCCGTGCGTGCGAGCCACGCCATGTCACCGGCATAGCCGTGGTCGAGAAAACCGCGAAGGGCAACCGAGTCCGCTGGCACCCCGGCGGCGCGGGCAATCCCGACCGCCTCGAAGCCGAGCTCCCGCGCGTAACCGATGATCGTATCGCGCGCCACCTGCGGATCGGGCGTCACGACGAGCGCTGTCGGTTTCTCGGCATCATCGTACCAGTGTCCGCCGAGTACCGGCAGCCGGCAAGTCCTCCCTGCATCGTGCTCCCCAACACCCGATCCATGTCACACAAACGGGTGGAAAAGGGCCTCTGGGTGTCCTCGATTCCCACCAGCACGTCACCGAATTGTGACCGGCACCGGCTCGTCGCCCGATTTCGACGTGCTAATATCCGGCCATGCTCAAGAGCTGGAATTGGCGCGCGGTGCTTTTCGCCGCGGGCCTCGCGATCGCTCAGACACCGGCGCAGGCGGCCGACTCCACGACGAGCCCGAAGGTCGTCCTGGAGCTCTTCACCTCCCAGGGCTGCTCCTCCTGCCCGGCGGCCGACGAGCTGCTCGGACACATTGCGGCCATGCGCGAAGACGTGATCGCACTTTCCTTCCACGTCGACTATTGGAACTACATAGGCTGGAAGGACCTGTTCGCGACGCCGGCAACGACCGCGCGGCAAAAGGCCTATGCGCGCGCGCTCGGCATCTCTTACGTCTATACGCCTCAGCTGGTGATTGACGGCGCTCGCCATGTCACCGGGTCAGACAGGGATGCCGTAGCCACCGCGATCGAAACGTCGAGGAATTCGTCTCAGACACGGGTGCCGGTGGCGCTCGCGAGCCGCGCGGACGGCCGCCTGACCGTCGAGATCGCCTCTGCCGAGTTCGACGGGACCGCCGCGGTCTGGTTGGTGAACTTCGATCGACGGCACACGACGACGATCGATGCCGGCGAGAATCGGGGGCGGACGCTGGTCAACTATCATGTGGTGCGCGCTTATCGCCGCATCGGGACCTGGACCGGCGATGCCATGACGCTCGATCTGGGTCCGGACGACGTGGCTGAGACACCCGAGACCGCGGGTGACGGCTGCGCGGTCCTCGTCCAGGCGGATCATGGCAACGGTCGGATCGTCGGCGCGGAAGCGGTTTGGGTCGACGAATCCCGCTCTTAGCCCCGGTTTCGCGGCTGTTCGCTGCGGCTGCCGGAGCGCTGGTCAGTGAGTCAACGAGCGCGACACGAGATCCGAAAGACGTTTGGTGAAAGCCGACGGGTCCGGCACCGGCTCTCCCTCGAGGATGAGTGCCTGATCCATCAACAGATACGCGGCGTCCTCAAGCGCGTCGGTCGCCCCTTTCTGCCCAACCATTCGCGCCAACGCTCGGGTCAAATCATGTGATGGATTGATCTCCAGCACGCGCTTCTGCACCGGCACCTCATGCTTGTGCTGGCGCAGCAGCCGTTCGAGGTGCATGTCGAGATCGCCCTCGTCGGCAACGAGACAGACCGGGCTGTCCGTCAAGCGCTCCGAGATTCGCACGTCTTTGACTGCATCGCCGAGCGTCAGTTTCACGAGCGCGATCAACTTGTCCATCTCACCCGGCGCCGCTTCGCCTGCGGTCTCGTCTTTTCCCTCGTCGCCGGTCATGGCGAAGCGATCCAGGTCCGCGGCGCCCTGGGTGACCGAGCGGAAGGGCTTCTCCTTGTAGGTGCCGATTGCCGGCAGCCAGAATTGATCGACCGGATCGGCCATGAGAAGGACATCGATTCCGCGGGCGCGAAACCCCTCGATCTGCGGGCTGCGCCGGAGCGCGCGAGGGTCTTCACCGCTCATATAGTAGATCACTTCCTGTTGCTCCGGCATGGCCGCGACATACTCCTCAAGCGAGAGCCACCGCTCCTCGGCATTGACGGACTGGAAGCGAACCAGCGGGAGAATCCGGTCCTTCTGCTCCGGATCCTCGTAAAGCCCCTCCTTCAGCACCGGCCCGAAATTCTCCCAAAACGAGGCATACTCGTCGGGCGCTTTCTTCGCGCGCTTTCCGAGATCCGAGAAGATACGTTTGACCAAACCGGCCCGAATCTTGGCCAGAATCGGATCGTGCTGCAGGGACTCGCGGCTGACGTTGAGCGCGAGGTCGCTGGAATCCACGACGCCGCGCATGAAGCGCAGATAGGACGGCACCAATCCTTCGCATTCGTCCGTGATGAAGACGCGCTTGACATAGAGCCGGACTCGATGCTTGCGCACGGGGTCGAACAAATCGAAGGGCTGCGTGTCCGGCACGAAGAGCAGTGCCGTGTACTCGATCCTTCCCTCGGCATGGAGGTGGATGGTGTGCCAGGGATCGCCCGGCATATGGGCGATGTGGTGATAGAACTCGAGATATTGCTCCTCGTCGATGTCGCTCCTGGAACGGCTCCACAGCGCCGAGCCTTCGTTGACCATCTCCTTCTGGCCGTCCTCGTTCTCAAGCCAGATCGGCAGGCCGACATGGTCGGAATATGCCTTGACGATGGCCCGGACGCGGGTCGGCTCCAGAAACTCGCGCGCTTCCTTGCGCAGGTGGAGCTCGATCCGCGTGCCCCGTCCGGCGCCCGCCTCGGGCGTGATCGAAAACGATCCCGTGCCGTCGGATTCCCAGTGCCAGCCCCCATCCTCGTCCGCCTTGCGGGTCACGACCTCGACCCGCTTGGCGACCATGAACGCGGAATAGAAGCCGACGCCGAATTGACCGATGAGCCCGGCCGCTCGGCTCTCTTGCCCTTCGGCGCCCGTCTCGTCCGCCATCTGCTTGACGAATGCCTCGGTACCGGAGCGCGCAATTGTCCCGAGATTGTCGACCAGCTCGTCATGGCTCATGCCGATGCCATTGTCCGAGACGATCAGGCTGCTCTTGCCCTTGTCGGGTGTGATCGTCACCGCGAGCGCGGTGTCGTCACCGAGCAGGTCGGGCCGTGTGACCGCCGAGTAGCGCAGTTTGTCACACGCGTCGGACGCGTTCGAAATCAGCTCTCTCAAGAAGATCTCTTTGTCGCGATAGAGCGAATTGGCCATGAGGCCGAGCAGCTTGCTGACCTCGGCCTGAAACGGGTGGCTCTCGATGTTCGTCTTCGCCATCAGCTCCTCCGATGCGGCCGTTCGCCCGCGGTACCGGGCGCTATATGTGACGAATGCGCGGGTCGTTCAAGCCGGTCCGTGCCCGGTGGACATCAAACGGACATCAAACGGGCTTGCCAAATCGAGCCGGACCACCAATCCTCCTGCCATGGTTCGGCCCGACGCCGAAAACGCTCCCGTCACCGCATTGCTCGGCCCGACCAATACGGGCAAGACCCACCTGGCTGTCGAGCGCATGCTAGCCCACCGCACCGGCATGATGGGTTTCCCGCTCCGCCTTCTGGCGCGCGAGGTCTATGACCGGATAGCCGCGGCGAAGGGCACGGGCGCGGTCGCCTTGGTGACGGGCGAGGAGAAGAGGATCCCGGCCCGGCCGCGCTATTTTGTCTGCACCGTTGAATCGATGCCGCTCGACAGGCCGGTCGAATTCCTCGCGGTCGATGAGATCCAGCTCGCCAACGACCGCGAGCGTGGTCACGTTTTCACCGACCGCCTGCTGCGCGCGCGGGGCGCGGCGGAGACCATGTTCCTCGGTGCCGAGACGATGCGGCCCCTGATCCGAACGCTGGTGCCGGAGGCGCGGTTCACGAACCGGCCGCGGCTCTCCAACCTCGGGCATGAGGGGCATTGCAAGCTCACGCGGCTCAAACCCCGAAACGCGATCATCGCGTTCTCGACCGAGGCGGTCTATGCGCTGGCCGAGCAGATCCGGGGCTTGCGGGGCGGTTGCGCCGTTGTCCTCGGGGCGCTCAGTCCGCGCACGCGCAATGCACAGGTGGCGCTCTATCAGGCCGGCGAGGTCGACAGCCTCGTGGCCACCGATGCCATCGGCATGGGGCTCAACTTGGATCTGGACCACATCGCGTTCTCGGCCTATCGGAAGTTCGACGGCCGCTCGTCACGGCTGTTGTCGGCTGCCGAGATCGCGCAAATCGCCGGGCGCGCCGGGCGCCATCTCTCGGATGGCAGCTTCGGCACCACCGGCGGCGCTCAACCTTTCGAGCCGGCGCTCACCGAAGCGATCGAGAATCACCGGTTTACCCCGATCAGACAGGTCTATTGGCGCAACGCGGCGCTCGCGTTCGATACTCTCGCGACACTTCTCGAGTCGTTGACCGAGCCACCGCCGACGCCCGGCCTCCGGCGGGTCCACGATGCCGACGACCATCGCACGCTGCTCACGCTGGCCCGTGATCCGGCAGTTGCCGACACGTTGACCGGCGCCGATCGAGTGAAACTCCTTTGGAAGGTGTGCCAAATCCCGGATTTCAGAAAGACGCTGGCGGAAGATCACGTCGGTCTCCTGCGCCGGATTTATCTCTCGCTTGCCGAACGCGGGTGCTTGCCGGACGACTGGGTGGCGCGCTCGATCGAGCGGCTGGCGCCGACCGAGGGTGACATCGACACCCTGACGGCCCGGATCAGCCATGTACGCACCTGGACCTACGTCTCCAACCGGCCGGGCTGGGTGGATGACGCGGCTCGCTGGGAAGACCGGACGAGAGCGCTCGAAGACGCACTCTCCGACGCGCTTCACGCGCGCTTGACCCAGCGTTTCGTCGATCGGCGGGCAAACCTGCTACAGCGCCACGGGCGCACCGGAGAGCCGCTCTTCGCCATGGTCAACGACCGCGGGGAGGTCATGGTCGAAGAGCACAGAGCCGGCGTCTTCGATGGCTTCTGCTTTCACCTCGATTCTGAGGTGGAACGAAGCCGCACCCTCGTCGCGGCCGCCCATCGCACCGTCGAGCGCGAGCTGGCACGCCGGGTTGCCGGGTTGGCAGCGGACGCGGACGATACCTTCTCGCTCGGCCTTGAGAGCGAATGCGAGGCCGCGCCCCGCTGGGGTGAGATCAGTTGGCGCGGCGCATCGATCGCCCGACTGCACCGCGGCGAGAGCCCTCTGCGGCCGTCGATTGTCCTGATGCACGGAAACCGCTTGAGCGCCACCCAGCGTGAGCGGGTGCGCCGACGCCTCCTGGGGTGGCTCAAGCAACGACTGTCACGCGACGCCGGGCCATTGTTGTCGCTTCGCGAAGCGGCGCTCAGCGGATCCGCCCGCGGCATCGCCTTCGCGTTGACGGAAGCGCTCGGTTGCCTGCCGCGCCGGGCGCTGTCACCCCAGCTCGCCTTGCTCGATGACACGGGGCGTGACGGCCTCGCCGCAGCCGGCGTTCGGCTCGGCGCTCTCAATGTGTTTCTGCCCGCTATGTTGAAGCCAGCGCGAACAAGGATTGCCGGGCTGCTCTGGTGGGCCTGGAGCGGCGCCGAGCGCCCGCCACCTCTGGCGCCCGGTTCGGCAGTCTCGATCGACCGGGATCGCGCGTTCCCCGATGGGTATTACGCGGCACTCGGCCTCGTGGTGTTGGGCTCGCAGGCAGTGCGCGCGGACATCGTGGAGCGTCTTGCCGGACGCCTCCGCAAGGCCGCACGCAACGGGCCGTTTCGGGTTGATCCCGGATTGCTCAAACTGGCCGCGTGCAAGCGAGCCAAGTTCCACGACATCCTCGGCGCCCTCGGATATGAAATGGTCGGGCTCGGCGACGATGGTCTGGCGCGCTATGCGCGAGCCAAGCGACCCACGCGCCGGCCTACCAAGAACAGACATCGCGATCGGCCGAAGATCGACCCGGATTCGCCCTTTGCCAAATTGAGCACCCTCGGCGCCGACGGCGTGCGCCCATCATGACAGGGACGGAAACCGCCCCACCGGTGAGCCGGCTCGACAAGTGGCTGTGGCATGCCCGGTTCTTCAAAACCAGAGGATTGGCTCAGAAAGCATGCGAAGCTGGGCGAATCCGCCTCAATGGCCGCCGCATTACCAAGGCGCATCGGACCATCGCCCCGGGCGACGTCCTGACCTTCGTACAGGGAAAAATGGTCAGGATTGTGCGAGTTTGCGCGGTCGCCGGCCGGCGCGGGCCGGCCCGCGAAGCCCAGCGTCTCTACGAGGAGATCGAAGGTGACTGATACCAGGGCTTTCCGGCGTTGAGAGTCTCTTGAGTCGGCGGTTGCCGGTATGATACGGAGCGATCGTGATCAATCGCATCAAGAACCTCCTGAATGCGAGTGTCGAGAATGGCGCTGACCGGCCCGTTTCGGAGCCCTTACAGCTTGCGGCGGCGGCGCTTCTGGTCGAAGCCGCGTGCATGGATGGGCATTTCGACGGCGATGAACGCGACGCCGTCTGTGCCGCGCTGGGCGAGCGCTTCGGACTGAACGATGTGGAGGCCGATACCCTGGTCGGCGAGGCGGAAGCGGCTCACCACGAGGCGACCGACCTCCACCGCTTCACGCGGACCATCAATGATCGCTACGACCATGCGGACCGGCTCACGGTGATGGAGATGCTGTGGGAAGTGGTCTACGCAGACGGCCAGCTGCACGCCTATGAGGCAAATTTGATCCGCCGCATCGGCGGATTGCTTCATATCAGTGACCGGGAGCGCGGCGATGCGCGCAAGCGCGTCCTCGCCCGCGCCGGGCAGCAGGCGGAACGGCCGACCCCAGCCTGACGGACCGCCCACGTCGAGCGCACGAGCGGAGCACGAAATCAATGACCTATCTGGTGACCGAGGCCTGCATTCGGTGCAAGTACCAAGACTGCATCGAGGTGTGTCCGGTGGATTGCTTCTACGAGGGTGAGAACATGTTGGTAATCCATCCGGACGAATGCATCGATTGCGGCGTATGCGAGCCCGAATGCCCCGTCGAAGCGATCATCCCGGACACCGCGGGCGATGACGATGAGGGTCGGTGGCTCGAGGTCAACCAAAAATACGCCGAGGTCTGGCCCAACGTTACGCGAAAGGGCGATGTGCCGGACGACGCCGACGATTTCAAGGACGAAGCAGGAAAGTTTGAGAAGCATTTCTCGGACAAGCCCGGGGAAGGATCGTAACGAGGGAGTCCCCGGCGCGCAGGACCTTCGCCGGGAGCGGAAAATCGGCGGAGCTTGCGCGCGAACTGAGCCCGATAGCCCTGTAAATCACGGCAATTTCGTGCTATCCTGCTGCGCATCGTGACGGAGCGGCTGCGTCGCTATCGGTGGCGCGCCGGTATCGCCGCGCCCGGGGGCGGTACGGGCCTCGGCACCGCCACGACAGCATTGAGCACATTGTGTGGGAATAGAAGGTACCGTGAGCAGCAGGGCGAAGTCGAAATCGAGCACATCCGGCGCCAAACCGACCGTTACCAAGACCCCGAAAACCTCCCAAGCCCCGGCACGACCGCGGACTGCGGCCAAAAAACCGGCAAGCAGCGGCGGTAGGGGCGTGCAACGATCGGAATCCGGACGGACGGCGAAGCCGGCTCTCAGCACGAGCGGCGTGGCGACGAAGCGAAAGCTTGCGACCAAGGGTACGAGCAGCGCCAAGACACAGGAAGCGACCAAGGCGAAACCTTCCGCGAGAGCGAGCGCCGCGCGCAAGACCAAGGCCGCCACCCAACCGAAGCCCAGAAAGAAGACGCTGACGAGACTCAATGGGTTCGCCGTCGGTGATCACGTCGTCTATCCCGCTCACGGGGTCGGTCGGATCACCGGCATTGACGAGCATGCCGTCGCCGACCAAACGCTGCAGATGTTCGTCGTGGCGTTCGAAAAGGACAAAATGACCCTGCTCGTGCCGACTCACAAAGTCGCTTCCGCAGGCATGCGCCGACTGAGTTCTCGGGAGACCATGGATGCGGCGATCTCGACCCTTCGTGGACGGGCGCGCACGCGCCGTGTCATGTGGAGCCGGCGTGCCCAGGAATACGAGGCGAAGCTGAACTCCGGCGATCCCGTGTCGATTGCCGAGGTCGTTCGCGACCTGCACCGCAATGTCGGCCAGCCCGACCAATCCTACAGTGAGCGCCAGATGTATGAAGCGGCGCTCGAGCGTCTGGCACGTGAATTTGCGGCCGTGGAGAGCACCGACACCGACCAGGCCGCGACCAAGCTTGAGGACGTCCTACGCGCGGCGTAGGACCCGAGCCTCTCCGGCGACCAGGTGGGCTGCGCCGTCAACGAGCGTTTCGCGACGATTCGCGGCGACGGCAGAATCTGGACGGTCGGAGCCATTCACGGGGAGGCTGAAAAGCTCAAGCGGCTGCATGCCGCTCTCGAGGAACGGTTCCTGCCCCGCGACCGGATCGTATATCTCGGAAACTATCTCGGTCGCGGCGCCGAGATCGTCGCCACGGTCGACGAGATGATCGCCTTCCGAGGCGCCCTTCTCGCGGTACCGCATATGGGTGTTTGCGACATCATTCATCTCCGCGGTAGCCAGGAGGAAATGTGGCAAAAGCTGCTCCAACTTCACTTCGCCGTCGAGCCGGCGAGCGTCCTCCGCTGGATGCTCGATCGCGGCGTTCAACAGACCCTCGAGGCCTATGGCTGGGAGACCGCCACCGCGCATCGGCGAGCCCGGGCCGGTGCCCAGGAGATTGCGCGCTGGACCAACGAGATCCGCGCCGGCATGGAGCGGCATCCGGGGCACCGCGAGCTGCTCGGAAGCCTCAGACGGGCGGCCTTCACGGATGATGGTTCACTTCTATTCGTCAATGCCGGCATCGATCCAACCCGCCCCATCGACGCCCAGAACGACGCCTTCTGGTGGGCCGCCGAGGATCTCGCGCGGCTAACCCCACCCTATGCCGGTTTCAAGAAGGTGATCCGGGGTTTCGACCCGTCGCGCCGTGGGGTTTGCCTCGATTCCTATGTGGCGACAGTCGATGGCGGCGCCGGTTTCGGCGGCGCGCTCACCGCCGCCTGCTTCGATGCCGAGGGCCGGACGCTTGACCGAGTAGACGTATAACACATTGCCATCAAAGCCATTTCTCTAGGCAATCGGCGATTCTTGTTCTGACTGGGCGCGCAGGCAGCCCCCCTAAGCCCGCGACGCATGCAGCTAACGTACATGTGATCGAACGCCAGTCGATATGCATTGCCCTCGCCGGTTGCCGCCCCTAAGTAATATTTTAAGCGTTCTAAACTTCAACAATGAAGCACTGAGCCTGATGGGTGGACGGCATGGCATCCGCGAGCACCGACGACAGCCGGCGGGCGGAGCGACGTTTCATCAAGGAAGCGGTCCGCGCGCCCATGCTGAGCCGCGAGCGCGAGTTCGAGCTCGCGCGCCGCTGGCGTCAAGTCAATGACGAGGAAGCGCTCCACGAGTTGGTGACCGCTTACGCCAGGCTGGTCATCAGCATGGCATCGCGCTTTCGCAATTATGGCCTGCCGGCCGCAGACCTCATCCAGGAGGGCTGTATTGGTCTCATGCAGGCCGCCACTCGCTTCGAGCCTGAACGCGAGCTCCGCTTCTCCACCTACGCCGTCTGGTGGATCCGATCTGCGATGCAGGATTATATCCTGCGCAATTGGTCGATCGTGCGTACCGGAACGACGGCGGCTCAGAAATCGCTCTTTTTCAAATTCCATCGCCTTCGGGCGAAGATCGATTCGACCGCCATCGGCCCGCTCAGCCCCGAGCACAGGGAGCGCATCGCGGACGAGCTTCGCGTCTCGCTGCGGGACGTGGAAATGATGGAGGGGCGTCTCGCCGGCGGCGACCGGTCGCTCAACACGACGGTCGGCGAGAACGGCGAAGAGGAATGGCAGGACTTCATCGCCGACGACCAACCGGATCCGGAGCAGGTTGTCCTGAGCGTGATCGACAGTCAGATTCGCGCTCACTGGCTCGACAAGGCCCTCGATCGTCTGTCCGATCGAGAGCGGAAAATCATCGGCGAACGCCGCTTGCGCGAAGAGACCGTCACGCTGGAGGAACTCGGCAAGGGGCTCGGGATCAGCAAGGAGCGGGTACGTCAGATCGAGCACACGGCGCTCCAGAAGCTGCGCCGCATTCTGAGCGATCAACTCGACGATCCCTCGGACCTGATCCTGGATGCCTGAGTCGGCACGCCGGTGAACGCTCGCCGCTCGCGCGGGCCCGGCGCCGGAGGACGAGACCTGCGGCTGCAGAGCGCATTCGACCTTGTCGCCGCAACGCAGTGTTGACTGGGCGTATCGTCCGACAAACAGGCTTCAGCGGTGCGCTTGCATAGACGATCGCGCAGCCCTATGTGGTAAATCCGATCGTCGCAATCATCGAAGCCGACGATCACCACTCGCCGACGGAGGTTTCGCCGTGGCTCGTGCCATGCAATCGGCCGAAGACCCGAATGCTGTGATCGACGCGCATATGCAAGCGGCCACGATGTGGACCCTGCCGGCGCGGTGGTACAGCGATCCGGACATCCATCACGCGGAAAGGCGGCATATCTTCTCGCGGCACTGGCTCTGGATCGGCCGCGAGGAAGCGGTGACCGAGCCCGGCCAGTATCTGACAACCGCGCCGGCGGGCTTTCCTCTCTTCGTGCGCCGTTGCGAGGACGGCGCCCTTCGAGGCTTTCACAATGTCTGCCGGCACCGGGCGTCCAAGCTGCTGACGGAGCCGAGCGGGCGGTGCGACGTGGTCGAGTGTCCCTATCACGGATGGCGCTACCGCTCGGACGGCAGGCTTGATCATGTCCCGCTCTTCGGCGAGGCGGCGGACTTCCCGAAGGACGAGCTGTCCTTGTTCCCGGTGTCCGTGGCCACCTGGAAGGGCCTTGTCTTCGTTTGCATGGACCGTACGGCCCCGCCGCTGATCGAGTGGCTCGGGCCGGTCGCGGAGGCGGTCGAGCGGACGGCGCCGGCACGGACCAGCTTCGACCGGGAGACAGCGTTTCTCGTCGATTGCAACTGGAAGACCTATGTCGACAATTACCAGGAGGGCTACCACATCCCGCCGCTCCACCCGGGGCTGAACCGGGATCTCGATTGGAGACGCTATCGCGTCGTCAACGTCGATGGCGGCAGCATTCACGAAGCACCAGCGAAAAAGCATTCGGCGCATCCTGGTGTCTTCGGCTGGCGTTTCCCTAATTTCACCTTCAACTCTTACGCCGAGGGGCTCTCCTTCATGCGGATGGAGCCCGTCGGCCCCAGGCAAACGCGGATCGTCTATCACTTCTACCGGCCGAACGAGGTCAGCGCCGAGGACTTCGAAGCGATCGTCGCTTACGGCATCCAAATTTCGCAGGAGGACCAATGGATCGTGCCGCTCATTCAGCAGAATCTCGAGGCCGGCGTCTATGAGCGAGGACCGCTGAGCCCGCGGCACGAAAGCGGCGTCTTTCATTTCCACGAGATGGTGCGCGCAGCGCTCGGCTCCGAGCAATGACGGCGAATCATCGTCTCCACCCGGTGGAGCGGCAGCCGTGAACCGTTCGATCCGGCATCCGGCCGGCGGCATCTGCAAGGTTGCTACGTGGATCGGGACGAGCTCTTGAGCCGCGTTCGCGTTCTGGAGCGGGCGGCGCCAGCGCGGGGACGATAATCTGGACGGCGGCCGGTATGAGCGGCATAGCCCTTCAGGCCGGAGCGGGCGCGGAGACGAGCGCGGTCTCGGACAGGTTCACCGATCGGCAATCGCCTGCCCGCAACACGGCATGCCCGCGATGGTGCCGTCAATTGAACTCCTGCTCCAACGCGTCGGCGAGATCGAAGATGTCGATGCACGCGCCGTGATGGGCGACGCCGAAGATTGGCGCTTCGGCATCGGTGTTCACCGCGATGATCGTATCGACATGCTTCATCCCGGCCAGATGCTGGACCGCGCCGGAGATCCCGAGCGCGATATAGAGCTTGCAATTGGCGGCGATGGTTCCCGACTGCCCCACCTGATGCGCTTTCGGCAGCCAGCCCGAATCCGCGACCGGCCGGGAGCAGCCGAGCGTGGCGCCGAGACGCTCGGCAAGCTGCGCGAAGCGCGGCAGGTTCTTGTCCTCCTCGATCGCGCGCCCGACCGACAGGATGAACTCCGCCTTGCCGATGTCGACATCGGCGGGCGGCGCCGGCAGATAGTCCCGATGCCGGCCGGTGCCGGGCACAGCGCCGAGATCGATTGCGAACGGCGCGATCCGCGCCGCGCCGGGGCCTTCCGGCGCCTTGAAGGTCGCGCCGCGCAGCGTCAACACGATCACGGGCTTGTCGGGAAAGCACAAATCGACATTCACCTTGCCGCCGTAGCCGCTCCGGCTCGCGATGATCTCGCCGTCCTCGAGCGCCAGCCCGAAGACATCGGACGCGAAGCCCGAGCCGAGACGGGCGGCGACGGCGGGCCCGTAAGCCATGCCGCTCGCGGTGTGGCCGATCAGCACGAGCCGGGCCTCGCGCGCCTCGGCAATGGCGCAGACGACTTCCTCGTAGAGCGCCGGATCGAAATGGGAATCGGGCGGCTCGACCGATAGAATCTCGTCCACCCCCTCCAGATTGGCGGCCTGCGCGAGTGCGTCGGTTTCGCGCCCGATGACGGCGACCGCGAGCGGACCGCCCACGTCGCGTTGAACCGCCGCTGCGGCGCCGATCATCTCGAGGGTGACGTCGCGCAGCATCCCGTCGAAATGCTCGGCGACGACGAGGATCCCTGCCATCAGCCGTCTCCCCGCTTTTCACGGATGATGCCGGCGATGGCCTTTGCAACCGCCGCCGCATCGCCCTCGATCATCGCCGCGCGCCCGGTCTTGGGCGGCTCGTAGAGCCGGCGCACGACCGCGCCCGCTTGATCGAGGCCGACGGCGGCGCCGTCCACCACGGCGATGGTCTTCTTCTTTGCCTGCTTGATCATGCGCATCGTCGCGTAACGCGGCGTGTTGCCGCCGGTCTGAATCGTCAAGAGCGCGGGCGCCGGAAGCACGAAGCGGTGGCGCATGCCGCCTTCGAGCTCTCGGGTCACGGTCATCGTCTCGTCGCCGGCCCATTCGATGTCGAGCACGACGGCGGCGTGAGGAACGCCGAGGATCCGGGCGAGCACCGACCCCGTGGCGCCGTGGGCGAGATCGGCCGATTGCGCGCCGGCCAGGATCAGGTCCGGTTGCTCCTGTTCGGCAATGCCCGCGAGCGCGCGGGCGATGGTGACGGGATCCGCGTCGCGCAAACTCTCGTCCCAGACCCGGACCGCCCGGTGGGCGCCCTTGGCGAGCGCACGACGCAAGATGTCGTCGGCATCGGCCGGGCCGACGGTGACCGCAACCACCTCGCCTGCGCCGATCCGCTCGCTCAGCAGCAGCGCCTCCTCGAGCGCCGCATCGTCCCACTCGTTCAACGCATATTCGAAATGTTCGTCCGCGAGGGCGCGCGCGCCCTCGGCGAGGGTGAAATCCGCGTTCAGCTCGCCGACCCGCTTGACCGCGACGAGCAGGCGGGTCCCCTCCTTCGGCGGCACCTCATAGGGCGGCAGTGTCGCCGCTGTAACCGGCGCCGCACGCCACGGAAGGGCGGGTGCGGGCCCGTCGTCCTGCTTCGCGACCGGCTCGGGCAGCGCCGCGGCTGCGGCTAGCGCAGGCGCCCTCTCGGCGAGCTCGCTGAGCACCCGATCGGCGACGACGCTCGCGAGCCGGTCGGCCACCGCCTCGGCAATGCGCGCAGCCGCGACCTCGGTGATGCGATCGACGAGCGCCGGGAGTTCCTTGAGGTCGAGGCTCTTCAGGTCGATCGCCTCGGCTACCAGCTCCGCCAAGTCCTGAACGACGAAGTCGCTCTCGTGGCCGCTCGTCTTGCGGGCATCTTCGAACATGGTCATGTCCTTAGGACAGCAGACGACGAAGGCGTCGAGACTACCCAGGGACGCCGCCTCGTGCATCCGGTTCTCGGACGGTTTTTCCTTGCCGACCGGATCGGGCATCCAGATGCGCCCGCCGCCGGCGCCGCAGCAGAACGAATTGTCGCGGCAGCGCGGCATGTCGACCAGCTCGCAGCCGATCAGCTCGAGCACGCGGCGCGGCTCGTCATAGTTACCGTTGAGCCTGCCGAGATGGCACGGGTCGTGGAGCGTCACCCGCTTGCCGAGCGGCTTGACCACGGTGAGGCGGCCGCTTTCCAGCAGCTCGGCGAGCATGCCGGTATAGTGGCGGATCGGCGCGACCGTTCCGTAATCGGGATATTCGTTGCGAATCGTGTTGTAGCTATGGGGGTCGGTGGTCACGATCGTGGCAAACCGCTGCGCCGCCGACATCGCTGCCAGATTGTGCTCCGCGAGCGCCTCGAAGAGCCCTTCCTCGCCGACGCGGCGCACGTCGTTGCCCGCCGTCCGCTCGCTCTCATAGAGCAGGCCGAAATCAATACCGCCGGCGCGGAACAGCCGGGCGACCGTTTGCGAAACTGCCTGGTTGCGCGGATCGTAGGACGCATAGTCGCCGACGAACCAGAGATGCTCGGCGGGCTCCGCACGGATGTCCTTGACCGTGAATTCGAGGGCCTCGGTCCAGCCGGCCCGGGTTCTCGGACTCTCGCCGAAGCTGTTGCCGCGGTTCGCGATCGTATCGAGGGTATCGCGCAATTGCTGGTCCATCGCGCCTTGCTCGACCAGATGGCGCCGCATCTGCACGATCATCGGCGGGTGCTCGATACCGACCGGGCAAATCTCCATGCAGGCGCCGCACGAGCGGCAGGACCAGAGGGTCTCCGCCTCGATCACCTCGCCGACCAGGGCCGGACCGGCGGCGCCCGACCGGGCACCGGCGCGCGCCGCATGGGCACGCAGGTCGAGGATCAGGTCGCGCGGGCTGAGCGGCGCACCGGTGTTGGTGGCCGGGCAGGCCTCGTGGCAACGACCGCAATTGGTGCAGGCATCGAAGTTGAGCAGGTCCTTCCACGAGAATTGCTCGACCCTGCCGATACCGACCGCGGGCTCGGCGCCGTCCTCGGCGCTCTGACCGGGTTTGGGAAGGCGGCGCAGGGCATCGCTGTCTCGGGTCGCGAGGGAGCCGAGAACGGCAAGCAGATGCTTGGCCTTGGTCCACGGTATCGCCGCGATGAAGGCGAGTGCGGCGATCCCATGAATCCACCAGTTGGCCCGCCGGATCGCTGCCGCGAGCGCATCGTCCATCCCGAGACCGAGCATGATCTGGGCGAGCAGCCAGCCGACCGGAGACCACGGCCCCCAGGGCGGTTGCTCGTGGGCGAGCCGGACCCCTTCCTGGATGAAGCCGGTCAGCCCGATCAGGAGCAGCGCCCACAGGAACAGCGCGTCCTCGACCCGCCGCGCGCGCGCGCGCGGGCTCAGATCCGTCTCGCCCCGATAGTCCCGCCGATAGGCGAGCTTCACGGGCCGGACGTACCAGCGGCGCCACATCATGTAGACGACACCTGCGATCAGCCCGAGTCCGGCGAGATCGGCGATCAGGCTGAAGACGAGATAAAACGTGCCGTGCCAGAAGGTGAAACCGAAGAGCGGTTCCGTGATGTCGTATTCGACCGTGATGATGCTGGTCGCGGCGAGCAGCAGGAGGAAGCCATAGAAGATCGGCGTGTGAGCGTGGCCGGCCGCCTTGTCGCGCCGGCGGACGGTCCGGTGGGAGAAGACGTCGGCGAGCATGCGCCGGAAACCGCGCCACGGATGGACTGGAACCGGGCTCTTTCGAGCGCGGGTGTAGCGGAAGACGTGCCAGGCGACGCCGGCGGCGCACGCCGCCATGGCGCTGCCCGCGACGGCGAAGAAGAGCGCGTAGCCGAAGGGCGTGATTTCCCAGAAGAGCTCGCGGGTCTCCACGCGATCACCCGGCGTCCGGGACGGTAATTTCGCCTTCGCTGCGGCGGGCGGTGTTCATGGCCCGTCGCGCCGATCAGCCATGCACGGACCAGCCATGCTCACGCCTCGCTGCCAATATCCGGCCAAACCACATCATGCCACATCGATGCCACAATCGGTCGCCACATTACAGAGTGGGTGACGGTGTTGAGTTTCTCCCCCCACTGTCCCCGACACGACCGGTCGATCCTCCAGACTGGGGCGGTCAGCGTGACCGCCCCATTTTTTACCGCAATCGGTCATGCGGGCGCCGGCGACGCCGTTCCGACCTGGCAGACGATGGACTAGCATGGCATCGGCTCCCCAACGATAAGGCACGACCATGACGATTACGCCGGTTCACCACATCCCGCTCAAGCCAGAATACAAAAGCCCATTCAGCGCCGCCTTCGCGGTCGAGAACGCCAGGCTGCTGCTGTTCTCGGGCTGCGGGCCCATCCCGATCTACCATATGCATCCGCACGATCCGGTGGCCGAGGCCGAATGGCTGGAGGGCGGCATCCGCGAGCAGACCGAGAAGACCTTCGCCAATATCGGCACCATCCTCGAGGCGGCAGGCGCCGACTTCTCCAAGATCGTCAAGCTCAACATCTACCTGACCGACATGTCCAGCCAGGACGTGGTCAACGAGATCTCGGCACGCCATTTCGATCCCGCAAACCCGCCGCCGCGCACCCTGGTCGGCGTGACCGAGCTCGCCCATCCGAAAATGCTGATCGAGATCGAGGGCATGGTCGCGATACCGCTCGACCGATAGACCGTTCGCCGGCCGTTTGATCCGATATCCGGACGGCGGCACAATCCCGATGTCGGACATCAATCCGCCGTCCGTAGGGCGGGCACCGAACTGGGAGAACGGTCATGCAAAATGGAGTGGTCAAGGTCCTCGTGGTGGGCGTCGGCAATATGGGTCTGAGTCACGCCCTCGCTTATCAGAAGATCGATGGCTTCGAGGTCGTCGGCCTGTGCAGCCGCAGCATCCGCGGGTGCAACGACCTGCCGGCGGAATTGTCGGCGCTGCCCCGCTACGAGAGTTTCGATGACGCGCTTTCGCAGTCCAACCCGGATGCCGTGTCCATCAACACCTATCCCAACACCCATGAGGAATTCTGCATCAAGGCGTTCGACGCCGGCTGCCACGTCTTTACCGAGAAACCGCTGGCCACGACTGTGGAAGGCGCTCAGGCCGTCGTCGACAAGGCGCGCGAGACCGGCAAGAAGCTGGTCGTCGGCTATATTCTGCGCGTGCATCCGGCCTGGCAGGAGTTCATCAGCCGCGCTCGAAATCTCGGTAAGCCGCTGGTCATGCGCATGAACCTCAATCAGCAAAGCCGCGGGCCGGCCTGGGACTGGCACCGCAATCTGATGGAATCGCTGACGCCGATCGTGGATTGTGGTGTCCACTATGTCGACGTGATGTGCCAGATGACCGGCGCCAAGCCGATCCGTGTACACGGTATCGGCGCACAGCTCTCCGCCGACACCAAGCAGCAGAATTACGGCCACCTGCATGTCGAGTTCGACGACGGCTCGGTCGGCTGGTACGAGGCCGGCTGGGGCCCGATGATGAGCGAAGTCGCATTCTTCGTGAAGGATGTGATCGGGCCGAAGGGCTGCGTGAGCATCGTCATGCCGCAGGAGGGGCAAGACCATGCTGCGTCCGACGATATCGATTCGCACACCAAGACGAACGCGCTGTTGCACCACTCGAGCGAGATCGACGACGCCAATAATTTCGTCAACGAGGACGAGTGGATCAACATGGCCGACGAGCCGAGCCATCAGGAGCTCTGCGACCGGGAGCAGGAATTCCTGCTCAAGGCGATCCGTGAGGATCTGGATCTTTCCGAGCATATGGAGAGCGCGGTCAACAGCCTGCGCATCGTCATCGCCGCCGACGAGAGCATCAAGAAGCGGGAGGTCGTGCACCTCGCCTGAAGAGCAAGCGACCTCGACGCCCATCGCCTGAGGCACGCGCCGCTCTTGAAGGCCGGCCTCCGGCCAAAGCGCTTGTTGCCCGCGGCCGAACCGAGGCAATCTGTGGCGAGGACGTGCGCGGCCCATCGGTAGGGCCTGCGAGCGCCCGCGAAAAACGACATGCAGGGAGAGGGGCATGGCATCGGCGGATCTCGAGCTTTGTTATCTGACGGCGAGCGAGGCGATCGAGCGGTTCAAGGCGCGCACACTCTCGCCGGTCGAGCTCCTGGACGCGCTGATCGCGCGCTCGGACGCGATCAACCCCAAGGTCAACGCCATCACCTACGACTTCTTCGACCGCGCGCGCGAGCAGGCGAAGAAGGCCGAAGCGAAATATGGGCAGACCGACGGCCGGCTCCGCGCGCTCGAAGGCGTTCCCGTCGCGATCAAGGATTTCCACCCGGTCAAAGGCGAGATCACGACCTTCGGCTCGAAAATATTCGAAGATTTTCGGCCCGACTACAGCGCGCCGACGGTCGATCGTCTGCTGCGCGCCGGGGCTATCATGCATCTTCGCACCACCACGCCTGAGTTCGCCTATTCTGGCGCGACCCATAGCCCTCTCTGGGGCATCACGCCCAATCCGTGGAACCTCGACTACACCTCCGGCGGGTCCTCCGGCGGGGCCGGGGCCGCCGTCGCCGGCGGCATGACCACCCTCGCCGACGGGACCGACGGCGGTGGCTCGATCCGCATTCCGGCCTCCGCCTGCGGGATCTTCGGCTACAAGCCTCCCTTTGGCCGAAACCCGCTGGACCGGGACCATCCCCTGGAGACCATCCTCCATTACGGGCCCCTGGTCCGCAGCGTCGCCGATGCCGCCTTGATGCAGAACGTCATGTCCGGCCCGCATCCGGAAGATCTGTGCACCTTGCCGAACAGGATCCGGCTGCCGGCGACCTATGACGATATCCGCGGCTGGAAGGTCGCCTTCACAATGGACCTCGGCTATCTCCAGATCGATCCCGAGGTGCAGGAGAACACGCGGCGCGCGGCGCAACTGTTCCGTGACCTCGGCTGCGAGGTGGAAGAAGTCGATCTCGGCTGGAACTTCGGCGTGCTCGACTGCTGGATGACCTGGTGGGAGGGCCTCTTCGCCGCGATCGCCGGCGATTTCTTGCCGCGTTGGCAATATGACATGGACCCCTATGTGGTGAGATTGCTTGAGAAGGGGCTCAGCCACAGCGCGGCGCGCCTCTATCGCTGCAACACCTTCCGCGGCTGGATGTGGCAGCAGCTCCAGCCGATCCTCAAATCCCACGACATCATGATCTGCCCGACCCTGGCGGTGCCGGCGGTCAAGGCCGATCACGATGATGCGGACCCGGATTTCCGAATTAACGGCGTCCGGCTGCAGGCCTATGTCGGCTGGGTCCTCACCCACGGCTTCAACCTGCTCAGCCAATGCCCGGTCATGAGCGTGCCGACCGGCTTCTCCTCCTATGGCGTGCCGACCGGCATGCAGATCGTCGGCCGGCCGTTCGACGATCACGGTGTGTTCCGCGCCGCCGCCGCCTTCGAGAGCGCAACCAACCCGTGGCGCGACAAGCGGCCCGCGATTGACGGCTGACCGGGCGCGGGCACGCGCCGAACCACAGGGAGGCTTTGATGAAGCTCTACAGTTGGGGCCGTGCGCCCAATCCGCGGCGCGTGCTGATCTATCTCGCCGAAAAAGGCATCGAGCTGCCGATCGTGGAGGCCGGCGAGGGAGCACACCTCTCCGATGCCTATCTAGCGCGCTATGAGGGGCGGATCGTGCCGATGCTCGAGCTCGACGACGGCACGCAAATCGGTGAGTCGATGGCGATCTGCCGCTATCTGGAGGAAGCCCATCCCGACCCGCCGCTCTTCGGCGTCGACCGGCGCGACCGGGCGATCGTCGAGATGTGGGAGCGGCAGGCGGAGACCGAGGCCTTTCAGGGGGTTGCGGAGGTGTTTCGCAATTCAAACTCCGCGTTTGCCGGCCGCGGCCTGCCGGCTTTCACCGAGTCGGTCGACCAGATCCCGGCGCTGATCAGCCGTGGCAAGCAGCGCTTGACTCGCTTCTTCCGGCGCATCGACGGACAGCTCGCGGACAATCAGTTCATCGCCGGCGCGCGCTTTACCGTTGCCGACATCACCGCGTTTTGCTCCACCGATTTCGCGGGCAAGGTCGCAAAGGTCGAGATCCCGGAAGACTGCACCAACGCCAAGCGCTGGCACGCCGAGGTCTCGGCCCGCCCCAGCGCGGCGACGTAACCGGGGGGGGGCGGCCTCCACCCGGAGAGCAGGCGCGCGCGACCGCCGCCGCGAGACACGGCGTGCCTGCGGCGGTTTCAGATCGTCGATCCAGGGGCACCCATAGCTGCATTTCCGGTCGCGCTTATCTACCACACGCCCATTTGCCACTTGCAAGGGCCACACCCATACCGCACCATCGGATCGGGAGGTCAGCGGCAGGCGGCGAAGGCGACTTCGCTAGGAAGGGGGACGAATGGCCTTACTCGACCGTTCCGACTGGTACGACCTCGCCCGAGACACCAACTGGACCCCGTCGTTCGTCACACAGGAGGAGCTCTACCCGCCCGCGCTGAGCGGCGGCGAGGGGATTCCGGACGACGCGTGGGAGGGCTATGACGAGCCCTACAAGGTCTCGTTTCGCGAGTATGTCGAGATCCAGCGGCAGAAAGACGCCGGCGCCTACTCTGTGCGTGCAGCGCTCGAGCGGATGCAACTCTACGAAAACGGCGACCCGGGCTGGGTCAACACCCTGAAAGAGCATTACGGCGCGGTAGCGCTGGTCGAATACGCAGCCGCTCTGATGGAAGCCCGTTTCGTGCGCTTCGCGAAGGCGCCGAGCATGCGCAACATGGCGACCTTCGGCATGCTCGACGAGCTCAGGCACGCGCAGCTCCAGCTCTATTTCCCGCACGAATACATCAGCAAGGACCGGCAGTTCGACTGGGCGGTTCAGGCGCTCCACACCAACAACTGGGGTGTCATCGCCGCGCGGCATTTCTTCGACGACACCATGATGACGCGCGACGTGGTCTCCTCGTCGGTCATGCTCAACTTCGCCTTCGAGACCGGCTACACCAACTTGCAATTCATCGGCCTCGCGGCGGATGCAGCCAAGGCCGGCGACTATAGCTTCGCCAAGCTGATCCAGAGCATTCAGTCCGACGAGGCGCGCCACGCGCAGATCGGCACGCCGCTGCTCCGGATCATGGTCGAGAACGGCAAGAAGGAAGAAGCGCAGAAGCTGATCGACATCGCCTTCTGGCGCTCGTGGAAGCTGTTCGCAATCCTGACCGGGTTGCCGATGGACTACTACATGCCGCTGGATCAACGTGAGGGCTCCTTCAAGGAATTCATGGAGGAGTGGATCATCACTCAGTTCCAGCGCGCCCTGATAGACCTCGGTCTAGAGAAGCCGTGGTATTGGGATTTCTTCGTCAGCGAGCTCGACGTGCATCACCATGCGCAGCAGCTCGGCACCTGGTCATGGCGGCCAACGCTCTGGTGGTCGCCAGCCGCAGGGGTGAGCCCGGACGAGCGCGACTGGCTCGAGGAGAAATACCCGGGCTGGAACGATTCCTTCGGCAAGGTCTGGGACGTCATTACCGACAGCCTGCTCAATGGACGGCCCGAAAAGACCGTTCCGGGCACCCTGCCGATCCTGTGCAACCTGTCCAACCTGCCGATCGTCGGCCGCCCCTTCGGGGATTTCGGAGACACGACGCTCACGCTGGACGGGCGCAGCTACCATTTCGGATCGCATGTCGACAAATGGGTCTTCGAACAGGATCCGGCGCGCTACAAAAGCCACATGACTATCGTCGACCGCCTGCTTGGCGGCCTGATCGACCCGCCCTCGCTCGAGGGCGTCCTGAACTACATGGGCATCGGCGTGGTGAGCCCGGGCGGCGACGACGCCCGTCAATATGAGTGGGTCGAGCAGTATCGGGACCAACGCAAGACGGCGTGACCGAGCGAGACGTCGGAGAGGAACGGCTGTGGCGGATTTGCCTCTCATCTCGAACTTCGAGGGCGATTTCGTCCTCAAGCTCTTCATGACCGACACCGAGAGCAACATGGCGGAAATTGCCCAAGCCGCCGCCGAGAATTGCGTCGGGATCCATATCGCAGCGCAGCCCGGCAGGACCATGCGGGTGCGCCTGCAAGGCAATGACGAGCCCTTTCCGGCCGAGATGACGGCGTCCGAGGCCGGGCTCGAGCCGATGAACTGCGTCGAAGTCTATTTCGAATGATCAGCGGACGCGCCGCCTCGAAGAGCGGGGGATAGCCATGAGTGCTGAAATCGGTGGCCATACGGACGCACCGCGCAACTTGGTCGGCCCGGTGCTGCAGACCGGCGAGCTCGCCGAAGCCGTGATCGAAGCGATCCGCGAGGACAATCCGGACAAGGAGGTGCTGGTGGAGCGGCGCGCCTCCTATGTGCGCGTGCAGACCGAGGGCGAGTGCATCGTCCGGCGCGAGACGGTCGCCAACATGCTCGGCCGACCGTTCAAGATGCAAGAGATCGAGATCGACATGAGCGCGTTCGCCGGCCAGATCGAGACCAGCACCGATCATGTCAGGTTCTACCGCGAAAAGATTCTATAGGGCCGCGGCGCGGCCGCAACCGCGGAGCAGCGGGAGAGAGCGAAGGATGAGCGAACAGCAGGGCGCACTCGGACCGCAGCGAACATGGAGTCATCTCGCCGACCAGCGCCGCCGGCCGAGCGAGTACGAGATCGTCTCGACCCATCTCCTTTGGAGCACGGACCATCCGCAGACGCCTTGGGAAGTCGCGCCGGAGGGCTTCATCAGTGACTGGTACCGCAAGCATCGGACCGGGAGTCCCTGGACCCACAAGGCATGGGATACGTTTCGCGATCCCGATGAGCTCGTATACCGAACCTACAACATCCTGCAGGACGGGCAGGAGGCGCATGTCGAGGGGCTCTTGGACGAGCATGACGAGCTCCACCATGACAAGACGCTTGCCGAAGACTGGCTGCCGACGCTGGCTGCGCTCTATACGCCCGGCCGCTATCTGCTCCACACGGTCCAGATGGCCTCGGCCTATAACGTCCACATGGCGCCGGCGAGCACCATTGCGAACTGCTTCATGTTTCAGGCCGGCGATGCGCTCCGCTGGGTCTCGCGCATCGCCTATCGCACCCGAGAGCTCGCCAACAGTCATCCGTCGCTCGGTTTCGCGAGCGACGAGCGGGCCCATTGGGAGGGTCACGCGGCGTGGCAAGGTTTTCGCGAGCTGATGGAGCGCGTACTCGTCACCTTCGACTGGGCGGAAGCGTTCGTGGCCCTCAACCTGGTCGCCAAACCCGCGATCGACGAGGCCTATCTCCGTCAGTTCGCCGCCGCCGCGCGGCGCCGGGACGACACCCTGTTGAGTCTTCTGATCGGCGCTCAGCTTCGCGACAGCGACCGCTCCAGGCGCTGGTCGCTGGCTCTCTCACGCTTCGCCGCGGCCGAGGACGCCAATGCCGAGGCGGCGCGGACTTGGCTCGCGAAATGGGTGCCGCTTGGCGATGCCGCGATCGATGCCTTCTGCGCGCATCTCCCGGACGGCAACGACGCGACGACGCAAGCCAAGAACGCCGCGGCCAGCTTCCGCGCGGACCTCCCCTTCGCTGGCTGATCAACCTCCGGCATCGGGATCCGGAACCGCGCCGATGGAATTCGTATCGATCGTATCGCTCGACCAGGCCTTGGATGTGCTCTCGGACCTTGGTGCCGAGGGATCATAGGCCGCTCTACTCCAGCACCAGCTCCTCGATCATCACCGGCAGCCCCGCGGTAAGGCCGCCGTCGACCACCAGGTTGGCGCCGTTGACGAAGGCGGCCTCGTCGGCTGCGACAAAGGCGACGGCCGCGGCGATATCCTCCGGCTGGCCGACCCGGCCCACCGGATACCAGCGGGCGAGCTGGTCGAAGATCTTCGGGTTCTTCCGCCGTCTGATACGCCAAGTCTCGATGTCGGTCTCGACCGTGCCCGGCGACACCATGTTGGCGCGCACGCCCTTGGGTCCGTATTCGACCGCCAGCGATCGGGTGAAGCTGAGGAGCCCGGCCTTGGCGGCGCTATAAGCCGGGTTTCCCAACGCCATCAGCGCGTTGACGGAGCCGATATTGACGATTGCGCCGCGCCCTTGCTCGACCATCCCGGGCAACGCGGCCTTGGCACAGATGAACTGCCCATTCAGATCGATCTCGACCTCGGCCCGCCAATCCGCAAGGGTGGTGCTTTCCAGATCGCCTCTGATCGCGAAGGCGGCATTGTTGATCAGGACGTCGAGGCCGCCGAACTCGCCCTTCATAGCGGCAAGCGCGGCGTCGACGGAAGTGGCGTCGGTGATCTCGGCCGTGAGCGCCAGCGCGCGGCCGCCCGCGGCCTCGACCCCGGCCGCCGTTTCCGCCGCCGCATCCGCGCGCCGATCCAGCACGCCGATCGCACCGCCCTCGTCCGCGAGCCGGCGCGCGATCGCGCGGCCGATCCCGCCACCGCCGCCGGTAACCAGCACCGCCTTCCCTTCATAGCGCATCATGGCGCCTCCTCAAACACGGCAAGCGCCTCGCGAACCCGATCAAGGGCGCCGAGCGCCACATGACCATAATTGTAGAACGCGATGCCCGAGAGCCCGCTTGCCCGGAGCGCCCGCGCCGCCGCCGCCGTTTCCGCGCCGTTCGCAAGATCCGGATAGGCCGGCCGCAGGATGTAGTTGATCCGTGCGTCCTCGCCTGCCCGTCGCCGCACGTCACGGGCATCGAGGGCCACCGCTGCCGCGCTCGGCTCATAGACCGGGACCTCCAGCGCATCGGCCGCCTCGGCGAGCAGCCCGAAATCGCTGCCTTCGGACCACGCGGCGGCGGGCGGCCGCTGCACCGTCGGGATCACGGCGAGCGTGGTTTCCTTCGGCAACGCCGCGCGGACCTCGGCCACCAGGTCGGCCGTGAGCTGGCACCGCCAGCTCAAGAACACCGCCCATTCGGGATCCGCCACCAGGTCCGCGATCCACCACTCCGCGGCGACATGGTCGGGCACCGGCTCCGGCCGGGCGAAGAACGCGTCGAGCGCCGCGCAAGCCTGCCAGCGCAGGCGCTCGGCGTCGATCCCGCTGGCTTCCGCAGCGGCGATGGTGCCTTCGGAAAAGCACAGCCCGAGCAGCCAGGCGGCCCACCGGTTCATCGGCAACAGGAAGAACTCATGGTGGAAGCCGTGGTCGAACGGCAGGAAGCCGGGGGTTTCAAGCGCCAACCCGTCCAGCTCGTAGCGCTCGGCCATGTCGACGCAGAGTGTCACGACGAATTGCCGCACCTCCGAATAGGCGGGGCAAAGGCTGTAGGGATAGGAATCGCCGTAGCAGTTCCGCACCGTGAATTCCGGGTGGCGCATGCCAAGCGCCGTGTTGTGCAGACAAACCGTCCAGGCGACGCGTCCCATATCGGCTGCGTCCGCCGCGAGCTCGGCAAATATATCGCGCTCGGCGACGAGCCTGCTCGGGATCGGCTTGATGGCGCCGTAGCGTTCCAGCCGCGGCCGGACATAGACGGTCCCGTCCTCCGGGAAATAGACCCGCCGCGCGGGCGCGTGAGGGCGCAGGAATTTGCCGGCGTGATAACTCGCCGCGAGGGTGACCGTGTTGATGCCGCAATCGCGCATCCGGCCGAGAGCCGTCTCGGTCCCCTCGTCGACCAGATCCCAGGGATAGGCGTACATGCCCTTGTACACGGGGCCCCTCCGCGCATCGCACCGACGACGTTACCATGGCCCGGCACGACCCGCGCCCCTCAAACCGGGGCTTGACCCGCCGAGCGCCGACGATGGCGAAGCGGGGCGGGCTTGGACTAGACGAGCCGGTCGCGGACCTCTTGGATCGATTCCTCGACCATGCGATCGGCGCGCCGCTCATCGATGGTCTGGCCGATGAGGCGGCGTGCGGCGTCGATCGCAAGCGCGGCGGCGGTCTGGCGCACCTCTCGCATCGCCTCTTCCTCGGCGCGGGCGATGCGCTGCTCGGCAAGCGCGGCGCGGCGCTTCATCGTTTCCTCGATCGCGGCGCGCGCCTCGGCCGCGTGGCGCTCCGCCTCCACCCGAGCGTGCTCGACCATCTGGCGCGCTTCCTCCTCGGCGGCTTGTCGCCTGCGCTGATGCTCCTCCAGCAGCGCATGGGCTTCCGCACGGAGCCCCGCCGCCTCGTCGAGCTCGTTCCTGATCCTCTCTGCCCGCTTGTCGAGCAGATCGACCACCCTCTTATACGCGGCCCGCCCGAAGGCGCCGAAGAAGGTGATGAATGCGATAAGGATCCAGAAGTTGGCATCCTCGGTGATCTGGCTGCCGACGACGACGAAGACGCAGGCGGCGACGATCACCCAGAATTCCGGCTTGCGGACCAGCCTCTTCATGGCTCAGCGCCCCTCGCCCATGCTCGCATCCACCGCCGCGCGGGCGGCGGCCTCGGAGGGCACCTCGCCCACCAGCCGCTCGGTGGCGGCCCGCGCCACTTCGCCCGCGATATCGCGCAAATTGGCGAGTGCCTGTTCGCGCGCCCGTTGAATGCGGGCCTCCGCCTCCTCCGCTTTGGCAGCCAGATCGGCGTCGAGGTTCTCGCGCAGCGCAGTCGCCTCCGCGCCCAACCTCGCCTGCGTCTCGGCAAGCACGCCGTGGGCCTTCGCCCGGGCCTCCGAAAGCGCCTCCTCGTAGGCCTTGAGCGCCACCTCGGCCTCCTGCTTCAGGCTTTCGGCCTGGGCCAGATCATCGCTGACCTTCGCCTCGCGCGCCTCGATGACTCGCCGGATCCGCGGCAAGCCCACCGACCACATGATGAGCATGAGCACGACGAAGGTGACGACCAGCCAGAAGATCTGGGGTGCGTAATCCCCCATCTCGAGCTGCGGCATCGCCCTTCTCCCGCCCGCGGCGGCCGATCAGCCGCCGATCAGGAGCCGAACAGGATGATGAAGGCCATGACTAGGGCGAACAGCGCGATCGCCTCGGTCAGCGCGAAGCCCAGCAACACATTGCCGAACAGCTTCGGCGCCGCGGCCGGATTGCGCCCGGCCGCCGAGACATAGTTGCCAAAGATGATGCCGATGCCGACGCCGGAGCCGGCCACGCCGATCGTGGCCAAGCCGCCGCCAATGAGCTGGCCGAGCAGTTTCGCTGCTTCTGCATCCATGATCCTGTTCCCTTGAGTTTGTTCGAAGACCTATGGCTGTTGTCGCGTTCCCGACCACTCAGTGATGCAGCTCGATCGCATCGCGGATGTAGAGACAAGTCAGGATGGTGAATACGTAGGCCTGCAGCACGGCGACCAGAAGCTCGAGCCCGTAGAGCGCGACGATGAACGCGAAGGGCAAGACGCCGGCGAAGCTCAGGACGAAGACGAACGCGCCGAAGACGTGAAGGATCGAGTGCCCTGCCATCATGTTGGCGAACAGCCGGACGGAGAGGCTGATTGGCCGCGCCATATAGGAGACGACCTCGATCGGAACCAGCAGCGGCGCCATCCACATCGGCACGCCCGGCGGCAGGAAGAAGGTCAGGAATCTGTGCTTGTGGATGACGATCGCGAGGATCGTCACGCCGATGAAGACCACGAGCGCGAAGGCGAGGGTCACGATGATGTGGCTGGTAAAGGTGAAGGAGTATGGGATCAGCCCGAGCACGTTGCCGAGCAGCAGGAACATGAACAGGCTGAACACGAACGGGAAGAATCGCTGCGCGCCGCGGCCGCCCACGATGTCGCCCAACATTCGAGCGACCATCTCGTAGCTCATCTCGACGATCGACTGCACCCGCCCCGGCACCATGCGCCCGCGGCCCATGCCCAGAGTGGTCAGGAGCGTGATGACGACGACGGTCACACACATCATCAGCGCGGAGTTCGTGAACGACGCATCGAAGCCGCCGAGGTCGATCTCGACATAGCGATTGATCGCGAACTGATCGAGGGGGCCGTGATGCGCCTCGCCGTTAGGCCCGGCGGCGCCGTTCTCCGTCGTTGCCACTGACCGTCCTACCCCTAGCTTCGCCCGTCCTGTCCTTCATCCCGGTGCCCCGCTTCGTCGCGGGACAGCGGGGTGGCGCCCATCCGCCGCGCCGCCCGAAACGCATTCAAGATACCGGCCGCGATCCCCACGAAGATGAAGACCACGAACAACCACGGCTTGGTTCCGAGCCAGTCGTCGAGCAGCCAGCCCAAGCCGCCACCGACGGCCAACGCGGCCGCCATTTCGATCGCGAGGTGCAGCGCTTGCCCGAGACGCGTACCGGGCAATCGACCCCGATCGCCCGGTTGATCTTCGCCTCGGGCCTTACGCAGCCGGGAGTCCAGATCCTCCAGGGACGGCCGTGGTTTGTCGTCCATGCAAACCTACTCGGCCAGGGCACACGCACAGGCCCGCAGTCAAAAGCGCCCGCACCATAGGGGCTGACCCGAGCCCTGTCAAGCCGCTGGCATATCCTCTTAATACACTGAAATAAAGCGGAAAATTTCTTTATAGAGAGCCGCGAACGGGCTCGGTCAGGCGCTCTCCCGCCAGCTCTCGGCGTGCTCCAAATCGACCGAGACGAGCTCGGACACGCCCCGTTCCGCCATGGTCACGCCGAACAGTCGATCGACCCGCGCCATGGTGATTCGATGATGCGTGACGATGATGAAGCGGGTGTCGGTGTCCTTGGCGAGGGTCGCGATAAGCCTGCAGAAGCGCTCCACATTGCTGTCGTCAAGGGAGGCGTCGACCTCGTCGAGCACGCAGATCGGCGCCGGGTTGGTCAGGAACGTGCCGAACAGAAGGGCGATGGCGGTGAGCGCCTTCTCACCGCCGGACAGCAGCGAAAGCGACTGCAGGCGCTTGCCGGGCGGGCTCGCCATGACCTCGAGCCCGGCCTCCAGCGGATCGTCGGAATCGACCAGCTCGAGATGGGCCCTGCCGCCGCCGAATAGCTCGGTGAAGAGCCGCCGAAAGTGCTCGTCGATCGCGCCGAACGCCGTGAGCATCCGCTCCCGACCCTCACGATCGAGGCCCGCGATGCCCCGGCGCAAGCGTCCGATCGCCTCCAGCAGGTCGGCGCCCTCGCTCTGCATCGTCCCGATCTGCTCATCGAGCTCGACCGCCTCCGCCTCCGCGCGAAGGTTCACGGCGCCGATATTCTCCCGCTCTCGGATCAGCCGCTGCAGCTTGGCCTCGACCGCCTCGGTGTCGGGAAGCGCGCCTTCGGGATCGAGCTCGGCGATCGTGCACGCCTCCGCCGGCGTGACCCCGAGGCGTTGCTCGATCTGCGCGGCCGCATGAGCCTCGGACTGAGTCGCCTGAATCATCAAGCCCTCGAGGCGGGCCGCGTCCTCGCGCGCCTCGCCCAGCGCCGCTTCGGCCGCCTTGAGCGCGCGGGACGTCGCCTCCGCGTTCTGCTCTGCGCTCGTCAGCGCATCGGCCGCGTCTCGCCGTGCACGTTGCTGCGCTTCGACCGCGCTGAGCAACCTGGCGCGCCGCTCGGCGAGCTCGGCCGGTCGCGCGTCGAGAGCCGTCCGCTCGGCCTCCGCCTCATCCCGGCGTTCGGCGAGCTCTCCAAGCCTTTGCCGCGCGCTCTCGACCCGCGCCGTCCAGCTCTCGCTCTCACGGGTCAACTCGGCGAGCCGAGCGCTGCGTCCGGCCGCCTCTCGCGCCGCCTCATCATGGCGCCGCGCGCGATCCTCGTAGCTCGTGCGAAGCCCGACGAGAGCGGTTCGCAGACGGGCGATGTCAGACTCGCTCGCCGAGGTCTCGGGCAACGCTCGGAGCGCCTCGCCCGCCAGGCGCTCCGTCTCTTCGGCCTCGGCACCTTCACGACCGAGCCGCGCCATGGTCTCGCCGAGTGCGGAAAGCCGCGATCGCGCGGCCGCGGCGTCGGCAGCCGCGGCCGCGCGGGTCTCCCGTGCGACCCGCAGCGTCTCCGCCATCTCGTCCGCTTGGCTCCGCGCGCGCTCACAGGCGGCCGCCGCCGCCGCTCTGGCATCGTTCGCCGCATCCACCGCTTGCTCCGCCGAGCGCTTCTCCCGCTCCGCGTCCGCGCATTCCTCGACCAACCGGCTCAGCCGATTGCGCGCCGTGAGCCGGCGTATTGCTGCGGTTGACGCATCCGCGGCAATGGTGAAGCCGTCCCAGCGCCACATCGAGCCTTCCTTGCTGACCAGACGCTGGCCGGAGCGGAGCGCCGCCTGCAAGCGGGCCCCCTTCGCCTCCGTCACGATCCCGATTTGCGCGAGACGGGCCGCCAGCGCCGACGGCCCGCGCACCACCCGGGCAAGCGGCTCGACGCCGCCGGGCAGCGGCAACGGGTCGGCGGCGCGCTCCAGCACACGCCAGTGGATCGGCGCGTCCTCATTCGTGCTCGCCTGCAGGTCATCGCCGAGGGCGGCGCCGAGGGCGGTCTCGAACCCCGGCTCGACCGCGACCCGATCCCACAGTGCCGGATCCGCGCCCGCGTCCGGGCTGGCAAGCAACGCGGTGAGGGCTGCGCGTTCGGCTTCACGGCGCGCCAGCACGGCATCCGCCTCGCGCAATGTCTCGCGCAGCGCACGCTCACGATCCTCCGCCTCTCGGCGCGCCGTCTCCGCTGTTCCCAGCGCCGAGCGTGCCTCTTCGTACCGCGCCGCGCAGTCCTTCTCCGCCTCCGCGGCCTCGGCCAGGCGGTCGTCGCCGGGCGCTTCCCGTTCGAGCGCCGCATGGGTCTCTTTCGCCTGCGCGCGCTCATCGTCGAGCCGCGCCAGACGGCGCCGCGCCTCGTCGATCCGCGTTCCGAGGACCTCGCGCTCCGCCTCCGCACGCGCCCGTTTCTGCATCAGATCGGCGAGCCGATGCTCGGCCGTCTCGACCGCGGCGCGCGCCGCCTCCTTGTCGGCACGCAGCGCAGCCTCGGCCTCGCTTTCGGTCTCGGCCGCCCGGGCGAGCCGCATACGGGCCTCGCTGAAACGGCGCTCTGCCGCCTCGGCATCCGCCGCGAGCACCTCCTCACGCTCGATGTCGGCAGCGATCTGAGTACGCCGCCGCGCATTCTCCTCGCGCGCCCGGGCGATGCGCTCATCCTCCTCGGCCAGCCGTTCGTGCTCGATACGCAACCGATGCAGGGCTGCGCTCTGCTCCGCCTCCTGCTGCCGGCGCTCGGGCAGGACGGCGGCCGCTTCCGCCTGGCGCCGCGCGGCCTCGGCGGCGCTTCGTGTCGCCTGCGCGACGCGGCTGTTGCCCTCTTCGGCCACGCCCGTGACCTCCTCGACCCGAGCCCGCGCCGCCGCCCAGCGCGCGAACAGCAGCATCGCCTCGGTCTCGCGGATCCTCTCCGAGAGTCGTTTGTACCGGCTGGCGTGCCGCGCCTGGCGCTTCAAATCTCGCAGCCGCGCCTCGAGCGTGCCGATCACGTCTTGGAGACGCTCAAGATTGGTCTCCGCCGCCCGAAGCTTGAGCTCGGCCTCGTGGCGGCGCGCATGGAGGCCGGTGATGCCGGCCGCTTCTTCGAGCAGCGCCCGGCGCTGGGCCGGCTTGGCACCGATGATGTCGCTGATGCGCCCCTGGCCGACCAGCGCGAAACTATGCGCACCGGTCGCGAAGTCGGCAAACAAAAGCTGGACGTCGCGGGCGCGAACCTCGTTGCCGTTGACCACATAGGTCGAGCCCTCGCCGCGCTCGATGCGGCGGGCCACCTCGATCTCGGCTGCGTCGTTGAACGCCGATGGCGCGGTTCGGGTCGTGTTGTCGAGGCTGAGCGTGACCTCGGCGATGTTGTGCGGCGGCCGCCGCGCGGTGCCGCTGAAGATCACGTCTTCCATGCCGCCGCCCCGCACCTGGCGGGGAGCGGTCTCGCCCATGACCCAGCGGAGCGCCTCGACCAGATTCGACTTGCCGCAGCCGTTCGGGCCGACGATTGCGGTCATGCCGACCTCGATCTGCAGGTCCGCCGGTTCGACGAACGATTTGAAGCCCGCGACCCTGAGCTTCGTCAGATGCACGCGTTCCCGCCCCGCTTAGGAACCCGAGAGAAGACGATCGAGATGTTCGGCAAGCGCATCGAAGCGCATCGAGTCCTCATACTTCTCGCCGTTGATGATCAGCGTCGGCGTCCCGCTCACGTCATGTTCCAGTTGCGCTTCCTGCATCGACCCGAACACCTGGTCGTCGAGAGCACGGTCCGCAAGGCAGGCCTCGAAACGATCTCGGCTCACTCCGCCAAGCTCGCCGATCTGAGCGAGTTTTTTTCGGTAATCGGACGAACGCGTCCACTCGTCGAAGGTCTGAAACAGAACGTCGACGAAGGCGAAATAGCGATCGGGGCCGGCGCAACGGGCGAGCTTCGCCGCGTCCACGGCGGGCCCGTTGAGCGGGAAGTCGCGAATCACGTAGCGCACCTTGCCGGTGTCCACATAGCCCGACTTGATCTTGGGGTACACGTTCTGGTGGAACCACCGGCAATGGGGGCAGGTGAGCGAGATATACTCGATCAGGGTGACCGATGCGTCGGGCTCTCCGAGCGCCCGATCGCCGGGCTTCTCGCCGATGCCGGCCCGCGCGGTGCGGAGCGGCGGTAGCGCGGCGGCGGCGACGGCCGCCAGCGCCATGATCATGGAACGGCGCGAAATCATGGGCAAACCCTCAGCCGTTGATGTCGCAACCGAGAAAATTGCGCCCCCGGAGCCTGCACGCCTCCATGACGGAGAACGACCCGGCGGCCGGATCGACCACCACATCACCTTCATCGCTCACCGCCTCGATCAATGCGCCCTGCAGGCCCACCGGCTTCGCGTGAACGCCGTGGCTGTTCTTGACCGACTCGCCCCATACGTCCGGGATGGTGTGGACCTTCCAGACGCCCTTGGCCCTGCGCGGTGCCTTTTGGAGCACGACCAGGTGCTCACCCGATCGCCTGGTGCGGTAGCCCATGCCTATTCTCTGCTTGTGCCATGTCACCATGTCCACGATTTCGAGGGAGGTGCCCGCCAGCCATTCCCGAAACCCCGTGCAGAGATGATATTTGTCCATCCACAGGAATAGATGGCCGCTGGGCAGCAAAACCCGGTCGATCTGGCGAATGAATGACGGGATCTCATCGGTCATCTGTGGGAGGGAAGCGCGCGCGGCGCCGCGTCGCTCGCCCTCATTGCCATAGGCCAGGTGATCGAGCACCCCCCGATATTGCGGGTCCAGAAAGGCGATGGGGAAGGTGTCCGAAGGCAGCTTGCCGAGAAACGCCACCCCCTCCATGCGGAGCCTGCGGTTGCATGCCAAACCCGCCGGCAGGCTCAACGCCGGCTGCTTCACCTGCCGCACCGATGAGAAAACCGATGTCTCCACGGCGTTCAGCGGTGCGTCCATCGGCTCGAAGGCCCGATTCGTCATTCCGATCAGGACGTTATATAAGCCTGTTACGAAAAGTATAGCTCGGCGATTTCGGCGGCCGGCCGAGCCCGCCGATCGGAACCGACCGGACCGCGGTCGAGATCGCAGAGGTCGTTATTTTTCAAGGTGTTACCGCGCGCGTCGTTGAGCCAGGACGGCCCGGCCGAGGGCCCTGAGAGCGCCTCTCAGGGCCCTGTCCCGGGTCTCGCCGACGGTATTTTCGACCCGCGCCGCCTGCGCCGAGTCGGTCACAGGTGCCGGGCGGCGATCCTCGCGCGGCGCTGCCCTGACCGGCGCGGCCTGCACATAGACGAGCCGCGTCACTGCGCGATAGCCGTAATAGGTCGCGATCCGATCCAGGATCTGGGTCTCGAGATGTTGCAGCTCGACGGCGACGGGACCCGAGACGCAAACCCGGAGTGTGCCGTCCCGCCGCAACCGATCCGGCCACGAATAGGCGGCGACCGCCTCGCCGACGATGGCGGACCATTCGGTGATGATCCCCGCCGCGGCGAGGCCGCGCGCGTCGAAGGATTTCGCGGCGATCTTGCCGATCGCCCATGACAGCGGCCGGGTTTGACGGGCTTTGCGCATGATGCGGGCCACGATTCGCCGTTCCCAGCTACTGTT
The DNA here is from genome assembly GCA_965248825.1 of Alphaproteobacteria bacterium. Lineage (GTDB taxonomy): Bacteria > Pseudomonadota > Alphaproteobacteria > UBA828 > UBA828 > WTGU01. Next base: position 1,772,728 of record CBDFKL010000006.1, on the reverse strand, counting down.
TAGCAGAAATTACCAGCGACCATGCACTGCACACCAAACCACGGGACGTACCCCTGGGGCGTGCCCGGCGCGGACAGCTACGAGCGTCGGCCGTTTGATCAACGACCAAAGGTCCAGAAAGCAAGAACGATAGAGCTTCGAGGCCCCCCATCGGCGGCTCGGCTCGCCGTTGCCCCCCGGATCGCAGGACGGACGGCCGTCCTCGTCAACCTCGGCCGCGGATAACGGCAATACCGATCGCCTCCGCCGCCCTGTATAGCCGTCGGTCGAGCGTCGCCAGGGGCAGGCTGCGCCGGAAGGCCACTTCCAGATAGGCGGCATCGTGGATGGTCAACTCATGCCGGCGCGCAAGATCAAGGATCAACGCCTCGTCGTGCTCTTCGTCAATCGCAATGCCCAGCGCAAGACTGTCGGCCAGGGTGTCCGACACCTGCTGCGGGGAAATCCGTCCGCGGCGCTCGTTCATCAGCAGAGCGTTGCGCAATTCGTACCACCAAGTGCGCGGCACGACCCCGCCCTCCTCCGTAACGCGCCGCATGGCGCTAAGTGCCGTGGGATCTTCCTCGTCGCCCAAGCACCAAGCCAGGAAGACGGAGTTGTCGATGACGACGGGCGTCAATAGCGCTGCCCCTCGTGAACCGTCGGCATCAATTCCGCCAACGGCGTTCGTTTGACATGTCGGCGGCGTTCGACAATGCGCGCGCGCCGCGACGGCGCCCGTTCCCGGTGACCGGCCACGGGAACCAGCCGGGCGACGGGCTTGCCATGCCGCGTAATGATCAGGCTTTCGCCACACGCCACATGGTCGAGCAGCGAAGTCGCGTATGACGAGAACCGGTGGTTCGGGCCCCCGCGATACCCAACTGGCTTGAGGAAATGAAATGGTATCGTCGTGCTTGGCGCATCCGTCCTGGAGGTTTGCGATGGATCATCAATGCATCACGTTCGAGCGGCGGGAGGCGATCGGGCTCGTCACGCTCAACCGGCCCGAGCGGGCCAATGCGATCAACCGGACCATGCTGGCCGAGCTCAATGCGACGTGCGACGCGGTGGAGGCCGACGAGACCATCCGCGCGCTCGTCGTGACCGGCGCGGGCGGCGTTTTCTCGTCGGGCTTCGACCTCAAGGAGCAGGCAGCGGCCCCGCCCAGAGGCGTTGCCGCTTGGCGCGACGTGCTGCGCGGCGACTTCGAGACTGTGATGCGCTTCTGGCATCTCTCGAAGCCGACGGCCGCCGCGGTGCGGGGCCCGGCACTCGCCGGCGCCTGCGAGCTCGCGCTCGCCTGCGACGTGACCGTGGCGGCAGAGGATGCCCGCTTCGGCGAGCCCGAGCTGCGTTTCGGCGCCGGCATCGTCGTTATGCTGCTGCCCTGGCTCGCGGGGCCCAAGCACGCCAAGGAGATCCTGCTCTCCGGCGAGGACGAGATCGGCGCCCAACGCGCCTACGAGATCGGCCTTATCAACCGCGTGGTACCGGTCGGCGACGAGGTCGAGGCCGCGCTCATGCTCGCCCGCCGCATGGCCGCGGTCGAGCCGGCCCTGCTCAAGCGCACCAAAGCCACGATCAATCGCATGTACCGCATGATGGGCTTCGACGCGACGCTCGAGATGGCGCTCGATCAAGACCTCTTGATTGAGGCCGAGGGCACGGCCGCCAAGCGCGAATTCCTCGAGATCACGCGCACGCAGGGCTTGCGCGCCGCCATCGCTTGGCGCGACGCCAAGCGCTGAGCACGGCACGAGCGTCGACGAATTGCGGTCGCCATCCGCTCCTGCCGCCGCCGCGGCCGTTATGCATGGATCCGGTTTGGGCGATCTTTCGCAGAGCCGGGCGCTCACGCTGGCGGTCGACCGCGCCCATGAGGTTCGCGCCCGACGACCGGGGCGGCGGCGGCGCTGCCCAAGGACGGCCCGATGTCTAACCTTGGCGATCTCGTCAGCGAGGCCTGCGCGCGCTATCGCGCTCGCGCGGCGCTCGTGGATGGCGAGGAGAGCCTCAGCTACGACGCTCTCCTAACCCGCGCGGACGCCATCGCCCGCTTCGCGGTGCCGCCGGAAGCCGAGGGTTCGGCCTTCGTGCCCTTCGCCGGTGCCCTCGACGACATCCTCTGCGTGCAGCAGGAGCGCACCGTCTCCAACGACAACACCGTGCGCTACAAACGACTGGTGCTGGCGATCCCGCCCGACCGCCATCGCCGCCACTACGTCAAGGCAAGGGTCCGGGTCCACGAATACCCCGACCGCACCCTCGCCGTCTTCCATGGGCCGCGCTGCCTGGCCCGATACCAGGCCGACGGGTCGCCCATCAACACAAGCCACAGACAGGCCGCGTGATCCGCTTCGACGCGACCGGCCCAACAACCACAACTGAAGCGGTCAATTCAGATTGTTCTCGACATCGCTATCTTGACGAATTCGATTGCATCCTAGAGCGCCTTCCGCGAGCGAGATAAAACCGGATCCGCGTCGAGCACCGCGAAGCCCGCTATTCGGATTACGACGCTGCCTGCCCAAGGACGTGGTCCGGTGAACCGCCGGTACCTGCCATCAAGAGTCCAACACGCTCCGGCGTCGCCTCGCTCGTGGGCATTGCGGCCGAGAGCCGCCCCTTGGCTATAACGGCGATGCGGTCGGAGATTTCTAACAGCTCCTCCAGATCTTGGCTCACAATCAGCACGGCAGCGCCCTCGGCCGCGAGATCGACCAGCGATTGACGAATCGCGGCGGCGGCCGCGGCATCGACACCCCAGGTGGGCGAAGCTGCGATCAGGAGTTGGGGCGCCTGAAGCATCTCCCGTCCCACAATGAATTTCTGGAGGTTGCCCCCGGAGAGGCTGCGTGCATGGGCCCGTGTGCCGCCGGCGACGACCCGGAACGACTTGAGGATGGCGTCGGCAAAGCGACGCGTCGAAGCGGCCCGGATCAATCCCCGGCCGACGAGGTTCCGCGTCCGATAGCTGGTGAGCAGCGCGTTCTCGGCGAGCGTCAACTCAGGAACCGCGCCGTGACCCATCCGCTCCTCGGGCACGAACACCATGCCACGGGCGCGTCGCTGTTTCGGGCCGAGGTCACCAACCGACTCACCTTCGAACAAGATTGCAGAGGCCGCTGTACGCACCTCACCGAGTAAACTCTGCATGAGTTCCCTCTGCCCGTTGCCGGCGACGCCCGCAATGCCGAGTATTTCACCGGCCCGGACCTCGAAGCGCGCTTCGTCCAGCATCGTGCCGAACGGACCGTCTGCTGGGACATGGAGCCCGACCACAGCAAGGCGGACCGCTCCGCTGCAACTTGGAGATCCACGATCGACTAAGGCGACCTCATTGCCGACCATCAACGCGGCAAGTTGTGCCGCGGTTTCGGCCCCAGGGTCGCACTGGTGGACAACCTGTCCACCACGTAGGATCGTCGCCCGGTCACAGAGCACGCGTATCTCTTCCAGCCGGTGGCTGATGTAGAGGATCGATCGGCCCTCGGCGACGAGTCGCCGAAGGGTTTCGAACAGGATCTCTGATTCTTGTGGCGTCAGGACCGCAGTCGGCTCGTCCATGATAAGAAGACTCGGATCCTGAAGGAGGCAGCGGATGATCTCGACGCGTTGGCGCTCGCCGACGGAGAGTGCATGAACCGGCCGATCGGGTGCGATATCGAGGCCGTAACGCGCAGCGACCTTGGCAACTCGGCTTGCCAGCTGGCGGAGCGGGCCTTTGTCGTTGATTCCGAGCGCGATGTTCTCGGCGACGGTCAGAGTTTCAAAAAGCGAAAAATGCTGGAACACCATACCGATGCCGAGCCTGCGCGCGGCAGCCGGTGAGGTGATCACCACGGGCGTGCCGTTCCAACGGATCTCGCCGGCGTCGGCGTGAAGAAGGCCGTAGACGACCTTGGCCAAAGTGCTCTTTCCGGCACCATTCTCGCCGAGGAGAGCGTGAATCTCGCCTGGCATGACCGAGAGTGTAATGTCGTCATTGGCGAGACACCCCGGAAATACCTTACGGATGCGGCGCACTGCGAGGCGCGGAATTTGGTCGCGGTCAGCGCCAGATCGTTTGTGGTTCGCCTCGGCCATCAGCTGCTTGTTGATTATCTGTATCGTGAGCGCAAAGAACATCTTGAGGGGCGCCGTGCACCCTCATCATGATCGATCTCACACCGCTTCTCGCGGTCGTGCGGCGGTGTTCGCCGGCATCCCTCCGTTCTTCAAGGCGTGCCGCTCCTTACTCGACCGGCTCTCCGATCCGCTCGGCTAAGCCCGTCACGGCGGCTGTAGCCGCCTGGACGAGCGCGGGTACGTCGGCCCCGATTACCGCTCCGTTTCGCTTGCGCACGACGCCGTCGATCCAGACCATGTCCACATTTCTCGGCTGGGCCGCAAGCACCACTTGCGCGTCAGGCTTATTGAGCGGTGCCATGTTGAGCTCGTCGCAGCGGATCAGGATGGCGTCGGCCTTCTTACCTGGCACAAGCGTACCGGTAATCTTGTCGAGGCCCAGCGCCCGAGCGCCGCCAATCGTCGCCTGTTTGAGGACTTGCTCGGGCGTGTAAACGGTGGCGTCCTCGAAGCGACCGCGCTGCAGGCACATCGTGGTTCGCAGGAGCGCGAACATATCCGAGTTATCAGAAGCAACCATGGTGTCGATGGAATGCGATATGTCGATGCCGGCGCGCATCATCTCGACAACCGGCGCAATCCCAGTACCCGTCCGCAACTCAGAGAGCGTCGCGATAGAGACTGGCGTATCGGTTTCAGCGAGGGCCTTGAGCTCCGCCTCGTTGGCGTGGATTGCGTGGATGAGAAGCAGATCACGCCCCAGCGCGCCGTGCCTGTGGTACTCGCTCACGCCTCGGCATCTTTCGACGAGTGCACGGGTCATCATGGTGTGCGCCGTAAGTGGCAGGCCGTGCGCTCGGGCGGTTGCGAACTCGTCCTGCCAGACACTGGAGAATTCTACGCCGATGGAGGCGACGCCAAGATGGAGAAGATCGTCGCCATTCTGGCTGAAATCTGCCTTCTGCAGCCGGAAGAGATCGTCGAAATCGATTGGCTCCGTGCCCTTTGCAAAGGAATTAGCCGCCCCCGGATCGTTCGAAGGCCCGTACGAAAACCGCCCGCGGACGCCCGCCTCCCGGAGCGCTCGGAGCACCGCACGCGCGTGCTCCGGTGTCTGGAGGTTGTGTTCCCAGGCATGAACCGTGGTGATACCCGATTCAATCGTTTCCGCGAGCCCCAGTCGCGCCGAGACGTAGCTGTCCTCCGGCGTAAAGTTGGCTCCGAACGTGAAGATCGTCCTGTCGAAGTAGGTCTCGAGATCACCCAGGCAGCTGCAGCCCCGCAACATGGCAGCCCAGACGTGCCGGTGTGTGTCCACAAAGCCCGGCATGCAGATCCGGTCGTGCCCGTCGATTACCTCGGCGCCAGCCTCGGAAAGGTTCTCGCCGACCTCCGCGATCCGGTCACCTTCGATCAAGACGCTACCTCGGCGCAACGTACCCAGGGCGTCGTCCATTGTCATCACAACGGCATTCTTTATCAGCGTTTTTTTCGTCATCGATGTCCTCTGCGCGCGGGCCGGCCGTTTTGGCGCTAGACTGGAGTCGGGATGCGCCAACGGTCGGCATTGCGCCGTAAGGTCGAAAAGGCGGACGGCTGAAGCTTTGGTTGGGCTGCCACGTCCCGCATTGCGCCGACCAGAGCTTAGCCGCCCGGCGGGTCAAGGGGCGGGTTAGGCGCCAGGCATGGAGCCTTCCACCCCTTCGACGAGCCAGTTGAAACTCCGGATATCTTGCCGCGCCATTGTCTGGCCCTCGGAGACGCGCTGTCCTCCGCTCTGATCCTTCAGCGGACCGGCAAACGGATGGAGATCGCCCGCTGCGATGTCGCGTTCTCGTTGCTTGGCGAGCGCAACGACGTCGGCGGGGATGGCATCGTTGTAGGGCGCCATCCTCATAAAACCGCCGTCACCCAAGCCGCGCCATCGGTCCTTCGATACCCAGGTGCCGGCCAGCACGTCCCGAGCGGCTTCGACATAGGCACTGCTCCAATCCAGCATGAACGAGGTGAGCTGCTTCGTCGGCACATATTTCGAGTAGTCGCTAGCGAAACTCGCACACCAAACTCCCTTCTCCTCGGCGACGCCACCTTGAACCGGCGTGTTGGGATAGCCGCTGACGACGTCGGCTCCCTGGGCGATGAGCGCGTTGACAGCATCCTTCTCCTTCGGCGGATCGCTCCAAGAGTTGATCCAGATGAGTTTCATTACGACGTCGGGATTGACGCTCCGCGCGCCCAGGATAAAGCCGTTGATGCCCATTATCACGTTTGGATAGGGAAACGCCCCCACCCAGCCGAGGATGTTGCTCTTGGTCATTTTGCCGGCGACCACGCCGGCAATGTAGGTGCCTTCGTAATAGCGCGCCTCGAAGGCGCCCATGTTGTCCAACGTTTTGATCGCAGTGTTGCATTCGAAAATTGTGTTCGGTTGGGTGGGCGCAACCTTCAACATGGGTGCCATCTGCGAAAAGGTAGTACCTATGACGAGCTTGTGCCCCTTGACTGCCAAGTCTCGGAAGACGCGTTCAGCATCCTGTGGTTGGTAGATCTCGGTCACCACCGTTGTCTCAACCCTGTCAGCGAATTCATCCTCCATCGCCTTGCGGGCAAACGCGTGCCGGGCTTCCCAGCCAACGTCGCCGATGGGCCCGAGATGCACTACCCCGACGCGAAGTTTCTCCTGGGCCGCCGCATTTTGTAACGACCCGAATACCGTCGCACCTCCGAGCACGGCGGCCGTACCTTTCAAAAAAGTCCGTCGTTTTAATTTGGTCATCGTGCCATCCTCCCTGATGTCCCGATTGTAAACGCCCTGCTGGATTGAAGGGCACTGGTTTCAACGGGCTGACGTCGTTTTGAAGTGCCGCGCACAAATCCGTCGTGAATAGCCGCGGCTGCGCGGCCGCCGGCGCTATACGCCATGGTTAGGAACGCTTTCACATCTCATACCCCCGGATGGAACGGCTTACCGAGCGATAGCGGCGAATCGCGCCGCGCCGTCTCGGCATTGCGTGAGATCAGAACCAACGCGCCCACTGTCGCGAGGTAAGGGAGCGCTGAGAGCGCCTCGGTCGGGAGCTCCACGCCTGCCCCTTGAGCGAAGAACTGGATGACAGTAACGCCCCCGAAGAGATATGCGCCGACCATGAGACGTCCGGGTCTCCATGTCGCAAACACGACGAGCGCGATCGCGATCCAGCCACGGCCGGCCGTCATATTCTCAAGCCAGAGTTGGGCATGGACTATGGCGAGGTATGCACCCGCGAGTCCAGCCATGGCACCGCCGAAGAGCGTCGCGAGATAACGGATCGTGCGTACCGGATAGCCGAGCGCAAGTGCAGCGGCCGGTGATTCCCCGACAGCGCGAAGCACGAGCCCGGCTCGAAGGCGATAGAGGAACCAGACGACGGCGCCGAACAACAACCACGAGATATAGACGAGCGGGTCGTACGCAAAGATCAGTGGTCCGACAATATCGATGTCGCTAAGCCCCGGGATCCGTATCGACCAGTCGGCAAGCAGGGCCTCACCGGAATAGCTTCTGCCAAGAAAAGCGCTCAAGCCGACCCCGAAGATCGTGAGGGCGAGGCCGGAGGCGACTTGGTTGGCGACGAGCGTGATTGTGAGGAATGCAAAGACGAGCGCCATCGCAGCCCCCGCCAGGAGTCCGGCACCGATCCCGAGCCAGGAGCTGCCGGTCAGCGCCGTCACCGCGAAGGCAGAGACGGCGCCCACTAGCATCATGCCCTCGACGCCGAGGTTAAGGACCCCCGAGCGCTCGGCGACCAGCTCGCCAAGCCCGGCAAGGACGAGCGGCGTGCCGGCTGCGACGGTCGCGACGAGGATGTGGACGATCAGATCCACGATTAGGAGCCTTTTCCGCTCTTCGGCGCCAGCGCTTCGGGGGGCCAAATCCGAAGCCGATAGCCCACGAAGACTTCGGCACCCAGAAGGAAAAATAGGAGTAAACCTTGGAAGACACCCGTGACCGCCGCCGGCATATTGAGATCGATTTGCGCGGCCTCGCCACCCAGGTGGAGGAGTGACATCAGAAGCCCGACCAGCAGGATACCGAGAGGGTGAAGGCGACCGACGAAGGCCACGATAATGGCAGCGAAACCGTAGCCCGGCGACAGAGTGGGCATAAGCTGGCCGAGCGGACCGGCCACTTCGCCGACGCCGGCGACACCCGCCGCCGCACCGCCTGAGAGCATTCCGAGCCAGATCAAGCGAGGGATGCTGAAGCCGGCATAGCGCGCTGCCGGTTTCGCAAGCCCGACGACGAGCATTTGGTACCCTAGAAAGCTCCGGCTCAAAAACAGCCAGCCGAGCATAAGCGCAATCACCGCGATGACGACGCTTGCGTTGAGGCGGGTGCCCGAGACAAGGATCGGGTAAAGCGCGGCCGCACTGAACAATTCAGACTGGGGGAAGTTGAAGCCCAGGGGGTCGCGCCAGGGTCCGTGTACGAGGTAGGTAAGCAGCAAGAGCGCGACATAAGTGAGCATCAGGCTCACGAGGATCTCGTTAGCGTTGAACCGGGTACGTAGGAACGCCGGGACCGCCGCCCAGCTCATGCCGCCCAGCGCGCCGGCGACGATCATTGCGGGCAACAGGAGCGGGCTTTGGGTCTCGTTGAAGGTAAGCGCGATCCCGCTGGCGGCGATGGCGCCGACGGTGAGCTGGCCTTCTGCGCCGATATTCCAAACGTTCGCACGAAAGCCGATGGCAAGTCCCATAGCAATCAGGACAAGCGGCGACGCCTTGATCAACAGCTCGCCGACACCGTAGACGCTACTGATCGGCGAGACGAAAAAAGCGTGGAAAGCGTCGAGCGGTCCCTTGCCGAGCGCCGAAAAGAGAATGAACCCGCAAAGGACAGTGAGCGCGGCCGCAATCAACGGCGATGCGTAGCTCATCAAGATCGAGGGTTCGCCGCGCGCCTCCAGCCCCAGCCGCATGCTCCACAACTCCATCGTTGCTACGCAGCGCGACGACCACCATACCCTTTCGAGGACATGCCTCGCGGTCCTAGCAGGATCATACCTTTAGTGGGATGGCGCGCTAGGACTCGGTTCGTATCGATGGAGGCGTCCGCTACGATCGGCGCCTTGTTCCTTAGAGATGCACATCGTGCAGCGGCCGGCTCCAGGTCCGAGCACGACGCTCGACGCGAGCAATGTCCTCTTCCAGCATCAACCCGTCGGCGACCAGGCGTTCCGCCGCCTCGACGATAGCGGCGAGGTAGCCCTCCGCATCGCCATAGCGCTGCTCGATCGACGGCCGTGGGTCGCCGGTGGCGGCTCTTATCGATTCCGTTTCGGGCAGGGGGATGGTGCTGCCGGTGAACTCGTGCATGGCGCCCTCCCCGTGGCCCCGGCCGCGCAGGTTCCAGCCGGTGTAGGTGGCGAGCGGCGCCTCAACCATCGGCACCCGTACCCCGGCGACGTCGTTGCCATCGGCATCGACCGCCGGCACCAGCACGGCATAGCCGTCGGGATCGACGAGGTCCGGCGGCAGCGTGCTCTGAATACCGTCGGCCGTCTCCGGGCCATAATCGAAGAGCGGCAGCTCGTTGGGCCCGCGCGGGATGGCGGCCCCGGGGATGTCGGGGAACTGTGCGCGCCATTCGTCCATGCCGACAAGGCTGCCATCGGCGCGCCTGGGCATACGGCTTGCCGGCGGCGCGGTACCGTCGCTCGCCCACCGGTCCATCGCGTCGAGCAGCGCGCGGAACAGCATCGAGGTCTGGACGACGTTGCTCAAATGCTGGCACACGCCACGTGAAGGCGCGCCCTGGTTCGGATCGGCCACATGCGGTGCGCTCGACCAGAAATGGATCCGCACATTGTCGGGCTGTTCCAGATCGTTGCCCTTGGTGTCGGTATGCACGAGCGAGCCGCGCCGCTGCCAATATTCCGTGGCGCTCTGGCTGTGGAAAATCAGCGGATCGGCCTCGGGCCGTTTGCAGATCGCGTCCGACTTGCCGGTCAGATGATCGGTGCACTCTGCGTAGGAGAACGGGAAGCGGTCGGCGATGTTATCGTGGTCCTCATATTGCTGGCCCGCCGGTATGACGACGTTGGCGAAGCGGTGGTTCATCCACAATCGCCCGCAGCCGGCGACGTGCGCCAGGACGCCGTCGAACACCTTGCGCCCGGCTGCATCGGCGTTGAAGCCGCGGTAGATTGCATCACGGATGCAGCGCCCCGTCTGCGAGCGACCGAAGGCATAAGCCTTCTCGATCGGCCCGCCGTCGGCCACCGGATTGGCGCGGTCTTCGCTGTCGCGTTCCTCATATTTCAGGAAACTCACGAGGTCGCGCACCACCACGTGGCCCAGGCCCAGAACGAGCGGATCGCGGCCTTCGTAGACGAGCTCATAGATCCAGCCGGGCTCGAAGCCGCCCGGCATATAGATGTGGCTGTCGGACTCGACGATCGCCCGCTCCGTACCCTGAAAATCGAGGCCCATGCCGGTTTCGACGCGCGCGAACTGCCACGAATCCGGTGCAATCTCGATACGCTTATCGTCGGGGTAGCGGCGCCGAGTCAGCCGTGCTTTCGAAGGATCGCGTGAGACCGTCGGGTGGCTGCGGGTGGAGATCCAGCCGCTCAATGGAAGCGTGGTCTGGCCTTCCCCGGTGACGATGAACTCGGACCGCACCAGGCCGGTGAGCGGCTGGGCGCCGTCGGTCGCGACGGGCAGGTTCAACAGCATGCGGCCGTCGCCTGGCAAAAGGTCTCCCTGCCAGGCGCCCCATACCACCGTATAGCCGCGGCGGAACAGATAGCCGTTGCCGGCGTGCTCGAGTGTCACCGGATCGTTGCAGATCGGTGCATCATTGAAGTACAGCACCGCCCGCTTGTTGCCGCGGTTGCCGTAGTCGAAGAAGAGCCGCCTGTTTCCGCGGGTCGGATCGACCGGTTTCAAGATGCACAAATCGGTGGCGAACTCGACCAGGCCATCGCCATTGCGCGGCGCCTTGTCCAAGTCGACGATGCCTGCCTGCGCAGGCGCGTCGGGATCGACGGCAAACCGGGCCCGCCCGATCAGCCGCTCGTAGGCCCCAGCGCCGTCGAATGCATGGCCGTCGGCAAAAGCCGTCCGTTCGCGGATGTCGATAGCGATTCTGTCGCTCACCCCATGCTCCCAACCGTTGCTATCTTACGATCCATCAACGGCCGCCGCCGCGCCCGTCACGTCGACAACCCCTTGCTGCGGTTGTGGCGAGCCGACGCGCGAGAACGACACCGTAAGCCTTCGTGTCTTCAAGGATCTTCCGGCAGTTCGCCCGGGCTTCCTGTGTGTCTCTGCGCCATAGCGGTGGAGCCCGATATGCGGCTTGCCCTGATGGGCAGCCTTCAATTCCAGGCTACGCCGCTGATCGAGGCAAGCCTGGATGACGGTAAGCCTGTTCTCGACGTGGTTTCCGGCGGCCGCCTCGTGCCGCGCCGCATTCCGTGCCTCGTGTTCGGCCGCGATCCGAACAATCTCGCCCGGCATTCCATCCGGCGGCCCGGCTCCGCCGGCGAGCGCCAGAATCGGCGCAACGGCCTCGTTGGAGCCCTCTGCCTCGAACCGGGCAATGCCCCGTCGCCGCGCCTGTTCGGCGAACGCCCGCCAGGTCGCGAGAACCGGCCAGTGCGCTTTCTTATCGGCGATCGCTGCCATCGGCGCCTGCGCCGGCACCGCAAACTGCTCGCCGATCGCTGCCGGCGCCGACAGTTCTTCCCCGGTCCTGATCTGCAACTCCTCGATCAGTTCCTCCTTGTCGGTGGTCAGTAGCACAACATTGTCGCGGGCACGCGTGAGTTGGATATAGAAAGTCGCCTGGTCGGCGAGCGGACCGTGATCGGAATCGAGCACGGCAATCACACTGTCGCAGGTGATGCTCTGCGCCGCGTGCACGGTGGATGAGTAAGCATGGTCGAGCAGCACGCGGACGCCGACCCCCCTCAAGGCCGCAGCGCGAACATCGTAAGCGGAACCGGCGGGCTTGAGAGCGTTGACACAAGCTTGGTTGAGTTGTGCACTCGGCATGGACTTTTCCTGCTGCGATCAGTTGCAGGCGGGGAAGAAACACCGGTCGTTCCTGCCCAAATCTGCAACTGCACGAGGAAAAGGAGACGCCATATCAATAGATTAGAATCGCATGGTGCGCGTTATGGTGTGCACACAATGACCGCACCCGTGAAGCGGCCTGAATCTCCATGACCATGCCCCGGCCCGATCCGCCCGAGCGCCTCGCCGCTTCATTGCTCGACTGGTACGACCACCATCGCCGCCGCCTGCCGTGGCGCGCCGGGCCCGGCACGCGGCCGGACCCCTACAAGGTCTGGCTCAGCGAGATTATGCTCCAGCAGACGACCGTCGTGGTGGTCGCCGATTACTTCCGCCGCTTTCTGGCGCGCTGGCCGACCCTCGAGGCGTTGGCCGCTGTCGAGCTCGACGAGGTGCTCCACGCGTGGCAAGGCCTCGGCTATTACGCGCGTGCGCGCAATCTGCACAAATGCGCGCGCCTCCTGCTGGCGGAACATGGCGGCCGCTTCCCGGACACCGAGGCGGCCTTGCGGTCGCTGCCGGGGGTCGGACGCTACACCGCCGCGGCAATCGCGGCCATCGCTTACGATCGGCCGGCGACCGTCGTCGACGGCAATGTCGAGCGCGTGATCGCCCGCCTGCGCGCGGTCGAGACACCGCTGCCGACGGCGAAACCCGCGCTGCACGCGCTTGCCGCCGCGCTCACTCCCGCCACGCGGCCCGGCGACTACGCCCAGGCGCTGATGGATCTCGGCGCGAGCGTCTGCACGCCGCGCAAGCCCGGCTGCCTCGCCTGCCCCTGGCGCGACGCCTGCGAGGGACGCAAAAGGGGGATTGCCGAAACCTTGCCCCGCAAGGCGCCGAAGCGGGCGCGCCCGCAACGCTATGGCGTCGCCTTTTGGCTGGTGCGGTCGGACGGCGCGGTGCTGCTGCGGCGGCGCCCGGAACAGGGCCTGCTCGGCGGGATGATCGAAGTGCCGTCGACACCCTGGCGGGAGACGCCATGGGCGCTGGACGAGGCAGGCATCCATGCGCCGCAGGCGTGCCTCTGGACGCCCTTGCCGGACCCGGTCCGCCACGGCTTCACCCATTTCGAGATCGAGCTTCAAGTGGCCGCCGCCGCGACCGAGAGCGACGGGGGCGACGGCATCTGGTGCCCGCCGTCGCGGTTCGCGGACTACGCGCTGCCGGCGCTCACCAAGAAAGTGGTGCGCTATGTGGAATGCCGCCGGCCGCATGGCGGCGCAGAGAGCCGGGCCGCTGGGGCCCGGCTCCCTCTTTCAGCGAAAGCCGAAACCTCGACGCGACCGTGAAACCGGCGTCGAGCCGCTACTCCGCGGCCATCCGGGGCTCCGGGATGCCGTCGACCGGGCAGCCCGTCACGCCGATCGAATCCCGGGTGATGGCCTCGACCATCTGCTGCGCCCGCTTCGGGTCCTCGACCCAGGTGCGGTAGAAGTCGAAGGGGCACTCGGCCACGCCCTTGTCGCCCTCGCCCGAGGCATAGACGCCCGTGTAGCCCCGGTGCATCAGCTTGAAGAGGTGGTTCTGCGCCTGATCGTTGGCGCGGGAATCGCGGATCTGCGAGACCGAGAGCTGGGCGTATTGGATCCCGTTCTCCTCCTCGCCGCACTCGCCGAGGGTCCGGCCGTCGAAGCCGACGATCGCCGAGTGGCCGAAGTAGGTGTAGACGCCGTCGTTGCCGGCGGCGTTGGCGACCGCCACGTAGCAGCAGTTGGACCAGGCCATGGCCTTCGCCATCATGATCTGCTGGTCCTTCGCCGGGTACATGTAGCCCTGGCAGCGGACGATCAGCTCGGCGCCCTTGACCGCGCAGTCGCGCCAGATCTCCGGATAGTTGCCGTCATCGCAGATGATGAGGCTGATCTTCATGCCCTTGGGCCCGGTGCTGACATAGGTGTTGTTGCCGGGATACCAGCCTTCGATCGGGCACCAGGGGAGGATCTTCCGGTATTTCTGGACGATGTCGCCCTCGTTGTTCATCAGGATGAGGGTGTTGTAGGGGTTCTTGTTGGGGTGATCCGGGTGCTTCTCGCCGGTCAGCGAGAAGACGCCCCAGGTGTTCGCCTCGCGACACGCCTCGGCGAAGATATCGGTCTCCGGCCCCGGGATATCGGACGCCGTGTCGAACATCTCCTTGCGGTCGTACATGATCCCGTGGGTGCTGTACTCGGGGAAGATCGCGAGATCCATCCCCGGCAGCCCGATCTTCGCGCCGACCATGAGATCGGCGATCTTCTTCGCATTGTCGAGGACTTCCTGGCGCGTGTGGAGACGCGGCATCTTGTATTGAAAGACCGCGGCGCCCACCGTGTCCGGGCTGCTGACGATATCACCATGTCTCATTGCGTGAGCTCCTTCACCATCCGTGTCTGGTTCGAGTTTACCGCGCCCGGCGCCCATGACCAACCGCACTGCGACCCAAGTGCCGCCAGTTCATTGCCGATGGGCCGACGTGACGCTGGACGCTCCGGCGTGATCGCGCCCATACTTCACGATCCACGATAAAACAGGGGAGCGGGAGGATGGACCTCATCTTGGAGAAGGGCAGGATCGTCACCGCCCATGAGAGCTACGACGCGGACATCGGGATCGAGGGCGGCGTCATCAAGCAGATCGGCCGCGAGCTGGGGCCGGCCGGGCGCACGGTTGATTGCAGCGGCAAGATCCTGTTTCCCGGCGGCGTCGACGTGCACACCCATGTCGAGTTCGAGCTGATGGGCCAGTCGACCGCCGACGACTTCCATTCCTCGACCCTGGCGGCCGCCTGCGGCGGCATCACGACGATCTGCGACTACGCGTTTCCCGAGCCCGGACAGTCGCTCCAGGACGCCCTCGCCCGCTGGAACCAGCGGGGGGAGAAGTCGGTGATCGACTACGGTCTTCACCCGACGATCTTCCAGCCCGGCGAGCACACGCTCTCCGAGATGAGGGACGCCGTCGCCGACGGCTATACCAGCTTCAAGATCTTCATGATCGGCTTCTCCGAGTTCGACAAGTACGCGCCCCAGTACCTGCGCTGCATGGAGGAGGCCGGCAAGCTTGGCGCAATGGTCAACATCCATTGCGAAGACCAGTGCTGCATCTCCTACATGACCCAGAAGCTCGAGGAGGAGAACAACTCCAACGTCCGCACCTTCCCCGATTCCAGGCCGCGCATCTCGGAAGGCCTCGCCGCCCGGCGCGCGCTCTGGATGGCTCACATGGCCGACGTGCCGGCCTATCTCGTGCACCTCTCGTGCCAGGAGGGGCTGGACGCGCTGAATGACGCGCGCGGCCGCGGCCAGACCTGCTACGGCGAGACCCGGCCAATCTACCTGCACCTCTCGCGCGAGCGCTTCAACGAGGAGGTGGACCCCGAGCGCTATGTCGGCTGGCCGCCGCTGCGCGAGGCCGATCAGATGGAGGTGATGTGGCAGGCGCTGGACAGCAACGTGCTCCAGACGGTGGCCACCGACCATGTCGGCTGGAACATGAAGCAGAAGAAGGCGAGCGTGACCGTCGACGAGCTGCTGCCCGGCATGTCGAACCTGGAGACGGTGCTGCCCATGCTCTATTCCGAAGGCGTGCGCAAGGACCGGCTCTCGCCCCAACGCTTCGTCGACGTGAGCGCCACCAAGCCGGCCAAGCTCATGGGCATGTATCCGCAGAAGGGGACGATCGCGGTGGGCTCCGACGCCGACATCACGGTATTCGATCCGGACAAGCCAGTCACGATCCACCATCGCGATATGCATTCGAAGCAGGACTGGGAGCTTCACGAGGGCTTCGAGGTCACCGGCTGGCCGGCCATGACGATCTCGCGCGGCGACATCATCGTGGAGAACGGCCAGGTCCATGCCGAGCCCGGCCGCGGCAAGCTGGTCAAGCGGCGCACCTACACCTCGTAAGAGGGTGCGCATCCGGGGCGCCGGCGCCGTCTCGGACGGCATCCGATCGGCGGCCGCCATGCCCGACGAGGGAGAGGCCGGCGCCGCGTTGCGGGTGGAGGACCTGCACAAGAGCTTCGGCGATCTGGAGGTGCTGAAGGGGGTCTCGCTGACCGCCCGTGAGCGTGACGTCATCGCCATCCTCGGCTCCAGTGGCTCCGGGAAGAGCACTCTGCTGCGCTGCATCAACCTGCTCGAGACCCCCAATGCCGGGCGGGTCTTCATCCGCGGCGAGCTGATCCGCATGACCACCAACCGGCGCGGCGAGGCGGCGCCGGCCGACCCGCGCCAGGTCGACCGCATCCGCGCCCGGCTCGGCATGGTGTTCCAGCAGTTCAATCTGTGGTCCCACATGACGGTGCTGCAGAACGTCGTCGAGGCGCCGGTCCACGTGCTCAAGCTGCCCCGGCGCGAGGCCGTCGAGCGCGCCCGGGCCCTGCTCGACAAGGTCGGCCTCCACGACAAGCTCGACCACTTCCCGGCGCATCTCTCGGGCGGACAGGAGCAGCGGGCGGCGATCGCGCGGGCGCTGGCGATGGAGCCGGAGGTCATGCTGTTCGACGAGCCGACCTCCGCGCTCGATCCCGAGCTCGTCGGCGAGGTGTTGAAGGTCATCCGCGATCTCGCCGACGAAGGGCGAACGATGCTGATCGTGACCCACGAAATCGGTTTCGCGCGCGAGGTCTCCTCGCGGACGGTGTTCCTGCACCAGGGCAAGATCGAGGAGCAAGGGCCGTCCCGGTCGCTGCTCGAGACTCCGCGCTCGGCGCGCCTCAAGCAATTTCTGTCGGGCGATCCTGGAAGAGCCTGAGCGCCCGGCCATGCCACGGATCAACCATCACCCAGGGAGGATAAGGACAATGAAGAAACTCATGCTCATGGCGCTGTCCGTCGCATTCGTGCTCGCGGCGAGCACCGCTTCCGCCGAGATGAAGAAGGTCACTCTAGGGACTGAAGGCGCCTATCCGCCGTTCAACTGGATCGACGAGAACGGCGATCTTCAGGGCTTCGACATCGAGATCGGCAACGCCCTCTGCGCGGCGGCGAAGCTGGACTGCACCTGGGTGGTGCAGGATTGGGACGGCATCATCCCCGGCCTTCTCGCCAAGAAATACGATGCGATCGTCGCCTCGATGTCGATCACCGAGGAACGCAGGCAAAAGGTGGACTTCACGGTGAAGTATTACAATACGCCGGCCAAGTTCGTGCGTAAGAAGGGCTCGGGCATCGAGATCTCGAAGGAGAGTCTGGACGGCAAGGCGATCGGCGTGCAGCGGGCGACCATTCACGAGAACTTCCTGCGCGACAATTACGGCGATATCGTTTCGATCAAGGCCTACGCCACCCAGGACGAGGCCAATCTCGACTTCAACGCCGGCCGCGTCGACCTGTTGCTGGCCGACTCCGTCGCCCTGCTCGAGGGCTTCATCAACACAGCCGACGGGCAGGACGCCGAGTTCGTCGGACCGGACTTCACCGATCCGCGCTGGTTCGGTGACGGCGTCGGCATTGCCGTGCGCAAGGGCGAGGTCGAGCTCGTCGATTCGCTGAACCAGGCCATCGCGACGATCCGGGCCGACGGCACCTATCAGTCGATCAACGGCAATTACTTCGATTTCGACGTGTACGGCGGCTAGGCCGGAGAAGACGGAGGCCGCGGACTCGCTCCAAGGCTCCGACCCGCGAGAGCGACGGCCCGCGACGGCCGTCGCTCTCGCCGCAACGGATCGGCGCCCGGTGTAATGCTCGATCTCAGGGGCTACGGCTGGATGCTGTGGCAGGGCCTCGAGCTCACGATCCTGGTCGGGCTGTGCGCGATGGCTGTCGCGCTGGTCATGGGCCTGCTCGGCGCCTGGGGCAAGCTCTCGCGGGCCCGGCTCGGCCGGTGGATCGCCGGCACCTACACGACCGTTGTCCGTGGCGTGCCCGAGCTGCTCCTGATCCTGCTCGTCTATTACGGCGTGCCGACGCTGATCCAGGACTTGGCCGCCGGCGCCGGCTACGACCTGACCATCGACCTCAACCCGCTGGTTGCCGGCGTCATCACCATCGGCTTCATCTATGGCGCCTTCGCAACCGAGGTTTTCCGCGGCGCGTTCCTCGCCTTGCCGCGCGGCCAGATCGAGGCCGCCCGGGCGATCGGGATGGGGCCGGCGCTGACCTTCCGCCGCATCATTCTGCCGCAGATGTGGCGTTTCGCGCTCCCCGGCCTCGGCAATGTGTGGATGGTCCTAATCAAGGCCACGGCCCTGATTTCGGTGATCCAGCTCGACGAGCTGATGCGCAGCGCCGATATCGCGGCGCGCGCGACCCGCTTGCCGTTCACGTTCTTCTTCGTCGCCTCGCTGTTCTATCTCGGCATCACCATCGTCTCGATGGTGGTTCAGCGGCGCGCCGAGACCTGGGCCAACCGCGGCGTACGGCGCATCTGAGGCCGGCGATGGATCTCACGATCATCTGGGAGAGCCTGCCCCGCCTGCTCGGCGGCGCGGCGCTCACGCTGGAGATCACGCTCATCAGCGTCCTGATCGGCCTGTGCCTGGCGGTTCCGCTCGCGGTGATGCGGCTTTCACATCGCGCGCTGCTCTGGATGCCGGTCTACGGCTACATCCTGTATTTCCGCGGCACCCCGCTTCTGGTGCAGCTTTTCCTGGTCTATTACGGCTCCGGCCAGTTTCGGCCGTTCCTCGACCAGATCGGCCTGTGGGTGCTGTTCCGCGAGGCCTATTTCTGCGCCGTCCTGACGCTCACATTGAACACCGCCGCCTATACCGCCGAGATCCTGCGCGGCGCGATCCAGGGAGTGCCGCGCGGCGAAGTCGAGGCGGCGCGCGCGCTCGGCATGTCCGGGGTTCTGCTCTACCGGCGCATCGTCCTGCCCAAGGCCTTTCGCCTGGCGCTGCCGGCCTACACCAACGAAGTCGTCTACCTGCTCCAGGCGACCTCGCTGGTCTCGATCATCACGCTGCTCGACCTGACCGGGGTCGCGCGCATCATCGTCGCCCGCAGCTTCGAGCCCTACAAGCTCTACATCACGGCCGGCCTGATCTATCTCGTGATCACCTATGTCTTCGTCTTCATCTCCCGCCGCATCGAGCATCGCGTCTCCGCCCATATGCGCGAGCGGCCGACGCGCGGGCTTTCCGCCCCCGACGCGCGGTGACCGTCACCCGGGTTTCCCGGTTCCTGCCGCCGCCGCAGCATCGTCCTTGGCCTTGAGCGCCTCGGCCGCCTTCTGCGCGGCCTCGGGCCGGTCGTAGCGCATGTCCTCGAACATGATCAGCGGCTTGGCGCGGTCGGCGGCGAGCTGGCCAACGCACCACTCCTCGTCCGGCTTGGTGCAAACCACCACGTAGAAGCCCGGGATCGGGCCGAGCCGGTGGCTGTTGAGGGCGAACAGCACCTCGGAGAGGTCGTTGAGCTTGTCGGGATCGAGGCCGCCGAGCAGCGCGTCCTCGAGCGCGTTCGCCTCGGCGCGGGTGGGCAGCATCTTCTTGCCCACCGGCGGCATGATCATGGGCATGAGCGAGCTGCGGGTCTTGTCCGAGATGCTCATCGGCCGGTCTCCTCACCCCCGCCCGACGCGATGGCGTGCGGCGCGCGGCCTCGCTCTCCTGCCGGAGCGCGCCCTCGGCTCAGGGCAGCGGCCCGTCCTTGAGGAAGCCGTTGATCACGTTCCGCATGATATACGAGACGTTGTTCTCGTAATTTTTGTGCGAGAGGCTGCCGCACCAGACCAGCGAGCCGGGCCCGAACACCGCGCCGTCATTGGGCGTCTTGTAGTAGATCATGTCGGCCCGCACCTGCGGGTTCTCGTGGCCGCCGCCGTAATAGCCGCGGCAGGCGAAGTGGATCTCCTCATTGACCTGGAGCATCAGGTCGGTGTGACCCTCGGAGCGGGCCAGCAGATAGCCGTTGTGCGGAGTGCCGAACTCGAGGTCATAGCGGTCGAGCTCCAAGCCGGCCGCGCCGCCGCCCACGAGGCCGAAATCGCCGATGACCTCGTCGTCGCCGACGTCCTCGAAGATCCATTCGCACTCGGAGCGGAAGCTATCGGGCTCGCGCTTGTAGTAGGACGACACGTCGAAGCCGTAGGCGGTGAAGGTGAGGCCGCAGACCTTGCTCGGGATCCGGCCGCGGGCACGCCACATGCCGCCATATTTGCCGTCGAAGGCGTTGTTGTATTCGCCGGGATTGGCGGTCCAGGCGCGGGTGCCCGCCTCGCCCTTGCGCACCTCGATGATGTTGCCGTTGTCGGGGTGGTACTGGCTGCACCAGTAGAAGCCGTCGGCGCCGAGATAGAGCCAGCGGCCACCCTGCTGCTGATAGGCCTCGTAGGCGTCGATCATGCTCTCGGAGGAGTATTCCGGGTGGGATCCGGTGAGCACGACGCGGTATTGATTCAGGAGGTCGACGCCCTCACGGTCGAGGTCCTCGTCGGTGTGCAGGTCGTAGTCGAAGCCGACCGCCTCGAGCCAGTCCGTGAGATGCAGATCGCCGTTGAGCTGCCACAGCGACGGCGACAGCCAGTGCCGATATTTCGGCCGCATGTTGAGGATCGGGCGCAGCCGCGACGAGTAGCAGACGCCGCTGCCGTCGGAATGGAGCGAATAGGTGGAAAGCCCGTATTCTCGATGCTCGTTGAGATAGAGATCGGAGGCCTGCATGATCGGGACCTTGCCGGCCAGGAGCTGCGCCACCACCGAGTTGGTCGCGAGATTGTCGTTGGAATAGGCCAGATAGCTGTTGGTCGGAATGATCACCGCGAGCCGCGCCGACGGCCTGCCCTTGGGCGGACGCACCACGAAGGGGATGTAATCCTCGGTCGCCGATGATTCCTCGCCGCCGATCCTGAGCCGCGCCGCGTAGAAGCCGCTCTTCAACCCCTCGGCCGCGGTGTAGGTGAAGTCCACATCCCACCGTGCATCGTCGATATCGTCGTCGTGGAAGTGGATCGCGCCATATTCATCCGGCGCGTGGTGATAGACGATCTCATCGCCGGTCCAGTTATATCCGGTCATGCCGCGCGCCGGCAGGTTGACCGCATGGCCGTGGAGCAGGCTCGGCGAGCTGTCGAGGATGTGGGTCGAGGCGATGTGCTTGGTGATATTGGCCTGGAAGTCCCAGGCGCCGACCACGGCGCGGCGGAGGTCGGCAGGGCAGCCTTTGAAGCCCCGCGCCAGGGCGTCGATCTCGTTCTTGCCGAGGGCCGCGGCCGAGAGCCGCGGGCGGTCGATCTTGCCGTTGTACGTATTGCATTGCTCGGGAAGCTCGACCGCGCTCGCCGCCTCCTTGTAGTGCGCGCCGAAGATCGAGCGGCCGGAGGCCGAGACCTTGGTCGCCGCGGCCATCAGGAACGGCGCATCATTCGCGCCCGGCGCGATATCGCTGGTGCCCGAGACCTCGGCCGCGGTCTCGTCGGCTGGATGCAGCAGCGCCATGCCGAGACCGCCATTTGCCGAGGTCACGACCGGCTCCTGATAGAGGCTCACCGCGCCGGTGCGCGCATCGTAGGACGCGGCCGCGAGGTACCAGACCTTCCTGAGCAGCGGCTTGCCGCTCGCGATCGTGCGGACCTTGCTGCCGTCACCGATACGGAGCGCGAGATTGGCGTTCTCGTCGACGAACAGGCCGTAGCCCTTATCGCCGACCCATTTGGTCAGAATGCCCTGAACGCCCTTGGTCGGCGTCGTCGGAAAGATGAACGCCTGGATGGTGAAGCTCTCGACGGTCATCCGCTCGTCGTGGGGAACGATGACGTAGGAGCCGCCGTGGATCTTCTGATTGCGCCCCTTGTAGGTCTTGTCGAACGGCGCATCGATCTCTTCTTCCTTGTAGCCCGGCCCGTCGGGGTTGGTGTCGCCATGGATGAGGCGAACGAGCTTGGCCTCGTAGTCCTCGCCGTTCTCGGCATTCACATAGAACTTGATGTCGTCGCCCGGATGGATCGAGTAGCGGTCGCTATATCCGGTGATCCGTAGCATGTCGTCTCTCCCCAACCCTGTTCTCGTTGAGCCCCAGGCTCCTTACGCTTCGCCGTAAAGCGCGAGCAGGTCATTGACGCGCTTGACGAAGATCGCGTGCTCGCAGGCTTCCTCGCTCGGGTAGGCCTCGTCCTGCAGAATCTCGACGGGCTCGCCGCGCACACCCGATGTAACGCCGATGCGGTATTCCTGGTGCGGCTTGGCGCAGACCCGAACATATTTGCCGGTCATCGGCGCCCGGCGCAGCTTGTCGATCACGGTGATCAGGTCGGGGCTGTGCCCGACCGCATTCTTGCCCGCCTTGCCGGGCTTGCCGATCGGGTTGTTCTTGTGCTCCTCGATCAGCCGCTCGCGTGTCGCCGGATCGGTGAGCAGCGGCAACACATAGGTGCGGGTGATGAAATCGTCAGTCGAGGCACGGCCTTGATCGAGCTGGATGCCGGTTTGTTCGGGAATGTTCGGTCGCATTGTTTCCTCCCTCGCGCAGCCCATCTCCCTCGAGACCGCGATGAGGAGAGGCGGCCGACGGCACGGGCGGCCATGTTAATCACGGCGCCGGCGATGGCAAGACCATGTCTGTGAAGTTGTCGCTAACACACGATATGTCCGGTTTATGTACCAGATGATCTGTCCGGATTTAGAAGCTCTCCAGGCTATGGAGGGTTTGGATGCGCCGGACAGAGCAGTTGCAGGGACTGAGATTGATGAAGTTCGAGGAGATTTACGGCCGCACCCATCGGGGTGGCTTGAGCCAAGCCGAGGCGGCGGAGGTTCTCGGCGTTTCGGAACGCACCTTCCGGCGGTGGCGTGATCGCTACCAGGCGGACGGCGCGGAAGGGCTCTACGACCGCCGTCTCGGCCGGGTCTCGGCGCGGCGCGCGGCGGTCGACGAAGTGACGGCGTTGTTGGCGCTGTTCGACACCCGCTACTGGGACTTCACCGCCAAGCACTTCCACGAGAAGCTGGTCGCGGACCATGCCTTCAAGCGCAGCTACAACTGGGTGCGGCTGAGCTTGCAGGCCCATGGCCGCACCCGTGCGGCACCCAGGCGCGGGGCGCACCGGCGCAAACGGCCGCGGCGCGCGCTGCCCGGCATGATGCTGCATCAAGACGGCTCAAGCCACCAGTGGGTCCCCGATCAGTGGTGGGATCTGATCGTCACCATGGACGACGCCACCAGCACGATCTACTCGGCCTTCTTCGTCGCCGAAGAGGGCACCATGAGCAGCTTTACCGCCCTGGACGAGGTGATCCGGGAGCGCGGGCTGTTCTGCTCGCTCTATGCCGACCGCGCCAGCCACTACTGGCACACCCCCGAGGCCGGCGGCACGGTCGACAAGGACAATCCGACCCAGCTCGGCCGCGCCCTGGCCCAGCTCGGCATCGAGCTGATCCCGGCCTACTCGCCCGAGGCAAGGGGGCGCTCGGAACGCATGTTCGGCACTCTGCAGAAGCGCCTGCCCCAGGAGCTCAGGCTCGCCGGCATCACCGACATGGCCCAGGCCAACCGCTTCCTCAAGGAGCGCTACCTGCCAGGCCACAACGCCCGCTTCGCGGTGCCGCCGGAAGCCGAGGGTTCGGCCTTCGTGCCCTTCGCCGGTGCCCTCGACGACATCTTGTGCGTGCAGCAGGAGCGCACCGTCTCAAACGACAACACCGTGCGCTACAAACGCCTGGTGCTGGCGATCCCGCCCGACCGCCATCGCCGCCACTACGTCAAGGCAAGGGTCCGGGTCCACGAATACCCCGACCGCACCCTCGCCGTCTTCCATGGACCGCGCTGCCTGGCCCGATACCAGGCCGACGGGTCGCCCATCAACACAAGCCACAGACAGGCCGCGTGATCCGCTTCGACGCGACCGGCCGGTGGATAAGGGGACGGCCGCTCCGCGCCCAACCCCTTATCCACTGGCCCAACAACCTCAACTGAAGCGGTCAATTCATATGGTACATAAACCGGTCAATTCACATTGTTCTCGACAGACCATGTCTGTGAAGTCCGCGAAAAATTTACGCTTTTGGTCGGACCTCTTCTTCTCGTTTTCCCCTGTTTTGTCATCCTCGGGCTCGACCCGGCGATGGCAAAGCAACAAGGCGAGCCGCGCGCCCTGAATTCTCGCTCCCGTGGGAATGACGGGTGACACCGGACCAGCTTGAGCTTGCCTCTATCCGATGCGAAGGGCGAAGCGAAGGTACCCCTTGACGGCGATCTTTCGGTCATTAATCATGAGAGGAGCGGGGAACGGCACTCACGCATAATGTGAGGCTCACAAGCGAATTTGGGGAGGCTTCCAATGTCGCGTGGCAGGCTTGGCGCATTTCTATTTTCTTTGTTGGTTGTCGGAGTCCTCGCCGGCTGCGGTGGCGGCGGTGGCGGTGGCGGCGGGGATGGTCCGCCTCCCTGTCCTGGTCTTGATCCTGACTGCACACCGGAAGATTACGAAACCTCGGAATACAATGCGCAAGCGGGTCTTCAGTTAGTCAAGGCCTCCTCGATGTACGCGAGAGGCGGCACCGGGAAAGGGGTCACCGTCGGCGTGTTCGACAGCGGCGCATGGGGTGACCATCCGGATATTAATTACGACAAGATATACTATTGGCCGGATGACAACACGGATGGGACCGATTGGGACGGGCACGGCACCCATGTCGCGGGCATCATCGCCGGACGGAAGAACGACGGGGGGATGCACGGGGTCGCCTACGAAGCATCCATCTCATCGTATGCACTTATTGGGCGAGGGATCGGCGATTTCGATGCAGCGCTCGCGACTGGTCTCGACCAGATGCTGGAAGACGGCACTTACATCATCAATAATAGCTGGGGTAATACTTGCGAAGATGAGTATGGAGGATTCCTACCTTGCCTAATAACGGAATTTACCAAGTCCGATATAAGCGATTACTATCCAAAAAGCCTCGACGCGGCACTCCGATATGTCAATGCCGGCGGAGTCCTCGTCTGGGCCGCGGGCAACGATAAGTGGAGTCAAGTGCTTGTGCAAGCAGGACTTCCACATCTATTCGGCGAGCTGAAGAAGGGTTGGCTTGCCGTAGTCGCGGTCGACGAAAATGGAGGCTTGGCTTTGTACTCGCAGCACTGCGGCGTTGCTGCCGACTGGTGTCTTGCCGCTCCGGGAGGCGGTCATGACCCGGGGATATGGTCGACCGACCTATATGATGACTACGGATATAAGAGCGGGACCTCGATGGCGGCGCCCCATGTGGCCGGCGCCATGGCCGCGTTGAAGAGCCTGTTTCCCAACCTCAGCTATCAAGAAATCCGAGACAGGATTCTCTTCACGGCGGATAGCACCGGCATCTACGCCAACACCTCGACCTACGGCCAAGGACTTCTCGATCTGGAAGCGGCGTCCCGGCCGGTGGGCGGCACGGCCTTCGCGCTCGGCGCCTACGACGCGGGCGCGATCGTGACCACCAATGGCGCCCTGGTCACCCTGCCCTCGGCAGCCATATCGAGATATTTGGCGGACCGCAGCATTCTCATCTTCGACAACTATCAGCGGGCGCCCTTCCTGGTCCCAATCAGCGCCTTCGCCAGTGCCGGCGACGCCTATCTGTCGCTGAGCGACCTCGATCTCGAAACGCCGGAGCGGAGTTGGGACGACCGGGGTGAGGCCGTGGTGCTCACCATTGCCACAGACGATTTCCAGGCGCGCGGCGTGTCCAACGGCACCTGGTTCTCCGGCGCGGGTCAGGGTGCGCGGGTGATGGAGGGCATGGCAAGTCTGGTCGGCGTTCCCCAGCCCCACGGCAACTATCGGATGGCCGACGATGCGGTCGGCGTTACGCTCGGCCTCGCCTCCGAGGAGGGAGAGTTCTACACCAGAGCGGCGATGGGCGCAGCGGATCGGACAGACGTCGCCGGTTTCGGAATTGTCGGTTGGAGCCCTGAAGCTGTTTTCACGGCGTCGTTCGTTCCGAACGGGGCCGTCGGGGTATTCGGCGCGTCGGTGGCGTCCGAGTTGGAAAGGCCGATGGGGTGGGCGGGAGCCGGCGCCCTCGAAATATCCGGCGACAGTTTCGAGCTGGGCTACAGCCGGAACATCGTCGCCGGCGAGAGCTACCGGCTCGGAGTGGCGAGCCGCCTCGCCCACCTTGCGACCGAGACGAGCCCGCTCATCCGCTTCGACGATGCGCTGCTCGCGACGACGGAACTCGATCTGTCAGTCAGGCTCGGAAGCAGCACGACGCTTAACGCGCGCCTGGGCATGGAACGGCCGGTGACGTCGAGCAAGGGGTCCATTCGAGCCGCGAGCAGCATCGACGAGGACGGCCGGATCGAATATGACGACATCGCGATCGACGGGTCGGACCTCCTCGCGTTCGACAAGGCCGGCCTGAGCGTCGGCTACGCTTATGGGCCGAATATGAGCTTCGGGGCGGGTATCGCAGCGGTGCGGGACGGCTTCGGGGAGACGGAAGCCATCGCCGGTGCGCAAGCGGCGGTTCGTTTCTAAGGAACGATGGCGCTCCGGGTGATCGTCTCGGCCTAAGGGCTGAACACGGGGGTCGAGAGCCGGTCGAGGAACGGCGCAAAACGCGGCGAGCCCGGCCGGCACGCGGAGGACAACGCCGTGCTTGAGACGCAAGAGCATGCCGGAAAAGGGACGCCGATGATCACGAATCCCCTGACCTATCTCGGAGCCGCCTCGCTTGCCGTGGCACTGGCTGTGGGCGGCGCCTGCGCGTCGACCTCCGACGGCGCACGCGCTAGCGCGCGCCCCATTCCAATCGAATACCCCATCGTCCTCCGAGGCAAGGCACCCAATTTCGAGCGCGAAGCCACCGTCGAACGGATCGCAGACGATGCCGATCTGCCGGCAATCTTGCAGACTTACCGGCTGGACCGCGAAAATACGAGGCGTTTCGTTGAAGATGTCTCATCGAGAGTCCGATGGTGGCTGGTCGTCCCGCCAGGCCAGCGCACGGGGGGCTATCGGCTGCGGGTCACGTTGGATAACCGCAATGCGGACGCATGCCTCGTGCCTCCGCGAGGTGCCGTCACCATGGCGTTGGCAACGACCGCCTATCTCGTCGGCCTGCCGCGGAACGTCGACACTCTGAACTGGCATGCGGAATGCCCGTAGCGTCCGCCTGACGGGTATGGCCTTGCACGGGCAACGAGCGCCGGGACCGCGACACTAGATCCCGAGATACTCGTCCACGATCGCGCGGTCCGAAAGCTGCTCCGGTGCGATCGTCGCGACGATCGCGCCCTTCTGGATGATCAGCACCCGCTCGGCGAGCGCGGCGATGAAGCGGAGGTTCTGCTCGACCAGGAGCACGGTGAGATCGAGGGCGGCCGCGAGCTCCTTGAGCTTGCCTCTATCTGATCCGAGGAGCGAAGGAGCAGCTTGACGGCGATCTTTCGGTCACCAATCATGAACGGAGAGGCAAGTCCATGACCACCGAATACTCTCAAACCACGTGGCCCTAATACAGGGGGAAGGTCAGGCACTCACGCATAACGTGGGGCAAAAGAAAGCAAATACAGGGAGGCTTTCAATGTCGCGTGGCAGGCTCGGCGCTCTTCTATCTTCTTTGTTACTTGTCGGCGTCCTCGTCGGTTGTGGCGGTGGCGGAGGCAGCAGCGGTGGCGGCGATTTCGAGACCCCGGAATATAACGCGCAAGCGGGCCTTCGCCTGATCAACGCCTCCTCGATCTACGCGAGAGGCGGCACCGGGAAGGGGGTCACCGTCGCCGTGTTCGACACCGGCGCGAGCCCGGACCATCCGGATCTGAACTACGCCTCCGTGTACCATATTGAGGGGGATTCGGATGGGATCGATGTAGACGGGCACGGCACCCACGTCGCAGGTATCATCGCCGGACGAAAAAATGATGAGGGCATGCACGGCGTCGCCTACGAGGCGTCCATCGCGTCGGTCGCACTGTTTGACGGACAGATATACAACTTTGATGGCGCGCTCGCGCGGAGCATCGATCTGATGCTGGATGACGATGTTTATATCATCAACAATAGCTGGGCCAAATGGGGTTGCGACATCACGACCTGCGGCGATAAGTCTTTAGTGGAGCGGTGGTATCTTGACAGTCTCCCCGCCTTCCACCGATTTATGGCCGCTGGCGGTCTCCAAGTCTTTTCCGCAGGCAACGAGTCATTTAACGAAGTATCGTTAGAAGCAGGACTTCCACATCTATTCGGCGAGCTGAAGAAGGGTTGGCTTGCCGTAGTCGCGGTCGACGAAAATGGAGGCTTGGCTTTGTACTCGCAGCACTGCGGCGTTGCTGCCGACTGGTGTCTTGCCGCTCCGGGAGGCGAACATGATCCGGGGATCTGGTCGACCGTTCCAGGAGGTGGCTATGATTACGACAGTGGAACTTCGATGGCCGCGCCGCACGTGGCTGGCGCCCTGGCGGCATTGAAAAGCCTGTTCCCGAATCTGAGCTATCAAGACATACGAGACAGGATCCTCTTCACCGCGGACAGCACCGGCAACTACGCCAACATCTTGTTCTATGGCCATGGACTTCTTGATCTTGATGCGGCGTCCCGGCCGGTGGGCGGCACGGCCTTCGCGCTCGGCGCGTATGACGCGGGCGCGATCGTGACGACCGACGGCGCCCTGGTTACCCTGCCGTCGGCGGCCATATCGAGATATCTGGCGGACCGCAGCATCCTCATCCTCGACAATTATCAGCGGGCGCCCTTCCTGGTCCCAATCAGCGCCTTCGCCAGTGCCGGCGACGCCTATCTGTCGCTGAGCGACCTCGATCTCGAAACGCCGGAGCGGAGTTGGGACGACCGGGGTGAGGCCGTGGTGCTCACCATTGCCACAGACGATTTCCAGGCGCGCGGCGTGTCCAACGGCACCTGGTTCTCCGGCGCGGGTCAGGGTGCGCGGGTGATGGAGGGCATGGCAAGTCTGGTCGGCGTTCCCCAGCCCCACGGCAACTATCGGATGGCCGACGATGCGGTCGGCGTTACGCTCGGCCTCGCCTCCGAGGAGGGAGAGTTCTACACCAGAGCGGCGATGGGCGCAGCGGATCGGACAGACGTCGCCGGTTTCGGAATTGTCGGTTGGAGCCCTGAAGCTGTTTTCACGGCGTCGTTCGTTCCGAACGGGGCCGTCGGGGTATTCGGCGCGTCGGTGGCGTCCGAGTTGGAAAGGCCGATGGGGTGGGCGGGAGCCGGCGCCCTCGAAATATCCGGCGACAGTTTCGAGCTGGGCTACAGCCGGAACATCGTCGCCGGCGAGAGCTACCGGCTCGGAGTGGCGAGCCGCCTCGCCCACCTTGCGACCGAGACGAGCCCGCTCATCCGCTTCGACGATGCGCTGCTCGCGACGACGGAACTCGATCTGTCAGTCAGGCTCGGAAGCAGCACGACGCTTAACGCGCGCCTGGGCATGGAACGGCCGGTGACGTCGAGCAAGGGGTCCATTCGAGCCGCGAGCAGCATCGACGAGGACGGCCGGATCGAATATGACGACATCGCGATCGACGGGTCGGACCTCCTCGCGTTCGACAAGGCCGGCCTGAGCGTCGGCTACGCTTATGGGCCGAACATGAGCTTCGGGGCGGGTATCGCAGCGGTGCGGGATGGCTTCGGGGAGACGGAAGCCATCGCCGGTGCGCAAGCGGCGGTTCGTTTCTAAGGAACGATGGCGCTCCGGGTGATCGTCTCGGCCTAAGGGCTGAACACGGGGGTCGAGAGCCGGTCGAGGAACGGCGCAAAACGCGGCGAGCCCGGCCGGCACGCGGAGGACAACGCCGTGCTTGAGACGCAAGAGCATGCCGGAAAAGGGACGCCGATGATCACGAATCCCCTGACCTATCTGGGGGCCGCGTCGCTTGCCGTCGCGCTGGCAATGGGCGGCGCCTGCACCTCGGCCTCCGACGGTACAGGCGCCAGCGCGCGCCCCATTCCAATCGAAATTCCAATCGTGCTCCGAGGCAAGACGCCCGATTACGAGCGCGAAGCCAGCGTCGAGCGGATCGCGGACAGCGCCGATCTGCCGGCGATCCTCGAGACCTATCGGCTCGACCAGGCGGAAACGAAGCGCCTCGTCGAGCATCCCTCCTTGAATGTTCAGTGGTGGCTCGTCGTTCCGCCGGCCCAGCCTTCAGGCGGCTACCGGCTGCGGGTCACTCTGGACGGCGAAAATGCGGACGCCTGTCTCGTGCCTCCGCGAGGTCCCGCGACGGCCGCGTTCGTCAAGTCCGCCTATCTCGTCGGCCTGCCGCGGAACGTCGACACGCTGCGCTGGCATGCGGAATGCCCGTAGCGTCCGCCGGGCGGGTATAGCCTTGCGCGGGCGACGAGCGCCGGGACCGCGACACTAGATCCCGAGATATTCGTCGACGATCGCGCGGTTCGAAAGCTGCTCCGGTGCGATCGTCGCGACGATCGCACCCTTCTGGATGATCAGCACCCGCTCGGCGAGCGCGGCGATGAAGCGGAGGTTCTGCTCGACCAGGAGGACGGTGAGGTCGAGGGCGGCCGCGAGCTCCTTGAGCTGGGCCTGGATCTGGTCGACGATCGAGGGTTGGATGCCCTCGGTAGGCTCGTCGAGCAGCAGGAGGCGGGGCCGGCCGGCCAGGCAGCGGGCGAGCGCAAGGATCTGCTGCTCGCCGCCCGAGAGCGCGCGCCCCGGCCGCTCCATGAGCTCCCGCAGGATGGGGAAATAGTCCAGGAGCTCCGGCACGGCGCTCTGGCCGCCGCGCACGATCTCGCCCATGCGCAGATTGTCCATGACGCTGAGCTGCGGATAGATGTCGCGGCCCTGCGGCACATAGCCGATCCCGAGACGGGCGCGCTTGTGCATGGTGAGCCGCGTGATGTCGGCCCCTTCGAAGGCGATGGTCCCGCCGGTCGCGCGGATCTCGCCCATCAGCGTGCGCAGCAGCGTCGTCTTGCCCATCCCGTTATGGCCGAGCACGCCGACGATTTCGCCCTGGGCCATCGCGAATTCGATGCCGTTCAGGATCGGGATGCGGCCGTAACCGGCATGCAGGCCCGCGACCTCAAGCAAGGCCCGAGGTCCCCAGATAAACCTCGCGCACCATCTGATTCCCCTGGATCCGCGCCATGGTGTCCTCGGCCAGGATGCGGCCTTGATGGAACACGGTGACGATGTCGGCGATCTGGCGAATGAACTGCATGTCGTGCTCGACCACGACGATCGTCGTGGTCCGGTTCGCCTCGCGGATCAGCGCGGCGGTGCGGTTGGTCTCCTCGATGCTCATGCCCGCGGTCGGCTCGTCGAGCAGGATGATCTTCGGCTCGAGGGCCATGACCATGCCGAACTCCACCCATTGGCGCTGGCCATGGGCGAGCGCGCCGAGCAATTCTTGTCGGATCTCGGCGAGGTCGAGCCGCGCCAGGGTCTCGTCGACCTTCCGCTCGGCGGCCTTGGCGCCGTGGCGGAAGCGGGCGGCGAGCCAGAGGTTCTCGTGCACGGTGATCCCGTCATAGACGTCCGGCACCTGGTTCTTGATGCCGATCCCGAGGCGCGAGATCTCGTGCGGATGGGCCCGGCTGATATCGCGACCGTCGAACAGGATCGCCCCGGCGGACGGCCTGAGTTGCGCCGTGAGCATCTTGAAGAAGGTGCTCTTGCCGGCGCCGTTGGGGCCGATCAGGCAGCGCAGCTCGCCGCGCCTCAGCGCGAAGTCGACGCCGGCGATCGCGCTCACCCCGCCGAAGCGCTTCTCGAGCTGCCGGGTCTCCAGGATGACCCCGTTGCCGCTCGCCGTCTCGCTCACGCCCGCCCCCTACCCGCGGCGCAGCCGTAGCAAACGACGGACCAGGAGGCGGGCGAGCTCGTCCACGCCCCAGTCGATTTCGGCCATCGTGCGCGGCAGCTCCCGCAGCCGGCGGGCGATGCCTGCGCGGTCGCGCCACAGCTCGGGCAGGGTGCCGACGCTCGGCAGCAGGCCGCGCTGGAAGACCAGGACGAAGATGATCAGCACCGCGCCGAGCACCAGGGTGACCTGGCCCACGCCCTGGGTGCCGAGCCAGCCCTTGAAGTGCTCGATCGCGAAGACCCCCGCGATCGGGCCGATCAGAGTTCCCTTGCCGCCGACCAGGACCCACATGATGACGTCGGCGGCGCGGCCGAGGCTGAACATCTCCGGGTGAGCCAGGGGAATCGACATCGCATAGAGCGAGCCGCCGAGCCCGGCGACGCCGCCGGCCAGCATGAAGGCCGCGAGCTTGTAGCGCCTGGTGTCGTAGCCGAGCAGCTCCGTCCGCCGCTCATTCTCGCGGATGCTGACGAGAACGCGCCCGAACGGCGTGGTCAGCAGCAAGCGGAGCCCGATATAGACCAGCACCATGAGCACGGCGCCGACATAGAAGAACCCGTTGATGTCGAGCTGGACCGAGGGGTTCCACGGCACGTCGAGCTGCGGCACCGTGGGAATGCCGTTCTGCCCGTTCAGCCGCACCTTGCCGATGACATATTGGTCGCCGGAAGTAGCGCGGATGCCCTTCTCCAGGATCAGGGTGAAGACCAGGGTGATGACGCTCAGATAGATCTCGCTGATCCGGCCGTAGATCATGAAATAGCCGAGGATGCCCGCCCCGGCCATGGCAAGCGCGATGGCGAAGAAGACCGAGCCCGTGGTCTCGCCGGTATTGAGCGCGAGCACGGCATAGCCATAGCCGCCGAGCCCGAAGAACGCGGTCTGCCCGAAACTCAGGATGCCGCCGAAGCCCCACAGGAAGCCCATGCTGAGCGCGAGCAGCGCCATCCCGAAGAAGCGCGACATCTCGAGGATGACGAAGATCTCGAGATAGTAAGGCATGGTGATGAAGAACGCGCCCAGCCCGGCGACGAAGAGCCACCACCAGGCCCGCGGCTTCTCGCTCGAGTGCTGCATGGCGATGACGCGATAGGCCACGGCTCAGACCCCCCGCGTCATGCGCCCGGTGATCCCGAGCGGCAGCAGGCGCAACAGGATGATCGCGACGAACAGCACCGTCATCTCGCCGATCACCGAGCTCGAAACCGTCGCGACGATGCCGTCGATGGTGCTGAACAGGCCGGACGCGCTGACCGTGCCCAACAGCGGCAGGTGGCCGCCGGTGATGACCGTGATGAAGGCTTTCGCCACATAGACGATGCCGAGGGTCGGATAGACGCCGACGATCGGCGCCAGCACGGCGCCGGCAAAGCCGGTGAGCGCGGAGCCGAAGGCGAAGGTCAGCATGTAGACCAGGCTGCGATTGACCCCGAGGGCCGCGGAGATCGTCGGGTTCTGCATGGTGCCGCGGACGATCAGGCCGTAGCGGGTGAAGCGCCAGAAGGCATAGACCGCCGCCAGCACCGCGACCGCGATGGCGATCATCACCAGGCCATAGACCGGCAGACCGAAGGCCCCGACCCGGACGTTGCCGAGCGGGGCGGCGACGCTCTCGGTTTGCGGACCGAAGATCGTGGTGACGCCGCCCACCAGCAGCAGGCTGAGCCCCCAGGTCGCGAGCAGCGTGTCGATGATCCGCCCGTACAGCCACTGGATGATGAAGCGCTCGACGATGATGCCGAACAGACCGACCGCGAGCGCGGACAGGATGAAGGAGAGCCAGAGATTGATCCCGGCGTGGCTGCAGAGCGTGCAGAAATAGGCGCCGAGCATGAGGAACTCGCCCTGCGCCAGGTTGATCACCCGCATCATGCCGAAGATGACGGCGAGCCCGAGGCTGATCAGGATGAGGATCGAGAAGGAGAAGCCAATCTGGAACAGATAGTTCGCGACCTGATCCACGCATCGCTCCCGGCGTGCTGACGGCGCGGCGGTTAGCCGAACGGCGGCCGGGCGGGGCGGGCCTCCAACCGGCGGCCCGCCGCCCGGCCCCGGCGACTAGAACGCGCTAGATGTCGATCTCGTACTGGGTCTTGTCGTCCGGATTGGCGTGCAGATCGCAGACCAGTTGGGTATCCGTCGGCGGGCGCTGCCCGAACGAGCGGATCACGTCGAAGGTCTGGGTCATGTTGCCGCGGACGATGTGGATATCCATGGTGGTATGGTTGGTCTGGCCGTCGACGGTGTACCGGCCGCCGGCGCCGGCCACGCTGACGCTCCCCTTCGCCAAGGCCTCGATCACGGCGTCGGGGCTGGGATCGCCCGCCTGCCGCACCGCCTCGGCCCAGACCGTGATCCCGCGCTCGCCATATTCGCCATATTCGCCGACATAGCCCGTATCGCCGGTATAGGCCTGGAAGCGGGTCACGAAGCCCTCGGCTTCCGGGGTATCGAGATCGTCGACGAAGGAGGTCGCGAGGATGATGCCATTGCCCTCCTCGGGGCTGAGCTGGGTATGTTCGAGGCCGACGCCGTAGGTGCTCGAGGCCAGCATCATATCGCCCTTGCCGATCGATGCCTCGAACTGGCGGTAGAACGCGATGTGGGCGCCGCCGACCAGCGCCGACATGACCACGTCGGGCTTGGCCGCCTGGATGCGCGAGATCGCCGGTTGGAAGTTGTTGACGTCGAGGGGGAAGAACTCGACCGCGAGATCCTCGCCGCCATTGTCGCGAGTGAACTTCTGCATCCATTTCGAGGTGATGTGGCCGTAATTGTAGTCGGCAGCCAGGATATAGGTGCGCTTGCCGCCGAGCTCTTTCACGACATAGTCGAACAGCGGCTCGAGCTGCTGTGCCGGCACCATCCCGGTCGAAACGTGGCGCCGGTCGCACACGCCCCCTTCATAGAGGGAATTGTAGAACAGGAGCCCCTTGAAGCGGTTCACGATCGGGCGCATCACCTCGCGCGACGAGCTGGTGATACCGCCATGCACCACCACGCATTTGTCCTTGACCAGCGCCTCGGTCACGTATTGGGAGTTGTACTGACCATCCGACTGTGAATCGTAGAACACCAATTCCAGCGGCCGGCCGAGAAGGCCGCCTGCTTCGTTGATCTCGTCGACCGCCATCGCCGTCGCCTGGATCTGCTTCAGGCTGTAGATGTTGAGAATCCCGGTGCGGTCGAGAATGTTGCCGACCTTGATCGGCTCCTCGGCGGCGATGCCTGCGCGTCGAAGGACATGCGGCAGGCTCGCGAAAGCCACCGCGCCGGACGCGGCCTGAAAGAACTGTCTGCGGCTCAGTCTCATGGTTTCCCCCTGATGCCTGTTGTCCAAGCGGCTCGATGCTGCCGGTTGAAATCATTATTGCAGGAATGGAGCCCGTTCAACAGGCGCGCTCAAGCGGTCAAAGCGTCTCCGCGAGCGTGAGGCTTTCCTCCGCCATGGCCGTCATGAAGCGGCTGATCTTCCGCTTCAACTTGGGAAGGCCGCTCGAGCGGGCGACCGTGGCCTCGTTCATGTAAAGGCGGCGGTTGACCTCGATCTGGAGCGCGTGAACGCGTCGGCTCGGGCGGCCGTAGTGGGCTGTCGTGAAGGCGCCCGCATAGGGCTCGTTGCGCTTCACCGAGAAGCCGAGGTCGCAGAGGATGCGTTCGGCCGTCTCCGTTACCGCCGGCCGGCAGGAGGTGCCGAAGCGATCGCCGAGCACGAAGTCCGAGCGGGCGGCGCCACGATCGCGGTCGGTCGGCCCGCCGATCGAGGGCATCGAGTGGCAATCGAGCAGGAGGGCCACGCCGAAGTCGTGGAGGGTCGCCTCGATGAGCCGCTCGAGCGCATCATGATAGGGCCGATAAAGCGCGTCGATGCGGCGTTCGGCTTCGGCATAGGGCAACTTGGCCGCATAGATTTCGGCGCCCGAGGCGACCAGGCGGGCGATGGTGCCGAAGCCGGCGCGGACCCGTTCGGAGCGGGTCTTCACATGGTCCGGCAGCGGCTCGGTGAACATCTCCGGGTCGAGCTCGTAAGGCTCGCGGTTGGGGTCGAGATAGGCCCGCGGATAGAGGGCGCAGAGCAGCGGCGCGCCGATCTTCGGGGCGCCGGCGAAGATCTCGTCGACGAAGCTGTCTTCCGAGCGTCGAAGGTTCTTTTCGTCGAGCCCCGAGCTGGCGACGAATTCCGGATCATAGGCACACCCGCTATGGGGGGAGGTGAACACCAGCGGCGCGGTCTGGCGCTCCGGCCGGCGGATGTCGATGACCCCGTTGGCAACCGCCAACGAGGGTTTTATGCGCCGGCGCCGGCCCGTCGATCCTTCTGCACTCATCCCTCGCGGTTTAGACGAAAAGCGCCCCCCTGTCATCTACGCCCGGCGCCGCGCGCGCCGTGCCTTGCCAGGGACGCGGCAGCGGTGCTAATTCGGATCACTTTCGGCATGGGCGCTTAGCTCAGGGGGAGAGCGCTTGCTTGACATGCAAGAGGTCCCTGGTTCGAACCCAGGAGCGCCCACCAGCTTCTCGCGGCCGACGGCAAGAGCGACGCGATAGGCCGCGGCTTGCCCGGCCCCGCAACCGTCTAGGATCGCCGCATGAGCCCCCTGCTCCGTCGGCTGCGCGAAAGCGGGCTGGTGCTGCCGACCGTTCTGCTCCTGCTCGGCGGGATCTCCTATGGCAGCCTGTTCACCGCCAACAAGATCGCGATCGACGCCGGCTTCCCCTTCATCGCCTATGCGTTCTGGCAGGCCTTGTTCGCCTCGACGGTTCTGCTCATCCTGTCCGCGATCTTCTCCAAACCGCCGTCATTGCGGTTCGAGAACCTGCGCGTCTTCGCGCTGGTCGCGGTCTTCGGCTTTCTTGGGCCGCTCCTGGTGGTCACCTTCGTCGCCGACAAGCTGTCGCCCGCGGTGCTGACGCTGTGTGCGGCGCTGATCCCGGCGGCCACCTATGTGCTCACCCTCGCCCTTCGCTTCGATCGGTTTCGCTGGCTCAGCATCGCCGGCGTCCTGCTCGGCTTCGGCGGGATCCTGCTCATCGTCATCCCGACCGGGAGCCTGCCGAGCGCCGGCGCCTGGGTCTGGGTGCTGTTCTCGTTGCTCATGCCGCTTTCCGCCGCGGTCAACAATGTCGGCGGCGCCCGCTTCTCGCCGGTCGGCGTCAGCGCCCTCGCGCTGGCCGGCGGCATGATGATGGTGGCGGCGCTCCTGCTGCTGCTCGTGATGCTGGCCGAGGGCGATCTGTTCCTGCCCACGGACGCCGAGGCCTCCGGCCTCTGGGGCCTGCTCTGGGCCACGGCGGGCCAAGCGATCACCTATGCCTGCTTCTTCGAGATCGTGCGCCGGGCCGGCGCGTTATTTTTCGCGCAGCTCAACTATGTCGTCGTCGCCGCGGGCATCTTCTGGGCGAGCATCTTCTTCGGCACGGCGCTCAGCCACTGGGTATGGGCCGCGGTCGCGGTGCTGGTCGCGAGCCTGGTGCTGATCAATGCCGGCACCGCGCGCAGCCTTCGCGAGCGGGCCGCCCGCTACGAGGCGAAGCGGGCCGACCGCTGAACGGGCCGGCTGCCGAACGGGAGGGGACGTGTTCACGCACCACACGGCCGAGCTCGACGAGGTCCGGCTCCACTACGTCACGGCCGGCAGCGGCAAGAGCGCGGTCGTCCTGCTCCACGGCTGGCCCCAGACCTGGTGGGAATGGCGCCGGGTCATGCCGGCGCTGGCCGAGCGCTACACGGTGGTCGCGCCCGACATGCGCGGGCTCGGCGATTCCTCCTGCCCGCAAGGCGGCTACGACAAGCGGACCGTGGCGGAGGATATTTGGCGGCTGGTGACGGGCGTGCTCGGCCACCGGCGCTTCTTCCTGGTCGGCCACGATTGGGGCGGCCCCGTGGCCTATGCGCTCGCGACCGCCCACCCCGAGGCGGTGCGCAGGCTGGCGGTCCTCGACGTGGTCATTCCGTTCGGCAGCCCGGACGCGCTGACCTGGGGCGGCAAGCGCTGGCACCACGGCTTCCATTGGGTGCGCGATCTGCCCGAGGCGCTGGTGACGGGCCGCGAGCGCCTCTACTTGTCCTGGTTCTACACGAACCTCGCCTACAACCCGGCGGCCATCACGCCCGAGGACATCGACGAATATGTCCGCGCCTATTCGCAGCCCGGCGTGCTGCGTGCCGGCTTCGAGTATTACCGGGCGACGCCGCGCGACATCGCCGACAACAACGAGGCGATGAAGACCACGCTGCCGATGCCGGTGCTGGGGCTCGGCGGCAGCGGCGGCAAGGGGCGCGGGACGCAAGTCGTGGAAAACCTCAGGGTGCTCGCCGACGACGTCCGCGGCGGGGCGATCGACGACTGCGGCCACTGGGTGCCGGAGGAGCAGCCGGCGGTGCTCGCCCGCGAGCTGCTGGCGTTCTTCGGCGAGGACGGCTGAGCCGGCGACGCTGCGCCGGCCGTCTTCACGGCGCGGCCGCGATAGGCTCGGCCTCGGCCAGCAACCAGCGACGGAAGATCTCGATCTTGCGGTTCTTGCCCGCGCGGCGGCGGAATACCGCGCGGTAGCTGCTCCCGGTCGGCACCACGAGGTCGATCGGGCTGACCAGCGTGCCCGCGGCGCGGTATTCGTCGACTTGCGGGCGGCGCCCCATGGCAATGCCGAGGCCAGCCAGCGCCGCGCGGTGCACCAGGTCCGAGGTATGGAACGAGAGGCCGGGAAGCGGCTCCTCCGGCGTGAGCCCGGCGGCGGCGAACCAGAGCGCCCATTCTCGCGGGTGGAAGCTGTTGTGCAGCAGGGTTTGGCCGAGCAGATCCTCGGCTCTGCGGATCGCAGGCGCGAGCGAGGGCGCGCAGACCGGCACGATGGCCTCGGCGAACGCGGTGTCGGAGGCCCGGCCGCGCGGCGCGCGCGCCCCGTAGTGGATCGCGACATCGAGGCTGCCGCCGTCGGGCCCCGCCGCGCCCTCCAGCGTGACGACGCTCGGCGCGATCTCCGGGTGGCGCGCACGGAAGGCGGGAAGCCGCGGCACCAGCCAGTGCGCCGCGAAGTTGGGCGGCGCGCCGACCAGCAGCGATTGCGCGTCTGCCGCGCCGCGCAGCCGCGCGGTCGCGCCGGCCAGCCGGTCGAGCGCCGCCGTCACGTCCGCCAGGTAGTCCGCGCCGCGCCCGGTCAGCCCGATCACGCGATTGGTGCGCCGGAACAGCGTCGTGCCGAGCAGTTCCTCGAGCCCGCTGATCCGATGGCTCACGGCGGATTGCGTGAGGTTCAGCTCGCGCGCCGCTTCGGTGAAGCTCAGATGGCGCGCCGCGGCCTCGAAGGCACGCAGCGCCGCCAGTGATGGAATCCGTCGCTCGTCCGCCATCGGCTTTCCGTGACATGAATTTCATTCATGATGGCATGACCAATAAGCGCTTGTCGCGCCGCACCGTCAAGGCCTAGGAGAAGAGGGTGAAATCGGCGCGGAGGCAGAGGCTGGCAGCGCGCGCCGATCCGCTGTTTGATAGAGGACGAGGAGACATCGTGCGGAGCTTGCGAGAGGAGGGGGTATTGTTCGACGGGCGCCGCGCAGGCGCTGCCGGATCGGGCGCTTGAGCCGCGATGGCGTTCGGCCTCCTCAAATACGGCCTCTCGAGGCGCTCCCCGGCGAAACGCTTCCTGAGCTTCCGGCCCGAGCTCAGACCGAGCTACGACGTCGTGATCATCGGCGGCGGCGGGCACGGGCTCGCGACCGCCTACTATCTCGCGACCCGGCACGGCATGCGCAATGTCGCCGTGCTGGAGAAGGGCTATATCGGCGGCGGCAATACCGGGCGCAACACGGCGATCATCCGCTCGAACTACCTGACCCCGGAGGGGGTGGCCTTCTACGACGAATCGATGCGGATGTATCGGGGGCTCAGCGAGGAGCTCGACTACAACATCCTCTACTCGGAACGCGGACACTTCACCCTCGCGCATTCGGATTCGGCGATGCGCACCTCGCGCTGGCGGGCCGAGGTGAACAAGCATCTCGGCATCGATTCCGAGCTGGTCGACCGGGACGACCTCGCGCGCCTGGTGCCGCTGCTCAACCTGTCCGACGAAGTCCGTCACCCCGTGCTCGGCGCGCTCTACCACCCGCCGGGCGCGATCGCGCGCCATGACGCGGTCGCCTGGGGCTATGCCGGGCGCGCGGCGGAGCGCGGCGTCGAGATCCATCAGGGAACCGAGGTGACGGGGATCAATGTCGAAGGCGGGCGCGTCACCGGGGTCGAGACCAACCGGGGAACGATCGCCTGCGGCCGGGCGGTGCAGGCGGTCGCCGGCATGAGCTCCGAAGTCGCGCGGCTCGCCGGCTTCACGCTGCCGATCCGGACCGTCCCGCTGCAGGCCTGCGTCTCGCTGCCGCTCAAGCCGTTCCTCGATCCGATCATCGTCTCGGGCAGCCTGCACGTCTACATCTCGCAGTCGGATCGCGGCGAGCTCGTGATGGGCGGCTCGACCGACCCCTATCCGCGCTACCAGACTTCTTCGACCCTCGATTTCATCGAAGGCCTGATGGCGCATATCCTCGAGCTGTTCCCGTTCATGGCCGACATACCGGTCTTGCGCCAGTGGGCCGGCATGACCGACATGACCCCCGATTTCGCGCCGGTCATGGGCGAGACTCCGGTCGAGAACTATTACATCGACGCCGGCTGGGGCACCTGGGGATTCAAGGCGACACCGGTCTGCGGCGGGCGCATGGCCGAGCTGATCGCGACCGGGCGCGTGCCCGAGCTGATCCGACCCTTCCGCCTCGACCGGTTCCGCGATTTCTCCCTGGTCGGCGAGAAGGGTGCCGCCTCGGTCGGACATTAGGATCGGCCGGGAGGCCGTCGGTCATGAAGATCATGAACTGCCCGCTCAACGGACCGCGCAACATCCAGGAATTCGTCTGCGCCGGCACGGTCCAGGAGCATCCGGAACCGAACCGCTGCTCGGACGAGGAATGGACCGACTTCGTGTTCATGGAAGAGAACCGCGCAGGCGTGGTGCGGGAGTGGTGGTGCCACGTCGCGACCGCCTATTGGTTCATCGCCGAGCGCGACACGGTGGCTGACGAGATCGTGACGACCTATCCGGCGAGCACGGTATTCACGGAGCGTGTCGCGTTCCACCCACCGGAGCCGCCGCCGGAGCCCGTACAGCCGGTGGCTGAGCCGCCGCAAGCGGCGCAACCCGAAACCGCGCCCCCGGCGAGCCCCGATGCAGCCGCGGACGAGCTGGCCGGCGCCGCGGTGGCAGAAGCGGGCAGGAACGCGCCCGCATCACCGGACGAGACCGCGCCGGCCGTTGCGTCCGAGGCGGAACCGGAGCGCACCGACACCGAATCGGCGACGCCAACCGAGGACGCGACGCCTCCGAAGAAGCCGGAGGGCGAAGCCTGATGACGGCGCGCTTGCCGGAGCCGGCGGGTCTCTTGCTCGACCGCGCGGAGCCGATCGACTTCCGCTTCGAGGGCAAGCGGTACTCGGGGTTTCGCGGCGATACGGTGGCGAGCGCCTTGGCCGCGAACGGCGTCACGGTCTTCTCACGCTCCTTCAAATATCACCGCCCGCGCGGCATCCTTTCGCTCGCCGGCCTCGATGCCAACACCCTGGTCACGGTCGGCGCGGAGCCGAACCGGTTCGCCGAGCGCGTGAAGCTGGCCCCGGACCTCCGAGTTAAGGGTCAGAACTATTGGGGCTCGCTCCGGCACGACCGTCTCGCGCTGCTCGGCTCGCTGCATCGCTTCCTGCCCGCGGGCTTCTACTACAAGGCGTTCTACAAGCCGCGCTGGACCTGGCCGCTCTGGGCCCGGCTGATCCGCCGGCTGGCGGGCCTCGGCGCCGTCGACACGGACGCGGCGCATCGCTATTTCGACAAGCAGTACCTGTTCTGCGACGTGCTGGTGGTCGGCGCCGGCCCGGCAGGGCTGGCGGCGGCGGCCGAGGCGGCGCAAGCCGGCGCCGAGGTCATCATCGTCGACGAGAACGCGGCTCTCGGCGGCGCCCTCCTCTATGGCCGCTTCGACGCGGACGGCCGACGCGCCGTTGAGGTGCGCGCCACGCTGACCGGCGCGGTCGAGGCCGAGGACGGGGTCTCGGTCATGACCGAGACCGCATGCCTGGGCTGGTACGCCGACAACTGGCTGCCGCTGCTCAGCGGCAACCGCCTGTTCAAGCTCAGGACCAAGGCGCTGGTCGTCGCCACCGGCTGCCACGAGCAACCGCTGGTCTTCCGCAACAACGACCTGCCGGGCGTCATGCTCGGCTCCGCCGCGCAGCGCCTGATCAAGCTCTACGGCGTCAAGCCGGGACGGCGCGCCGTGGTGGCGACGGTCAATGACGACGGCTATGGCGTCGCCCTCGACTTGATCGATGCGGGCACCGAGGTGGCAGCGGTGGTCGATTTGCGCATGGAGGCGCCGCGGAGCGCGCGCGGCGAGGCACTCGCGGCGCGGCGCGTGCCGGTCCACGCCGGCGCCGCGCTGTGGGAGGTCGTGCCGCAGCGCAAGGGGCCCGGCATCGCCCGCGCCCGGATCGCGCGGATCGTCGAGGACGGTGTGTGCGCGCCGAGCGTCGATAGCTTCACCTGCGATCTCGTCGTCGTCTGCGGCGGCTATGCGCCGGCGGCCGCTCTCCTGCATCAATCGGGCGCCGCGCTCGCCTACGATCGCGCCCGCCACATGTTCGGCATCGAGCGGTTGCCCGCGCATGTCTTCGCGGCCGGCTCCGTCGCCGGCGCCTTCGGCCTCGACGCGGCGATCGAGGAGGGGCGGCGCGCCGGTTGGCAGGCGGCACGCGATGCGGGCTTCACGAAGGGGGCAGAGCCGCGCGTGACCGGCGAGCGCGCGGCGGCGGGTCAGAATATCGGCTGGCCGATCTTCCCGCATCCGGAGGGCAAGGCCTTCGTCGATTTCGACGAGGACCTGCAGATCCACGACCTCGAGCAGGCAATCGAGGAGGGTTATGACCATATCGAGCTGCTCAAGCGCTTCACGACCAACGGCATGGGGCCGTCGCAGGGCCGGCATTCCTCGCTGAACGCGATCCGCCTGCTCGCGCGCGCCAGGGCGCAGAGCATCGACGAGACCGGCGCCACCACGATGCGCCAGCCGGTCACCCCGGTCACGATGGGCCATCTCGCGGGCCGGAGCTTCGAGCCGGTGCGCTACACGGCGATGCACTTCCGCCATTTGGAGGCGGGCGCGACGATGATGCCGGCGGGCCTGTGGCTGCGCCCGGAGTTCTACGGCGACAAAGGCAAGCGGGAGGCGTTGATCCGCGAAGAAGTCAAGAACGTGCGCGATAATGTCGGCATCGTGGACGTCTCGACTCTCGGCGGGCTCGATGTGCGCGGGCCGGATGCAGCCGAGTTCATGAACCGCATCTACACCTTCGCCTATCTGAAGCAGCCGATCGGCCGCTCGCGCTACGTGCTGATGACCGACATCGCCGGCGTCATCGTCGACGACGGCGTCGCCTGCCGGCTGCACGAGGACCATTTCTACGTCACGGCGACGACCTCCGGCGTCGACAATGTGTATCGCGAGATGCTCTGGTACAACGCGCAATGGCGGCTCAAGGTCGATGTGACCAACGTCAGCGCGGCGATCGCCGGGGTCAATATCGCCGGCCCCAACAGCCGCGCGGTGCTCGAGACCCTGTGTGACGACGTCGACCTCTCGCCCGATGACTTTCCCTATATGGGCGTGCGGGAGGGCCATGTGGCCGGGATCCCGGCGCTTTTCCTCAGGGTCGGCTTCGTGGGCGAGCTCGGCTACGAGGTGCATGTGCCGGCGAGCCGGGGCGAGGCGCTCTGGGACGCGCTGCTGGAGGCCGGCGAGAGCCACGGCATTCGGCCCTTCGGCGTCGAGGCGCAGCGCCTGCTGCGGCTCGAGAAGGGCCACATCATCGTGAGCCAGGATACCGACGGCCTCACCACGCCGCACGAAGCGGACATGGTGTGGGCGATCGCCAAGAAGAAGCCCTTCTATGTCGGCATGCGGTCGGTGCGGATGCAGGCCGACAAGGGGCTCAGCCGCAAGCTGGTCGGCTTCGAGATCACCAACAGGGAGGTCACGCAGCCGAAGGAATGCCACCTGGTGATTCGCGAGGGCACGATCACCGGGCGGGTCACCTCGGTCGCCTATTCACCGAACCTGAACAAGGTCATCGGTCTCGCCTATGTCGCGCCCGACCAGGGCGAGCCCGGTCATCAGATCGAGATCAGGGTCGGCGGCGGGCAGATGGTCACGGCGACGGTGGCAGCCCTGCCGTTCTTCGACCCCGATGGAGCGCGGCAGAAGGCATGACCGTGGTCGCGCCGGACGCACAGCTTCGCCGCTCGCCCCTCTACCGGTCGCTCGAGGCGCTCGGCGCGCTCTTCGAGCCGCTCAACGGCTATGCTGCTGCCCAGAGCTGCGGCCGGGACGTTCTCGACGAAACCGCACGGGCGAAGACGCTCGGCCTGGCCGACCTCACGCCGTTTCGGCGTATCGGCTTCAAGGGCTGGAACATCGCGCCCTGGCTCGAGGCCAAGGGCGCCGCGCTCGGCGAGGCGAGCAACCGCGCCTATCGCCAAACGGACGGCTCGCGCATCGCACGGCTCGCGCCGGGTGAGGTGATCGTGCTGGGCGATCGCACGGGCGGGGGAACGCTAATCGAGAACCTCGACGAGGCCTGGACCATGGCGGAGGCCGACGGTTGCTTCCGGGTCGCGCGCGAGGAGGTAAGCTGCTGGCTTCTGATCACGGGCACGCACGCCGTCGAGATGTTCGCCAAAGTCTGCGCCGTCGACCTCAGGCCGGCGGCCTTCGGAGCGGACGCGATCGCCCAGACCAACGTCGCTCGCCTCAACGCGATCGTCATCCGGGCCGACATCGGACCG
Organism: Alphaproteobacteria bacterium; assembly: GCA_965248825.1. GTDB lineage: Bacteria > Pseudomonadota > Alphaproteobacteria > UBA828 > UBA828 > WTGU01. The sequence goes on along the minus strand of CBDFKL010000006.1, from coordinate 1,728,023 downwards.
GTCCCGGCCTTCGACCTGCTCACCGACATCGCGTCGGCCATTTATCTTTGGGACGCGCTGCTCGATGCGATGGACGAATATGACGGCGCGCCGATCGGCCTCGCCGCCATCCGATCCCTCATGCAGGAAGGCGGTGGCTGACTGTGGGTGCCGTCCTCCTGCTCGGCTTCCTGATCGGCATGAAGCATGCCCTCGAGGCGGACCACGTGGCTGCCGTCGCGTCACTCGCATCGCGCAGCCGCTCGCTTCCCGAGGCGATTCGAATGGGAGCGGCGTGGGGCCTGGGCCACACGCTCACCCTGTTTACGGTTGGCGCCGTCGTGTTGTCGATCGACACGGTGCTGCCCGAGCGCATCGCCGCGATGCTGGAGTTCGGCGTCGGCATCATGCTGCTCTGGCTCGGCGCCGATGTGGTTTTTCGACTCATCCGAGATCGCATCCACTTTCACCTGCATCGCCACGACGACGGCACGGTCCATTTCCACGCCCACTCCCATGCCGGCCACGAGGTCCACGACGCCACCAGTCATCGGCACGAGCATCGGCCCCGTCTCCCGCTGCGCGGACTGATGGTCGGTTGCATGCACGGCATGGCGGGCTCCGCGGCGCTCATTCTTTTGACGCTCGGCGAGATCGATTCGTTGCCGCTGGCGCTTGGTTACATGGTGCTATTCGGGATCGGCTCGATGGTCGGCATGGCGGCGCTCTCGTTCGCAATCGCACTGCCCCTGCGGCGTGCCGCGACCTCGCTTACCTGGGCGCACAACGCCCTGCACGGCTGCCTCGGCCTCGGCACGGTCGGCCTTGGCGCCTGGATGATCTACCACCTCGCGGCTGACGGGGTGCTGACAGCAGGCTGACAATCGTCGCAATTCTCACACCAGACAGGAGGCCCGCCATGACGGCTGCTTATCTCATCGCCGAATCGGAGATAACCGACCCTGAGCTGATGCAATCCTATGCCGAGAAGGCAGGCCCCACGGTCGAGGCCCATGGCGGCACCTTGATCGCCGGCGGCGCCGAGATCGCCCACATGGACGGCATGTGGAAGCCGCCGCGCGTCCTCGTGTTCCGGTTCCCGAGCATGGCGGCGGCGAAAGCCTGGTACAACTCGCCCGAATACCAAGCGGTCCTGCCGATGCGCTTCAAGGCCGCCAACAGCAGCCTGATCTTCGTCGAGGGCGCCGACTGATATCGGGCCTGCGGCTTGGTTGTCCATGTTCCCTCAGTCGCCGGGCGCGGGCCTCCGGGTCTGCGGCCCGGTTGTTCATGCTCCCTCAATCGCCGGGCGCTCGCCTCCGCTCGCTTGGCTTTCGCGCCATAAGGCGCGGCGCGCGGTCGCGCGCTCCGGGCCTACGGCCCGGTGGTTCATGTTCCCTCAGGCGCCGGGCGCTCGCTCCGCTCGCTTGGCTTTCGCGCCATAAGGCGCGGCGCGCGGGCGCGCGCTCCGGGCCTACGGCCCGGTGGTTCATGTTCCCTCAGGCGTCGGGCGCTGGCCCGTCCTTCAGAAAGTGTGCGATCGCGTTGGCGTAGTAGCGCAGCATGTCGCGCTCATTCTCGCGCGCGCGGTAGAGCCCGTCCGTCTCCTCCACGAAGTGGCGGAGGGTCAGCATCCGAAGCCCGACCGTGACCGCATAGTCGCGGTCGGCCCGCGGTATGTGGACATAGGCCCCGCGCCGCTCCAACTCGTCGATCAGCGACTGGGCCCGCGCCTTGATCTCGAGCGCGCTCATGGCCTCCGGCTGGCGGGTGAACACCGCCGCGACCAGCGACACCGGCAACACCGGTATCGCGGCGGCGATCGCATCGAGCAGCTCCCCACCCAACCGCTCCACGGCCTCGAACCGCGCGTCTGAATCGAGCGCGCGGAAATCGATGGCGCGGCTCTTCGTGTAGGCCCGCATCGAAATCGGCGGTGCGAAATTCACGCACGCATAGCCCAGGCGATACCAGCGCCGCCGCACCATGAGACTCACATTGTGTGCGATGAATTTGAGCAGCGTCGCGACCGTGCGCAGCCTGCCGCGCGGGCGCGCGTCCGAATCGAGCGTGCGCACCAGCCAACGATCTTCCAATACGCGGTCGTAATTGAGACCCACCGGAATGAAGACCAGGTCGCGCTCACCGTCGGGATCGAACGACGAGACCATGTAGCTGATCAGGCCGAGCCTGGGTTTGCGCAAGCGACCGTCGCGGCTGAGACCGCCTTCGGGATAGACCGCTTGCACGACGCCGCCGGCCGTCGCCGCCTGCACATAGCGTGCCAACACCTGGCGATAGAGACGATTGCCCGAGCCGCGGCGCACGAAATAGGCGCCGAGCGATCGGATCAACATGCGCAAGGGCCAGATTCGCGCCCACTCGCCGACGGCATAGCTGAGCGCCGAACGGCTCGCGGCCATATAGGCGACGATCACATAGTCCATGTTGCTGCGGTGATTCATCACAAAGACGACGCTCGCGCCGGGCTCGATCCCGGATAGCGCCGCGTCGTCGGCGTAGCCCAGACGAACCCGGTAGAGGAATTGAGCGATGCGCCGCGCAATATGGTAGCCGATGCGGAAATAGGCGTAGGCGTTGAACGAGGGCACGATCTCGCGAGCGTAACGCTCGACCTCGCGGATCAGGACTTCCCGCGGAACCTTGGAAGCGAGCGCCTCCGCCTCGATCGCTTCCATCACCGTGGGATCGTAGGTCAGCTGGTCGATGAGCACGCGACGTTTGGTCTGCTGAAACGCCGGTATTTGTAGTTGCAACCGCGTATTCAACTCGTTGATCACCCGATTGAGCCGCCGCCGCAGAAACCAGCGCACGCTCGGGATGAGAAGGCTGCCCAGGACGCTCCACAGGGCGAGCGCGCCGATCACGGCAACGATCCAGACCGGCAGCGAGACCGTTTCCATCAAGCCTCTCGCCGCCGCTTGCCGGCGAGGCTGCGGCCCTTGACCGGCGCGCTGCCGCCGAAGCGCTGGTGCAGATCGTCCATGGCCCGCTCGAGCGAGGCAGCGCGCCGGCGGTCTTCGCCGAAGAGATCCGACGCCTCTGCTCCGATGCCCGGGACGAGATCGGCGACCCCGACACCAAGAAGACGAAACCGGCGACCGCCGCTCTCGCGCGCCAGCAAGGGCGCGGTCGCCTCATAGAGGACCGCGGCAAGCTGGGTCGGGCCGGTAAGGGAGCGGCGCCGCGTGATGATGCGAAAGTCGTGGGTCTTGAGCTTGAGCACCACCGTTCGCCCCGCCAGCTCCTCTGCCCGCAGCCGGCGGGCAACGCGCTCGCACTGGCGCCACAAGATCGCCTCGAGCATGGCGAGATCGCTTTCATCAGCAGCGAACGTCGTCTCCGAGGAGACGCTTTTTGCCCGGCGTCCCGGCGTGACCGCACGTGCGTCCTCGCCGCGGCTGAAACGCGCCAGCCGCGTGCCGATGGCCCCGTAACGCTTGGTCAGCTCGGCTTCGGGCACGGCCGCGAGATCCCCGATCAGCCGGAAACCGTCACGAACCAGCGTCTTCTCGAAGGCGCGGCCGACACCGAAGATCAGGCTCACCGGCTTGTCGGCGAGAAAGGCGCGCGCCTCGGCGCGTCCGATGACCGCGAAGCCGCGCGGCTTGTCGAGGTCCGACGCGATCTTGGCGAGCGACTTGTTGGCGCTGAGGCCGATCGAGGCGGTGATGCCGATCTCCTCTTCGATCCGGCGCGCGAGACCGGCGAGGCTCCGCGCCGCGCTCCCGCCGTGGAGGCGTTCGGTCCCGGCAAGATCGAGGAAGGCCTCGTCGATCGAGAGCGGCTCCACGAGAGGTGTCACCGCGTGCATCATGGCCCGTACCTCGCGCCCGATCGCCGCATATTTCGCCATGTCGGGCCGGATGATGACGGCATCCGGGCAGGCCCGCCGCGCCTTGAACATCGGCATCGCCGAACGAACCCCGTAACGCCGCGCGATGTAGCAGCAGGCGGCGACGACGCCCCGCACCGCGCCGCCGACGATCACCGGCTTGTCGGCGAGCGAGGGGTCGTCGCGCTTCTCGACCGAGGCATAGAAGGCATCGCAGTCGAGATGCGCGACCGTGAGCCCGCCGAGCTCGTCATGGCGGATCAGGCGCGCGCCGCCGCAGGACGGGCAGGCGTCGCGCCCCTCCTCCGGATTCCCCTCGAACAGGCAGTCCCGGCAGACGGTTGTGACCGGCATGGCGCGCCAACAAGGCTCGCGGTGGGCCCGCGGATAAGCTAGTTATAGCAGGAATTGACAAGCCCGGCGTTCATCCAATGGCGTGACGGCAGGCTATGACAGCGGCGGAGCGCAACGAAGACCCGTTCGCGATCCTGCGGCAGACCATGGTCGAGCAGGTGGCGCTCCATGCCGACCATGTCGGCGACAAGACCGGCCGCGGCGAGATCGCCGTCGCCGTCATGGCGGCGATCGGGCGGGTTCCGCGCCATGCCTTCGTGCCCGTCGAGATGAAGCTCTACGCTTATGCCGATTCGCCCTTGCCGATCGGCTGCGGCAAGACCATCTCGCAACCCTTCATCGTTGCGTTGATGACCGACCTGCTCGAAATCGGGCCCGCCGATCGGGTTCTCGAAATCGGCACGGGGCTGGGCTACCAGGCGGCTCTTCTGGCAGAGCTCGCGGCCGAGGTGTTCACCGTCGAGGTCATCGAGGAGCTGGCCGAGAGCGGCCGCCGGCGGCTCACCGAGCGGGGCTACGGCAACGTCCATTTTCGGACCGGCGACGGCAACCTCGGTTGGCCGGACCACGCGCCCTTCGATCGCATCATCGCCACCGCGGCGCCCGACCTGATCCCGCCGGCGCTGCTGCAGCAGCTCAAGCCAGGCGGCCGGATGGTGATCCCCGCGGGTCTCGAGGACGACCAGCGCCTGCTCCTGGTCACGAAAGACGACGAGGGAAAGATCGAGACCGGAGAGATCCTTCCGGTGCGCTTCTCCCGCCTCGTGAGCGGTGCCGACGAGGTGGAAACGAACGGCTGAAACGCCGCGCTGCGGCCGGCGCGAACCGCCTTTACGGGCCGAACGGACAAATCACGGTGAAGAACATCGCGGCGGCGGAGTTCCAGGCGAAATGCCTTCGGATCATCGGCCGGATGACTGAGGACTGTGAGCCGGTGACGATAACCGACCGCGGGCGGGCGGTAGCGATGTTGTCGCCGATGCCGGCGCCGAGCGAGACCCCGTCGATCATAGGCGCGATGAAGGGATCGGTGCTGGCTTATGACGATCCCTTCCGGCCCGCCGCCGACCTATCCGATTGGGACCCTTTGCGGTGATCGTGCTCGACATCCACGCACCGATCTGGGCCGCGGACGGGGATGCGCAGCTCGGAGACAACATGCGCGATGGCCACCCCCGTGCGATCGACGCGATGGAGGGATCGGTGTCGCTCTACGCGGAGAAGGTCGCCTCGATCGAGGATCGGGCGACCGCGACGGGTCGCGTGGTCGGCGGGGTGTTGCGGCTGCGGCCGACGAAGCGGGGGACGCCATCCGTGATCACCGCGCCGATCGCCACCGGATCGCCGTTCTTCATGGTCTCCAGCGCGGTCGGCTTGGTGGCGCCGAGCGGGGCATCGACGATGACCACATCCGCATCCCGTCCGGGCTCCAGAAAGCCGCTGTTCAGGCCATAGACCCGGGCGACGTTTCCGGTCGCCGCAGCGATCATCCAGGTCGGGTCGAAATCGGTGAGCGAGGCGATGTTGATCATCGTGTAGATCATCCCGAGCGGCATGATCCCGCTCCCCGTTGGCGTGTCGGTTGCGATCAGGAAGCGATCGAAGGCCTCGTGCTTGCGGGCCATCTCCGCGCAGAGCAGGGTCGTTCGAAGATTGCCGGCGGTGCAGACCTGCATGGCGATCCCGGTCTCGGCCGCGACCCGCTCGAAATAGCGATCCTCGATCGCGACCGGCCCGCCATTGATGTGAAAGGAGACGGTCGGATTGATCGCGATCAGGTCCTCCCCGGTGATCGGGAAGGAGCCGGGGATCGAGGCGCCGCCGGTGTGCAGGGTCGTGAGCAGCCCGGCCTCGCCGGCCCAGCGCACGAGCTCGATATAGTCGCGGGCCGAGGCGACGCCGCCGAACCCCGCTTTGGCGAGCCAGACCCCGTCGCGGTGCACATCCGCGAAATCCGCTTGCGTCAGCCCCGGCTCCAGGATGATCGAACCGCCATGCACGCGCATGCCGCCGGGCCGGTAGTGCTCGAAGCATTTGAACGCCGCGACCGCCAGCGCCTTGACGCCAGCCGGGTCCTTGGGCCGGCCCGGCACGTGAACCTCGGAAGCCGAGATCGCCGTGGTGGTGCCGCCGTGAACATAGCTGCTCAGATAACCGACCGTGTTCTGGCGCGGTGTGAAGTCGCCGAAGGTGACGTGGACCTGTGAATCGATCAGCCCCGGGATCGCGGTCGCGCCGCCCGCGTCGATGACGACGTCGCAGCGCTCGATGACAGCCGCGTCGACCGTGCCGACGGCCAAGAGCTTTCCGTTCGCCGCGACCAGCGCATCTCCCTCGACATAGGGCGAGCGCCAATCACCGGAGACGATCGTTCCGAGGTTGACGATGCCGACCTGCATGCCCTTCCCTTTCGCGCTGCGGCGTTCCCGTCCCGCGCAGCCGCTAGTCCGAGCCCCGCGGATCGCCCGCCCCGTCGGGGTCGTTACCGGCCAGCAGGCGGTCCAGAATCCGCTCCCCCTCGGTCCAGTCAAAGTGTCTGAAGCAGTGCGCCGCCGTCACGAACTTGGCGCCGGCGTAGAACATCTCATATTGCGTGTGACGCCCGGCGAATTCCGAGCCGACCGCGTCCCAGGCGAGCTTCATCAGCGTCATCCGCTCATGGGCGCCCTCGCCCTCGCGCGCCGAGACCTGGGTGCTGTCGAGGATCCGGGCGATCTCGGCGTGGCCGAGGTCGGCGGCCGATGACGGCAGCATGATCAGACCGCCGCCCGCGAGCGAGCGGATCTGCTCGATGAACCGCGGGTAGAGCTCCTGCGTATAGACCTGGGCCGCGTAGAGCATGCCGGCATTGGGCAGGAAATACCCACCGGCCATCGATCCCGCGCTCTCCATCCCGTAGAGCAGGCCCTCGACGGTCGCGACCTGGGAGGCCATCTGCCCGAGCTGCTCGCGCACCGGCACCATGCCGATGGTGCCGATCGTCTCGGCAACCCGCCGGGCGATCGCCAACAGGAACTTGAGCTTGACCACCAGGCGGATCTGCGACTGGTAGTTCTGACAGATATGGCCCGGCGTGTCGTGAAACTGGGCGCGGCACATGTCCGTGTCGCCGTGGAGAAACACCCGATCCCAGGGCACCTTGACGTCGTCGAAATAGATGACGGAGTCGTTCTCGTCGAAGCGGTGGGAGAGCGGATTATCCCACGGGCTGACCGCGCTCGCCTCATAGCTCTTGCGCGACAGGATCTTGAGGCCGCGGGCCTCGAGCGGGATCGCGAACGAGACGGCGAAGCGCTCCTCGCCGGGCTGGAGGGGCTGCAGGTTCGCGACGAAGAGCTCCTCTGCCATGACCGCGCCGGTCCCGAGCATCTTCGCGCCCCGCACGGTCAGCCCTTGGCCGTCCTCGTCGACGACCCGCATGGTGAGGTCTTCGCGCGGCTGATCGCCCCACGCCTTGGAGCGGTCGCCCTGCGGATTGACGATGACGTAGCTGAGGAAGAGGTCGTTGTCGCGGGCATGCTCGTAATAGGCACGATAGGCTTTCGCGAATCGCGCCCCGTGGCGCTCGAACACCTCGATCCCCATCATCTGACCGGCGATCGAGGAGGCCAGATGATCGGGCGAGCGGCCCAGAAAGCCCCCGTGCAGCTCGGCCCAGGCGGTGAGCGCCCTGCGCCGCTCGACCAGCTCCGCATAGCTCCGTGACATCTGCCAGGCGCGATTGGCGCGCCGCCCGCTGCCGGTCTCGAAGGTCATCAGCTCGATATTCTCGGCCGCCGCCTGGAAGTCGTAGAGCGCGGCCGCCGAACGGCAGGAGTTGGCAAACGCCGGATGATCCGCGACCCGCGTGATCCGCTCGCCGTCCAGATAGACCTCTCGATCCTTGTCGAGGGCGCGCAGATGGGCTTTGCCGTCCTTGACCACCATCTCGATCGACCCTCGGCGTGCATCGTTGGAGAGGGCGGGATCGCTGCGCCGGACAGGCGAGTGAGCCCCGCGACACCGCGTCCATCATAGCCCGACAGCGCCGCCGATCGGAAATGCCGGGCGTAGCAGCTTCCACCGAGGCCTTCGAAACAAATCCGTCACATCACCGCATTCTCCGAGTCACAGGAGGTGCCTAAGGTCCGCCCGCCGATCGGCCGCGCCGGGTCATGCCGGCGGCTGCGGTGATGTGCAATTGGGGGAAACCGAAGGGGGCCGCGATGGGTCTTGAGCAAAAACGGCGTCGTTTCCGGGGCAAGTCTCTGGTATCGGCGTTACTGGGAACGACGTTCATGGCCGGGGTTCTGGGCCTTGCGGGCCCCGCGCTGGCTGACGAGCATATGGAGGCGGAGAACGCCGCGCTCAAGTCCCAGGTCGAGGATCTGATGCGGGAAGTGCAGATCCTCAAGGGCATGGTGCTGGAGCAGAACGAGAAGATCGCCGCCGCAGCGGAGCCCCAGATGCCGGCCAAGTTGGTGAAGTCCGGCAAGAAGAATGTGAGCCTCAGCATCTCCGGCCAGGTCAACCGGATGCTGCTCCATGCCAATGACGGCAGGAAGTCGCGCATCTTCCATGCGGACAACGACATATCGGCGACCCGCGTGCGCTTCGAAGGCAGGGCGAAGCTCGACGATGAATGGTCCGCCGGCGCCAATATCGAGGTCCAGATCGAATCCAACTCGTCGGCCAAGGTGACGATCGACCAGGAGGAGAATCATAACGACGGCGCCACGTTCACCGAGCGCAAGCTGGAAGTTTTCTTTAAAAACAAGAATCTCGGCAAGCTGTCCTTCGGCCAGGGCAGCACCGCCTCCGACGGCGCAATCGAGGAGGACCTTTCGGGCACCGGCGTCATCACCGGCGCCGGCTTTGCCAGTCTGGGCGGTGACATCGAATTCGTGAAGTCCGACATTGGCGAGCGCATGAGCACCGGAGTAAGTGCCGACAAGGTATTCGACAACCAGGACGGGCTGAGCCGGGAGGATCGGCTGCGTTATGACTCGCCGTCCTTTGGTGGCTTCCAACTGTCGACATCGTTGCTCGGCGAACGGAAGGGCGCTTCCAACGATTGGGACGTCGCGCTGCGCTACGGCCGCGAGTTCGACGGCTTCGAGGTCGCGGCGGCGGCCGCCCAATGGAAGGAAAAGGGAGACACCGGCCGCGGCGGATCGGCCTCGATCCTGGCGCCTTTCGGCACCAGCCTGTCCCTGAGCCACTCGAGCGTCGACGATGGCAGCAAGAAACCGAGGTTCCAATATATGAAGCTCGGCCAGACCTTCGACATCACCTCCCATGGCAAAACGGCCGCCTCGGTCGGCTACGCCCAGACCAAAGACCAAGCTGGCAAGGGCAACAAAGGCAGCTATTACGACCTCGCCCTGGTCCAGAAGGTCAAAGGCCTCGGTGCCGAGCTCTACGCCATCTACGGCGTCTACAGCGCCGACATCGTTGACGCCCCGACCGAAGACATCACCGTCACCGGCCTCGGCGCGCGCATCAAGTTCTGACTTGGCGCTGGAGCCGTAAGACCGGCCCATTCTCCCTTCCGAGGGAGCGGGGCGGAAAAACAGGGGCGGCCGCGAGCCAGCGCGGCCGCCCCTTCTCATTGACCGCTGTTTCAGACCGCGCCGTACCGCGGACGACGAAGTTTTAGCCCTACTTCCGCAACTCGGCACGGCATTCGGCTAATTTGACGGTTTTTCGGCCCGGAAAGTGGCGGATTTCCGGTCTTTGGCTCTCCGGAACCGCGTGTAGTGCCGACCTACCCCCTTGATTGTGCTGGCGAAGCGCCGGACGCTACCCTCATGTTCGTGCGCTGCAAGAGACGCTTTAAGGACGGCAAGGAGCACCGCTACTGGAGCGTGGTGGAGAACGTCCGGGTCCGCGGCGGCCGCGTTGTTCAGCGCCACGTTCTCCATCTCGGCGAGATCAACGACAGCCAGCGCGCGGCGTGGTGCCGCTCGATCGAGGTTGTGGAGGGCAAGTCGGGGTCTCGGCAGATGGCGCTGTTTCCCGAGGATCGGGAGGCGCCGGCGCTGGACTGCGAGGTGGTCAAGATCAACGTCGCGGACGTGGCCCTGCACGACCCGCGCCAATGGGGGGCGTGCTGGCTGGCCCTGGTCCTGTGGGATCGGCTTGATCTGGACCGCTTCTGGGGCCCGCGCCTGACCCCGAGCCGTCAAGGCACGAGGTGGCTGGACATCCTGAAGATCCAGGTCTGCTACCGACTGATCGACCCGGGGAGCGAGTGGCGTCTCCACCGTCACTGGTACGAGCACAGCGCGTTGCGCGATCTTCTGGGCTGCGATCGGGCGATCGCCGACGACACGCTGTATCGCTGCCTCGACAAGCTGCTGCTCCATAAGCAGGAGTTCTTCTCGTTCCTTCGCGCCCGTTGGGCGACGCTGTTCGACGTGCGCTTCGATGTGCTGCTGTACGACCTGACCTCGACCTACTTCGAGAGCGACCCGCCGTTCGAGGACAAGCGCCGGTTCGGCTACAGCCGGGACAGGCGCCCGGACTGCGTGCAGGTGGTGATCGCGCTGATCGTGACGCCCGAGGGCTTTCCGCTGGCCTACGAGGTGATGCCGGGGAACACCGCCGACCAGACCACGCTGGCGGAGTTCCTGGAGAAGATCGAACGGCAATACGGTCGCTCCGACCGGATCTGGATCATGGACCGCGGCATTCCCACCGAGGAGACGCTGGCCTTGATGCGCGAGGGCGATGCGCCGGTGCGCTATCTGGTGGGCACGCCCAAGGGCCGGCTGACGCGGCTTGAGAAGGCGTTCCTGGACCTGCCCTGGCAGGAGGTGCGCCAGTCCGTAGACGTCAAGCTGTTGGCCGAAGACGGAGAGCTTTACGTCCTGGTGCGCAGCGAGGGGCGGCTCCTCAAGGAACGCGGCATGCGCCGGCGCCGGCTGAAGAAACTGTGGCGCCGGCTGGGCGAGCTGCAACGCCAGTCCAACAGCCGGGATCAGCTGATGCTCAAGCTCGGTGCCGCCAAGAAGGAAGCGGGCCGGGCCTGGAGCCTGGTCGACATCGGTGTGCCCGAGACCGACAAGGAGCTCGCTGCGGACGGCTTCTCATTCCGCCTGCGGCGCGACCGGCTGCGCCGCGTACGCCGCCGCGAGGGCCGCTATCTGTTGCGATCCAACATGGTCGCCGAAGATCCCGCCACGCTCTGGCGCCTGTACATGCAGCTCATCGAGATCGAGCAGGCGTTCAAGGAACTCAAGCACGACCTCGCGATCCGGCCCATCTTCCATCAGCGCGAAGAGCGGATCGAGGCGCACATCTTCGTCTCATTCATCGCCTACTGCCTGCTCGTCACCCTGAAGAACCTCGCCCGGCCACACGCCGCTGGCCTCACCCCACGCGCCATCCTCAAGACGTTCGCCACCATCCAGATGGTGGACGTCCACCTGCCGACCATCGACGGCCGGCACCTCGTCCTGCCGCGCCACACCCGGCCGAACAAGGAGCACGAATTACTGCTGCACCAGCTTGGCTTGACCCTGCCGAAACAACCCGCGCCGCGGATCTCCGCCTGACGGCGCACGGAACGTCTCTCCCTTCGGCGCCCTGTAGTGCCGACCTTTGGGGGTCCGATCGCGGAAAATCAATGGGTTAAAACCTTCATGACCCCCGAGTTGCGGAAGTCGGGTTAGGGCCGCACCGCCGATGTCCTCACACCCGATGATGTCGAGCGGATCAAGCGTCGCCTCGCTCTCTCTCCGGCGTGGCCCGTTAGACCCCCATGAAGCTGATCCAGCCGGTGATGATGTATTTCTCCTCGCGCGGCGCCACCTCGCCCCGATGGGTGTGGGTGAAGCCGGCCGGCCAGATCACCGTCTTGCCCCGCGCCGGTGCGACGACATGGTCCTGGAAGGTGAAGTAGGTGCCGCCGCCTTGCGCGATGTCGTTGAGAAAGGTCTGGAAGGCGAGCACCCGGTGCGCGATATCGAGGCCGCTGCTCTCGTAGTGCGCGCCGTGAAACGCGCCGCCCGGCTTGTAATACTGCATTTGCGGCGGCTCCAGGAAGCCGAGCTTGCCGGTCGCCTCGCCGAGGACCGGGAACTCCTCGAGATAGGCCTTGAGGCAGGTCATGACGTGGCCGCGATAGGCGCGGACCGTCTTGGCATAGACGTCATAGGGGAAGCAGGTCAGGCTTGCGTCCTCGGAATCCTTCCAGGACTTGTCCACGCCTTTCGCGCTCGAGCCCGGTTGGGTGAGGCCGAGGCGCCGGGTTTTCTTGAAGCCCTTGATCAGCTCGTCGCAGATCGAGGGCGGGTCGAGCGCGTATTCTCTAATCCAACGCATTGATAGATTCGCCGTTCTCTGTTTGCGCATGCAGGGGCGCCCGATGGCGGACGCGCGAGCGATGCCATTCTAATTCCTATTTGCACAGGGTGCGCGCCATCGCTATTGTGCGCGCCACAAAGGGAGTTTACCGGCGCCGCCTGCGAGCGGTGCTTCACCTTGGGACAATCGAAAGGGGCCCGGGACCGGTGGTCTCGCCCCTGAGCCGTAGGGAGGTTGCGCATGTCGCACACCGACAAGAAGGACGTCTTTAAGAAGGAACTGTATCGGCTCTGGTCGATGCACGCGGACCGGAAGAACCACAAGGTCTCGCGGCGTGACCTGATCAAGGGCATGGCCGGTCTCGGTCTCGGCGCCGGCGCGATCAAGATGCTCATGAACCAGGCGCCCTTCAGCGTGAGGCAGGCCTGGGCGGCCGAGGGCGCCACGCCGGAAGAGCGCGCCATCAACGGCGCCAAAGCGCTCTTCGCCGATGCGCCGAAGAAGACTATCAGCGTCATGTATCCGTCGGGCTCCGGCGGTAACCTGTCGCCCTTCACCGAGGAGTGGAAGGGGCTGACCGGCTTCGACGTCGAGCTGATCGAGGTGCCGGTCACCGAGACCCACCAGAAGGCGATGCAGGAAGCGGTGGCCAAGACCGGCCGCTACGACATCATGATCCCGGCGCCGCTGAGCCTTGCGGACCTCGCCGAGTCGGGCGTGGCGCGGCCCCTCGACGACTTCATGGACAAGTACGATCCCGAGGTCTACTCGGGGCCCAACAAGCTCCAGTTCCCGGTGTCCGACTTCGGGCAGAAGTACAAGGGCAAGACCTACGGGCTCTATTGCGACGGCGACTGGTGGCATCTGAGCTACCGCAAGGACAAGCTCGCCGAGAAGGGCATGGCGGCGAAGTCGAAGAGGGAGATGGTCCATACCTGGGCCGAGTACGACGCCCTCTGCGCCGAGATGCACGACCCGGACAACAACTTCTACGGCGCCCTCGAGTATCGCTCGCCGTTCTGGAACAAGTTCCACTGGATGACGCGGGTTCAGTCGAAGGGCCACTTCTACTTCGACGAAGACATGAACTCGATGGCCAGTTCGCCGCAGGGCATCGAGACCGTCAAGGAGCTGATCGCGCTGCAGGACATCATGCCGGCCGAGCAGTTCACCTACGGCTTCACCGAGAACTACGCGCAGTACTACGCGCAGGGCCGTGGTTTCTGTGAGTTCGGATGGCCGTCGCTCTGGCGCTACAGCAACGACGCGGCGGGCTCGCAGTCGATCATCGCCGCCAAGGGCGAAGACGGCGAGCCTTCGCAGACCGCCGTCTCGAAGGTGCCGGGCACCATGCACAACGGCGAGCTCATTCGCTCGTGCATCCATGCCTTCGCGTGGGATTTCGTGGTGAGCAACTACTCGCCGATCCAGGAGGCCGCCTATTGCTACTCGCAGTGGATCACCGGGCCGACGATGTCGATGCGGTCGATCCCGAACGAGGGCGGCTACTTCGACCCGTGGCGCGACAATCACTTCTTCGCCCCGTCGGCGGAGTTCTTCGCGTCGTATCCGGGCGATTTCCTGGCGACCCACGCCGAGGCGATCGTGGACGCGGTGCCGGAGATTCAGCTGCGCGGCGCGGCCGAGTACCTCAACGCACTCGACATCAATCTGACTGCGGCCTACAACGGCAACAAGTCGCCGGAAAAGGCGATGAAAGACACCGCCAAGGAGCAGAATCGCATCACGCGGCGCCTGGGCAAGGCAGAGCAGAAGGAGAGCTGGCACGGCCTCGCCAAGATGTATCCGGAGCCGCTGCAGAAGCTCGTCGGCGTCGACAAGTGGGTTCTGTAATCCGGCTGTAAGCACACAACCGGATTTCAGCAACCGTGGTTGCGAAGACCGCGAACAGCGGCGTGCCCGCGCGTGCATTGCAGGCGCGGGCACGCCTGTTCGACCCCAACGACAAGCGCTATATCGGCGCGCTCTTCATCACGCCTGTTCAGCTTCTTTTGATCCTTATGCTCATTTTCCCGTTCGGTCTGGAGTTTCTCGTCGCGCTGACGGAGTGGCAGCCGACCTACGGAACCTCCATCTGGGAAGCCGTCAGCAGCGTGTTCACGGGCGATGTAGCGCACGGCATCAACTATATGTACCTGGTGACGGACGAGCCGCGCTTCCTCGAGGCGCTTGGCCGGACGCTCGCCATATCGGTGCTCAGCCTTTGCCTCGAATTCGTGATCGGGCTCGGGCTGGCTACGATCTTCCTGAAGACGTTCTGGGGCAAGCGCATCTGGTTCACCGCGCTGCTGACCCCGATGATGATTATGCCGGTCGTGGTCGGCTACACTTGGTTCATGCTGTTCCAGTACACCGGACCGGTCAATCAGGTGCTCGGCTGGATCGGCGGCACCGCCGCCGGGGCCGACCTGCAGTGGCTCAACACCGGCTTGCTGGCCTTCTTCGCCGTGGTGATCACCGAGGTCTGGCACTGGACGCCGCTGTTCTTCCTGATCCTGCTCTCGGGCCTCAACGCGGTGCCGGAGAACCCTGTTCGCGCGGCGACCGTGCTCGGCGCCAGCAACTGGCGCATCTTCTGGACCGTCATCATGCCCAACATGCGGGGCGTCATTATCATCGCCTTCGTGATCCGCGGCATGGAGGTCATCAAGCTCTTCGACGAGATCTATATCCTTACCCGCGGCGGCCCGGGCACGGCGACCGAGACCATGAGCCTCTATCTCTACAAGCTCGGCTTCCAGGACTTCCGCCTCGCATACGCGGGGTCGGCGGGCTTCATCGTGCTGGTGATCACCGTGGTGATGATCAACATGATGCTGCGGCCGATCCGCTACCAGTTGCTGGAGAAGCGTTAGATGTCCGCGAGGAAATTCGGCCCCGGCAGCGCGATCGGGCTTGCCTTCGGGCTCCTCTTCGCGGTGTTCCCGCTGTTCTGGATGGTCTCCACCTCCTTCAAGCCATCGAACGAGTGGGTCACGACGCCGCCGGTGTGGGTGTCGGGGAACGGCACCGTCACCAACTATCTCGTGATCCTGTGGCCGTCCGTCCTGCTCGAAGCCCGGGGCGGTCTCGGCCAGTACACGGAGGAAGGCGAGATCACCCAGCAGCGCGCGACCCAGTCGTCGTCGGTGAGCGGCGCGGTCGCCGACTTCCTGACCAAGTCGGCGTGGCAGTCGATCCGGGGCTCGGTCATCATTTCGGTGCTCTCGACGATCCTGTCCATTGTGGTCGGCTTCATGGCCGCGATCGCCATATCGCGATACCGATTCGGCGGTAATGTCACGCCCTTCTTCATATTATCGGGGCGAATGTTCCCGCCCATAGCGATCGCGATCCCGTTCGTCGTGATGTTCAGCGCGCCCGGAATCGAGGCGACAGATACCTATTGGGGCCTGATCCTTGCCTATGCCGCGGTCACCGTTCCCTTCTCCACCTGGATGCTGAAGAGCTTCATCGACGAGCTGCCTCAGGAGATCGAGGAGGCGGCGATGATGGACGGCATGTCTCGCTGGGAGGCGCATCTCAGGGTCACGATACCGCTCATCAAGGGGGGCCTGATCGCGACGGCGCTCTTCATCTTCATCTTGAACTGGAGCGAGTTCCTGTTCGCGCTGGTGCTGACCTACACCAACGTCGAGACCATCCCGGTCAAGCTCTCCAAATACTTCAGCGCCACCTCGGGCCAGCAGTACGGAATTCAGGCGGCACTCGCCTGCGTTTCCATTGTTCCGCTTGTGATCGTCGGCTTCTTCATCCAGCGGCATCTGGTGCGCGGCCTCACCCTCGGCGCGATCAAGCGTTAGCAGCACGATGGCAAATATCAAGTTAGAGCTGGTGCAGCTCCGCAAGGAGTTTGGCGAGCTCGTCGCGGTCGACGACATGTCGCTCGGCGTCGAGGAAGGCGAGACCATGGCACTGCTCGGCCCTTCCGGCTGCGGCAAGTCGACGATCCTCAATATGATCGTCGGCCTGGAGGCACCGACCGCAGGCGACATCCTGATCGACGGGCAATCAGTCCTGCAAGTGCCGCCCGGCCAACGGAATGTCGGGCTGGTGTTCCAAGACTATGCCGTCTTCACCCACATGAACGTCAGGCACAACCTGGAATACGGGCTCCGGGTCCGCGGCATGACCAAGTCCGACATCGACCGGGAAGTCGCGAAGGTCGCCGACTTCCTCAATCTCGGCAATCAGCTCGATCACAAGCCGATGGAGCTCGGCGCGAGCGAGTTGCAGCGGGTCGCGATCGGGCGGACCCTGGTGACCAACCCGGAGATCCTCCTGCTCGACGAGCCGCTCAGCAATCTCGAGGCGGAGATGCGCAACCAGATGCGCCGCGAGCTCCGGCGGATCCAGGCCGAGACCGGCCAGACCATCATTTACGTGACCCACGACCAGATCGAGGCGCTCTCGCTTGCCCATCAGATCGCGGTCATGGATTTGGGCGCGCTCAAACAGTACGACACCGCTCACAACGTCTACCATTATCCCGACAATACCTTCGTCGGCAGCTTCCTCGGCAACCCGCCGATGAACTTCGTGCGCGGCGAATTCGGTCTCGACGGCGGCCAGCCGATCGTGGCGCAGAACGGCTCGAAAATCCCGGTACCGCCGAACAGCGCGGCGGGCTTGAGCGCCGGCGCCGAGGTGATCGTCGGCATGCGCCCGGAGGCGATGGCCGTGGTGGAAGCCGGTAATCCGGCCGGCTTTACCGCCTCCGTCATCGCGGTCGAGCCGCAGGGGCCGGCGACCGTGCTGACGGCGCGGGTCGGCCAGACCAGTCTGAAGCTGATCGTGGAGACCGGCACCCAGGCAAGCGAGGACAGCGAGATCACCATCCTGCCCGACGCGGAAGTGCTCGCGCTGTTCGACGCCGCCTCGGGCGTTCGCTTGAAGGCGTAGAGCAAGCCATGGTCGACACCCTTCTGGAGCTTCGCTCCGTCTCCAAGAATTTCGGGGCCACCCAGGCGATCAGGGACCTGAACCTGGAGGTGCCGCGCGGCTCGCTGATCGTGCTCCTGGGTCCCGCCGGGGCGGGTAAGACGACGACCTTGCGGATTATCGCCGGCCTCGAGGCGCCCTCTTCGGGCGAGGTCTGGGTCGAGGGCCAGAACTTCACGCGGCTGCAGCCCAACCAGCGCGATATCGCGATGATCTTCGACAATCTCGCGCTCTACCCCAACAAGACGGGCTATGAGAACGTCGCCTCTCCCCTCAGGCTCGCAAGAAAGCCGAAAGCCGACATCAAAAAGCGGGTCGACGAGATCGCGACGCTGCTCAAGATCGGGCACATTCTCGACCGCCTGCCGGCGACCTTCAGCGGCGGCGAGCGGCAGCGCATCGCCCTCGGCCGCGCGATGGTGCGGGAGCCGCGTTTTTTCCTGCTGGACGAGCCGCTCTCGAGCCTCGACTTCATGCTCAGGATCGAGCTCAGAACCGAGCTGAAGCGCCTGCAGCGCGACCTGGGCCGCACCTTCGTCTTCGCAACACCGGACTATACCGAAGCGCTGGCGCTCGCGGACACGGTCTGCGTGCTGCTCGAGGGCGAGGTGCGGCAGGTCGCCAAGGCTCAGGAGCTCTATGACGAGCCCGCCGATCGCGACGTCGCGCGCTTCGTCGGCAATCCCAAGATCAATATCGTGCCCGGACGGCTGTCGCGGGAGAACGGCCAAGCCAATCTCACGATCGGCTCGATGCACCTGCCCTTGCCGGAGCGCATGGAGCACGGCTTGCCGGTGCATGTGAGCGAGGTCGAGGTCGGGTTGCGACCCGAGCATGTCAAGATCGTACACTCGGCCGCCGGCGAATCGCACCGCACGGGGATCGTGAACGATCTCGAACCGCTTGGCATGCATACGACGGTCGGCGTCGACCTCTCGGGCATCAACCTTGCCCTGACCGTGGCCGGCGTGCAGGAGTTCGACGACGGCGATCAGGTCGACCTGCATATCGACACCGAAACACTCCTTTTCTTCGATCCGATCTCGGGGCGGCGGATCGGGAATTGATCGGGTCCGGCGCGCGCCGGCTCCGCTTGTAGAGAGGCGGACGCCGTCGAGATCGGCGCCGTCCGGCCCGGTCACCCGCAGAACCGCCGCCTAGACCGGCGGCCCGCATGGCCCCGCAGGCGAGGGAGCCGCCACGATGCCGATGATCACGAGCTCCGAAGACAAGATCACCCAGGCGGCTATCCAGCGCCTCGAAGCCGGCGCAGAGGGCCGGACGCAGGAGATCCTGCTCAGCTTGACCAGGCATCTCCACACCTTCATCCGCGAGATCGAGCCCACCGAGGCGGAGTGGCTGGCCGCCATTCGCTTCCTCACCGAGACCGGCCGGAAATGCGACGACAAGCGCCAGGAGTTTATCCTCCTCTCCGATACCCTCGGCGCGACCATGCTGATCGATGCGATCAACAACCGGAAGCCTGCCGGGGCCACCGAGAGCAGCGTGCTCGGGCCGTTCTACCGCGAAGGCGCGCCTGTCTACGAAAACGGCGCCGACTTGGCGGACGATGCGAAGGAGGGCCAACGGGTGCTCGTCTCCGGCAAGGTGAGCGACCTCGACGGGGCGCCGATCGCCGGCGCGACGCTCGACATCTGGCAGACCGCGCCAAACGCCGAATATGCGGCAATGGATTCGGGGCAGGCCGAGTTCAACCTCTGCGGCCGGCTCGAGAGCGGAGCAGACGGACGCTACTCGTTCTGGACCCGCAAACCGGTGAGCTACACGATCCCCGGCGACGGCCCGGTCGGCGCCATGCTGAAGGCCGTCGGTCGCCACAACTGGCGCCCCGCCCATATCCATTTCAAGGTGTCGGCCGCGAGTTATGAAACGCTCGTGACCCAGCTCTTCACCGACGACGACCCCTATCTCGACTCCGACGCCGTGTTCGGCGTCAAGGAGTCCCTGATCGTCCACTATATGCCCGAGGATGACGGCCTGCGGGTCGACTACGACTTCGTCATGAAGGCCGCGCCCTAGGAGCGTATCGCGTCGGCCGAGCGGCCTTCGAAGATCTCGCCGCGCTGGATCACCAGGCTCGCCGCGAGGACGATCAGGACACCCGGGATGGTGATCAGCGTCGGCAGGCCCTTGCCGATCGCCCAATCGATCAACAACACGAAGGCGGGCAAGAGGTAGCTGTACGACTGCACCCGGGTCGGACCGATCTTGATCGTGCCCGACTGAATCAGAAAGAACGCGACCACCGTGGAGCCGATCCCGATATAGGCGACGCCGCCATAGGCGAACAAAGGAACCTCGGCCCAGCCCATCGTCCACAGTGCGCTGTTGGCGATCAGCAGACACCAGACCGCGTTCATGGTCATCACCCAGAAGGTCATGACCATCACCGGCTCGCCTCGGTGGAAGCGCTTGACGAGCGGGCTGTAGAAGCCCATCGCGATGCACCCGGCGAACACGATCAGATCGCCCGTGTTCAGATCGAGCGCGACGAAGCTGTTCCAGTCGCCGCGGAACACCACCCACAATGCCCCGATGAGGCCGATACCGAGGGCCACGAGGCGGTGCCGGCCGAGCCGCTCGCCCACCAGGATCGCACCGCCGATCGCCGTGAAACCCGGGATCAGGGTCGAGATGGCGCCGGTGTTCAGCGCGCTCGTGGTGCGCAGACCGGCGAACATGCACCAAAAGAACAGGACGAGCGACGCGCTGATCGTCGCGTAGCCCGCGAGCGCCCGCCAACCGGGCCACGCAATGCCGTGGCGCCAGGCAACCAGGGGCCCGAAAACCGCCAGCGCCAGGAGGAATCGAAGGAGCAACAGCACGCCGGTGTCGATCTCGTTCGCGATCGCCTCGCCGACCGGATAGCTGAACGAGATGAGGAACATGGCAAGGAACACCGTGGCGTGAACGCCGAGTGTGGAGCCGCCGCGCGAGGCCGCGTGTTCCGCCATGGCGCCGTACCATGGGGGAGTGCCGCCCGGAGGTCCAGCTTCCGGCACGCCCGGGGCGCAGACCGATCGATCAGCGGCGGAGCGGGCGGAACTTGGGCAGGGTCAGCGTCTCCGCGACCCGCTCGAACACGACCTCGACTTCCATGCCGACCCGGAGCGCTTCTGCGGGGCAATCGACCAGGCCCGCGGTGAGTCGGACCCCTTCCGTGAGCTCGACCTGTATGACGGCGTAAGGGATCTCGGTTTCGAAGGCGGGGAACCAGGCCTTGTGCACCCGAGTCCATGTCGAGACCACGCCACGGCCGCTGGCCCTTCGCCAACCGATCCGCTCCGATAGGCAGTCCGGGCAGACCGGGCCCGGTGGCCAGTGCCACGCCCCACAGGCGCGGCAGCGCGGCAACCGTAACACCCCCTCGCGGGCGCTCTCCCAGAAACGAGCATTGTCGGGATTGATACGCGGGCGGGGCTTTTCGTAAGAACTCATCGTGGCGGTTCCGGGCGCTCAGTTGCGTAGGATCACGGAATCGCCCCAGGCCGTGGCCCACTGAAGGGCGCGCGCGTGCCCGATCTGACGGTCGCCGGCCTCGCCGCGAAGCTGGCGCACCATCTCGCAGAGCGAGTTCCAGCCCGCGACGTGGGCCTCGGACAAAAGACCACCCGATGTATTGACGGGGAGCGCGCCACCCGGGCCGATGCGCCCGTCCTGCACCCAGGCGGCAGCCTCGCCCGGACCACAAAATCCGAAGCGCTCGATCACGAACAGCACGAGCGGCGAAAATGCATCATAGGTGTAGAGACCCTGAATGGCGTCGCGGGGAATGTCGGCGGAGCGGTAGACCTCAAGATCGCGCTCCGGCGGCATCGCAACGGCCGAGCTCTGCTGATTGATGCCGAGACCAGGCGGCCCGAAGATGAACTCCTCACGGCCCGCCCGCATGCCCTGCATACCGGCGATATAGACCGGATCTGGCTTGAGATCCGCCGCACGCTCCGCCGCGGCGACCAGCACCACGGCCGCCCCGTCGGTGACGACGCAGCAGTCGAACAGGCGAAGCGGGTCCACCACCATGCGCGAGGCCTGATGATCCGCCACAGTCAGCGGCTCTTGCATGACCGCCTGCGGGTTTCGCCGCGCATGGGCGCGGAGCGCGACGGGCACGGCAGCAAGGGCCTCGCTGGTTGCACCATAGCGCGCCATATAGCGTTGCATGGCAAGCGCCGCACCGCCGGCGGGCGCGGTGAGGCCGTAATGCGGCGATTCCGCGTGCGTGCCACCGGTCTCGCGATAGCCTTCGAGATCGCGCGGGCCACCGAGGATGTCGCGCTCCCGCGTGAAGCTCAGGGCGGTGACGCAGGCCACGATCTCGGCCATCCCGGTGGCGACCGCCATCGCCGCGGTTTGCAGGCTACCAGTAACGAAGCGGCCGTGGGTCCAGGCCTGATTGACGAAGCGGGTCCGGAGGCCGAAGGCCTCGGCGACCTGATCATAGTCGACCCCCAGAGGCCACCCGATATGAATCGAAAGACCATCGACATCGTCGCGCTTGAGGCCGGCGTCGTGGAGCGCGGCCTTGAACGCCACCGTGGCGAGGCCGAGTTGGCTTTGCGGCAGACAACGGCCGAACGGGCTGGTGCCGATGCCGACGATCGCCGCCTTGTCCCGCAGGGCAGCGGACATCACGGGGCGCCGGTGAAGAATTCGGCGAGGCGAGCTTTTTGCAACTTCCCGGTCGTGGTGAGTGGCAGTACGCCGGCATCGGCAAAGCGAAATTCCCGCGGCACCTTGTAGGCGGCGAGCCGCTCGGCGCAATGGGCGGCGAGCGCCGTCGGCGATGGCACGGCGCCTTGCTTGGGCACGATGACGGCGGCGACGCGTTGATCACGCTCGGGATCGGGCAGACCGATCACATAGGCGATCGCGACATCGGGCGCCTCGGCGAGAACGGCCTCGACCTCCGCCGGCGAGACATTGATACCGCCTGTCTTGATCATCTCCTTGAGCCGACCTCGGAAATGAAGATAGCCCTCGCCATCGAGCATGCCGAGGTCGCCGGTGAGAAAATAACCGTCATGAAAGCTTTGCTCGTTGAGCGCGGGATCCTTGTAATAGCCGACGGTGACATAGCCGCGGACCAGGATCTCGCCGACCTCGCCGGCGTCGAGTGGCAGGTGGCTTTCAGGATCGGCAATTACGATCTCGACCCCGGGGAGCGGCCGACCGACGGTGTTCAAACGTCTGTCGAGCGGGTCGTCGACATCGGTCACAGTGCAGTTCCCGTAGGTCTCGGTCAGCCCGTAGATGTTGCAGATCTCGGGGACACCGAGGTCGATCAGGCGCCGGATCTGCTCCGGCGAGCCAAGGGTGGCGCCGGTGCGAAGCGAGGAAAGATCTCGCGCCGGCCGATCCGGATGGCGCTCCAGCGCATGGACCATGTTGGGCGTGCCGTAGAACACGGTGCAGCGCTCGGCTTCGATCAGGCGGAGCGCCTCGCCCACCTCGAAATGTTCCTGCAACACGATACAGCCGGCGTGGGTCATCACGGCGAACAACGCGTTTTCACAGCCAAGACCCCAGAACAGGGAAACGGCGAGCCAGAGCCTGTCTCCGGCGCGGAGATGTTGCCGCTCGCCGATATTCCACATGTTCTCGATCAGGCCGCCATGCTGGAGTTGAACCCCCTTGGGCAGCGCCGTCGTGCCCGAGGTGTAGAGCAGATAGGCCACGTCCTCGGTGCGGACCTCCTGCTGCGCGTGATCGATGACCGCGTCGTCGACAGCCTCGCCCATGGCCGAGAGCATCTCGAAGGGCCGCGCGGAGTGATCGGCCGGGCCGCCCATCGAACCACTCGAAGGGCCGCTCCGCGGCAGTGATCGACGGTGATCCGGGCCAGAACCCGATCGCGATGGACCACTTTGATGCGGCGATGCCGGCGAGGTCGTCACCGCTCCGTCTCAGAGCATCCAAGACCGCGAGATAGTCGTGTTTGAGAAAGCGATCGACGGTGATCAGGAATTTGGTGTCGGAATGTCGCAGAACATGGCCGAGCTCGCGCATGGAGGCCCAGCTATTGATGGCGACCATCGTGCCGCCGAGCAGCAGGATGGCAAAGTCCGCCAGGACCCACGCCGGCCGGTTACCCATGAGAATGCCGACCTTGTCGCCCCGACGAACGCCGAGAGCGTGCAAGCTTTTAGCCAGCCGGCGCACGGCGTCGCGGAGCGTTCGATACGTATAGCGCTCCTCACCGCCGACCAGCGCCTCATGACCGGGGTAGCGGGCCGCCAGCTCGTCGAGGAGGTCGGGTACGGTGTCGGCATCGGGAGGCCGCATGCTGTTCTCGCCGCTGAATCGCTCGTCGCAGGATAGACCGGGCACGGCATCGGGTGAACCGTGGCCCGGCCTCGTTGGTGCCGGTGCCGTGATACGCTAGGCTTGGCGAGAGTGGGCGCCCTATCCGGATCCCGCTCGCAGGCAATGACCGACCGGCAGAGGCAGGTGATGAAGTTCGGCGTTCTGGTAACCTCGCAGCCCAATCTCGATGTGGAGCCCTATCCGCACCGTGCGGTGCACGCGCGGGTGACGCGCGAGATCGTGGAAGCGGACCGGCTCGGCTACGACACCGCCTGGATCGCGGAGCACCACTTCTCGAACCAATATGGCGTGCTGCCGGACCCCTTCGTCTATCTGGCCTATCTGGTGCCCAAGACGAGGCGCATCGGGCTCGGCACCGCGGTGATGACGCTGCCCCTGCACAACCCGGTGCGGATCGTCGAGAACGCCGCCTTCGTCGACATTCTGAGCGGCGGGCGGCTGAGCCTCGGGCTCGGCTCGGGCTACCGGCCCTATGAATATGACGGCCTCGGCATTCCCTTCGAGGAACGCCGCGACATCCAGGAAGAGGCCATCCCGATCATCCTCGACGCCTTCCACACGGGCAAGCTCGCCCATGACGGCGCTCATTTCCGGCATCGGGTGGAAGGCGAATACCAGATCTATCCGGTAAGCCTGCAGCGGCCGCACCCGCCCTTCTACATGGCGGCCGGCACCAGCCGCTCGATCGAGGCGGCGGCGCGCCATGGCTTCGGCCTGATGCTCTCGACCCTGCCGGCATTCGCCACGCTCGCCGAGCAGATCGCCCTCTACCGGGCGGCCATGGCCGCGGCACCGGCGCCGTGGAACGCCAACCCCGCCTTCGGCTCGGTCAACATCGCGCGCTGGGTCTATGTGGCCGAGACCGATGCGCGGGCACGGGAGGAGAGCGCGGCGGGCATCATCCGCCACCTCGAAGGGTTTCTGGGCAAGAAGACCGCGGGCTATCTGGGCCAGGTCTCCGAGAAGGACGGCGCGAGCGGGTTCGACTATGACGAGCTCTTGGAGAGCATGCTGATCCACGGCTCGCCGGAGACGGTGATCGCGCGCATTCGGGCGCTTCGCGCCGCGACCGGGTTGGATTCCCTTCTGCTCCACTACCCGCCCTATTACGGCGCCGAGAACTTGCTGAAGAGCCTGCGCCTGTTCGCCGAGGCGGTGATGCCCGCCTTCCGGGAGACGGCCGGCGGCACCGAAGCGGCGGAATAATCTCGCCCGACCGCCACGAGAGCACGGGGCCGACACGGCGTCGATGTCGTGAAGATTCGGCTTAGAACGATCGCCGTGATCCGATATAAAGATGCTAACGGAAGCGTGCCGCCAAGGGCGCTGGGGAGATGCCGCTGACAACGATGACACTTGCGCCTCAAAGACGAACGAAATGGGAAGCGCGGCGCGAAGCCGCCAGAAATGTCGACCGCGGACCGGGCATGATCTCCCTCTCCGACGAGCTTGCGGAGCTGGATCGCCTGGAGGCGCAGGAAAGCAAGCGTATTTGCCTACGCTGCGGCCGCACCTTCGACAGCGCGGGGCCCGGAAACCGATTGTGCGGCGCGTGCCGATAGCCACGTCGCCACGATGATCGACGAGGGGGCGCCGTTTCGCCACCCCATTGATTGGCGAAGCCCTGACTTCCGGGCCCGCGCGCCGCTCGAACGGGAGATGCGCCGGGTCTTCGACATCTGTCACGGCTGCCGGCGCTGCTTCAATCTCTGCGATTCATTTCCGCGCCTCTTCGACCTGATCGACGATTCTGAGACCGGCGAGCTCGATTCGGTTGACAGCGCGGGCTTCAAGAGGGTCGTCGACGCCTGCACGCTGTGCGACATGTGCTTCATGACGATGTGCCCTTACACGCCGCCCCACGAGTGGAACGTCGACTTCCCCCATCTCATGCTGCGCTATCGCGCGGCCGACCGGCGCGTGGGCAGGCGCCACACCACCGCCGCGCGGCGCCTCGCCGAGACCGACCGGAACGGCAGGCTGGCCCGCACTCTCGCGCCGGTCATGAATTGGGGCTCGGCGCGGAACAATCGGCTGACCCGGCCCCTGATGGAGACCATCGCCGGCGTCCACCGGGAGGCGCCGCTGCCGCGCTATCACCGGCGCACATTGCTCGATCGTGCCGCCAAGGAGACGCCGGAAGTGAATCACGAGGCGCCGGGCTTTGGGCGCAAGGCGGTGCTCTACGCGACCTGCTTCGCCAACTACAACCAGCCCGAGATCGGCGAGGCCGCCCGCGCCGTGCTGGCGCGGAATGGCGTCGAGACCGCCGTCGTTTACCCCCAATGCTGCGGTATGCCGCAGCTCGAGGAGGGGGATATCGAGCGGGTCGCCGAGACCGCGCGCCACACCGCAGCAGCTCTCGGCACCTGGATTGACCGCGGCTATCAGGTCATCGCGCTGGTGGCGAGCTGCGCGCTCATGCTGAAGTTGGAATGGCCGCTCATCCTCCCGGAGGATCCCGCGGTCGAGCGGCTGTCGAAGCACAGCAGCGACGTCTGCGAATATGTCGTCGGGATCGCGCGCGACGAGGGGCTCGCCGCAGGCCTCACATCGCTCGAAGGCGGTGTCACGCTCCACCTGCCGTGCCACGAGCGGGCCCAGAATATCGGGCGCAAGTCAGCCGACATGCTGGCGCTGGTGCCGAATACCGAGATCTCGATCATCGAGCGCTGCTCCGGCCATGGCGGCTCGATCGGCGTCACCAAGGGTTTTCACGAGACCGCGTTGAAGGTCGGCCGACCGGTCGCACGGAAGGCGCACGAGGCCGGAAATCGCTTCATCGCCTCCGAATGCCCGCTGGCCGGCGCTCATATCGTGAACGGGATCGGGCGTCAGGCGGCGAAGGACGGCGATCCCGGCGCCGGCGCGCCGGCGGACGGCCGCGCCCATCATCCGATCGAGCTCCTGGCACGCGCCTACGGCCTGGTGTGAGATGGTGGGCTCGACGCACCGCGCTCTCGAGCGAGCCGACATCATGGACATGGCGGACTATGCCCGCGTCCGGGCTGAGAAACGCGCGGTGATCACGGCGCTCAAACGCCGGCGGCGCCTCGCCGTCGGTCCCTTCGCCACCGTCCACTTCGAGTGCTATGAGACCATGTGGATGCAGGTGCACGAGATGCTCTACATCGAGCGTGGCGGCGAGGAGCAGATCGCGGGCGAGCTCGAGGCCTACAATCCGCTGATCCCGCACGGCAACGCGCTGATCGCGACGCTCATGCTCGAGATCGACGATCCGCCGCGACGGGAACGCGAGCTCTATCGCTTGGCGGGGATCGAGGAGACCATTTGGATGGAGCTCGGCGAGACCGCCATCAGCGCACGGCCCATCGAGGATGAGGTGGCACGGACCACGGAGGACGGCAAGACCTCCTCGATCCATTTCCTCCGCTTTCCGTTTTCGGCGGCACAGATCTCCTATTTCCGCACGCCTGGCGCACGCGTCGTGCTCGGCTTCGAGCACCCCGCCTATGGCCATCTCGCGGTTATGCCGGACGAGGTCCGATCGGCTCTGGCCGAGGATCTCGACGAGCGCCCGGCCTGAAGAACCGCATGAGACGGTGACGCGGGGTCAGTCTCGGGATGAGACCACGCGCCTCGACGGGGACGCGCTCAGCGCGCTGGCGGCGCGGCGCCCCAGAGCCCATCGCGGGGTATCCACCCCGTTTCGTCCGCGAGCGATACGCGGCACCAGTTGCCCTCGCAATCCAGGAGTTCGGCGACAATGCCAGCCTCGGCGCGGAGGATTGCCGGCGCGTTGCCCGACGGGCTCGTTCGGATCGTTTGCGTCCCGCCGACCGTCAAGGCAGTGCGACGCTGGGATAGCAGAGATTGGTGCACCCAACCGCGTGTGCCCTCGTGATCGCGCACCCGACGCCATTGTTCGAACTTGGCAATGACCAGAAGCGGCAGGCCGCGGCGTTTGTAGACCCAGTCGATCGGATAACGCCGGCCGGGCCCGACCCGGAGATTGACCAGATCCGACTTAAGCGAGAGGAAACGCGGCAAATCGTCGGCGCGGGCCGATTGCCACTCGGCCAACGCGGTGACGGCGAAGGCGGCCGCCAGGGCGGCCGCAATTGCTCGTCGCAGCGGCTTGAAGGATCGGCGCGAAGACATCATATGGGCTCGCCCTGACCGACGGCCTCTCGGGTGGTGAGGCCACGGTGCGATCATACAGGGATTCGGCGGCTGCTCGGCCGATTGAGTCGTCACGGGGCGTTTGCTAAACAACCTGTTGATTGCGGTCGGATCGAGCCCGCCGAGCCGCGCGCAGAGGGTTGATGACGCTTGGCAGGAAGCTCAAAGTGATCGTGACGCGCCGTCTCCCCCAGGAGATCGAGGCGCGCATGATGGAGCTCTTCGACACCCGGCTCAATGAGGATGATCGGCCGCTCGACCGCGAGGCCATGGTCCGGGCGATGCAGGAGGCCGACGTCCTTGTGCCGACGGTGACGGACACGATCGACGCCGCGCTCTTCGAGCATGCCGGCCCCGAGTTGAAGCTAATCGCGAGCTTCGGGACGGGGGTCGATCACATCGATCTCTCGGCAGCCCGGACGCGCAACATCCTGGTGACCAATACCCCGGGCGTCCTGACCGAAGACACCGCGGACATGACGATGGCTCTCATTCTCGCGGTGCCGCGTCGGCTCTCCGAGGGCGAGCGGCTCTTGCGCGGCGGTGACTGGCAGGGCTGGGCGCCGACCACGATGCTCGGCCATCGGATCTGGGGCAAGCGGCTCGGCATCATTGGCATGGGGCGGATCGGCCAGGCCGTCGCGCGGCGCGCCCGCGGCTTCGGCCTCTCTATCCACTATCATAACCGCAACCGGCTGGACGAGGAGATCGAGACCGAGCTCGAAGCGACCTGGTGGCAAAGCCTGGACCAGATGCTGGCGCATATGGATTTCGTCTCGATTCATTGCCCCAGCACGCCGGCGACCTACCATTTGCTGTCGGCCCGGCGGCTCAATTTGCTGCGCCCGCAAGCCTATGTGATCAACACCTCGCGCGGCCACGCGATCGATGAAGCCGCCTTGGTGCGCCTGCTCGAAGCCGCCAGGATCGCGGGCGCGGGGTTGGACGTGTATGAGAACGAGCCGCTCGTCACGCCGAAGCTGCTGGCGCTCGACAACGTGGTGGCACTGCCGCATATCAGCTCGGCCACGATCGAGGGGCGCCTCGATATGGGTGAGAAGGTCTTGATCAACATCCAGACCTTCGCCGACGGGCACAACCCGCCGGACCGGGTCATCGACCCAGCAGGCTAGCTGGAGCCCGATCGCGCCGCGGTCACGCCGGGTTGCGAGCGGACCACCCGTCGGGATCGGCGAGGAAGGCGTGGACCTCGGCCAGACCCGCCTCATCAATATGGCCGGAGGCGCGGGCCACCGATAGCAGGGTATCGAGGTCGCACAGCGTGGTGAGGCTGAGGGCGGCCTCGCCGAGGGCGCTCCACGCCGCCGCGCCCGCGCGCGAGAACAGCACGCTCACCCCATCGACCCGAGCGTCGGCGGCGCGCAGAGCCTCGGTGAAAGCGAGGATGCTGCCGGCAGTGGATATCAGATCCTCGATCAGAACGACGCTCTTGCCGGCAACGTCGCCGCCTTCGATCTGTCCCGCCGTGCCGTGCTCCTTCGCCCTGGTGCGGACATAGACCAACGGCAGCGCGAGGCGGTCGGCGACGAGCGTCGCGAAGGGCACGCCGGCGGTCACGCCGCCGGCGATGGCCGTGGTATCCGGCAGCGGCACGGTAGCAGCGAGCGCCGCGGCGACCCGCGAGCGCGCGGCAGGATGGGAGAGGATCAGCCGGCAGTTTACGTAGAACGGCGCGCATAGCCCCGAAGTGAGGCGGAACGGCTCTGTCGGCCGCACCAGAAACGCGCCCGTATCAAGAAGGACCGATGCGATCTCCTCCGCCGTGCGGCTCATCATTGCTCCCGTTCCAACGTCGTCTCCCGTCGCAGACGCCGCTAGAATGATCCCCCCCGGAGAGAAATCGCTCAAGACCGCAATCGCGGTCTACCGAGCGCCGGGCGGTCGACGGGAGCCCTATGCCGGAGGTGCACCTCTACTGCGCGCTCGACGCCCGCGAGCGACCCGCGGTCGAGCGATTGGCCCGCCTGCTCGCGCCGGCCGTCGACGGCATCAAACTCGGCCTCGAATATTTCTGCGCCCACGGTGCGGACGGGGTCAACGCGATCCGCGCCATCGGCCGGCCGCTGTTCCTCGACCTGAAGCTCCACGATATCCCGAACACGGTGGCCGGAGCCGTACGCAGCGTCGCCTCCCTCGAGCCCCACTACCTCACCCTGCATGCCGCCGGCGGGCTCGCCATGATGCGAGCGGCGCGCGAGGCGGCGGAGGAGGAAGCCGGGCGCCGCAAAGCCGCCCCGCCGCACCTTCTCGGCGTCACGGTGCTCACCAGCCTCGGCGAAGCGGAGCTTTCCCGCCAGGGGCTTGCGGGCTCGCCGCGCGACCAAGTGCTGCGCCTCGCCGGGCTCGCGCGCGAAGCGGGCTGCGCGGGCGTGGTCGCAAGCCCGCACGAGGTCGCGGCGCTTCGCGCGGAACACGGCCCCGGCTTTGCGGTCGTCGTCCCGGGCATCCGCCCCGCAAGGACCGACAAGGGCGATCAGACGCGTGTGACGACGCCGGCCGAGGCCGCCCGGGCCGGGGCGACCGCGTTGGTCGTCGGCCGCCCGATCACCCAAGCGAACGATCCGCTCGCCGCGGCCCGCGCCATTGCCGAGGAGATCGCCGCCGCGTCATGACCCGTCGCGGTGATCGGCACCGACGACCTCGCTCAGCGAAGCGAAGCCATCGGCCGCGAGACGCTGCGCGATCCCGCGGGTGATGTCCCCGATCAACCCGGGCCCGCGATAGACGAGTGCCGTGTAGAGCTGAACGAGGCTCGCGCCCGCGCGAATCCGGTCATAGGCGGCGGCCGCCGAGTCGATCCCGCCGACCCCGATCAACGGCAAACGCCCGTTACTCAACGCATAGGCCCGCCGCAGCACATGGAGCGCGCGTGCGGCGAGCGGCGGACCGCTGAGACCGCCCTTCTCGTCCCTCGCAGGCGAGCTCACGCCGTCCGGACGCGTCGTGGTGGTGTTGGTGAGGATCAGACCGGCGATCGGCGTGCCCCGAATAGCGCTCAGAAGCGATGCCAGCGAGTCTTCGTCGATCTCGGGGGCGAGCTTGAGGAGGATGGGCGGACGGGAATCGAGGCGGGCATGGGCGTCCGCCAGGGCGTCGAGCAATCTGTTGAGCGCATCGCCGCCTTGCCAGGCGCGGAGGCCCGGCGTGTTGGGCGAGGAGACATTCACCGCGACATAATCGGCGAGCGAAGCAAGCCGCGTAAGCCCGGCGGCGTAATCACGCGCCGGATCTTCGCTGTCCCGGTTCACCCCGATATTGACCCCGATCGGGCAGTCGCGCTCGCCGGACCTCCGCCGCCATCGCTCGAGCCGCCATGCCACGGCTTCGAGGCCGGCGCTGTTGAAGCCCAGGCGGTTGATCAACGCGCGGTCCTGGCGCAAGCGAAAAACGCGCGGTTTCGGGTTCCCCGGCTGCGGCCGGGGCGTCACCGTGCCGACCTCCCCGAAGCCGAAACCGAGCAATGCCGGGCCATTCAGACGCTTGGCGTCCTTGTCGAAGCCTGCGGCGAGCCCGAGGGGTGACGGGAAGCGCCGCCCCCAGAGGGTCACGGCCAAAGCAGGGCTGGGCGGAGGGAGCGAAGGCCAGATCCAGCCGATTCCAAGGAGCGCGAGCGCGGCGTTCTGCGCCAGTTCCGGCGGCGCCCGCCTGAGAACCGCGGTCGCGATGTCAGCGCGCGACATGATTCCACCACCTCCCGACCTTCCCGCTCACGCGTATAGAGAATCACACGACAAGCCTCGTGGAAATCCCGGAATCGCGTGTTCCGCACCGGCAATCTCGGGCGGTGCACGTTACAATGCCGGTCGTGGATATCGATCTCTTTCTCGGCTTCGTGCTTGCACCCGTCATCTTCACCCTAATCCCGGAGGGACGCGCCATGGAGAGGCTTGACGCCGAATATACCGCCGGAGCGCCGGCGGGGAGGCGGCGATGATGTTCGCGGGGCGCGCGGCGATCGTGACCGGCGGCAGTTCGGGGATCGGGCGCGCGACGGTGCTCGCGCTCGCTGCCGAAGGCGCATCGGTGCTGGTCGCCGACCTCGATGAGGCCGGCGGCGAGGCGGTCGCCGCGAAGGTCCGCGAGGGCGGCGGCAAGGCAGCGTTCATGCGCACCGACGTCGCCGAGGCGGATCAGGTCGCGGCGCTCGTCGCCCGAGCCGAGAGCGCCTTCGGCCGGCTTGACCTGGCCTACAACAACGCCGGCATCGAGGGACCGCAGGCGCTCCTGCCCGAGCAGGACATGGCCGCCGTACAGCGCGTCTTCGATGTCATGATCAACGGCGTGTTCCTGTGCATGCAGTCCGAGATCCCCGCCATGCTGGAGAACGGCGGCGGGTCGATCGTCAACGCCGGCTCGATGTGGGGCCTCGCCGCTTACCCGCAATGGTCGCCCTACATGACCGCCAAGCACGCGGTCTCCGGCATGACCAAGGTCGCGGCGCTCGAATACGCGGCCCGCGGCATTCGCGTGAATGCCGTCGCGCCGGGCCCGATCCTGACCCCGCTCCTGCTCCGCGGCTGGAACGACGATCCGAGCGAGGCTTCGGGCCGCGTTCCGATGGGCCGGATCGGCCGGCCGGAGGAGGTCGCCGAGGCGGTCGTCTGGCTGCTCTCGGACAAAGCGAGCTTCGTCACCGGCCACATTCTCCCGGTCGATGGCGGCATGCTGGCGGAAAAGGGCTGACTGCCTTCCGGCAGAACGAGGCGTGATCAGTCCCGCCAGAACCGCGGGACAAACAGAACCAGGACCGTAAAGAGCTCGAGCCGGCCGAGCAGCATGGCCGACGAAAGCAGCCACTTCGCCGGTTCCGGCAGCGGCTGGAAGGTGCCGGACGGGCCGATCGTATCGCCGAGGCCGGGGCCCACATTGGCGATCGCCGTGGCCGCACCGCTGATACTCGTCACATAGTCGAGGCCCATCAGCGCGAGCCCCATCGCGATCACGCCGAAGCTCACCACGAACAGGAAAAAGAAGCCCATCACCGCCCCGGGCACGCTTTCCGGGATCGGGCGTCGGTTGAACTTGGTGAGAAAGACGCCATGGGGTTGGATGAGCTGGCGGATCTGCACCGAGGCGGTCGCCGCGAGCACCTGGATGCGGAAGACCTTGACGCCGCCGGTGGTCGCGCCGGTACAGCCGCCGATGAACATGAGCAGGGTAAAGACCGGGAGTGCGAAGCTGCCCCATGCGGAGAAATCGGCGGTGGAGTAGCCGGTGCCCGTGAGTATCGAGATGCCGTTGAACGCGGCCTCGCGGAAGGCGTCCGTCGCCGCGGCATCGTTGGCCACCATCTGCCAGCCCGCGAGCGAGAGCAGCGCGAACAGCACCAGCCCCATGAACCAGCGAACCTGTGTGTCGCGTAACAACGCGCCCACATTTCCGCGCACGGCCTGCAAATAGAGCACGAAGGGCAGCGAGCCGAGAACCATATAGACCGCCGCGATACCCTCGATCGCATCGTTGTCGAAATGGCCGAGCGACGCATCCGAGGTCGAGTAACCGCCGGTCGCGATCGTCGTCATCGCGTGGCACACCGCCTCGAACGGCGTCATGCCCGCGCCCCAATAGGCGACCCCATTGCTGACCGTCAGCAACAGATAGATGATCCCGATCGCGCCCGCGATCTGGGCCGCCCGGGGCAGCACCTTGCCGGAGCTATCCGAGGATTCGGTCCGAAACAGTTGCATCCCGCCGACCCGCAGCATCGGTAGAATCGCGATCGCTGTGACGATGATGCCGATGCCGCCGAGCCATTGCAGGAGTGCACGCCACAAGAGGATGCCCGGCGGCGCGTCGTCGAGCCCCACGATCACCGTCGAGCCCGTCGTGGTGAGCCCCGACATCGCCTCGAAATAGGCGTCGGCATAGCTCAGATTGAGGTCGGAAAAGACAAAAGGAAGGGCGGCGAAGGCGGCGACGACGACCCAGCTCATCGTGGTCAGGACGAAGGCCTGACGCACCGTCAAACGGGTATCTCGGCTTCGGTTGGCAAGAGCGAGGCAGGCGCCGATGAACAGCGTGAAGATGCTCGCCGCGAGAAACACCTGCCAATCGGGGTTGGCCGTCACCCCGTCGGCGATGGCCGGAAGCGCCATGGCGAGCGAGAGGGTGATCAGCAGAATGCCGACGACGAAGAGAACTGGCCGGAGGTCCCTGACCGAGCCCATCGAGCGGAGCGCGTGGTTCCGTGGTGGGAGCCCGACGAAGAAGCCGGGCCGTGCTTCCTAGCGCGGCATTGCCAGGGCCGGATTCCCAATCATGCTGAGAAATTCGCGACGGGTCTTGGGATCCGTGCGAAACGCCCCGAGCATCCGGCTTGTCACCATCATGACCCCCTCCTTGCGTACCCCGCGTGTCGTCATGCAGTGATGGGCGGCCTCGACCACGACACCGACTCCGCGCGGCTGCATGACCGTCTCGATGGAATCGGCGATCTCGCTGGTCAGCTTTTCCTGGATCTGCAAGCGCCGCGCGAACACGTCGACCACGCGCGCGAGCTTGCTGATCCCGATCACTCGATGATCCGGCAAATAGCCGATATGGGCCCGGCCGACGATCGGCGCCATGTGGTGCTCGCAATGCGACCGAAAATCAATGTCGCGCAGCACGACCATCTCATCATAGCCGTTCGTCTCCTCGAAGGTGCGGCGCAGGATCTCGTACGGGTCCTGGCCATAGCCGCTGAAATACTCCTCGAATGCGCGCGCCACACGCACAGGGGTATCGCGCAACCCCTCGCGCGTCGGATCGTCGCCCGCCCAGCGGATCAGCGTGCGCACCGCCTGCTCGGCCGCCTCCCTCGTCGGACCTACGCTCGATCCCGCCTCGGGCATGTCGTCAGCGGCGCCCGCCGGGCGCGCTGGCTGAGTGTCGTCCACGGGTGATCTCCCTTCTCCGGCTTGCCGCCGCCACCTCGGCGTTGCGAGCTCGCGACCCGGCGTACTTGGTGCGGTTTGGATATGAAGTCAAGGACGCAGCGAATCGGCGGCTCAGTTGAGCCGCATTGGCACGTCCGGCGAATCGAGCGAGAACGCCGGAATATCCACGTCGAAGCGCTCGCCGTCCAGGGTTTCCATCTCGTAGGTCCCGACCATGATCCCGGTCGAGGTATTGAGCGGACATCCGCTGGTATATTCGAATGCTTCTCCCGGCTGAAGCACAGGCTGCTCACCGACGACCCCCGGCCCCCGAACCTCGTGGATACGGCCAAGGCCGTCCGTGATCTGCCAATAACGGTTCAATAGTTGGACCGCTTCGCGGCCGTTGTTCTGGATCCGAATGTGGTAGGCGAACACGAAATGGCTGTCATCGGGCTCCGATTGTTCCTCAAGATAGAACGGCTTGACCGTGATCTGGATCGCGCGCGTCTCCTTTTGGTACATCCTGTTCCTCCAAGGCAGCCGGCAGGCAATATCGGCCGCGCATAGGGATTTGTCCAGCGCAGGCGACCCGCCAGCGCCGGCGGATATCAGACGAGCGCGATCTCGCCTTCGACGACGTGGTCAAGCCCGATGCCCTCGGATTCGATATGAGCGCGCACCTTGATCCGGTCGGCGCCGGAGAGCGCGCCGGACTCGACGCCGCGGCGCACGGCGCCCTCGATCTCGCGCTGCGAGGTCACACCAACCTGCTTGAGAAACTTCCGCACTTCCATGTTGAAGACGTCCTCGTTCATGATCGTTCATCCCGGTCGTGAATCCGCCCCGCCCTCCGCCGGGCGTTGCCCCCTGGCGCCCGCCCGACTCGAGACCCTATAGTGATCCCATGGCGCACTCGGCGGAACAAGCGAGCGAGATCGGAGGCGCTGCCTTCGAGATCGTCTCGGCGTTCGAGCCCGCGGGCGATCAGCCCGAGGCCATCGCCCAGCTGATCGAAGGCGTGCGCGGCAACGAACGCGACCAGGTGCTGCTCGGCGTCACCGGCTCCGGCAAGACCTTCACGATGACGCATGTCATCCAGGCGCTCGGACGGCCGACGCTGATCCTCGCGCCAAACAAGACGCTCGCCGCCCAGCTCTATGGCGAGATGAAGACCTTTCTCCCAAACAGCGCGGTCGAATATTTCGTCTCCTATTACGACTATTACCAACCCGAGGCCTATGTGCCGCGCTCGGACACCTATATCGAGAAGGACGCCTCGATCAACGAGCATATCGATCGCATGCGCCACGGCGCGACGCGGGCGCTGCTCGAGCGCGAGGATGTCGTGATCGTCGCTTCGGTCTCGTGCATCTACGGTATCGGCGCCGTCGAGACCTATTCATCGATGACCATCGCTCTGGCGCAACACGCACGCATCGATCAGCGGGCCCTGATCCAGAAGCTGGTCGAGCTGCAATATCGGCGCACCAACCAGTTGCTGGAGCGCGGCAGCTTTCGCGTCCGGGGCGACGTGATCGAGCTGTTCCCGGCGCATTCGGAGGCTCGCGCCTGGCGCATCTCGCTCTTCGGCGATGAGATCGAGGACATCATCGAGTTCGACCCCCTGACGGGGACGAAGACCGATCAACTCGTGCGCGTGCGAATCTATCCGAACAGCCACTATGTCACGCCCCGTCCGACCATCCAGCAGGCGATCAAGCAGATCAAGGTCGAGCTCGCCGCCCGCCTCGAGGAATTCCGTGCGCGCGGGCTGCTGCTCGAAGCCCAGCGGCTCGAGCAGCGGACCCAGTTCGACCTGGAGATGATGGAGGCGACCGGCAGTTGCGCCGGCATCGAGAACTATTCGCGCTACCTCACCGGCCGCAATCCGGGTGAGCCACCGCCGACCCTGTTCGAATATCTGCCCGAGAATGCGCTCCTGATCGTCGACGAGTGTCATGTCACCGTGCCCCAGCTCGGTGGCATGTTCCGCGGCGACTTCCGGCGCAAGTCAACACTCGCCGAGTTCGGTTTCCGCCTGCCATCCTGTGTCGACAACCGGCCGCTCAAGTTCGAGGAATGGGACGCAATGCGGCCCGAGACCATCTTCGTCTCGGCGACTCCGGGCCCCTGGGAGCTTGAGCGCACCGGCGGGGTCTTTACCGAGCAGGTGATCCGCCCGACCGGGCTGATCGATCCGGTGTGCGTGGTTCGTCCTGTCGAACACCAAGTCGACGACCTGATCGCAGAATGCAAGTCATGCGCCGACCGGGGCCTGAGGGTGCTGGTCACGACCCTCACCAAGCGCATGGCCGAAGATCTGACCGAGTATCTGCACGAGGCCGGGATTCGCGTGCGCTACCTCCATTCCGACATCGACACCATCGAGCGCATCGAGATCATCCGCGACCTGAGGCTCGGTGCCTTCGACGTGCTGATCGGCATCAACCTTCTGCGCGAGGGGCTCGACATTCCCGAATGCGGACTGGTCGCGATCCTGGATGCCGACAAGGAGGGGTTTCTGCGCTCCCAGACCTCGCTGATCCAGACCATCGGCCGGGCCGCGCGCAATATCGACGGCCGGGTGATCCTCTATGCCGACGAGATGACCAACTCGCTCAAGACGGCTCTCGAGGAGACCGAACGCCGGCGCGCCAAGCAACAGGCCTACAACGCCGCCAACGGGATCACGCCCGAGAGCGTCAAGAAGTCGATCACCGATATCCTCGAGGGCGTCTACGAGGCGGACTACGTCACCGTCGAGACCGGCGACGAGGAGACCGCGCACCTCATCGGGCACAACCTCGACGCCTATATCAAGGATCTCGAGGCGCGCATGAAAGAGGCGGCGGCCGAGCTCGAGTTCGAGGAGGCGGCGCGGCTCCGGGACGAGATCCACCGACTCAACGATCAGGACCTCGGGCTGATCACCGCCCGCCGCTCGCCCAAAGCGGACCATGCGAGCGAAGGCAAGGGCGCGAGCCGGCGCGGGCGGAGCCGCGGCGGTGCCGCCGGCACCAGGGCCGGCAAACGCGGCAAGAGCACGCGCCGCCGCTCAGCCCTCGGCTGACCCCCGACCCGGCTCAGAACGGTCCATGGTGCCGCTTTCGGTTCTCGACCTCTCGCCGATTCCTGTAGACGGCGACGCGGCGCAAGCCTTCCGTAACACCGTGGACCTCGCGCGCCACGCCGAGAAATGGGGCTATCGACGCTACTGGTTGGCCGAGCATCACAACATGACCGGGATCGGGAGCGCGGCGACCGCCGTCCTGATCGGCCATGTCGCCGGCGGGACCGAAACGATCCGAGTCGGCGCCGGCGGCATCATGTTGCCGAACCACGCGCCCCTGGTGATCGCCGAGCAGTTCGGCACCCTCGAATCGCTCTACCCCGGGCGTATCGATCTCGGCGTCGGGCGTGCACCGGGAACCGACCAACTCACCTCGCACGCGCTCCGGCGTACCCTGACCGGAGACGTGAACGACTTTCCGCGCGATGTGGTCGAGCTCCAGAGCTACTTCCAAGCCGTGCCGCCCGGCAGGCGCGTGCGCGCAGTGCCGGGCGCCGGCTTGGGCGTGCCGATCTGGATCCTCGGATCAAGCCTCTTCGGTGCCCAGCTCGCCGCCGCCCTCGGCTTGCCCTATGCCTTCGCCTCGCACTTCGCCCCCGCCGCTCTGATGCAGGCGATCGAGGTCTACCGGCAGGACTTCCAACCGTCCGAGCAATGCGCCGCTCCTTACGTCATGCTCGGCTTCAACGTCTTCGCGGCGGACACCGAAGAGGAGGCCGCCTACGCGCGGAGCTCCGCTCAGCAATCGGTCTTGAACCTGCACCGGGGCAACCCCGGCCCGCTGCCGAAGCCGGTGGAGAATTTCGAGAACGGCCTCGCCCCGTCCGAGCACGCCATCCTCGAGCGCTGGTTTACCTGCTCGGCATCCGGCGCACCGGAGACCGTACAACGGCAATTGACGGCGTTCGTTGACCACACCGACGCCGATGAGGTCATGGTGACCTCGCACATCTACGAGCACGCGGCCCGCCTGCGCTCCTACGAGATCACGGCGGCGCTTGCGTCATGATCTCGTGCGCCGGAGGCAGGCTCATCCCGCGGTGAGCTCGCCCTTCCGCCAGGCGCGGATGTAGTTCACGCAATGCTCATCACGCCCGAGCATGACCTCTTCGGCGAGGCGATAGCGCGGTTCGGTGCGGTCGATCGCGAGGATCGCCGCCGGCGGGCTCGCCACCGGGTCCATGATGCCGCCATCGGCACCGGCTTCGACCGCGAGCAGGACGAAGATCTCGTTCAGGAGCTTGCGACTCGGCAGGCCGAAGGAGACGTTGCTCATGCCGCCGGTGATGTGGATCTCGTCGCCGAACGCGGCGCGGAGTGCACGGATCGCGTCGAGGCAATGATGGCCGTACCGGCCGTCGACCGCGATCGGGAAGACCAGCGGATCGATGTAGAGGTCACACGCCGCGAAGCCCTTCCCGGATGCGGCGTCGACCATGCGCGAGGCATTCGCGAGGCGCTCCTCGGCGCTGTCGGGCATGCCCTTCTCGCCCGCCGCGGTTACAACGACACGGCAGTCATGGGCGCGCGCGAGGTCGAGCGCCTCGAGCCGCTCCAACGAGGCGGAATTGAGCATCGGCCGCGCGCCGCCCGACGAAAGCGCCCCCAAGCCGGCTCGAATCACCTCGACGCTGGAGGAATCGATCGAGAGCGGCAACTCGGTCATGCCCTGGACGGTTCCGGCGAGCCAGGCCATCGCGCCGGTCTGCACCTCCAGCTTCGGCGACATCTCGTCGACATTCAGGTCGAGGAACGCGGCGCCCGCCTTTTCCTGATGACGCACCAGGGCCTCGAGGTAGCGCAGGCCCTCGGCCGCATCGCCCGCAGTCGTCTCCATCGCCGTCTCGATCGCGACCTGGACGTGTTTGACCCGCCCCTCTTCGTAATCCTTGGTCCGTTTCGCCGCCTCCGTGACCGCCAATGCGCGCTCCTCGTCATCGACCGTTCGATAGAGGATCACCTCGGCGCCCTCCCGCTCGACGATGCGTTTGCCCTTACGGAGCGCGACGCGGGTCGCATGAATGTTCTCGCCGATGACGGTCAGCAACGGCGCGACGGTCATGAGGATCTCCCCTGCGGCGCGAGGACCGACGGCATGGGTTTGAACTGACAGCCGTCAACGAACAACTCGAAGAAATCAGGCGTGGTCTCGAGCTCGACATGCTCGATGCTCTGGACTCGTTGCTCGAGGGCCCGACGTTTGGTCCCGGAAAGCAGGATCTCGCGCGCGCCGCGCACCGCCGCATTGCCGACCTTGACCACCCGATCCTCGGGCACCGGCGCCAACAGGCCGATCGCGATCGCGTTGCGGACGTTCACATAATTGGCGAAGCCTCCCGCCAGATAGAGCCGATCGACCTGCGCCGGATCGACGCCAAGGGTCCTCATGACGATGTACTGGCCGCAGTAGTTTGCGGCCTTGGCTTGACCGAGATTGCTGGCATCTTCCTTGGAGAAGGTGATCCCGTGTTCCGGCACGACCGTCATGTCGAATTGCTTGCGATCGGCCGCGAACACTCCCTT
The DNA here is from genome assembly GCA_965248825.1 of Alphaproteobacteria bacterium. Lineage (GTDB taxonomy): Bacteria > Pseudomonadota > Alphaproteobacteria > UBA828 > UBA828 > WTGU01. Next base: position 1,687,618 of record CBDFKL010000006.1, on the reverse strand, counting down.
GGCCGTGAGCCGTTCGGTGCGCCGCAACTCCGCCAACAGATCGATCAGGCCGGAGCCGCACAATCCGACCGGCGCGATCCCTCCGATGGTCTCGCAGAGGGCCTCACCGCCGTTCTGGAGCCGCACCGTCTCGATCGCACCGTCATAGGCCGGCATGCCGTAACGGATCAATCCGCCCTCGAAGGCCGGCCCGGCGGGACAGGAGGCGGCGAGCATACGCCCGCGATGCTTGAGAACCACCTCGGTGTTGGTGCCCATGTCGACGAGCATCACCGTGTCTGCGCCTGCGAATTCGCTCTCCAACGCCACGAGATCGGCGGCCGTGTCCCCGCCGACATGGCTCGCGATCAGAGGCAGGCCATAGGCGCGCGCCTGCGGATTAGCGCGGAGCCCGAGGCGCCGCGCCTTCTCACAGAGCGCGGTGTCGGCCCGCTCGCCGGCCAAGAAGGCGTGCTCGATCGACGATTTGTAGGGTTTCTGGCCGATGCCCTGGACATCGAGCTTGAACAGAACATCGCGCATGGTCGGGTTGCCCGCGATCACCATCTCGTAGATCACCTGGCGTCCGATACCGAGCTGCGTACAGGCCTCGATGATGGCGCGGTTGATCGCCGAGGCGGCCGCCTTCTGCAGCTCGCCGGCCCCGTCCTCCCGGTCGTAGGAGATGCGGTGCATGACGTCGCTGCCGCCGAAGCGCTGCGGGTTTTCGAAGGCGGCGCCGTGCACGCTGCGCCCGCTCTCGAGGTCGACGAAATCCAGCACCACCGTCGTCGTGCCGAGGTCGATCGCGAGCCCGAGAATGCGTCCGCGATAGCGGTCGACCACCTCGCCGTCATAGAGCACCTCGTCGCCGCGTCGCGTGACGAGCGGATCGAGCGCCTGCGGCCCGGTCGCCTCGGTAAAGGTGAGAATGCGCGGACGACGGCGCAGCGGCGCGAACGCCACATCCCGGTCGTCGCGCTCGATCATCGCCTGGCACGCGAGGCGATAGCTTCCGCGCAAAAAGGTCTCCGCCTCGGTCCGCTCGCTCAGCGCGTCTCCGCCTCGGCTTACATCGACCACGCATTCATGACAGCGGCCGTTGCGGTGGCACGAGGTCGGCACCTCGACCGCGAGCTCGTCGGCGTAGTCGAACAGAGTCTTGCCGATGGAGAGCGGGCGGGTCTCTCCGTCGTGGGAGATCGTCGCCTTCCCTTCCTCCGGGCTTGCGCCGCCGCGCCGCGCGGCAGCGCTCCGCTGAATCTCGCCGAGCCGCTTCTTGGCCCGGTCATGGGCGCCGGGATCGGTCTCCCACGCCAAGCGATAGTCGAACGCGCCGTCGTGACCGCAGGTTGCTGGCTCTCCCTCGACGTCCGACGGAACCTGGTTGCGGCATTTGAAGGCGGCGGTGCAGCGGTCGTCGCGGTCGCGATAGGGACAGCGGCTCTGCGCCTGCTCGTCGGCATGACTGACGATGCCAGAGAAGATTTCGGTGAGCCGGTCGAGCCGCTCCTGATATTCCTGCTGACTGATTTTCCGCAACGGCCCCGCCTATTCGCGCTCTTCCATCAGCCTCTTCGCGAGCGCGACGCAGGATAGCGCGTCCTTGCCGTAGCCGTCCGCGCCCATGTCGTCGGCGAACTCCTGGGTCACCGGCGCGCCGCCGACCATGACCATCACGTCGTCACGGAGATCGGCGTCGATCAGCGCCTCGATCGTCTTGCCCATGTTCGGCATCGTCGTGGTGAGCAGGGCCGACATGCCCATGATCGGCGCCTGATGCTCCTCAAGCGCCTCGATGAACTCGTCCTCCGAGGTGTCGACACCGAGGTCGATGACCTCGAAGCCGGCACCCGAGAGCATCATGATGCAGAGGTTCTTGCCGATGTCGTGGAGGTCTCCCTTGACCGTGCCCATGATCACGGTGCCGAGCGGCTCGACGCCCGCAGCCGAGAGGATCGGCTCGATGTGGGCCATGCCCGCCTTCATGGCCCGCGCGCAGGCGAGCACCTCGGGCACGAATATGAAGTTCTCGCGGAACTTGATCCCGACGATGCCCATCCCAGCGACCAGCGCATCGTCCATGATCTCGAGGGCCTCGATGCCCTCGTCCAGCGCCTTCCTGGTCAGCGCATCCACCGTGTGATTGTCGCCCTCGATCAGCGCGGCGGCGATGTCCTGCATCGACGGGCGCACTCGCGCGAAGAGCGCGACGTTGCGCTCGATCTCGTCCGGCCGCTCGAGAAATTCTTCGATCTCGGCACGGATCAGGGCGTTCGCGATGTCGGAAAGCTCAGCCATCCTGCACGCAGCTGTTGAAAGCGGGCGATCTTATGATCGATCAGTGGGGACGGCTATGCTCTTGATGCCAGTCGTGCACCGCCCGCGGGATCTCGCGCAGGTTGTCGACCGAGGTCTGCAGGGGAATGGCGCATTCCGGGCCAACCGCCTGCACGCCGGCGTCGAGGTTCGCATAGACCTCGCTCCGCACCTCCTCCGGCCCTTTGGCGAAGAGCGTCTCCGGGTTGTTGATATTGCCGACCAGCGACACCCGATCGTCCATGACCGCCATCGATTCGCCCGGCTCGTTCTTGGAATCGAAGTGGAATGCGGCGATCCCGGTCTCGGCGATATAGCCCATCCGATCCACGGTTCGCCCGCAAATATGGAGGATGAGCGGCACCGGCAGACGCTCCACGAATTCGATGTGGAGATCCTTGAGATATCGCCGGTAATAATCGGCGCTCACCAAGTCGCCGGTGGCGTGGTCCGGCAGAGTCAGCGCATCGGCGCCCGCTTCGATCTGCGCTATACCGAATTGGATGGTTGCGTCCTTCATGCGATCGAGCGCGAGCTTGGTCTTGCCCGGATCATCGAGCGACATCAGGAGGAAGGGCTCGACGCCGAAGCAGTGATAGCCGAGCGTCCATGGCCCCATGGTCTTGCCGATGATCGCGACCTCGTCGCCGAACTCCTTGCGCAAGAGGCGAATCGCCTCGATCACGCAGCGCATGTCGGGATGCAGGAGGAAGTCGTTGGGGATCCGAATGTCGTCGACATCGTTCCAGATCGGCTCGCGCATGCGCACGGTCGGCCAGTTGTCCTTCTGCTCCCACTGCATCTTGCAACCGAGCGCCGAAGATTCCTGGATGATCGAGAATACCGGCATGATGCTGTCGAACCCGAGCTCGGTGTACCCGGTAGCGGCGAGGCGAGCCATCAACGCGGGGTCGCGGTTGGCGAGTGGGAAATTCGCGTCGACCAGGTCCATCAATTCGACGGTCGCGACCGATGTCGGGTTGCATACCGGCGTGCGGTCGACCGGTTCGCGCCGGAGCGCCGCGAGCACACGCTCACGGCTGGTCATGGACGACACTGCTGTCATCGTCTCCGCTCCTCAGCCTCAGGTTTGTTGTTGCGCGCTCGGCGCGGCAAGGACGCCGCGAGTGGCCGCGGCCTCCGCGTCACGCATGGCGGCACGAACGTTGAGCGCCCGACCGAGCAGGAGCCCGACGAGTTCGTCATGCGCATGGCCGCATGGAAACCGGGCTTCGCCCGCCGTCTCGCAGGCCTCCATCTCGGCGAGCTTGACCAGCCCGCGGGTGACGCCGTCGACGCGGCGCGCCACCTTGTCGCCACCGACGTCGGCCTCGAGCCGGTAGAGTCCGCCGCCGAGGCTCGCGGCATTGATCGTGAGATCGTTCTTCTTGTCATAGATGCGCATCGGTCGCGCCTCGATGTCGGAGCCCGTCGCAAGCTTGCAGGCCTCGAGGAACAGCCGCTTCGCCGCCGCACGATGCTCCGCGCCGCAGGCAAAGGCGAGTCGCCCCGGTTGTCCGAGGGCCGGATGCATGCCGCCCAGGGCCGTCATCGCCCGCATGACGAAGCCGATCCGCGCGTCGGCGCCCTCCTTGCCGCTGTAGCTGTGCGCGAGAAAGCCGCACGCGCCCGCCTCGTCGGCGCGCCGGTACAACGAGATGCTGATGTCGTGGAAATGCGGGTCCATCGAGACCAGCTCGATCCGCAGCCCGAGATCCAGCACACGGCTCATCGCGCCCTCGCCACGCCCGCCCGGCTTATCCGAGCCTACCCGCTACGCAGACAAGGATTTCAGATCGGTCGGGTGTAAACAAGAGGCCCCGATTGAAGACCTGTCGAGCGTTCGGCATGATTTACTCGCTCGCCCGCACAGGGAGGCGACCCATGCACGCGACCATGATGGACTACCCGCTCACCCTCACCCATTTCCTCGACAGGGCCGGCACGCTGCTGCGCGACAGCGAGATCGTCACACGCCTACCGGACAAGTCGATGCACCGCTACCGCTTCGGCGACTTCAACCTGCGCGCCCGCCGGCTCGCCTCGGCTCTGGCGCGTGCCGGGCTGAGGCGCGGCGAGCCCGTGGCCACGATGATGTGGAACAACTATCCCCATTACGAAGCCTATTTCGGCATCCCCTGTGCCGGCGGCGTGCTGCACACCCTCAACTTCCGGCTCCACCCGCGCGACATCGCCTATATCGCTAACCACGCGGCGGACCGGTTCGTGTTGGTCGACGACGTGCTCCTCCCCTTGTTCGAAAAGGTCAGGCCGCAGATCACACCCGAGCGGGTCTTCGTCGTGCCGCTCTCCGGCGCGGCAGTGCCGGCCGGCTATGAGAGTTACGAGGATTTGCTGGCAACCGGCGATCCGGAGGACGACCTGCCGCAACTGGACGAGACCGAGCCGGGCGGCGTTTGCTACACCTCCGGCACCACCGGGCGGCCCAAGGGCGTCGTCTATTCGCATCGCGCGATGGTGCTCCACACCTTCGCGGTCTGCATGACCGAGCCCTTCGGCATCAGCCAGCATGATAGCGTCATGCCGGTCGTACCGATGTTTCACGCCAATGCCTGGGGGCTGGCCCACGCCGTCACCCTGATCGGCGCGCGCTGCGTCCTGCCCGGCCCCCATCTCGACCCGGCTAGTCTGCTCGATCTTTGTGAGACCGAGCGGGTGACCCTGGCAGCCGGTGTGCCGACGATCTGGAACGGGGTTCTCCAAGCGCTGGACGCCGCACCCGGAAAATGGAAGCTCGATCCGGCATTGCGCACCGTGGTCGGCGGCTCGGCCGCGAGCGAGGCGATGATCCGCGGCTTCGACAGGCACGGCATCCGCACCATCCATGCCTGGGGCATGACGGAGATGACCCCGATCGGCACGGTCTCGTTGTTGAAGGCATCGATGGGCGATCTCGACCGGGACGCGCAGTACAAATACCGGGCGAAGCAGGGGACCGCTGTGCCCTTCGTTGAGATGCGGCTGGTCAACGAGGCGGGTATCGCGCCGTGGGACGGCGAGACCATGGGCGAATTGCAGGTGCGCGGGCCCTGGGTCGCCTCCGATTATTACAACCCCGACGAGCCGAGCGACCGATGGACCGCCGATGGGTGGTTCGGTACCGGCGACGTCGCCACGATCGATGCGGAAGGCTTCATGAAGATCACCGACCGCACCAAGGACCTGATCAAATCCGGCGGCGAGTGGATCAGCTCGGTCGATCTCGAGAACGCGTTGATGGGCCATCCCGCCGTCAAGGAGGCTGCGGTGATCGCCGCACACCACGACAAGTGGGCCGAACGCCCCCTCGCCATCGTGGTCTTGAAGGAAGGCGCCGAGGCCGGCGCGAGCGCGCTCCGAAGCCATCTCGCGGAGTCATTCGCCAAATGGTGGCTCCCCGACGACTATGTCTTCGTCGACGAAATCCCCCGCACCTCCACCGGCAAGTTCCTCAAATCCGCGCTCCGCGAGCGCTATGAACATTGGTCCTGGTCGGAGCGGCGCGCGAGCGATCGGCACGCGCCGGGCACCGCCCCGGCATCACGCCGGTGAAGCGCGGCGACGGATCACGAGCGGGCGTCGCGGGCGCGCCTCAGCGCCGCGGTTGCGGCTTCATCGATCGCCGGCGGCTCGCCCGCACGAAACACGACGCCGAATAACCGCTCCGCCTCGTCGCGGCCGTAGTAGCCGCGCATGATGTCGCTCTGAACGAGCGCGGGATCACGCTCGCGCGGGTCGCCATAGCCGCCGCCGCCGGGCGTCGAGACGTGCACCGTATCGCCGGGGAGGAGCGCGATCTCCTGGTCTTTGGAAAGATGCTGGGGTCGATAAGTGTCGCCGTTGGCGTGCGCGACGCGAACCGTGTTGACGCCGCCGGGAGCACCACCGAGAGCGCCGTTCGGACCATAACGGCCGTGGTCCATCACCATCGAGGCGTGGGCCCTTCCGCGCCGCAGGGTGCAGGCATAGTTCACACCGAAGCCGCCGCGCTGCCGGCCGGCCCCGCCCGAGCCCTCATGCAGCGAGTATTCCTGAAACAGAACCGGATATTTCTGTTCGAGGACCTCGATCGGCTGCGACTTCGAGATGCCGATCGTCGAGCAGCCATTGGTGAGCCCGTCGCCCGCGGGCGAGCCGCCATAGCCACCGCCGGTGAAGAGATACATGACGTAGTCGCGGCCACGCTCCGGATCGGTGCCGCCGAGCGCGAAGTTGCCGGAAGTGCCGGCGGGCGCCGCGAACAGGCGATCGGGGATCGCCTTGGCCAAGGCATCGAACACCGATTCGGCAATCCGTTGACTGACCTCTGCGGCGCATCCCGAGACCGGGCGCGGATATGTGGCATAGAGGAAGGTGCCTTCCGGATCGGCGATGTGGAGGGGCTCGAACATACCGGCGTTGATCGGCACGTCGGGAAAGACGTGCCGAATTGCGAGATAGATCGCGGACTTCGTGGTGGCGAGCACGCTGTTCATCGGCCCGGCGCAGGGCGGGCTCGAGCCCGACATGTCGAAATAGAGCTCGGTCCCCGCCTTTCGGATGCGCATGTCGATGGTAAGCGGCTCGTCCACTACGCCGTCCGAATCGACGTGGGCCAAGCCCCGATAGCTGCCGTCCGGGATTGTCGCGATCTTGGCCCGCATTTGCCGGGCGGCCCGCATCCGCATCTCGCGGATCACCCGCTCGACCAGCCCGGCGCCATATTTGTCGAGCAGCGCCGTCATGCGCTTGACGCCGACCAGGAGCGCCGCCGACTGAGCCTTGATGTCGCCGATGCGCTCCTCCGGCACGCGGATGTTCGAGAGGATGATGGCGAGGATCTCCTCGTCGATCACGCCTTCCTTGTAGAGCTTGACCGGCGGGAAGCGGAGGCCTTCCTGCACCACCTCGGTCGCGCGCGCCGAAAACCCGCCGGGTACCATGCCGCCGGTATCCGGCCAATGGCCGGTGTTGGAGAGCCAGGCGACATGCTCGCCTTTGTAGAAGAAGGGCAAGGCGAAGCGCACATCCATCAGATGGGTGCCGCCGAGATAGGGATCGTTGACGGCAAAGATGTCGCCCTCGCGGACGGTCGGCTTGGTCGCAATCAGATGCTCGGTCGAGAATTGCATCGTGCCGACGAAAACCGGCAATCCCAGCTCGCCCTGCGCGATCAGCTTGCCGTCCTCCTTGGCGTAAATGCCGTCGGAGCGATCGAGTCCTTCGGAGATGACGGGGCTGAACGCCGAGCGCACGAAGGCGAGGTCCATTTCGTTACAGACCTGCTGCAGGCCGCCCTGCACCACGCCAAGGGTGATCGGATCGAGCCCGCTCATGAGCCGACCTCCAGGATGAGATTGCCGAGCGCGTCGAGGGAGACCCGGTTGCCCGGCTCGACCACGCTCGTGCAGTCAAGCTGCTGAACGATCGCCGGGCCGTCAAAGCGGGCATCGGCCGGGAGCCGGTGACGATCGTAAACCGGCGTATCGTGCCAACCTTCGGCGAACCAGACGCGGCGCGCCCCGATCACGGCGTCATCGAGGGTCGAGGCCTGCGAAGCACCGCCGAGCGCCGCGAACGGCACCGCCGGCCGGCGCCCGATCACCGCGGTGTGAAGATTGACCAGCGCCGGGCGAATCTCGTCGAGCGCGACGGAAAAGCGATCCCAATAGGCCGCTTCAAACGCGGTCTGGAGCGCCTCGCGCGTCACGTCGAGGTCCGCGATCGGCACCGTGAGCAAGTGGGTCTGTCCCTCGAATTGCATGTCCGCGCTATGCACACAGGCGATCTCGTCGACCGCGACCCCTTCCCGGCCGATGGTCTCGCGCCCCTCGGCGATTTGCCCCTCGAGGATGGCGCGAACCGCAACGATATCGACCTCCACCAGCGGCTCGTTCACGGTATTGACATAATCGTGCCGCAGGTCGGCCGCGATGCAGCCGATAGCGTTGGTGATCCCGGGCCGCGTCGGGATCATCACCCGCGGGATGCCGAGCTCGCGGGCGAGCGCGGCCGCATGCATGGGCCCCGCGCCGCCGAACGCGAACAGCACGAAGTCACGCGGATCATGCCCGCGGGCCAGGGTCACCATGCGGATCGCGCCCGCCAGCCGATCGTCGGCGATCCGGATCACCGCCGCCGCCGCACCCTCGGCATCGAGGCCGAGGGGCGCTCCGATGGTCTCGGAGAGCGCCGCCCGCACCGCGGCGAGCTCGACCGGCGCGTCGACCGCCAGGAGACCATCCGGATCGAGCCGGCCGAGGACCAGATTGGCATCGGTCAGAGTCGGCCGGGTGCCGCCGCGGCCATAGCAGATCGGCCCCGGTGAGGCGCCCGCGCTCTCCGGTCCGACCTGGAGCAGGCCGGCCTCGTCGACCCGTGCCAGGGAGCCACCGCCGGCGCCGATCGTATGCACGTCCACCATCGGGACGTGGATCGGCATCCCGTATTCGAGCTCCATCTCGCCGGTGACCTCGGGCACCCCGCCGCGCACCAAGCCGACATCGGCGCTGGTGCCGCCGGTATCGAAGGTGATCAGGCGATCGACGCCCGCGGCCTGGCCGATCGCGGCGGCGGCCATGACGCCCGATGCCGGCCCCGAGAGCACCGTGTTGACCGCCTTGTCGGCCGCGATGACGGAGGAGACGCTGCCGCCATTGCCCTGCATCACGAGCAGATCGCGCGCGTAGCCCCGCTCCGACAGCTCGCTCCGAAGCCGATCGAGATAACGGTGCAGCACCGGCTGGACGGCGGCGTTGACCGCGGCCGCGACGCCCCGCTCATACTCCCGGAATTCGGACAGAATCGCATGCCCCGCGGTGACATGGCCGTTGGGCCAGACTTCTCGGGCGATCGCGAGGGCGCGCCGTTCATGCGCCGGGTTCTTGTAGCTATGCAGGAAATGGATCACCAGCGATTCGCAATCGCGCGCGAGCAATGCGGCAAGCGCCCTGCGCAAAGCCGCCTCGTCGAGGGGCACGACGACCTCACCGGCGGCGTCCATGCGCTCCGGCACCTCGATACGCAGCTCGCGCGGGATCAGCGGCGTGAACGCTCCGGTCAGGCCATAGGCATGCGGCCGCGTGCGGCGGCCGAGCTCGAGGATGTCTCGAAATCCCCTCGTGGTGATCAGCCCGCAGCGGCTGAGCTTCCGCTCCAGGAGCGCATTCGTGGTTGTCGTCGTGCCGTGGCTGACACTGGCGACGTCGGTCAGACGCGCGCCCGCACCGTCAAGGGCCGCGAGCACGCCGAAGGCCTGGTTTTCAGGCGTGGTCGGAACCTTGGCGACCCGCACGCCGCCCTCGCCCGGCTCCATGAGCACCAGATCGGTGAAGGTTCCGCCGACATCGACGCCGACGATCGCTCCGCTCATGACGTGGCCGCGGCGATGCCGAGGGGCACCGGCAATAATGTGCGCATTTCGCCCTGAAGCGCGAGATAGGCCGCCTCGATGAGGCCCGCGGTCTGCATCGCCCGCGCTTCTTCGAGGCCGGCTTCGAGTGCCGCGGCGACCACAGCGCCGGGGAGCGGCCGGACGGCGACGGTAACCAGGCGGTCGCCCAGATCGCCGTCGTCGCGAAGCGCCGATGCCGGGGCGCGCTCGACGGACGGATGCTCGACATTGACCGCATTGGCGACGAGGGTCGCGGCGGCATCGGCGGCCGCCGCGCTCGACGCCAGCACCGTGACCGCGTCGGCAATTCCGAGCGATTGAGAGCGTCCGCGCCAGCCGGACGTTGCCAGCCCGCGCACCGGCCGCTCCGCGGTGAGCGCGACCGCGGCGTCGAGCCCGGGCGCATCGGCATCGTTCACCACGCCGACCGAAAAGCACGTCCCGGGGCTCAGATGGAGCGCGATGTCGCCGCCATTGTTGACATAGGCGCGCGCAAGCCGGCGCCCGGCCAGCATGGCCGCGAGAACGTCGTCCGCGACCGCGCCGGCGACCGCGGCCATCGGCGTGATGAAGCGCGCCCGATGCGGCCAGACGGCTCGCCACATGCGTCGGGCCACCGGCCCCCGGAGCAGAGGCCGGGTCGAACAGACGGCGCGGCGCAGGAGGTCGAGCTCGGCGACGAGGCCGTCGAGAATCGCCGCGAAGCCGGTGCCGGCCTGGCGATAGGCGGCGCGAACCTCCGCCGCCTCTCCGAAGGCCTCGGCCACGATGTCGATCGGCCCGTGTTGCAGGTGGAGCCGGCGGCCATCACCAAGCATGGCCATTCGAGCGCCGCCGGACATCAGGGCTCCCGCACCCGAGCCGGCCAGGGATTCGCGTCCGACCAGGGCTCCGTTCTGTGAGCGGCGCCATCGAGCGCTTGCTCCAACGGCACGATATGGTCGACATGGCCGCCGAGCGCCGCAAAGTCCGCACGGCTCAGAGTGAACTCGATGGGCGCGACCAGTGCGGGCGTCGGGACATAGCCGAATGCGTTCTCCGGCATGCGCGTGACATCCACCATGAAGGTGATCCCGCCGCCCGGCCACACATAGACCGGCGCGCCCCCGGCGGTGACCCGGGTAAGGGCGTCGCGCACCGAGCGGGTCAGGCGCACCGGGTTTTCCGTGACGCCCGCGCGCAAGCTGCCGCCGGCGCCCGCCATGAACAACGCGGTGCAGAGCGCGGGCTCGCAGTTTTCCGCAATCCGTTGGACGATCTCTTCGATTGGCCGTGGAATGTCCGCCTCCCGGGGCTCAAGAGTCTCGTCGAGCTCGAACCAAGCCGCATCTTCGCCGGTGGTCGAGACCATATGGAGCCGGAGGCCCGGCCAGGCTTTCTCCGGGTCGATCCGCTCGATGATGTCGCGGGGGTCGGAGATGTCGGTGGCGGCCCAGCCGCTTCCCTTGTTCGCCACCTGGAAATAGCGCCCCGGCGTCGACCGCCGCCCCCTGACGCGGATGCCGGAAGGCGGCATGTCGAGAAAGCGCCCGGCCTGATGCTCGGTCAGAACGCCCGTGATCTGGTCGTCGACCACGATCACCTCGTCGACATGGCCGAACCATTGGCGGGCGAACATGCCCATCGCGGCCGAGCCGCAGCCGACCCGCATGCGCTCCTCACGCCGGCCATTGACCACGGGCGCGCCGCCCGCCTGCACCACGAGATCGGCGCCACCGTCGATGGTCAACGAAACGGGCTTGCCGCCGCAGAGGTCGAGCAGAGTCCGGCAGGTGATGGTGCCCTCGCGCTTGGAGCCGCCGGTGAAATGGCGCACACCGCCGAGCGAGAGCATCTGGGAGCCGTATTCCGCGGTCGTGACGTGGCCGATCTCCTCGCCCTCGCTCCGCACCGAGGCCTGCTCGGGACCGACATGCCGGTCGGTATCGATCTTCACCTTCGCGCCGCAATAGCTGAAGATCCCTTCCGAGACCACGGTCACCATGTCGACCCCGGCCGTCTCGCTCGAGATGATGAAGGGAGCGGGCTTGTAGTCCGGATAGGTGGTGCCCGAGCCGACCCCGGTCACGAACTGCTCGCGCCCGGCGATGACATCGCCATCCCACGCCTCCGCACCCTCCAGGAACGGCACCAGGGTCTCGGCGCGTTCGGTCACCAGCAACGGATCGACGCGCGTGAGGGTGCCGCCGACATTGGCGTAGCGGTCGCAGGCGCCGGCCCTGCCCTCGCGGATCCGACACAGGACCGGGCACGCATCGCAGCGCACGATCGAGCCGCCGTCGGCCGCGGCGCGGCGCGGCGTCCTCGGCTCAGCCATCTTGGGCGGCCCGATCCCGGATCGCACGCCGGACGCGATGCGGCAAGGCCGGAACCTTGGTGATGCGGACGCCTGCGGCATGGCGAATAGCGCCGAGGATTGCGGGCGCGGTCGGGATCAGGCCGGGCTCGCCCACGCCCTTGGCGCCGAAGGGGCCGAGAGGTTCCGCCTCCTCGATGATGATCACCTCGATCTCGGGCACATCGCCGACGGTCGGAATCAGGTAGTCGTGCAGATTCTCGGTCCTGCCCGGAACGTATTCCTCCATCAGCGCGAACCCGATGCCCTGGGCGATGCCGCCTTCGATCTGGCCCTCGACCTGAACCGGGTTGATCGCGCGCCCGACGTCGTGGGCCGCGACGATCTTGCGCGGCGTGGTGGTCCCAAGGTCGATATCGACGTCGACCACCGCGATCTGCGCACCGAACGCGTAAGTCGCATAGGGCGCGCCCCGCCCCCTTGCGTCGAGTTGCTTGATCGGCGGATCGAACCTGCCGGCGCCTTCGAGCACGACCCCCGCCTCGTCCGCCTCGAGCGTTTGCAGATCGATCGCCACCGTTCGCGCGGCATCGCGAATGACGACCCGAGGTCCGTCGAGCTCGACCTGCGCGCTCGGCCCGGCATTGACCCAGCGCAGCAGCTTGGCGCGCAAATCGGCGCCTGCGAGCTCGGCCGCCTTGCCCGACACGAAGGTCTGCCGCGACGCGGAGGTCTTGCCCGCATCCTCCGTGCGATCGGTATCGCCGATGACCTGGGCGATCCTGGTCACGTCGATTCCCACGGCATCGGCGCAGATCTGGGCGAGGATCGTCGTGGAGCCCTGCCCGATATCGACCGCGCCGTTATAGAGCGTGAGGCAGCCCTCCCGGTCGAGGGTCAGGCGCATCGACGACGGATTGCTCATGCCGGTGTTGCCGATTCCGTACCACATGCAGCCCAGCCCGACGCCGCGCGCGAGCCTGCCTTTGGTCTCGTTGAACGCGGCGGCATCGGCGAGCGCCGCCCGCCAGTGCGGCGCCAGCGCTTCGAGGCACGGCACGAGGCCCGCGCTCGCCTCCAGCACCTGCCCCGTGGCCGTCGCCTGCCCGACACGCAGGGCGTTGATCAGCCGGATCTCCAGCCGGTCCATGTCGAGCTGAGCCGCGAGATCGTCGATCAGCGCCTCGTGGGCGATTGCCGCTTGCGGCACGCCGAAGCCGCGGAACGCGCCCGCCGGCGGCCCGTTGCTATAGATCGCTTGGGCACGCGCCGAGACATTGGGCACGGCGTAAGGGCCGGCGGCATGGACCGGCACCCGTCCGGCGACGGTCGGCCCCCAGGAGGCATAGGCCCCGGTATCGAATATCGCTTCGATATCGGCCGCCTGAAGCCTGCCATCCCGATCACACCCGAAACGCGCCTCAATCGTCGCAGGATGGCGCTTGGTGGTCGCCATCATGCTCTCCGGCCGTTCGTAGACGCAGGCGACCGGCGCACCGGTCAGCCAGGCCGCGAGCGCCGTGAGAGGCTGTATCGAGACGTCGAGCTTCCCGCCAAAGCCGCCGCCGCAGGCGCTCGGCACGATCCGCACCTGCGTCGGCGCGAGACCGAGAATTTCGGCGGTCGTGTCGCGGTCCATGACGGGCGTCTGCGTCGAGACGAAAAGCTCGAGCCGATCGCCGATGCGCCGCGCCCAGCCGGCCTCGGGCTCGATATAGGCGTGCTCGACGAACGAGGTCTCGAAGCACCCTTCGGCGCGCGCCGCGCAGCGTGCCAACGCTCGCGCGGGTTCGCCGCTTTCGACCTTGCCCTCGATCAACAAATTGCCGGGCCTCCGGTCGTGAACCAGCGGCGCATCCGGCGCGCGCGCCTCGGACAAGCCGTGCACCGCCGGTGTCGGCTCATAGCGGATCGGCAGCTCGGCGTCGCGGACGGCCGTGATCGCCTCGCGCCGGCCGACCAGCGCGATCACGGGATCCCCCCGATAGCGCACGACACCCTCGGCCAAGACCGGCTGATCCTTGATGTCCGGATAGATCCCGATGCGATTCGACGGCACGTCGGCAGCGGTCAGCACTCGCACCAGGCCCGGCTGCCGCTCGAGCACCGCTGTCATGTCGCCGAGCGCGACCCGCGCCGCCGCATGGGGCGAGCGGACCACCCGGAGCCAGAGCGCATCCCCAGGCACGGCGTCGGCGCCGTACTGCTCGGCGCCGGTCAGCTTCGGCTCGCCGTCGAGCTTGGCGAGCGGGGCGCCGACGGCGGCGCCCGCCGCCGGCGGCTCGATCGGCTGCGCCATGCCGTTCGCGGCGTCGAGCACGGCGGCTACGATCTTTCGATACCCGGTGCAGCGGCAGAGAACGCCGCCGAGGCCATCGAGAACCTGCCCGCGATTCGGGCGCGGACAGGTGCTGAGGAGTTCGGTCGCGGCGATCAGCATGCCGGGGGTGCAGGCGCCGCATTGGGCCGCACCATGCCGCTGAAAGGCCTCTTGCAACGCATTCAGCCGCTCGCCGTTGGCGAGGCCCTCGACGGTCGTCACGGCGCGCCCGGCGGCCTGGGCGAGCGATACCATGCAACTGCAGACCTGGGCGCCGTCGAGCAGCACCGTGCAGGCGCCGCAATCGCCGGCATTGCACCCCACCTTGGTCCCGGTCAGGCCGAGGTCATCGCGCAGCGCGTCGGCGAGACGCCTGATCGGCGGGGCCGCAACGGAGACCGGCCGCCCATTGACCTCGAACGCGATGGCGTCGGCGGAACCGAGCTCGCCCGGAGGGTCCGTCTCTCGCCCGCTCACGCCATGCCCCCGAGCTCCGACAGGGTGCGTGCCGTGAGCGTGCGTGCCGCATCGAGGCGATAATCGGCGGAGCCCCGCATGTCGTCGACCGGCGCGAGACCGCCCATGTGAGCCTGCTCGACGACCTCCCCCAGCGTCACGTCGCAGAAGCGGCCGACGAGCGCGCGCTCCAACGCCGGCAGGCGCCGCGCCACCGGCGAGCAGGCGCCCACCGCGACCGCGGCCCGTGCGATCCGGCCATCCGGGTCGACCTCGACGGCGGCCGCCACCATGACGATCGAAATCACCAGATAGCGCCGGGCGCCGAGCTTGCTGAAATGCCCGCGCGCCCGCCCCGCGCGGGGTTTCGGAATGCTGATCGCGGTCATGAGCTGATCGGACTCGAGCGCCGTCGCCCGATTGCCGCGCACGAAGGCGGCAAGCGACAGTGTGAGGCACCGATCCCGAGACGCGAGTTCCACCTCGGCATCGAGGCTCAAAAGCACCGGAATCCCGTCGGCGGCCGGCGAGGCGTTGCACAGATTGCCGCACAAGGTGCCGGCGTTCTGGACCTGAAGCCCGCCGATCTCGCGGGCGGCGCGCTTCAAGCCGTCGAACCAGGGCGGAAGGGCGGCATGGACGAGGTCGGTCCATGTCGCGAGCGCCGGAATGCGCCAATGGTCGGCCCGCTCCTCGATCTCGCGCAGGCCGTGAATCGCGCTGATGTCGAGCACCGGCTCGTCGAGGGGTGCGCCGACCCGCGCGGGGTAGAAATCCGTGCCGCCTGCGAGCACCGTCAACCGCCCGCGGCTCAACGCCGCGAGGGCATCGTCAAGGTCGGTGGGCCGCAAATAGTCCAGCATGATGCAGATATCGTTCGCATGCATATGATCGCGAGAGATCCGGCGGCAGTCAACCGCGTCGTGGCATACGTGCCGGCAGGGTCTCTCTCAGGTCAGCCGCGTGAGCAGGGCGAGGAACCGCGCCTGCTCCTCCGGCGAGAGCGGTTCCAGGATCGCGGCGCTGACTCGGTGACCACGGGCAATCAAAGCCTCGATTGCCTCTTCGCCGCGCGCGCTCAGGCGCAGCAGGGTGCGTCGCTTGTCGAGGGGGTCGGCGCGGGCGACGATCAGCCCGCGGGCTCGAAGCCGCTGGATCACGCCCTGGATGGTCGCCGGGTCCATCGCCGTAAGGCGGCCCAGATGGTTCTGGCTCAGCTCGCCCCGGTCGCCGAGCTTGACCATCGCGGCGAATTGGGTCGGCGTGATGTGCGGATCGCCGATCTCCGACTGGAAGATCGCGGTGGCCCGCTGATGGGCGCGGCGCAGGACATGCCCGACCTGCTCCTCAAGCCGGTAGTGGCCTGGACCGGCGGGCGCGGGCTTGACCGGGCGGCTCGGCATGATCCGTCTTAGCACCCTTGTCGAGCGCTCGGAAGGCCGCATAATCGACCGCCCGACGGCGGCGGGAGACGAGCACCATGGCGCATTACCGGATCGCGACAATCCCGGGAGACGGCATCGGCAACGAGGTCCTGCCCGAGGCGGTGCGGGTGCTGGAGGCCGCGGGGCGGCGCTTCGATATCGCATTCGACTGGCAGCATTTCGACTGGAGCTGCGAGACCTACAGCAAGACCGGCCGGATGATGCCCGAGGACGGGATCGAACGGCTGCGCCCGTTCGACGCCATCTTCCTCGGCGCGGTCGGATTTCCCGGCGTGCCGGATCATGTTTCGCTCTGGGGCCTCTTGATCCCGCTGCGCCGGGCGTTCCGGCAATATGTCAATCTGCGCCCGATCAAGCTCCTCAAGGGCGTCACCTCGCCGCTCGCCGGACGCGTCGCCGGCGATATCGACTTCTGCATCGTCCGCGAGAACAATGAGGGCGAGTACTCGGAGATGGGCGGGCGGATCTACGCCGGCACCGAGCAGGAGGCCGTGGTGCAGGAGAGCGTCTTCACCCGCCAGGGCGTCGACCGGGTGATGCGCTATGCCTTCGAGCTCGCGCGCAAGCGTAACAAGCGGGTCACCTCGGCAACCAAGTCGAACGGCATCATTCACACCATGCCCTATTGGGACGAGCGCTTCGACGCCGCCTCCGCGCGCTATCCCGATATCGAGACCGATCAGTTTCACATCGACATACTGAGCGCCCATTTCGTGCAGCACCCGGATTGGTTCGACGTGGTGGTCGGCAGCAATCTGTTCGGCGACATCCTTTCCGATCTCGGCGCGGCGGTGGCGGGCGGCATGGGGTTGGCGCCGGCCGCCAACCTCAACCCGGAGGGCGCGCATCCGTCCATGTTCGAGCCGGTGCATGGCTCGGCGCCCGATATCGCAGGCCGCGGCGTCGCGAACCCGATCGCGATGATCTGGACCGGCGCGATGATGGTGGACCACCTCGGCCACGGAGATGCGGCCCGCGCCATCGAGGGCGCGATCGAAACCGTGCTGGCGGACGGCGGCCCGCTCACCCCCGATCTCGGCGGCGCGGGCTCGACCGAGACCCTCGGCAAGGCCATCGCCGAGGCGATTTGAGCACGATACCGGTCACGCGGCGCAGCCACTGGCTCGGCGAGGCGCTGGGCGACGAGGCCGCGCCGCCGACCCCGCTGGAAGGCGACGCCAAAGCCGATATCTGCATCGTGGGCGGCGGCTTTACCGGCCTCTGGACGGCGCTCAGGCTCAAGGAACTGGAGCCATCCCTCGATGTGGTGCTGATCGAGAAGGATCTCTGCGGCGCCGGCGCGAGCGGGCGCAATGGCGGCTTCGTGCTGAGCTGGTGGGCGAAGTTCCAGACCCTGGAGAAGATCTGCGGCGGCGAAGAGGCGGTGCGCCTCGCGAAAGCATCGGCCGACGCGGTCGGTGCGATCGGGCGGTTTTGCGCCGACCAGGGGATCGATGCGCACTATCGGGGTGACGGCTGGCTGTGGGCCGCGACGAATGAACGCCAGCGCGATTCCTGGGAAGGCACGCTCGACGCCATCGGCAAATATCAGATCAACCCGTTCGAGCGCTGGGACGATGCCCGCGTCGCCGCGCGTGCGGGCTCGCCGGTACATCGCGCCGGCGTCTTCGAGCCGACCGCGGCGAGCGTGCAACCGGCCCTTCTCGCGCGCGGCCTGCGGCGCGTCGCGCTCGCGCGCGGCGTTCGCATCCACGAGCACACCTCGCTCCGGCGCCTGCGCCGCAACGGAAGGCCTCAGGCAGATACTTCCGGCGGCACCATCCGGGCCGACAAGATAGTCCTCGCGCTCAATGCCTGGGGCATTCGGTTCGCGGAGATTCGCCGGGCGATCATCGTGGTGGCGAGCGACATCGTCGCGACGGCGCCGGCCCCCGAGCGCCTCGCGACGATCGGCTGGGACGACGGCATGGCGATCTCGGACAGCCGCATGCTGGTCCACTACTACCGGACGACGACCGACGGCCGCATCGTCTTCGGCAAGGGCGGGATGAACGGCCTGCTGCCGTTCGGCGGGCGGGTCGGCACGACCTTCGACGGCCCCTCGCACATCGCGGGCGGCGTCGAGCGCTGGTTTCGCCGCACCTACCCCGCGCTCGACGACGTGCCGATCGAATCGAGCTGGACCGGGCCGATCGACCGCTCCAAGGCCGGATTGCCGTTCTTCGGTCCGATCGACGACCATGGCGACGTGCTGACCGGCGTCGGCTATTCCGGCAATGGGGTCGGTCCCTGTCATACCGGCGGGCGAATCCTCGCCTCGCTTGCCCTGGAGCGCCGCGACGAATGGTCCGAATGCGGCCTGGTGCGTCCGCTGACGCGGGATTTCCCGCGCGAGCCGATCCGCTATGTCGGCGGGCAGCTTGTCCGCCGCGCCGTTGCCCGCAAGGACGATGCCGCCGAGCGCGGCGAGACGAGCGGGCCGATCACGGAATTTCTCGCCTCCTATGCGCCGGCCGGTCTCTCCCCCTTCAAGGGGCAGAAAGCCGGCTTGAAAGGCTCTTGACCCGACGAAGAGGACGTATTGCATGGCTCTCACCGACGCTCGCGGCGCGGCGACATCGGCGACCAATCGCCGGAGCCTCGAGATTTTTGAAGCGGCGCTGCGCCGGCTGCAGACCTATCGGGGCGACCCGGTCGAGACCATCGAGGGCGCGCTCTCCGAAGACCCGGATTTCGTGCTGGGACACATCTTTCGCACGGAACTCCATATCACGCTCTGGGAGAAGAGCGCGGTCTCCGAAGTCGTCTCTGGCCTCGATCGCCTCAAGGCGCTTGAGAGCACGGCGAACGAGCGCGAGCGCGGCCATATCGCGGCCATCGCCGCGTGGGCCGCAGGCGATTGGGATGGGATGCGCACGCGGCTCGACCGGTTGCTGGCGGATGAACCGCGCGACGTCCTGGCCCTCCAAGTCGGTCATCTCGCCGATTTCTTCCATGGCGACCGGGAGAATCTGCGCGGCCGCGTCGCACGCGCGATGCCCGCCTGGAACCGGGACGACCCGGGCTACGGGTTCGTGCTCGGCATGGCGGCGTTCGGCCTTGAGGAGTGCGGCGACTACCGCACGGCGGAGGAAACCGGCCGGCAGGCGATTGCTTTAGAGCCGGATGATTGCTGGGGGCAGCATGCCTTGGTCCACGTCATGGAAATGCAGGCGCGCCAGGCCGAGGGCATCGCGTTCATGGAATCACGCGAGGCTCATTGGGCGCAGGAAGACAACGCATTCGCATTCCACAATTGGTGGCACCTCTCGCTCTATTGCCTCGATCAGGATCGCCACGACCGGGTGCTCGCGATCTACGATGCGTCGATCCGGCCTGAGAACTCCGAGGTCCAGCTCGAAATGCTCGACGCCGCCTCGCTGCTGTGGCGGCTCCAGCTTCGCGACATCGAGATCGGCGACCGCTTCGAGGCGCTGGCCGCGACCTACGAGGCGATCGCAGATCACGGTTTCTACGCCTTCAACGACATGCATGCGATGATGGCCTATGTCGCGACCGGGCGCGACGAGGCCGCCGCCGCCCTCGAACAAGCGGCCGTGGCTACAGCCGAGGAGGCTGGGACCAACGCCCGGATGACCCGGGCGGCGGGACTGCCGATCTTGCGCGCCTTGCGCGCCTTCGGAGCGCGGCGTTACGGCGATGCCGTCGACCTGCTCTTGCCGGTACGCTACCGCGCCCATGCGTTCGGCGGCAGCCACGCGCAGCGCGATATCGTCCACCGCACGCTGATCGAAGCGGCCTTTCGAGACGGCCAGCGAGGCCTCGCGCACGCGCTTGCCTGCGAGCGCACGGCGCTTAGACCTCATTGTCCCTTCAGCTGGTCACTGCGCGAACGTGCCGCCGCTCCGACCCACTGAACCAGGACGCGGCTCCAGAGGTGTCGTCCGAGGACACGGCATTGACACCCCGAGCGGTCCTCTCCAAACTCCGGCTCAACCAAAATCCGTGCCCGTCTCGGCGGTGCACAGCAAGCGATCAAGGGAGGTGGTATGCGCTTCTCCGACAACGGTTATTACATCGAGCGCTACGTGAAATGCGACAATTGCGGCGTGCTGATCTATGACGACGGGATCACGGCCACGGTCAAGGACGCCGATCAGCTGTTCTGCTCGGACTGGTGCGTGAAATGGTTCACGGCACGGGCCGACGGCGTCGAACAGCCCCGGATTCCGCTTCCCAAGCAGGGGATCCACGAAACCGGCTGAGCGGGCAGGTCCGGTTCGACACACCCGATCTGCCCAGCCGGCGAGGCGGAAAGCCATGAGCGACCTGGTCGGGATCGACGTCGGTGGCACGTTCACCGATTTCGTGCGCTACGATCCCGAAACCCGGGCGATCGAGGTCTGGAAGACGCTCTCGACGCCTGCCGACCCGATCGACGGGATCATCGAGGGCCTGGGGCGTGCCGGCGAGCCGCGCGCGATCGGCAATATCCGCTTCGGCACCACGATCGCCACCAACGCGATTCTCGAACGGAAGGGCGCGGTCGTCGCCTATCTGACCACCACGGGCTTTCGCGACGTCCCGTTCATCCAGCGGGGCAAGCGCAAGAGCCATTACGACATCACCTGGGTCAAGGCGAAGCCCTTGGTCAAGCGGCGCCATTGCTACGAGGTCGATGAGCGGATCCTGGCCCGGGGCGAGGTCTATCAGCCGCTCGATACCGAGCGGGTCCGGGCGATCGCCCGCGAGATCAAGGCCGACGGCCGCATCGAGGCGGTCGCGATCAACTTCCTGTTCTCCTTCGTCACGCCGGACCATGAGCGCGAAGCCCGGGCGATCTTGGCCGAGGAGTGCCCGGACATCCCGGTGAGCATTTCCTACGAGGTTTTGCCCAAGTGGAAGGAATTCGAGCGCTCGTCGACGACCATCACGGACGCCTATATCAAACCGGTCGTCGGCAGCCATCTGCGCACCATGCGGGGCCGGCTGGATGCCAAGGGCATCACAACGCACGTCGCGGCGATCAAGTCGAACGGCGGTGAGATGACCCTCGAGGCGGCCGCAGAACATCCCGTTCAAATGACCCTGTCGGGGCCGACCGGCGGGGTCGTCGGCGCCAAGCAGATCGCCCGCAGCATCGGCGTCGATCACCTGGTCACCCTCGACATGGGCGGCACCTCGACCGACGTCTCGACGGTGGTCGGCGGGCATGAGAGCTTCACGACGAGCTTCGAGATCGAGTTCGGCCTGCCGATCCAAATCCCGATGATCGACATCCGCACCATGGGGGCAGGCGGCGGCTCGCTCGCCTGGATCGACAAGGGCGGGATGCTGCGCGTCGGGCCCGAGAGCGCGGGCGCGAAGCCTGGGCCCGCCTGCTACGGCCTCGGCGGGAGCCGGGCGACCGCGACCGACGCGAACGTCGCCATCGGCCGCATCAATCCCAAAAACTTCCTCGGCGGCGCCATGGACCTCGACAAGGACGCCGCGACGCAGGCGCTGGCGGCGGTCGCGGCGGCGATCGACAAGCCGGTCGAAGAGACGGCGCTCGCCATGGTGCAGATCGCCAACAACAACATGATCGGCGCGCTTCGCTCGGTCTTGACCGAACGCGGCCTGGACCCGCGCGACTTCACGCTGCTGGCGTTCGGTGGCGCCGGCCCGGTCCACGTCGCCGATCTGATGGGTCACGCCAATATTCCGAACGGCATCGTGCCGAACCATCCGGGCCAGTTCTCGGCGTTCGGCTTTCTGATGACCGATGCGCGGGTCGATCTGGAGCGGACCGCGCAGATGACCTCGGCGTCGTTCGACCAAGCCCATGCCAACCGGGTGCTCTCGGACCTGATCGGCGAAGGCATCGCGGCGCTCGAGGATCAGGGCTACCGCAAGAACATCGAGATCTACCGATCCATCGAGATGCGCTATCTGGGGCAGAATCACGAGCTCGACGTGCCGTTCGCCTTCGACCGCTTCGACGAGACCACCCTCGCCGGGCTGTGGACGGCATTCCACCGCGCCCATCACGACCGCTTCAATTTCGACATTCCGGGCGAGAAGATCGAGATGACCTCGGTCAAGGTCACCGCGGTCTCGGTGACGGACAAGCCTGAGCTCGCCGAAATCGGGCCTGCCGCCGGCGATCCTCTGCCGGCGAGCACCCGCCCCGTCCTGTTCGACGAAGGCTGGCTGGAGACGCCGGTCTATGACCGCGCCGCGCTCCGCAGCGGCCATCGTTTCGAGGGCCCGGCGCTGATCGAGGAGCCGGCCTCGGTTACCGTGATCCGCCCGGCGCTGCCGGCGCGGATCGATCGCTACGGCAACATCCTCATCGGCGAGATCGCGCACGAGCGCTGAGCCGACCACCGCGAGAGGAGACCCGTCATGGACATGGTCACGATGAACATCATCGAATCCGCCATGGTCGCGATTTGCCGCGAGATGGGCGTCAACGTGCAGAAGACCGCCTATTCCACCATCTTCTCGGAAGCCGAGGACTTCACCTGCGCGCTTGCCAACACCGAAGGCGAGATGATCGCCGTCGCCGAGTTTTGCCCGGCGCAGATCGGCGGCGTGCCGCTCCTCGTGCGCTCCATGGTGAAGGAGATCTCGCTCTCCGAAATCCACGAGGGCGACGTGATCGTGCACAACGACCCCTATCGGGGCGGCCTGCACACGCCGGAGCACACCATGTTCAAGCCGATCTTCGTCGGCGGCGAGCTGATGGGCTTTGCCGTCGCGATCGGGCATTTCGTCGAGGTCGGCGGCATGGTGCCCGGCGGCTTTCCCGGCGAAGCGACCGAGATCTTCCACGAGGGGTTCCGCGTGCCCCCGGTCAAGATCAAGAAGGGCGGCAAGGACGTCGTCGAGGTCTGGAAATTGATGCTCGCCAACGTCCGCACCCCGCGCCAGAACTATGGCGACATCCGCGCCTTGATCTCCGCGGTGGACCTCGGAGAGGAGCGGATGAAGGAGTTGATCGCGAAATACGGCGCGGAGCTGTTCCGCCGTACCGTCGCCGACCTCATGGATTATTCAGAGGCGCGCATGCGCGCGGAGATCGCCGCCTTCCCCGACGGTTGCTATGCCTTTGAAGACGGGCTCGAGGACGACGGCATCGAGGACAAGGAGTTCACCATCCGCTGCACCGTCCACGTTCAGGGTGACGAGGTGGTCATCGATTACACCGGCTCGTCCCCGCAGGCCATGGGGCCGATCAACGCCACCCTCGGCGTCGCGTGGTCGGCCTCCTACAACGCCATGCTTCATCTGACCGACCAGACGATCCCGAAGAACTCCGGCTGCTTCCGCCCGATCCGCGTGATCGCGCCCGCCGGCACGGTGATGAATGTGGACTATCCCGGCTCCGAGGTCGGCGGCAACACCGAGACCCATCCGCTGATCGTCGCCATCATCCTCGGCGCGATGGCGCCGGCGGCGCCGGACCGCGTGATGGCCTCGGAAGGCACGACCCATGGCTGCTTCGTCTTTGGCGGCTATGACGCGCGCAACGACGAGCCGATCGGCGCCTTCGACTTTTCCTATGTCGGCTATGGCGCGCGCAGCTTCGCGGACGGCAATGACGCCACCGATTCGATCAACGGCAATTGCGCCAATACGCCGACCGAGGTGTTCGAGACGCGATTCCCATGGATCGTCGAGGAGTACGCGCTGCGCTCGGATTCGGGCGGCGCCGGCGCGCATCGCGGCGGGCTCAGCATTTCGAAGACGATGCTTTGCACCGGCGACGTGATGATCAGTCAGATGACCAACAAGCACAAAAAGGTCGCCTGGGGCCTTTATGGCGGCGGCGACGGGATCCCGGGCGCGACGCTCTACCGGCAGGAAGGCGCGAACCGATGGACCACGGTCGGCGAGGCGTTCGGCAAGATCTCCACCAGTAAATATTCGAACGTGCCGATCCAGCCGGGCGAGCGAGTCTCGGTCAAGGCTCCGGGCGGCGGCGGCTACGGCAGCCCGCGCGATCGCGACCCGCGGGCCGTCGTCGAGGACGTGCTCGAAGGCTATATCAGCGCCCAGGCCGCGGCGCGGGACTACGGCTATGACGAGACCTGGATCGCGCGCTATGGCGATTTGAACACACCGCTTCCCGAAGCGGCGGAATAGGGCCTGAGGCAACGCCCGCGCGGGAAGAGCCGCATGGCGCGAGCAGGCGGCAAGGCGCGGACCGCAGCACCGAAGAGGCGTATCCCGCGGGCGGAACGTCAGGCGCGGCGTGAGCTCGCCGCGTGCTACCGCATGTTCTATCGGCGGGGCATGGACGATTTGATCTACACGCATCTCTCGGTGCGTATCCCCGACCGACGCGACCGGTATCTCTTCATCGGCTTCGGCGAGCTGTTCGACGACGTCACGGCGTCGAGCCTGATGACGGTCGACATCGAGGGCAACAATGTCGGCGCGACGCCGGGCGAGGTGAACCCGTCGGGCTGGATCGTGCACCGGACCGTGTTCGAGGCGGTGCCGGAGGCCGAGAGCGTGATGCACCTCCATACCGTGCCGGGCGTCGCGGTATCCGCGCAAGAAGGCGGGCTCCTGCCGCTCAACCAGTTCGCGATCACCCATGCGGGGCAAATCGCCTATCACGACTATGATGGTCCGGGCCTCCGACCCGCCGAGCGGAAGGCGTTGATCCGCGACCTCGGGGCCAAGCGCATGATGTTCCTGCGCAACCACGGGACATTGACATGGGGCCGCTCGATCGCCGAGGCCTTCACCCTGATGCACTATCTGGAGCGCAGCTGCGAGATCCAGATCGCCGCGCAGGCGGCAGGCGCGCTCGCACTGCCGCCCAAGCAGGTGATCAAACGCACGGCGAAGATCGGCCAGGGCACCGGAAACGTGGAATGGGCCAGGATCGGCTTCGACGCGTTGCTGCGGCGCCTCGATCGCGAGGATCCCTCCTATCGTCGCTAGCGAGCGCGTGCGGCCACAAGGTCCGGGGATGATCGCCGGCGCCGATTGCGCTATGCTGAGGCCATGGCAACGGCTCTGAAAAACACCGATAGCGCGATCGACGCGCTCGGCGCGCTTCTCGGCGAGCGGTTGTCGACCGCCCGTGCCGTGCGCGAGCACCACGCCACCGGTGAGACCTATCACGCGCCGCGCCCGCCGGACGCGGTGGTCTTTCCCGAAACCACCGAAGAAGTGAGCGAGATCGTCAAGATCTGTGCCGCGCACCGCGTGCCGATGGTCCCCTTCGGGGTCGGCACCTCCGTCGAGGGCAATGTCTGCGCGCTGGAAGGCGGCGTCACCCTCGACATGGGGCGGATGAACGCGGTCCTCCGGGTGAGCCAGGAAGATCTCGACGTGACCGTCCAGGCCGGCGTGACCCGCAAGCAGCTCAACACCCATCTGCGCGACACCGGGCTGTTCTTCCCGATCGACCCGGGCGCGGACGCGACGCTCGGCGGCATGACCGCAACCCGCGCGTCGGGCACCAACGCGGTGCGCTATGGCACGCTCAAGGAGAACGTGCTCGGTCTGACGGTGATCCTGCCCGACGGCGAGATCATCAAGACCGGGGGGCGCGCGCGGAAATCGGCGGCGGGCTACGACCTGACCCGGCTGTTCGTCGGCTCCGAGGGGACGCTCGGCGTGATGACCGAGATCACGCTCAAGCTCTACGGCATCCCCGAGGCGATCTCGGCGGCGGTGTGCTCCTTCCCCTCGCTCGAGGCCGCGGTCAACACCGTGATCCTGACCATCCAGTCGGGAATCCCGATCGCCCGCGTGGAGTTGCTCGACGACATCCAGATGGACGCTTCGAACAAGTTCTCGAAGCTCGACTACCCGCCGAAGGACACGCTCTTTTTCGAATTCCACGGCACCGAGCGGGGCGTCGCCGAGCAAGTCGAGCAGGTGCGCGAGATCGTCCAGGAGTTTGGCGGCTCGGACTTCCGCTGGTCGACCAAACCGGAGGAGCGGAGCGAGCTCTGGCAGGCACGGCACGATGTCTATTATGCCTGCCTCGCCTTGCAGCCGGGCAAGCAGGGCTGGGCGACCGATGTCTGCGTGCCGATCTCGCAGCTCGCCGAATGCCTGATCGAGACCAAGAAGGAGCTCGACGACTCACCGCTGCTCGCCCCGATCGTCGGCCATGTCGGCGACGGTAATTTTCACGTCTGCTTCCTGATCGACCCCGACGATCCGGTCGAGATGGCGGAGGCCGAGCGCCTCAACGGGCGCATGATCGACCGCGCGCTCGCCATGGGCGGCACCTGCACCGGCGAGCACGGCATCGGCTGCGGCAAGCTGCGCTATCTCGAGGTGGAGCACGGCGCCGGCGCCGTCAACGTGATGCGTTCAATCAAGCGAACGCTCGATCCGCACAACCTGATGAATCCGGGCAAGGTCGTCGTCGTCTGACGAACCGGCCGCGCCGTATGGCGGGTCTTCAGGGGGGGGGAACCTTCCATGCAAAGCAAGCGTTGCCCGATCAACAGTGAGAGCGACCGCGAAGGCCGCGGCGCCGGCGGTGCCGTGACCGTCTCGCGTTTCCGCCTATTACGCTGCGTGCTTCTGCCGTGGGTTGCCGCGGCCACCATGCTCTTCGGCGGCGGTCTCGCTGTGCAGGCGCAATCGTTCACACCGGGGTCCCCGGAGTGCACCGCCAGCGGCACGACGGTGACCTGTACCGGCAACCTGTCCGGTGGTGTGAAGGTCAATAGTCCGGACGACACCTACAACACGCTCGAAGTCAATACTCTGAACGGCGATATCGCTCCGGAGGCAGGGACAAGCGGGATCAATTTTGATACCCATAACGAAGCCACTGACACCTACGGTAATACCGACATCACACTCACCGTCGATACCGGTGCCAACGGCATCACCACCAAGGGCACTAACGCCAGAGGAATCTCTGCAAGATCCGCTGGCGATGTGATGGTTACAGTGACGGGCAAGATCACCGCCAAGGGTATTTGCCACATAAGTGATAACCAGGAGTGCAGCGAAGGGGTCTATGCAAGATCCGAGGGCGACGGCGATGTGACGGTTACAATGACGGGCGATATCGAAACCGAGGGCGATCCCGACATGTTTATCGGGCTCGCTACTACCAGCAGCGCAGGGATCTATGCAAGGTCGGATGGCGATGGCAGCGAGGACGGCGCCGTGACGGTTACATTTAGGGGCAATATCAAAGCCAAGCAAAGGAGCCGTGGGATCTATGCAAATTCCGATGGCGCTGTGACGGTTAACATGAAGAAGGGCAGCAACATCACCACCGAGGGCATTAACGCCGACGGAATCTTTGCACTATCCAATGGCGACGGCGATGTGATGGTTACAGTGGATGGTAATATCAATACCTTGGGCGAGAAGCACAGCAACGGGATCGCAGCAGAATCCAGGGGCACCGGCGCTGTGACGGTTACAGTGACGGGCAATATCAATACCTCGGGCGAGTACAGCGAAGGGATCTCTGCAGATTCCAGAGGCGACGGCGATGTGACGGTTACAATGACGGGCGATATCACCACTTCGGACGAGAACAGCTACGGGATCTCTGCAGATTCCAGGGGCGACGGCGATGTGACGGTTACAATGACGGGCGATATCACCACCTATGGCAAAGAAAGCGACGGGATCTATGCAGCTTCCAACGGCGATGTGACGGTTGACCTGGAGGGCGATATCACCACCACGAAAAACAAAAGCGGAGGGATTTCTGCGTCCATCGCCGACGAGAACGGCTCCGGCATTATTGATATTACGGTAGTGACGGGCGATATCACCACCTCGGGCGAGGACAGCGAGGGGATCTATGCAGAATCCCTGGGTACCGGCGACGTCAAGGTTAAAGTGACGAGCGATATCACCACCCGGGGAAACGGCAGCGAAGGGATCTTTGCACAATCCTATGGCAATGGCGCTGTGACGGTTGACTTTACGGGCGACATCACCACTTCGGGCGATAACATCGCCGGGATCGATGCACAATCCAATGACGATGACGCTAGCGGTACCAATCAGCCTAACGAGCGTGCTGTTGTTACGATTAACGTGACGGGCGATATCACCGCCTCGGGCGATAACAGCCACGGGATCTATGCACAATCCAATGGCGCCATCAGCATCACGCTGAATGGCGGTACCATCGCCAGTGCCAAGGGCGCAGGCGTCGTAATTAATGGTAATACGACCTCTACGCTGACGATCATGGGTCCTGTGACGATCCGCGGCGGCAAAAGGATTCGATCAAACGATGTCTTAGTAGAATATGACGACGTGCAGGGCGGCTCCGGCAACGAGACGATCGACAATCGCGGCACGTTGACGACCCCCGGTACAATTGATCTGGGTACAGGGGACAACGCCTTCTTCAACAGGAAAGGCGCAACGTTCTATTCCGGCACCTCGGTGGTTCTCGGTGACGGCAATACCTTCACCAACTGGGGCGATCTGTCGCCGGGGCGCGCGAATGCCGTGCAGGAGACCGCCCTGACCGGCAATTTCGTGAATACCGAGGACGGCACCTTTACCGTCACGATCGACCCGACGACGGAGAGTGGTGACAAGCTCATTGTCACCGGCACGGCCACCCTTGATGGCGGCTCGGTGAGGGTCTCGGGCGTCACTTATGCCTATGACGGCCGCTACACGATCCTGGAAGCCGTCGACGTTGATGGCGAGTTCCACGACGCGATCGATACATTGTTCATCGACAACAGGCTGAGCTATGGCGACGGCTATGTGGCGTTGTCTTCGGTAAGCAAGGGCGACAGCTTCTGCGACTTTGCCGGAACGGCCAACCAGCGGACGGTGGCCTGCGACGGGCTTGACGGCCTGCCGATCGGCGGTGACCTCGCACAGGCTGTTCTGGCCCTGACCACGACGGAGGCGGCACGGGCCGCCTATGAAGCGCTGTCGGGTGAGGTGCATGCGTCCCTCAAGGGTGCGCTGATGGACACCGGCCAACGGGCGGCCGCGGCGATCAACAGCCGCATGGATGGGCGCTCCGGCGATCCCGACGCAGGGGCATCGACGGCGGCCTTCGGTAACCTGTCGTCGCTGGCCGATGGCCACAGCGGCTTCTGGACCACCGGCTACAGCGCCCGGGGTGAGACCGATGCGACATCCGACACGGCGCGGATGGACACGGAGCTGGACGGTGTCCTCTTCGGCATCGACCGTGCGCTGGGCGAACGCTGGCGCCTCGGCATCCTCGGCGGCTACGGCCGGACGGATGTGACCCAGGGTGCCCGGTCATCCTCCGGTTCGGTTGATACATGGTCTGCCGGTCTTTATGGCAGCGCCGAGGCTGGGGCTTCGAGTTTCAGCTTCGGAGCGATCTATAACGGGTATTCCATGGACGTCGGCCGGACGGTCGGCTTCACCGGCTTTTCCGAGCGCCTGTCGGCGCGCTACGACGCAAGGAGCTGGCAGCTCTTTGCCGAAGCCGGCCGCAAGATGCAGGTTCGCGACCTGATACTGGAGCCCTTTGCCGGCGTGTCCTCGATCACTCTCGATACCGACGGCTTCAGCGAAAGCGGCGGCGACGCGGCGCTGACGGCATCGTCGGATACCGACAGCATGACGTTCACGACGCTCGGCATGCGCGGCGCGGTGCAGATGGATGACATGGTCCATGCGCGCGGCATGGCGGGCTGGCGGCATGGCTTCGGCGACACCGACCCGTCGTCGACATTCACGATGTCGGACAGTCCAGCCTTCACGGTCACGGGCGCCCCGACCGCCGAGGATGCCCTGGTCGCCGAGCTCGGCATCGAGGCCGGGCTTTCGGACACTGCCTTCCTCGGCGTGGCCTATAAGGGCCGCTATGGCGGCGGCACCGCTGCTCACGGCTTCAATGCCGGCCTCAAGGTGAGGTTCTAGCCCGGACCGGCGGACCGGCCGCAAGGGGGCGATTTCGAACGCCGGCGCGAAACATGCTCGATCGTTCGTGGGGTCTCCGGCGGTGCCCATCGGGCGTGATCCGCCTATCCATCGGTTGGCGGAATCTGTGCTCGAACGGAAGCGTTCTACTCCAGCATCGTCCGGGGCAGCCACAGGGCGATTTCGGGGAAGCCGATGACCAGCCCGAGACCGATGAGCTGCAGGATCACGAACGGGATGATGCCGCGGTAGATCTGCTGGATTCGCACTTCCGGCGGCGCCACGCCTTTCATGTAGAACAGGGCAAAACCGAAGGGCGGCGTCAGGAACGACGTCTGCAGGTTGACCGCCATCAGAATCGAGAACCAGTAGATCACCTCGATCTTGGGCACGTGATCGCCGAAGTCCAATCCGGCCAGGATCGGCGCGAAGACCGGCAATACGATCAGCGTGATCTCGATCCAGTCGAAGAAGAACCCCAGCAGGAACGTCACCAGCATGAGAACGACCAGGATTCCCCAGGGCCCGACTCCGACGGAGTAGACGAAATCCTCGATCAGCTCGTCGCCGCCGAGCGAGCGGAACACGTAGGAGAACGCGGTCGCGCCGATGAAGATGAAGAACAACATGCCGTTGGTCAGCGCGGTGCGTTGGACCACGTCCTTCAGCGTCGACCAATTGAACTTGCGGTTGACGACCGCCAACAGAACCGCGCCCATGGCGCCGACTCCCGCCGCCTCCGTCGGTGTCGCCCAGCCGAACACGATCGAACCCAGAACCAGGAAGATGAGGAAGACGGCCGGGATTAAGCCCCTCAACAACAGGACGACGAGCTCGCGGTTCGTCTTCGGGCCGATCTCGTCGGGCAAGGGCGGCGCAAGGTGCGGCTTCAGCCGGCACAGCGTGAGGATGTACAGAAAGTAGAGGCCCGCGAGGAGCAGACCGGGGAACACAGCCGCGACGAAGAGCGTGCCGACCGATCGGCCCAGCAAGTCGGCCATGATCACCAGCATGATGCTGGGCGGAATCAGAATGCCGAGCGTGCCCGAGGAGGCGATCGTGCCGGTCGCCAGCTCCATATTGTATTTGCGCTGCAGCATGACCGGCAGCGCCATCAGGCTGATCATGACCACCGAGGCGCCGATGATGCCGGTGGTCGCGGCCAGGATCGTGCCCATCACCGTGACCGCGAGCGCCAATCCGCCGGGCGTGCGTCTGAGCAGGATCTGGAGGCAATAGAGCAGGTCGGAGGCGACGCCGGACCGTTCCAGCATCGTGCCCATGAAGATGAACATCGGGATCGCCACCAGGACCAGATTGTCGGCGATGCCCCAGATCCGCAGCACGAGGTTGAAGAACTCGATCTGGGAGAAAACGTCGAAAAAGATTCCGATGAAGCCGAAGGCGAGCCCGACGCCGCCGAGCACGAACCCGACCGGGAAGCCCGAGAACAGCAGGATCGCCAGGGCGACGAACATGAACACCGGCAGATAGTCTTCGATATAGAACATGGCCCGGTGCCCTGGCGCGGCGTGGTCAGTCGGAGCGCTTAATCTCTCGCGGGCTCTCTTCCTCGACGATGGGGCGGAGCTCGGGAGGGCCGAACAGCTCGACGAATTTGCGCAGCAGCGTGGCGATGCCGGCGATCAGCAGGAACAACAGCCCGAGCGGCATGAATGCCTTGATCGCCCAGCGATAGGGCAGACCGGTCGCCGAGTCCGACGCCTCGCCGACCGCCCAGGACCGTTCAACGAAATCGATCGAGAAATAGAAGACGATGACGCAATAGGGAATCACGAAGATCAGGCAACCGACGAACTCGATCCAACGCTGGACCGTGGGGCTCAGGCGCTCGTGGAGCAGACTGATCCGCACATGCCGGTCTTTGAGATAGGTAAAGCCGATGCAGAGCAGGAACAGGACCGCGTGCAGGTGCCATTCCCCCTCCTGCAGCTTGGTCGAGCCCAGCACCAGGAAACGGCGCGTCACGACGTCGAAAATGATCACGACCATCAGCGGGATCGCGACCCAGGCGCCGACGCGCCCGACCCACATCACGATCGAATTGAGGAATCTCTCGAGTTTCAGGAGAAGCCGCATCCCGTGGGTCTCCGCCGATGCGCCGACGAAAAGGGATGAGCGCCGGAACCCGGTCCGCCCGGGCTCCGGCGCTCGTCATATCCAAGACGGTTGAGCGCCTTGGAGTCCGCCCCTAATTCAGGTAGCCGAGCTCCTTCCAGACCGCATATTCGGCGCGGAAAGCGGTGTAGGAATCCCAAACCTTCTTGAAGTTGGCGTCACGCGCCACGTCTTCGGCGGCCACCTCGTTCCACTTCTCCTCCAGCGTGTCCAGGATCTCCTGGGGCCAGCGATGGATCTGAACGCCCTTTTCCCGGAGCTCGACAAGAGCCTTGCCCTGGATGGCCTCGCCTTCGGCCAGCCCTTCGCGGAACGCGTCGCCGCACGCAATCTCGATCTGCGCCCGCTGGGTATCGCTGAGCGCGTCCCAGGCGGCCCGGTTCAGGAGCAGCTCGAAGACCGTCGACTGCTGGTGCCAGCCCGGGAAGTAATAGTGCTTGGCGACCTGGTAGAAGCCGAGATTGAGGTCGATCGCCGGCATCGAGTACTCGGTGGCGTCGATCGAGCCGCGCTCCAAGGCCGGGAAGATATCGCCCCCGGCAATCAGCTGTGTCGAGACGCCGATCTTCTCCATCACCTTGGCGCCCAGGCCGAAAAAGCGCATCTTCAGGCCCTTGAGATCGTCGATGGACTTGATCTCGGAGCGAAACCACCCCGATGCCTCCGGGGCGATGACGCCGCAGGGCAGCGACTTCAGGCCGTGCGGTTCGTAGATCTCATCCCACAGCTCGTAGCCGCCGCCGTAGAAGATCCATCCCATATATTCGCCGGCTCTGGGGCCGAACGGCACCGCGGCGAACATGGCCAGCGCCGGCTCCTTGCCGTACCAGTAGCCGGGTGTGGACCAGCAGGCGTCGACCGAGCCCGCCGCCACGGCATCGAAGCATTCCTTGGCGGGAATCAGCGCGCCGGGCTCGAAGAACTTGATGCGGATGTTGCCGCCGGCGCCGAAGGCGTGCACCGCGACCCGTCGATGAGCGCTGGTTGGCGGCGTGACGATGCCGTAGCCTCCGTCTGCGGGGCCCGCCGGTAGCGGTAAGCAACAGGCGAGAGCGAGCGATGGATTTCACCAACCGGGTTGCCGTGGTGACCGGCGGCGCAAGCGGCATCGGCCGAGAGGTTGCCGGCGCGCTGGCGCGGCGCGGCGCCGCGGTCGCCGTCGCCGACATCAACCGGCAGGGCGCCGAGGATGTCGCTTCGGCGCTGGCGCAAGACGGCGCCAAGGCGGCGCCGGTCGCCGTGGATGTGAGCCGGCCGGAGCAGGCCGAGGCGATGATCGCCCAGGCGGTCGCAGCGTTCGGCGGAGTCGACATCCTGGTCCACAGCGCCGGAGTCGGCGTCGAACGCGGCTTTCTGGACACCACGCCCGAGGAATGGCGCCGGATTATCGATATCGACCTCTCCGGCACATTCTTCTGCGGCCAAGCCGCCGCACGGCACATGGTGGAGCGCGGCTATGGCCGAATCGTCAATCTCGCGTCCGTCGCCGGCGTGCGCGGCGGCACCGGACGCACCGCCTACGGCGCCGCCAAGGGCGGCGTCATCACACTGACCAAGGTGATGGCCGTCGAGCTCGCCGCCCACGGCATCACCGTGAACGCGCTCGCGCCCGGCGCCATCGAGACCGAGCTGGTGGCCCGCATGCATTCGGCGGAGACGCGAGAGGTTTACCGCGCCGGCATCCCGCTCGACCGCTACGGCACACCGGAGGAAACCGCATTCGCGGCCGTGTTCCTCGCGAGCGAGGAGGCCCGCTATGTCAGCGGACACGTGCTCGCCGTCGACGGCGGCTTTCTCGCGGCGGGCATCATGCCCCGCAAATAGGGAACGACAGGCGATGGCAAAGCTGGACGGCAAGACGGCCGTGGTGACCGGCGCCGGCAGCGGCCTGGGCGAGGGCATCGCCCGGGCCTTCGTCGCCGAGGGCGCGGCAGTCGGACTGATCGACCGAGACGAGGCGGCGCTCGCGCGCATCGCCGCCGAGCTTGCCGAGGCCGGCGCGCGCCATGCCCGGGCACTCTGCGATGTCGGCGACGAGGCCGCGGTGCGCGACGGTTTCGCCCATCTCAGGGGCGCGCTTGGGACCATCGACATCCTGGTCAACAACGCCGCGATAGACGCGGCGATCCCGTTCGACGAGCTGACGGTCGCCCAATGGGACGAGATGATCCGCATCAATCTGCGCAGCCTGTTCCTCTGCTCCCGCGCCGTGATCCCCGGCATGCGCAAGAAAGGGTGGGGCCGGATTATCAATTTCGCATCACAGCTCGCCCATAAAGGCGCCCCGCGCAAGGTCCATTATGCCGCGGCCAAGGGCGGGGTCGTCTCGTTCACCCGTGCGCTCGCCTACGAAGTGATCGGCGACGGCATCACGGTCAACGCGATATGTCCCGGACCGATCGACACGCCGATGCTCCGCGCGACGCCGCAGGACTGGCTCGACCGCAAATTCGCCGAGCTGCCGATCGGCCGCGCCGGCCTTGTCGACGAGGTCGTCCCGACCGCGGTTCTGCTCGCCTCCGAGGACGGCGGCTACTATGTCGGCGCGACCCTCAACATGAACGGCGGCGACATCATGGTCTGACCGGGAACAGGGCGCGACGAGCACACCAGTCGTCTTCGACGCTACGGCTCTACCGGCGTCCGTGAGCGAGCCGCAAAAAAGCCCAGCAGCGCGTAGCTTGTAACCGAGATCAGAATCGCCGCGGCGCCGATGAAGACGAGGGTGCCCGGCACCTCGGCAAAACCGAGCCAGACCCAGATCGGCGCGAAGACCGCATCGATCAGCACGACGAAGATCAAGGTTGGCGCAGGCAAATAGCGCGCCGCGGTGAAGTAGAGCGTGAGCGCCACCGCCAGTTGCACTATGCCAAGCGCCGCCATCAGACCGACTTCCCGCGCCGTGGCTTCGAACGGCAGGCCGAACGGCAGAGAAACGATGCCCGCGATGACCGCCGCGATCAGCACCGCGGGTTCCATCCGGCCGGCTCGAAAGCGCCGCGCGATCACGGTCTGAAACGCGATCGCAATGGCGATCGACAAGGCCAGAAGATTGCCGACGATGCCTCCCTCTCCCATCGCGCTCCAGAACATGATGGCGACGCCGCACAGGCTCCCCAGCATCGCGAACCAGGTCCGCAAGGCGACGGGCTCTCCAAGCAGCGGTTTCGCCAACAGAGCGACGATGACGGTGGAGGTCGTCATGATCGCGATCACATTGGCGACGAGGGTGTGCTGCATGGCGAGCACATAGGCGATGATTCCCCAGCCGGTGACCACGCCGACCGCAAGCGCCGGCCAGCCGGCCTCGCGCAGGACCCCGATCACCCGTCCCTTCTCGGTGACGAACAGGATCGCGAGCACGCCAAACGCCGCGAAAAAACAGCGAATCGCGATGATCTCCCAGGGATCGACCGAGATCGAGCGGATGAAGAAACCGCCGGAGCTGAAGCAGAGACCGGCGGCGACCGCGAGGCCGGCGCCCAGAAGCGGGCGATGAGCACTATGGACCATGAACGGGCTCCCGTAGCGGGTTACGCCATGTTAGCCCGACAGGCTCGGTTTCTTTCCGCCTCTTCGCGCCGGCCCGACAGGCGCCGCGGATGACCTGGATCGCCGGTTCTGGCATGTAGAGGGATGAGCGACGACCCACGCACCCTCTTGCGCCGCATGCTCGACGCCGCGCTCGCCAGCGCCGCGCCGGCACGCTGCCTGCCCGCGCACCTGCCGGCGCCGCCTGCCGGACGCACGCTCGTCGTCGGCGCCGGCAAGGCGGCCGCCGCGATGGCGCAGGCCGTGGAGAACCACTGGGACGGGCCGCTCGACGGTCTCGTCGTGACGCGCTACGGCCACCGGGTACCGACCCGGGCCATCGCCGTGGTCGAGGCGGCGCATCCCGTGCCCGACGCCGCGGGCCGGCAGGCGGCGGCGCACATCCTCGCCTCGGTCTCGGAGCTCGGCGCGGACGATCTCGTGCTGTGCCTGATCTCCGGCGGCGGCTCGGCGCTCCTCACCCTGCCCGCCCCGGGGCTCGGCCTCGAAGACAAACAGGCCGTGACCAGCGCCCTGCTTCGCTCCGGCGCGACGATCAGCGAGATCAACTGCGTGCGCAAGCATCTCTCCGCGATCAAGGGCGGGCGGCTCGCCGCGGCCTGCCATCCAGCCCGCGTCGTGAGCCTGCTGATCTCGGACGTGCCGGGCGACGAGGCCGCCGTGATCGGCTCCGGCCCGACCGTGCCCGACCCGACGACCTTCGGCGACGCCCTCGCGGTGCTGCGCAAAAATCGCATCAGCGATCCCGTGGCCGTGATCAGCCATCTCGAACGCGGTGCGGAGGAAACGCCGAAACCCGGGGATCCCCGGCTCGCCCGTGCGGAAACCCGGCTCGTCGCGGCCCCGTCGATGGCCCTCGCCGCGGCCGCCGCCATGGCGCGCGAGGCGGGGTACCAGCCCGAAATCCTCGGCGATGCGCTGGAGGGCGAGGCGCGTGTGCTCGCGCGCGCCCACGCCGATCGCGCGCGCGCCGCGCCACCCGGCACGGTGCTGCTCTCCGGCGGGGAAGCCACGGTGACCGTGACCGGCAACGGCCGCGGCGGCCCCAATGCCGAATACGCATTGGCGCTGGCGCTCGCTCTCGACGGTGCGCCGGGCATCTTCGCCACCGCCTGCGACAGCGACGGGATCGACGGCACGGAGGACAATGCCGGCGCTTGGGTGACACCGGATACCCTCGCCCGCGCCCGCACCGCAGGCGAAGACGCCGCCGCCCGTCTCGCCGCCAATGACGCCTATGGCTTCTTCGCCGCGCTCGGCGACTTGGTGGTGACCGGCCCGACGCTCACCAATGTGAACGATTTTCGCGCCATCCTTCTTCGCCGTTGACCCGGCGCCGCCCCTTGCCGATAAGGGGCGGCGCGAAACCGCAGAGGCCCAAGCCGTGCGCCGCCATCGCCGCGCCAAGATCGTCGCGACTCTCGGACCGTCGAGTTCGGACGAGGCGGTTATCCGTGCGCTGTTCGAGACCGGCGTCGACGTGTTTCGCCTCAACTTCAGCCATGGCAGCCGCGCCGAACACCGCGCGCGCCACGCCATCATTCGTGCGATCGAGGCGGAGGTCGGCAGGCCGATCGGGATTCTGATCGACCTTCAGGGGCCCAAGCTGCGGATCGGCGCCTTTCGCGACGGCCGGGTCGACCTCGTTCAAGGCCAGAGCTTCAGCCTCGACCTCGATCAGGTACCGGGCGACGGCGCGCGCGTTTCCGTGCCGCATCCCGAGATCTTCGCCGCGCTCGAAACCGACGCCGTGATCCTGCTGGACGACGGCAAGCTGCGGCTCCGCGTCGTCAGACACGGGGCGGACCACGCCGAGACCGAGGTGGTGACGGCGGGCGTGCTCTCCGACCATAAGGGCCTCAACCTGCCGGGTGTGACGCTCGCGATCGATGCCATCACCGCCAAGGACCGGGAAGATCTCGCCTTCGGCCTCGACCTCGGGGTCGATTGGGTCGCCCTCTCCTTCGTTCAAGGACCCGACGACGTCGCCGCCGCGCGCCGCCTCGTCGCGGATCGCGCGGCGATCATGACCAAGCTGGAAAAGCCCGAGGCGCTCGAGCACCTGGAGGAGATCGTCAAGCTCTCGGACGCGATCATGGTCGCACGGGGCGACCTGGGCGTGGAACTCGCGCCGGAAGACGTGCCGGCCGAGCAGAAGCGGATCGTGCGCACGGCGCGCCGGGCCGGCAAGCCGGTCGTGATCGCGACCCAGATGCTGGAATCGATGATGAGCGCGCCGGCGCCGACCCGCGCGGAGGCCTCCGACGTCGCGACGGCGGTCTATGACGGCGCCGACGCGCTCATGCTTTCGGGGGAATCGGCCGCCGGGCAGCATCCGCGAGAAGCCGTGGCGATCATGAGCCGGATTATCGAACATGTGGAACGCGACCCGGCCTATCGACGCTATGTCCACTGGCAGCAGCAGGACCCCGAGGCGACCCCGGCCGACGCGATCACCGCGGCCGCGCGGCAGGTTGCGGAGACCCTCGATGCCGCCAGCATCGTCACCTACACCACCTCGGGCTCGACCGCGCTCCGTGCGGCGCGCGAGCGGCCGCAGGCGCCGCTGCTGGTGCTCACGCCGAACCGAGGCACGGCGCGGCGTCTCGCCGTGCTCTGGGGCGTTCATTGCATTCATACCGACGACGCCACCGGTTTCACCGACATGGTGCAGAAGGCGTGCGCCCATGCGCTCAGCGCCGGCTATGCCGCCAGCGGCGAGCGGATCGTGATCACGGCGGGCGTTCCCTTCGGCACTCCCGGCACGACCAACGTGCTCAGGATCGCACGGGTCGACGCCGAGGCGGCAGGCGCTTGACCCACACCGTCGGCGGCGCCCGCGTCTGAACAGACGCCTCTACGCAGGCCTTCGATCAGGACTCCGTGCCGCGCGTGATCGGACCGGCGTGCGCGTCCGTCTGCTCGGCCATGGCGGCCTCCGGCACGCCGGCCGGGCGCGGCCCGCCGGTCGCCCAATCGAGCAGCTCGACCGTGTGAACCACCGGCAGCCTGGTATGGCTCGCGATCTGCACCATGCAGCCGATATTGCCGGCGGCGACGACCGCGGCGCCGGTGCTCTCGATCGCGGCCGCCTTGCGCGCGCCGAGCTCCTGGGCAAGCGCCGGTTGAAGCAGGTTGTAGGTGCCGGCGGAGCCGCAGCAGAAATGCCCGTCCGGGACCGCGTGCACGGCGAAACCGGCGGACGCGAGCAGCGCCGCCGGCAGCGAATCGATCTTCTGACCGTGCTGGAGCGAGCACGCCGAATGATAGGCGACCGCCGCGGCCGGGGGTGAGGTCGCCGGTTCACCGCTCATGAGGCCGAGCCGATCGAGCACCTCGCTGACGTCGCGGGCCAAGCCGGCGACCCTCGCTGCATCGGCGGCATGGGCCGGATCGTCTCTGAAGAGATGGCCATAGTCCTTGAGCATGGTCCCACAGCCCGATGCATTGGCCACGATCGCATCGAGCCCGTCGCCATCGATCTCACGGGTGAACGCCGCGACGTTGCGCCTGGCCCGGTCGAGGCCGCGCGCCTCGTGGCCGAGATGATGCGAGAGCGCGCCGCAGCAGCCGACGCCGCGCAGGACCACGACCTCACAGCCATGGCGCACGAGCAGGCGCACTGTGGCCTCGTTGATCTCGGGCGCCAGCACACATTGCACACAGCCGGTGAGCAGCGCGACCCGAAGGCGGCGCGGGCCCGCCGTGGGGATCACCTGAGGGCGTTCGACCCAGCTCGGACCGTGAGCCACGTGGCCCGCGAGACGCAGCAGCGCGCCGACGCGCCCGCCGAAGAGCGGCGCGAACATCGACGGCACGCGTGCGGCCAGCAGCGCGAGCCGAACCAGGCCGGGGCGCGGCAAGAGCCGGCTGAGCAAGCCGCGCAGGAGGCGTTCGGCAGGCGGCCTCTCATAGGTCCGCTCGATATGGCCGCGCGCATGGTCGACCAGGTGCATATAGTCGACGCCCGCCGGGCAAGTGGTCACGCAGGAGAGGCAGGAAAGGCAACGGTCGATATGGCGGGTGACCGTCGCATCGGCCGGGCCGCCCTCCTCGAGCATATCCTTGATCAGGTAGATCCGCCCGCGCGGGCTGTCCCTCTCATCGCCGAGCAGGGCATAGGTCGGGCAGGTCGAAAGACAGAGGCCGCAATGGACGCAGGTGCGGAGCACCTCGTTGGCCTGGGCGAGCGCTGGGAGGGCGAGCTGGCTGTCCGAGAAGTCGGTCCGCATCCCGCCTAAACACCCGCGTACATGCGGCCCGGATTGAGCACGCCGGTTGGATCGAACGAGCGCTTGATCCGCGCCGTCAGCGCGGCGAGTCCGGGCGGCTGGGGCTGGAATACGGCGCCCGCCGCACGCGTTTGAGCCTCGGCCCGCACTAGGGTTGCATGTCCGCCGGCCTCCGCGACCGCCGCGCGAATGGCGGCCTCGCCCGTATCCGGCGCCTGGTCGACGGCAAGCCAGACAAGGCCACCGCCCCAATCGA
This sequence comes from Alphaproteobacteria bacterium, assembly GCA_965248825.1. Taxonomy (GTDB): domain Bacteria; phylum Pseudomonadota; class Alphaproteobacteria; order UBA828; family UBA828; genus WTGU01. The sequence goes on along the minus strand of CBDFKL010000006.1, from coordinate 1,647,425 downwards.
AGAGCGCGCGACCGGCGGCGGCATCCGCGATGCGTGCGGCAACGGAAGCGCCCGAGGCCGGCGGCACCGAAAGACGCCAGAGCGGCCCGGCTTCATCGCAGAAGGCCCGGACGTCCCGGACCTCGCGCCACAGCAGCGCGGAGTTCCTGGAGTGCAGCTCCTCGACCGCGCCGAAGCGCCCGAGCAGCGTGCGCAGCGCCTCGCAGCGCGCCTCGACCGAAGTGGCGAACCCCTCGACACGAACCGCGGTGACCGCGGCACCGGCGCCCGAGACGTAGGAGACGGCGGAGCATGCCGCAACGACCGCCGGCATATGCGCCGCACCCGAGACCTCATGGGGGCTGGAGAGCGCCGCGCCGAGCGCTTCCAGCGCGGGGTCCGCCGCCAGACCGTAAATCAGGACCGTGCGGGTCCGCTCCGGCGCGGGCAGGACCTTGACGGTCACCTCGTGCATGACGGCGAGAGTGCCGTAAGACCCCGCGAGCAATTTGCAGATATCGTAGCCGGTCACGTTCTTGACCACGCGACCGCCGGCCTTGAACCGCTCGCCCCGCCCGCTCACCGCGTGCACGCCAAGGAAGTGATCGCGCGCCGCGCCGGCCTTGATCCGGCGCGGTCCCGACAGGTTGCAGGCGAGCGCACCGCCGAGGGTGGCACCACCGCGCCCGCTCAGCAGCGGCGCGTAGTCAGCCGGCTCGAACGCCAACATCTGCCGTTCGGCTTCGATCGCAGCCTCGATCGTGGCGAGCGGCGTCGCCGCCTGCGCCGTCAAGACCAGCTCGGACGGCTGGTAGTCGACGATGCCGTCAAACGCCGAAAGCGCGAGGGTCGCCGCGCTCTGCACGGGCCGGCCAAGGTCACGCTTGGAGCCGCCCGCGACCACGTCGAGCGGCTGCTCGTGGGAAACCGCCCAGGTGACGGCCTCCGCCAAGCCGCCGGCATCCGCCGGCCTCAGGCTCTCCGCCATCAAAAACGGGGCAAGTCCGGGAACGGCGTCTGCCCGCGGTGCACATGCATCCGGCCGAGCTCGGCACAGCGGTGGAGCGTCGGAAAAACCTTGCCGGGATTGAGCAGCTGATCCGGATCGAAGGCGCATTTAACCCGCTGCTGCTGCTTGAGATCGTCCTCGGTGAACATCTCGCCCATCAGATCGCGCTTCTCGACGCCGACGCCATGCTCGCCGGTGAGCACGCCGCCCACCTCCACGCACAGCTTGAGGATCTCCGCTCCCATCTCTTCGGTGCGCTTAAGCGCGCCGGGAACCGCGGAATCGTACATGATCAGCGGATGGAGATTGCCGTCTCCGGCGTGGAAGACATTGGCGACCGGAAGGTCGTAGGCGCGCGACAGCTCCCGGATTCTGGTCAGAACCTCGGGCAGGCGCGCGCGCGGGATCGTTCCGTCCATCACATAATAGTCGGGCGCCATGCGCCCGGCCGCGGCGAAGGCCGACTTGCGGCCGAGCCAGAAGCGCTCCCGCTCCGCGTCGTCCCTGCTTGCCCGGATGGTCGTCGCGCCCGATCGTTCGGCGAGGCTGCCGACCCGCGCAACAAGCTCGTCGACCTCGACCTCGGGGCCATCCAGCTCGCATAGCAGGATCGCCTCGACATCCAACGGATAACCGGCATGGCAAAAGCTCTCCGCCGCCTCGATCGCGGGCCGATCCATCATCTCCAGTCCGGCGGGAATAATCCCGGCCGCGATGATCTCCCCGACGCAGGCTCCGGCCGATTCGTTGTCCGGGAAGCCGAGGAGGAGCGCCCGAACGGTCGCGGGCTTGGGCAGAATCCGCACCGTGACCTCGGTGATCACGCCGAGAAGCCCCTCGGAGCCGGTCACCGTGCCGAGCAGGTCATAGCCCTCGGCGTCGAACTGCTTGCCGCCGAGCCGCAGGATCTCGCCGTCCATCAAAACCATTTCGACGCCGAGCAGATTATTGGTCGTCAGGCCGTATTTGAGGCAGTGCACGCCGCCGGAATTCTCGGCGACATTGCCGCCGATCGAGCAGGCGATCTGGCTCGACGGGTCCGGTGCGTAGTAGAAGCCGTGCGGGCCGACGGCCGCGCTGATGGCGAGATTCGCGACGCCCGGCTGAACCACGGCGCAGCGGTTGGCGGTGTCGATCTCGATGACCCGATTGAGCTTGCCGAAGCCCACGGTGACGCCATCGGCGAGGGGAAGCGCGCCGCCCGAAAGCCCGGTGCCGGCACCGCGCGGCACGATCTTGACGCCCCGCTCGTGACAGAGCGCGAGAATGCGGCTCACCTCGCTCGTGCTTCTCGGCAGGACGACGATCATCGGCAGCGCCCGGTAGGCGCTGAGCCCGTCGCATTCGAAGGCGCGCAGCGAGCGTTCGTCGTCGATGACGTCGTCCGCAGGGAGGAATTCGCGCAATGAGGCGACCAGAGTTTCCCGCTGGCTGATGACGCCCTTGTCGGGCTCGGGCATTGCGATCACGGCGAAACCATTCCCGGGCGGCGCGCCGGCGCCGGCGCGTACCCAAATGCTCCTCTAGAGCGGATTGTCGGCGCTTCGGAAAACCGCGTCAATGCGCGCCGCGCCGGAACTCCGGCAAGCGGCGCGACCGGGTCCAATCGGGCCCCGGATCAGCCCTGGCGCGCCTTGAAGCGCGGGTTGCGCTTGTTGATGATAAACACCCGACCCTTGCGCCGCACGATCTGGCAGTCCTTGTGGCGCCTCTTGGCGGCGCGGAGCGAGTTGAAGACCTTCATGGCACCCTCTCGAAAGGCCGCGCACCATAGAAAGCCGGCGCGTGCCTGTCAAACATCCCCGGTCACGTCACGCTTGACGAAGCTCCTGCCGCTGCCGGCCGAGGCCTTCGATCTCGAGCTCCATCACGTCGCCCGGTTTGAGAAAGACCGGCGGTTTCATGCCCATGCCGACGCCGGGCGGCGTGCCGGTCGAGATCAGGTCGCCGGCCTCAAGCTCCATGAACTGGCTGAGATACCAGACGAGGTGCGCGACGCCGAAGATCATCGTGCCGGTGCTGCCGCTCTGGCGAACCTCGCCGTTCACCGTGAGCGTCATCGCGAGGCTCTGCGGATCGGGAATCTCGTCGCAGGTCACCAGCCACGGCCCGGTCGGACAAAAGGTCTTGGCCGATTTCCCCTTGATCCAGGTCGGGCCGCGCCGAAGCTGGAATTCCCGCTCCGATACGTCGTTACAGATGCAATAGCCCGCGACATGCGCCATCGCCGTCGCCTCGTCGGGCAGATATTCGGCGCGCTTGCCGATCACCACGCCGAGCTCGACCTCCCAATCGGTCTCGGAACTGCCCCGCGGTATCAGCACCGCATCGTCCGGCCCGCTATAGGAGCTCGGCGCCTTCGAGAAGATCACCGGCTCGGACGGCAGGTCCATCCCCGCTTCCTTGGCGTGGTCGGCATAGTTGAGGCCGATGGCGATGATGTGCCCCGGCCGCGCCACCGGAGCGCCGATCCGGGTGGTGGGATCGACGGTCGGAAACCCGCCCGTCCCCTCAGCCAACCGAGCCGCCAGCCCCTCGATGCCGCCGCCGTCGAGCCACGCCCCGTCGATCTCGTCCACGACGCTCGACACGTCGACAATCCGTCCATCATCCAGCCTCACCGCCGGCCGCTCGGCGCCGGCATCACCAACACGCAAGAGTTTCATTCGTTCTTCTCCCGGATCGCAGAACGAGGTCACTATATCAGCGTCTCTTGCCCCCACCTACCCGGCGCGCGGCCAACGGTCGTAGCCACTACACGACGAATCGGCGATTGAACGGGCGGCAGCCGCTGTGAGATTGTTTGCCGCGGACACGCTTGGCGGAAGTGCCAAGCCACACCGACAAGGTGGCTGCGGGCTGCTCAATGGAATCGAAGCGCGCGCAGCGCGCCGGCGATGGCCTCTCCGAGGGAAATTGTGGAGGACCGCATGGAACGGATCCCGGTGAGGATCGGACAACACAGGGTCACCGCCTTCAGCGAGGGCGCTCATGACGACGTGATCCTGGTCGTGCACGGCGGGCCCGGTGTGCCTTCGCCCTATGTGCGGGACGCGCATCTGCGCTATGCGGAGCGCGGCTTTCGCGTGGTTTCCTGGGATCAACTCGGCTGTGGCGAGTCCGATATTCCCGATGACCCGTCGCTCTGGACGGTGGAACGCTATCTGGAGGAGATGGAGACCGTGAGGAGCGCGCTGGGGCTCGGCCGCGTTGCGGTGGTCGGCAATTCCTGGGGCGGCGTTCTCGGCCTCGAATACTGCCTTGCCTATCCCGAGAACGTGAAGTGCTACGTGGCCGGCAACATCGCCTTCGACTTCAAGGCGGTTCAAGAGGGTTTTGTGCGATGCAAACAGAACCTCGGCGACGAGACGGTGCGAATGATGGCGCTCCGCGAATCCGAGGGTACGACCGACCATCCTGAATACCGGGCGGCGCAGACCATCCTGCTTTACCGTCACTTGTGCCGCATGGAGAAGTGGCCGGAGCCCGTCCAGCAAGCGCTCGACTCCGTCGGCATCGGGCCGCTCTCGCGCATGTTCGGACCGCACCTGTTCAACTGCACGGGCACACTCAAGGACTACGACCGGATGGGCGACCTGCACCGCGTGCGGACGCCGACGCTGATCACGGCGAGCGAGCACGACTACATTCTCCCGGAGCTTTGTGCCGTCTCGCGCGAGTACCTGCCGAACGCCGACTACGTCATTTTCCGCAATTGTGGACACATGCCCTTCTGGGAGGATCCGGACCCCTATCATCGGGTCGTCGGCGCATTCCTGGAAGCGCACCGTTAGAACGTCGCCGTCTCTCCGCTCGGGATACCGCCGCCGCGCGGCGCCGCGCGTCTATCCGAGCCCGATGTGACATGGCACCCGCTTACGCATCCGGCGCCTCGTTCTTGAACAGCGTATCAGCCTTGCTCAGATAGTCCTGCTTCGCCGCGATGGCGCCGCGTACGCGCTCGAGCTCGGTTTCGAGCTGCTCGCCATAGGCGCGCAGCGCCGCCACCGACATGTCATCGAGAGCGCGTGGAGACCATTCCCGCTCGCGCGGAATGCGGACCGTATCCTCGTCCATCGTATTTCTCCTGCGGCAGCCTGCTCCGCTTGAGTATAGTCCCGGCGGCCGACCCTTTGGAGGAGCCATGCAGAAACTGCCGACGGAAATGACGGCAATCGAGATCGCGGAGCCCGGAGATCCGTCGGTGCTGCGCCCGGTGAAGCGGCCGGTTCCCGAGCCCGGTCATGGCGAGGTCTTGATCGACGTGGTGGCGGCGGGGGTCAATCGACCGGACGTCATACAGCGGCAAGGCGGCTATCCACCGCCCCCCGGCGCTTCGGACATTCCGGGCCTCGAGGTCTCGGGATATGTCGTCGATCGCGGCCCCGGGGCCAGCCGATACGCCGAGGGCGAGGCGGTATGCGCCCTCCTCACCGGCGGCGGCTATGCCGACTATTGCGTGGCGCCGGAAGCGCAGACGCTTCCCGTCCCGGCGTCGATCGAGCTGCGGGATGCCGCCGGCCTGCCAGAAACCTGCTTCACCGTATGGACCAATCTCTTCGAGCGGGCGCGGCTCCGTGCCGGGGAGCGGCTCCTCGTTCACGGCGGTGCCAGCGGCATCGGCACGACCGCGATTCAGATCGCAGCGGCGTTGGGAGTCAGGGTGTTCGCGACGGCCGGGTCCACCGAGAAACGCGCGGCGTGCGAACGGCTGGGCGCCGAACGGGCGATCGACTACCGGAACGAGGATTTCGTCGCCGTCGTCAAGGAGCTAACCGGAGGCGAAGGCGTCGATGTCGTTCTCGACATGGTCGGCGGCGCTTATGTGCAGCGCAATATCGCTGCGCTGCGCGCCGAGGGCAGGCTGGTCCAGATCGCATTTCTCGAAGGAGCCAAATGCCGGCTCGACCTCATGCCGCTCATGCGCAAACGGTTGACCATCACCGGCTCGACGCTTCGACCCCAGAGCGTCGAAAGCAAGGCCCGTATCGCAGCATCGCTCGAAGCAACGGTCTGGCCACTCCTGGAATCGGGGCTGGTTCGGCCGATCATCGACAGCCTGATACCCCTCAGCCAAGCCTATGCCGCACACGCCCGAATGGAGGACGGCCAGCATATCGGCAAGATTCTGCTCGAACGGACAGTCCGATGAATTGCGGCTTTGCGCTCCCTGGATCGAGACGATATATCTGTCGTTTCAATCACATCGACACGTGAACTTGGCGACCGTGGCGTTCATGCTCCTTGGCGGCTGGCATGACGCGCTGCAGGGGAAGGAACCTATTCATGGCAGAATTGCTCATGCCCAAGGCCACGGCGGTGTGGCTGGTCGACAACACCTCGCTCACATTCGACCAGATCGCGGCGTTTTGCGGCCTTCACCGGCTCGAGGTGCAGGGCATTGCCGATGGAGAGGTGGCGGTCGGCATCCGCGGACTCGACCCGATCGCCAACGGTCAGATCAGCCGCGACGAGATCGTTCGGTGCGAGCAGGATTCGAGCTTGCGGCTCGAGACCACCGGCCCGGCCGCGAAGCTGCCGCAGCGCGCCCGGCGGGCCCGCTATACGCCGGTCAGCAAGAGACAGGAGCGGCCCAATGCCATCTCCTGGCTGCTGAAGAATTACGACGAGTTAAGCGACGCCCAGATCAGCAAGCTGCTCGGCACGACCAAAGCAACCATCAACGCGGTGCGCGAGCGGACCCATTGGAACACCCCCAACATCACGCCGCAGGATCCCATCTTGCTCGGCATCTGCACCGAGGCGGAGCTGCTCGAAGCGGTCCGCAAAGGCCGCGAGCGGCAAGAGCGGGCCGCCGCCCGTGCCGAGCGCGGCGCCGAAGCGAGCCCGACCCGCGCGACGAGCGCCGCGCCGGCTGACACCGCGGCCCCGGCCGCCGCCCGAATCCACAGGCGAGGCCCAGATGAGGGCGGCGCAGCCGACGGGCCGGCGCAACAGGAATCGACCGACTAGATCGCGTCGCTCGCCGGAACCGCCGGGCACCTCGCCTCCACCGGGCGATGACCGGAAGCGCGGCCGCGCTCAACAGCACGATCACGCAATCGATATCTCAAATGGCCTCGGTCATGTTAGCGTCGAGCATGGATCGGCCCGCATCTGGACAAGGAGCGATGACAGAGTCTGCCGAGCGCTACGAAAACATGCCCAACGACCTCGATCCGTTGTGGATGCCCTTCACGGCGAACCGCCAGTTCAAGAGCGCGCCGCGCATGCTGGTCGGCGCCGAGGGCATGTATTACACGGCCGTCGATGGGCGAAAAATCCTCGACGGCACCGCTGGTCTATGGTGTGTCAATGCCGGCCACGGCCGGCAGGAGATCACCGAGGCGGTCTCGGCGCAGATCGGTCGGATGGACTACGCGCCGGGTTTCCAGATGGGCCACCCGGCCGCGTTCGAGCTTGCGGCGCGCCTCGCCAACTTGGCGCCCGCCGATCTCGACCACGTGTTTTTTACCAACTCCGGCTCGGAGTCCGCGGATACCGCGCTGAAAATCGCGCTCGCTTACCACAGCGTGACCGGCAGCGGCACGCGAACGCGGTTGATCGGGCGCGAGAAAGGCTATCACGGCGTGGGCTTCGGCGGCATTTCGGTCGGCGGCATCGCGAACAACCGGAAGTTTTTCGGCGCACTGCTCGCCGGCGGCGATCATCTCCCCCACACCCATGATCTCGGGCACAACGCGTTCACCCGCGGGCTGCCGGCGTGGGGCGCCCATCTCGCCGACGACCTGGAGCGGATCGTCGCCCTGCACGATGCCTCGACCATCGCGGCGGTCATGGTCGAGCCGATGGCCGGCTCGGCGGGGGTGATCCTACCGCCGGTGGGCTATCTCAAGCGGCTCAGAGAGATCTGCGACAGGCACGGCATCCTTCTCATCTTCGACGAGGTGATCACCGGTTTCGGCCGCTTGGGGGCGAGCTTCGCCGCGGAGCGGTTCGAGGTCGTTCCGGACATGATCACGATGGCCAAGGGCTTGACCAATGGGTCGATCCCGATGGGCGCCGTGCTGGTGCGCAAGCCCATCTACGAAGCCTTCATGACCGGGCCCGACAACGCGATCGAGCTGTTCCACGGCTACACCTATTCGGGCCATCCGGTGGCCTGCGCGGCCGGCCATGCGGCGCTTGACATCTACCTCCGGGACGATCTGTTCGCCCGAGCCCGCGCGCTCGAGCCCTATTGGCAAGACGCAGCCCACGGGCTCGCGGATCACCCCAACGTCGTCGACATTCGCAATTACGGTCTGGTCGGCGCGGTGGAGCTCGAGGCGATCCCGGGCAAACCCACGGCCCGCGCCTTCGATGTTTTCCTCAGATGCTATGAGGCGGGCGTGCTGATCCGCACCACCGGCGACATCATCGCACTCTCGCCGCCGCTTATCGTCGAAAAGGCGGAAATCGACCGCATCTTCGATACAATCGGGTCGGCGTTGAGGGAAGCCGCCTAGGTCCGGCCCGAACCTCGGCGAGATCGCGGAGGCACACCCGCCCGTATCGCATTTTGCGACGGGTATCGTCCGTGCAGCGAAGAGGACGGTTATGCTCATTGGCGTTCCAAAAGAGACCAAGGTTCACGAATACCGCGTCGGGATACCGCCTGCCGGTGTGCGTGAGCTTGTCCAGCAGGGTCACACGGTGCTGATCCAGAGGGACGCCGGGACGGAAATCGGTCTCCTCGACGAGCACTTTGAGCAGGCCGGCGCAGAGCTGGTCGATGATCCGGTGGAGATCTACGCCGCGGCCGAGATGATCGTGAAAGTGAAGGAGCCGCAGCCTGCGGAGTTCGAGCTGCTCCGGGACGACCAGGTGCTGTTCACTTATCTTCACCTGGCCGCCGACCCCGCCCAGACCGACGCGTTGATCAATTCAGGCTGCGTTGCGATCGCCTATGAGACCGTGACCGACGCGCGCGGCGGCCTGCCGCTGTTGGCGCCGATGAGCGAAGTCGCAGGCCGCATGTCGATCCAGGCCGGAGCCCGTTGCCTCGAGAAGGAGCAGGGAGGACGCGGCGTTCTGCTCGGCGGCGTCCCCGGCGTGCCGCCGGCCGACGTGGTGATTCTGGGCGGCGGGGTGGTGGGCACGCACGCCGCGCGCATGGCGGTCGGCATCGGGGCGCGGGTCACGATTATCGACCGTTCGATCCCGCGTCTGCGCCAGCTTGACGAGATGTTCGGCGCCAGCGCGACGACCCTCTATTCGACGGCGCAGACGATCGAAGAGGCCGTGCTGAACGCCGACCTCGTGATCGGCGCCGTTCTCGTCGTCGGCGCCGCCGCGCCCAAGCTGGTCCGCCGCGACATGCTGGCGCAGATGCGCCGCAACGCCGTTATCGTCGATGTCGCGATCGACCAGGGGGGCTGCTTCCAGACCAGCAGGCCGACGACCCATGCCGAGCCGACCTACAAGGTGGACAATGTCCTGCACTATTGCGTCGCCAATATGCCCGGTGCCGTGCCTCGCACCTCGACATTCGCGCTCAGCAACGCGACGCTCCCCTTCGTGCTCGCGCTGGCCGAGCGCGGTTGGCAGCAGGCGATGCGCGACGACCCCCATTTGATGAATGGCCTCAATGTCTGTCGCGGCCGCGTTACGCACGAGGCGGTCGCTCTCGACCTCGGCCACGACTACCTCGCGCCGGATCGGGCGCTCGCCGCGTAACGGGCGCCGCGAACGGACGGAATTCGGGAGACGACGATGACCACCACACTCAGCCACTGGATCAACGGCGGCGCGGTTCCCGGGGCGGATTCGCGCTTCGGCGACATCTACAACCCCGCGACCGGCGAGGTGATCGCCCACGTGCCCTTTGCGGGCGAGGCCGAGGTCGACAAGGCGGTCGAGGCCGCCGCCGCCGCCGCGCCTGGATGGGCCGAGACCCCGCCCATGCGCCGCGCCCGCGTGATCTTCAAGTTCAAGGAGCTGGTCGAGCGGCACAAGGAAGCGCTCGCCGAGGTCGTGACCCGCGAGCACGGCAAGGTGCTGGCCGATGCGCTTGGCTCGGTGACCCGCGGGATCGAGGTGCTCGAATTCGCCTGTGGGATTCCGCATTTGCTGCGGGGCGACTTCACCGAAGCCGTCGGCACCGGCGTCGACAGCTTCTCGACCCGCCAGCCGCTCGGCGTGGTCGCCGGCATCACGCCGTTCAATTTTCCGGCAATGGTGCCGATGTGGATGTTCCCGGTGGCCATCGCCTGCGGCAACAGCTTCATCCTGAAGCCTTCGGAGAAGGACCCCTCGGCATCGATGATGCTTGCCGAATGGCTCAAGGAGGCCGGCTGCCCCGACGGCGTGTTCAATGTCGTCCATGGCGACAAGCGCGCCGTCGACGCGATCCTCGGCCATCCCGATATTGCCGCGGTGAGCTTCGTCGGCTCGACGCCCATCGCCGAATATGTCTACCAGACCGGCTGCGCCCACGGGAAACGAGTGCAGGCGCTGGGCGGCGCCAAGAACCACGCGATCGTCATGCCGGACGCCGATCTCGAGATGGCCAGCGACGCCCTCATCGGGGCGGCCTATGGCTCGGCCGGCGAGCGCTGCATGGCCGTATCGGTCGCGGTTGCGGTCGGCGACAAGGTCGGCGATGCGCTGATCGAAGACCTCAAGCCCAGGATCGACCGGATCAAGGTCGGACCGGGAACCGACGGCGAATCGGACATGGGCCCGCTGGTGACCAAGGCCCATTTCGACAAGGTCCGGAGCTATGTCGATCTCGGCGTGGACGAAGGCGCGGAGCTGGTCGTCGACGGGCGGGACCTCGCCCTTCAAGGCTATGAGGACGGCTATTTTCTCGGCCCCTGTCTGTTCGACCGGGTCACGCCCGAGATGCGCATTTACAAGGAGGAAATCTTCGGCCCGGTGCTCTCGGTGGTGCGCGCGCCCGACTACGACGCCGCGGTCAAGATGGTCAACGACCATGAGTTCGGCAACGGCGTCGCGATCTTCACTCGAGACGGCGATGCGGCGCGAGAGTTCGCGAACCAAGTCGAGATCGGCATGGTCGGCGTCAATGTCCCGATCCCCGTGCCCGTGGCCTATCACAGCTTCGGCGGCTGGAAGCGCTCGCTGTTCGGCGATCACGCGATGCATGGCATGGAAGGCGTCCGCTTCTACACCAAGCTCAAGACCATCACCTCCCGCTGGCCGACCGGCATCCGCGCGGGCGTCGATCTCTCCTTCCCGATGATGTCGTAGCGCGGCGGCGGTTTCGCTTTGCCGCCCGGCGGCCGGGCGGTACTCTCAGCGCGGTTGGCGTGCGAACCGAGGAGTCGCGGCAATGGCAGTGGTGAAGGGTGGGCTCATTCAAATGGGCCTCAAGGGCGATGTCATGAACGACACGCCCGAGCAGATCAGCGACAAGATGATCGCGGCACATCTTCCGTTCATCGAGCAAGCGGCGCGCGAAGGTGTGCAGCTGCTCGGGCTTCAGGAGATATTCAACCTGCCTTACGTCCCGGCCGAGCAGGACCAGAAGTGGTACCGCGCCGCCGAGCAGGTACCTGACGGGCCGACGGTCCAGAGGATGCGGGCGGAGGCGAGGCGCCTCGGGATGGTGCTCGTGGTGCCGGTCTATGAGGAGGCCAATACCGGCGTCTATTACAACACTGCCGCCGTGATCGACGCGGACGGGCGCTATCTCGGCAAATTCCGCAAGATTCATATCCCCCATGTCGTCGGCTTCAACGAGAAGTACTATTTCAAGCCGGGCGACATCGGCTATCCGGTGTTCGAGACCGCGTTTTGCAAGATCGGCATCTACATCTGCTACGACCGGCATTTCCCCGAGGGGTGGCGTGAGCTGGCCATGAACGGCGCCGAGGTGATCTTCAACCCGTCGGCAACCGTGCGCGGTTTGAGCGACCATCTGTGGACCCTGGAGCAGCCTGCGGCGGCGGTCGCGAACTGCGTCTATATCGGCGCCAACAATCGCGTCGGCATGGAACCGCCGTGGAATAACGGCCACTTCTACGGCTCGAGCTATTTCGTCAATCCACGGGGCGAGATCCTGAATCAGGGGCCGGACGACCGGGACGCGCTGGTGACCGCCGACCTCGATCTCGCCATGATCGGCGAGGTTCGGGAAGCATGGCATTTCTATCGAGACCGCCGGCCCGATACCTATGGCGCGGTCGCGTCCTGGCAGGTCTGACGAGACGACGGGGAGGAAGCCCACCATGCGCAAGGTCAAGGCAGCCCTCATTCAGATGAACCTGAAAGGGGACCCCGCCACCGAGTCGATCGAAACGATCCGAGACAGGATGGTCGCGGCGCACCTGCCGTTGATCGAAGAGGCCGCACGGCAGGGCGTCCAGGTGCTCGGGCTCCAGGAAGTCTTCAACGCGCCCTACTTTCCGGCAACGATCGACGACAAGTGGTTCGCGGCCGCCGAGGCGGTACCGGATGGACCGACCACCCAGGCGATATGCGCCGCGGCGAAGAAGCACGGCATGGTGATCATATCGCCGGTCTACGAGCGCGACCGCAGCGGCAAGCTTTACAACACGGCGGCGGTCATCGATGCCGACGGCAGCTATCTGGGCAAGTTCCGCAAGATCCACATTCCGAAGATCGGAGGCTTCGACGAGAAGCACTATTTCGCCGACGGCGACCTCGGTTATCCGGTGTTCGACACCGCTATCGGCAAGGTCGGGGTCTATATCTGCTACGACCGTCACTTCCCCGAGGGATGGCGCGCGCTCGCGCTCAACGGCGCCGAGCTCGTGTTCAATCCTTCGGCGACCTTCAGGGGCATCAGCGATCACATCTGGAATCTCGAGCAGGTCGGCGCGGCGATCGCGAACGGCATCTTCATCGGCACCAACAACCGGGTCGGCACAGAGCCGAGCTTGGGCAATCACGTGTTCTACGGCTCGAGCTATTTCTGCAATCCGCGCGGTGAGATCCTGGCGCAGGGCGGCGATGAGAATGACGAGCTGGTGGTCGCCGAACTCGACCTCGACCAGATCCGCGAGGTCCGCGACACGTGGCAATTCTTCCGCGACCGCCGGCCGGAAACCTACCGCCATTGCGCCGGGCGCTAGATTCGCCGCCCGCACGTTCGATCGGTCCTGCCCGCGCCGGAGCGAGCGCCAAGACTACCGGGAGAGAGTCTGGCGCCTGATCGTGCCGAATGTGACGCCCCGGAGAAGCTGGTTTTGTAGAACGAACGTCACCAGCACGACCGGTATCAGGAAGAGCGTCTCGATCGCCGCGAGCAGCCCCCACTCGACGCCGATGCCGCCGCCGAGATTCGCGCCCATGGCGACCGGCACGGTCCGCGTCTCCGGCCCGGTCAAGAGCAGCGCCATCAGGAACTCGTTCCAGGTCAAGATCAGGCCGAGGGTCGCGGTCGCGGCGACGCCGGCCTTGACCTGCGGCAGGCAGACCCGAAAGAACACGCGCCACTCCGAACTGCCGTCGATGCGCGCCGCGTCCTCCACTTCGCGCGGCAGCTCGTCGAAGAAGCTCTTCATCATCCAAACGGCAAAGGGCAGATTGAACGCCGTATAAAGCAGGATGATGCCGAGATAGCTGCCCGCCAGCCCGCTCAGACGGAACATCAGGAAGATCGGAATGATCAGAATGATCGGCGGCAGCATCCGCGTGGTCAGGATGACGAGCAGGTAGGTATCGTTGCCGCGGAGCGGCCAGCGCGAGAACCCGTAGGCCGCGGCGGTGCCGAGGACCAGTGCCAGCCCCACACTGGCGCCCGAAACCACCACGCTGTTGACGAAATAGAGGTCGAACTTGGTATCGAGCACCTCGCCGCCGCGGTAGTAGACGCGCGCAAAGACGGCGGCGAAGTTGTCGAGCGTCGGTGTGAAAAGGAGCGTCGGCGTGAGCGCATCGCGCGGGGTCTTGAATGCGGTCAGGACGATCCAGAGGACGGGGAGGAAATAGACGATGCTGATCAGGGCGCAAAACGCGGTGCGCCGCCAACCGGCACGGCCGATCTCGCGTCGTCGCCGCATCTAGAGCCGTGTTCGCTGATCGAGAGGGACGGCGATCGCGGCGGACATGGGTCGCGGTTCTCAGCTCGGCAAGGCGGTCGGGGTTCGCCGGTGCCAGTCCGTCTCGCGTTGATACTGATGGCCCAGGCGAAATAGCAGGGCTTCAGCGAACGGTCGGCCGATGAGCTGGAACGATGTCGGCATGCCATCCGGCGTGAAGCCGCAGGTCACGCTGAGCGCGGGCAGGCCGAGAAAATTGACGACCCGGGTGTTGCGGGTGAGCGCGACGACCATCTTCAGATAGCCGGGTCCGTCCCGATAGCCGGTGTCCTGCAGGCTGGGCGTCGGCATGGGCAGCACCGGTGTGTGCACCACGTCGACGGCCGAGAATACGGCGTCCGCGAAGGCCTGGAGCGCGTGGGCGCGGTATTGCAGGGCATTGATGTAGTCGGCCGCGGGGATGAAGAAACCGGCCTGGAGGCGCTTACCGACCTCGTCGGAATATTCATCGTCGCGGCTGCGCTTCCAGGGCATGTGATTGGCCGAGCCTTCGGCCTTCATCACGAGCGGATGGATCGCCGAGACGGTATCGAGCGAGGCCGGCATCTGGACCGGAACGAGCTTGGCGCCGAGGCCCTCGAATACCGCGAGGCTCGCCTCCACCGCGGCGGCAACGCCTGGATCGAGGTCCTCGTCGAAATAGCCTTTCGGGATGCCGATCCGTACGCCGCGGACGGTGTCTTCGAGCGTCGCCTCGTAGTCCGGCACCGGTTCGCGGCTCGTGGTGGCATCTCTCTCATCGGCGCCGGCAATCACGCCGAGCACGCGGGCGCAATCGCGCACCGTGCGGGCAAGCGGGCCCATCACGTCCAAGGACCACGACATCGGCATCGCGCCGAAGCGGCTGACCCGGCCCTGGGTCGGGTTGATGCCGACCACGCCGTTGGCCGCGGCCGGGCAGCGGATGGAGCCGCCCGTGTCGGAGCCGAGCGCGGCATAGACGAGCCGACCCGCGACCGCGGTGCCCGAACCCGACGACGAGCCGCACGGGATGCGCTCGAAGTTCCAGGTATTGCGGCACCGCGGCAGGTGCGCGTTGAAGCCATGGGGGCCCATGGCGAACTCGACCATGGCGAGTCCGCCAAGATCGATCGCGCCCGCCCGATCGAGGCGCTCGAGCACGGTCGCCGTCTCGACCGGGCGGAACCCACGCCTGATCTTGGAGCCGCAGCTCGAGACCTTGCCCGCCCGGTAGTACATGTCCTTGTGGGCCATCGGAACGCCGCAGAGCGGACTGGAGGCGCCGCCGCGTCCTCGCTGCTCGTCGATCTCGCGGGCACGGGCAAGCGCGTCCTCGCGCTCGATGCGGATGAAGGCGTGCAGTTCGGTATCAAGCCGCTCGACGCGTGCGAGCGCCGCCTCGACGAGCTCGGACGCACCCACCTCGCCCGCACCGAGCGCGTCCGCCGCCTCGCTAAGGCTCAGCGCCGCGATCTCGTCATGACTCGTCTCTCCGCCCATCTCAGCCGTCCTTGAGAACCTGCAGGAGGCGCTGGAAATCCGCGGGTTCCCGATCGAAGTCGTGGGCCGTGCGCGCGGCCTCGACCGCGTCGCGGAGCTGGTTGAGCTCGATCGGGAGCTCCGCCGCCCTTTCCTCGGACAACGGAATGCGCCGACATTCGTCGTTCAGCCGTTCGACCGTTTTCCTGCTGATCGCCATCGCTGCATCCTCCGTCGCGTTACCAACCCGAACCGGCGCCCGATCGCCAGCCTAGACTAGAGCCCGCAGTGCCGCACTTCATCCGCCAATCTGCGCCAGAACGTCTCATCCCACCAGCGGCTGGCCGCGCCCGATGTCGAGGGCAGCACGTGGATCGCGGTTTCGCCGATCCGGCGCGGCTGAGCGCCATACTCGATCGCCGTTGTATCGAGGAACACGCGCGCGGCCCGTTTACCGTTGAACGCGAGGAAACCCGGCCGATGGCGGGCGATCTTGGCGGCGAGCCCCGCGACGTCGTCGGCCGCGCCCGAAAGACTCGCGTCCGAACCCGATTCCGCCTTGCAGAGATCCGTGAGGCCGATGCCGTAGCGTCGCGCCAGAGCGAACTCGGCCGGCGCAAGCAGGCGCGGAGTCAGGCCGACGCGATGGAGGGTCGGCCAAAACCTGTTGCCGGGGCCGGCGTAGTAGGCGCCGAGACGAGCCGACGCGGCGCCGGCGGCCGAGCCGCAGAAAACGACGCGAAGGCCGGCAGCGAGGACATCGGGGAGAATGGGATCGGGCATTGGCCGAGTGGTCCCGCGATCGGCGCGAAACTCTATAATAGGCCTTCGCGGGTGATAAGAGCGACGGAGTGAGACGGTGCGAAACATCAAGGTCAATGGCGAGCGCTTGTGGGCAAGCCTCATGGAGATGGCGAAGATCGGTGCAACCGAAAAGGGCGGCGTCTGCCGGCTCGCGCTGACCGACGTCGACAAGGCGGCGCGGGATCTGTTCGTCAGGTGGTGCGAAGAAGCGGGCTGCGCCGTGCACGTCGACAGGATGGGCAACATTTTCGCCCGCCGGCCGGGCAAGGACGAGTCGCTGCCGCCGGTGATGACCGGCAGCCATATCGACAGCCAACCAACCGGCGGCAAGTTCGACGGCATCTACGGCGTCCTCGCCGGCCTCGAGGTGATCCGCACCCTCAACGATCTGGACTACGAGACCAACGCGCCGATCGAGGTGTCGGCCTGGACCAACGAGGAAGGCTCGCGCTTCGCGCCGGCGATGATCGCATCGGGTGTCTTCGGCGGCGCCTTCACCCTCGAAGAGGGCCTGGCCTGCAAGGACACCGACGGCAAGACCATCGGCGAGGAGTTGGCGCGCATCGGCTATGCCGGCGACGTGGCGTGCGGCGGGCGCGAGGTCGGCGCGTTCTTCGAGGCCCATATCGAGCAGGGTCCGATCCTCGAAGCAGACGACAAGACCATTGGCGTGGTGCAGGGCGTGCAGGGCATCCGCTGGTTCGACGTCACCGTGACGGGGATGGAATCCCATGCCGGCACGACGCCGATGGAACGCCGCAAGGATGCGCTGGTCGGCGCCGTGCGGCTTATCTCCGAGATCAACCGTATCGCGATGGACAACGCGCCCGATGCCCGCGCGACGATCGGCATGATGGCGGTGAGCCCGAACTCCCGGAACGTCATTCCAGGCTCCGTTTTCTTCTCGGTCGACCTGCGCCATCCCGATCCCGAACTACTCGCGGCGATGACCGACGAGGCCCGCGATCTGGCCGGCAGCATCGCCGCCGACGGCAAGCTGGAGATCGCCTTCGAGGAAATCTGGTATTCGCCGCCGGTCAAATTCGCCGACAAGTGCGTCGGCGCCGTACAGCGCGCGGCCGACTCGCTCGGTTACGAGAGCCGGCCGATCACGTCGGGAGCGGGCCACGACGCGGTCTATGTGTCCCGGGTCGCACCGACCGGCATGATCTTCATCCCGTGCGAAGACGGGATCAGCCACAACGAGATCGAGGCCGCCACGCCGGGCGATATCGCCGCCGGTTGCGACGTGCTGCTCAACGCCATGGTCGAGGTCGCTAACCAGGGGGCCGACGCGGGCGATTGAGATCTTTGCTTGGCGAACTCACCGCCGCGCCGCAATACGGCGGGAGGCGCCATCGAAGGGGGGGCGCTGGAAGGGGGCGCTCTCACCGATCTCCGGCGAGCCCGTCTCGACCTCGATCAGTGTGCTGCTTTCATGACGCTCAAGACGTGCTCGATCAGAGCGTGCGCGGGCTGTCGACCCACGAATAAATCTCCCAAAGGTTGCCGTCCGGATCGCCGAAATAGGTGGTCCGTGCATTCCACGGATGGGTGGTCGGCGCTTGAATCACGTGGACCCCCTTACGCACCAGCTCATCGTGGAGTGCGTCCACCGCCTCCGCCGTCTCGACACGAACCGCAACCATCGCAGGCAAGCCGCGACGCGGCGTATCCTCGAGAGCGAGTGCCTTCGTCACGTCGGAGACCTCCCAGAGCGCGAGACCGACGCCGCCGGTGTGAAACTCGGCAAATCCGATATCACGGCGTTTGAGCTCGAAGCCGAGCGTCGTGCCGTAGAACGCGACCGCCCGTTCGATGTCGGTGACGAACAGGCCAATGTCGGTGAGGTTACGCAAGGCATCCAGGCTCATCGCCGGCTCTCGCTATTCCGTCATGCGGCGCATCATCTCCTGCAGCGTCTGGTCCTGCGCGATGACCCTGGCCCAATCCTCAAGCAGCGCACGCCCTTGCGCGCGGTATATCTGCTCGGCCGGTATCGCGCGTTCGTGGATCGGCTTGCCGACCTCGGTGCGAAGCGGCGAGAAGTCGGCGCTGAGAACGAGTGTGTCCTCTATCGACGCGCCGTAATAGACCTTGGCGATCTTGGTGAGCCAGATCGCGGACACGCAAAGCGAGCAGGGCTCACAGCTCGTGTAGAGCTCGCAGCCGGCGAGGTTTACCGTATCGAGGCGCTTGCAGGCGTTGCGAATCGCCACGATCTCACCATGGCCCGTCGGGTCCTTCTCCAGACTGACATTGGCGCAGCCCTCGCCGACGATCTCGCCGTCCTTGACGATGACGCAGCCGAACGGGTTGTAGCCTTCGCTCATCTTGGTTCGCGCGAGATCGATCGCCCGTTGCATGTAGTCGTTCTTGTCCATCACGATCTCCCTCGCGCGCGGTCACTTGCCGGCAGCGGGGCCGAGCAGCTTTTTCGGCTAATCTGAGTCGGAGCGCTCGCCGATGGGAGCGTGGCGGCTGCGCTCCTCCTGCATGGCGGGAGTTTTCTCGATGAGGGCGACCCACTCTCCCAGGAGCGCGCGCCCTTCCTCGCCGAGCACGCGTTCCGCCGGCGTGGTTCGCTGGTGAATCGGCTTGCCGACATCGATACGCAGCGGCGTGAAGTCGGAGTCGTACTGCAGGCAGTCGTCGAGCGAGGCGCCGTAATAGACCTTGGCGATGTTGGTCAGCCAGATCGCGCTGGAGCAAAGCGAGCAGGGCTCGCAGCTGGTGTAGAGCTCGCAGCCGGACAGGTCCATCGTGCCGAGCCGCTTGCATGCGTCGCGGATGGCCACGATCTCGCCATGGCCCGTCGGGTCGAGCGAGAAGCCCATGTCGTTGCAGCCCTCGCCCACGACCTCGCCGTCCCTGACGATGAGGCAGCCGAACGGCCAGTGGCCGCGGCCCTCGTTCATCCTCTCCCGCGCGAGGTCGATCGCGCGCTGCATGTAGTCGTTCTTGTCCATGGCGCTCTCCTTCGGTGAGCCGCGGCGCGTGCTTACGCCGTGCGGCGTCTCATGAACAGCGGAATGATCAGCAGCTCCGCGCCGAGCAGGGTCAGCAGGAGCAGACCGAAGACGATGGTCCCGATCGCGTTGAGCGAGGGATCGTGCGTGGCAATCATCACGTTGTAGATGGCGACCGGCAGGGTCGGGTCGAAGCCCGAGACGAACCAGGCGATGATGAACTCGTCGAACGAAAAGGTGAAGGCCAGCAGCCAGCCGCCGGCGATGCCGGGCAGCGCCCAGGGCAGCACCACCCGCCAGACGGTCTGGAGCTCGTTCGCGCCGAGATCCCAGGCGGCCTCTTCCAGCGCGGGCGGCATCTGCGCCAGGCGAAGCTGGATGATCGCCATCGCGGGGGCGGTGAGAATCAGCGTGTGCGCGATGATGACGCTGTAGAGCTCGCCGTGAAGGCCGAGGCGGGACAACAGACCGAGCAACGATACGCCGAGAATGAGCGGCGGTATCAGGATCGGCAGGATCAGGATCGTCGCCGTCAGAATCCGGCCGGGAAAGACGAAGCGGTTGAGCGCATAGGCCGCGAGGAAGCCGATGACCGAGGCCGCCGTCGCCGCGATCGGCGACACCTTGAGGCTGTTCAGCAAGGCGTCGAAGAGGACTCCATCGTACACCAGCTTGTCGTACCACTGCAGGGTCCAGCCCTGGAGGGGGAGCGAGGAGTAGACGTTCTTCTGGAACGAGAAGAGGATCAGGAACGCGATCGGCAGCAGGAGGAAAATGAAGCCGAGGAAGAGATAGACTCGCCCGGCGAGGCGATAGCCGTTTTCGCGAAGATAGAATTTGAGGCGGCCCATGGTCACGCCATCCGGTGTCTGGCTCGGTCGGCCATGCGGTAGGCGACCACCAGCATCACCACCATGATCACCACCATGATCGTCGCGAGCGCGGCGGTGCGGGGCAGGTTGGTGTAGCTGTTGTAGTCGGCCATGATCATGTTGGAGTAGAGCGGATAGGAGCCGAGCCAGGACTGGCCGATCCCGCCGCCGACCAGGAAGCCCGAGAGCACGTCGCCGAAGCTGACGATCACCCCGAAGCCGAAGGCGAAGATCAACCCGAGCCGGCTGAGCGGCACGATGACGCGCCAGAACGCCTGCAGGCGCGTCGCGCCGAGCTCGCGCGCCGCCTCGACCAGGTTCCGGTTCACGTTGATGAGCGTGATGTAGAGGATGATGATCAGGATCGGCGACAGGTAGTGGATAAGGCCGATGCGGGTGCCGATCTGCGTGTTCGTGATGATCAGGGGGTCGTCGAGGCCGAGCTCGCCGAGGGTGTAGTTGAGCACCCCTTTCTGCGCCAGGATCAGTTGCCAGGAGAAGAGCCGGAGGATGTAGCTCGACCAGAACGGCAGGATCGCGAGCACGAGGAAGAGCCGCTGATAGCGCTCGGGCACGCAGAAGACGATCCCCATCGCAAGGAAGTAGCAGAAGGCGACGGCGAACACGCTGGTGGTCACCGCGACATAGATCGACTGAACGAGCGCCAAGCCGAAGCGGGAGCGGCTGAAGAACTGGGAGAAGATGTCGACGTAATTGCCGACCGAAAACTCGGCGACGATCTGGTAGTCCCTGACGATCCAGAAGCCGAGCACGACCAGGAATGCCAGCGGCGCGAGGAAGAATATCGCGTAGTACGCGACCGGCGGCGCCAGGAAGCTGACCTTGAGCGGGCTCTTGTTGGAGGCGGGAATGACGGTGCCGCCGGCCACCGAGCCGTCGTCCTCGCCGGGCGATCGGACCGCCGCGGTCACGGCCGTTCTGCGTCTCGGTGGCCCAGGATCACGGTGTCCTCGGGCGCCCAACAGAGCTCCATTTCCGAATTGATCTCGGTCCCCTCACCCTCGGTGAAGGGTTCCTGAAGGACCATTTTCACCGCGTCGCCCTGCGCGGTCTCCAGATGGTAGATCACCTGCGAGCCGGTGAATTCGCGGCCCTTCAGGACCGCACGGATCGTGTTGTGCCGGTCCTCGCCCGCGTGGCGCCGGCGCAGCTTGTCCGCCTGCACCACGAGCTCCACCGCAGCACCCCGGTCGAATTCGCTTCGGTGCCCCTTGATCCGCACCGGACCGTGTCCGCACTCGACGACAACGGTCCCGTTCGCGCTGTCCGCGACCCGGCCCTCGAAGATGTTGTTGGCGCCCACGAATTCGGCGACGAAGTGGGTGGCCGGGCGGTTGTAGATCTGCGCCGGCCGGCCGGTCTGCTCCACCACGCCCTTGTTCATCACCACCACCCTGTCCGCCATCGCGAACGCCTCGCTCTGGTTGTGGGTGACGTAGATGAAGGAGATTCCGAGCTCCCTCTGCAGCACCGTGAGCTCGCTCTGCACCTTGATTCGGAGATGGGCGTCGAGCGAGCTGAGCGGCTCGTCGAGGAGGAGGATCTCCGGCTCGGTGACAAGGGCACGGGCGATGGCGACCCGCTGCTTCTCGCCGCCGCTCAGCGCGCCGATGCGGCGGGAGAGCAGATGGCTCAGGTGGACCTGCTCCGCCACGGCCTCGACCTTGCTGCGCACCGCCTTCTTGTCGTGGCGCTTGAGCGTCAGCCCGAACTCGATGTTCTTGCGCACATTGAGGAAGGGGAAGAGCGAGTAGTCCTGCCAGATCAGACGGGTGCTGCGCTTGTGCACCGGCACGTCGCTGATGTCCGCGCCGCGCAACAGGAGCGTGCCGGCATCCGCTCTCTCGAGCCCGGCGATGATCCGCAGCAGCGTCGTCTTGCCGCAGCCGCTCGGGCCCATGATCGCGACGAACTCGCCGCGCTGGACGCCGATATCGACCCGCTCGATGGCGACCACGGAGCCGAAGCGCTTGGCGATGCCGCGCACCTCCAGGTCGGCGACCGCGCCTCCCGCTACCGCACTCGCGCTCTCATTCGCCATCGTCCGCCGGGCTCGTGTCGATCAGGCGTGGCGCGGGGCCGGCGCCCGCCGACCACCCCGCAGGCGAGGTGGCGGCTCCAAGGGGCGGTGCGCCGGCACCCGCGGCGCTTCGTTGCTTGCTCAGGTCTCGCGATCTAGCCCGTCTTGAACTCGTTGAAGATGTCGATCCACGCCTTTTCTTCCTGCTGGACCGGGAGGTCGCGGCCGATGCTGCGGTCGATCAGCGTCTCCACCCACATCTGGCTCGAGTTGTTGGGATCGGGGTAGTAGCCCATGAGCTTGTTCTGCTCATCGTCCCAGTGCTCGGCGATCCTCAGGTTGGGACCGCGCGCCTTGAACGCCTTGGTGTAGGCGAGCTTGGCCTGAACGTGGGCCTGGCTCATGTATTTGATCCACTCCAGCGCGAGCTCCTTGTTCTCGCTCTGCTTGCACATGGTGCCCACTTCCTGCCAGCGGATGCCGCCCTGCACCGGAATCGTCGACTCCATGTTGGTGTAGCCGGCGAGCTTCAGGTCGATGTCGAGGTCGCCGACCATGGCGGCGGCGACATCGCCGTTGATCATCGCCTGAACGACGGGCTGGGCGCTGGAGCCGAACATGTTGACCTGGGGCCGGAGCTTGAGCAGCCAGTCCCGCACGGCACCGAGCTGCTCGTCGGTCAGGTCGTAGGGGTTCTCCTTGTTGGGATGAACCGCGAGGCTGGCGTTGCCCATGTTCGGCAGATACCAGTCGAAGATTCCGATCTTGCCGGTGAACTTGGGCAGGAACAGCGAATTCCAGTCGCCGCTCTCCTCGAAGCTCATGTGGTCCGAGTTGTAGGAGATGGCGTAGAAGCTGAAGCGGGTGGGCGTGCCCCAGACGTTCCCGCCATCGGCCTGAACCTGGTACATGTCCGTGAACTTGGGATGGTAGTTGGCGAGCTCCGGCACATCACCGGGGTCGTATGACTCAATCGCATCGAGGGCGACGAGCTTCCGGATGTACTCGGCATCGACCAAGATGTTGTCGTAGGTTCCGCGCGGCGTCTGATTGAAGAATTGGAGCATCTGCTCGCCGCCGATATAGGTCTTGAAATCGACCTTGACGCCGTGCGTGTCCTCGAACTCCTGAATGACGCCCTTCTCATCATAACCGGGCCAGGTCAGAACGCGAAGATTATCCGCCGCGCGCGCCTTGCGCGAGAAGACGGTGAGCTTCCCCGCCGCGGTGACGCCCGCCGCGGCCGCGCCTGCCTTCAATAGCGTCCGCCGGCTCACCTTGGGACCGGCAGAACTGATTTTCTTCCGTTGTTTGGTGTCGGTCATAGGGGTCTCCCTGCCACGACAGCTCATCGCGGGACGACCCTTTGCGCGACGTCGCGCCTCGGGGTGACCGCACTGCCTGAGCAACGCGGCGGCGGTGACGGCGCCACCAAGCGCGGAACGACCTTGCCAACACCCCGATGGTGGTCTTTGACCCTCGATGTCTGTTCAAACCGCGGGCGTGGCGCCTGTGTCATTTGAGACTGTGCGAGCCGGCTCTGTCAATGCGGAACGCCGACCGCTGTCGCGAGCACAGTGGAGTCGACGCCTGGCGCAGTTGCGGTAGGCTTGTGGGGGTAGCTGTTTCCGGTCGAAGCTCCACCGGTAATCCTCGGCGTCGCCGGTCAAAGCACCAGTTCGAACTGTCGGCGTCAGCCGGCCACGCCGCGTTTCGACGGCGCCCCGCCTTCGCGCTCCCACAGCGCGTGCGAAAGGATTCCGACGGAGGCTTCGATCGTCTCCATCGCGTCGAGGATCAGGTCTTCGCGGAACCGGCGGCCGATGATCTGCACCCCCGCCGGCCGCCCGTCGGCGAATCCGATGGGCACCACTCCCGCCGGCAGGCTGAGGTAGTTGACGCCAGTGCTGTAGATGGCGGACATGAAGAGATCCTTCACCTGCTCGAACCCCTGCGCGTCGTAGTCCCACGCGTACATCGACCGCATCAGGAACGGGCACAGCACCAGCGGATACCGGTCGAGAAAGACGTTCCACTCGCGGGTCAGCGCGGCGCGATCGGCGATGGCCTGCCGGTATCCGGCCGGATCGACCGGATTTCCAATGCGCTGGTAGTGCTCGAAGATGGTCTGGATGGTTTCGCTTCCGTGGTCGCGCGCGGCAGGACCCAGGAAGTGGACGATCTCGCTTGCGAGCACGTCGAACCACGCCTGCGCGGGCTTCATGATCGACGGTGTCGCCACTCGCTCCACCGCGTAGCCCGCATCGCTCAGCACATCCGCCGCCCGGTCGATGCCGACGAGAATCTGCGGATTGACCGGATAGCCGTGGGCCTCGCAAGTGACCGCGACCCTGATTGGAGGATCGAGCGCCGGTCCGTCGAACGGGACCGGCACCCACCACGGATCGCGCGGATCGCCTCCCGCGAGCACCTGCGTCGCGAGCCGCACGTCCCGTACCTCGCGACAGATCGCGCCCTGGACGGAGATGAGCTGGGCGAGGAGGCCGCGTTCGGCAGATGCGCTCGGGTTGAACGCGGGCACCCGCCCGAAGGTCGGCTTCACCGTCGCCACTCCGCACGCGAATGCGGGGAAGCGCAGCGATCCGCCGATGTCGTTTCCGTGGTGAATCGGCCCGAACCCCATCGCCGCGGCGGCCGACGCCCCGCCGGAAGACCCGCCCGGCGACGCTTCTTCGTCCCAGGGATTGAAAGTCCGGCCGCGCAGCGGGTTGTCCGTGGTCCCGCGCATCGAAAGCTCCGGGGTATTGGTACGCCCGATGATGATCGCGCCGGCATCGAGCAGGTTGCGCACCACCGGAGAGTGGTCCGGAGCGATGAGATCCGCGTAGGCGGGCAGGCCGTTCGTGGTCGCCTGTCCGGCGACGTCGATATTCTCCTTGATGGTGACCGGGATCCCGTGCAACGGCCCGAGGACTGCGCCGCCGCCGGCTTCCTGGTCCCTTCGTTCGGCGGCGCGCAACGCCTCGTCGGAGCAGTCGGCGACGATCGCGTTGATGCGCCCATTGTGGGCGGCGATGCGCCCGAGCACCGACTCTGTCACCTCGACGCACGACACCTCGCACGCCCGGATCATCGTGGCGAGCTCGACCGCAGTCCGGCTCCACAAGTCCCGATTCATCGCGAAAGAAGTCGTTCTCGTGGAATCAATCGGTCTCCTGGAGGTCTATGACTCGGCGTCGCGCGACGTCCCGGCAGGTCGTCTCCAAGTCTGCAGATGATCGGTGACCTGAGTTCGGGTGACGACGGCGAGGATCATAGCATCCCTCGATGCACTCGAACACGGAGACGGAGCATGCGGAACGCCGATCGTGAAGCGAGCCGGTTGCCGCACTTGGCGCAATCGGGATTGAATGGCTCGATGTCGGATGATTCAGAGGGAGGTTCCATGTTCGCGACAATGCGGCTTCCGGCCGAACCCGACCATGCCGCGCCGGACGGCTCGGACGTCCGCGTGCTGCTCGGCCTCGAGGGGGGTGGGATGGCGCACTTCTCACTCGCGCCCGGCGCCGTATCCGCCGCGACCACCCACCGGACCGTCGAGGAGATCTGGTTCTTCGTCGGCGGACGCGGTGAGATGTGGCGCCGTCAGGGCGAGAGGGAAGATGTGGTGCCGGTCGAGCCCGGGGTTTGTCTGACGATCCCGCTCGGCACCCATTTCCAGTTTCGCGCGTTGGGCGAGGTGCCCCTCGACGCAGTCGGCGTGACGATGCCGCCGTGGCCGGGCGCGGAGGAAGCCATCGCGACTCAAGGCAAATGGGCGGCGACGGTGTGACCCTCGTGCGCGGGAGAACCACGCCATGACGCGGAACAGCAATCGGCAATGGCGCCTCAGGACCCGCCCCGCGGGGCGGCTCAAGGAATCCGATTTCGAATGGCGCGAGGAGCCGGTGCCGGCGGTCGCGCCCGGCCAGGTGCTGGTTCGCACGCTCTATGCGTCGCTGGATCCGACTCATCGAATCTGGGTGAGCGACATGGACCAGTACATGCCGCCGGTCGAGCTCGGCGCGGTGATGCGTGCCGGTGCCATCGCCGAGGTCGTTGAATCGACGGTGCCCGAGTTCGCAGCCGGTGACCTCGTGAGCGGGCTCATGGGCTGGCAGGATTGGACCCTCGTCGACGATCCACGAATGCTCCGCAAGCTGCCCCGGTCGCGGGGAGACGTCCCGCTCACCGCCTATATGGGCGCGGTGGGCATCATCGGCGCGACGGCCTATTTCGGCGTGCGCGCCATTGGGCAAGCGCGCGCCGGCGACACGATGGTGGTGACCACCGCCGGCGGCGCGGTCGGCTCGATCGCGGGTCAGATCGGCAAAATCGACGGCTGCCGCGTCGTCGGCGTCGCCGGGAGCGACGAGAAGTGCCGCTGGATTGTGGACCAACTCGGCTTCGATGCGGCGGTCAACTACAAGACCGAATCCCTGGAAGAGGCCCTGCGCAGCCATTGCCCGGACGGCATCGACGTCGTGTTTGAGAATGTCGGCGGAGCTCAGTTGGACGCCAGCCTCGCGCTGATCAACCTCAACGCCCGCATCGTCATTTGCGGCCTGATCGCCCAGTACAACGCCGAGGAGCCGGTGCCTGGGCCCTATCGCTTCGCGCAGATCCTGATGAAGCGCGCCCGGGTCGAGGGCTTCATCGTCACCGATTTCCTGGAGCGCTTTCCCGAGGCCCTCGGCCAGCTCGGCGAGTGGCTCGCCGAGGGCCGCCTGAAATACCGCGTCGACGTCGTCGACGGCCTCGAGAACGCACCGGCAGCAGTCAACAAGCTGTTCGACGGCACCAACAAGGGCAAGCTGATCGTCAAGATCGCCGATTTGTCGACCACACGGTGAGGCGCCGGGTTGAAGAGGTCCTTGGTCCAGCGCGCCAGGATGTCGCCGATATTGAAGACGAGGCTACCGGGGATCGGTAGGCCCGCGCGCGAGCGGCGTGCTACCCTCGTCCGATCATGAATTTCACCGCGCCGGATCGGCTGTTCGATCTCTCCGGTAAGGTCGTCCTGATCACCGGTGCCGGCGCCGGGATCGGCACCGGGATCGCCCGTCGGTTTGCCGAGAGCGGCGCCGATATCGCAGCGCACTACCGGCGCAGCGCCGAGGGTGCCAAGGCCGTCGCCGACGACGCATCGGCGGCCGGCCGCCGTGCGCTTACGGTCCAAGCGGCGGTCGAAAGCGCGTCCGAGGTCCAGGCGATGGTCGATCGCGTGGTCGGCGAGCTCGGGCGCCTCGACGTGATGATCAACAATGCCGGGATCTATCCCAAGGCCACCCTGCTCGACATGACCGAAGCCGAGTGGGACGAGACGATCGACGCCAATCTCAAGGGGGTCTTCCTGTGCACGTAGGCCGCGGCACGCCATATGGTCGAGCGAGGCGAGGGCGGCAGCATCATCAACATATCGTCGGTCGAGGCGGTCAATGCGGCACGCTCGCACGCCCACTACACGGCATCGAAGGCCGGCGTGCTCATGTTCACGAAGACGGCGGCGCTCGAGCTCGGCGAGCACGGCATCCGGGTCAACGCCGTCGCGCCCGGCCTGATCAACGCACCGGGGCTGGCCGAAGCCTGGCCAGAGGGACTCGCCGGTTGGCTCGCCCGGGCGCCGCTCACGCGCGTCGGCGAGCCGGAGGACATCTCCGACGCCTGCCTCTACCTGGCCTCCGACGCGGCGCGCTGGGTCACGGGGGTCCACCTCGAGGTCGACGGCGGGATCCTCACCGCGCCGGCGTTCTGAGCCCGGCGGGCCTGGCGGTGCTGCTCGAGAACCAAGTGGCACTGGTGACCGGCGCGGCCCAAGGTCTCGGCCGGGGCATCGCGCTGGCGCTCGTTGAGGAGGGCGCTCGGGTGGCCGCCACCGATATCTTCGAGGCGGGCGCGCGGGAGACGGCGCGGGCCCTCGAATCGCAGGGCGGGCGCGCCCTGGCGCTCACGCTGGACGTGACTTCGGAGGCGAGCATCGACGCGGCGCTCGAGACCGTTGTCCGCGACTTCGGACGGTTGGATCTTCTGGTCAACAATGCCGGGGTGATCGCATTGAACCCGCTGCTCGAGATCAACGCCGCGGACAGCGCACGCACCCTCGAGGTCAATGTCCAAGGCGTCCTCCGCTGCTCGCAGCGTGCGGCGCAACAGATGATCCGACAGGGCGAAGGCGGTGTCATCGTCAACATCGCCTCGAACGCCGGCAAGGTCGGCTTCCCGGATATGGCGGATTACAACGCGTCCAAAGCAGCGGTAATCAGCTTGACCCGTTCAATGGCCGCCGAGCTCGCGCCGCACGGTATCAATGTCAACGCCGTTTGCCCGGGCGCGGTGGACACGCCGATGCTGCGCGCCGTCGCCGACTGGCTCGCACCGCGCATCGGGGAGGCGGCCGATGCGCTTCTCGCGAGCTTCCCACCGAAGCAGCTCGGCCGGCTCATCGAGCCCATCGAGGTCGGCCGCGTGGTCGCGTTCCTTTCCTCCGACCGCGCTCGCATCATCCGTGGGCAGGCGATCAACGTCGACGCCGGTGAGACGCCCTATTGAAGGAGCCGGACCGCATGGGCGGGTTGCGTGATCAGGTCGCGCGTTTGGCTTCCATCAACGCGTGTTGCGTGTCGACGAGCCGGGCTTCGATGTGCTCACCCGCCAGTACCGGTGGGTATCTCGGCGGATCGTCAGGCCCCTTACAGGTCTCAAGACAGCGAACCTCCGTGTCGACATTGGCCCCCATAAAAAAGGGGACGGAGTAGCGATCGCGGCCAGTGCGATTGGCGGCTCGGTGGGTATTCGAGGTGAATCGGTCGTTCGTCCAGCGTGCCATGAGATCGCCGATATTGACCACGAAGGTTCCGGCGATCGGAGGAACGTCGATCCATTCACCTGCGCTGTTCAGGACCTGAAGGCCGGGATTGGCATCCTGCGCCAAGATGGTGAAGGTCTCATAGTCGGTGTGCGCGCCGACGCCGAGCCGCATTTCGTCGGATGGCTGGGGCGGATAATGCAAGAGCCTGAGAGCGCCGGCGGCGCGGTCAAACTTGTCGAGGAAGTACCCCTCCCGAAGATCGAGGGCGAGCGCGAAGGCCCGCAGGAGCGCGATCGAAACCT
The DNA here is from genome assembly GCA_965248825.1 of Alphaproteobacteria bacterium. GTDB lineage: Bacteria > Pseudomonadota > Alphaproteobacteria > UBA828 > UBA828 > WTGU01. The sequence goes on along the minus strand of CBDFKL010000006.1, from coordinate 1,618,170 downwards.
CGACCATTGTGGCGTAGTAGGCTTCGACGGCCTTGCGAAAGCCCGGTATGTCCGACGGCCAGAGATTGGGACCGTAAAGAAGGCTGCTCTCGCATTCCGGCGGATCGCCGGCCTCATTCTCTCGCCCGAAGTCGATGACCTCATGTGGCTCGTAGTAGTCGGTCGTCGCGTCGTGCCGCTCTTCGTAGAGTCCGGAGAAGCCACGGAAATATCGCGATTTGCCGGCGTGAATCTCGCGCTTTAAGTGCTCGGGCAATGCGAAGAAGCGCGCCATCTGCCGGAACACCTCGTCAATCGTCCCTTGCGGCACACCGTGATTGCGGATGTAGAAGAAGCCGACACCGGAGCAAGCGTCCCGCACCGCGTCACCCACCTGGATATGGGCCGCCTGATCTTCTCGAAACATCGGCCCAATATCGATCTGCGGAACTTCCTTAAACGCTTGGAGACGCGCCCTGTTCCTCTCAATCCGATTCATGTCTCCACTCCGTGCGACCGGACGCGAGGCGGGAAATTTGACTTTGGAAGCCCGAGCGCAGGACGCGCTAGCCCGCGACCTCCCGGCGGACGATCGCGGCTCCCTCGACCATCGCGGCGAGCTTGCCGAATGCACTTTCGCGCGTCAGATATTTCATGCCGCAATCGGGCGCCGCGATTAACCGATCCGCCGGCACGACGGCGAGCGCCCGGCGGATGCGCGCCGCCACCACGTCGGGCCGCTCGATCGCGGGGTCGCTCATATCGATGACCCCGTAGAGGATCTCCTTCGACGGCAGCTCGGCAAGAACCGCCGGATCGAGATTCGGCTGGGCGGCCTCGATCGAGACCTGATCGACCGCGGCCGCCTCCAGTTCCGGCAGGAACGAATAGCCCGAGGGCTTGTCGTGGACCAGCGCGGCATAGCCGAAACAGAGATGAAGCGCGGTCTTCCCATCGACGCCGTCGAGCGCGCGATTGATCGCCTTCACGGCATAAGGGCGCGCCTGCTCGGAGCGGGCCTGCAAATAGGGCTCGTCGAGCTGCACGATGTCGGCGCCGGCGGCGAACAGGTCCTTGATCTCCTCGTTGACCGCAGCCGCGTAGTCCATCGCGAGGCTTTCATCGTCCGGGTAGTAGGCGTTCTCGGCCTGCTGGGTCATGGTGAAGGGGCCGGGCACGGTGATCTTGATGGTGCGCTCGGTGTTGGCCCGAAGAAATGCGACGTCGTGCACTTCGATCGGGCGCTCGCGCCGAATCGGCCCCGAGACGAGCGGCACCGGCGCGGGTTTTCCGGTTCGATCGATCCCGGTGCCGCTTCGTTCGCGATCGATGCCGCCGAGCGCGGTGGCAAGTCGGTTGGAATAGCTCTCGCGGCGGATCTCGCCATCGGTGATCACGTCGACGCCAGCGCGCTCCTGATCCCGGATCGCGACCAGCGTCGCCGCATCCTGGGCCTCCTCGAGATGCGCGGGCGGAACCCGCCACATCTCATGCGCGCGGACCCGTGGCGGCAGGCGGTTTACGAGGTTATCCCGGTCGATGAGCCATTCCGGCTGCGGGTAGCTGCCGACCACCGCGGTGCTCAGTACGCCGTCGGTCATGACCTTCCTCCCGACAATTGGTGTCGGCGCTTCTGTGGTCCGGGCCGGCGATTCCCGATAGGCTCGGGCTCGTGCCCGGGAATGGGGATAGCACGGAGCGCGGACCGATGAAACTGAGCCTGATTCAGATGAACAGCACGCCCGATCACGCAGAGAACGTGGCCCGCGCCGCCGGCTACATCGATCGGGCCGTCACCGCCGACCGGCCGGATCTCGTCGTCGTGCCGGAGTTCTTCAACCACCCCTACATATTCCAGTATCGCGACTACAAGCACATCGACGAGGCGGAGAGCGAGGACGGCATCGCCATCTCGACCATGCGCGACAAGGCGCGTGAGCACGGCATCCACGTCATTGCGACGATCTTCGAGGTCGAATCCGCCGGCCTCTGCTATGACAGCGCGATCGTGATCGAGCCATCGGGCGCGATCCTCGGCCGCTATCGCAAGGCTCACCCGGCAGCGGTCCGCAGCCTCGAAAAGATCTACTTCCGCTACGGCTCCTATTTTCCGGTGTTCAAGATCGGCGGCTGGCGGGTCGGCATCAACATCTGTTACGACACGTTCTTTCCGGAATCGGCTCGGTGCAGCACCGTCAACGGGGCCGAGCTGATCGTGGTCCCCTTCGCCTGCCCGCCGATCGACTGCTGGCGCGAGACCATGAGGACCCGCGCCTTCGAGAACGGCGTCTACTTCGCACCCTGCAACAAGGTCGGGCTCGAGGGCGAATGGACCTTCGGCGGGCGCAGCATGATCGTCGCCCCCAATTCCGAGGTGCTCGCCGAGGCGGGCGGCGAGGAGGACGAGACGATCAGCGCGACCCTCGAGCGCGCGCGCGTTTTCGAAGCCCGCCGCTCTTGGCCCATGTTCCGGGATCGCCGGCCCGACCTCTACACCGCCATCACGACGCCGACAGAAGACATTCCGCGACTTGATTGACCGCCAGCGCTCGAAGAGAGCCGCGAATCACCAAGCCAGCCGTACGAGCTCCACGTGCCTGCGGGCGGGACGATCTCCGTCAACGACACACCGCTGGGCCTCCTGTTCGGCGGCGATGCCGTTCGGAACGGCCGGGTTCGCAGTGTGCACGCGACGGCGGTGAGGTTCGGCGTGGCGGGGGCCCGCCGATGTTGACCCGCGAGGCGCTTCGCTCGGGTGCGATCCGGCGCATGATCCAGGCGCAGGACCCATCGATCGAGACGCTCAGCCCCACAGCGCTCGCGGCCTCTCGCCGTGCCACCCTCGCCGGACGGGATCTCTCGGAAGGTGTCTGGCTGTTCGCCTATGGCTCGCTGATCTGGAACCCGATCATCGAGGTCGCGGAACAACGGCTCGGCACGGCTCACGGTTATCACAGACGGATGTGCATCTGGACCGAGCTCGGCCGCGGCAGCCGGGAGAAGCCGGGCCTCATGCTCGCGCTCGAACCGGGCGGCGCCTGTCGCGGTGTCTTGCTGCGCGTCGCGCCGGACCGAATCGAGAGCGAGCTGGATTTGATCTGGCAGCGGGAAATGTTGACATCGATTTATCGTGCCCGTTGGCTTCGGGTGCGAACCGGGCACGGTGCCGTGCACGCGATCGCCTTCGTCGCCAACCGCGCCCACCCGCGATACGCGGGACGGCTCCCGGAGAACCGCATCCTCGATGCCGTCGCCAACGCCGAAGGGCCGATCGGGCGCTGCGCCGACTATCTCACGAGCACGGTCGCTCACCTCCGGAGGCTGGGTATCTGCGAGCCGGGCCTGGCGGTGCTCTCGGACCGGCTCACCGCGCTCGATCGGTGAGCTTTCGCACGCCGAGACGGGCGACGGCCGGCCGAGGCTTCGAGTCCGCCGCGTGATCCTGCCCTTGCCAGCGCATGGCGGGAGCGAGATAGTTTCGTTGAGCAACCAGAAGACGACGGCATGAGCGAAGAGTTCGATTGGGAGATCCCGCGCTCGGCGCAGCCGAAGCCGGATCAGGTGTCATTCGACCTCGACCGCGCTTTGGCGGCGGTCGTGAGCTTGCGTGCGACCATCCCCGACGACGGCTTCACCGCCGAAATTCTCGGCACGGAGAGGACCGGCAACGGGGTGTTGATCGGCGAAAGCGGCCTGGTGCTGACAATCGGCTACCTGATCGCAGAAGCGGAATCGGTCTGGCTGACCGCGGGCGACGGCAGCGTGCTCGCGGGTCATGCGCTGGGCTACGATTTCGAATCGGGCTTCGGGCTGGTGCAGGCGCTCGGCCGCTTCAAGGCGCCGCCGATCGAGATCGGCAGCTCGGCGTCTCTCGATGTCGGCGATTTCGTGATCGTCGCCGGTGAAGGCGGCCGGCGGCACTCGCTGAACGCCCGCGTCACGGCGAAGCGCGAGTTCGCGGGCTATTGGGAATATGTGCTCGATGAGGCGCTGTTTACCTCGCCGCCGCATCCCAATTGGGGCGGGAGCGGGCTGATCGACCGGCACGGCCGGCTCGTCGGGATCGGCTCGCTTCTGGTTCAGCACGCGGGCGGCGGCGGCGGTGATTCGCTCGATGGCAACATGATCGTGCCGATCGATCTATTGAAGCCGATCCTCGAGGACATGCAGACACTCGGTCGGACTCAACGCCCGCCGCGGCCTTGGCTCGGCGCCTATGTCACCGAGGTGGACGAGGATCTCGTCGTGGCGGGCCTCGCGCCGGAGGGGCCGGCGGAGCAGGCGGAACTCAAGATCGGCGACATGGTCCTCGCGGTGGACCGACAACCGGTCACGAGTCTCGCCGAGCTCTTCCGCAGCATCTGGGCGGTGGGCGAGGCCGGTGTCGCCGTGCCGCTCACGGTGATGCGCGACGGCGAGCCCCATGAAGTCCGCGTGCTCTCCGCCACCCGCGACGAGTTCCTCAAGACCCCGTCGCTGCACTGAATCGCACCGACGAGCCGATGAACGCGGTCGGTGCGCCGGTATCAGAGCCAGGCGGCGCCGCGCAGGCCGCTGTCCGGCCCGTGGCGGGCCCGGACGAGCTTGGTTTTGGGCCGCGCAATATTAGCATGGGCGCCCCAGCAATCCGGGACCAGGTCATAGAGCGCCGCGATCTCCGAGAGGCCGCCGCCGAGCACGATCACATCCGGATCGAGTAGGTTGATGACTCCGGCGAGCGCGGCGGCCAGGCGCCCGGCGTAGCGGGTCACGGCCTCGACCGCCTGCGCCTCTCCCTTTGCCGCCAGCGCACCGACCGCCGCGGCCTCCGCCTCCCCCATACCCAGCGCGGCATAGTCGCGCACCAGCGCAGCCCCGCTGAGCCACGTCTCGACGCAGCCCTTGGGGAAGCGGCCGCAAGCGCAAGGCACGCCGCCTTGCTCGGGAGCGGGCCAGGGATTGTGGCCCCACTCACCGGCATTGGCGTTGGGCCCGACCAGGAGCTTGCCGCCGACCACCAGCCCGCCGCCGACACCGGTGCCGAGGATAACGCCGAACACCACATCGGCGCCCGCAGCAGCGCCGTCGGTCGCTTCCGAGAGCGCGAAGCAGTTGGCGTCATTGGCGAGCGTCACCGGGCATTCGAGGCGCTCCTCCAGGGTTCGGCGCAGCGGCCGCCCTTGGAGCCATGGCAGATTGACGATTCGGCTGATCGCGCCGTCGCGAGTGATGACGCCGGGCATGCTGATCCCGACGCGCGGCGCGCGCACGCCGGCCGCCGCCATTTGCTCGACCATCAGGGCGATGGCCGAAACCAACCCGTCATGGCTCCGTGGGACCGGCTGGCGGAGGCGCGCGCATTCCGTGCCGTCCTCGTCGAGGCCGATCGCGGCAAGCTTGGTGCCGCCGATGTCAAAGCCGATGCGCATCGCTTTCCCTAACCGACGTCCGGAGCGTCCTCGCGCACGCCGCCGATCCATGTCGCGCGGGCGCGAAGCGCGTGATCCAGCCAAACGAGGTCCGCCCGAAGGCCGGGGGCAAGCCGCCCGCACTGCTCGGCGAGGCCGAGAAAGTCCGCCGGGTAGGCGGCCACCATGGCGAGCGCCTCCTCGAGCGGGATGCCGACATGGGTAACGCAGTTCCTGACCGCCTGTCCCATGTCGAGCAACGAGCCCGCGAGCCGACCCTCCGGGGTGCGCAGACAACCATCTTTGGCACGCACCACCGCTCCGGCGAGCCGGAATTCCATGACCGGTGCCGGCGCGCCGACCGGCGCCATCGCGTCGGTTACCAGGAAAAGAGTGCCCCGGGGCTTCACACGCCAGGCGATGCGTATCACATCCCAGTGCACGTGGACGCCGTCCGCGATGATGCCGCATGCAAGCCGGTCACGGGCAAGCGCAGCGCCGGCAGCACCCGGCTCGCGATGGCCGAACGGTCCCATGGCATTGAACAAATGGGTGACGCCGGTCACGCCGCGCGCGGCCGCTGTATCGAGCGTTGCGCCATCGGCATCGGTGTGGCCGGCGGCAACGATCGCGCCGCGCGCGACGAGGGCTGCGATATCGCCCGGCGCGACACACTCCGGCGCCAGCGTGACCAGAGTACGGCCGGTCCCGAGCGAGGCGAGCAGGTCGAGGTCGCCCTTCCCCATGGGCCGCACCGCCGCCGCGTCATGCACGGCGCGCCGCGCGGCATTGATGTGGGGCCCCTCGAAGTGGATGCCGAGGACCCCCGGCAGCGCCGCATCGAGCGCCGCGCGGACCGCCTCGACCGCCCGGGCCATGCCTTCGCGCGAGCCGGAGATGAAGGTCGGCAGGAAGCCCGTGGTGCCGAAGGCGCGATGGGCCCGGCCGATAACGGCGATCGCCTCCACGCACGGCGCGTCATTGAACATCACGCCGCCGCCGCCATTGACCTGGAGGTCGATGAAGCCGGCGGCCAGCGTGCCGCCCGCAAGGGTCGTGACCCGCGCGCCGGCGGGAACGGCGCCGGCCGGAACGATATCGCGGATCACGCCACCCGCCATCAAAAGCGCGCGGTCGGCCTTCAGCCCATCCGGCGTGTGCAGCGTGGCGCCGACCAGCGCCTCGACCGGCGCCCTAGCGGCCATCCGCAGGAATCCGGTTCGTCGTCGGCAGGCGCGATGCTAGTGTCGGCTCGACGTTCACGGGATCGGGTATGTCGTGAATAGTCGCCAATAGTCGCTGCCACACCTACAACAGGCGACAAAGCCGGAACGCGTCGAGCACCGCCGCGTAGATGTTGCGGCTGGAAACGGCATCGCCGACCCGGAAGAGTTGGAAGCCCTCCCCCTCCACCGGTGGTTGCCGCCGGCCTTCGAGCAACGCATTCTGATCGACGATCCCGCCGTTCGAAGACCGATCCGCGAGACTGTGAAAGAGTGCGTCGGCGGGACGGGTCCCGTGCTCGACCACGAGTTGATCGGTCTCGTGCACTTCTGCGCTATCCGTCAGTTCGTTCCGGAACATCACCAGCAGCCTGTTGCCGTCGCGCTCGACGCGCGTCAGACGCCGGTCGAGCTTCGGCTCGATGCCGATCTCGTAGCTCCGCCGCCGCCAGATGACCTGCTCGGCATAGGCCATCTCCATCGCAAGATGACCATCGAGACCGAAGAACGCGACCTCGCCTCCCGCGAGGCGGATTTTCTCCGCCGCGGTGAGCGCGGCGTGGCGCCCGGTCCCGTCGTAGACGATCACGTCCTCGCCCGGGCTCACCGCGCCGGTGAGGATGTCCCATACGCTCGTGCAGTGCTCCGAGCCGTCGATCCAGGCGAGATCCGGGGTGCCGCCGGTCGCGATGATGACGACCTCGGCACCGTCCTCGACGGCCGAACCGGGCTCGACGTGATGATTGAAGCGCAGGCCGACCCCGAGCCTCTCGAGCTCCCGCCCGCGCCAATCGATGATGCCGATGAGGTCGCGCCGCCAGCTTGCCTGTGCCGCGAGGAGCACCTGCCCGCCGAGCCGGTTCGATGCCTCGATGAGCCGTACCTCGTGGCCGCGCTCGCCGCACACCCGCGCAGCCTCGAGTCCGGCCGGCCCGCCGCCGACGACGAGGATCCGGCGCTTCGTCCCGGCCGGCTCGACCTCGTGCGGCAGCTCCTGCTCGTGGCCGGTCGAGGGGTTGTGCAAGCAGGTCGGGCGCAGCTCGCTCATGCAGTGGGTCGCGCCCACGCACGGGCGTACCCGTCTCTCCTCTCCGCCGGCCAATTTTGCGACGAGATCGGGGTCCGCGATGTGCGCGCGGGTCATCGCGACCATGTCGAGCAGTCCCTCGCGGATCGCGTGCCGCGCGGTCGCAAGCAAAGTAATGCGTGTGGCGTGGAAGACCGGCAGGCCTACCGCCTGCTTGAAGGCGCCGGCCCGGACGAGAAACGGCGCCGTGGGTGACGCCATGCCCGGCATGCAGTCCACCGCGAGCTTGATCTGGGTATCCATGCGGCCGTAGATCGCATTGAAGAAATCTATGGTCCCCGATGCCTCGAAGATGTTGGCGATCTCGAGGCTCTCCTCGAAATCGAGGCGGTGCTCGCCGGCCTCGTCGATGACGAACCGGATACCGACGGCAAAGTCCTCGCCGACGCGCTCGCGGATCGCCTCATGCACCATCAGCCCGAAGCGGCAGCGGTTATCGACCGACCCGCCGAAACGGTCGGTGCGGTGATTCGTCGCCGGCGAGAGAAACTGCCCGATGAGGTGGGCGCCGGTGAGGGTCTCGATGCCGTCGAGCCCGCCTTCCTTGCACCGGGCCGAGGCTTGAGCGAAGTCGGCCACGACCCGCGCGATGTCGTGCTCGTCCATCTCCTTCGCGAAAGCCCGGTGCAACGTCTCGCGCACCGGAGACGGTCCGATCGGCGGGAGCCGCGCCCCGGCGTAAGGCTCGCCCCGCCCACCGACATGGCTCACCTGGCACATCAGGAGGGCGCCATGGGCGTGGATGCGATTCGAAAACCGCCGAAAGTGCTCGACGACGCGCTCGTCGTGCAGGTCGATCTGCGGCAGGTGCCACCGTGAATCGGGCGAGACATTCGATGAGCCGCCGAACATCGTGAGCGCGATCCCGCCCCTCGCCTTCGCTTCGTGATACCGCTGATAACGCTCTCCGGGCATGCCGTCCTCGGCGAGACCACACGCATGGCTGGTGCTCATGATGCGGTTCCTGAAGGTGAGCTGCTTCAGCCTGAAGGGCTGAAGCAGCGGATCCGCGGTCGCGTCACGAGGTGACGGCACTGTTTGGGACACGTGTATGGTCTCCGGTAGGAGGAGCGCGACGCGGGTCGGCTCGTCCCGATCACTGCGAAAGATAGCGGCGCGAGAGATGGGACGCATCCCACGACTGGGCAGGTGGACGAATGCGCCGATCAGGGCATGATCCGAGACAGCCGGGCGCCCGCGTCACGAAGCGGCGTATCAAGGACGACACGCCTGGAGGCGTGGCCGCGCCTTCCGCTCGCGCGATCTTCTCACGGTCCGTTACCGGAAGGTTCTTTCCTCAGGCCTTTGACCCGGCCGAGGTCGCCGGCATCGCGCTTCCGCCCGACAGGCGCGAACAATCAGCCTGACCCTCAAAACACCGAATTGTCGCGCTAACACCCGGCAACGCCGGCCTGACCTCTTGTCTCAAGGCGTCCTTTCGAATCGCACCGTTGAAGTTGGGTCAAGCATCCGCATTGACCGGCGGAACGCGGTCCGCCCAGGGCTGCGCCTGCTCGAGCTGGCCGGCGAGCCGGAACAATCTCGCCTCGTCGAGATCGCGTCCGACGAACTGGATGCCGACCGGCAGGCCACTCGCCGTCCAGTGAAGCGGCAGCGACATCGCCGGCAGCCCGGTCACGTTGAACGGCTGGGTGAAGGCGCAATCCGGCCCCATGATGTTCGCGTTGTAGTCCTCGCATTCGCGCGACATGTCGTAGTAGCCGAGCTTCCGCGGCACCATCGGCACGACGGGCATCAGCCACACGTCGTAGGCGGCCATGCGACTAACCACGTCGCGGCACATGACGCGAAGACACTCGACGTCATTGTGATGGTCGACGCCCGAGATGCTTCGGCCTTTCTGGATGGTGGTCCAGTAGAGGTTCTCGGCTTCGTCCCGCCTGATGGTGTGGCCTATAAGCCCGGCATAGGCATCGAACCAGGCCGCCGTGCCCACCGCGCCGATCCGCGTATAGGTGTCGTAGAGCGGCCAGAAATCGTAAGGAATCGCTTCGGGCGTGACACGATGGCCGAGGCTCTCGTGCAGCTGTGCCGCGTTCTCGACCCCCTCCCGCACCTCGGGGTCGACGGCGGTGCAGCCGTCGGGCGAGACCGTGACCATGGCGATCGAGAGCTTGCCGGGATCCTTGCCGACCTCGCCGAGATAGGGATCGTCGGGCATGACCGAGTAATATGGATCGCCGGGCAAAGGACCGCCAACGGCATCGAAATAGGCCGCCGTGTCGCGCACGGTCCGCGAGACGCAGAGGAACGAGACGCCGCCGTACCAAAAATCGGCACCCGGCGACATGGTGATGCGGCCACGTGCCGGCTTGAGCCCGACCAGGCCGGAATGCGACGCGGGCGCGCGAATGGAGCCGCCGCCATCGCTCGCGTCCGCCAGCGGCAGCACGCGGGAGGCGACCGCCGCGGCCGAGCCGCCGGAAGAACCGCCGGGTGTGCGCGTCGTATCCCAGGGATTGACCGTCGCGCCGTACATTTTGGGCTCGGTGGAAAGCGCCCACCCGGCCTCGGGCGAGTTGCTCTTGCCGAGCAGCACAAAACCCGCCTTCTTGATGCGCTTCACCTGCTCCGTGTCCGAGGTCGCGACGACGTCCTTGAAATAGGGGCAGGCATTGGTGTTCTGCAGTCCTTCCCAATCGGTCGCGATCTCCTTCACGAGCCACGGGACACCGCGGAACGGGCCGTCGGGCAAGGTAGGATTGGCCGCCATCGCGCGGCCCTCCTCATAGGCCTTGTAGGTCAAGAAGTTGAGTTCCCCATTGACCGCCTCGGCGCGGCGGATCGCCTCTTCGAGCACCTCGCTCGCCGAGACCTCTCCCTTCTTGACGAGAGCGGCGAGCCCCAGTCCGTCATGGTTGCCGTAGAACTCGGAAATCGCACCGGTCATGACCACTCTCCCCGCTTCTTGCGATCGGCGTACAAACCTGCGTTCGTTATCGCACGGCCGCCGCAGGCGCGGCACCCTCCGCTTGCTTAAGGACGGGATGGTGGGCCGCGTGGTCGCGCGCAGCTACGAGCCCGATCTCGGGAAGCACCGCCTCCGCCGGATCGAGCACCTCGGCGACCACGGGTTCCCGCAGGCCCGCTACGCCGCCGCACTCGTCACCTGTGCGACAGACGCCGGGCGCACCTCAAGCCACGGCCACCGCGTCAATCTCGACTTTCCATTCCGGTCGCACGAGTCCGGCAACGACAATAGTCGAGGACGCAGCCTTGTGATCGGCACCCAAATGCCTCTGGCGGGCGGCCCCGAGCAGCGGCACGTAGTCGGCGTCAAGCATATAGGTGATCGTGCGCACGATGTTGCCGGTGGTCATGCCCGCGGCGCCGAGCACCGCCTCGATGTTGAGCCAAACGCGCTCGATCTGCGTTTCGACGGAGTCAGGCACGGTGCCATCGGGGTCGGAGCCGACTTGGCCCGAAATGTGCAACAAACGCGACACGTTCACGGCCTCGACGCCGTGGTCGTAGTGGCCGAACGGCCCCGCGATATCGATTGGATTGTATGTCTTGATCACAGTCAGCTCTCCGTGTGGTCTCCGTTGTCGAATCCATTGAGGAGAGCGCCATAATAAGACTGAACCGGGATTTCCCAAGTGAAGCCCGCTCGGCCAGCGGTCATTGGAAACAAAACGGTGCCCACGGGGTAGCTGGAAGAAACGCGGACGGACGCGCTATGGTCATGCCCTCAAGCACGATGCGACAGCGTAACGGAAGGGACGGACGATGGGCGGCTTCGCGGAGTACGAATCATACGATGCGCTCGGCATCGCGGCGCTCGTGAAGGAGGGCGAGGTCAGCGCGACGGAGGTGCTGGAGGCGGCGATCGCGCGTGTCGAGGCACGCAACCCGGCGGTCAACGCGGTCGTGATGGAACTCTACGACCTCGCCGCGCAGGCCATCGACGCGGGCCTGCCGGACGGGCCGTTCACCGGCGTACCGTTCCTGCTCAAGGATCTCGGCTCGGTGCTCGCCGACGCCAAAACCGCGCGCGGCAGCCGGTTCTTCGACGACCTGCCCCCCGCGACCGAGGACAGCCTCCACGTCAGCCGGCTCAAGCGCGCCGGGATGGTGATCTACGGCAAGTCGAGCACTTGCGAGCTCGGCCTCAGCCTGACCTGCGAACCCCAGCTCTATGGGCCCTCGCGCAATCCCTGGGACTTGGAGCGGACGCCGGCGGGCTCGAGCGGCGGCAGCGCGGCGGCGGTCGCCGCGCGCATGCTGCCGATCGCCCATGCCTCCGACGGCTTCGGCTCGATCCGCGCGCCGGCGGCGTCCTGCGGCCTGGTTGGCTTACGCCCGACGCGGGCGCGCAACACCATGGCGCCGTTCCTCGGCGAGGCGCTCGGCGGCTTCGCGATCGAGCACGCGGTCTCGCTCACGGTGCGCGACAGCGCGGCCCTGCTCGATGCAACCGCGGGTCCCGGCCCGGGCGAACCCTACATCGCGCCGCCGCCGGACCGCCCGTTCCTGGCAGAGGTTGGCGCCGATCCCGGCACGCTCCGCATCGCCGTCACCTGGAAGGCGCCGAACGGCGCGCCGGTAGACGCCGACCCACTCCGCGTCCTGCAGGAGACCGCGTCGCTCTGCGCCGAGCTCGGCCACCGGGTGGAGGAAGCCGACCCGGCGATCGACGGCGCCGACGTGGTGCCGACGTTCCGCACCGTGAGCGCGGTCAACATACTGAACACGGTGCGGAGCCATCCCTCCGGCCGCGCACCCGCGCCGGGCGAGCTCGAGACCGTCGTCGCCGATACCGCCGCGCTCGCCGAGAAGATCGACGGCGCGACCTATATGGCGGCGATCCACACCGCGCACCGGATCGGCCGCCAGATGGCCGCGTTCCACGAGGAGTGGGACGTGCTGCTCACCCCGGGCCTCGGCACGCTGCCGCCGAAGTTGGGATGGCTCGACATGATGATGGACGATCTCGAGGAGTATTGGCGCCGGGTGTTCAGCTTCAGCCCGTTCACGGTCTGGTTCAATCTCACCGGCCAGCCGGCCATGATGATCCCGCTCGGCCAGACCGGGAGCGGCTTCCCGGTCGGGGTGCAGGCGGTCGCCCGCTTCGGCGACGAGGCCGCGCTGTTCCGCCTCGCCGCCCAGCTCGAGGCGGCCCGGCCGTGGATCGCCCGCCGGCCCGCGCTCGTCGCCGACTGAACCCGGTCAGGCTCTCGTGGAAGGAAGTACCCTGACTTCGGAGGGAGCCTTTCGCAGCTTCAACACCGTCGACCTCAGGATGTGGCGATCCACCGTCGGCTGAGATGTGCAACGGGGTCGTTTCCACCCAAATCTGCAACTGCACGAGGAAAAAGAGAGCGCTATATCAATAAACTAGAACCGAACGGTGCGGGATCGGGTGTAAGCCATGCCGCGTGCGGCCTCAATCGGAATGGGCTGGTGGTCCGACGAACTTGCGGACGCCGTGCAGGGCAAATCGGAGGCGATCCGCAGGAATCCGGTTCGTCGCCGGTAGGCGCAATGCTAGTGTCGGCTCGACCTTCACGGGATCCGGAGTTCCTCGAAACGCTCGCCCGTGAGATCAACACTCGCGCTCTGTCGAACAAGCTAAGGTCCACCAACGATCGCATCTCGATCTTCCGGAGCCTCGATTTCGAGATCGATCTGCGCCCGGAGAGCACGTGCGCGCAGCATGTGGCTATCCTCCAGCGCATCTCCGAGCGTGACGTCGAGGGCGCCCGGCGCGCCATGCGCGTCACCGTCGAGGAAGGCTGCAAGAACGTCGAGACCGTGGTCAAGGAGGCCCTGGCCAAGGCCCACGATTTAGCATGGGGAGGTGCCGATGAAGTTTGAGTGGAAGAAAGGAACGCCGATTCTCTGGGAGGAGTTCACGTGGGAAGAGGTCGAGGAGTTCGTGGACCACTGCAATATGGTGATCATCCCGGTGGGCGCGATCGAGCAGCACGGCCCCCATCTCCCTCTGGCGACCGACACGGCGCAGGCGCTCGAGATCTCGAAACGGGTGTCCGCGAACACGGGCGTGCCGGTCGTACCGCCAGTCGCCGTGGGCATCTCCCAGAGTCATGGGAATTTTCCCGGAACTCTTTGGGTTCGCGTCGACACCATGATCAATCTTCTCTACGACCTATGCACTTCGCTCTATGAGACTGGGATCCGGAAATTCTTCTTCATCAACGGGCACATGTACAACGACTGGGGGATCAAGGGCGTGCGGGACCATTTCCGCTGCGACTATGACGACATCCAGATTACGACGGTCAACTACTGGCAGACCACTGAAACGAGATTTGCCGAGGATTGCCCGCAGAACAAGCATATCCACGGTAACTTCGGCGAGACGGCCCAGATGCTGGTGATCCGTCCCGACCTGGTCAAGATGGATCGCGCGGAGGACACACCGGATTTCTTCACCCTTTTTGACTATCGCTTCGATCAGGTCTCGGCCAACGGCGTCATTGGCGGCAACGCGACCGGAGCCACAGCTGAGGACGGCGCGGAGATGTTGGCGGCCTTCGAGGCTAAGATCACGGAGCTGGTCCAGAAGGGGCTTGAGGAGAACATTCCCATTCCGGGCGGCTATCAGAGGAAGAACAAGTCGATCGTGAAACGCCGGCGCAGCTGGAGCCGCTAAGCGCGGCTGGAACGGTGGCCGGTGCCGCCTGAGGAGACAAAGCATATGTGATCGAGATCGGTTCGGCGTGGGCAAGGCCCCCGCGCTCAGCGATGAGAGCCGCGCGCAACTCACCGTAGCGATCGCTTCAAGCGGTAAGGAGGAAATCATGGCCAAAGTTCAAAGGGTCCAAATTCACAAGATTCCCATGAATTCACCCAGCGATGTCTCGGGAATCGAAACTCTTATCGAGAGCGGCGAGCTGAAGCCCGAAACTATCGTCGCCATCATCGCCAAGACCGAGGGCAACGGGCTGGTCAACGATTTCAGCCGTGGCTTGGCCGAGTTGGCGCTCAAGATTCTCTTGTCCGAAAAGATGGGAATCTCCCGAGACGAAATGGGGGATCGCATTTCCATGGTGATGTCGGGCGGATGTCCGGGACTGATGAGCCCGCATTTCACCATATTCGCCCGCGAGTGGGTGGAGGGGGAGGAGAGCCCGGACAAGAGGCTCGCGGTGGGGATCGCGCGTTCGCGCGAGATCCTTCCCGAGGAGATCGGCCGCATGGGCCAGATCGAAGTCGTCGCTGAGGCGGTCAGGGAAGCGACGGCGGACGCGTCCATTTCAGATCCTGCCGATATCCATTTCGTCCAGGTCAAGAACCCACTCCTGACCAAGCCGCGCATCGGCGACGCCAAGAGCCGTGGCCAGACGGTGGTGACTGAGGAAACGGGCATCACCTATTTCGGCTCTATGTGTTATGCGAACGATGCCTCGGCCCTGGGCGTCGGCCTCGGGACCGGTGAAATTCCCGGGGAGAAGCTGAGCGACGAGGTGGTGCGCCGCGATTTCTCGCTCTACTCCAACGTCTCTTCGACGTCGTCGGGCGGAGAGAAGTCCCGCGCCGAGGTCGTCGTCCTGGGCAATTCCTCCCAAGCCGCGAGCGATTTTCGCATCGGCCACAGCATCATGAAGGATCTGGTCGACGCGAACGGCGTGAAGGAGGCGCTGAGGAGCGCCGGGCTCGAGTTCGCCTGTTGCCCCTCCGAATCCGACCTTGAGAGGGTCGTGAACGTATTAGCGAAGGCCGTCGTGCCCGGTCACGGGACGTGCCGGGGTCGGCGCTTCGTGATGCACGATGATTCCGACATCGGAACCAAACCAGCCCGCGCCATCGGCAATGCCGTCATCTCTTCCGTCATCGGAGACACGATGAACTACGTCTCGGGCGGCGAAGTTGATTCACACTCGGGACCGCCGGACGGAAACCCCGTGGCCGCCATCATTCGGATGTGATTCCTCGCGATTTTCGTGCCGCCCTATGCAGCAGGAGGAGAATACGGTGTCGTTTGAGCTGTTCGTCAACGGAACGCTGATGCGGGGACTCGAACTCCACGGAAACCTCGAGGGGGCGGAGTTTCTGGGGGAAGCGCAGACGGCGCCGACATATCGCGTGTACTCCATCGACGATCGCCATCCAGGCATGTTCGAGGTGGGCGAGGGCGGCGTGTCGGTGAAGGGGGAGTTGTACCTGGTGGACGACGAGCTGTGGGCGCACATCGAGGCCGGCGAGCCGCCTAACCTTTATCGGGGCGAAGCCACACTTTCGGACGGCAGGCGCGTCGAGGCCGTCCTTTACCCGCGTGAGCTAGCCGAAGACCGGCATCGCGACATATCCGAGTACGGCGGCTGGCGCACCTATGTAGAGGCGCAAAGCGGCGGTTGACTGGCGGATCGAACCGCCATCGGTATTGCTCGACCGTTCGGACGAGCTCGGCCAGAACGCCTAGCCGAGCAGGATGCTCCGCACGTGTCGGTGGCGCGGCAGCAAGGGCGCGCGGCGTTACACTCCGACCAGCCTTCGCCGCGACCTCGATCTCGCGGTCGCCGACGTGGGCGTAGCGCAGCGTCATCTGCAACTGCTTGTGGCCGAGCAGCCGCGCGACCACTGGCAGCGGGTAAGCGGTTTCATGGCGCGTGAGTACCGCGGCCAGGCGGCGGATCTCCGTTGCCGACAGAACCCTCTCCCGCCCCTTTCGGCGGTAGCGCTTGATGCTCTTGCAGGGATTCCTGTCTTCCGGTCGATCGCCATAGACCTCGGCCTGGCGCATGATGACCGACAAGATCGGCGCCGAGCGGTCCGCTGCCACGGGCGTTGCGTGACGGGATACAAACCATTCCTGCACCTCCCGGCGGGTGATGTCCGTGATCTGGCGTCCCCGGAACCAGGGCAGGATCTGGTTCCGGCAATAGCTTTGGTTCACCGTGATCGTTCGCGGTTTCCAGTTCCGCCCGTAGCGCCGGAACACCTTCTCGGCGACGGTCTCAAAGACGGTCTCTTCAGGCAGGACGGTCGCGTCCTGTCTTGTCGGATCGTGGCCAGCAGCGCCGTTGCCCGCGAGCGGGCCTCGTCAGCGTTCATGGCCTCAGCCCTGCCGACGATCTTCCAAATGCGCCGGCCCCGGTGTTGGCTGTGGATGAAGTAGCGCATCCTGCCCGAAGGCAGCACCCGGACGCCGAACCCCTTCAGGTCCGCGTCGCGAATATCGTAGGCGGATTTCCCGCGCTTGAGAGTATTGACACGAGCCTGGTTGAGTTGTGCACTCGGCATGGATATTCCTCCTGCGATCTGTTGCAGGCGGGGTAGAAACGCCGGTCGTTTCTGCCCGAATCTGCGACGGCACGAGGAAAAAGAGAACGCTCTATCAACAAACGAGCACCGAAGGGTGCGCGATGCGGGGTAGACCATGCTGCGTGCGGCTTCAATCGGAATGGGCTGGTGGTCCGACGAACTTGCGGACGCCGTGCAGGGCAAATCGGAGGCGATCCGCATCGTCACCTGCTTTACCCGCTCGGCGGAGAAGCGCTCGGCCTTCGCCGAAAAATACAGCACCGCGATGCACGACTCTTACGAAGCAGTGCTCGCCGATGACGAGGTCGATGCGGTCCTCCTGACCACGCCGCATTCGGTCCACGCGGCGCAGGTGATCGCGGCAGCAAGGGCGGGCAAGCACGTCTTCGTCGAGAAACCGTTCACGCTGACCCGCGCGAGCGCGCAGGCTGCGGTGGATGCCTGCGCGGAAGCGGGAGTCGTGCTCGCGGTCGGGCACAACCGGCGCTATCACAGCGCGACGCGCGCGCTCAAGGCCATGGTGGAGGACGACACTCTCGGCACGATTCTCCACGCGGAAGCGAATTTCTCCGTCCCGAGCGCGCTGACCTATCCGCCCGATCTGTGGCGCGCCAATCGTGTCGAGAGTCCGGCCGGCTCGATCACGGCGCTCGGCATCCACATGATCGACGCCCTCATCTATCTGCTCGGGCCGGTCACGCGGGTCTCGGCGCAGGCCCATCGGCGCGCGGTTCCGGTCGACATCGACGACACGACCTCGGCGCTCTTCACCTTCGAGTCCGGCGCCTCGGCCTATCTCGGCACCCTCTTCGCCTGCCCTCACACCTCGTTCATCAATATCTACGGCACCGGCGGCAACGCCCTCGCCCATATTGACGGCAGCCGCCTCACCGTTCAGCCGGCGGAGGGCGAGGCCCGCGAGGAATCGATCGAGCCGCAGGACACGCTCCGGCTCGAGCTCGACGAGTTCGCCGCGGCCTGCACCGGCAAAGGGCGGTTCACCGTGGCACCCGAGGAAGCGGTGCACGGCATCGCGGTCATGGAAGCGATGGTCACGGCCGCGGCCTCCAGCGAATGGGTCGCGGTCGAGCGTTAGGCACATCGATGGGCAGGCGCCACACCTTCTTCTGTATCGACGGCCACACCTGCGGCAATCCCGTGCGCGTCGTGACCGGCGGCGCACCGCCGCTGTCGGGCGCCACCATGAGTGAGCGACGGCAGCAATTCCGCCGCGACTATGACTGGATCCGGCGCGCGCTCATGTTCGAGCCCCGCGGCCACGACCTGATGTCGGGAACCCTGCTCTATCCGCCGCAGTCCGGTGACGCGGACTTGGCGTTGATCTTCATCGAGACCACCGGATGCCTGCCGATGTGCGGTCACGGCACCATCGGCACCGTGACGATCGCGCTCGAACACGGCCTCGTCACCCCGCGGACGGAAGGCGTGGTGATTCTCGACGTGCCGGCCGGCCGGGTCGAGGCGCGCTACCGCGGCGACGGCGCACGCGTCGACGCCGTGCGCATCACCAACGTGCCCAGCTTCCTCGCCGAGGCCGACGTCGCGGTCGAGTGCCCTGGTCTCGGTCCGATCACGGTCGACATCGCCTATGGCGGCAATTTCTACGCGATCGTCGACCCGCAGCCGAATTATTCGGGGCTCGAGGCGTTTTCGGCAGCCGAGCTCATCGCATTGAGCCCGGCGCTTCGCGAGGCCTGCAACCGGGCCGTCGCGTGTGCTCACCCCGACGACCGGTCGATCAAGGGCGTCAGCCATGTGATGTGGACCGGCGCCCCGCGACACGAGAGCGCCCATGGCCGGAACGCCGTCTTCTATGGCTCCGGCGCGCTCGACCGCTCGCCCTGCGGCACCGGCAGCTCGGCGCGGATGGCGCAATGGGCCGCAAGGGGCAAGCTCGCGCCGGGGGACGACTTCGTGCATGAGAGCATCATCGGCAGCCTGTTCCGGTGCCGTGTCGAGGACACGGCCCGGGTGGGCAACCACGACGCGATCGTGCCGAGCATCGAGGGCTGGGCGCGGGTGACAGGTCTCAACACCATCTTCGTCGACGACGCCGACCCGTTCGCCCATGGGTTCCAGGTGACCTGAGACGAGGGTGCTCTCGACCTCACTTGCGAAGCAGCCGGGAAACCGCAGGGCCGGCGGCGATCGTTTGGTTCTTCACGTAGTCCTCGTGATTCCGTTCGATCGCGCCGAGATCGTAGAGATAGTTGACCAGAATTCCCGCCGACTGTTCGAGGCCTTTACCCGAAACGTCGCCCAACCAGTTGATGCGTTCCAATCGGGCCCCGTTGCCCAGGTGGAAGCGGGCGACCGGATCGTAAGGGAAGCATCCCTTCTTCGCCTTTAGTAGATAGGTCGCTGCCGCGCGCATAACGACCGGCCGCAGCTTTCCCACGGCTTCGGCATCGTCAAACCAATCCGGCGTATCCAAGAGCGCGAGCAGGTCGCGGTCGGTGTGTGGCACGCCATTGCCGTTTGGATCACCGGATGTCTCCGAGAGCCATTTGCGAAATACCGGCACCGGAGAAAGCGTTGCAAAGGTTTTTATCTCCGGAAACTCGCGACGAAGCTCCAGAACGACCTGCTTGATAAGGAAATTTCCGAGAGAGATTCCGTTCAATCCTACATGGCAGTTGTTAATGGAATAGAAAATTGCCGCATCCGCCTTGCCCGGCGCGAGGACGGGGCGTTCGTGATCGATAAGCGGCTGGATGGAATCCGAGAGTCCGTTCGTGAGGGCGACTTCCACGAATATCAGCGGATCATCCGGCATCGCACCATGAAAGAACGCGAAGCACCGGCGATCCTCGGCCAGCCGCCGCCGGAGGTCATCCCATCCCGCTATGGCATGCACGCTCTCATACGCGATGACTTTTTCGAGTATGGCCGCCGGGGTGTTCCAATCGATGCGCTCAAGGGTCAAAAATCCCCTGTTGAACCAAGACGCCAGCAGGTGAGCGAGATCGTCGTCGACCGACTTTAGATCCGGATGCGCCCCCAAATGCCGCAAGAGATCGCGGCGCATGGACACGAGCGTCGCGGTTCCGTCCGGCGCCATGTTGATCCTTCGGAACAACTCCTGACGACGAGGCTCCACCTCCGCCAACAACGTGGCGAGGCTTTCATTGTCCCGGTCGCGATGATAGGCGCTCGCACACGCCATGATCGCATCCGCATCGACGTGAAACTCCGAGCGAAGTGCCTCGAAAAACGACAGCTTATCGTCATCCGACATAGCGCCGTAGGCGGCGACGATGTGGCGGGCAAGAGCGACACCGGATGCCTCGCCGAGGGTGGACAAGAGTTCATGGCACCATGTTATCGCTGACTTCGAGCGATCCCCGCGGCGTACAGCGCGACGGCGAAACAATTCCACGCCGGCGTCCGCCACCGAATGAAGCAGTTGGTTGAGACTGATGGCACTCATCGCGTCCTCGCCACGTACATATGGGTGCGGCCCCTTCCCCAACAACCAGTTTGCCCGACGATCATCCGATGCGTTCGGCGAGACGCGATCCGCTCCCCGGCACCAGGGCGTCGATCCCCCGGCCAGAGGGAGTCTCGATCTCGCTCAGGCCGGCGCGAGTCGCCGGAAGCCGAGGGTTCGGCCTTCGTGCCCTTCGCCGGTACCCTCGACGACATCCTCTGCGTGCAGCAGGAGCGCACCGTCTCCAACGACAACACCGTGCGCTACAAACGACTGGTGCTGGCGATCCCGCCCGACCGCCATCGCCGCCACTACGTCAAGGCAAGGGTCCGGGTCCACGAATACCCCGACCGCACCCTCGCCGTCTTCCATGGGCCGCGCTGCCTGGCCCGATACCAGGCCGACGGGTCGCCCATCAACACAAGCCACAGACAGGCCGCGTGATCCGCTTCGACGCGACCGGCCAGTGGATAAGGGGACGGCCGCTCCGCGCCCGACCCCTTATCCACTGGCCCAACAACCACAACTGAAGCGGTCAATTCACATTGTTCTCGACAGTGATCATACGCCGATCGAGTAGCTCAGCAGTTTCGGGCAGTATCGCCGCTTGACATGCATCAAGACGGTTAACGACAATAGGACGTCGTATCCGATATGCGGATTAATCGGATGCGAACCACCAGGAAGGGAGAGTTTCATCATGTGGGGATGGATTGCTCGGGCGGTTGCGGTCGTTGCGGTGAGCGTGCTTGCCGTATCGACGGCCGACGCTCAGCTCAAGCTGGAGGGCGATGCCAAGATCGCCATGCTGCAGCTTGCTACCACCAATGATGGTGGCTGGTCGGAAGCGCTTGAATACGCTCGGGTTAAGACCGAGGACGCGCTCGGCGTGGAGATCGCCTACACGGAGAACGTGCCCGAGGACAACTCGGAAATCCTGCGGATCATCGATCTCTATGTGAGCCGGGGCTACAACATCATCATCGGCACGTCATGGGGTTACGGCGACGCGTTTCTCGAGGCCGCCAATAAATACCCCAATGTCGCGTTCATGAATTGCGCGGGCGAGACGAATAATGCGGCCAATCTCGAGAGTTTTTACGCCCGAAGCTATCAAGGTTGGTATCTTGCCGGGATCGTTGCCGGCCACCTTACCCAGACCAACAAGGTCGGCACCATTGGCGGCTATCCGCTGGGTGTGGTCAACTGGGATCTCAACGCTTTTCTACGCGGCGCCCAGTCGGTCAATCCGGAGATCCAGATGGTTGGGGTCTTCGTCAACACCTGGTACGACCCGGTCAAGGAGACTCAGGCTGCGGAGGCTCTGCTCGAGCAGGGCGTCGATGTCTTGGGCTCGAATATGAGCACCCCGGGCCCGCATCTGGCCTTCCAGGATCAGGGCAAATGGTCGGTCGGTTTTCAGATCGACGTGTCCGATCAGGCACCCGACGCCGTTGCGACCTCGATGGTCTACAAGTGGGAAGCCTATCTCATTCCGACCATCGGAGCGATCATCGGCGGCACCTGGACACCCGGCGAATGGGGCTGGTGGAAAGGCGTCGAAACGGGTCTCTTCGACGTCGAACCCATCGCCGATTGGGTGCCCGCGGCAGCCGTGGCGGACGTCACCGCGGCGCGCCAAGCGATGATCGACGGCACGCTCGATCCGTTTCAGGGTCCGCTTTACAAGCAGGACGACTCGCTCGCAGTGCCCGAGGGAGAGGTTCTCTCCGATGATGACCTTTGGGGAATGACCTATTTCATCCAGGGTTCTATCGGGACAATGCCGGAGGAGTGAGCCGGCCCGACCGGGGGCCTCCGGTCCGAACTCCTTCTCGCGTGGTGCGGTGGGCAAAGCCTTAAAAATCGTCGACGCGAGCAAGGAGTTCGACGGCCGACCGGCGTTGTGCCGCGCCTCGTTCGAATGCGAATGGGGCGAGGTGCACGCGCTGCTCGGCGAGAACGGAGCGGGCAAATCGACCCTCATGAATGTCGTCTGCGGGCTCTACGCCCCGGATGAAGGGTCGATTTCAGTCGATGGCGAGCCCGCCGTGATAGCGGAGCCCGCCGATGCCTCGAAGCTCGGCATCGGGATGGTCCATCAGCACTACAAGCTGGTGAACCGCTTCACGATCGCCCAAAACGTCGTTCTCGCCTGCGGGCCTGCCCTTGGAATCCGGCGCCAAAAGGACGCGGCAGACGCGATCACGGCGAAGGCTGCGGAGGTCGGATTCGAGGTCGATCCACACGCCGTTGTCGACGACCTCTCGATTGCAGAACAGCAGCGCGTCGAAATCCTCAAAGTTCTGCTCCTAGGCGCGAGGATCCTCATCCTCGATGAGCCCACCGCGGTTCTGACAGACCAGGAATCCGTGTCGGCCCTTTCCTTTATGCAGCGTCTGGCCGGTAACGGCCATGCGGTCGTTCTCATTACCCATAAGCTGCGCGAGGTGATCGGCTACTCGTCGCGGGTTACGGTCATGCGACGCGGCGAAACCGTATTGTCGGGCGCCAAGACGGAGGGTCTCGATGCAGGAACCCTTGCCCGGACGATGGTGGGCGAGGAGACCGTCAAGGAGGAGCGTCGCGAGCGGCCGCTTGGGAAGGTCCGTCTTCACGTTGAGGACCTGACCGTGCGCCGGGCCGGCGGAGGCGGCGTCGACGGCGTGGGATTCGTGGTGCGCGATGGTGAAATCTATGGCGTCGCCGGGGTCGGCGGCAATGGACAACAGGAACTGGCCGACGCGCTGATGGGCATGCGCAAGCCCTCGCGTGGCCGGATCAAGATCGACGGTGCGGACGTCGCCGGAAAGGATGTACCGGCGTTCCGCCGGCAGGGGATGTGCGCCATTCCCGCGGATCGGTTTCGCACCGGCCTCCTGGCGGATCTCGCCGTCTATGAGAATTACGGCGTGACCGGCGTGCCGGCGGGCGAGTTCGGCGGCTGGGCCTTGGTCAATCGCGGTGCCATGAGAGTTGCGGCGGCCAAGGCGATCGACGCGTATAACATCCAGGGTGCGGCTCCCGGTACACCCGCCCGCTTGCTTTCGGGCGGTAACGCGCAAAAGCTCTTGCTTTCGCGCGAGCTGAGCAAGAACACCGGCGTGATGGTCGCCCATTCGCCAACCCGCGGCCTGGACGTCAGCGCCTACCAAACGGTCCATAACTTGCTCCGAAGGGCGGCCGATGAGGGAACCGCCTGTGTGCTGATCAGTGATGACCTGGAGGAGGTGCTCGCGATCTCGACGACGATCGCCGTGATCAGCCGAGGCGAGATCGTCGGCGAATTCGCAACCGAAACGGTGAGCCGCGAGGAGATCGGCCGGCTGATGCTCGGCCATGCTTAGCCCGATTTACCTCGTCCCGCGCCAGCAGGTGCCGCTTTGGTTGCGGACGTCGACATTCGTCGGTGGCATTGCGCTCGGCTTGTTGATCGCGTTCGGCATCCTCGTCGCCAACGGCGTGACGGCAGGACAGATCATTAACGAGTTTGTCGTTTACGTGTTCCTCGACCTCAATGGGCTCGCCCAGGTCGTGACCGCATCGACGCCTCTCGTTCTCGTAGGCCTTGCCTCGGCGGTAGCCCTAAAGCTGCGATTCTGGAATATCGGCGTCGAGGGGCAGATGTGGCTGGGCTGCATCGCAGCAACGGGAATCGCCATTTTCGACATCGGCCCCGACTACCTCCGTCTGCCGCTCATGTTCGTCGCGGCCGCCGGAGCCGGCGCGCTCTGGGTCGGTATACCGGCGTTTTTCAAGCTTCGCTTCCGGGTCAACGAGATTATCACCTCGCTCTTATTGACATACGTCGCCTACAAGCTGGTCGAACATCTCCTGTTCGGGGCTTGGCACGACCCGGGCAGCGCGTTTCCCAATTCGCGTCATTACGACGTAGAGACCGAGCGGCTCGCCCGCCTGGGCTGGGGCTCCTCCCACACCGGAATCTGGATCGTGGCCGGCGCCAGCGTCCTGCTCTGGTTCATCATGACCCGGTCGCGTATCGGCTTTTTTATGGATGCGATCGGGGCCAATGTGAACGCGGCCCGAGCGGCAGGCATTCCCGTCATGCTCACCACCGCGGTCGCCGTCGGCATGTCGGGCGGCCTCGCGGGTGTCGCCGGCGCCGGCTTGGCTGCCGGGCAGGAATACCGAATGACCCTGTTCATCGCCGGGGGCTACACCTTCAGCGGTATCGTCATCGCTTTCATCGGGCGTTTCCGGCCGATCCCTGTTGTCATCACGGCATTTGTGGTTGGCGGTGTTTACACGGCGGGCGACACGCTCATGGTGTTCTATCAGCTGCCTCGAGCGATAACGACACTGATCGAAGCCGTCATTCTTCTGAGTTTTGTCGTCGTCGAGTTCTTCAGCCGCTATCACATCACTTTCGGGACGAAGGAGAGGGCCTAGTGGCCGGCGACTTCATCCTGAATTGGCTGGCCACCACGCCCAGCTTCGCGACGCCCTATCTTCTCGGCGCGCTCGGTCTGATGATCAACGAGCGGGCCGGAGTGCTCAATCTCGGCTGCGAAGGCATCATGCTGGTCGGTGCGATGATGGCGGCGGTCGTGAGCTTCCACACCGGCCTGGCCGGTGCCGGCGTGCCGGTCGCCATGCTGGCGGGTGCGCTCGTCGCCCTCGTCTTCGGCATCGCGGTCGTCATCTTTCGCACGGATCAGGTGTTGACCGGCCTGATCATCGTTGCCTTCGGGGACGGACTGACCGGAGTCGTCGGGCGGCCCTACATGTTTGAAACCGTGGCCGGCTTTCGAGACGTCGACCTGGGTGCGCTGAGCGAGATTCCGTGGATCGGCCCAATCGTCTTCCAGCAGGACATCCTTGTCTACGCGACCGCTGCGCTCGCCCTGGCCATCTGGTGGGGGCTCCACAAGTCAGATATCGGCTTGCGTCTGCGCGCCGTCGGTGAGGATCCGGCGACGGCCGACATCGCCGGGGTAAACATCCAGCTGTTCAGATTGGGGGCGATCGTCCTGGGCGGCGCAATGTGTGGCTTGGCCGGTGCCTATCTCGCACTCGCCTCGAGCTATGTCTGGATCGAGCACATGGTGGCGGGGCGCGGTTGGATCGTCATCGCCCTGGTTATCTTCTCGGGCTGGCGGCCGGGGCGCGCGGTTATCGGCGCGTTGATCTTCGGCGGTGCCGAGGCACTGATCCCACGTATCCAGGCCATGGGATTCGACGTCCCGATATATCTCGTCGGCATGCTTCCCTACGTGCTGACACTGGCCGTCCTCATCATTCCGACCATTCTCCGAGGTGAGAAATCCCCCGCGCCGAGCAGCCTCCTTCTCAACTATCTTCGCCAAGATCGCCGCTGAGGTATGATCCGGACCGATTAAATCGCGAGGGGAGGGGAAGATGCCTGGCTTAACGAGCGTGCGCGAGACGCATGAGGTGGCTGCGCGCAACGGCAGGGGGTTTGAAGTCGGAGCCGGAGATCTCATTCGGATAACCGATCTGGAAGGATCACAACCGGTGGATTTCTGGGCGTTCAACAAAACCAATCATCTGGAATTTCTGTCATGCGAGCACACCAAGCCCTCGATTGAGAAGCTGTTTCCCCATATCAACGATTCGGCTTACACCAATCAACGGCACAAGATCGTTACGGTTGTGGACGACACCTCGCCCGGACAGCACGACATGCAGTACGCGGCTTGCGATCCCACGCGCTATGTCGAGCTTGGGGTCGACGGCTATCACGAGAGTTGCCAGGAGAATCTGCACAAGGCTCTCGCAGGCTTCGGCATCGAAATCTATTTCTCTCCACAGCCGTGGAACCTGTTCACCAATTTTTTCATCAACCGCGATGGCACCATCACGATCAAGGCGCCGGACACGAAAGCAGGCGACAATATCGTGCTTAGGGCAGAGATGGACGCCTACATCGTCGTCTCGGCGTGCCCCCAAGATTTGAACCCAACCTGCGGCGGCACGCCCACCGATATCCGGGTCGAGGTGGGAGCCTGACCGCCGGACGGCCCGATGAGCCCGGATCTCGGACGGCCTGGCAGCGTGGTCACGGTGGTTTCAGGTTAGCGATACCGACGGCAGTCTCGACGGTGCTCGACAGGGTCGGGCTCAGGCAGCGGTCCAGTAGGAGCCTTCCAGCCCGCCGACGCAGCGTCCGGCCTTGATGTGGGTTCGGCGTCCCGGAAGGCGTCGGAAAATATCGACCAGCGACGTCGCCTCGAAGACGATCAGATCGGCGGGTTCGCCGACGGCGACGGCATGGGTGCGCGATCCGAGCGTTCGTGCCGCGCGGGACGTGATCATCTCGAAGCCCTCTCGGACCTCGTCGTCGGTCCGCAGGCCCGCGCTCAGGGCAGTCAAATAGCCGAGCTCCGCCGGGTCCATCCGATTGAACCTGAACCAGATGTCGTACATGTTATCGGCAGCGGCGGCCACGTTGACGCCCGCGTCGAGCAATTCCTTGGCCCGCGACGAGCCCCGACTTTGGGGCGTCCGCTCCGGACCTCCCAACATCTGAAGATTGGCCGTCGGCAACACCGTAATCGACATGTCCGCCGCCACAACTTTGTCGATCACACGCTTCGCCTCCTCATCCGGATACACCGCGAGCGCGTTGCAATGGCTGGCGATAACCCTGCCCTGCAGACCATGAGCGATCGTGGCATCGGCGAGCATCTCGAGCGTCTTGAGCTCGGGCAGATCCATGTAATCGCAATGCATCTCGACCGGAACATCGAAGTCCTCGGCGAGGCCCAGGACGGTCTCGATGTGAGTCCGTTGGTCTTCGATAGAGGTTTCGATCTCGGGGAGGCCTCCGACCGCTTCGGCACCCATCGACAGGGCCTCACGGAGTAGCGCCGGCGCTTCCGGATCGGCAACAATCCCCTCCTGGGGAAAGGCAACGAGGGTGATATCGATGGTGTCGGAAAACCGCTCCCGGGCGCGGAGAACACCCTCGAAGGAGACCAGCTTGGTCGCAAAGTCGACATCGATCTGGGCGCTCAGGCGGCCGGTACCGTGAGCAACCGCGAGCTTGAGCGCGCGGCACGCGCGCTCCTCGACATCCGCGACGGTGAACTGCGTCTTCACCTCCCGAGCGCGTGCGAACGCTTCTTCGGGCCCGAGGGCGCCGAGCCTGTCGCGGCTCAGGACCTTATCGAGATGAAAATGAGGCTCGACGAAGGAGGGCGTGACAAGGCCGCCCCGGGCGTCGATACGTTCCGCCGCGGCGCCTGCCAGCGTCGCTTCCATCGCGGCGATACGCCCGTCGCGGATGCCAATACAGACCGTTTCGCCGCTATCGAGGCGCCTCGCGTCACAAATGAGGAGATCCCAATCGAGGCCCGGATCCGATCCCGCCATCCCTAACCTCCTCTCGATAAATACCGCCAGATTACGGACATTGTATCCGTATAAGCGAATATGATATCCATATTTGAAGTTTATGTTAAGCCTGAACCTGGATCAATGGCGCCAAGTTGCCGTGCGACTGCTTGGGGAAGGATGTGCCGCGATCCAGAAGGAGTACGCCGGTGGCGAAAGTGGATGAGCCGGCCCCCGCGCTCAAGGGCGTCCGGCGCGCGCTAGAGGTGCTCGAATACGTAGCGGTTCACCCCGGCCGAGCCATCGATGTCGCAGGCGGGCTGGGGCTGTCCTGGGCGACCCTCCACCGGACGCTGAGCCAGCTTGAGCAGGGCGGTCTGCTTCAACGGGACACCGACTCCAACCGCTACAGCATCGGACCCCGGATGTGGCTCATTGGCACCGCTTATCTTGCCAATCATCCGGTTTTGGAGGCTGCTCAATCATATCTGGAGATGGCCGCTGCGAACCAAGACATCGCGGTTCAGCTCGTCGAGCGATCCGATCGCTATGCGGTCACGCTTTATTCACACCAGTCCTCCAAGCAAATCATCACCAAGGCAGACTACGGCCACCACTTTCCACTCCACTGCGGCTCCAAGGGTCAGGTTCTGCTGGCCTATTCCAGCCCCGAGTTCATCGATACCTATCTTGCTGCCGACCTTGAAATACTGACGCCGCAGACCATCACTGACCCGGCTGACCTGCGCGAGCGGCTCGCGACTATTCGAAACCAGGGCTATGCCCGGACAGAGGGGGACGTCCAACTGTTCACGGGCTCCATCGCCGCGCCGGTCTACGATCGGCGGGAACGTGTCGTCGCCGCGGTATCGTTCATCGCCCGAAAGTCCGTATTTCGGGATGCGGCGAAAACCGAGCGGCAGCTCGAATCCTTGCTGACGACGACACAGTCGATTTCAATGTCTCTGGGGTGGCGACCGGGCAGCTCGGCCGAGCGGTTCAGCGCACGAGCAACGTCATAGCCGGGCCATATCCGGACAGTCCGACAGCGCCGATGGTGCGTGACCGGCCGATCGAAGGAAACGCCTTCTCCGATGGCTGTGAACGTGCGGTGAGTTCCACCTATTCCGCCGCGTCTTCACCGGCCCACTCAGCTCTCGCAAACCAACCAGCGTCTGGATCCGTCCAGCCATCGGGCCAGCCGATTCCCTCCGCGGCCTTCTTGGCTTCGAAATAGCGGCCGCGGTCGAACATGGGAAGCGGCCCGCGCTTTCCATCCAGGTCGGTGCGCAGACGCCTGGTCGCGGCGTCATCGACCCGCCAAGTTCCGCCATCGCGGGCGAGCACGACACCGTAGTCGTCGCGCGCCGCCCGCTCGGAGACGACGCCGCATTGGACGTCGTAGCGCACCCGTTCCGCCTCGCGCTGGAGCGCGTCGCCCCAGCCGCCGCCCCCCGTCGTGACGATGTGCACGACCGAGCCCGCCTCCACATCGACGTTATCGACCATACCCGGCACCGTCCGCTCCGCGCCGTCCGGACCGGTTATCGAGATGGCGTAGGCTTCGCCGGGCTTGCCGCCGTTCACACCATAGGTGTTCAACATTGCTCGATCGGCGTTTGAGAGCAGCTTCGATCCCCGAAGCACTCGGATATGTTTGTCGTAGCCAAGCCCGCCCCGGCAAAAGCCCGCACCGCCGGAATCCTCTTTCAGGGCTAGCCGCTCGACTCGGATCGGATAGCGCGTTTCCGAGAACTCGGCGGGCAGATTGCGTGAGTTGGGCACGATGTGAACCACGTCGCTGCCGTCCGCCCAGGGCCGGCCCGGCCCGCCGCCGCCCAGCACCTCACGGAACAGATAGAAATCCTCGTTCGTCCTGCCGCCGTGCAGACCCCAGATTCGGATCGTCTCGTGATCGGCGGGCATACGGCCGCCCGTCGCTTTCGACAGACAGGCAGCAAAAACACCCAGTGAGCGGAGTAGAATGAAGAACCGCAGGCCGGTAGGCTTCCCGAAGGTGGGCGTCACCAGTGTGCCCTTTTCGGGGAACACCACGTCGATCACATCGAGCACACCCTCGTTCATATCGATCTCGGCGGCTCGCTCGGGCGATTCTGCGAGCGAGCGCAGAACGGGCGCCATCCATTTGCGTACGAAGCGGCCTTCGCAATAGTCAATCGGCCAGTTGATAGGCCCGCGAGCCTCCGGATCCGTGCCCGAGAAGTCGAGTGTGATCTTGTCGGGTGTTTTGGTCATGGTGACCCGGAAGGCATGCAGGCGCGGCGGATCGACGCCATCGTTCTCGATGTAATCTTCCCAGCGATAAACACCGTCCTTGATCTTGGGCAGCAGCTCTCGCCTGAGCGTTTCGGCGCAATGCCGGATGATGGCTTCGAACGCGGCTTCAAGCACGTCCGCGCCATAGCGTTCAGCCATCGCAACGACCCGTTGGGAGCCCAATCGCGCCGCCCCGATCTCAGCGTCGATATCGCCCTCCAGGTGATCCGCGAGTCGGGAATTGCGCCCGATGATGGCGTAGGCCGCCTTGTTGAGCACACCCCTGTCGTAGAGCTTGATCGGCGGGATGACGAGGCCCTCGCACCACATGTCGGTCGCCTGAACGGGAAGGCTGCCCGGGACCGAACCGCCGACGTCGTCGTGATGGCCGAACACCTGGCTGAAGCCGATCAGCCGGCCTCGGTGGAAGATCGGGATCGTCGTACACAGGTCCGGCACATGTCCGATACCGCCGGCACTGTTGTAGGGATCGTTCCAGAAGAAGACATCGCCCTCGTGGATGTCGTCCGCCCCGAAATAGTCGAACACCGGCTCGACGAGGGCGGAGTAGGAGCGTCCGGTGAGCTTGCGGCCCTTGGCGTCGAACAGGGCGACGCGGTAGTCATGCTGATCCCGAATCATCGGCGAACGCGACGTGCGTTCGACCGCCGCCTCGATTTCGAGCTCTGCGGAACGGATGGTGCCGGTGATGACCTCGAGCTCGATCGGCCCCAAGCCCGATGTCTTGTCCGCGTTCATCATTGCACCTTCTCCATGACAAGACTTCCGAACCGATCGCAGGCAATCCGCCATGTCGCGGGTATGACGATGGTCGAGCCATATTCCTCGACGATCAACGGGCCGACCAACCGCGCTCCGGGATTCAGATCCTCGCGCCGGTAGATTGGGCAGTCGATCCAGCCTCCGTCCCGCCAATAGACGGGTCGGTCGGTGACGGGTTCGGCCGGGCGTCCGCTGTCAGGCTTCTCGCGAACCTCCGGGCGATGGGCCTGGCCAATCGCCTGAACGCGGAGGTTGACCAGTTCGACATCCTGTTGACCCTCATATTCGAAGCCGAAGGTTTCCGCATGGACCCGGTGGAAAGCCGACCACATCGCCTCGACCGCCGCTGCGCCCGTCACGCCGGCGGGGATCTCGACCGGGACCTCATGACCCTCGCCCACATAACGAACATCGGCCGTGCGCTGAAGTCCGATCCGTTCTGCGGGCACGCCCTCAGTCATCACCTCGGTTCGACCGATTCGCTCGAGGTCTTGCCAGACGCTGTCGATCTCGGCCGCATCCCCGCTCGACTGCTGGCGGACCAGCGTCCGCATATAGTCGCGCTTGATGTCTGAAACGTGCAGGCCGAAGGCAGAAAGATTACCCGGATCGGGCGGCGAAAGAACGCTCCGGATATCGAGAAAGTCCGCGACATCTGCGGCAAACACGCCGCCTGCGCCGCCGAATGCCACCAGGGCATAGTGGCCCGGATCGCGGCCCCGGGTGGTGGTAACCTGCCTTATGCCGTGAACCTGGTTGGCCGCTGCGATCTCCAACACGCCGGCCGCCGTCTCCTCGGGCGTAAGATCGAAGACCTCGCCAAGCCGGATGAATGCGGACCGAGCAGCCTCGATGTCGAGGACAAGCTCGCCGCCGATGAGGACACCCGGCAATCGGCCTAATACGACGGCCGCGTCGGTCACGGTGGGTCGAGTGCCCTCTCGGCCATAACAGATCGGGCCCGGATCCGCGCCGGCGCTCTTGGGGCCGACCTTGAGCGCGCCATAGTCGTCGATCCAGGCGAGCGAGCCACCGCCGGCACCAACGGTCGCGATGTCGAGCATGGGAGTCTTGACCGGATAGTGTTCGACCAGCGAATGGCTGGTCATCTGGGGCTTGAGTCGTTCGACGAGCGATACATCCGTCGAGGTGCCGCCCACATCGAGGGTGAGGATGTCATGGAGTCCCGCGAGTCGAGACATGTGGACCGCGCCGAGGACGCCCGCCGCCGGTCCGGACAGCAGCATGGTCACCGGCCGCTCGCCGGCGGTTGCGTGTTTCACCACGCCGCCGTTTGACTGCATGATCAGGAACGGCACGTTTCCCGCCTGAGCCCGGATCTGGTCGGCGGCGTGCTGCAGATAGATCTTGCAGTAGGGTTTCACCAGCACATCGACGAGTGTCGTCATCGCGCGCTCATATTCCCGATATTCCGGCAGCACGACCGACGAAAGAGAGATGAAGAGATCGGGGTGATGCTCCGCGACGAGCTCAGCGATTCGTCGTTCATGCGCGTCGTTGGCATAGGAATGCAGGAGACAGACGGCGATGCAGCGCACGCCCAGCCCGGCGAGTTCGTCGACCGCGTCGAGGACCGCCTGCTCGTCGAGCGCAACGAGCTCTTCGCCGTCATGGGTCATGCGTCCGGGCACTTCGCGCACCAAATGGAGCGGGACCAGGCGCGGCGGCTTGACCCAGAAGAAGGAGTTGCCGTAGCCGTCGGGAACCGACTGGCGCGCGATCTCGATGATATGGCGGAAGCCCTCGGTCACGATCAGTCCGAGCCCTTCGAACTTGTGCTCCAGAACGGCGTTGGTTGCGGTCGTCGAGCCGTGCAGGAGTTGCACGATGTCGCGTTCGCTCTTGCCGGCCGCTTTCGCGACCTTGTGGATGCCGTCAAGCAGACCGATGCTGGGGTCCGACGGTGTGCTCGGCGTCTTGACGGCGTACTGACCGCCGCCGTCCTCGTCGATCGCGATGACGTCGGTGAACGTGCCCCCGGTATCGATCGCAATTCTCAAACTCATGCCTGACGCCACCCTTCAATCATTCGTAAGATGAACCCTCGTCGGGTATCCTCAGTTCGGATACTGTATCCGCTTCGTCTACCGTGGGACTTCCAGCCACGGATGTCAATCAAATCCGGGGAAGTCAAGAGATTCTCGGCAGAGTTCCCTGGAGTATTTACGGCGTCAATATGGTTATTAACATTAAGAAATTTTCCTATGAAAGAACAGCTGCTAAGACTTGTTTCAAAGACGTGGTAAGGTGTCTTTCGCCGAACATTCAGAAGAACATTTGAGAACACGGGAGAGAACCATTACAGAAACCGTTGCCACCCAGAAAATCTGGTCGAGTGGCGAGATGCGGCGACGATTGACCAATCTCCATTCGCTGATGGATGAGAGAGGTCTCGATGCTGTCTTTCTCACATCGGTCCACAACGTCGTCTACTACACCGGCTTCTATTGTCCGCCCTATGGCAGGCCTCATTCTGCGGTGGTCCCGCGTCATGGCGAACCGGCGCTGATCGTTTCTCTCATCGAGGACGAGCGTCCGGCGCTCTGTTGCTACTACAAGGATATACGCTTGTTCCACGATTGGGAGATGAGCCCAATCGACAACAACATCCGGCTCCTCAAGGAGGTTCTCGCCGACAACAGCATCAATCGTGGGCGCCTGGGCTATGAGGAGGACGTCTGTTCCGTCGCCGTCAAGCGTCTGCTCGACGAGCGCCTTCCCGACTTCGAATGGGCGGACGTCGGCACGGCGACGATGCGTCAGCGTCTGATCAAATCCGACGAGGAGATCTCGATCATTCGCCACGGTGTCGAAATATGCGAGGTCGGCGGCTACGCGGCGATCGATGCGCTAAGACCCGGCGTTACCGAGGTCGAGGTCGCCCGGGCATCGAACAGCGCCATCGAGGACGAGTTACGCAGGCGGTTCCCGGACGTCGAAGTCGACAACATGAACATGACGTGGTTTCAGACCGGTCCCTACCGCAGCCGCGTCGGTCATATCATGAACGCTCATCGCGAGGTACAGAGGGGCGAGATGCTGAGTCTCAACCCGTATTGCATCCTTGCCTGCTACTACCACGTGCTCGAACGCAGCCTCTATTGGGGCCACATCCCCGACGAGGCCCTCGAAATCTTCAAGACAAACGTTCGGGTCCATCACAAGGGGTTGGAGACCTTGCGCGCAGGCATCAAATGCTCCGACGTGGACGCGGCGATCAACCCGATCTACGAGCGGGCCGGCCTGCTCGAAGGGCGCTCCTTTGGATCGGGCCATTCCGTGGGCATCATGACCTTCTGGTACGGCCGCGAGGAAGGTGGCGAGTTGCGCCGGTACAACGATACGGTGCTACAGGAAAACATGGTCGTGACCATGGAACCCATGACGAATGTCGACGGTCTAGGCGGTTTCCGCCATCACGACATCTGCCGGATCACCAAGGACGGCATCGAAAACCTCAACACTTTTCCACGCGGCGTTCTCCTGGTCGATGACAGTGGCACGCTGCAGGAAGTCTGGCGACCCGACTGAGCTTGGCTTGGGGAGGAGCGGAAACGGAAGGAGCCGCAGAGGGTGGGCGCACGATTATCGGCCGATATCGGCGGAACCTTCACGGACCTCGTCCTGCTCGACGACGATGGGCGGCTGTACGTCCATAAGACGTCGTCGACCCCGAAGGACTTCAAGGACGGCGTACTCACCGGGGTCACTCGCATCCTCAAGGACGCGAGTGATGCGCGCGCCCGGACGGTGACGCTCGCCGATCTCGATTATTTCGTTCACGGCGCAACGGTGGTGCTCAACGCCCTGATCCAGCGGAAACTGCCTAGAACGGCGATCATAACAACCCGCGGGTTTCGGGACGTCCTCGAGATCATGCGCACCAACAACCCCTCCATGTATGACATGAAATACGTCAAGCCGTCGCCGTTGATCCCGCGGCGGCTGCGTTTCGAGATCGACGAGCGGGTGCACTACAGCGGCAAGGTGATCCGCGAGCTCGACGAAGCCAGCGTGCGCACCGCCGCGGACCGGATTCATGCCGCTGGCGTCGACGCCGTCGCCGTCTGTTTGCTGCATGCCTACGCCAACCCCGATCATGAGCGCCGAGCCCGCTCGATCATCGCGAAAATCTATCCCGATATGGTGGTCTGCCTGTCTTCCGACGTCGCCAGCGAGGTCCGAGAGTTCGAGCGCAGCTCGACCACATGCATCAACGCCGCCACCATGCCGATCATCTCGTCCTATCTCGATCGCCTGACGGGAGAGCTTAACCAACGAGGCCTGCGGCGGGACCTCTACGTCATGCAGTCGAACGGCGGTGTCATTACCTCGAATGCGGCGCGGGAGTTTCCCGTGCGCACCGTCATGTCGGGGCCGAGCGGCGGAGTCATGGGCGGGCTTTATCTCTCCGAAGCGATCGGCCGCGAGAATGTCGTGACCATCGACATGGGCGGAACCAGCAGCGACATGGGTGTCATCGCCGAGGGCCGGGCAATCACCGTCGACGAGAGCGACGTCCACATGTGGCCGATCCTCGCGCCGATGATCGAAATTCTCGCGATCGGGGCCGGCGGCGGTTCGATCGCATGGCTCGACGAGGGCGGCGCTCTGCGAGTCGGGCCCCAGAGTGCGGGCGCCGAACCTGGGCCGGTGTGCTATCGCCGAGGCGGCGAGGAGCCGACCGTTTCCGATGCCTGCCTGACCTTGGGCCGTCTCGATCCCGATTATTTTCTAGGCGGTGAAATGCGTCTGGATGCGGTAGGCGCGCGAAGGGTCATAAAGGAGAAGATCGCCGATCCCCTCGGCATGAGCGTCGAGGAAGCGGCCGAGGGCATCGTCAAGGTCGTCTCGACCACCATGGCCAAGGCCATGTGGTCGATCCTGGTCGCGCGCGGTCAGGACCCTCGGGAGTTCGTGCTCATGGCGTTCGGCGGCGCGGGCGGGCTGGTTGCGGGACATCTGCTCCGTGCCGGCGACGTGCCTCGTGCGATCGTGCCGAACAATCCCGGCGCGCTCTCCGCGGTCGGCATGCTCGCGACCGACTTTCGCTACGACGCCTCACGCACCCATATTCGTCCCCTCGCCGATGCCGATCTCTCGGAGATCCAGCAGATCATGGCGACACTGGAACAGGACGCACGTGACCGCTTGATCGCGGACGGAGTGTCGGCGGCGAATTGCGACTCCCGGCATGGCCTAGACGTCCGCTATATCGGTCAAGAATATTATTTGAATGTTCCCGTCATGGCGGGCGCACTCGACGCGGCGCAGATCCAAGTGGATTTCAGCGCTGCCCACGAGAAGCTTTATGGCTACGCGACGCCCGAGTTTCCGGTCGAGGTCGTCAATCTGCGGGTGAGCGCGATCGGTCGAATGGACCGTCCGACCCTGCCGGAATATGAGCCCCGCACGCGTGACGACGAAGCGCTCGAGCCCAGCAGCCGACGGGGCGTCTGGTTCGAGGGTGAGGAAATCGACACACCGATCTATTTTGTCGATTCGCTGCGTCCGGGAGACGTGATCGACGGGCCTGCCGTGATCGAGGACCCGCGGGCGACAACCGTGGTGCTGGTGGGTCAAGAGGCGGTCGTCGACGAGTTTCGAAATCTGCTCATCGAAGAGCGAACCGCGGCCTCACCGGGAAGGAGGCGCCGGTGACGGCAGCAAAGAAACAAGCTGACGAATCAGGCGTAAGCGCAATCGATGCGGTAACCCTCGAAGTGGTGCGGGCGGGGCTCAATTCGATCGTCCACGAGATGACGATCACCCTGGGCCGGACTTCTTATTCGACCATCATTCGAGAAGTGCACGATTTCTCCTGCGTGCTTTTCGATAGTCAGGGCCGGTTGATCGCGCAAGCCGAAGGCATTCCTATCTTCAACGGCAGCATGAATTTCGTCATTGACGCGATCACCGAGCGCTTTCCGCTCTCGGCGATGAAACCCGGCGACATCTACATGTCGAACGACCCCTATAGCGGCGGCGGCACTCATAAGAACGACATCAACATCCTCATGCCGGTCTTTTGGGAAGGCGCGCTCGTCATGCTGGCGGCGAACAAGGCTCACCATCTCGATATTGGCGGTAAAGACCCGGGTAGCTGGTCGTCGGACGCCCAGAACACCTATCAGGAAGGCATCAGCATTCCACCGGTCAAACTCGCCGACGCCGGCAAGATGAA
This sequence comes from Alphaproteobacteria bacterium, assembly GCA_965248825.1. Classification (GTDB taxonomy): domain Bacteria; phylum Pseudomonadota; class Alphaproteobacteria; order UBA828; family UBA828; genus WTGU01. The sequence continues at coordinate 1,581,212 of CBDFKL010000006.1, read as the reverse complement.
CGGCGAAATCCAGGAAATCCTGTTTTCGAACATGCGCGTTCCTCACCTCTCCCGAGGTGATTTAGCAGCCCAGATCGCGGCCGGTAAGACCGCCGAGATCCGGGCCCACGCCTGGCTCAAGAGGAACGGCGTCGAGCTTTTCACGAGAGCCGTGGATGCACTCCTCGAGCATGGCGAGCGCATTACTCGCGCGGCGATCGAAAAAATCCCTGACGGCGTCTATATGGCGTCCGGATTTTCCGATGCCGACGGCGTGAGCGACGAGCCGATCCCGATCTGCGTCACCGTCACCGTCGAGAACAGCGACATCACGATCGACTTCACCGGAAGCGGCGAGCAGCGCAACGGCGCGTCGGGAAATTGCCATTGGGTGAACACGGTTTCGATGTCGCGAGAGACCGTCATGTTCCTGGCCGACACGTCGCTCGGCGCAAATGAGGGCTCTTACCGCCCGATTCATATCAAGGCTGAGCCCGGCTCGGTATTCCGCCCTCTCCATCCCGCGCCGGTGACAACGGGTATGGGCGATGTCGGCACCCGGCTCATCGAGCTCATTCTCCAAGCCTTGGCCGACGTCCTGCCCGGCGAAGTGATCGGGGGCACCTTCGGTTGCTTCAGTTGTATGACGATCTCGGGCCAGGATCCCAAGAGCGACCAGGAATTCGTCCACTTCTGGTGTGGTGCAGGCGGTTGGGGCGGGCGCGAGACGGCCGACGGCAACACGGCGATGGTCTCGCTCGGCAGCGGAGACAACTACAATATCCCCATTGAGGTTATGGAAACCAAGTTTCCGGCGCTGCTTGCCGAGCGATACCAGCTGCAGGAAAGCTCCGCCGGTGCCGGAAAGCATCGCGGCGGCTTCGGCATCATTTACGACTACCGCATCACGGTTCCCGGCCAGTTCACGATCGCGCTGGATCGGAACAAATACCCGCCCTATGGCCTGTTCGGCGGTCAATCCGGCGGCGGCAGCGAGCTTGTTGTCGATCCGGGAACGGACAAGGAAGCTCGTTACATTCAGAAGAGCGCGGTTGCGATCGCGCCGGGAACCCTGCTCAGCCACCGGACCGCCGGAGGCGGCGGCTACGGCAACCCGCTGGAGCGAGATCCCGCGCTGGTTTTGGACGATGTGGCCAACGAGCTGATCACGGCCGAGGAGGCGCAGGAACTCTATGGTGTGGTCCTCGACGCCGACGGCCTTGCGGTCGACGCGGTGGCAACCGCGGCGCTTCGAGGCGGGGCCAGCACCTGACCCGGGTGTTATCCGAAGCGCTGAACGCCTGCCGTTGGGACGACCCGCTACTCCCAGTAGATCGGCGAGGTGGTAATGACCTCGACGCCGTTCTTCTTGACGATCAGGTTCTGCTCGAAGCCCACTGCACCGACGCCCTCCCAGGCGAGGAATGCTTCCGAACTGCAGACCATGCTCTCCTGGATGGTTTCGTCCTCGTTGCAGGTCGAAAGGCCGTACATGGGATTCTCGAACATCATATCGCAGAGGTGGCCGTAAAGCGGCCATTGCAGGCCCGCCTGGTCGACGGTGTCGCCACCGCCCGCCTCCTTCGTCAGCCGGTCGCCTTCGCGCGCGAGCTCATGGGGTGAAACGCCCGGGCGGATTTTTTCCATGACCCCGGTCACGATGCTCATGCAGGCTTCAAGCAGCTCGCGCTGAGTGTTGGTAGGTCTGCGCCCGCACACCGCCGTCCGCCCCGGATCGAGGAAATAACCGTGACGCATCGGACCCATGATCCAGGCGCGCACGAAATCACCTTCACTCGGCGCCGAGTCGGGATCCGCACCGCTCAGCGGATAGCGGCTGAAGTTGTTCATCTCCTCGCCGGTGCCGTGGGAGATGCGGATGATGTTGGGGATGCCGCCACGGCGGACCACTTCTGCCGCCCCCGCCGCGCCCGCTTCCGCTTCGGTTTTGCCGACGAGAAGCGCCTCCATTATCAGAGTCAGCGCCTGGCTCGCGATGTCGCCCGCCTCGCGGAAGACTTCGAGTTCTCGTTCGCTCTTGACGTGCTGGACCGATTTGACGAGATCGTCCTCCGGGCACCATTCGATCTTGGGGCACCACTCGCGCAACCAATCCATGTATTTGCAGGGCAAAAAATCGGTGCCGACGATCGCGACTCTGCCGGTAATGCCCTGCCGGTTGAGCGCATCCGCCGTGCCCTTGATCGGGTTCTGGTGCCAGTGCCAGTTGTCCGTCGCCAACCAGTCGGCGGGATCGAGGAGTTCGTCATTGTGCAGCTCGGGCTCCTGGCCCAGCTTCATGATGGCGGCATTGTGGCCGCGGCCCTGCCAAAGGTTATTGTCGGGCGTCTGACCCGGGTGCCCGGAATAGTGGTTGACCAGCCACAGCAGGTTCGCGCAGCGATCGTAGGAGCTCGCGCCCCGCGACCAGATGACGGCCGTCTCGTAGCCCCGGCGCCTCATCTCGCTATGCACTTTCGCCCAGCGCGCTTCGTATTCGTCCTTTGGAAAAACCTTGCTCGTCATGGTTGACCTCCCCCAGAGAGCGGAGAGTTGGCCTATTCGGCGGCGCGGGTGCCGGGGGCGAGGGAGCTCGAGGCGCGATAATCCACGTCCTTGGGGTAGCCGTCGAGGCTCCGCTGAATGGCGCGATCGAGGCGGTCGACGAATTCGGCAATCTCGGCCTCGGTCACGGTGAGCGGCGGACAGATGCGGATGAAGTTCTTCACGCAGATCATGATCACGCCGTCGAGCGCCGCGTTGAGGCGGATACGCTCGGCCATGGCGGGGTCCGGGGTTCGGCTCTCCCGATCGGTCACGATGTCGAGCATCTGATAGAGCCCGACGCCGCGCACATCGCCAACCACCGCATGGGATTCGCGCAAGCCCTCAAGCGCCGTCCGCAGCACCGTGCCCATGGCCGCCGCCCGCTGGTCGAGCCGATCGCGGAGCACGATCTCGAGCTGTTTGTCGGCGACCGCCGCCGGCAGCGGATCGCCGGAATAGGTGCCGGCCCAGGGCAGCCCCGCCTTGCCGCGCGCCCGGTCCGCGATTTCGCGCGTGGTGACCGCGCCGCAGATCGCAAGACCGGCGCTCATGCCCTTGGCGAAGGTGACGACGTCAGGCACCACACCGTAATGCTCGAAGCCCCAGAGCCTGCCGGTGCGCGCCGGCGCAAGCTGCGCCTCGTCCAGCACCAGGAGCGCGCCCTCCGTCTCCGCAAGCGTCTTGAGCCGCGGCAGCCACTCCGGCGGCGGCACCACCATGCCGCCGGCGACCAGCATGGTCTCGGCCAGGACCGCGGCGATGTCCCCGCTCGTCACGTGGTCGATCAGCTCCCGCGAACGCGCGAGGCAGGCCACGTCGCAGGCCGGATAGGCGAGGTTGATCGGGCAGCGATAGCAGAAGGGCGCGTAGACCGCGGGCGCGTTGGCCGGCGCCAGCAGCGGCCCGAGATTGCGCCGGCGGGCGCCGCCGATCGTGGTCACGGATTCGACTGCGAGGCTGCCGCCGTGGAGGCCGCGAATCACCGAGAGGATGTCGTGCTTGCCGGTGACCGCGAGCGCCATGCGCATGGCAATCTCGTTCGCCTCCGAGCCCGTGACCGCGAAATTCACGACTTCCAGCCCGTCGGGCAGCGTCCCGGCGATGCGCTCGGCGAAGCGCACGAGATGCGGGTTCGAGTACCACGAGTTCTCGTGCCAGAACCTTCCTGCCTGCTCCCGCATGACCTCGACCAGTTCGGGATGGCAATGGCCGAGCACGTTGCACATCATCCCGGCGGTGAGGTCGTAATATCGCTTCCCGTCGACATCGACGAGCCAGATCCCCTCTCCCCGCTCGAACTGAATCGCCGGCCCATAACGCCAGCCGAAGACACGCTCGGCATCGCGCGCCATCAGATCGGCGTGGGCGTTGGAGGGCGCGAAGTCAATCACGGCACACCCCGTCGACGTCCGGCACCTCGATGGTGAGGTCGCGGAGGACCGGATCGGTCGCGACGGCGATCTCGTTCTCGATCTGGGTGCCGCAGCCGGGGCAGCAGAACAGGCGGAACTCGATGGAATCGTCGATGAAGAGGTGAGGGTCGCCGATCAGGGGGTTGGAGTCCGAGACCGGGCGAACATCCTTGAGGCAGGCGTCTTTATAGTTGGCGCCGAGCGTTCCGAGCGGCGTGGCACATTCAGTGCAGGCCCAATAGACGCCGTCCCCATCCTCTCGCACGTCGAGATTGTCGGTCGCGCGAAACCTGCGCTTGCCGTCGCGTTCCGCAAGCGGCTCCACACCGTTGGCCAAGCGAGCGATGCGCGCGGCCTTGATCGCAGCGCGGTTCCGCGCGGTGGCGGCGGCGTCGACCGTCGCGCCGTCGTCACTCAGCACGGCGCCGAAGATGGTTCGCGCCGCCGCCGGGGTGATGTTGCGATGCAGGAGGTCGTGCTGGATCTTGGCGGGGTCGCGCTTCATCGGATCGCCGAAGCCGCCGCCGCCGGACCAGCGGACGGCATAGACGTCCGCCGGGTGCTGGTCGAAATTCTCCTGACGGAGCTCGAGATGCTCGGGCCGGCCGGCGACCTCCGAGTAATCCTCGACCATGCGGCTCTGGGCCAGGCGCTCGAGGATGTCGCTCTCGCGGATGAAGTTGTAGGCGTTGGTGGTCGAAGGGAAGCCGCCCATCATGCCGGTGGAGGTCGGCGTCGCATTGCCCGAGGAGAGCGTATCCTGGGTGATGCGATCGGTATTGTGCGGGATGAAGCAGGTCTCGGCGGACAGGCCACCGCGATATTTGCCGGCGCCGCCGGAATCCGGCAACTCCTTCCGGTAGAGAACGAGCAGCGGGAAGTTCTGCTCGTTATGCTCGACGTTCGGGAGCTGGCAGATCGGCGTGCGAGCCTGGCCGCCGGTGTTGATGCCGTCATTGTGGGCAAACGCACCGATCGAGCCGCCGATCGGGTCGATCAGGAGGTAGCCGTAGCGCTCGCCCCACTGGTCGATGCCGCGGAACAGGGTCGCCGGCCACTGGCTGGTGCCGCCGATCCCCATAATGTCGCCGCGGAGCTCTTCGTCCGGGTAGAGCATCTTGGAGATCGCGTTGTAGGCCGGGTAGAGCGAGATCTCCATCGATTGGGTGGGAGCGGTCGAGACGCTGGCCGGGAAATCGGCGCAGTTGAGCGTGCCGGTGGTGGGGTCGAAGTCGATATGGCGGAGCGCGCCGCCGACCGCGAAATATTGATCCCACGCCAACAGCTCGTTGATCGCCACCATCACCGAGCCGCGCCAGCCTGAATAGGTCGCGTTCATCGCGCCGTCCTGGGGTGCGGTGCCGTCATTGTCGAAGATCAGCCGATCGTCCCTCTTGGTCACCGTGATCTGGACTCGGTGGGTCCGCCGGTCGCCCGGCCGGCACGCCTCGACATAGGACCTGTCGGTCCAGGAGCCGTCGGGGAGTCGGGCGAGCTTGGCGAGAAACGCCGTCTCCGCATTGTCGATGATACGCTTCATCACGCCCTTGACCGTGCGTGGTCCGTAACGGCGGACGAGCTGAAGCAGCCGCGCCCGCGCGCTCATATTGCCGGCGAGCTGGGCGCGAAAATCGAGCGCGACCATCTCGGGCTTCCGCGAGGAGCGGAGATAGAGCTCCTCGATGTCGCGGCGGACGACGTCGTGCTCGACGATTTTCACCGGCGGGATGAGGATCCCCTCGTCGAACGCGCTCTCGGCGGCGGGGCAGAAGCTGCCGGGCGTGATGCCGCCGATGTCGTATTGATGCAGGCAGTTGGTGATCCAGCAGAAGAGCGCGCCCTCCCAGAACACCGGGCAGATCAGCATCACGTCCATCTGATGCGCGGCGCCGACCCAGGGGTCATTGGCGAGGAACATGTCGCCTTCCGAGATCCCCGGATTGTCGCTGCGATACTCCAGGATCCACTTCACCTGGGTGTCGGTGACCCCCGACATATATTGCATATAGGGGCCGAAATAGACGAACTCGGCGTCCTCCGTGAGGATCGAGGGGTTGAGGTCGAGCGCGTAGATCGCGACCGGGGAGCCGGAAATGCGCTGGATGGTCGCGCCATGCTCCTCGTTGATGTTCCACAAGTTGTGCCGGATCACCTCGTAGGTCACCGGGTCGATATCCGTCTCCCAGTCCCGATGAAGCGAGAGCTTGTCCGAGATGGCGAGCTCTTGCGGCGGCACATAGGGGTTGGTCACCCCGTCGAAGCGCGTCCCCGTCGCTTCGCTGATCCGCCGCATCATGGGTCGGCCGTCTTGTTCCATATCGATCTAGATATGGATCGCCCGCTCGGCGAGCGCGAGCGCCGCTTCCTTGACGGCCTCGTTGAGCGACGGGTGGGCATGACAAGTGCGGGCGATATCTTCCGCCGAGCCGCCGAATTCCATGACCGCGACGGCCTCGGCGATGAGCGTGCCGGCGTCGCGTCCGATGATATGGACGCCGAGCACGCGGTCGGTCTCGGCATCGGCCAGGATCTTGACGAAGCCGTCGGTGGCGGACATGGCGCGGGCCCTGCCGTTGGCCGCGAACGGAAAGCTCCCGACCTCATAGTCGATATCGGCTTCCTCCAACTGTTCCTCGGTCTTGCCGACGGCGGCGACCTCGGGCGCAGTGTAGACCACGCCGGGGATCGTGTCGTAATTCACGTGAGCGGTCTTGCCCGCGATGATCTCGGCGACGGCGACACCTTCCTCCTCGGCCTTGTGCGCCAGCATGGGACCGCGGATCACGTCGCCGATGGCGTAGATGCCCGAAACGTTGGTTTCCAAACGCTCGTCGACCACGATCCGGCCCTGGTCATCCCGCGCGATCCCCGCCTCGTCGAGCCCGAGCCCCTCGGTGTTCGGCTTGCGGCCGACCGCGACCAGCACCACATCCACGTCGAGTGCCTCGCTCTCGCCGCCCGCGACCGGCTCCATGGTCAGCCGCACGCCCTCATTGGTCCGCTCGGCGCCGATGACCTTGGTCGAGAGCTTGAAGGCCATCTTCTGGCGGCGCAGAAGCCGGTGAAATTGCTTTGCAACCTCGCCATCCATGCCGGGCAGGACGCGATCGAGAAACTCGATCACCGTGACCTTGGCGCCGAGCCGGCTCCAGACCGAGCCCATCTCGAGCCCGATATAGCCGGCCCCGATCACCGCCATGCGCGGCGGCACCTCGGGCAGCGCGAGCGCACCGGTCGAGGTGACGATCCGCTCTTCGTCGATATCGACGCCGGCAAGCGGCGCCGAGACGCTGCCGGTCGCGATCACGATCGCCTTCGCCATGACGGTGCGCCGTTCCTTGCCCTCGACCTCGACGGTCCCAGGCCCGGCGATGCGGCCGAGCCCCTCAAGGTGAATGACGCGGTTTTTCTTGAGCAGGCCGGCGACGCCCTTGGTGAGCTCACCGACGACCCGATCCTTGTGCGCCATCATCGCGTCAAGGTCGAGCTCGACGCCCGACACCCTGACGCCATGTCGGCCGAGCACCGTGGCGGCGTGGACATATTCCTCGGAGGTGTGGAGCAGCGCCTTCGACGGGATGCACCCGACATTGAGACAGGTGCCGCCGAGGGTCGGCTCGCGCTCGACGCAGGCGGTCTTCAAGCCGAGCTGCGCGGCGCGGATGGCGGCGACATAGCCGCCGGGCCCGGCCCCGATAACCAGGACGTCGAAGGCATTTTCGCTCATGGCTGCTCCGCAGGGCTACGCCGAAGCTAGAGGTCGAGCAGGATGCGCTGCGGGTCCTCGATGCATTCCTTGATGCGAACCAGGAAACTCACCGCTTCGCGGCCATCGATCAGGCGATGATCGTAGCTGAGCGCAAGATACATCATTGGCCGAATTTCCACCGCTCCATCGATCGCGACAGGCCGTTCCTGGATCTTGTGCATGCCGAGGATCGCGGACTGTGGCGGGTTGATGATCGGGGTGGACATGAGCGAGCCGAATACCCCACCGTTCGAGATCGTGAAGGTGCCGCCGATCAGGTCGTCGATGGCAAGCTTGTTGTCTCGGGCCTTGCCGCCGAGCGCGCGGATCGCCTGCTCGATGCCGGCAAAGCTCATCCGCTCGACATCCCGCAGCACCGGCACGATCAGGCCCTGGGGAGCACTCACCGCGACGCCGATATCGTAATAGCGCTTGTAGACGATGTCCTCGCCGTCGATTTCCGCGTTGACGGCCGGAAACTCGGCGAGGGCGACCACGGCCGCCTTGACGAAGAAGGACATGAGGCCGAGCCGGACGCCGTGCTTGTCCTCGAACGCATCCCGGTGCTCCGCGCGAAGCGCCATGACGCTGGTCATGTCGACTTCGTTGAAGGTGGTGAGCATCGCCGCGGTGTCCAGCGCGAGCTTGAGCCGCTCGGCGGCGCGGCGGCGGAGCCGGCTCATCGGCACCCGCTCCTCGCGTATGTCCACCGGCCGTGCCGCCGGCACCGAGGCCGGAGGCGCCGCGGCCGGAGGCGTCGAGGCGGGCTGCGCCGCGGGCTTGGACGGCGCTCGGGAGGCAGGCTCCGAGACCGGATCTCGCTCGACGCGCGCCGCGACGGCGGCCAGCACGTCGCTTTTCAGGAGCCTGCCATTCTTGCCGTTTCCCGCGATCGCGCCCGGGTCGAGACCGTGCTCTTCGAGGAGGCGTCTAACCGCCGGTGAGAGAGGAGGCGCCGAATCGCGCGCAGGCGATGCGCCGCGCGATGTGCCGGCGTCGGCTTCCAGATGGCCGAGCAGGGCACCCACCTCGACATCCTCGCCCTCGCCGGCGACGATGTCGGCAAGCGTGCCCGCGGCCTCGGCATTGACCTCGACCGCGATCTTGTCGGTCTCGAGCTCGACCAACGGTTCGTCACGCGCGACGGCATCGCCCGGCGTCTTCAGCCAGCGCGCGACGGTGGCCGCGGTAATGGATTCACCCAGGCTCGGGACGGTGATGTCGATCGTCATGGCCGCGCTCCCTTCCGGCGCGCTTTCTCATACGGGTTGCGACGACCCGGCCCCCGCGTCAAGGGCCTCGTCGACCAATGCACGCTGCTCCCTCTGATGGACGACGAGAAAGCCGGTCGCGGGCGAGGCGGCTGCGGCGCGCCCGACATAGCGCGGCCGCCGCGCCGCGCTTCCGAGCTCGCCCAGCACCTCCTCGATGCGCGGCGCGACGAATGTCCAGGCGCCCATGTTCTGCGGCTCCTCCTGACACCACACCACCTCGGCATCGCGATATTTGGCAATCTCGACCATGAGGCTTTTGTTCGGAAAGGGTGCGATCTGCTCGAGCCTGACGAGCGCCACATCCTCGACGCCGCGCTGCTCGCGCGCGGTCTTGAGGTCGTAGTATACCTTGCCGGTGCAGAAGACGACCCGACGCACGCGTTCCGGCGCGATCTCGGGGACAACCTCGCCGATCACCCGATGGAACCGCGCGCCGTTGCTCATTTCGTCGAGCATCGAAACGCAGCTTTTGTGGCGCAGCAGCGATTTGGGTGACATGACGATCAGCGGCTTGCGGAAGCTCCGGCGCAATTGGCGCCGCAGCGCGTGGAAGTAGGAAGCCGGCGTCGAGCAATTCACGACCTGGATGTTGCCGTCGGCGTAAAGCTGCAAATAGCGCTCCAGACGCGCCGAGCTATGCTCCGGGCCCTGCCCCTCGAAACCGTGAGGCAGCAGCATGACGAGGCCCGACATGCGAAGCCACTTGCTCTCGCCGGCGCCGACGAACTGATCGATGATCACCTGCGCGCCGTTGGCGAAATCGCCGAACTGCGCCTCCCAGATCGCGAGAGTATTCGGGTCTGCGATCGAGTGGCCGTACTCGAAGCCGAGGACACCGGCTTCCGACAGCGGACTGTCCGCGAGTTCGAGCCGAACCTGGTTCGGCCTGATATGATTGAGGGGAATGTATCGCTGCTCGGTATTCTGATCGACGAGCCCGGCGTGGCGCTGCGAGAAGGTGCCCCGCGAGCAATCCTGACCCGATAGCCTGACGCGCTTGCCCTCGAGCAGGAGCGAGCCAAAGGCAAGCGCCTCGGCCGTCGCCCAGTCGATCGGGCCGCCGGCCTCGATCGCCTTGCGCTTTTCGTCGAATTGGCGCCGGATCCGTGGGTGCGGAGCAAACTCCTCGGGCACCCGGGCGATGGCGCGGCCGACCTCGACCAGCACCTCCGGTTCGACGGCGGTATCGCCGGGCCGGGGGTCTCGGGGTGCAGCCTCGATGCCCGCCCAATCGCCTTCGAGCCAATCCACCTTGTTGGGGCGATAGCTCTTGGACGCCTCCAGCTCGGTCTCGAGCCGCGTGCGGAACCCCGCCATCATGCGGCCGGCATCCTTGACCGAGAGCACGCCTTCGGCAACGAGACGCTCGGTGTAGATCTGGCGGGTAGTCGGCTTCTCGCGAACCGCACGATACATCGCCGGCTGCGTGAAAGCAGGCTCGTCGCCCTCATTATGGCCGTGGCGGCGGTAGCAGAAGATGTCGACGACGACGTCCTTCTTGAAGCGCTGACGATACTCGACCGCAATCTGGCAGATCCGCACGACCGCCTCGGGATCGTCGCCGTTCACGTGGAAAATCGGCGCTTGGATGATCTTCGCGACTTCCGACGGGTAAGGTGAGGTGCGCGCAAGGCTCGGGCTCGTCGTGAAGCCGATCTGGTTGTTGATGACGATGTGAATCGTGCCACCCGTGCGATAGCCGCGCAGATCCGAGAGCTCGAAGACCTCCGAGCAGAGACCCTGGCCCGCAAGCGCGGCGTCGCCATGGATCAACAGACCCATAACCCGCTCGCGCGACCGATCGTCGCGTATCGCCTGCTTGGCACGGACCTTGCCCAGCACGACCGGGTTGACGGCTTCGAGATGCGACGGATTCGGCGTGAGCGAGACGTGAAGCGTCCTTCCTGCCCCGAGCTCGCGGTCCGCGGAGGCGCCAAGATGATATTTGACATCACCCGAACCCTGGACGTCGTCCGCGGAGGCAACGCCGCCCTGGAACTCGGAGAAAACCGCGGCATAGGATTTGCCGAGGATGCTCGACAGCACGTTGAGCCGCCCGCGATGGGCCATCCCGATGACGAGTTCTTCGGTCCCGAGATCCGCCGCGCGTTCGATGACCGCTTCGAGAGCGGGTATGACGCTCTCCGAACCTTCGAGCGAGAAGCGCTTCGCACCGGCGTATTTCACGTCGAGGAAGCGTTCGAAGCCTTCGGCCTCGTCGAGCTGGCGCAGGATCGCCATCTTCTCACTGCGGGAGAGCGATTGCCGGTTCCGTTCGCCCTCCATCATCCGCTGGATCCAGGATTTTCGGTCCGGGTGCTGGATGTGCATGAACTCGACGCCGATGCGCGCACAATAGGTCTGCTTGAGGATGGCCAGGGCTTCGCGCAGCGTCGCCCTCTTCAGCCCCAAAACGCCGTCGACATAGATCGGCCGGTCGTAATCGGCCTCCGAGAAGCCGTAGCTTTTCGGATCGAGCTCGGGATGATGCTTGTCGCCCTCGATGCCGAGAGGATCCAGGTTCGCGATCAGATGGCCGCGCACGCGATAGGCTCGGATGAGCATGAGCGCGCGGATCGAATCGATCGTCTCCGCCTGGACTGCACCGCCGTCGAGGTCGCCGATCTCACCGGTTCTCGGCGGCGCCGCGTGCGGCCCGCGCGGTGCGACCGAGCCGGAACTCGGTCGGGCCCCCGGGAGCCCGCGCTCCTCGGCGCTGAGACCCTCGCCGTTCTCGCTCTCGAAATAGCGACGCCAACTCGGGTCGAGCGAGCTCGGATCGCGCAGATAGCGTGCATGAAGCTGCTCGATGACGGCAGGATCCATCCCACCGAGGAACGAAGACGCGTTGTCGAGATTGGCGGTCATGGCTCCGTTCTGGATTCTCCCGTGCCGTCGTGCGCCGTGTCGTGGTCCGCTAGCGCCTAAGAACGCCGAGGACCGTGGTGCCGATCGCCGCCGGCGATTCCACCACCGTGATGCCGGCGCTCCGCATGGCGTTGATCTTGTCTTCCGCGCCCCCTTTGCCGCCCGCAATGATTGCGCCGGCATGCCCCATGCGCCGGCCCGGCGGCGCCGTCCGTCCGGCGATGAAGCCTACGACCGGCTTGTTAAAGTTCTCGGACCGAATGAAGTCGGCAGCTTTCTCTTCCGCGGTGCCTCCAATCTCGCCAATCATGACAATGGCTTCGGTCTCCGGATCACCGGCGAACAATTCGAGACAGTCGATGAAATCTGTACCGGAGACGGGATCACCGCCGATCCCGATGCAGGTCGATTGGCCGAGCCCGACGGCGCTGGTCTGCCCGACAGCTTCATAGGTGAGGGTGCCCGAGCGGGAGACGATGCCGATCCTGCCGCGCTGGTGGATGTGGCCCGGCATGATGCCGATCTTGCACGCATCGGGCGTGATCACGCCGGGACAGTTCGGTCCGACGAGCCGAGTCCCGCTCTCGGCAAGCGCGCGCTTGACACGCACCATGTCGAGCACCGGGATCCCCTCGGTGATGCAGACCACCAGGCCGATCCCGGCGTCGATGGCCTCGAGGATGGCGTCGGCCGCGAACGGCGCCGGGACATAGATCACGGAGGCATCGGCGCTCGTTGCGGCGCGGGCATCGGCGACGGTATCGAAAACCGGAAGATCGAGATGGGTGGTGCCGCCCTTGCCGGGGGTGACGCCGCCGACCATCCTGGTGCCGTAGGCAATCGCCTGCTCCGAATGGAACGTGCCTTGCGCGCCGGTGAAACCCTGGCAGACCACCCGGGTCTCGGCATCGATAAGGACCGCCATCAGGCCGCTTTCTCGACCGCCTTCACGACCTTCGCCGCAGCGTCGCCGAGGTCGTCGGCCGGGATCAGATCGAGCCCCGCCGCGGCCAGGATCGTCTTGCCCCTCTCGACATTGGTGCCTTCGAGCCTGACCACGAGCGGCAGCTCGAGCCCGGTTTCCTTCGCGGCGGCGACGATACCGTCTGCGATCACGTCGCAGCGCATGATACCACCGAAAATGTTGACCAGGATGCCACGCACATTCGTGTCCGAGAGAATGATCTTGAAGGCTTCGGTTACGCGCTCGCGGGTCGCGCCGCCGCCGACATCGAGGAAGTTCGCAGGCGCGCCGCCATGCAGCTTGATGATGTCCATCGTCGCCATGGCGAGACCTGCGCCGTTGACCATGCAACCGATGCTGCCGTCGAGCTTGACGTAGCTCAGCCCGTGCTCGCCTGCGACCCGCTCGGCCGGGTCCTCTTCCTCGGGATCGCGCAGCGCGGCGATGTCCTCGTGCCGAAAGAGCGCATTGTCGTCGAAGCTCATCTTCGCATCGAGCGCGATGAGCGCGCCGTCCCCGGTCTCGACCAGCGGGTTGATCTCGACCAGACTCGCATCGGTGCCGAGCACGGCATCATAGACCGCCCGCGCCAGACGGATAGCCGACTTGGCGGTGTCACCCGAGAGCCCGAGGCCGAAGGCGATTCGGCGTCCGTGGAAGGCTTGAAAGCCGCTCGCCGGGTCGATCGCAACCGCCACGATCTGTTCCGGGCTCTCGGCCGCGACCGCTTCGATGTCCACACCGCCCTGGCGCGAGGCCATCAGCGCGACGCGTCCGCTCTCACGCTCGACCACGGCGCCGAGATAATATTCATGAGCGATGTCTGCGCCCTCTTCGAGATACACCCGGTGCACTTCCCGGCCGCCGGAGCCGGTTTGATGGGTCACGAGCACCGTGCCGAACATCGCGCGCGCCGTCTCGATCGCCTCGGTCCGGTTCGTGCAGACTTTCACCCCGCCGGCTTTACCGCGCCCACCGGCGTGGATCTGCGCCTTCACGATCCAGACCGGACCGGCGAGATCGTCCACGGCGGCCTCGACCCCACTCGGCTCGAGCACGGGGATGCCGCGCGGTACAGGCACGCCGAAGCGCGCCAGCACCTGCTTGGCTTGATATTCGTGGATGTTCATGCAGCCGTCCCGGTCGGTGCGAGGATCGAGGGCGGCGCCCTTATAGCACCGGCCATTTACCCCGGCTATCGCGCGGGCGCCATGCGGCAGGCCCCGGACGCGTGCGCCGCCGGGTCGGCGGAGGTAAGGGTGCCCCCCCAGCGGCGCGCCTTGCCCACAGGGCCACCGTAGCCTCAACTGAAGCGGTCAATTATATGATACATAAACCGGTCAGTTCAGAATGTTCTCGACACAGAAACATAAGAAAATACATGTTCCCTTCAGTCCAAAAACTGAATATCTCAGCAGGTTCTGTGATATGGCACCACTTGACCTAAGGGGAGGAAATCATGGCGTCCGCCGATCTCGATCTCTGCTACATGACCGCGACGGAGGCGATTGCCAAGTTCAAGGCGAAGGAGCTTTCGCCGGTCGAGCTTATGAGGGCCATGATCGCCCGCTGCGAGGCGGTCAATCCCAAAGTCAACGCGCTGACCTACACCTTACTTCGAACGCGCGCTCGATCAGGCAAAAAAGGCCGAGGAGCGCTACCTAAAGACGGACGGCCGGGTGCGGGCGCTCGAAGGCATTCCGACCGCGATCAAGGACTTCCACTCCGTACGGGGCGAGATCACCACGCTTGGCTCCAAGATCTTTGCCGACACGCGCTCGGACAACACGGCACCCACCATCGAGCGGCTATTCCGCGCCGGCGCGATCATGCATTGCCGTACGACCACACCCGAGTTCGCCCATTCCGGCGCGACACACAGTCCGCTCTGGGGCACTACGCGCAATCCGTGGAACCTGGACTACACGCCGGGCGGCAGCAGCGGCGGTGCAGGTGCCGCGGTTGCGGCCGGCATGACGACGATCGCCGACGGCACCGACGGCGGCGGCTCGATCCGCATCCCTGCCTCGGCATGCGGCATTTTCGGCTACAAGCCGCCCTTCGGACGCAATCCGATAGACCGCGAGCACCCTTACGAGGCGATCCTGCATTACGGGCCCTTGGTCCGCAGCGTGGCCGACGGCGCGCTGATGCAGAACGTGATGTCGGGGCCGCACGAGGCGGACATCTGCTCGCTCAGGACCCGGCTGCGTCTGCCCCGGGCGTTCGAGGGTATCGAGGGCTGGAAGATCGCGCTCTCCATGAACCTCGGCTTCAACGAGATCGATCCCGAAGTCGAGGCCAACACGCGCCAGGCCGCAGCCGCGTTCGAGAGCCTCGGCTGCTCGGTCGAAGAGGTCGACCTCGCCTGGCACTACGGCGTGACCGACGCCTGGTTAGCCCACTGGCAGGGCCTGTTCTGGGCCGTCGCCGGCGAGCTGTATCCGCGCTGGAGGCACGAGATGGATCCGTACGTCGTGCACATCCTGGAGACCGGGCGCGGACATGATGCGGCGCGTATGTACAACGTCAACGCCGTGCGCGGCGAGATGTACAAAACGCTGGCGCCGGTGCTGAGAAAGTTCGACATCCTGATCGCCCCTACGCTGTGTGTGCCCGCGGTCAAGGCCGATCATGACAACGCCGCTCCCGATTTCGCCATCAACGGCAAGAAAGTGCCGGCCTATACCGGTTGGGTCCAGACCTATCCGTTCAACCTGATGAGCCAGTGCCCAGTGGCTAGCGTGCCGAGCGGATTCTCGAAATCCGGCGTGCCCACGGGCCTTCAGATCGTCGCCAAGACCTACGACGACATGAGCGTCTTCCGCGCGGCGTGCGCCTTCGAGGCGACCAGGCCCTGGCGGGACAATCGGCCGAACATCTAGCCTGGATGTCTCATCGACTGATTGCGCTCTTCGAGCATGGGTGATTTTGCTTGTTGAGGGATACGTCGATTGGAATGAGGATTTTTGGGGGCCCAAGGGGCGCCGATCTCCAACGGTTCGCGGCGGATAGTGCCGGCGGTGGCGTTTCCAGTCGGGTATGCTGAAGGCCGATGCGGCGCAGGGTCTCGAGCAGCGCATGGACGAAGGCGGCGAACCACAGTCGCAGCTGGCCGGCGTCCATGGTCACCGCTAACTTATTGAAAAGGAATGGAGGCCGAGGCCGGAATCGAACCGGCGTACACGGATTTGCAGTCCGCTGCATAGCCACTCTGCCACCCGGCCCCGGGGCCCATATGCCCAGGCGCGAGGCTCCCGCCCTCATTTAGGGGTTGCATGCCCATCGGGTCAACAGGCTCGTCCCGGCGGCTGCCCACGCGGGCGTTCCCGGCCCGTTGCCATCCCCGCACCGCGCGCTCTACATTGCCGCGAACCACCGCGATGCAATCCGACACGGGTGTTCCGCCAGATGGTCGACTACGCCGCCGCGCGCCGCAACATGGTCGCGTGTCAAATCCGGACCAACCGCGTCACCGACGAACGTTTGATCGACGCAATGGCCGAGATCCCGCGCGAGCGCTTCGTGCCGCGCGCCAGGCATGGCGTCGCCTATGTCGATGAAGATATCGAGATCGCCCCGGGACGCTACATCATGGAGCCGATGGTGCTCGCGCGGCTGGTACAGGAAGCCCACATCACGGCAGACGACGTCGCCCTCGATGTCGGTTGCGGCACGGGCTACGCATCGGCCGTCATGGCCCGGCTCGCCGGCACCGTGATCTCGCTCGAGAATGACGGCTCGCTCGCCGAGCAGGCCGGCGTCGTGCTGAGCCATGTGGGCGCCGACAACGCGATCGTCGTGACCGGCCCGCACGATGCCGGCTATGCCCGCCAGGCACCCTATGACGTGATCCTGGTAGGCGGCGCCATCGATCACCTCCCCGAGGCGTTGGCCGATCAACTGGCGGAAGCCGGCAGGATCGTCGGGATTTTGTGCAAGCCCGGTGCCGTCGGGCAGGCGACCCTCTGGGCCAGACACCGGGGCGCGCTCTCGAGCCGCCGCTTGTTCGAAGCGTCGATTCCGCCGCTCCCGGGCATCGCGCAACCTGAAACGTTCGTGTTCTAGAGAGCGATGCAGGGAGACATGGCTCAGCTATCGGTCGCAGACCTCGCGGCGCTGCGCGATCGAGACGAGGCCTATGTTCTGCTCGATGTCCGCGAGCCGTGGGAGGTAGCGCTCTGCGCGGTGCCCGAAGCGATGACCATTCCGATGAACGAGCTGCCCGATCGGCTCGACACGCTGCCGGAGGATCGTCCGCTCGTGGTGCTTTGCCACCATGGCCAACGCAGCCATCATGTCACCGAATGGCTCCGCCGTCTGGGCTACGACAATGCGGTCAACCTCGACGGCGGAATCGACGCCTGGGCTCGGACCGTCGATCCCACAATGCCGACCTATTGAGCCGGATGGCTGCCATGACCCGCGCCCGGCGGCGTTCGTTTATTGGAGGAAGTGCGTGTGTCGCGCTCCTGATCACGGCCATGGCATGGCTTCATGGCGGCTCGGCCGCCGCTCAGACCATGGAGCAGGCGCTCGCACTCACCTACCGGAACAACCCGACATTGTTGGCTCAGCGGGCTCAGCTCCGGGTAAGCGATGAGGGCGTCTCGCAAGCGCGCGCCGGGTGGCGTCCGACCATCCAGCTCGAGGCTGAGGCCGGCGCTTTCGCCATCGAGTCCGAGATGGGCCGAGACGGCACCGCCGCCGATGCCGCTCTCAGCATCGTCGGGCCGATCTATCGGGGAGGCCGCATATCCGCCGAGATCGAAGCGGCTGAGAACCGTGTCGATGCGGGCCGCGCGCAGCTTCGGGTGGTCGAACAGACGGTGATGATCGACGCGGTGACCGCCTATATGGACGTGTTGCGTCACCGTTCAGAGCTCGAGCTCAATCGCAGCAACGAGCGGGTGGTAGGCCGCCAGCTCGAAGCGGCGCAGGATCGGTACGAGGTGGGCGAGGTGACGCGCACCGACGTGGCCCAAGCCGAGGCCCGCCTTGCGCAAGCGATCGCGGATCGGATAGCGGCGGAAGGCAATCTGATATCGGCCCGCGGAGCCTATAGACAGGTGACCGGCGCGCTGCCCGGCGCCCTTTCCTGGCCGGCCTTTCCCGGCGGCGTCCCCGGCTCGGAGCAGGACGCGTTGATGATCGCCAATGAAGCCAATCCGGCCATCGGGGCGACCGACGCTTCCGCGCGCGCGGCGCACGCCGATATCGATGCGGCGCTCTCGACCTTGCTGCCGCAGGTCTCGGTCCACGGCACCCTTAGCGGGGAGATCGCCGACGAGGAAACCACGACCGCGTCGGTGAGCGCGACCATCCGGGTGCCGCTGTACCAGACCGGGGCCGAGCACTCGCGGGTTCGTCAGGCGAAACAGATCGCCGCGCAGCGGCGCCTCGAGATCGACCAGGCGCGGCGCGCGGTGCTTGAGGAGGTCACGCGGGCTTGGGAAGCCTTGGTGACGGCGCAGGCGCAGATCGCCGCGTTCGAATCACGGGTGCGGGCGTCGGCCATCGCGCTTGAGGGAGTCGAGCATGAGGCGCTGGTCGGCCTGCGCACCACGCTCGACGTGCTGAACGCCGAACAGGAGCTCTTCGAGGCGCGTGTCTATCTGGTCCGGGCGCAACGGGACGAGATCGTCTCGGCCTATCGGGTCAAGTCGACCATCGGCGAGCTGACCGCATCCCGGCTGGGCCTTCCGGTCGAGTATTACGACGTCGAAGACCACTACAGGGACGTGCGCGACAAGTGGTTCGGATCGGAGGACTAGCCTCGATGCGCCGCGACCGGTGCACGCCGCATCGGCCATCCCAAGAAGCCAGGCGCTCCCGCGTGCGGGGCCGCCAAACGGGCCGGAGCGATCAGCGTATGGGACCGCTCACCACGAGGCAGGAATGCCATGGAAAAACCCGCAGACAATGATCACCCGATCCACGATCTCCTGAGGACGCGCTGGAGTCCGCGGGCCTTCCAGCCCCGCCTGATCCCACCGGAGCATGTTCGCTCACTGCTCGAAGCCGCGCGCTGGGCGGCCTCCAGCTACAACCAGCAACCGTGGCATTTTCTGATCGCGACCAGGGACGACACCGAGCAGTTCGCGCAGATGCTCGACTGCCTCGTGCCCGGAAATCAGGCCTGGGCGAAGGCCGCGCCGCTGCTGATCCTTACCGTGGCGAAGCTGGATTTCGACGATGGCAAACCGAACAGACATGCGGTCCACGATCTCGGGCTTGCGGCCAGCCAACTCGTCCTGCAAGCCACCGCTCTCGGGCTCTTCGCGCATCAGATGGCGGGTATCGAGGCGGACAAGATTCGCGCGCGCTACGCGGTCCCGGATGGCTTCGACCCGGTGGCCGCGATTGCCGTCGGCTATGCCGGCGAGCCGAGCATGCTCTCCGACCGGCTCCGCAGCATGGAGGAATCGTCCCGCACGAGACGCGCAATTGACGATTTCGTCTTTGCCGGCACATGGGGGCGAGGCGCGGATCTCTGACGATCGTCGCTCCGGCGAGACATTCGATGCTGTCCTCGGGTCGGGCCGTGGCCAGCCTCCGCATAGTGCAGACGGGGCGGCTCGCGATCTCGCTCGAACCCATGCACGGGAGGCTTGGTAATGAGGACGAGCAAGAATCTCTATTACCCGCTATCGCGCCGCAGCTTCATCAAATGCGCGGCGGCCGGCTCGGCGATCGTCGGCGCGCCGGCAATTCTCAAGGGTCTTACACGCCGGGCGAAAGCTCAGGCCAATGGCAGCATTCGGTTGCTGATCACCGGCCCGACGATCATCCCGGGCGATTGGAGCAATTTCGAGAGAGAGACTGGTTTCAAGATGGAGGACACCGTGATCAAGGACGATCCCGGGATATTCCTCACCGAGATATTGGTGAACGACGGCGGCGACCGGTTCGACATCATCGCCGCGCTGTCGGGCGCCGAGCAGGAGCTGATCGACGCCGGCGCGATCACCGAGATCGAAACCGCGAAGATCCCCAATTGGGCAGGCATGCCGGACAGCATCAAGCAAGTGCCCTACCTGTCGCGCAACCTCGAGCCCGAGGCGGGCACGGTCTGGGGCGTGCCCCTGGTGATGAATGCCGACAGCTTCGGCTATCTGCCGGCGAAGCTCAACGAGCCGCGCCCGCCCGAGGAGGCGTCCTGGTCGCTCATCTTCGAGAGTGAGAAGACCCTGGGCCGTTCGTCGACCGGCGACAACTATATCTACCTCTGGGAGGCGCTGGGATATCTGAAGAACAGCGGTCAACTCGACGTCAACAACATCCTCGACCCGACGCCCGCAGAGGCGGCGGCCACGGCCGACTTCCTGATCGAGCGCAAGAAGGCCGGTCAGTTCCGCAACTTCTGGAAGATCTTCGACGACCAGGTTTCGGACATGAAGAACGGCGAGGTCGACGCGATCCGCTGTTGGGAGCCGGCGGTGCGCGAGGCCAACAAGGCAGACGGGGATTGGGTCTACGCCAACGCCAAGGAGTTCTTCCTGAAGTGGATGCACGCCTGCTACATCCCGACCCAGGTGAAGGACCGGGGCAACCTCGACGACGTGTACGCCGCGCTGAACTGGATCCTGAGCGGCAGCTACGCCGCGGCGATCACGCCGTTGCGCGGCTATGTGTCCGGCCGGCCCGACCTCGCCAAGCACTATGCGGCCGAGAACGGCCTCGGGCCCAAGGTCGGCATCGCGATCGACGAGGCCCTGGCGAAGGTCGATTTCAAGTTCGCCAAGGAGGATTTCTGGTTCAACGCCGTGCCGACGCACCTTCAGGAAATGCAGGCGCAGATGGACCGCGTGCTCAACGCCTGACCGCTGAACCATGGGTGGCCTCTCGGGGGCCACCCCTTTCCTCCCCTTCCGGGGGCCGGACCGGCGTTAAGACGACCGTTCGCCGCGGGCGATCGTCCCCAGATTGAGAACGCGGCCGCCGAGTCCACGCTCGACCCGGCGTTTATACCGACAGGTTGAGAGGAAAGAGTCATGGACGTCGTCACGATGAACATCGTCGAATCGACGATGCTCTCGATCTGCCGGGAGATGGGCATCACGATGATGAAGACGTCCTATTCGACGATCTTCAACGAATCGCTCGACTTCAGCTGCGCGATTGCGGATGCCAACGGCGACATG
The DNA here is from genome assembly GCA_965248825.1 of Alphaproteobacteria bacterium. GTDB lineage: Bacteria > Pseudomonadota > Alphaproteobacteria > UBA828 > UBA828 > WTGU01. The sequence goes on along the minus strand of CBDFKL010000006.1, from coordinate 1,560,276 downwards.
ATCGCGGTGGCCGATTACTGCCCGGCGCAGATCGGCGGCATGTCGCTGCTCATCAAGTCCTGCATCCGCGAGATGGCCGATGAGCCGATCGATGACGGCGACGTTATCGTGCACAACGACCCCTATCGGGGCGGCCTGCACACGCCGGAGCACACCTTCTTCACGCCGTTCTTCGTCGACGGCACGTTCATGGGCTATGCCGCGGCGATCGGCCATGTCGCCGAGATCGGCGGCATGGTGCCAGGCGGCTTCGCCAGCGAAGCCACCGAGATCTTTCACGAGGGCCTGCGCATTCCCCCGGTCAGGATCAAGAAACGCGGAGAGGACGTCGGCGAAGTCTGGAAGCTGCTGCTCGCGAACGTGCGCACCCCGCGATACAACTACGGCGATTACCGGGCCATGATCAGCGCCTGCGAGCTCGGCGCCCAGCGCATGACGTTGCTGATCGAAAAATATGGTAAGGCGCTCTTCCAGAGCACGATCTCGGATCTGATGGACTATTCCGAGTCCCGGATGCGCGCCGAAATCGCCGCGATCCCCGACGGCAAATACGCCTTCGAGGACTATATGGAGGACGACGGGATCGACGCGCGGCCCTACAAGATCGCCGTCGACATGTTCGTGCAAGGCGACGAGATCGTCGCCGATTTCGGCCGCAGTGACGCTCAGGCGCGCGGGGCGATCAACGCGACGCTCGGCGTCACCTGCTCCGCGACCTACAACGCCATGCTGCACGTGACCGACCCGTCGATCCCGCGCAACTCGGGCTGCTATCGGCCGATCCGCGTGCTCGCCGCGCCGGCCAGTGTGGTCAATGTCGACTATCCGGCGCCCGAGGTCGGCGGCAATACGGAGACCCATATTCGCCTGTGCTACACGGTGATCGCCGCGCTGTCTCGATGCCTGCCGGAGCGCGCATTCGCGACCGACGCCGGGACCCACTGCAACTTCCTGTTCGGCGGACACGATCCCGACAACGACGAATACTATGTCTGTTATGACTTCATGATCGCCGGCTGGGGTGGGCGACCCTTCGCGGACGGCCACGACACCTGCAACTGCATCAACGGAAATTGCCGGACGGTCCCTGTCGAGGTTTACGAAAGCCGCTTCCCCTGGCTCGTCGAAAACCTGTCGCTTACCGAGGATTCCGGCGGCCCCGGGAAATACCGGGGTGGGCTGGGGTCGACCAAGACACTCGAGTGCCTGACGGACGAAATCACCATCAGCTACATGGGCGACCGTCACAAGATGGCCCCTTGGGGTCTGCTCGGCGGCAAGGAAGGCGCACCGGCTTCGCTCTTGATCAAGAAAGCGAACGACACCGCATGGCGGGACGTTTGCGAGAGTTTCGACAAGATCTCACCCAGCAAATTCGGCAATGTGCCGGTGCATCGCGGCGACCGGGTCCGGCTCATGTCCGGCGGCGGTGGCGGCTACGGCCGCGTTGCCGAGCGCGCGTCCGAAATGGTCGAGGAGGACGTGCGGGAAGGCTACGTCTCGGCGGAGGCGGCGGCCTCGCACTATGACCGTACCGCTCGGCGCGACGCGGCGGAGTAACGAAGAGAGCGATCGCCGCGGTAAGGTCCGGGACGCCGAGGCGGTCCCCGAAGCGCGCACCGGCGCCCGAAGCTAGCGTCGCTGGGCGACGAATTCGGACAATCGATCGACGACGAACCGGATGGAGTCCTCGGTGCTCCGTCGACTGATAATGCCGAGGCGGAGCGCGTCGGGCTGCTCCGGTCGCAGGGCTTCCGACCACGCCAGGACGCCCTCGTTCCTGAGATGCCCGACCGCGTCGGCCGCGGTGAACGCGCCGTCACGCATCGCGGGGTGAATGGTGCACACGACCGGCAGCGGCGTTTCGTTGACAATCTCCCACCCCGCCTCGCGCAGGCGGTTGCGCAACGCATCGCCCAGCAACACCTCTCGCTCGATTCTGGCCGCGAGCTCGGCCGGCCGGAGGATGGCCGTCAGCACCCGCAGGCCGCTGTTGGCGCGCGAGCCTTGGAGCGAGAGGTAGGCGAATTCATGCTGCGCCACGGCGCCGCCCGAGACGTTGAACGCCCGCTCGACCGCATCGCGGTGCCTGCAGAGAAACATGCCGGTTCCGCCCGCACCAAGCGGTACGAGGGTCTTGTGCGGATCGAAAATGAGCGAGTCCGCGGCATCCAGACCGGAAAGATGCTTTTCCTTGAGGCGCGGCGAAAATGCGGCGATCCCGCCCCACGGCGCGTCGACGTGAAACCAAGCGCCGTGCTTGCGGCAGACCTCGCCGATCTCGTCGAGCGGATCGATAATGCCCGAGGGCGTTGCCCCGATCGATCCGACGACGAGGAACGGGAAAAACGCCCCGGATTCCGCGTCCGCCGCCATCGCCTTGTCCAGAGCCGCCACGTCCATGCGAAGGTCGCCGCCGACGGGGACCTTGCGAACCGACGCGGCGCCGATCAGGTTGCGGGCGTTTTTTTCTATCGACACATGGGTTTGCGGCGAGACATAGAGTGTCGGCCGCACGCGAAGCGGCACGCAACCGTGACGCCAGTACTCGTAAGGGATCGATTGCCCGGTTTCGTCCGTGCAGAGCGCGGCGTCATAGGCCTGACAGAGCGGATTGCCGTGCGACAGGCGATCGGTCAGCGCGACGATCACGGCCGTGAGGTTCGCCTCGGTTCCGCATGCGGTGAAGTGGCCGATCCCGCTCCGCGGATCGATCCCGAAGGTCTCGAGGATCAAGTCGACGCTGAATCGCTCGAAGGCCGCGGCCGCGGGATGCTGACCCCTGACCGCGATATTCGCCCCGCGACGATTGGTCTCGTCCATGGCGGCCACGGACGCCGCATCCGCATCGATGCAGAAATAACCCATGTTCAGCGGGCTGTTGACGTCGGTGTCGTAGAGATCGGACAGTCGGCGAAACACCTGCATGAGCCGGTCGACCGGAACGTCGCCCCCACCGGGATCGAGATTGTCCCTGACGACCTCATACAGAGTGTCGACAGACGGTGCGTCACGGGTTGCCGGAGCTTGCATCATGACGAGGCCGTCCTCCACGATCCTGGAATGCACACCATCGAGCCCCGCGCCGCTTGGTCGGCGCCCGATGTCCTCATCCGCGCCGCGCGGTCCCCGGCGGCGCAGATCGATAACATTGATGGTGGCGTTCCCTGGGGGCTCGAAGTCCCTCTTGATTCCAAAGAGTTAGGCTGAGGTGAAGGTTCCAAGGCACCGCGTTATTCCATTGGGCTATTCTGACACCGCCCCTCACTTTTTCACTCCGGAATCGGCCGATGAAAAATCAATGGGCCACAGGCACTTTGCCTAACAAATGCCGCCGAATTCTGGCGTCCTAATATCACGATAGCGCGTAATAACGCAGCTCTCCTTGTGCTCCTGATTGCTGCATGGGCGCAGCGCGCTCATGCAGACCTGTCGGCGCGCGCGTCTGCCTCGCGCCGTGACTTGGTGGCCGGAGGCACCCAACTCCCCCTGCATGAGCCCGGTTGTGGCGCGGTTAGGCTGTGCGATCTGGACCGGGGCAGCTCGGTGACGATCGTGTGCGAGCCGTGCGGGCGCCACGGGCAATACCAGGTCGAGAGCCTGGCGGCACCCTACGGCCCGCGTGCCAGCATGCCCGACGTTCTCCGGGTGCTTGCCGCCCAAGGTGAGTGCCGAGGCTCGCTCGACCCGCCGTAGCCCTGTGCGGCGGTGTTTTGCGGGGGCGCGAGCCTAACGGCGTGTGCGGACCGGTCGTGCTAGTCTGTTCAGCAACCTGGACGGGTGACTCGGAGATCCTGGAAGGGCGGCATGAGAGTCTTTGCACCGTTATTGACCGCGGCTGCCGTGGCGCTGGGGTGGTCCGCCGCGGGGGCCGAAGACGCCCGCCTCGAGCTGTTCGGACCCGACTGGATCACCGTGGAGAATCAGCCCTGCCAAACATTGGCACCTCGAGCGAGGCGAGGGGGTGTCACCTGGTCGGGCGCTTGTGTCGACGGCAAGGCTTCGGGCGAGGGCCGGCTGACCATTGCTGGCGGCAAGGGTGACTATCACGGCGGCATGCAGGCCGGGAGGGCGCATGGCCGCGGGACCATGACTGCCCTCGGCGGCGACCGCTACGAGGGCGAGTTTCGCAACGGCATGCTGTACGGTCGGGGGACCTACACCCAAGCCGACGGTACCCGCTACGAGAGCGAGTGGCGCGACGGCCTGCCGCACGGCCCCGGGACCGTGACCCTCCCCGACGGCACCCGCTACGAAGGTAAGTTCCGTAACAGACCCGCCCACGGTCGACGCAATTTCGTCTTCCATGGCCGCGGCACTATCACCACCCCCAACGGATACCGGTACGAGGGCGAGTTTCGCGACGGCGAGCTATACGGATCGGGCATCCTCTCTACGGCTGACGGCTCTTACTATGAGGGCGAATTCCGCAACGGTATGCTGAATGGCCGAGGAACCCACACCCTTGCCGATGGTGGCCGCTACGAGGGCGAGTTTCGAGACGGCAAGCGACACGGTCGTGGAACTTTCACATGGGCGGGCGGCGGTCGCTACGAGGGCGAGTGGCGCGATGGCAAGCCGCACGGCCGTGGAACCCTTACCTGGGCCGACGGGGAAGCTAAGACCTGCGAGTGGCGTGATGGCGATACCGTCGGCGGGACCTGTGTTTGGCACTAGACGACCCGGCGCCCGATCCAGGAGCCGCCAATGTGCGGACGCTTCACGCAGAGCTACTCGTGGGCCGAAGTCCACTCGTTTCTCACCCTGATCGGCGCGCCGCAGAACCTTCGGCCCCGCTACAACGTCGCGCCCAGTCAACAGGTCGCGGTTGTCCGCGCGGACGAGGAAGGCCTCCGGCTCTCGATGCTCCGTTGGGGTCTCATCCCCGTGTGGGCGAAGGACGCGAGCATCGGCTACAAGCTGATCAACGCACGCGCCGAAACCGCGCACGCCAAGCCGTCGTTTCGAGCGGCGTTCAAGTCGCGCCGCTGCATCATCCCGGTCGACGGCTTCTACGAGTGGAAGCGCGAGGGCGCGGGCAAGCAGCCCTATTTCATCGGCATGTAGGACGGCTTGTAAATCACCAGGTCAAATTTGAGTGGCGTCCCCAGGGGGACTCGAACCCCCGTTTCCGGCGTGAGAGGCCGGTGTCCTAGACCACTAGACGATGGGGACGTTATCGGCCACAGGTAGCGCAAAAGCGGCGCGAACTCAACAGGCTGGCTGTCCGGCTCCGGTGCCCAGCCGATGCGCGCGCTCGATCAACGCATCGACCTCGTCAGGTGCGGTGTCGTGCCGCGTCACCAGGCGGATCGTGGTCGCCGCCGGATCGGTCTCGGGCCAGCGATAAAAGTGAACGCCGGCATCCGCGAGACCGTCGATCACGGGCGCGGGCAGGGTGACGAAGATCTCGTTGGCCTGCACCGGCGCCGCGAGCGCAGCACCCGGCACCGCTTCGAGGCCCGCGGCAAGCCGTTGCGCCTCGCGGTTCGCCCGCGCGGCCAGCCGCAGCCACAGGCCGTCCGCCACATAGGCGGCGAGCTGGGCCGAGACGAAGCGCATCTTTGACAGAAGCTGGCCCGCGCGCTTGTGGCGGAAGGCCAGGTCGGTGGCGCGCTCAGGGTCGAACAGGATGATCGCTTCGGCCGCCATCGCCCCGTTCTTGGTCGCGCCGAAGGAGATCGCGTCGACACCGGCGCGCCAGGTCAGCTCGGCGGGGCTCGCCCCGCTCGCGGCCACGGCATTGCCGAAACGGGCGCCGTCCATGTGAACCGCAAGATCGAAACGACGCGCGATCGAGATCAGCGCGTCCAGCTCTTCGGGCGTGTAGATCTGGCCCATCTCGGTCGGCTCGGTCAGGCTGAGGCAGGCCGGCTGAGACCAATGCACCTCGCCCCTGCCGGCGGCGCCGAGCGTGGCTTCGAGCGCGGCCGGCACGATCTTGCCGAACCGTTCCTCGACGCCCACGACCTTGGCGCCGCCGCTCATGAACTCCGGCGCCCCGCATTCATCATTCTCGATATGGGCCGCACGGGCCGCATAAACGACGCCGTAGGGCGGGGTGAAGGCGGCGATCGCCAGCGCGTTCGCCGCGGTCCCGGTGACCACCGGGAAGACCCGCACCGGCGTTTCGAACAGCACGGAGAAGACCGGCTCGAGGCCTTCGGTGATGGGATCGTCACCATAGGGGGCGGCGCTCACCCGCGCCGCCTCGACCATGGCGTCCACGATCTCGGGCGCGACGGAGGCGACGTTGTCGCTGCGAAAATCCATGCCTCCTATGCCTCCTCCTCCAGGGTCGGATCGAGCCCGATCGAGGTGAACGCCGAGCCGTCCTCGGTCGGCCGGTAGGCCATGGTTGCGGCGGCCTTGCCCTCGCGGACGGCGGTAATGAGCCAGACCAGCGCCGGCTCGAAGACCATGGCGATATCGGTATCGGACGGCGCGGCGTTGCCGTTGGGATGGGAATGATACAGCCCGACGATGGAATCAGGGCGATCGCGCAGAGCGCGCTCCAACCGGAGACGGAGCTTGGGGTCGACCTCGAAACGCCGGGTCCGCGGCGGCGCGGCGACATTGGCGCTCGCCTCGACCGTGCTGACCCAGCATCCCCCGTCCGGCTCGTGGCGTCCGACCAGGAGCCCGCACGCCTCTTCCGGATAGGCGTCTTCCGCGGCCGCCTCGATAGCCCGGAGCTGGCCCGGCGTCAGCCGGACCGACGCGGTGCTCACGGGCCGCCCTCGAGCCCGATATTCCCGACCACCTGTCCATCGCGAAGGTCGATGATCACGATCCGCTCGCCGGCGTCCGGCACGGCAACGGTGACAACCAGATGGTGACCATCCGCGGTCATATGGCGCACATGGGAGCCCGCGGGCAGTCCGAGATCCCGAATCGCCGGAAGCGGGGCCGCGGCTTGCCGCGCCGCGCCCTCGTCCGCGGGCGGCGCGTCCGCATCCTCGCTGAGCTCGGCCAGATCGTCGTTCTTTTCGGCGAGCTTGATCCCGATCACGACGACCCCGGCCGCGATCATAACCCCTAAGATAATGACGATGATCTTGAGATAGGTGATCATGGCCCGTACCGCTTATGAGCACCGCCGCCGAAACGCGCCACCGCTTCAACGTCGACCATAGGAATGATCGCGCGCGACTCGACCGATTTCTGGCGGAGGCCGTCCCTGCGCTCTCCCGCTCGCGGCTCAAGACCTTAATCGAGACGGGCCGAGTCTCGATTTCGGGCGAGACGATAACGGAGCCCGCATACCGGGTCAAACCGGGCCAGGCGGTCACGCTCGGCGTCCCGCCGCCGTTGGACGAGACACCCCGCGGTCAGGACATCCCGCTCGCCATCGCCTATGAGGATGACGACCTGATCGTCGTGGACAAGCCCGCCGGCCTGGTCGTCCATCCGGCGCCGGGCAACCCGGACCGCACGCTGGTCAACGCGCTCATCGCCCATTGCGGCGCCAGCCTTTCCGGGATCGGCGGCGTCAAGCGGCCCGGCATCGTGCACCGCCTCGACAAGGATACCAGCGGCCTCCTGGTCGCCGCCAAGAACGATGCCGCACACCGCGGCCTCGCCGCGCAATTCGCGACCCGACGGTTGAGCCGGACCTATCAGGCCGTGCTCTGGGGGACGCCGCGGCCCGGCGAGGGCAAGATCAGCGGCAATGTCGGGCGCGACCCGCATGATCGAAAGAAGATGGCGGTACGGCGGACCGGCGGCAAGCCCGCGGTCACGCTCTACCGCGTGCTGAGGCCGCTCGATACGGTCTGGAGCCTCGTCGAATGCCGGCTTCAGACAGGGCGTACCCATCAGATCCGGGTTCATCTGGCGGCACGCGGTCATCCGCTGGTGGGCGATCCGCTCTATGGCGGCACCGGGCGGCGGAGCGTCAGCGAGCGCCATCGGGCCGCATTGGCGGGGTGCCGCCGCCAGGCGCTCCACGCCGTCGGACTCGGTTTCACCCATCCCCTGACCGGCGCATCGCTCGCGTTCGAAAGCCCGCTTCCGGCGGATATCCGCGGACTGCTCGAGACGGCCTCCGGAACGACGCCTTGAAAATGTCGCAATCCACCCCCAAATCTCCCGCAAGCTCTTCGGATTCGGCAGATGCGCGCGGCCAGGAGACCGTGGCGGGCCGACCGTCTGTCGTCTGCAACAGGGATGGGACCATGCCGTCAACGACCGTCCCGCTACCGGCGTCTCCGGACGGAAGCGGTGTTTCCCGCTACCTTCGCGAGATCCGGCAATTTCCCCTCCTCACGCCCGAGGAGGAATTCATGCTGGCCAAACGCTGGCGTGAGCATGACGACGCCGAGGCCGCGCACCGGCTCGTAACCAGCCACCTCAGGCTGGTCGCCAAGATCGCGATGGGCTATCGGGGCTACGGTTTGCCGATCAGCGACCTGATCTCCGAGGGCAATGTCGGCCTCATGCAGGCGGTCAAACGGTTCGACCCCGATCGCGGCTTCCGGCTCGCGACCTATGCAATGTGGTGGATTCGCGCCTCGATTCAGGAATATATCCTGCATTCATGGTCGCTCGTGAAGATAGGCACCACGGCGGCGCAGAAGAAGCTGTTCTTCAACCTGCGCAAGCTGAAGGGTCAGATCGAGGCGATCGATGAGGGCGATCTGACGCCGGACCAGGTCGAGCATATCGCCACCGCGCTGAACGTCTCCCACGCCGACGTCGTCTCGATGAACCGGCGCATGATCGGCCCGGATCAGTCGCTCAACACCCCGGTCCGCGAGGAAGGCGGCGGCGAGTGGCAGGATTGGCTGGTCGAGCCGGGCGAGAACCAGGAGAGCGAGGTTCTCGAAGCGAGCGAACTCGAGCACCGGCGCCGGCTCTTCAAAGACGCGCTCGACGTGCTCACCGAACGCGAGAAGCACATTCTGGCGGAACGGCGGCTCAAGGAAGAGCCCTTGACCCTTGAGCAGTTGAGCCGGCAATACGGCATCTCGCGCGAGCGGGTCCGCCAGATCGAGGTGCGGGCCTTCGAAAAGCTGCAGAAAGCGATGCGCTCAGCGCTCCGCCAAGAGCACGACCAGGCGCACGCGGCGCGCTCGGCAGGCGGCCCGGAACCCCTGGATAGTCACGCTTAGCCGCGCTGCACGCCGCCCGCTCTCCCCAGACAACCTCCACTCAAGCCATTGTAACGATTGATCGCGGCCGCGCGCGACGTTGGACCGCCGTGCGAATGGTCTGCATAATGGACCACCGGCCGAGGGATGGCCGCAGGCGCTTGGGCCGCGCCCGGAGAACATGGGATGTCGCTTCTCGACGACTTCGATTTCGATTCCATCGCCGCACCGGTGGTCACGGCCGACCCAGCGGACTTCAAGGAAGGCATGCGCCAACTCGCGGCCGGAGTCACGATCGTGACGACCGCCGTCGGCGGGGAGCGCAACGGGCTCACCGCCACCGCGGTCTGCTCGCTGAGCGCCGAGCCGCCGATGCTGCTCGCCTGCGTCAACCGCGAGGCCGGCGCGCACGACCCGACCCTGCAGAGCCGGGTTTTCTGCGTCAATGTGCTGGCCGAGAAGCATATCGACCTCGCCACCCAGTTCGCGAGCTCATCACGGGTCGGCGAACGCTTCACGACCGGGAACTGGGGCACGCTCGCGACCGGCGCCCCGGTCCTGATGGACGCGCTCGCGAGCTTCGACTGCCTTCTCGGCCAGACCCTCAAGGCCGAGACCCACACGGTGCTCGTCGGCCGCGTGCAAGCGGTCCGCTCCGACCCGGCTCAAGAACCCCTGCTCTATTCCCGCGGCACCTTCGGCACTCTCGCTTCGTAGCAGGGTTCGCCCGGGCCAGCCGGGCTAGCGCTCGCGCGTGAAGACGATGTCGTCGAGGCCGGACTCGAACGGGATCAGTACCCGGTCGATCTCGCCGGCCTTGTCGTAGAGGAAGCTCACCTTCAGTCGGCGCACCGAGGTGAGCGGAATTTCCGCGATCTCGAAGATGTCGAAATGAACGTGACCCAGCGGCAGCGTGACCCGACCGTAGCTGAGCGAGAGGCCGTTCGCATTGCCCGTGATCGTGACCGTGCCGTAGCCGGGATTCACGTAATGCCCGAGATAATCGGCCTGTGGGTGACTCGGCGGCGCATTCGGCCGGCGGGTCGCGCGATCGGCGATGGCCTCCACGGCGAGACGTTCCTCCGCCGCGCGCCACCGCTCCGCCGTGCGCGCGCTCCAGGGCAGCGGCGGCAGGCCGAGAACCCGGTCGTAGAAGCGCCGCGCGATGATGCCGGGCGCCGGATTGCGATCGAGATTGCTGAGCACGACGACCGCCGCGCCGCGGCGGGGCATGAATGAGAAGTGAGCGACGAAGCCGTCCATCCCGCCGCCATGGCTTACCAGAGGCTCGCCGCGATAGTGCGAGAGTTCGAAGCCATAGCCGTATGACGCGAAGCCCAGAGCCGGCCATGCCGGCGTCCCGGGAATGGTCTGCTGCGGCGTCTGAAGCGCGCTGGCGCTCTCTCGAGAAAGGAGCCGGGTCGAGGAGCCGAGCGCGCCACGCCCGAGATGCAGCGCGGCCCAGCGGATCAGATCGCGCGCGCTCGCGGCAAGGCCGCCGGCCGGCGCGATCACGGCCGTGTCGAAATGGGCAACCGGTTCGAGCCGGTCGCCGTCGATCGCATAGGCCTCGGCATGGTCGGGATCGGCAAGCAGGCCGCGCAGCGTCGTCCTCGTTCGTCTGAGGCCGAGGGGAGCCAGGATGCGCCGCGCCGTGACGGCTTCCCACGGCTCTCCGAAGAGCCGCTCGGCGATCCCGCCGGCCGCGACATAAAGGATATTTTGGTAGTTGAATCCGGCCCGGAAAGGCCGGCTCGACCCGAGATGCCGCAAGCGCCGATAGAGCGCATCGCGCGGCATCGGATTCAGGTACCAGAGACGGTCGTGGCGAGCCAGGCCCGTGCGGTGCGCGAGCAAATCGGCGATCGTCGCCCGCTGGCTGGCCGCCGGGTCGGCGAGCGCGAAATCGGGCAGGATCTCGCGCACGCGGGTGTCCCAGGCGAGCCGGCCTTCGTCGATCAGGAGGGCAAGGCCCGCAGCGGTAAACGACTTCGTGATCGAGCCGATCTGAAAGAGCGTCTCCGGCGTGACCGGGCGCTCGTGCGCCACGTCTCGGAGCCCGTAGCCGGCGGCGAAGCGGATCTCGCCGTCGACGATCGCGGCCACCGCGATCCCCGGCACGCGCCATTGCGCCATCGTCGCGTGCACAAACGCGTCGAACCGGCCGCGCTCGAAGGTCTCGGTCCGGACCTCCGCGACCGCCACTTGGCAAAGGAACAGGACGAGCAGCGCCGTCGCTGCACGGCGCATCGTGCGGGATACCGATCTCGCTCGCGACATCGCGCGAGTGTAGGGCGCCTTCGTTATGAAATGAATGTGGCCGGCGGGCGGGGCGCCGTCAGAGCTTCGCCATGATCCCGCCGTCGACGACGAGGTCGATACCGGTGATGAACGAGGCCTTGTCCGACAGCAGGAACAGACAGGCATTGGCGATGTCTTCCGGGACGCCGAGGCGGCCGAGCGGGGTCCGCGCGACCATCGCCCGGGCGCGCGAGGGATCGGCATCGTAAACCGGCGCGACCATCGGCGTGAGGACCGCGCCCGGACAGATGGCGTTCGAGCGGATGCCGTCGGGTGCGAGCTGCATGGCGAGGGAGCGCGAGAGCCCGGACAGGCCCGCTTTGGAAACCTGATACGCATCGATCGGCCCGTCCTCAAGGATGTTCTCCATATTCCTGAGGCCCACGACGCTCGCGATGTGAACCATGGCACCGCCCGCGCCGGTGCGCCGGAGATAGGGCGCCGCGTGCCGTGCCATCAGGGCGGATGCGTTGAGGTTGATCTCGATCACCCGATTCCAGACCGCCATCTCGATGTCGATGATCGAGCCATCCCGGTCATACCAGCCGACGCCGGCGGCATTGACCAGATAGTCCAACCGCCCCGCCGCCTCGAACGCCGCCGCGACGGTGCGCGTGACCAGCGCCTCGTCGGTCGCATCGCCGGTGATATAGCGCCCGGCGCCTGGGCCGGCGGCAAAATCCGGCGGCTCGGGTTTCGGGTCGATCGCCGTCACGGAGCAGCCGTCGGCTTGCAGCGCCCGAGCGATGGCGAGGCCCATGCCTCCGCCCGCTCCGGTCATGACGCATGCCTTGCCGACAAACCCGTCGCTCATGGCGCGAAGGCCGCGCGGAGCGCCGCCGCCGAATCCGCAAGACCCGCCTCGGCGCTCTCGATCAGGCCGGTTATCGAGACGAAGCCGTGGATCATGCTCTCATAGCAGCGATGGGTGGTCGGCACGCCGGCTGCCGTGAGGCGCGCCGCATAGGCATCACCCTCGTCGCGCAGCGGATCGAAGCCGGCAGTGAGCACGAATGCGGGCGGCAGGTTCGAAAGATCGGGCGCGCGGAGCGGCGAGGCAAGCGGCGCGGTACGGTCGGCTTCCGCGCCGATATAGCTCGCGATGTAGAAGGGCATCGAGTTGAGCAGATAGCCGCTCGAATAGAGCCGCTTCGACTCGGTCTCGCTGGCGAGGTCGGTGACCGGATAGATCAGGAGCTGGAACGCGATCGCGGGGCCGCCTCGATCGCGCGCCATCAAAGAGACGCCGCAGGCGAAATTGCCGCCTGCGCTGTCACCGCCGATGGCGAGCCGCGCGGGATCGGCGCCGAGGCTGGTCGCGTTCTCCGCGATCCAACAGGCCGCCGCGTAGCAATCCTCGAGCGGTCCCGGGAAGCGGTGCTCCGGCGAGAGCCGATAGGCGACCGAGGCGACCAGACAGCCGGCATGGTGGCAGAGATAGCGGCAGACATCGTCGTGGGTGTCGAGGTCGCCGCGAATCCAGCCGCCGCCGTGATAGTAGACCAGGATCGGCAGCGGCCCGGCGCCCGCGCCCTCCGGCTCATAGAGGCGCACCGCGAGCGGCCCGCCCGGCCCCGGCACCGAGCGCTCGCAGACCGATTTGACCGGCAGCGGCTTGCCGGCGACCGCTGCCATCTCCTCTTTCCAAACGGCGCGCGCCTCCGCGGGCGTCATCTCCTCGACCGGCGTCTCGGCGCTCGGATCGAGCGAGTCGAGAATCTCCTTGAGCGTGGGATCGAGCTGCATCGGCGTTCCTCGCGCCGGCCGTCGTCAGGCCACGGAGGCGACGCGAACGGCCTCGCTGCCGGCGCCGGCGGAGAAATGCGGCGCCACCTCGCGCGCGAACCGGCCCAGCCAGGCTTGCCGGTGATGACGCGGCACGCCGGGCGTCGCCGTGTGTATCAGGAAGCTGTTGAAGCCCGCATCGACATAGGCGGCGACCCGACGGCGGACGGTCTCGGGAGAACCGACGAACTGCCCGTCCGCCCAAGTCGGGATGTTCGCGGGATCGGTCCGTTCCTTCATCTTCGCGAAGACCTTGGCCCATGCGGTGTAGGTCTTGAGCGTGTCGAAATGGCCGTCGTCGGCCTCGTAGTGGTCGATCTGCGCTTGTTGGAAGCGCGGGATGTAGTGCTTGGCCAGGTCGTAGGCCTCCTCGTCCGTATCGGCGACGATGCAGTTGACCATCATCGGATAGCGGCAGGCCTCGACATCGATGCCGAGCGCTTGCGCCTCTTCCTTCCAGGCGGCCAGCACCTGGCGCTGGAGCGGCAAATTGCTGAAGGCGGTCATGATCGGGGACAGGCCGAGAGCCGCCATCACCGAGCCCGATTCGGGGCTGCCGCCGACCGCACCGTAGAATTGGATCTTGGTCGTATCGGTCCGCGGGCGCAGCTCGACGCGGGTCGGCACGCTCAAATACTCGCCCCGATAGCTGAACCGGCCACCGTCGAGCGCCGTCTTGACGATCTCGTAGGCTTCCTTGAAGCGCTGCCGGCTCTCCTCCATCGCGACGCCGAAGGCGTCATATTCGTATTTCGCCGTGCCCCGCCCCAAACCGAGATGGAGCGGTTGGTCGGTCAGCAGATTGAGCTGCGCGATCTCCTCGGCAAGCCGCAACGGCTCGTACCAGGGGGTCACCAGCACACAGGTGCCGAGAGCGAAGTCGGGGAAGCGCGCGGCGATATGGGAGAGGAAGGCGAGCGGATTGGGCGTCGGAAAATAGTCGGAAAAATGATGCTCGATCATCCAGGCGGCCCGGTATCCGGCCTCCTGGGCGAATTCGCAATCCGCCAGGATCTCCCTGTACAACGCCGCGTCCGTGAGCCCATCCTCGCCCACCGGCGCTGCGACAAAGGCAAAATCGACGCCTCGTCCCACGCTCATGCCGCGTTCTCCAACAACACCCGCCGCCAATGGTCTGAAAATTAGACCATTGGCGGCGGGTGTCAATGCCGGTCTCCGGGTGCGGGCGCTCACATCCCGGATGGTCTCTCCGGCAGGATCTGGCCGCCGTCGATGACGATGTCGTGCCCGGTGACGTAACGGGCCTGGTCCGATGCGAGGTAGACGAGCGCGTAGGCGACGTCGTCCGGATCGCCGACATGGCCGGCCGGGATCACCCGGTTGAATTCCTGCACCGCCTGCTCGCCAAGGGCGGCGGTGATGCCCTCGGTCATGATGGTGCCGGGAGAGACCGTGTTCGCCGTGATGTTGTAGGGAGCGAGCTCGAGGGCCGCGCCCCTGACGAACGCGTTCACGCCGCCCTTGGAGGCCATGTAACAGCTGACGTCGGGCAGGCCGACGCGAGGGCCGGTAATCGACGAAACGACGAGGAGCCGGCCGCTCCGTTGGCCCTTCATCTGTGGGATACAGGCCTGCGTCGCGAAGAATACGCCCTTCAGGTTGGTATCCATCACGTCATCCCACATCGCTTCGGTCATATCCGCGATCAGGGCGTTGGGATAGATACCCGCGTTGAGGCACAGAATGTCGATACGCCCATAGCGCTCCCTGCATACCCCGGCCATACGCTCCATGTCGGCCTTCTCTCGTACATCGGCCTGGAGGAACGAGGCCTCGTTGCCTTCGGCCGAAATCGCCTCGACCGTGCGTTGGCCGGCTTCCGGGCTTCGGTTCACGACCAGCACCTTCGCCCCTTCGCGCGCGAAGACCGCCGCGATCGCCTTGCCGATCCCCCGGCCGCCGCCGGTGACGATCGCCGTCTTGCCAGCGAGGCTTATCGGCATTCGCTGCCTCCGCTGGTCGCGAGTCGGCTCAGCCGGCCCTGCGCGCGACCGTGCGAAACGGGTGGTGCGACCGGATCTTGTTCACCGCATCGAACACCGCGGGAAAAGTCGGCCGCTCGACATAGGCACCGTGGCCCTGGTCGGCATTCAGGTCTGCGCCGTCCCACACCAGGCGTCCCCGGCTGATCGTGGCGCGCGCGACGCCGGTCACGGTCATGCCTTCATAGATATTGAAGTCGTTGTTCTGGCGATGGGTCCCGGCCGAGATCGTGCGCGTGGCCTGCGGGTCCCAAACCACGATGTCGGCGTCCGAGCCGACCTTGATCGCGCCCTTGCGCGGATAGATGTTGAAGATCTGCGCGCAGTTGGTCGAGGTGACGGCGACGAACTCGTTCGCCGTGAGCCGGCCGGATTCGACGCCCTGGTCCCAGAGCACCGACATGCGATCCTCGACGCCGCTGGTGCCGTTCGGAATTTTCGAGAAATCGTCCTTGCCGAGCTCTTTCTGCCAGTTGCAATAGGCGCAGTGGTCGGTCGCAGTGGTCTGCAAATTGCCCGATTGGAGGCCGCGCCAGAGTGCCTCCTGATGCTCCTTGGGCCGGAACGGCGGGCTCATCACGTAACCGCGGGCGATCACCGGATCGGGGTCGTAGTAGACGCTCTCGTCGATCACCAGATGCTGCGCGAGGCATTCGCCGTAGACGCGCTGCCCTTCGAGGCGGGCGCGTGTGATCGCCTCGAGCGATTCCCGACAGGTTACGTGGACGATGTAGATCGGTGCGCCGAGAAGCTGTGCGATACGAATCGCGCGATTGGTCGCTTCACCCTCGACCTCGGGCGGGCGCGATTGCGGATGGCCTTCCGGGCCGGTGACGCCCTGTTTCAGGAGCTCCTGTTGCATCATCCAGACCAGATTGCCGTCCTCGCAGTGGACGGTGCAGAGCGCGCCTAGATCCCGCGCCCGTGCGAAGCTGTGCATCAGCTTCTCCGCGTCGAGCATGACCTCGCCCTTATAGGCCATGAAGTGCTTGAAGCTGTTGACGCCGTAGTCACGGGTCAGCGTCTCCATGTCCTCATGCACCTGATCGTTCCAATTGGTGATCGCGACGTGGAAGGAGTAGTCCGACGGCGCCTTCGCGGCCCGCTGCTGCCAGATCCGATAGGCGTCCATCGGCCGCTGGTCGGGGGCGGGAATGACGAAGTCGATGATCATGGTCGTCCCGCCGGAGAGGCCGGCGGCGGGGCCGGTATAGAAATCGTCGCCGGTCACGGTGTCCATGAACGGCGTTTCCATATGGGTGTGCGGGTCGATCCCGCCCGGCATGACCAGCGCCTCCCCGGCGTCGACGACTGTGGTGCCGGCTGGAACGTCGATCCGTTCACCAATCTCGTGGATCTTGCCGTCTGCACAATAGACATCGGCGCGATAGCGCTCATCCGCGGTCACGATCGTGCCGCCTCTGACCAGCGTTGACATGATGCGCTCCCCCTTGTCGGCCTGGCCGCTGCCGGCCCTTAAGCGCGACTCTAACCGACTGCCGGCGGGCCGCACCAGCCGCGACCGCGCGGACCTGTTTACGGACCCGGGCTAGCGTGCGTGCGCCAGAAAATCCTCGACGCTTTGTCGACTCGCTCCGAGATGGGCGCGCATCGCGGCCTCGGCCGCCTCCGGATCGGCAGCTTCGAGGGCCGCGAAAATGGCCTCGTGGAAGTCGTTGGCGGTGTCTTCGAGCCGCCGGAACACCGCGCCGATCGGCAGAAACATGGCCGCCCGGGCATCTTCGATCGCGCGCAGCATGTGCGGATTGCGCGCGGCCCGCGCGATGCCGAGATGGAAGGCTGAATCGGCCGCGATGAAACGGGGAATGTTGTCGAGGTCGGCGCGCGAATCCGGCGTCGCCGCAAATTCGGCCATTTGCGCCAGCAGGGTGGCGAGCGCCGCGAGGTCATCGCCGGTACGGCGCTCGGCGGCCAAGCGCGCGGCCGCGGCCTCGTTGGCGATTCGAAAATCGAACACGGCGCGAAGCGCGTCCCGCTGCTCGCGCACCATATCGCGCAAAGCCGCCTCGGGCAGGGCAGGTCGGCGCACCAGGAGGCCGCCTGCCGCGCCGCGCCGGCTCTCGACCAGCCCATCCGCCTCAAGCACGCGGACCGCCTCGCGCACGGTGGTGCGCGAGACGCCGAGCTGCCGGGCGAGCTGGCGCTCGGGCGGCAGCTTGTCGCCGGGCACGAAGCGGCCGAGCTGGATCGCGCGGCGCACCTGATCGACCACCAGCTCGTGGGCCGCGGCCGGCCGCACCGGCTCGATCCGCCCGCTTCCGTCGGATCCGACCGCGCGGCCGGTGGCACTTCTTGCCGTCATCTCGTGTGTCGCCATCATCGCCCCGGCAATCAGGCCGGCGCTTTACCCGTCGGGTCGATTTTTCTACCTTAGGTTTGCCCGCGGCGCCACCGACCAACGGCGGTGCGGCGGGGCCCGGCGGGCCGATGGTGCCGGACAACAACGAGAACAGGACGTGGCAGGGGAGAACATCCGGGGCGACGCGGGGCCACTGGTCGACGATCCCGTCGTCGGTCATCCGATCCGCGCCGGCGACTGGCAGGACCACGCCGCCTCAAGCTACGAGCTTGCGGCCGAGGCCCTCGACGAGGCACGCTTTGCGGACGCGGCGGCCCTCGCCCGCCACACCGTCGAGGAGGCCCGCGAGGGTTATGAGCTTTACGCGCTCTGGACCGATCAGATCAGGGACACACTCCGCGCCGAGTGCGCCGACGCTGCGGCGATCGCGGCGGGCGAGGCGCGACTGCTGTCGCTCCTCTCCGGCGAGGCGGACGAGCCGTTCGACATTCATAGCGGCTGGGCCTCCTACACCGCAGCGATCGACGCCGTTGACGCGGCCTGTCGGGCCGCCGATGCGCCTGGCGCCCGGGCGGCGCTCGATCGGGCGCGCTCGGTCTGGTGCGAGACCCACGACAGGGGCTGCGACCTGGTCTACGGCATGCTCGACCTGGTCGTCCGTCATCTCGGCGAACAGCGCATCGGTCCGCTGTGGGACGAGCTCTTGGCACCGATGTACGAGACCTATGACGTCTACGACACCGCGGCCCATCCATGGCCGCGCTCGATGCACCGGCTGATCGTGATTGCGGCGCTCTCGCTTCGCGGCCATCTCAGCGGGCCGGGGCGTACCGGGGCGATCGAAATCTCGGAGGAAGCAGATCGCTGGGTGCTCAGCTTCGAGCCGTGCGGCTCCGGCGGGCGAACCTATCGCGACGACGATCCGCAGGGCCCCCGCATGCTCCCGCCTTACGAGTTCGCCGTGACCACGGAGGTTCACGACTGGGCCTGGCGCAAGAAGGGCGTCTGCGTCTATTGCGTCCATTGCTGCCAACTCAACCAGCGCATGCCGATCCGCCGCTTCGGCTATCCGACACGGGTGATCGACCCGCCGACCTGGCCTGAGGCGCGGAGCGGCGGAACCTGCCGCTGGTCGATCTACAAGGACCCGTCGCTGGTGCCGGCGGAGGCCTATGAATCCGTGGGCTACGACAAGCCGGCCGCTCCCGGCGGCACCGCCCCGCCATGAGCAGCGACGCGAAGGAAGGGCTCGCGGCGGTCCGCGACAGGCTTCGTTCCGAGGGTGTGCGCTTCGTTCAGATCGAGGTCGCCGAGCTTGACGGCGGGCTTCGCGGCAAGCTGGTCTCGCTCGACAAGGGCCTCGCCGGCGAGATCGGCTTCTCCAACATCCTCTACGGCCTGACCACGGCGGATGATGTCTATTTGTCGCCGTTCTCGTCCTACGACAACGGCTTCAGCGATATTTTCGGGCGTCCGGACGCCGGCACGGTTCACCGCTTGTCGTGGCGGCCGGATACGGTGGCGGTCATGGTCGACATTCATGATCCCGACGGGACCATGAGCCCGGAATGCCCCCGAACCGTGCTGCGCCGGGCGGCCGCCAAAGCCGCCGCCATGGGCTTCGAGCCACGTTTCGCGGTCGAGTACGAGGCCTTCATCTACTACGCCGACGACTCGGTCTCCGTGCCGAGTCCGGCATCATTGACGCCGGTCTCGCGCGGGCGGAATGCCTATAGCCTGGTCCGCCTGCCAGCTCTCCGCGCCGTATTCGAGACGCTCATGCAACGCATGGAGGAGGTCGGGGCGCCGATCGATTCAACGCATACGGAACTCGGCCACGGCGCCATCGAATTCGCACTCGCCCATGCGCCGCCGCTCGAAGCCGCGGACGGCGCCATGCGCGCGAAAACCTACCTCAAGGAGATCTGCGCGGAGCGCGGCATGATCGCAACTTTCATGGCGAAGCTCGACCCCGCCCAGCCCGGATGCGGCGCACACGTCCACCAAAGCCTCTGGCGCAACGACGACAATGCGTTCTGGAACGGCGAGGGCCCGAGCGAGATCGCCAAGCAATACGCCGCCGGTCAACTCGAACATCTGCCGGCGCTCAGCGCCCTTTGCATGCCGACCATCAACTCCTATCGGCGCTGGGGCTGGGAGCACTGGGTGCCCGAGAACGCGTCGTGGGGCCACGACAATCGGACCGCGGCGCTGCGGCTGATCACCCAACCGGCGCCGAAAGCCGTGCGCTTCGAAAACCGGCTGCCGGGCGCGGATGCCAACGCCTATCTGACCATCGGCAGCATGCTCGCCGCGGGCCTCGACGGCATCGAGCGGGGCCTCGAGCCGCCGCCGCTCGGCACCGGCAACACGGCGCTCGACGAGCGCTACACCCGGCTTCCCGATTCGCTTGAAGCGGCGATCGAGGTCTTTCGCAGCTCTCGATTCCTGCGCCGCATCTTCGACGACCGCTTCGTCGATCACTATACATTGTCGCGCCGGGTCGAGCTCGATCTCTGGCGCAATTGGCAGAACGGCCATATCAGCATGTGGGAGTTCGAACGCTATTTCGAGACCATCTAAGGACCCAGCCATGGGACGAATCGAGAGAGAACGGCTCGATCGCATGATCAACAACGGCGAGATCGACACCGTCGTGTGCGCGACGCCCGATCTCTGGGGCCGGCTCCTCGGCAAGCGGCTGACCGGACGGACTTTCCTTCGTTCCGCGCTCTCCGAGGAAGGCCTGCACGGCTCGCTCTACATTTTCGCCGTCGACATCGACATGGACCCGCAGCCGAACTACGCGCTCACCAATTGGGAGGACGGTTTCCACGATTTCCGCTATCGGCCGGACCTCTCGACGCTCCGCATCGTGCCCTGGCTGGAGAAGACCGCGATCGTGATCTGCGATCCCGTCCACGAGGCGGGCGATGAACCGGTTGCGATCGGGCCGCGCAGCATTCTGAAGCGCCAGGTCGAAGCGGCGAAGGCCGAGGGGCTGACGATCAAAGCCGCCTCCGAGCTCGAATTCTTCACCTATCGCAACAGCTATGAGGAGGCATGGGACACACGCTATCGCGGGCTCTCGCCCACCTCACGCTACCGCGGCGACTATCACATTTTTCAGTCGACCAAGGACGAGCCCTTCATTGGCCGCCTCCGGCGCATGCTCGATGCCTTCGACATCGAGGTCGAGTTCTCCAAGACCGAATGGGGGCTCGGCCAGCAGGAGGTCAATCTGCGCTTCGCCGAGGCTCTGGAGATGGCCGATCGCCATGCGCTCTACAAGCTCGCGGTCAAGGAAATGGCGGCACAGGAGGGGATCTGCGCCACCTTCATGGCCAAGACCGCCGCTTCGGAGATCGGCTCGTCGTTCCACGTCCACACGAGCCTCTGGGACGAGCCGGGAAAGAAAGCGCTCGGCTGGGACCAGGGCGCGCCCGGCCACATGTCCGAGATCTTCGGCCGCTTCGTCGCCGGGCTACTCGCGACCGCTGCGGAGCTCATCCTGTTCTCCGCTCCCAACATCAACTCCTACAAGCGCCTCGTGCCCGATTCCTTCGCGCCGTCCCGGATTGCCCTCGGCGCCGACAACCGCACCTGCGCGTTCCGGCTTTGCGGCCACGAAGACTCGCTCAGGGTCGAGAACCGTATTCCGGGGGCCGACGCCAACCCCTATCTGGTCCTCGCCTCCCAGATCGCGGGCGGTTTGCACGGAGTCCGCCAAAAGATGCCGGCGCCGCCGATTTACGCGGGCAATGCCTATCACGACGAGAGCCTGTCACTTGTGCCCCATGCGTTGCATGCCTCCATCGAGGCGTTCGCCGGCAGCACGATCGCGCGCGATGCCTTCGGCCCCGAGGTGGCCGACCACCTCCTGACTTGGGCCCGCCAAGAGCTCCACGCCTTCCAGAGCGAAGCCGTGACCGATTGGGAATTGATCCGCTATTTCGAGCGTGTCTAGGCGTGATCGGGTTTGACTTCTCCGCGAAACGGACGGTGGTCGCAGGCGCCGGCGGCGGGATCGGACTCGCCATCGCCAATGCGCTGATCGAAGCCGGCGCAGCGGTGACCATGCTCGACATCAAGCCCGCACCGCCCGATATCGCGCGAGGCCCGGGACGCGCCGACTACCGGCAGGGCGACCTCACGGATCCCGCCTTTATTGCCGAGGCTTTCGCGGCCGCCGACGACGATGGGCGGGGTGTCCATGCGCTGGTCAACACGGTCGGCATTTGGCTCGGCGAGCGCGACGGCTCGTTTCGGGACTTCGATCCCGCGGTCTGGGATCGGGTGTTTGAGGTCAATCTCAAATCGATGGTGTTTACCGCCCAGGCCGCGGTGCCGCGCATGAAAGCAGCCGGCGGCGGCGCGATGGTCCATTTTTCCTCGATTCAGGCGCTTCGCGGCGATCGGCACGCGCAAGACGCCTATGGCGCTTCCAAGGGTGCGATTATCTCGTTCTCGCGCTCGGTCGCGATTCAATGCGCCGCCGACGGCATCCGCTCGAACGCGGTCCTGCCGGGTTACGTCATGACCCCGATGCAGGATCGGCTGAAAACCGATCCTGCACGGCGCGCCGCGCTGGAAGCCGCGATCCCGCTCCACCGGCTCGGCGAAACCGCCGACATCGCTTACGCCTGCCTGTTCCTGCTCTCCGACGCCGCCTCGTTCATCACCGGCACGGAGCTGATCATCGACGGCGGCACCACGGCGCGGCGTTATCGGACTTCGAAGAGGGGAGAAACGGCATGAGCAGGGTGGCGATCCTCACAGGCGCGACCGGCGGCATCGGCCGGTCGATCATCGCCTGCCTGGTCCGCGAGGGATACGCGGTGCTTGCGGGCGACCTCGGCGTGCCCAAGCGGTTGCACGGCAAGCCGGACCCCGAGACCGGCGACGGCACCGTGGTTTTGCAGACCCTCGATGTGCGCTCGCGCCGGAGCTGCGTGGCGGCGGTGAGGGCCGCGGCGAGGCTCGGGCCGATCCAGGGCTTGGTCAACTGCGCCGGCATCGTGCGCTTCACGCCGGTCGACGATCCGAACGAGAAAGGCGCCCTCGAAGTCTGGGACACCAATGTCGCGGGCATGCAACGCATGGACCAGGCAGTGGTGCCGGCCATGAAACGGGGCGCCGCCATCGTCAACCTGTCCAGCGTCACCAGCGCCGTCGGACGGCTCAAAGGCGCCTCGATGTATGGCGCTTCGAAGGCCGGCATCATCGCCTACACTCGCTATCTGGCGGTCGAGCTCGCGTCCAAGGGGATTCGCGTCAACGCCGTCGCTCCGGGCTATATCGACGTGCCGATGAGCCCCTCGATGCACGCGGTCTCCGGCGGCGAGAAGAAGCTGATCAAGCAGATTCCCATGGGACGGCTCGGCCGCACCGACGAGATCGCGGAGGTGGTCGCGTTCCTGCTTTCGGATCGTGCGTCTTACGTGACCGGCGCGACCCTGTTCGCGGACGGCGGCACGACCGCGATCTAGGGCGCGCGGCATGACCGACCGGGCAGCGGCGAACCGGCAGGCGGTCGAGCGGCTGCGCGCCGCCGAGCCCGTGCTCCAGGCGGTTGCGCCGGCCCGCGAGGCGGTGCCGCGCTTCGCCGATAATCTGGTTCTGACCTCCGGCGTGCCCATGAAATGGGCCGACTATGCCGGCGGCCAGCGCGATGCCGTAATCGGCGCCGCGCTGTTCGAAGGCCTTGCGGCCGACGCCGAGGAGGCGGATGCGAAGCTCGGCTCGGGCGCGATCCGGCTCGATGGCTGCCACGGCTATGGCTGCGTCGGCTCGCTCGCCGGAGTCTACACGGCCTCCATGCCGGTGTTCGTCGTGCGCAACGCGGCGGCGGGCAATCGCGGCTTCTGCAACATGTACGAAGGCAAATCGCCGAAGCGCCTCAATTACGGGGTCTATGACGACGAGGTCCATGCCCGCCTGCTGTTCATCGGCGACGTGGTCGCCCCGGTCATCGCCGAGGCCGTGCGACGTGCCGGCGGCATTCCGCTCAAGCCGATCATGACGCGCGCGCTCCACATGGGCGACGAGATGCACAGCCGAAACACCGCCGCCTCGCTGCTTTTCGCCCGTGCGCTCTTTCCCCATCTACTTGATCTTCCTGCCAGTTTACGCGAGGCAACCCGCCGGACGGTCGAGGTCCTCACCGAGGACGACTATTTCTTCCTGCGGCTTTCCATGGCCGCGGCGAAGGCCATGGCGGATGCCATGCACGGCATCGAGGGCGCAAGCATCGTCACGGCGATGGGCTTCAACTGTGAGGGCTTCGCGATCCGCGTATCGGGGCTCGGCGATCGCTGGTTCACCGGCCCGCCGCCCGATGTCCAGGCCAAGCTCTTCGCCGGTCACACCGAGGACGAGATCACCTGGATGGGCGGCGAGAGCCCGATCACCGAGACCGTGGGCCTCGGCGGCTTCGCCCAGGCCGCGGCCTTCGCGCTCCAGGCCTATCAAGGCGGCACGCCCGAGGCCATGATCGCACGCAACGAGGCGATGTACCGGATCACCGTCGGCGAACATGACGACTTCCACATCCCCTATTTCGGCTATCGCGGCACGCCGGCCGGTATCGACCTCTTCAAAGTGCTGGAAACCGGTATCATGCCGGTCATGGACATCGGTATCGCCGGCGCTGGCGGCGGGCAGATCGGCGCCGGTGTGGTCACCGCGCCCAGGGCCTGCTTCGAAAAGGCGGCCGAGGCCTACCGCCGGCGCTACCACGCCTGACGCAGGCGGTCACGGAGAACAAAGAAAGGGAAGCAACAGTGTCCGATCGAGCCTCACCCGAGCAGCGTCTTGCCGCGCTGCGCGCCCAACATCAGGCGTTAGACGCGCAGATCGGCGAGCTGGCGAGCCACGGCAGCGACTCCGAGATCCGGCAGCTCAAGCGGCGGAAGCTCGCCCTCAAGGACGAAATCGCTCGATTGGAGAGCGCGCTCCCGCACCCCGAATGACGCGGCGGCGGGCGCATGCCCGCAGTCCGCATCCGGCGCCGCATGATCCAGAAGACCGCTATTCGAGAGACCAGACGCTGGTACTCGGATGCCGGTCGCGCCAGGGCCGGGCGTCCTCGAGCTGCGCCGCAAGCCGGAACAAGCTCGCCTCGTCGGCGACGCGGCCACCGAAGTGGACGCCCACCGGAAGGCCGTCTGCGTTCCAGAACAGAGGCAGGGTGATCGCCGGATTGCCGGTGCAGTTGAAGATCGGCGTGAACGGAATGAATTCCATCAGCCGCTCGAAGAAAAGCTCGGCATCATCATCGGCGAACAAGTGGCCGTGCGGCGGCGGCGCGGTTCCGAGCGTTGGCGTCAGCCAGACATCATATTGCTCGTAGAACCGCGCGAACTCGCGCGTGGTCGCGTGGACGTCGCTGATCGCCTGAACGACATCGGCCCCGCTCAGCTTGCGTCCTTCCGCGATCAGATGGAGGTTGTTGGCCTCGGTGTTCTCGCTGGACGGCGTGCGGCCGAGCACCTTGCCGAGGCCGTCGAACCCCCACACCTCGTTCGCCTGAAAGATCTTGGTCCAGCCGTCGAACATCGTCTCGACATCGAAGCTCGGCGCCGCCGGCTCGACGATATGGCCGAGATCCTCCAGAAGCTTGGCAACGTCCTCCGCCGCGCGAACGCAATCGGCGTCGACCGCGCTTCCCGACGGCGCCTTGGTCGAGAGCCCGATCTTGAGCGAACCCGGATCGGCGCCGAGCTCCTCGAGGAAAGGCCGCGCCGGCGGCGGCGCATAATAGGGCTCGCCGACGCCGGGGCCGGCGGTGGCGTCGAGCAGGGCGGCGCAGTCCCGCACGCTCCGCGTCACCACATGCTCGATGGCGATGCCGTTCCATAGCTCGCCGAAGTCGGGGCCGTTGGGCGTCCGCCCGCGGCTCGGCTTCAAACCGACGAGGCCGCAAGCCGACGCCGGGATGCGGATCGAGCCGCCGCCGTCATTGGCATGGCCGGCCGGCGCGATTCCTGCGGCCACGGCCGCCGCCGAGCCGCCGCTCGAGCCGCCGGGCGAATAGCCTTGCTTCCACGGATTATGGGTCGGGCCGTTCGCGACCGGTTCGGTGGAGCCGCTCGAGCCGCCCTCCGGCGTGTTGGTCTTGCCGAAGATCACCAGGCCGGCCCGCTTCCACCGCGCCACCATCTCGCTGTCATAGTCACGGGTCCAGCCCTTGAAGAAGCGGCTTCCGCAATCCGTCGGCACGCCGGCATAGGATTGGGTGAGGTCCTTCAAGAGGAACGGCACACCTTCGAAAGGCCCGGCCGGAGCTCCCGCGCCGATCGTCTTGCGCGCCTCCGCCTCCATCGAGCGGACCACGGCGTTGAGCTCCCCATTGAGCGCTTCGGTCGCCTGGAGCGCGCAATCCAGGAGCTCTTCAGCCGTCACCTCCCCGCTCTTCACGAGCGCCGCCAATCCCAAGCCGTCGTGAGCGGCATAGTCCGTCAGCTTCATCGTCATGACTCCCGATCGGGGCGCCCGGCCCCGTGCTATTCGCGCCGGCTCTACTCCTCGAGCCAGAGGACGGAGAAGTCGTACCAGTTCTCCGGCGGGTTCACGAAGCCCTTCACCTTGGGGTCCAGCACCAACGGATTGTAGTAGACGAATTTCGGCGCATAGGCGAAGTCCTGCCCCATGATGATCTCGTTGGCCTGCCGGTAGAGCGCCGCCGCCTTGGCCTCGTCCTTTTCGCCGAGCGCCTGATCGAACAGCACGTCGACCTCCGGGTTGCAGTACCAGCCGACGTTGAAGCCGTTCGGCGGCTGCGAATCGCAGCGCGACATGACCTGGGTCCAATAGGGGATCGACCAACCCCAGCCGACCTCGTTCATATGCAGGCCCTCGGGCATGCCCTGAACCCATTTGCCGAGATAGGTGATCCATTCGATCTTGTTCAACTTGACGTCGATTCCGATCTTTTTCAGATCACGCTGGATCCACTTCTCCCAGACCTCATTGTAGCCGTACTCGTAGATGTCGAACTCGATGGCGAGCCCGTCCCCGTAGCCGGCCTCAGCAAGCAGAGCGCGCGCCGCCTCCGGATCGTAGGGCGCCGAGACATAGCCGGGCTGGTAGGCGAAGGTGCCCGGCGAGAGCATGCCGTACTCGGCCCGTCCGGTGTCCTTCAGGATCTCATGCGCGATGCCCTCTCGGTTGATCGCCATGTTGATCGCCTTGCGGACCCGGACGTCCTTCATGATCGGGTCCCTGTGGTTGAAGAAGAGCAGCCAGATCGACGGAATGTTCTCATTGGTCGAGAGCACGAAGCCCTCTTCCTGGAGGCCCTCGAGCTCGTCCCACGGAGCCTCGTTGATCATATGGACCTCGCCGGCGCGCATGGCAGCCAGACGCGACGCCTGATCCGACAAGGGGCGGAAGATCAACTGGTCGATATAGGCCCTCTTGCCCCAATAGTCCTCGAAACGCTCGAACACCACTTTGATGTTCTGTTCGCGCTCGACGAACTTGAACGGCCCGGTGCCGACCGGGGCGAGGGGGAAGCCGTCATTGCCCACCTTCTCCACCTGGGTGGGGCTCACGATCATCGGCATCCCGCACGCCTGGACGCCGAACTGGAGCCATTCATAGTTGGGCTGCGTGAGCGTGATGGTGACCTCCATGGGGCCGGTCACCTCGACCGATTCGATCCAGCGCGTGTAGTAGCCCATGAAGGCCGCGGCGGTGTCGTAGAACTGGGGCGCCTCCTTGTCGAAGAAGCGGTCGTAGTTCCACTTGACGACCTCGGCGTCCACGCCGGTGCCGTCATGGAACCTGACGTTTTCGCGGATCTGGAAGGTGTAGACCCTGCCGTCGTCCGACCGCTCCCATGATTCCGCGATCGCGGGCTTGAGCTTCGCGCTCTTCGCGTTCGGGTCGGCCAGGTCGAGCATGACCAGCCCCTCGAACATGTTGTGGATGGCGTTGGTGGTGTACCAGCTGCAGGTGGCGTGCGGGTCCAGGATGTTCATCTCGCTGGACATGCCCCACACAAACGTGCCGCCCCGGCGCGGCTCCTCGGCAACGGCGGCGCCTGCGCCGGCGAGCCCGCCGGCGACGATGGCGAGACTCAGGAAATGAGCCAGTCCCTTGCGCATGAGTCGTCTCCCCCCTGTGGTCGCGTCTTGGCCGCGCATCCGGCGGCGCGAAATTCTTGTTGATCACCCGGCTTCGGAACGCACGCGAGCTTGGCGTCCCCGTCTTTGGCGAGGATGGTAGCGCCCGGTCGGTGCGCCGACAAGGGGCGCCGCGGGCGCCTGTCGCTGGCAGATGATGTGTCCGGATGTTCTCCCGATGTCCCCTGACCGTTCCCCCGGAGCTCCACGGCGTGTTAGCCTGAGACCGCTCGATGCATGACCGGAGGCATCGCACGGATAAAGGGAGACCATCATGAAACCACGTCTCATTGGCATCGCCACGGCCACGGCCATGGTTACGGTCATGGCTGCAGGCGCGGGCCTGGCGACACTCGGTGCCGCGAGCGCCGAGGCCGCCCCGAAGGTCCTCGATCTGACCCATCCGATCCCGACCTACAAGCCGATGGCCGACGATCCCACGAAGGCCGATATGAGCCAGCCCTGGGGGGATGCGCGGACCTTTCCGAGCTTCGGACCTCCGGCGGTGCTGGCCATCGGCCAGTTTCCCACCAACCAGGGGCATTTTGATCTCGGCACCCTGACCCTCGGGGAGCACCACGGAACCCATATCGACTCCCCTGGGCACTACGTCAACAACGAGGGCTCGATGGAGACGGGCGGGATCGCGCCAGGCGATCGCAAGCTCGTCCATCAGCTCACCGCCGAAGACCTCATCGGTCGGGTGGTGCTGATCGACATTTCCGGCCGCGTGCAGGCCGAGCTCGACAAGAACGGCGGGCGTCCGAGCCCGGACATCTCGGTCACCGATTTTTCCAACAGCTCGGCCGCCGTGGTCGGCGCCGACGACATCGCGGCCGCAGCCGAGCAGTTGCAGGGCGGCGACTGGCTGGTGTTGAACCTCGGTTGGTCCCGCTTCTTTTTCGAGGGAGCCGACTTCATGAAGGATCCCTACATCAACGGCTTCAATCATCCCGGGCTCAGCAAGGCCGGGGTCGACAAGCTGATTGAGGTGATGGCTGCCAAGAACATCAGGATCAACGGCATCGTCGCCGACAATATCGGCATCGACAGCGGGCAATCCGCGATCGGGGATGACGACAAGTGGACCAACTCCTGGCATGCCCACGTTCGTCTTCTGCAGCGCGGTCTCATGTTCGTCGAGAACGCGGCCAATCTCGATCTTCTCGCCCAGATGAGCGATCCCAGTGCGTGCACGCTGACGGTCGGCGCGCCGAAACATGTGCGCGGTACCGGCGGTCCGTCACGGGTGATGGCGATCTGCAACTAGAGCATTCCGGCGGGGCACGCTCGGTGCGCGCCGAGGCGCGAGCCGTGGGTCAGCGCTAACCGTCGCCCAGCAGGGACAGGGCGAAGCGTGCCGCTCTCCTGACGACCGGGCTGCCGTCGTCCTCGGCACGCCGCTGCAGCGGTGATCGCGCCGCGGGATCGGCGAGATAGCCCAGGCTCTCCGCGGCGTATCTGCGGACCTGCGCGTGACGGTCGGCAAGCCGTTCGATCAAAGGCGCCACCCCGCGCCGGTCGGCGAGCCGCCCGAGCGCGGCGGCCGCGGCCATGCGCACGTCGGCATGGGGATCCGCCAGCGCCGCGATGATCGCGACGGCGGCGTCGTGCCGGCCGAGCACGGCGATGGAACGGACGGCGACCGCTCGAATCCGCGGGTCGGGGTCGCTCACGCCCTCGCGCCCAGCGAGGAACTCGGCGGCCGCGCCCGAACCGGTATAGCCGAGCCCGTGGATCGCCGTGCGACGGATCTGGTAGTGCGCATTGGCGACGACGATGTCCGCGGTCGTCGCCCGGGCCATTTCGCGCTGCCGTGCCGCCGTGAGCAGCACGTCGAGCCCGCGGGCCGCGTCGAGCGCGATCAACGCCCTGAGCGCCGCTTCCAACAGGCTTGCGTCGACCACCACCCGCGCGACGTCGCCAGAAAGTCCGCCGCCCGCTAGCAGCCGCTCGGCATGGCCACGGGCGTGGGCCGCGATGGCGCGCGCGTGATCGGGATCACCGTGGGCCACGAGACCCCGGATCGCAGCCAGCTGCACCATCGGCAAGGGATCGGCGAGCAGGCGGGTCATGGTCGCCGCCGCGTTCGGGTCGGCAATCGCCGCCAGGGCTACGACGAGTGCGCTCCGGAGTGCGGGATGCCGCGCCCGGTCCAGCAGCGCGGTCAGCGGCGCTCTGGCAGACGGAGCCCCGAGTCCGCCGAGTGCCCGAACGATAGGCAAGGATTGCCGCTCCGTTGCGGCCTCGGTCAGCAGCGCGAGCAGGGGAGCCGCCGCCTCGATGTGCCCGGTGGCGCCGAGTGCCGCGATCGCACGCGGCTGGAGCGTCACCAGCACCTCGGTGCCGCCGGAACCGCCGCCCCCACTGGCGATCTCCGCCAGCGCGGCCACCGCCACGCTGTCATGGTAGCGCCCCAGCGCATCGACGGCGCGGCGCTTGACCAGGAGATGTTCATCTTCACGCAGCACCGCGATCAGCCGGTCCCGGGCTCCGTCGCTGCGCAACGCGCCCAGCGCCGTCGCACAATCGCCGCGCAACTCTTCACGGCTTTCCCGGTTCAGGCAGTCGAACAAAACCGGTGCCGCCGCAGCGTCGTTCAGCCGCCCCAGGGCGAGATAGATCCGGCTACGGACGCCGTGGTCCGTCTCCGGTCTCGAGAGCGCGGTCAGCAGGTGCGGCACCGCTGCCGCCTGGCCGCGATAGCCGAGCGAATGGGCGGCGCGCCCGCGCACGGTTGGATCTTCATAGGCGAGTGCGGCGATCAGCGCGTCGAACGGAATTCCCGCATGCTCCCAACCATTGGCACGGGCATCCCCGGCTGCAGGGAGGGCGAGCAGGACCGCGAGACCCGCTGCCCACAGACTGGCTCGCCGGATCATGGCCCCATGCCCGCGCGGCCGCTCTCCACCCCGCTCTCCGTTACCGCCCGTCTACCAGCGCAAGCGCCGTCGTGCCGCTGCCGCCATGCCCTCAGCCGTCATCGACATTGCGGGCGAGCGCGCGAAGGCCGTCTCGAAGCACGCCGGCGAGGCGCGCCACGTCCTCCTCGGCGATCGCGGTCGAGAGATTGCCCATGCCGTAGGGCGCCATCATGATGCCGTGGTTAAGGAGATAGCGGCTCAAGCGCGCCAGCCGCGCCCGCTCCTCGGCATCGGCGAACGCGGACCGATAGTCGCTGAGCGGCCGGGCGTGTAGAAACAGGCGGAACAGGGAGCCGGTCCCGCTGACCTGGCCCGGCACGCCGGTCTCGGCGAAGGCCTCGCGCAGCCGCCCGCGCGCGGTCTCGCCGAGCGCGTTGAGCGCTTCCATGCACGGCTCGTCCAGGAGCCGCATGGTCGCGAGCCCGGCGACCATGGTGACGGGATTCGCGTTAAAGGTCCCGGCATGGGGCAAGGGGACCTCGCTCTGGCGCGGGTCGAACACGCTCATCGGTGCTTCGCGGCCGGCAACCGCACCGACCGGGAAGCCGCCGCCGATGATCTTGCCGAGGGCGGTCAGGTCCGGCCGAACGCCGAAGGCGCCCTGGGCACCACGATAGCCGATCCGGAAGCTGATGACCTCGTCATAGACCAGCATGATGCCGTGCCGGTCGGCGAAGCACCTGAGGAAGTCGAGGAAGCCCGGGGTCGCCGGGATCAGGCCGCAGCGGTTCGGCATCGGGTCGATCAGGATCGCCGCGAGCGAGTGGGCCTCCGGGGTCATGATCCGCTCGGCGGCCGCAGCATCGTTGAAGGGCACGACGACGACATCGTCGAGCACGCCGGGCGGCGTGCCGCGCGCCATCGCGATCGCGGACGGATCGCCGGGCGGCCAGCGGTCGGGTCCCACGCCCTCGCTGGTCTCGGCGTAGTCGTAGGTGCCGTGATAGGCGCCTTCGCATTTGGCAATCTTTGGCCGGCCGGTATGAGCGCGCGCCGCCTTGATCGCCATCATCACGGCCTCGGTGCCGGAGTTGGTGAAGCGCACCCGCTCGGCCGACGGCAGACGCTCGCAGATGAGCTCCGCAAGCGCGATCTCCGCCTCGGTCGGCCCGGCATAGCAGGTGCCGCGCGGGAGCTGCTCGGCCACGGCGCGAATCACCGCGGGATGGGCATGGCCGTGGATCAGTGCGGTGAAGTTGTTCAGGAAGTCGATGCGCTCGACGCCGTCGGCGTCGGTCACCCGCGATCCCTGCCCTGACTCGATATAGACCGGATAGGGCGAGCGGAACACGCTCTGGCGCGAATTGCCGCCGGGCAGCACCGCGCAGGCGCGCTCGTACAGGGCGGCCGAGCGGGACGAGGGGTCGGGATAGGCCGTCATGCCATGAAAGTCCGCGAGTGCTCGGTCATTCGGCCGCTTCCTCGGCGCCCGGCACATAGCCGTAATCCCGCGCGGCTTCGGCCTCGGTCAGATAGCCGCGGCGCAGATCGGCCGAAACCCGCGGCCGGGGGCGGCTGCGCGGGTCGCCGAGGCCGCCGCCGCCCGGCGTTCGGACCTGAACCAGATCGCCCGGCTTCAACACATAGCCCTCGCCCTTGGACAGGTGCGGCGGCTGCTCGACCGTGTTGCCGCGGCGCAGCTCGATCTGGTTGACGGCGCCGGGCAGGCCGCCCGAGAGCCCGTGCGGGCCGGTGCGGCCATGGTCCATCATGAACGACGCCTTCGCCTCGCCGCGAAGCAGGCGCACGCGATAGCTCACGCCGAAACCGCCGCGGTGACGCCCGGCGCCGCCCGAGCCTTCGCGAAGCGCGTACTCCTCGAACAGGATCGGGTAGTGCTGCTCCAGGATCTCGGCCGGCTGGGTCTTCGAGATGCCGACCGACGAGCAGCCATTGGTGAGGCCGTCATTGTCCCACCAGCCGCCATAGCCGCCGCCTGAGAAGATGTACATGACGTAGCGGCGGCCCTGCTCAGGATCCTCGCCGCCGAGGCTGAAATTGCCGCTGGTCCCGGCCGGGGCCGCGAACATGCGCTCAGGCATGGCTTGGCCCATGGCGCCGAACACCGCCTCCATGATCCGCTGCGCCGTCTCGGCCGCGCAACCGGAGACCGGCCGCGGATATTCGGCATAGAGAAAGGTGCCGGTCGGCGGTGTGACGGTGATCGGGCGGAAGCAGCCGGCGTTGATCGGCACATCCGGGAAGATGTGCTTGATCGCGCAGTAGACCGAGGCAAGGGTCGTCGCCCAGACCGAGTTGACCGGGCCGCGACAGGGCGGGCTGGAGCCGTCGAAATCGACCCGCAGCTCGTCGCCCTCGACGGCGACCGTCACCCGCACCTCAAGGAGCTCGTGATCGACGCCGTCGGAGTCCATGTAGCTGGAGAAGGTGTATTCGCCGTCGGGGACCGCCTCGATATAGGCGCGCATCCGCCGTTCGGAGCGGTCCTTGAGGATCTCGATCGCGGCGTTGACGGTGGCTTCGCCGTGCTTATCGAGCAAGGCCGTGAGCCGCCGTTCGCCAACAGAGAGGGCGCCGACTTGCGCGCGGATGTCGCCGATCCGCTCCTCGGGCACGCGGATATTCGCGAGCACGATCTGGAGGATGTCGTTGTCGAGCACACCCCGGCGGTAGAACTTGACCGGCGGCAGGCGCAGGCCCTCCTGCTGGATTTCGGTCGCCTGCGAGGGGAAACCGCCGGGCACCATGCCGCCGGTGTCGGGCCAGTGGCCGGTGTTCGATAGATAGGCCCACAGGCGGCCGTCATAGAAGAACGGCCGCACCATCTTGACGTCCATCAGATGGGTGCCGCCGAAATAGGGATCGTTGACCATCACGAAATCGCCGGGCTCGAGGTCGTCTCGTTCGGCGATCACCGCCTGGGTGGTCGATTGCATGACTCCCAGAAAGATCGGCAGGCCGAGCTCTCCTTGCGCGATGATCTGGCCGGTGTCGGGCGCATAGATGCCGTTGGAACGGTCATAGCCCTCCGAGATCACCGGCGAGAACGAGGTCCGCTGATGCACCAGATCCATCTCGCTCGAGACCTGCTGGAGGCCGCTTTCGATCACGGCGAGGGTGACGGGATCGAGAGCGTCGACGGCGCCCCGGCGGGTGTTCGCCTCGGACCGCGGCACGGTGACGACGAGGTTGCCGAACGCATCGGCGCGGGCTTCCGAGCCCGGCTCGACCAGGATCGTGGTATCGAGCTGCTGGATGACGGCTGGGCCCGCGATCACCGCATCGCCCGGCAAGCGCTCGCGCCGGTAGACCGGCGTCTCGGCCCAGGCGCCGTCGAAATAGACCGGGCGGGTCTCGATCCGCGCCGCTTCGAGGGTCGTTTCGCCGGCCGCGGGCTCCAGCGCGAGGTCGATCGGCGGCCGGATACCGCGCACGGTCGAACGTAAATTGACCAGAATCGGCTGCATCTCCGGCAGCACGATGTCGAAGCTCTCGCGGTAGAGCGCAGCAAACGCCTCGCGGACGGCGGCCGCGGAGAAGCCGGGGCTCGCCACCGCCACCCGAAAGACATGGCTCTGGCCGCGATAGAACAGGTCGGCCTCGTGATCGACCTCGACCGCCGTGACCGTGACGCCTTCACGCTCCAGAAGCGCGCGGCCGTCTGCGGCCTGGCTCGCCAGAATGCGATCGGCCTCCGCCGGGTCGACCTTGGCGAGCGGCTGATGCAAGGTGCGCACGAAGTCGTGGCGCACGTCGGCGAGCACGCAACCGAGCGCCGACGTGATGCCGGGGAAGCGCGGGACCAGGACATGGGGCACGCCGAGCTCGCGCGCGATCGCCGTGGCATGCATCGGGCCCGCGCCGCCGAAGGCAAACAGAGCGAATGCGCGCGGATCGTGCCCCTTGTCGACCGAGACCAGTCGCGCCGCGCCCGCCATCTGATGGTCCACGACGCGCAAGATCGCGGAGGCGGCCTCGGCCTCGTCGAGCCCGAGCGGTGCGCCGATCTTGGCGCCGACGATCCGGCGCACCGCATCGATATCGGGCGCGGAATCGAGACCGCCGATGGCGCGGGCGTCGATGCGCCCGAGAATCAGGTTCGCATCGGTCACCGTCGGCTCGCTGCCGCCGCGCCCATAGCAGATCGGGCCGGGCGTTGCGCCGGCGCTCTCGGGGCCGACCCGCAGAATGCCGCCATCGTCGATCCGGGCGATGCTGCCGCCGCCGGCGCCGATGGTCTGGATGTCGACCATCGGCACGCGCAGCGGCATGCCGTAGCTGATGTCCTTCTCCGTCGTGGTCGCCGGCACGCCGCCGCGCACGATCGCGATATCGAAGCTGGTGCCGCCCATGTCGCAGCTGATCAAATTGGGAAAGCCGGCGGCAGCGCCGAGATGGGCAGCGGCGATGACGCCGGCCGCCGGCCCGGACATGACGGTCTGCACCGCCTTCTCGCCGGCGATACCGGCGGTCATCATCCCGCCATTGCCCTGCATCACGAGGAGCTCATGCTTGAAGCCGCCCGCGCCGAGCCGGCTCTCGATATGCTGGAGATAGCGGGTCATGATCGGCTGGATATAGCCGTTGAGGGCGGCCGTACTGCCGCGCTCGAACTCGCGCACCTCGCGCAGGATATCCGAGCCCATTGTCACATGGACGTCGGGCCAGACCTCGCGGGCGATGGCGCCGGCGCGTCGCTCATGATCGGGATTGAGATAGGCGTGGATGAAGTGGATGATCAGCGCCTCGGCGCCGCTCTCGCGCAGCGTCGCGGCCGCGGCCCGAACTTCGCCTTCATCGAGCGGGATGACCACCGAGCCGGCGGCGTCGATACGCTCGGTGACCTCGAACCGGCGGTCCCGCGGCACGATCGGCTCGAAGTGGCCGAACATGCCCCAGGCGTTGGGCCGCGTGCGGCGGCCGAGCTCGAGCGTATCGCGAAAGCCTCGGGTGGTGATCAGGCCACACCGCACGCCCTTGCGCTCGAGCACGGCGTTGGTGCCGACCGTGGTCCCATGAACCACCGTCTCGAACGCGCCTGCGCTCTCGCCGAGCGCTTCAAGGCCGGCCATGAAGCCGTCCGACTGGTCCGCCGGCGTCGACGGCACCTTGGCGATGCGCACATGCGGCGAAGCGGGGTCGACGAGCAGCAGATCGGTGAAAGTGCCACCGACGTCGACACCGATGCGGTAACGCGCTTGCGAATCACTCATATGGCTTTGTTCTCAGGTTATCTTCCGTCATTTCGAAAAGCATATCGTAAGACGGCGCGCCGCCCTCCTGACCGCGCCCATGCCGGAAAAGTCCGCTCTCTTACCGGTCGAGCTCTTGCAGCGCGTCGCGCATCTGCTCCAGCGCCAGGCGTAGAAGGCGCCTCGAGGCCTCGGCGGTCATGAAGGCGGCGTGGGGTGTGAGCGTGACATTCTCCAGCGCGGCCAGGGGATGGTCCGCGCCGATCGGCTCGTCCGCGAAGACATCGAGGCCGGCGGCGCGGATCTTGCCGTCCCGTAGCGCCTCGATCAGAGCCGCCTCGTCGACGACCGCGCCGCGGGCGGTGTTGATCAGGATGGCGCTCGGGCGCATCAGAGCGAGACGACGCGCATCGATCATGCCGGTGGTCTCGTCGTTCAGACCGATATGGAGCGAGACCACGTCGGCGGCGGCAAGCAGCACATCGAGGGTATCGACCGGCGTACAGGGCAAGCCGGCGGGCACGCCGCTCCGGTTCCAGGCGATCACCTCCATGTCGAGCGCGGACGCCAAGCGTACCATCTCGCGGCCGACGCCGCCCGTGCCCACCACGCCCAAGGCCTTGCCCGCGAATTCGACGCCGTCCAGCGTGCGCCACCTGCCCCCACGAAGCGCACGGTCCATCCGCGCGGTCTGGCGTCCGCAATCGAACATGAGCGCGTGCGCGTGCTCGGCGACCGAGCGGTCGCCATAGCCCTTGATGGTGCGCACCTCGATGCCGTGCTTCTCGGCGGCCGCGAGGTCGATATAGCTCGAAGCGCCGGTCCCCATGAAGACGATCACCTTGAGCGTGCGGCAAGCGCCGAGAACCGCTTCCGTCATATAGGTGTGATCGTTAATCACGCCGACCGCGTCCCCGATATGGGCCGCCGGATCGTCGCCCGGCACGTCGTCGATGGTCATCACCAGGTCGGGAACGATCGCCTGCAGCGTCTCGTCATAGAGCTCGGCCAGGAAAGAGGGACAATCGATGAAGATCGCGCGCACCGCTCGCCTCCCGGATGTGTCTGCGACTCATTGTAGCAGCGTCGTCGCCGCCGCCGCACATGCCGGGTGCGAGCGCGAGCGCGCCACCGCGTTACGACCGCCGGCCGCTCACGGGCCGCCCTTCGATGTTACGGCGGCGGCCCGTGCGCGGCGCCGCTGGCCGGTGTTGACGAGCCAGAGGCCGGCAACCATGCAAGCGAGCGCGCCCCAGACCCAGACGCCGAGCTGCTCGTCGAAGAGGAGCAGCGCCCAGAAGAGACCAGCGGCGACCACCAGATAGTTGAATTGCGCGAAGAAGACGGCGCCGGCGCGCCGCGTCACCTCCTGGAAGCAGTAGAAGGTGATGCAGTGGATCGCTGCGGTCCAGGCCATCCCCCCGATCCCGATCCAGCCCGCCTCGGTGAAGAGATAGGGACCATCGGTCGCGAGCATCACCGGGAGCATGCCGACGGCGGCCGCCAGCAGAATACCGCAGGCGAGCGCCAACGAACTCGACTGCGGCGGCCGGAATGCCGCCGCGACGACATTGGAGCCAGCGGCCGCGACCGCAGCCACCAGCGCCACCAGCATCCAGATCCACGCGCCCGCCTCGGGCAGGCTTTGTTCGGGCAGCACGATCAGCAACACACCTGCCGCACCGAGCGCCAGGCCGGCGAGGCTGAGAGCCTCGAAGCGCTCCAAGCGCGCGGCGAACGATATCGAGTAGGTAAGCCCCGGCACCAGGGTGAGCACCAGCGTGATCACGCCGGCCGGCAGCTCCCGGGCGGCGAAGGCGGTCGCCAGCACCGGGAGCATCACCGCGAGCACGGCCAACCGGGCGTATTGCGCAAGGTGCGCCCGGCTCACCTGCGGTAGATTTCCGGTGAGCGCGCCGACGATCAGCAGCGCCAGGCCGGCAAACAGCGCGACCCAAAACGTGTAGGCGAATACCGGAAATGACACGCTGGCCGCGAGCTTGTTGGCCGAGAAGATACCGCCATAGGCGATGCCGCCGAGCAGGAGCAGCAACGTCGGCAGGAGCAAGGCGCGGCCGCGAAGTCGGGCCGGAGCTTCGAAAGGGGGGAACGGCACCAAAACCGGAGAAAGGCTAATTCAATTCATATCGTGACATGGACGACGCCGCATCCGGCTGCTAGCCGGTCGCGGCGAGAAACTCCGCGAGGATCGTGTTGAACCTCTCGGGATATTCCCAAAACATCATGTGGCCGCCGAAGGCCTCGACACGTGAATTCGAGCAGTGCTTGGCCAAGAACGATCCGGCGGTCTCCGACCAATGGTCGGCGACGCAGAAGAGCGACGGGATGTCGGCATCCACCTTCTTCGCCTCTTCGAGATAGTTTGCAAAACACACATCGGCGATCAGATTGGCGGCGATGAGCGGCGGTGTCGCCGAGGATTGCTCGACGATCCAAGCGGTCAGCTCCGGTGACATGTCTCCTTCGATCATGATGTTGTCGGCGTACCAGGTGATGATGCCGCGCTGGCCTTGCGCCGTCTGAACGCCCTGGAAAAACCCGGCGAGATCGGGGATCGTCCCCTCGACCCAGTCGCTCCGGTCGTCGCTCATCCCGAGCGGCGGCATGTCGACCGAAACGAATCCGCGAATTCCGTCGGTGCCGTGATTTCGAACGTGATGCCACGCGGTCAGCGATCCCGCGGACCATCCCAAGATCACCGGATTCTCAACATTCAGATGTTCGAGGAGCTTGGCAAAATCGGCGGCCTGTGTGGCGTAGTTGTTGCCGTCGCTCGTCACCGTCGAGCGGCCATGGCTTCGAGGATCGAATGAGATGACCCTATGGGATTCGGAAAACGCCGCGAATTGATGGTCAAAGACCTTCGTCGTGAAGGTCCAACCGGGAATGAGAACCAGCGCGGGTCCTTCGCCCTCATCTTCGTAATAGATATCGACACCCGGCGCGACTTCGACATAAGAGCCGACACGTTGGGCGGTCATGACCATTGATACTCTCCCAGCACCGACCAAACGGTGACTTTGCTTGCCAGTGGCGGCTAACCGTTCCGGTAGATGTAGCTGTAGCCGTTGATTGCCGGCACACCGCCGAGATGAGCGTAAAGAAGTTTCGAACCGGCGGGGAAGTAATCTTTCCTCACGAGGTCGATCAAGCCCTGCATGGATTTTCCCTCATAGACGGGATCGGTCATCATTCCTTCCATGCGGGCGGCGAGGCGGATCGCGTCATTCGTCTCCGCTGACGGCACGCCGTAGGCGGGATAGGCATAGTCCGCGATCAGAACGAGGTCGTCGTCGGTGATGTCGCGGCCCAACTCTACGAGATCTGCGGTCTTGCGGGCGATGTCCATGACCTGAGCACGGGTCTGCTCCGGCGTGCCGGAAGCGTCGATTCCGATGACCTTGTCGGCACGGCCATCCTTGGCGAAGCCGACGAGCATACCGGCATGGGTCGAGCCGGTGACGGTGCAAACCACGATGTAGTCGAACTTGAAACCAAGCTCTTTTTCCTGCACCCGCACCTCTTCTGCAAAGCCGACGAAACCCAGCCCACCGAATTTGTGAACCGAGGCACCGGCGGGGATCGCATAGGGTTTCCCTCCTTTCGCTTTCACGTCCTCGATCGCCCGCTCCCAGCTTTCACGGATGCCGATATCGAAGCCTTCGTCGACCAAATCGATCTCTGCGCCCATCACCCGGCTCATCAGGATGTTGCCGACCCGGTCGTAGACTGCATCTTCGAATGGGACCCAGCTCTCCTGGACCAAGCGGCATTTCATGCCGAGCTTCGCGGCGACCGCTGCGACCTGCCGCGTGTGATTCGATTGGACACCGCCAATGGTGACGAGCGTGTCGGCATTCGAAGCAATGGCATCGGGAACGATGTATTCGAGCTTACGAACCTTGTTACCGCCGAAAGCGAGGCCCGAATTGCAATCCTCACGCTTGGCATAGAGCTCGACCGAACCGCCGAGATGCTCGGAGAGGCGATTCAATTTCTCGATAGGGGTCGGGCCGAAGGTGAGCGGATAGCGCTCGAATTTGTCCAACATTTAGACCTCTCTCGCAGGGCTGATGGAAAAGGAAGAAATCAGCTACCCCCTTCCGGGTCGCACCACAAACGATGCCAGTGGAGGCCGAGAACGGCGAGGACGACAAGGTCCTCGGCCGAAACGATGCGGGTGGCACCCGCGCCGACGAATGCGGTTATGCAGACTGCCCCTGGGAGGGCTCGACATACACCGCGTCGGTCATCCAGCAATCCTCATAGGGTGCCTCCGATTGCCGGCTCAAATAGAACCAATAGGTGACGCTTGTGTCCTCGCCGATCAAGGTCACGCGCTGGCCGGCCTGGACGCCCCTCGACTCCACGGGGCCGTAGGCCGCCTCCCGGAAACCCAGCATGAGGGCATAGGGACCGTTCTTGATCATGCCGATGAAGCGCGAAAGCGGGCCGGTATTGGCACGGTTGGCGGGGGAGGCGAAACGAAATGCGACCTCGATGCCGCGATCTTTCTCGTCGTTGTGCCGCAATGCCTCGAGCTGAATCCGGATCACGTCCCCGGCGGAGAACGCAGGCGCCGGCGCGAGAGCTTCGCTCAAGGGATCCCGGCCGCTGGTCCCATCCTCTTGAGCGAGCGCGGGAACGGCCATCAGCACAAGGACGAGAAAGGAGAGCGCGGATACGAGCCGCTTTCGCATCTGTGAAGCCATTATCGCTTCGTCGCCTGCATGAGGTGCAGGCTACGGCGTGGAGACCGCGGCCGCAACGCGCGCTTCCGATTCGCTCGCACCGGCCATAAGCCGATGCGCGACCAGCCGGGATTAGGCGCCCTCCTCGCGGCCGTGCCACAGGCGCGACCAGCGGAGACCGAGGACGGCCAGCGCCACAAGGCCCTCGGCCGCAACGATGCGGATGGCGTTGGCGCCGCCGAAGAGCTCGCCCATGACGCCGATATTGGTGAAGCCGATCACGCCCGTGCCGATCGTGATTGACAGGATCCCGAACAGACGACCGCGCATCTCCGGCGGGGCGACGCTATAGATCAGCGTGGTCTGCATGGTCGAAAAACCGGCAGCCGACAGGCCGACGCAGACGAGGACCAGTGCCAAGGGAACCGGCTCCGTCATCCAGCCGGCGATAAAGGCAAAGGCGACGTAGCCAGCGGTGCCGAAGAAATAGAGGCGGCGGAACGAGCGGGGACGCGCGCCCAACGCGGCGATCAGAAGGGCGCCAGCGAAGGCGCCGCCCCCTTCGAGAGCGGCGAGACCGCCGATGGTGCCCGCGCTCAAGCCGAGATCCTCCTTGCCGATGACCGGAATCATCGAGACGAACGGGAAGCCCCAGATATTGAAGATCACCGTGACAAACAGGATGCGGCGGACCTCGCGGTGCCGGGCCAGGAACCCGAAGCCTTCGCGCAAATCGCCGAGGAGCTTCGTCGAGCGCCCGGCGGCGTCGGCAACGAGGACCGCAACGGGCAGGCCCGGCACGAGCGCCAGGCAAAGAACATAAAGCCCCGCCGCCAGGCCGAATGCACCGCCGAGGCCGAGCCACTGGTAGAGCAGCCCGCCGAACAGCGGCCCGATCATGCGGGTGGCGTTGCTGGTGGCGCTGTCGAGGCTCATGCCGGCGGCGATCCGCTCCGGCCCTGCGACGTCACCGATCAGTCGTCGCCTCACCGGCATGTCTGTGGTCCAGACCACGCCGGAAGCAAAGGTCGCGAGCGCGACATGCCAATAGGCGGCGAGCCCGGAGAGCGCCAGGCCGAGGACGGCGAGGGAGGCC
Source organism: Alphaproteobacteria bacterium (assembly GCA_965248825.1). Taxonomy (GTDB): domain Bacteria; phylum Pseudomonadota; class Alphaproteobacteria; order UBA828; family UBA828; genus WTGU01. Next base: position 1,518,763 of record CBDFKL010000006.1, on the reverse strand, counting down.
AGTACCGCGAGCAGGAGGGCGAGGCGAAACAGGAGGCGCGGCGCCAGGCGATCGGTTAAGGCGCCGACGATCGAGCCGAACACCACGAGCGGCAGCATGCGCAGGATGACGAGCAGCGCCACCAGCACTGGCGAGCCCGTCGTCTCGACGGCAAAGACGCCGACCACCAGGAGCTCGAGCCAGCGGGCGATCCCGCTGAAGACGCCGATGAGCCAGATCCGCATATAGGCGGGGTCGCTCAGAAGCTCGGCCAGCCGGCGCGGGAGGATCATCGACGGGAACTCACATGGCTTTCGGCGTCGGGCGCCGAGAATGGTGATCGCGCAGCGTCGATGGCCGCAGACCCGCGCACTCTCATGTCACCAAACCGGAGCGGCGCCGGCAAGCGTGGCCTTCGTCCGGGACGCAAGCCGCTGCGCGCGGATGCGCGATCGCCCACGAAGGTCTAAGGTGTTCACGAGCGACGCAACGAGGCCGACGATGGGCCGAAGCGATAGCGGTAACGTCAAAGAGGGCTGGAGCGCGTGGTGGAGCTTCGCGCGCATCCCGGAGTTCCCGGTCGAAGCGGACAAGACCGCGCTGATCGTGATCGACATGACCTACCAGCAGGCCTCGCGCGACCACGGCCTCTGCAAACGGATCATCGAGGCCGGGCTCGAAGGCGACCTCTCCTATTACCTCGACCGGATCGATCGCGTCGTGGTGCCGAATCTCGCGACCCTGACGGCGGCGTTTCGCCGCCACGGCGCGCCGGTGATCTACACCCGCTGCGCCTCGTTGGTCGGTGACGGCTCCGATCAGACCTGGCGCCACCGGCAGTTCGGCGTGGTGACGACAGTCGATTCGAAAGACGCCCAGATCCTCGCGGCGCTCGCGCCTCACGAAGGCGACATCATGTTGACGAAGACCGGATCGGCCGTCTTCCCCTCGACCAACTGCGAGCACATTCTCCGGGTCAAGGGGATCACGACGATCGTCGTCACCGGGATCTTCACGAATAGCTGCGTCGAAGGCACCATCAGGCTCGCCGGCGATCTCGACTTCCGCTGCCTGATGGCCGAGGACTCCTGCGCCGCGATGTCGCCGAGCGGCCACGCCAACGCGATCGAATATCTCGACGGCAATTTCTGCCACGTGAAATCCACGGCGGAGATCATCCGCCTGCTCGCCGGAGAGACGGCGCTCAAGAGCGCTTAGATCCCCGTCGTCATGGAAGCCGGCCGGGAAGGTGCGGCGTCGGGATGCCGCTCCTCCCGCTATCGGCGTTCGGCCTGGGCGATGACGCCATCGCGCGCCAAGGCCGCGCATTCGCCCTCGGCATAGCCCAACTCTCGAAGGATGGCGGTGCTGTGCTCCCCAAGGGCGGGCGCATGCGGCCTGATCCGGCCGGGCTCGTTCTCGAACTTGATCGGGATGCCGAGATGCGCGGCGCCGCCGGTGCGGAGCAGCATGTCGCGTGCGGCAAGGTGAGGATCGTCGAACGCCTCCTTGAGGTCGAGAACCGGCGCGAAACAGATGTCTCGGCCGGCAAACCAGGCGGTCCACTCGTCCCGGGTGCGCTCGGCGAAGGTCCTCTCGAGGAACGCGTGGAGCGGGGCTTGCGCGGGGCCGGCGGGCTCGCGGGCGAGCGGGATCAGGTCGGGCCGTCCGATCGCCTCCAGAAAGTTGGTCACGAATTTCATCTCGCTGCCGCCGAGCGTGATGAAGCGGCCGTCCTTGGTGCGGTAGGGACGGTAGAACGCCGCGCCGCCCTGGGTGCGTTCGGCACGGGGGTCCGGTGCGCGGTCCTCGGCGAACACCGCGCCGGTGACGTGAGCGGTCCATGAGACGACCGCGTCGAACATCGCGAGGTCGACGTAGTCGCCCTGCGCGGTGGTCTGCCGCCGCAGCAAGGCCATGAGAATGCCGGCGAGCGCCATCAGCGAGCCTCCCATATCGGAAGGCGGCAGGCACGGCATGGCCGGCATGCCCTCGCCGTCGACACCGAGGCTGGCGATGCCGGCCAGCGCGTTGACGCTGAGATCGTGGGCCGGGCGGTCGCGATAGGGCCCAGTCTGGCCGAACGCCGAGATCGAGGCGTAGACGACCCGCGGCGCGCGGGCGCGCACGGCCCGGTAGCCGATTCCGAGACGCTCGACCACGCCTGGGCGAAAGGTCTCGACGATCACGTCCGCGGTCTCGGCGAGACGCATGAAGGCTTCACGCCCCGCCTCGCTCTTGAGGTCGATGGCAAGGCTCCGCTTGCCGCGGTTCGCGTTGCGGAAATAAACGGTAAGGCCATCCTCGCGGGGCCCGATATGGCGCGCCGGATCACCGCTCCGCGGATCTTCGACCTTGATTACATCGGCGCCGTGATCGGCCATCATCATCGCCAGATGCGGCCCCGGCAGGAAACGTGACAGGTCCAGCACCCTGATGCCTTCGAGCTTCATCGATCGCCCCCTTACTCGACACCCCGTCCCGTCGACATAACCCGTCGCGGCCGAGGGCGCCATGGCACGCCGGGCTGACCCCGCCCCGCCCGGCTTGATCGAGGCGGTGGGGTGTGATTGGCTGACCCGAGCCACCCGCGAAACCCGATGCATCCGCAACGCACCTATCTGTTCGCCCCCGGCAACCACCCGCGCAAGGTCGCGAAGGTGTTCGATGCGGGCGCCGATGCGGTGGTCCTCGATCTCGAAGACGCCGTCGCGGCGGCGGAGAAGGAAGCCACGCGAGCCGTCGTCGCCGCCGCGCTCCAGAAGCCCCGAAATTGCCTGGGCTATGTCCGCGTGAACGCGCTCGATACCGACTACTGCTACGGTGATCTTAACGCCGTCGCCAGGCCGGGGGTGGACGGCATCATGCTGCCTAAGGTCGAAAAGCCAAGCCAGCTCGAAACCGCGGACTGGCTGCTCGGGCAGCTCGAGCGGCAGCACGGCCTTGCCCACGGCGCGCTCGACCTGCTGCCGATCATCGAGACCGGCCGCGGCGTCGCTGCCGCCGAGGCGATCGCCGGCGCGGTGACACGGGTCAAGCGGCTCTCTTTCGGCGCCGGCGATTACACCCGCGACATGGGGATGGTCTGGACCGCGTCCGAGGCCGAGCTCGCCCACGCGCGGGCGTGCATCGTGCTCGCCTCCCGTGTCGCCGGACTCGAGCCACCGATCGACACGGTCTTCATCGATCTTTCGGATGCCGAGAATCTGGTACAATCAGCACGGACCGCCTTGAGCGCAGGCTTCCAGGGCAAGCTCTGCATCCACCCGAACCAGGTAGAGCCGGTGAACCGGGTCTTCACCCCGAGCGAAGCCGAGCTAGCCCAGGCGGAGAAACACATCGCCGCCTTTAAGGAGGCGGAGGCCGCCGGCTCGGCCTCGATCCAGGTCGACGGCTATTTCATCGACTATCCGATCGTAGAAAAAGCCGAGCGGGTGCTCCGGATCATGGAGGTGATCCGGCGCAAGGAAGCGCAGGCCGTCTGAAACCCGGGGAGTGGTGCGCGATGTTCATGTCCGCCGAGGAATATCGGGAATCGCTGAGGCGCTCGTCGCCGCGCGTCTATGTCGATGGCGAGGCGGTGGCCTGCGTCGCCGACGAGCCGCGCTTCGCACCGGGCATCGCTGCAATCGGGCTGACCTACGATCTCGCGCTCGCAGATCGTCATCGGCAACTGATGGTGGCCACCGAGGCGAACTCCGGAGCGGAGGTCAACCGGTTCCTCCATATCAACCGATCGACCACGGACCAGCTCCGCGCGCTCGAGGCGGTGCGCCTCGTCTGCCAGCACGTGGGCTGCGCCCAGCGCTATCTCACCCAGGACGGCCTTAACGCGATCCACCAGGCGACCCATCGGATCGATCAGGAAGCCGGGAGCGATTTCCATCAGCGCTTCCTCGCCTATCTCCATCGCGTCCAGACGCAGGACCTCACCCTCGGCGTCGCCATGACCGACGGCAAGGGCGACCGATCGCGCCGCCCTTATGCGCAGGCCAACCTCGATTCCTACGTGCATATCGCCAGGCGCCGGACCGACGGCATCGTCATCCGCGGTGTGAAAGCGATCGTCACCGGCGCCCCCTATGTGCACGAGTTCCTCGTCATGCCCTGCCGCAACATGACCGGTGAGGACGAGGCCTTCGCGGTCTGCTGCGCCGTGCCGGTCGACGCCGAGGGGATTACCATCGTCGCTCGGCCGGCAGGCCGGCCGGGGGAGAAGGCCGCGACGTTCAGCGCGAAATACGGCCAATCCACCGGCGTGGTCATCTTCGAGGACGTGTTCGTGCCGTGGGAACGCGTGTTCATGGCCGGCGAATGGCAGTATTCGCAGTTTCTGACCCAGGCCTACGCGACCCATCACCGGCATTCCTGCATCGGCGCGCGCGCCGGCTTCGGCGACCTCCTGATCGGCGCCGGCGTGCTGATGGCCGAGGCGAACGGGATCGAGATCGACGATACCAGCCACCTGCGTGAGCGGATGGTCGAGCTGATCAAGATCGTCGAAGGCTTCTACGCTTGCGGCGTCGCCGCCTCGGTCTACGGCACGGCCGACGCCTCGGGCTGTGTGGAGCCCGAGCGGGTCTTCGCCAATATCGGCAAGCTGCTCCTCTCCACGCAGATCTACGACATGCACAGGATCTCCCATGAGATCTCGGGCGGGCTGGTGGTCGCATTGCCGGGCCCGGACGAGGACCACAATCCGGCGACCGCCGGCACCCTCGCCGAGATGCTCCGCGGCCGCGACGACCTGCCCTACGGCCAGCGGATGGAGGTCGCACGCTTCATCGAGGATCTGACGGCATCCGGCACTGCCGGCTGGTATTCGATCATCAGCCTGCATGGCGGCGGCTCGCCCCAGGCCGCGAGCCTGGAGATCTTTCGCAGCTACCCACTCGAGGACAAGGTGGCGCTGGTCGAGAAATTGCTCGACCGCGGCGTGCTCGCCGATGAGACCGGCGCCGAGAGCCGCCATCGCCAGCCCGGACGGTGCTGCCCGATCGGCTGTCAAGCACCGGCGGAGGCGCCGGCACCGCCGAAGCGCGCCAGGAATTGATCAAACCGCAGGGAGAAAGGGACGATGTCTGTCGAGCACCGCCTTCAGCGCCTTGAGGATATCGAGGCGATCAAGCAGCTCATCGCGCGCTATGCCAAGGCCGCGGACCACAATGGCGACCCGGCGATGATGGCGCCGTGCTTTACCGAGGACGCGGTCTGGAATTGCGAGGGCATCGGGCGCTGGGAGACCCGGGACGGTATCGCGCAGGGCCTGCGTGAGGTCTGTACCAACGGCATCCCGTGGGCGCTCCACTACATGACCCAGCCGATCATCGAGGTTGCGCCGGACGGCAGGAGCGCGACCGGCGAGTATTATCTCTGGGAGCTCGCCAAAGTGACGCCCGACGAGGGCGGCCCCGCCGCCGACACCTGGATCGGCGGCTGGTACGAATCCCGGTTTCGCAAGGACGGCGAGATTTGGCTCTTCGCCCACATCGAGCTGATCCTGAAGCTCCTGAGCGAGGCCGGGAAACCGTCTTGGGAAACGCCGATTCCGCCCTGGCAACCATAGCGGGAGAACCGGAATGGATATCGCACAACGGCTCCAGCGCCTGGAAGACATCGACGCCATCAATACGCTGATCGCGCGCTACGCCCAAGCCGTCGACCATAACGGCGACCCCGCACTCGTCGCGCCGCTGTTCACCGACGATGCGGTGTGGCACTGCGAAGGGATCGGGCATTGGGAAACGCTGGAGGGCATCCTGCGCGAGATCCGCCTCAACTGCACGGTGTTCATGCCCTGGGCCATGCACTACATGACCCAGCCGATCATCGAGATCGAGCCGGACGGGACGAGGGCAAACGCCGAGTATTACCTGTGGGAGCTCGGCAAGGTGACGCCAGAGGGCGGCGGGCCGACCCGGGACACCTGGATCGGCGGCTGGTACGATTCCCAGTGCCGCAAGGAGGGCGGCAGCTGGAAATTCGCCCACATCGAGCTCACCTTGAAGCTCTTCAGCGAGGCCGACAAGCCGAGCTGGGAGACCCGGATCGCGCCTTGGGCGCCCGAAGCGCAGGCTCCCTAAGACCGAGGGTGACGGTCGCCATTGATGCGCGTCATTTCGGCGCCATTCGGAGCGCGCCGTCGAAGCGGATCACCGAGCCGTTCATGAATCGGTTCTCGACGATGTGCACCGCGAGCGCCGCATATTCCTCGGCGAGCCCGAGGCGCTTCGGGTAGACCGTCGTCTCCAGCAGCGACTCGCGCACGGCTTCCGACAGGCCCCCCATCATCGGCGTATCCATCAGCCCGGGCGCAATCGCGTTCACGCGGATGCCGTCACGGGCGAGCTCGCGCGCCAGCGGGATCGTCATTGCCGCGACGCCGCCCTTGGAGGCCGCATAGTCGAGCTGCCCGATCTGGCCCTCGAATGCGGCGACCGACGCCGTCGTGATGATGACGCCGCGCTCGTGATCCTCGAGGGGCTCCTGGCCAGCCATGTCCGCCGCACCCAGCCGGCAGGAATTGATCGTGCCGATCAGGTTGACATGGATCGCGCGGGTGAGCTTGTCGAGCGGGCTTGCATTGCCGTCCCGCCCGACCAGCTTGGCGCCGGGCGCGATGCCCGCGCAGGCGATGAGGATGCGCGCCGGGCCGAAGGCCTCGCGGACGGCCGCGACGGCGGCCTCGTGGCTCGCCGGCTCGACCACGTCGCACGCCGCCGCGACGCCGCCGATGTCGGCGGCGACGTCCCGCGCCAGCGCCTCGTTCATGTCGAGGACGCCGACCTTGGCGCCCGCGGTCGCCAGGGCGCGCGCCGTCGCAGCCCCGAGCCCCGAAGCGCCGCCGGTGACGATCGCCGTCTGCCCGCTGATATCCATGTCCCACTCCCGTCTTGTGCGAGGACCTACATAGCAAACCGCCGCCGGACGATGCAAAACGTGCAATTCCGGTGAAGGGAGCCGTCTAGGCGCCGATGATGCCGGGGCCGGCGCGCGCCAGGCGCGCTTCCCGATGGGAGATGTAGACCGCGCTCGCGACAATGAAGAAGGCGCCGATCCAGGTCCAAAACGTCGGAAATTCGCCAAACGCGAACCAGCCGATCAGAACGGCGAAGGGGAGCCGCGTGAAATCGAGCGGCACGATCGCCGTTGCCTCCATGATCGACAGGGCGCGCGCCATCGAGAAATGCGCGAGCGTGAGCACGATGCCGATGCCGAAGAGCCAGCCGAGCTGCATCGCCGTCGGCATCGTCCAGAACCAGAGTGCCGGGCCGAGCGAAAGCGGCGTCATGATCACGTTCGTGTAGAAGACGATCGCGAGCGGTGATTCGGTGCGCGAGAGGAGGCGGACCAACGCCATCGAGATGCAAAACAGGAGGGCCGAGAAGATCGCGAGCAGGCCGCCGATCGTGAAGGTTTCCGCGCCGGGCTGAAGAACGATCAGGACGCCGGCAAAGCCGACGATCGTGGCGATCCAGCGGCGCGGCCCGACCCGCTCGCCCAGCATGAGAATGGCGACCGGGATCATCCAGAGAGAGACCGTGAAGTTGAGCGTGATCGCCTCGGCGAGCGGGGTCATCTGGAGCGCCGAATACCACGCCCACATGGCGAGAACGCCGATCCCTGCGCGGATGCCGAACAGACGTAAGCGGTCCGCGTTGAACGAGCCGAAGCCCGCGCCGGCCATGAACGGCAGCAAGATCAGGGTGCCGATCGTATTGCGAAAGAAGGCGATCTGAAACACCGAAAGCTCCGCCGAGAGATGGCGGATCGCCGCCGACATGCCGGCGAAACAGGCGCAGGTAAAGATCATCAGGAGCACGCCCTCGAGGGTGCGCCCGCCGCGTCGGCGCGCCGATTGCTCCATCGAGTCGGTGGGCATGGGGCGATCGGCTCCCCTTCACCAACGACCGCAGCCAAAACCGGCGTCAGCGTGCGCCGGATGGTCTGCAGGCGGTGGATATTTTCGCACGCCGCACCATGCCATATCCGTCACGCGGCCACAGCCGTCGCCGGGATTCTCCGCTCAACGACCGGGCGTGAGACGTGCAATGGCTTGATTCGCGCCGGCGTAACCCCACATGAAGGGATGGCGGCGGCCGGCCGCGGCGCGGCGGCCGTCGAGATCAATCGCTCTGGGGCGCAACGCCGGCACCGGGTGCGCCCGTGGATGCTCGCTCGACGGAGGAGAACCAGGCGATGGCACGCGTGTCACCATTCAGCAATCCTCTTCTCCTGGGCTTCGATCGCCTCGAAGAGGTGGTTGATCGGCTCACCCGTTCGTCGTCCGAGGGCTATCCCCCTTACAATGTCCTGCATGTGGCCGACGATCGGTTGCGCATCAGCCTCGCCGTGGCCGGGTTCACGGAGGACGATCTCGACGTCACCGTCGAGCGCAACGAGCTCCACATCAGAGGCCGGCAGGCCGAGGATAACGACGCCATCTACCTGCATCGTGGAATCGCCGCGCGTCAGTTCCATCGCACCTTCCTGCTCGCTGAAGGAATTGACGTCACGGGAGCCCGCCTCGACAACGGGTTGCTCCACATCGATCTGACCCGTCCCGCCGGCCCTGAGGTCGTGAAGACGGTCGAGATCAGAAGCGGCGATGGCGCAGGCGAAGGCTAGCCTCGGATGGCATCTCACCGCTGAGCGGGTTGGCGCGCACCGTGTCGACCGCTCCGCTCTGGCTGGAGGAAACAGGGTCATGAACGATAGCGATCACAGAGCGACCGAGCCGGACGACGCGCACGCCCCCCTCCTCACCGGGAACCAAGCCTACATCAAAAAAGTCTCCATGGACGGCGTGGTCGGTTACGGCATCCATGCGCCGGACGGTCGGCTCTTGGGTGTCGCGCCCGATCGCGACATCGCCTTCGCCGCCGCCCGCCAGCACCAGCTCGACCCGCTCAGCGCACACTGAACGGCCACGGTCGGCGCGGCGAAAGCACCGGGAACGCCGAGGCGAGGCCGTATTCGATCTTATTCGTTCGACCGTGCTTCATTCGCATCCGGGAGCTCCAAACGGAAGCAGGCGCCACGGACCTCGCCCGCCGGATCGACCCGGTTGGCGCAGGTCAACCGCCCGCCATGGGCCTCCGCGATCTGGCGCGAAATGCTGAGCCCGAGGCCTGAATGGGCGCCGAACGTCTCGCCTTCGGGACGGAAGGTATAGAAGCGTCGAAAGATCGCCTCCTCCATCCCGCTCGGCACGCCCGGGCCGTCATCCGTGACCTCGATCGTGATCCTGGTGCCGTTTCGGCAGAGGCTCAAGCCGACGATCCCGCCGGGGGGGCTGAACGAGCAGGCATTGCTGATGAGGTTCTGAAGCACCTGCGCGAGGCGGTCCTCGGCGCCGAGCACGACGAACGGACCATCGCCGTCGACCGCGAGCCGTACCGCCGCGGGGCGATCGCTCGCCGAGGCGGCGGCGCCATGGACCTCCGCCAGGGTGGCCAGCATCGCCCCGAGATCGACCGCCTGCGGTTGGACGCGGGACAACTCGGTATCGACCTTGGAAGCATCCGCGATTTCGCTCAGCAACCGATCGAGTCTCTTGACGTCTTTGCCGATGATCGCGAGCAGCTCCGCGCGCTTTTTCTCGTCGGCAACGCGCTGGGCGGTGTCGACGGCGCTCAGCATCGAGCTGAGCGGATTCTTGACCTCATGGGCAACGTCGGCGACGAACCTTTCGATCGCATCCATGCGCACCCATAACGCCTGGGTCATCTCCCGCAGCGCCGCCGACAAGCGTCCGATCTCGTCGTGACGCCCCGTGAAATCGGGAATCGTCACCTTCCGTCCGCCGCCGGCGCGGACCCGCTCGGCCGCACGCGCCAGACGGCGGACCGGACGGGTGATGGTGCCCGCGAAATAGAGACTGAGAAGCACGGTGATGCCGATCGCGATTCCGAACGCCTGTAGGATGGTAAAGCGGACGGCGCGGACGCTGTCCGAGACGTCGCCGGCATCGGCGGCCAGCAGCAAGGCCCCCTGAACCTTGCGAAGCGGCTGGATCGGCGCGGCGACCATTGCGACGAGCCGTGCGTCAGACGTCCGGTGCATCGCGCGCCCGGCCGCACCGTCGAGCGCGCTCAGAACCTTGGGAAAGTCGGCTGCCCGCGGGTTCGGCGGTTCGACATAGAGCGGCACCGTTGTCCGCGGCGGCAGGCGGGTGACGATCCACTCATAGACGGCGTCGGCAGCTCGGCTGAAAACATTGCTCGGCTCCGGCGACGGCAGCTCGGTCGTGCGAACCAGCGCCATCGGCAGTCGCCGCGAGTCGACCACGAGAGTCCCGTCGGCGTCGAAAAGCAGGGCGCGGGTATCGACCGGCAGGTTCAGCCGGTGAATGAGCGTTGCGGCGGCATCGCGATCGAGCCCGGTTCTCGAGGCGCCGCCGGCGGCGCCTTCGCCGAGCGCCGCGGCCAGCAGGGTGGCCTCCCGCGCCAGCGCATCCATCTTGGTGTCCATCAAGTCGCGCTGGTAGCGGTCGAGATAGAGGAAGCCGGCAACCAGAACCGCAAGCGCCATGACGTTGATGGCGAGAATTCGGGCGGTGAGCGGGAAGGCGATTCGCGGCCGCAGGCCGCGCTTGGCCGGAGCCGGCGGTGCGCGCTCCGCCGGCGCTAGGTCGTCTGCGATCGGGTCACGGCGCGGTGTATCGGTAACCGACACCGTAAAGCGTCTCGATCTGCGAGAAGTCCGGGTCGATCGACCTGAACTTCTTGCGAATGCGCTTGACGTGGCTGTCGATGGTGCGGTCCTCCACGTAGATCTGATCGCCGTAGGCGACATCCATCAACTGGTTGCGGCTCTTGACGTGGCCGGGACGCTGCGCGAGCGCCTTCAAGAGCAGGAACTCGGTGACCGTGAGCGATACGGCTTCCCCCCGCCAGGTGCAGAGATGGCGGTCTTCGTCGAGCACCAGCTCGCCGCGCACCACGATGGCCTCGCTCGAACCATCGTTCCTGCTCGGATCGGCGCGCCGCAAAACCGCCCGGATCCGTCCGATCAAGAGGCCAATCGAGAAGGGTTTCGTGATGTAGTCGTCCGCGCCCTGGCTCAATCCGTGTAGCTGATCGTCCTCTGCATCCTTCGAGGTCAAGAATATCACGGGCAGGGTGGAATGCTTCCTGAGCTGGGTCAGCAATTGCAACCCATCCATCCGCGGCATCTTGATGTCGAGGATCGCGAGATCGGGCGGGCGGCTCAACAAGTCGTGCAACGCCTTCAACGGATCGCTGTGCGGCCTCACCGTGAAGCCCTCCGCCTCGAGCGCCATGGCGACCGAGGTCAGGAGATGCTGATCGTCGTCGACGAGCGCGATGGTCGATACCACCGATTCCCTCCCCTGTTCGGGGTTGCCGCGAACTATAGGCCCTATGTGGCGGTTTTGGGGCGCCAAACCCGGCCCGCCCAACGCCCTCGCCTCCAGATCACCCTAATAGCGTGTAATCGGGCGCCGCGCGATCGAAAGGAAGCGCCCGGCGAGGAGGCCGCTCGCGGTCAGCGCCCCCGCCAGAATGCCCCACATCAGGCCGTCGACTCCGATCCCGAGCGAGAAGGCGAGCACGTAGCCGAGCGGCACCGAGACACCCCACCAGGAGACGAGCTGGAGCCCGGGTGGCACCCACACGTCGGCGATGCCGCGGAGAGCGCCCATCAAGACCGCCTGGGCGCCGTCAAATACCATTATGAGACCGCAAATCGTGATCAGGGACGCCGCCACCGGAATCACTGCGGGATCATCGGTGTAGAGCCTCGCAAGCGGTGTCCCGAGAACGAGGAAAGGTCCGGCGAAACAGGCCATCATGCAGACGATGAAGAAGACGCCCGCCCAACCGGCGCGCGCGACGTCGGTGGCATTGCGCCGTCCGACCGCGTTGCCCACCCGGATCATGCTGGCGGCCGCGGTACCGATCGCGCACATGAAGACGAGTCCGATCAGGTTATAGCCGATCTGATAGGCGGCGAGCGACACCGTGCCGAGATGGCCGGCCAGCATGACCAGTGCCCCGAAAGCCCCCGTCTCGAGGCCGCGGGCGGCGCCCAGCGGATAGCCGATGCGCCTCAGCCTCCTTGAGATCGCCCAGAAATCGGATGCTCGATCGCGCATGCCGAGCGCGCCGCTGTCCGACAAACGGAGCACGACGAGGACGAGGGCCACGAACATGACCCAGCGCACCAGGGAGGTCGCAATCGCCGCGCCCTCGGCGCCGAGCTCGGGCCCGCCGAGATTGCCGAAGATGAAGATCCAGTTGAGCAGCGCGTTGAGGAGCACCGCGCCGAACATGACCAGCATGCCGGGCAGCGGCCGGCTGAGACCCTCCAGAAAATGGGTGCACACCACCCACATCATCAGGGGCGGCGAGCCCCAGGCGATCATGTCGAGCACGCGGCCGCCGCCGATCGCGACCGCCGCTTCCTGTCCCGTCGCCTCGAGGATCCACCGGCCGAGCAGGCAGAGCAAGCCCATGACGACGCCGAGGACCGCACCGTGGACGATGCTGACCCGCCAATAGGCGCCGCAGGCGCCGTCGTCCCCGGCGCCGCGCGCCTGGGCGACCAGGATCACGGTGCCCTGGAGCAACCCGACGCCGATCAGGATCATGACCACTTGCACCGCGTTTGCCGCGGCGTAGAGTGCGAGCGCCTCGGTTCGATAATGGCCGAGCATCGCGGAATCGATCGCGACCATCACCAGAAGGCCGGCGCGCGCGAGAATAACCGGTGCGGCGAGCCGGGCGGTCCGCACCAGATGGCGATCGAACGGCATGGCGGCGCCGGGCGCCTGATCGGACGCGATCCCTCGTGTGGTCATGGCGCGGGGACCCTAACCCATTTGCTGGGACCGGCGGACAGGATTGATGGCCGGCGGACGTACCTTCGGCCGCCCATTCGTCGCACGGTTGTTGAATCCGGAGGAGGATGGATGGTAGGTGAAGAAAGACTGCCCCTCGCGTCGAAGAGTCATCCATGAAACAGCGTGGCTTGTACATCAGTCGGTACGGGCTGGAGCCACAGGGCATCCGCGACCCCGTCGCCGCCCATTGGAATTATCCGAGGCCCGCCCTTTACGAAGAAGCAGTCAGGCGCGGCGAAGCGCGGATCGCCAAGGGCGGAGCATTGGTCGCGATGACCGGCGCCCACACTGGGCGATCGCCGAACGACAAATATTTCGTTCGTGAGCCGTCATCCGAGGCGGACATTTGGTGGGGTGCCGTCAACCGGCCGATCTCGCCCAAGATTTTCAACGATATCCATGGCCGGATGGCAGCCTATCTCGAGGGCAAGGAAATCTTCGTTCAGGATTGCTATGCTGGCGCCGACCCGGACTATCGGTTGCCGATCCGCGTCATCTCCGAGTTCGCCTGGCACAGCCTCTTCGCGCGCAATCTGTTCATCACGCCGGCGCCGGAGGAATTGCCCGAGCACGAGCCGCAGTTCACCATCATCCAGGCTCCGGGCTTCAAGGCGCGCCCCGAAACCGACGAGACCAACTCCGAGACGGTGGTGCTGCTCGATTTCGCCCGGCGCCTCGTCCTGATCGGCGGCACCGCCTATGCCGGCGAATGCAAGAAGTCGGTGTTCACGATCTTGAATTATCTCCTGCCGGCGCGCGACGTGTTGCCCATGCACGGGTCGGTCAATGTCGGGGCAAACGGCGAGCCCGCGATCTTCTTCGGTCTATCGGGTACGGGCAAGACCACGCTCTCCGCAGACCCCCACAGGACGCTGGTGGGCGACGACGAGCACGGCTGGGGCCGGAACGGCCTGTTCAACTTCGAAGGCGGTTGCTACGCCAAGGTGATCCGGCTTTCCGAGAGCGCCGAGCCCGAGATCCATGCCACGACGCGGATGTTCGGCACCGTGATCGAGAACGTCGTGATGGATCCCCATACTCATGCGCTCGACCTCGACGACGGCACGCATACGGAAAACACCCGCGCCGCCTATCCGCTGGCGTTTATTCCGAATGCCAGCCCCACCGGTGTTGCAGGCCATCCGACCAACATCGTGATGTTGGCCGCCGACGCTTTCGGCGTCCTGCCACCGATCGCCCGGCTCACCCCGGCACAGGCGATGTACCACTTCCTCTCCGGCTACACAGCTAAGGTTGCCGGCACCGAGAGGGGCCTGGGCAAAGAGCCGCAAGCAACCTTCTCGACCTGTTTCGGCGCGCCGTTCATGCCGCGACACCCGACCGTCTATGCGCAAATGCTGCGCGATCGAATCAAGAAGACCGGCGCCAAATGCTGGCTCGTCAATACCGGCTGGACGGGTGGAGCCTATGGCACCGGCGCACGCATGAAGATCGACCATACGCGGGCGCTGCTTCGCGCAGCGCTCGAAGGTCTGCTCGAGGGCGTCTCGGAATCGCGCGACAATCCGTTCGATCTCGCCGTGCCGGAGCATTGCCCACAGGTGCCGGATGCCGTGCTTGACCCGCGCGGCACCTGGTCCGACAAGGGCGCCTATGACGATCAGGCCCGCGATCTGGTCGGCCGCTTCCACGCAAACTTTGCCCAGTTCGAGAATCAGGTGGGCGAGGAGGTCAAAGCGGCCGCCCCGCGAGCCGCCTGACACCCCGCCGGGCCTCCGACACCGTGCCGGGGTTCTCACCCTTCACCCGGCGCACCGCGTTCGTTATAGGTTGGGCAGCGCGCACGCGCGTGCGCATCACCCGGACGAGGCTGCCATGAAGATTGCGTTTTCCGAGATCGCGACGCCGTCGGCGGGCGTGATCGTCGCCGGCGTCGCGGAGGATCGCGTGCTGGGCGCGACCGCCCGCCAACTGGACGAGCAAACCGGCGGCGCCCTGACCCGCGCGCTCTCGAGCGGCCGCTTCAGGGGCAAGGAGAACGCGTCGACCACGGTCATTGCGCCGCACGGACTCGCAGTCGATGCCGTTGTCCTGGTGGGGCTCGGCAAGCCGAGCCGAATCGACCGGCGACGGTTACGGGCACTCGGCGGCACCGTCGTCCGCCGCCTGAACGCCCTGGGCGCGAAGGCCGGCGCCGTCGCCGTGGATGCGATCGACGGCTGCACTCTGGCGCCGCCTGCCATGGCGGCGGAAATCGCCCTCGGCGCTCGTCTGGGCAGCTACGGGTTCGACAAGTATCACACCAAAAAGACGGACGACGACAAGCCGACCCTCGACCGCCTGACCGTGATGCTGAGTGATCCGGCGTCGGCCGAGGCGGCTTTCGCGCCGAACGAGAAGCTCGCCGATGGCGTCTTTCTCGCACGCGACATGGTCTCAGAGCCGAGCAACGTCAAATATCCTAAGACCCTGGCGGAAGATATCGAAGCCCTGGCCGGGGACGGGATCGACGTCGAACTGCTCGATCGCGCAAAAATGACCTCGCTCGGCATGGGCTCGCTGCTCGGCGTCGCCCAGGGCAGCGAGCGCGAGCCCTATATCGCGATCATGCAATGGAACGGCGCGCCCGACGGCGCGGACCAGACGCCGGTGGCCTTCGTCGGCAAGGGCGTGACCTTCGATACCGGCGGTATCTCGATCAAACCGTCCGGCGGCATGGAAGAGATGAAGTATGACATGGCCGGCGCAGCGACCGTCATCGGCCTGATGAAGTCCTTGGCGGGCCGCAAGGCGCGGCTCAACGCCGTCGGCGTGGTGGGGCTGGTCGAGAATATGCCCGACGGCAAGGCGCAGCGCCCGGGCGACGTCGTGACCTCGATGTCCGGCCAGACCATCGAGGTCATCAATACCGACGCCGAGGGGCGCCTCGTGCTCGCCGATGCGCTCTGGTATACTCAGGCGACCTTCGCCCCGCGATTCATCGTCGACCTCGCGACTCTGACCGGCGCGATCATTGTCAGTCTCGGCACCTACCAGGCCGGGCTGTTCAGCAATGATGACGAGCTCGCCGACCGGCTCGCCGCGGCGGGCCGGGAGAGCGGCGAGGAGGTCTGGCGTCTGCCGCTCGGCAAGCGCTACGACAAGGACATCGATTCGGCGATCGCCGACATGAAAAACGTCGGCAAGGGCCGGGAAGCCGGCAGCGTGACCGCCGCACAGTTTCTGCAACGCTTCGTCAACGACGTGCCGTGGGCCCATCTCGACATCGCGGGCATGGCATGGATGAAGCGCGATGACGATCCGATCGTTCCAAAGGGCGCCTCCGGCTACGGCGTCCGGCTTCTCGATCAGTTGGTGCGCGCGCACTACGAGGCCTGAAGCCGCTGCGATGGCCGAAATCGCCTTCTACCAGCTCCGCCGCACGCCGTTGGAAAAAGCACTCCCGAAACTCCTGGAGAAGGTGCTCGAAAGCGGCCGTCGCGCCATGGTTCTCGGCGCCTCAGATGAACGCATCGAGGCATTGAACGCCGCGCTCTGGACCTACGAGCAGGGCTCGTTCCTGCCCCACGGCACGGCGCGGGACGGTCACGCCGAACGCCAGCCGGTTTTCTTGACCAGCGACGACGCCAATCCCAACGGCGCCTCGATCGTGATCATGGTCGATGGCGTCGCCCCCGGCGATCTCGGCAGCTTCGAGCGTTGCCTCGACATGTTCGACGGCACCGATCCGGCGGCGCTCGATGCCGCTCGTGCGCGCTGGAGGGAGCACCGTGATCGGGGCAACGCGGTCACCTACTGGGAACAGACCCAGGGCGGCAAGTGGGAGCAACAGGCTTAGATTAGCCGAGCACCGTGGCGGACAAGATACGGGCGGATCTCTGTGTGATCGGGGCCGGCGCAGCCGGCTTATCGGTCACCGCCGGCGCGACCCGGCTCGGCGCGTCGGTGATCCTGATCGAGCAGGCGCGAATGGGCGGAGAGTGCCTGTACACAGGCTGCATCCCGTCCAAATCACTGTTGATCGCGGCGGCGCGAGGCGATGGTCTCGCCGCGGCCTACGACCACGCGCGGCGCGTGATCCGCACGATCGAGCCTCAGGATTCCGCCGAGCGTTATCGCGCGCTCGGCGCCTATGTCCTGCGCGGCAAGGCGCGCTTCGTCGCGCCGCGCTTCCTGGAGGCGGGCGACACGAGCGTCACAGCGCGTCGGTTCGTCATCGCGACCGGCTCCGAACCCGTCGTTCCGGCCATCCTGGGACTCGACACCGTCCCCTATTTCACCAACGAGACATTGTTCGACGCGGCGCCCGAGCCGGATCATCTGATCGTGTTGGGCGGCGGCCCGGTCGGGGTCGAGATGGCACAGGCCTATCGCCGGCTCGGTGCTCAGGTCACTGTGGTCGAAGCGACGCGCCTGCTCGGGCGCGACGATCCGGAACTCGCGCGCGTCGTGCGCGCGCGATTGATCGAGGAAGGCGTCGAGATCCTCGAGGAGACGGAGGTGAGCGCCGTCGAAGCGGCCGGCGGCGGCGTTGCGCTCACCTGCGGCGACGGCGCCGCTCGGCGGCGGATCGGCGGCTCGCACCTGCTGGTCGCCGCCGGGCGAAGGCCGAACGTCGCCGACCTTGGCCTCGAGACCGCCGGCATCGACCTGCGGGACGGCGCGCTGGTTGTGGATGCGGGTCTACGAACGACTAATCGGCGGATCTACGCGATCGGCGACGTCGTCGGCCCCTACCGCTTCACCCATATGGCGAATTACCAGGCGCGCATGGTGCTCAAGAACGCGCTTTTCCGTCTCCCGGCGCGGGTTCGCTATGACGCGGTGCCATGGGTCACCTACACCGATCCCGAACTCGCCCATGTCGGCCTCGACGAAGCGACGGCGCGCGCCGCGGGCCATGGGCCCCGCATCCTGCGCTTCCCGTTCAGCGAGAACGACCGCGCCGTTGCCGAGGACGCGACCGAGGGGCTGGTCAAGGTCGTGACGACGCCTCGCGGGCGGGTGCTCGGCGCCTCCATCGTCGGTGCGCATGCCGGTGAGTTGATCCTCCCCTGGGCACTCGCCGCTCGCCAGCGCCTCAAGATCAGCGCATTGGCGCAGGCGATCGTGCCCTACCCGACCCTGAGCGAGGCCAGCGCGCGGGCAGCGGGGAGCTTCTACTCCTCGAAATTGTTCGGCGAACGGACGCGCCGCCTGGTCCGCCTGCTTGCCCGCCTGGGATGATCGACCATCGCGCCGCGCGGCCGGTAACCGCCTTGGCGCCTGCGCGGCGCGGGCTCTATAGTCGGGTCGGAGGGGTAACCGGCAATCGCTCTGAGGCCCTTTGACTAGGTCTTCCCGCTCGCTTCTGTCGCGGGCCACCCGCAGCCTGTCGGCCCGGCTGCTGGTGCTGACGGTGCTCTTCGTCCTCCTGGGCGAGGTCTTGATCTACGTCCCGTCGATCGCGCGCCACCGTATGGTTTTTCTCGAAGAACGGATCGAAGCCGCGCGCATCGCGGCCCTCGCCGTCGAGGCGGCGCCGGATCAGATGGTGACCGAGGAACTCGGCGCCGCGCTGCTGGCCCGCGCCGGCGTAGTGGCAGTCGCCCTCAAACGACCCGGAAGCCGGACGCTGATCCTGAGCGACGACATGCCGGTCGAGGTCGATGCGAGCTTCGACCTGCGCCAGGCGACCCCGTTCTCCATGCTCAAACACGCCGCCGATACGCTTCGCCACGGCGGAAATCGAACGATTCGGGTAATGGGAACCATGGCCGGCGATCCGCCGGACACCATGGTCGACATCCTGTTGCCGGAGGCACCGCTCTACGCGTCGATGATCGACTATTCGGAGCGCATTCTCGCGCTCTCCCTGGTGCTCGCCTTCATCGTTGCGGGTTTGATTTATCTGTCGCTGCACTGGCTTATGGTCTTGCCGCTCGGGCGCATGACCGACAGTCTGGTTTCGTTCCGGCGCCAGCCGGAGGACGCCTCCACGACGATCAAGGTGAGCCGACGGCGCGACGAGATCGGCCTTGCACAGCGGGAGCTGCAGGTCATGCAGCGGCGCGTGCGCGCGGCGCTCCGTCAGAAGGCGCGACTCGCCGCTGTCGGCGCCGGCGTCGCCAAGATCAACCACGATCTTCGCAACATGCTGGCAACTGCCGCGCTGCTCACCGATCGCCTAGCAAAGGCGCGCGACCCGGAGGTTCAGAAGCTGGCCTTGCCTTTGGTCTCGGCGCTCGATCGCGCGATCGCGCTGTGCACCCAGACCCTGACGTTCGCCAAGACCGGTGTGCCGGAGCCGAGCCGATCTGCTTTCGCGCTGGCGCCTCTCATCGACGAGGTCAGGAGCGCACTTCCCATCGGCGAAAGCGCTTCCATCATCTGGCGTAACGACGTGCCGCCCGATCTGAGCTTGGCGGCGGACCGCGATCAGGTCTATCGCATTGTCATGAACCTCGCTCAGAACGCCGTGGAGGCGCTGGCCGACCATGCGGCGGGTGGAACGGTCCGGGTGACTGCCTGGCGCAACGCGGAGAGCACGTTCATCGACGTCGCCGACACCGGCCCAGGGCTTCCGGCGCATGCGCGCGATCATCTGTTCGAAGCGTTCGCCGGTGTAGGACGAGCCGACGGCACGGGCCTCGGCCTCGCCATCGCACGCGACCTCATGCACAACCACGGCGGCGAGATCGGCCTCGACCGTTCCGATCCCACGGGCACCGTCTTCAGGCTGCGCTTCCCGGACTCGCATCTCCCGGAGACCACCGGCAACCACCGATTTTAACACCGGTGGTGACCGGGGGATCCCGGCGCCGGCCGGTCATGCACCGGGCTCCGCTCAGTGGCCCAGTGCGACGCCCTCGCGGCGCGGATCGGCGCCGCCCTCAAGCCGGCCCTCGACGCGGCGCACAGCGTGCAGGCCGCTGTTCAGCGGCCGAATGCGCACCTCGTGCCCAAGTGCTTCCAGGGCATGGCTAAGCGTTTCGAGTTCGGTACCCTCCTCGAGCTCGGTCGCGCCGTTCCGGTTAACGTGTCGCGGTAGGCTCAGTGCGGCCTGGGCATCGAGGCCCCAGTCGAGAAGTGCGATCGCCGACTGGGTGACGAAGCCGATAATGCGCGATCCCCCGGGTGAGCCGAGAGCCGCGACGAGCTGGCCCTGCTCATCGAAGATCAGCGTCGGCGACATGGACGAGCGCGGACGCTTGCCCGCCTGTACACGGTTCGCGACTGGTCCATGAGCATCCTTCGCGGCGAAGGAGAAGTCGGTGAGCTGGCTGTTCAGGAGGAAGCCCGCCACCATGACGCGCGAGCCGAAGGGCCGCTCCACGCTGGTCGTAAAGGAGACGGCGTTGCCCCGCGAATCGACGACGGACAGGTGGCTCGTCGAAGCGAATTCGGGCGCCGATGCGCTGGCCCAGCCGTGGGCCTCCGCATCCGGCGGCACGCCCGGCTCGGCCACGCCCATCGCGCGGTCGCGGTCGATCAGCGCGGTCCGTCGCTCCAGATAGTCCGGGGACAGCAGCCACTCGACCGGAACGGGCACGAAATCCGCATCCGCCATGTACCGGTTGCGATCGGCGAAAGCGAGCCGGCTGGCTTCGCTGATCAAGTGCACGGCATCGAGGGAGCCGGGCACGAGCGAGGCGAGATCGAAGTGGCTGAGCAACCCGAGGGTTTGCAGCATCGTCAACCCGCCGGAACTCGGCGGGCCCATCCCGCAGACGACATGGCGCCGATATTCCAGGCAGACCGGTGGCCGATCCACCGCCCGATAGCGGACCAGATCCGAAAGCGCGAGGAGGCCGGGATTGACCGGGTCGCTGCGGACGGCGGCGACGATTTGCGCCGCGATCGGCCCCTCGTAGAGGGCGTCCGCGCCGTCCCGGGCAATCGCCCGCAGGGTCTCGGCGTAAGCATGGTTAACCAGGCTCTCGCCGGCAGCTTTCGGCGTTCCGTCGGGGTGGAAGAAATAGGCGCGTGCGGCCTCGAAACGCGCGAGGTCCGGGTTGTTCGCGATCATCCACGCGAGCCGGGGCGAGACGGTGAAGCCACGCTCCGCAAGGGCGATGGCAGGCTCGAAAAGCCGCGCCCAGGGCATCCGGCCGTGTGCTCGGTGGGCGCGCTCGAGCATCCGAACGACGCCCGGCACGCCGACCGGGAGGCCGCCGACCGCAGCGTCTAGCCAGCCGCGTGGGGTACCGTCCGGTGCAAGGAACAGGGCATCGTCGGCGGCGCTCGGTGTCGTCTCGCGCCCGTCATAGCTCTCCACGGTCTCCCGTTCCGCGTCGTGGTAGAGCAGGAAGCCGCCGCCGCCGATGCCGGAAGACTGCGGTTCGACCAATCCGAGGATCGCTTGCGCCGCGATCGCGGCATCGATGGCATCGCCGCCAGCCGCCAGGATCGCGGCGCCGGCCTGCGCCGCCGATCGATGCGCCGCGGCGATCATCGCGTTATCCGCCCGCACCGGCGCTTCGCCCGCGGCGATGGCGGTGAGCGGAAAGAGGCTCGACACGGCGAGGAAGAGCGCAGTCGCGAGGACGCGCGCCGGGCGCCGCCGACGGGCGGCGCGGTTTTGGCTCACCCGCATGCCGGGACCGTGGTCAGCGGACGTAGATGCGGACCTCGTTGGACAGAACGTCCGGGCTGGTGGTCGCGGAGAGCGTCACGCGATTGCTGGGAAGGCCCATCTCGGTGAGCGCCAGCAGCACGTCATTCGCATTGCGCTTGGCGGTATTCGTGCCGAGTTCGACATCGGCCGGGCTGCCCGCCATAGGTGCGACCGCGATGAGATCGAAGCCGCTGGACGGGCGGCGGTCGAGCGCAGTCGAGATCGCAGAATAAAGCGCCTGACGATATTCGATGTCCGGCCGGTTGAAACGGATGACCACGAGCGGCCGGCGTTCGGCAAGCGCCATCTGCGGCTCGAGCGGCGCGCTGAGCATCGCTTGCGCGGCGACCGCTTGCTGGCTCCGATTGGTCAGGCTCGGGCCCAGATAGTCGCCGTTCTTGACCGCAAGCGCGAGGGTCGTCAGGTTGCGCCGCTCGGCGTTCACATAGTCTGTGTAGCGATTGATCGTCTCCTGCAACTCGCCGAGCGTCCGGTTGATCGAGACGACCGTACGGTTGACCCCGTCTTCGATCAACGCCAGCTGGCGATGGTCCTCATCCACCGCGCCCTGCAGCGCATAGGTCGCGCGCACCGATTCAAGAAGGTACGCCGCCATCGCCGAATCGGTGGCCACTTGATTGCCGAGGGTGCTGAGCGCGGCGATGTCGGTCAGAAGCCGGTCGAGCTCGTTTTGCGCGGCGTTCCACTGACTCACGAGCACCGGGTTGCCGGGCGTGGTACCGACGCGCAGGCGCGCCGTGATTGCCGCGACCGATGCGAAGTAACTCTGCGAGTTTTGTCGCGCGATATTGCGTAGCGCGTCGTACTGCATCTGCCGGTTGCGGGTCGAGGCGTCAAGCTGAGCGAGCTCGGCCTGTTGCTGGACCACCTTGGTGCCGACGAAGGTACCGGTCGGCGTGGCCGGCGCTGGTGGATCGAGGGTCGCGCTCTCAAACCCGATATCGGCGCTCGACGGTGTCGCTTCGTCGACCGGCTCGGGCGCGGTTTCCGCCGCCGATGGCGGTATCACGACCTGGGTCTGGCCGCCCGACATGGGCTCACCCATCGTCGAAGGCCACAGGTCCAGGTCGGCGCAACTCGTAAGCAGGAGAGCGGCGGCCGCGAGGCACACTGTCGGACGGACAAACGTTACATCGTGTCGCACAACCCTAAGTCCCTCCGCCGGATGGTTGCACAACGCGTTTCTTGCAGCGACCGAGGAATAGCTTCTCAGAACCCATCGTCGTGCCGGCTCAACGTCTCGCGGATAGTACCCTCATGGCAATCCTCGCCACAAGAACGATTTCGGAAGATACCCTTACGGATGGTTTTCCTTTGCAAATGGCGGGCGGGTCAAGGGTCTGTTTTGCGCGCGTCTTCGGACGGTCGGAGCGGCGCCGGCAGCCGCTTGACGCGGCACCGCCCCTCCACTAAGTGAGGCTGGCGGCGGCGAGTGTAGCTCAGCCGGTTAGAGCACCGGATTGTGGTTCCGGGGGTCGTGGGTTCGAATCCCATCACTCGCCCCACTGCTTTCGATCGAGAGAACGCGCCCACCTGATCACCCGTATTCGGGCCGAAGTGGCGTAGGCTACAGGCATGGCGAACGACAGTTTACCGAGCGGCGGTGTCGAGCGCGGTGTGCGGTCCCTGCCATCAGGGGCAAGCCGGCCAACCCATCCAACGGGAAAGTGTCCGATAAGCGATGACACCAGAGCACGACGCTGAAACGCCCTCAACCGGCGCAGCCCCCTACAGAATCCTCGTCGTGGACGACGAGCCCGATCTTGAGCAGCTCGTGCTACAGCGCATGCGCCGCGAGATTCGCCGTCGCCAGTATGTGTTCGATTTCGCCCACAACGGGGTCGAGGCTCTCGAGCTGTTGAGCCAGGACCGGGGCATCGACATCGTGCTTTCAGACATCAACATGCCTCAAATGGACGGCCTAACGCTCCTCGAGAAGATCCCGAGCGTCGATCCCAACATCCTTTCCGTGATCATCTCGGCCTATGGCGACATGAAGAATATCCGCACGGCGATGAATCGGGGCGCCTTCGACTTCATCACCAAGCCGATCGACTTCGAAGATCTGCGGGTCACCATCGAGCGAACCTTGCGCCATCTCGTCGCGTGGCGTGAGGCCGTTGAATCGCGTGACAAGCTGATCGCGCTGCAGAACGAGCTCGACGTGGCAAGCAGGATGCAGCAGTCGATTCTTCCGGCCGTGTTCCCCGAAAGCCCCGACTATCAAGTGTTCGCGAGCATGGAGCCCGCCCGCGAAGTAGGCGGAGACTTTTTCGACATCGTGCGCCTCGACAAGGGCCGGATCGGCCTTGCGATCGCCGATGTCTCGGGCAAAGGGGTTCCGGCCGCCCTCTTCATGATGTCCTGTCGAACGCAGCTCAAGGGCGCGGCCATCGGCAGCGACGGTCCCGGCGCGGTGCTGCGTGAGGTCAACCGCCTGCTCTACGAAGACAACGAGGCCACGATGTTTGTCACCGTGTTCTACGGGGTCTTCGACCCGACAAACAGGACGCTCGTTTATGCCAATGGCGGCCACAACCCGCCCCTCGTCGTTCACGCCGACGGAGCCTCGACCGAGCTGCCCCTAACCGATGGGCTCGCTCTCGGGTTGATGCCCGATATCGACTACCGGGAAGGCATCGTGGTCCTCGCGCCCGGTGACGCGGTCGTGTTCTATACCGACGGCGTTACCGAGGCCGAGAACGACAAAAGGGAGCTGTTCGGCATCGAGCGCCTGCGCCACGTCTTCGAGGGCTCGCCGCCGCGCGATGCCGAGAACGCCAACATGGCGGTTTTCGAGGCCGTGAATGCCTTTGCCGGCGACACGCCCCAGTCCGACGACGTCACCTGTCTGACGCTCTACCGCGCCGGGGCGGACGGGTGAGCGCGACGCTCTCCCTGCGCATTGAAACTAGGCGGGATGAACTCCGGCGCCTCGACGCGGCCGTCGAGGATCTGGCACAGGCTGAAGGCTGGCCCCCCGATCTCGTCTTCCAGATCAAGCTGGTCCTGGAAGAGCTGGGGATCAACATCGTGAACCACGGGCACGACGATGGCCGGAGCCACGAAATCGAGATCGAGATCACATCGAAGGCCGACGTGCTCACCATCGAGATCACGGACGACGGACGGCCATTCGATCCGCTGACCGACGCACCCCCGCCTGACCTGGACTCGGCGCTCGAGGACCGCGTCCCGGGGGGCCTTGGCATCCATCTGGTGCTCACCATGATGGACGAGGTGCGCTACCGGCGGGAGCAGGACAGAAACCATCTGACCCTGATCAAGCGGAGGAATGGGTGAAGCGGTCGCGCCGCCGGTGCGGCGCCATGCTGATCGCCGCTTGCGTCGCGCTGTCGGCGGCCGCGGCGGCGCGGGCGGAGGACTCCGGGGTTTCCGACCGGCAGATTCTTTTCGGCCAGTCCGCCGCCTTCAGCGGCCCCGCCCGGGATCTGGGCGAGAACATGCGGCTCGGGATCGAGGCGGCCTTCGAGGAGGCGAACCGGCGCGGCGGCGTCCACGGGCGCCGGCTCGCGCTTCGATCCCTCGACGACGCCTACGAACCGGAAGCCGCCATCGCCAACACTCGCCGGCTGGTCGCGGAGGAAGGCGTTTTCGCGCTGATCGGCGCCGTCGGCACGCCGACCTCGCGCGCCGCCACACCCATCGCCGCAGACGCGGGCATTCCCTACGTCGCGCCCTTCACCGGCGCCGCCTTCCTGCGTGACGACAGATGGCGGAACGTGATCAACTTGCGTGCCTCCTACTACCAGGAGACCGAGGAAATGGTCGCCCGCCTGATCCGGGACCTCGGCATCGACCGCATCGCCGTCATGTATCAGGACGATTCCTTCGGCCGGGCGGGCTATCGCGGCGTCCGCCGCGCCCTCGCGCGGCGCGAATTGGAGCCGGTGGCGATCGGGGTCTATCCGCGCAATACCACGGCCGTGAAGACGGCTTTGCTCGACCTGCGCGGCGGGGACCCCGGGGCAGTGATCCTGATCGGCGCCTACAAGCCGGTCGCCACGCTGATCGCCTGGGCGCGGCACACCGGTTTCGATCCCGTCTTCATGACCATCTCCTTCGTGGGCAGCAACGCATTGGCCAGGGAGCTCGGCGCCGCCGGCGCCGGGGTCTTCGTGACCCAGGTGGTACCCTTTCCGAGCGGCGACGGGCCCACCGTCGCCGCTGCCTATCGCCGGGCCCTGGCGGCCGATGCGCCCGAGGCCGTTCCCGGCTTCGTCTCCTTCGAAGGCTACCTGGCCGGTCGCTTGGCCATCGACGCCCTCGAACGCTGCGGCCGCGCGATCGACCGATCCTGCTTTCTCGATAGTCTGCGCCGTGCCGACGTCATCGACCTCGATGGATTCGAGCTTCGCTATGGCGACGGCGATAATCAGGGCTCCGATGCCGTATTCCTCACCGTCATCGGCAGCGATAGCCGCTACCACCCGATCGAGACGCTTCGGCCCCCTGCGCAGCCATGACCGCCTGGGCGAGACGGCTGCTCGAAAGCCGCTTTCGACTCTCGACCCAGCTCTATCTGGGGATCGGCGGCGCCGTCGCGCTCACCGTCATCGCGAGTCTGGTCGGCTGGTTCTCCTTCGATCGGGTGGGCGACTTCCAGAGCCGTGTGAACGAAGGCAGCGTTCCTGAGATGGCGGCGGCTTTCGGCGTGGCACAGCAAAGCGGCGCTCTCGTGGCTGCCGCGCCGCGGCTGACCGCCGCGGCGAAACCGGAAGACTTCGCCCGCATCGCCGCGGACATCGCCGAGGATCGGCGGGCCTTCGAGGCGCAGGTGGCGGCCCTGACGCGGCAAGGCGCGGACGAGACGCGCTTCGAGCGCATTCGCGCCCAGGGCAACGCTCTGATCGCGAACGTCATAGCCATCGAGGACTCGGTCGCCGAGCGCTTCTCGCTGGCCGAGCGCAGCGAAGCGCTCCGCGCCGAAATTGCGGTGCTGCAAAATGAGCTCACCGATGCCCTGATTCCCGCTATCGACGACCAGTTGTTCTACGCGATGACCGGCTATCGGGAACTCGGCGAGGAGTCGGCGCCCCGCGCGCTGCACCTGTCGGAAGAGGCATTCACCCGCTACCGCCACATGGCCGGATTGCAGGCGGACGCCACGATCGCGATCCAGCTTCTTGTAAGCGCCTTCGACCTCTCCGACGCGCCCCTGCTCGAACCGCTGCAGGAACGCTTCGAATCCACCGTCGGCAAGATCGAGCGCAGCCTGTCAGCCCTCGGAACCGCCACGCTCCGCGACACGGTCGCTCCCGCATTCACCCGGCTCTTCGAGCTGGGTCTCGGGCAGCACCAAGGCTTCGCTTTGCGCGCGCAGGAGCTCGCGCTCGCCGAGCGTCAGACGGACCTTCTCGCTTCCAACCACGATCTCGCCATCGAGCTGGTGGCCGAGGCCGAAGGTCTGGTGAGCGCGGCCCGTGCGAGCGCGCGGGATGCCACCCAAGCCTCCGCACAGGCAATCCTCACCGGGCGCAACCTCCTGCTTGCGCTCAGCGTGATCAGCGTCGTCGGGGCGCTGCTGATCGCCTGGTTGTTCGTCGGCCGCATGCTGTTGCGCCGTCTGAGCCGGCTGTCGGACCGGATGCGGCGTATGGCCGGCGGCGATTTGAAGGCGAAAATTGAGGTCCGCGGGCGGGACGAGATCGCGGATATGGCAGCGGCTCTCGAGGTGTTTCGACGCCACGCACTGGAAGTACAGCGCCTGAACCTGGTCGAAGAGCTGGCCGAGCAGCTCAGAGGCAAGAACGAGCAGCTCGAAGACGCACTCGCCAATTTGCACCGGGCGCAGGATCAGATCGTCATGCGCGAGAAGCTGGCAGCGCTCGGCGAGCTCACCGCGGGCGTGGCCCATGAGATCAGGAACCCGCTGAACTTCGTCAAGAACTTCTCGGAAGTGTCGGAGGAATTGCTGGAGGAACTCCTGGAGGAGCTGCACGCGGTTCTCCGCGAGCGGGACGACAAAAAGGACGAGGATCGACACGCGCTGATCCACGAGATCGCCGGCGACGTCACCGACAACCTCAAGCGCATCCGCGAACATGGCGAGCGCGCCAACCAGATCGTGCACCACATGCTCATGATGGGGCGGGGTTCGGGCGAGCGGCAGCCGACGGACATCAACGCCCTGCTCGATGAGCACGCTCGGCTCGCCTATCACAGCGCGCGGGCAAGCGATTCGGACTTCCGCCTCGATATCAAGGAGGACTTCGATCCGGCGGTGGGAGCGCTCGACGTCATCCCACAAGACATGGGCCGCGTCTTCCTGAACCTGGTCAGCAATGCCTGCCAGGCGACCGACGAGAAGCGGCGTGCCGCCGAAGCCGGCGCCGACACACCTCCCGATTCTCCCGGCTCCGGAGAGGACCGCTACGAGCCCGCGCTCACCCTCGCCACGCGGCGCACGGCGGAGGGCATCGAGGTCCGCATCCGCGACAACGGAAGCGGCATACCGCCCGATGTCATCGACAAGATATTCAACCCGTTCTTCACGACCAAGCCGCCGGATCAAGGCACCGGACTCGGCCTCGCCCTTTCCAACGATATCGTGCGCCAGCACGGGGGCGAAATCAGGGTCGAGTCCCGACCCGGCGCGTTCACCGAAATGATCGTGGCACTGCCCCTGGCGCCGCCGAGCACGACGACCCAAGGCGACGGCGAGCCCGCTATCCGGCCAGAGACTCCAGCGCCTCCGCCCGAGAGCCATAGACCGGAATGATCTTGTCGAACCCGCTGATTTCAAAGACCTCCCTGATCGACGCCGAGAGCGAGCAAAGCGCGAGCGTCGCGTCGCGGTTCCAGAGTTCCTTGCCGACCAACAGGATGGAGCGGAGGCCCGCACTGCTGATATAGGCGAGACTCGCGAAGTCCATGATCACGGCGCGATCGCTTTCGCCAACGACGGCGGTCATCGCGTCTTCGAAATCATGGGCGTTGGTGCTGTCGATGCGCCCCTCCACCCGGGCGATCAGGGTTTCGTTTTCTCGCTCGGTCTTCACTTCCATCGGCTCTGTCTCCCAATGTCGCGACCCCGAGGTGCCTTCGCTCGAACAATAGCCGCGATTCGAGCGGGCGTCGCGCCGCCGATCGTGGAGCGGCCCCGTCGCGCCGTCGCCCACCTCGCGTGCGAGCCGGTTACGCGGCGTTCCCCGCCGTATCACGCGCCAGCAAGGTATCGAAATGATGTGCGGTACGGGCCGCCGTCTCCCGCATCGCCTCCTTGAGAGAATCGAAGTCGCCCGCGCCGCATGCCCGCTCGATAACGCTCTTGAGCGCCGGCGGCGCGGTCCTCTCGATGAAGCCGTCCTCCACGGTCAGGCACAGGATGCCGTGCAGATTGCGCCATAGCGTCGTCGCGTTCGCAAGCTCGTGCGCAGCCTCGGGATCGATCAACTCATGCCGGCGCGCGGCTTCGAAGACGGCGACGGCCTCGCCGGCCAGCAGCTCGGCAGTTCGGGAGCCGTGCAGCAATTGCAGGTACTGAGCGACGAACTCCACGTCGATCAGGCCGCCGCGTTTCTGCTCGATCGACCAGATATCCTCGCCTTCGTCGTCGCGCCGCAGCCGCTCGCGCAGCCCGGCGATATCGGCGGCCAGATCGTCGCGCCCACGGGGTTGGGTGAGGACGGATTGCCTGATCTCGTCAAAGCGTTCGCCGAGGCCGCTCTCCGCGCAGATCACCCGTGCACGGGTCAGGGCCTGGTGTTCCCAGGTCGCGGCGTCGGACCGCTGATGCGCGGCGAATGCCGTCAGGGATGTAACGACGGGCCCGGCACTACTGGTCGGGCGCGGGCGCATGTCCACGTCGTATAACGTGCCCTCCGCCGTCGGCGCGGCGATCGCGCCGATGAACCGCCGCGCCAGTTGCCCATAATAGTCGCCCGGCGCGAGCGCTCTTCGGCCGTCGGATTCCACCGCACCGGAATCGTGGTCGTATACGAACATGAGATCGAGAGCGGAGCTCACCGTCATCTCGCGGCTGCCCAGCCGCCCGAGAGCGATCACGGCGAACGCGCCACCGGACACACGGCCGTGGACGGAGGCGAACTCATCGGCAACGACCGGCAGCGCGGCGCTGAGGCAGGTGTCCGCGATATCCGAAAGAGGCCTCGCCGCCGCCACCGGAGAGAGAAGACCACGCAGCATATGCACGCCGATGTGGAAGGTCTTGTCATTGGCCCAGCGTCTTTCGGCGTCGAGAAAATCCTGCAGATCCCGCGCCTGGCGGGCGACGTCCGCCAGCTCTGCCTTCATTTCCGCTATTCCAAATTCGCGGACGTAGAACAAACGCACCAGGCCGCGCCGGGCGACGTCCGCCAGCTCGGCTCCCATGTCCGCCGCACCCGGCACTTCCAGATCGGAGAACTGGCGGCTCAAAACACTGTCGAGCAGGACCGGACGGCGCGCCAGCCGATTCGCGAGACGGGGCGCGGAACCCATGATTTCCGTGACCAGCTCGAACAGCGCGGGTCGGGCCGCGAACATGGAAAACAGGTGAGCGCCCGCCGGCAACCGGGCGAGGAATTCATCGAACAGCAGTAGCGCCGAATCCGGATTGGACGAGGCGGCAAAAACCTCCAGGATCGTCGGCACGAGCTCGGCCAGCAGGTCGCGGGCATGGGCGCTTCGCAACGCATGATGTCGACCGGCATGCCAGGCCCGGACCACCGTCGATACGCGCTCGGGCTCGGCGTAGCCCATCCCCGCAAGGGTTTCCAGCGTGTCGGGATCATGCTCACCGCCCGCGAAAACCAGTTTTCCGGGTCTCGACAGGCTCGGTTCGTCTTCGAAAAGCGCCGCATAGTGATGCTCCACTGTTCGAAGATGGGCGAGCAGCACATCGGAAAAAGCGGCGGTAGAGTCAAAACCCAGAAAGGTGGCGATGCGCGCGATTCCCTCTTCGTCGTCCGGCAGGCTATGTGTTTGACGATCATCCGTCATTTGCAGCCTGTGCTCGAGCCTGCGGTGGAATTCATACGCTGCCATCAGATCTGCCGCAGCCCGGCGCCTCACATGTCCGGCGATGACCAGACGGTCGAGCGCCTCCCGGGTGCTGCGCACACGCAGTGCGGCGTCGCGCCCACCCCAAATGAGCTGCTGGGCCTGGGTAAAGAACTCGATCTCGCGGATGCCGCCGCGCCCGAGCTTGATGTTGTGACCCGCGACGGCGGTCTTGCCACCGCCGCGATGCGCGTCGATTTGCCGTTTGATCGCACGAATGCTCTGAATGGCGGCGAAGTCGAGATGACGCCGCCAGATGAACGGCTGCAGAGTATCGAGAAACCCGCGCCCGGCCTCGAGATCGCCCGCCACCGGCCGCGCTTTGATCATCGCCGCGCGCTCCCAGTTCTCGCCGGTGGTCGCGTAGTAGGTTTCGGCGGCCCGGACCGAAAGGGCCGCCGCCGTCGATCCGGGATCGGGACGCAGGCGAAGATCGGTGCGGAATACATAGCCGTCCGCCGTACGTTCATCCATGATCGAAACCAGGTGGCGAGCGAGCCGGGTGAACATCTGCCGCAATCCGCCGTCGCCGCGATCAGGCGTTACGGCCTCGTCAAACAGGACGATGATGTCCACGTCGCTTGAATAGTTGAGCTCGTGGGCACCCAGCTTTCCCATGCCGAGGACGATCAGCCCGGAACCCCGCTCGGGCGCGGCCGGCGACGGCAAGGCGAGATCGCCGGCATCATGCAAGGCCCGCAACAGATGGGCACAGGCCGCGCTGAGCGTCGCCGAGGCGAAATCGGAGAGCGCCGCCGTGACCTTGTCCAGCGGCCATACCGAGGCGATGTCGGCCATCCCGATGGCAAGGGTCGCGCGGCGCTTGGCGAGCCGGAGGCGCTTCATCACCTCCTGCCTTGACTCGGCCCCGAGGACGGCCCGGTCGGTCGCCGCTTGGAGCGCGGCGGCATAGGCCGCGTCCGGGCCCTGTTCAAGCAACAGCCGGGCAAATCCCCGATCGGCAATGAGGCAATGGCTGAGATATCGGCTGTTGCCGAATACCGCGCTCAGCAATGCGTTGGCGGTGGAATCGCCGTGGCTTTCCTCGCTGAAGACGGCGCTGGAAGCGTCGGCGCCGTGACCGGCGGTGTCGCGCCATCGTTCCCAGCAGAGCGCCAGTGCCTCGCGATCGCCGGCGATCGCCGGCGCGGCCGCGCCGCCCCGCCATTCCCGCGCTATGTTCGTCAACGGAACCGGTCCATCATGCGGCGGAATCCCGCCGGCGCGGCTCCGCCCGCGAGGTCGGCAGCGTCTTGAGCGGCCGGGACAGGCGATTGAGAGAGGGAGGTCATCATGCCGAAAGTAAAGGCCAACGGGATCGACATCTTCTATGAGTTCATGGGCAAAGGCGAGCCGCTGGCGTTGATCGGCGGCTCACTCTTCGGGCGCCAGAACTTCGCGATGGTGTGGGAGGGACTCGCCAAAGAGTTCCAGCTGATCAGCTATGATCAGCGGGGCTACGGTCAATCTGACCGCCCGCTGATGCCGTACGACCTCGATCTCTGGGCTGACGATCTGGCAGCGCTGCTCGATGCCCTCGACATCGATCGGGCCCACGTCATGGGCACCTCGGCAGGCGGGATGATCGCGCTCAAGTTCGCCGCGAAATACCCGGACCGCTGCATCGGCGTGGTCAGCGACTGCGCCTTCGCCAAATGCGACAGGATGCGGCGCATCATGTTCCGCACGTGGCGCCATATGGCCCAGACCTGGGGCTGCAGCCCGGCGTTCGCCGACCATGTGATCACCCAGGCCGTCGGCGCGGAGTATCTCGACGGGCCGAATGGCCCGGCGCTGATCGAGATGGTGCGCACCATCGTCGGTCTCAACTCCGTAGAAACCGTGGTTCAGGCCTGCCTCGCGATGGAGACGATGGACCTCCGCGATGACTGCAAGAAGATCAAGAACCCGACACTGGTGATCACCGCCGCCAGGGACATGCTGACCCCGATGCGGACCGGTCCCGACGGCGCCGGCGCCCAATGGGTGATCGACAACGTGCCGGGCTGCGAGGCAATCGTGTACGAAGATATCGGCCACGCGGACCTCGTCGAATGCCCCGAGAAGACCATCGCCTCGACCATCGCGTTTCTCCATCGCGCGCGTGAGAAGATCGCGGCGTAGGGCCATACGCCGCCGCCTGGAACGAACCCGCCACGGAACCGAGACGCGCCTATGGCCGCATATGACCGCGCCGGGGTAGCGGAATGCCATACTGGCGCAGCGTGCTGTCCAGCGTCGGCCGCCGCAGGCGGATGCGTTCGTCGTTCAACAGATAGGAGAATACGAATCCGAGGCCGAGGATCAGAACACCGATCAAGAAGCAGTAGATAATCGCCCGGTCGGGATATTGGTCCTTCAGATACCCGACATAGAGGGGGCCGAAGATCCCCGCCGCCGCCCAGGCGGTCAGGATCACCCCGTAGACCGCCGACATCCTCTTCGCCCCGAAGACGTCGAGGACGAAGGACGGCATCGTTGCGAAGCCGCCACCGAAGCACAGCAAGATGTAGCAGACGAGCCCCGCGAAAATCCAGGGGTCGCGTTCGGTCATGAGAATGCCGAACACGATCATCTGGCTGGCGAGCAATATCCTGAACACGCGGATGCGGCCGATGCGATCGGACAGCAATCCCCAGAACAGCCGCCCGGCGCCGTTGCAGAGTGAGCTGGCGGCGATCAGCGTTGCCCCGTACTCGGCCAGCGTTTCCGGCTCCAGCGACGGGTCCGCAAGCGCCCACACGTCCTGCAGCAGCGGCGATTGAAAGCTGATGACGGAGATCCCCGCGGCGATGTTGAAGAAGAAAACAAGCCACATGACGGCGAATTCGCGCGACTGGACACAGCGCAAGGCGGAGTCGGCCTCGTCGAGGTCCTCCAAACCCTGGCTACCCGGGAAGCGCGCGCTGAATTCCGCCGGCGGGTTGCGCAACATCAGGCTGCACGGAATCAGGACACAAGCGAAGATGATGCCGAGCCACATGAAGAGAAGCGGCAGATCCCCTTCCGTCCGCACCACCAGAAAGGGTGCCAGCCCCTTGCTCAGGACCACCGCGCCGACGCCGAAACCCATGACGACGATTCCGGTCGCCAGTCCCTTGCGATCGGGGAACCACTTCGCGACCGTCGCGACGGGGGTGACGTAGCCAAGCCCGATCCCGGCGCCGCCGATCACGCCGTAGCCGAGATAGAAGAGCACGAGACTGTCTACGTGAAGGGCGAGACCGGCGATGAGATAACCGCCCGAGAACATCAGACTGCCGGTCAGCGCCAGCCTTCGCGGCCCCACCCGGGGCAGAAGCGCGCCCGCGCACGCAGCCGACAAGCCGAGCGAGAATATCGCGATACTGAAGGCGAGCGCCGTGTCGGTGAACGACCAGCCGAGCTGCCTGACCAGAAGCGTCTGAAAGAAGCTCCACGCATACACGGTCCCGAAACAGACCTGCAGCGCGGTGCAAAACAGCACCGCCGCAATGCGCGAATTGGTCATCGGCGGTTCAGTCGTTCCGAGCCGGTTGCGGGGCGCCGCGTGCTTTCTCGATGTCCATGACCTCCGCGAAGTAGAGGAAGAGGCGCGCGAGCTGGCCGGCCTCGTCGTTGCGCGCGAGCAGTTTGTCGTCCGACGCAATGCCGTCGTCCCGATCGCGCGCGAGCTTCACCGCATAGGCGAGAAGTTTGTCGACGGGTCTCGCGGCGAAGCCGACGAACCAGATGGCGGCGAAGATGCCGACGACAAATATGATCGAGATGAGGTAGATCTGCTGGCCGATCGCTCTTTGAATCTTCACTGCGATCAATCCGGTATCCATGCCGACGTGCACCGTTCCGGCAACGCCCACCAGGATCGGGCTGCCGACTTCGACGAAATCGCCGCGCCCGGGCAGGCTGCGTTCCACGGTCGCCGTGCTCGATGGATCGTCCGTCCTGATCTCCTCGGGAATGCCGGGCACGAAGGTGTGGGCGAGAAACTCTCCCGATTCACTCGTAATATAGATGTAGCTGATTCCCTGAATCTCGACGAATTGGTCGATCAGAGACTGCAGGGCCGACAAGTCTCGATTCAATATGATATCGACGCTGGCATCGGCGATCGTCTTCGCGATCCCCTTGCTGTTCTCTTCATATTCCTCGGACAGGTGGGTATCGACCGTATAAATGCAGAGGATGGAGGTCGAGACGCCGATCACACCAAACAGGAGGAGAACACCGAACAGTGTCTTCCGGAAGAGCTTTTGTATCTTCATGTCAAGAGAACCTGTCTTTCCATTTATCTAGAGTAATAAAGCGATCTTTTTCGACAACGGTATAGTAGACTTTCTGCAAGCCCTGTCGGCGATCGGGACCGAACGACACCAGCTCGCCAATCCCGAGATCGAAATCCCTGATGCTGAAGACGGCGTTCTCGAGCGCGCTCCGCTCCGGGCTTTCGCCGAGGCGATACAGAACCTCGGCCATCAACTTGGCGTCGAGGAAGCCCTCCAGACTGACGAAGCTGCGCGAGAAGGGGGTGTAGTCTTCATTAAGCAATTCCTGCGGCGGGCGGGGATCGTATTGCTCCATCAACGCTTGGTACTGTTTGACCGCCGGGATCGAATCGTCCTCATAGCTGGGCACCACCTGCGAGTTCACCAGCAGCTCCGTGTATCGCTCGCCGTCGTCACGTCCCTGAATGATCAGATTCAGGAGGTTTTCGCTGCCAACGAAGGAGAGGTTGGCAATGGGAACCTGCAGTCCGAGATCCACGGCGTCACGGAGAAACGCCGCACAGGCGGCGTAGGCGCCGATACAGATGATCGCGTCGGGCCGCGACGCTTTCAGGATCTCCACCTGTTCGCGCATGCTGCCAGTGAATTTCGAGCCTCGCCGATAGGTCGCCTCGCCGACGATCCGCTCCCCATGCGGTTTCAGAGCGCGCCGCACCCCCGCCCAGCCGCTGCGACCGTAGGCGTCGGCTTGATAGAAGACCGCGATATGCCTGCGGCCGATGCCGACGAAGTTCTCCACAAGACCGGCGGTCTCCTGGCGATAGGACGCGCGCAAATTGAAGGCGAAATCCCCGTAAGGTGGCTCCCGTTGGGGCTGCGCGCCGGTAAACGGGAAGAAGAGGTAGATCTGCCTTTCCTGAAACTTCTTCAGCATGGGCAGCACCCGGGTCACGGTCGGCGTGCCGACGTAACCAAACAGGGCGAACACCTCGTCTTCCAGCATCAGCGTCATGGTGTTCTCGACCGAGGGGTCGGGCTGATAGCCGTCGTCATAGGTCCTGAGAACCACCTTGCGGCCCCTGATGCCGCCGCCCCTGTTGATGTGCTCGAAATAGGCGCTGGCGCCGCGGTAAAGCTCGATCCCGAGCCCTCGGGAAGGACCGGAGAACGCCGCCGACATGCCGAGGACGATCTCGCTGTCGGTCACCCCCGACGATCCCGCCGCAGCGGGGGATTTCGGCCAAAGCGCGATCAGGCATCCGGCAAGACCGGACCGAAGCACCGCTCTCCTCGTCATCGCCGTCATGCGGTGTGCGCCTATTCTCCTTCGCCGCCTCGGCATGTCGGAAGAGAGTCGGGCCTGCCGGCCTGATCGGCGGCAGGCCGGGAGTGTGGCCAAGACGATCGCCGGGAGCAAGAGACCGGCGCGCCCGAACGCGACGGAGCGGGAAGGCATATCTGGCACGCGCGAGCTGTGGTAGATAAAGGCCGAATCCCTTGGCCGGTTGGAGGGCGATCATGGCTGCGAATGGCTCCGCCCATGGACGGCGCGAGAGCGTCGGCGTGCGGGTCGGCGCGATCCGGATCGGGGGCGGCGCGCCGATCGTCGTCCAGTCGATGACCAACACCGATACCGCGGACGCACACGCCACCGCCGAGCAGGTCAAAGCGCTCGCCGACGCCGGCTCGGAGATCGTCCGCATCACCGTCGATACGCCCAAGGCCGCCGCCGCGGTGCCGGCGATCCGCGAGCGGTTGGAGGCGGCCGGCTGCCATGTGCCGCTGGTCGGCGACTTTCACTACAACGGCCACCGACTGCTCACCGAATATCCGGCTTGTGCTGAAGCCCTGGACAAGTACCGGATCAATCCGGGCAATGTCGGGTTTCGCGAGAAGCGCGACACGCAGTTCCAAACCATGATCGAGGTCGCGCTCGCCCATGACCGGCCGGTGCGGATCGGGGTCAATTGGGGCAGCCTCGACCAGGATCTGCTCGCGGCGCTCATGGACGAGAATGCCGCCCGTCCCGAGCCGAAGGACGCCCGGGGGGTCATGCGCGAGGCGCTGGTCGAATCCGGGCTGCGCAGCGCCGCGCTCGCCGAGCAGATCGGCCTCGCCCGCGACAAGATCGTGATCTCGGCCAAGGTCTCGCAGGTTCAGGACCTGATCGCCGTCTATGACGAACTCGGCGCGCGCAGCGACTATCCGCTCCATCTCGGGCTGACCGAGGCCGGAATGGGCTCCAAGGGAATCGTGGCCTCGACCGCCGCGCTGGCGGTGCTGCTCCAGCGCGGCATCGGCGACACGATTCGCATATCGCTCACGCCTGAGCCCGGCGGCGATCGCACGCGGGAGGTGATCGTCGCCCAGGAGATCCTCCAGACCATGGGGCTCCGCTCCTTCCTGCCCCAGGTCGCGGCCTGCCCCGGCTGCGGGCGCACGACGAGCACCGTGTTCCAGGAGCTCGCCGAGCGGATCCAGGGCTATGTCAGGCGGCAAATGCCGGTCTGGCGTGAAACCTATGAGGGCGTGGAGACCATGCAGCTCGCGGTCATGGGCTGCATCGTCAACGGCCCGGGCGAGAGCAAGCACGCCGATATCGGCATCAGCCTGCCGGGCACCGGAGAAGCGCCGGCGGCGCCGGTGTTCATCGACGGCAAGAAGGCCATGACGCTCCGCGGCGCCGGCATCGCCGAGGAGTTCCAGAAGATCGTCGCCGACTACGTCGCCGCCAGATATCGCCGACGCTCCCCGGCTGGCGGCCCGGCGGAGGCGGCAGACGACCCCCGGCGCCAGGTCGGATAGCGCGCTCGCGCCCGCAGAACACGCCGGGCGCCGCGGGTTTCGCCCGTCACGACAGCGTTACGACGCGATGGTCCAACCGGCTGGAAACGGCCGCACCGGCCCCGCTGAAACCGCACCGGCCCGCGCGCTCGCATACTGGTTGTTCGGGTTGGCCGGCCTCGTCTTCGCGATGGTCGTGCTCGGCGGCGTAACCCGCCTCAGCCACTCCGGCCTCTCGATGGTCGAATGGCGCCCCTTGATCGGCACCGTGCCGCCGCTCGGCGACGAGGCATGGCAAGCCCTGTTCGCAAAGTATCGGGAATTCCCCGAATACCAGAAGATCAATCGCGGGATGACCATCGAGAGCTTCAAGGACATCTTCTGGCTCGAATATGCGCATCGGCTGCTCGGCCGCGCGGTCGGCGTCGCCTTTCTGCTGCCCTTTCTCTGGTTCCTGATCCGGCGCAGGCTCTCCCGCAGCCTCATCGTGAAGCTCCTGGTGATGGTCGCGCTCGGCGCGCTCCAGGGGCTGCTCGGCTGGTACATGGTCAAGAGCGGACTGGTCGACCGGCCCGACGTGAGCGCCTATCGGCTCGCCGCTCATCTGGGCCTCGCCGTCCTGATCTACGCCTATGTTCTGTGGACCGCGCTCGGTCTCCTCCGCAGCTTCACCGGGCGCGTCGACGGTTCGCGGGGATGGCGCACCGCGCTCACGGCCGCAACGGGGCTGATCTTCCTGACGGTCCTCTCCGGCGCGTTCGTCGCCGGCAACGATGCGGGCCTGGCCTACAACACCTTCCCGTTGATGGCCGATGCCATCGTCCCGCCGGACGTCTTCCTGATCGAACCTCTATGGCGGAATTTCTTCGAGAACGTGCCGTTGGTGCAGCTCGACCACCGCCTGCTGGCGATGCTGACCGCGCTCATCGTGATCCTGATCTGGATGGCCGGGCTTCGCGCGCCGCTGTCGCCGGCCGTGCGCACGGCGCTCCATGGGCTGGCGGCCGCCATGGTCTGCCAGTTCGCCCTCGGCATCGCAACGCTGCTCGCCTTCGTGCCCGTCCCGCTGGGCGCCGCGCATCAGGCCGGCGCGATGGTCACCTTCACGGC
The DNA here is from genome assembly GCA_965248825.1 of Alphaproteobacteria bacterium. Lineage (GTDB taxonomy): Bacteria > Pseudomonadota > Alphaproteobacteria > UBA828 > UBA828 > WTGU01. The sequence goes on along the minus strand of CBDFKL010000006.1, from coordinate 1,480,218 downwards.
GAGTCTCGTCGCGCTTCGCCTGCTTCATCCGCCACGGCGCGACTTTCGGTCTGCGCCGCCCCCTCGGCCTTCCCGCGCCTGATCACGAAGCGCTTGATCAGGCGCGGCAGAAAGGCGAGCAACCCAAGCGCAGCGAGGCCGAGAAGGGCCTTCTGAACGAGATCTTCGTCGCCGGTCGCCAGCTCCCGCCCCGCATAGCCGAGATAGGCGTAGGCCGCACCACCGGGCGCCATGAACAGGAACGAAGCGATGACATAATGCGCGAGCCTGATGCGCGTCAGGCCGAGCACATAGTTAAGCGCATTGAAGGGAATGAACGGGATCAGCCGAGTCATCGCGACAAAGCGCCAGCCTTCGGTTTCGACCCCCTCGACCACCCGGCGCACCCGCGACGGCGCGCGCTTGGCGAGCCATTCAGAGAAAGCATAGCGCGCGACGAGAAAGGCGATCGTGGCGCCGACCGTGGCGCCGACCAGGCTATAGAGCGTCCCGAGATAGGGCCCGAAGAGCGCGCCCGCGGCGAGCGTGAACAGGAGACCCGGCACGAAGAACACGGTCGCAAGCACATAGGCGCAGATGAAGACCAGAGGAGCCCAGGGCCCGAAATCGGCGATCCATGCCTCGATCGACGCCGCATCGAGGCCACCTCCGTACAGCACGGCGAGCCCGATTCCGGCCAGGATTGCCGCTGCCAGGAGCAGCCGGGGGAGCACCTTCGAAGCGAGGCGGAGACGGCGCGCACTCACGCCGCGCGACCCACATTCGGCATGCCGGATAAGGCCGAGCCGCCTTGGAGCCCGAACAGCGGGCGCAGCCATATGCCGAGCACCATCCCGAGTAGGGCGAACAGGATCCAGAGCCAACCATGCACGCTGCCGGACGCAATTCCGCTGAAGAAGGCGCCGATATTGCAGCCGAAGGCGAGCCGCGCGCCATAGCCCAGCAGGAGCCCGCCGATCACGGCGCTTGCCAGCGCGCCGACCGGCATGCGGAGCCGGGGTGCGAAGCGGCCCGCAAGCCCTGCGCCAAGCAGCGCGCCGAGGATGATGCCGATATTCATCACCGAGACCGTGTCATGGACGAGGCCGGCATCGAGCGCCCGCGCCGGGCCGGACCATTGCCAGAAAGTCCAGTCGCGAATGCCGAAGCCGAGTGCATCGGCAAGCTTTCCGCCCCACAGCGTGAACCCCCAGGTGATGCTCCAGGGATGCCCCGCGAGCACCAGCGTCACGACATTGAGGAGCGCAAGCGCCACCGCGCCCCATGCGAGCGGCCAACCGCCGCGTATGAGCCGGCTGCCCCAATCGGCGCCGTCGCCGCCGAATCCGAGCGGCTCGACGGAGCCATGACGGCGCCGCTCGAGAGCGACCGTGCCGAGCGCGAGCAGGCCGAGGAAAGCGAGCTGCGCGACGAGGCCGACGGGCCAGCCCAGGGTCTCGAGGATCGAGATCGCGGCAAGAGACGGCTGATCGAGCCACCATGGCAGATGCGCCGCGCCGATCAGCGAGCCGGCGATGAACCCGCCGAGGGTGATCACCATGCGCGTGCTGCCGCCGCCTACCGCGAACAGCGTACCGGAGGCGCAACCGCCGCTGAGCTGCATGCCGATACCGAACAGAAAGGCGCCGACCATGACCGAGACCCCGACCGGCGCAAGCGCGCCCGAAAAGCCCTGACCGAACGCGCTCCCGCTGGCGAGAAGCGGCGCAAAAGCGACGCTTGCCGCGGCCAGCATCAGAAGCTGCGCCCTGACGCCCGCGCCGCGTCGCTCGATGAAAAAGCGCCGATAGGCGGCGGTGAAGCCGAACAGCCCATGATGGAGGGCGAGCCCGAGCGCCCCACCCACGACCAGGAGAGCCGCCTGTCGGCCATCCACGACAATCGCCAGCGCAATCACACCGGCCGCGATCAGCAGCCCGGAGGCACTCGCAACGACGGCTTGCGGCTGCACCGGGTGAACGGCGGAGGTCGGAGTCGTGACGGCGCTCATGCCTTGTACTATTGGAAGTGCGTTGCTCGCGTGCCAATAACATTGTCTTGAGGCCGCAGCGGGTCCCAAAGGCCGCGGCTACCAGGTGAAGGTCGCAAGCGCTACGCGCGGCCTCACGCCGTGCGCGGCGCAGGCCTGTTCCAGGGCGGGCGGATCGGGCGCGACGCCGCGCGCCAGACCGAGCGCATCGCCGAGCAGCCCACCGGTGACGAGGATCGAATCAAGACCGGCCGCGGCCGCGCCTGCAATGTCGGTCGCAAGGCCGTCGCCGACCGCGAGCACGCGTTCCGGCGCAAGATCGAGGGCGGCCAGCGATAAGGCGTAGACCTCGGCGTAAGGCTTGCCGTAATGGCGCACGCGGCCGCCGATGGCCTCGTAGCGTTCGGCCAGAGCACCGGCGCAGAGTTCGCGCTGGCCCAGGCGAATGACCAATCTATCCGGATTCACGCAGATCATGAGCACGTCGCGCGCGGCCGCCGCCGACAGAACCGGATCATGCGCCTCGACGCTGTCACGGCCCTCGTCGAGACCGATGCCGAGCAGGAACGCCGCTTCCGTGATGTCGCCGGTTACCGCGTAGTCCAACCCTTCAAGCAAATCCGCCGAATAGGCCGGCCCGAGCAGATAAAACAAGGTGCCGAGGCAGTTGGCCGGGGGCCGGGAGCGCGCGGCGAGCGCCTGCCGGGCCGCCTCGCCGGACGAGACCACGGCGTCATAGAGCCCCGCATCGACCCCTTTGCCGGCGAGAACGGCCCCGATCTGCGCGGCGCGGCGCGGCGCGTTCGACAGAAACACCACCCGCTTGCCCGCCGCGCGCAGGCGGCGCAGGCAATCGACCGCCTCGGGATAGGCCGGGCCGCCCTGGTGCATCACGCCCCACACATCGAGGATGTAACCGTCATAGTCGGCCGCAAGTGAAGCCAGACCGGGAAGGATCGGAATCGACATGGGAGCCCTTGTCTCACCGGCGAGCGGGCTTTGCAAAGGCGCGGCGAGCCGGCGCCGACCCTCCGACGATGGACCAAGCGCCATCCGGCGGTCGCCTTTTCACCCATAGGGCAATCGAATAGAGTGCGGCCGCTGCGGCGGCAGACCTCTCGCGCTCATGGTCATGGAAGGGATCGCTCGTGAAGCGCGCGGGCTATATCACGCTCATCGTCGGGATCGCTCTGGTTATCGGCCTGGTATCCTATCAGGGCGCCGGCGACGTCGCGGCCGCCATTGCCGCGGCGAGCTGGGGGCTGGTCGTGGTCATCCTGGTTCGCCTGGTGCCGATCGCCCTCGACAGCTATGTCTGGCGGTTCTTGTTCCTCGAAGGTCACCGGCCGCCGGTCGCCACCGCCCTTTGGGCTCGGTGGATCGGCGAGGCAATCAACACCCTGGTGCCCGCATTTCAGGTCGGCGGCGCGGTGGTCCGCTCCCGGCTGATGATCATGCGCGGCGTCCCCGGGCGGATCGCCGGCGCAAGCGTCGTGGTCGACCTGACGCTCAGCACGCTGACGCAGCTTCTCTTCACCCTGGTCGGCGTCGGTCTGCTGCTGGCGCATTACGGCAACAACGACATCGCGAAAGGTGTCGGTGCCGGCGTCGCAGGCGGGCTCGTTGTCGTTGCCCTGCTCTGCGCCTTCCAGCATCGGGGCCTGTTCAGTGCGGCAATCGGCCTGGTGGCACGGCTCGCCAAGGGCCGGGCGTGGGACAACGCAATCGGCGGTGCCCACGCGCTCGACAGCGCGATTCTCGATCTCTACCGCCACCGCTGGCTGCTCGCGGCGAACGCGACCGGCCAGCTCGCGGCCTGGGCGCTCGGCGCGGCCGAGATCTACGCCGCGCTCTACTTCATGGGCTACAAGGTGACCATCGCCGATGCTCTGCTGCTCGAGAGCCTGATCATCGCGACGCGCACCGCGGCGTTCTTCGTGCCCGGGGCGCTCGGTGTGCAAGAAGGTGTGTTCGTGCTGCTGGGCGGAGTCATCGGCCTCGGGCCGGAGGTTGCACTGGCGCTTTCTTTGATCAAGCGCGTGCGCGAGCTTGCGATCGGCGTTCCCGGCCTCGTCGCCTGGCAGATCGCCGAAGGAAAGAATCTGGTCACGCGCTCCGCAGCCCGGCGCGCGGCCTCGCCGTCCGCACCCTCGGGCTCCGGTGCTCAAGAAGCGACCGGCCGAGCCGGCGCGCTCGCGCACGCGGGCAAAAGCGAGGCGACAGGGGAGAACGACCGGCTGACCGCCAATCCCCCCGCGACCGGTTACGCGTCGGCTCCCGTCCGCCGCCCGCGGGAGTTCTTCTGAGCGTACCCGCCGCCTGGTCCCACAGCGCCCCGAGCGATCGATTGTCCAGACGGATCGGTCCCCATTGTGGTAGCCTCGACGGCCGTCTTGCGGACGAGGTCCCACGACGGACCCCGCGATCGAACGAGGGGCGGATCCATGACCATCGGCGCGGCGAAATTCGAGGTCGGCCAGCTCGTGCATCACAGAAAGTTCGGCTATCGCGGCGTGGTCTTCGATGTCGATCCCTGTTTTCAAGGCAGCGACGAATGGTACGAGCAGGTCGCACGCTCGCGTCCGCCGAAGGACCAGCCCTGGTATCATGTCCTGGTCCATGACGCGGCTCACACCACCTATGTCGCCGAGCGTCACCTGGAGCCGGATTCGGAGGGCGGTCCCGTGCGCCATCAGTTGTTGGGCCACCTGTTCAGCGGCTTCGAGAACGGCCGTTACCGCTCGGTCCGCACCGTCAACTAGGACGGTGATGCTGCGATGCAGCAACATGTTCCGGTATTTCGTGTTCCCTCAGTCGCCGGGCTCTCGCATCCGCTCGCTTGGCTGCGCGACATCAGGCGCGGCGCGCGGTCGCACGCTCCGGGCTTCGCCCGGGGCCCTGATCCGGTTAGAATGAGCCTATGTTGCAGTGCATCATAATAGGCTGAGGCGGCGGCCGCGAGCCCCGCGCAACGGCCTCGCCGAGGAGGCGTCGACATGTCCGACCATACCCCCATCCGGCGCTTGACCGTCCGTGAGATCGCTCGAGCCAAGGGCGACGATCCGATCGTGAGCCTCACCGCCTACACCGCGCCGGTCGCGCGTATCGTCGACGAGGTCGCCGATCTCGTCCTGGTCGGCGATTCACTCGGCATGGTGCTGTATGGGATGGACTCGACGGTCGGCGTCACCGTCGACATGATGATCGCCCATGGCCGGGCGGTGGTTCGCGCCACCAGGCGGGCCTGTGTCGTCGTCGACATGCCTTTCGGCTCCTATCAGGAATCGCCGGCCCAGGCCTTCGGCACGGCCGCCCGCATCATGGCGGAAACGGGCTGCACGGCGGTCAAGCTCGAGGGCGGGCAGGAGATGGCGGAGACGGTGGGCTTCCTGGTCGCCCGCGGGGTCCCCGTGCTCGGCCATATCGGGCTGATGCCGCAATCGGTCAACGCGGCCGGCGGCTTTCGGGTTCAGGGAAAGACCGACGAAGGCGCCCAGCGCATCCGGGCCGACGCCCGTGCGATCGAGGCGGCCGGCGCCTTCGGAATCGTGATCGAGAATACGGTCGAGCTTCTTGCCAAGGCCCTGACCCAGGAGCTCGCGATCCCGACCATCGGGATCGGCGCCTCGCCCGCCTGCGACGGCCAGATCCTGGTCACCGAGGACATCGTCGGGCTGGCCGGCGCGTTCACGCCCCGCTTCGTCAAGCGTTACGGCGCGCTTGGCGACGGCCTCGCTCGGGCCGTGCAGGACTATGCGGCCGATGTCCGCGCCCGGCGCTTCCCCGGCCCCGAGCACACCGTGAGCCCGGCGCATCAAAGCGCGGCGGAGCAACGCAAGACATCGAGCGCCTAAACGCGCCGCCATGGCGCCGGCCGTTCTCCACAGCGTCGCCAGCCTGCGAGAGACCGTCGCCGCCTGGCGCGCCGAAGGCAGAGACGTGGCTCTGGTACCGACCATGGGCGCGCTCCACGACGGCCACATGGCCCTGGTCCGCGCGGCACGCGCGAGCGCGGCGCGCACAGTGGTCAGCCTGTTCGTCAACCCAGCCCAGTTCGCACCGAGCGAGGACTTCGCCCTCTATCCGCGCGATCCAGCGGAAGACCTCGCCAAGCTCGACGCGGCCGGGGTCGAAGCGGCGTTCATGCCGCCCGTCGAAGACGTCTATCCGCCGGGATTCGCGACGGCGGTCACGGTGGATGGCATCACGGCCGGGCTCGAAGGCGCCGTCCGGCCGCATTTCTTCGCCGGCGTCGCGACGATCGTCACGAAGCTCCTGCTTCAGTGCCTGCCCGACGTCGCGGTCTTCGGTGAAAAGGACTACCAGCAGCTCGTCACAATACGCCGTCTGGTGCGCGATCTCGACATCCCGTGCCGGATCGAGGCGGTGCCCACCGTCCGCGAGCGGGATGGCCTCGCGCTCTCCTCGCGAAACGCCTATCTCTCCGCCGCCGAACGCGAGACCGCGGCGGCGTTGTTCCGCGTGCTGAGCGATATGGCCGGGGCGCTCGCCGGAGGCGAAGGCGTGGTCGACCAGGTGAACCGCGGCACCGCCGCGCTCGCGGCTGCGGGTTTCACCCGAATCGACTATGTCGCGGTCTGCGCGGCCGAAACGCTCGCGCCCGTAACCCGAATCACGGCGCCGGCGCGGATCCTCGCCGCCGCCTGGCTCGGCAAGACCCGGCTTATCGACAACGTCCCGGTGGATTCCACAAACTAGGACCGCGCGCCAGGCGGGGCGAGAACCCGGGCGCGGATAGACGGGTGTTCAGGACCCGTCGCCGGGGTCCGAATCGATGCCTTCTCGCCGGCGCGCGTCGAAGAGAAGCGTCTTCGCCGACCAGAAGATGCCGAACGACAAGACGAGGGTAGCGAGCGCGACGAGCAGCGGCAGTCCGAGGTCCCAGGGCATGGCAAAACCCGCAGTTTACAATCCCAACGGGCTCATTAGCTAAGGCGAACGGCTTCGTCAAGCGCATGCGATCGCCGCTTTGAGCGCGCCGGGCGGAGCCGTTATGGTGCGGCTCGGCGAGCCGACGACGGGGAGCGAAACGAATGAGCGAGGTGGCAAGCACCGCCATGCGCTTCACGGGCGCGGAAGATCAGGTCATCGACTGGCTGCGTGCCAACGACGTCGCGCGAATCCGGGTCGAATATTGCGACTATGGCGGTATCGCGCGCGGCAAGGCGATGGACCTCGTGCATTTCGAGCATGCGCTCGAGCACGGCATCGCGTTCTGCGCCGCCGCGATGGCCTTCGATATCGGTGCCGATGTGGTGCCGGGCACCGACTTCGCCGAGGCCGTCGGCTATGGCGATTTCATCGCGAAACCGGACCTCGCGAGCCTGCGCCTGCTGCGCCACGAGGCCGATACCGCGCTCGTGATGGGCACGCTCCATTGGCCCGACGGCCGCCTCGTCGAGGGCGACCCGCGCAACGTGCTGCGGCGCGTTGCGGCGCGCATGGACTCGATGGGCTATGACGCCCATTGCGCGCCCGAGTTCGAGTTCTACCTGCTCGACTCCGACCACGAGTTGGTCGATGCCGGAGTGCAGTGCTATTCGATGCAGAAGCGCACCCAATTCCTCGCCGAGGAGTATTCGCTGCTCGACGCCGTCGCGGCTCATGGCCAGCTTGAATGCAGCCACTATGAATGGGGCCCCGGCCAGTACGAGGTGAGCATCCGTCATCAGCCGGTCCGGCAGATGGCCGATGACGGCCATCTGTTCCGAAGCACCATGAAAGAGGCGGCGATGCAGATGGGCCGCCGGGTCACCTTCATGGCCAAGCCGTTCGACGGCAAGACCGGCAATTCGTGCCATCTTCACCTGTCCCTGGTTGGAAAAGACGGTGCCAACGCCTTCGCCGCGCCCGATCAGCCGCTCCACATCAACGACACCTGCCGGCATTTCATCGGCGGCGCGCTCGCCCGCCTGACCGAGCTGACCGCCGTCTTCTTCCCGAACTCGAACTCTTATCGCCGGCTCGTACCGGGTGTCTTCGCACCGATCTCGCTCGCCTGGGGTGTGGACAACAGGACCGCGGCCGTCCGCCTGATCAACGACACCCCGGCTGCGACCCGCCCGGAGTTGCGCGTGTGCGGCGGTGACATCAACGTCTACCTTGCGCTTGCCGCCTATCTCGCGGCGGGTCTCGACGGCATCGCCAATGGGACCGATCCGGGGCCGGTCGCCGAGGGCGACCTCGATGTGCAGGACGTGACCCGGCTGCCGGACGATTGGGGCGATGCGCTCGACGCCTTCGAGGCCTCGGACTGGGCCAAGGAATGGTTCGGCGAAGAGTTCTGCCGCAATTACGCCGTGGTCAAGCGTTACGAATATGACGCCTACCGCCGTATGGTCCCTGCGGCCGAGCGCGCGCGCTACGTGGAATGGCTCTGATCTAGCGGGACTAAAGCGGCTCGCCGCGGATCAGGCGCGGCAGATCTCCGACCAGGCCCATGGCGTGGCGCATGAAGAACCGCTTGACCGGCGGGGCTTCGTTGACCATGGCGAGGCCTACATCGCGGATCAGGCGAAGCCCGGTATTATCATTCGAGAACAGGCGGTTCAGCCCATCGGTAACCGCGATCAGGGCGACCGCATCGAAGCGGCGCCTGCGTTGGTAGCGGGCCAGCAGGTCATCGCCGCCGATATCGAGACCGAGCCTGGCGCGATCGACCACAAGCTCGGCCAGCACCGCGGCGTCGCGGATGCCGAGATTGAAGCCCTGTCCGGCCAGCGGATGGATCGCGTGGGCGGCATCGCCGATGAGGGCGAGGCGCGGGGCGACGTAGCGTTTGGCATGGGTCAGGGCGAGCGGATAGCTCCAGCGGGGGCCGACCACCTCGAGCGCGCCGAGGAAATCGCCGAAGCGTGCGTCCAGCTCCCGCGCGAAGATCACGGGCTCGGCCTCCATCAGGGACGGTGCGAGGGAAGCCCGCTCGGTCCAAACCAAAGACGAGCGGTTGCCCGTCATCGGCAGAATGGCGAACGGGCCGACGGGCAGGAACCGCTCGTGAGCGATGCCGCGGTGCGGGCGCTCGTGCGCCACCGTGCAGACGATCCCCGTCTGCTCGTAGGACCAGCGCACGACCTCGATCCCGGCACCGGCCCGGAGCGCCGAGCGGGCCCCGTCGGCCGCAACCGCGAGGCGCGCGCGAATCCGCCGCCCGTCGGCAAGACGGGCTTCGATCCGGGCCCCGTCATGATCCACCGCCTCGACCATGGCAGGCGCGAGGTGGTTGAGCGAATCGAGGGCCGCGGCGCGATCGATCAGGGCGGTTCGGATCGTCCGGTTCTCCACGATGAAACCCAGCGGCGCGTCACCCACCGCCTTGTGGTCGTAGTGCAGGAAGAGCGGCGCGTCCCCGTCCGACACGCGGATCTCCAGAATCGGCTCGGCGGCATCGCGCAAGCCTGACCACATGCCGATTCCCGCGAGCACCCGCTTGGAGCCCAGCGCGATCGACGAGACCCGGCCATCGAATGCAACATCCCGCATCGCGGCCGGGTCCGCGCCATCGACGACGACCGTCTCGAGACCGGCGCCGGCGAGCGCTATCGCCATGGTCAACCCCGTGAGGCCGCCGCCGGCGATCACGACCTCGGTATCGATCCGCCCATCCGTTCCGTCGGTCGCTGGCATGGCTTACATTGGGCTCCCCGGCTCAGTCGCGGGATGGCTCATCCTAAAGCGAGTCCGGCCGGGGAGGAATGACGCAAGGCGGCGGCAGCGCGGGGCGCATTGTCATGAGCGACGACTGGCATCGGATGACGGCCTGCGCGCTCGGTGCGGCGATCGATCGCGGCGCCATCGATCCGCGGGCGCTGACGGATTTCTTCCTCCAACGCATCCAGACCGAGGACACCGATCGCACCATTTACCTCCGCACCACGGCCGCGCGCGCCCGCGCCGAAGCCGACGCCGCCCGGCGGCGCGCCAACAGCGGGCTGCGGGTATCGCCGCTCGACGGCGTGCCGATCTCGTGGAAGGACCTGTATGACAGCGCCGGCGATATCACGAGCCACGGCACCCTGGTGCTGGCGGAGCGGACCGCCGCGCGGGACGCGGCGGTGCTGGCCCGCGCCACCCGCGCCGGTTTGATCTGCCTCGGAAAGACCAACCAGAGCGAGTTCGCCTTCTCGATTCTGGGGTTGAACCCCAATACCGGCACGCCGCCCAACCCGTTCGACGAGACGATCGCGCGCCTGCCGGGCGGCTCGTCCTCGGGCGCCGCCGTCTCCCTCTCGCGCGGCCTCGCCGCCGCCGCGATCGGCTCCGATACGGGCGGCTCGGTGCGGGTACCGGCCGCGTGGAACGGCTTGGTTGGCCTCAAGACCAGCGTCGGCGTGCTGCCGCTCGGCGGGGTGCTCGGCCTCAGCACCAGCATGGACACAGTCGGCCCGCTCACCCGCGACGTGGACGATGCCGCCGCCGTCTTCGCCGTCCTCGCCGGGCGTTTCGGCGCCGGGAATCCCGCTCCGCCCGATCTCTCGGGCGCGACGCTCGCCGGCGCGCGCCTCGCGCTCCCGGCCAATCTGGCATGGGAGGCGCTCGATTCCGGCGTCGAGGATGCGGCGCGCGGCGCGGTCGAGCGCTTGCGTGAGGCCGGCTGCGCGATCGGCGAGACGCCGGTGCCCGAGTTCGACACGGTCGAGGCCCTGGTGAGCCATTACGGGCCCTACCACGCCGCCGAGTGTCACGCCATGTGGCACGAAGCGATCGAGGCGCGGCCGAACCTCGTCTATGCGCCGATTCTCGAGCGCATCCGGCTCGGCACCAAGATGTCCGCCGCCGATGCCGAAGCCGCAAAGCAGGGGCTCGCCGACGCCGCCAAGCGCTTGCACGGCCGGATCCGACGGCACGGCGTCCTGCTGCTCCCCACCGTGTCGATCGGCCCGCCGCCGATCGCCGCGCTCGAAGCCGACCTGGAGGCATGGAAGACCGCCAATATCGCGACCCTTCGCAACACACGCCTCGCCAACTTCCTCGACTGCTGCGCGCTGAGCCTGCCCTGTGGGCGGGACCGCCATGGCGTGCCGGTCGGGCTCATGTTGATGGCGCCGTCTCGGGACGAGGAGCGGTTGCTGCGGCTCGGCAAGGCCACGGAGCCCGTCCTGGCCGATAATGCTTAGCATGCTATCGGTTTGGCTGCGGCGGTCCTTCGCGATCGGGGCACGCCCGAGTCCGTCCTTTTGCCGGCGTTCGATCCGTGCTATATGCTAGAGTGATATCGGAGCAGAATCGCGTAACCTTATGACAAAGCGTGTGATGCCCGTCGCGGCGTGATGCGCCGGCTCAGAGCGCTACGGATCGACAATTGGCAACGAATACCGCACACACAGCGCGCACACCGCTCTTGCCGCCCGGCCTGGGCGCCTTCTTCGCGCGTCGTCTGGGCGAGATGGTCGGGCTGGTATTGGCGATTCTGGCCGGGGTCGTCGGTGCGGCGCTGATCACCTATTCGTCGGCCGATCCTTCTTTCAATACCGCAACGGATGGCAACGCAGACAATCTGATCGGCCGTCCGGGCTCGTACGCGGCCGATCTTCTGCTTCAGTGGTTCGGCCTCGCCGCCGGCCTGCTGCCGCTGATTCTTGCGGCCTGGTCCTGGGCTCTCCTCACCCATCGCGGGCTTTCGATGCGGGTGGCGCGCTTCACCCTTGCGCCGCTCGCCATCCTCCTCGCCGCGATCGGGTGCGCAGCGCTCGGCGCGCCGGGCTGGCCGATCGCGGCAGGCCCGGGCGGCGTCGCCGGCGGGATCGTATTCTCCGCGTTCGACGGCTCCGCGCTCGGCGACGGCCTTGGCGCCGCGGGTATCGCCGCGCTGTTCCTCGTCGCCGCCGCGCTCGCGCTGATCGGTACGCTCGGCATGCCATGGCGAGAATGGCGAGCGCTGTTCCGGGGCGTCTATTGGGCGTATTGGGCGCTGCGGCAGGGTGCGCGTTGGAGCATCGGCGTGAGCCGCCGAAGCCGCGCCCGGACCGGCGTCCTCGTCGACGGCGCCGTCGAGGTATCGGGCGGGCCGCGCGAGTCGTCCCGCAGCGACCGGTCTTCCCGAGGCCCGAGCGGGCGGCGCCGCGAGCCGAGCCTCCTCGAGACGGCCGGCGCGGACGCAGCGGAGCGGACGCCCCCGGTGGAGCCGCCAGTCGAGCCCAGCATCGTCACGCGCGGAAAGCGCCGGGCTAAACCAAGCAAGCGCGCCCTCAAGGAGAGCCAGCCAACGCTCGACCTCGAGGACGATCAGGAATACACGCTGCCGCCGCTCGCGCTGCTTACCGAGCCGGATGGTGCAACCAGGACGCCGAGCACGTCTGCCGATGCGCTCCGCCAGAACGCGGAAATGCTGGTCTCCGTGCTCGAGGACTTCCGAGTCTTCGGCGAGATCACCCAGGTCAGGCCCGGCCCCGTGGTCACCCTCTACGAGCTCGAGCCGCAGCCCGGCACGCGGACCTCGCGGGTGATCGGGCTTTCCGACGACATCGCGCGCTCGATGAGCGCGATCTCGGTCCGCGCCGCGACCATCCCGGGGCGCAGCGTGATCGGAATCGAGCTGCCGAACGGCGAGCGCGAGACCGTGCTGCTGCGCGAGCTGCTGGCGAGCAGCAACTACGAGAGCACTGCCTCCAAGCTCACCTTAGCCCTCGGCAAGGACATCGGCGGCAACCCGGTGGTCGCCGACCTTTCACGGATGCCGCACCTCCTGATCGCCGGCACCACCGGCTCGGGCAAGTCAGTGGCGATCAACAGCATGATCCTTTCGCTCGTCTATCGGTTGTCGCCCGACCAGTGCAAGCTGATCTTGATCGACCCGAAGATGCTCGAGCTCTCCGTCTATGACGACATCCCGCACCTCCTCACCCCGGTGGTGACCGAGCCCGCCAAGGCGGTGGTCGCCCTCAAATGGACCGTGCGCGAGATGGAGAGCCGCTACCAGGCGATGTCGAAGCTCGGGGTCCGCAATATCTCGGGCTACAACAAGAGGCTCGCCGAGGCCCGCGCGAAGGGCGAGCGCCTGACCCGGCGGGTTCATACCGGGATGGACGAGGAGACCGGTGCGCCGATCCACGAGGAATTCGATCTCGATCTCGAGCCGATGCCCTTCATCGTCGTCGTGGTCGACGAAATGGCCGACCTCATGCTGGTCGCCGGCAAGGATATCGAGGGCGCCGTCCAGAGACTCGCGCAAATGGCGCGGGCTGCCGGAATCCATCTGATCATGGCGACCCAGCGGCCCTCGGTCGATGTCATCACTGGCACGATCAAGGCCAATTTCCCGACGCGGATCAGCTTCCAAGTCACCTCCAAGATCGATAGCCGCACCATCTTGGGCGAGTCCGGCGCCGAGCAATTGCTCGGCCAGGGCGACATGCTCTACCTCGCGTCCGCCGGCCGCTTGACCCGAGTGCACGGCCCCTTCGTGAGTGATGCCGAGGTCGAGCGCGTCACCGACTTCCTGCGCGCCCGTGGGCGGCCGAGCTATGTCGAGGGCGTCACCGAGGAGCCCGAGTCGATCGCCGCCGCGATCGGCGAGATCGGCAGCGACGACCCGCTATACGACCGGGCGGTGGCGCTCGTTGCGGCCGAGCAGAAAGCCTCGACCAGCTTCATCCAGCGCCACCTTCAGATCGGCTACAATCGCGCCGCCCGCATCATCGAGCGGATGGAGAGCGAAGGCGTGGTCGGCCGGGCCAACCATGTGGGCAAACGCGAGGTTCTGATCGCCGATCACGGTGCCGATTGATCCGGCCTCGATTGGCATCGCCGGGCGCGCGCCCTACATTTGAAGCGCGATGACGACACCGATTCGCCTCGGACGCCGTCCCGGCGCCGTCCGCTGGCTCAGCCTGACATTCGCCGCGTGGCTCGCCGCGCTCGCGTCCGCGGGGGCTCAAGACGTCGTGCCGGCAACGCTCGATCGAGACGAGAGTAGAGCGCTCGCCGCGGCCGAGCGCTATCTCAACGCGATTGCCTCGCTGAAGGCCGATTTCCTTCAAGTGGCGCCGGAGGGCGATCTCGCCGAGGGCGTCATCTATCTGCGCCGACCGGGGCGGCTTCGCGTGGAGTACGCGCCGCCGGTCCCGGTGCTCATCGTCGGCGACGGCTTCCTGCTGCACTACCACGACATGGAGCTCGGCCAGGTCAACGAATGGCCGATCTTCGACACCCCGCTGGGCGTGCTGACGAGCGAGGAGGTCCGCTTCAACGACGATTTGGTGGTGACTGCATTACTGCGCCGCGCGGGGCACCTCGAGATCACCGTGGCGCAAGGCGGCGACCCGGGCGCCGGCAGCCTTACCCTGATTTTCGAAACCGACCCTCTGGTCCTGCGCCAATGGCGCGTGACCGACGCCCAGGGGCTCGTCACCACCGTTTCCTTGCTCGGCCTTGAGACCAACATCGCGCTGAGGCCCGCGCTCTTCGTGTTCGACGATCCGCGCGAAAAGACGAACGCGCGCTGAACGGCGGGCGATGGCCGCGCCACCGGCCGGCGACGAGGTCTCGACTATGCCATCGTTTCTGATACGCGATCGGGCTTGGCATGGGCGCGTCTGGCGTTTGGCCTGGCCGATGATCGTCTCGAACCTGTCGGTTCCGCTGCTCGGTGCGGTCGATACGGCGGTGATCGGCCATCTCCCGGAGCCACATTTCCTCGGCGCGGTCGCGGTCGGCGCGCTGATCTTCAACACGCTCTATTTCGGCTGCAATTTTCTGCGTATGGGCACCACCGGCTTGACCGCACAGGCTCACGGCGCCGACGACGCCGACGGCGTGCGGGCAACGATCGCACGCGCGCTCCTGGTCGCTGCCGTGCTCGCCGTCGCGCTTCTTGCGCTCCAAGGGCCGATCGGTTGGCTCGCCTTCTATCTGGTCGAGCCGAGCGAAGCGGTCGCCGCCGAAGGCACAACCTACTTCTTCATTCGGATCTGGGGGGCGCCTGCCGCGCTCGCCAACATCGTCCTGGTCGGCTGGTTCATCGGTATGCAGACAACCCGCGCGGCCCTTGTGCTGCTACTGACGGTGAACGGCCTCAACATGATTCTGGACCTGGTCCTGGTGCTGGGCTTCGAGATGGCCGTCGCCGGCGTCGCCTGGGCCACGGTGGTCGCCGAATATATCGGGCTGGCACTCGGCTCGATCATCGCCGTGCGTCTCGCCCGCCGCCATGGCGGTCGCTGGCGCGCCGACCTCATCTTCGATCCCGGCGGCATACGCCGTTTTCTGACGATCAACCGCGATATCTTTCTGCGCACGCTCTTCGTGATCACGGCGTTCGCGCTGTTCACGACACTGAGCGCGCGGCAGGGCGACGTGGTGCTCGCCGCCAACGCGGTGCTGCTCAACTTCGTCATCTTCTTCAACTTCGCGTTCGACGGGTTTGCCTTCGCCGTCGAGGCATTGACCGGCCGCGCACTCGGCGCAGGCCGGCGCGACGAGCTGACCCGCGCCGTCCGCACATGCCTCCTCTGGAGCGCTCTGTTCGCCCTTCTGACGGTCGCCGTCTATGGCCTCGCCGGCGCGCCGATCATCCGCGCGCTTACCGATATCGAGACGGTGCGCGTCGTCGCCTACGAATCGCACCCCTGGCTCATCGCGCTGCCGCTGGTTGCGGTCTGGGGGATCTTTTTCGACGGCGTGTTCACCGGCACCACGCGCACGGCGGACATGAGAAACACGATGATGCTGGCCTTCGCCGTCTTCACGCCATGCGCCTGGCTGCTGCGCGAGCCGATCGGCAATCACGGCCTGTGGCTGGCGATGACGCTGCTCTATGCCGTCAGAGGCCTCGGCCTCGGCGCGCTCTATCTTCGGATCGAGCGGCGCGGTGGCTTCTTGTCGGCCGGCGGGCGGCATGATAGCTGAGCCGCATGACCGCGCCGCCGGCTCCTCTGATCGGCCTGCCCGCCTGCGTGCGGGAAATCGGCATCCACCCGTTCCACGTCGTCGGCGACAAATATATGCGGGCGGTCGCCGAGGCCGCCGGAGGCTTTCCGGTCGCGGTGCCCGCGTTCGGCGCGGCGCTCGACCCCGACGCCCTGCTCAACCGGTTCGACGGCCTGCTCTTCACCGGCAGCCCCTCCAATGTCGAGCCCGCAATCTATGGCGGGCCGCCGAGCGCCGAAGGCACTCTCCATGATTCCGAACGCGACGCGACGACATTGCCGCTGATCCGCGCGGCGATCGATAGGGGCGTCCCGATCCTCTGCATCTGCCGCGGCATGCAGGAGCTCAACGTCGCGCTCGGCGGCACCCTCCATCAGGCGCTTCACAGGGTGCCCGGCCGGATCGACCATCGCGAGGACAAGAGCCAGCCCCGGGATGTGCAATACGGGCCGGCCCACAGCGTGGCGATTGCCGACGGCGGCCTGCTCGCCTCGCTCTGGCCGGAGAGCGAAGTCGCGGTCAACTCGCTCCATGGCCAGGGGATCGACCGCCTTGCGCCGTCCCTGGTGATCGAGGCGATCGCGCCGGACGGCCAGATCGAAGCCGTGCGCGTCGCCGAGGCTTCGGCCTTCGCGCTCGGCATTCAGTGGCACCCCGAGTGGAAGGTCGGCGAGAGCCCGTTCTCGACGGCGATCTTCGGCGCGTTCGGCGCGGCGGCGCTTGCCCGCGCCGAATCGCGTCACCGCGAACACCGCTGAACAGGAGCAAATGAGAGCGGCCATGCGTATCACGAGCTGGAACGTTAACTCGGTTCGCCTTCGGCTTGACGCACTGCGCCGTCTCGACACGGCGGTGGCGCCCGATGTGCTGTGCCTTCAGGAGACCAAGGTCGCGAACGAGCACTTCCCGCTGGAGATCGCCGACGAGCTCGGCTACGGGCACCGGCTCATTCACGGCCAGAAGGGCTACCACGGCGTCGCGATTCTCTCGCGCTTTCCGTTCTCCGGGACCGAAACACGCGACTGGGCCGGCCGCGATCATGCGCGCCACGGCTATGTGACGATCGAGGCGCCGGGCGGCCCGCCGCTCGAGCTCCACAACTTCTACGTGCCGTCGGGCGGCGATGAGCCCGACCCTGTGGTCAACGAGAAGTTCGCCCACAAGCTCGCCTTTCTCGACGAGATGGCGGCCTGGTTTGCCGCGCGGCGCGGCGCGGACAACCGCTTCGTCCTTGTCGGGGACCTCAACGTCGCGCCGCTCGAGACCGACGTCTGGTCGCACAAGCAGCTGCTGAAGGTGGTCAGCCACACGCCGGTCGAGACCGCCGCGCTCGCCGAGGTCATGGCCTCCCACGATTGGATCGACGCGGTGCGCCATTTCGTCCCGCCGGAGCAGAAGCTCTATTCCTGGTGGAGCTATCGGGCCCGCGACTGGTCGGCCTCCGACCGGGGCCGCCGGCTCGACCACATCTGGGTTACGCCGGCGCTCGAAGCGACACTTCGCTCCGCCGCCATCCTCCGCGACGCCCGGGGCTGGCCGAAGCCGTCGGACCATGTCCCGGTGACCGCCGAGCTCGCCCTCTGACAGGAGCGCCGACGGCCAGGGAAAGACCCGGCGCCGCCTTCGGCGGCTAATGAATCTCGCTCACTCGGCGCAGCACCTTCGCCATCACCTCGGCGGAGAAGTCGGGCTGCTTGCAGGCCTCAAGGATTGGCGCCTCCCGACGTTGGCAGAGTTCCGCGGCCGCCGGGACCTCTCGCACCACCTGGTGCGGAATGATGACCGCGCCGTGGCGATCCGCATGCACGAGATCGCCGGAGTTGGTGACCATGCCGCAGACATCGACCGGGCCGCCATGGCTGACCAGATGGACCCAGGCATGCGACGGTACGACGGTGCCCGAGAGGAATTGGAAGCCGTCGGCGATCATATCGAGATCACGCACCGCGCCATCGGTGACCACGCCGAGCGAGCCCAAGGCCTGATGCACGTTGGATTGCACCTCGCCCCACCAGGACGCCGCGCCGGGCCGGGAATCGATATCCTGGATCACCATGATCGACGGCTTGGGCCCGTTTTCCACATAGCGGTAATAGGCAACGCGGTCGGCGATCACGGACTCCTCGTCCGCCGCGGGCCTTTCCATCGAGCGGATCGTCGCGGTGCGGGCGTAACCCACCATGGGCGCCAGCGCCGGAAACGAGCAGATGAGCGTCCCGGTCGTGAAACCGAGGGCCCGGCGCTCGGGACACACGATCTCGAGGGCGTTGCAAATCGTCGGCGTGTCATAGGCGCTGAGCGCCGCGAGTTCGGTCTCGTCGAGCAGTCTCTCGTTCACCCGTAGTCCTCCCTGGTGACGGCGCCGGATGATCGCCGATCAAGGGCGGCCGGCGCAAACGCCAAAAGGACCGGCGCCTTTTCAAGCAATGGCGCGGGCTCGGTGCACCCAAGACGACCATGTCAGCCGGAGCGCAGGCCCGGAATCGACGGAGACACATCGTTAAAGCATCGGTTTCGGCCGATGCCATCGCGAGACGGCGTATCACGCCCTCCCGCGCCGCACCTCGTAGAGGTGATAGCGCGCCGCCGGGACATCGGGCGGCGGGGGCAGCGCGTCGAGGGGGCCGGCGCCGAGCGCCTGGTCGCTGATCACGATGCCCGTGCTCATCACGACCCTCGCCAGCATCGGGCCGAGCCAACATGCCAGGGCGCGATCGCGCGCGCCATGACCCGACCCGAGATCGCAATGGGCCAGCGCGACTGCCCCGCCCATGCGGGCAGGTGCGGCGGCGAGGGTATCGCGTATATCGCCGATAAAAAGGCGGTCCCTCGGCACCAGGCCGGCCGCCCGAGCGCCGCCCTGCCGCTCGAACACGTAGACCGCCCGGCATGGAAACAGCCGGCACAGGTGATCATAGGTCCGCCCGTGGCCCAGACCGAGCTCGAGAACGGCTCCGGGGCGCCCGGCGATCAGGCGAGCGCCATGCCGAAGGCAGGCCTCCTGCGCTTCGAGCCGGCGCAGCAGGCTGTCCAGACGGCTCACGCGCGTTACCGGAGGCTAGGCGGGAGGCGCGCTTTCGGCCGCCTCCTCCAAGGACTTGAGCCGCCCGGCCGTCTCCTGGAGCTGTTGGTTGGTCCGCTCCAGGCGACCGGCGAGCTCGCGCAGGATCTCCACCGATATCTGCGGAAATTGAGTGATCAACTGAAAGAACACATCCTTCGAGATGCGCAGCGTCACCAGCTTTTCCTTCGCCGTCACCGTCGCGGTACGCGGCACGTCGCACAGGATCGCGATCTCGCCGACGAAGTCGTTTCGCTTGACGGTCGCGACGGTCAGCGGCCCGGCGGGGGTCGTGATCACCACCTCTGCCTCGCCCTCGACGATGATATAGGCGGCATCGCCGATGTCACCATGCAGGAACAGATGATCGCCCGGCGCGTAGGTGAGCCGCTCGCTGGTAAACGCCAGCAGCTTGAGCTTGGCCGAATCGATATTCCGAAACAGGGGGATGTTCCGAAGCAAATCGACATCATGCTGCAAATCCATGCCCGCCTCCAAAGCGCGCCCGGACGAGCAGGCGCGCACCCTCGTCCACCTTGTCGGGGCCCTGCAGTGCCGTCCCGAGGGGCCACCGCCCGCCAGCCTGCCCGCCCTCACTCGTTCGCCGCGAGCTCGCGGAAGACCGTCCCCTCCTTGTCGACCTCATCATAGCGGCCCTGTTCGACGACGCGACCGTTCTTCATGACCAGGACACGATCGAACCGCTGGGCGAGGTTCGCGCGTTGCAGCGACCAGATCACACCGCGGCCTTCGAAGGCCTCCAGGACGTTATCGAAGATGCGATTCTGCGACGCCGATTCCAGCGTGGCGGTCGCCTCCGATACGATCAAGACGTCGGGCGCCTTCATAATCGCGCGCGCGATGGCGAGCTTCTGCCGCTGGGCGCCCGAAAGCCTGGAGCCCGCAATCCCCGCCTGGTAGTCGAGACCGACCTCCATCACGATCGGCCGCAGCCCGCGCGCGTTGATCACCTCCGAGATCAGCCGGCCGATCTTTTCGGCGGCCTGGGCCTGGCCATAGGCTATCTTGCCGAAGAGGACGTTGTCCTGCACCGTCGCCGCCGCGTTGTAGGCTTCGGAATCGAAGAAACCGACCGCCTGGGTCAGCTCTTCCGGCAGGTTCTCGATGAAGCGCTTGCGCGCCGCGAGGACCTTGGTCTGCACCGCGTCGTCGATCAGTCCGAGGCGATGGCGCGCCGGGATCAGCTTGAACGGGAGCGACAGAAGACGTGTCCGATCCTCGGCGCCCAGCGCGTCGAGCTTGTCCTTGTCGATCCGCGCGACGAGCGCCTGATAGTCGGGTAGATCATCGGCGTCAATAAAGCTGAAGCGCTGAAACAGCTCATGGTCGGGAGGCAGGTCGGCGAACAGCTCGATCATCGTGACGGCGAGCTGATGGCCCCGCGAGAGGAGATCCTGGCTCAGCCCGGATTCGTCGAGCACCTGCAAGACATGGTCGTTCTCGGCCAGCCGATCCATGTCCAACGCCCCGCCGGTCGGCGTACCGAAAATGAGGTTCTCGGCAAGCGTCGCGTTGGTGTTGTAGCGCTCCGAATCGAACGCCTCGACCAGGGCGCCGTAGTCCGCCTCCTTGAGCCGCTCGGCGAGGGCGCGGCGGACTTCGAGGATCTGCCGTGCCGCTTCCGGGCGCGCGGCCGGGTCGAGCGAGCCGCGGAGGCCGAGCTGATACACGTCTTCGGACATGTCGGCGGTGTCGAGGGCCTTGAGGGCCCGGCCGATCGCATCCTCGGGCCCGCTCGCGCCCGCCGCCTGGTAATCGACCCAGTCGGCGAAGATGTCGTTGGTGGAATTACCGGCCCGCTCGGACTCCGCCGCCCAATGCGTGCGTTCGGCCGCCGCCTCCTCGGTCAGCATCGGCGCACCGAGCGGCCGATGCTTGAGCCCGTAATAGAGATTGTCCTTGAGCGAAGCCTGGAACACGAAAGCGTTTTGCGCGACGAAGCCGATGCGCCGGCCAGTCACGGACTCGGGCAGGCCGGCCAGCTCGGCGGCGCCGGCAGTCAAGCGGCCGCCGGTCGGCTCGATCAGCCGCGCCAGCATCAGCATCAGCTCTTCCTTGCCGCTGCCGGCGCTGCCCACCACCGCGACCCTCTCGTTCAGCGGCAGCTTGAAGCTCACGCCGCTCACGATGCTGACCTGATCTTCGTCTTGGAGCGTCAGGTTGGCCGCGGCGAGCTCGCCGTCGAGCTTCGCGAGCGTCGGCTCCGCGGCCTGTTTCTCCTCGTCGAGAATTCCTTGCGGCTCGAACTGAACGATCACCTGCTCGTACTTGATCCGCGAGTCTTCCTTGATCTGATAGAAGGTCAAAAGCTCCTTCCACGGCGGCGAGAGATCCTTGTAGGCGGCCAGGATGGCGACCAGCGAGCCGAGCGTCAGATTGCCATCGATGACCAAGACGCCGCCGATCGTGAAAAAGAAAAACGGAGTGAGCTGAGCCAAGAAGTTATTGAGAAATTTGATAAAAAACTTTTTATTGTAGATTTGATACCGGATATCGAAGATCTCGCCGAGGCGCTGCGAGAAATCCGAAAGCTCGTATTGCGAGGTATCGTGGGCGTGGATCTCGCGGATGCCGGAGACCGATTCGCCGATCCGGTCGGATAGTCGGCGGACCGCGCGGACCCGCGCCTTGCCGAGCTGGTTCACCCGCCGCTGCAGCTTCGGGATGATATAGCCCTGGAGCGGATAGAGCGCGATCGCGGCCGCACCCATCAGCGGGTCCTGGGCGAAGATGAAGAAGATTGCCGTTAGCAGAAGGCCGCCCTGCAGGGCCGGAAGGGCGAAGGCATCGCCGATGAAACCGCCGAGCGGCTCGACCTCGGCGGTGATCATCGGAATCAGCTCGCCCTGACTGACCTTGCGGAAGTGCGGCAGGGGGAAGCGCAGAATGCGCGCGTAAAGCATGTAGCGCAGACGGCGCAGCATGCGCTCGCCGAGGCGGCCCTTATAGATGTTGATGTACATCTTGAAGCCGCCGTTGACGAACACCAGACCGAGAAAAATGATGCACAGCGCCAACAGCAGCCAGAGCTGGCCCATGTCGAACAGCTCGATACCGAGGATCCGCAGCGGCCGCGGAAACTCATCCCCTTCGACCGCCGGATCGTCCATGCTGAGCGCGTTGTTGACGATCAGCTTCGGGATATCGAGAGAGACGTAGTAGAACGGCAGGGAACACGCCGTGACCAGCAGGATGTAAATCTGCTGCGCCTTGGTGTGGCGAAAGGTGAATCTGAAGATGCTTTTGTCCATGACGCGGACCGGGGCTCCACTGCCGCCAACGCAAAGCGGCAGGCAGGTTAGCGGAGCACCCGCCGTGGGTAAACCGACCCCTTGCCCGCTGGGACGCCCTCGACCGCGGCCGACCGGCAGCCATGCCTAGCGCCGTCGGCTTCGTTCTGAAGGGCTATCCGCGGCTATCGGAAACCTTCATCGCCCAGGAGATTCTGGCGCTCGAGCGGCGCGGTCTCGCGATCCGCCTCTACTCGCTGCGCCACCCGACTGAGGGAGCCACCCATCCGGTCCATGACGCGATCGCCGCGCCGGTCCACTACCTGCCCGAATATCTGCACCAGGAGCCGGCCCGCGTGATGCGCGCTTGGCGCGCCCTTCATGGCACGCCGGGCTATGAAGAGGCCTATCGGGTCTGGCGCGCCGATCTCGCCCGCGACCGCACACGCAACCGGATCCGCCGTTTCGGTCAGGCGCTCGTCCTCGCTCATGAGCTCAGCCCCGCTGTCGACCACCTCCATGCCCACTTTCTGCACACGCCGGCCTCGGTCACGCGCTATGCGGCGATGATCCGCCGTATCCCCTGGTCGGTCTCCGCGCATGCCAAAGACATCTGGACCTCGCCGGAATGGGAGCTCGCCGAGAAGCTCGCCGATTGCGCCTGGGCCGCGACCTGCACGGCGGTCAATCAGCGCCGCCTCGCCGCGCTCGCCCCCGCCGGCCGGGTCATGCTCGTCTATCACGGGCTCGATCTGGGGCGCTTCCCGCCGCCGCAAGGGCTTCGCTCGTCGCGCGACGGGAGCGATCCGGCCGACCCGCTGCGCTTCCTCTCGGTGGGCCGCGCCGTCGAGAAGAAGGGCTATGACGACCTGCTCGCGGCGCTCGCCATGCTGCCCGACACACTCGCCTGGCGTCTCGAGCATATCGGCGGCGGCGGCGAGCTCCACCGCCTGCGCGCGACCGCCGCCGCGCTCGGCCTCGCCGAGCGCATCACCTGGCACGGCGCCCAGACCCAGGGATTCGTGCTTCAGGCCTATCGCAGCGCCGACTTGTTTCTGCTCGCCTGCCGCGAGGCCGTGGACGGCGATCGCGACGGCCTGCCGAACGTGCTCCTGGAGGCGCAGAGCCAGGCACTCGCCGTCGTCTCCACCCGCTTTTCGGCGGTCCCGGAGCTGGTGCAGGACGCGGTGACCGGCCGCTTGGTCGAGCCCGGCGACAGGGCGGCGATGGCCGCCGCGATCGCGGCGCTCTCCGCGGCGCCGGATTTGCGCGCGCGCCTCGGCCGGGCCGGCCAGGATCGGGTCCGCGCGCGCTTCACCCTCGACCGTTGCATCGGCCCGCTCGCCGAGCGTTTCGGCGTCGCCCGCGCCGCTGCATGACATGCGCATCGCGTTCTACGCGCCCCTCAAACCCCCCGACCACCCCGCGCCGTCGGGCGATCGACGCATGGCGCGCCTGCTCTGGCAGGCGCTCGAAGCAGCCGGGCATCGGCCTCTTCTAGCCTCTGATTTTCGGAGCTACGAGGGCGAGGGAGACCGCGATCGACAGGCCGAGTTGGAGCGCCAGGGCGCCGCGCACGCGGCCCGTACCATCGCCGCCTATGAGGCCGCGCCGGAGGCGGAGCGGCCGCGCGCTTGGTTGACCTACCATCTCTATCACAAGGCGCCGGACTGGCTCGGCCCCGCGGTCACCGAAGCGCTCGCCATTCCCTATCTGCTGGTCGAGGCGTCCTATGCGCGCAAGCAGGCCGGCGGCCCTTTTGCGCACTGGCTCTCCCATACCGCCCGGGCCATCGCCCGCGCTCAGACGATCCTTTCCGTCACGCCCGAGGACGAAGAGGGCGTGAGATCGCTGGTCGGCAATCGCGCCTGCCTGCACCGGCTGGCGCCGTTCCTCGACCTCGCGCCCTACCGATCGCTCGACCGCGACGCCGCCCGCCGCGCCCTCGCAGCCTCCCTGCCGCTCGATCCGGATCGCCTGTGGTTGTTGACGGTGGCGATGATGCGGCCCGGCGACAAGCTCGCCTCCTACCGCCTGCTGGGCCGCTCGCTCGGCCTGATCGCCGAGCCGCCGTGGCAGCTCCTCGTCGTGGGCGACGGCGACGCACGATCGCCGGTCGAGGAGGCGCTAGCGCCGATCGGCAAGAGCCGGACCGTCTTCGCCGGCGCACGCGCGGAGCACGCCCTGCCGGAGATCTACGCGGCGTGCGACCTCTACGCCTGGCCCGCTTATAACGAAGCGTTCGGCATGGCGATGCTGGAGGCGCAGGCCGCCGGTCTGCCGGTGGTGGCCGGCAACTGGCGCGGCGTTTCCGAGGTCGTCGCCGATGGCGCAACCGGGGTGCTCACCCCGCAGCACGACGATGTGGCCTTCGCCGAGGCGGTGGTCGAGCTTTGCGCGAACGCGGGCAAGAGGCGCGGGATGGGCGAGGCCGCCGCGGCGCGGGTGCGCGAGCGGCATGGTCTCGAGACCGCCGCTGCCACCCTGCAGCGCGCGCTCGATGCCGCCTTGGCGAGCATGTGATCGCCGATGGCGCATCGCTTGGCCCTGATCCGCCACGGGCCTACCCGGTGGAACGAAGCAGGCCGAATCCAGGGCTGGACCGATGTCGGTCTCAGCCAGCACGGGCGAGCGGCGGTCGCAACCTGGCGTTTGCCGGCGGCCCTGCGCGGCGGCGCCTGGGTATCGAGCCCGCTGTTGCGGGCCGCCCACACCGCCGCCTTGCTCGGGGCCAGCGACGTAACGTTCGAACCGCGCCTCACGGAAATGCGATGGGGCGCGTGGGAGGGCAAGACCCTCGCCGAATTGCGCGCCGAGGATCCGGTCGGTCTCGCAACCATCGAGGCCCGCGGCCTCGACTTCCAGCCGCCGGGCGGCGAAAGCCCGCGGATGCTGCACGCCCGTATCGCCCCGTGGCTCGCCGAAACGGCCCGGAGCGACGGCCTCCTCATCGCCGTCACCCACAAAGGCGTGATCCGAGCCATCCTTGCGAAGGCGCTCGACTGGGACATGACCGGCGAGGCGCCGATCGACCTCGACTGGGCGTGCGCTCATCTCTTTCGGCTCCGGGCGGATGGCACCGCCGAAGTCGATCGGCTCAATCTGAGCCTTCGCGGCGAGAGCTGATGGCCGGCGCACGACCGCGGGTCCTCTTTTGGGTCCAGCATCTGCTCGGCATCGGCCATCTCCGGCGCGCCGCCCTGCTCGCCGCCGCGATGGCGGCCTCAAGCTTCGATGTCCTGCTGGTCTCCGGCGGCCCGCCGGTTCGAGACCTCGACCTCGGCGGTGCGCGCCTCGCCCAACTGCCGCCGGTGAAGGCCGCCGACTCGCAATTCTCGGCGCTAGTCGACGGCGCCGGCCGACCGCTCGACGAGGCCTTCATCACCGCCCGCCGACGACGCCTGGTGGATCTGTTTCACAGCGATCGGCCCGATGCTGTGATCGTCGAAATGTTCCCCTTCGGCCGTCGCCAGCTTCAATTCGAGCTGCTGCCCCTGCTCGACGCGGCGTGGCGCCGGCAACCGCGGCCCGTGATCCTCTGCTCGGTCCGCGACGTGCTCACCGCGAAGGCGAAGCCCGAACGCTACCGGGAGATGACCGAGCTGGCGCGCCGCCGGTTCGACCATGTCATGGTGCACGGCGACCCGACGCTGATTCCCTTCGATGCGACCTTTCCGGAAGCCGGCCGCCTCGCCGGGCAGATCCGCTACACCGGCTATGTGGCGGCGCTCTCGCCCCAGACACAGACGACGATAGGCGGCGATGGCGCCGTTGTGGTCTCCGCTGGCGGCGGCGCCGTCGGCTTTCGGCTGCTCGCGACCGCCTTGGCGGCGCGCGCGCTGTCGACGCTCGCGGACAAGCCGTGGCATCTACTCGCCGGAGACGCGCTCGACCCCGCCTTGTTCGAGCACCTGCAGGCGGACGCGCCTCCCGGTGTGGTGGTCGAGCGCGCCCGAGCCGACTTCCCGGCGCTGCTCCGCGCCGCCGCCTTGTCGATCTCCCAGGCGGGCTACAACACGGTCGCCGACCTGCTCCGCGCTCACACGCCCGCCGTCCTGGTGCCGTTCGCGGAAGCCCGCGAGACGGAGCAGGCGGTCCGCGCCCAGGCCCTTGCAGACCGCGGCATCGCGCAGGTCGTCGCCCCGCACCGGCTCGCACCGGCGGTGCTTGCGGCTGCCGTCGACGCGGCGTGCCATGCCGGCCCGCCGGCGCATATCGACGTGCGGCTCGACGGCGCCCAAACGACCGCGCGCATCGTGCGCGAGGCCCTTGGCGGATGAGTACCGATCCCGGTTGGGCGAGGCTCTGTCTGGAACTCGACGCGTGGCGCGCGGCGAGCATGCGCGCGACCCTCTGGTGGCGCGACGACGATGCCGGCGCAGCCTCGAGCGCCCTCGAACGGCTCCTGTCGCAGGCCGAAGACTACCGCGTTCCCATCGCCCTCGCCGCGGTGCCGACCCGGCTGAGCGCAGAGGCGGTCGCCTGCATCCATCGCCATCCGAACGCGGCGATTCTGCAGCATGGCCATGCCCACCGGAACCACGAGCCCGCCGGGCACAAGAAAGCGGAGTTCGGCCCCTCGCGAGACGAAACCGACGCGCTTGCCGACCTCCGCGCGGGCCGTGAGGCGCTCGGCGGCGTGAAAGCAGGCGCTCTGCCGATCCTGGTGCCGCCTTGGAACGCCATCGACGCCCTCCTCGTGCCGCGTCTCGCGTCTGCCGGCTTCACCGGCCTATCGACCTACCGGTCGCGGCGCACGCGGCAGCCCGCGCCGGGTCTGGTCCAGGTCAACACCAATGTCGACATCATCGACTGGCGCGGAACACGCGGCTTCATTGGCGAGCAAGCGGCGCTCGACCTGCTCGTCTCACATCTGCGCCGGCGGCGGCTCGGCGAGGTCGACCCTGCCGAGCCGACGGGTATCCTGACCCATCATGCGGTGCACGACGCGGCCGGTTGGCGCTTCATCGAGGCCTGCCTCCGGACTACAACAGAGCATTCGGCCGCCGCTTGGCCTCCGATCGCGGACCTGTTCGCGATCGAGGGCATCGAATTCCCATGAGCGGCGATCGCGGAGCACCTCATGGCAGCTTGCCATAGCGATCCCCGAATCCCGGCGGCAGACCGTTGCGTGCTGCGCTACCTGCTCGATCGGCTGGCGGCGAAAACGCCCGACAAGACCTTCTGCGTCTTCGAGGACGGTGTGGAATGGAGCTACGCGCGCTCCCGGGCGGAGGTGATCAAGACCGCGATCGGCCTGCAGTCGCTCGGCTTGCGCCACGGCGACCACCTTCTCTCCTGGTTGCCGAACGGGGCCGACGCGCTGCGCATGTTCTTCGGCGCCAACTATATGGGCGCCGTCTACGTGCCGATCAACACGGCCTATAAGGGCAGGCTTCTGGAGCATGTCGTCGCGACGTCCGACGCGCGCCTCATCGTCGCCCACGCCGAGCTGGCGCCCCGCCTCGCCGCCGTCGACCGTGCCGGCCTCGACACAATCGTCGCGATCGGCGGCGCGGCGCCCGCCATCGACGGCCTCGACGCCGCGCCCGAGACGGCGCTCCATCCCGCGGGCGGAGACCTCGCCCCCTTGGAGCGTCCGATCGCTCCATGGGATACGCAATCGATCATCTTCACCTCCGGCACCACGGGCCCCTCGAAGGCGGTGCTCAGCTCCTACGTTCACGCTTTCTCGAACTTCGGACCCGACACCTGGGCATTCATCACGCCGGACGACCGCTATCTGATCAGCCTGCCGCTCTTCCATCTCGGCGGCGCAACCATCGCTTACGGCATGCTTTGCCAGCACGCCTCGATCACCTTGATCGAATATTTCAGGACGGAATCGTTCTGGACGACCGTGCGCGACACGGGGGTCACCTCGGTATTCCTGCTCGGCGTCATGGCATCGTTCCTTGAAGCCGAGCCGCCCGCGCCGGACGATCGCGACCATCCCTTGCGCACCGTCGGCATGGTGCCGCTGGTGGATGACGTCGAGGCATTCATGGACCGGTTCGGCGTGTCGGTCTATTCGATCTACAACATGACCGAGCTCTGCTGTCCGGTCATGACGACCGTCCCGATGACCGTGCCCGGAAGCTGCGGGCGGGTTCGGGCAGGCTGCGACCTCAGGCTGGTCGACGACAATGATTGCGAGGTGCCGGTCGGCTCCGTCGGCCAGTTCGTCGTCCGCGCGGATACGCCGTGGGCCATGAACCACGGCTACTACAAGGAACCGGAAGCAACCGCGCGGGCCTGGCGCAACGGCTGGTTCCACACCGGCGATGCGGGCCGCATGGATGAAGACGGCAATCTCTACTTCGTCGACCGCCTGAAAGACACCATCCGCCGGCGCGGCGAGAACATCTCCTCTCTGGAGGTCGAGATCGAGGTCGCGGCGCACCCGGCAGTGCGCGAGGCCGCCGTGGTCCCGGTGCCCAGCGAGGTGGGCGAGGACGACGTCATGGCCGTGGTCTCGCTCAGGCCGGGCCGCCATCTCGAGCCCGCGGCGCTGCTGGCGTTTCTCGAGCCGCGCCTCGCCCATTTCATGATCCCGCGCTTCGTGCGAATCGTCGATGCGCTGCCCAAAACACCGACCGAAAAGGTCGAGAAACACCGGCTGCGCGCCGAGGGCATCACGCCGGATAGCTGGGATCGGGAGGCTGCCGGTATTCGCGTCAAACGCGAGCACTTGGAACGAAAGCGGTGAGCGTGCAGGCTCACGACAACGCGGGAAGCGAAGCGCCGGAACGCGAAAGCCGTCATCGCTACCCGCGTCGCGCAATCTTTCTGGAGTATTTCTATGCCGCGCTCGGTCTGCTGCTCACCCTGGGTCCGTTCACGGTGGTGACGCCGCTCGCTCCGGTCACCGGCATCCTCGGCGCGCTCGGCGCGCTGTTCGCGGCGTTCGGTGCTCGGGCGGTCTTGCGTCACTGCACCTGCCTGCGCCTTTCCGAGAGCGGGCTCACCGTCGATAGTCCGGTTCGCCGGCACCTGCGGTGGGATCAGCTGACTCGCTGCGCCCTCGGCTATTATTCTACCAAGCGGGACCGCCGGGACGGGTGGATGCAGCTCAAGCTCAAGGCGCAGCGCCGGAGCCTGCGAATCGATTCGCAGATAGAAGGATTCGCGACCATCGTGCACCGGGCCGCTCACGCGGCGCTGAGCCGCGGTATCGCCTTCGACCCCACAACCGTCGAGAACCTCCGCGCCCTCGGAATTCCCGACGCCATCACGGATACGGCCTGAGGCCAAGCGCAGTCCATGAGCCAGCTCCTCACCATCGAGGACCTCAAGGTCCATTTCCGCGTCGCCGAAGGGACGATCCGCGCCGTCGACGGCGTCTCGTTCTCGGTCCCTGCCGGGCGCACCGTCGCAGTGGTCGGGGAATCCGGGTCCGGCAAGTCGGTCGTCTCCCAGACCATCATGCGCATCCTGCCCAAGGTGGCTCACATCGTCGGCGGTAGCGTGATGCTCGACGATCCCGCAAACGACGAGCCACCGGTCGACCTCGCCGCGTTGAAGGCGGACGGCAAGCCCATGCGCATGATCCGCGGCGGGCGCATCTCGATCATCTTCCAGGAGCCGATGACCTCGCTCTCGCCGCTTCACACCATCGGCAACCAGATCGGCGAGGCGTACAGGCTGCACCGTGGCGGCGGCAGGGACGAGATGCACCGCGCCACCCGGGAGATGCTGGGCCTTGTCGGCTTCCCCGATCCCGAGAAGGCGATCCGCACCTATCCCTTCGAGCTATCCGGCGGCCTCCGGCAGCGCGCGATGATCGCCATGGCGCTGGTCTGCCGGCCGGCGCTCCTGATTGCGGACGAGCCGACCACCGCGCTCGACGTCACCATCCAGGCGCAGATCCTCAAGCTGATGAAGGACCTCCAGGACCAGCTCGGCATGGCGATCCTGATGATCACCCACGATCTGGGCGTGGTGGCCAACATGGCCGATGAGGTGGTGGTCATGTATCACGGCAAGGTCATGGAGCGCGGCGCGGTCGAAGATATCTACCGGGATCCGCAGCACCCCTATCTGGATGCGTTGATGCGCGCGGTGCCGCGCTTTCACATGAAGCCGAACGAGCGCCTGGTGCCGATCCGCGAGATCAAGGCCGAGACGGGGTCTTTCCTCTCCGGCCTCGAGCCGCGTCCGTACTCGGACGGCGCCGCTCCCCTGCTGCGCGTGCGCGGCCTGCGGAAGAGCTTCACGATCCGCCGGCAGGGTCTGTTCGGCGGGAAGTCGACGGCCCGCATCGTCGCGGTCGACGATGTGAGCTTCGACGTCCGGCGCGGCGAGTGCGTGGGTCTGGTGGGCGAAAGCGGCTGCGGCAAGACGACGCTGAGCAAGCTCATCTTACGCGCGATTCAGGCGGACCAGGGCGAGATCGTCTTCCATGACGGCGCGCGGGAAATCGACGTGCGCGCGCTCTCGACCCGACAGCTTGTCCCCTTCAGGCGCAGGATCCAGTTCATCTTCCAAGACCCGTTCGGCTCGCTCAATCCGCGCATGACCGTCTACGACATCATCGCCGAGCCGCTGGTGATCCACCGTATCGGCACGCCTGCGCAGCGACGCGAGATCGTGCAGGAGCTGATACGGCTGGTCGGCCTCGATCCGCGCTTCCTCCGGCGTTATCCGCACAGCTTCTCGGGCGGCCAACGCCAGCGCATCGGGATCGCCCGCGCCCTCGCGCTGAAACCCGAACTCCTGATTTGCGACGAGCCGGTCTCGGCCCTCGATGTCTCCATCCAGGCTCAAGTCCTGAATCTCCTGAAGGACCTGCAGGACAAGCTCGGGCTGACCTATCTGTTCATCTCGCACAATCTTGCGGTGGTCGACTACATCGCCCACCGCATCGCCGTGATGTGTGCCGGCCGCATCGTCGAAATCGCCCCCCGCGAAACCCTGTTCCGCAACCCGATCCATCCCTACACCAAGGCCCTGGTCGCCGCGGTACCCGAGCCGAGTCTCGATTCGATGCTCGACCTGACGGCGCTGATGGCCGGCAAGGCGTCCGAGCCCGCCGCCTGGCCGGCGCCCTTCACGGTGAACCGAGAGGCACGGCCGGGCCTGGTCGAGCGGGAGGCGGACCACTTCGTCAGGGCCTCCGCTTAGGAGACGGGTAGACCGGCGCCGCGATCGCCGGTATCGATCGAGACCATGACCCAGCAAATCCCCATGCCACAGCCCAGGACCGGCCCTTTGGAAGGTCTTAAGGTGCTCGATTTGAGCCGGGTCCTTGCAGGACCCTGGTCCGCTCAGTTATTGGGCGACTTCGGCGCGGATGTCGTCAAGGTCGAGCGGCCCGGTACCGGCGACGATACCCGCGGCTGGGGCCCCCCCTTCCTCCGCGATGCCGCGGGCGCGGAGACCGCCGATGCCGCCTACTTCATGTCGGCCAACCGGGCGAAGCGCTCGATCGCGCTCGACCTGTCGGCGCCTCAGGCTCAGGAGATCGCCCGGCGGCTCGCCGAACGGGCCGATATCTTGATCGAGAACTACAAGGTCGGCGGCCTCGCGAAATATGGCCTCGACTATCCGACGATACGAGACATCAATCCGCATCTCATCTACTGCTCAATTACCGGCTTCGGCCAGTCCGGGCCTTATGCTGCCCGCGCCGGCTACGATTTGATCGCACAGGGCGCGGGCGGCATCATGAGCATCACCGGCGAGAGGGACGACCGCCCGGGCGGCGGCCCGCAAAAGGTGGGCGTCGCCGCCGCCGATCTGATGACCGGCATGTATGCGGCAACGGCAATCCTCGCCGCGCTCGCAAACCGCGAGCGGACCGGACGCGGCCAACACATCGATATCGCCCTGCTCGACACCCAGGTGGCCTGGCTCGCCAACCAGGCCATGAACTATCTGATCGGCGGCACGCCGCCTGCGCGTGCCGGCAACGAGCATCAGAATATCGTTCCGTACGGCGTGTTTCCGGCACGCGACGGGCACTTCGTCCTCGGAATCGGCAACAATACTCAGTTCCGCAAATTCTGCGCGGTCGCCGGCCGATCGGAGATCCCGGACGACCCTCGCTTCGCGACCAACACCGACCGGGTCCAAAACCGCGAGCCGCTGATTTCGATGCTGAACGACATCACGTGCCGGAGGACGATGGACGAGTGGATCGCTGCCCTTGAGCCCGAGGGCGTGCCTTGCGGGCCGATCAACACGATCGACCGGGTCTTCGCCCACCCGCAGATCGAGGCGCGGGATATGCGGGTAACGATCCCGCACAGCCTCGGTATCGAGGTGGATTATCCGGCCAACCCGATCAAATTCTCCGAGACGCCGGTCGACTACCCGCGCGCCGCGCCGCTGCTCGACGAGGACGGTGATGCCGTCCTCCGCGACTGGCTCGATCTCGACGATGCCGCGATCGCGGCGCTCCGCGAGAACGGGCTCGGCTGACCCCCGAAAGCGAGGCCGGCTTGCTCAGCCCGCGCCGCCAAGCACGTCGCGCAGGAAGCGGCCGCCGATCTCGAGTCCGTCCGGCGCGATGCCGTGGCCGGCACCGCGGCTGACATGCCACTGGACCGGAACATTGCAGGCCCCGAGGATCGCGGCGGCGTCGAAGACCGCCTGCACCGGGACCAGGTCGTCGGCGTCGCCGTGGATCAGAAACGCCGGCGGCCGGGCGCGGAGCTCGCTCTCGAGGCGCTCGCCGCCGATCATCGAGCCCGAAAATCCCAGTACGCCGGCGCATGACACGGCACGGCGGTAGGCGACATGGAGCGACGTCATGGCGCCCTGGCTGAAACCGACAAATGCCAAATCGTTGTCGCTGATCCCGAATGCTCGGAGCTTGGCGTCGATATAGGCGTTGAGTGCCTCGGCCGCGCGCGCGACTCCGGAGAACATGGATTCGGGCGCGCGTTCGCCAAGACTGAACCACTGCCGGCCCATCGGCGCCATGTCGCAGGGCTCGGGCCCATCGGGCGCGGCGAAGCAAGCATCAGGCAACAGGCGCGCCCAGGCCTCGGCAAGTCCGATCAGATCGTTTCCGTCGGCTCCCAGGCCGTGCAGCAGGAGAACGAGCTTGCGCGGCGCACCACCGCTCGCGGGCGGACGCTCGGGACCACTCAGGACGCTCACACCGCGTTCTCCTTCGGTGCGCGAGGCGGAAGGCGCGGCGATCATGGCCGCGGCACCTTCCCGACACAAGGCAAGGCGCGATGAGCCGCCCGGCGGTGACCCGCTTCGCACCGAGTCCGACCGGCCATCTGCACCTCGGTCACGCCTATGCAGCGCTCGTCGCGTTTCGCGCGGCCCGGAAAGCGGGCGGGCGCTTCCTGCTCAGAATCGAGGATATTGACCCGGGCCGCTGCCGTCCGGAATTCGAGGCCGCGATCCTCGCGGATCTGGCATGGCTCGGGCTCGTCTGGGAACGGCCGGTGCGGCGCCAGTCCGCACATCTGGCGGACTATGAGGCAGCTCTCGACAAGCTCCGCGAGGCCGGGCTGCTTTATCCCTGTTTCTGCACGCGCGTCGAGATCCGCGCCGAGATCGCGCGGTCCGGCGCGGCGCCGCATGGGCCCGAGGGGCCGTGCTATCCCGGCACCTGCCGGCGCCTCGATCAAACGGAGCGCGCGGAGCGATTGGCGAGCGGTGCGGCCTATGCGCTCCGGCTCGACATGGCGCGCGCCCGCGCCGCCTGCGGTGCGCTTGAGTGGCGCGACCAGACCCGCGGTGTCGTCGCGGCGCGGCCTGAAAGGTTCGGCGACGTCGTACTCGCTCGAAAGGACATCCCGGCCAGCTACCACCTGGCGGTGACTCTCGATGACGACCGGCAAGGGGTGACGCTCGTGACCCGCGGCGTCGACCTGGTCGGCGCGACGGATGTTCATCGCCTGCTGCAAGCCCTGTTGGGCCTGGACGTGCCCGACTATGCCCACCATCGACTGCTCACCGATAGCGCAGGACGGCGCTTCGCCAAGCGGGACCGCGCCGTCACGCTGCAGGCGCTGCGGGAGAGCGGGCGCGATGCGCCTGAGATCATCGACGCGCTCGAATCACCGGCGCCCCTGGCGCGGCTCGGGCTTGCATGACGGGCAGCCCGTCAGGACACGGACATGGTGGGCGCAGCCCCGACCGAGGACGGCTGTGGGCAATAAGGGTGCGGCGCGCTATATATTCCGGCTGACGGCATATCCTGCCAAACGGCCGCGCTCCGAGCCGGCCCCCGGCGAAAGCCTTGAGGGCGACGATGTCCGACACCTTCGCCGAGATTCTCGAGATCGCGGTCTATGTCCTCATGGGCGGCGTCGTGGTCGTCCTCGTGCTCGGGCTCGGCGCGATGTATGGCGGCGGAAAAAAGAGCAAGAGCAATCTTTTCATGCGCTGGCGGGTCGGCCTTCAGTTCGCGGCGATCGCGCTGCTCGCGCTCCTGGTGTTCGTCGTCCAGAAATAGACGACCGTGGTCAAGCTCACCAAGATCTATACGCGCGGTGGCGATGCCGGCGAGACCTCCCTCGGCGGCGGCGCCAGGACCAAGAAGCATAACGGGCGGGTCGCGGCCTATGGCACGGTCGACGAGGCGAATGCCACGATCGGCCTGGCGCGGATCGAAACCGACGGCCCGGCGGATGCGATGCTCGCCCGCATTCAGAACGACCTGTTCGATCTTGGCGCCGATCTGTGCAGGCCGGGTCCGCTTGACGAAGGGCTGCGCATCGCGCAATCCCAGATCGACCGGCTTGAAGCGGAAATCGATACCATGAACAAGCGCATGAAGCCGCTCGATTCCTTCGTCCTGCCGGGCGGCTCGCGCGCCGCCGCCGCGCTTCATCTCGCCCGAACGGTGGTGCGGCGCGCCGAGCGGCTTATCACCGCGCTCGCGGAGACCGAGCCGGTCAATCCGCTGGCGCTGATCTATGCCAACCGCCTCTCCGATCACCTCTTCGTTCTGGCCCGCCATCTCAACGAGGACGGCGCGACCGACGTGCTTTGGGTGCCGGGCGCGCACCGATAAGGCGCCGGAGGCGCCGCCGGGGCTGGCGTTGACTCCCTTTCGGGGCGGTCCTAGTGTTCGGCCGCGGAAAGACGGCGGGGTTTCCGCGTGTTGGGCGATCGGCCGCGCCGCGCCGCGCCGGCCGCGGTGCGCCATCGAGCGAGGAGTCGGATGAAGGTTCTCGTCGCGGTCAAGCGCACGATCGACCCCAACGTGAAGGTCCGGGTCAAATCCGACCAGACCGGCGTCGAGACGACCAATGTGAAGATGGCGATGAACCCGTTCTGCGAGATCGCGGTCGAGGAAGCGGTGCGCATGAAGGAGGCCGGCCACGCGGACGAGATCGTCGCGGTCTCCGCCGGTGCGGAGAAGGTTCAGGAGACCCTGCGGACGGCACTGGCCATGGGCGCCGATCGCGCGGTCCATATCACGACCGAGATCGAACTGCAGCCACTCGCGGTCGCGAGGCTCCTGAAGGTCATCGTCGACGCCGAGGAGCCCGGCCTGGTGATCATGGGCAAGCAAGCCATCGACGACGACAGCAATCAGACCGGCCAGATGCTGGCGGCGCTTCTGGGTTGGCCGCAGGCGACCTTCGCCTCGGAGATCGTGTTCAAGGACGGCACCGCCGACGTGACGCGCGAGATCGACGGCGGGCTCGAGACCCTCAACATCAATCTACCGGCGGTGATCACGACCGATCTCAGGCTTAACGAACCGCGCTATGCCTCGCTTCCCAACATCATGAAAGCCAAGAAAAAGCCGATCGATCGAAAGAGTCCGGAGGAGCTCGGGGTGGATATCAGCCCGCGGCTCACGATCCACAAGGTGGAAGATCCGCCGAAGCGCCAGGCGGGCGTGAAGGTGGAAAACGTCGCCGAGCTCGTCGCCAAGCTGCGCGACGAGGCGAAAGTGATCGGATGAGCGTCCTGATCCTCGCCGAGCACGACAATGCCGAGCTGAAGCGGGCGAGCCTTCACGCGGTCACCGCCGCGCGATCGCTCGGCGGCGAGATCCACGTGCTGATCGCGGGCGCAGGCGCGCAATCGGTCGCGGAGGAAGCGGCGAGGGTCGCCGGCGTCGCCAAGATCCTGCACGCAGACGATGCGGCCTACGAGCATCCTCTCGCCGAGAACCTGGCTCCGCTGGTCGTCGGGCTTGCCGATGGCTACAGCCATCTGATCGCGGCCGCGACCACCTTTGGCAAGAATGTCATGCCGCGCATCGCGGCCCTGCTCGGCGTCGCCCAGGTCTCCGACGTCATCGAGATCGTCTCCGAAAGCACCTTCGTTCGCCCGACCTATGCGGGCAACGCGATGACCACCGTTGAAAGCGGCGACGCCAAGAAGGTCATTACCGTGCGCACCACGGCATTCGACGCTGCGCCGGCTGACGGCGGCGGCGCGACCGTCGAGGCGATCGCCGGCGCCGGCGATCAGGGGCTGGCCCGCTTCGTCAGGCACGAGCTGAGCAAGTCCGACCGCCCGGAGCTGATCAGCGCCGGCATCGTGATCTCGGGCGGGCGGGGCATGCAGAGCGGCGAGAATTTCCCGCTGATCGAGGCGGTGGCGGACCGGCTCGGGGCCGCGGTCGGCGCCTCGCGCGCCGCGGTCGACGCCGGCTACGTGCCCAACGATTTCCAGGTCGGCCAGACCGGCAAGGTGGTTGCGCCGGATCTCTATGTCGCCGTCGGCATTTCGGGAGCGATCCAGCACCTCGCCGGCATGAAGGACAGCAAGGTCATTTGCGCCATCAACAAGGACGAAGAAGCGCCGATCTTCCAGGTCGCCGATTTCGGCTTGGTGGCCGACCTTTTCAAAGCCCTGCCCGCGCTCGCCGAAGAACTCGACCGGCAGGGCATCTCAAAGACTTGAATTGCCGCCATGGTGCAATCGATCGGGATCGTCGGTGCGGGCCAGATGGGCAGCGGGATCGCCCATGTCGCCGCCCTGGCCGGGTTCGACGTCACGCTGACCGATGTCGGGCAGGCCGAGCTCGACGCGGCGCTCGACACGATCCGCACCAATCTCGGCCGTCAAGCCCGCAAGGGCGCAATCACCGAAGAACAACGGGCCGCGGCGCTCGGGCGGGTTGCGTCCGCGGTCGGCCTGGACGCCATCAAAGCCGTCGATCTGGTGATCGAGGCCGTCATCGAGGACGAAGCGGTCAAGAAATCGATCTTTGCCGAGCTAAGCGCCGCGCTGCCGGCGCATACCATCATCTGCACCAACACCTCGTCGATCCCCGTCACGCGGCTTGCGGCGAACACCGATCGGCCCGGCAAGTTCATGGGTATGCATTTCATGAACCCGGTGCCGATGATGGAATTGGTCGAATTGGTGCGCGGCATCGCGACCGAGGAAGCGACTTATGAAGCCGTGCACGCGGTCACCGAGCGCATGGGCAAGACCCCGGCCATGGCCGAGGATTTCCCGGCCTTCATCGTGAACCGCATCCTCATGCCGATGGTCAACGAGGCGATCTACGCGCTTTACGAAGGCGTCGGCAATGTGCAGGCGATCGATACGGCGATGAAGCTCGGCGCCCACCACCGCATGGGACCGCTCGAGCTTGCCGATTTCATCGGCCTCGATACCTGCCATGCCATCATGCAGGTGCTCTACGAGGGCCTTGCCGACAGCAAATACCGCCCGTGCCCGCTGCTGGCCAAATATGTCGAGGCGGGCTGGCTCGGCCGCAAGACCGGGAAGGGGTTTTACGACTACTCGGGAGGCGCGCCGGTTCCGACACGCTGACCGGCCATAGCCGCCGACCATCTGAGACGTCGTGGGGAGAGCAGGCGATGAAGACGGTCATGCGCAATAAGCAATGGGCGGAGAAATATCCTGCGCTCGGCACCGCTCCGGTGCCGGCCGAGCCCTGCATCTCACCCGCCTATTTCGAGCTCGAGCGCGAGCGGATCTTCCGCCGGACCTGGATCAATGTGTGCCGGGTCGACGACATCCCCGAGCCGGGCGATTTCTTCGTTCGCGATCTCGCCGTGTGCCGCGCTTCGCTCCTGATCATGCGCGGCAAGGACGGCGTGATTCGCGGCTTCCACAATGTCTGCTCCCATCGCGGCAACATGGTCACGCGCAAGCAGCGGGGGATCTGCGACGTCGGCTTGTTCTGCCCCTTCCACAACTGGCGCTACGACGACAAGGGCGCGCTCGTCGGCGTGCCCGACGAAGAGAATTTCTTCGATCTGGACAAGGACAAGAACGACCTGACGCCGCTTCTCACCGATATCTGGGCGGGGTTCGTCTTCGTTCATCTCGATCCCGATCCGGCGGAAAGCCTGCGGGACTATCTCGGTGGCGTCGCCGAGGAGCTCGACGGCTGCCCGTTCCATGAGACGGCCTTGCTACAGACCTACACGATCGAGGAACGCACCAACTGGAAGGTCGCTCTCGATGCCCAGAACGAGGTCTATCATCTGCCGTTTCAGCACTCGCGCCTGGTCGGTGATACCTTCCTGCGCAACGAGAAGAAGCACACCCGCATCCTGGAGGTGAAGCTCTACGACCGCCATACCGTGTGGTCGTGCGAATTCGAGCCCGATGCCAAGACGTCGCCGCTCGAAGTATTGTTGGGCAAGATCGACAGCGGCGCCTCGGGCCTGCGCATCCCGCAGATGATCGGTACGTTTGACTTCTATGTCCTGTTTCCCAACACGGTCATCATTCTGTCCCGCGGGCCCGCCGAAGACGGCTGCATCACCTACAATTTCTGGCCCCTCGCCCTGAATCGAACGATCTGGGAAATCCGCTACTATTTCCCGCCCGCGACCAGCGTCGCCCGGCGCCTGGGGCAGGAATTCTACAAATGCCTGATCCGTGATGTGCAGCAGGAGGATTCGGTGGCCCATGAAGCCATCTATGCCGGCCTCGCCTCACGGGCGAAGACCCGCCTGAACCTTCAGGACGAGGAGATCACGATCCGTTACTTCCACAAAGTCTTGGAGGACCATATCGGCTTCTACGGCAACGCCGGCAACGGGAGTTCAGGCGAAGGGGAGGCGCACCCGTGACCGACCGACGACTGCCGGCGCCATTTCGCGATCTTGAGCCTTACGCCGATTGGTCCCTGGCACGCGAGCGCGAGCGCACGGAAAAGCGGGAAGCGAGCTCGCTCGAGGAGGTCCGCGCGTTCTACGACGCAATGTTTCCGCGTCTCGAGAGCATCGTCGCCCACCTCGACCAATTTCCCTACGACGCCATGCCCGAGCCGGAGCAGCGCTTGTTCTTCATGACCTTGTCTTTGGTGGAAGTGTCCAACCTCATCGAGCGCTACAAGACGCGGGAGGTCATCGCCGCTGTCTCGCCGCTTACCTATGGCTCGGTGCAGTGACCGCCCGATGCCCGCCGTCGACGCGTAAGCGATCAGAACGCAATGTCCAGAATATTCTGAACTGACCGGTTTATGTACCATATGAATTGACCGCTTCAGTTAAGGTTGCCATGGCCGGTCGCGACCGCGGTCCCCTTCTTCATCGTCTTTTCCTCCCTCGACATGCTGGACACGCGGGCCGCGCTGATTCTGGTCAACGCCACCTTCATCCTGCCCTTCGTGGTCGTGATCGTGCGTCAGACATTCCAGGATCTGCCCATCGAGCTCGAAGAGGCGGCGCTGGTGGACGGCGGCTCGCATTTCGTGGCGTTCTTTCGGATCGCGATCCCGCTCGCCCTCCCCGCGATCGCCGCGTCCGCGCTGATCATGTTCGCGTTCGCCTGGAACGAGTATCTTTTCGCGGTGATTCTGACGATCAAGCAGGCCGCGACGATACCGGTTCATATCGCAGGCGGCGTCGACACGCGCGGCGTTCAGTTCTGGTTCGTCGCCGTGCGCTCGCTCATCGCGATGATCCCGCCGGTCTTGATCGCGCTCTTCGCGCAGCGCTACATCGTCCGCGGCCTGACCCTCGGCGCGGTCAAGGGTTAGGCGAGGCGAAAAGAGGATAGCCATGGCCTCCGTGTCGGTTCACAACGTCCACAAGTCCTTCGACGACCTCGCCGTCATCCACGGCGTCTCGATCGACATCGAAGACGGCGAATTCCTGGTTCTGGTCGGCCCCTCCGGCTGCGGCAAGTCGACGCTGCTCAGGATGATCGCCGGCCTGGAGGAGATCACCGACGGCGAGATCGCGATCGGCGATACGGTGGTGAACGACATGGCGCCGAAGGCCCGCGATGTCGCCATGGTGTTCCAGAACTACGCCCTCTATCCGCACATGACGGTACGCCAGAACATGGGCTTCAGCCTGCGCTTGCGCCGGGCCGACAAGAGCCTCATCCGCGAGCGCGTGGACGGCGCCGCCGCGATCCTCGGGCTGACGCAGCTCCTCGACCGCCTGCCGCGCCAGCTCTCGGGCGGCGAGCGCCAGCGCGTCGCCATGGGTCGCGCCATCGTCCGCGACCCGCAGGTGTTCCTGTTCGACGAGCCGCTCTCCAACCTCGATGCCAAGCTCCGGGTACAGATGCGCACGGAGATCAAGGCGCTGCACCAGCGCTTGCGCACCACCTCGGTCTACGTCACCCACGACCAGGTCGAGGCGATGACGATGGCCGAGCGCATCGTGGTGATGAACCTGGGCCGGGTCGAGCAGGTCGGCCGGCCGCTCGACCTCTACGACCGGCCCGCCAACCTCTTCGTCGCCGGCTTCATCGGCTCGCCGGCGATGAACCTCATCGAGGCCGCAGGCGGCTCAGGGGGCGCGGCCGCGACGGACGACACCGCGCTCCCCCTGCCGCCGGGCGCCCGCGTGCCCGAGGGACAGGGGCTCGTCTACGGCGTGCGCCCCGAAGACCTGGGGCGCTCGCCCAACGGCGCGGGCATCGAGGCCACGGTCTCGGTGGTCGAGCCGACCGGCTCGACCACGCTGGTGTTCTGCCGCATGGCGGGCCACGAGATCTGCGCCGAGTTCAAGGAGCGGCACGATTTTAGTCCCGGCGAGACGATTCGCTTGATGCCGCGCCTTGAGAGCGTCCATCTGTTCGATCGCGAGACCGGCGAGCGGCTTTAGTCTCCGCCGTAGCCAGCATGGGCGTCGCCGGCACCGCCACCGGCCCGGGCCTCGACCGCGAATGTGGTCGCGATCTCGCCGGCACTCTCGAAGGTGAAGGTGACGGGCAGGGCCTCCTCGGCCATCAGCATCGTCCCGAGGCCGATCAGCATGAAGTGAAGGCCACCGGGCTCGAGCACCGCCTCGCCGCCCGCCGGCACCACGACGCCATCGACCTTTTCCATGCGGTGGATGCCGTCCTTCATCGTGCTCCGATGAAGCTCGACCCGCTCGGCGACCGGGGTGCGGGCGGAGATCAGACGATCGTCGGTCGCGCCCTGGTTGACGATACGAATGTAGATGACACCGTTATGCCCTTTGGGCGCCGGACGCGCCCAGGGGTGAACGAGCGTGATATCGCCGGTTTTCTCCTCGTGGGCCGCCGCCGGGGCCGCCATGCCGAGCACCAGGAGCAGAACGGGAAAAAAGCATCGCAACCGGACCATTCGGGCTCTCCTTGAGGTTGTGAAACGCCCAAGCCGCGGAGACCGCCGCCGGTCACGGCCCGTCAGGTTCTTCGATATCCGGCACGAGGCCCGAGGTTAGCACTTCGCCGGGCACCTCGATACGCTCGGCCGGGATCGCCAAGCGCCAATCGTGATCGACCGGGATCAGGCGGGTGAGGCGGTCTTTGCCTCGGGTGCGCGCGCCGATGAGCCGGGCACCGGCATAGCGGCGCAACAACGCCGCCAGTGCTTCCGCGCTGCTTGCCGTGCCGGGTCCGACCAGCACATCCAGCGCGGCGGTCTCGACGGCGCGAAGCGGCTCCGGAAGCGCCATCGTGGTCATGCCGTCGCGGCCGACCAATCGAAGCGCGGCGGCTCTGGGTCCGGTGAAGAGACTCGCGACCCGTCTCATGCGATCGAAATCGCCGCCGGCATTGGCGCGGAGATCGAGCACCAATCGGGGGGGCTCGGCATGCCCCGCGGCGGACAGGGCATCGACCACCTCCCGATCGGCCTTGCGGCCGAACCGGGCGAGCACCAGCACGAGCGATCCGTCGGCACGTCGTTCGACCGCGGTGACGGAGGGAGTCGTCTGCGCGCGCCGGATCGAATCGGTATCGGGATGGCGCACCCGCACCAGGCGCGCGGCCGGAACATGTGCCGCGATCATCTCACCGGCGCAGCGCATGTCGGTCGTCGAACAACGCCCGTCGATGTCCGACCCGAGATCCGCGGGGAGAGCGGCATGGCGCTCGACGGCGCCGAGCAGGCGATCGAGCGGTGCCTCGGCACTCGCCGGCGCGCATGCACCCGCGATCAGGACAAGGCCGAGCCGGGCGACCGCCGGGCCGCCAGCAATGACGCGAGAAAGCGTTGCCGTCAGTGGCAGTAGTTAACCGCCCCCACCATATGCGCGCCCCAGGGCTCATCGCCGACGCCGTCGATCATCGCGACGATCGCCTGCTCCCGCACGTCGATCACGGCAACCCTATCCGCGTCGCTGAGCGCGATATAGAGCTTGGTGCCGTCCGGCGTGGTGACCCCGGTCTCAGGCGTGCCCGGCAAGGCGATCTCGCCGGCGCGGGTCATGGTCGTGAGGTCGATGATCACCGCCTTGTCGTCGCCCCGGCTGATCACATAGGCGAGCGAGTCGAACCAGCCGGTATTCACCCCGGTCATATCGGCGGCGCCGGGAAGGCGGGCGACCTCGCTGAGGGTCTCGGTCGAGATCACCGAGATCGTCTCGTCCCCGTTATTCGGGACGATCATGTGACGGCCGTCGACGGTGGTAAAGGCGCGCCAGGGCGTGTCGCCCAGCGCCAGGGTCTTGATCGTGCGGCCCGACGCGAGGTCGATCACGGCCATCCCATCGCCTTCGCCATAGGCCGCGAAGCCGAGCCTGCCATCCGGCGTGCCGGTAACGTTGATGATCCCCTGATAGGCATCGGCCGTCTCGCCATAGGCGGCGAGCGCGCGGTCCGGGCCGACGCTGATCTCGCCGACCACCTCGGCCTCGGCCACGTCGATCACGCTGGCGAAGCTCGCACCGAGATTGCCGACATAGAGGCGTCTGCCGGAGGGGTCGAAGGTCATGTTGTGCGGCTCATGAAGCCCGTCGATCCGCGCGACTTCGCGGTCCTCCCCGAGCGAAACCAGCGAGACCGTGCCTTCACCGATATTGCCGATCGCGAGGACCTCGCCCGAGGGGTCGATCTCCATATGCTCGGGCTCATGCCCAAGCGTGATCGTGGCGGCGGTGGTCAGCGATTCGAGGTCGATCACCGAGATGGTGTCGTCGGCGGTGTTGCTCGCGATCATCTTCATATGGGTCTCGGAGACCGCCACTTGGTGCGGCACCTTGCCGACCTCGATGCGCGCAACCACCTCGTCGATGCGGGTGTCGATGACCGCCACGTCGGCCGAGGCCCTGTTCGGCACGAACACATAGTGCGAGAGGTCG
Source organism: Alphaproteobacteria bacterium (assembly GCA_965248825.1). Classification (GTDB taxonomy): domain Bacteria; phylum Pseudomonadota; class Alphaproteobacteria; order UBA828; family UBA828; genus WTGU01. The sequence continues at coordinate 1,436,622 of CBDFKL010000006.1, read as the reverse complement.
TCCAGCGCGAACGCGCCCGGCCCCGTCATTGCGAGCGCGACCAGCGCGCCGAGGCCCGTGGACAACAGCTTCTTCATCCCATCCCCTCCCTTGGGTTCGCACGGGTCGGCACCCGCCCCGTCGCCGGCAGCATAGGAACCGACCTCGAACGGGTCAATCGCATGTCATCCGTCCGCCCGCTTACCGCTTTACATCCAGGCGCGAGCTCCACGCACGGCGTGCAAACGGCGAGCAAATTAGCGTCTCCGTTCTCGCGTAAAGCGACCAAATCGCTTGATCCCCCATTCAATCAGGCCATTATGTGCGCCGCCGCGGCGCAGCGCGATCGAGAGCGCCGGCGGAGCTACCGGATCATGACACGCAAGACACCCTCAACCACGCCGCCGGTGCAGGAGACGGCCGCCGGGGATGCGCCGAACCGCATGTGGGGCGGCCGCTTCGAGGCGTCGCCCGACGAGAGGATGACGGCGATCAACGCCTCGATCGATTTCGATCGGCGGCTCTATGCCCAGGACATCGAGGGCTCGATCGCCCATGCCGACATGCTCGCGGCGCGGGGCATCATTACGCGGGCCGATGGCGATGCGATCACGGACGGTCTGCGGCGGGTGCAGGCGGAAATCGAGGCCGGCACCTTTCCCTTCGATCGCGCCCTCGAAGACATCCACATGAACATCGAAGCGCGGCTCGGCGATTTGATCGGCCCGGCCGCCGGCCGCCTTCACACCGCCCGCTCGCGCAACGACCAGGTCGCGACCGACCTTCGGCTTTGGCTGCGTGCAACCCTTGATCGCGCCGACGGGGCGTGCCGCGACCTACAGGCGGCGCTGATCGAGCGCGCCGAGGAGCATGTCGCAACCGTCATGCCGGGCTTCACCCATCTTCAAGTGGCGCAACCGGTCGCCTTCGGCCATCACCTCCTCGCCTATGTCGAGATGATCGGGCGCGACCGCGGCCGCCTCGCCGATTGCCGGCGCCGGCTCAACGAATCGCCGCTCGGCGCCGCCGCGCTCGCCGGAACCTCGTTCCCGATCGATCGCGCCATGACCGCCGAGGCCCTCGGCTTCGACCGGCCGACGGCCAATTCGATCGACGCGGTCTCCGACCGCGACTTCGTCGTCGAGGCGCTGTCCGCCGCGGCGCTGACCGCCGTGCACCTGTCGCGCCTCGCCGAGGAGCTGATCCTCTGGTCAAGCGCGCAATTCGGCTTCGTCACGCTCTCCGATCGCTTCTCGACCGGAAGCTCGATCATGCCGCAGAAACGCAACCCCGACGCCGCCGAGCTGGTGCGCGGCAAGGTGGGACGCATCGCCGGCGCGCTGATCGCGCTTCTGACCACGATGAAAGGCCTCGCTCTCACCTATGCGAAGGACATGCAGGAGGACAAGGAGCCTCTGTTCGACGCTTTCGATTCGCTCGATCTATGTTTGGCCGCGACCACCGGCATGATCCGTGACATGACCGTGCATACCGGCGCAATGGCACGCGCGGCCGGCGCGGGCCATTCGACGGCGACCGATCTTGCGGACTGGCTGGTGCGGGCCGCGGGCCTGGCCTTCCGCGATGCCCATGCGATCACCGGGCGAGTCGTGAGGCGCGCCGAAGAGAAGGGCTGCGACCTCAGGAGCCTGTCCCTCGCCGATCTTCAAGCGATCGAGCCGCGCATCACCGTCGACGCGCTGGCACTGCTCGATCCCGCCGCGGCGATGGCGTGCCGAACCAGCGACGGCGGCACGGCGCCGAGCGAGGTCGCCAAACAGATCGCTCGCGCCCGAGAGCGGTTCCTTTAGCGGCGTATCCCTCACAGGGCGCCGGGATCGATCGGAGAACCGGATCATGGTGCGTAAACTCAGCCTTCTGCTGACAATCGCGGCAGCGCTCGGCCTCATCGTGGCCATGTCGAGCTGCGGCAAGAAGGGCCCGCTCGAACCGCCGCCCGCCGAGGCCGCGGTGCCATTGGCCTGACGGGACCACGCCGTGGACGCGTTCACCTACCGGGAAGGGAACGATGACCGCCGCGTTCTGTACGCCGAGGGAGTGTCGCTGCATTCGGTCGCGGCGCGGTTCGGCACGCCCACCTATTGCTATTCGAACGCGGTCCTGGTCGCCCGCTACCAGGCGCTTGCCGAGGCCTTGCCGCACGCCCGGATCTGCTATTCGATCAAGGCAAACGACAATCTGGCGGTGATTCGCACCTTCGCCCGCCTCGGTTCTGGAGCCGATATCGTCTCCGGCGGCGAGCTGCGCCGCGCATTGCGGGCCGGCATTGCGCCGGACAGGCTGGTCTTCTCCGGCGTCGGCAAGACCCGAGACGAGATGGACCAAGCGCTCGCGAGTGGCATCGGACAATTCAACGTCGAATCACCTGCGGAGCTCGACGCCCTGGACGAGGTCGCCCGCGAGCGGCGAACCCGCGCGCGCGTCGCTCTGCGCTTGAACCCGAACGTCGATGCCGAAAGCCACGACAAGATCTCGACCGGCCGACGCGGCGACAAGTTCGGAATCGGCGACGAGGACGCCTCGGTGCTTTACGCCAGGGCGGTCGCGTTGGACGGGATCGAGCCGATCGGCGTCGCCGTGCATATCGGCTCCCAGCTCGCGCGTCTGGCGCCGTTCGAGGCGGCCTGGGACCGGCTCGCGGCGTTCGTCGAACGCCTGCGCGCGGCCGGCCACCCGGTCGACCGGGTCGATCTCGGCGGCGGGCTCGGCGTACGCTACAAGGATGAGACTCCGCCCTCCACCGGAGCCTATGGCGCCCTGGTCGAGCGTATCCGCAAGCGCCTGGGCGTGACGGTGATGGTCGAGCCCGGGCGCTGGCTGGTCGCTCCGGCAGGCGTTCTCCTGACCCGCGTGATCGCCATGAAACAGGTGGGCGGACGCGCCTGCGCGATCGTCGATGCCGCCATGAACGATCTGATGCGCCCGGCGCTTTACGACGCCTGGCATGCGATCGATCCGGTGGCCGAGCCGGCGCCGGAGGACGCGCTGATCGAGACCGACGTCGCCGGGCCGGTCTGCGAGAGCGGCGACGTGCTGGCCCGAGAGCGCCCATTGCCGCGCCTCGCCGCCGGGGACCTGCTGGCGCTCCGCGACGTCGGCGCCTATGGCTCCGTCATGGCGTCGAACTACAACTGCCGCCCGCTGCCCGCCGAGGTCATGATACGCGGCGATGCTCTCGCGCTGATCCGGCCGCGCCAGGATCACGAGACGCTGCTGGCCCGCGATCTGGTTCCGTCCTGGCTGGGTTGAAGGAGCTTCAGCCTCGCCCGCCGACGACGAATCTGATCGACAGCTTGGCCGCCCCGTCCGGCGGGCTCGCGAGGCGGTCCTCGAAGGTCATCGATTGCCCGGCATCCAGAGCACCCGACGACGCCTTGAACGTCCAGTGATGCAATTCCTTGCCCGTCTCGTCCTTGAGCGCCGCGCGAATCCCCGGGATCGCTTGGCTCTGCTCGGTGGTGTTCTCGATAGCACCGCGCACGAGTAGAATCGGGACTCCCCCCTCCATCAAACGCTCGGAAACAACGCCGCTGATCCGAAGACCGTGGATATCCCGCGCCTCGATCGGGAGACCGACCGTATCGTAGAGCCGCGCCGCCGACGGCCACGCGCCCACGATATCATTGCGCGCGAGCGCCAGACCGGCGGCGACAATCACGGGGATGAGTCCGACCACCACCCAACCGATCCGATTGGTCCGACGGCGACGAGTCACCAGCGCCGGCAGATTCGACCCGGAATACGCCTGCGTCCGGCTCGCCTCCGGCGGCGTTATCGTGTCGATCCGTTTGGGCATGTCGGCGGGCGGATCCTCGTGCCAGACATGGCTGCAGCGCACGCAGCGCACCTGACGACCGGCTTCGCCGAGCGAGGCTGGATCAACCAGATAGCGCGTCTTGCAGGACGGGCAGTTTATGATCATGGGGGTGGAGCGACCGTACCGCGTCGCGTTGAGAGGAACCGGGACCAAGTAACCTCATGATCCGTTATGTCAACCCTCCTAGAGCCGTAAGCGGAGCGAGGGGAAGCCGATGGCCGGATCGGCGATCCGACGCGGGCCGGGCTCTTGCCCGGCCGATCCGACGTGGCTCGTAGGCCACAGGCAGCCGTCGGCCTGCACGCGGTCCGCGTGGCAAGGGCCGTCCTCTCGATCGGCATGATTCTCGCGCTGCTTTGGTCGGGGGGGCTCTTGTGGTTCGCAAGCGTGGCGCCGGAAGGGCCAGAGCGGCCGACCTTCGTCACCGATGCGATCGTCGTCCCGACCGGCGGCTCCGGCAGGCTGACCGAAGGGCTGCGCCTGCTCAAGATCGGGCTCGCGCAAAAGCTTTTCGTGACCGGGGTGGCGGAGGGCGTCGAGCCCGCGCAGCTCGGCGACCGCCACGACCCCACTCTCTGGGGCTGCTGCGTGGAACTCGGATACGAGGCCGATGACACCGAGGCGAACGCGCGCGAGACCGCAGCGTGGATGGCGGGCCGATCCTTTGCAAGCCTGCGCTTGGTCACCAGCGCCTATCACATGCCGCGGGCGATCATGGAGTTCCGCAACGCCATGCCAAATGCTACTCTCGTGTCACACCCTGTGTTTCCGGAACACGTCAAGGTCGAACATTGGTGGCGCTATCGCGGGACCGCGGGCCTGGTCGCGAGCGAGTACACGAAGTATCTGTGGGCGCTGGTGCGCCGTGTGTTCGGACCTGGCATCCGCCCGAACACACGCTGGAGAACAGCTTACGCTCGGCGCTCTGCACGGTCGCGTTCTACACATGGGGAGTCATGATCGGCACGGTCATGGTCCCGATGCTGCTGATGCCGCGCAGCCTGTTTCGCCGTTTCGTTGTGACGTGGTCGGCAGGCAATGGCCTGCTGCTCCGCCTCATTGCGGGCGTCAAGGTCGAGATCCGAAACCGCCAGCACAGGCCCGACGGCACCGCGATCATCGCTTCCAAACACCAGTCCGAGTGGGAGGCTCATGTCTTTCTGCACGAGCTCGACGATCCTGCCTACGTCATCAAGAAGGAGCTTTCCTACGTACCCGGCTATGGATGGTTTTGCCGCAAGGTGAACATGATCTTCGTCGATCGCGACGGACGCGCGAAATCCCTGCGTGCGCTCATCAAGGGTGCGCACAAGGCGGTCAAGAAAGGCCGCCCGATCGTCATTTTTCCCGAGGGCACGCGGGTCCACCCCGGAGACAAGCTGCCCTATCGTCCCGGTATCGCCGCGCTCTACGGCGCGCTCGATTTGCCGGTGATACCCGTCGTGCACAATTCCGGGATGCATTGGCCCAAAGGTTCGTTCAGACGATATCCGGGAACCATCGTCATGGAGTATCTGGCGCCGATCCCGGCGGGTCTGCCGCGACAGGTCTTCATGGAACGCCTCGAATCAACCATGGAGGAGGCGTCGCAAAGGCTCTTTTACGAAGCCTCCGGAACGCAAGCGGGAGAGCGAGCAGCCGAATAGTCCGCTTCGGGCCGACCGCTCGCCGATCATGGCTCACCAATCCTTGACGTATAGGAACAAATATGGAACATTTTAGCGCGTCGGCCACGACAACGGTATTGTGACCGAGATGTTGCCGATCTCGTCCCGAATCTGGGACATGAAATACCGCTTGAAAGAGGCGGACGGCACGCCCGTCGACCGCACGATCAAGGATAGCTGGCGGCGGGTGGCACGCGCGCTCGCATCCGTCGAGGCCGAGCCGGAGCACTGGGAAGAACTGTTCTACCGAGCGCTCGACGGGTTCAAGTTTCTACCGGCCGGCCGCATCCTCGCGGGGGCCGGTGCGGATCGGCGGATCACGCTCTTCAACTGCTTCGTCATGGGGCGGATCGCGGACGACATGGCCGCGATCTTCGAGCATCTGAAAGAAGCCGCGCTGACCATGCAGCAGGGCGGCGGCATCGGCTATGATTTTTCGACGCTCCGGCCAAAGGGGGCGCCGGTCAAGGGCGTCGGCGCCGATGCCTCCGGGCCGCTGCCGTTCATGGACGTTTGGGATGCGATGTGCCGGACGATCATGAGCGCCGGCTTCCGTCGCGGCGCGATGATGGGATGCCTGCGCTGCGATCATCCCGACATCGAAGCGTTTATCGAGGCGAAACGCGATCCCGGTCGCCTGCGCATGTTCAATCTATCGGTGCTGGTAACCGATGCGTTCATGCAGGCGGTCAAGAACAACACACCCTGGGAGCTGAGCTTCGAGGGCGTCGTCTACAAGACCGTCTCGGCGCGGGCGCTCTGGGATGAGATGATCCGCTCGACCTACGCTTTTGCCGAGCCGGGCGTGATTTTCATCGACCGGATCAACCAAACCAACAATCTCGCCTATTGCGAAGAGATCTTCGCCACCAACCCTTGCGGCGAACAGCCGCTGCCACCCTATGGGGCGTGTCTCTTGGGCTCGATCAACCTCACGAGCCTGGTCACCAACCCGTTCGAGCCGGAGGCGTCGCTCGACATGGCGGCGCTTCATGAGTTGACGGCGGCCGCGGTACGGATGCTCGACAATGCGATCGATTGCTCGCGCTTTCCGATCGAGGCGCAACGAGCCGAAGCGGCGGCAAAACGGCGCATTGGACTCGGCGTCACGGGCCTCGCCGATGCGCTCATCATGTGTCGCGTGCGCTATGGCAGCGAGCCGGCAAACATCTTGATCGATCAGTGGATGCACGGCTTGCAGCGCGCGGCCTATCTGGCCTCGATCCGGCTTGCCGAGGAAAAGGGCGCCTTCCCGCTTTACGACGCCGAGCGCTACACGGCCGGCGCAACGATCCGGCGCCTCGACGGCGACGTTCAAGCTGCGATCCGCAAGTCGGGGATCCGCAATGCGTTGCTGACCTCCGTGGCACCGACCGGAACGATCTCGCTTTTGGCGGGGAACCTGTCATCCGGTATCGAGCCGGTGTTCAGCTATTCCTACACACGCAATGTCCTGATGCCGGACGGCACGCGCCGCGCGGAAGCCGTGGACGACTACGCCTATCTCCTGTTTTGCCGGTTGAAAGGCGAAGCGACGCCGCTGCCGGATTATTTCGTCGATGCCCAGTCGCTTCGCCCAGTCGACCATCTCGTCGTCCAGGCGCGCGTCCAGGCCTTCGTCGACAGCTCCATCTCAAAGACCATCAATTGTCCGGAAGCGATGGACTTCGATGATTTCAAAGACGTCTACATGCAAGCCTTCGATCTCGGCTGCAAGGGTTGCACCACCTATCGGCCCAATCCGGTGACCGGCGCGGTCCTCGAAGGCGGAACCGGGGCTGCGGCCGAGAATGGCCCCGCGCCCGCGGCTCGGGGCTCCGCCCCGCCGACGACCGCCGCGGCCGTGCCGGCCATTCGGCAAGCCGAGCTCCCGCTCGAGCCTCCGCCGGCGCGGCCACGCGACCCCTACGAGGCCGGCGGTGTGATCTACATGACCCAGCCGCTGGAGCGGCCGGAGGCGCTGCAGGGCAGCACCTACAAGATCCGCTGGCCGGAACACGATCATGCCAGTTACATCACGATCAACGACATCGTCCGCGACGGGCGCCGGCAACCGTTCGAGATCTTCATCAACTCCAAGAACACCGAGCACTACGCCTGGACCGTCGCGCTGACGCGAATGATCAGCGCCGTGTTCCGCCGGGGCGGCGATGTGTCGTTCGTGGTCGACGAGCTCAAGGCGGTCTTCGACCCGAGGGGCGGCCAGTGGATGGACGGCCACTATGTGCCGTCCATTCTCGCGGCGATCGGCGGCGTGATCGAGCAGCACCTGATCAGTATCGGCGTCCTGACGGCGCAGACGAATATGCGGGCTGCGCAGCTGGAGCCTTCCACGATCGACGGCAACGGCGCATTGGAAGGCGGGTCGCGGCTCTGCTCACGATGCAGTCAACCCGGCTTGCTCCACCGCGAAGGCTGCGACCTTTGCCCTTCCTGCGGCTATTCCAAATGCGCGTGACTCGTCAGCCTGACAGAACATAACAAGAAAACAGGCGCCACAAAGCGCTTGAATCTGGGGTAAACGCTGATTACCGTTCGCCGAGACCACGGTCAGCGATAGGGAACATCAATGCGTCTTGTCCCCTTCGCCGCAGGCATCGCGGGCGGGATTGCGATTGCCGCGGCCGGTTACACGGGTTACTGGTTCATCGCTGCGAGTGAGATCGAGGATCGGATCGAGGCCTGGACCGCGGAGCAGCGGGCGCAGGGCGTCGAGATCGAGAGCACAGCCACCGACGTCGCCGGTTTCCCGCTCCGCTTCGACGTCGCTCTCTCCGAACCGCGCATCCACGATACAGAGAACGGTTGGCGGTGGGCTGCCGGCGAACTCCGCGCGCGGATGCGCCCGTGGGATTTCAGCGAGGTGATTGTCTTTCCCGATCGCCACAACGCGGTGCGGGTCCTGAACGGCGGTGAGTGGCGCACCATTGATTGGCGAATCGATGATGGGCAGCTCGTCGTTCGATTGGACGGAACGCGGCGCATCAGCGACATCGCGCTGGATCTGCGCGGGATGAAGGTCGATGGTCTGTGGAGCCGCGGATCGGCGCATGTCGAGAGCTTGCAGGCGACCGGCTTCGCCCTCGCGGACGATCAGAACGGCGGCGAGGTATTGAGGACGGCGCTCGCTATGCGCAACATCTCGCTCCCGGACGGCCTCGGCGACGAACTCGGCGAAACTCTAGCCTTCCTCGACATCGATGCAAGCGTTGTCGGGCCGATCACGGGCGGCGACAAGGCGAGCGAGACCATCGCCGCCTGGCGCGACGCCGGCGGCACGCTGGAGCTGACCGATTTCCGGGTGCGCTGGGGCCCGCTCGGGATCGAATCAAACGGGACCATCGCGCTCGACGGCGAGATGCGGCCGATCGCCGCGCTGACCGCCAACATCATCGGCTATGGCGATGTGATCGACGCGCTGATCATGAGCAACATGATTCCCCTCGGCGACGCCTTTATCGCCAAAGTTGCCTTCAACATTCTAGCTGAGAAGCCGAAGGACGGCGGACCGCCGGTCCTGCGCGCGGTCCCGGTAACGGCTCAGGACGGCACGCTGTTCGTCGGCCCGGTAAAGGTCGCCGACTTGCCGCCCCTCGACCTGCATTAGCCCGATCGTCATAAGCGGCGCGAACCACGCGAGGCGCCGGGACTCAGTGCGTTCCGACGCCGCGATTGCTACGGCTTCGCGAGGACCCCGCCGTCGACGACCAGCTCGGTGCCGGTGATGAACGATGCCGCGTCCGAAAGGAGAAAGAGAGTGGCGTTCGCCATGTCGGCGGGCGTGCCCACGCAGCCCAGGGGAACCGCCGCAGCCACCGCCTCACCCTGCGACGGGTTGTCGAGCCAGCGCTGCTGCATCGGGCTCTGGGTGGGGCCGGGCAGGATGGAATTGGAGCGAATGCCGTCGGCAGCGAACTGGATCGCGAGCGATTTCGACATTGCGATCAGGCCGGCCTTGGAGGCCTGATAGGCATCCTGGGGTGCGTCGTCACCGCGTACGCACTGGATGGTGGAAATGTGCACCATCGCGCCGCCGCCCGTTCGCTTCATCAACGGCACGGCGTGGCGAGCGGTCAACGCCGCGCCCTTGAGATTGATCGCGAGTACCTCGTCCCAAACCGCCAAGTCGATGTCGACCAGTGATGTGTCGCGACCGAACCAGAGCACCCCGGCGGCATTCACCAGATAGTCGAGCCGCCCGGCGGCCTCGTAGCTCCCGGCCAGCGCCGCAGCGACGGCCTCCTCGGAGCGGAGGTCGGCCCGGACATAATGGGCGCCCGTTGGGAGATCGGCCGGGGCCGGCTTGACGTCGAACAGCGTCGCCCGCGCGCCCGCGCCAATCAGGTCACACGCGATCCGAAGACCCATGCCGCCGCCGGCGCCAGTCACAAAAGCGTTGCGGCCGCTGAAATCGGCGTTCATTTGCGTCATCGACGCCCTTCCCCGGTCTGAGTCAGCCATACCCCGGCGCCGCGGTCAAACCTCTCGGCACGAGCCGCGTCGCATGGCTTGATGCCGCCCGGCCCGGCCGCCCCTACGCCGCCTCGCCACGCCCCAGCGGCGCCACGGGGTCGTAGGCGAGGTTTGGGGCAAGCCAGGTCTCGGTTTCGGAGACCGTCATTCCCTTGCGCCGGGCATAATCCTCGATCTGGTCGCGCCCAAGCTTTCCGACGCCGAAATAAGTGCTCTCCGGATGGCTGAAATAGAAGCCGCTCACGGACGATGAGGGCCACATGGCGTAGCTTTCCGTCAAGCGGATCCCGGCGCGGGTTTCGGCCTCGAGAAGCACGAACAATGTATGTTTCTCGGTGTGATCGGGGCAGGCGGGATAGCCGGGAGCAGGTCTGAGCCCTCGATAACGCTCTCCGACCAGCTCGTCGTTCGCGAGCGCCTCGCTCGGCGCATAGCCCCAAAGCTCCTTGCGCACCCGTTCGTGAAGGAACTCGGCGAAAGCCTCCGCCAGGCGATCGCCAAGTGCCTTGACCATGATCGCGCCGTAATCGTCATGCGCGTTCTCGTGGTCTTTCGCCACCTGCTCGACGCGCTCCCCGATGGTGACGGCGAAACCACCCAGATGATCCTCGACGCCCGATTCACGCGGTGCCACGAAATCCGCCAGCGCATGGTTGGGGCGCTCGCGGTCGCGCGCCATCTGCTGGCGAAGTGTGTGGATGGTCGCGACGGGGCGCGTCCGCCCGCCGTTCGGGAACACCAGGATATCGTCATCGACACTGCATGCGGGCCAAAAGCCGACGGCGGCACGCGGCGCAAACCAACGCTCGGTGACGATCTTGTCGAGCATGGCGGTCGCATCGTCAAAAAGCGTACGGGCCGCGTCACCGATGGTTTCGTCGTCCAGTATCGCCGGATACTTGCCGACCAGGTCCCAGCTCCGGAAAAAAGGCGTCCAGTCGATATAGGAAACCAGGTCACCGGCCGCGACGTCATCCACGGTCCGGACGCCGACGAAGCTCGGTGCCGGGGCACGGTAACGCCGCCAGTCGGGTCGTACCCGATTGGCGCGGGCCTCAGCGAGCGAGAGGAGGCGTTTTCCCGCCTGTCCTCGCCCGTGCGCCGCACGCATCGCGTCGTAGCGCTCCCGGATCTCGGCGACGAAGGCGGCGTGCTCTTCACGGCTTAGCAGCCTGGCGGCGACGCCGACCGCCTTCGACGCATCCGCCACATGCACCACCGGGCCGCTGTAGTTGGGCGCGATCTTGACGGCGGTATGCATGCGGCTGGTCGTGGCGCCGCCGATCAGAAGCGGGATCTCGAGGCCCTGGCGCTCCATCTCGGCGGCGAGCCGGCACATCTGATCGAGGCTCGGCGTGATCAGCCCGGAAACACCGATCATATCGGCCTTCTCGCGCCGGGCGGTCTCCAGGATCTCCACCGCAGGCACCATGACGCCAAGGTCGATGACCTCGATATTATTGCAGCGCAGAACCACGCCGACGATGTTCTTTCCGATATCGTGTACATCGCCCTTCACGGTCGCGGTGACGATCTTGCCGGTTGCCTCGGGCGCCTCGTCACCCTCCCGTTTCTCGGCCTCGATGAACGGCACGAGATGGGCAACGGCCTTCTTCATCACCCGGGCGCTCTTGACCACCTGTGGCAGAAACATCTTGCCGGCGGCGAATAGATCTCCGACAACGTTCATGCCGTCCATCAGCGGGCCGGCAATGACCGCCAACGCACGGTCCGACGCCCGGCGCGCCTCCTCGGTGTCGTCGACGATATGATCGGCAATGCCGTGCACCAGCGCATAGCGGAGACGCTCGTTCACGTCCTGCTCACGCCAGGCGTCGGCCACCTCTTCCTGCGCGGCGCCGTCACCGCGGTAGCTTTCGGCAATGTCAAGCAGGCGCTCGGTGGCGTCCGGTCGCCGGTTCAGGAGCACGTCCTCGACGCCGGTCCGCAATGCATCCGGCATGTCCTCATAGACCGCGAGCTGGCCGGCATTGACGATTCCCATATCCATGCCGGCTTTGGTCGCGTGATAGAGGAAAGCCGCGTGCATCGCCTCGCGCACGGTGTTGTTGCCGCGGAACGAGAACGAAATGTTCGAGACGCCGCCGGAGACGTGGACGTGTGGCAGCACCGCCTTGATCTTGCGGGCGGCATCGATGAAGGCACGCGCGTAATCGTTGTGCTCGTCGATTCCGGTTGCGACGGCGAAGATGTTGGGATCGAAGATGATGTCGGCGGCCGCGATACCCGCCTCGTCCGTCAGAAGCCGATAGGCTCGGGCGCAGATAGCGAGCTTTCGCTCGGCTGTCTCAGCCTGGCCGTCCTCGTCGAACGCCATGACCACGACCGCGGCGCCGTAGCGCTTTGCCTGCCGGGCCTGCTCGAGAAACGGCGCCTCGCCCTCCTTGAGGCTGATCGAGTTCACGATGGGCTTGCCCAGCACGCAGCGGAGACCGGCCTCGATCACCGGCCAGTGAGAGGAATCGATCATCACCGGGACTCGCGCGATATCGGGCTCGGCCGCGACGAGGTTGAGAAAGCGAGACATCGCGGCCTCGGCGTCCAACATCCCCTCGTCCATGTTCACATCGATGATCTGGGCGCCGTTTTCGACCTGCTGGCGCGCAACTTCGAGAGCGGCCTGGTAATCGTCGGCAACGATCAGCTTGCGGAATCTCGCCGAACCCGTGACGTTGGTCCGCTCGCCGACATTGATGAAAGCGCTGCCGGCCTTCCGACTCTCGAACGGCTCGAGGCCCGCGAGGCGAAGCTGCGGCGTCATCTCGGGCGGCACTCGCGGCGGATGCCCCGCGACCGCCTCGGCGATCGCACGGATATGCGCAGGCGTCGTGCCGCAACAGCCGCCCACCAGGTTCACCATCCCGGCCTCGGCCCATTCACCGAGCTGAGCCGCCGTCTCCTCCGGTGTCTCGTCATATCCGCCGAATTCGTTCGGAAGCCCGGCGTTCGGATAAGCGCTGACGCGCGTGTCCGCGATCCGCGCGAGGTCGGCGAGGTGCGGGCGCATATCCGCTGCCCCGAAAGAGCAATTGAGCCCGACGCTGAACGGCTGGGCATGGGCCAGCGTCAGCCAGAAGGCCTCGACGGTCTGGCCATTGAGCATGCGGCCGGCGCGATCGGTTACCGTGCCGGAGATGAGAATTGGCAGGCGTTCGCCCGAGGCGTCGAACATCTCCTCAAGGGCGATCACTGCCGCCTTGGCATTCAGCGAATCGAAGATCGTCTCCAGGAGGATGAGGTCGACACCGCCCTCGACCAAGGCCGCCGCGGCCTCGCGATAGGCCGCGGCAAGGGCGCCGAATTCGATCCCGCGCTTGCCCGGGTCGTTCACGTCCGCGGAGACCGAGAGCGTCTTGTTGGTTGGTCCGAGCACGCCGGCGACAAAACGCGGGCGATCGGCGGTCGCCGCCGCATCGGCAGCCTCGCGGGCGATCGCGGCGCTCGCAAGGTTGAGCGCGCGCACCGAGTCCGTGAGACCGTAGTCCTCTTGGGAGATGCGGTTTGCGTTGAATGTGTTGGTCGTGACGATGTCGGCGCCGGCCTCGAGGAAGCCGGCATGGATGTCGCGGATGATCTCGGGGCGGGTCAACGACAGGAGATCGTTGTTCCCGGCGAGCTCGCTCCCGTGATCGGCGTATCGCTCGCCTCGAAAATCGGCCTCGCTCAGCTCGTGACGCTGGATCATGGTGCCCATGGCGCCATCCAGCACCAGAATGCGCTCCGCCGCGGCCGCCTCGAGCGCCGCGCGCGCGCAGCGCTGCGCGCGCGCGGCGCTCACGTGGCGCCTCCCGCGCCGCACGCGGTTTGGTCGCGGACTCCGAGAGCGTGGCAGATCGCGCGCGTCAGCTCGGCGCGGTTCAGCGTATAGAAATGCAATTCGGTGACCCCGTGCCCCACCAATGCGCGACACTGTTCGATCGCGATCCAACCCGCGATCAGTCGCCTGGTGTCCGGATCGTCGTCGAGCCCGTCGAATTGATCCGCGAGCCATGCCGGAACCGTCGCGCCGCAGCGGGCGGCGAAGCTCATCAGGCGCGCCACATTGGTCACCGGTAGAATGCCCGGTACGATCGGGGCACTGATCCCGGCTGCCAGAACCCGATCGCGGAAACGCAAATAGAGCTCGACGTCGAAGAAGAACTGGGTGATCGCTCGATTGGCGCCGGCATCCAGCTTGCGCTTCAAATTGTCGAGATCCGCGGTTGCGCTTCGCGCCTCAGGATGCACCTCCGGGTAGGCCGCGACGCTTATCTCGAAGTCGGCGACCCGCTTCAAGCCGGCAACCAACTCGGCCGCATTGCCATGGCCCCCCAGGGTAGCGGTGAAGCGGGTATCGCCCTCCGGCGGGTCGCCGCGCAGAGCCACCAAATGCCGAACGCCGGCATCCCAATATCTGCGCGCTGTCTCGGCGATCCCCGCCCGCGTCTCGCCAACGCAGGTAAGGTGTGCGGCCGGCGTGAGGTTGGTCTCGGCGATGATGCGGGCGACGGTGTCGAACGTGCGTTGCCGGGTCGAGCCGCCCGCGCCGTAGGTCACCGAAACGAAGCGGGGCGCGAGTGGCCCGAGGCGCTCGACGGCAGCCCAGAGCTGTCCCGCAAGCCGCTCCGTCTTGGGCGGGAAGAACTCGAAGGAGACCGCGGGCGGCGGCATCCGGCCGCTGACCGTTGCCGGCCATTCGGCAAGAGCAGGGGCAGCGCCGCTCATCGCGTGTCTCCGGATCCGGCGGCGTGCCCCCGCCGGTATTCGGCACGCCGCTCGCTCCACGACCGCGGTCCGCCACGTCGCTCCGCCACCACGCCTTGCCTCGGTGGTCCTGCCACAACAAAATACCCGCCGCGGCTCTTGCCGGGCGGGCCCCAACGCTTTAGCCGCATTTCTTAAGCGCCCGCAAGCTGTCGCTCAAATCGGCGCTGTGACGGGTTCAATAGAGCAGACGCCCATGCAGAGTCAAGAAACCCATATGGTTGCCGAGCATTGCCGGTCGTGATGAACGGGCTGGATCGCAGGCTGAGTATCGCGCCGATGATGGCGTGCACCGACCGGCACGGGCGCTATTTCTTGCGGCTGATGACAGCTCGGACGCTCCTCTATAGCGAGATGGTAACGGCAGCGGCGGTGCTGCACGGCGACCGCTCCCGCCTGCTGGCGTTCGACGATGCGGAGCACCCGCTCGGTCTTCAGCTCGGCGGCTCGGAGCCGGACGCGCTCGCCCGTGCGTCCGAAATCGGCCAAGCCTTCGGTTATGACGAGATCAATCTCAATGTCGGCTGCCCGAGCGAGCGCGTGCGCAGGGGCAGCTTTGGCGCAGCTCTCATGGCGGCGCCCGATCTCGTGGCGGACTGCACAGCAGCGATGATCCGGGCGGTCGATCTGCCGGTCACGGTCAAATGCCGCATCGGTATCGACGGGCGGGGCGCCTATCGGGACCTGAAGGACTTCGTCGAGACCGTGGCCGCCGCCGGTGTAAGGAGCTTCGCCGTGCACGCACGGATCGCCGTTCTCGGGGGCCTGAGCCCAGCGGAGAATCGGGAGGTGCCGCCGCTACGCTACGACGCAGTCTACCGTTTGAAGCAGGATTTTCCGGCCCTCGAAGTGGTTCTCAACGGCGGCGTCACCGGCCTCGATGCGGTCGAGACCCATCTCGATCAGATCGACGGCGTCATGATCGGCCGCGCCGCCTATCGAGATCCGGCGATGCTGCGCACGGTCGACCGACGCATCTTCGACGCCGACGAGCGACCACCACCGAGCCGCCACGACATCGCCCGCGCAATGCTGGCCTATATTCGCCGCATGAACGACGAGGGCGTCCCACTGCATCGCATCACCCGGCACATGCCCGGGCTCTTCGCTGGCGTGCCCGGGGGGCGCGCGTGGCGCCGTGTTCTCGGTCAGAACAGCCATCGCCCCGGCGCCGGAGCCGAAGTCATCGAAGAGGCGCTGACGCTGGTTCCCGAGGGTGCCTCGCCACCGCATGCCGGGCCGGGCCGCCCGAGCCGATCGATCGCGGGATTGCGTGAATCCTCTTTTATCGGCTCGCCCGCCCGTTAAGATGGCCCGCCCGCGGCTGGAAGAGCCGCGGATTTCACATGGTAGGAAGCAGAGACGATGGCGAGAATCGGCGTCGATGTCGGGGGGACGTTCACCGATCTCATCCTGGAGACCGACGGCGCAGGCGACGGCGACGGCCGCGTCTTCGTGCACAAGGTGCCAAGCACGCCGGAGGATCAGTCGCTCGGAGTCATCCAGGGGGTACTCGAGATCTGCGGCAACGCCGGAATCGCGCCGGGCGACATCGAGCTGATCGTGCACGGCACGACGATCGCGACGAACACCGTGATCGAATATTCGGGTGCCGAGGTCGGTATGCTCACCACGCGCGGTTTTCGCGATATCTTGCACATGGCGCGGCACAAACGGCCGCACAACTTCTCGATGCAGTTCGACGTGCCCTGGCAGTCGCGGCCGCTTGTCAAGCGCCGGAACCGGGTCCCGATCACGGAGCGCATTCTGCCGCCGGACGGCCGCATCGAGATGGCGCTCGACGAGGACGAGGTGCGCGCCGCCGCCGAGCTGCTCAGGTCACGCAATGTCGATGCCGTCATCATCTGCTTCCTGTTCGCGTTCCTGAACAACGATCATGAACTGCGCGCCAAAGAGATCGTGAAAGAGGTGATGCCGGCCGCCTATGTCAGTTGCTCCTCCGAGGTGGTCGACGTGATTCGGGAATATGAGCGCTTTTCGACCGCTGCGATGAACGCCTTCATCGGCCCGCGCACCTCGTTTTATCTGAACAATCTCGCGACGGCGCTGCGCGAGAACGGCGTCGACGCTCAGATCCGCGTGATGCAGTCGAACGGCGGCGTGACAACCCTCGCCGGCGCGATCGAGCGCCCGGTGACGATCCTCATGTCGGGACCCGCGGGCGGCGTGATCGGCGGCCAGTGGGCGGGCGACATGTCGGGGACACGCAACCTGATCACGGTCGATATCGGCGGCACCTCGGCGGATATCAGCGTGGTGCCGGACGGCGAGGTTCGCATCATGAATCCGCGGGACACGCAGGTCGGCGGCTATCCGATCCTCGCGCCCATGATCGATCTCTCGACGATCGGTGCCGGTGGCGGTTCGATCGCCTATGTCGACGAAGGCGGGGCCTTCCGAGTCGGCCCTCGTTCCGCCGGGGCCGCGCCGGGGCCGGCCTGCTACGGCCGCGGCGGCACCGAACCGACCGTGACCGATGCGCAGGTGGTGCTCGGCCGGCTCGACCCGGAGCAATTCCTCGGCGGCGGTCTCGACATCGATCCCGCGAAATCCCGCAAGGCCATCGAGGACAATCTGTGCAGCCGCTTGGGCATGTCTCTCGACGAGGCGGCGCTCGGCGTGATTCGCGTCATCAACTCCAACATGTCGCTCGCGATTCGCGCCAGTTCGGTGGCCAAGGGGGTCGATCCGAGGGACTACGCCCTGGTCGCTTTCGGCGGTGCGGGGCCGTTACACGGCGTGGCGCTCGCCCGATCGGTATTCGCGCGCGAGGTGATCGTGCCGCCGGCGCCCGGGATCAACGCCGCGACCGGGCTGCTTGCGACCGACATGCGCTACGAGTTCACCCGCTCGGTGCTTTGCGTCCTTACCCAGGCCAGCCAGGACGAGATCGATGGCCTGAACGCGCAAACCGACGCCTTGGTGCAACGCGCGCGCGATGCCCTTGCCGCGGACGGCGTGGCGCCCGCTCGGCAGCGCATCGTGAAGGTCGCGGAATGCCGCTACCAGGGGCAGGGCTTCGAGCTTCGCGGCGTCATGCCGGACGGCCCGCTTACTCTCGAAAACCGGGCGCATTTGCTGGCGAGCTTTCACGACCAGCACCAGCAAGATTATGGCCACGCCTTCGAGGATCAGGAGGTCGAGGTGATCACGCTGCGTGTCGTCGCCTCGGCCGGGATCGGCGCGTTACGCTGGCCCGCCCTCGCCCCGGGGAACGGCCGCGATTCGGAGGATGCGCTGCTCTACCGGCGCTCCACGACCTTCGACGACGGCACGAGCCACGACACGCCCCGCTTCGATCGAAACAAGCTCAAGGCAGGCCAGAATGTCGACGGCCCGGCGCTCGTGATCCAAACCGATTCGACCACGCTGGTGCCGCCCGACCATCAGGCAATCGTCGCCCCATCGGGCAATCTGCATGTCAAGGAGGTCGCCTAGCCATGGCCGGCAACCGGACCGATATCGACCCGATCACACTGCAGGTGATCGGCGGCGCGTTGCACACGATCGCGAAGGAGATGGGCCATGTGCTCTATCGGATGTCCTATTCGTCGATCATTCGAGAGTCCGAGGATCTCGGGGCCGGCCTCTTCGATCGCAGCTTCAATACGCTCTGCGAATCGGATTCGACGCCGATGCATATCGGCTCCATCCCGGCCTATCTGAGAGGCATCGACAAGACCCTGCACGACCCCTGGCAGCCCGGTGATATCGTGATTCACAACCATCCCTATTACGGCGCCAGCCATTCGCCGGACATCGCTGCGGTCGCGCCGGTCTTTTATGACGGCGAGCTGGTCGGCTTTTCGGCCAACACGGCGCACCATGTCGATATCGGCGCCGCGACGCCGGGACTGATTATCGACGTTCCCGACGTCTTCGCCGAAGGCATGCTGTTCAAGGGCGTAAAGCTCTATGAGGGCGGCACGCTCAACCGCGCGCTGTGGCAGTTCATCGAGACCAACACGCGGGTGCCGAGCCAGGTGATGGGTGACATCCAGGCCCAGGTCGCCTCGGCCGAGCTTGGCGTCAAGCGGTTCGTCGAATTGCTCGACCAGTACGGCAAAGAGGTGGTGTTCCGGGCAACCGAGCAGCTCATGGACTATTCGGAGCACATGCTGCGCCGCCAGATCGCCGCAATACCGGACGGCGAATACAGAGCCGAGGGTTTTCTGGATGATGACGGACGGACGCGGAACACGCCGCTTCCGGTCAAGGTCGCGGTGCGGATCAAGGGCGATGCCGCCGAGGTTGATCTCACCGGCTCCTCGCCACAAGTGCCGACGGCCTTCAACGTGCCCTTCGAAGGCTCGACCAAGGTCGCCTGCTACTTCGCCTTCCGGGCGCTCCTGCTCGACAGCGCGACAATTGCCGAGCATGTGCCGCAGAACGAGGGCTCGTTCAGGCCGATCGAGGTAATCGCTCCCAAGGGAACGATCTTCAATCCCGAATATCCGGCGGCGGCGGAGGCGCGCTTTAACCAGATCCAGCGCGTTGTCGATTGCATTGTCAAAGCGCTCGCGCCGGTGATTCCGGAGAAGGTGACGGCGGGCTCATCGGCCGATGTCTCCGCCATCGCCTATTCCGGCGTCAAGCCGGACGGCCAGTATTGGATCTTCATCGAGGTCAATGAGGGCGCCTGCGGCGGGCGGCCGTATTCGGACGGCCCGGATACGATCGAGGAGCTCATGCGCAACACGCGCAACAACCCGATCGAGGATCTCGGCATGCATTTGCCGCTCCTGTGCGATCGCTACGAGCTCCGGGACGATGTGATGCCGGGTGCCGGGCGCCACCGCGGCGGTATCGGTGTGATCAAGGTGCAGCGCTATCTCACACCGGGCTTCCTCACCCATGAGGCGGACCGGCACGATGATCCGCCCTGGGGATTTCTCGGAGGCACCGCCGGCCGCGGCGGCCGCCTCATCAAATACAACATTGCGAACCCGGATCAGATCGAGGATCTGCCCGCCAAGCTCCACGGGCTGCGCAACCGGGTCGGCGATTGCATTGGCTTCCTCGGGCCGTGCGGCGGCGGCTATGGCGATCCGCTGGAGCGCTCAGCAGAGCAGGTGCGTGAGGACGTGCTCGACGATTTCTGCACCCGCGAGCACGCTTACGAGGCTTACGGCGTGGTACTGACGGAGACCCTCGAGATTGACCCGGCCGCGACCAAGGCGCGGCGCGCGGAGATGGCCAAGCAAGTAGCATAGCGCGTGGCGCCTCGCCCGATCGCCGCGGCACGGTGCGTCCGACACGCATGACGCGGGGAATGGGGCGGTCTCATTCTTCGGAAGACGCCTCGTTCCGGTGCGCCGCTTCGGTTAGCCCGCATTTCTCACCAGGGTCATGGTCTGCGCTGCGCTGTCCGGGTCGCGCCCAGGCGCCCGCCCGCGTCGTCGCGGGCCTCAACCGTAGGCACCGCTACGCTTTTCGGCCCGCTCCTAGCGGATCGAACGCCTGGACGCGACGCAGGCCGTGACCCTGGTGAGAAATGCGGGCTAGTGGATGGCGAAGCCGCCCTCTGGCAAGCGCACGCCCCAGGGCTCGGTCAGCGAGACGTGATCGACGCGAACCGAATGGACCTTGCCGTCCAAATTACGCTGCCAGAAATCGAGAAACTTACGCAGCGCCGGGAAATCCGGCGCCTGATCGTAGTCCTGCCAAATAAAGGTCTGCAGCCTGTGCTCGGCGTCGGGTAGGTGATAGACGATCTCAGCCGTCGTCAGCGCGCAGATCCCGCGATATTTCTCGACGATACCCGTCATCCGGCCCATCCTCGCCGGTGGCTCACGTCGAATCAAGATTAATCTAGGAAAAACAGCGTGCTAGCAGCGATCTTGGGAGACTGCTACCAGCATGGAGCGCTCGGGCTCGATCGCCTGCTAAGCCGTCTTCTTGACAAGCAAAGCTTGCCTCACCACCTGCCATATGTTAGCACTCATCGTGAATGAGTGCTAACATATGGCATCAGATCACCACTCGGATGAAATTGGAGGAGACAATGAAGTTTCGACCACTGCATGACAGGGTCGTGGTCCGGCGCATCGGCGAGGAAGCCAAGACCTCTGGCGGCATCATCATCCCCGACACGGCCCAGGAAAAGCCTCAGGAAGGCGAGATCGTGGCCGTCGGCCCCGGCGTTCTGTCGGATGATGGGACGGTGCACCCGCTGGACGTGAAGCCGGGCGATCGCGTGTTGTTCGGCAAATGGTCCGGCAACGAGGTGACGCTCGACGGTGACGAACTCCTGTTCATGAAGGAGTCCGACATCATGGCCGTCGTCGAGACCAAGGGAAAGGCGAAGAAGGCCGCGTAAGCGCGCCAATTCGCAGCTCGGAGTCAGGAAGGAAAAGGAACTATGGCAGCCAAGGAAGTACGGTTTTCCGCGGACGCACGGACCCGCCTCTTGAAGGGCGTGGATACGTTGGCCAACGCGGTGGGTGTGACCCTCGGCCCGAAGGGCCGCAACGTGGTGCTCGACAAGTCCTTCGGCGCGCCCCGCATCACCAAGGACGGGGTGACGGTCGCGAAGGAGATCGAGCTTTCCGACAAGTTCGAGAACATGGGCGCGCAGATGGTGCGCGAGGTCGCCAGCAAGACCAATGACGAGGCCGGCGACGGCACCACGACGGCGACGGTGCTCGCCCAGTCGATCGTTCGCGAGGGCTCGAAGGCGGTCGCCGCCGGGATGAACCCGATGGATCTCAAGCGCGGCGTCGACCTCGCGGTCACCGCGGTCGTGGCCGAGATCGGCAAGCGCTCCAAGCGGGTCCAGACCGACGAGGAGATCGCGCAGATCGGCTCCATCTCGGCTAATAACCGGCGCTCGGTCGGCGACATGATCTCCGAGGCGATGCAGAAGGTCGGCAAGGAAGGCGTGATCACGGTCGAGGAGGCCAAGGGCCTCGACACCGAGCTCGACGTGGTCGAGGGGATGCAGTTCGATCGCGGCTACCAGTCGCCCTATTTCATCACCAACGCCGACAAAATGACCTGCGAGCTGGAGGATCCCTACATTCTCCTCCACGAGAAGAAGCTCTCGAACATGCAGGCCATGATCCCGATCCTCGAATCGGTGGTTCAGTCGTCGCGGCCGCTGCTGATCATCGCCGAAGAGGTCGAGGGCGAGGCTCTGGCGACCCTCGTGGTCAACAAGCTGCGCGGCGGCCTCAAGGTGGCGGCCGTGAAGGCGCCGGGCTTCGGCGATCGCCGCAAGGCGATGCTCGAAGACATCGCCATCCTGACCGGCGGCCAGGTGGTGAGCGAGGACCTCGGCATCAAGCTCGAGAACGTCAAGCCCGACATGCTCGGCACGGCGAAGCGGGTCTCGATCACCAAGGAAGAGTCCACCATCGTCAGCGGCGCCGGCAAGAAGGGGGACATCACCGGCCGGTGTAATCAGATCCGCGCCCAGATCGAGGAGACGACCTCCGATTACGACCGCGAGAAGCTGCAGGAGCGGCTGGCCAAGCTCGCCGGCGGCGTCGCGGTGATCAAGGTCGGTGGCGCGACCGAGATCGAGGTCAAGGAAAGTAAGGACATGGTCGAGGACGCCCTCAATTCGACCCGCGCGGCGGTGGAGGAAGGCATTGTCGCCGGCGGCGGCGTGGCGCTCCTCTATGCCGGCCGTGTGTTGGACAAGGTCAAGGGGGAGAACAACGACCAGGATGTCGGCGTCGATATCGTGCGCCGTGCTCTCAAATCGCCGGCGCGCCTGATCGTCGAGAATGCGGGGGTCGATGGTTCGCTGGTGATCGGCAAGCTCCTGGAGCAGAAGAGCGCGACCCGGGGCTTCGACGCGCAGTCCGAGAAATATGTCGACATGGTGAAGGCGGGCATCATCGACCCGGCGAAGGTCGTGCGCACCGCGCTTCAGGATGCGGCATCGGTTGCGGGCCTCCTGATCACCACCGAGGCCATGGTCGCCGAGATACCCGAGAAGAAGAACGACGCAGCCGGCGGAGGCATGCCCGACATGGGCGGCATGGGCATGTAAGCCCGTCATTCGGCTCAGCACGACGGGGCGGACCCTGAGGGTCCGCCCCTTTTTGTTCACAACGGACCACGAACGAGCGATACATAGAGTGCCCAACCAGGGGAGGCCCCATGAGCGCCGATATCGCAACTCTCCTTGACCAGCGGGACTCGCTCGAGATCGCAGCGCTGGTGAAAGCGGGCGAGGTCCAACCGGGAGAACTCGCCGACGAGGCTATTCGCCGGATCGAAGCGCTCAACCCGACACTCAATGCGGTCTCGATCCCGTTGTTCGACTATGGCCGCAACGCAGCCGCCGACCCTGCACTTCCGGACGGTCCGTTCAAGGGTGTGCCATTTCTCCTCAAGGACCTCGGCACGCTCTGGGAAGGCGTGCCCCTGACCAATAGCTGCCGCTATTTCCAGGATTTCGTCTGCCCCGCCGACATGACCTATACACGCCGGATCAAACAGGCCGGGTTCGTGCTTCTCGGGCGCAGCAACGCTCCGGAAACCGGCTGGTGCCTCGCGACCGAGCCAACGCTGTACGGCCGAACGAACAATCCGTGGAACCTTGAACGCACGCCCGGCGGATCAAGCGGCGGCGCCGCCGCAGCGCTGGCGGCACGCATGGTGCCGTTCGTCGATGCCAGCGACGGGGCCGGCTCGACTCGAGTGCCCGCATCCCATACCGGGCTGGTCGGGCTGAAGCCCTCACGCGGTCGCGTCACGCTGGAGCCCTATCCCGACTACTGGTATGGCGGCGCTACATTCCTGACGGTGACCCACACGGTGCGCGAGACGGCCGCCTATCTCGATGCGGTCGGCGGCCGGGTGCAGGGAGACGTCTACTATACGGAGATGCCCGCGACGCCCTACCTGGACGAGGTCGGCAACGACCCCGGCAGGCTCCGCATCGGCGTGACGCTGAGCTCGCCCGACCAAGGGCCGATCCACGATGAGGTCGTCCAAGCGGTGCGCGACGCCGCGACGCTCTGCGAGAGCCTCGGCCATACGGTCGAGGAACGCAGCCTCGACCTCGACTGGGAGAGATTCTGGACGACCTACACGCGCATGACCGCGGCCCAGGCCGCCTCGGGCTTCGAGGACGCCGAGGCGCTGATCGGCCGCCCGGTCACCGAGGACGACGTCGCGCCGCTCATCTGGGGGTTGATCGAGAAGGGCAAGGCCGTTGACGGCCCGCAGCACTATCGTGACGTTAACGAGCTCAGGCAGATCAGCCGAGAGCTGATCGTCAGCCTGGCGGATTGCGACCTTCACCTCATGCCGGTCATCGGCCACCCTGCGCGTCCTCACGGCCACTACCCGATGACGATTGGCGATGCGGACCTCTACAACGCCAAGCATATGGGGCCGGATGCGGTATTCACGGCGCCCTTCAACGCCTCGGGCCTGCCCGCCATGTCGGTACCGCTGCATATGACGGCGGACGGCCTGCCGGTCGGCGTGCAGCTCGTCGGCCGGGAATGCGACGAGCGGACCTTGTTTCGTTTGGCCGGTCAGCTCGAAGAGGCAAAACCCTGGAGAGACCGCCGGCCCCCGACCATTGCGCGCTGAGCTCGAGCTCACCAACCCCAGAGGCTGCCATGACAACACTCTTCGCGAAAGACGCATTCGCCGGTCAGACCGTGCTGATTACCGGCGCAACCTCCGGTATCGGCGAAGGCACCGCAAAGGCGTTCGCTGCCCACGGCGCCAATGTGATGATCAATGGGCGCGATGCGGATCGGGGGGCGGCGGTTCGCGCGGCGATCGGCGACGCCGGCGGCACGGCGGCGCTCAGCCTCGGCGATGTCGCCGATCCGGGCTACTGCGACGGCCTGGTCGCCGAGACGGTGGATCGCTTCGGCCGGCTCGATGTCCTATTCAACAATGCCGGTATCTGTTTGCATGGGCCGATCGACGAGACGCCGGACGACGAATGGCGCCGGCTGATCGATATCAATGTGAGCGGCAGCTTCTACATGGCCCGCGCCACCGTCCGGCAGATGAAGGCGCAAAGCGGCGGCGGGGCGATCATCAACATGGCTTCGGAATGCGCGCTGATCGCCTATGAGCGCTTACCGGCCTACAGCGCGACCAAGGGCGCGATCGCCATGCTGACCAAGGTCATGGCGATCGACCACGCGCGTGACGGCATCCGCGTCAATGCGGTTTGTCCGGGCGATATCGACACGCCGATGACCGACATGGGCTGGCAGCATCTCGATCTTTCCTCGGAAGAGATCCGCGAAAAGCTGAAGTCCCACATACCCCTCGGCAAGGTCGGCCAGCCGATCGATATCGCTCACGCGGTGATGTATCTCGCCTCGGATGCGGCCGGGTTCGTCACCGGCACCCTCTTCCCGATCGACGGTGGAACCACCGCGCGATAGCGAGCCATTTCCGGGACCTGCGCGCCTCTGCCCGATCGGAGCGACCGGGATCGCCCCGGTCACGACGGCCGTCAGGATCGGAACCGAGTCCGACGCCGCTTCCTCACCCCTCCACCAACAGATAAATGCCGGCGGCGATCATCGCGGCGCCGCCGGCGCGCGCCACCCACTGACCCCGGGGCAGCAGCTTTTCGGCGACGACGAAGACCGTAATCGCCGCGACCCAGGCAAGGTTCATGACGCCGCCGACGAACAGCAGCCCCATCACGAAGCCGCAACAGCCCAGGCAAAACGCGCCATGCCCGAGGCCCATGCGGAACGCGCCCCGAGCGCCCGGCCGCCAATGCTGCATGATGAAGGAAAGCGGCGAGCGGCAATGTCTAAGGCAGGCATATTTGAGAGGCGTCCATTGATACACCCCCGCCGCGACGAACAGGACGCCGCCGAGAATCACGCTGGTGCTGACCAACATCGGCGAGAGCAGGGCGGCATTCTGCAGGCCCCACTGCATCACCGTCGCGGCCATGCTGAACCCTGCCCAAACCAGGACATAGCCGAGAGCAAACAGACTCGTGGGGATGTAGATTTTGCCACGGTCCTTTTGCGCTCTATTGACGCGGGCGAAGATCAGGATCATCGGCGCGGCGCTGGGCAGCATCATCGCGACCATCATGATCGCCCACATGACGAACATGACCAGGCCGTCGGAAGCGCTCCAGGCCTGTATGTGCATCATGACATCGCCCATCGCAGCGGAGCCGCGCTCCATGCCCTGCGACATCGAGGCCATGTTGCCGCCCATGCC
The DNA here is from genome assembly GCA_965248825.1 of Alphaproteobacteria bacterium. Taxonomy (GTDB): domain Bacteria; phylum Pseudomonadota; class Alphaproteobacteria; order UBA828; family UBA828; genus WTGU01. Next base: position 1,410,702 of record CBDFKL010000006.1, on the reverse strand, counting down.
GGCGGCGCCTTCCCTGTCGAGGGCCATGTCGATGAGGTAGAACCAGGCGAGCCCGGCCGCCAGCAACAGGCCGCCCAAGACCACGAGCCGGTCACGTTTGGCGATCGCTTCGATCGCCGTCATAGCGTAGCGCTTCCCCCAGTTAGGCCGGCGAGCGGACGGCTCCACCGCCGATCGTCGCCAGGATCCCCACCGGTTGCTCCGCCCGGTTGCGCCGTCAATCGCACTTCGCCGTGAGGCCGCCGTCCACGACGAGGTCGGCCGCGGTGACGTATTTGGCCTCGTCAGAGCCGAGGTAAAGGGCGGCGTAGGCGACGTCCCAACCGTCGCCCATATGGCCCATCGGAACCTGGGCATGACGCTTCGCGATCAACGCGTCGAGCGCGCCTCCGGCATATTGCGCGGCGAGGCGCGCCTCGACCAGCGGCGTGTGCATCAGGCCAACGGAGATGGCGTTGCAGCGTATGCCGCGCGACGCATATTGCAGGGCGACGGCTTTCGTGAACTGCACCAGGCCGGCCTTGGCAGCCGCATAGGCGGCGTGGTGGTTGCCGATGAAGCGGAGCCCTGCGACAGAGGAGATGTTGACGATCGCGCCGCCTGCTTGCGCCTCCATGATCGGGAGCGCGTGTTTGGTGGTGAGGAAGGCGCTTGTGAGGTTGACGTCGAGCTGGCCGGCCCAATCGGCCTCGCTGAGCTCGACCGGCCCACCCGGCACCGATCCGCCGACATTGTTGACCAGCAGGTGGAGACCGCCCCAGCGCTCCACGGTCGAGGCGATCGCATTCTTGACGGCATCGCTCTCGGTCACGTCCGCAATTTCGACGGCGCAGATGCCTCCTTCGCCGGCGATGATCTCGCGTGTCGCTTCGGCAGACGCGGGATCACGATCAAGCGCAACCACGCGGGCGCCTTCGCGAGCATAGAGGACTGCGGTGGCACGGCCGTTGCCCCAGCCGGGGCCGACCGATCCCGCCCCGGTGATCAGTGCGACCTTGCCATCGAGACGCCCTGCCATGGCGCCCAATCTACCATTCGCCGTTAATTTGCGCAGGGGGCGAGTTTGCTTGCGCCGTTGGGTGCTCTAGGTTGAACGTGGGGAGGCGGAGAATGGACCGAGACACACGAGCGCTCGCGGCCGCGGCCGCGGTGGACGAGGCGCGGTTATGGTCTCGTCAAATGTCGATGGCCGAGATCGGAGCGACCGAGAAAGGCGGCGTCAATCGCGCCGCACTTTCGCCCGAGGACATCGGCGCCCGCTCGTTGATGGTCGAGTGGGCACGAGACATGGGCTTCGAGCTCGCGACCGACGGCATCGCGAACCTCTATGTGCGACGACCCGGGCGGCGCGCCGGCGCGTTGCCCGTGGTAACCGGGAGCCATCTCGACAGCCAGCCGCGCGGCGGCAAGTTCGACGGCGCCTACGGCGTGGTCGGCGGATTCGAGGCGCTCGAGGCCATCACCCGGGCCGAAGTCGAAACCGAGCGGCCGATCGACGTCGTCGCCTGGACCAACGAAGAGGGCGGCCGTTTCCAACCGGGCGCCATGGGCTCGGCGGTGTTCGCCGGCGTGCTCCGGCTCGAAGACCAGCTCGGTATCGTGGACAGGAAGGGCGTGAAGCTCGGCGACGCGCTTGCGGAGACCCTGGCCTCGACGCCGAATCTGCCGCAATGGGACTTTGGCCGGCCGTTTGCCGCCTATGTCGAGGCCCATATCGAGCAAGGGCCACAACTAGAAGACACCGGCAAGACAATCGGCGTCGTGACCGGGATCCAAGGTCTCTATTGGTTCACCGTCGAGGTGACCGGTGAAGAGGCGCATGCCGGGACCACCCCGCTGGCCGGACGCAAGGACGCGCTGAAGGCCGCGACCGCCATGATCGGCGCGCTCGAAGAGCTGATGGCCGACGAGACCGACACGGTTCGCTTCACCGTCGGCCGCTTCGAGTGCGGCCCAGGCGCGCCGAGCACGGTCCCGAGCCAAGTGCTCTTCACGATCGACTTTCGGCATCCCGATCTCGCGGTGATCGACCGCATCAAGCCGGCGATCGCACCGCTTTGCCACGCGAATGCGCGGGGTTGCACGGTCAGCGTGCGGCCGACGATCGACAACGCACCCCTACGCTTCGATCCGACGGTGATCGACACCGTGCAACGCTACGCCGACGCTCTCAACCAGCCCAACATGCGGCTCCCGTCGGGCGCGGGGCACGATGCGGGCCATATCGCCGGGCTGTGCCCGACGGGGATGGTCTTCGTGCCGTGCGAAGGCGGTCTGAGCCACAACGAGGCAGAGAACGCAACCCCCGCCGACCTTGCCGCCGGCGCTCGGACTCTCGCCGCCTGTCTTGTCGACCTCGCCAACTGAGAACGTCTGTGAGCGAACGCGGCGTAGACCACGCGATGTTTGATCCGAAAGCGATCGATGCCGCTCGACCGGTGATCCGCGGCCACCGGCATGCGATCGTTGCCGGGCACTATCTCGCGGCACAGGCGGGGTTCGCGCTTCTGGAGGCCGGGGGCAACGCCGTCGACGCGGGTGTGGCCGCGGGTATTGCGCTCGGCGTCGTCCATAGTGATCTGGTCAATGTCGCAGGCGTCGCACCGATCATTCTCTACAGCGCGGAGACGGGACGGGTCGAGACCATCAGCGGCCTTGGTACCTGGCCGCGCGCGGTGACGCCCGCGCTCTTCGAGCGCGATCATGACCGGCACATACCGGAAGGATTGCTGCGCACCGTGGTGCCCGCCGCGCCCGACGCCTGGATTACCGCTCTTGCGCGCCACGGCACCATGACCTTCGGAGAGGTCGCCGAAGCGTCGATCAGACTCGCGCGCGACGGCTTCGTCATGTATCCGCTGATGGCGAGCATCATCACGGACAAAGCGGACGCCTATCGCCGCTGGCCGTCGAGCGCGGCGATCTATTTGCCCGACGGACGCCCGCCCGCGACCGGCGATCTGTTCGTGCAAACCGATCTCGCGCGCACGCTCCAATATATGGTGGACGAGGAGCGGGCGGCGGGCGGCGACCGCGCGGCCGGTCTCGCTGCGGCCCGCGCGGCGTTTTACACGGGCGATATTGCGGCGACCATCACGCAGTTCCATCGAGAGAACGGCGGCCTGCTCGGCGCAGAGGATCTCGCCTCCTTCTCCGTGGCGGTCGAGCCGCCCGAGCGGGTCGCGGTTGCGGGGGTCGATGTCTTCGCCTGCGGCCCCTGGTGCCAGGGACCAGCGCTACTCCAGGCGCTCCGGCTGCTCGATATGGCAGCGCTGGCGCGGTTCGGCCACAACAGCCCGGAAGCCCTGCATATGATGGTCGAGGCGCTGAAGCTGGCCTTCGCCGATCGCGAACGGTGGTATGGCGATCCGCGCTTCGTCGACGTGCCGATGGCCGGGCTCCTCTCGGACGACTACGCTGCGCTTCGCCGTTCTCTGATCAGGCCCGCCGAGGCATGGCCCGAGATGCCGCCGGCCGGCGACCCCGGACAGGGCAGGGCGGCGCCCGCGCAGCCATGCAGCCCGGCCGCGGCCGGGCCGGTCGAGAACGCACACGACACCTCCTATGTTTGCGCAATCGACGGCGCAGGCAACGTGTTCTCGGCAACGCCGAGCGATGTCTCGTTCGACACGCCGGTGATTCCCGGCACCGGATTGTGCCCATCCTCGCGCGGCTCGCAATCCTGGGCCGATCCCGCCCATGCGTCGAGCGTCGCGCCGGGCAAGCGCCCGAGGCTCACGCCGAACCCCGCGCTTGCGATCCGTGACGGCGGCTTCTTCATGCCCTTCGGCACGCCTGGGGGCGACGTTCAAATCCAGGCGATGCTCCAGGCGTTCGTCAACGTCGTGGTCTATGAGATGAACCCGCAAGCGGCGGTCGAGGCGCCGCGCTTCGCCTCCCACAGCTTCCCGAATTCCTTCGAGCCGCACGCGTACCATCCGAACAAGCTGCTCCTGGAGGCCCGTATCCCGGAAGCCGTCGGCGAGGCACTCGCCGGTTGGGGGCATGGTGTCGAATGGTGGCCGGATTGGGCCTGGCCGGCCGGTGCCATGTGCATGCTTATCAAGGATGTCACGCGGGGTACCATATCGGGTGGCGCCGATCCGCGGCGTCCCGCCTACGCCCTGGGCTGGTAGGCGGGTAGTGACCGAGCGACCGGCAATGACAATACTGTTCGAGAATTGTGCGGTGTTCGACGGCGTCTCGTCCGAGCTGCGCGAGGGCGTGACGGTCGTGGTCGAGGAGGGCCGGATCCGAGAGATCGTGGACGGTGCGGTCTCGGGGCTGGCCGATGCCGAGCGCGTGGCGGTCGGCGGTCGGACGCTGATGCCCGGCCTGATCGACGCTCACTTCCACGCGCTCCTGTCCGACCTCAATATCCCCGCTCTCGACGACATGCCTGCATCGCTGCTCCACCAGCACGCGCGGCACAATCTCGAGGCCGCGTTGAACCGGGGCTTCACGACGGTGCGCGACGCGGGTGGCGCCGACCTTGGGCTCGCGCTCGCCGTCCAGAAAGGCCTGATCGCCGGCCCGCGGCTATTGTTCGCGGGCCGCGGGCTGAGCCAGACCGGCGGGCATGGCGACATGCGAAGCCGGACGCGCTTCGAGCCTTGCGGCTGCGCCGGCTATCGGGGACCGATCACGACAATCGCAGACGGGGTCGACGCGGTGCGCCGCGCCGCGCGAGAAGAGCTGCGCAAGGGTGCCCATCAGATCAAGCTGATGGTCTCCGGCGGCGTGTTATCGCCGGCCGATCCAATCTGGATGGACCAGTATTCCGACGACGAGATCCGGGTCGCCGTCGAGGAGGCGGCGACCCGTCGCACCTATGTGATGGCGCACGCCCATACGGCGAGTTCGGTGCGCCGCTGCGCGGCGCTTGGCGTGCGGTCGATCGAGCACGGCACCCTCATCGACGCGGACGCCGCGGCTGCGGCCGCGGACGCCGGCGCGTTCGTCGTGCCGACGCTGGTCACGATTTTCGCAATGATCGAATCCGGCGCGGAGTTCGGCCTGCCTAAATTATTTGCCGACAAGCTCCAGGGTCTCAGCGAGGAGGGTCTGAGGTCCCTCGAAATATGCCGGGACGCCGGTGTGAGGATGGGCTTCGGGACCGATCTTCTCGGGCCGCTCCACGATCGACAGTCTCAGGAATTCCTGATTCGCGGCGGGGTCCTCACACCGGTCGAGGTCCTGCGCTCGGCGACATCGATCAACGCCGCGTTGATCGACAAGGCGGGCGAGCTCGGCACCATCGCACCCGGGGCAATCGCGGACATCCTGGTGGTGGACGGCGATCCTCTCGCAGACCTCGGTCGTCTCCAGGAACAGGGGCGGCATATCCCGGTGATCATGAAGGAAGGCCGGTTTCACAAGAACACCTTGTAGCGGCGCGTGACGCCCGGAGCCGATCGGGCCCGCACGTCACCAACAAGACCGGCCTTTACGACTTCGTCCCGCGTCCGAGGGCCGGTGGCGGGTCGCTGAGAAAGGCTGGCACGTGATCACCCAGCCCCGTGACGGGCTCGTCACGGACCGGCGTCTCACCCCGTTGCGAGCTGCGGCGCCGGCGTCCGCTCTCGGAGCCTTGACCGCCCTGCGCCCGATCGCGCTTGGGGTGCGCTTTCTTCGTGCGCACCGAACGTTCCTCGCGGCCACGGAGCGACCGAGCGCTTCTCCCGTCCAAAGCCTCCAGATCGACCGGCTGGCCATCGGGCGTTGCGATCGGGATCTCACACTTGATCAGGGCCGAGATCGCGCCGACCGCCTCCGCTTCGTCGGGCGTGACCAGCGTGATCGCCCGGCCCTCGCGTCCGGCCCGGCCGGTGCGACCGATGCGGTGAACGTAATCCTCCGGATTATGCGGTACGTCGAAGTTGATGACGTGGGACACAGCCTCGATGTCCAGGCCGCGCCCGGCGACATCGCTGCATACGAGCAGATCGACCAATCCCTCCTTGAACGCGGCGAGAGTCTCGGTACGGCGATGCTGCACCATGTCGCCGTGGAGGGCGCGAGCGTTGAGACCTCTACGCCGGAGCGAGTCGTAGACGAGATCGACGTCCTTCTTGCGGTTGCAGAAAATCAGCGCGCTCTGCACCGCATCGTCCCGAACCAGATCCCGCAAGGTCGATCGCTTCTCGGAGGGATCGACCATGATCATCGTATGTCGCACGGTCTCGGCCACCGTCGCCGGCGGCGCGACGCTCACTTCCTTCGGGTTGATCAAGAAAGCGTCGCCGAGGCGCTTGATCTCGGGCCCGAGGGTCGCGGAGAACATCAGCGTCTGGCGCATGCGCGGCAAGGTCTTCACGATGCGCTCGACATCCGGGATGAAGCCCATGTCGAGCATGCGATCCGCCTCGTCGATCACCAAGATTTTGACCCCGCCCATCATGATCCGGCCGCGCCCGAACATGTCCATTAAACGGCCAGGCGTGGCGATCAGGATGTCCGGGTCCTTGCCGAGAGCAGCTCCTTGCAATGAGAACCCTTCACCGCCGATCAGCAGCGCCTGCCGCAAGCTGTGCTTGGTGCCGTAAATGCTGAAATTGCCGGCGATCTGCTGGGCGAGCTCTCGCGTCGGCGCGAGGATCAGGCAGCGCGGCATGCGCGGCTTGCCGACGCCCGAACTCAGCACGTCGATAATCGGGAGCGCGTAGGACGCAGTCTTGCCGGTACCGGTCTCGGCGCACCCCAACACGTCTACGCCGCGCAGCACGAGCGGAATCGCTTTCCGTTGGATCGGCGTCGGGGTTGTGTAGCCGGCCTCAGCGACGGCTGCGAGCACCTCGTCGCTCAAGCCGAGATCCGCGAATCGCTCGCTTGCTTCTACCACTCTGCCTCTACCGATGATGTCGACGCGCCCGATGTAACGCCACGGCAATGCGGCCGTTTCGCCGCGATCGGTACCCGTCGTCGCGGTCGGATACCCCAAGCCGGGCCCGGAGAAGCGCTCGCCGGCACTCCCTACGCGCCCGCGTCTTCGCGGTGCGCGACTATGGCGCGACTCGATCTTCTTAACAACTCTATTGCTCCATTCGGTGCAGCGTTTGTCGATAAATTCTCAGCGCTGCTGGTCAAAGATCCAATTCGGTCACCTTGTCGGCATGTGCCTGGATGAAGGCGAGGCGGGAATCGGGGCGGCGGCCCATGAGATCCTCGACGTGACGCGCCACGGCCGCGCCCGACTTCTGGGCGATATCAACGCGGAGCAGTGTGCGCCGCGCCGGGTCCATGGTCGTTTCCTTGAGCTGAGCGGGCGGCATTTCACCCAACCCCTTGAAGCGGCTGATCTCGATCTTGCCGGCGCCCTTGAAGACGGTCTCAAGGATGCGATCGCGGTCGGAATCGTCGCGCGCGTAGTGGGTGGTGCCGCCGCGTGCAAGACGGTAGAGCGGCGGTTGCGCCAGGAACAGATGGCCACTGTCAATCAGGCCGGGCATCTGCCGAAAGAAGAAGGTCATGAGCAGCGCGGCGATATGAGCACCGTCGACGTCCGCGTCGGTCATGATAACCACACGCTCGTAGCGGAGCGCCCGCTCGTCGAAGTGCGCACCGGTGCCGCAGCCCAGGGCCTGGATCAGATCATCGAGTTCCTTGTTGCCTTGCAGCTTGTCGGCGCTGGCGCTGGCGACGTTGAGGATCTTGCCGCGCAGCGGGAGCACTGCCTGGGTCTTGCGGTCGCGCGCCTGCTTGGCGGAGCCGCCCGCTGAATCGCCTTCAACCAGGAATATCTCGGTGCCCTCGGCCGCCTCGCGCGCGCAATCGGCAAGCTTGCCCGGGAGCCGCGTCTTGCGGGTCGCACGCTTGCGCGCGACCTCCCGATCCTTCTTGCGCTTAAGCCGCTCCTCGGCGCGCTCGACGACACGGGCAAGCAACAGGTTAGCGGCGCTCGGATCGGCCGAAAGCCAATGGTCGAAATGATCGCCGAGCGCATTCTCGACCATGCGTCCGGCCTCGGGTGAGGTGAGGCGCTCTTTGGTCTGCCCCTGGAATTGCGGATCGCGCAGAAACACCGAGAGGAGAGCGCAGGCGCCGCCGATCACGTCGTCCGCGGTAAGCTGGCCGGCGCGTTTATTGCCGACGAGCTCGCCATAGGCCCTGAGGCCGCGCACGACGGCGCTGCGCATACCTGCCTCGTGGCTTCCACCCTCGCTCGTCGGCACGGTGTTGCAATGGGAGGCGACGAAACCTTCTTCGTCTTCCGGCCAAGCGAGGGCCCACTCGACCCGGCCGGCATCGCCGTTGAGTCTGCCGGTGCCGGCAAATGGCGCTGGCGTCACCGTGTGACGCTTGCCGAGAGCGGCGTTCAGATAGTCGACCAACCCGCCCGGATAATGTAGGACCGTCCTCTCGGGCACCTCGCTTGCGCCGTCGAGCAGCGCCCCATCGCAGGACCAGCGGATCTCGACGCCGCGATAGAGATAGGCCCTTGTGCGCGCCATCTCGTATAGCGGCACCGGTTTGAAGCGGAGTTCGGCGCCGAAGATCTCGGGATCGGGATGGAAGCGGATGAGAGTGCCGCGCCGGTTCTTTACGACGCCGGCATCCTCAAGACGGCCGCTCGGAAGGCCACGCGCATAACTCTGTCGCCAGAGCCGCCGATCACGCGCCACTTCGACGACGAGCGAATCCGACAGCGCGTTGACCACCGAGAGGCCGACCCCGTGAAGCCCGCCCGACGTCGCATACACCTTGTCGCCGAACTTGCCGCCGGAATGCAGCGTGGTCAGGATTACCTCGAGGGCCGAGACGCTCTTATATTTCGGGTGCAGATCGACCGGAATTCCCCGGCCATTGTCCTTCACCGAAGCCGAACCATCACCATGCAGCGCCAGCTCGATCCAGCTTGCATGCCCGGCGATTGCCTCATCCATCGCATTGTCGATCAGCTCCGCGAGAAGATGATGGAGCGCTCGCTGATCGGTGCCGCCGACATACATGCCGGGTCGCCGCCGCACCGGCTCGAGACCTTCCAGAATTTCGATGTCGTGCGCGGTGTAGTCGCCGCCGGGCCTCGCCGGAGGCACCGCGGGCTTTCGCGTTGAGCCGGGCAGCCGCCGGCGCTTGGCGGGTTGGCGCGAAGCCGATGCACTGGCCTCGCGCGTGGTCTTGCGCTTCATATCGGGAATGCTCGCGTCGAGCTGCTCGAAGAAATCGAGGGATTTTGCCATGCGGCTCGGAGGTTGCGGTGAACGGGTGATTGCGCCGGGGTCTATATAAGGAGAGAGGCGGCGCATGCCAATGGTCTTTCTACATATCGTAGGCAGCCAGCGGCGCGACTACAACAAATTGTTGTACCCAAGATTACTGCGATGACGTGTATCGTTTTCCGCGCACAAGCCGTGTCGATCGCCTAGGATCGCCCCGCTCAATCCCACGGGGGAGATCCGCGGTGGACCTGAAGACATTGCGCGCCGCCGGCGCACGCCATCTGATACGGAGCGAGCTGCTCTCCGACGTCGTCTCGGCCGACGAGGGCCCGGTCTTCGTCCGCGCCGCCGGCGCGGAGGTGTTCGATTCCGACGGTACGGCGTATCTCGACTTCAATTCGGGGCAGATGTGCTCGGCGCTCGGCCACAACAATCCGCGGGTCACGGAAGCGGTGCAGAACGGCCTGGAAACGCTGACCCATGCGAGCTCGGTCTACTTCAACGAACCGCAGCTTCGCCTTGCCGCTCGCCTTGCAGAAACGTTCGACGCTCCGCTCACGCGCTCGCTTTTCATCCAATCGGGCGCCGACTCCAACGAGGCGGCAGTGCTCTTCGCCCGGCGTGCAACCGGGCGAAGCGGGATCGGTGCATTGCATTTGAGCTTTCACGGCTACACCGACGTGACCCGCGCCATGAGCTTTACCGCGACGGTTAGCGGACACGGGCCAACGATTCCCGACGTCCATGCGATCCCGGCGCCTTACGCTTACCGTTCGCCGATCGGCGCCGAGACCGGTGACTGGTGGGCGCCGCTCTTGGAGATCAGCTTCGACCTGCTCGACCGGGAATGCCCGGACAATCTCGCCGCGGTCATCGTCGAGCCGATCATCAGCGCAGGCGGCGTGATCGAAATGCCGCCGGGCTATCTTGCTGCCCTGAAGGCCGGCCTGGAGGCACGTGGCGCGCTTCTCATCCTCGACGAGGCACAGACCGGGCTCGGCAAGCTCGGCACGATGTATGCCTATCAGCAGCACGGCGTCGTGCCGGACATCATGACGCTCTCAAAGCATTTCGGCGGCGGGCTTCCGATTAGCGCCATGGTAACGACGGACGCGATCGGCGAGCGCGCACTCGCGGGTGGCCTCACCTTTGGCCATTCCCACTCGTCGGATCCGATCGCGTGTACGGCCGGCCTCGCGAGCCTGGAGGAAATCCTGGCCGAGAACCTGCCGGCGCGAGCCCGCGCGATTGGCGAGCGCTGGCAAGCGCGCATGGCCGCCCTTCAGCAACGCTTCGCCATCGTGGGCGACATTCGCGGACGCGGCTGTCTTCAGGGCGTCGAGCTGGTGCGCGACCGCGCCACGAAGGAACCCGCGACCAGAGAAGCGCAAGACGTCTTTCGCGATTGCTTTGCGGCCGGCCTCCTCTTCTCGGTGCGCGGCCAACACCGCAACGTGCTCCGCTTCGTCCCACCGTTCTGCACCGGCGACGAACAGCTCGACCGCGCTGCGGACACCCTGGAGCGCGCGCTTGCGCGGTGCGCCTGAGCCTGCGATGACCGGTTCCCGGCAACTGACGCTCGTCATGATCGAGCTGCCTGCATGAGCCGACCTGCGACCGGGATCGCCGCGCTCGTCGTGTGCGCCGCCCTGGTGTTGGCGCTCAGCAACGGGCTCCGCAGCAGCTTCGGGCTATTCGTCACGCCGATGAGCCTCGATCTCGCGGTGTCGCGCGAGATCTTCGCGCTGGCCATCGCGATCCAGAGCATTGTCTGGGGGATCAGCCAGCCCGTGTTCGGCGCGCTGGCCGACCGCCACGGTGCGATCAAGATCGTGATCGCGGGGACCGTGATCTATATCGGCGGCCTGCTCTGGATGGCATTGGCGGAGGACGCGCTCGGGCTTCACATGGGCGCGGGCGTGCTGATCGGCCTCGGTATCAGCGCCACCGGTTTTGCGGTCGTCCTCGGGCCGGTCGGGCGCGCGGTGCCGCCGGCGCGGCGCAGCATGGCGCTCGGCATCGCGTCTGCGGGCGGCTCGTTCGGACAGTTCGCCATCGCGCCAATCAGCGGCACCCTCCTGGGCGGGTTCGGTTGGTCGGCGACGCTCCTGGTCTATGTTGCGTTCGCCGCGTTGATGGTGCCCTGCCTGATCGGCATGCGCGGCCACCACGCACCGCCCGAGGCCAGCACCCAAACGCTCCGCGAGGCGTTGCGAGAAGCGCATGGTCACAGTGGCTTTTGGCTTCTCTGCGGCGGCTTCTTCGTCTGCGGCTTTCACGTCTATTTCATCGCACTACATCTGCCGCCGTTTCTGACTGATGCGGGCCTCGCCCCCATGTTGGGAGCGACGGCGATCGGCGTGATCGGCCTCGGCAATGTTGTCGGCACGTTCGCCGCCGGCTGGTTAGGGGGACGGCACCGCAAGAAGCACGTGCTGGCGCTGTTCTATCTCGCCCGTGCGCTGGTTATCGGCGGCTTCGTCGCCGTGCCGCTGAGCGAGGTGAGCGTGCTGGTGTTCGCCGCCTTGATCGGGCTCCTATGGCTCGGGACGGTACCTCTCACCAGCGGCCTCGTCGCCGAGATTTTCGGTCCGCGCTATCTCGGCGCGCTCTTCGGCATCGTGTTCCTGAGCCACCAAGTGGGCTCGTTTCTCGGTGCCTGGCTTGGCGGTTACGTGTTCGATCTGACCGGTTCGTACGATGCGGTCTGGCTGACCGCAGTCGGTCTGGGAGTGGTGGCGGCGGCGCTCCATTGGCCGATCGCCGACTCGCCCCTCGTGCGCACGTCTCAGCCGGCCGTCGGCGCGGCAGAGGGCAGGTGAGCCGCCAGGAAACGCCGGCTCGGATCGAGGCCGCGCCAAGGCGAGAGCGACGCCGTCGCCATAGCACGTCCAGCGCAAGGCGCGCGTCGCGCCGAGCGGCCGCCTCACACAGAGGTGACTAGTGCGGCGCGGGCGCTCGGGCTAGGCTGACACATGTCGTCCCGGGTTCGCCATTGGCTGCCTGCGCTCGTCTTGACGCTGCTGCTCGCCCTCGGCGATGCGAGCGTGGTGCGGGCCGACCAGAAACACTCGGAGCTCGACGAGCTGTTCCGGCAGCTCGAAGCCGCTCAGACCCTGCAGAAGATCGGCGAGATCGAGACCCGGATCTGGCGCCACTGGTACAGTTCCGGCTCCGAAGCGACCGACGAGATGTTTCGTCGGGGCGACATGGCGCTCGGCACCGGCCGCTTCAGACAATCGCTGGTCATCTTCAACGAGATCATCGCGCGTCGGCCGGATATGTCGGAGGGCTGGAATCGGCGCGCAACGCTGCTCTACCTGATGGGGGATTACGAGGGCTCGATCCGCGATATTGCCGAGACCCTGGCCCGCGAGCCGCGTCACTTCGGGGCGCTCTCAGGGCTCGGCCTATGCCACCTCAAACTCGGCAACAAGAAAGAAGCGCTCCAGGCTTTCCAGCAAGCGCTGGTCTATCATCCCCATATGCCGTCCGCCAAAAGGGAGGTAGAGCGGCTCCGCATCGAGGTTTACGGCCCCGAGACCTGAGCACCGGCCGAGGAGCGCACAGAGCTGCTCGCCGACACTCTCACCGTCGGAGTGGTCATGAGCTGTCCGATGACCGCGTCGCGAGACGGCCCTCAACGCCCCGTTCCGCGGGTAATCGTCTAGCCCGCATTTCTCACCAGGGTCATGGTCTGCGCGGCGCTGTCCGGCCGACAGGGCAGGAAAGCCGCGCAGCGCGATGTGGGGCATCGGGCAAGCGGCTTGACGCACCCTGTCGGCCGGACAGCGCCGCCCTTCGGGTCGCGTCCAGGCGCCCGCCCGCATCGTGCGCCCCGCGCGCGTCCCGCGCGACGTCGCGGGCCTCAACCGTAGGCACCGCTACGCTTTTCGGCCCGCTCCTAGCGGATCGAACGCCTGGACGCGACGCAGGCCGTGACCCTGGTGAGAAATACGGGCTAGCGACCGGTTAAGCGCGAACACCGGCGCAAGGCGCGACCGGGCCGGGCACCGGTCGCCGCGCCGTTTTCGCGAATGATCGTACCGTTGACCATGACGATATCAATGCCGGCGGCAGGGCGGATCGGATCCTCGAAGGTCGCTCTGTCGCCGATGGTCGCCGGATCAAACATGACGAGATCCGCATACGCGCCCGGGCGCACTTGGCCGCGGTCGGCGAGGCCGAATTGTGCAGCGGTGAGGCCGGTCATGCGGCGCACCGCGTCCTCAAGCGTCAACAGGCCGAGATCACGCGCATAGTGGCCGAGAACGCGGGGAAAGGTGCCCCAGAGCCTCGGATGGGGATGCTTGTCGTGCGGCAGGCCGTCCGAGCCGATCATGCTGTGGCCATAGGCGATAATGCGACGCACGTCCGCCTCGTCCATCATGAAATAGATCCCGCCGGCCGGACGCAGCTTCTTCGCCGCATCGATGAGGTCGAGGCCGAGCTCATGTGCGACATCGGCCAGGTCGCGCCCTGAGAATTCCGGATAGGGGTCCGACCAGGTGACGATAACACGCTCCGCGTCGCCCACCAGCTCCGGCAGCATGACCGTGGAGCCGGCGCTGTAGGGATAGACGTCGAGGCCCACCGATTGCGTCGCGCGGGCCTTGTCGATCCGCGCGAGAGTTTCCTTGCTGCGTCCGAAATTTCGCTTGCCGGCGCATTTGTGATGGGAGATCACGACGCCGGCGCAGGCCCGTCGACCGATCTCGAAGGCTTCCTCCAACGACTCCTCGACGCCATCATGCTCGTCGCGCATGTGGGTCACGTAGAGCCCGCCAGCCGTGCCCGCGACCTCGGCGACGGCGGCGATCTCATCGGTTGTCGCGGCTTTGTTGGGACCATAGATCAGCCCGGTGCTGAAGCCGAGCGCGCCGGCTTCCATACCCTCGCCCAGTCCTGCGCGCATCGCATCGATCTCGCGCGCCGTGGCCGGGCGATCGACGTCATCCATCGTATCGAGGCGCAGCGCGGAATGGCCGACCAACAGGCCGGCATTGGCGGCGGGCGGCGCCTCGTCGAGCGCCGAGACATAGTCGACGAAACGCGGATAACGGAAATCCTCGATCCCGCCGAGTAGATCGAGCGGCGGCGGCACAGCGCCATCGAGCGTGAGCGGCGCCAGGCTCACCCCGCAATTGCCGGCGATCACCGTGGTGACGCCTTGGCTGGTCTTGGGAGTCATGTCGCGATCGACCAGCAACAGATTGTCGTCATGTGTGTGGGCATCGATGAAGCCGGGCGAAAGGATTCGGCCAGCCGCGTCAACCGTGCGGGTGGCCACCACGTCTTCCAGCACACCAACCGCGAGAATGCGCTCGCCCGCGACGGCGACATCCGAGCGCACGCGCGGCGCGCCGGTCCCGTCGATCACCGTGCCGCCCTTGAAAAGGACGTCGCACCGATGCGCAGCGGCCATGATCTCCTCTCCCTCTCGCTTACTGCCGTTGGCCGGACCATGACCATGGCGCCGAGCCCTGACAATAGGCTTTCGCCGCTCCCGTCCGCGATGATGCGTGCGGCTGGCCACCGCGCGGATCCCGAATGGCAGCAATGGAGGCGGTTGAGGCGCTTGCGCGCTTGAGGGTAAGTTGCCGCAGGATGCGAGGGTCCGAACATCCAGCGCAACCAAGGGGATGAGGATGAGCGAGCCGGCCCGCGATCCCGACGGCGATCTCGCGGCGCTGCAATTCGGTGACAGCTTCTTTCCGAGCGGCGCGGTGTCGTTCTCGCTCGGGCTGGAAACCCTCCTCGCCGACGGCATCGTGACCCGCACCACGGACCTCAGCGCCTTCCTCGCGGATCAGGTGGTCGAGCGATGGGCGTCCTCGGAGCGCGCGTTCCTGGCCGCCGCCCACCGCGCGTTCCAGGACTGGCCGACGATCGTCGAGATCGATGCGTTGCAGGAGGCGATGACGTTGCCCCTCGAGTTGAGAGAGGGCTCGCGCAAGAGCGGGGCGGCGCTGCTCGGCGTTCACGCGCGCATGGGAACGCCCGGCGCGGCGGTGTATCGGGAAAAGCTGCACGCCGGCGCGGCGCATGGCCATCTCGCCGTCGTGCAAGGGGTCGTGCTCGCCGGTTCCGGGCTCGAACTGGGGCGTGCGGAGGCGGTAAGCGTTCACGGACTCTGTGTAACGATCCTGGGTGCCGCGCTCCGCCTCGGCTTGATCGGGCATCTCGACGGGCAGATCATGCTGCGCGACATGCGGTCCCGGATAGCCGCGCTCCTCGCTGCGCCAGCGCCCGGCCTCGCCGACGCCAGATCCTATGTACCCCTCGCCGACGTCGCCGTGGCGCGCCACGAGAGCGCGCAGGTCCGGTTGTTCTCCAACTGATCAGGGTGATCCACGATGCTGCTGACACCGACGGAGACCGAGCGACTGATGATCTTCAGCGCCGCCGAGCTCGCCCGCAAGCGGCGCGCACGGGGCCGCGCACTCAACCATCCCGAGGCCGTGGCGCTGATCAGCGACGAGATCCTCGAAGGCGCGCGTGACGGGCGCTCGGTGGCGGAGCTCATCGCGTTCGGCGCGACCATCCTCTCCACCGACGACGTCTTGCCGGGGGTCGCGGAGATGACACCGGTGATCCAGGTCGAGGGCACCTTTCCGGACGGCACCAAGCTGGTCACGGTCCATGATCCGATCCGACCCGGCAAGAAGGAGCGAAAGGGGAGCATTCGACCGGGCGAGATCATCCCGGCAGAGGGCGAAATCGAGATCAACGCCGGCCGACCGACCGCCATGGTGACGGTGACCAACACCGGGGACCGGCCGGTCCAAGTCGGCAGTCACTACCACTTTTTCGAGGTCAACAAATATCTCGACTTCGATCGCGCCGCCGCATTCGGCATGCGCCTCGATATCCCCGCCGGCACCGCGGTGCGCTTCGCGCCGGGGGAGACCAGGGAGGTGACCCTCGTCGAGTTCGGCGGCAGCGGCGAGATGATCGGGCTCAACGACCTGACTCGGGGCTCCCGGCGTTCGGAAAGCGTCAAGCAAGAGGCGCTGGCGCGCGCTCGGGCCCGCGGCTTCAAGGGAGCATGAACCATGGCGAGGATGAGTCGCGCGGAATATGCGGCGCTCTACGGCCCGACCACCGGTGATTGCGTGCGCCTCGGCGACACCAGCCTGCTCGCGGAAATCGAGCATGACCACGGCGTGCCGGGGGAGGAGTGCCTGCATGGCGGCGGCAAGACGTTGCGCGACGGCATCGGCTTGATCGCCGGCCTCGATAGCGCCGCCGGCTCCCTCGACATGCTGATCTCGAACGCCATCGTCATCGATCCGGTCCTGGGGATCGTCAAGGGCGACATCGGAATCAAGGAGGGCGCGATCGCCGGAGTCGGCAAGGCCGGCAATCCGGCGATCATGGACGGTGTCGACCCCACATTGCTCTGCGGTGCCGCGACCACGGTGCGCGACGCGGAAGGGCTGATCGCGACGCCGGGCGGCATCGACGTTCACGTCCATTTCGACAGCGCGCAACTCTGCGAGCATGCGATCGCGAGCGGCATCACGACGATGCTCGGCGGCTCATTGGGGCCGATCACCGTCGGGATCGATTCCGGCGGCGCCTGGAATGTCGGCAAGATGCTTCAGGCGGCCGAAGCCTGGCCGATCAATTTCGGTTTTCTCGGGCGCGGCAACTCGGCCAAGCCCCATTCGCTGATCGATCAGATCGCGGGCGGCTGCATGGGGCTCAAGATTCACGAGGACTGGGGCGCGATGCCGGCGGCGATCGATTGCTGTCTCGGCGTTGCCGACGAGATGGATTTCCAGGTCCAGCTCCATACCGATACGCTGAACGAAAGCGGATTCCTGGAGGAAACGCTCGCTGCGATCAATGGCCGCACGATCCACATGTACCACGCCGAGGGGGCAGGCGGCGGCCATGCGCCCGACATCATCCGGATCACGGGCGAGCCCAACTGCCTGCCGTCCTCGACCAATCCGACCAACCCTTTCACCAAGAACACATTCGACGAGCATCTCGACATGATCATGGTGTGCCACCACCTGAACCCGGCGGTGCCCGAAGACGTGGCCTTCGCTGAGAGCCGAGTGCGCGCACAAACCATCGCGGCGGAGGACGTGCTGCACGATATCGGCGCGATCGCGATGCTTGGCTCGGACAGCCAGGGAATGGGGCGGATCAACGAGGTGATCTGTCGCACTTGGCAGCTCGCCTCGAAGATGCGGGACCAGCGCGGCCGGCTCCCCTCGGAACGGTCGGCCAAAGGCGACAATGAGCGCATCAGGCGCTACATCGCGAAATACACCATCAACGCGGCCCGCACTTTCGGCATCGACCGCCACATCGGCTCCCTGGAGCCCGGGAAGCTCGCCGATTTGGTGCTCTGGCGCCCGGCTTTCTTCGGCATCAAGCCGGAGCTGGTGATCAAGGGCGGCTTCATTGTGTGGTCCGCGATGGGCGACAGTGCCGCCTCGCTCATGACCTGCGAGCCGGTCCTCATGCGGCCGCAATGGGGCGCCTTCGGCCGGGCCAAGGAGGCGCTCAGCCTCAGCTTCGTATCGCAGGCCGCCGTCGAGGCCGACATCGCCGGGAAGCTCGGCCTCGAGAGCCGCACGGTGCCGGTCCAGGGCACGCGCAAGCTCAACAAGGGTCACATGCTGCATAACGACGCCTGCCCGGAGGTCACTGTCGACCCCGAGACCTTTGACGTGCGCGTCGACGGCGAACTCGCGACCTGCGATCCGGCCGAGGAGCTCCCGCTCACGCAGCGTTACATGCTGCGCTAGCGATGCACCGCTCCTCGTGACCGTCACAGCAGGGGAGAGAACGACAATGGATCGAATCCTGCGCGGCGCGGTCGTGGCCGGCGGCGACGGCACGCGTCTCGACATCGGCATCGCGGCCGGGCGCATCGTCGCGCTCGAGCCGGTGATCGAGGCGGAGGCGCCGATACTCGATCTCGATGGCCGCCTCGTCACGTCGGGCTTCATCGAGACTCACATCCACCTCGACAAGGCCTGCATCCTCGACCGTTGCCGGTCGGAGAAAGGCGATCTCGCGGAGGCCATCGATGAGGTCGCTAAGGCTAAGCGCAAATTCACCGAAGACGACGTCAACCAGCGGGCGCGCCGCGTGCTCGATAAATGCATCGCGCATGGCACGACGCATATGCGCACCCATCTCGAGGTCGATCCCGGGATCGGCATGCGCGGCTTCGACGGCGTGCTGCCGCTGATCGACGAGTATCGCTGGGCGATCGACATCGAGATCTGCGTCTTCCCGCAGGAAGGGCTGCTCAACAATCCAGGCACCGACCAGCTCATGGTCCAGGCGTTGGAACGGGGGGCGCGGATCGTCGGTGCAGCGCCTTACACCGACAGCGACCCCCACGGCCAAATCGACCGCGTGTTCGAACTCGCCCGCGAGTTCGACGTCGACATCGACATGCACCTCGACTTCGGCGAGACGGCGGACGATCTCGATGTCGATCATGTCTGCGCGCTGACCGAACGGTTCGGCTATGGCGGGCGGGTTACCGTCGGTCACGTCACCAAGCTCTCGACCGCGACACCGGAGCATATGGCGAAAACGGCCGACCGCATGGCCGCCGCAGGAGTCGCGGTTACCGTGCTGCCGTCGACCGATCTCTTTCTGATGGGGCGGGGCGACGAAGCCAACGTGCGCCGCGGGGTCACGGCCGCACACAGGTTGCTCCGCCACGGCGTGAACTGCTCGCTGTCGTCGAACAATGTATTGAACCCGTTTACGCCATTCGGCGACTGCTCCCTGCTCCGCATGGCGAACCTCTACGCCAATGTTTGCCATGTCGGCGCGCATACGGAAGTCCTGGACTGCTTCGACATGATCACGCGGCGTTCGGCCCGGATCCTCGGTCTCGATGACTACGGCATCGCCCCCGGCAGGGCGGCCGACCTCGTGGTCCTCGACACCACCGATCCGGCTAGTGCCGTCGCCGAGCTCGCCCCGCCGCTCTATGGCTTCAAGCGCGGCCGTATGACCTTCCAGCGTCCGCCGGTTACGCTGTTTCGGCCGTCTTAGCGCTGTCCGCTGGCAGCCGGCCGGTGTGCCGGCTACACTCGGCGCTCGTTCATGGCGGGAGGCGATCAGATGGCGGCAGAGCTTTCGCGAGAAGACGAGGTCAAGCAGGCGCTCGAGACGATCTTCGCCGCCGATTCCGAGATCTATCAGACGCGCGGGTTCCAGCGTCGCATCGGCTTCGGAACGCGGCCGGCGCTGTTGATCATCGATCTCGCGAACGCCTGGACCAGGCCGGGTCACAATTTCACCTGCGACAATATGGCGGTGATCATCCCGGCCAATCAAAAGCTTCTAGCCGCCGCGCGGGACAGGAATATTCCCGTTATCTACACCACAACGGCCTATCAGGATCCGAAGGGTCCGCGCTCCGACACCGGGCTCTGGCACATGAAGATCCCGGTGGAGACGCTCCGCGAGGGCTCTTCCGAGGCACAAATTGACGAGCGCATTGCACCGATGCCGGAGCGCGGCGAGCAGGTCATCGTCAAGAAGCGCGCGAGCGCGTTTCATGGCACCTATCTCGCGGGCTATCTCCGCGCCCAGCGCGTCGACACGGTGATCATTACCGGCGTTACCATGGCCGGGTGCGTCCGGCACACGACCGAGGATGCGATCGCCGAAGGCTTCCGGCCGATCGTGGTCAAGGAAGCGGTCGGCGATCGGGTGCCCGGCGTGGTCGAATGGAACTTGTTCGATATCGACGCCAAGTTCGGCGACGTCGAGCCGGTGGATCGCGTGCTGCAATATCTCGACGGCGTCGAGGCCCTCGGCAACGAATAGCGGGTCGGTCACCGCGCGGCGCGCGGCAAGACCGCGACAAAGGGGAGTCCGCCATGGCCGCCGGAGACCTCGACCTCTGCTACATGAGCGCCGTCGATGCGCTTGCCGCGTTCAAGGCGCGCAAGCTCTCGCCGGTCGAGCTGATGAAGGCGGTGATCGCCCGCTGCGAGGCGATCAACCCGAAGCTCAACCTCGTGACCTACAGCTATTTCGACCGCGCGCTCAGCCAGGCGAAGGCGGCCGAGGCGCGCTACGGAAAGACCGATGGCCGACTGCGCGCGCTCGAAGGATTACCCTTCGCCAGCAAGGACTACCACGCCATCAAGGGCGAGATCACCACGATCGGCTCCAAGATCATGGAGCACAATCGCCCGGATCATACTTACCCGGTTACCGAGCGCATCATGCGTGCCGGCGCCATCCTCCACATCCGCACGACGACGCCGGAGTTCGGCTATGCCGGGACGAGTCACAGCCTGCTCTGGGGCGTGAGCCGCAATCCGTGGAACACGGAGTACACGCCGGGCGGATCATCGGGCGGCAGCGGCGGCGCGGTTGCCGCTGGCATGACGACGATCGCGGACGGCGGCGACGGCGGCGGCTCGATCCGGATTCCGGCCTCGGTCAACGGTGTCTTCGGCTTCAAGCCGCCTTACGGGCGTAACCCGAACGACACCACCGCGGCCCATGCCTTCCTGGTGCAAATCGGCGTGTTGACCCGCACGGTGGCCGAATCCGCTCTGCTCCAAAACGTCGTGTCCGGCCCTCACAATGCGGACATCGCCTCCTTGCGAACGCGGGTTCGCCTGCCGCTCGCCTATGACGGTATCAAAGGCTGGAAGATCGCCTATTCGCCGAACCTCGGCTATGTCGAGGTCGACAAAGAGGTGCGGAAGAACACGCTGAAGGCGGTTCAGGTCTTCCGCGACCTCGGCTGTGAGGTCGAAGAGGTGGACCTCGGCTGGACCTCGGGCGTATTGAACCAGTATCTGCGGCTCTTCGAGGTGTTGTTCGCAAGCGGGCTTCAGGACTTCTTGCCCGAATGGCGTTACGAGATGGATCCCAAGGTGGTCGACCTCGTTGAAAAGGGAAAGCGCGTCAGCGCCGTCGAGTTCGAGCGGGTCAGCCTAACGCGCGGCCGGATGTACGAGAAGCTCGCGCCGATCCTCCAGACATATGATGTCATGGTTTGTCCGACCCTTGCGGTGCCGGCGGTCAAAGCGGATCACACCAACATGGACCTCGGCTTCACTATCAACGGAAAGCCGGTGGAGCCTCATATGGGTTGGTTGCTGACCTATCCGTTCAACATGATGAACCAGTGCCCGGTCGCAAGCGTGCCGACCGGGTTCGCCAAGAACGGCGTCCCGACCGGCCTCCAGATCATCGGCCGCACCTACGACGATCAACGCGTGTTCCGCGCGGCAGCGGCCTTCGAGGCGGCAACGAACTGGTCACGCCATCGGCCGAAATTCAAGACAGACGCCGAGAAGGCACGGCGCAAGAAGCGCCGCTGAGGCGCGGACAGCCTTTAGCCCATCAGCGAGGCGCAACAAGGGCAAAGACGGGTGCAGTCGATCAAACACGGCCAATTCCACTGGAACGAGCTGATGACGTGGCGCGTCGACGAAGCCAAAGCGTTTTATGCCGAGACGCTCGGCTGGCGGTATGAGGCGTTTCCCATGCCGCACGGCGCGTACACCGTTTGCAAAGCAGGCGACGATATTGTCGGCGGGATCTTCGAAATGAAGCGGGGCGCCGGATTCGACGGCCTGCCAGACCATTGGTTCGCCTATATCAAGGTCGACGATATCGACGCACGGCTCGCCAAGGTCGAGGACGCCGGCGGTGAGATCGTGCGTGAGCCCTTTGACGTTCCGACCATCGGACGCATCGCGATCGTCAAAGACAAGGCCGGCGCGGCGGTCGGGTGGATTACCCCGGCCGAGGAAGGCTGAGGTGGCGGGAAGAGGCACCGCGCGCCAAGGACGAATACCGGCGGCGGCACAGCCACCGGCCTTGCGAATCGTCGGTCGCGCATAGGGCGGCGTATAGGCGTCCTGCGCGGCTCCGTCTCATGGCAACGGCGCGATTCGACCGCGATCATTCTCCGTGCCCGCCGTCGAGCCGCCAACCGCTATAATGCGTCATGTTCCGCTACCAACGTTATCTGCTGCGTCAGCTCGTCGGCCCGTTCGTGCTCGTTGCACTGGGGCTGACGGCCGTCATCTGGCTGACGCAGTCGCTGCGGGTCATCGACCTGATCGTCAACAAGGGCTTGTCGCTCAGCGCGTTCCTGTTCATGAGCGTGCTGCTGCTGCCTACCTTCCTGGGCGCGATATTGCCGGTGGCGTTCTTCTGCTCGCTGCTCTTCGTCTACAACAAGCTCACCATCGACAGCGAGCTTGTCAGCCTGCGTGCGGCAGGGGTCAGCCACTGGGCACTGGCGAAGCCGGCTCTGCTGCTCGCCACGGTGGTGGTCGTCCTCTCTTACGCGATCACGATGTATCTCGTGCCCAATAGCCACCGGGAGTTCAAGGAGCGGCAATTCGTCTTGCGCAGCGACCACTCGTCGATCCTTCTGCGGGAAGGCGTGTTCAACACGCTCACCGACGAGCTCACCGTTTACGTTCGAGCGCACGAGAGCGGCGGCAGGCTCAAGGGCATCCTCGTTCACGACAGCCGGAGTCCGGAGAAGCCGGTCACGATGATGGCGGAGAGCGGCATTCTGGTCCATGCCGATCAAGGTCCGCGCTTCGTCCTGATGAACGGCAACCGGCAACAAATCAACAGGGAAACCTCGCAGCTCTCGCTGCTCCACTTCGAACGCTACACGATGGACTTGGGGAATATCGCCGAACCCGGGCGAACACGCTGGCGCGAGCCGCGTGAACGGTTCATTCACGAGCTGTTCAGCCCCGACGAAAACGATAGAGTCGCGCTGCGCAATCGTGGGAAATTCCTTGCCGAGGCGCACAACCGCATCGTTTCGCCCCTCCTTGCCTATGCGCTTGCGGCGATCGGCCTGGCGGCGCTGCTCTCGGGAGACTTCGATCGGCGCGGGCAATGGCGCCGTATCCTCGCGGCGATCATCGCCGCGATCATCGTCGAGGTCGTAGCCCTCTTCCTGGTCAACGGGGTCGCCAAGAACAGCGATCTCATCCCGCTGATGTATCTTAACGTCACGGCCGCGATCGGTGCCGCGATGCTTGTCTTGCGTCGTTATTCTCGCCGCGGTTCCGTCGCGGCACCTCAGCCAAGCCCGCACGGGTAAGGTCACGGGCATATGCGCCTCTCTCCGACAATGTCGTTCTATATCGGCAGGCAGTACCTGCTGAGCATCGCCCTTATCTTTCTGATCTTCATAACGACGATCCTGATTGCCGATACGATCGAGCTTCTGCGCCGCTCCGCGGGTCCGAACAAGACGGCGACTTTCGACATCGTTCTCCAGATGGCGTTGCTGAGACTCCCTTTCATGGCCCAGAAGGCGCTGCCCTTTGCCGTACTCATCGCCGGCATCGTGACGTTCACGCGGATGACCCGGAGTCACGAGCTCGTGGTGGCGCGGGCAGCTGGTGTCTCGGTCTGGCAATTCCTGTTCCCGGCAATCCTCATCGCGGCGTTGCTTGGCGGCTTTGCGATAACGGTGCTCAATCCGTTCGCCTCTGCGATGGTGTCACGCTACGAACAGATGGAAGCGACACATCTGCGCGGCAAAGCGAGTCTATTCGCACTCTCGAAAACCGGTATCTGGCTCCGACAGGGCGATTCGGATGGGCAATCGGTGGTGCACGCCGAACGCATCGGTCAAGAAACAATGACGCTGCACAACGTCATTATCTTCCTCTACGCCGATGAGGACCGGTTTGTCGGGCGTATCGATGCCGACGAGGCGCAGCTCGCGGATGGGTATTGGAACCTGAGGGACGCCCTCTTCAGCGCGCCGGATGAGCCGGCGCGATACCGGGCGGCCGCCCGTGTACCGACCGATCTAACCTGGGAGCGAATTCAGAACAGCTTCTCGCCGCCTGAAACCCTGTCCTTCTGGGCGTTGCCAGGCTTCATCAAGGTGCTCGAAGATTCCGGCTTCTCGGCGGTGAAACATCGCTTGCACTGGCACTCGCTTCTGGCGGGCCCCTTGCTGCTTTGCGCGATGGTCCTGATCGCGGCGACGTTTTCACTTCGCTTCACCCGGCGCGGAATCTGGGTGTTGATCCTAGGCGGCCTTTTGACCGGCTTTATGCTCTATTTCATTTCCGATCTCGTGCTGGCACTCGGCCTGTCGGGCAAGGTCCCGCCGGTGCTCGCGGCCTGGACCCCAGCCGGCATCTTCACGCTGCTCGGTGTCGCGAGCCTCTTCCACCTAGAGGACGGCTAGCGTGCATGTGAGATCCATTACTTGGCCGGTCCTTGCGGTCCTGTTAGCTCTCGGCACGACGCACGCAAGCGCGCAGACAACCATCGCCGAGCCCGATTTTCGCGACGAGCTCTCGAGCGATGTCGTGATGAAGGCCGACGAGCTGGTCTATGACGAGGACGCCGACACGGTGATCGCATCCGGCAATGTCGAGATCGTACAGGGCGAACGGGTCCTCCTCGCCGATCAAGTCCGATATCGGCGGGTCGAGAGGACGGTGACGGCATCCGGTGAGGTCGCTCTACTGGAGCCGCGAGGCGAGGTCCTATTCGCCGACTTCGTCGAGCTCACGGACGATTTACGGAACGGCGTGATTCGCCGGTTGAGCATGCTATTGACCGACAATTCGCGGGTCGTCGCCAACGGCGCCAAACGCACGGACGGCACCCGCACGGTGATGCGGAAGGCGGTCTTTTCCCCTTGCGAGATATGCTTGGAGGATCGCGCCCGCGCCCCGCTTTGGCAGATCAGGGCGGACACGGTGGTTCACGATCAGGCAGCGCGCGAGATGATCTACTACGATGCATCGCTCGAGCTGTTCGGAATTCCGGTTGCCTACACGCCCTATTTTCGCCATCCGGACCCGACCGTGAAGCGCCACTCGGGTTTCCTGACTCCGAGTTACGGGGACTCGACCGCGCTCGGCCTGGAATTGGTGACGCCATACTACTGGAATATCGCACCCCACCGAGACGCGACTTTTTCGCCGCGCTTTACTTCGGACGAAGGCATCGTTCTGGCCGGCGAATATCGGGAGCGCATGCAGGGCGGTCGGGTCAAAATCGATGCCAGCATCACCCACACCGACAGCGTCGGAGAGGGTTATGGGGAGCTTCGCGGCCATCTCTTCGGCAACGGCGCTTTCAATATCGATCCGGTTTGGCGGTGGGGCTTCGATCTGGAGCGCGCCCTCGACGATACCTACCTGCGACGCTATGGCATCTCTTCGGAAGACGAGCTGACCACGAACCTGTTTGCGGAGGGCTACAGTGAGCGCAGCTTCTGGTCGGGCAATGCGTATTGGTTCCAGGGCCTGAAAGCCAAAGATGAAGACGATCACATTCCGATCGTCTTTCCGTTGCTCGATGTGAACCTGGTGAGCGAGCCCGATTATTGGAGCGGCTATCTCACCCTCGACGGCAATATCATGGTGCTGGAGCGCCTGAACGGAACCGATAGCAGACGAATCTCCATCGAGGGCGGCTGGAACCGTCCGCTGATCTCCGATAGCGGCCATGTCCTTCGCTTCGATGCCAGCCTTCGCGGCGATCTCTATCACGCCAACAAGCCGATCAATCCTGAAGAGCCATTCGGGAAGACAAAATCCGACGTGATCGGTCGCGTGACGCCCGAGGTGGCTCTTGAATGGCGCTTTCCCCTCGTTGCCCGGATCGGCGCGATGCAGCAGTTGGTCGAACCGATCGTTCAAGCTATCGCCAGCCCGTATGGCGGCAGTTCTGACGAAATTCCCAATGAGGACAGCCAGGACTTCGAGTTCGACGATACCAATCTGTTCAGCAACAATCGCTTCACGGGTTTTGACAGAGTCGAGGAAGGGCCGCGCGTCAATTACGGGGTGCGTCTCGGTCTCTACGGCCAAGACGGCGGGCGTATGACAGCCTTGTTCGGACAGAGCGCCCGGCTCAAGGATGACGGTGCGTTCGACGCGGGCAGCGGGCTCGACAACGACCTATCCGACTATGTCGGCCGCATCTTCGTGCAGCCATCGTCTCTGATGGATCTCGCCTATCGGTTCCGCCTCGATCGCGAAGCCTTCGCGGTCCAGCGCAACGAGGTCAATCTGGCCGCCGGGCCCGGTTGGCTGCGGGGTAGACTGAGCTACGCCGATCTGGAGCGACAGGTCGCACGCAGCGGAACAACGGGATTGGAAAAGCGCCGGGAGATCGTCCTCGGCGCCACGGCCAAATTTCTCGACCATTGGAGGCTCTCTGCCGGAACTCGCCGAGACCTCATAGACGACGGCGCCACCATTAACTGGAACGCCGGTCTCTCATACCGGGACGAGTGCTTTCTTATCGACACGCGGCTAACCCGCTCGTTTACCCGTGATCGCGACGTCGAACCGGATACGAGATTTATCTTGACCATCCAGTTGAAGCATATGAACTGAGACAGGTCATGATGTCCCCTCCCATCAAGGCTGTCTTGCTGCTTCTCGCTCTGATTCCAGCGATCATCGGGCCTATCGAGCGTGTGAGCGGTCAGGAAATCATCCGAATCGCCGCGGTGGTCAACGACGAGGTGATCTCCATCTACGACCTCGTCGCACGCATCGACATGGCGATTGTGGCGTCCCGATTGCAGGACAGCCAGGAGCTCCGCCGGCAATTGGCGCCGCAGATACTCCGCTCGCTGGTCGACGAGCGGCTGCAGGTGCAGGAGGCGAAGCGTCTGGGAGTGACGGTTGACGAAGCGGAGATGGCGAACGCGCTTCGCCTCGTCGAGGAGCGTAACAGGATCCCTTCCGGGGGCCTCGCCGACTTCCTCAAGACCCGAGGGCTCGACGGCTCCGCCTTCTTGGACCGGGTGCGCGCGGAGATTCTGTGGTCCATGCTCGTACGCAGCCGGCTGGGCGCATCGATTTCGGTCGGTGAAAACGAGATCGATGAGGCGGCCGACCGCCTTGAAAGCAACCGGGGACGCCCGGAATACCGCGTTGCAGAGATCTTTCTCGCGATCGAATCGGCTGACCAGGAACGCGAGATTCGCCTGACCGCGGAACGCCTTTACAACCAGCTGGTCGGCGGCGCCAGCTTCACTCAGATCGCCCGCCAATTTTCCCAAAGCGCCACCGCAGCGGTTGGCGGCGATATCGGCTGGGTCATCGAGGGACAGCTCCCGAGCGAGATCGATGCCGTCCTGACGAGCATGACGCCGCGATCGATTTCCCGCCCGGTACGGGCGTTCGACGGCTATTATATCATCTCCCTGATCGATCGCCGGACGGTGCTCACGGCCGATCCGCTCGACGACCGGATGCGCTTGGCGCAGCTCGTCATCGCACCGGGCCGGATCGAAGCGTCCCACGCTCAGGGCGACTTGGATCGGCTGCAAGACGAGACCGAGGGTTGCGAAGCGCTGCTTGCCCGTGCGAGCCAGATCGGCTCCGACCTATCCGGAGATCTCGGTCAGGTTACCATGCGGGATCTTCCGTCGGATATCCGGGCCATCGTCAGCGAGCTGCCGGTCGGTCGCGCCAGCGCGCCGCTCCCTCACGGAGGCGGTGTGCGGGTCCTCATGGTGTGTGAGAGAGCCAGCGCCGGGACGGCCCATCCCGACCGGGAAGCCATCCGACGCGAAATTGCCGGGCGCAGACTGGAGATGCTCGCGCGCCGCTATTTGCGCGATCTGCGCCGCGTTGCGTTCGTCGACATACGCATTTGACCCGATGACAGCCGCTCGTGGTGCAACACTTGGCGTGGATGACACCCCGCTGGCGCCGATCGGCGAGGTCATTGCCCGCTGCGCCCTCCGTCCTCGGCGTGCGCTCGGGCAACATTTTCTCCTCGATCCGAACCTTTGCGGCCGGATCGCGCGGGCCGCCCGACTACAGAGTGGAACCACCGTATTGGAGGTCGGCCCGGGGCCGGGTGGCTTGACCAGAGCTCTCCTGGCCGCCGGCGCGGCCCGCGTCGTCGCACTCGAAAAAGATCGCCGCTGCGTGGCAGCACTGGAGGATCTGGCAACGCGTTTTCCCGATCGTCTCAGGGTCATCCACGGAGATGCGCTCGCGTTCGACATAGCGACACTCGGACGCGGTCGGATCGCGATCGTGGCGAACCTCCCCTACAACATCGGCACGAGGCTGCTGTTGCGCTGGCTCGAACGCGTCGAGCGGTTGGAAAGCATGACCCTCATGTTCCAGAAGGAGGTCGCGGCACGTATCACGGCGACCGGCGGGCGCGATTTCGGCGGACTGTCGGTCCGGGCGCAGTGGCTCTGCACCTGCGAAAAGCTGTTCGATGTAAGCCCGAAGGCGTTCTTGCCGCCGCCCTCGGTGGTGTCAACGGTCGTTCGCCTCGTCCCCCGGGTCGAGCCACTCGCGCCGGCGGAGCCTGATGCGCTCGACGCGGTGACACGCGCGGCGTTCGGCCAGCGCAGAAAGATGCTGCGCCGCGCCCTGCGCGGCCTCACGGAAGACCCGGAGACCTTGCTCTGCAAGGCAGGGATCTCGCCGAAATTGCGTGCTGAGACGCTCTCAGTCACCGATTTCTGCGCGCTCGCTCGCGCCTGGTCATCACCGCGGCGAGCGAATGGTCGGTGAATTCACTTGCCAACACCGTCGGCGCGCCGTAGTCACCGGGCCATTATGGCGAGAAACGCTCGCGAGCGACGACGACACGGTTAACTTGGCCGTGCCAGCGGCATGGCGGCCGCCATCGCCGTGCCCATATTCTCCCTCGAGAGCTGAGCTAAATGATTTCCATCCGCGTCGAGCGGTCGCAAGACGGCCCGCCGATCGAAACCCTGTTGGACCTCGCATTCGGTGCCGCTCGCCAAGCGCGCCCGTCCTACCGCTTGCGTGACGGCATCTCGCCCCTGCGCTTCCTCTGCTTCGTGGCGGAGGCGGAGCACCGTGTTGTCGGGACGATCCGCTATTGGCCGGTTCGTGTCGGTCCGACGCGGCCGGCGCTCCTGCTGGGACCGATCGCGGTCAATCCGGCCCATCAAAGGCACGGGATCGGCCGGTGCTTGATTGAGATCTCTCTCGAAGAGGCCAGGGCGGCGGGACATGCGGCGGTTTGCGCCGTCGGAACGGCGGCCTATCTCGGCCGCTTCGGCTTCTCGCCCGCCGCGGACCAGGGAATCAGCCTCCCCAGTCTCGACGAGCCGCGCCGGCTTCTCGCCCTCGCTCTGGTGCCCGGCGCCCTCGACGACGCGCGAGGCGCGATCGCCCGAGTCAGCCCGCCATCGGCCGCGCGCCAGCCGTAAGCCGTCGAACGAAGTCGTCGAGGTTGCTCAGGCGGCGCCGGCGCAGCCGCTCGGCTTGGAGTACGGACCGCACCTCTTCGACGCTTTGCTCGAGGGAAGTGTTGACCACGACATAGTCGTATTCGTGGTAATGACGTATCTCGGCGGCGGCCCGTTTCATGCGCGCGGCGACGACGGCCTCGCTGTCTTGTGCGCGGCGCCTGAGACGATCCTCCAGCGCCTCGAACGATGGCGGCAGGATGAACACGCGGACCAGATCGCCCGGCACGGCCCGCGCGAGCTGCTGGCTCCCCTGCCAATCGATGTCGAAAACGACATCGCGCCCCGCATCGACCGCACTTTCGACCGGATCACGAGTGGTGCCGTACCAGTGCCGGAATACCTCGGCTCTCTCGAGAAACGCGTTGCGGGCATGAAGCCGAGCGAAGCCGGCTTTGTCGACGAAATGATAATCGTACCCGTCGATCTCGTCGGGCCGCTTTGGCCGGGTGGTGTGTGAGATCGAGATCGAGAGCCTGTCACCCTCGAGCTCGAGCAGGCGGCGGGTTATCGTCGTCTTGCCGGCGCCGGACGGCGAGGACAACACCAGGAGAAGACCGCGGCGTCCAAGGGCTGGACCATTGTCGGACACGCTCATGGGCTATTCGACGTTCTGGGCCTGCTCGCGGAATTGATCGACCGCGGCTTTTATCTCGAGACCGACTGCCGTGAGCGCCGCGTCGGATGCCTTGGAGCAGAGCGTGTTGGCCTCCCGATTGAACTCCTGTGCCAGGAAATCGAGCTTGCGTCCGACCGCGCTTCCCTCCTGGAGAAGGCGCACCGCCGCAGCGTAGTGCGACTTCAACCGGTCGATCTCTTCAGTGACGTCGATCTTGGTTGCCAACACGGCAAGCTCCGCCGCGAGCCGATCTTCGGGTATCGTTGCGCCAGCACCGATCAACGCCGTTACCTGTGTGCGGAGCCGCTCCGCGATCGGCGCCAGTCGTTCGGATGCCAGCGCCTCCGCCCGTCGTGTCAACGTCGCGATCTCCTCGACCCGGCCGGCGAGTATGCGTGCGATCGCCGCGCCCTCGACCCGCCGCGCCCGAACGAGCCCGTCGAGCGCAGCGTTGAGATCCTCGAGCATGGCGCTGTCGCGACGTTCATGATCCGCCTCGTCCTGCGCCTGCTCGACCGGCTCAATAACACCGCGCAATGCCAGCATGCCATCGAAACTCGGCTCGGCCATGCCTTCCATGCCGCGATATTCGGCGGCAACCGCGATCAGCTCGTCCAACCAGGCTCTGTTGACCCGCATCGTGGTCGCGTCCGGCCCTTGCGAGACCTGCAGCCCGACCGTCACGTTCCCGCGCCGGAGTCGAGCCGAGGCCGCCGCGCGCACCTTCGGATCGAGTCGATCCATCCCCAGCGGCATGCGGCAGCGAACGTCGAGCGCACGCCCATTCACGCTCTTGACCTCCCAACTCCATCCGATTGCACTGTCGTGGCCGCTTGCGCGCGCGAACCCGGTCATGCTGGAAACGCTCAAGCTTACCCCCTCCGGCAGCTAGGGCACGTCCCGAACGCGGCGGGCGCGCCAACGCGCGACATTGCGGTTGTGCTCATCGAGCGTTTCCGCGAATGCGTGGCCGCCCGAGCCGTCGGCGACAAAATAGAGCGCGGCGGTCCCGGCAGGATGCAAGACGGCCTCGATCACCGAGCGCCCCGGGTTAGCGATCGGACCCGGTGGCAGGCCACCATACTGATACGTGTTGTAGGGATTGTCGATCTTGAGGTCGGCCCGCGAGAGAGGTCTTGCCAGCCGGTCCTCTTCCTGGATCAGCGCATAGATGACCGTCGGATCCGACTGGAGCCGCATGCCTTTCCGCAATCGGTTGAGGAACACGGCGGCGACCAACGGCCGCTCGTCGGCAACCCCGGTCTCTTTCTCAACAATCGAGGCCAACACCACGGCCTGGTACACATTGTCGAGACCGACCGCAGGGTCGCGCATGGACCACACCTCGTCGAGCAGGCTCGTCATGTCATGCCGCATGCGGGCGATGAGCGCGGTCCGACTGTCACCAAGCGCATAGTGATAGGTCTCGGGCAGGAGCGTCCCCTCTTGCGGAAGCTCTATGACCTCACCGACGAGCCCCGGCGCGCCGTTCACGCGGGCCAAGACCTCGGCGCTCGTCAGGCCCTCGGCGATGGTGAGACGCCGCACAACGGTCATGCCGGCGACCAGTTTCTCCATCACGCCGCGTGGCGTGATCAGCGCCTCGAACTCATATTCACCGGCTTTGAGCGCGCGTTCCCGATCCTCGAGCCAAACGCCGACGGCGAAGAGCGTCGCATCGGCAACAATGCCCGCCTCGGCGAGTTGATCGGCTATGGCCCAGGCACCGAGCCCTTTGGGCAAGACGACAATGCGGGCGTTGCGCAACGGCCCCGGGCTGTCGAATTCGCTCCTGACATAGAGCCAACCGGCGATGAGGAGGATGACCGCGAGACCGACAAAGCCCGCCATCCCGATTAACGGCCACAGGACGGCCCGCCTCATGGTCGCGCTACGAGATCCGCCCGACGATTACTGTGGCGTTGGTACCGCCAAACCCGAAAGAGTTGGACAGGGCTCGCTCGACCTTGCGCTCCTTGGCCTCGTGCGGAACAAGGTCCAGATCGCAGCCCGGCGAGGGGTTATCGAGATTGAGTGTCGGCGGCACCACGCCGTGATTGATCGCGAGAATCGAGAAAATCAGCTCCACGCTGCCCGCTGCTCCGAGAAGGTGTCCGATC
Source organism: Alphaproteobacteria bacterium (assembly GCA_965248825.1). GTDB lineage: Bacteria > Pseudomonadota > Alphaproteobacteria > UBA828 > UBA828 > WTGU01. The sequence goes on along the minus strand of CBDFKL010000006.1, from coordinate 1,378,572 downwards.
GACGACTTGGTCGACGACATCGACAAGCGCCCCGCATCCTGACCAAAGAGACGTTTGACGGCATGCAACTCGATCTCGTCGCCGAGCGGAGTCGAGGTGCCGTGCGCATTGACATAGTCGATCTCATCGGTGTTCAAGGCGGCGCTCCGCAAGGCGTGTCCCATGGAGCGATGGCCGCCCGAGCCATCCGGCGCAGGCGCGGTTATGTGGTGCGCATCGCCGCTTAGCCCGTAGCCGAGGATCTCGGCATAGATCGTCGCCCCGCGCCTTTTCGCGTGCTCGTACTCCTCCAGCACGACGACGCCCGACCCTTCGCCCATCACGAAGCCGTCCCGCGCTTCGTCCCACGGCCGCGAGGCGCTCTCCGGCTCGTCATTGAAATTTGTCGACAGTGCCCGCGACGCCGCGAAGCCGGCAACACCGACCCGGCATACGCCGGCTTCGGTGCCCCCGGCGACCATGACGTCCGCATCATCGTATTGAATAAGGCGCGCCGCATCGCCGATTGCATGGGCGCCGGTCGAGCAGGCCGTCACGACGGAATGATTAGGCCCCCGGAAGCCGTATCTTATCGAGACTTGACCCGAAGCCAGATTGATCAGGCTCGACGGGATGAAGAACGGGCTCAACCGGCGCGGCCCCTTCTCATGCACGAGGATCGCGCCCTGCTCGATCGTCTTCAACCCCCCGATCCCCGAGCCGATCATAACGCCGGTACGTTCCAGGCTCTCCTCGTCCTCAGGCATCCAGCCAGCATCCTCGACCGCTTCAGCGGCGGCGCCCATCGCGTAGACGATGAAATCATCCATCTTGCGAAGGTCTTTGGTCGAGGCGTAGTCGGTCGGCCGAAACCCACCAACCCCATCATCCGTCGGGATCTCGGCTGCGATCTTGACCGGCAGATCGACGGGATCGAACGATCGGATGCGGCCGACGCCCGATTTGCCCGCGATGAGGCGCTCCCAGCTCAGGCGGACGCCGTTGGCCAGGGGCGAGACCATCCCGATACCCGTGACAACCACCCTGCGCGGCCGATCAGCGATGCGCATCGTCGTCTCCCTGGTGGTCGAGATTCCGGGGGGTCGGCGTCCCCGCCATCGGCCGCTCCGGCCGCCCGTTCAGGTGATTTGCTCGATGTGGTCGATGGCGTCTTTGACCGTGAGGATCTGTTCGGCAGCGTCATCGGGAATCTCACAGCCGAACTCTTCCTCGAAGGCCATCACGAGCTCGACCGTATCGAGACTATCCGCGCCGAGGTCGTCGATGAAGCTCGCATTCTCGGTCACCTTGTCCTCGTCGACACCGAGGTGGTCGATCACGATCTTCTTGACGCGCGCGGCGATATCATTGTCGCTCATGTAACCTTCCCCTCGCACGATTGTATGAATAAACGCGGTGGTCGAACCATCGGACGGCAATCCCGCGCAGTGCCCGTGCAACCCTCGGACCACACCGCTCGGCCGGATAGGGGCGGTTGGTACCACATTTACCGGTGATACTCCATATACCCGAACGAAAGGCTAGCCAAACGAACCCGAACGCTCAGATCATCGCCATCCCGCCATTAACATGAAGCGTTTGCCCGGTGACGTAGCGGGCCTCCTCGCTCGCCAGGTAGACGCACCCCGCCGCAACATCGCGGCCCTCGCCAAAGCGTCCGGCGGGGATCATCTTGACGAGCTCTTCGCGCCGCGAATCGGACAGCGCTTCGGTCATCGCCGTCTGGATGAAGCCGGGCGCGATGCAATTCGCGGTCACGCCACGGGCAGCCGTCTCGGCGGCGATCGCTTTCACCATCCCGCAGAGCCCCGCCTTCGACGCCGCGTAGTTGGCCTGCCCCGCATTGCCAATCGCTCCCACCACCGAGGTTATGTAGATCAGCCGGCCCCAGCGTTGGCGGATCATGTCGCGCAGACAAGCGCGCGCCAGGACGAAGCCCGCGCTGAGATTGACCTCCAAGACCGAGTGCCAGTCTTCGTCTTTCATGCGAAGGGCCAAACCGTCACGGGTCAGCCCGGCGCAGTGAACGAGGATCGCCACCGCCCCCAGAGACTTCGTCACGCGCTCGGGTAAGGCCGCCAGCGCGTCACGGTCGGATAGATCGCAGGGCAGAGGCGCAGCGCCGGTCCCGAGCCGAGCTGCAAGATCCTCCAACGCGTCGGCTCGTCGACCCGAAAGGGCGACTGCCGCGCCCTGGGCGTGAAGGGCCTCCACGATGGCTCTCCCGATACCACCCGATGCTCCCGTGACCAGAGCTACCTTTCCTGAAAGATCGAACATTCCGTGTCCTCGACTTTTCTACCGGTCATGGTCTCATGAGCAACGCCTCGACGTCCGAGACCGTTCCGACCGCGCGCGCGCCCAACGCCCGATCGATCCGCCGAGCCAAACCGGTAAGCACCCGACCGGCGCCCGCCTCGATCAGCTCGTCGACCCCTTCGCTCCGCATGTAGAGAACACTCTCGCGCCAGCGGACCATCGCGGTCACCTGTCGAACGAGCAGCCCGGGTATTTCCGGAGGCTCGCGGACCGAACGGGCGGTCACGTTGGTGACCACCGGAACGGCAAGGGGCATGAAGTTGATCTTGTCGAATGCCGCCGCCATCACCTCCGCCGCGGGCGCCAGCATTGGCGAGTGAAACGGGGCGCTCACCGGCAGCATGACGGCGCGCTTGACCCCGTGCTCCGGCGCGATGGCAACCGCACGCTCCACGGCCGCAGTCGCACCGCTGATGACGACCTGGCCGGGCGCGTTGTCGTTCGCGATTACACACGCCTCGCCGCCAGCCGCCGCCATCGTGATCGAGTCCGCTTGGTGAAGATCCGCTCCGATGAGGGCGGCCATCGTGCCTGCGCCGACCGGAACCGCCTCTTGCATGGCCTCTCCCCGGAGGCGAAGCAAACGCGCCGCGTCGGAGACCGATATGCAGCCGGCCGCGGCCAACGCCGTGTATTCACCCAGAGAATGGCCAGCGACGAAAGATGCTTGCTCCTCGAGCCGCCATGCGCCTTCTGCCTCGAGTGCACGGACTGCGGCGATCGACACCGCCATGAGCGCAGGCTGCGCGTTCCGCGTCAATATCAGCTGATCCGCCTCGCCCTCGAACATCAGGCGCGAAAGGTGCTCGCCGAGTGCCTCGTCGACCTCTTGGAAAACAGCGCGGGAAGCCGGAAACGTGTCGTGCAGATCGCGGCCCATGCCGACGGCTTGCGAGCCCTGTCCGGGAAACACAACAGCTCTCTTCATCCGTCGGACCTCGGACAATGGCGCGCCGCGCACGCGTAGTGATCACGCGGCCCGAACACTGTCAAGCGAGCTTGCACGCCCGGGTCTGTCCTGTATAGTTCGCCGCCTCAGGCGGAGTTCCCGCCGCGCGGCGGGGACGGCTATTGACGTCGTCTGCCGAGACTGGCACCCAGGAGAAAACGCCGCATGCCGCTCTACGAGAGCACGTTCATCGCACGTCCCGACATATCGTCCCAACAGGTGGACGGCCTTGCCGAGCACTTCCAGGAGATTCTACGGGGAGCCGGCGGAGAGGTCGCGAAAACCGAATATTGGGGCCTGCGCAGCCTTGCCTACCGAATCAAAAAGAACCGCAAGGGCCATTACTACTTTATGAACATCGATGCGCCACCGGAGGCGATCAGCGCGATGGAGCGCACGATGCGCATCAACGAAGACGTCATCCGCTACCTGACCGTACGGGTCGACGAGCTGGATCCCAACCCGGCACCGCTGACCCAATCGCGCGGCGGCCGCGGACGCGGCGACAGCCGGTCTGGCGGTCGCGGCTATGGCGGTCGCGGCTATGGCGGGCGTGGGGAGGGCCGTGGCAGCGGTGAAGGCAAAGGCAGCGAGGGCGAACCCGATCGCGGCGAACGGCGCGTCGCAACGCCGGCAGACCCGGATCGGCCCGACGAACCGGGTACGGTCGAGCGGCCCGATGCCGAGAGCCCCCCCGGGGATGGAGACGCCAAGGAGATCAGCGATGGCTGAGACCGAACAGACCGGCACGAACCCGAGGCCCGCCGGCGACAGTCGACCGGCGCAAGACGGCGGCTCTCGAAGCGAGCCGCCGCACGCGGGGACACGCCACGGCAGCGGCCCGGGTGGGGGCCGCGGCGGCGTGCCGATGGTCTCTTTCCCGCGGCGGCCGTTCTTCCGCCGCAGGAAGTCCTGTCCGTTCAGCGGGAAAAACGCGCCGAAGATCGATTACAGGGACGTCAAGCTCCTGCAACGCTACCTCTCCGAGCGCGGCAAGATCGTGCCGAGCCGGATCACCGCCGTTTCGGCCAAGAAGCAGCGGGAACTTGCGCGGGCGATCAAGCGCGCGCGCCATTTGGCACTCCTGCCATACGTCATCACATAGCCGACCTTCGCGCGACGCGAGATCGCGTACCGGACAATCCGCCAACCGGGGAGCAGGAGCATGGACGTTATTTTACTCGAGAGGATCGAGAAGCTCGGCGGGATGGGCGACGTTGTCGGCGTCAAGGACGGCTATGCCCGGAATTTTCTACTCCCGCAAAAAAAGGCCCTTCGCGCGACCGCGGAAAATAAAACGGGCTTCGAACGTGAGCGCGAAGCGCTGGAGAAGCTGAACGGCGACCGGCGCGACGCGGCACGCTCGGCGGCGACGCGGCTCGACGGCGAGAGCATCGTCCTCATCCGACAGGCAAGCGATACGCTGCAGCTCTATGGTTCGGTCAATGCGCGCGACGTCGCCGACGCAATGACAGAGCGCGGGGCCGAGATCAAGCGGCAGCAGGTGCGCCTCGATCGCTCGATCAAATCGCTCGGCGTTCACGACGTGCGGATCGCGCTGCATCCCGAAGTGATCGTGACGGTCAAGGTGAACGTCGCCCGTTCGCAAGAAGAAGCCGAAATCCAGGCTCGAGGCGGTACCATCCTCGGTATGGACGAGGAAGACGAAAACGCGACGGCTGTCGCGGGTCTCTCCGAGGCTCAGGCGGCGGCAGCCGAGGCCGTTCTCGAGGAGGGCGCGGTGTCCGAGGCAGACACTGCGGCGGGTGCACCCGAGACCGCAGGAGACGCCCCGTCCGACACCGTCGGAGACGAAGAGGGCCCTCGCGCCTAGTCCTAGCTGCCTGAAAGCCCCCGTGATGCTCGCCGCTCCCCTACTCAGGATGCTGATGAAGCGGGGCACGCTTCGCGTGGTCGACGCACGGGGCAAGCTTCACGTGTTCGACGGCGAACCGGGGTCGACGGTGACCATCCGGCTACACGACAAGGCGCTGCACTGGAAGCTTCTTTGGAACCCGCGCCTCGTTGCCGGCGAAGCCTATATGGACGGCACGCTGACCCTCGAGGACGATGCGTCCATCTTCGATTTCATGGATTTGGTCTGTGCGAACCTTCATCTGATTGACAAAAACGGTGTGATCCGAATCCGCAACTGGCTCGCTCGTTGGGTCCGTCCGCTCCAGCAGCACAATCCGATTGGTCGCGCACGGCGCAACGTAGCCCATCACTACGATCTCTCGAACGATCTCTACGACCTCTTCCTCGACCCGGACCGGCAATATTCCTGCGCCTATTTCGATAGCCCCAACCACACGCTCGAACAGGCGCAACATGCCAAGAAGCGGCATCTCGCCTCGAAGCTCTTGCTCGACCGGCCCGGGCTTACCGTGCTTGACATCGGCTCGGGTTGGGGCGGTCTCGGCATTTACCTGCATCAGCAAACCGGAGCGACCGTGACCGGCCTGACGCTTTCCCGCGAGCAGCAGGCCTACGCGGCGGAGCGGACCAAAGCACTCGACATCGACGATGCGGTCGCTTTCCATGTCCGCGACTATCGCGAGGACACCGGCACTTACGACCGGATCGTCTCGGTCGGAATGTTCGAGCATGTCGGCGTCAAGCACTATCTTGAGTTCTTCCAGAAGGTGGAAACATTACTCAAAGAGGACGGCGTCGCACTGCTCCACACAATTGCCCGCTGGGACGGGCCTAGCGTCACCAATCCGTGGCTTCGCAAATACATCTTCCCGGGGGGATACTGCCCATCGCTGTCCGAAATGTTTACGGCGCTGGAGAAGACCGGTCTCAAATCCCTCGATATCGAGCTTCTACGGCTCCACTATGCGGACACGCTCAAGCACTGGTCGCGCAACTTCAAAGCGAACCGCGACAAGATGAAGGCGATCTATGACGAGCGGTTCTGCCGGATGTGGGAGTTCTATCTCGCGGGCGCCGAAACCGCCTTTCGCCATCAGGACCACATGGTGGCTCAGATCCAGCTCGCCCGGCGCCAGGACGCCGCACCTCTGACGCGGGATTATATGGTCGACTGGGAGCGGGCCCATCCCGTGTGAAGCCTGGCACCTTGTCCCGGCGGTGCTCGGTGCCCATCCGCGGCTTCGTCTATGATCCTGCAAAACAGCAGAAATCGGTGACGCATCCCCGATGTGCACAGGGTGTGGGCCGGTTTCACCCCCGTGATTCTCGCCCCTCATCGGCGGAGAAACATTCCGCCTGTCGTCGCCGGGGTATATTAGGAGAGTCATGGCGACTCGTGTTCCTCTCGAAGAGGCTTCGGCGCAAACGCCGAGCTACCGTTCGCTGCCCAACAATCTTGAGGCCGAACAGGCGCTCCTCGGCGCGCTGTTGATCAACAACGAGGCCGCCAATCTGGTCGCCGCGTTCCTCTTGCCGGAGCATTTCTTCCTGCCCGTGCATGGTCGCATCTTTGATGCCGTCCTGCGCATGATCGAGCGCGGACAGATCGCCAATCCGGTGACGCTCAAGCACTATTTCGAGCGCGACGAGGCGCTGGAGGAGGCCGGCGGTGCGCAGTATCTGGCGCGCCTAGCCGGTTCCGCCGTCACGGTGATCAACGCCGAGCATTACGGCCGGGCCATCCACGACCTCGCTCTGCGCCGCTCGCTGGTCACGATCGGCGAGGAGGTGGTGAACGACGCTTACGATTCACCCCTCGATCAGCCCGCATCGGAGCAGATCGAAGCGGTCGAACACAAGCTATTTCAGCTCGCCGAAGATGGCCGAATCGACCCGGGCTTTCAGCAGTTTGCCGCCTCGCTGACGAGTGCCGTGGAGATGATCGAACAGGCCTACAAGCGCGACAGCCACCTGACTGGCGCACCGACCGGCTTCAACGATCTCGATCGCCTACTGGGCGGGCTGCACCGGTCGGATCTGATTATTTTGGCGGGACGCCCCGGCATGGGGAAGACCGCGCTTGCGACCAATATCGCGTTCAACGCGGCCACGCGTTATCGCCAGGAAGCCGATGACAGCGGCGGAGAGCAGCCTGCCGACGGGGCCAAGGTCGCGTTCTTTTCGCTTGAAATGTCGTCGGAGCAGCTTGCCACACGGATTCTCGCGGAGCAGACCGCGATCTCATCGGACAAGCTGCGTCGCGGGGAGGTGCGTGATACCGACTTCGGCAAAATCGTGCGGGCGAGCCAGGAAATGGAGCGGCTCCCCTTGTTCATCGATGACTCGCCCGAACTGACCATTGCCGGCCTACGTGCCCGCGCGCGCCGGCTCAAACGCCGCCACGGCGCCTCACTGATCATCGTCGACTATCTGCAGCTCATGCGCCCGACCACGAGTATGCGTCTAAACAACCGCGTGCAGGAGGTGTCGGAAATCACGCAAGGTCTCAAGGCGCTTGCCAAGGATCTTAACTTGCCTGTCCTCGCTCTATCTCAGCTCAGCCGCGCCGTGGAGCAGCGTGACGACAAGCGTCCACAGCTCGCCGACCTCCGGGAGTCGGGCTCGATCGAGCAGGATGCAGACGTCGTCATGTTCATTTACCGCGAGCAGTATTACCTCGCCCGAAAGCAACCGGCCGATGGCACCGTCGAGCATGCCGAATGGCAGGAGAAGATGGACCGCGTCCATAACCAGGCGGAGGTGATCATCGCCAAGCAGCGGCATGGTCCGATCGGTAAGGTCGATCTCTATTTCAACGATTTGCTGACCAAGTTCGGCAATCTCGAAAAGACCCACACACCGCCGCCACCGGACGACGTGCCGTTCTGAGCACCGCTTCGCGACCTCGTCGCGGGATACGCCGCAGCGCAGCGGCTCTCAGAGCGCCGGTTGGGGCTATGAGCGCGAAAGAGAAAACCGTTCACGTTCAATGCGTTGACGCCAACTTTGCCGTTCGCTATGGTGACGCCGCGCCGGCGATGCGGGGCCGGCGGCGGGATCGTAGCCGCGCACAGCAGCCGTCACGCCGGCATCGATGAGGATAGCGCGTGACGAGCAACCCGCTGCAAGCGATCGGCCATGGTGTTCTGGCGCTGCTCGAGGCAATCGGGCGCCTCGCACTCTTCGCACTCGAAACGACGTCGCACTGCGCCCGGCCGCCGTTCTATCCGCGCCTCCTATTTCGCCAGATGGTCGAGATCGGTTTCTACTCCCTGCCGGTCGTTGGGCTGACCGGTCTGTTCGCCGGCATGGTGCTCGCCTTGCAAAGCTACACCGGGTTCTCCCGCTTCTCCGCCGAGAGCACGATTCCGACAGTGGTGGTGCTTTCCATCACTCGGGAGCTCGGGCCCGTGCTCGCGGGCTTGATGGTCGCCGGCCGCGTCGGCGCCGCGATGGCAGCGGAGATCGGCACGATGCGCGTCACCGAGCAGATCGACGCCCTGACCACGCTCTCGACCAATCCGCACAAATATCTGATCGTCCCCCGGCTCCTCGCGGGCTTTCTGATGCTGCCGTTTCTGGTTCTCGTCGCCGATATCATCGGCGTGCTCGGCGGCTATCTGGTCAGTATCTACAAGCTCGGCTTCAACCCGGATGCCTATATCAGCAACACCTTCGAGTATCTCCAGACGATGGACGTGGTCTCCGGCCTCGTCAAAGCCGCGGTCTTCGGATATCTGATCGCGCTGATGGGCTGTTATCATGGCTTCCATTCACGCGGCGGCGCCCAGGGCGTGGGCAAGGCGACCACCAACGCCGTCGTCTCCGGTGCGATCCTGGTGCTGATCTTCAATTACATCATTACCGAGGCCTTCTTCGCCCGATGAACGATCACGCCGTCCATGAGGTCAACGAACCCAAGATCGCGCTCTGCGACCTCCACAAGGCGTTCCGTCACAATGTCGTTCTGAACGGCCTTGACCTCGAAATCGGAGCCGGGGAATCGGTCGTGGTGATCGGGTGCTCGGGTGTCGGCAAGTCGGTCATGATCAAGTGCCTGCTCGGCCTTCTCCAACCCGATCGGGGCAGCGTGAAGATTGATGGAGAGGAGATTTCGAACAGCCGTACTGCCCGCGAGCGCGCGATCCGCAAGATCGGCATGCTGTTCCAGAACAGTGCGCTGTTCGACAGCCTGCCGGTTTGGGAAAACGTGGCCTTCGGACTGATTCAGGCTCAGGGCATGGCACGCCGCGCGGCCCGGGAAGCCGCCGCCGAGAGCCTTGCCCAAGTCGGCCTCGATGAGGATGTCATCGACCTCTATCCGGCCGCGCTTTCCGGCGGGATGCGCAAGCGAGTCGGCCTCGCACGCGCGATCGCGACCCGGCCTGATATCATCCTGTTCGACGAGCCGACCACGGGGCTCGACCCGATCATGGCCGACGTCATCAATGACCTCATTATCAAATGCACGCGCGATCTCGGAGCGACGACCCTGACCATTACCCATGACATGATCAGCGCGCGTAAGATCGCCCATCGGATCGCGATGATTCATGACGGCAAAATCATCTGGCAGGGTCCGGTCGATGAGATCGACCACAGCGGCAACCCCTATATGGATCAATTCATCAACGGCCGAGCGGACGGCCCCGTTCAACTCGCGGTCGCAGGTGCGCCGGCTGGCTGAGCGGAGCCGCGCGCCGGCGCCACCGACGGGGTGAGGCGAAGCGTGGCACGGGTCGAGAAGCGCTATGTCTGCCGCGCCTGCGGCGCCGCGCGAGCGCGCTGGTCGGGCCGGTGCGATGCCTGTGGGGCCTGGAACAGCGTGTCGGAGGAGGCGCCCCGCGATGCGCCGCCGCGCGGCCTCGGCGGAGGTAAGGGCCGGCGGCTCGACTTCGTGCCCCTCGACGGATCCCGCGCTGTCCTCGCGAGGCGCCAAAGCGGTATCGTCGAATTCGATCGCGTCGTGGGCGGCGGGTTCGCGCCTGGTTCGGCCATCCTGCTTGCGGGCGATCCGGGCATCGGTAAGTCGACCTTGCTCCTGCAAGTCGCCGCAGCGCTGACCGCACGCGATATCCGGTGCGCCTATATCTCGGGCGAGGAGGGGATCGAGCAGATCCGGATGCGGGCTGCCCGCCTCGGGCTCGCCGAGATCCCTGTCAGGCTCGCGACCGCCATCAATGTCCGCGATATCGCGACCAGCCTGCAAGAAGAAGGGCCGCTCGACCTGATCGTGGTGGACTCCATTCAAACCATGTATCTCGACACGCTCGATTCGGCGCCCGGCACGGTCGCCCAGGTTCGCGCCAGCGCGCAGGAGTTGATCCGGCTGGCCAAACGCACGGATGCGGTCTTGCTTCTGGTCGGCCATGTCACCAAGGAAGGGCAAATCGCAGGCCCCCGCGTGCTCGAGCATATGGTCGATTGCGTGCTCTATTTCGAGGGCGAGCGCGGCCATCAGTTCCGAATCGTGCGCGCCATCAAGAATCGTTTTGGGCCGACGGATGAGATCGGTGTCTTCGAAATGACTGATCGCGGCCTCGTCGAGATCCCCAATCCGTCGAGCCTGTTCGTCGATCCTGAACGTGGACCGGTGCCCGGCGCGGCGGTTTTCGCCGGTGTCGAGGGCACGCGACCGGTCCTGGTTGAGATCCAAGCCCTGGTTGCGCCAGGCCTAGCGGGCTCACCGCGCCGCACGGTGGTGGGTTGGGATGCCGGCCGGCTCGCCATGGTGCTCGCCGTGTTGGAGGCACGCGGCGGGCTTCGGCTGAGCGTGTGCGACGTCTATCTCAACGTCGCCGGCGGCCTGCGAATCACCGAGCCTGCAGCCGATCTGGCGGTGGCAGCAGCCCTCGCTTCCTCGGCCGCCGACCAGGCGCTCGACCACGGCGCCGTCATATTCGGCGAAATCGGGCTCGCAGGCGAAATCCGGCCGGTAAGCCAAAGCGCCGCACGGCTCAAGGAGGCTGCGAAGCTCGGGTTCACCCACGCCCTCGCACCCGAGCCAGGCAGTGCTAAAGGCGAAACGAAGAGCCCGGCGATCACCGTGAAGAGACTGAGCCATGTGCGCGATCTGATAGCGCTTTTTCCTGACGCGACGCGACGGGCATCCTGACGATCCATGGCGGACCTGCCGATCAATCTGATCGATATCCTGGTCGCTGCGATCATTGTGATATCGGCTCTGCTCGCCTTCTCGCGCGGCGTTGCCCGCGAAGTGCTCGGGATCGGCGCCTGGATCGGTGCAGGTGTCGCCACATTCTTCGGCTTTCCTCACACCCGTCCGATCGCGCGCGACCTCATCCCGTCCTCGGAGCTGATCGCAGACGTGGTCGCCGGGCTCGCTATCTTCATCGTCGTGCTCGTGATCCTGACGATCGTCAACCAGCTCGTCGCCGGGCGCATCCAGCGTAGCCCGGGCAGCGCCCTCGACCGGACGCTCGGCTTCATATTCGGGGTGCTGCGCGGCGCCGTCTTGATTTGCCTCGCCTACATGCTGTTCGGTTCTTTCGTTCAGGAGGACGAATGGCCGCCCTGGGTCGACGAAGCGAAGACCATGCCGTATATCAGGCAGGGTGTTGCCGCGATCCGCGAGGTGGTCCCGGAGGAGGTCGCGGAGGAAGGAACCCGGCACATTGAGGAGACGTTCGAGGATGGTCGCGAGCGAAGCGTGCGAGAACTCACCGAGCCGGTACCGGCCGAGCGCCAAAGCGAGGAAGGCGAGACGGGCTATAGCGATCGCGAGCGGCGCCAGCTCGAGGGCCTGAGCGAGAGCGTCGAATGATGGTGGCGCCAACTCGAGCCGGGAGGACGACGAAGCGCATCGCCGTCGACGCCGACAAACTGCGCGAGGAGTGCGGCGTCTTCGGCATTTTCGGGCATCCCGATGCCGCGGCACACACGGCGCTCGGCCTACATGCGCTGCAGCATCGCGGCCAGGAATCGGCTGGGATCGTCAGCACCGACGGCGCCCTCTTCCATTCGCACCGCGCTCTCGGCCGCGTCGGTGATATTTTTGCCTCAGAACAGGTGATCGATTCCCTCAACGGCAAGGCGGCGATCGGCCATAACCGCTACTCGACGCGGGGCGCGCCCGAAATCCGGAACATTCAACCGCTCTTTGCGGACTTCGCGTTCGGCGGGCTCAGCATCGCTCACAATGGCAACCTCACCAACGCGCTCTCGCTGCGCGGCGATCTCGTCGAGCGCGGCTGCATCTTCCAATCGACCTCCGACACCGAGGTGATCGTCCACCTCATCGCGATCAGCAGGCGCGCCCGCGTGATCGAACGCATGATCGAGGCCCTGAGCCGGGTGCACGGCGCTTATTCGCTGGTCGCGCTCACCAATAATGCCCTGATCGGTGTGCGTGACCCCCACGGCGTGCGCCCCCTGGTGCTAGGCCAGCTCGATAACGCGATGATCCTGGCTTCGGAGACCGTAGCGCTCGATATCATCGGCGCTACCTGCGTGCGCGAGGTGGAGCCGGGCGAGCTCGTGGTGATCACAGACGCCGGACTCGAAAGCTTCAAACCATTTCGGCCCGTGCCGCAACGCTTCTGCATATTCGAATATATCTACTTCGCGCGGCCGGACAGCGTGGCCGAGGGAATCGGCGTGTATGAGGCGCGCCGGCGGATCGGCGCAGAACTCGCCCGCGAGGCGCCTGTCGAGGCCGATTTCGTGGTGCCGGTTCCCGATTCAGGAGTGCCTGCGGCGATTGGCTTTGCCGCGCAGGCCGGGCTTCCGTTCGAGCTCGGCATCATTCGCAACCACTATATCGGGCGTACCTTCATCGAGCCGACCGACCAGATCAGGCATCTCGGAGTCAAGCTCAAGCACAACGCCAACCGCCAGACTCTCGAAGGCAAGCGGGTCGTCCTGGTAGACGATAGTATCGTGCGAGGTACGACCTCCACCAAGATCGTGGAGATGGTCCGCTCGGCGGGCGCGAGTGCGATCCACATGCGGATCGCGAGCCCGCCAACAGCCCATTCCTGCTTCTACGGCGTCGACACGCCGGCGCGCGACCAGCTTCTCGCGGCGCAGCACGACGTGGCCGAGATGGCGCGCTGCATCGGTGTCGACAGCCTCGCGTTTCTCTCGATCGACGGGCTCTACCGGGCGATGGGCGAGCACGGACGTGACCCGGTGCGCCCGCAATATTGCGATGCCTGTTTCTCCGGCGACTATCCGATCCCTCTGTCGGATCAGCAGAGCGGTGAGCCGCCGGCACAACTTTCTCTGCTGGCCGGGAGTGGATAGCGGGACGCATGGCATCGCCACGTCTCGCCGGCCGGATCGCGCTCGTGACCGGTGCATCCCGCGGCATCGGCGCCGCCGTCGCGCGCCGCTTCGCCGCAGAGGGCGCACGGCTAATCCTCGTCGCACGCACCACCGGTGGGCTGGAAGAGGTGGACGATGCGGTCCAAAGCGCATCGGGCGAGACGGCGACGCTCGTCCCCATCGATCTCCGCGACGGCGCGCAGATCGACCAGCTCGGCGGCGCGATTGCCGAGCGTTTCGGCCATCTCGACATCCTCGTCGCCAATGCGGCGGTCCTCGGACAACTCAGCCCTGTGGGCCATTACGCACCCGAGACGTGGGAACAGACGCTGGCGCTCAATCTCAGCGCCAACTGGCGCTTGATCCGGAGTCTCGATCCCCTGTTGCGCGCTTCGAAGGCGGGCCGGGCGATCTTCGTCACCGCGGGCGCGGCGCGGGAGACGCCCGCTTTCTGGGGGCCGTATGCGGCGAGCAAGGCGGGCCTCGAGGCGCTGGTCCGTTGTTACGCAGCAGAGGTTCGGCGCACCAAGCTTCGGGTCAATCTGCTCGACCCGGGGCCGGTGGCGACGGCGCTTCGCGAGCAGGCCTACCCCGGCGAAAACGCGAGCACGTTACCCTCGCCCGACGCGGTCACCGAATCATTCGTCACGCTGGCGGAGGCATCGTCGAAACAGCACGGCGCGCGTGTCGGCCCGGACCAGACGGCCTGACCTCGGCATATCGTGCCGACGGCGCACTCCTTCGAAAGATGAGCGCGTCCGCTAGGTCATCGAGAAGCTCGAACAGGTATCATCAATAGTCGGGGTTCAATGATCGCGGAGTCCTCGTGGATGCGGGGACCCGCGGCGCGAGCGGGAGAGGGTCATGAAGGTCGGAATCGTCGGCGCCGGTGCCATGGGTTGCGTTTACGCGGCGCTCATGGCGGACGCCGGCAACGAGGTTTGGGCGATCGACACATGGCAAGCCCATGTCGATGCGATCGCGGCCAACGGGCTCAGGCTAGAGGGCGCGAGCGGCGATCGCACGGTCTCGATCGGGGCGACCGCCGATCCCACGACCGTCGGGCCCTGTGACCTCGTCATCATCGCTACCAAAGCGCCGCAGGTCGAGGCGGCTGCGGTCGGTGCGCACACGCTGCTCGGACCTGCAACTCCGGTGCTCACCATCCAAAACGGCCTCGGCAGCGCCGGGAAAGTCGCCCGGATCGTGGGCCGGGAGCGCGTGATCATCGGCGTCGTCGGTGGCTTCGGCGCTTCGATCAAAGGGCCGGGCCACGCCCATCACAACGGCATGGAGCTGGTGCGCTTGGGCGAGACGACGGGATCGGTGACACCGCGCCTCAAGCGCGTCGCCGCGCTCTGGCGCAACGCCGGGTTTACCGTCAAATGCTTCGACGACATCGACCAGCTCGTCTGGGAAAAGCTGATCTGCAATGTGTGCTTCAGCGGCACGGCGGCGATCACGGGTCTGACCGTAGGCGAGATCATCACGGACGCAGAGGCTTGGTCGGTCGCCTCAGGCTGCGCGAGCGAGGCCTATCGGGTCGCGCGAGCCAAGAACATTCGGCTTGGGATCGACGATCCCGTGGCCTATGTGCGGGACTT
Organism: Alphaproteobacteria bacterium; assembly: GCA_965248825.1. Classification (GTDB taxonomy): domain Bacteria; phylum Pseudomonadota; class Alphaproteobacteria; order UBA828; family UBA828; genus WTGU01. The sequence goes on along the minus strand of CBDFKL010000006.1, from coordinate 1,363,536 downwards.
CGGCGCCAAGATACCGGCCGCGCGTCCCTCGATGCTGCTCGACCATCTCGCCGGCCGCCGTTCGGAGGTCGACGCAATCAACGGTGCGATTCCGCCGGAAGCTCTGGCGCTCGGCCTGGAGGCGCCCTACAACACCGTCGTCTCCGCGCTGGTCCGAGCCAAGGAAGCGCATTTCGATGCGTCGCCATAGCAGGAACGACCATGACCGACAGTGATCTCAAGGAACTCGTCGCAGCCTATCGCCAGCTCTCGACCGCCAACCTGTCGGACGGACTCGACAAGGCCGGGATCGCCGGCACGCCACACGGTATCGGCCCGCTCTGGAGCAACTGCGCCAAGATCGTCGGTCCCGCCGCGACCCTCAAGCTGGTGCCCGCAGGCGAGGCGGAGGAATCGCCGGTCCTCGGAACACTGGAGGCGATCAAACACGGCAATCCCGGCGATATCCTGGTGATCGACCAGGGCGGGCGGATGGACGTGAACAGCTATGGCGGCGTCGCCGGTTTCACGACCCGGCATTTCGGGCTTACCGGCACCGTGATCGACGGCGTTACGCGCGATATCGACGAATACAAGGCGCTGAACCTGCCGGTCTATGGCCGCGGCTTCATCCAGCAATCGATTCGAAATCGCTGCGCCTGCGCCGGCTACGGCATCGGCGTGCGGCTCGGCGGTGTCCCGGTCGAACCGGGCGACCTGATCATGGCGGATGAGAACGGAATTTGCGTCGTGCCCAAGGCGCGGATGGCCGAGGTCCTCAAGCATGCGATGCTCTTCAAGAGTATCGAAGAAGGCATCATCGAAGCGGTGCGCCAAGGCGTGGATCCGGTCGAGGCCCATGACCGTGTCCGTTACGATATGATGACGAAAATAGGCGCCGATTCGTGACCGTACGCCATGCCGAGAGCCCTGAAAACACGCCCGTCTTGGACGTTTTGCACAGACTTATCCCCAGGGTCATGGAGCCGATGCAACCCGCAGCGCGGGGCAGTGCCGTCGCTTGAGAGACGAGCACCGAGCCGCATAGACCCGCCCCGAATTGCGCGGAATCCGCGGGATCCGGTGGAGTATGGAGGATGAAGGTCGACGGGCGATCCTATCGGAGCATCTGGCTCGACGAAGACGGTTGGTCAGTCGCCATCATCGATCAGACACGGCTTCCCCACAGCTTCACGATACGCCGCCTGCACACGGTCCAAGACGCGGCGCATGCCATCAAAACGATGGAGGTGCGGGGTGCGCCTCTGATCGGAGCGACCGCAGCCTATGGAGTAGCCCTTGCGCTCCGCGATGACCCGAGCGATGCGGGCTTGGACGGCGCCATCGACCTGCTCGGCGGCACTCGCCCGACGGCCGTCAACCTGCGCTGGGCATTGGGGGATCTGGCGCGCCGCCTCCGCCCCCTCGGCGCGAACGCCCGCGCCGCCGCCGCCTATGAGCAAGCCGCGGAGATCTGCGACGAGGATGTCGCGATCAACCGCGCGATCGGTGCGAACGGGCTCGCGCTGATGGAACGTGCGGCCGAAGGCAGGAACGGCCCGGTCAATGTGTTGACCCACTGCAATGCCGGCTGGCTCGCCACGGTCGATTGGGGCACGGCGCTCGCACCGCTCTACATGGCCCATGACCAAGGCATGCCGGTCCATGTCTGGGTCGGCGAGACGCGCCCGCGCAATCAGGGCGCGGCACTCACCGCATGGGAGCTTGGTCGCCACGGCGTGCCGCACACGGTGGTCGTCGACAATGCCGGCGGCCACTTGATGCAGCACGGCATGGTCGATCTCTGCATCACCGGCACGGACCGCACCACCGCCCGCGGCGATGTCTGCAACAAGATCGGCACCTATCTCAAGGCGCTCGCTGCCCGTGACAACGGCGTACCCTTCTACGTGGCGGTGCCGCACCCGAGTATCGATTGGGCCATGAATGACGGGCTCGCCGGCGTTCCCATCGAAGAGCGGGACGAGGCCGAGGTGCTGACGATGACGGGGCGCGACCCGGACGGCCGCGACACCACCGTGGCGCTCACTCCCGCCGGGAGCCATGCCGCCAACTACGCCTTCGACGTGACCCCGGCGCGCCTGGTGACCGCGCTGATTACCGATCGCGGCGTGTGCAACGCCTCCGAACAAGGTCTCCGCGACCTGTTCCCCGACCGGGTCATGGCGGAGATGCCACCGTAGTCAGAGCGGCCGCGCCGGTGCGAGATCGGTGAGCCGCGCGTCTATATCCGCAGCCGCCGGCATGCTTGGCGCGGCGCCCTTCCGGAGACAGGCGAGGCCCGCACCGACACTCGCCCGGTGAAGCATCACCGGGAGCGGCAGTCCCGCCGCGAGACCGAGTGAAAGACCCGCTACGAAGGCATCGCCCGCCCCGACGGTGTCCACGGGATCGATCGGGAGCGCCCCGCACCGCCACGCGGCATCGGGTGCGACGGCCAACGCGCCAGCGCTCCCCAGGCTGACCACCGTGGTCACTCCGTGGCGCTGGGCGATCGCGCGGGCGGCCTCCTGACCGGACACCGTTCCCAGCCTACTCTGCTGCGCCAGCATGTCGGCTTCGATCTCGTTGAGCACCAAGAGGTCAAACGCCGGGATCAGCGCGGGAGGCACCGGCTTGGCCGGGGCCAGGTTGAGGACAACCCGCGCGCCGCGTGCCTTCGCGCGTTCGACGACGGTCCAGTTCGAGTCCAGCGGAACTTCCATTTGCAAGACGAGTACGGTATCCGGGCCCAGCCACTCATCGGGCAGCGCCTCCGGCAACAAGTCGAGATTGGCGCCGCTTGCCACGGTAATCTGGTTCTCGGCCGCGCGATCCACGATCACCGCCGCGCAGCCGGTGGACCGCGTGCTCCGGGCGATGCCCTGGATCTCGACGCCGGCTTCCTCCAAAGCATCCAATGCAAGTGTGGCGAAGCCGTCGGGACCGACGCGGCCGACCATCCGCACCGCGGCCGCATTCGGTCTCGCCCGCGCCGCGGCGACGGCCTGGTTCAGACCCTTGCCGCCAGCCGCCGCCTGATAGTGTGCGCATAGCACGGTCTCCCCAGCGCGAGGCAGGGTCGCTACATCGAACAAAAGGTCGACGTTGATGGAACCGAACACGACGATCATCGGCGAGCCTCAGACCGCGGGTGCCGACGCACGTCACGCTGCCGGGCAGCGCACACCCGCGCCGGATCCACTAAACGTGGCCGAATGCCAGCATGGCATCGGCGACCTTGATGAAGCCCGCGACATTCGCGCCCGACAAGTAGTTCACATAACCCGAATCCTCGCTCCCGTACCTGACGCATGCCTCATGAATGTCGCGCATCATGTCCTTGAGATGCTGATGCAGAGTCTCATCGCCCCACGCGATCCGCAGGCTGTTCTGGCTCATCTCGAGGCCAGAGATGCCGACGCCGCCTGCATTCGCCGCCTTGGCCGGCCCGAACAGGATCTTGCTCTGGATGAACGCATCGACCGCCTCCCGCTCGCTCGGCATGTTCGCGCCCTCACATAACGCTCTGAGACCGTTCTTAACGAGGATCTTTGCCTCTTCGCCGCTGACCTCGCTTTGCGTTGCGCATGGGAACGCCAGATCGCATTCGACGCCCCAGGGACGTCCGGACCGGAACTCGGCGGTCTTGGAATGATCCGCATATTCCGAGAGGCGGCCGCGGCGCACGGTCTTCAGCTCCTTGATCCAGTCGATACTCTCCTGAGTAAAGCCGTTCGGCTCATGAACGAAACCACCGGAATCCGAGAGGGTCAGCGGCGTGCCGCCGAGCTGGAGGATCTTTTCGGCGCAGTGCGTTGCGACATTCCCGGAACCGGAGACGAGGCAGCGCTTGCCCTCCACGCTATCGCCAACGCGGTTGAGCATGTTCTCCATGAAATAGGCGCAACCATAGCCGGTCGCTTCGGTCCGCATCCGGCTGCCGCCGAACGCCAGGCCCTTACCGGTCAGCACGCCGACGAAGCGATTCGTGATCCGCTTGTATTGGCCGAACATGTAACCGATCTCCCGCTCACCGACACCGACATCACCGGCAGGGATGTCGGTGTCCTCGCCGATATGCCGATAGAGTTCGGTGATGAAGGACTGGCAAAACCGCATTACCTCGTTATCGGACTTGCCCTTCGGATTGAAATTGGCGCCGCCTTTGCCGCCGCCCATCGGCAGACCGGTCAGGCTGTTCTTGAGCGTCTGCTCGAAGCCGAGGAATTTGAGGATGCTCAGATTGACCGAGGGGTGGAAGCGAATACCCCCCTTATAGGGCCCGATCGCACTGTTGAACTGGACCCGAAAGCCGCGATTGTTTCGGATATTTCCCCGATCGTCCGTCCACGGCACCCGGAAGTAGATGACACGATCCGGCTCCGCCATCCGCTCCAGTATCTGCATTTCATGATATTGCGGCTTATCCGCGATATAGGGAAAGATCGCGGACGCCACCTCGTGGACCGCCTGAACGAACTCGGGCTCGCCGGGATTGCGTTTCTTGACGCCTTCCATGAAGCGACCCAGGTATTTCTTCGTGTGCGCCGCATCACCATGAATCTTGGACATGCCGATGGCTCCGTTCGACGCGCTCCACTAGTGGCGGAAGTGACGGAGGCCCGTGAAGACCATGGCGAGGCCCTGCTCGTCGGCCGCCGCGATGACCTCGGTATCGCGCTTCGAGCCTCCGGGTTGTATCACGGCGGTCGCGCCGGCCTCCGCAGCGGCGAGCAGACCGTCGGCGAAGGGGAAGAACGCGTCCGACGCCACCACCGAGCCTTCCGCTCGCGACCGGCTCTCGCCGGCCGCTGCCGCCGTCTCCGTGGCCTTCCACGCCGCGATCCGGGAGGAATCGACGCGGCTCATCTGGCCCGCGCCGATGCCGACGGTCGCACCGTGCTTGGCGTAGACGATGGCGTTTGACTTCACATGCTTGCAGACCGTGAACGCGAAGAGAAGATCCACACGCTCTCGATCGTTTGGTGCGCGCTTGGTGACGGTCTTGAGGACGGCCGGCATGACCCGCGCCCGGTCTTGCGACTGCACCAGGAATCCGTCCGAGAGCGTACGCACGGCAAGCCCGCGGCCGCTTTCGCCCGTCTCGATCCCGGTTAGGAGAACGCGCAGGTCCTTTCTCTCGGCGAAGATGGCCCGCGCTTCCTCATTCGCTGCGGGGGCAACCACCACCTCGGTGAAGAGGCCTGTGATGGCACGCGCGGTCGCGCCGTCGAGTGGTCGATTGGCGGCGACGACGCCGCCAAAGGCGCTGACTGGATCACAGGCGCGCGCCTTCTCGTAGGCGGCTTCAAGGGCGCGGTCGAGGCCGACGCCGCAGGGATTCGCATGCTTGATGATGGCAACGGCCGGCGAGTCAAACTCGCGCACCAACGCAAGCGCCGCATCGGCATCGCCCAAATTGTTATAGCTCAGCTCTTTGCCTTGGGTTTGACGCGCTTGCGCGATGCCAGGTGAGGCGGCCGGATCGGCATAAAGAGCGGCGACTTGATGGGGATTTTCACCATAGCGAAGCACTTTATGGCGCGTGCCGCTGAGCACGAAGCGCCGAGGTAGAGAGTCATCGGTTCCGGTGGCGGCGGCAAACCAGCGGGCGATAGCGGCGTCGTAGGCCGCGGTCCGCGCGAAAGCCGTCGCCGCCAAACGCCGGCGCAATTCGCCGCTGGTCGCACCGTCCAAAGCCGCCATCTCGTCCAGCACGGCGGCATAGTCCGAGGGCTGCACCACCACAGTAACCTCGGCATGATTTTTGGCCGCCGCCCGGATCAGCGCCGGGCCGCCGATGTCGACATTCTCGACACAGGTGGCGAAGTCGGCACCGCTCCGCACCGCCTCTTCGAAGGGATAGAGGTTCACCGCGACGAGGTCGATGCCGGCGATCCCGTGCGCCTGCATCGCCGCGCGATGATCCGCATCGTCCCGGCGGGCGAGGATACCGCCGTGGATTACAGGATGCAGGGTCTTGACCCGGCCATCCATCACCTCGGGAAAGCCGGTGTGTTCGGACACATCGGTGACCGCAATGCCGGCATCGCGGAGATGCCGGGCGGTGCCTCCCGTCGAGAGAATGGCGACACCCCGCTCGGCGAGCGCCGCCGCGAAGGGGTCGAGACCGGTCTTGTCCGAGACCGAGACGAGGGCGCGGGCCATAGCTCGTCCGGTCACATCCGGCATCGGTCGGCTCTCGGCGTCACCGAAGCGGTCGGTCAAAGCGCCAGCCTGGCGCGCGCCGGGACCGGGCGAGCATCGTCGCTCGGGCCATATTCGGGTACCATCGTCGCAAGCAGAGCCAGCATGTCATTGGTGCGACGGTCGCGCGCGGCGGCCCCCAGCTGATCGAGTTGGTGCCGCATCAGCGCGACATCGGAGGAGCGCGAGTCGGCGCGTAGGATCCCGGGCACATTGGTCGCAACCAGCGGCTCGGCCGAGTGGAACAAGGTCTCACCCTTTTTCTCGCCGGCGCGCAGCCCAGTGAACACGATCTCGATATCCTTATTCGGCGTGAGACCGGCGAGCCGGATCATTTGCTGTGCAAGATCAACAATCTTGATCGGCTTGCCCATGTCGAGCACGTAGATCCGGCCACCTTCCTCCTTGGCGCCGAGCGTCGACGCCTGAAGCAGGAGCTGCACCGCCTCGCGCGTCGTCATGAAGTAGCGCGCGACATCGGGGTCGGTCACGGTCACCGGACCACCCGCGGCGATTTGACGCTGGAAGAGCGCCACGGCTGAGCCTGAGGAACCGAGTACATTGCCGAAGCGCACCGTCACGACGTGCAGGCCTTTGGCCACCGGCGACTCGGCGAGCGCCTGACAGTAACTCTCGGCGATGCGCTTCGTCGCGCCCATCACGCTCGCCGGGTTGACCGCTTTATCGGTCGAGATCAGCACCAACACCGCGGCGCCCGCAGCGACGCAGGCATCGGCAACATTCCGAGTCCCGATAGCGTTGGTGAGCACGCCCTCATTGGGATTGGTCTCGACCATGTGCACATGTTTGAGCGCTGCCGCATGGAAAACCAGTTCGGGCCGCTCGCGGGCAAAGGTCGATTCGAGACGCCCGGGATCCCGCACATCGCCGAGGACGGTGCTGCGCGGCAGATCGGGATGGGTCTCGCCGAGCTCAAGATCGATCCGGTAGAGGTTGTATTCGGCGTTGTCAATCAGGGTTAGGTGCGCGGGGGCATCGTCAGCGATCTGACGCGCGAGCTCGGCGCCTATGGTGCCGCCGGCACCGGTGATGCACACACGCTTGCCGTTCACCAGGGCGCGCATTGCGGTGCGGTCGAGCACGGTCTGTGGACGGCCGAGCAAATCCTCCAAGCGAACCGGCCGGATGTCGATTTCACGCGAATCGCCAGCGCGAAAATCCGTCAGCTCCGGCAAGCGGGAGAGCGGCAAGCCGAGCTCCTCGCAGGTCGCAAGCAGGGCGCGGACACGGGCCGGGTCCGGATCCTGCGCCGTCAAGATCAATCGGTGCGGACTCGCCCCACGGGCGCGGAGTTCTCGAACGATGGCCGGTAGCTCGGCCGTCGTTCCTTGAATCCGAATCCCGTGAATGTGGCGCTTGGTCTTGCTGGCGTCATCATCCACGATCCCGACAACGCGATAGCTCGAAGAAGCGCCGCGTGTGGTCGCGCTGATGAAAAGCTCGGCATTATCACCCGCCCCAAGCAGCAAGACCGGAATGCGCTGCGCAACGCCGCCACCGCCTCGCCGAAGGACGCCACCCAGACTGCCGTCGAGGACGACCCGGTAAAGCACCCGCGGCCCGAGAAGGAGCGCGATCAAGATGAACCAATTGATGAAAAGAGCCGAGCGCGGATAAGCATCGAGCCGGTTCAACGCAAACAGGAACGGCAGGAAAATCAGTATCGCAAGGCTCGCGGCCTGGATGACGAGCACGACGTCGCGTGGTGCGGTGTAGCGCCAGAACCCGCGATAGAGCCGCATACGCCAGAAGACGAGCGCGGAAACAGCCGAAAACAATAGCAGCCCCTCGACGATGAAGCCGCTCGACGCCGCCCAAAATGAGTCGAACCCGTGACGGAGCAGCAAGGCGAGCACGAATGTCCCGCCCGCCATGACCACGTCATGGGCCGCCACCGTGTGAGCACGGCTGATGGTGAAGCCTAGTCCGATGCGTTGCATGATGCCCGAGCCACAATATGAAAATACCACAGCAAGGCCACCACAAGAATCATCCCCACCGCGAGCGCCGCCCCTCCGGCAACAACGCCGAATTGCGGCACGAGCGCCAATCCAACCAGCAAGAGATTATGGCTGGCGATCACCGCGGTCGTTCGCGCGTGGCTCCAACCCGCCGCTACGACGCGCTGGTAGAAATGCTCACGATGCGCCTCCCAGATGCGCCGTCCGCGAATTAGCCGGCGGAAAAGGGTCAGCGTTGCATCCGCGAGATAGTAGCTGGGCAGCAGCAATGCAGCCTGCCACGCCCCTTCCACGGCCAGCGCCAGCATGAGCCAGCCAGCCAGGTAACCGAGCGGCACGCTACCGACATCGCCAAGGAAGATCTTCGCCGGATGCCAATTCCAAACTAGAAAACCCACCGATACGCCGACCAAGGAGAGCCCGAGAGGGCCCAGTCCGGGCGCTCCGGCGCCCAGCAACGCAAGGAGGAACGCGCCTAGGCCAAGGCTCGCGGCTTCGGCGCCGCTGATCCCGTCGATCCCGTCCATGAAATTGAACAGGTTGACGAACCAGAGCCAGACCACCGCAGCGAGCGCGTGATCGATGATGGCGGGAAGAAGGCCTTGAAAAATCAGACCGTCGCCGGGCAGCGCCAGGATCCCGGCACCGACCGCCGCCGCCTGCCCGAGCAGACGCGACAAGGCCGGCAGGCCGCCGCGGAGATCGTCGAGCCAGGAGATCGCCGCGAGCAATAGTGCGCCCGCCAGCGGCACCCAGAAAAGGCTCCCGCATCCGGTGCATGCGTCCGACAGCCAGAGCGTGAGCCAGGCGGCCACCAGCACGCCAACGACGGCAATACCGCCGCCGCGCGGAACCGCCGCCGCATGGCTCGATCGCTCGGTTGGTCGATCCATCACATCATAGCGCCGCAGCAAGTGCAGCACGACGCCGGTCAGGGCCGCGGTCGCCACCAAACTTGATCCGCCCGCCGCGAGGGAAGCCGTCAGGCTCACGGCGCCTGGCCCGGCGCGGCCGACAGGCACGAGCGGATTCGGTAAAAGCCTCGAGTCGCGGTGGCAATGGCGCGCATGATGTGGCACATTGATGATAGGCTCGCGAACGATCCTTCTGGAAACTCCCGCCGAACGTCGATCTCGAGATAGGTTAGAGAGACTCACCCACAGATGTATTCGCGGCTCGACCCTCTCGTACTGATCTTCGAGATTGGGATCGATGATTATGTTGCCACTCTCGCCGCGAGGCACGCCGGACTCGAAAAAGCGATCGAAGAGGAGGCTGGCCGACCCGCGCCGGATGGGCTTTCGCTGACTGATTTGAAGCGCCGGAAGCTCAAGGTCAAGGACGAGATCGCACGGCTACGGATGGAGGCGGTGGGCACGATCCGTCGGTCCGGCACCAGCAGCCGGCATTAGGGCGTCACAATTCGAGGAAAGTGCAGCCGCGAGCCACGGCCGACTCCGGCCACGCGCGTGTCGCAAACGCTCCTCTGGTCATCACGCGGCGCCGCGCCCAAGACGTCCAAGAGCCCGAAAACAAAGAACTTCCTCATCCTGACCGGCGATTGACAAAGCCCCTCAGCGCCATCATGGTTGGCGCCCGGGAAGCCGTTTCAGCATCGGATTTTCCGGCATAGGCGCCGATTTTAGCGATCGTTTGCTGCTCCTTGGTAAACGGTCCTACCAACGCTCTCGCCATTCAGGGATCGCTCTCGGATATGCGTCATCGGTCTGGTCGCTGGATTTGCGTAATGGTCGGCCTCGCGCTGATCGTGGCGGCCGCCGTGGCAACGGGCCCCTCGCTGCGCATATCAGAGGCGCAGGCCGCGCTCGACAGGCAAACCGAACTCGAGACGCTCCGCGTCGAGCGCGGCGATACGCTGTCCGGCATGTTGGCCGCGGCCGGGGTGGGAGCGATCGACGCCGACAAGGTCGGTAAGGCAATCCAACGAAAAATGAACCTGCGGCGCCTGTCGGTCGGCCGCCATGTCAGGCTTCTTTTTGGAACCGACGACGCCGAGAAACGAGCCCTGCTCGCGGTGAGCGTCGAGACCGGACGTGGCCGATTCGTCGAAGCGACGCGGACCGCCAACAGCGGCTACCGGGCCCACCGCACTGCGCTCCCTCTCACCCGCGCCGCGCCGATTTCCGAGGTCGCGTTCGGCCGTGACGGGCGTGTTCTGACGGTAGGGCGCAATGAAACGATCGGAGGGATTCTGCTCCGCCACGGCATCACCGCATACACTATCGATGCCGCCGTCAGGGCGCTGCGCGCCTATTTCGATCCGCGCACCTTGATGGCGGGCCAATCCATCTCGATCGCGGTAGGCCGCGACGCCAAGGGCGCACCGGTGCTGAGCGGCTTCGCCGTGCATCTCGACGGCGATTCGGTCGTTGCGGTGGTGCAGGCGGAGGGCGGCGGCTTCGTAGCGCGCCGGACGACCGAGGACGCGCTCCAAACCGCCCCTTCGGTGCGCACGATCACCACGCCGGCGGAAAAACCGGCCCGCCAGACCGTCAGAAGCGTGCCCCCGAATACCGCTCGGCCGATGGCCGACCTTCAACCCGATGCAGAGCCTCGAACAGCCGGTGCTCCCGAACCTCTCGAGTACCGCAGCACGCTGCAGAGCGGGGGCACCTTGATGGATCCCCAGCTCGATGCCGATGTTCGCAGGACCGAGGCGGATGCCGCCGTGCCGAGCGTGCGCCGCGTTTTCCACCCGCGGCGCCGTCCCTCCGGCGTCACCGTGCAGATCACGAAGAGGCCGGCGCGCAGTTCGGAGCCGCGTCTCGCGCGGCTCGATATCGAGGCACCACACAACCGCATTCAGGCGGAGCGAGCCAACAAAGGGCGCTCCCCCAGTCAAATCGTGCGTGAGCCACGCCACGCCGGTAAACAGCGCCCTGTGGCCGGAGCGGTGAAGGACCACGGCGTGGTTCCGATCGCGAAACCGACCGCCTCACCTGCCAAACCGACGCCGTCTCCTGTGCCTCGCCCGACACCTGACGGTGACACGGCAAGCGCTCAAGTTGAAACCCCGGCGATGACGGGGATGACGTCGCCTCTGCCGGAGCCTCTCCCACCGTTTGCAATACGCATCGAGGTACGAGCGGGCGATACCTTGATGGCCATCCTCAGACGACACGGGATCGATCGCCGGGAGGCGGATCGAGCGATTCGCGCGACACGCAAGCTCTTCAATCTAAGGCGTTTGCGGATCGGGCAGGAGATCACCCTTGTGACGGGCGTCGATCCGACAGGCGCGGATTCCCTCGAGGCCGTCGCGATCCAAATTGACAAAGACCGGTTCGTCAAGGTGACCCGCGCATCCGGTAAGAATTTCGAAGCGGCCCGCGTGACGACGCTCGATCTGGGGGTTGATCAACCAAGCCTCACGGCCGCGATTGGGGCGCCGGCGGACGACAAGCCGCAGGTCGAGCGGGCGGACCGGGTCGGACACGGACAGGTCATGAATGGTGCCTTGGTCGCCGGCGCCGCGCCGATCGCGTCTGCCGGCGAGCCGCGTGACGGAACCGCGGCAGCCCCAGCGAGCGCGGCGTCTACGATCCCAGCCGGGATGACGGGCGACGAGGACGACGGTCTAGTACGGAAAGCGGTCGTCATCGGCAAAGGCGACACGCTTTCCGTTGCATTGACGCTAGCGGGCAGTGGCCGCGAGGACGCAGAAGCGGCGATCGTCGCCTTTCGCAAAGTTCACAATCCGCGCCGGCTGCAGATCGGCCAAACGCTCTCCCTCTCGTTCGAGCCGGAGCGCGAGTCGGACAGCGCCCTACGACTCACCGAGATCGCCCTCGACGTCGCACCGGATCACGACGTGGTCGTCACGCGCGGTGATGACGGCACCTTCCTCTCGCGCGCGGTGGATCGCCCGCTCGATCGCGTCTTGCACAGAACGGTCGGTGTCGTTGAGACCAGCCTGTACGACGCGGCGCTCGCGGCAGGCGTGCCGATCCAAGCCTTCATGGAGATGCTGCATATCTTCAGCTACGACGTCGACTTCCAACGTGATATCCAGCCGGGGGACGGCTTCGAGATTCTCTACGAGTCCGCTTACGACCTGGCAGGAAATTTCGTGGAGCATGGTCCTCTTCTCTACGCCGCGCTCGAAGCCGGCAAACGCGCGTTCCAACTCTATCGCTATGAACCCGACGAAGGACCGGCGGACTATCTCGACGGGCGAGGCGAAAGCGCGCGCAAAGCCCTGATGCGTACCCCGATCAACGGTGCCCGCCTTTCTTCGGGCTACGGCATGCGCAAACACCCGATCCTCGGCTATTCGCGAAAGCATCTCGGGCTCGATTTCGCCGCACCGAAGGGTACGCCGGTTCTCGCTGCGGGAGACGGAACAATCGAACGGATCGGTCGCGTCGGGAATTACGGGAAATATATTCGCATTCGGCACAACGGCGCCTACAACACCGCATATGCCCACCTCGCCGGCTACGCGAAAGGGATGAAAACGGGCAAGCGAGTCCGACAAGGCCAAGTCATCGGCTATGTCGGCTCCACCGGGTTCTCGACCGGATCGCATCTCCACTACGAGGTGATCCAGAACCGTAAACGGATCAACCCGATGAAGCTCGAACTGCCGACCGGCCGGAAGCTGAAAGGCCAAGAACTCGCCGCCTTTCAGGAGCAAATGCAAAAGATCAGGGTGCTGCTCGCCGAGGTGCCCACGATAACGCGGGTCGCACGCCAGTAGTCACGGCTGGCTTCTTGCAACCGCCTTGTGCGTGCGAAGCGGTTATATCCGGCTCCCCAAGCCTTCCCCTTCGAGCCGTTACGCCGCGCTGGCGAGGGGGCCGATCGATTCCCCATTGATGACGAGGCCACCCTGACTCGCGGAAATCCGCACCGCCTCGCCATCGCCTATACGGCCGGCGAGGATCATGCCGGCGAGCGGGTCTTGCAGGTTGCGCTGAATGGCTCGCTTCAGCGGCCGCGCACCGTAGGTCGGGTCGTAGCCCGCCTCGCCAAGCCAGGCGCGCGCCGCGCCGTCAAGCTCCAGGGCGATCTTGCGGTCGGCCAACCTTCGGGCGAGGCGCGCGATCTGGATTTCGACGATGGCATCCATATGTCGGCGGTCCAGCCGATGGAACAAGATGATCTCGTCCAGACGGTTGAGAAACTCGGGCCGGAAGCTCGCCCTGACCAGCTCCATGACCGGCTCGTGCACGGCGCTCGAATCCTCCCCCTCGGGCTGTGCCGCCAGAATCTCGCTTCCGAGATTGGACGTGATGATGATCACCGTGTTGCGGAAATCGACCGTGCGGCCGTGCCCGTCGGTCAAACGCCCGTCGTCCAGCAGCTGGAGCAACACGTTGAAAACGTCGTTGTGCGCCTTCTCGATCTCGTCGAACAGGATCAGCTGATAAGGCCGGCGCCGCACCGCTTCGGTGAGGGCACCACCCTCTTCATACCCGACATAGCCCGGCGGCGCGCCAATGAGGCGAGCGACGGCATGTTTTTCCATATATTCCGACATGTCGACCCGGACCATCGCCGCCTCGTCATCGAACAGGAACGACGCGAGCGCCTTGGCGAGCTCGGTCTTCCCAACGCCGGTCGGGCCGAGGAACAGGAACGATCCGGTCGGCCGATCCGCATCCTGCAGCCCCGCGCGCGCGCGGCGTACCGCGTTGCTTACGGCGACCACCGCCTCCTCCTGGCCGACCACCCGCTCGCCCAGCGTCTGCTCCATATGCAGTAGTTTATCGCGCTCGCCCTCAAGCATCTTGTCCACGGGTATTCCCGTCCAGCGCGAGACGACACCGGCGATGTGGGAGGACTGCACGGCCTCGTCGAGGACGCGTTCGTGCTCCGGCTTTTCGAGCCCGCCGAGCTCCCTCTCGAGCGCGGGGATGACGCCATAGGCGAGCTCGCCGGCGCGCGCGAGATCGCCATCGCGTTGCGCGATTTCGAGTTCGCCCCGTGCCGCGTCCAGCCGCTCCTTGATTCTCTGCCCGCCCGCGAGGCGTTCCTTCTCGGCCCGCCAGACGGCGGTCTGATCCGCCGACTGCTTCTCAAGTGAGGAAAGCTCTTCGCCGAGCCCCTGGAGCCGGTCTCGGGATCGGTCGTCCGTCTCCTTCTTGAGCGCTTCGCGCTCGATCTTGAGCTGAATGATTCGCCGATCGAGCTCGTCGAGCTCCTCGGGCTTGGAATCGATCTCCATCCTGAGCCGGCTGGCCGCTTCGTCGACGAGATCGATCGCTTTGTCGGGCAAGAAGCGATCCGTGATATAGCGGTTGGAAAGCGTAGCGGCCGAGACGATCGCGTTGTCGGTGATAGCCACGCCGTGATGCACCTCGTATTTCTCCTTGAGGCCGCGCAGGATCGACACCGTGTCGTCGACGGTGGGCTCCGACACGTAGACGGGCTGAAAGCGGCGCGCGAGTGCCGCGTCTTTCTCGACACGCTTGCGGTACTCATCGAGCGTCGTTGCGCCGACGCAATGCAATTCGCCGCGGGCGAGTGCCGGTTTAAGCAGGTTCGAGGCGTCCATCGCTCCTTCGGCTGCCCCGGCACCGACCAGCGTATGCAACTCGTCGATGAACAGCACAACCTCGCCCGCCGCTGCGTTGATCTCGGCCAGGACGGCTTTAAGGCGCTCCTCGAACTCGCCGCGGAATTTCGCGCCGGCGACCATGGCACCAAGATCGAGAGCCAGCAGCCGCTTGTCCCGGAGCGATTCGGGAACATCGCCGTTGACGATGCGCTGAGCGAGACCCTCGACGATGGCCGTCTTGCCGACACCCGGCTCTCCGATAATGACCGGGTTGTTCTTCGTGCGCCGCGACAAGACCTGCATGATGCGGCGAATCTCCTCGTCCCGCCCGATCACCGGGTCGACCTTGCCTTCGCGCGCCGCCTCGGTCAGATCGCGGGCATATTTCTTGAGTGCGTCATAGCCGCCCTCGGCCGAGGCGGTCTCGGCCTTTCGTCCCTTGCGCAGCTCGTTGATGACAGCATTGAGGGTCTGGGGGGTGACACCGCTATCGGCGAGGATGCGGGCAGCAGGCGTCCCTTTCGCCAACGCGAGTGCGAGCAGGAGACGCTCGACGGTGACGTAGCTGTCGCCGGCCTTTCCTGCGATTCCCGCGGCAGCCTCGAAGAGCCTCGCCGTCTCGGGTGCGAGATAGATCTGTCCGGCGCCTTCGCCTTCCACCTTCGGCTGCTTGTCGAGCGCCGCCCGGGTCTTCTCCAGCGCCTCGTCAGGACGCCCGCCAGCCGCTCGGATCAGATTGCCGGCGAGGCCCTCCTCGTCGTCAAGCAAAACCTTGAGCAAGTGTTCCGGGGTGATGCGCTGGTGGCCACGCGCGACCGCGAGTCCCTGGGCCGCCTGCACAAAACCGCGCGAACGCTCGGTGAACTTGTCGAAATCCATGCTCTATCCCTCGTTGGCCATCCGCTGTCGAGAGCCGAATCGAACCGCGCCCTCTTGACCTCATGCGAGGCCCACAGCCGAATGCCGGGTGTCGAAGCAACCGATCTCTATATGGGGTGTGGCGGAGGGGCGGCAAGGGCGTGAGGACCGCCCGGCGCGACGTGCGATGAGCCGTAGCGCCGCTATCGAGAACGCCGATGGATACGCGCCAGAATGGCGCCAGAGGCGATCAGGACGCTTGTGGCGCGTGCTCCTCGGACGGACTTGACGCTTCGTCCCCCGTCGTCTGGTGCTCGGCGCGCTCAGCCGGCTCCCGTTCCTCACTCGGCTGCTGCTCGTCACGGTGCTGAACGTGATTCGACTGGCCCGGAGCACGCGGCCCCCGCTGGTCCCAGCCATTGGCCCCAACCACGCGGTAGTAGTGCTCGGCGTGCTGGAAGAAATTCTCCGCGCCGATCCGATCTCCGGCCGAAAGCGCATCTCGCGCCAGAGCCTGATATTTCTCGATGACCTGGAAGGCGGTCCCCCGGATCTTCCCCTCGGGACCGTTACTCTCGAAGGTCGAGCCGCGTCCATGGAATCCGGCCCGCCGCCCGTTGCCTCGGTGCCCGCGTGAGCGTTTGCTATTCTGACTCTTCATGCCGATTGCCTTCTGTTCTCACATGCGGCCACGTGCCAAGCCCCGATAGCGTTGGTTCCGGTCACGCTTGTCAGCATCTGTCGCTGAGAAACTCAACGAGACCGTCCGATCGGTCACGTTTCGAGAGTCCCGTAGAACCTAACCGGGATGGCACAGTTTGCAACCTTTTTTTCTCCGACTCATGGCGCCGATAACGGGTTAACCGATTGTTTGGAAAAGAACCCGAAGTCGGCTTCGCGTGCGAACAGCGCGCACCGGTCAACACCCGCTAGATCTCGTCGGCAGCCGATTTTCACGAGGCCGGCAGCGCCGAACAATGCCGCGACGCCATCCGCCATCCCGGCGCCGAGCTCGATGGCGGCGAGGCCCTTCGGCGCGAGCAAACGAGCGATATGAGGTGCCAACCGCCGGTAGCAATCGCGCCCGTCGACACCGCCGACAAGCGCACTCGGCGGCTCGTACCGGACGACATCCGGCGCCAATGACGGCAACTCCGCAGCGGCGACATAGGGCGGGTTGCCCACCACGACGTGAAACTGGCCGGCGAGCGGCTCTCCCCAGTCGGCAGCGACAAACCACGCCCGATCCTCGAGGCCATGGCTGCGGGCGTTGGCATGGGCGAGCAAGACGGCGTCGATGCTGGAATCGACACCGACCCCGACGGCGCCGGGCAACTCGCTGAGAAGAGCGATGAGCAAGCAGCCCGAGCCGGTCCCGAGGTCGAGCAAGAGGGGACGCTCCACAAGCCAATCGGCCCTCGCCAAGACCGCCTCGACGACAGTTTCGGTTTCGGGCCGCGGCACGAGTGTCGAGCGGTCGACGGCAAGATCGAGACTCCAGAACTCGCGCTTGCCCGTAAGATAGGCGATCGGCTCACGATCTACGCGACGGCGTATGAGCGACGCCAACTGCTCGGCTTCCTTCTCGTCGAGCAAGAGGTTCGGTTCCACAAACAGGGCTTCGCGCGTCAGGCCCAACACATGCTGCATCAGGAGGTGGGTCTCGCGGCGCGGCTCGCCGATGCCCGCAGCCTGAAGACACCGCGTCGCCGCGCGCATCGCGCCAGCGCGCGTCGCGGCCCACTCGCTCATCCCGGCTCCGCAAGGCGGGCAGCGTGATCTGCCGTGATCAACTGATCGATGACCTCGTCGAGCGCCTCGCCGCTCAGCACCTTGTCGAGCTTATAGAGGGTGAGGTTGATACGATGATCACTCACCCGACCCTGCGGGAAATTGTAAGTGCGAATCCGCTCGGAGCGATCGCCGGAGCCGACCTGATCACGCCGCGTGGCGGCTCGTTCGGCCTCCCGGAGCGCGCGCTCCCGGTCGTAGAGCCGCGCGCGCAGTACCCTCATGGCCTTGGCCTTGTTCTTGTGCTGTGACTTCTCGTCCTGCTGGGTGACCACGATCCCGGTCGGGAGATGGGTGATGCGCACCGCGCTATCGGTCGTATTGACGCTCTGGCCGCCCGGACCACTCGACCGGTAGACGTCGATCCGAAGTTCCTTCTCATCCACCGCGATATCGACGTCTTCCGCCTCGGGCAGAACGGCAACGGTCGCCGCGGAGGTGTGAATGCGGCCGCTCGCCTCGGTCTCAGGCACCCGTTGCACCCGGTGCACGCCGGATTCGAACTTGAGCCGCGCATAAACGCCGCGCCCGTCAATCGATCCGACCGCCTCCTTGACCCCGCCGAGGCCGGTCTCCGACATCGACATCAGCTCGAATTTCCAGCGCTTCGCTTCGGCGTAGCGCTGATACATCCGCAGCAGGTCACCGGCGAACAGCGCGGCCTCTTCGCCGCCGGTCCCGGCGCGGATTTCGAGAATCGCGTTGCGTTCGTCCGCCTTGTCCTTCGGAAGAAGAAGCAGTTTGAGCGCCTCCTCCTTCGCGGGCATTGTCGCCCTCAGCGCATCATGCTCCGCTTCCGCCAGCGCCCGCATCTCCGGCTCGCTTTCGGGATCTTCGGCCATTGCGCGAAGCTCATCGGCCTCCTTGCGCGCATCACGCAGCGCCGTGATCGCCTCGACGATCGGCGAGAGCTCGGCATATTCCCGCGAAAGTCGCGCCAGCTCGTCCCGCGGCATCACTTGTTCGCCCGAAAGCATTCGACCGAGTTCGAGATGGCGGCCGAGCATCTGATCCAGGCGCTCCCCGAACCCCGCGGCGGCAGCCGTGCTCATCGAGCACCCTCGTAGCGGGCCAGATAGTCGCCGAGCCGCGCGCGAGGGGTCTCGACTTGTTCGCCCTGCTCGAGATCGCGGACCGTCACCACGTCCCGATCGATCTCATCCTCGCCCACGATGACCGCCGCGATCGCGCGCGCCTGGTCGGCCCGCTTCATACGCTTCGACAAATTGCCGCGATAGGTGAGTTCCACCGTAAAGCCCTCGTGGCGGAGCTGATGGGCTATCCCGAAAGCGACGGTCTCCGCCCGCGGGCCAAGCGGAACGACGGCGATCGGACGGACGGGCGCGGAAACCGCCCCGACGAGAGAGGCCAGACGCTCGATGCCGCCGGCCCAGCCGACACCGGGCGTCGGCGGCCCGCCCATCGTCTCCACCAGACCGTCGTAGCGGCCGCCGGCAAGGACTGCGCCCTGGGCCCCGAGCGCCTCAGTCGTGAACTCGAACGCCGTGTGGCAATAATAATCCAGGCCGCGCACGAGCTTTGTGTTTCGGGCGAAGTCAATGCCGATCCGGCTCAAGCCTTCGCAGACGGCATCGAAGAATGACGCCGCCGGCTCGCTCAAATGCGCATCGATCTCCGGCGCATCGGCCAGAACCGCCCGATCACCCTCGTCCTTGGAATCGAGGATACGCAGCGGATTGCGCCGGAGGCGCTCTCGGCTTTCCTTGGACAGCGCGTCTTCGTGAGCCTGCAGATAGGCAACGAGTGCCGCGCGATAGGCCAGCCGGCTCGGTTCATCGGCAAGCGTATTGAGCTCGAGGGTGACCTTGTCGAGCACACCAAGCTCCGAGAGGAGATGCGCGCCGAGCGCGATCACCTCGACGTCGGCGAGCGGCTCGGCGACTCCGATCAACTCGACACCGATCTGATGGAACTGCCGCAGCCGGCCCTTCTGCGGCCGCTCGTATCGAAACATCGGCCCGGCATAGAAGCATTTGACGGGTAAACGCTGACCAAGCGCTCCACTGATCAACGCACGCGCTACTCCTGCGGTATTCTCCGGCCGGAGCGTGATCTCGGCGCCGCCACGATCCGTGAAGGTGTACATTTCTTTGGTCACCACGTCGGAGGTGCCGCCCAGGGTGCGCCGAAACACGTCGCTAAACTCGAAGATCGGCGTTGCGACCTCCGCGAACCCGTAACGCTCGGCAAGCGTGCGCGCATGCGTCGTGACGTGGCGGTGGCGACGCATGTCGTCCACCGCGAGGTCATGGGTTCCACGAACCGGCTGCAATTTGCGCACGGGCAGGTCCCTGAACGACGCCGGCGCGCCGGCCGGCCCGATAGTGGCGGTTCTACCGACTCAATTCGATGATCTCGGCAAGCGAAGCCGATCGCAGCCGCGGTCAGTTGCCGACGGCGTTGCCGACCATCAAGCGATCCGGGTCGAGGGCGATATTCCGGCGAACCACCCCGACGGGGCCGATCGCCGGCGCCAGCTTGTCATCGACACGAATCTCGAGGCCGCCCGCATTGCCGGTCACCATCATGAGGCCGGGACGGTCGGGCACACGATAGGATTCACCCGAACGTAGAATTCGGGTCAGGAGCAGCTCGTTGTCCGGTCCCTGAACCTGGACCCAACTGTCTGCACGCGCCGTGATGACCACGCGGGAATCGAGGTTGCTTCGCCCGAACACTGTGGGAACATAGTCCAGAGCCGCGGTCGAGCCGGCGTCCACGGGCGCAGTTCCTCCGCGCACGACATCGACCGGTGGCACGAGTTCTATGGTTCCCTCGCTCCCGAGGGTTAGCGTCTCCGCCGGGGCGAGGGTCTCAAGCGCCGGCTCGGATGGCGTCTCGGCCAGGTTCGTCGCGACCGGCCGCAGGGCCGTTTCCCCAACCGGCGCGCCGGTGGATTGCGGCGCCTCCAGCAGCACAACATCACTCGGCTCACCGGTCCGGATCGGCCCGTCTTCCATTGTCGAGAGTTGGCCGGCGTCCGCAGTGGCGGCAATCGGTTCTGACAGCGCGGGCGGGACGTCGGCAACCGCTCTGCTCCTGCTGGGCGGCAGAGGCAGAACATCCTCGGTGTCGACCGGCGATTCGTCGGGCGATACACCATCCACCGCCTCGTCTCGCCCGGCCCAATCCCGTGCGTCGTCGGCCGCCGTCGTTGCCGCCGGGTCCGCCGGAGTCGACCCGGCGTCGGGGCCGGCCCCGGCCGGGGCCGGCGGAAGCTCGATGGTTCCCTCTTCCGGCACGCTGTCGCGGGCCGGCGCTTCTTCCGCGCCGAGACCGGCCGCTTCGGTCAGTCGATTCGACACATCGGCGACCAAATCGATGGCAAGCTGGCCTTCACTCGCATAATACTGCCAGCCGCCATAGGCGAGACCGGCCAACACGAGGACGACGAGAATGAGCCAGAATTTCGGTCTCGGGCCCTCCTTCGTAGGCGCCGGAAAGGCGAGCCGCTGCCGGCCCGTATCGAGCGCAATCTCGCGCTTGTAGGCGCCCACGATTTCGTCGGCGTCAAGACCGAGAAAGCCTGCATAGCTGCGCAGGAACCCGACCGCGTAGGTCGTGCCGGGAAGCGCGTCGAAGCGTCCGTCTTCCAACGCCTCGAGGTAAACCATCTGGATACGAAGCACATTGGCGACGTCGGTCAGATCGTATCCCGCTCTGAGCCTCGCTTCGTGCAGCGCAGCACAGACGCTCTGGATTGGACGCGGCTCATGCTCGCCCACTTCGTGCAGGAACGGTTGCCCGGTCAAATCCGGTTCAATCGGCTCGAACGGCGCTTGCCGAGGCTTTTCCATGACCCGTGTCTCATAGCCGACGCGCGCACGCGCCACGCCTGCTACCGGCGTCGCACGCTTAGGCGACCACTTGCAGTTTTCCGCCGTGCTCCGTGCCCTACTCCCACCTCCGTTTCGCCTCGCTTATTACTTTCCAGCGTCTTGAGGCCAGGGCACGGACCGGTATGTTGCTCAAAATGTTCCCGCAATTCAAGAAGCTATCACTGACCATTCTCTTGCGCAAACGGTAATGGCCGTGAGTGTCGCTAACACACGGTATGTCCGGTTTATGTACCAGATGATCTGTCCGGAATTAGAAGCTCTCCAGGCTATGGAGGGTTTGGATGCGCCGGACAGAGCAGTTGCAGGGACTGAGATTGATGAAGTTCGAGGAGATTTACGGCCGCACCCATCGGGGTGGCTTGAGCCAGGCCGAGGCGGCGGAGGTTCTCGGCGTTTCAGAGCGCACCTTCCGGCGCTGGCGTGACCGCTACCAGGCGGACGGCGCGGAAGGGCTCTACGATCGCCGTCTCGGCCGGGTCTCGGCGCGGCGCGCGGCAGTGGACGAGGTGACGGCGCTGTTGGCGCTGTTCGACACCCGCTACTGGGACTTCACGGCCAAGCATTTCCACGAGAAGCTGGTCGCGGACCATGCCTTCAAGCGCAGCTACAACTGGGTGCGGCTGAGCTTGCAGGCGCACGGGCGAAGACGGGCGGCGCCGAGGCGCGGGGCGCACCGGCGCAAGCGGCCGCGCCGCGCGCTGCCCGGCATGATGCTGCATCAAGACGGCTCGAGCCACGCGTGGGTCCCCGATCAGTGGTGGGATCTGATCGTCACCATGGACGACGCCACCAGCGAGATCTACTCGGCCTTCTTCGTCGCCGAAGAGGGCACCATGAGCAGCTTTACCGCCCTGGACGAGGTGATCCGGGAGCGCGGGCTGTTCTGCTCGCTCTATGCCGACCGCGCCGGCCACTACTGGCACACGCCTGAGGCCGGCGGCACGGTCGACAAGGACAATCCGACCCAGTTCGGCCGCGCCTTGGTCCAGCTCGGCATCGAGCTGATCCCGGCCTACTCGCCCGAGGCAAGGGGGCGCTCGGAACGCATGTTCGCCACCCTGCAGAAGCGCCTGCCCCAGGAGCTCAGGCTCGCCGGCATCACAGACATGGCCGAGGCCAACCGCTTCCTCAAGGAGCTCTACCTGCCAGGCCACAA
This sequence comes from Alphaproteobacteria bacterium, assembly GCA_965248825.1. GTDB lineage: Bacteria > Pseudomonadota > Alphaproteobacteria > UBA828 > UBA828 > WTGU01. Next base: position 1,341,177 of record CBDFKL010000006.1, on the reverse strand, counting down.
CGCCCGCTTCGCGGTGCCGCCGGAAGCCGAGGGTTCGGCCTTCGTGCCCTTCGCCGGTGCCCTCGACGACATCCTCTGCGTGCAGCAGGAGCGCACCGTCTCCAACGACAACACCGTGCGCTACAAACGCTTGGTGCTGGCGATCCCGCCCGACCGCCATCGCCGCCACTACGTCAAGGCAAGGGTCCGGGTCCACGAATACCCCGACCGCACCCTCGCCGTCTTCCATGGGCCGCGCTGCCTGGCCCGATACCAGGCCGACGGGTCGCCCATCAACACAAGCCACAGACAGGCCGCGTGATCCGCTTCGACGCGACCGGCCGTGGCCCTGTGGGTAAGCCGCTACGCGCCTTGCCCACAGGGCCACGGCAACCACAACTGAAGCGGTCAATTCATATGGTACATAAACCGGTCAGTTCACATTGTTCTCGACAACGGTAATGGCCGTGAGGCGCCTCCTTGGCGGAGCGCGATCGACCGCAGCGGCGGCTTACTCCTAGACGGGAAACAAGCGCGTCTTCGTCCCTCAGCCGCTCCAACAGGACGTCGATCTCGGGCGGCGTCTCATCATCGAACGGCCAAGCCCCGGCAATCGGGGCCGAACGCGCTCATCAGCGCCCGTTGTCACGCAGCCGCAGGGGTTGAATCGGTCAGTCCGCCACGCCTGCCCGGCCTGGGCGGCGCGCCGGCGGCCGTTGACCTCCCGCCGTCCCGAGATTCATGCTCGCCGCGATCACCTCCACAGCCTGATCGACGAGCTCGGCGATGATCTCGCCTGTCGGCTGCTCCGTGGTCACCATGCCGACACTCTGGCCGGCCATCAACGAGCCGCTCTCGACATCCCCGTCGATCGCGGCCCGGCGCAGCGCCCCGGCCCAGAAATGCTCGATGGCGAGCTGCGCCTCCTTATGGTCGAGCTCTCCGCCGCGAAAGCGCGCGATCGTTTCCCGTTGAAATTCTTCAAATCGGTGGGTCGCGCTGTTGCTGATTGCGCGCACGGGAATCACCGGGAAATCGGGGTCGACCTGCAGAGAGAGCCGCGCGTCGCGCGCATTGGCTCGGATCATCGCCTGTTTGAACCGGGGGTGAGCGATTGATTCCGTCGCACAGACGAAGCGCGTTCCGAGCTGACAGCCGGCGGCGCCCATCGCCAGGTACAAGGCCACGGCATCCCCCCGCCCAATCCCGCCTCCGACGAAGACCGGCACCTCATCGAGATGGGGAAGCACCTCCTGCGCCAGCACATTGGTCGAGACCGGGCCGATATGACCGCCCGCCTCCATGCCCTCGATGATAAGCGCGTCGATGCCCTGCCTGGCGAGCCGCCGCGCTAACGGAAGCGTGGGCGCGAACGCGATCACCCGAGTGTCGGCGCGTTTCAGGCGCTCGATCGCGTTGCGCGGCGGAATCCCCCCAGCCAGCACCACATGTCCGACGTCCCGCTCGATACAGGTGGCGATCAGCGCGTCGAGCTCAGGGTGCATGACGATGATGTTGACGCCGAACGGCTCGTCGCAGCATTCATAAACGCCGTCAATTTCCGCCCCGAGCTGATCGGGGCTCAGCGAACCCGTTGCAACGACGCCGAAACCGCCGGCGTTGGAAATTGCGGCGACCAAGTTCCGCTCGGAGACCCACGACATCGCGCCGCCCATGATCGCGTATCGGGTCCCGAGGAACGCCCGCCCCCGCGCCCAGTAGGAGTCGAGCTGCCGGCGCGCGCGCGCACGGGCTTCAGGGCTCACGATCGTCCAGTCCATAGGCCGCGTGCAGCGCTCGCACGGCGAGCTCGGTATACTCCTCCGCGACCAGCACACTGATCTTGATCTCCGAGGTCGAGATCACCTGGATATTGATGCCTTTGTCGGCGAGCGCCGCGAACATGGTCTGTGCCACCCCGGCATGGCTGCGCATGCCGACCCCGATCACCGAGACCTTTACCACATTCGGGTCGGCCATAAGACGATCGAACGTCACGTCGCTCTTCGCGTCCTCCAGGACGGCGATCGAGCGCTCCAGATCGGCCTCCGTGACCGTGAAGGTGAGGTCCGTCGTGCCTTCAGCGGACACGTTCTGCACGATCATGTCGACATTGATGCTGCCGTCCGCCAATGGCCCAAAAATCCGCGCCGCCACGCCGGGGCGGTCGGCCACGCCGACCACGGTGATCTTCGCTTCGTCCCGGCTGTACGCGATTCCGCTGACGCGCTCCTGTTCCACGATGTCGTCCTCATCGACTACGAATGTCCCAGAGGTATCGGAAAAACTCGAAGCGACCTGCAGCGGCACCCGCTGCTTCATCGCCAACTCGACCGCGCGGGTCTGCAAGACCTTGGCGCCGAGCGAGGCAAGCTCGAGCATCTCCTCGTAGGTGATCTTAGTCAGCTTGCGCGCGCTCGCAACGATCCTCGGATCGGCGGTGAAGACGCCTTCGACATCGGTAAAGATGTCGCAGCGATCCGCGCCGAGTGCGGCGGCGAGCGCGACGGCCGAGGTGTCGGTGCCGCCCCGGCCGAGGGTCGTGATCCGACCGAGCGGCCCAATGCCTTGAAAACCGGCGACGACCGGGATTTCCCGACGTTCGAGGCGCCGATGCAATTCCGCCGTTTCGATCTCCTCGATCCGGGCGCGCCCGTGTCCGTCGTCGGTGTGTATCGGGATCTGCCACCCCAACCACGAGCGGGCGGCGACGCCGCGCTTTTGCAGGGCAAGGGCCAACAGACCGGCCGTGACCTGCTCTCCCGACGCCGCCACGGTGTCGTATTCCCGGGCATCGTGGAGCGGGCCCGCCGCGCGCACCCAGGAAACAAGCTGGTCGGTAACGCCGGCCATGGCCGAGACGACCACGGCCACGCGATCGCCACCACCGGCCGCCGCCTTGACCCGGTCAGCGACGGTGTTGATGCGATCGAGATCGGCCAGCGACGTGCCGCCGTATTTGTGAACGATCAGGGTCATGGGACGAGATCGGCCCGCGCGTCGAGGAGGCGACGCTTGCCGGTCATGGAATTGCCCCTACATACTGGCTCGATTCCAACCGTGCAAGGGGTCGGCCGGCCCATGGGAAGGACGGGTTAATGGCTGAAGGGTCGCATGACCGGACGTCGCCGAATGCCGCGAAACCGACCCCCGCGGCCAGTGTCGATCCGGCAGAGATCGAGCGATTCGCGGCGCTCGCGGACCGCTGGTGGGATCCCAATGGGACGTTTCGGCCCCTGCATGCGCTGAATCCGGTGCGCATTGCCTATGTCCGGGACGCGTTGATCGCCGCCCATGATCGTGACGCGACGTCGTTGCGGCCCCTGGTCGGCCTCAGGCTTCTGGATGTCGGCTGCGGCGGTGGTCTGATGGCCGAACCCCTGTGCCGGCTCGGCGCGGAGGTCGTCGCGATCGATGCAGCGGATCGTAACGTCCAAGCGGCGCAGCACCACGCGGCCGAGCAGGGGCTCACGATCGACTACCGCCACGGCACGGCGGAGGCGCTCGCCGCGGATGGCGAACGGTTCGATGCCGTGCTTGCGCTCGAGGTCGTGGAGCATGTGGCCGACCTCGATGCCTTCGTCGCCGCCTGCGGAGCGCTTCTCGAGCCCGGCGGGTCGCTGTTCGTCGCGACCTTGAACCGTACCCTCGCCGCCTATGCGCTGGCGGTGGTCGCGGCCGAGCGCATCCTCGGCTGGCTGCCCGTGGGCACCCACGACTGGTCGCGCTTCGTTCGCCCGGCCGATATGGTCCGTCTCCTGCGACGATGCGACCTCGGCGTCACCGATATGAGCGGCGTCACCTACAACCCGTTGGCACGCCGCTGGTCGCTGAGCCGGAACCTGTCGGTGAACTACATGGTGTGTGCGCGCAAACCGCCGGCTTAACCGCGCCCCATCCCATGCGCGCTCAGGCGTCGTGCCTCGGCACCCACGGGATCTCGCCGATCTCGATCCCCTCCTCCTCGAGTGAACCGGCTTCTTCCCGGGTCGCATCGCCGTAGATGTTGCGGCGCTCGACGTCGCCGTAGTGGATCTTGCGTGCTTCCTCGGGGAAGCGTTTGCCGACATGGTCGAAGTTCTGCTCGATGAAGGAACGCATCTTGCGCAGGGTTGCGATCGCTTGGGCCATCTCCGCCGGAGGCGGCGGCGTCCGTTGGCGATCCGGCGCCTTAGCCGGCACGGTTTCACCCTTCGCTTTGCCGCTGACCGCGATGTTCGGCGCCATCGGCGCTTTGGCGATCTTGCTGTCGCCGCAGACCGGACAGGCGATCTCGCCCCGCTTCACCTGCGCCTCATAGGTCGCGGAGTCGGCGAAATAGGCCTCGAACACATGGTCCTTTCGGCATCTGAGGTCAAAGACGATCATAGGACCCCGCCCGGCAAGCTGCGAAACTCACCGAAGCCTAGCATAATGTCCTTGAGATAAACGCATTATTTGATTTCGCCGAGAACCCGGTTGCCATGCAACGCCATCGATCGACCACCCCCTCACCGTGGATTACCCGGTTCGCAACGCTGATTGCGACCGAGGGCACCGTCCTCGATCTGGCTTGCGGCGCCGGCCGCCATGCCCGCTATCTGAGGGGGCGAGGCCACCGGGTCATGGCGGTCGATATCGACGCCTCCGGCATGGCCGACATCGGGGATGATCCCCTGCTCGAGATCGTCCAGGCCGACCTCGAGCAGGGCGCCGACAACCCGCTGGAAGGGCGTCGGTTCGATGCCGTCGTGGCAGTCAACTATTTGTTTCGCCAACTTCTCGTCCCGCTCGTTGAATGCCTCGAGCCGGGCGGTATTTTCCTCTACGAAACCTTCGCCGTCGGCAATGAGCGTTTCGGCCGCCCCCGCAACCCGGATTACCTGCTCGAACGCGGCGAGTTGCTCGCGCTCGCAGCCGGGAGGCTCACGGTCATCGCCTATGAGAACGTCGAGATCTCGAACCCAGGCCCCGCGATGGTGCAGCGCCTCTGCGCACGGAAATGATTTCGTGCCCGTTTTCTTCGATCGCGGATCGGTCAGCCCGCGGCGCGGCGGGCGCTCGGCGATGACCGGGCCGGCGGGAGGAACGTGCGATCATGGTCGAGCGCCGGGATGGTCGCCCGCGCCCGCTCGACCCGCGTGAGCTCGAGATCGGCGGCGGCGATGCCGATGCCCTCGCCGCCGTCCGCCAGGACCTCGCCCCACGGATCGACGATCAGGGAGTGGCCGTAGGTCTTGCGATCACCGGAGTGGCTGCCCCACATGCACGGCGCGATCACGAAACAACCGGTCTCGATCGCGCGTGCCCGCAGCAGGACGTGCCAATGGGCCTCCCCGGTGTGCTTGGTAAACGCGGCAGGGACCGTGATCAGGCGCGCGCCGGCGTGCGCGAGCGCCCGATAAAGCTGCGGAAAGCGGAGATCGTAGCAGACGGTCATGCCGAGGCCGCCCCAGGGCGTCTCCGCCACCACCGCCTGCCCGCCCGGCCGGAAAACCTCACTCTCGCGGTAGCTCTCGCCCGTCGGAAGGTCGACGTCGAACATGTGGATCTTGTCATAGGTGGCGACGATGACGCCGGCGGGGTCGATCAACACAGAACGGTTCGCGGCCCGGCCGTCGCCGGCGGTCGCCGCCATCGAGCCGGCGAGCATCCAGACCCCGGTTTCCTCCGCGAGAGACCGGAAGAACTCGACCGCAGGATGGCTGGTGAGCGGGGCGGCGCTCGCCTGCACCAGCGCGGTACGGTGCTCCATGAGAGCGACGTTCTCGGGCAAGGCGACGAATTGGGCGCCATCCGCACAAGCCTCGCGCACCAACGCACCGGCGGCACAGAGGTTCTCATCGAGGTCTTGGCCGCTCGAAGGCTGAACGCAGGCGACTCGAACGGTTTCGGTCATGTCCTGGCCTCCACGGTCCGGCCATCATGGACGGTCGCGCACCGCCCGCGCAAGGGTCACGACGTCGATCGAGGCAGCCCGCGCCGCGCGCAGGGCGCGGGCGCAGGCCGAGGCGGTGGCGCCGGAGGTCAGCACGTCGTCCACCAGAAGGACACGTCGTCCGGCCACGATATCCTCGCGCCCGCGCCGTACCGAGAACGCGCCCCGCACATTGCGCCGCCGTTCGCCGCCGGAAAGCCGGGTCTGAGGAGCGGTTCGGCGAGTCCGCACCAGCAGGTCGGGCGCCAACACCGCATCCGCCCGGCGCGCGACGAGCGCGGCTAGAATCGCCGATTGGTTGAACCGCCTTGCCAGAAGCCGCCAGCGATGGAGCGGCACCGGCACCACCAGCTCGGCGTCCGGGAGCAGGGGCGCCGCCGCCCGGTGCAACCAATCCGCAAGCCGCGGCGCGAGCCAGGAGCGATCGGCCATCTTGAATGCAAGAACCAGCTCGCGCCCGACCCCTTGATAGAGAAATGCCGCGCGTGCTCGATCATAGACCGGCGGCAATCCGGCGCACGCGCCGCAGATCGCCCCCGCGGCCGTCTCGATCTCAAACGGCAGACCGCAGCATTCGCAATACGGCCGGGTGATGAACGAAACGCGAGTCCAACACGCCGGGCACAGCGTCCCGGCCACGCCGACTGGCGCGTCGCAGGCGAGGCAGGAGGGCGGCAGCACCAAGTGGATCCCGGTCGTCGCGACGGTTCGTCCAAAGCCCGCCAACCGTCCCGCTATCGCTCGACCCCGCATGGCCCCGGTGCTTTTCGACCCTCGATCATCATGACATAACCGGCGCGATGGCGCAGCGAGAACACCAACCCGACCGCGCCGACCCGGCGATGGTCTTCGACCGCGCCGCGGTCCGCGCTCACCGTGACCGCGCCGCGCCCGGCTTCGACGTTCACGGCGATTTCCTGGTCCGCGAGGTCGGCGAGCGGCTGGTGAACCGGCTCGACGACGTCAAGCGCCGCTTCGCCCGCGTGCTCGACCTGGGGAGCCACACCGGCCAGCTCGGGCCATTGCTGCGCCGGCGCGACGCGCTCGATCTGCTGGTCGAAGCCGACCTCTCTCACGCCATGGCGCGACGCGCCTCGGGTCCGTGCCGCGTGGTCGCCGATGAAGAGTGGCTGCCGGTTCGCGACGCCTCGCTCGATCTCGTGGTCAGCGCGCTCAGCCTGCATTGGGTGAACGATCTGCCCGGCGCCTTCGTCCAGATCGCACGCGCGCTCAAGCCCGACGGCCTGCTGCTCGCGGCGATGTTCGGCGGCGATACCCTGTTCGAGCTTCGCGAGGCGTTTCTGCACGCGGAGGCGGGCCAGGAAGGCGGGGTCCGCCCGCATGTCTCGCCCTTTCCCGACGTGCGGGACCTGGGCGCCCTGCTTCAACGGACGGGCTTCGCGCTCCCGGTCGTCGACACCGACCGGATCACGGTCACCTATGAGAACGCCGACGCGCTCATGCATGACTTGCGCGCCATGGGAGAGGCCAATGCGGCGCGGGGACGCGCCACGCATTTCGCGCGGCGTGGGACATTCCGCGAGATGGCCGTGTACTATCAGGACATGTTCGGCCGATCGGATGGTCGCATCCCGGCGACGTTCCAGATCCTCTATCTCGCGGGATGGCGGCCCCACGAATCGCAGCAAAGGCCCGCCCGCCGCGGCAGCGGCAGGGCCAGTCTGGCAGAGGCTCTCGCCCCCGAAGCGGCGGATCCGTCCGACCGCGGCGGCGGCATCGGCTCTCTCTGAGCCCGGCCGATGGCAGGAGGAGAATGATGAGCGCGTTGGCAATCGACAACGATCATCCTGCGTCTGACCTTAGCCTGGTGTGGGAGCCGCTCGAGATCGGCCCCACACGCGTGAAGAACCGGATCATGATGACCGCGCAGACCACGCTTTACGGCAAGGACAATATTCTCGGCGATCGGCATATCGCCTATTACCGTGAGCGCGCGAAAGGCGGTGCGGCCTTGTTCATCTGCGAGCAGCAGGCCGCGCATCGGTTGAGCAAGGGCTCGTTCTTCGAAGGCTGCTCGGCGTGGGACAAGCGCGCCATACCCCAATATGCCAAGCTCGCCGATGCGGTGCACGAGCACGGGGCGCGGCAGTTCATCCAGCTCTTTGGCTGCGGTGTGCACGACAAGGGCACCATGATCATGGACGAGTGGCACCCGCTTTGGGGTGTCTCGAGCCTGCCCTCGGTCGTGCACAACGAGATCCCTCTGATCATGGAGCAGGAGCATATCGACGACCTCGTCAAGGGGTTCGGCGAATCGGCGCTCAACGTGAAAGTCGCCGGCTGCGACGGGGTCGAGCTGCATGCCGCCCACAGCTACCTGCTCGGCCAGTTCCTGAGCCCCGTCTACAACGACCGGACCGACCGCTATGGCGGCTCGGTTCGCAACCGCTGCCGGATTCTGCTCGAGATCGGCGAAGCGGTCCGCGAGCGGGTCGGCGACGCACTCACGGTCGGCGTCCGCCTCTCCTTCGACGAGTTCCTCGGCGATGCCGGCATCACGCCCGATCAAGCCGAGGAGCAGCTCGAGATTCTCTCGTCGACCGGTCTCTTCGACTTCTTCAACATCTCGGGCGGCTCCTACCACACGCTGCACCTCGCCGTCCCGCCGATGAGCGGAAAGCAGGGCTTCATGATCCCATTCGGCAAACGCACCAAGGCCGTGGTGGGCAACCGGGCAAAGGTGTTCGTCGTCGGGCGGATCATCGACCTCCGGCAGGCGGAGCAGGCGCTCGCCGACGGCGCAACCGACATGGTGGCGATGACCCGTGCGCAGATGGCCGAACCGCACCTCGTGAAGAAAACCCTGGAAGGCCGCGAGCAGGAGATCCGCCGCTGCATGGGCGCCAATGAGTGCGTCGCGCGTCTGTTCGACAACCGGCAGGCTGCCTGCGTGGTCAACCCGAGCGTCGGCCGCGAGGCGCGTTGGGGGAGCGGCACGCTTCGACCGGTGGCGCCGGATGAGGCGAAGACGCTCGTCGTGGTTGGCGGCGGCCTCGCCGGGATGAAGACCGCCGAGGTCGCGGGCCGGCGCGGCCATCGTGTCGTCCTGCTCGAGCGCGAGGATCGCCTCGGCGGCCACCTGAACCTGCTGCTCGGGCTGCCGACGCGCAAGGAATGGGGCATCGCCATCGACAATCTGGTGCGTGCCATGGCCGTCGCGGGCGTTGATGTGAGGCTCGGGGTCGACGCGACCCCCGAATTGATCGAGCGCGAAAAACCCGACGCGGTGATCGTGGCCACCGGGGCGCGCTGGGACTGCGACGGCCGCAGCCAGTACCGTCCGGGCCGCCCGCGCCTCGCGGGAACGGAGCAAGGGAACGTCATCGACATTGGGGCGGCAACGGAACGCGCGCTCGCCGACCCCGGTGCGCTTGGCCGGCGGGTCGTGATCCTGGAAGAAACCGGCTACTACCTGCCCTTGGGCCTCGCCGAGCTCTTGGCGGTGCGCGGCGGTACCGCGGTCGAGATCGTGACGCCACGGGCAACGGTGGGCGAGGACGTCGCCCGCACCCTCGATCTCCCGTTCGTGATGCCACGCCTGGAAGAGGCCGGCGTGGTCCGCAGCACCCACACGAACGTGGACAAGATCGAGAACGACACGGTCCATGTCCGCTCGGTATGGGGCGGGCAGCCGCGTGTCATCGAGGGCGTCGAGACCGTCGTCATCTCAATGCTGCGTTCTCCCAATGACGCGCTTTTTCGGGCGCTCGAAGGACGCGTCGAGACGCTCCACCGGGTCGGCGATGCGCTCGCACCGCGGCGGCCGGTCCAGCTCATGTATGACGGCGAGGAGCTCGGCCGCGCGCTCTGATCGTGGCCGCCTGAGCAGGAAGGCTCAGACGGCCCAGCCGGCGGAGAGCACCTCCGCCTGTTCGAGCACCGTCCGCGTCGCCTTCTCCTGCTTGTCCGGCGGGTAGCCGTGCTTGCGCAGGATGCGTTTGACCAACCGGCGGAGATTTGCCCGCACATTCTCGCGCAGCGTCCAGTCGATGGTGACGTTGCCGCGTACGGTTTCGACCAGCTCGCGGGCGATGTCTCGCAGAGTGTCGTCGCCCAACACCTTGACCGCGCTGTCATTGGTTTCAAGCGCGTCGTAGAACGCGAGTTCGTCTTCCGACAGCCCCAACTCATCGCCACGGGCGTTCGCCGCGCGCATCTCCCGGGCGAGTTGGATCAGTTCCTCGATCACCTGCGCGGCTTCGACGGCGCGGTTCTGATAGCGGCGGAGAGTCTGTTCCAGCATCTCGGCGAAAGACCGTGCCTGGACGACGTTCTTGCGCCGGCGGGCGGCAAGCTCGCCCTTCAACAGTTTCTGCAACAGCTCGACAGCGAGATTGCGCTGGGGCATGCCCTGCACCTCGGCAAGGAACTCGTCCGAGAGGATCGAGATGTCGGGCTTACCCAGGCCGGCAGCGGCGAAGATGTCGACCACACCCTCCGACGACACGGCTCGCGAGACGATCTGGCGGACGGCGTGATCCAGCTCCTCTTCGGGCTGCGCGTCGGCCGGTGCACGCTTGGCCAGCACCGACTGCACGGCTTGAAAGAACGCCACCTCGTCGCGGATGTGGAGCGCGTCCTCAGCCGGCACGGCGAGCGCGAAGGCCTGGGAGAGTTCGCGCACCGCGACCACGCACCGGTCCTTGCCGTTCTCCTGGGCCAGGATGTGTTCCTGCGCAGCCGGCAACAGGGCGACACGTTCGGTTGAAGTGCCGGTGATCCACCGGGAGCGATCGAAGCCGTGGAACAGGCCGCAGCAGACCTCGTACTTCTCCAACATCACCGCCACCGCCTCCACCTGATCGAGCGCGGTCTTCCCGGTGCCGCCGCTCTCGGTGTAGGTCGCGAGCGCCTGTTTGAGCTCATGCGCGAGCCCGAGATAGTCGACCACGAGGCCGCCGGGCTTATCCTTGAACACCCGGTTGACCCGCGCGATGGCCTGCATCAGCCCGTGGCCGCGCATCGGCTTGTCGACATACATGCTGTGCAGGCTCGGCGCGTCGAAGCCGGTCAGCCACATATCGCGCACCAGCACCATGCGGAGCGGGTCGTCGGGGTCACGGAACCGTTTCGCCAGCATCTCGCGGCGGGGCTTGTTGCGAATATGGGGTTGCCAGTCGGGTGGATCGGCCGCGGCGCCGGTCATCACGACCTTGAGGCTTCCCCTGTCGTCGTCCTCGCAATGCCAGTCGGGCCGCAGGCCCACCAGCGCGCGGTAGAGGTCGATGCAGATGCGCCGGCTCATGCAGACGACCAGCGCCTTGCCGTCCATCGACTCGATGCGCTGCTCGAAATGCTCGACAATGTCCTGGGCGATGAGCGCGAGGCGCCGTTCCGAACCGACGACGGCTTCGAGCTGGGCCCATTTGGTCTTGAGCTTCTCCTTGCGGCCGATCTCCTCGCCCTCGGTCGCCTCCTCGAAGCCGGGGTCGATCTTCGGCCGTTCGCTTTCGTCCAGCGACAGCTTGGCAAGCCGGCTCTCGTAGTAGATCGGCACCGTCGCCTGGTCTTCGACCGCGCGCTGGATGTCATAGATGCTGATGTAGTCGCCGAACACCGCGCGGGTGTTGGCGTCCTGAAGCTGGATCGGGGTTCCGGTGAAGCCGACGAAGGAGGCGTTGGGCAGGGCGTCGCGCATGTGGCGTGCATAGCCGTCGATGAAGTCGTACTGGCTGCGGTGCGCTTCGTCGGCAATGACCACGATGTTGCGCCGCTCCGAGAGCAGGGGATGTCGGTCGCCCTTTTCCTCGGGGAAGAACTTCTGAATGGTGGTGAACACCACTCCGCCCACGTCCACCGCGAGCCTGTCGCGCAGGTCCGCCCGACTCTCCGCCTGTACCGGGGGCTGGCGCAACAGCTCGTGGCAGCGCGCGAAGGTGCCGAAGAGCTGGTCGTCGAGGTCGTTGCGATCGGTTAGCACCACCACCGTCGGGTTCGCCATCGCGGGCTCCCGGATGATGCGTCCGGCATAGAAGGCCATGGTCAGGCTCTTGCCCGAACCCTGGGTATGCCAGACCACGCCGATCCGCCGATCGCCCGGCGCACCGCCCGGCTTCCGGCCCGATTCATAGCGGCCGGGTTCCTCGGCAAGGCCCGCGGTCCGTTGCAGCTCGGCCGCGCGCAGGGTCTCAGCAACCGCCGTCTCGACGGCGTGGAACTGGTGGTAGCCCGCCATCCTCTTCACGAGCGCGGCGCCGTCGTCCTCGAACACGATGAAGTTGCGGACGAGCGCCAGGAACCGGCGCGGCTCAAAGACCCCTTCGAGCATGACTTGCAATTGGGGCAGGTGCGAGTCGGCCAGGGTCTCGCCGGAGATGGTCCGCCAGGGCTTGAACCACTCCCTGCCCGCGGTCAGCGTGCCGATCCGTGCCTCGACGCCGTCGGAGATCGCCAGGGCGGCGTTCATGGCGAACAGAGACGGCAGCTCGGCCTTGTAGGTCTGGAGCTGCTGCCACGCGCTCCAGATGGTCGCGTCCTCGTCCGCCGGGTTCTTGAGCTCGATCACACCGAGCGGCAGGCCGTTCACGAACAGCACCACGTCAGGGCGGCGCTCGTGCTTGTTCTCGACGACGGTGAACTGGTTGACCGCCAGCCAGTCGTTGTTGGCGGAATCGTCGAAATCGATGACCCGGGCCTGTGCCCCCCGAATCGCGCTGTCCTCGGTGCGGTGCTCCACCGTCACGCCGTCCACGACCATGCGATGGAAGGCGCGATTGCGAGCCTCCAGCGTAGCCCCTTCCGGGCGGAGCAGCTTGCGGAAGGCGTCGTCGAGCGCCGAAGCGGGAAGGTCGGGATTAAGCCGCGCGAGTGCGTCGCGGAGCCGCCGTCCCAGCACGGCCTCGCTGTAATCGGCGCGTTCGGCGCCCGGCGCATCGAGGGCGATGTCGGGGCCGTGGGCGATGCTCCAGTCGAGGCTTTCAAACCAAGCGAGAGCAGCCTGTTCGACGACGGATTCCGCCACGCCAGTCTCTCTCATGGCTGGACATCTCCATCAGCGGAAGCTCGACCTTCGGAATCGATGCCGCTATCAAATTCTGCGAGGTAGATGCGGTAGGTTTCTTGCTCCAGCGTAAACAGAACTTCGCTCGGACGGAACTCAGCTTCAAAGATTCGGAAGGGACCGAAGGTCTCGTCCAAATGCTCATTGAAGGCGACGTTGTCGTCAAAAGCTACCAATCGCGGGGTACGGTCCTGGTGATGTACGCGGTGAAGAAAACCAACGATCGCATCTGCGGCCCCGGCGGCGAGTAAAGCTTGAACCCCTTCCATGGCAGGGCGGGAGGATTCAGAACCGTGGGATGCGAATCCGCACTGGTTGCGCAACTCACAGATCCCCTGAATGGTAGTACCCAGCCCGTTCAGCGTTTTGCGTAGGCTCTTGCGCGCGTCGGCGGCATCGCTGGCCGTCGATGGAAGATAAGGAAGGTTTTGGCTCGCTGACTTGAAGAGTTTAGGAAGATCGTCTGTCGCGGCATATGATACCTTTCGTTCTCCAAGCACCGTGCGGCAAACGCTCTCGATCAGCGTCTTTGCGAGGTCAAAGGCAAGGCTGGGGTTTTCAATGACGGCCTGTTCGATGCCTTTCACCTGTTCCTCGATATGCGCGATACCGCCTGCCATGGCGTCGCGTGCGCCATGCATGACGAAGCGAACAGTCGGGACTTCGGCAGTCATAGCGTCCATTTGAGGAAGGCGTCGACATCCGTCACGCGGAGGTCACCAGAAATCAGCTTGGGCAGAAGACCTTCACGAAGGGCGATGAGTCGCTCTGTCTCCCGTTCAGTAACTTCCGCGCGTCGCAAGAGGTTCGAAACAATGCGATGAAACGCGAATAGGATTTCTTCTCCAGGATACATCACGTCCATCGCTGCCAAATCGGAATTTGAAATGAAGGGTTGCGCCGCACCTTTCTTGAGAAGGTCTATATCAAGGTGTTTCAACGCTAGCAGAAACCACTCTCCAAAAACCCCGTCGTTTTGTTGAAGAAACGACGCATTGTTGTTAATCCAACACTTTCCACGGTGAGAAAAAAACTGACCGCAGTAGGCTCCGACACGACCCACGGAAATGACATATCCATCCGCGTTGAACTTGTCGGTGTGTCCCATTAGTCCAGCACCTCCAAATACTGGGTATGGTCCATCTTGAGTGAAATCATTTTTGGATAGCTGCTTTCCTCCCCGAATTTCTGCAAAATGCGAAACGGAACACCATTTGTACCCTTTTGGAATCTCCCCAAGCTGGGACTCAACAAGCCGATCAGAAAACAGATCGGCGAGATGTCGGGGCAAACCGGGGTCGCGGCCTTCCATCTTGGCGCGGACGGGGTCGAAATCGACGAACCAGGACTTGAACAGCGCTCGGGCCATTGCCTCCAGCGTCTCGTTCATGTGCCGGTTCAGCTCGATTTTGTCGTCCAGCGTGCCCAGGACGTGGGCGATGGCCCGCTGTTCGGGGATTGGGGGCAAGAGGATGTCCAATTGCCCAAAGGTGGATTTATTCAAAATCGGTTGAGCTGATCCACCAGCGGCTGCCCGGATCTCTTCCTTTCGCATACTCAAGTTGTAGTAAACGAACAGAGGACAGTTTGGAGATTCCACGACAACGCTATTAATCTGTTGATTTGTTACACACGCCGTGCCGGCAATTGCGCTTTTCCCCATGTCCGAGCCGATGCATGAAACCATGATCGCCTCCCTCGGTATTCGAGCGCCGCGAACCGCAGATGCGCCTCGCTCGGTCAGGCAACGTTTGGTGGTCTCAATGCGCCTGCGTCCGTCGAAGTCTGTGGGAGTAACAAATGGTATCTCGCCTCCGAAATACTCAGGATGACGGGATTGCGGTGTCTTTCCGGTCACTATGCGCCCGAGCTGATCCAAAGTAGTTTGGTACCACTCAGCCGCCATACCCCAGCTCCTTGAGATTGGCAGCGATGGTGGCGTCGAGGTTTACGCTCTCGGCCTGCTGCTCCCTCAACTGCGCAACGAGCCGCTTCATCTTCTCCTCGAACGGCTCGCGGTCGTCCTCCTGCGCCTCCGCGCCGACATAGCGGCCGGGTGTGAGCACGTGGCCGTGCTTGCGTACCTCGTCGAGCGGCGCGCTCTTGCAGAAACCGGGAATGTCGGCGTACTCGCCCGCGCCTTCCTCGCCGCGCCACGCGTGATAGGTGCCGGCGATGCGGGCGATGTCCTCATCGGTCAATTCGCGGTGAGTGCGGTCGACCATGCGGCCGAGCTTGCGGGTGTCCAGGAAGAGTACCTCGCCACGGCGGTTTCGGAACGTGCCGTCGCGCCGGTCGCGGGTGAGGAACCACAGGCAGGCGGGGATCTGGGTGGAATAGAAGAGCTGGCCGGGAAGGGCGACCATGCAGTCCACTAGGTCCGCCTCGATCAGGCTCTTCCGGATCTCGCCTTCGCCCGACTGGTTCGACGACATTGAGCCGTTGGCGAGCACGAATCCGGCCGCGCCGGCCGGCGACATGTGGTGGACGATGTGCTGCACCCAGGCGAAGTTGGCATTGCCCTTGGGCGGGGTACCGTACTGCCAGCGCTTGTCTTCGGCGAGCCGCTCGCCGCCCCAGTCGGAGACGTTGAACGGCGGATTGGCGAGGACGAAGTCGGCCTTGAGGTCAGGGTGGCGGTCGTTGTGGAAGCTGTCGCCGTGGGCGATCTGGCCCTCGATGCCGCGGATGGCAAGGTTCATCTTCGCGAGCCGCCAGGTCGTGTAGTTCGACTCCTGGCCGTAGATCGAGATATCGGCCTTGGCGCCCCTGGGAACCCTTCCGCCATTGCCGTTGCCGGTGGCGTGCGCCTGGATGAACTCGACCGACTGCACGAACATGCCGGAGGAGCCGCAGCAGGGGTCGTAGACCCGGCCCTGAAAGGGCTCCAGCATCTCGACCAGGAGCTTGACGACGCAACGCGGGGTGTAGAACTCGCCGCCCTTCTTGCCCTCGGCGCTCGCGAACTGCGACAAGAGATATTCGTAGACGCGGCCGAGCACGTCCTTGGAGCGCGCTTCCTCGTCGCCCACCTTGATGTTGCTGATCATGTCGATGAGCTGGCCGAGCCGCTGCTTGTCGAGCGCGGGGCGGGCGTAATCCTTGGGCAGCACGTCCGTGAGCGCCGGATTGTCGCGCTCGATGCCGGCCATCGCGTCGTCGACGAGCTGGCCGATGATGGGCTGCTTTGCCTGAGCCTTGAGATGCGTCCAGCGGGCCTCGGGCGGCACCCAGAAGATGTTCTCGGCGCGGTACTCGTCGCAGTCTTCGGCGGCGTCCGCACCCCATTCGGCGAGAACGGCCGCGTGGCGCTCCTCGAAGGCGTCGGAGATGTATTTCAGGAAGATCAGCCCGAGGACGACGTGCTTGTATTCGGCTGCATCCATCGAGCCGCGCAGAGCGTCGGCCATGCGCCACAGCTCGGCCTCATGGCCGGTCGTAGCGCCGTGGGCGCCTTGCGTCATTCCGGCATCGGATTTCGGTTTCTTCTTTCGCCCTCGTGCCATGGCTTGCTCTTCTCACTCTCGTCACGCTGCCGCGCGACTCACCTGGAGCCTGAGAGCCGACCGTGCGTATCAGGCTCTCGGCCGATGCGTCGGCCGACCCACGTCGCTAGCGAGATGTTACCCGCGCAGCCTCGGTCGCCTTCCGATCGACCGCGAGGGTGTCGGTCTCGCGGGCGCCGGTGAGCACGACGCCGTAGATCTCGCGCGCACGCTCAGTCGTCTCCCAGCCGCGGGCGACGTCCATCCGCACCCGTTCGGGGTCGCGCTGGCGGGGATCGCCGTAGCCGCCCCCGCCAGCGTCGTGGCCGCGGATCAGCTCGCACGGCATCAGATCCAACTGGACGACGTTGGGCAGCCTGGTCTCGCCACCATTGGCGCCGACCTTGAATTGCACGGCCGGCGCGCCGTCCCGGCCGCCCTGCGCGCCCCGCGCGGGGTTGATCTGGCAATCGGAGGGGATGACCACCGTCATCGGGTCCTCGCGCGGCCCGTAGATCACCTCGCAGGCCGGCCCGCCGCGGTGGCGCCCCGCGCCGCCGGTGCCGGGCAACAGGCGCACCGTCTTGAACAGCATCGGGTGCTTGACCTCGGCGAGCTCGACGCTGTCGCGGTACATGAGGCCGGAGACCACCGGCAGCACATAGGTCACCCACCCGTCGGCCTCCGGCCCGGCGGGGCCGCCATTGACCAGCATCATGAGCTGGTTGATGTAGGGATTTCCGCCGCGGCGGAAATCCTTGCCGCTCAGGACCGCGCCGCCGGCGCCCATGGCGCTGCCGCCCTCCGCCAGACCATAGCCGTCGCCGAGCTTCGCCATCGCCGAATGCGTGATGTTGACCAGGCGGTCCGCGACGTTGGTCGTCGCCATCGACGTGGAATGCGGGAACGACGGGCGGCCCACGACGCAGCCGTCGCGGAGCAGCACCGCGATCCGCCGAAACGAGCCGCCATTATGCGGAATCTCCGGCCCGAGGCAGTTGAACAGGCCGGCGACGACATTGTTGATCGCACAGGCCTCCGATTCATTGAGGCCGCAGTCGACGCAATCGATATTGTCGCGAAGATCGATCGTGACCATGCCTTCGCCGGGATCGATCTGGACCTCGACCTTGATCGGGATGCCGTCGGGCAGAAAGGGCTCAAACGGATCGTGAGCACCCTCGGCGGTAACATCCGCCTCCGGCAGCTCCTTGATCGCCTGCACCATGCGGCGCTCCGAATAGTCGAACCACTCGCGGATGAAGGTCTTGATGGTCTCCTTGCCGTATTTCCCGCACAGCTCCTTGAGACGCCGCTCGGCGATCCGCGCCGCCCCGAGCGCGGCCAGAAAGTCGCCATACCACTGCTCCGGGACCCTGATCCGACGGCGGCACATGCGGATCACGTCATCGACCATCGCGTAATCGCGCTGCACCCGGACGCAGGGGAAGATCAGCGAGCCTTCCTCGTACACGTCCTTCGCCGCGGCGTGATAGGTGGTCGGGATGCTGTTGCCGATATCCGCCTGATGGCCCTTGGCGCAGGCCGTGAACAGATGCTCGCCCTCGATGAACACCGGCACCAGCACGGCGTGATCGGCCGGATGGGTGTTGCCGAGATAGGGGTCGTTGTGGAGAAAGGCGTCGCCCTCGGCGATATCGTCATGGAGCTCGCACATCGCCCGGGTCTGCAGGTGGGAGCCGAAGATATGGACCGGCAGCCCCTCGGCGGTCGCGAGGAGCCGGTTGTCGCCCGTGCAGATCGCGCAGGAGAAATCGCGCGCCACGGCGATCACGGCCGAGCGCGCCGCCTTGAGCAGCGTGTTCGACATCTCGCGCACGATGCCGTCGAGCCGGTTGGAAAGCACCGATAACAGGACCGGATCGAGAGTTTCCGTCGTCGCCATCTCAACAGGCCTCCAGGATGAAATTGTCGGTGCCGCTCAAGCGCGCCCGGGTCCCGGGATTGACCACGATCGTGGTGGTCGGCTCCTCGATGATCGCGGGACCCTCGATCGCGGCGCCGGGGCGGAGGTTCTGACCGAGATAGATCGGGGTCTCGACCCGCGCGCCGCCGCCGAAATAGGCTTCGCGCTGCCGATCCGGCGTGCCCGGACCCGCGCTCGGCGGCGCGCCCGCCTTGCGCGCGGGCGCGCCGCCGAGGCCGACCGAAAGCCGCCCCTTCCAATTGAGGCATTCGAGCAAGCTGTCAGGGTCGTGCACGGCGAAGACCTGCTCGTGAGTCGCGTGGAACCGCTCGACCAGATCGGCAACGTCCCGCTCGCTCCGAAAGCGCTCGACCGGGAGCGCCACGTCGAGCTCCCAGACCTGGAACAGATAGCGCGCCTCCACGAAGCGATCGATGCGCATCGTCTGGAGTCCGCGGTTCTCGAGCGTCGCGGCGAAGCGCTCCAGTTCCGTATCGATCGCCTCGAGCACGCCGTTGACCGCGTCGAAAGCGAAATCGACCGAGCGCGTGACGATGCTCGCCGAGTGCTCGTAGATCACGTCCGAGACCTGCATGCCGCAGGCGCTGAGCACGCTCGCGGTGCGCGGCAGGACGACCCGCTCGCAGCCGAGCTCGCCGGCGATCGACATGATGCCGAGGCCCGCCGCGCCGCCGCCGGCGACCAGGGTGCACTCCCGCGGGTTGAAGCCCTCGGTGACCGTAATGTCCTGAATCGCCTTGATCATCAGCTCGTTGGCGAGGCTCATGACCGCGTGCGCGCCGTCGTCGAGAGTCTTGCCGAGGGCGCGGCTCAGCCCGCCGACGGCGCGCCGCGCCGCATCGACGTCGAGCGCCATGCGCCCACCGAGAAAATAATCCGGGTCGAGATAGCCGAGGAGCAGCGCCGCGTCGGTTACCGTCGGCTCGGCGCCGCCGGTGCCGTAGCAGGCGGGCCCCGGCACCGCCCCGGCGCTCTTCGGGCCGACCCGCAGCAGCCCGCCCGGATCGATCCAGGCGATCGAGCCGCCGCCGGCGCCGATGCTGCGGACGTCGACCGAGGAGATCGCGAGGATGTGGCCGACCCACTGGCCGCCGATCCAGGTCTCGCGCGTATGCTTGACCGCGCCGTCGCGCACCAGGCTGACATCGAAGGTGGTGCCGCCGGCATCGCAGACGATCACGTCGTCGCCGAAATCCTCCATCCGCGAATAGGCGAGCGCCGCGACCGGCGCCATGGCCGGACCGGACTTGACCGTGTGGATGGGCCGTTCCGCCAGTTCCTCGACATGCATGCACCCGCCGACCGTGGTGCTCACCAGAATTTCGCCGCGGCAGCCGGCGGCGCGCAGATCACCCTCCATGTCGCGCAGATGCGCCTGCATGAGAGGCTTGAGCGAGGCGTCGATGGCGGTCGCCGATGCGCGCCGATACTCGCGCACGATCGGGATCAGCCGGTGCGAGAGCGTGTGAGGCACGCCGGGCAGCACCTCCTCGATCAGCGCGGCGAGCGCACGCTCATGGTCGGGGTTCGCCACCGCCCACAGCAGGCAGACGGCGATCGCCTCGAAGCCGCGCTCCTTGATTCGCTCCAGCACCGCGCGCGCCTGCTCACGGTCGAGCGGCTCCACCACGCCGCCCTCGGAATCGATCCGCTCGGCGATCTCGAAGGTATGGGCCTGCGGGATGTAGGGGTCCGGATAGTCGGTCGAGAAATCGTGAACCCGCGGCTTGCCGCCTTCCTTCAGCACCAGAATATCGGGGAATCCGGCGGTGACCAGGAACGCCGTCTTAGCGACGGCGCCTTGGACGATCGCGTTGGTGGCGCGCGTGGTGCCGTAGATCAGAAGGTCGGTATCACCGAGCAGCGCCGCGAGGTCGCAGTCGAGTTGCTCGGCCGCGTTTTGAAGCGCGTTCCGCATCCCGACGAAGATGCGATCGGGTGTGGTCGGCGCCTTGCCGATGACCTCCCGCTCGCCGGTCGCCGCGACCACATCGGTAAAGGTGCCGCCGGTATCGACGGAAATACGAAGCCCCACGGCGTGGGCTCTCTATGGGCGGCGGCTAGCCCTTGCCGAAGACGCTTTCGACCGCATCGCCGAAGATCCCGACCGTCTCGTCGACATTTGCCCGCGAGAAGGTCAGCGGCGGCGAGAAGGCGTTGACCGGCAGGAAGGGCAGCGCCCGGGTCAGAAGGCCGCGCTCCTGGGCCGCGACCGAGACCCGCTTGTGTGCCGGCGGGTTCATATCCGGCGCGCTCTTGCTCGCGCGGTCGCCGACATATTCGACCCCGAGTATGAGACCGACGCCACGGATGTCGCCGACATTGGGGTGGTCGCCCACGCGCTCGATCAGAGACTGCTTGAAATAGGGACCGACCGCGGCGGCATTCCCGATCAAGTCCTCGGCCTCCATGATCTCGAGATTGGCGACGCCGACCGCACCACCGACCGGGTGCCCCGAATAGGTGAAGCCGTGGGCGAACATGCCGACCTCGGCCGAGCCATCGGCCAGCACCTGCCAGATTTCGTCCGAGATCGCGACCGCCGACATCGGGAAATAGGCGCTGGTGAGCCCCTTGGCAAAGGTCATCAAGTCGGGCTTGAGGCCGAAATAGCTGGCACCGAACCAGGTGCCCAGGCGCCCGAAGCCGCAGATCACTTCGTCGGCGATGAACAGGATATCGTGCTTCCTGAGAAGCGCCTGCACCTTGTCGTAATAGCCGCCGCCTGGAATCAGCACGCCGCCGGTGCCCATGACCGGTTCGGCGATGAAGGCGGCGATCGTCTCCGCGCCTTCCTTCTCGATCAGGGCCTCCAGCTCGTCGGCCATGCGCTGCGCGAACTGCTCCTCGCTCTCGCCTTCCTTCCCGTCGCGCCAATAGTGCGGGCATGCCGTATGCAGCACGCCCTCGAAGGGCAGATCGAACGCCTTGTGGTAAAGCGGAATGCCCGTGAGGCTCCCCGCCGCGCCGGTCACGCCATGATAGGCGCCGATCCGTGAGATGATCTTCTTCTTCTTCGGCCGGCCGCGGAGATTGTTGTAATAACGGACGAGCTTGAACTGGGTGTCGTTCGCGTCCGAGCCCGACAACCCGAAGAACACCTTGCCGAGATGATGGCAATCGGCGTGCTCGTGAAGCAAATTGAGGAGCTTCTCGGCAAGGCGGATCTGCGGCTCGTTCGAAGCGGCGCCGAAGGTGTGGTAGAAGCCGATCCGCGCCATCTCCTCGGCCGCCACGTCGGCGAGCTTGGTTCGGCCATAGCCGACATTGACGCACCACAGCGCCGCAGCACCGTCGATATAGCCCTTGCCGTGCCGGTCATAGACCTTCACCCCGCCGCTTTTCTGGTAAACGACAGGTCCGACATCCTGATGCTCGGCGATCGACGTGACCGGATGAAGCAGGACCTGCTTGTCGAGCTCCTCGAGCGAGATGTTCTGGGTATGGTCGAGCGACATGCTGCGTCTCCCCGTCAGCGCTGAACGGCCGCGGCGATCCTCGGAGCGCACGGCCGCCGGAACGGGTTAGCGTAGGGCAGCAAGAGCCGCGCGGCAATGGCGGGGCGCGGGGCGGCGGCCTCAGGCGGGCCGGCGCGCGAGATCGGCGCGGACATAGTCGTCGTCGGTGAGTGCCAGGTAGGCGGCGCAGACGCGGTCGATCTCGGCGGCGTGGCCGGGGCTCAGCCCTTCCTCCGGGTCGAGGCACCAATTCCCCCGGAGGAGTCCTCGGCGTCGGAGCCGGAAGCGATGGAACTGCCTCCGGTCGTATGCGATGATCTTCGTTCCTTCGGGCCGGGAAACGTATCCGTGCT
This sequence comes from Alphaproteobacteria bacterium, assembly GCA_965248825.1. Lineage (GTDB taxonomy): Bacteria > Pseudomonadota > Alphaproteobacteria > UBA828 > UBA828 > WTGU01. The sequence goes on along the minus strand of CBDFKL010000006.1, from coordinate 1,319,016 downwards.
GAGATTTTCCGAAGAGATCATGCTGCTTCTACTCGATGACTAAGGGCGGGAAGTTCGCAGACGTTCCCGCGCTATCGCTCGAATACGCTCTTGCGGGCGCGGTTCTGATGGATTTGGCCCTGGAGTTCCGGATCGATACCGATCCGGAACGGCTCTTCGTGATCGATCCGGCACCGGTCGAGGACGATCTGCTCGACCCGACGCTTGCTCATATCGTGCAATCGACGGAGACGCGCGGCGCCCGCTATTGGATCGAGCAAACGATTCCGCGGGCCGGTGAAATCCGCGAACGCTCCCTCGCCCGTCTCGTCGAGCGCGGCATTCTGCGCCGGGAGGACGACCGTTTCCTGTGGGTGTTCCAGACGCGACGCTATCCGATCGTCGACGACCGGACCATTCGCGAGGTGAAGCTGCGGATCATGGGGGTGCTGTTCGGCGATGATATTCCGGATGCGCGCGACATCGTCATCATCTCCCTTGCGGACGTATGCGGTATTTTCGGGAGTCTGCTTTCCAATCGAGAGTTGAAGGGTACGGCTCCACGCATCGAACAGATCCGCAAGATGGACTTGATCGGCCGGGAGGTCGCGAAGGCGGTCCGGGACATCAAAGCCTCTCTTGCCTTCGCAATGGCGCCGGTGCACTGACACTGATCTCTCACTCGAGAACTCGGACGGTATTTCACGACGCGGGAAAGCAGGAGCGATGGAAATAAGCATCGAAAGCGAAAACGGAACGCTGATTGCCAAGGCGGACGGCCGCATAGACGGCACCAACGCGCGTGACTTCGAAAAAGCGATGCACGCCGCAATCGGCGAACGCGAAGGCGCCGTGATCATCGACTGCGAAAACCTCTCCTACATCAGCAGCGCAGGCCTCCGCGCCATCCTGCTGATCGCCAAGGCTCTCGGGAAACGAGACATTGAAATTGCGCTTTGCTCGCTTTCCGATTCAGTCACGGAGGTCTTTCAGATCAGCGGTTTCGACAAGATCATCCCGATCCACGGCTCCCGGACGGAGGCCCTCGCCTCTCTCGGTAGTTAGCGTTAGCGGCGAGGATCCCGTCATCCGCGCCTGGCCGGGGCCAATGGCGGGCACCGGACGGAAATGATTCCCGGGGTGCGGATCGATCGGGCCGACCGCGGCGTCGACCTCGATTTCCTGGTCGGTCAGCGCGGCACCGCCGTGCCGCGCGAAGCACAGTGAGCCGCGCGCCTGTCCGACGCAGCATGAAATTGTCCTTGGAACCGTTCAGACCGCTTGTGGCGGAGTTCTGCGGGGGCGACGGCCTCAGGCAAGCCAGCGCGCGAGATTGGCGCGGACATAGTCGTCGTCGGTGAGCGCCGGGTAGGCGGCGCAGACGCGGTCGATCTCGGCGGCTTGGCCGGGGCTCAGCCCTTCCTCCGGATCGAGGCACCAAGTCCCCCGGAGGAGGCGCTGGCGGCGGAGCACCTCGTGACAGCCGGCAATGCAGCCCCGAAAGTCGTTCCTTGCGTCGAAGAGCGCGGCGTTGCAATCGGTGATCTGGGCATCCAGCGCCAGAAAACCGGAGTCCACAGCACCCCCCTCGACCGCCGCGTGGACATGGTCGAGCAATTCCACGGCGCGCTTGACCCAGACGCTCCAATGCCCCAGCAGCCCGCCCTTTATGCGCACCGTAACGCCGACGCCATCGCGTACCAGGCGATAGGGCGTGACCAGGTCCAGGAGAATATGGTCGTCATTCCCGGTATAGAGGGTGATGCGGTCTTCCGCACCGGCTTCGACGATGCCGCGGACGACATCGAGGGTGCGGTAGCGGTTGAACGGCGCGATCTTGATCGCCGCCACATTGTCGAGAGCGGCGAACCGGCGCCAGAAGGAGGGCCCGAGCACGACCCCGCCCACCGCAGGCTGTAGATAGAAGCCGACCAGAGGAATCCGCTCGGCGAGCCGCGCGCAATGGGCGATTCGCTCGTCCTCGCTCGCGCCTGCGAAGGCGGCGAGGCTCACCAGCCCGGCGTGATAGCCGAGGCCGAGGGCGATATCGGCCTCGGCGAGAGCCTGCTCTGTCCGCCCGACGAGGCCGGCGATCCGCACCAGCGGCCGTTCGGTCCAAGTCTCGGCGGTCTCGGCGGCGAGCCTGAGCACCGGCTCGTAGAGGCCGGCCTCGCGGATGGCGAACTGGGTCGTGTGCACGCCGACCGCGAGGCCGCTGGCGCCCGCATCGAGGTAGTAGCGGGTGAGCGCGCGCTGGCGCCGCTCGTCGAGCCGGCGCCCGGCATCGAGGGCCAACGGATGCGCCGGAATCACGACGCCGCGGGCGAGTGCCGCCCGTACCGGCGCCGGCACCTCGCGCCAGACGAGGTTCATGGCGCCACCGGCGCGGAGAACACACCGTCCCGCACCTCGTACTGGGTGGGCTTGGCGAGGCCCGGCATGTCGCGCGCCACCCAGTCCGCGACCCAGTCGATCATCAGCCCCAGCGGAACGCTCGGATAGCCGAAGAGGGCGCAGGCGCGCCGCGTATTGACCAGCCATCCGCTCGGCGCTTCCTCGCCGAGGAAGGCGGGCTCCTTCCCCAGCCGCTGGCCGAAAGCTTGAGCCAGGGCGCGGACGCTCACGGTTTCAGGACCACTCACATTGATGGGCGAGGCCGGCACGGTGCAGTGCTCAAGGCAGCGCAGCGCCATGGCGTTGGCGTCTCCCTGCCAGATGACGTTGACATGGCCGGTGGTGAGGTCGATTGGCGTGCCGTCGCGGACCTTGCAGGCCACGTCATGAAGCACGCCGTAGCGCATATCGATCGCGTAGTTCAGCCGAACCAGACGACCTGGATTGTCGAAACGGCGCGAGAAATACTGGATCAACCGCTCACGCCCGACGCAGGAATTGGCGTATTCGCCGGGCGGCGGGGTCGGCGGCGTCTCTTCAGTCGCGCCCTGATGGCGAATGTCGACGAACGGGTACACGCAGCCGGTCGAGAAGGCGACGATCCTGGAGTCACGAAAGGTCTCGGCGACGATCGCGGGCACATGAGCGTTCATCGCCCAGGTCAGGTCGTCGTCGCCGACCGCACCGAACTTGCGGCCTGCCATGAAGACGACGTTGGGCAGCCTCGGCAGGTCGGCCACGGCGTCCCGATCCAGGAGATCGCATTCGATCGGCTCGACATCCCAGGCGGCGAGCTTCTCGCGGACGGTGGGATCCGAGAAGCGGGCGACGCCGACGACACGCTTGTCGGGAGCCGCACGCTTGGCGAGGCCGGCCAGGGTCGGCCCCATCTTGCCGCCGACGCCGAGCACGACGATGTCGCCCGCCACCCGGGCGAGGGCGGCGCGGAGCGCCGCGCCCGGCGTGGTCATCAGATCCTCGAGCGCCGCCTCGTCAGCGATGCGCGCGGGCAGCGCGGCGGCGCTCGCAACACTCATGTCATCAACTCGGGGCGGCGATCCTCGCGGTATGTTGCGATGGCACGCCAACGATCGAGATCCTCCCGCGCGAGGTCGATGCGCGCAATCGCGAGCCCCTCACCCTCCGGAATCGAGGTGAGGATCTTGCCGGAAGGGCCGGCAACGCAGGAATGGCCCAGACTGGTGAAGGAGAGGCCGGGGGCCGCGTCCTCGCTGCCGACCCGGTTTGCCATCGCGACGAAGGTAAGATTTTCGAGGGCGCGGGTCGCGGCGAGGCTCTGGGTCACCGTCCCGGTCCAACCCCAGGTCTCCCGTTGATAGGCATCGCTGATCCAGTCGGTGCTGTTGACGATCAGGTCGGCACCGAGATCGACCAGATGGCGCACGTAATCGGGAAAGATGAAGTCGTAGCAGATCGTCATGCCGATCTTGCCGAGCGCGGTCTCGACCACGCATGGCCGATCGCCGGGGCGGCAGCTTTCGCGCTCGCTCGCGAACAGGTGAGCCTTGTCGTAGACCGCGAGGCAGCGCCCGTCGGGGCCGAACAGGAACTGCGAATCGTAGATGCCGCCGTCCTTTCGCGTGTAGGCGCCGACAGCCATGGTGAGCGCATTCTCTCGGGCGATCTCGCCGAGCCGCCGGGCGGTCGGCCCGTCCGGCGGCTCGGCAAGATCCTCGAGCCGGCTGCCGAGGAAGTAGCCGGTGGTGGCGCATTCCGGGAAGACGACCAGATCGGCTTCGCGGGCAGCCGCCATCCGCGCGAACTGCGCAATCGTCGCGAGGTTCCGCTCCGTTTCGCCGGCGGCGCAGTCCATCTGAACCACCCCGATGTTCCAGGCCACACCGCTCATGCGATCACTCCCGCGCCCGCCGTCGTTGGACTAATTCCGGAGCGGCTTGCCGGTCTCCAGCATGTGCTCCATGCGGGCGATGGTTTCCGGGGTGCGGATCAAGGCGAGCAGCGCATCGCGCTCAAGCGCGGATAGCCGATCCTCTGAAACCTCCCTGGTCGCATCGGTGTCGCCGCCGGTCAGAATAGTGCCGAGATGCTCGACCACGACCAGATCGTGCGGCGTGGCCTTGCGCGTCTTCGCGAGCCCCCTCACGGCCATCTTGAGCGCGACGCGGGCGGTCTTGCCGGGGAGCTTGACGGTCCGGGGCTCGGGCGCCGTGTAATTCTCGACAAGCGCCAGCGCCTTCGCCTTGGCGTCGGCCAGCAGACGGTCGCGGTTGGCGGTGATGGTATCGCCCTCTCGCAGGAAACCGAGGCGCCGCGCCTGTTTCGCCGAGCGTGAGACCTTGGCGAGGCCGATCGTCTCGAACGCCTTGGAGATCGCCGGCATCGCGCCGCCGAAACCCCGCTTACCGTCGCTCAGACCGCGCAGCATCAACTCCTTGCAGCCGCCCCAACCGGGCACGATCCCGACGCCGGCCTCGACCAGGCCGATATAGCTCTCGGCGTGCGCTTGGACGGCGTCGCAGTGCAGCAAGACCTCGCAGCCGCCGCCGAGCGCCATGCCGGACGGCGCGCCGACCACCGGAAAGGGCGCGAACTTGAGCGCCTTGAAGGCCTCCTGGCCCTGCTTCACCGTGTCCTCGACCATCTGCCAAGCGCCGATATTGACGACGAAGAGCGCGAGGCCGAGATTCATCCCGACGGAGAAGTTGCTGCCCTCGTTGTAGATCACGAGCGCCTTCATGTCCGTGCCGACGATCTCGATCGACCGGCCGATCAGCGCCATGATCTCGGCGTCGAGCGCGTTCATCTTGGTGTGGAACTCGAGGCAAGCGACCCCGTCGCCGAGGTCCCAGAGGCTCGCCGAGCCGTTGCGTGCGAGCGGCTCCTGCCCGCGCTTGACGTCGGAGAGCAGCAGCACGCCGGCCGGCCGCTCGATCGAGGCGTAGGCGCCCCCGCCAGTGAGCTGCTCGTAGCGGCCGTCCGCGAGCCGGTAGAAACCGTCGCGCTCGGCGGCCTTTTCGAGCAGCGGCGGTAGCGGACGGCCCTCGCCGGAGAGCTTCTCGGCGAACCAGCCCGCGCCGAGCTTGTCGATCAGCTCGAAAGGGCCCGCTTTCCAGTTGTAGCCGAGCCGGATGGCGCGATCGACCGCGTCGACCTCGTCGGCGATCTCGGGCACCAACGCGGCCGCGTAGGCCAGCGTCCCGGACATCACGCGCCATGCATAGGCCCCGGTCTCGTCCGGAAACTCGAAGAGCCGCCGGAGCGAGCCTTCGGCTTGCGAGATGCTCTCCAGTTTCGGGCGCTCGGCCAGCCGATAGTCGCCCGATGAGAGGTCGAGCGCCTCCTTCTCTCTCTTTTCGGATCCCGGTTTCAACCGATAGAAGCCGCCCTTGCCTTTGCGGCCGACATAGCCGTCCGCGATCATCGAGGCGATGATCGCGGGCTCGTTGTAGATCGCGCGGAAGGCGTCGCCCTCGGGCAGCGCTTCATAAAGACTGCGCCCGACCAGCGGCATCAAGTCGAGGCCGACCAGATCGATCAGCCCGAAGACGCCGGTCTTCGGCACGCCGATCGGGCGGGACAGCACGGCATCCGCCTCCTCGATGGTGACCGCACCGTCGAGGGCTTCCTTGACCGCGGCGATGATCCAATAGGTCCCGATGCGGTTTGCGATGAAACCCGGCGTGTCCTTGCACGCGACGACGCCCTTGCCGAGCTTGCGGTCGGCGAAATCGCACACGGCCGCGGCCGCATCCGGCCGGGTAGCTGGGCCCGACACCACTTCCAAGAGCCGCATGTAGCGCGGCGGATTGAAGAAATGCGTGATCAGGAAATCACGGACGAAGGCCTCCGGCATGCCGCGACACAGCACATGGCTCGGGATCGTCGAGGTGTTGGACGAGACGATCGAGCCCGCCTTGCGCACCGAATCGATCCGGCGATAGACCGCCTGCTTGATGTCGGCCTTCTCGATCACCGCCTCGACGATCCAGTCCGCGTCCTCCAAGAGGCCGAGATGGTCCTCCAAATTGCCGGTCTTGATCCGCTTCGCGTCCGCCTTATCCATGAATGGCGCGGGCTCGGTCTTGAGCATCTTCTCGACCGCACCCTCGGCCAGTGCATTCCGGTTCCTGACACCCTCGGGCACGATGTCGAGCAACACGACGTCGTGGCCGGCATTGGCAATGTGGGCGGCGATGCCGCCGCCCATCAGGCCCGCCCCGATGACGGCGGCCTTTTCGATTGTCATCAAGCGGCCTCGAGGACGGTCGAGATGCCCTGCCCGCCGCCGATACATTGGGTGGCGAGCGCGTAGCGCTTGTCCTCGCGCCTGAGGAGTTGCGCGGCCTTGCCGGTGATGCGCGCGCCGGTCGCGCCGAGCGGATGGCCGATGGCGATCGCGCCGCCGTCGAGATTCATACGCTCGAGGTCGATCGAGAGCTCACGCACGCAGGCGAGCGCCTGCACCGCGAAGGCTTCATTGAGCTCGATCACGTCGATGTCGGCCATCTTGATCCCGGCCCGTCCGAGCGCCTTTTCGGAGGAGACCACGGGGCCGTAGCCCATGATCTCGGGCCGGCAGCCGGCCACCGCGATGGCCTTGATCCGAGCAAGAACGGTGAGCCCGTTGCGCGCGGCGAAATCCTCGGTGCAGACCAGCACCGCCGCCGCACCGTCGGTGAGCGGCGAGGAGGTCCCGGCCGTGACGGTGCCGTCCGCATCGAACGCGGGCTCGAGGCCGGCCAGGATCTCGGCGTCGGTGGCCGCGCGGATGCAGCCATCGCGCTCGACCGTGCCGGTGCCGGTCTCGACGGCGATCACCTCACCGGCGAACTTGCCGGCCTCCCAGGCGGCGGCGGCGCGGCTGTGGCTCGTGACTGCCAGCGCCTCCTGCTCCTCCCGGGTGATCTGATATTTTCTGGCGAGATTCTCGGCCGTCTCGCCCATGGACATGTAGGCGCCCTCGTTCTTCTCGTAGAGGTCCGGATTCGGCATCGGGTTGAAGCCGCCCATGGGTACGCGGCTCATCGATTCGACACCGGCGCAGATGAATGCCTCGCCGGCCTCCATTTGGATCGCGCCGGCCGCGATATGGATCGCCTGCATCGAAGAGCCGCAGAAACGATTGATCGTCGCACCGGCAACCGAGACCGGCAGATCCGCGACCATGGCGACGATGCGGCCGAGGTTGAATCCCTGCTCGCCCTCGGGAAAGGCGCAGCCGATGATCAAGTCCTCGATCTCTTGCGGATCGACACCGGTCTCGGCGATCAGGCCGCGCACGACATCGGCCGCGAGATCGTCCGGCCGTTTCTCGACCAGCGCGCCCTTGTGGGCGAAGTGAAAGGGCGAGCGGACGTAGCCAGCAATGACGGCAGGTTTCATCGGCGGTGACCTCGCGTTTCGTCGAGTGTCGTGGCGCTCGGCGTCAGGCCGCGATCATGCCGATGCACCGGTGCTCTCGCTCCGTTTGGCGGCCTCTTCGGCGATCAGCTCCTTCTTGGAGAGCTTGCCGATGATCGTCTTCGGCAGCTCGGCGCGAAACTCGATCTGCTTCGGCATCTCGATCGGCGAGAGCTTGTCCTTGAGGAAATCCGTCAGCGCCTCTTCGGTCAGGCTTTCGCCTTCTTTCAGCCGAACGAAGGCCTTGGCGGTCTGCTGGCGATGGGCGTCGTCGACGCCGATGACGGTCACTTCGAGCACTGCGGGGTGCTTGTAGATCGCTTCCTCGACATGGCGCGGATAGATGTTGTAGCCGCCCGCGATGATGATTTCCTTGAGCCGGTCGATGAGGAAGACATAGCCATCTTCGTCGATATAGCCGACGTCGCCCGTGTGAAATCGGCCGCCGGTCAAGGTCTTCGCGTTTTCCTCATCGCGCTTCCAGTAGCCCTTCATGACCTGGGGACCGGTAATGCAGATCTCTCCGGTCTCGCCCTGCGGGAGCGTGTTGGTCGGGGCGTCGACCGAGGTGATCTCGACAACGGTGCCCGGGACCGGAACACCAAGGGAGCCCTCCCGGCTGCCGCCGGGTGTGGTCGGGTTGCAGGTCGCGACCGGGGCGGTCTCGCTCAGGCCATAGCCCTCCACCAGCGTGCAGCCGGAGAGCGTCTGGAATGTCTCCTGAACCTCGCGCGGGAGCGATGCGCCGCCCGAAAGGCAGAGCTTGATCGAGGAGAGGTCGTGCTTCTTGGCCGCGACCGCCGGATGGCCGTTGATCGCGATGTAGATCGTCGGCACCGCCGGGAAGAAGGTCGGCCGCTTCTTGTCGATCACCTTGAGCAGGGAGTCGAGCTCGAAGCGCGGCAGCAGGATCATCTTCGTGCCGGTATGGATGCTGAGGTTCATCACCACGGTCATGGCGAAGACGTGAAACAGCGGAAGCACGCCGACCATGACCTCGGAGCCCGTCTCGAGATCCGGAAACATCATCACCGACTGCGCCGTATTGGCGTAGAGATTGGCGTGGGTCAGCATCGCGCCTTTCGAGGTGCCGGTGGTGCCGCCGGTATATTGCAGCACCGCGATGTCGTTCTCGACGTCGGTGTCGACCGGCGCCGGGTTGCCGGCATTCGCGGTCAACGCCTTGAAGAAGACATGACGCGAATCGCGCGCCACCTTGGCGAGCTCCCGGCGCTTGACCAGCGGGAAGAGCAGGCTCTTGAGGCCCGGCAGCATCTCGGCCATGGGGCAGATCACGAGGTGGGTGAGCCGCGTCTGCTCGAGCGCGGCGCGCGCCTTGTCGTAGAGGAGCGCGAGATCGAGGGTGACCAGGATGTCGGCCTCGGAATCCTCGACCTGAGCCTTGATCTCTTCGATCGCGTAGAGCGGGTTGAAATTGACGACCGTCCCGCCGGCCTTGAGCACGCCGTAATAAGCCACGACGAAGGCCGTGCAATTGGGCAGGAGGAGGCCGACCCTGCGGCCCTTGCCGACGCCGAGCTTCTGGAACCCTTCGGCCGCTCGATTCACCAGCTCACCCAGCGCCCGATAGCTCGTCACCCGGTCCATGAAATCGATGGCCGGACGGTCGCCATAGCGCGCGACCGCATCGTCGAGCAATCGGTAGAGCGGCGCGGTCGGGATCGACGCGTGCCAATCCACGTTTGCCGGATAGGACTTTTCCCAAGGATGGGTGTCGCTTCGCGCTTCGCTCTCTACCATGCGCTTCGCCCCGCATGCCCCGGTCCGTTACAGCTACGCCCCCGATCGCCGGGGGTCAAGCCTGCGACACCTCTCGACCGAGGTCGGCGCGCCGACGTTCAACGCGACGGATGCTTGGCTATAGTGGAGACCGGCCCGAGGACGGCGGTGGAGGCCCGGCAGGCACGATGCTGACGATCGGCGAGAATCCCGAAGCCTGGTTGGTCCACCGCATCCTCGAGAAGCGCGCGGCCGAGCGCCCCGAGCATCCGATGATGCACTGGGACGGGCGAGACTACAGCTACACCGCAATCAATCGAGCGGCCAATCGTATCGCCGCCAGCCTCGCGGCCCGCGGCATCGAGCCCGGCGCCCGCATCGCCGTCATGATAAAAAACACGCCGGCTCATGTCTTCGTCTGGTTCGCGACGGCGAAGCGCGGCGTCGTCGAGGTGCCGATCAATACCGCTTACCGCGGCGACATTCTGGCTCATATCGTCAACAGCGCGCGCGTGACGGCGATGGTCCTGGATGCGGAATTCGTCCCCGTGGTCGCCCGGATCACCGGTCAATGCCCCGGTCTCGCGACCTTCATCATCGACGACGGTGGCCTCGAGGAGGCGAGACGCGCTCTGCCCGGTGCCGTGCTCGCGCTCGACGAACTCGCTGCCGGTGACGGCGCCGATGTTGTGCGCACCGTCGAAGCGACCACCGTGGCCTGCATCATGTTCACCTCGGGCACCACCGGACCGTCGAAGGGCGTCGTTATCAACAACCATTTCGAGCTGTCGTTCGCCGTCATCTTCAACCAGATCGTGTCGCTTGATGCCCGCGACGTGACCTACAACGTCCTGCCCTTCTTCCATATCGCCGGCAAATTCATCCTGCTCGGCACGATGCTCGCCGATTGCCGGATGGTGTTGCGTCCGCGCTTCAGCGTCGCGCAGTTCTGGCCGGACGTGCGGGCGCATGGCGCGACGGTGACGGTCGCCGTGGGCGGGATCTGCCACATGCTCTATGCCGCGCCGCCGCGGCCCGACGATGCAGACAATCCGCTGCGCATGATCTACGCGGTGCCCAATCCACACGATGTGCGCGAGGATTTCCTGGCGCGCTTCGATTTGCAGTTGACCGAGGGCTACGGCTCGACCGAAGCCAATATCGTCGCCTATACCCGCCCCGAGGAAGCGACGCCGAAGGGCGCGGCCGGCCGCGCGGCGCCGCAATATGAGATCAGGATCGTCGACGAGATGGATCGGGAGGTGCCCCCCGACAGATCGGGCGAGATCGTGGTCCGGGCGAAGCACCCCTACATTCTGATGGAGGGCTATGACGGCCTTCCGGAGGCGACGCTGGCGGCGTTTCGCAACCTCTGGTTCCACAGCGGCGATCGCGGCCATATCGACGAGGCGGGCTATCTCTATTTCCACGACCGGATGAAGGACGCGATCCGACGCCGCGGCGAGAACATTTCGTCATTCGAGGTCGAGCGGATCGTCAACAAGCACCCTGACGTCGCCGAGACCGCGGCGATCGCGGTCGCCGCCGACGTCGGCGAGGACGAGGTGAAGGTGGTGGTGGTGCGAAACCCGGGCGCGACCCTGAGTGAGGAAGCGCTATTGCGCCATTGCGTCGCCGAGATGCCTTACTTCATGGTCCCGCGCTTCATCGAGTTCAAGGCCGATCTGCCGCGTACGCCGACCCAGAAGGTGCGCAAGGTGGAATTGCGCGCCGAAGGCATCACGGCCGCGACCTGGGACCGCGAGGCGGCCGACTTCAAGGTGACCCGTGACGGGCTCACGCGCAGCCCCTGACAACCGGCCCGACACCGGCGCGGCATTCGCCGCCTATCAAGCGGGCCGGGGCGCCGAGGCGGCGGCGATCGGCCGGGCCGTCCTCGCCCGCAACCCGCGCGACGCGGGCGCCCATTACGTGTGCGGCCTGGTTGCCGCCGACCGCGGCGTGCTCGATCAGGCGCGGCGCGCGTTCGAGGCCGCCGTTGCGCTCGCCCCCGAGAAGGCGAGCCTGCGCATCACGCTCGGCAACCTCGCGCTGCGGCAGGGCGACGACGGGGCGGCCGAGCGCAGCTTCCGGGCGGCGCTCGCGCGGGCGCCGGGCTCGGTCGCCGCTCACACCAATCTCGGCGCGGTGTTGAAGCGGCAGGGACGGTTGGACGAGGCCATCGGCTCGTTCCGTTCGGCGCACGCGCTCTATCGCGGCTCCGCCTGGTGGGGCACCGATCCCGCCGCCGATGCCGCCGTCCTCGACCCCGAACAGCAAGCGACCTTCCGCAGCGCCTCACGGGCGAAACTCGAGCACGACCTGGATCAGATCAGCCACCTGTTGGACGCGGGCCGGCTGGACCCGTCGCTCGCGGCGGCGCGCGACAGCGTTCGCGCCGTGCTCGCCGGTTTCGGCAGCGAGGCGGCACTGAGCACGCCCCGCGCGCTCAGCGCGGCCGAACGGCGACGGATCGGCGCGACCTTCAATCGGGTGATCTACCGCCCGCCGGAGACGGCCGTCTCGCCGGCGCTCAACCCCTCCCTCGACGGGGCCGTGATCGAGCGGCGCTATAAGGCTGCCGCGCCGTCGGTCGTTGTCGTCGACGATCTGCTCAGCGCGCCGGCCTTGGCCGCCCTCCAGCGCTTTTGCCTGGAGGCGACGATCTGGTTCGACTGCAAGGAGCATGGCGGCTATCTGGGCGCCTATCTGCATGAAGGCTTCGACCACCCCGCGCTGGTCGCGCTCGCGGGCGAGCTCGGAGAGAGGCTGTCGGGGGTGATCGGCGGGCAGCGGTTGATCCAGATGTGGGCCTTCAAATACGACCAGGCCGGCAGCGGCACGCGCAAGCATGCGGACAAGGCCGCGATCAACGTCAATCTCTGGATCACGCCCGACCATGCCTGCCTCGATCCCGCTGCCACGGGCCTCATCGTGCACGATGTCGCGGCGCCGCCGGACTGGCGCTTCGAGGATTACAATCTCGATCCGGCTCCGCTCGAGCGGCGCGTCGCGCGCGAGGGCAGGGCGCCGGTGCGCGTGCCCTATCGCTGCAACCGGGCGGTGATCTTCGATTCGAGCCTGATCCACGAAAGCGGCGCTGTCCGCTTTCGTGACGGCTACGCGAACCGGCGGATCAACATCACCCTCTTGTTCGGCGAGCGCGGCGAGGCGCGGTAATGGCGCAGCAATAAGGTGTTACCATCGGTTCGGTTTGCACAGGCAGGGGTGCGGAGCCATGGGCTACACGATCGCCGAGAAGATCCTGGGGCGCGCGACCGAGGCGGGCGCGCCGGTGCGCGCCGGCAGCGAGGTCGAGGTCAAGCCCGACTACGTGCTCGGTTACGACTTTCCCGGCTATCTCGACCTGATCTTCAAGCAGATGAAGGAAGAGTTCGGGATCGATCGGGTCGCCGAGCCGGAGCGCTTCGCCCTCTTCATCGACCATATGGTGCCGGCCAACACGCCCGACGAAGAGGAGCTTCACATCGTCACCCGCACCTGGTGCGCGGAAAACGGCGTCACGCTGCATGAGCGCGAGGGGATCGGCCACCAAGTCGCGGCCGAGGCGGGCTATGCGGTGCCGGGCGGTTTCGTCGTGCATTTCGACGGCCATATTGCGCAGCTCGGCGCCTTCGGCACCCTTGCCATCGGCATCCACACGCAGCTCCTGGAGGCCTTCGTCCGGGAGCGGATCGACTTCACCGTGCCGGAGACGACCCGGGTCAACCTCACCGGCACGCTGAGCCGGGGGGTGATGGCCCGCGACGTGTTCCACCATCTGGTTCGCGTTCTCGGCCCGCGTTCCTGCCGTTTTCAGGTTCTCGAGCTGGGCGGGCCTGCGCTCGGCGCGATCTCGCTCGAAGGGCGCCAGACGATCACCGGCCTTGCGATGTTCACCGGCGCGCTGACCGCGATCTGCAATCCGGACCGGCTGGCCCTGGACTATGCCCGCGCGCATGCCGCGAAGCCCTTCGAGCCGCTGGCGAGCGATGACGATGCGTCCTACGCGGCGATGCACGAGGTCGACCTCACCGACCTCGCTCCGATCGTGGTAGTGCCGCCCAATCCGGCAGGCACCGCCGATCTCACGGACCATGCCGGGATCGAGGTCCAGTCCGGCTATCTCGGCTCCTGCGCGTCGGGCCGGCTCGAGGACCTGCGGGTCGCCGCGGCGATCCTCAAGGGCCGTCGGGTCGCGCCGGGGTTTCACCTTCACATCGTGCCGACGAGCCAGGCAATCATGGCGGAAGCCGCCCGGGAAGGCCTGCTGACGACGCTGATCGAGGCCGGGGCGTTCGTCACCTCGTCCTCGTGCGATTACTGCTATGGCCGAATCGCGACCATGACCAAGGGCCAGCGCGCGGTCTCGACGGGTACGCTCAACGTGCAGGGCCGCATGGGCAGCCCCGACTCCGAGATCTATCTGTGCAACGCCGCGGCGGTCGCAGCATCGGCGCTGGAGGGCCGGATCGCCGACCCGCGCCCCTATCTCGCGGAAACCGGCGAATGAGCCTCCAGCCGCTCCGCGGCCGGATCGCCTATATCTTCGAGGAGGCGGATTTCGACGTCGATCAGATCGTCGGGGTCGAGAACATCCGCCTGACCGACCCGGATGCGCTCGCGGCGTGCGCCATGCGCCGCTTCGATCCCGACTTCGCCGAGGCGGTGCGGCCCGGCGACCTCGTCGTCGGCGCCGAAAATTTCGGCTACGGCCATCCGCATTTCGCGCCGATGATCGGGTTGCGCCGGCTCGGCATTCGCGCCGTGATCGCCGAATCCTTTGCCACCGGCTATTGGCGGGAGGAGATCGCTGAAGGCTTCCCCCAAATCGCCTGCCCCGGCATCACCGCTCTGGTCACGCGCTGGGACACGGTCGAGATCGACTGGCGCGCAGCCGAGATCCGCAATCTGACCCAGGGCGCGGCGCTGCCGATCGCGCCCTACTCCAATGCCGAGCTCGGCATCCTGCGGGCCGGCGGGCTGATCCCCTATCTGCGCGAGAAGCTGCACGCCGAAGGCGGCGGTTGAGCCTGCGCCCGGAGCAGCGACGCCATGGCAAAAATGACCCTTACCTTCGACAACGGCCCCGAGCCCGCGGTCACCCATCACGTACTCGACACGCTGGCGGCCCATGGCGTGAAAACCACCTTCTTCGTGATCGGCAAGAAACTTGCGACCGCCGAGGGGCGGGCCGCGGTCGAGCGCGCCCATGGCGAGGGCCATTGGATCGGCAACCACTCCTATAGCCACGCTTTCTCGCTCGGCGACAGCGACGACCCGGCGGCGTTCGACGACGAAGTGACACGGACCCAGGAGCTGATCGGGCCGCTGGCCCATCCCGACCGCTATTTCCGGCCGTTCTGCAACGCCGGGATCATCGACGACCGCGTTTTCAAGCGCGCCCATGTCGATCGGCTCGTGGACGGCGGCTACACTTGCGTCATGTTCGACGCGGTGACGCGCGACTGGGAGGACGCGGACGGCTGGATCGATCGCGGCCTCGCAGCGCTCGCCGAGCGGCCGTGGACCATTCTGATCCTGCACGACATCGTCGGCTATCCGGACGGCGCTATCGTCCATGCCATGCGCCACCTCGACCGCTTCCTCGACCTGGTCGCGGAACAGGGACACGCGATCGTTCAGGAATTCGAGCCCCGCACCCTGCCGATGATGCGCGGTGTCGTGATTCGGCCGCTCGCCCATCTTTGCAACTGAGGCCGCGCCGGCGGATCACGCTGTTGCCGGGTCCTCAGCGGCGAGCGGCGGCTTGCCGAGGATCATGTCGGCGGCCTTCTCGGCGATCATGACGGTGGGCGCGGCGGTGTTGCCGCTGGTGATCAGCGGCATGACGGAGGCATCCGCCACGCGGAGCCCCTCGATACCGCGCACCCTGAGGGCGGCGTCGACCACGGCGCCCTCGTCCGCGCCCATGCGGCAGGTGCCGACCGGATGCCAGACGGTCGTCATATTGGCCCGCACCCAGGCATCGATCTCGTCGTCCGACCGAATCGCCTCGCCCGGTGCGATCTCGTGGCCGCGATAGGGATCGAATGGCGCTTGCCTCATGATTTGGCGCGCGAGCCGGACCCCGTCGCGCACCACAAGGCGGTCGGCTTCCGCGGCGAGCGTGTTGGAGTGAATCTTCGGCGCGGCGCTGGCATCGGCGGTGGCGATACGGATCTCGCCGCGGCTCTCGGGGCGGAGCTGATAGCAATGGGTGAGGAAGCCGTGGCGGCCCTGTTTCTTGCGCGTCACGTCGAGAGTGAGGCCGGGCAGGAAGGTGAGCTGAACATCTGGGTCGTCGAGAACATCGCGGGTGCGGGCGAAGCCGCCGGCTTCGAGCGCGATCGAGGTGCCGGGGCCGGTGCCGAAGAGATAGGCGCGAAGGTAGGCGAGCGCCGCGCGGTCGGGACGCATCAGACCGTAAAGCGTGACCGGCCGGGTGCAGGAATATTGGACGTAGACCCCTGCATGGTCTTGCAGGTTGCGCCCCACATCAGGGCTTTCGGCGACGACGGGGATGCCGAGCGAGCCGAGATGGTCCGGCGCGCCGATCCCTGAGAGCTGCAGCAGCGCCGGCGAATTGACCGCGCCGGCGCACAGAATCACCTCGCGCCGCGCCCGCAGCTCGCTGAGCCGCCCGCCGCGCCGATAGGCGACACCGGCGGCACGCCGGCCCTCGAACAGCAGGCGCTCGGCGTGGGCGCGGAGCAGCACGCGCAGATTGGGTCGGCGGCGCACGGGCAGCAGGAAGGCGTGCCCGGTGTTCACCCGCCGACCCCGGTGGTAGCAGAAATCCTGCCGGCCGACGCCCTCCTGGGTCGCGCCGTTGAAATCACCATTGCGCGGCATGCCGAGCGCCTCGCAGGCTTGCAGGAAAACCTCATAGAGCGGGTTATCCGATCGGGCGCGGCTGACGCGGAGCGGGCCGTCGGCGCCGTGATAGGCGTCGCGGCGCGTCTCGTGGCCCTCGGCGCGCTTGAAGTAGGGGAGCACCGCCGCGTAGCCCCAACTCTCGAGGCCGAGCTGGCGCCAGCCGTCGTAATCGCGGCGATTGCCGCGCATATACATCATGCCGTTGATCGAAGAGGTGCCGCCGAGCAGCTTGCCGCGCGGCCAGGGGATGCGGCGGCCGTCGAGATAAGGCTCGGGCTCGCTCCGGTAGTTCCAGTTGATCGAGCGCAGGAAATAGACGAAGCCCGCCATCAGCGGGATATGAATCGCGGGATGGCGCGCCTCGCCGTCGGCCTCGAGCAGCGCGAGCCGGTTCGCCGGGTCGGCCGAGAGCCGGTTCGCCAACACGCAACCCGCCGTGCCGCCGCCCACGACGATGAAGTCAACTTCGTCGGCCATGCTTCTCCCTGCGTTCGAGCCGTGACTAGCTTACACTGCGCCGCCCGGCACTTCCGCAACGGACCCGCTCATGGCCCTGGACAGCTTGTTCAGCCCGATCACCATCGGCCGCCACGAGCTGCGCAATCGGATCGTCCACACCGCAACCGTGACCGGCCTCGGGCAGGCACGAAAAGTGACGGATCGTCTCGTTGCTTACCACCGAGAGCGCGCCGAGGGCGGCGCCGCGATGATCGTGACCGAGCTCCTCAATGTCCATCCGACCAGCAGCGGCGCGCCGATCCTGGTGAGTGCTCATGACGAGGCCAACCTCACGGGCTTCACGCGATGGGCGGAGGCCGTCGAGAGCGCCGGCTGCCGGCTGATCGGCCAGCTCGGCCATATCGGGCGCCAGCAGCTCTGGGGCCTCGATTCGGTGCCGCGCGGCGCTTCCGCGCAGCCGGAGGCGCTCTATTGGAACGCCGCGCGGCCCCTCGCCGAAGCAGAGATCCCGGGGATCGTCGCAGGCTATGCTGAGAGCGCCGAACGCTTGAAGCGTGCGGGCTTCAGCGGCGTCGAGCTGCATGGTGCCCATGGCTACCTCATTGCCCAATTTCTCTCTCCCGCCTGCAACGACCGGACCGACGGCTATGGCGGCAGTTTCGAGGGCCGCATCCGTTTCATGCGCGAGGTGCTGGCCGCCGTTCGCAATGCCTGCGGCCCCGACTTCATCGTCGGCATCAAGCTCCCGGCCGATGAGCGGCTCCCGGGCGGGATCGAGCCGGACGAGGCGGCGCGCATCGCCCGGGCCGCCGCGGCCGAGCGGGTGCTCGACTATCTCTCTTTCAGCCAGGGCGCGTTCGGCCCGCATTTCGATTCGCACCTGCCGGACATGCACTATCCGCCGCGCCCGTTCCTGGCGCTCCACAAGCGGCTCCGCGCCGCCGCAGGCGGGCTCCCGGTGATCGGGCTCGGCCGGATCGAATCGGCAGAGGCGGCGGACGCCGCGCTCGCCGAGAAGGCCTGCGACATGATCGGCTTCAGCCGCATGTTGATCTCCGACGCCGCCTGGCCGCGCAAGACCCGGGAGGGCCGCTCCAAGGACGTTCGCCTGTGCACCTATTGCAACTATTGCTGGGGCGAGATTCATGCCGGCAAGCCGATCCGCTGTTTCCAGAATCCCGTGCTGGCCAGCGAGGGCGAGGCCGGCTGGCGGCCGCCGGCGGCCGCGCAGCGCAAGCGCGTGGTGGTGATCGGCGCCGGGCTCGCGGGCCTGGAGGCGGCGTGGATCGCGGCGGCCCGCGGCCACGCGGTGACCGTGTTCTCGGCGAGCCAGGAAGTGGGCGGCGCTTCGCGTCTCGAATCATGCCTGCCGGGCCGTGCCGAGGTGGCGAAGACCGCGACGTTCCAGTACGAGCAGGCGGTCGAGGCAGGCGCCGAATTCCGGTTCGGCGAAGCGGCGACAGTGGCGACGGTGCGAGACCGCGATCCGGACGCGGTCATCCTCGCGGCCGGATCCCTTATGCGCCGGCCGCCGGCGCTTGCCGGCGAATCGGAGGCGATCGATCTGCGGCGTGCCGTCGAGAGCCTGGTCGGGGCGGGCGCCGCAGCGGCGCCGGCGCGCGGCAGGGCCGTTCTGCTCGACATGGACCAGACGCCCGCCTTTTACGCCGCCGTCGACTTGCTCGCACAGCGCTTCGAGCGCGTGACGCTGCTGACGCCCGCGCCCGAGATCGCCCGCTTCGTCAACCTGATGTCGCGCATGGGTGTCGAGCGGCGCTTAGCCCATCTCGGGATCGAGGTGCACCGGCTGACGGAACCGGTCGCCCGAGAGGCGGACCGCGTCATCTGCCGCCACGTGATCACCGGCGCGGAAACGATCATCGAGGAGGTCGCGCTCTTGACCTACGCAACCCCGCGCCTCGCCCGCGATGCACTCGCAGGCGAGCTGGCAGATGCAGGAATTTCGGCCCGGCTCATCGGCGACTGCCTGCTGCCCCGCGACCCGGCCTCGGCGATTCACGACGGGCACCGGACCGCCCTCACGCTGTAGGGGAGCGCGGACTCTAATCGGGTATTGACGGAGCTCCGGGAAGGAAGGCCGCGAACTCCCGCTCAACTTCCTTCGGGTCGCGTTGCATCAACGCCTCGATCTGGACCGAGTGGGCGCCGACCGAGACGTCCTCCGCCCCTTCCTCCAGCGCATCGAGGACGCCGCGCGCCACCGCCTCGGGCGCTTGCTTGTCGCCGCCGATGCCGGCGAGCATGGGCGTATCGGTCGAGCTCGGAAACACGGCGAGCACATGGGTGCCTTGCGCGCGAAGCTCGGCCCGCATGCACTGGGTCGCGGACCAGGCCGCCGCCTTGCTCGCGGAATAGGCGCCGACGAAAGGCGCGTTCGCCCGCGCCACCTCGGAGAGGACGTTGACCAGGGCGCCGCCGCCATTCTGCGCGAGCACCGGCGCGAAGGCGCGCGCGACGTGGAGATAACCCCAGAAATTAACCTCGAACTGCGCACGCGCATTGGTCATACGCGATGCGTCGATGATGCCCTCGAAAAAGACGATCGCGGCATTGTTGATCACCAGGGTGACGTCGGGGTGACGCGAGGCGGCGCGCTGCATGGCCGCCTCGTCGGTCACATCGAGCGCAAGCGGCTCGACGCCGGCGGCTTGCGGAAATTGGGCCGAAGCGAGCGGCTCCGGCAGGTCGACGGCAAGGATACGCCGGGCGCCCCGTTCCGCCAGCGCGGCCACCAGGGCGCCGCCGATCCCGCCGGCCGCGCCGGTGACGAGGGCGACGCTTTTATCAACACGCATCGGTTCAATCGCTCTTCGTTGGGTCGCGGATATCGCTCTTGACCGTGGTCAGCTCAGTGTAGCTGAAAATGAGCCCCGCGCTATCGAAGCCGCCATCGACATTTACCACGCTGCCCGTCACATAGGCCGCCTCGTCGCTGGCCAGGAACAGCGCCGCGCCGGCAACATCGCGGGCCTGGCCGAAGCGCTCGAGCGGAATGCGTTCCAGGTAACGGCGTTCCTGATCCGGCCCGAAGCTGGTGATGCCGGTATCGATCGGACCGGGCGCGATCGCGTTGACGGTAATGTTCCGCGGGCCGAGCTCGACCGCCATGATTCGCGTCATCTGATGGATGCCCGCCTTGGTGACGCCGTAGGCGGTGCGGCCATAACTGCCGCGTTGCCCCGAAATCGAGCCGATATTGACGATGCGCCCGCCGCCCCGCTCGGCCATGATCCGGGCCGCCCTCTGCGCACAGAGGAACGCGCTGGTCAGATTGTTGCGCAAGACCCGCTCCCAATCCTCGAGCGTCAGGTCCAGGAAGGCGCCGTGATGGGCGATCCCGGCATTGTTGATCAGGACGTCGAGGCGCCCGTCGAAACGGGCGTGTGCCGTCTCGAACAGGTGCGCGGCCCCTTCCGGCGTGCCGAGATCGGCCGCGCAGGGCGCGGCGTGGCCGCCGGCGGCGCCAATCTCGGCTGCGGCTTCGTCGGCGCGGCTCCCGTCGATATCGGCGAGCACGACATGCGCCCCCTCGGCCGCGAACCGGCGCCCGATCTCGCGGCCGATGCCGCGGCCGCCGCCGGTCACGATCGCGTATTTTCCCTGGAACCTCATGGTGCCGCTCCCCATGCCGCCCGCCGGGCCTATCGTCTCGCGCGGCACCGAGTCAACCATCGCGACGGATCGGCGCAGGCGGAGGCGCATGGGACCGACCACCGCATGCCGCAAAGAGCTTGACATAGGGGCCTGGGCACCTGGTAAATTGCGCGATCTTATAAATTTCTAGTAATTTGCTAGAAAAATAGGAGAAAAAATGAAAATTGCCGACTTGCAGCGGGACATCGAGGAAAGTCTCGCCAGCCTGCCCGCTCTAACCCTTCCGAGCGAATTGCAGGGGCTCCGGCATTTGCCCGTCGATGACCGCAACCCCCAGGTCAGCATCCACAACGCGGATTCCCAGAGGAAAATCCGCGAGGACGCGTCTGCCGGCTATTTCGACCCCGACAAGTGCGTCGTGATGATCAAATTCGTTCCGCTTGAAACACCTCAGCACGAAGCCGCCGAGCGCGAGTCCGGCGGCAACCGTTTCGAGGGACCGGCCGACACGGTCGATGTCGAGACCGCCATGGACCAACTCATCGCCGAGCTCAAGACTGCCGAAGGCGTGCGACCGTTCGTCGGCCTGACATGGTTCCGCGATCACTTTCTTCCCGAAAGCGGCCACGGTTGGGCTCGCGATCCGAGGGCGAGCGGATCCCTGCTGCGCCATGCGACGGAACAGCGCCTGATCCTGACCAGCCAAGTCCCCAACCCGAATCAGCCGCTGCACCCGATCACCGCAATACGGGTCAATCGGAAACATCCGCGATTTCAGCCCGACTCCCGCCGACGCGGCACGGGCTTCAAGCCGGTACGCATCCGGGGCGGCTCGATCGCCGACACCGTCCTCAACGACAGGCACTGATCCAGGTCTATGGCGAGCGTCTATTTGGACACGAGCGCGCTGATCAAGCTCTACATCGAGGAAGAGGGAACCGCGGCGCTGCTCGATCTGACGGAGGCTCTCGGCGACGGCCACATCATCATCCTGGACGTCTCCCTCCTCGAGGCTCGTTCGGCAATCCGCAGGCGTGAGCGAGAGGGTGACATCTCGGGGCCGGACGCCAATCGAATCCTCAAGCAGATCGACGAAGACAGGTCATCATTGTATCTCGTGCAGCCGTCAAGCTCGGCGGTGATCGAGGAGGCCGCTCGGTCGCTCGACTCCCACCCGCTCAGGACTTATGACGCCCTCCAGCTCGCCGGCTGTCTGACGGTTCGTCACAGCGTGCCGGCGCCTTTGACATTTGTCTGCGCCGATCGTCGTCTTTGCCAGGCGGCCGGTTTCGAAGGGCTGGCCATACTGAACCCGCTGGAAGCAGGCTGACGAGCCGCGATCGCGACGAAGCCACGGGCCGCCGTCGGCTCCTCGCAGGGTCCAAGCCCCCTCTCTCTCGAACTCAACGATGTTATACGCTCTCGCGAGGTGGTCGATATTGACGTCGGTGCTACCAGGTGCTACCTCGCTGTCAAAGAGAGCACCTATGACGATCAAATCTTCGGTCTCGCTCACGGACAAGCAACACGCCTTCGCCAGGACATTGGTGGAGGCTGGGCGCTATTCCAGCGTCAGCGCCGTATTGCAACAGGGCATGGACCTGCTGCGCCAGCGGATAGAAGCCGAGGAGCTGGAACTCACGGCGCTGCGCGAGGTTCTGGCCCGCCGCCGGGAGCGCAAGTTCATTAGCGGGGAGCGGATGGATAGCCGGTTGGCCGACGTGATCGCCGCGAAGCGCCGCTCGCATGGACTTCCGTCTTGAGTTCTCGGCGGAGGCCGAGCGCGATTTCGGACTGATCTTCGACCATCTCTTCGACAACTACCTCGGCTTTGGCGAGAGCGTGGAAGCCGCGTTTGATAATGCCGAGGCGCGGGTTTTGGACATCCGCGCGGCCGCGAACCGCATCCTGACCGCGCCCCACCGAGGCGAAAGCCATGACGACATTCTGCCCGGTCTGCGGCATCTGACGATCGACCGGGCGATCTACTGGTTCGATATCGATGAAGCGCGTCGGACTATCCGTGTTCTGGCGGTGTTCTTTGGTGGTCAGGATCACGTCCGTCATATGCTGACCCGGCTCCTCGAAGACTGACCGGATACCGAGGAGATCGCCGGCTGTCTGACGGTTCGTCACAGCGTGCCGGCGCCTTTGACATTTGTCTGCGCAGATCGTCGTCTTTGCCAAGCGGCCGGTTTCGAAGGGCTGACCATATTGAACCCGCTGGAAGCCGGCTGACGCGCCGCGATCGCGACGAAGCCGCGTGCCGCCGTCAGCCCCGCAGGGTCCGAGCCTCCTCTCTCCCGGTCTCAACGATGTTCCACGCCCCCGCGCTTCGCGCTTGCGACGTGCTTGTTCGGCGGGACGCTGATAGCCTTGGCGGCGGTTTGGGATATGAGGGTAGGGTGACCGAAATCGGAAGCGGGACCGGGCCGGGCGAGCACGCGCAGCGCCGGCTCGACGGCAAGACCGCGATCATCACCGGCGCGGGCTCCGGCATCGGCCGGGCGACGGCGCTGCGCTTCGCGCAGGAAGGCGCCGCGGTCGTGTGCGCGGGCCTCAGCGCCGACGACAATGTCGGCACCGTGCGTGCGATCGAGGACGCGGGCGGCACCGCGATCGCCATCGAGGCCGATGTCATGCGCGACGACGACGTGACCGGGCTCGTCCAGGGCGCGATCGAGGCGCTCGGCCATGTCGATGTCCTGATCAACAATGCCGGCCAGGCCGTGATCGGCACCGTGGAGGAGGTCGAGAGCGCGGACTGGGACCGTCAGATCGACGTCAACGTCACCAGCATCTATCGGGCCGCCAAGGCGATCTGGGGCCACATGCGCGCGCGCGGCGGCGGCGTGATCCTGAATACCGCCTCGATCGCCGGGCTCATCGGAACCCCCGGTCAGGTAGCCTACGGAACCTCCAAGGGCTCTGTCGTCATGCTGACGAAGTGCCTGGCGCTCGACGGTGCCAAGGACCAGATCCGGGTCAACTGCATCTGCCCCGGCTGGGTCCAGACGCCGATGGTCGACCACCACCTGTCCCAGCTCGACGATCCCGAAGGATTCAAGGCGCGGCTTGAGAAGCTCCATCCCCTCGGTATCGGAGACCCGGCCTCCATCGCCGGCGGCTTCGTCTACCTCGCCTCGGACGAGGCGCAGTGGATCACCGGCATCGCGCTCACGATCGACGGCGGCGTCAGTTGCGGGCTGGCTCCCGAGTGACGGGCCGCCAGCGGACCAAAGGGCTGTTCCAGCAGACAAGACGATGACGAAAGACCCGATCGGGCTGAAGCGCGCGCTCACCGACTACGGCGATCCCGCCTTCTCGCTCTTCCTGCGCAAGGCCTTCGCGAAATCGATGGGCTACACCGATTCCGAACTGGAGCGGCCGGTGATCGGCATCGCCTCCGTCGCCGGCGACCTCGTGAGCTGTCACGGCACGGTGCCGCAGTTGATCGAGGCGGTGAAGCGCGGCGTGCTGGTCGCCGGCGGCCTGCCGCTCGCCTTTCCGACGATCGCGCTCGGCGAGCCCTTCATGCACCCGACGACGATGCTCTTCCGCAACCTCATGGCGATGGATACGGAGGAGATGATCCGCGCGCATCCGATCGACGCCGTGGTGCTAATCGGCGGCTGCGACAAGACCGTGCCGGCCCAGCTCATGGCCGCGGCGAGCGCCAACCTCCCCGCCATCCATCTGATCACCGGCCCGATGCTGACCGGTAGCCATCACGGCGAGCGGCTCGGCGCCTGCACCGATTGCCGGCGCTATTGGGGCGAGCATCGGGGCGGGCGGCTCGACGAGGCGGAGATCGCCGAAATCGGCGGCCGGCTCATGCCCTCGGCCGGGACCTGCATGGTGATGGGCACGGCGAGCACGATGGCCTGCGTCACCGAGGCCCTCGGCATGATGCTGCCGGGCGGCGCCGCGATCCCGGCGGTGCTCGCCGACCGCTTCCGCATCGCGCGCGAGACCGGGGCCCGTGCCGTGGCCCTCGCGGCGGAAGGGCTAACGCCGGATCGGATCCTCACGCCCGCCGCCTTCACCAACGCGCTTCGGGTGATGCTCGCGATCGGCGGCTCGACCAATGCGGTGATCCATCTCGCGGCGCTCGCCGGGCGCTGCGGCCTCGACTTCGACCTCGACGGCCTCGATCGGCTCAGCCGGGAAACGCCGATGCTGGTCGACCTCAAGCCCTCCGGCAGCCATTACATGGAGGACCTGAACAGGGCCGGGGGCTTGATGCCGGTCTTGCGCGCGCTCGCGCCCGCACTCCATCTCGATTGCCTCACCGTAACCGGGCGCACCCTCGGCGAAGAGATTGACTCCGCACCCGCTCCCTGGCCGCAAGAGGTGGTTCGCGGGCCGGACGACCCGATCCACCCGCAAGGCGGCATCGCCGTCTTGCGGGGCAATCTCGCCCCGGCCGGCGCGATCATCAAGCAATCCGCGGCGACGCCCGCGCTTTGCCGCCACACCGGGCGCGCCGTAGTCTTCGACTCCGTCGCCGATGTCGCGGCGCGGATCGACGACCCCGCGCTCGAGGTCACGCCCGACGACGTTCTGGTGCTGCGCAATGCCGGGCCCAAGGGCGCGCCCGGCATGCCGGAGGCCGGCTACGTGCCGATCCCCAAGAAGCTCGCCGCCGCGGGCGTCAGGGACATGGTGCGGCTATCGGATGCCCGCATGAGCGGCACCGCCTTCGGCACCATCGTGCTTCACGCCTGCCCCGAAGCCGCCATCGGCGGGCCGCTCGCCCTGGTCGAGACCGGCGATTCGATCGCGCTGGACGTCGCGGCGCGGTCGCTCATGCTGCAGGTCCCGCAAGAGACCCTCGATACCCGCGCTGCCGCGTGGCGCCCGCCTCCGCCGCCTGCCGGCTCGGAACGCGGCTACCTCGCCCTCCACCTCGCCCATGTCGAGCAGGCCGACCGCGGCTGCGACCTCGACATTCTCGCGGTCCCGCGCGAGCGCGGGGTCGTGCCGCTCTGACCGGGGCGCGGCGCCCGGTCAGATCTTGCGCGCCTGGCGGTGGCCTTCGTAGACCGCCTCATAGGCGCTGCGGGGCGCGGTCGCATCGCCGATGGTCTCGACGGAGAGATCGCGTGCCGCGACCAGGTCGCGAAGCGCGTTCTCTGAACGCCGACCGGTCGCCATGACGATCCAGTCCGCCTCCACCGTTCGCTCCGCGTCCTCCTGATGCACGTTGTAGAGGGTCACGGCGTTTCCCTCGATCCCGCGGACGAAATGGTCGACGCAGATGGTCACGCCGCTGCGATAGAGCTTGGGCAGGATCCAGTCGAGATAGACGTCGAGGATGGTCTCCATGCCGATCATCGGCCACCGCGTCACCAGGATGACTTCATCCGCGCCGCCATCCTTGATGGCAACCGCGGTCAGCGGGGCGACCACGTCACAGAGATCGTCCAGCACCATGACCGTGCCGCGGGGCTTCGCCTGGCCGGTCGCGACCGCGTCCCAGCCGACGCAGTTGCCGGTCTCCCAGCCCGGGAGGGCCTCTCCGGTCCAGCCCTGAAAGCCGTCGACCGCGACCTGCGAGCCGGTGGCCACCACCACATGGTCGGGCTTGACCGAGTCCAGCGCCTGATCGAGGTCCTCGGCCGTGACCGGTGCGCCGGTGAGGATCGTGGCGCCGTTCTTCTCGGCCTGCGCCGTGAGCCAGCGGCCGATCTCGCCATATTCGGCCCGGCTCGGCAGCAGCGATTGGATCCGCACATGACCGCCGGTCTCGGGCTCGGCCTCGTACAGCGTCACCCTGTGGCCGCGGGCGGCGGCGACACGGGCATATTCGAGCCCCGCCGGGCCGCCGCCGACGACCAGAACGGTCTTCGGCGTCTCCACCCGATCGAGAGTGCCCTCGCCCCACGCGGCCTCGCGCCCGACCGCGGGGTTGTAGATGCATTGCACCCGGCCGCCTCGGCTCACGCTTTTCCAGCAAAAATTGGCCGCGACACATGAGCGGATGTCGTCGGCGCGGTTTTCCTGCGCCTTCTTGGCCCAGTAGGGATCGGTGAAGAGCTGGCGCGCGAGGCAGATCGCGTCGCCGTCGCCCGCTTCCAAGAGCCGCTCGGCCACGTCGGGCGTGGTGATGCGGCCGACCAGCAGCACCGGCTTCGACGAAACCTCGCGGATCTTGCGGGCGTAGCCGCGCTCCCAGCCTGCCTCGAACTCCATCGGCGTGTGAATGAAGGCGTGATGCACGCCGGCCGAGACATTGACATAGTCGATGTCGGCTCGACGCTCGATATCGCCAACGATCTCTTGGATATCCTCGATTTCGAGATCACCCGGCCAGAATGAGGTTGAGTTGATGCGGTAGCCGACGAACTTGTCGTCGCCGGCGGCAGCGCGCATCCGCTTCAATGCCTCGAGGGGGAAGCGCAGACGGTTCTCCTGCGAGCCGCCCCATCGGTCGGTGCGCTTGTTGTAGAGGGGCGAGATGAATTGCCAGGGCAAATAGCCGTGGCTGAGATGGAGCTCGACCCCGTCGAGTCCCGCCGCGAACGCGCGGACCGCGGCGCTGCCGAAGGCCTCCAGCAGCTCCTCGATCTCGTCCTCGTTCAGCTCCTTGGGCGTGGACGCGCCGGGGAACTCGCCCAAGGGCACCTGGCTCGGCGAGACAGAGTACCAGGTCGCATTGGGGTCGTAGGTGGCCTCCTGCTTGAGGGTGGGAAAGCCCCGCACGCCCGAGTGCCAGAGCTGGATCGCGAGCTTGCAGCCTTCGGCGTGGACCGCCTCTGCGATGCGCGACAGCGGCTCGATCTGGCGGTCGTCGAAGAGCTGCGGCATCAGCAGCGGCGCCATGATCGAGCTCGGGTGAACATGGGTCCCGCCGATGATGATGAGGCCGACTCCGCCCTCGGCACGCTCCCGGTAATAGTGGGTCGCCATGTCGATGAAGAGCCCGTTCCACGGGTCGTTGACCCAGCTCGGGCAGGTCGGCGGAAAGACGACCCGGTTCTTGATCACCGTGTTGCGGATCTTCCATTCGGAGAAAAGGCGCGGATAGGCCGCCATGTCTCGCTCCCTTCGTGTGCCCGGGCATCCCTCGCCCGAGTGTCTATGTCTGCTCGCCTGTTTTCATTACACTCGTCACGGCGCCGGAACACCAGCCTCGCCGTGGAGAGGCCCCGGCAGGCATGGGAGGGTGGAGATGTCCGAAACCTATCGCGCGGTAATCCCCTACGAATCCCTCGACCCGCTTACCATCGGCTCGGCCGATGATCCGAGCATGGTCTATCGCGAGACGCTGTCCCTGGAGATCCCGGAGAGAAACCTGCTGGCAGCGATCTTTCCCGACGAGCCCGCTCCGATCGCGCGCCCGACCAAGGCCGCCGCCGCGGCGCTCGAAACCCCCCATTCGGGCCCGAGATTCTCCGAGCTGATCGGGCCGGACAAGAGCCTCGCGATCATCATCGACAATCAGTTCCGCCCGACGCCGACCTCCAAGCTCCTGCCCGCGGTGCTCGATGCCGTCGAGGCCGCAGGCGTCAAGGACGCGCGCGTCGTCTGCGCCAACGGCAAGGTCTTCCCGATGTCCGAGCGCGACACCGAGCTCAAGCTCGGCAAGGAGAACCTCGCGCGCATGGAGCGCCTCGGGATCCGGTTCTTCCAGAACGAGCCGCGCGATCCGGACCAATACGACTTCATCGGGATGACCACCGGGGGAACGCCGGTCTGGCTGCACAAGGAAGTCGCGAAATCGGACGTGACCCTGTCGATCGGCCAGGCGCAATCCAACCACTGGGGCGCCGGCGGCGGCGGCAAGCTGATCCTGCCCGGCGTGGTCTCGGACGAGACCATCGAATCGAACCACTGCGCCTTCGTGATGTCGCCCAAGACCCATTACGGCGCGATGGCAGGCCCGATGCGGGCGGATATCGACGAGGCGGCGACCATGTGCGGGCTTTCGGCCACCCTCAACAGCGTGCTCGACACGAGAGGCAGGCTCTGCTTCATCAATTTCGGCGCCCATCCCGACGCGCACCGCGAGGCGATCCGCTATTTCAACGGCATCTATGCCTATGATCGGCCGGCCGGCGGGGCGGCGGATATCGCGATTTGCGGCGTGTTCGCCCCGACCGACCATCTTTTCTTCCACACCGGTTGGGGCTGCATGTCGTCCGACCTTCTGGTGAAGGACGGCGGCACGCTGATCTATTGCAGCCCCTCGCCCGGGGTGAAGACCCATCTCGGCGACTTCCCCGGCCTCGCTCTCATGGACCTGATGAAGCCCTACATGCCGCCGAGCATGGCCAATCTCGAGCGTGTCTACCGCGACATTCACAGCCGCACGATCGAGATGTGGGCGGGCTGCATCTGGGTGCCGATCTACGAGGTCATGGTGCGCAAGCATCTGCATGTGGTCACGCTCGAAGAGAACCTGGCCATGGCCGCGGACATCGGCATCGAGGCCGGCACCTCGCTCGAGGACGCGTTCGCGGCGGCGCTCGCCCGCCACGGACCCGATGCCAAGGTCGCGGTGCTGCCCTACGCCCGCTACCAGCTCCCCCGAGACGCGATCCGCATGCCGGTCGAGGAGCGGCCGCTGCCGCAGGCCGCGGAATAGGGCGCTGCCCGTGTCCGCGCGCGATCCGGCGGCGCCGATCACCGGCTCGACGACCATCGTCGCGCTGCTGCGCCGCTTTCCGGGCGGCGAAGCGGCCGCGTTGATGGCCCGGCTCGCCTGGCCCTGCGCCCACTGCTCCGGTGCGCTCAACGAGCCCCTCTCCATGGCCGCTAAACGCCACGCAAACCGCGCCGGGCCGGTGGTGTACGCCTTCCAGGCCCTCGACCATGGCGGGCCGAGCGACGCCGAGATCGCCGACGCCGCCCGAAAACACGACAAGCGCAAGGATCCGGCGACCCTCTGGGCGCGATATGGGCGCTGACTGATCCGACGAGCGAGCGGCGGGGCGCTGCTCCGGTCCGCTTGGCTACTTGTTGGGCGCCGCCAACCGCAGGCCGAAGCCGATCATCTCGACCTCGCCGTCGATCATATGCGCCGTCCTGTCCGCCTGCCGCTTCAGCCACGGGCTCTCCAAGTGAGCCTCGAAATCGCGTTCCGCGACATAGACCTCGTAGAACAGGAAGCGGCGCGGATCGTCGCGGTCGACGCTGACCTCGAAGCTGATGCAGCCCGACTCTTTGGTCATGGTGTTGTTGGCGTGGCGCTTGACCAGCCTGGTGAACTCGGCGACGTGCTGCTTCTTGATCCTGAGGGTAGCGGCGACGGTGAACGGCATGGCTTCCTCCTTAGGCTCGGCCGGAGCTCCAACGGCGCTCAAGCGGCCGCTTTTATCAGCTCCGACACCCGCTCGCCGATCATGATGCAGGTGGCGTTGAGATTGGCGCTGACGATGGCCGGCATGATCGAGGCGTCCGCCGCATAGAGGCCCTCCAGGCCGTGCACCCGCAGGCCGTCATCGACCACCGCCATCGGGTCGTGCCCCATCTTGCAGGTGCCGGCAGGATGATAGACGCCGGTGGCGTTGCCGCGAATATAGCTGCGCCATTCGTCGTCGGTCTGGACCTCCGGACCGGGCAGGTACTCGCCGATGATGAAGCGCGCGATCGGTTCGGTCGCGAGGATCGTCCGGAAGAACGTGGCGCCGAGCAGCAGGGTCTCGATGTCGCGCTCGTCGGCGAAGAGGTTCGGCCGGATCGCAGGATGGTCGAACGGATCGGCCGATTTGAGACGGACCGTGCCGCATGAATAGGGCCGGTGCAGGTTCGTCAGCCCGGTAATCGCCGGTTTGTCGAACAACACCGGGCCCGCCTCGGTCAGGTCGTAGCCGCCCGGAGAGAACAGATATTGCACATGCGATCGCGATTTGTGGGGATCGCAGCGCCTGAAGCCGCAGACCTGCGCGACCGGCGTCGAGGCCGGGCCGGAGCCCATCAGCAGCCATTGGGCGCCGTAGAGCAGAGTGTTCAGGAACCCGGTCTGGACGTTGTAGGTGGTGCGGTTGACCCAGACGGTCTGGCTGATCCCCGCATGGTCCTGCAGATTCTCGCCCACGCCCGGAAGATCGTGGCGCACCTCTATGCCGTGGTCGCGCAAATGCGCCGCCGGGCCGATACCGGAGAGCATCAGGAGCTGCGGCGAGCCGAAGGCGCCGGCGCACAGGACGACGGCCTTGGCGGCGCTGGCCCGCATCCGTTTGCCCCGGCGGAGATACTCGACGCCGACGGCGCGTTTGCCCTCGAAGAGCAGCCCGAGGACGTGCGCGTGGGTCAGAATCCGGAGATTGGGGCGGCGCTTCGCAGGCCACAGATAGGCCCGCGAGGCGCTGTGCCGCCAGCCCCGGCGCTGGGTGGCCTGTATGAAGCCGACGCCGATCTGGGGCGGCGTGTTGATGTCGTCCCTACGCCGCATGCCGGCGTTGACGCAGGCGTCGAGGAACGCGACCGAGAGCGGGTGCACCGAGCGGATGTTCGAGACCGAAAGCGGCCCGCCGGCGCCTCGATAGGTGTCGGCTCCGTTCTCGAAATCCTCCAAGCGGCGGAAATAGGGCAGGACGCTCTTGAAATCCCAGCCGCGGCAGCCGAGGGCGGCCCAGCCGTTATAGTCTTCCGGATTGCCGCGGACATAGGACATGGAGTTGATCGAACTGGTGCCACCGAGCACCTTGCCGCGCGGCATGTAGTCCACGCGCCCGCCGCGGGTCGGGTCCGGTTCGGCCATGTAGCGCCAGTCGTAACGGGGGTTCGTAACCGCGGTAAGCATGGTCGCCGCCGGCATCAGGACGGCGAGGCGGCGATCCGAGCCTCCTGCCTCCAGCAACAGCACCCGGCGGCGCCCGTCCTCCGACAGCCTCGCGGCGACAACGCTGCCGGTCGAACCGGCGCCGATGACGATATAGTCGGCCTGCATCGCGTGGTCCGTTCACGGGAAGCGGCGCGGTCACCCATGGGGACGGGGCGCGAGGGAGCCCCGCGCCCCGCCGTTCCGCGTCTTTCGCCGGATCACTCGCTTGCCCGGATCAGCGTCTTTTCGATCACGACAAGATCCTGGGGCACGTCGCTCGGGAACGGCCCGCCGGAGCCCGTCGGCAGCGCCGCGATCCGGTCCACCGTTTCCATGCCCTCCACCACCCGCCCGAAGACGGCATAGCCCCACCCCTGCGGGCTCGGGGCGCGATGGTTGAGAAAGTCGTTGTCGACGAGGTTGATGAAGAACTGAGCGGTGGCGGAATGCGGATCGGAGGTTCGCGCCATAGCGATGGTCCCGCGCCCGTTCGCAAGCCCGTTGTCGGCCTCGTTTAGGATCGGCGCGCGGGTCGTGGGCTGGCGAAACTGCGCCGTATAGCCCCCGCCCTGAATCATGAATTCGGCGATCACGCGGTGGAAGACGGTCCCCTCGTAGTGGCCGTCGCGGACATAGCCGAGGAAGTTGTCGACCGTCTCGGACGCGGCCTGCCGGTCAAGCTCCACAACGAACGAGCCTTGGGTGGTCTCGAAGGAAACCTGCGGGCGCTCGGGCTCTGCGGCGTGGCCGCCGGTCTCGCCGCTCATCGTCCATACCGCGGCTGTGAGGGCGAAGATGACGGCGAGCCGTCGAGGGTTGCTCCCGGGCAAGGGTGACCTCCCATATCGTCGAAAGCACACATCGTTTGCCAGTCTACCGCTCCCCGTGGCTTCCTTGACAGGCCGGAACTGCAGCCTTAGCGTTTTTAGCCAAGAAAGTTTCGAAATATCCGCGTTCATCGGCTCAAGGGAGGAGCACATGTGGAAATCCGATAGGGACGTCCGAGCCTACGACAACGCGACGAAGCGCATCGCGCATCATCGCAAGGGCGCACTGACCCGTCGCCAGATGTTGAAAACATCGGCGGCGGCGGTCGGCGCGGCGCTCGCGGCGGAATTCGTGCCGCGGGAGGTGCATGCCGATGTCGGCGGCACGATCGTCCACTTCGCCTCGTCCGGCAAGCGGCTTGCCAATTCCTTGCGGGCGGTCAAGCCCTTGTTCGACAAGGTATATCCGAACGTGACGCTCGAGGTGGTCTCGAAGCCGATGAGCGAGGCGTTGACCCAGATCAACACCTATATGCGGTCCAAGAGCGACGCCTTCGAC
Organism: Alphaproteobacteria bacterium; assembly: GCA_965248825.1. Lineage (GTDB taxonomy): Bacteria > Pseudomonadota > Alphaproteobacteria > UBA828 > UBA828 > WTGU01. Next base: position 1,286,471 of record CBDFKL010000006.1, on the reverse strand, counting down.
GTCGTCACCCAGGACCACGCCCAGTTCGCAGCCCTCGACGCGATGGGCGCGCTCACCGACCTCGGCCCCTACATCGAGCCCTTCCCCGACTGGTACGCGGATTACGAGCAGGATGTGCCGGAGAACTACCGGCATATGTGGAACCTGCCCAAGGGGCCGGCACCGCCAGGCTACATCGCGGCCCTCGCGCCCGACGGCAACGCGATGATGACCTTCTACCGCAAGGACGTCTTCGAGAAGCACGGCGTGCCTGTGCCCGAAACCTGGGACCAGGTGATCGACGCGTGCAAGGAGATCCACGACCCGGCCAACGAGCGCTACGCCTATTGCGCGGCGATGCAGCGCAGCTTCTGGGCCGGCTACCAGTACTTCGGCGCGCTGCGCGGCATGGGCGGTGCCGTCTTCACCGACGAGGAGAACAAGGACTATACGGTGACGCTGGAGAGCGAGGAGGCCTATCAGGCCCTGAAGGTGCTGGTCGAGCTCCAGAAATACGCCCACCCGGTCGCCGCCAACGCCGGCGAGGACGAGGTGAACCAAGTGTTCGCCGCCGGCACCGCGCTCTACAGCCCGCTCACCTGGGGCACGGCGGTGCTCAACGATCCGACCTACACCGACCTCCACGAGGTCTGGCACATGGATCTCTCGCCGCGGGGCACCGGGCCCAACGGCGCTCACCGCGCGCTCGCCGGCGGCTTCGGCCAGTTCATGCCGACCTTCGGCGGCAATCGGGAGACCGCCTTCGCCTGGATCAAGTTCCTCAACTCGGGCGACCGGGAAGACCTGGGCGGCAGCCCCGCCATCGCCGACGCGATCGTCGGCGCCGGCGGCCAGCTCTCGCGCGTCTCGACTCTCAAACGCTGGTCGGACCGCAAGCCGTTCTTCGTCGGCCTGATGAAGGCCTATCCGGTCTCCGTGGTCAACACGCCGACGGTTCCGGAGGCCTATGCCATCATGGGCGCGATGGGCGAGGAGGTCGCCGACGCGGTCAACGAGGAGCAGAGCGTCGAGGATGCGATGAAGGCCATGAGCAAAAGGGTCCACCGCATCATGGAAGACAGCGGCTACTACGCCTGAGCATGTGAGGCCGGGGGCTCCCCGGAGCCTCGGGCGTGACGACAGCCAGCATCGAGGCCCGGCCGCCGCGTGCGGCCGGGCCGGTGCGGCCGGGCGCGGTGGCACGTCAGCAGCGGCGCACCGCCTACCTGCTGCTTGCGCCCTGCGTACTGGTCCTGCTGGCGCTCGCGATCTTCCCGCTGGTCTTCTCGGGAACCCTCTCGTTCAAGGTCGATCCGCTCTACAACCCGGACGTGGCGCGCTTCGTCGGCTGGCGCAACTACAACGACCTGTTCGAAGACCACCGCTTCTGGAACAGCATCCGGCTCACCGTGATGTGGGCCGTCATCGTCGTCTCCATCCAGATGGTGCTCGGCTTCTTCCTCGCCGTGCTGCTCGACCGCAAGATGCGCGGCGCGGGCCTCTTGCGCACGCTCATCATCATCCCGGTGTTCATCTCACCGGTCGCCATGGGGCTCACCTGGCGCTTCATCTTCGAGCCGGTCTCGGGCCTCGCCAACTGGATCCTCAACACCGGCTTCGGCCTCGAGAAATGGACCTGGATCTCGCACAAGGACACCGCGCTGGCGACGCTGATGCTCGTCGACTGCTGGCAGTGGACGCCCTTCATCGCGCTGATCCTGCTCGCCGGCATGCAGAGCATCTCGCCGGAGATCACGGAGGCGGCGCGGCTCGACCGGGTGCGCGGCGTCACCTACTACACGCGCATCGTGATCCCGCTGATTCGCCCAGTCATCATGGTGGTGATCCTGATCCGGCTGGTGGATGCGATCCGCATCTTCGACCTCAACTTCATCATGACCAGGGGCGGGCCGGGATCGTCGACGCTGCTCGCCAGCACCTATGACTACACCATCTTCGAGCAGGGCCATCTCGGCCTGATGGCGGCCTACGGCTTCTTGATATTGATCCTCATCAACCTCGTCGTCGTCATGTTTCTGAACACGCTCTACCGCACGGAGAAGGCGGCGCGCGCCGCCGAGCGCAACTGATGTCGACGATCTATTTGCGCGCGATCAACGTGCTCGCGGTGGTCGTCGTCATCCTCTGGCTGGTCCCGGTGGTGTGGGTCGCGCTCACCTCGGTCAAGCCGACCAATGTGATCAATGCCGAGGTGCCGACCTTCTATTCGTTCGAGCCGACCGGCGAGCACTATGTCGAGATCTTCGACCGCTTCCTGTTCGACCGGGCGATCGCCAACAGCCTGATCACGGTCGGCGTCTCGACCCTGATCGTGATGATCCTGGCGCTGCCTGCGGCCTATGCGGTCGCGCGCATGGGGCTCATGGGAGGCGATACCTGGGCCCTTGTCATATTGTCATTGCGGTTCATGCCGGGCGTGGTCGTCGTGCTGCCCTATTTCAAGATGGCGAATTTCTTCGGCTTGATCGACACGCAGATCGTGCTCATCATCGTCTATATCGCGTTCGGCCTACCGTTCGCGGTCTGGATTCTGCGCGGATTCCTGCTCGATCTGCCGAAGGAGGTGGAGGAGGCGGCGCGCCTCGACGGGCTGAGCTGGCTGCAGATCATCTTTCGCCTCATCCTGCCGATGGCGGCGCCCGGCATTGCCGTCACCGCCATCTTTACCTTCGTCTTCAGTTGGAACGAATATCTCTATGCCCTGTTCCTGACCTACGACAAGGCAACGACGATGCCGGTCGCGTTGCAAAAGACGATCGATCTCTACAACGTGTTATGGGGTTCGCTCAGCGCCGGTGCGGTGATACAGCTCTTGCCGATGATCGCTGTCGTGTTCCTGCTCCAAAGGCATATCGCGCGCGGCCTCGCGCTCGGCGCGGTGAAATAGGGCACCATGAACGTCACGCTCAGAGGACTCGTGAAGCGGTTTCGCGACGGCACCGAGGCCGTCAAGGGAATCGACCTCGACATCGCGAAGGGCGAGTTCCTGACCCTGCTCGGGCCGTCGGGGTGCGGCAAGACCACGACGCTCCGCCTGATCGCGGGGTTGGAGGAGCCCACCGAAGGCTCGGTCATGATCGGCGAGCGCGACGTCACCCACGTCAATCCGGGCGACCGGGACGTCGCGATGGTCTTTCAGACCTACGCGCTCTATCCCCACATGACCGCTCTGCAGAATATGACGCTCGGCCTCACGGTCGCCGGGATGTCGAAGGCCGAGGCGGTCGAGAAAGCGCGCGAGACGGCGCAGCTCCTGAATATCGAAACGCTGCTGGAGCGCAAGCCGGCCAAGCTCTCCGGCGGCGAGCGCCAGCGCGTCGCGCTCGGCCGGGCGATGGTGCGGAGCCCGGCCTGCTATCTGATGGACGAACCGCTCTCCAACCTCGACCTCAAGCTGCGCGAGCATATGCGGACCGAGCTCAAGCGGCTCCACCAGGCGTACAAGGTCACCACGATCTATGTGACCCACGACCAGGCCGAAGCCCTGATCCTCTCCGATCGCGTGGCGGTGCTGAACAAGGGCGAGGTGCAGCAGGTAGCCGACCCGGTTGCGATCTATGAACGCCCGGTAAACATGTTCGTCGCCGACTTCATCGGCAGCCCCGGCATCAACTTCCTGAAGGGCGCGTTGCAGGACGGCGCCGCGACGGTTGCCGGGCGCACGCTCGACGGCGCCGGCGCCGAGGGTCGGGGTCCGATCGTCCTCGGTATCCGCCCTGAGGATGTGAGCCTGCGGCCGGCGGGCGACGGAATCGTCGACGGCAGGATCGAGTTCACCGAATCCTATGGCGGCGTGATTATTGCGTTCATCACACCCGACGACGCGCATGGCCTCCTGGAAAACCGCGAATATGTGGCCGTAAGTATCGACGTGCACCAGCCGGTCGAGATCGGTGCCCGGGTCGGCCTCGCTTTCCGCGCGAGCCGCATCAACCTCTTCGACGCCGAGTCCGGGAGGTCGCTTCCGTCCGCCGGATGATCACTCGGACTCCGACGATAGCGGTGTGAACAAGCGCCCGGACGCCGGCCCCCGGTCCCGATGATCGCGAGGGCCTGATGGCGCGGCGCGAACGGCGGCGGGCGAAAGGGCGGACCGCCGCCGCAGGCCCGGCACCGGCCGACGCCGTCGAGAGCATGCTCCAGACAGCGCTCGCGCACCATCGGGCGAGCCGCCTCGCAGAGGCGGAGGCGCTCTACCGGCGGGTCCTGCAGCACAAGCCCGGCCATGCCGATGCGCTGCATTTGTTGGGCGTTCTCCATGCGCAGGCGGGCAGGCTCGACGAGGCCCTGCCGCTCCTCACCAAGGCCACGCGCCGGGCGCCGCGCAACGCGGCGTTCCTGAACGATCTCGGCAACGCCCTCAAGGGCCGCGATCGCCTCGATGACGCGATCGCGGTCTACCGCCGCGCCGCCGCGCTGGATCGGCGCAACCCCGACATCCGCTACAATCTCGGCCACACGCTGCGCACGGCTGGACGGCCGGCCGATGCCATCGAATGGTTTCACAAGGCGTTGTCGATTCGACCCGATCACGGGCCAGCGCAAGCGCAGCTCGGCCGCGCGCTCTTCGAGCTCGGACGGTTCGAGGACGCGGTCGCGGCCTTTCGCGATGCGGTCGCGATCGATGAGAGTGCCGCCGATGCGCATACCAATCTGGGCGCCGCGCTGCGCGAGCTCGGCGCGCTGGAGGACGCCGAGGCGAGCCTCCGCCGCGCGACCGCCCTCGATCCCGATCATGCCGCGGCCCACGGCAATCTCGGCAATGTGCTGCAGGATCTGAATCGCGTGACCGAGGCGGTCGCCGCCTATCGTCGCGCGATCGCGCTCGCCCCGGACTACGCGACTGCCCACGCCAATCTCGGCAACGCTCTCAAACGCCTTGGCCGCATGGATGAAGCGGTCGCGAGCGGTGAGCGCGCGCTTGACCTGAAACCCGAGAACGACACCTTTCTCTCCAATCTCGGCATGACCCATACGGCGCGCGGCGATCACGACGCGGCGCTCGCCTGCTTCGACCGCGCGACGGCGCACCGTCACGGCCCGCCGCTGACGCCGGATGGGCTGGCGGGCCGTCATGACGACGCGCTCATGGTTCCCGTCGCGCCGTTCAAGCTCCAGCACGACGCGGAGCAGATCCGCCATCTATGCAAAAGCGGCCGCCTCGCCGTCCGCTTCGAGCGGGTCGCGGAAACCTATGAGCAGGTCCTGGCCGCGTTGCCGGCGGACGCCTCTCCCGAAGCCCCGCTCGCGCTCGACGCGGCGCAATGGCGGCGCATCGCGCCGACCTATAATCGGCCTCTCCATAACCCCGGGGCTCCAGCCTGCAGGACGAGCGCGGTCAACCCGCTGCTGGACCGGCGCGCCATCGAGCAGGCCTATTTGGAGAGCGAGCCGAGCCTGGTGTTCTTCGACGATTTCCTGACTGCCGACGCGCTCGAGCGGCTATGGCGCTTTTGCCTCGATGCCACGGTCTGGTACCAGGTGAAGCGCGGCTATCTCGGCGCCTATCTGGTGGATGGCTTCGGGACCGCGCTCGCGCTCCAGATCGCGGACCAGCTTCGCGCACGGTTTCCGGCCATCTTCCGCCACCATCAGCTCAACCAGCTTTGGGCCTACAAATATGATTCGAGGCTGCAGGGAATCGCGACCCACGCCGATTTCGCGGCCGTCAACGTAAATTTCTGGGTGACCCCCGATGCCGCGAACCGCGACCCCGATTGCGGCGGTCTGGTCATTCACAAGGCGCGCGCCCCCTCGGAATGGGCGTTCCGCACCTACAATGCCGACAGCGCCCGTATGACGCAGTTTCTCGACGGGCTCGGCGACGAACCGGTGACGGTGCCCTACCGGCAGAACCGCGTCGTCATCTTCGACTCGGACCTCTTCCACCGCACCGCCGATCTCGACTTCCGCCCCGGCTATGAGAACCGGCGCATCAACGTCACCATGCTCTTCGGCGACCGCCACGACGACCGAACGCTGGGTTGACCCGCATTTCTCACCAGGGTCATGGTCTGCGCGGCGCTGTCCGGCCGACAGGGCTGGAAAGCCGCGCAGCGCGATGTGTGGCATCGGGCAAGCGGCTCGACGCACCCTGTCGGCCGGACAGCGCCGCCCTTCGGGTCGCGTCCAGGCGCCCGCCCGCATCGTGCGCCCCGCGCGACGTCGCGGGCCTCAACCGTAGGCACCGCTACGCTTTTCGGCCCGCTCCTAGCGGATCGAACGCCTGGACGCGACGCAGGCCGTGACCCTGGTGAGAAATGCGGGTTAAGGGTCGATCGATGATTAGCCGGGAGGGGAGATCGCCGTGATTGCCAGCCCCATCACGCCGCCCTTCGACGAGGGCGATGCCCGTGCCATCGTTCAGGCTTTCGAGGAGGCCTGGAACCGCAGGATCGCCGAGGAGATCCCGGGGACCTGTACGCCGGACACGCGCTGGCGCTATCGCGAGGCCTTCGTCGAAGGACGGGACAATATCGTGCCGTTTCTGCGCGCGCGCTGGCCGGTTCAAAAGCATTATCGGCTCAAGAAGGAACTCTGGAGCTTCACGGCGTGCCGTATCTCGGTCCGCTTCATCAGTGAATGGCGCCACCGTGACACCGGCCAATGGTACCGAACACACGGTAACGAGCACTGGGAGTTTGCCCCGGATGGATTGCAGAACGTGCTCGATCTCTCCGCCAACGACATCCCGATCGACGAGTCTGACCGGCTTCTCTGATCAGCGGATTTCCGTGATGCCGACGTCGAGGCCGATGGAGCCGTCATCGTCGAGCACGGCGCGCGCGCCGGGCGGCACGACGCAGGTCGCGTCATACTCCTCGACGATCAGCGGTCCGTCCCGCCGGTCTCGAAGGTCGGCCCGGCCGAGCACCGCCGCCTCCCGCCAGCCGGCCGCCGGGCCGAAATAGGCGCGCCGGGTGGCTCCAGGGAGCGCCGGGCCGGACGCGGGCATGACCCGCGGCGGTAGGGCGTCCGGGCGCAAGCCGCGGCCGAGCACGCGCAGCGTGACCAGCTCGACCGGCTCCTCCGGCCCGGCGCGATGGCCGTATGTCCGCTCATGTTCCGCGCCGAAGGCCTCCTCGAGCGCGGCGAGCGCGGCTTCGTCGAGAGGGCCGTCCGGCACCGCGACCGTGAGCTCATAGGTCTGGCCCTGATAGTGGAGGCTCGCATGGCGCTCGATCGGGGCCGCGGTCCCGCCGAAGCCGTCGGCGGCGAGCCGGCGCCGGGCCTCCGCCGCGAGCGCATCCCAGGCCGCGTTGAGCGCCGCCTTGTCGAGATTCCGGAGGAGGGCGCGAAAGGTGCGCGATAGATGGTGCTCGACATCGGCGGCGAGCAGGCCGAAGGACGAGAAAAGCCCGGGGGCCGGCGGCACGACCACGCGCTCGATGCCGAGCGCGCGCGCCATCGCGACCCCGAACACCGGGCCGTTGCCGCCGAAGGCGACCAGCGTATATCCCCGGGGGTCGCGGCCCCGCTCGGTCGATACCGCGCGAATCGCGCGGATCATGTTCGAGGCGACGATCCGGTACGCGCCATGGGCGGCGTCCTCGACGGACACGCCGAGCGGCGTCGCGATCCGGGTTCGAAGCGCGTCGACGGCCTTCGCGGCATTGATCGGCAGGGCGCCGCCGACCAGATGGTCCGGATTGAGATAGCCGAGCGCGACATTGGCGTCCGTGATCGTCGGCGCGCTCCCGCCCTGGTCGTAGCACACCGGCCCGGGCTCGGCCCCGGCGCTCTCCGGCCCGACCTGCATCGACCCGCCGGCGTCGATCGTGATCAACGAGCCGCCACCGGCGCCGACTTCGGCGAGATCGATGGCGGGCATCTTCACCAGATAGCCGGCACCGGTCATGAGGCGAGAGCCGGTGAGAATGCCGCCGCCCACCTGATACTCGCTCGTGCGGCTGACCACGCCCCCCTCGATCAACGCCGCCTTCGCCGTCGTCCCGCCCATGTCGAAAGTGATGAGATCGTCCCGGCCGAGCCGCTCGGTCATGGCGAGCGCACCAACCACGCCGCCTGCCGGGCCCGATTCGACGATGTTGACCGGGCGCCGGGACGCCTCCTCCGCCGAGGTCAGGCCGCCGTTCGATTGCATGATCAAGAGGTGCGCGTCCGGACATTCGTCGAGCATCGCCTGTCGCAACCGCTCGAGATAGCCGCGCACGATCGGGCTGATATAGGTGTTGATGACCGTGGTCGAGGTGCGCTCGTATTCCTTGATCTCGGGCAGCACATCGTAGCTGATGCAGACGGCGCACCCCGGCGCCCGCTCCCTCACGATCGCCTCGAGCGCCCGCTCGTGGGCCGGATTGGCAAAGGCATTGAGCAGACAGATCGCGATCGCCTCCACCCCCTCGGCGAGCAGACGATCGACCGCCGCCGCCGCACCGGCGTGATCGAGCGCCGTCTGCACCGCGCCGCCGGCATCGATCCGCTCGTCGACCACCATCCGCAGATAGCGCTCGACCAGCGGCGGCGGCTTTTCCCAGGCGAGGTCGTAGAGCCGCGGCATGCGCAAATTGCGGATTTCGAGGATATCGCGGAAGCCGCGTGTGCCGATCAGGCCGGTGCGGGCGCCCTTGCGCTCGAGCAGCGCGTTGCTCGCGACCGTGGTCCCGTGCACGACCTCGGCGATCCGCGCGGCGTCCACCGCACGGTCGGCGGTGAGCGCCGTGATCCCTTCCATGATCGCGCGAGCGTAATCGTCGACGCTGGAGGAGACCTTCCTGGTGGCGACCGTGCCGTCCTCGGCAAGGAGCACGATATCGGTAAAAGTGCCGCCGATATCGACGCCGATGCGATAGCCGGTCACGCTTGGCTCTCGGGCGCGTCGCCTTGGCCCTTCGGCCGGTCGTCGCGGATGACCGCGGGCGGGGTGGCCCAGGGGCGGGCGGCCCTGAGCGCCGCGCGGCGCTCCTCCGTCGCGGCGCGGTCGACCCGCCAGTGTGCCCGATCGATGACCACGCCGTAATCGTCCCGCGCGGTCGTCTCGCCGATCAGCTCGTTGCGGAGGTCGCGCAGCACGGCTTGCGGATCGCGCTCGAGCGGATCGCCCCAGCCGCCGGCGCCGGCGAGCTCGTGGCGGAACACCTCGCCGTGCCTGATCGTCTCGGTGAGCTTGCTCGGCAGGATGCGCTCGTCCGCCCCGGGGTTCATCACATTGCGCGAGGGTTTGCCGGGACTTCCGCCATAGAGCCCGTAGGGCCTGAAGGTCCGGCGATCGGCGCGCACCTGAAGCAGGCCCTCGGCCTCGAGAAAGCGATAGTCGCGCCGGAACGGCGTGCCGCCCCGATAGGTGCCGGCGCCAGCGCGGTCGGGCACGAACTCATAAGCGAGGATCTGCATCGGATACTCGGCCTCGGTCACCTCGACCGACTGCGAGGCCATGTTGGCGAAGATGTTGGAGTTGCCGTCGAGCCCGTCGGCCCAGGGGCGCGCGCCCCAGGTGCCGCAGGTGAAGTCGACATAGATGAACGGCTTCCGCGCCGGGTCATAGCCGGCAATCGTGATGCCGGTATTGCCGCCGTCCGAGGCCGCGAACACCTTGTCTGGCAGCATCATCGCGAGCGCCCCGAAGGCGCAGTCGACCATGCGGAACCCGGTAAGGCCGCGGGCCGCGCACGCCGCCGGTAGCACCGCGTTGGTGATGGTGCCGGGCGGCGCCGAGACCGTGATGGCGCGGAACACGCCCTCATTGTTGGGGATGCCCGCCGGCAGGACCGAGCGGATCGCCGTATAGGTGGCGGCCTTGGTCCATGAGAGCGTGCTGTTGATCGCGCCCTTGACCTGCTCTGCGCTGCCCGTCCAATCGGCCGCCAGAGTGTCGCCCTTCTTGCGCAAGGTCACGAACAGCCTGATCGGCTTGCCGCGATCGACGCCGTCGTCGTCGATCCAGTCCTCGAAGCTCGCTTCGCCATCCGGGAGGTCGCGGAGCGCCGCGCGGGTCAGGCGCTCCGCATAGTCGATGATCTCACGCAGATAATCGCGCACCACCGCCGGCCCGTGCTGGCGGACCAGCTCGATGATCTGGCGTTCCGCGATGTGGCAGGCCGCAAGCTGGGCCCGCAGGTCGCCGAACAGCTTGACCGGCAGGCGCACATTCTTCTCGAGAAGCGCAAAGAGCGTCTCATTGCGCTCGCCCCTGTGATACAGGCGGAGCGGCGGGATCCTGACGCCTTCCTGGTAGATCTCGGTGGAATCGGAGGCGTTGGAGCCAGCGACCCGGCCGCCGACATCGGCGTGATGACAAACGGTGGCGGCGAAGGCCAGGCGGGTCTCGCCGTCGAACACCGGCTTGAACACGAAGATGTCCGGCAAATGCATGCCGCCGTCGAACGGGTCGTTCATGATGAAGATATCGTCCGGATGGACGTCGTCGCCGTAGTGGCGCAGCACCGCCTCGATCGCGGTCGGGATCGAGCCCAGATGGCCGGGCAGCGTCAGCCCCTGCGCGATCAGCCGTCCATCGCCGTCGGTCAGCCCGGTCGAGAAATCCATGTTGTCGCGCAACACGCCGGAATAGGTCGTGCGGCAGACGGTGAGCGCCATCTCGTCAGCGATGGCGAAGATCGCGTTCCTGAAGAGCTCGAAGCCGAAGGGATCGGCGGCGCGTATCTCCGCGCTCGGCACCTCCGCCGGCCCGCTCTCCCGCACCATTGCGTCCATGCTCTCCTCCCCGCACCGATCATAGCGACCCGTCCAAGCGCGAGTCGACTCCAGGCGCTTGCTCTGGTCGTCCACCGGCCCGCGCCCCTAGAATGGCGGCTCGCCACCAGCCGAGCTGCACGATGGCACAACGATCGGCGACCACTCCCGTCCGCGCGCCGCACCGCCTCGATCAGGCGCGGCTCGAGCGCCATCTCGCCGCGCGCCTGCCCGACGCGGTGCCGATCCGCGCGATCAGCCAGTTCGCGGCGGGCCAATCCAATCCCACCTATCTGATCGAGGCGCCGGCGCGGCGCTTCGTGCTGCGCAAGAAGCCGCCGGGCACGCTCCTGCCGTCGGCCCATTTGATCGAGCGGGAGTACCGCATTCTCGCGGCGCTGACCGGGACCGCGGTACCGGTGCCGCGGGTCCATTACCTCTGCGAAGACCCCGAGATCATCGGCACGGCATTCTATGTGATGGATCACGTCGAGGGTTCGGTCGATCAGGACCCGGCCCTGCCTGCCCTCTCGCCCGACCGGCGCAGGGCGGTCTATGACTCGATGGTCGATGTGCTCGCCCGCCTGCACAGCGTCGATTGGCGCGCTCTCGGCCTCGGCGACTTCGGCAGGGAGGGCGGCTATATCGCCCGCCAGATCCGCCGGTGGAGCGGCCAATATGACGCCTCGCGGACCGATGAGATCCCGGCCATGGACCGGTTGATGGCCTGGCTGCCCGACCATATCCCGGGGGACGACGAGACGACGATCGTTCACGGCGACTACCGGCCGGGCAATCTGATCCTGCATCCGAGCGAGCCGCGTGTCGCCGCGGTCCTGGATTGGGAGCTGTGCACGCTCGGCCATCCCCTGAGCGACCTCGCCCACAATTGTCTCGCCTTCTGGATTCCTCGGCACGACACGGCGCTGCCCGGGCTCGGAGGCGCCGACTTCGAGGCGCTGGGCCTGCCCGCCGAGGACGCCTACCGGGCCGCCTATTGCGATCACGTCGGGCGCGGGCCGCTCGCCGACTGGCGCTTCTACCTCGCCTTCGCGTTTTTCCGGATGGCAGCGATCTGTCAGGGCGTCTACGCCCGCGGCCTGAAGGGCAATGCAAGCGCGCCCAATGCCCACGAATATGGCGCACGCGCACGCGCGCTCGCCGCTCTCGGCTGGGAGAAGGCCTCGGCTCGAGGCTAGCCGCCCTCCGGCGGGGCCGGCCGGCTAATCGCCCTGGCTGGCCGCCGCGACCCCGGCCGCGATGACGGTAATGACCACGGCGCCGGCGATCAGGACCTCCGCATCCATCCACGACCCGCGTTCGGAGCCTTCGTCGCCCGCGCCACGATGGGCGCACGCCGTCACCTGCCCCGCCGCCAGGAGCAGGGCCATGACGATCGCGGCCGCCTTGACCCGCGTCGCCGCGCCTTTTCGAGTGCTTGCCATCCGAGCCGTGTTATCGCCTTCCGCGCGCCTCCGCAAGCGCGATGCGATCAGGGGCGGTGATAGTCGCGGTACCAGGCCACGAAGCGCGGAATCCCGTCGGCGATGCTCGTCTTCGGCTCGAATCCGTGGTCGCGCCGGATCGCGGCGATATCCGCCCAGGTCTCCTCCACGTCGCCGGGCTGCATCGGCGCATGCTCGATCACCGCCTTGCGCCCGATCGCCCGTTCGAGAGCGGCGACATAGGCGGTCAGCGATTCGGCGCGGTTGTTGCCGATATTGTAGAGGCGGTGGGGGACCACGCCCTCGCCGCCGGGCGGCGGGTGGTCGAGGACCGTGAGGACCGCCGGCACCACGTCGTCGATATAGGTGAAATCCCGCTTCATCCTGCCGTGGTTGAAGAGGGTTATCGGCCGGCTCTCGAAAATCGCCTTGGCAAAGATGTACGCAGCCATATCGGGGCGCCCCCAGGGGCCGTAGACCGTGAAGAAGCGCAGGCCGGTCGCGGGCACGGCGAACAGATGCCCGTAGACATGGCCGATGAGCTCGCCGGCCCTCTTGGTCGCCGCATAGAGAGAGATCGGGGAATCGACCCGGGCCTCGACCGGGAACGGGATTTTGGTGCGGCCGCCATAGACCGAGCTCGAGCTGGCATAGACGATGTGCTCGAGCCGGGGCAGCGCGCGGCAGAGCTCGAGGATGACCACCTGACCCATCACATTGGCCTGCACATAGGCGTAAGGGTCGACCAGCGAATAGCGGACGCCGGCCTGGGCCGCGAGGTGGACGATTCCGGTGATCGACGCCCGGTCCTGCGCCACCGCCGCGTTTACCGCCTCGCGGTCGGCAATGTTCAAACGGGCGAAGCTGAAACCTTCTTTCGCCTGAAGCCGGGCGAGCCGGGCCTCCTTGAGGCGCACGTCGTAATACTCATTCAGATCGTCGATGCCGAGCACGTGCTCACCGCGGGCGAGCAAGGCCTCGGAGACGTGGAAGCCGATGAAGCCGGCCGCGCCGGTCACGAGGATCGTCATCCGGTTCGCCAACCCTGGCTGTTGCGCCGCGCCGCGGCGGGCGTTCGAGCGGGATTTCTCCTATGGCAAGAGCCCGTGGCGGCTTCCGCCCCGCGGCATTTGCCGGACACCGGAGCATGCCGCAGGCCGCGCCGTCAAATCTCCGGTCCCGCCGGCGCGGCAAACCGGTTTGACATGGCGGCGATTGCGCGCGAATAGCTGCGTCGGCAGTGCCGTTCACGGACGCATTGCCGGTATATCGACGGCGCAGGCACACTCGGACCCTCTTCATGCGCATTGCAGTCATCGGTCTCGGTTATGTCGGCCTGCCGCTCGCGGTTTCGCTGAGCGCCCATTACGAGACGCTGGGCTACGACATCAGCACACGGCGTATCGACGAGCTGAAGGCCGGCAAGGACCGAACCGGCGAGATCCCGTCCGAACGCCTGGCGACGGCGCGCCTTCGCTGCACGGCGAACGCCGCCGACATCGAAGGCTCGGACATATTCATCGTGACGGTGCCGACGCCGCTCGACGACCAGAAGCGCCCGGATCTCGGGGCCGTCCTGGCCGCGTCCCGCACCGTCGGCGGCCGTCTCGCGAAGGGCGCCATCGCGGTCTTCGAGAGCACGGTATGGCCGGGCGTCACTGAAGATCTCTGCGTGCCCGAGCTGGAGCGCGCCTCGGGCCTCGTCGCCGGCGTCGATTTCCATGTCGGCTATTCACCGGAACGCATCAACCCCGGCGACCCGGAGCACGGTGTCGAACGCCTCACCAAGGTCGTCGCCGGCCAGACGCCTGAGATTGCCGAGAGGCTCGCCGCCGTCTACGGCGCGGTCAACGGGGGCAAGGTGTTCATTGCGCGCGACATCCGCACCGCCGAAGCCGCCAAGGTGATCGAGAACGCCCAGCGCGACATCAACATCGCGTTCATCAACGAGATCGCCCAGATCTTCTGCAAGCTGGGCCTTTCGACCCACGACGTCCTCGATGCTGCCCGGACCAAGTGGAACTTCCTCGACTTCGAGCCGGGTCTCGTCGGCGGTCACTGCATCGGCGTCGATCCCTATTACCTCGCTCACCGCGCGGCGGAGGTCGGGCACCACCCCGAGATCGTTCTCGCCGGCCGGCGCATCAATGATTCAATGGGCTCGTTCATCGTCGAGCAGATCGAGCGACGCCTGAAAGGCCTGAAGGGGCCGGTCCTCGTTCTCGGCCTCACCTTCAAGGAGAACGTGCCGGACGTTCGCAACACGCAAATCGTCGACATCGTCTCGGCGCTCGGCACGCGCGGCTTGGCCACCGAGGTGCATGATCCGTTCGCCGACGCGAACGAGGTCAAGAGCCTCTACGGGATCGATCTCAAGCCGCGGCTCGATGGCGCCGGTGGTTATGCCTGCGTGCTCGGCGCCGTATCGCATGATCCGTACCGCACCTTCACGACGGCGACGTTCGAAGCGCTGCTGGCGCCAGGCGGCCTCGTCGTCGACATCAAGAACATGTGGCGGGACATCGCGCTGCCCGACGGGATCGGCCGCTGGACGCTTTGAGCGCCTGCTAAACCTGCGCGGTCACCGGCTGGAGTGCGTGCGCGGTCCAGGGCTGCAGCCATCATGGGCGGCAGACCGTTTACGGGCCTTGCCTTCCTGGGCGCCCGTTGCCGCCCCGAAAGAGCCGCTCGATCGACGCCGGCAGCGCGGCGAAATCGTCGATCACGGCATCCGCCCCGAGAGATCGCGCGGGCACCGGGCTGTAGCCGTAGGCTACCACGATGACCGCGATTCCCGCACCCCGCGCCGCCTCGACGTCCGCGGCGCTGTCGCCGACCATGACCGCACGCTCGGGCCGTGCGCCGAGGGCGGCGAGCGCTTCGCGCAGGTGGCCGGGATGAGGCTTCATATCGGCGACCCGGTCACCGGCGAGGACCGCCCCGAAATGATGGTCGATCTCGAAATGGGCGAGCAGATCGCGAGTCGAGCGATCGCCTCTGTTGGTGCACACCGCAAGCGCAACCCCGGCGTCGCGAAGCCGTTCGAGCGTCTCGGCGACCGAGGGAAAGGGGCGTGCCCTTTCGGTCTGGACCTCGTAATAGTAGGCGATCAGCCGTTCCACCAGGGGCCGGGCCGCGTCGTCGCCGAGCTGCTCGCCATGCGCGGCGTAGGCGTGGACAAGAAGCCGCTTCGCTCCTTGGCCGGCGAGCCGCCGAAAACTCTCGAACGCGACCGGCGCGCGGCCTACCTCCTCCAGAAGCCGGTTGAGAGCCGCGATGAGATCCGGCGCGGTGTCGGCAAGGGTCCCGTCGAAATCGAGGAGCACCGCGTCGATATGGTCACGCATCCGGCCGATTTAGCGGCAGAGGGCCGGCATTGACAAGGCCGCACGGCGGATCGAAGAGCCGGCACCCATGGACCGTGATATGATGCCCACATGAGCCAAACGGCCTGCATCATCCTCGCAGCGGGTAAGGGGACGCGCATGAGATCGCGCGAACCCAAGGTCCTCCATCGCCTGGCCGGGCGGCCGATGATCGAGCATGTGCTCGCAAGCGCCGCGTCGCTCTCGCCGGAGCGGATGATCCTCGTGGTCGGGCCCGGGCTCGAGACAGCCATCGGGGGCCTGGATTGCCACGGCGCAGCGGTGGCCTGCGTGGTGCAGGAGCAGCCGCTCGGCACCGCCCACGCGGTCATGACGAGCCGCTCGCTGCTCGAGGGGTTCGACGGCGATGTCGTGGTTCTGTACGCGGACACGCCGCTCGTGCGCGGTGAGACCCTGGCCCGGCTGGTCCGGACAAGGCGCGAGACGGCTGGCGCGGCCGCCGCCGTTCTGGGCTTCCGAGCCGACGAGCCGGCGGCCTATGGACGCCTGATCGTCGGCTCGGACGGCACCCTCCAGCGCATCGTCGAGCATGCCGAAGCCACTGAATCGGAACGCGCGGTCACTCTCTGCAACGCCGGCATGATGGCGATCGAGGGGCGGCGGCTCTTCGAGCTGCTCGATGCGATCGACAACGACAACGAAGCGGGCGAATACTACCTGACCGACCTCCCGGCCGCGGCGGTCGCGCGTGGCCGGGTTTGCGCCGTCGCCGAGGCGCCGGCCGAGGAGGTCATGGGCATCAACGACCGTGCCCAGCTTGCCGCTGCCGAAGGCATCGTCCAGAGCCGGCTGCGCGAAACCGTGATGGCCCGCGGCGCGACGCTCGCCGATCCGTCCGCCATCTGGCTCAGCTTCGATAGCCGGATCGGCCGAGACGTGGTGATCGGGCCGAACGTCGTGATCGGACCGGGCGTAATCATCGAAGACGGCGTCGAGATCAAGCCGTTCAGCCACCTTGAAGGCGTGCGCGTCCGGGAGGGAGCGATAATCGGCCCGTTCGCGCGGCTGAGGCCGGGCAGCGATATTGGGGAGAACGCGCGCATCGGCAATTTCGTCGAGCTGAAGAACAGCACGGTCGAGCCCGGCGCCAAGATCAACCATCTCAGCTATGTCGGCGACGCCCGCGTCGGCAAAGGCGCGAATGTCGGGGCCGGCACGATCACCTGCAATTACGACGGCTACATCAAGTCCCACACCGAGATCGGCGAGGGCGCCTTCATCGGCTCCAACGCGGCGCTGGTGGCGCCCGTCTCCATCGGTGAAGGCGCGATCATCGGCGCCGGCAGCGTGATCACCGACGATGTCGAAGCGGACGCGATCGCCGTCGCGCGCGGCGCCCAGCAACAGCGGAAGGGTGCGGCGGCGCGGCGGCGCGCCCGGCGTAGCCAGGCCGCAGAACAAGAACCGGAGCGGGACTAGGGAACGCGGGTTGTGTGTGGAATCATCGGCGTCATCGTCCGCGACCAGGCGGCAGCGCATATAATCGACGGGTTGAGACGGCTCGAATATCGAGGCTATGATTCGGCCGGTCTGGCGACGCTCGCCAACGGCTCGATCGAGCTTCGCCGCGCCGAGGGCAAGCTCACCGAGCTCGAAAGCCTGATCGCCCGGCAGCCGGTCACCGGTGCCGTCGGTATCGGCCACACCCGTTGGGCGACCCATGGCGCGCCGAACGAAACCAATGCCCATCCCCATGCCGCGGGCCGCGTGGCGGTGGTCCACAACGGCATCATCGAGAATTTCCAAGAGCTTCGGGCCGCGCTCGAGGCCGAGGGGCGTGAGTTCGCGACCGACACCGACACCGAGGTGATCCCGCACCTGATCGATTCCTACATGGACCGGGGCCTCGATCCGGAGGCGGCGACGGCCAAGGCGCTGAAACGGCTCGATGGCGCCTTCGCGCTGGCCATCATCTTCGCCGGTCACAGGGATCTCCTGATCGGCGCCCGGCGCGGCTCGCCGCTCGCGATCGGGCATGCCGGCGATGCTGCCTATCTCGCCTCCGACGCGATCGCGCTGGCCCCCTTCACGCGCCGGATCAGCTACCTCGAAGAGGGGGACTGGGCGGTTCTGCGGGCGGGCGAGGTCACGGTGCAGGATGCAACGGATCGGCCGGTCCAGCGGGCTCTCAGCACGACCGCTCACGACGGTGCGATGATCGGCAAGGGCAACTTCCGCCATTACATGCTGAAGGAGATCTTCGAGCAGCCGACCGCGATCGGCGACACGCTCAACACCTATTACAACCCGGCCGCGCAGGCGATCCGGCTTCCCGTCCTTCCCTTCGCGCTCGACCGCGTGGAGAAGGTGACGATCGTCGCCTGCGGCACCTCCTACTATGCCGGCCTCGCGGCACGCTACTGGATCGAGCAGATCGCCCGCGTCCCGGTCGAGATCGACATCGCTTCGGAATTCCGTTATCGGATGCCGCCGGTCGAGCCCGGGGGCCTGGCGCTCTTCGTCTCGCAATCCGGCGAGACCGCGGACACGCTGGCCGCGCTGCGTTTCGCCAAGACGGCCGGAGTCCCGACGGCAGCGGTCATCAACGTGCACGAAAGCACCATGGCCCGCGAGGCGGACGCCGTGCTGCCGACCCATGCTGGCGTCGAGATCGGGGTGGCATCGACCAAGGCCTTCACCACCCAGCTCGTCACGCTCGCTTGCTTCGCGATCGCGCTGGCGCGCGCGCGCGGCGCCGTCGACCAATCGGAGGAAGCGCGCCTCGCCGCCGCGCTCGCCCATGTTCCGGCCTACGCCTCGGAGGTGCTCAATCACGACGATCGGATCCGTCAGCTCGCCGAGACCCTGCGCCAGGCGCAAACGGTGCTCTATATAGGCCGAGGCACCGGCTATCCGATCGCGATGGAAGGGGCGCTCAAGCTCAAGGAGCTCTCCTACATTCACGCCGAGGGCTTCGCGGCCGGCGAGCTCAAACACGGCCCGATCGCGCTCATCGACAAAGGCGTGCCGGTGATCGTCGTGGCACCGCCCGGCCCCTTGTTCGACAAGACGGCCTCGAACCTGCAGGAGGCCGTCGCCCGCGGCGCCCACGTCGTCTTCTTGAGCGATTGCGCCGGCATCGAGGCGCTTGGCCCGATGGCCGATGCCGCCATCGATCTGCCCTCGCTCGACCCCTTCGTCGCACCCATTCTCTACGCCATCCCGGTCCAGCTCATCGCCTACCACGTCGCCGTATTGAAAGGGACGGACGTCGACCAACCGCGCAATCTGGCGAAATCCGTCACCGTAGAATGAGCGAGCGCGGCGCCTCCATCGACCTGGACGACCACCACCACGAGCTTCGCGAACCGGTTCGCGCCCTCTGCGCGAACTATCCGGGCGCCTATTGGCGCGAGAAGGACCGCGCCCGCGCCTACCCCGAGGAGTTCGTTCGCGAGCTGACCGACGCAGGCTTCCTGGCTGCCCTGATCCCCGAGCGCTATGGCGGCAGCGGCCTGGGGATCGACGCGGGCGCGGCGATCCTCGAGGAGATCCACGCCACCGGCTGCAATGGCGGCGCCTGCCACGCCCAGATGTACACCATGGGCACAGTGCTCCGGCACGGCTCGGACGCGCAGAAGGAGACCCATCTGCCCGAGATCGCGCGCGGCGCGAAGCGGCTCCAGGCGTTCGGCGTCACCGAGCCGACCACGGGCTCGGACACCACCCAGCTCCGCACCACGGCAGAGCGGCGGGGCGATGGGCGTTATGTCGTGAACGGCCAGAAGGTGTGGATATCGCGGGCCGAGCATTCGGATCTCTTGCTGCTGCTCGCCCGGACGACCCCGAAGGAGGAAACCGGGAAGCGGACCGAAGGGCTCTCGGTCTTCCTGATCGAGCTCGACAAGGCGATCGGCAACGGGCTGGAGATCCGGCCGATCCGCACCATGATCAACCACGCCACGACCGAGCTCTTCTTCGACGATCTCGTGATTCCGGCTTCGAGCCTGATCGGCGAGGAAGGTCAGGGCTTTCGCTACATCATGGACGGCATGAATGCCGAGCGCATCCTGGTCGCCGCCGAATGCATCGGCGATTGCCGGTGGTTCATCGAGACGGCGAGCACCTACGCCACCGAGCGCACGGTGTTCGGGCGTCCGATCGGCGCCAATCAGGGTATCCAGTTCCCGATCGCCGAGGCCTATGCGCAAATGGAAGCGGCGAAGCTCATGGTGCGCAAGGCCGCCGCTCTATTCGATGCCGGCCGCGCCTGCGGCCCGGAGGCCAATATGGCGAAGCTGCTCGCGTCGGAAGCCTCGTGGAAGGCCGGCGACACCTGTTTGCAGACCCATGGCGGCTTCGGTTTCGCCGAGGAGTACGATGTCGAGCGCAAGTTCCGCGAGACCCGGCTGTACCGTGTCGCACCGATCTCGACAAACCTCATCCTCGGCTATCTCGGCCAGCACGTGCTCGGCATGCCGCGCTCCTATTGATGGCCCATTGACGGCGCGGCGATGAGCGAGCAGGTCCAAGGCCGGTTGGCCGGAATCCTCGTGGTGTCGATCGAGCAGGCCGTCGCCGCGCCCTACGCGACCAGCCGCCTGGCCGATGCCGGAGCGCGGATCATCAAGGTCGAGCGGCCCGAGGGTGATTTCGCGCGCGCTTATGACCATGTCGCCGACGGCGAGTGCGCCTGGTTCGTCTGGCTCAACCGCGGCAAGGAATCGATCGTCTTGAACTTCAAGGACACCGGTGATGCGGCCCTTCTGCGACGGATGATCGGTCATGCCGACGTCTTCGTGCAGAACCTCGCCCCCGGCGCGGCTGTGCGCGCGGGTTTCGGCTCGGAAGAGCTCAGGCGCCGGCACCCGCGCCTGATCACCTGCGATATCAGCGGCTATGGGGAGAGCGGCCCCTATCGCGAGATGAAGGCCTACGACTTCCTCGTGCAATGCGAATCGGGCCTGACCTCGGTGACCGGCTCGCCGGAGTCGCCCGGCCGGGTCGGTGTCTCGGTTTGCGATATCGGCGCCGGCCTCAACGCCTATGGCGCGATCCTGGAAGCGCTCTACGCGCGTGAACGCACGGGCCGAGGCGGCGGCGTCGCGGTCTCCCTGTTCGACGGCATGGCGGACTGGATGACCGTGCCGCTGATGCATTACGAACATACCGGCGCCGCGCCGGCGCGCACCGGACTGAGCCACGCCATGATCGCACCCTACGGCGCCTATCCGGTCGGCGATAGCGGTCAAGTGGTGATCGCGATTCAGAACGAACGGGAGTGGGCCCGTTTCTGCGAGGCGATCCTCGACGAGCCGGCGCTCGCGCACGATCCGCGGTTCGACGGCCACGCGGCCCGGCTCGCGAACAAGCCCGCCATGGATGAGCTGATCGTCGCGGCCTTCCGCCGGCATGGCGTGGAATCGCTCGGCGCCGCGCTGCGCGAGGCGGCGATCGCCTTCGGCCGGCTCAACGGCGTCGCCGAGCTCGCCGAGCACCCGCAGCTTCGCCGCGCCGCGGTCGCAACGCCGAGCGGCGCAGTCACGATCGTCGCGCCGCCGGCGCGTCATGAGCAGCACGACCGTGGGCTCGGCCCGGTGCCGGCCTTGGGCGCCCAGAGCCGCGCGATTCGCGCCGAGTTCGGCGCGCGGGATGGCCTGTCGTCGCGCGACCGCTGACCGACCCGCCCGAGGCTCGGCGGGAGATCAGGCCTTGCCGGGCGCCCGCGATGCCCCGCTCACCTCAGTCCGAAATCCTTGAAGCGTTTGTTGAAGCGCGAGACCTGGCCGCCGCGATCGACAAGCCTTTGGGCCCCACCGGTCCACACCGGATGCGACAGGGGGTCGACGTCGAGAGTCAGGGTGTCGCCGGAATTGCCCCATGTCGAGCGCGTCGTAAACGTGCTGCCGTCGGTTCGCACGACGGTAATCTCGTGATAGTCGGGATGAATGTCCTTTTTCATCACCCGCCCCCGCTTGCGAGGCGCCCTTGTACAGGCGAGCCGGAGCGGACGCAAGCCGACGCCGCCGTCGGTTGCTTGTACGCCTCGGCCGCGCTGTTATATCGTCGGGCCATCGCTGGAAGGCGAGGGCGGCGGTCACCGGACCGCCGTTTTGCGGAACGAATGGCAGGCACGGCGATGAGCCCGATCGATGCCCGGAGAGCCGGTCCGAGACGCGCGCGCCGTCCGAGCGCGGGCCCATGAGCATCTTCGGGCCGGGCCGCGGGCGCCGCAGCTCGAACGACCCGCCCTCCGATCCGCCCGATAGCCGAAACCTCGGCCAAATCCGCCATCTGTCCCGGTTCCTGAAGCCCTATCGGGGGGTCATGGTCGGCGCCGGCGTCGCCTTGTGCGTCAGCGCCGCGGCGGTTCTCGCCCTCGGCCAAGGACTTCGGATCCTGATCGACGACGGGCTCAGTGGCGAGGAGATCGGGCGGCTGCACGAGGCCTTGATCTACATGGCCGGCATGGTGGTCTTGCTGACCGTCGGCACCTTCGCCCGCTTCTACCTGGTCTCCTGGCTTGGTGAGCGGGTGGTCGCGGACATCAGGCAGGCAATCTTCCGCCGCCTGGTCCGCCTGAGCCCGGGATTCTTCGAGACCAACAAGGTCGGCGAGCTGCTCTCGCGGCTCACCACCGATACCAGCCTGCTCCAGACGGTGATCGGCAGCCAAGCGTCCTCGGCGCTTCGCAATCTGTTGTTGTTCCTGGGCGCGAGCGCGATGCTGGTGGTCACGAGCCCGACACTGACCGGCTTCGTGGTGTTGCTGGTCCCCGTGGTGGTGGTGCCGATCGTCGTTCTGGGCCGACGCGTGCGCCGGTTTGCCCGTCTGGCGCAGGACCGCGTCGGCGAGGTCGGTGGCTATCTGGAGGAGGCTCTCGGCGGCATCCGCACCGTCCAGGCCTTCGGCCAGGAGGCGCGGAGCGGCGAACGGTTTGCGGCGCATGTCGAGGCGGCGTTCCGCACCGCGCTGCGCCGCGTCAAGGCGCGCGCGCTGCTGACGGCGATCGTCATCATGCTGGTCTTCTGCGGCGTCGGCCTGGTCCTGTGGATCGCGGGCTACGGCGTTCTCCAGGGTGATTTGACCGGCGGCGAGATGACCGCCTTCATGTTCTATGCGGTGGTCGTCGCCGGCTCGGTGGGCTCGCTCAGCGAGGTCTATGGCGATCTTCAGCATGCCGCTGGCGCCGCCGAACGGCTCGCCGAGCTGCTCCATCAGGAGCCCGCGATCGCTCAGGCGCCGGGGCCGGCAAAACCGCTGCCGGAACCCCAGCGGGGCGCCGTTCGGATAGACCGCGCAACGTTCCATTATCCCTCGCGGCCCGGCGAGGCGGCGCTGAGGGACTTCTCGCTGACCGTCACGCCGGGCGAAACGGTCGCCCTCGTCGGACCGTCGGGCGCGGGAAAATCGACGGTATTCAACCTCTTGCTCCGCTTCTACGACCCCGATGAGGGGCGCATCGCCATCGACGGGGTCGACCTGCGCGAGGCGTCACTCGACGCGGTGCGCCGCTCGTTCGCGCTGGTGCCGCAGGAGCCGGTGATCTTCGCTGCAAGCGCACGGGAGAACATCCGGTTCGGCCGACCCGAGGCCGGCGACGACGCCATCCGCGCGGCCGCCGGGGCGGCCGGGGCGGCGGCCTTCCTCGATGCCTTGCCCGACGGCTACCAAACCTTCCTGGGCGAGAGGGGGACGAGGCTTTCCGGCGGGCAGAAGCAGCGCTTGGCGCTTGCGCGTGCGGTCTTGCGCAATCCGGCGATCTTGCTGCTGGACGAGGCGACCAGCGCGCTCGATGCCGAAAGCGAGCGTGCGGTGCAGGAGGCACTCGAGCGCCTTATGGCGGGACGCACCACGATCGTCATCGCACACCGCCTGGCGACCGTGCAGAAGGCGGACCGGATCGTCGTGATGGATGCCGGCCGTGTCGTCGCGGAGGGCACCCATCAATCGCTGCTGGTGGAAGACGGACTCTATGCCCGGCTTGCCGCGCTCCAATTCAGCCACGAGCGGGCGCCGGGCGCGGCCGGCCCGGAGCCGGCGGGCGCCTTCGACGCCGCACCGCGGCGCGCGGCTAGCGCTGGGTCAACTTGAGCTCGATGCGCCGGTTCCGGCGGTAGGCGATCTCGTCCGCGCGCTCGTCGATCGGTTGGAACTCACCATAGCCGGTCGCGCTCAGGCGCTGGGCGGGAATGCCCTGATCGATCAGGAAATTCACCACCGAGATCGCGCGCGCGGCGGAGAGCTCCCAGTTCGACGGAAACCGCGCCGTCTGAATCGGGCGGCGGTCGGTGTGGCCGTCGACCTGCAGGATCCATGGCAGGTCGGGCGGAATCCGGACAATCACCTCCTTGAGAACATCCGCGAACTGCGCCAACCGTTCCTGCCCGTCGAAGCCTAGCTCATCCGAGCCGGAACCGAAGAGGACCTCGGACTGGAAGACGAACCGGTCGCCGATGATGGTAAAGTCGCGCCGATCGCTCAACACCTCCCGCAACCGCCCGAAGAATTCGGAACGGTAGGCGGCGAGCTCCTCGACCTTGGCGGCGAGCGCCAAGTTGAGGCGGCGCCCCAGATCGGCGATCGTGACCCCCTGCTCCTGACTCTTGCGCTCCGAAATCTGGAGAGCTTCCTCGATCCTCCCCAACTGCGCCCGGAGCGCCGTGATCTGCTGGTTGAGCAAGGCGATCTGACTACGCTGCCGGTCGCTGAGGGTGCGGTTCTCGGTCAACGCGGATTCGGCATCGACCATCGAGCTCTGGGTCTGAAGATAAAGGTCCTGCAGCTCGGCGAGGCGGATCTCCCGCTCCCCGAGCGTGCGCTGGGCCAATGCCGTGCGCTCCTGCTCGCTGGCGAGGCGCGCCTCGAGCTCGGCCGTCGTGTCACGCAACGCCGTGAGATCCTCGCGAACGCGCGCCGTCTCGCCTTGGCTCTCGTCGAGCGCGACGGTCAATGCGCCGACCTTCGCCTCGAGCTCCGCCCGCACCGTCTGCAATGCCGCGATATCGCGGCGGATGCGCTCCACATCGGTGAGCAGGACCTTGATCTTCTCTTCGCCGGCCTCGGCCCGCAGCAGCGCCGCCACCTCGGCCTGCCTCGCCGCGGCGGCCTCCGCGAAGGCGGCCTGGGCTTCGCCGGTCATTTCCTGGAGCCGGAGCTGCAGCGTGCTGCCCTCGCTGAGCGCCACGGACAGCTCGCTGGTGAGTCGGTCTCGATCCGACAGCGAGGTCTGAAGCTGAGCCGAGAGCTGGGCGATGTTGAGCCTGAGATCCGCGTTGGCCTGCCGCTCCAGGGACAGCATGTCGGCGAGCTCGGCAACCTGGATGGAGAGCTCCTCCAGCGCCTGGGTCTGTCCCGATACGGTCCGCTGGAGGAAATATTGCGCGAGCATGTATACGACGAGCAGGAAGATCATGACCAGGAGCAGGGTCGACAGTAGGTCGACGAAGCCCGGCCAGTAGTCGGTCCGTGGGCCCCTGCGTCTCAGACGCGATGCGGCGTACACCGACCGAGCCTCCTCGCCTAACGGCGATCGTCCTCAGCGACGGCCGCTATGGTCCGCGCGAGGAGCTTGATCTCGCCGCGGAGCTCGGCTACCGCCTGCTCTCGGCCGGAGACCAGCTCTTCAAGGAGCCGCGTGACATAGACGTCCAGGTTACGAAGATGGGCGCGGCTCGGCTCGTCGAGCCCGACCTGCTGAGTCGCGCTCGTGGCGAGACGTTCCAGAACCGGCCGCATCTCTATCTGGTTTTCGACCAGCTTGACCATGAGGTCCTGCTCCGAGCGCATGTGGTCGGTCAGGGTGGCGAGCCGTTCGGTCAGCGACAGCAGGTTCGTCCCGGAGCTCGCGCGCTGTTCCTCGCCCAGTGCGAGGGTTCGATGGAGATCCTCGAGGCTGTCGGCGGTCTTCTCCAGGAGCGCGCTGACATAGGCCGGCACCGACTGGTCACCCTCCATCGCGAGGGTGCCGCCGGAGAGCCGGGTATAGGAGGAAAGCCAGTCCTCCAGCTCGTTATAGAATCGGTTTTGCGCCTGGCTCGCCTGCAGCTCCAGGAAGCCCAGGACGAGCGAGCCGGCGAGGCCGAAGAGGGACGAGCTGAAGGCCGTGCCCATACCTTCGAGCGGCGCTTCGAGACCCACCTTGAGGTCGTCGAACACGCCGATCAAATCCTGATTGGCGACCGAAAGGTTGCCGATCACGTCACCCACCGATGTCACGGTTTGAAGCAGGCCCCAGAATGTGCCGAGGAGCCCCAGAAAGATCAGCAGACCGATCATGTAGCGCGACAGATCACGCGATTCGTCGAGCCTCGAGCTGATGCCGTCGAGCAGGCTGCGGAGCGAGACGGCGGACAAGGTCACCCGGCCACGCCGATCCGCGAGCATCGTGGCCAGCGGTGCCAGCAGGCGCGGATTGCGGGCTACCACGCCCGGGACCTCGTCGCTTTTGACCGCCGCAAGCCATGTCGTATCGGGCTTCAGCAGGAGGACTTGGCGATAGTTGTAGACGATGCCGAGCAGAAGAACGCCGAGGATCACGCCGTTCAAGATCGGGTTCGCGAAAAAAGCCGTGGCCAGGGTCCCGACCAGAGCCGCGACGATCCCGACCACGAACACCAGAAATATGCTCATGCGAATCAAGAATGGCCGCTGTCCGCTCATCGCTTATCCGTCGTTTTTGAGACGCCGGGACGGCGCCCCATCACCGTTTGATCACCAAGATATCGACCCGGTCGACCGGCGCCTCCTCGGTGCGGTTGCCGAGCGCGCGCACATCGATGCGGGTGCTGCGCACACCCTGCTCTATGAAAAAGGAGCGCACGGCAAGGGCGCGCGACAGGGACAGCCGCCGCGCTTGACTCGCCGAGCCCGAATCGCCGCCGGCATAGGCCTTGAGCTGGAGACGAAGCGCTCGATCCGCTTCGAGAAGCGCGGCCAACCGGCCAAGCGGCTGCTCGGCGCCGGGCGGCAAGGTCGCGGCCTCGGCGAGAAACGGCAGCCTGAGTGACTCGAGGTCGGCATTCGGAACCGCATCGACATCCAACGCGGCGAGCCGCCGCTCACCGGTAGTTTGTGATTCGGTTCTCTGCGGTTCGGCAATTTGCGGTTCCGGAGCCACCGGAACGGTAACCTCCGTCTCTTCCTGCGCCACGGCCTGCGCGGGCTCGGCAGCCGGAGGCTCAGCCTCCCATACCGGCGCGGGCTCCTGCTCCACCGCCGAACGAGGGGGCTCTGGGGACACCGGTTCGGCGGGCGCTTCGACGGCGGGTTCGGTTAGGCGCCTTTCCGGCGCTGCGGAAATTTCGCGTTCGACCTCGGGCGGCATCTCTGGGGCCGCCGATAGCGTCGAGGCCGGTGGTCTCGACTCGGTGGCAGGGGTTGTGACCGCCGCGGTCTCACTGCGCGGCCGCATGAGCGGAACGGCCGTCGGCGTGCCAGGGCTCTCGCCCGGCGGGATCAAACGGATCAGACCGGCATGCTCGTCCAGGACACTCGGATCGATGGCGACATCCCGAGAACCGTCGGTCTCGAAACTGTCCAGAACCCCCAAATTGACGATGATGTCGGCGCCGCCATCGCCGCCGATATAGACCGTTTCCTGCGCGTTCGCCGGGCGATCACCCGAAATCAGGAGCAAGGCGAGCGCTGCGCCGATTGCCAGGGCCATTGGGCCGAACGCAAAAACTCGGCCGTCGCCCCAGGGGTTCGCCTTGAAGCGGGACCAAAAGCCGCAAGTGCGGCCTGGTCGTAGACGCTTCGACTCGGCAACTGTCACGCCCGCCACAATAATATAGGGGGTGCATGCCGACAACCGGCGTACCGCTTGGATCGGCGAGGTTTGGCTCAATTTTCCGGCGCGGCGAGAACATCCTGGAGCGGCCGGTGCAGATGGCCGTTGGTGGCCAGCACATCGCCGCTTGTCATCGTGTCCGGCCCACCGGCAACCTCGGTGACGATACCGCCGGCTTCCCGCACGATCACGATTCCGGCCGCGAGATCCCAGGGCGAAAGCGCAAACTCCCAAAAGCCGTCGAAGCGCCCTGCCGCGACATAGGCGAGGTCGAGTGCGGCCGACCCGAACCGGCGCACGCCGGAGGTCTCGCCCCAGACCCGGTCGAGCATGCCGACATAGCCGGGATATAGCGCGCGCCCCTTGAAGGGCATTCCCGTCGCGATCAGCGCGGTCGGCAGCGCACGCCGCGCCGACACCCGCAAGCGCTGGTCGTTCAGGAACGCCCCGGCGCCGCTCTCCGCCCAGAACAGCTCGTCGCGGACGGGATCATAGATCACGCCGGCGTAAGGCTTGCCGTCGCGCTCAAGGGCGATCGAGATCGCGAAGTGGGGGATTCCGTGCAGGAAATTGGTCGTCCCGTCCAGAGGGTCGACGATCCATCGGTTCGAGCTGTCGTCACCCGCGATTGTGCCGCCTTCCTCGAGCAGGAAGCCAAAACGCGGGCGCGCCCGGCGCAGTTCCGCCACGAGAGTCTCCTCCGCACGATGATCTGCGGCCGAAACGAAATCGGCCGGGCCCTTCCGCGAGACCTGCAGATTCTCGACTTCGCCGAAATCGCGGACCAGATCGCGTTTTGCCTTATAGGCGGCGTTCGCCATAACCGTGATCAGCGGGGAGCGGCGGGACATGAAACGGCCGTGGTCAGCGGGAAAAATCGGGCCGGTGACGGGCGAAGCCTGGCGCCAATCGGTCAGTCACGGGCGCGTTCCACATAGGTCGAATCGCTCGTATTCACGACCACGCGCTCGCCCTCGGAGATGTGCGGCGGCACCATCAGCCGCACGCCGTTGTCGAGCAGCGCGGGCTTGTATGAGGCTGCGGCCGTCTGGCCCTTCACCACGGGTTCGGTCTCGGTCACCGTCTGGACGACGGTATCCGGCAGCGCGATCCCGATCGGTGTGCCTTCGTGGGATTCGATGGTGACGATCATCCCTTCGTGAAGGAAGACCGTGCCCTCGCCGACCAGATCATGGGACACGCCGGTCTGCTCGTAGGTCTCCTGATCCATGAAGTAGAGCAGCGCGCCGTCGGCGTAGAGGTACTGGAATTGCTTCTGGTCGAGGCGCGCGCGCTCGACGCTTTCGGAAGCCCGAAACCGCTCGTTCAGCTTGGTCCCGTCGCGGACGTCCTTGAGCTCGACCTGAAGGTAGGCGCCGCCCTTGCCGGGCTGGGTATGCTGGGTCTTCACCGCGACCCACAAGCGATCCTGGTGCTCGATCACCATCCCGGGACGGATGGCATTGCCGTTGATCTTCATGGTGCTCTGTTGGCCTCGGGCGGGCGGCGGTCAGGCCTATATCAACTCGCATCTGCGCTGGCAATGGCGTGGTTGATCGCACGCACGCCGGCCTCCGGCCCCTCCGGATGTTCCCAGACTCCGCCGATGACGGCGAGGAAGTCGGCGCCGCCCGCGACCAGGGACCCGCAATTTTCGGCCGTGATGCCGCCGATCGCCACGCACGGCACGACCATGAGGCTGTGCCACCACTTGAGCAGGTCGGTGCCTGCCGTCGCGCGCGGCGCCGTGGTCCTGGTGGGAAAGAAGGCGCCGAAGGCGACATAGTCGGCGCCGGACGCCGCGGCCTCCATGGCTCGATGACGCGAGTCGTAGCAGCTCACGCCGACCGTCGCGGCCGCGCCCATGCGGGCGCGGGCCTCATCGTAGTGTGCGTCATCGACGCCGATATGGACCCCGTCGGCACCCATTTCCGCGGCGAGGTCCGCTCGATCATTGACCAGAAGCGGCACCTCGCGCGCGTGGCATATCGGCAGCAATCGCTCGGCCGCACGGCGCACGGCGTCGTCATCGACGTCCTTCAGCCGCAACTGAAGGCAGGCGACATCGCCCGCATCGAGCGTGGCTTCGAGCAGCGGTGCGAACGCCTCGAGCTCGAACCTCGGCGGCGTGATCAGGTAGAGGCGGCACGGGTCTCTCATCGGCGGACGCCGGGTTCGGCTCTCAGGGGCAATGACGACGACCGCGGAGGACCGGGAAGCCGGTTGGGCTCACCCCTTACCTCGATAGATCCCGACGACCTTATCGAGCATGGCGAGCGCCTCGTCGCGCGGGCGCTGGAAGCTGTTGCGGCCGATGATCGAACCGCTCCCCCCGCCCGCATAGATCCCACGAATCTCGCGATACAGCCCGTCCAGATCCTTCGCGGCGCCACCGGAGAAAACCACCAGCCGGCGGCCGTCGAATGCCGCCTGCATGATGTGGGCGATCCGCTTCGAGAGCGTGTCGGCCTCGATGCCCTGCGAGCGGTAGATCGCCGCGGCGGCGTCCTGCTCGAGATGGGCCGTCGGAGGCTTTACCTTGATGATATGGGCGCCCGCCAGGGCGGCGATATGGGCGGCGTAGGCCACGATGTCGAGGGCCGTTTCACCCTCTTTCGACAGCAAGCCGCCACGGGGATAAGACCACACGACAACCGCGAGACCATGGGCCTTCGCCTCGGATGCGAGCGCCCGGATTTCCTCGATCATCTCGTACTGATGGTCGGAACCGGGATAGATCGTGAAGCCGATCCCAGCGCAACCCAGCCGGAGCGCGTCCTGGACGGACGCCGTCACGGCCTGATCCTTGCTCGAGGCGAGGGAATTGGCGCTGTTGGCCTTGAGGATCGTCGGAATCGCACCGGCGAAGCTGTCGGCACCCGCTTCGATCATGCCGAGCGGGCTCGCGAACGCGTTCAGACCCGCATCGATGGCGAGCTTCCAATGGTAATGCGGGTCGTAGGCCGGCGGATTCGGCGCGAAGCTCCGTGCCGGCCCGTGCTCGAAGCCTTGATCTACCGGCAGGATGACCAGGCGCCCGGTGCCGCCCAGGCGCCCGTGCATTAGAATACGGGCGAGATTGGCCTTGGTGCCCGGATTGTCGCTCTCATACCAGGACAGGATCGTCCTGACACGCCGTGTGATCTTCATGACGGCCATCCTGACCGAGACGCAGCCGGTTTTCCAGCGGTTAGGAGCCGCGCTTGGCCCGCGCCGCCAAATAGGCGGCGCAGTCCCGCTCGGGCGTATCGGAATAGCCGAGATCGAGAGCCTGGCGACCCGGGCGGGTGGTGATCAACCGCCCGCCCTCAGCGGCTGCGACGGCTTCGAGCGTCTTGCGCATCCGACCACGGCCGGAAAAGGCCACCCTGGTATAGCCGCGCCGGATTGCCTCGTGGGCGAGGGCCCCGCTCGCGGCGCAATCGACGACCACATCGTGGCAGGCGCCGGGGACCGCCGCCGCCGCCTGGTCGAAAACGGCGCCGAGAAAGCCGAGCCCCGCATAGTCGCTGGCTCCCGGCGCTGACCACAGCGTGACCGGAATGTCGGCCTCCTTCGCCGCGCGCAAGGCACCCTCGGCATGGCATCGATCATGCACGATGATCACCGGGCGCCGCCGCTGGCGTGGCCTGCTCATGCTGTGCCTTTCACCGCCAACGCCGCGATGCCGGGCAGCGTCCTGCCCTCGAGCCACTGCAGGAAGGCACCGCCGGCCGTCGAGACATAGCTGAAGCATTCGAGGACCCCGGCGTGACGAAGTGCGGCGATGGTATCGCCGCCGCCCGCGATGGAGTTCAACGTCTTCGCCCCGGTCAGACGCGCCGCCGCGCGCGCGAAGGCCACCGTCGCGCCATCGAACGGTGGGATCTCGAAGGCGCCGAGCGGGCCGTTCCACACCAAGGTGCGCGCGCGGGCGAGGGTCTCCTCGATTTGGGTCACGGTTCTCGGCCCGAGGTCGAGAATCATCCCCTCCTCGGGCACCGCAGACGCCGGCACGGCCTCATTCTCCGCGTTCTTCGTAAACTGCCGCGCCACGACCACGTCCGGGGGCAAGAAGATCGCGCACCCCGTGAGTGCGGCGTCGCGCATGATTCCGCACGCGGTCTGCGCAAGATCCGGCTCGCAGAGCGACTTGCCGACCGCGAGTCCCTGGGCATGGAGGAAGGTGTTAGCCATCCCGCCTCCGATCACGAGGCTGTCGACCCGTTCGATCAGATTGGTGAGAAGCATGAGCTTGGTCGAGACCTTTGCGCCGCCCACGACCGCGACAAGAGGCCGCTCGGGGTCTTGAAGGGCCTTACCGAGGGCCTCGAGCTCGGCCTGCATGAGGCGCCCCACCGCGCTCGGCAGGCGCTCCGCCACGGCGGTCGTCGAAGCATGGGCCCGATGCGCGGCGGAGAACGCATCGTTGACGTAGAGATCGGCGAGCGCCGCGAGGGCGTCGGCAAAGGCCGGATCGTTCGCCTCTTCACCCGGATGGAAGCGCAGGTTCTCCAGGAGTGCGACTTCGCCGGGCGCCAGCATGTCCAGAGCGCGCGCTGACGCCTCGCCGACGCAATCGGCGACGAAGCGGACCGGGCGGCCGCCGAGCGACCGAGACAGCGGCTCACCGAGCGGAGCCAGAGACATGGCGGCGACCGCCTTGCCCTTTGGCCTGCCGAAATGCGACATGGCGATGACCCGTGCGCCTTTCGCGGCCAGCTCCTCCAGGGTCGGTGCCACCCGATCGATCCGGGTGGCATCGCCGATTGCACCGTCGCGCATCGGCACGTTGAGGTCGACCCGCACGAGGACGCGCTTGCCCGCGACCTCGATATCGTCGAGCGACCTGAACGCGGTCATGGCGCCGGCGGCCCGGCCAGCTCCGTCACAGCCCGCCGATATATGCGGCGACGTCGCCCATTCGGTTGGAAAAGCCCCACTCGTTGTCGTACCAGGAGAGTACACGGCAGAGCGTGCCCTCGATCACGGCGGTCTGGCCGGCGTCGAAGGTCGAGCTTTCTGGGCGGTGGTTGAAATCGATCGACACTAGCGGCTCCTCGCAATAGCCCAGCACGCCGGCGAGAGGGCCGTCAGACGCGCGTTTGACGGCCTCGTTTATTTCCTCTGCCGAGGTGGCGCGGCCGGCGACGAAGCTGAGGTCGATCATCGAGACATTGGCGGTCGGCACCCGGACCGCCGTGCCGTCGAGCTTGCCTTCGAGCTCGGGCAGAACCAAGCCGACGGCGCGCGCGGCACCGGTCGATGTCGGGATCATCGAGCTGGCCGCGCCCCGCGCCCGCCGGAGATCCTTGTGCAGCGTGTCGAGAACCGGCTGGTCGAGCGTGTAGGCGTGAACCGTGGTCATGAACCCACGCTGGATCCCGATCGCGTCATGAAGCACCGCCGCAACCGGGGCCAGGCAGTTCGTGGTGCACGACGCGTTCGAGACGATCCTGTGCTCCGGGGTCAGCTTTTCGTGGTTCACGCCGTAGACGACGGTGAGGTCGACGCCGGTTCCCGGCGCCGAGATCAGGACCTTTCGGGCGCCGGCTTCGAGATGGGCGGCAGCCTTCTCACGCACCGTGAATAGCCCGGTGCACTCGAGCGCGACGTCGATGGCAAGCTCGGACCAGGGGAGCTTCGCCGGATCGCGCTCGCTGAGCACCCGGATCGGGCCCGAGCCGATATCGATCGAATCGCCTGCCGCCGCCACGGTTCCAGGGAACCGCCCATGAACCGAATCGTAGCGCAGCAGGTGTGCATTGGTGTCCACCGCGCCGAGGTCGTTCAGCGCGACGACGCGGAGATCGGCGCGGCCGGCCTCATGGATCGCGCGCAAGACGTTGCGGCCGATCCGCCCAAAACCGTTGATCGCTACGCGAACCGTCATGCCCCCTCCGCTCTCGGAAACGCCGCTTTGCTATCGTTTCGTCGGCCCGCAGTCAACCGCGCGCCGCCCGTGCCGTTCGCGCTTCGCTACAACCGCTCCCGCACCGCAGCGACGACCGCTTCCGGGGTAATTCCGAAATGGGCATAGAGGTCCTTCGCCGGAGCCGAAGCGCCGAAACCGCGCATCCCGACGACGGCGCCGGCGGGCCCGACATAACGGTCCCAGCCTAGCGGGCTCGCCGCCTCGACTGCGACCCGCACGATCGCGGGATCGCCGAGCACGCCGGCGCGATAGGACGCGTCCTGTTGATCGAAGAGCTCCCAGCAGGGCAGGGAAACGAGCCGGGTCGGCACGTCGTCCGCCTCGAGCGTCCGGCGGGCCTCTTCTGCGATCGCGCATTCCGATCCGGTCGCGAGCAGGACGACCCGCGGCTTCCCGGCCGTCGCCTCGCGCAGAACATAACCGCCCCGGGCGCATGCATTGCCGGCGAGCCCGTCTTCGCGCAGGCACGGCACCGCCTGCCGAGTCAGCGCCAGCACGGACGGCCGTTCGGCGTTTGCCAACGCCAGCTCCCAACACTCCGCCGTCTCGACGGCATCGGCCGGCCGGAACAGAAGAAGATTGGGTATCGCCCGGAGGCTAGCGAGATGCTCGTATGGTTGATGTGTCGGACCGTCCTCGCCGAGGCCGATCGAATCGTGGGTCATCACATAGATGACGCGGAGTCCCATCAGCGCCGAGAGCCGCAGGGCGGGGCGGCAATAGTCGGTGAATGTGAGGAAGCTGCCGCCATAGGGAATGACGCCGCCATGGAGCGCCATGCCGCTCATGATCCCGCCCATGGCATGCTCGCGCACGCCGTAGTGGAGATAGCGGCCGCCATAGTCACCGGGCGTGATCGTCGCCAGCTCGTCGGATTTCGTGCCGTTGGAACCCGACAGATCCGCCGAGCCGCCGATAAGCGCGGGCAGGGCGCCGGCGATGGCGCCAATGACCCGCTCGCTGGCAACCCGTGTGGCGATGGCCGGTTGCTCCGCGAGCAAGCTCTCCTTCAGCCCAGCCAGCAAGACTCCGAGATCATGCGGCAGGTCCCCGGCGACGGCGTGGTCGAACGCGGCCCGGGCGCCGTCATCGAGCGCATTGCGTCGCTCCTCCCAGGCAATCCGTGCCGCGTTGCCCCGAGCACCGACGGCGCGCCATGCGGCGAGGATCTCGGGCGGTACCGCGAACGGGGCATGATGCCAACCCAATCCGTCGCGCGTCCGTGCGACCTCGTCGGCACCCAGCGGTGCGCCGTGGCTCGCCGCGGTCCCCGCCTTCGTCGGCGCCCCATAACCGATCACCGTACGGCACTCGATCAGGGAGGGAGCCGGCGCGGCGCGGGCAGCGGTAATCGCCGCCGCGACAGCCTCCGGATCGTGGCCGTCGACCCGTTGCGCGTGCCAGCCCACGGCCTCGAAACGCCCGATCGCATCATCGGAGCAGGCGAGGCTCGTCGGGCCATCGATCGAGATGTCGTTGCTGTCGTAAAGAACGATCAACTGGCCCAGTCTCAGATGGCCGGCGAGCGAGATCGCCTCCTGGCTCACGCCCTCCATCAGGCAGCCGTCGCCGACGACGGCATAGGTGTAGTGGTCCACCAGATCGCCGCCGAAACGCGCCGCCATGCTTCGCTCCGCCAGCGCCATGCCGACCGCATTCGCGAGGCCTTGGCCCAGTGGACCGGTGGTCGTCTCGATTCCGGCGGCGAGCCCGCGCTCCGGATGTCCGGCGGTCCGGCTGCCCAGCTGCCGAAAGTTTCGAATCTCCTCGATGTCGATATCCGGATAGCCGGTGAGATAGAGCAGCGCGTAGAGCAGCATCGAGCCGTGACCCGCAGACAGCGCGAAACGATCGCGGTCGGGCCAGTGCGGCTGCGAGGGATCGAACTTCAGGAACCGGCCGAACAGAACGGTGGCGACGTCGGCGAACCCGAGCGGCAGGCCCGGATGCCCGGATTTCGCCTGCTCCACCGCGTCCATCGAAAGCGCACGGATGGCGTTCGCCAAGTCCGCATGATCGACACCCGGACTGCGCCCCTCATCCGATGTGGAAGGCATGTGCCCCCGCCCTGTCCTGCGCCATCGCGCCGTGCAGAGCGCGCACCATGCCGACCGTCAGGTGGGGCGTCAACCGCGCGTCGTCGCTCCTCGCGCCGGCGCGGGCCGTCCACAGCTCGCTCGCCGCCCATTGCGTTCGGTTGACGCTCGACATGACCTCGTTTTAGTGTCTCAGATCGGGCAGGGAGACGAGCCGCGCGCCCTAAAACGAAACCTAAAGCGCCTTCATCATGTCCAAGTTGCAGAAGGCGAGCGCCCGGCTGGAGCGAGCCGTCGATCGGCTGGCCGAGGCGCTCGCAAATGGGTGGCCATCCGCGCATGACGATCATCGACATGCGACGGGAAGCGCCTTGGCCGCCGTCGAACGCGAACGGGACTCCTTGCGCGCCGATCTCGAGACCCTCAAGTCGGAGCAGGCGCGCCTCAATGAGGCGCTGAAGGACGCTCGAGAGAACTATGCCGCCATGCGGGTGGTCAATGAAGCGGTCGCCGGGCGCCTCGACGATGCGATCGGCAAGTTGCGCGCGATCTTGGAGGTCTAGGCGATGGGCGAGGTAGCGGTCACCATCAGCGGACGGAGCTACCCGGTCACTTGCGACGACGGTCAGGAGGAGCACGTCGCCAAGCTCGCGGCGTATATCGACCGGCGCGCGAGCGAGCTCGCCAAATCCGTGGGCAAAGTCGGCGAGACGCGTCTCCTGGTCATGACCAGCCTCATCGTCGCCGACGAGTTGGCGGATGCCTACGACGAAGTCGACCGCCTGCAATCGCGGGCAAAAACCGTAGAAAGGAAGGTCCGCTCGGACACCGAGGCCGCCCTCGAGACCAAATTTGCCCCGATCGTCGAGGCGCTCGCCGATCGGATCGAGAGCATTGCCGGGCGCTTGGAGAACGACTAAAGTCCGCCACGGACGGTTACTGCCGGATTAGTCGCACCGACTGTTTCCCGCGGTCAATATGCGCTTCACGGGAGCTGTTCCTGCTGGGGCTGCGGTCTCGGTATCACGGCGCCCACTTGGTCACTTCGGCCTAGAGGAAGCTCTGGGTGCGACGGTCCAGGCGGGGCCGTCTATTTGCATCGGGGACGGACCGTGTCTCAGAGCGCCGCTATCACGGACCACAAGCGCGCGCTGCGCGAATATGCGCTGGCGCGGCGGCACTCCGCGCGGCGGGTCGCCGGGCCCGGCGCCGATGTCCGGGCCGCCAATCACTACCTAGCTGCCGTTCCCACGCCTCCCGGCGCGGTTGTTTCCGGCTATTGCTCGATCAGAGACGAGATCGATGTGATGCCGCTGTTGGCGAGGCTTGCCGGCGCGGGCCTCCTCTGTTGCCTGCCGACCGTGGTGGGCAAAGGCCGGCCGCTCGAATTTCGCGCCTGGACGCCCGGCACCGCCTTGTCGACGGGCCCCTTCCGCATCCCGGAGCCGCACGAGAGCGCGCCGCCGGTTCGGCCGACCCACCTCCTGGTGCCGCTCATCGCCTATGACCGGGACGGCTACCGTCTGGGCTATGGCGGCGGCTATTACGACCGCTCGCTGCGCGCGTTGCGGCAGTTGCAGCCCGTGGTGGCCGTCGGCATGGCCTATACCGAGCAGCTCGTGCATGGCCTGCCCCGCGCCGAGCATGACGAGCCACTGGATTGGATCGTGACCGAGCGCGGCGCGATGCCGATCTCCCCGGAAGCCATCTAGCAGCGAGAGACAGCCGGCTCGATGCGCATTCTCTTCTGCGGCGACGTCTTCGGCCGCGCCGGTCGGGATATTCTTGCGGAGCGTCTGCCCGGCTTGCGCGACGCGTTGGCGCTCGACATCGTTATCGTGAACGGCGAGAACGCGGCCGGTGGCTTCGGCATCACGGCCGATATCTGCCAATCCCTCTACCAAGTAGGCGCAGACGTGATCACACTCGGGAATCACGCCTGGGATCAGCGCGGGACCGAGCGCTATATCGAGACCGACCGAAAGCTCGTTCGCGCCCGCAACTACCCGAAAGAGACGCCGGGAAGCGCCGGCGCTCTGGTGCAGACTCGGGACGGCCGATCGGTCTTCGTCTTCCAAGTGCTCACCCAGCTTTTCATGGACCCGATCGGCGATCCCTTTGCCTGCGTCGAGGACACGCTCCAGGAATATCGTCTCGGCCGCTCCGTGAACGCGATCGTCCTGGACGTCCACGGCGAAGCGACGAGCGAGAAACAGGCGCTCGGCTACCACGCGGACGGCAGGGTCTCGCTCGTGGTCGGGACCCATACCCATGTGCCGACGGCCGACCAGCGCGTCCTGCCGGGGGGCACGGCCTACATTTCGGACGTCGGCATGTGCGGCAGCTATGAATCCATCATCGGGCTTGCCGTCGACGCGCCGCTCGCCCGCTTCGTGAAAAAGCGCCCCGGCGCTCGCCCGAGCCCCGCACTCGACGACCCCACCCTGTGCGCCGTCCTGGTCGAAACCGACGACAAGACCGGGCTCGCACGCCATATCGGCACGCTTCGAGCGGGCGGCGTTCTGCAGGAGGCTTGGCCCGTCTGACGGCCGCGGAAGCCCGCGGCGCATGGCGCAACGCCATCAGGCTCGATGAGCGCGCCGGCTCCCTCCATGACGGCGGCTTGCCTCCAGGCAATCTTCGGCGTCGGCGAACCAGGGGGCGACGTCACGAGCGAACCGCTCCCACATCTCGTGCCGATAGGCGCGCGGCATGCCGTAGGTGGCGTTCTGCAGGATGAAGTGGTCGAAACCGAGATCGACATAGGCCTGGAGTTGTCGGCGCACGGTCTCCGCGCTGCCGATGAGCTGGAGCTCGAGCCAGGGCCCCATGTTCTCCGGGTCGGTCAGCTTCTTGGCGGTGGCCATGAATTTGCTGAACGCCTTGTAGTCCTCGAACTCCTTCCACGGATCGGCGTCGGCCTCATAGTGCTCGACCACTTTCTCGAAATAGCGCGACAGATGGGTCCTCGCGAGCGCGAGCGCCTCGGCGTCGGTATCCGCGAGAACCGCGTGGATCAGGATCGGCCGGGCGACATCGGTGGAGCGGCCGTGCTTACGCGTTTCGTTATCCCAGCTCTCGAAGTCCGTGATGTGATAGGGCAGCGGAAAGTTCGAGACCCGGATCATGGGCAAGCCGATCTCGGCCATGATGAGCGCGGTTTCGGGGCTGCTGGTCGCGCCGTACAGCTTGACCCGCTCGAGCACGGGTTTGGGCCGGAGCTCGATCGGCCGATCGATGGCGAAGAATCGACCCGTATGGGTGAAGGGCGCGCCCCCCAGCGCCTTGCCGATGACCTCGTGGCACTCTCGGAAGCGTGCGCGGCTCTCGCCCATGTCGATTCCATAGGCGTCATATTCAAGCCGGGCGAGGCCGCGCCCAAAGCCGATATGGAGCGTGCCTCGGCTGAGCTGGCTCAACATCGAGATCTCCTCGGCGAGGCGCAGCGGGCTGTACCAGGGGAGGACGACGACGCAGGTCCCAAGGTCCATATCGGGGAGCCGTCCGGCGAGATGGGAGAGCATGACCGTCGGGCTGGGAGTCGGGAAATAGTCCGAGAAATGATGCTCGATCACCCACAGCGCGTCATAGCCGAGCTTGGCGACATGGTCCGCGTCGGCCAGGGCTTCGGCATATTGGGTCTCGTCCGATGCGCCGGGCTCGCCAACCGCCGAAATAACCGTTCCAAATTCGATCGCGCCCATGGGAGCGTCATCCCCGCCGCCAGCCACGTCCCGCAATCCTAATCAAACCAGCGGTACAAAACAAACGTTTGTCCGAAATCCCTTCTGAGCGACAAAGCGTCCGAATCGCGGC
Organism: Alphaproteobacteria bacterium; assembly: GCA_965248825.1. Taxonomy (GTDB): domain Bacteria; phylum Pseudomonadota; class Alphaproteobacteria; order UBA828; family UBA828; genus WTGU01. The sequence continues at coordinate 1,247,490 of CBDFKL010000006.1, read as the reverse complement.
GCCGGTGCCGGAGACCGGGGCTCCGGAGGAGACGGTGCAGGCCGACGTCGCCGTGATCGGCACGGGCGCGGCGCGATCGAGTCGTCAGGATCCCGTTCTGACCTAGCCCTACTTCCGCAACTCGGCACGGCATTCGGCTAATTTGACGGTTTTTCGGCCCGGAAAGTGGCGGATTTCCGGTCTTTGGCTCTCCGGAACCGCGTGTAGTGCCGACCTACCCCCTTGATTGTGCTGGCGAAGCGCCGGACGCTACCCTCATGTTCGTGCGCTGCAAGAGACGCTTTAAGGACGGCAAGGAGCACCGCTACTGGAGCGTGGTGGAGAACGTCCGGGTCCGCGGCGGCCGCGTTGTTCAGCGCCACGTTCTCCATCTCGGCGAGATCAACGACAGCCAGCGCGCGGCGTGGTGCCGCTCGATCGAGGTTGTGGAGGGCAAGTCGGGGTCTCGGCAGATGGCGCTGTTTCCCGAGGATCGGGAGGCGCCGGCGCTGGACTGCGAGGTGGTCAAGATCAACGTCGCGGACGTGGCCCTGCACGACCCGCGCCAATGGGGGGCGTGCTGGCTGGCCCTGGTCCTGTGGGATCGGCTTGATCTGGACCGCTTCTGGGGCCCGCGCCTGACCCCGAGCCGTCAAGGCACGAGGTGGCTGGACATCCTGAAGATCCAGGTCTGCTACCGACTGATCGACCCGGGGAGCGAGTGGCGTCTCCACCGTCACTGGTACGAGCACAGCGCGTTGCGCGATCTTCTGGGCTGCGATCGGGCGATCGCCGACGACACGCTGTATCGCTGCCTCGACAAGCTGCTGCTCCATAAGCAGGAGTTCTTCTCGTTCCTTCGCGCCCGTTGGGCGACGCTGTTCGACGTGCGCTTCGATGTGCTGCTGTACGACCTGACCTCGACCTACTTCGAGAGCGACCCGCCGTTCGAGGACAAGCGCCGGTTCGGCTACAGCCGGGACAGGCGCCCGGACTGCGTGCAGGTGGTGATCGCGCTGATCGTGACGCCCGAGGGCTTTCCGCTGGCCTACGAGGTGATGCCGGGGAACACCGCCGACCAGACCACGCTGGCGGAGTTCCTGGAGAAGATCGAACGGCAATACGGTCGCTCCGACCGGATCTGGATCATGGACCGCGGCATTCCCACCGAGGAGACGCTGGCCTTGATGCGCGAGGGCGATGCGCCGGTGCGCTATCTGGTGGGCACGCCCAAGGGCCGGCTGACGCGGCTTGAGAAGGCGTTCCTGGACCTGCCCTGGCAGGAGGTGCGCCAGTCCGTAGACGTCAAGCTGTTGGCCGAAGACGGAGAGCTTTACGTCCTGGTGCGCAGCGAGGGGCGGCTCCTCAAGGAACGCGGCATGCGCCGGCGCCGGCTGAAGAAACTGTGGCGCCGGCTGGGCGAGCTGCAACGCCAGTCCAACAGCCGGGATCAGCTGATGCTCAAGCTCGGTGCCGCCAAGAAGGAAGCGGGCCGGGCCTGGAGCCTGGTCGACATCGGTGTGCCCGAGACCGACAAGGAGCTCGCTGCGGACGGCTTCTCATTCCGCCTGCGGCGCGACCGGCTGCGCCGCGTACGCCGCCGCGAGGGCCGCTATCTGTTGCGATCCAACATGGTCGCCGAAGATCCCGCCACGCTCTGGCGCCTGTACATGCAGCTCATCGAGATCGAGCAGGCGTTCAAGGAACTCAAGCACGACCTCGCGATCCGGCCCATCTTCCATCAGCGCGAAGAGCGGATCGAGGCGCACATCTTCGTCTCATTCATCGCCTACTGCCTGCTCGTCACCCTGAAGAACCTCGCCCGGCCACACGCCGCTGGCCTCACCCCACGCGCCATCCTCAAGACGTTCGCCACCATCCAGATGGTGGACGTCCACCTGCCGACCATCGACGGCCGGCACCTCGTCCTGCCGCGCCACACCCGGCCGAACAAGGAGCACGAATTACTGCTGCACCAGCTTGGCTTGACCCTGCCGAAACAACCCGCGCCGCGGATCTCCGCCTGACGGCGCACGGAACGTCTCTCCCTTCGGCGCCCTGTAGTGCCGACCTTTGGGGGTCCGATCGCGGAAAATCAATGGGTTAAAACCTTCATGACCCCCGAGTTGCGGAAGTCGGGCTAGTCGCGGCTCTTGGAGCCTCGCGCGCCCGTTTCGACGCGGCGGCCGAGGTCAGGCCAGCCATACGCGCACTCGCTGAGGACGACGTCGTGGAACGGCTCCTCGCGCGTCGCGATCAGAGTGCCGCCCATGGCCTCGTAGAAGAAGCGCGCCGGGTTCTCCGCCAAGACCCAGACCAACGCGCTCCGACAGCGTGCGGCCGACAGTGCCGAAAACAGCGCGCCGAGCAGACCCCGACCGTTGCCCGCACCCTGGTGATCCGGCAGGACGTAGAGCGTGTAGACCTCCCCGTCATGGGGCAGGTTCGTCGGGCGCGCGCGGCCGGCATTGGCAAAACCGACAACACGGGCGTCGGGTGCCTCGGCCACGCGGGTGATATTGTCCGCCCGCGTGTCGCGCAGGATCCGGCGCCAGCCCTCGATCTGGCGGGTGCGCGACAGGCGAAGAAGCGTCCGATCGGGAATCAGGCCGGCATAGGTGTCACGCCACGTCTCGACCTCGATGTCGGCGATCGCGGAGGCGTCCGATAGGCGCGCCGGCCTGATCCGCACCATGAACCCGGGATAGCACGAACGACCGCCGTTGCGAACGCCGCGCCGTTACGGTCCTATAGAGCACTCTGCCGCCCCCTTGAGGCCGAGCGCCCGGAACGTGATGATGGTGGACGGCAGGATCCGAGCGTGTCTCCGTCACGTTCCTCCTGAGCGGTGTGGCGTCGGTGGGGGCGGCCGCGATGAGCGCAACCGGGCAATATGTCGGCCACGCCAGGGCTCCCTGCCCGGTCCACTCCTGCGGTCTGACTGACGTCTTGCGGCGCATGAACCATCATTTGCCGGGCCCCGTCGCGGCGCAATGAAGCCTCGTCCTTCGCGCGCTGGGCCCGACGCGGCAAGCGGCGCGCCCGAACCCCTGCCGCGCCGCGGCTTCGTGCTCCTGGCCGCGCTGACGCTGATGTGGGGCGTCAACTGGCCGATGCTCAAGCTCGCGCTTACCGAGCTGCCGGTACTCACCTTCCGCGGGCTTTGTCTCTTCTGCGCGGGGCTGATCATCCTCGTCCTCCACCGCGCCCTCGGCCGATCGCTTCGGGTACCGCGCCATCAATGGCGCCCGCTCCTGATATCGGGCTTTTTCAACATCACCGTCTGGCACCTCGCGACCGGGTTCGGGCTCGTCTACACGACCTCCGGCCGCGCGGCGATCATCGCCTATACGATGCCGGTCTGGACCGTGCCGATCGGCTATGTCGTGCTCGGCGAGCGCCCAGGGTGGCGGCGCCTGAGCGCGCTGACACTGGGGATGGCGGGCCTCGGGGTGTTGATCGCCAGCGATGTCCAGGCGCTCGGCGCCGCGCCCCTCGGGCCGCTTCTGGTGCTCACGGGCGCCATCGGCTGGGCCTGCGGCACGATCGCTCTCAAACGGGTCGCCTGGCAGGTTTCCATGTGGGTGCTCGTCGGCTGGCAATGCCTCATCTGCGGCGCACCGATCTTTCTCGCGGCAGCCGTGGTGGATGCCGACGCGGTGAGATTTCCCTCACTGTGGCCGCTCGTTTCGGTGATCTACAACATCCTCGTGCCGTTCGTGATCTGCTACTACATCTACTATGAAATCGTGCGGTTGTTTCCGACCGGGCTGGCGACGATCGGCACCCTGGGCATTCCCATGGTCGGTCTGTTCAGCGGAGCGATGATCCTGGACGAGCCGTTGGGCTGGACCGAGTTCACGGCGCTCGGCCTGGTCATCGCGGCCCTCGCAGTGCCGGTGATGACGCGGCCCGAGAGCTTCGCGCGCGGCACGTGAAAGACGGCACGCCGCTCTGCTGGGTTCTGACCGAGGGTATCGCCGGCACCGAGAACCAGTGCCGCGGCATCGCCGAAGCCATGGGTGAGGCGCCGGTGGTTAAGCGGGTCACGCCGGCCCTGCCGTGGCGGAATGTTCCCGCCTCATGGTTCGCGCCGCCGCTCGACGCTCTAGCGAAAGGGAGCGATCCGCTGGAGCCGCCATGGCCCGTTCTGCTGATTGCGGGTGGACGCAAGGCGGTCGGGCTCGCGCTCCGGCTCAGGCGAGCCGCCCGCTGCTTCACGGTATTCATACAAGACCCGCGGATCGCTCCGTCACGTTTCGACCTGGTCGTCGCCCCGCGCCATGACGGGCTCCGCGGTCCCAACGTGGTCGCGACCCGGACCGCACTGCATCGGGTCACGCCGGCGCGGCTCGCCGAGGCGCGGCGGCATTTCGCGCCGCGCCTGGACGGCCTACGGCGGCCCCTGGTCGCCGTTCTGATCGGGGGGACGAGCCGCCGACATCGTTTCGAGCCGCCCGACGCCGCGGCGCTGGGCCGAAAACTCGCGGCCATGGCGGCAGAGGCCGGCGCCAGCCTCGCGGTGACCGCCTCGCGGCGCACCGCGCCCGCGAGCATGGAGGCACTGGTCCGGGCGCTCGCCGACGTTCCGGCGCAGATATGGCGCGGGGCGGGCGAGAACCCCTATTTCGGCTATCTGGCCTCGGCCGACGCGATCATCGTCACCGGCGACTCGGTCAGCATGACCTCGGAGGCCTGCGCCGCCGGCAAGCCGGTCTATGTCGCATCGATGCCGGGGCGGAGTTCGAAGCGGATCGATCGCTTCTTTCGCGGGCTCACAGAGGATCGGCTGGTCGCCCCGTTCACGGGCCGCATCGACCATTGGGCGCCCCGCCCGCCGCTCGACGAGACGGCGGCGGCAGCCGCGATCGTACGGCAGAGGTTCCGGGCCTGGGCTGCCCCTTGAAGGAGCGAAGCAGGCGCCCCTATGTTATGGGCAGGCACGCCCGGCCCTGACGAGAGAACGCACATGGCGACGATACATCACAGCAAGGCCGTGATCATCGGGTCCGGCCCCGCCGGCTATTCCGCGGCGATCTATGCAGCCCGCGCCAATCTCGAGCCGATCATGGTGCAGGGCATCGAGCCGGGCGGTCAGCTCACCATCACCACCGATGTCGAGAATTATCCGGGCTTCGCCGAGGTCGTCCAAGGACCGTGGCTGATGGAGCAGATGGCCGGCCAGGCCGAGGCGGTCGGGACGCGGCTGATCCACGACGCCGTGGTTGCCGTCGACTTCGCCAAGCGCCCCTTCGTCTGCACCGGCGATTCCGGCGATGTCTATGTCGGCGATACCGTGATCGTGTGCACCGGGGCGCAGGCCAAATGGCTGGGTTTGCCGAGCGAAGAGCGGTTCATGGGCTTCGGCGTCTCGGCCTGCGCGACCTGCGACGGCTTCTTCTTTCGCGGCAAGGAGGTCGCCGTGATCGGCGGCGGCAATACCGCCGTCGAAGAGGCGCTCTATCTGACTAATCACGCGAGCAAGGTCACACTCGCCCACCGCCGCGACGCGCTCCGTGCCGAGAAGATCCTGCAGGATCGTCTGTTCCGAAACGACAAGATCGAGATCATGTGGAACCATGTGCTGGCCGAGGTCGAAGGCGCCGACGCGCCGCCTGCCGTGACCGGCGTGCGGCTTTGCCACGTCAAGACCGGCGCGGTCCAACGAATCGCGCTGTCGGGCGTGTTCATCGCGATCGGTCACCGCCCGAACACCGAGATCTTCGTCGGGCAACTCGAGATGGACGACGAGGGCTACATCATGACGATGCCGGACAGCACCAGGACCAGCGTGCCGGGCGTGTTCGCCGCCGGCGACGTCCAGGACAAAGTGTTCCGCCAAGCCGTGACCGCCGCGGGCACGGGCTGCATGGGCGCCCTCGAAGCCGAGAAATTTCTCGCCGAAACCGAGATGCCCGAGGCCGCCGCCGCCGAATAGCGTTCGAGCCGACGGCACGCGTCACCATGGACTGGAACCGGCTGCGAATCCTTCAAACGGTTGCCGAGAACGGCAGCTTCACCCAGGCGGGTGAGGTGCTCAACCTCAGCCAGTCGGCGGTAAGCCGTCAGATCGCGGCGCTCGAAGAGAGCCTCGGGGTGGTCCTGTTTCACCGCCACTCACGCGGACTTCTGTTGACCGAGCAGGGCGAGGCGCTTTATCGCGCGGCCCGCGAAGTCTCGGCCAAGCTGGCGATGACCGAAGCTCAGATCGCCGATTCGCGCGATCGACCCACCGGCCCGCTGGCCATCACCACGACGATCGCCTTCGCCTCGGTCTGGCTGACGCCTCGGATCCGCGCCTTCCACACCCTTTATCCGGACATCAACCTCACATTGCTGACCTCGGACGGTCCGCTCGATCTCGCCATGCGCGAGGCAGACGTGGCGATTCGTATGGGCGAGCCGACACAGCTCGATCTGATCAGGCGACACCTGATGACCGTCCATTCGCATATCTATGCCGCCCCAGACTATTTGGCCCGATTCGGACCGATCGAGACGGTCGACGACCTCGCACGCCAGCGCCTGATCGTCTATGGCCAGGGACCCCTGACCTCGATCGCGAACCCCAATTGGCTGATCGGGATCTCGGGAAATCCGCAAGCCGAGGGCCGAATCGTGCTGGAGGCGAACAATATCTACTGCATGCGCCAGGCGGTCGAGAGCGGCCTCGGGATCGCCGCGCTGCCCGACTATGTCGCGCGGGACAGCCGGCGCATCAGGCGCGTCCTGCCGGACCATCAAGGTCCTTCCTTCGATGCGTTCTTCACCTATGCCGAAGAGCTGCGTTACTCGAAACGCATCGGCGTGTTCCGCGACTTCCTGCTCGCCGAAGTCGCCAAGTGGCGTTTCTAGCCGGCACAAAGCTGCCATGCGTCAGATGCATGGCAGCTTTGTTACAAATCCCCTACCACCGCCGCCCATCTCACCCTAAATACTGCATTGCAGCATGGCGCTTGCGCCCGGGCCTCGGTCCGGCGGGGGCGTGATGCCACCGGATTTACCGGAGCTCATGCGCCGGTATCTGTGCTTCAGGCGCAAGGCCTGAAGGGGATCTTCGGATCCTACGTCTCCCAGACGTGAAGCCTCCCTGTTAGACTGGCCGGGTCTTCGGACCCGGCCTTTTTCTTCGGCGCTCACATGTCGCAGGAGCGAAGAATGCGCAGGTTCGTCGCGGGCCGGGCGCCGTGGGCGGCGGACCAGCCGGGCGGGCACCGGCGTCAGCCATGCGCCGAACGCCCGGTCCGACGACGCCGGCGCGACACGGACGGGAAGCCGCAAATAATACATAGCATGACAAGAAAGCACGGGCTACACCGCACTCCAGAACTGGCGCCGCCACTGCTCCTCGGCCGCCCCCAGCGCGGCGGTCCTCACATGAAGAGCATCTCGTTCTTGCTGTCGCCGTAGAGCGGCGCGACCTCCTCGGCATAGCCGTTGTAGAGCAAGGTCGCCCGCCGCTCCTGACCGTCGGGCCCGTAGAACCGCTCGGACTCCTGGCTCCAGCGCGGGTGCGGCACCGCCGGGTTCACGTTGGCCCAGAAGCCATATTCATTCCCAGCGAGCTCCTCCCAGAACGAGACCGGCCGCTCCTCGGCAAAGCTGAAGCGGACGATGCCTTTGACATGCTTGAAGCCGTATTTCCAAGGCACGGCGAGGCGGAGCGGGGCGCCGTTTTGCTTCGGGATCGGCTTGCCGTAATAGCCGGTGGCGATGAAGGCGAGCTCGTGGGCGGCCTCCGCGATCGTCAACCCCTCGATATAGGGCCACGGATACCAGAATTGACGTTGGCCCGGCGCGACCTCGTCATCCTCGAACGCTTGCATGACGAGGTATTTCGCCGAGCCGAGCGGCCGTGCGAAATCCAGCAACGCCTTGATGGGGAAGCCGCTATAGGGCACGGCGATCGACCATGCCTCGACGCAGCGGTGGCGGTAGAGCCGCTCTTCGAGCGGCATTTTGGCGAGCAGATCGTCAATATCGATCGTCATCGGTTTCTCGACCAGCCCGTTGATCTCGACGGTCCAAGGCCGGACCGGAAGCTCTTGCGCCTTCTGCCATATCTCCTTGTACGAGCCGAATTCGTAGTAGTTGTTGTAGGTGGTGGCGAAGGTCTCCGGCGTGAGCGGGCGGTCGAGCGTGTAGTGCTGGTTGCGTGCGACCGGATAGAGGTGGGCCGACGGGTCGTCCTCGTCATCCGCTCCCGCCGGGCTCAGCGCGCCGGCAAACGGCGCCGCCGCCGCAAGCAGCGGCCCGGTGGCCAGCCCCTTGAGGAGCGTGCGCCGGTTCCTGAACACCGATTCAGGCGTCGCCGCGGATTCCGGCAAATTCCAGCTACGCGGGATCTTGATCAGCATATGAAGCCCTCCGCTGTCGCCATCTCCTCCCGACACCGGGCACGGCGCGGGCGGCTCACGGACAGGTGGGATCGGCCACGGATCACGGCAAATCAAGCCTGCGTGAGCAGCCGGTCAGCGATGTCGCCGGCTCACGCGAGCACGCTGGTCGCCCGTTGGATACGGCGACAGGCCTCGGTGAGAGCGTCGGTCGAGGTGGCATAGGAGATCCGGAAATAGGGCTCGAGCCCGAAGGCCCCGCCATGCACGACGGCCACCCCTTCGGCCTCGAGCAGATAGCGCGCGACGTCCTCGTCGGTTTCGAGCGTTGCTCCATCGGGGGTCTTCCTGCCGATCAGCGCGGCGCAGCTCGGATAAACGTAGAACGCGCCTTGCGGCGTCGGGCAGCTGATGCCGTCTGCCTGATTCAGAAGGCGCACCACCAGATCGCGCCGTTCCTGAAAGACCGCCCGCCGCTCGGCGATGAAATCCTGCGGGCCGTCGAGCGCTTCCATGGCGGCGTGCTGGCTGATGGAGACCGGGTTGGAGGTCGATTGCGACTGGATCTTGGCCATCGCGGCGATCAGATCGGGCGGCCCGCCGGCGAAGCCGATGCGCCAACCGGTCATCGCGTAGGCCTTGGAGACCCCATTGAGGGTCACGGTGCGCGGATACAGCCCGGGCTCCACGGCGGCGATCGAGTGGAACCGGAAATCGTCATAGACGAGATGCTCGTAGATGTCGTCGGCCAGAACCCCGACATAGGGATGGTCGAGAAGCACCCCGGCGAGGGCCGCGATCTCGTCACGATCATAGGCGGCCCCGGTCGGATTGCTCGGCGAATTGAAGACCAGCCATCTGGTCCGCGGCGTGATCGCGGCGGCGAGCGCCTCCGGCCGGAGTTTGAAACCGTCCGCCTCGCTGGTCGGCACGATCACGGGCTTGCCCTCGGCCAGCAGCACCATGTCCGGATAGGACACCCAATAGGGCGCCGGAATGACCACTTCGTCACCCGGATCGAGGCTCGCCATCAGCGCGTTGTAGAGCACGTGCTTCGCGCCGCCGCCCACGCTGATCTGCTCAAGCGCATAGTCGAGAGCGTTCTCCCGCTTGAACTTGCGGGCAATCGCCTGTTTCAGCGCCGGCAGGCCATCGACCCGGGTATATTTGGTCTCGCCCGCGCGGATCGCCTGGATGCCGGCGTCCTTGATGCTGTCCGGGGTGTCGAAATCCGGCTCCCCCGCCCCCAGGCCGATCACGTCCCTGCCCGCGGCCTTGAGCTCGGCGGCCTTGGCCGTGATCGCCATGGTCGGGGAGGGCTTGATGAGCCCCAGGCGGCGGGCCAAGTGGACCACCGGAATCCTCCGTATTCTAGGGCACCGCCGACGCGGGCGGCGGCAGCCTACGCATGCACCGGCCGGCTCACAAGTCTCGTGGCGGCAGCCAGGATGAAAATGTCATTGAAAAGGCCGTATGACGGATATAGCGTATTCTTACATCCTTACTAGCGGAAATACGCCATGCTTGCCAAACTGACATCCAAGAACCAATTGACCCTACCCAAGGCCGTGTTGGCGTCGTGCCAGGGCATCGAGTATTTCGACGTGACCGAGGACAATGGGCGCATCGTGCTGACACCCGTGCGCCTCAATCGCGCCGATGCGGTGCGCGCCAAGCTGGCCAGTTTGGGAATGACCGAGGAGGACGTGGCCGATGCGGTGTCCTGGGCACGCGATAGGACCGAGCCGACCGGATGATCCGGCCGCGCCTTGTTATCGATACCAACGTTTTGCTCTCGGCCCTGCTGTTTCATGCAGGGTCTTTATCGTGGCTGCGCCATGCGTGGCATTCGAACGCCATCCGTCCGCTGGTCAGCCGCGATACCGCATTGGAACTGATCCGGGTTCTGTCCTATCCGAAGTTCGGCTTAGCGGACGATGAGCGCGACGATTTGCTGGGCGATTATTTGCCGTGGTGCGAGACCGTCGCCGTGCCCACGCTTGTCGAGCTTCCCGACTGCCGCGATCCATTCGACCGTCCGTTCCTCGCCTTGGCGCTGACTGCCAAGGCCGACGCGCTGGTCACCGGCGACAGGGACCTGCTCATCCTGGCGGAGGTGTTCAGCGTTCCGATCCTGTCGCCGGCCCTGCTCCGGGATCGCTTGCCCGATCCGATCAACGGAGGCGAGAGCGGGAGGGATCAATAATGCCCCGCACCGCCGTTCCCGCGTGAGGGGCAAGCAAACCGAGAGGCTCGATGATCGGGATCGAGATCCCTGTCGGAATGACGCAGACGTCGCCGGTTGCAGCCGGACCCTCGCCGTGCAGATAATTCGCATCGTGATCGTCCATGCGAGCGCCGCCGGCCCGCCGCATCAAACGGCATGTCCGATCCTCGGGTGACGGCCGGCCGAAGCGACGGGGTTGGCGATGAGCGGACGGATGTTTGAAGCCGTGGAGCAGGCGCGCGAGCTTTCGAAGGCCGCGTTCGAAGAGCGGGCCCCGGCGCTGCGTATCGCGCTCGTCGAAGCCCAGCGCGCGCTTGCGAGCGCGGATTTTCCGGCGATCGTCCTGTTCGCAGGCGTCGACGGTGCGGGCAAGGGCGAGATGGTCAACCTGTTCAACGAGTGGCTCGACCCGCGTCGGATCGTGACCAATGTGTATGACCGTCTTACCGAAGATGAAGGCCAGCGGCCCGAATTCTGGCGCTATTGGCGCGACTTACCGCCCAGGGGTCGGCTCGGGCTGTTTCTGAGCGCGTGGTATTCCGCTCCCCTGGTGGACCGCGCCTATGGCCGCATCGACTGGCCCGGGCTGGACGAACGCCTGACGCGGATCGCGGCGTTTGAGCGAACATTGGTCGACGACGGAGCGCTGATCCTCAAATTCTGGATGCATCTCGATCGAAAAGCACAACAAAAGCGCCTCGAATCCTTGGCGAAGCATCCGCGCCATCACTGGCGGATCACGCGATGGGATTGGCGCAACTGGCACCGCTATCAGCACTTTGTCGAGGCCGCCCAGCATATCATCACCCGCACGAGCAGCACCGAGGCGCCGTGGCTGGTCGTTGACGGCCGCCACCGGCGATACCGCTCGCTCACGGTGCTCGAGATGGTTCACCGGGCACTCGACGCACGCCTGGCCGGCCGGCCGGCCGCGGCAGCCGGCTTTCACGTCCCCGCCTCGGCCACGAGCCCGGCGGCAGCCGACGTGGCAGTGAGGACGGCGGAACCGCTTTCCGCCATCGATCAGTCACAGCGGGTCGGCCGCAAGGACTATGCCAAATCGATGACGCGCTTGCGCGGCGATCTCTACTGGCTTGCCGCGCAGAACCTCCGGCGCGGCTTGTCGGCCGTCCTCGTCTTCGAGGGCTGGGACGCCAGCGGTAAGGGCGGCGCCATCCGACGCGTCGCCTCGGCGTTGGACGCCCGCAGCTATCGCGTCCATCAGGTGGCTGCACCTACCGATGAGGAGCGTGCCCATCACTATCTATGGCGCTTCTGGCGCCGGATGCCGGCGACCGGGCGTATCGCGATCTTCGATCGGAGCTGGTACGGCCGAGTCCTTGTGGAGCGCGTCGAGGCATTCGCTACGGAACCGGAATGGCGGCGTGCCTATGCGGAGATTCGCGATTTCGAGGAGCAACTGATCGCACACGGCATCCTGCTCATGAAATTCTGGCTCCATATCGACCAGGGCGAGCAGGAGCGGCGCTTCCTTGAGCGCCGCGACAACGCCCACAAGCGTTGGAAACTGACCGAGGAAGATTGGCGGAACCGTGCGAAATGGGAGGCTTACGAAGCCGCCGTCAACGACATGATCGCAGGCACGAGCACGCCCGGCGCGCCCTGGACCCTGGTCGCGGGAAACTGCAAGAGGTCTGCGCGCCTCACCGTCTTTCGAAGCCTCTGCGACGCGCTGGAGGCGCGGCTCAGCGGGCCGGTGACGGACTGACGCCGTGGCCCGAGACGCCCACGGATGCGCCGGGGCGATCTCGGCGGCGGGCCGGATCTCGACAACCTTCGGCCTCACCAAGCCCTTGACCGTGCGCCTTGAATCCCCACATGGTGCGAGGCGCGGCGCGCGAAGCGGGAGGATGTGATCGAACCGGACGAGCACGGCGGACCGGGATGGCGCGGCACGACGGTCCTCGCCGTGCGGAAGGACAACGCAGTCGTCGTGGCCGGCGACGGCCAGGTCACGCTGGGCCAGACGGTCATCAAGGCGAACGCGCGAAAGGTGAGGCGCCTTGGCGATGGCGCCATCGTCGCGGGCTTCGCCGGCGCGACCGCGGATGCCTTCACCCTTTTCGAGCGGCTCGAAGGCAAGCTCGAACAACATCCGGGCCAGCTCACCCGCGCCTGCGTCGAGCTCGCCAAGGATTGGCGCACCGACCGCTATCTTCGGCGGCTGGAAGCGATGATGGCGGTTGCGGATCGAAAGGTTTCGCTCGTGCTCACCGGCACCGGCGACGTTCTCGAGCCAGCGGACGGGCTGATCGGCATCGGCTCGGGCGGCCCCTATGCGCTGGCTGCGGCACGAGCGCTGATCGAGATCGAGGCGCTCGATGCCGAGGCGGTGGCCCGCAAGGCGATGGCCATCGCCGCCGGCATATGCATCTACACCAACACCGAGCTTGTGCTGGAGAAGATCGAGGCATGACCGGGTTCAGCCCCCGCGAGATCGTCTCCGAACTGGATCGCTTCATCATCGGCCAGAACGACGCCAAGCGTTCGGTGGCGATCGCGCTCCGCAACCGCTGGCGGCGTCAACAACTCCCAGACGATCTGCGCGAGGAGGTCATGCCCAAGAACATCCTCATGATCGGCCCGACCGGCGTCGGCAAGACCGAGATCGCACGCCGGCTCGCACGGCTCGCCCAGGCGCCTTTCCTCAAGGTCGAAGCGACGAAGTTCACCGAAGTCGGCTATGTCGGGCGCGATGTCGAGCAGATCGTGCGCGACCTGGTCGAGATTTCGATCCACATGACCCGCGAGCGCATGCGCAAGGAGGTCACCGCCAGGGCCGAGCTGAACGCTGAGGAGCGCGTGCTCGACGCCCTGGTGGGCAAGAACGCGAGCAAAGAGACCCGGGTCAAGTTTCGCAAGATGCTGCGCGAGGGAACGCTCGCCGACAAGGATGTGGACGTCGAGGTCAGCGAATCGGCTGCGTCCTCCCTCCCGACCTTCGAGATCCCCGGCATGCCGGGCGCTCAGATGGGCATGGTCAATCTCGGCGACGTCCTCGGCAAGGCCTTCGGCGAACAGAAAAAGATCAAACGCATGACGGTGGCCGAGTCCTACGACGCCCTGATGGCGGAGGAGAGCGACCGGCTGCTCGATCAGGATCAGGTGGTGCGCACCGCCCTCGAAAATGCCGAGAACGACGGCATCGTGTTCATCGATGAGATCGACAAGATCTGTGCCCGTTCGGACCGGCTCGGCGCCGACGTCAGCCGCGAGGGCGTGCAACGCGACCTCCTGCCGCTGATCGAGGGCACCACGGTGACGACCAAGCACGGCACCATCACCACCGACCACATCCTGTTCATCGCCTCCGGCGCATTCCACCTGGCAAAGCCGGCCGATCTGCTGCCCGAGCTCCAAGGGCGGTTGCCGATCCGGGTCGAGCTGAAAGCGCTTGCTCGCGACGACCTCAGGAAGATCCTCACCGAGCCCGAGAACAGCCTAATCCGCCAATATCTCGCGCTGATGGAAACCGAGAACGTGACCCTCCAATTCAGCGACGGTGCGATCGATGCCGTCTCGGATATCGCTGCCGAGGTCAATCGCGCCGTCGAGAACATCGGTGCGCGCCGGCTCCACACGGTGATGGAAAAGCTGCTCGAGGAAATCAGCTTCGATGCGGCCGATCGCTCAGGCGAGACCATCGCGATCGATGAAGCCTATGTCGAGAGCCATGTCGGCGACCTCGCCAAGGACGCCGACCTCAGCAAGTTCATCCTCTGAGGGCGTCCCTACCGCGCCGTGATCCTGCGCCAGAGCTCCTTGATCCAGTCCATGCGGCCCGCCTCGGCCTCGCGCGCACGGGCGCGGCATTCCTCCATGACATGGCTCGGCGTCATCTTGTAGGCAAGCCACACGGCGAAAGCGATCACCACCAGATCGTCGAGCATGCCGAGTACGGGAATGACGTCGGGAATAAGGTCGATCGGGCTCGCCAGATAGATCAGCAGGAGGATCAGGGCCGCTTTGGCGGGCCAGGGCGTCTCCTTGTGGCGGAAGACGAGCCAGAGCGTGTGGATCTCGACGGCGAGCCGGCGCGCGAGCGTGTTGACGAAGGCAAGGAGCCCGCGCTCCTCGGCACCGCCCGCCGGCGGTTCCTGGCCATTTAAGGTCACGACGAGGGTCAAGCGGCTCCCGGATCGGGGGCGGCCGATACCGGGCGGCGCTTGAGCAGGACATAGAGCGCGCCGTGGCCGCCCTCGCTCTCCGGCGCGGTGCTGATGGCGATGATGTGGCGGCGCAGCGCCGGCTCGTTGAGCCAGCGCGGCGCCATCTGGCGCAGCACACCGCCCCGGCCGCTCCTGACCGATCCCTTGCCGGTAATCACCAGGACGCAGCGGCGGCCCGCCATGCGGCACTCGCGAATGAAGCGCTTGAGCGCCTCGTGCGCTTCGTCCTGCGTCTTGCCGTGGAGATCGATCCGCGCCTCTGCGCGAAGCTGACCGCGCTTGAGGCGCCGCGCCGTCCGCCGGTCGAGACCCGCGGGCGCCGCCGGATCAAGCGCGGGAAGCGAGGGCAGCCGCGGCGCGTGGGGCGCCGGCGCGCCGGCCTTCGCGCGCGGTTTGCGCGCCGGCTTCGCCGGTGGCTCGGCTTCGGGCGGCTCCGTTTCCGATGCCTCGGCGTGCCGCGAAAGCGGCGTGACATCGCGTGCGACATGCTGCCAGAGCGCTGCCTCGTCATCCCGAATGCGCCGCTTGCCCGCCATCATGCGCCGCCTTCCACGACCACGATATGCAGCTGGCGCGGGCCGTGGGCGCCGAGCTCGATGGTCTGCTCGATGTCGGCAGTCCGTGACGGGCCGGTGATGAGGTTGACGGTACGCGGCATGAAGCTGCCGCCGGCCGACGTGCCGGCCGTCCGCAGATGCGCCCAGCCCTCCTCGTAGGAGCCCTTGATGCGCTCCGCCGGCAAAACGACGATATGGGTCTCAGGCAGGAAATTGAGCGTGGACGGATGGCTGGGCCCTGACGCCATCATCAGGGTTCCGGTCTCGGCGAAGCCCATGACCGCTCCGGTCACGGCGACGCGGTCCGCAGCCTCCGCCTCGCCCCGACGGATGGCGAGCATCGGACGCTCTGCCCATGGATAGGCGTCGAGCGCCGGATCCGGCGCCATGACCAGCGCGCTCGGCAAATTATGTCGCGCCAAATAGTCGGCGACCGCTCCCGGCACCGCGGCGGCGCTGTCAACACGGGCGACGGTGGCCATCACCCGCTCGGCCATCGCGACGAAGAGCGCGACCTTCTCCGCCTGTACCAGATCGGTCCGTGCCGGCACGAGGTTGGGACGCGGCGCCGCGAGGCGGGCATCGAGCGCGCCGCGCGCCGCCTCATCGAGCGCATCGCGGCCAAGCGAGCGCCGGATCGACGCGAAAATAGCGCTGCGCGCGCCCTCCTCGCTCATCCGCGCCGCTCCTTGCGCCAGAGGGCGAGGAAGGTCGCGCCTTCGGGCGCCGGCATGTCGCGAGAGCCGGTCCACCCCCCGGCGAGAGGAAGCCGCCGGAAGCGGCCCCGGCCCCGGCCGAGGGCGCCCAACAGGCGGATCGCAAGGCCGGTGGCCCACCGGTAGAGCACCGGGCGCCGGGCGAGCCAGGCCCAGGCGCTGATTCCGACCCGGGGGCCGACCGGGCCCAGCCGCCGTTCGAACTCGGTCTCCCGCAAGGCGCGCATCATCTTCGGCAGCGGGATGCGCATCGGGCAGACCTCCTCGCATCGCCCGCAGAAGCTCGAGGCGTTAGGCAGGTGGCGGGCCTCTTCAAGGCCAATCAGGTTCGGCGTCAGCACCGCACCAAGCGGTCCGGGATAGACCCAGCCATAAGCATGGCCGCCCACCGAGCCGTATACCGGACAGTGATTCATGCAGGCCCCGCATTTGATGCAGCGGAGCACATCCTGGAAGGCGGAGCCGAGCATTCGCGAGCGGCCGTTATCCAGCAACACCACATGGTAGGCTTCCGGCCCATCCGCGTCCTCCGGTCGGCGCGGGCCGGTCGCAAGGGTGGTGTAAGTGGAGAACTCCTGGCCAGTGGCCGAGCGCGCGAGCACCCGCATGAGCGTGGTCGCATCGTCAAGCGTCGGCACCACCTTCTCCAAGGTCGCGATCACGATGTGGGACCTGGGCAGGATCTGGGTCAGATCGGCGTTGCCCTCGTTGGTCACGACCACGCTCGAGCCGGTCTCGGCGATCAGAAAGTTCGCGCCCGTGATCCCGACGTCGGCGGCGAGATAGCGGGGCCGCAGGACCTCGCGGGCCTCCTGCACCAGCGCGCCGATCTGGTCGAGCCGCGCGGTGCGGCCAAGCGGGCCGTGCTTTTCGTGAAAGAGATCGGCGACCTGATCCTTGGTCTTGTGGACCGCCGGCGCGATGATGTGGCTCGGCCGCTCGCCGGCAAGCTGGATAATGTATTCGCCGAGATCAGTCTCGACCGGCTCGATTCCATGGGCTTCGAGAAAGGGATTGAGCGCCATCTCCTCGGCGATCATGGACTTGCTCTTGGTCACCGTCTTGGCATCGACGGCGCGGCAGAGCGTCAGGATCACCCGGCGCGCCTCGGCCGGCGTCTGGCACCAGTGCACGGTCCCGCCGGTCGCGATCACCTTCTCCTCGAAGCGTTCGAGGTAATAGTCGAGTCGCACCAGGGTGTGGTCCTTGATCGCGCGCGCCTGGTCGCGCAGCGCCTCGAACTCCGGCAGTCGAGCGGCGGCCTCGGCCCGCTTGACCGTGAACCCCCCTTGGAAACGGGCGAGGCAGCGTTGCAGCTCGGCGTCGCGGAGACCCGCGCGCGCGTTCTCGACGAAGGCCCGGCTGGTCGCGTCCACGGGTCAGCGGCCGCTTGCCGGCTCGCCGATGGCCGGCCGATCGCCCATATCGGCGAGCACTTCGGCGACGTGGCGTACGCGCACGCCGGACCCCTCGCGTGACAGCCGGCCGGCAATGTTGAGCAAGCAGCCCAAGTCGCCGGCGAGTACCGTCTCGGCGCCGGTTTCGGCGATGTCGCCGGTCTTGTCCGACACCATCCGGGTCGAGATATCGGGATATTTGATGCAGAACGTCCCGCCGAAGCCGCAGCAAACCTCGGGCGCCGACAGCTCGGCCAGTTGCAACCCCTCGACGGTGGCGAGCAAGCGCCGCGGCTGCGCCCGAATCCCGAGCTCGCGCAGGCCCGAGCAGGAATCGTGATAGGTCACCGTGCCGGGATGGCGCGCCTCCACCGATGAGACGCCGCACTCATCGACCAGAAACGACACGAGCTCGAAGGTGCGCGCCGCCAAGCGCTCGGCCCGCTCCGCCCAGGCCGGCTCATCGGCGAACAATGAGGGATAGTGCCGCTTGATCATGCCCGCGCAAGAGCCGGACGGCGCCACCGTCGCATCGTACGGCTCGAACGCGGCGATCACTGCGCGGGCGATCGCCTTGGTATCGGCGCGGTCGCCGGCATTGTAGGCCGGTTGGCCGCAGCAGGTCTGCGCCGCCGGCACATCGACCTCGCAACCGGCCCGCTCGAGCAGCGCCACGGCCGCAAAACCGACCGTCGGCCGGAACAAATCGACCAGGCACGTCACAAACAGGCCGACCCGGCGGCGTTTTGCGGGCATCGAGGAGCTCGACAGCGTGGAAAACGGCCTGAGAGCTTAGTCGAGGTGTCCGGTCACGTCGAGGTCGCTCGGCAGGAGCAGCCAATAACGCCCGGGATGCTTCATGCGCCCGGCGACCGCGCCGGCGGCATCGCCGGTCCCCCAATAGACGTCGCCGCGCACCGGGCCGCGGATCGCGGCGCCGGTATCTTGCGCCACCACGAGGCGCCGCACGGGCCGATCGCCCTTGGCGGGATCGGGGTCCGGCGCTCCAGTGTCGAGCCAAAGCGGCGCCGTGAGCGGAACGAAGCGGCGATCCACGGCGAGCGAACGTCCGGCGCTCAGCGGCACTCCCTGAGCCCCCACCGGGCCGTGCACCGCGGCGGCGTCCTCGAGCCAGCGGAAGAACACATAGGACCGATTTTCCTGCATGATCTCGTGTGCCCGATCCGGATGGGCCTCGAGCCAATCGCGGATCGCCGGCATCGAGGCTTCTTCTCGGCTGAATGCGCCGAGCTCGATCAGCTTCCTGCCGACTGGGAAATAGGCGTGCCCGTTGGTGGCCGCATAGGCGATTCGCCGCGTCCTTCCGTCTTCGAAAGCGATCCGGCCCGATCCCTGGATGTGCAGAAAGAAGGCATCGATAGGATTGTCGACCCAGACCAGCGCGGCTCCTTTTGCGGCCAGCGCGCCCGCGTCTATTTCCGCCCGTGTCGGATAGGGCTCGAGCGCGCCGAGGGAGATCTGCCCGGCGATCCGCTCGCCGGCCAGATCGGCCCGAAACAATCCAAGATCGACCACCACGAGATCGCGCGGTCGGGCATAGAGAGGCACAGTGTAGAGCGCGTCGGGTTGCTCGGCACCGCGCAGCTCGGGCTCGAAATAGCCGGTGAAAAGCCCTTCCGCCCGCTCCCCATTGCGCGCTTCATAAGGCGTGAACCGGGATTCGAAAAAGCCGCGGGCCGCGGCGGCACCGTCCAATCCGGCCGCGGCGGCACAGACGGCGCGCCAATCACCAACCGTGCCGCCGAGCGCGGCGATATCGAGCGGCTCCTTAGCGGAGCGCTTTTGGAGCGCCTCGCACGAGCGAAGCAGCGCGCCGAGTGCGGCGCTCTGGTCGTCCGCGTCCCAACCCGGCAACTCCCGGAACGTCACGGGATCGAGAACCAGCCGATCCTCGATCGGCTCCTCGCGATCGATGGTACAGGCTTGCACGAGGACCAAGGCGGCGAGCAGCGACCACGCGCCGCGCCGTGCGCCGGCGCCGCCCCGCCGGAAGAACGCCATCAGTTAGGGATGCTGGTCTCGATCAGCGCCCAGTTCGGATCGGTTGAGCGGGTATTGCGCGCGAAGATCCAGATGTCGGTGACCCGCTCGATCAGGCTCGAGTCTCCGTCGACCTCTTCACCGTCCTTGCCCCGGGTCACATTTATCTGCTGGCTCACAAACTTCACCGTCACCCGGGCGGAACTGCCACGCATCTCGGCGCTGATGATCTCGACCTGGTCGAGCGCCACGATGGTTGTCTCATGGCTGTGACCTCCGGCCATGCGATCGCGGATTGCGGCCGCGAACTCGTCGTGGACATCGTCGCCGAGCAACGGTCGCAAGGTCGCTGTGTCGCTCTTGGCGAAGGCCTCGACCACCATCTCGAACGCCGCCTGAGCACCCTCGAGGAAGCGACGCGGCGTGAAATTGTGGTCCGCCCGCTTGATCTGCTCGAGGGCGGCCCTGAGCCCGCCCGCCGCTTCGTCTTCCCTTGAAGCCGGGCGCTTCATCGCCGGGCGATCTTGGCGAGGCGCGCTCGGCTCCACCGTCGCACTCTCCGACGCCTCCTGATCGGACCGGCTCCGGTCCGGCAGGTGCACGACCTCGCCTTGGCTCTCGTCGCCCGGTTTCTCCGCACGAGCAAATCGGTCAGCATGGCGCTGGCGCTGATGGCCGGTCCGGCGCCCGAGGACGCCGCGCAGCCGCAGAATAATGAAGATCGCGATCAGAGCGAAAAATATGATGTCGTAGAATTGAAAACCGTCGGACATTGTCCCGAACCTTGTGGGCGCGCGCCGTTCCGTCGCACAATGATCGCCGGATCCCGAACTCTCGACAACAGCAAGCGGCCGCGGTCGCGGCCCGGCCATCGCTCCCGCCAGGGCCGGCACACAGAGCCGACGAAGCCCAAGATAGATAGAGCACAGCGCAAGCGCAAGCAAAGAGCAAGCACCGCCATGCCCGTCCTTCTCCTCTTGTTGGCCGTCCCCACCGGCGAGATCTTCATCTTCCTCGAGGTCGGGAGCATTATCGGCACCTGGCCGACGATCGGCCTGATCATCGGCACCGCGGTCATGGGCGGCATGATCCTGCGCTGGCAGGGGCTCCAGACACTGGCACGGGCGCGCCGACAGCTCGCGGCGAACAAGCTCCCGGTAGCCGAAATGGCGGAGGGCGCCGCGCTTGCGCTTTCGGCGGTGCTGCTGCTCACACCCGGCTTCTTCACCGACGCGCTCGGGATCCTGTTGCTGTTCTCCCCGCTCCGGCGCGCGCTCCTTCGTGCCCTGCTGGCCCGGCTCGCGCCTGGTGCCAGAACACCGGCCGGCCCGGAGCCGCCCGCCGGGGATGCGACGATCATCGACGGCGAATACCAGGTGCTGGACGAGGCGGACGATCCGCGGGCGGCGCGCGCCAAGCGTGGCCTCGATCCGGCCTCATAGGAGAGAGTGATGGCGGACACCGATTCGGGCGCGCCGGCGACAGCCCAGGCCGGGGCGTCGACCCCTCGGGCAACGCGACCGCAACTCGGCATACAGTCCCAATATGTCAAGGACCTGTCTTTCGAGAACCCAGCGGCGCCCGGGCGTCTTGCGGAGACCGAGAGCGCGCCGGACATCAAGGTCAATGTGCAGGTCGAGGCCCGCGCGTTGACCGAGGCGACATACGAGGTCTCCCTGCAGATCACTGCCGATGCACGGCAGGACGAGGCGCCGGTATTCCTGTTGGAGCTGACCTATAACGGCGTGTTCTCGTTCATCGACGTGCCGAAGGAGGCGCTGGAGCCGGCGCTGCTGGTCGAATGCCCCCGCCTGATCTTCCCCTTCGCGCGGCGCATCGTGGCCGACGTCACCCGAGACGGCGGCTTTCCGCCGCTCCTGCTGACGCCGATCGACTTCCTCGCCTTGTATCGCGGGCGCCAAGCCCAGGGGGCGGAAAGTGAAGCCCCGGCCGACGGCACCGAGTGAGGCGAAGGCCCTTCAATCCCGAGCATCGCGCGATTTCGTCCCCAGATAAGCGCGCATCACGTCGGGGTTGGATTGGATCTCCTGCGGCGGCCCCTCGGCTACCGTGCGCCCGCTCTCGATCACGTGAACCCGGTGGCAGACACCCATGATGACCCGCATGTTGTGCTCGATCAGCAGGACGCCGCACCCGAACTCGCCGGGAATGCCGGCGATCAGGCCCATGAGCTCGTCACACTCGGCATCGCTGAGCCCGGCTGCGGGCTCATCCAACAGCACGAATCGCGGAGCCATGGCCAAGGCGCGCCCGATCCCGACGCGCCGCTCCTCGCCATAGGGCAGGGTATCCGCCCAATCGTCCGCCTTGTGCTCGAAGTTCATCCATCCGAGAATCCTGGCGGCGCGGCGAGCGGCCTCGCGGCGTCCGAGGCCGGTACCCACCGCCGCGGCTTCGAGATTCTCGATCACCGGCATGTCGCGAAACAAGCGCACCGTCTGAAAGGTGCGCGCAAGCCCGCGCCGCCCGAGTTCGTGGGCCCGGAGGCCGGTGACGTCGTCGCCGCCGAGCACGACTCTCCCCCGGGTCGGACGTTGGAAACCGGTCAGCACATTGACAAAGGTCGTCTTGCCGGCCCCGTTGGGGCCGATCAGGCCGAAGACCTCGCCGTGCTTCATCGAGATCGAGACACCGTCGACGGCCGCGAGGCCCTCGAAATGGACGGAGACGTCGAAGGCCTCAAGCGTGTCATCGGGGGTGCCGGCGACGCCTGATCGCGGCGCGGCGCGGATTGTCGAGCCGGCCCATCTCGCGACACGGCCGATCATCGCTCGGCTCCCCGGTCCGCCGCTTCACCACTCGAAACGACCCTCTTGGGCCGGCCGAATGGCCACGGAATCTCGCGCCCGCCCATGATCCCGTCCGGTCGGAACACCAGGATCAGGATCATGAGGCCCGAGATCGTCAGCTCCTGGGCGCCGATCGGCACCGCAAGCACGGTGACGCCGATATCGAGCCCGGCCTCGAGCGAGTTCAGGAGCTCGATAAGGGTCGAGATGACGATCACGCCGACAAGCGCGCCGGTCAGGCTCCGTTGACCACCGACGATCAGCATGGCGAGCAGGATGAACGTGATCGTCAGCCAGAAGTTCTTGACCGCGATCGTGCCGAGATAGTGCGCTTCGAGGACGCCGCCGACGCCCATGAAGAAGGCGCTCAGCACGAACGCGACCAAGCGCTGCCGCGGAATGTTGATGCCCGCGGCCCGGGCCGCGAACTCGTCCTCCCGGGAGGCGCGCAGCGCGAGCCCGTAGCGCGACCGCTGGTAGATGTAGGCCGCGAACAGAGCGACCACCACCCAAGAGAGCGCCACCCACATGTCGACGTAGATCGGAATGCCCGGCATCGTCGCCGCGCCCAGGGTCCACTCGCTCCAGTTGGAGTAGAAGGTCTTGAACATGCCCAGCACGGCGAGTGTCGCAATGGCCGCGGCGATGCCGGAGAGCCGCATGATCGGGATCCCGACGACCAAGGCGACCACCGCCGCGAGCGCCGCCGCGGCGATCGCCGAGGGCAAAAACGGATATTGGTGCGCCGCCAGGATTTCCGGCAATTGCAGAGCGAAGCTCTTGTTGAACGGCCTCAACGTAAGCCACGCCACGCCATAGGCGCCGACCATCATGAAAGTCGCGTGACCGAATGCGAGCACCCCCGAATTGCCGATGAAGATGTAGAGGCCGATGACCATCACGGCGCGGATCAGCGCGGCGGTCACCGCGAGCGCGAGCACCGTGTCGCCGGTCGCCCGGATGGCGAGCACGATGATCAGGACCACAAGCGATAGCGAGATCGGTGTCCAGAATTCGCGCAAGCCCGCGACCAGGAGGCGCAGCCCACCCATCTCAGACCTTTTCCTCGATCGATTTCACCCGCACCAGTCCGGACGGCCGCAGCAGCAGGATCAATAGGATCAGCGCATAGACGAAGACGTCGCGATCCGGGCGCATCCCGACCGGCAAGGCGACCTGGAGGACCACGCTCGCGATGCCGACCACGAAGCCGCCGAGTACCGCGCCCGTGAGGCTTCCCATGCCGCCAACCACGGTCGCCACGAAGGCGAACAGGACCAGCGGGATCCCCATGCTGTAGGTCAGCGCGCCGATCTGCGAGACGTAGAGGAGCGAGACCACCGCCGCGAGCAAGCCGCTGATCGCGAAGGCCACCGCAATGACCCGGTTGGCGCGCACGCCCAGGAGGCGCGCCGTGCCGAAATCCTCCGATGCCGCGCGCATCTGGATGCCCATGGCGGTGCGGTGGAGGAAGAGGACGAGCAGCACGAGCAGCGCGATGGTCACGCCGATGGTGACGATCTGCAGGTGCGGGATGCGGACGCCGCCGATCATCAGCACCTGGAGGAGCTCCGGCCAGATGCTCACGGCCTTGACCCGGCCGCCATAGATCATCACCACGAGATGCTCGAGGAAGAAGCTCAAGGCGAACGAGGTGATCAGCAGCACCGAGGGCGCCGCCCTGCGCAGCGGCCGGAAGGCGAGCCGCTCGCAGGCGAGCGCGAAGAGCATGACGATGAGGCAGATGGCGCCGACCAGGAGCGGCGCCGGCCAGGTGCCGATGAAGGAGATCGCCACCGCGGCGCTCGAAGGCACGATCAGCGCGTAGCCGCCGATCATGATGAGGTCGCCATGGGCGAAGTTGATCAGCCGCATGACGCCGAAGATGAGCCCGATGCCGAGCGCGGTGAGCGCGTACAGGCTACCGAGCGCGAGCGCGTCGATGGCGTTCTGGACCAGTCCGGTCACGACGCGCCCTGGGCGGCGGCGGCTACTGCGCCCGGGGCCGGCCCGCCTCGCGGCGAACCGGCCTCCGGACGATGAGGATTAGTTCTCGTACAGATCCTCGGTGAAGTCCGGGAAGATCAGCTGCAGCGCCGGCGGATTCTCGGCGCCGCCCTTCCCGGCATAACTGCCCTTGCCGTCCTGGATCTGAAGGACTGTCAGGACATGGGTGAGATCGATGTGGGTATCCGCCGTATAGGTGGTCTCACCCCAGAGCAGCGGCTCCTTGTCGAACTTGTTCATCTCAGCGAGCACGGCATCGGAATCGAGGGAGCCCGCGCGCTCGACCGCGACCTTGATCATCTGGATCACGCTGTAGCCGTTGAGCGGGAACGAGGTCTCCGGCTCGCCGTACTTCTCCCGGTAGCGGGCGAAAAACGCGTTCACCTCGGGCCGGGGATCGTCGCCCCAGATCGAGCCGAAGGAGGACGCGAAGTGATTGCTCAGGCCCGGGACCGCCTGGGCCCAGTAGGCGCCGTCCATCGAATCGCCGCCGCCGATCGGCACGTCGATCCCGGACGCGCGAATCTGGCGGATCGCACTCACCGCGCCGCCACCATAGGAGCAGAGATAGAGGAACTCGGGCTCGCCCCGATCGGCGGCCAGCTCCTTGTAGCGGGTGATCTGCGAGGCGATGGAGGGATCCTCCTGCATGTAGCTGTCGACGCCGATCACCTCACCGCCATAGTCCTTCCACTGCTCCATGAAGCCGTGGCAGATGCTCTTGTCGTACTCGATCGAGGCATCGAGCAGGAGATAGGCCTTGCTCCAACCCTTATCGTGGAAGGCGAACTTGGCCATGCCGGCGCCCTCGCCCTGGCCGTAGGTATTCAAGGTGAAGGCATAGGGGCCGATGCCCTGGACGCCCATCTTGGCGTCCGACGCACAGGACGAGATCGAGATCATGTTGTGGCTGTTGGCCACCGTGGCCGACGGTGCGCCCATGTCGTAATCGCACGAGACGACCATGAACTGCGCCCCCTGGGCCACCACATCGGCGCCGGCCTTGGCGCCTTGAACCGTGTCGGTCTTGGTATCGGAGACCACCGCCCGAATCTGCTTACCGAGGATCCCGCCCTCGGCGTTGAACTCATCGATGGCCATCAGCGAGCCCTGGTAGGGCGGGCCGTCATACTGGTTCATCCAGCCGCTCAGCGCGATGGCGAAGCCGATCACGACTTCGTGGTCATCGGCTTCCGCCGTTTGATGAAAGGCCGGCGCCACGAGCAACGCCGCGAGCGACAGGAATCCCGTCAGTTTTCTTAGCATCGTCCCATTCCTCCCGTCTTGCCCAGGCGTTGTTCGGTTCTTGGATTGTTGCTGCTAACGCCGGGGGATCCGACTATAGGCGGGCCGGTACGAACAGTCCACTTGTCGGAGCAACGCCCTTGCGGGCTAGGAAGTCGCGCCTGCTCCGTGCATGAGCTTCCACACCGTGGCGGGCCGGAGCGGGGTCTCGCGGACCCGCGCGCCGGTATGGGCCAGCGCGTCCTCGACCGCATTGGCGATCACGGCATGGGCGGCGATGGAGCCACCCTCGCCGACCCCTTTCGCGCCCAGCGGGTTCAGCGGCGACGGCGATTCGCTGTGGCTGATCTCGACATTCGGCAGGTCGAGGCTGGTCGGCATTTGGTAGTCCAGCAGGTTCGCGTTCAGCATCTGCCCGTCCTCGTCATAGACCAGCTCCTCGAGCAGGGCGCCGCCGATGCCTTGCGCGATGCCGCCGACGATCTGACCCTCCACGATCATCGGGTTGATCTGCCGGCCGCAGTCATTGACCACCAGATAGCGGCGGATATCGACCGCGCCGGTCTCCGCCTCGACCTCGACCTCGGCGAGGTGAACCCCATAGGCAAAGGGCGCGTCATGGGTCTCGAAGTAGTAGCGGGCCTCCAATCCCGGCTCCATGCCCGCCGGGCGGGCGCCGCCGGGGCCCGCCTTCTGGGCAAGCTCGGCCAGGGAATGGCTCTTCTCCGGCACACCCTTGAGCCGCGCCGTGCCCTCATGCCACTCGACGTCCGACGGGCTCGCCTCGAACAGATCCGCCGCGATCGCGATCGCCTTGTCGCGCACCCGCTCCGCCGCCACCAGCGTCGCCGAGCCCGCCATCACCGCGTTGCGGCTCGCATAGGTGCCGACCCCGAACGGGATCCGCGCGGTGTCCGCAAAGCTCACGCTGATCCGCTCCAACGGCACCTCGAGCCGATCCGCGACGATCTGCGCCAATGCCGTGCCGGTGCCCTGTCCCTGGGGCGCAGCACCGCTCACAACCGTCACCTTGCCGCCGCCGTCGACGCGCACCTCGGCGCTCTCATAAGGCCCGGCGGAGGCCATCTGGGTGTAGGCGCAGATACCGAGACCGCGCAGCTTCCCTTCGGCCCGGTCGCGCGCCTGCTCCGCCCGGAACCCCTCATAGTCGAACCGCTCCAGCGCCTCGCGCAGCGCCTTCGGAAAGTCGCCGGAATCGAACACCACCGTCGATTCGACCGACGCAAGACCGGTGTCGTAGGGCATCGCCTCCGGCGGCACCAGGTTCTTCAGGCGAAACGCCGCCGGGTCCATGCCGAGCTCGCGGGCGGCGATATCGAACAGCCGCTCGCGCGCGAACGCCGCCTCCGGGCCGCCGGCGCCGCGATAGGGCGAGCACGGGCTCTTGTTGGTCAGAACGCAGACCACCTCGGCCGCGTAGTTCTCGATCCGGTAGGGCCCGGTCAGGCTGGTCACCGCGAGCGAGGGATTGACGATCCCCAGGGTCCGGAAATAGGCGCCCTGGTCGCTGGTGATCCGACCCCGCAAGCCGCGGATCGTCCCATCCGATGCCAGCGCCAGCTCGAGGTCGAAATCCATCTCCCGGGCATGGACGATGCCGAGCAGATGCTCCCGCCGATCCTCGATCCACTTCACCGGCCGCCCGGCGCGCAGGGCCGCGAACGGGATCAGGACGTCCTCCGGGTAGAGCTCGACCTTCACCCCGAAGCCGCCGCCGACCTCCGGCTGGATCACGCGGATGCGCTGCTCGTCGATCCCGAGCAGCGCCGCGGTCAGGCTGCGCTGGGTATGCGGCCACTGCCCAGAGGTCCACACCGTCAGCTCCCCGGTCACCGGATCCCGGGTCGCGAGCGTGCCGCGCCCCTCGAGCGGCACCCCGGTGTAGCGCTGCATCCTGAACGCTTCGCTGATCACCCGGTCGGCGCCCGCGAAGGCCGTCTCGACATCGCCCGTCCCTTGCGTCCATCGGGCGGCGACATTGCCCGGCACGGTCTCGTGCAGGACCGTCGCACCGGAGGCGAGCGCGGTCTCGGCGCTGGCCAGCGCCGGCAGCGGCTCATAGTCGACCTCGGCCAGCTCCGCCGCGTCCTCGGCGAGCGCGCGGCTCTCCGCCAGGATCACCGCGACCGGCTCACCGACATAGCGCACCTGCTCGCGCGCCAGCGGGTATTGCGGGCACGGCAGCAGCGAGTCCACCGCCGCCAAGACCGGTATGGTCGGTGGGTTCTCGGGCCAGGCATCGGCCAGACTGAACGCGTCCACCACCCCCGGCGCGGCGCGCGCGGCGGCAAGATCGATAGCGCGGATCCGCGCATTGCCGTAGGGGCTGCGCAGGATCGCCGCATGCAGCGTGTCCGGAAGCTGAATGTCGTCGACGAAGCTGGCCTCGCCGGTCAGCAGGCGGGGGTCTTCGAGGCGCTTGACGCGCTCGCCGATCATCGTTGCGCCCATCTCAACGCTCCCACAGGCGGTCTGCCGTCTCGACCGCTTTGACGATGTTCTGATAGCCGGTGCAACGGCAGAGATTGCCCGACAAGGCGTGCCGGATCTCGTCCTGCGACGGCCCTTTGTGCTCCGAGAGGAACTCGTGGACCGTCATCAGAATGCCGGCGGTGCAAAACCCGCATTGTAAGCCGTGCTCCTGCCGGAACGCCTCCTGAATCGGGTGCAGCGCGCCCTCGCTCGCCAGACTCTCCACGGTCATGATCTCGGCGCCGTCGGCCTGGACCGCGAGCATCAAGCAGGAGCG
The DNA here is from genome assembly GCA_965248825.1 of Alphaproteobacteria bacterium. Taxonomy (GTDB): domain Bacteria; phylum Pseudomonadota; class Alphaproteobacteria; order UBA828; family UBA828; genus WTGU01. Next base: position 1,219,255 of record CBDFKL010000006.1, on the reverse strand, counting down.
CACCGTCTGGCCGTCGAGCTGGACCGTGCAGGTGCCGCACACGCCCTGCTCGCAGCCGACATGGGTGCCGGTCAGGCCCAGATCGTCGCGAATGAACTCGGAGAGCGGCCGGCGGACCGGAACGCTCCGGCTGTGGGAACGACCGTTGACCGTCACCTCGATCCTGCGCTCGGTATCCATCTAATTCGCCTTTCCCCCGGAGCCCGCGCGCTGCGCCGCGCCGAGCAGCGCGCGCCGGGTCAACACGCCGGCCAAGTGCTTGCGGTAGTCGGCCGGCGCATGAAGATCGGAATCGGGCTCCACGCTCTTCTCGACCCGGTCCGCCACCGCCCGCACCGCCGCTTCGTTCGGCACCCCACCGCCCAGCCCCTCGCTCGCGATCGCGGCGCCGTCGAACGGCCGCCCGCCGACCCCCATCAAGGCCAGGCCGGCGCGCTCAACCCGCCCGTCCTCGGCCAGCGCCAGCACCGCGCCCGCGCCGACCACCGCAAAATCGCCCTGGCGCCGGCTGAATTCGACAAAGCAGGAAACCGTCCCGGCCGGCCACGCCGGAAGCTCTAGCGCAACCAGCATCTCTTCCGGCCCGATCGCCGTGGTCAGGTGACCGACGAAAAACTCATCGGGGCCCACGGTCCGCTCCCCGCTCGCACCGCGCAGCCGGAGCCGCCCGCCGAGCGCGGTCACGACCGCGGGCAGCTCGGCCGCCGGATCGGCATGGGCTAGGCTGCCGCCGATCGTCCCTCGATTGCGGATCTGCGCGTGCCCGACATGCCCGATCGCCTCGCTCAGCAGCGGGCACGCCTCGCGCACCAGCGCCGACTGCTCCACCGTGCGGTGCCGGGTCAGCGCGCCGATCTCCAACCCGCCGTCGCGCGGCTCGATATAGTCGAGCGCGGCGATCCGATTGATGTCGACGAGCACGGTGGGCCGGGCGAGCCGGAAATTGAGCAGAGGCACCAGGCTCTGGCCGCCCGCCAGGATCCCGGCCTCGTCGCCATGCTCGGCGAGCACGCCCACCGCCTCATCTACCCCGACAGGGTCCACATAGGAAAACGGCGGTGGTCGCATCCCCTATCCCCCCTTATGGCACCGCGCGCCGAGCGACGATGAGCCGTTCCGGCGGCGCCGCGCTTTCAGCCATGATAGCCCAGACCGTAGTCACGATGCTATGCGAGCCAGATCGGATCCTCCAGGGTGGCGATGAACGCGGCATGTGCCGCCGCCTCGGCAGGGGTGGGCCGGTGCGGGCGCCGCGGACCCGCCCGCACGGCGCGCGTGAGCTCCCCGGCGGGCCGCGCCGCCACGGCGGGGTGGAGCCCGAGGGCCGGTTGACGGCCTCCGATCAGCTCCAGATAGACTTCGGTAAGAAGCTCGGCATCGAGCAGCGCGCCATGCTTGCTGCGCGCCGACTGATCGACCCTGAAGCGTTTGCAAAGGGCGTCGAGACTCCCCGGCGCGCCGGGGAACTTGCGCCGCGCGAGGGTCAGCGTGTCGACCGTCCGGCTCGGGGGGATGGGAGCTTTGCCGATCCGTTCCAGCTCGCTGTTGAGAAAGCCGAGGTCGAAGGCGGCATTGTGGATCACGAGCTTGGCATCGCCGATGAAGTCCAGAAGGGCGTCTACCTCCTCCGAGAACCGACGGTGGCGCGAGAGGAACGCGCGGCTCAGGCCGTGGACGCGCTCCGCGTCCGCGGGCATGTCACGCTCGGGATCGAGGTAGCGCTGGAAGCTCTTGCCGGACGGAATATGGTTGATCAGCTCGACGCCACCGATCTCGACGATCCTGTGACCCTCCGACGGTTCGAGGCCGGTCGTCTCGGTGTCGAGGACGATCTCACGCATTGCAGACTTTACCTCCATGTTCGAGGGCGGTTGCCCAGCACGCCGGCCACCGCGAGCCACCGAGGGCCGTGGCGCGCATAGCGATGCGGCGTGCCGCCCGTCGGGTCGCACGCTTGTCCAGGCCGGTCCGAATCACGAAGTCGGCCCGTCGGCATTTTTCGCGATCCGGCATCTGGCGGGCAAGGATGGCCGCGAGCCGGCCCTCGGTCATCCGGCCCCGGCGCAGCACCCGCGCGCGTTGCACGAAGCCCGGCGCCGAGACCACGACCGTCGCGTCGCAGCGCTCATCGGCCCCCGTTTCGAACAAGAGCGGGACGTCCAGAACCGCAAGGCGGCCGCCGCGATGCCGACAGGCGAGCAAAAAGCGACGCTCCCCCGCCCGGACCAGCGGATGCAGGATCATCTCCAGACGAGCCAGTGCGCCGGCATCCGCAAAGACGCGGGCGCCCAGCGCAGTGCGGTCGATCCCGAGCGCCGGACGATCGTCGCGGGCCGTGCTGGGGAACGAGGCGAGCACCGACTCTACCCCGGCCCCGCCCGGGCCGAGCAGCCGATGAACCGCCGCGTCGGCGTCGTACACCGCGGCGCCCGCGGCCCGGAAGGCGCGGGCGACGGTCGTCTTGCCCATGCCGATCGAGCCGGTGAGACCGAGCACGACCATGTCCAGCAGCCCGTCACAGCCCTTCGGCGACGAAGGACCGGAGCGTGGCCGTGACCTCGGCCTCCGCACCGAACCACGCGGTAAACCCCGGTCGGGCCTGGTGGATCAGCATGCCGAGCCCGTCCACCACCGGATTGCCGCGCCGGCGCGCGGCCTTGAGCAACTCGGTGTCCAGCGGCGCATAAACCAAGTCATAGACGACCGCCCGGAGCGGAAGCCCGGCAAGATCGAGGTCCAGCGCCGGCTGGCCGGTCATGCCGAGCGTCGTCGTGTTGACCAGCAGGCCGCAATCCTCAAGCGCGGCCGCATGACCGGCCCAAGGCAGCGGGTGGACGACGCTGCCGGCCATCTTGGCGAGGTTCGCCGCCCGCCGTGCGGTGCGGTTGACGACGCGAATCTCACCCGCCCCTTCCGAGACCAGCGCAGCAACGACGGCGCGCGCCGCACCGCCGGCGCCCAGCACGACGACCGGATCACCCGCTCGCCATCCCAGCGCCTTATCCCGAAGATGGCTGATGAAGCCGTAGCCATCGGTGTTGTCGCCGCGGAGCTCGCCGTCCGTTCCGACCGTCACGGTGTTGACGGCGCCGATCCGCTCTGCGGCTTCCGACAGACAATCCATGTGAGCCACGGCGGCTTCCTTGTGCGGCACCGTCAGATTGCAGCCCCGGAAGCCCAGCACCGGCAGGGCCGCGAGCGCCGCGCCGAGCGCTTCGGGGCGGACCGCGAGCGCCAGATAGGCGCCGTCGACCGCCCCCTTCTCAAGCCAATAGCCGTGGATCCGAGGCGAGCGGGAATGCGCCACCGGCCAGCCCATGACGCCTGCGAGAAGCGCTTCGCCCGAGAGGATCACGTCGCGACCAGCCGGTGTTCGCGCAGGAAGGCAAGCAGCGGTATGAGCGGCAGGCCAAGGATCGCGAACCAGTCCCCGACAATGTCGGCAAAGAGCTGCGCCCCGAGCCCCTCGACCTCATAGCCGCCGACGCAGCGCAGGACTCTTTCGCCGGCCTGGTCGAGATAGCAATCCAGAAAGGCGTCCGAGAAGGGCCGCATCGTCAGTTGCGCACGCGCCAGATCGCTCCAGATCTCCGCCTCGTCACGGACCACGGCGACGGCCGTGACGAGCTCGTGGCTGCGACCCCGAAGCTGCCGCAATTGCGCCCGTGCATCCGCCATATCCACCGGCTTGTCGAACCAGTCCCTCCCGCAGACGAGAAGCTGGTCGGCACCGACGACATAAGCGCCCGGGGCCCGCGCGCTGACCCGGCGGGCCTTGAGCGCGGCAAGCGCCTGCGCGGTCGCCGCGCCGTCACAATCGCTCGCCCGCATGGCGCTCTTGATCTCGCTCTCGTCGACCCGCGCCGCCTCAACCGCGAAGGACAGCCCAGCGGCCCGCAGGATCGCCGCCCGGGTCTCGGCCGCCGAGGCCAGCACCAAACGGGTCACTGCGGCTCCGACCTCTGCTGCGCCTGCCGGTCGCGAAGCTGAAGGATCGCCGCGGCGGTCTCCTCGATCGAACGCCGGCTCACGTCGATCACCGGCCAAGCCGCCTTGGCGAAGAGCCTTCGTGCCTGCTTCACCTCCTCCTCGACCTGCATCGGATCGACATAGTCGGTCTCTCCGATCTCGCCGATCATACGCATCCGGTTCCGCCGGACATCGATCAGCTGCTCCGGCAGGCAGGTCAAGCCGACCACGAAGGCGCGATCGAGCGCCATCAGCTCCGGCGGCATCGGGCAGCCCGGAACCACGGGGACGTTAGCCGCCTTGAGCCCGCGATTGGCGAGGTAGAAGCAGGTCGGCGTCTTCGACGTCCGCGACACGCCCACGATCACGATATCCGCCTCGTGAAGGGTCACCGGCGATCGCCCGTCGTCGTGGCTAAGCGCATAGTTCATGGCCTCGATGCGCTTCAGATAGTTGGCATCCATGACGTGCTGCCGGCCAGGCTGATTGCGACTCTCGATGCCGAGGAAGCCGCTCAAAGCCGAGATCACCATGTCGAGAAGCGGAATGCAGGGAACGTCGATTCGGCGGCACCTTTCATGCAAAAGCGCCCTGAGCTCCGGGTCAACCAGGGTAAACATCACGACGCCGGGATCGGCCTCGACATGGGCGAGGACCCGCTTGAGCTGGCTCTCGGTCCGCACCAGCGACCATAGATGCTCGACCGCCTCGACACCCTGGAACTGGGCCGCGGCAGCCCGCGCCACCGTGATACAAGTCTCGCCGGTGGCATCCGAGATCAGGTGTAGATGATAGCTCCGCGTCGAACCGTCCAAACCTCTCGCTCCACGACCGAAGATCGGCAATTGTGGAAAAACCCGCCGGCGGGTCCCCGCGGTGCCCGGCCGGCATTCGGTCCCCAGCTTATCAGATCACGCGACAGGCAAAGGCAAGATCCCGAGGATAGAATCCGGGAACCGCCATTTCCCCATAGCCATCCCCGCAATCCCCAGTCCTCGATCCAAGGCCCCGCGTCACAACCCGACAACTCGCGGCGTTTCCTCCACCGCGCACGTTCAATCCTGAACAACCGGCTTTGAACCGGCATAAGCCAGCGACTAACCCAACAATCCCCGTATTTCTGCTCCCTACAACAACTACCTCTACTCAGAATCAATATCGTGATGTAGGAAGGCCGACGATTTCGGGAGTAACAGCCGATTGGCGATCGTGGACGCCACGACCAAGTCCCTGCTTGCAGCGCTGCGTGGCGGCGTTTGCCGTCCGGTTCCGCTGTGGCTGATGAGGCAGGCCGGCCGCTACCTTCCGGAATATCGTGCGCTGCGCGCCGAGGCGCGGTCCTTCCTCGACCTCTGCTACAGCCCGGAGCGTGCGGTGGAAGCGAGTCTCCAGCCCGTTCGCCGCTTTGGGCTCGACGGGTTGATTCTGTTCTCCGATATCCTGGTCGTGCCGGATGCGCTCGGTGTGAGCACGTCGTTTGTTGACGGAGAGGGGCCGCGTCTCGACCCGGTCCGCGATGTCGCATCGATTCCGGCATTCGATGCGTCGCGGCAGCGCCGGCATCTCGCGCCGGTCTATGAGGCGATGGAGCGGGTGGTGGACGCGGCGCCGAGCGGTGTAACAGTCCTCGGTTTCGCCGGCGCGCCGTGGACTGTTGCGACTTATGTGGTCGAAGGAGGTAAAAGCCGGGACTTCGCCGCGGTGAAGGGCTGGGCTTATCGGGACCCTGACGGATTCGAACGGCTGATCGAAACACTGCGCGCGGCGTTGGCGGCGCATCTGGTTGCGCAACTCGACGCCGGGGCTGATGCGGTGCAGATCTTCGACAGTTGGGCCGGCGTACTTCCTGAGGCTGCGTTCGAGCGTTGGTGCGTCGATCCGATCAGGCGGCTGGTGGCCGATGTGAAGGCGGTGCATCCGAAGGCGCCGATCATCGGATACCCGCGGGGTGCTGGCGTTCTGTTCGAGCGTTTCGTGGCGGCTACTGGCGTCGATGCGATCTCGATCGACAGCACGGTGTCGCCGCGCTGGGCGGCGGAGCGGTTGCAGCCGCTCTGCGCTGTCCAGGGCAATCTCGATCCCGTAGCGTTGCTGGTAGGCGGCGCGGCGCTTGAGCGCCAAGCGACACATGTCCTCGACGCTCTCGGGCACGGGTCGTTCGTGTTCAACCTCGGCGAGGGCGTGCTGCCTCAGACGCCGCCGGAGCATGTCGCCGCGCTGCGGGATATCGTTCGCCGGTGGCATGGCGATAATCGGCGATGAGCCGCCTCGCGGTTGTCCTCTTCAACCTCGGCGGGCCGGATTCCTTGGATTCGGTAGAGCCATTTCTGCGTAATCTGTTCCGGGATCCGGCGATCATTCGTGCGCCGGCGCCGTTTCGCTGGTTGCTTGCGCGGCTCATCTCAAAGAGGCGCGGGCCCGCGGCGCGGGAGATCTACCGGGAGATGGGCGGGGGTTCGCCGATTGTTGCGGAAACCGAAGCGCAGGCGGCGGCGCTGCGGGATGCGCTTGCGGATCTGGGCGAGGTCGAGGTCGTCGTGGCGATGCGCTATTGGCACCCGATGAGTGACGAGGCGGCGCGCCGCCTCGCTGCCTTGCGCCCGGATAGCATCGTGCTTCTGCCGCTTTACCCCCAGTTCTCGACCACGACGACCGCGTCGTCCTTGGGCGCGTGGGACGCGGCGGCGGCGGCCGCCGGGCTTGACGCGCCGACACGGGCGGTCTGCTGCTATCCGCGCGCTGCGGGGGTGGTAGAGGCACATGCGGCGCTGATCGGACCGGTGCTGGAGGAGGCAGCAGAGGACGGACCGCCGCGGCTCCTGTTCTCCGCGCATGGGTTGCCGGAGAAGATCGTTGCCGCGGGCGATCCCTATCAGTGGCAGATTCAGGAAACGGCGGGGCGGATCGTCGCGCGGCTCGGCCGGTCGGATCTTGATTGGGCGATCTGCTATCAAAGCAGAGTCGGCCCGCTCGCCTGGCTCGGCCCGTCGACGGGAGACGAGATCGACCGCGCGGGCCGTGACGGCGTACCCCTGGTGATCGCGCCGCTCGCCTTCGTCTCCGATCATGCCGAGACCCTGGTCGAGCTTGATGTCACCTATCGCGCGCGCGCGCAGAGGGTCGGCGTGCCGCGCTATAGCCGCGTGCCCGCGCTCGGCACTCATCCGGCATTCATCGCGGCACTGGCGGATCTCGTGCGCGGTGCCGCGGGGCAGAGCGGCCTCGGTGCCGGCGAGGGCGGGCGGCCCTGCCCTGCGGCGCATCGCCGCTGCGCATTGGTCGCGCGCTAGTGGCCGACGACCTCTATGCCTGGCTGCGGGCGATCCATGTGGTTGCCGTGATCGCATGGATGGCCGGCATGCTCTATCTGCCGCGGCTCTACGTGTACCACACGCGGGCGGAGCCCGGCTCCGAGCTCTCCGAAACGCTCAAGATCATGGAGCGGCGCCTGTTGCTCGCGATCATGTCCCCGGCCATGGTCGCGAGCATCGGCCTTGGCGGCGCGCTGTTGGCCGAGCCCGGTTCGGTGGACTGGTCGAGCGACATCTGGATCTATCCCAAGCTCGCTCTCGTCGGGTTGCTCGCGGTATTTCACGGCTTCCTCGCACGCTGGTGCCGAGACTTCGCGAACGACCGCAACCGGCATGGCGAGCGCTTCTATCGGTTCATGAACGAGGCCCCGGCGCTCGCCCTAGTCGGCATCGTCGTGCTGGTCATCGTCAAGCCGTTTTGAGCTGCTAAGATCGCCAGTGCGATGGCCGAGCAAGCTGACCCCACACCGCTCTCCGCACCTAGCCCGGGTGCCGCCGCCGGCGTCCTGTCGAGCCCGGCGATCGCGGCGCTGATCGAGCGTGGCGGGGTCGTGGCGCCCGAGCCGATCGCCCCCGGCCAGATCCAACCCGCGAGCCTCGACCTCAGGCTCGGACCCAAGGCGTTCAGGGTGCGCGCGAGCTTTCTGCCCGGGCTGGAGAGCGTGCGCGCGAAGATCGCTCGGCTCGGCATGCACGAGATCGACCTCACTGCAGGCGCCGTGCTGGAGCGGGGCTGCGTCTACATCGTGCCGCTGATGGAGGCGCTTGCGCTGGAAGCGGTGATCTCCGCCCATGCCAACCCGAAGAGCTCGACCGGGCGGCTCGACATCTTCACGCGGCTGATCGCGGATGAGGCCCGCGAGTTCGACCGGGTCCGCCGCGGCTATCGGGGTCCGCTCTATGCCGAGGTTTCGCCGCGCACATTCAGCGTCGTCGTCCGCACCGGCAGCCGGTTGAACCAGCTTCGCTTCAAGCGGGGCGCGCCCGGCTATTCCGAGCACGCTCTCAGGCGGTTGCATGAGGAGCGCAGGCTGATCGACCGCCCGGTGGAGCGGGAGGGTTTCGCGGGCGGCCTGCCGCTCACGGTCGATCTCGCCGGCGAAGGCGGCGGCCATGTCGGCTGGAAGGCGAAGCGCCACACCGAGCTGATCGATCTCGACAAGGTGGGCCATTACCAGCCTACGGAATTCTGGGAGCCGATCGCCCGGCCGAGCGGCGGCGGCGTGATCCTGAATCCGGATGATTTCTACATCCTGGCGTCGAAGGAATCGGTGCGTATCCCGCCGGACCATGCGGCCGAGATGGTGGCCTATGACACGCTGGTCGGCGAGTTTCGGGCGCATTACGCCGGCTTCTTCGATCCGGGTTTCGGCCATGACGCGGCCGGCGGCGAAGGGACGCGCGCCGTCCTCGAAGTGCGCTCCCACGACGTGCCCTTCGTGATCGAGGACGGCCAGACCGTCGGGCGCCTCCGGTTCGAGCCGCTGACCGAGCTGCCCAGCGAGCTCTACGGCCAGGGGATCGGCTCGTCCTATCAACGCCAGGGGCTTGCTCTGGCGAAGCAGTTCATCCAGCGCCCCTGAGAGTGGGTGGCGGCGCTCAGGCCTCGAAACCGAGGTCGGCCGGTGAGATCAATACGCTGAATTGGGCGCACCAGATGACGACGCTCGGGTAATTCTCGAGCGTCACACCCGCGGGTATCCTGTATTTCTGGCTGCCCTCGAAGGCGCGCAGCTGACCCAAGTCGACGAACATTTCGTTCCTGACATGCGAGGACTCGCGGATCATCTCCCGCGGAACCAAATAGACGTGGAAGGCGGGCCCAGGCCCTACCTCGAAGTCCATCTCGAGAAAGACAACGTTCTCATAGACCGAGACGCGGCCCTGCCCATAGTGAACGGGATCCGAAGGATTGGCGTGGATGAAGGTCCCGCGCGCGACGAGTCGCTCCTGCTCCTCCGGTATCAAGGTCTCCTGCGCGGGCGGCGGTGGAAAGACGAAGGGAAAGAGAAAAAGCCCGATGACGATGCCAAGGGCGGTTCCGGCGACACCGCCACCGAGAAAAATCGCAATCCACCGCCACATCCCATCCTCCTCGCCGTCGCTCCCGCCGGCCCCGCTCTCGGTTGGGGCGGGCACGCAACGCGTTCCCGCGGAACTATAGCATGATGGAGATGCGCGCTTGCCCGCCCCGACCAAGGATTGCGCCGCGTTGCCCGGTGCGCGACCGAAACCATGCGAGCGTCGCCGGCCAGACACTGAGCGCTGTCGTCTGCACGACGCATCCCGACCCTTCAATCTTTGTTTGACTTTGCCGATCCGCACCCGATAGGTTGCCTGCTGGGCATAGTCGGAGGGGGTGCGCCGAGCGCCCGCTCCCCACCGCCGCCCACCCTCTCAGGAAAGCGACCCGCCGATCCGCACCGGGTCCGTGCCTCCGATGTGCCACCGCCTGTTGGCACTCCCTCCCAAAACGCCAAGCCCTGCCATGCACCTGCAAGAACTCAAGACCCAAACAGCGACCCAGTTGATCGACTATGCCGAGGAGCTCGAGATCGAGAACGCGAACTCGATGCGGCGCCAGGACCTCATGTTCGCGATCCTCCGGCAGCTCGCCGAGAACGACCAGGCGATCTTCGGCTCCGGGGTGCTCGAGACCCTTCAGGACGGCTTCGGCTTCCTGCGCTCGCCCGAGGCGAACTATCTGCCCGGACCCGACGACATCTATGTAAGCCCGAGCCAGGTCCGGCGTTTCGGCCTGAGGACCGGCGATACCTTGGAAGGCCAGATCCGCGCGCCGCGGGACGGCGAGCGCTATTTCGCCGTGCTCAAGCTCAACACCATCAATTTCGACCCGCCGGAAAATCTCCGGCACAAGGTCAATTTCGACAATCTGACGCCGCTTTATCCCGAACAGCGCTTCAGCATGGAAGTGGCCGATCCCGCGGTCAAGGACACCACCAGCCGGATCCTCGATATCGTTGCCCCGCTCGGCAAGGGGCAGCGGGCGCTGATCGTCGCGCCGCCCCGCACCGGCAAGACGATGATGCTGCAGAACATCGCCCATTCGATCGAGGAGAACCATCCCGAGGCCTATTTGATCGTGCTGCTGGTGGATGAGCGGCCCGAGGAGGTCACCGACATGGACCGGTCGGTGAAGGGCGAGGTGGTGAGCTCGACCTTCGACGAGCCGGCCTCGCGCCACGTCCAGGTCGCGGAGATGGTGATCGAGAAGGCGAAGCGGCTGGTCGAGCACAAGCGCGACGTGGTGATCCTCCTGGATTCGATCACCCGCCTCGCCCGCGCCTACAACACCGTGGTGCCGTCCTCCGGCAAGGTGCTGACCGGCGGCGTGGACGCCAACGCGCTCCAGCGCCCGAAACGCTTCTTCGGCGCCGCCCGCAACATCGAGCATGGCGGCTCGCTCACGATCATCGCCACCGCCCTGATCGACACCGGCTCGCGGATGGACGAAGTGATCTTCGAGGAATTCAAGGGCACCGGCAATTCCGAGATCATTCTGGACCGCAAGCTGGCCGACAAGCGAACCTGGCCGAGCATGGACATCGCCCGGTCCGGCACCCGCAAGGAGGAGCTGCTGGTCGATAAGGCGACACTCGCCAAGATGTGGGTGCTGCGCCGGATTCTCTCGCCGATGGGCACGGTGGATGCGATGGAGTTCCTGGTCGACAAGCTAAAGACGACGAAGACCAACGACGACTTCTTCGACTCCATGAACACATAGAGAACACGGCCGCCCGGGTGCCCGAAGCGGCCGGCATGGCTGGCTTATCGCATCAGGGGTGCGGGCTCCTCCGAAGCCGGCCGATGATCGCCTCCAGCTGCTCGGGCGCCCGGTAGCTAATCGTCAGCTGACCGCCGCCGCGACGCGCGGTGATGGCCACCTTGAGGCCCAGGTCACGGCTTATTTCTTCCTGTAAAGCCAATAGGTTAGGGTCTTTGCGAGGGTGCGGCCGGGGGCCCCTTTCGGCGCGCCGGACCAGGGCCTCGGTCTGACGCACGGTCAGCTGGCGGCGCACCACCTCGTCCGCGAGCTCGGTCGCCCTGGCCGAGGGCAGCAGCGCGCGCGCGTGGCCGGCGCTGATCGCGCCGTCCGCAAGCAGGGCCTTCACCCGCTCGGGCAGGTCCAGCAGGCGGATCGTGTTGGCGACATGGCTGCGGGATTTGCCCAGCGCGAGGGCCACGTCTTCCTGCCGGTGGTTGAACTCCCGGACCAGCCGGTGATAGGCCTCCGCCTCTTCGAGCGCGTCCAGGTCGCGGCGCTGAAGGTTCTCGACCAGTGCGATCTCGAGGCTCTCGGCGTCGCTGAGGCGGCGGACCACCGCCGGCAGCTCATGGAGGCCGACCCGTTGCGCAGCCCGCCAGCGCCGCTCGCCGGCGACGATCTGATAGCGCTCGCCGTCACCGGCGGGCCTCACCACCAGGGGCTGCACGATGCCTTTCTCGCGGATCGAGGCGGCGAGGCTTTCGATCTCGGCCTCGTCGAAGCGCTGCCGCGGCTGTTGCGGGTGAGGGACCAGATGCTCGATCGGAATCGCGCGCAGGGAGCCGGCCGCAGTGCCGGCGGCCGCCTCGGCCGTCTCGCCGAGCAAGGCGGCGAGACCCTTGCCGAGGCCGCGCCCGCGCGGCTGGCCGCTCGGATCAGGTGTCATACAGCGGTCTCCTTCTGAGTTTTCTCGCGTCGGAGCAGCTCGCCGGCGAGATGAGCATAGGCTTGCGCGCCGGGGCAGCGGAAGTCATGGAGCAGCACTGGCACGCCGTGCGACGGCGCCTCGGAAACCCTTATATTCCGTGGGATAATGGTCTCATAGACCGTGTCGCCCAAATGCGCCCGGACATCGTCCCGGACCTGGGACGACAGGTTGTTCCGCTTGTCATACATGGTCAGTATGACGCCCTGGATGCGGAGCACGGGGTTGAATGCGGCGCGGACCCGCTCGACATTGCTCAGAAGCTGGGTGAGGCCTTCGAGAGCGAAGAATTCGCACTGCAGGGGCACCAGGACGGCGTCGGCCGCGACCAGGGCATTGACCGTGAGCATGCCGATAGCGGGCGGACAATCGATCAGGACATAGTCATCGCCGCGGCCATTGGCGCTCGCCTCGGCGAGCGCCGGCAGCAGCACGTCTTTCAGGCAGTAATGGGGCCGCGCGCCCTGCGGCAGCTCGATCTCCGCCGCCGCGAGGTCGGGCGTCGCCGGCACGATAGCCAGGCCGGGGACCGGCGTCTCGCGCGTCACACCGTCGAGCGGCGCGCCCTGGAGCAGCCCGTAGCAGCCGGGCTCGCGCTCGGCGGCGGCGATGCCCAGCCCGGTGCTCGCATTGCCCTGCGGGTCCAGGTCGACGATCAGGACGCCGCGGCCGGTCGCCGCGAGCGCGGTGCCCAGATTGATCGCGGTCGTGGTTTTCCCGACGCCGCCTTTCTGGTTCGCGACCGCCAGGATTCGGGGTCGGCCCGCAGCCATCGGCGCGCCCGCGCTAGCGTCGGTGGAGCCGTTCGACATCGCTGATCCGCAATATCCGCGCCTCCGCATCGGTCACGCTGGGTAGGATCTCGACCCTGAAGGCCCACCGGCGGCGCGCCGCTTCCAGTTCGGTATGATAGCGTCGTCCCTTCGGGAATATACAATATGTGTGAGAGTCGAGGATAGGAAAAACAAGATCGAGTAAATCGCGCAGCGGCGCGCAGGCCCGGGCCACGACCCTGCCGGCCGGCGCGAGGCGCGCCTGCACCGCCGGGGTCTCGAGCCGGCCCTCGATCACCGAGACCGCGCTGCCGGTGGCGTGGGCCACCTCGCGCAGAAAGGCGCAGCGCTTGGCATTGGCCTCGACCAGGGAGATCCGGCGGCTCCGGTCGAGGATCGCGAGCACCAGGCCGGGAAATCCGGCGCCGCTGCCGATATCGACGATATGGGTGTCCGAATCGCAGGCGAGCAAGGGGCCGAGCTGCGCCGAGTCGAGGAAATGGCGGGTCCAGAGCCGGGTGAGTGAGGCCTCGGAGACTAGGTTCGCACGCTTCTGCCAGCGCAGAAGGAGCGCTTCGTAGATTTCGAGCTGCTCGCGTGTTTCACGTGAAACATCGCGCCGGAACGCCTCTCCCGGCTCCATCCGGCCTACCGCCGCTCAGCCCCCGTCTCGTGCTTGCGCACATGCGCCAGGAGCGCCGTCAGCGCCGCTGGCGTGATCCCCGGCACGCGCCCCGCGGCCCCGAGGGTCGCCGGCCGTGCCGCCGCAAGAAGCTGGCGCATTTCATGCGACAGGCCGCCGACCAGATCGAAGTGCAGGTCCGCCGGCAAGCGCAGCGCGTCGTCGCGCCGGAACGCGGCGATGTCCGCGTCCTGCCGTTCCAGATAGCCCCGGTAATGCGCATCGGTCTCGAGCGCGCGGGCGATCTCGGGGTCGAGCGCGGCCAGCGCCGGCCACATCGCCGCCAATGAGTCGAGGGTCATGGTCGGATAGCCGATCAGCTCGTGGGCGGTGCGCCGCCGCCCGTCCCGGTTTACCGGGAATCCCTTGCGCCGCAACGCGTCCGGGCTTGCGGCCAGCGATTCGACCAGGCGCTGCGCCCGCCCGAGCGCCGCGTTCTTGGCGGCGAAGCGCTCCGCCCGCGGCCGGGCCACGGCGCCGACCTCGATCCCGCAGCCGGTGAGCCGCCGATCGGCATTGTCCGGGCGCAGCCGCAGCCGATATTCGGCCCGGGAGGAAAACATCCGATAAGGCTCGCTCACGCCCTGGGTGACCAGATCGTCGATCAGCACGCCGATATAGCCGTCCGCGCGGTCGAGCACGAGGGGCTCCCGGTCGGCGGCCGTCCGCGCGGCGTTGATACCCGCCATGATCCCCTGCGCGGCGGCCTCCTCATAGCCGGTCGTGCCGTTGATCTGCCCGGCCAGATAGAGCCCCGCGATCCGTGCCGTTTCCAGCGGCGGATCCAGCTCGCGCGGGTCGACATAGTCGTATTCGATCGCGTAGCCGGGCCTCAGAATCGCCGCCCGTTCGAGCCCCGGGATGGTCGCCACGAGCGCCTTCTGAACCTCCTCGGGCAAGGCGGTCGAGATCCCGTTGGGGTAGACGGTGTGGTCGTCGAGGCCTTCCGGCTCCAGGAAGATCTGGTGCGACTGGCGGTCGGCGAAGCGCACCACCTTGTCCTCGATCGATGGGCAGTAGCGGGGGCCGCGGCTCTCGATCGCCCCGGAATAGATCGGCGAGCGCGCCAGATTCCGGCGGATCAGCGCGTGGCCCGCCGGGCCGGTGGCGGTGATATGGCAGGGGACCTGCGCGCGGTCGATCGCGTCGGTCATGAACGAGAAGGGCTCGGGCGGCTGATCGCCCTCCTGGACGTCGAGGCCCGCCCAGTCGATGGTGCGCCCGTCGAGCCGCGGCGGGGTCCCGGTCTTCAGCCGGCCGAGCCGAAACCCGAGCCGGTCCAGCGTCTCGGCAAGCCCCGCCACCGGCGCATCGCCGATCCGCCCCGCCGGAATCCGCGTCTCCCCGATATGGATCAGGCCGCGCAGGAAGGTACCGGTGGTGAGGACCACCCGCCGCGCTGCGATCGACGTCCCGTCGCCTTGCACCACCCCGCGGATGCGCGGGCGCCCGTCCGGATCCGGGCTCAGCGCGAGGTCCTCGGCCGTGCCTTCCCGGATCTCCAAATTCGCCAGCGCCGCCAGCGCCGCCTGCATCGCCGCCTTGTAGAGCGCGCGGTCCTGCTGCGCCCGCGGCCCCCGGACCGCCGGCCCCTTGCTGCGGTTCAGGACCCGGAACTGGATCCCTGCCGCGTCGGCGACCCGGCCCATCAGCCCGTCGAGGGCGTCCACCTCGCGCACCAGCGTGCCTTTCGCGAGGCCGCCGATCGCCGGATTGCACGACATCGCGCCGATCGTGGACCGCTTCTGGGTCAGCAGCAGGGTCTCGGCCCCGAGGCGCGCGGCCGCGGCGGCGGCCTCGCAGCCGGCATGGCCGCCGCCGATCACGATCACGTCGAAGCTCTTGTGACCCATGGTCTTGATCCCGCTGGCGCGGCGCCCCCTATAGGCTGATCGGGACCCCGCGTAAAGAGAGTGCGGGGCTCGATCCCTACTTGCCGATGCAGAAATCCCGGAACACGAGGCCGAGCATCTCCTCGACGTCGACCCGCCCGGTGATCCGCCCCAAGGCGCGGGCCGCGAGCCGCAGCTCTTCGGCCAGGCGCTCGTCCGCCGGGCTCGCCCCGGCGCGCGCCAACGCCGCCCGGCACGCGGTGATGGCGTGGCGGTGCCGCGCGCGGGTGAGCGCCGGTTCGGCGGCCATGGGATAGCGCCGCTCGATCTCCGCCGCCAGCGTCTCGAGCATCGCGTCGATCCCGGCGCCGGTCAGGCATGAGACCGGCAGCGCCCTGCGCCCGCCGATCGCCGCCGGCGGCGCCTCGGACAGGAGATCGATCTTGTTCAGGACGATCAGCGCGGTCTCGTCGGCGAGCGCCAGGCTCTTCGGCTCGGCCGCGGGCCAGAGCGCGCCGTCGAGGACGACCAGCTTGAGGTCGGCGCTCTCGGCGCGGGCCATGGCGCGCCGCACCCCTTCGCTCTCCAACGCGTCGGCGCAGTCCCTGAGGCCGGCGGTGTCGGCGATCGTGACCGGCCAGCCGGCGAGGTCCATATGGGCCTCGATGACGTCGCGGGTGGTGCCGGCGCGAGCCGAGACGATCGCCGCATCCCGCCCGGCGAGGCGGTTGAGCAGGCTCGACTTGCCGGCGTTGGGCGCGCCGACGATCGCGATCGAGAACCCCTCGCGCAGCCGTTCGCCGCGCCGCGCATCGTCCAGATGGGCCGTGATCTCGGCTTCGAGCGCCGCGAGCCGCGGGCCGATGGTCTCGATCAGATCCTCCGGCAAGTCCTGATCCGAGAAGTCGAGGGTCGCCTCGACATGGGCCATCGCGTCGAGCAGCCGGGTGCGCCAGCCGTCATAGAGGCGATGAAGCCCGCCCTCCATCTGCCGCAGGGCCTGGCGGCGCTGGGCCTCGGTCTCGGCCGCGACCAAATCGGCGATCCCCTCCGCTTCGGTCAGGTCGAGGCGCCCGGCCTCGAAGGCCCGCCGGGTGAACTCGCCGGGCTCGGCGGGGCGCAGGCCGGGCACGGCTGAGAGCGCGTCGGCGAGCCCGGCGATGACGGCGCGGCCGCCATGAACATGGAATTCCGCCACGTCCTCGCCGGTGGCGCTTTCGGGGGCCGGAAACCAGAGCGCGAGACCGACGTCGATCGGCTCTTGCGAGCCCGGCCTCCGGAAGCGCCGGAGCGAGGCTTGGCGCGGCGCCGGCAGGGGCGCGGCGCCGATCCGCGCGAGCGCCTCGCCGGCCGCCGGGCCCGAGACCCGGATCACCGCGATGGCGGCGCGGCCATGGCCGCTGGAGAGCGCGAAGATGGTCTCGTCGGTCATGCCGCCTGGCCCCGTTCGGCGCCGCCGGCGCCGGCCGCAGCGAACCTCAGGACGCGGCGCCTCGGTCCGCCGCCGCGGCGCCTGCGGCGCCGGCCATGCTCTCGCCGGGCAGGGGCTGGTCGGGCGCCAGCATCAGCCGCGCGACGCGGCCGTCATTGACGAGATGGGTCTCGATGATCTCGTCCACATCCGCCACCGTCCGCGCGCTGTACCAGATGCCCTCGGGATAGATCACGATGGTCGGCCCGAATTCGCAGCGGTCGAGGCACTGGGCGGCGTTGATGCGCACGTCGTGGAGGCCGCGCTGCTTGGCGCGGGCCTTCATATGGGCGCGAAGCTTGACCGAGCCCTTCGCGCTGCAGCAGCCGCGCTCATGGCCCGGCGGCCTTGTATTGACGCAGCAGAAGACGTGACGCCGGTAGTAAAGCGGCGGGTCCGGCGGGGTCATTTGCTCTGGTCTCGCGTACCGCCGCCTTTTCCGAAGGCGTCCCAAAACGCCTCTTGCATGGCCTCGAACCCCTTGAGCCCGCCGGGGAGCCAGGACTTCATCAGGGCCTCCGGATCGATCGAGCCGACGGTCTCTGCGATCCGCGCCTCGAGGCCCTTGGTCATGGCCTCATGGGCGGCCCTCAGATCCGGCATGCCGAAGAAGGCGCGCGCTTCCTCGGGAGAGCAATCGATCTCGATCTTCACCTTCATCAGACCCTCGCTCGCGGGCAGGCGTCGCGGCCGACGCGGAAGCGGCCGCGAGCATACTCCGCCGCCTGGTCCCTGAACAGCCTCCGCCGGGCCTTCAGGCCGCCGGAGAGGAGGCTGGCGGTCGAGCCCGCATCGCTCTATTCTCGGCGCGGCCGCCCGGCGCGGCGGCGCGCGATCCTCACCTTCCTTGGCGGGCCATGAGCGAGAACCTCCTGGGCGCGGAATCGAGCCCCTACCTGTTGCAGCATCGGGACAATCCGGTGCATTGGCGCCCCTGGGGGGCCGCGGCGCTCGCCGAAGCGAAGGCGGCGGACAAGCCGATCCTGCTCTCGGTGGGCTATTCGGCCTGTCATTGGTGCCATGTGATGGCCCATGAGAGCTTCGAGGACGGCGAGACCGCCGCGCTGATGAACGAGCTGTTCGTCAGCATCAAGGTCGACCGGGAGGAGCGGCCCGACCTCGACACGATCTACCAGCGCGCGCTCGCTTTGATGGGCCAGCAGGGGGGCTGGCCGCTGACCATGTTCCTGACGCCCGACGGCGAGCCGTTCTGGGGCGGCACCTACTTTCCCATCGAGCCCCGCTTCGGGCGGCCCGGCTTCAAGGAGGTGCTGCGACTGATCGAGCAGACCTATCGCGGCGACCATGAAAAAGTGGACAAAAACAGAATATCCCTGGTCGAGGCGCTGCGCGGCCTCGCCGAGAGCAAGCCGGGCGAGGCGGTCACCGACGCACAAACCGAGAACATGGCGCGAGCGCTCTTGCGTGAGGTCGATGGCCGCCATGGCGGCATCGGCGGCGCCCCCAAATTCCCGCAATGCGGCATGCTCGAGCTCCTATGGCGCAGCTATCGCCGGACCGGATCGCGCCTGATGAAGACCGCCGTGGTGCTGACCATGGAACGCATGGCGCAGGGCGGCATCTACGATCATCTGGGCGGCGGCTTTGCCCGCTACTCCACCGATGAGCGCTGGCTGGCGCCGCATTTCGAGAAGATGCTGTACGACAATGCCCAGCTTCTCGACCTCCTGTGCCATGTCTGGCAGGACACCGGCGAGCCCTTGTTCGCGGCGCGCGGGGCAGAGACCGTCGGCTGGACCTTACGCGAGATGCGCACCGGCGAGGGCGCGTTCGCGAGCGCGCTGGACGCCGATTCCGAAGGCGAGGAAGGCAAGTTCTATGTCTGGGACGAGGCCGAGATCGACGCCGCTCTCGGCGCCGGTTCGGCGTTCTTCAAGGCCGTCTATGACGTGACCGCGGGCGGCAACTGGGAGGGCAAAACGATCCTCAACCGCCTCTCGGCGCCGAAGACCGACGACGCGATCGACGAGGCCCGCCTCGCCCGGCTGCGCGCCGTCTTGTTCGAGATCCGCGCGCCGCGCCCCCGCCCCGGATGGGACGACAAGGTGCTCGCCGATTGGAACGGCTTGATGATCGCGGCCCTCGCCAATGCGTCACTGGTCTTCGGTGAGCCGGACTGGCTCGCTGCGGCCCGCGCGGCCTTCGACTATGTCGCCGGCGACATGGCAGAAGGCGCCCGCCTTCGCCACAGCGCCCGCCATGGCAGGTCGAAAGAGGTCGAATTCCTCGACGACTATGCGGAGATGGCCCGGGCGGCGCTGATGCTGGCCGAGGTCACCGGCGAAGACGCCTATCTGGAGCGGGCGCGCGGCTGGGTTTCGATCCTCGATGCCCATTATTGGGATGACGCCGAGGGCGGCTATTTCTATGTGCCGGACGACGGGGAGATCGGCATTACCCGCACCAAGACCGCCCATGACGCGGCGACCCCGGCCGGCAACGGCACCATGGTCGGCGTCCTGGCGCGGCTCTACTTTATGACCGGCGAGGCGGCCTATCGCGAACGCGCCGAGGCCCTGGTAAAGGCGTTCTCCGGCGAGCTGGAGAGGAATTTCGCGCCGCTGGCGACGCTCGCGAACGGCAGCGAGCTGTTGCGCCGGGCGGTCCAGATCGTGGTGCTGGGCGCGCGCGAATCGGCCGAGACCCGGGCTTTGCTCGACGCCGTGTTCGCGACCAGCCTGCCCAATCGCGTGCTCAGCCTGCTCGAGCCGGGCGCCGCGCTGCCGGCCGGCCATCCCGCCGCCGGCAAGGGGCTCCATGAGGGGCGGGCGACCGCCTATGTGTGCGTCGGCCCGGTCTGCTCGCTGCCGCTTACCGAGGCGGCCGGCCTTCGCGCCGCGCTCGACGAGGCTTGCGAGGCGGCGGCCGAGGCATGAGACCGATGCACGGCGCCTGCCGCACCATCGAGAGCCCGGTCGGGCCGCTCACCATCGCCGCCGCGGACGGCGCGATCACCGAACTCAGCTTCGGCGACGGCGGGCCGCGGCACGGCGGCGGCGGCCTCCTCGACGAGGCCGCGCGCCAGCTCGGCGCCTATTTCGCCGGCGCGCGGCGCGCGTTCGACCTGCCTCTCGCGCCCGAGGGGACACCCTTCCGCACGCGGGTCTGGCAGGCGATGCGGGCCATTCCCTACGGCCAGACCCGCAGCTACGGCGAGCTCGCCCGCCTGCTCGATTCCGCGCCGCGCGCGGTCGGCGGCGCCTGCGGGGCCAATCCGATCGCGATCGTCATCCCGTGCCACCGGGTGGTCGCGGCCGGCGGCGCGCTCGGCGGTTTCTCGGGCGGCGCCGGGTGTGATACCAAGCGGCAGCTTCTCGACCACGAGAGCGCCGGTCTCCGGGCCGCCCTCGAAAGCGGCGGAGCGGCGGGGCATCTGGGTTAGCGGGCGCGCCGGGCACGAGCGCGCGCGACAGCACAAGGGGGAGAATCATGGTCAAAGCGGTGCGGATGCACGAAGCCGGCGGGCCCGAGGTGCTGCGCTACGACGACGTTCCGTTGCCCGATCCGGGCCCCAGCGAGGCGGTGGTCCGGCATGCGGCGGTCGGCGTCAACTATATCGACGTCTATCACCGCACCGGGCTCTATCCGGTGCCGTCCTTGCCCTGGCCCATCGGGATGGAGGGCGCCGGCGTGGTCGAGGCCATCGGCGAGGGCGTCGGCGAGGTCGGCGTCGGCGACCGGGTCGCCTATGCCAGCCCACCGCCGCCCGGCGGTTATTCCGAGGCCCGGGTGATGCCGGCCGCCTCGCTGGTGACGCTGCCCGGCGACATCAGCTTCGAGCACGGCGCGGCGATGATGCTTCAGGGCATGACGGTCGAGTATCTGGTGCGCCGCACCTACGCCGTGAAGGCGGGCGAGACCGTTCTGGTCCACGCCGCGGCCGGCGGTGTCGGGCTGATCCAGTGCCAATGGCTCAAGCATCTCGGCGCCACGGTGATCGGAACCGTCGGCTCGGACGAGAAGGCGGAGCTCGCCCGCTCCCATGGCTGCGACCACCCGATCAACTACCGGACCGAGGATTTCGCCGCCCGGGTCATGGAGATTACCGATGGCGCAGGCGTGCCCGTGGTCTATGATTCCATCGGCCGCGATACCGTCGACGGCTCGCTCGCCTGCTTGGCGCCGCTCGGCGTGCTCGCGAGCTTCGGCAACGCCTCGGGCCCGATCACCGGTTTCGATCTGGCCAAGCTCGCACCCAAGAGTGCCTTCATCACCCGCCCGACGCTCTTCGGCTACAACGCGACACGGGCCGAGCTCGAGGCCTCGGCCGATGCCTTGTTCGAGGTCGTGCGCAGCGGCGCGGTGCGGATCGAGATCCACCAGACCTACCCGCTGGCCGAGGCCGCGCAAGCCCACCGCGACCTCGAAGGCCGCAAGACCACGGGATCGACGATCCTGATCCCGTGACGGGGGACCGTCCGGTCGTTTGCGTAATCGCGTCGCGGGATACGGCGCTTGGTTGCGGGGGTATGTAACCAACGATATCAGCGGGACCTTGTCCAGGCCCAGGCATAGCTATCAACCTCCCAAGGGCATGATCTCAGACGAGCTAGCCACAGACAGGCGCGTTGTTTGATGGTTTCATCGGCGGGCGACAAAAGCAATTGGGCTGTGATGTTTGTAGTCCTCGGGGGGTTCCATGCCCGGTTTTGACCGTTTCGGCGGGTGATTGGACGCGATAGGGACCGTGATCGCTAGCATAGGTGGTGATCGATTATCTTACGTCTCTGCTAACCGGGGTAGCACGCTGACCCGCACGTTGTGAGCCAACCGTCCTCAGAACAGCATATCGGCGTCTTCATCGAATTTGCCGAGATAAGCCAAGTCCCCGTCCAGGCTTACTCGTACACGATACCTCGACGCACCTTGACCCAGGTTGAATATCTCAGGGCGCGTACTGACGACAAAGATAGGGTTTTTGTGAATCCGTTTTCGGTCATCCGATACCCACTCGATATGGAGCTGAAAGGGTCCTCGCATACCTTGCTCTATGTTGGGATAAAAGACGAAACGCGACGCCGTGCGCGACAAATCTGCGCTTTGGACGAACGTCCCGAGCTTTTGGAAGAGCCGCCGGTGGCCTTCGTCAACATGGGTTCTTGGCATCCATTGAGATCTGACCTGCTGTGCCAACAGATTCAGAAGGGTGTCCCGTTCAGGCCCCGATCTACACACGATGTGTTTCAAGTGGGTAAGCGGCAGCTCGTCCTTCACAAGTACCTCAGTATGTCTGGCGTTAAGGATGGTGGAGCGTCGATCGGACTCTCCCAAACGCCCGACCGCGCTATTATGGTAGACATCGGCAAAATTGGTGCCTCTCAGGAACTCCGCTGTGTCGCCGATTGGTGCGGATGGTGTTAGTCGACCACGGCTAAAACTTACACCCGCTTCCATTAGCAGCGAGGCGGAGAACAGTAGATACACGGGCACCGGCATGTGCGCCGCTAGCTGTATCTTGTGCTTGGGGCGGATCCCCTCGTTTACATACTGCGTCGGGGTACGAGGTCGAAAGTATAGCCGGACATATCTTCGATGTTCGGCAGTGAGCTGACCGATATGCTGCGGACTACCGGCGTCCTTCGCGATCAACCGATCGTGTTCGGCGGCAGCACGAGATAACAGCATGCCACTATTGAGAACTGCAGCAGCGTTTTCGACATGATCCGATCGGAACAGCCAGTCGGGCCACCATTTCCGGCTTCCATCCAAGCGTAAGCTGGGCGCGAGCCCACGCATGTAAGCTCGGATTTCTTCGGCGTCCGGCTTAAGCGCCATCGACGAAGTTTGCGAACAGATCGTCCTTGGTTGGCCCGTCAGAGAGCGGTGGGGGAATGACTTGTAGCCCCGCCGCCGGATTTTTCCTCAGGCCTTCCGTTGAATCGGACACGGTCACCGGATGTACATAGGAGAGTTCTTCGAACACCGGTATGAGATAAGAAACGTGGCGATGCTCTGGTGCGATGCTTCTGTGAGTAAGACCGTAGTCTCGGAGTTGCTGCCAAAACTCCAACAGCTCGTCGTCGATTATCCGAGAGGTCCTACCGGACGATCTAACGGTAATGCTCGGTGGGTCCTCCGTCGCGTGTACCGTGTAGGGGTTTCCTTTCCCTGGCGTCCTAAACTCGGTACGTCGCTCCAAGACTCGCAGAACATCCCGCCATACCTCGTCGAATGGAAGAGCGGATGGTTCCGATCGGAGCCAGTCAGCAATGCGTTTGGCGTCTCTATGTTCGGGGGCGTCAATCTGGTGTTTTCTGAGGTAGATGAACGTGGGGATGGAAAGTTTTCCCAGGTACTCTTCCATCAGCGGCTTTACCTGTGCTTCATAATCAAGCTCGCCATTGCCGCAACCAAGCGCTGGGAACGCAATAGATGTGATGCCCATCTTGCCATATGAAGCGGTCAGTTTACGAAGGCCTGCTTCGATGTACTCGACGCGTGACGAGTTTCGCCAATGCCTTTTTGTCGGAAAATTCAGGATCCATTTGTGCGGCGTCTTGTGGAGAAATAACCGGCCGATATCCAACCGTCCATGCTCGCAGTGGTCGCGATAGGCCTTGAACATATCTGGGTAAATACGCTTGAACCTGAGCGCGATTCCTTTACCCATTACTCCTTTGGTATTCACCGTGTTGACAAGTACCTTTGCCGGGGACTCGAAGAGGTCACCGTCAATATAAGTGATCATTCACATGACCTTTCGTTTCTCGACAGAGGTGATTCGTCATGCGTGTGGTCTGGATCTGCCGTATTGGAGCCGCGACAAGGCGCTAATCAACATCCCAGGATCGGATCCTGGCAGATCCCAAGGCAAGTCCTTGATGTCAAGGGCTATGACCGCTAGCGATCTCAGCAGAATGAGGCGAGACCAGCTCCAGGTTCGCCATCCCATTCGTGCCCCCCCTTACGCGGCCGGTCGAGCTGGATCGCTTCACTGGTGAACAGATTACACTAAAGGGTGTGTGGAGAACATCGGCCAAAGCTCGGGTCGTCAAGCTGGACGCTTCAGATAGTCCCGCGAGTTTCCGCCCGACGTGTGCGCCTTCCGGGCGCCGAGCCCAACCCGACCGGCATAGACTCGGAAATCGGGCGCGGCATCGTTCTTCTTGGCGTCGTTAGTGACGATGTGCGCCTTGACGTTGATGGTGGTCCAATTGGACGAAATGGACTGAGTTAGCTAGTTTAGATCAAGCTGGAGTTGGTTGCAGGGGCACGCACAGAACATGAGTGAATGGGCCGTGCCCGAAGATGAAAAGGCTCGGCCCGACCTTTGAATCGTCGTGTCCGGCTGCCCTCGCCTGCTAGCCGGATCCGTCGGCGGCTCCGACGCGCCCCTCGTCACGTCACGCGCCCGCTCCGCGGGGCGCGCGTTGGCCGCGGAATTCCCAGTCGCCGCCCATTGCGGTGGAGATGACCTCTTCGGAGCTGCTCGGCTGGGCGCCGAGATCCGCGCGCACCGGCGCGGGGCCGTGGGCGATCCGGTTCTCTAGGCGGCCGAGCCCTTCGACCTCGACCGCGACGAGGTCGCCGGGGTCGACCGGGCGGCTGCCCGCGGGCGTGCCGGTCAACAGGAGGTCGCCGGGCTCCAGCGTGATGGTGCGCGAGATGTCGGCGACCAGGTAGTGGGGATCCCACGCCATCTCGTCGGTGTTGCCGTCCTGCGCGAGGGTGCCGTTGACGAAGGTCCTGATCGCCTTGCCGCGAAAATCCCAGCCCGAGACCAGGCCGGGGCCGACCGGGCAGAGCGTGTCCGAGCCCTTGACCCGGAGCATGGAGCCGGCGTCGGTATCGCGGAAGTCGTGCAGGCCGTAGTCGTTCGCGATCGTGTATCCGGCGATATAGTCGGCCGCCTCGTCCCGGCTCGCATTGCGGCAATGGCGCCCGATCACGACCGCGACCTCGCCCTCATAGTTGAGCCATTGGCACCGCTCGGGCCGCACCACCGCGCCGCGATGGCCGTTGAGCGCGGTGACCGGCTTGTGGAAATAGGTCGGCGCCGGCGGCAGCGTCGCCATGAACTCATCCACCCGGCTCCGGTAGTTGAGGTGGACGCAGATGATCTTGCGCGGCGCCGCCGGCGGCAGGTGGACCGCGTCCGCTTCCGGAATCGAGCGGCCGTCCGCGGCCTCCAGCCGGTCGCCGTTCGGCCGCATGACGGTCGGAGAGCCGTCGAGCAGGATCCGCCGGTATTCCATCGCTCCCTCGTCCGGTTGATGCGTTTGGACCCAAACGATATTTATTCGTGCGACGGGTGACAAGCGATCCGGGGGCAGAGATGAAGGGCTTCATGTTTCCGCGCTCGGCGAGCGGCAAGGCGTCGCTCCTGCCGCCGCCGCCCTGGCACTATTCGGGCGATATGCTGACCCTCGAATACCGCACCGACCCGGCCGCGGTCGCCGAGCTCCTGCCGGACGGGATCGAGCCCGCGGACGAGGACCCCGGCGCGGTCGCGGTGGTCTGGGCCGACTGGCAGGCCTGCTCCGACGGCTTCGCCGAGCTGCTCGATCCGGTGCGCGCGCAATATAAGGAGGTCTTCGTCGTCGTCCGCTGCAAGTTCGACGGCCGGCACTATTCGCGCTGTGTCTATATCTGGGTCGATACCGACTACGCGATGGTCCGCGGCCAGCATCAAGGCTATCCCAAGAAGCTCGGCTCGATCTTCCTCACGCGCCCGGTCCGGGTCGGGCGCGCGGGCCCGAGGCTCGAGCCCGGCGGGCGCTTCGGCGCGAGCCTTGCCGCCTATGACCGCCGCCTGATCGAGGCGAGCTTCGAGATCACCGGCGCCAGCGAGGACGCCGGCTTCGTCAACGCGCTGCCGATGCTGCACAGCCGCTGGATGCCCGCGATCGAGGGTGACGGCAGCGACAGCCTGGACGAGCTGGTCACCATGTCGGCCTATGAGGCGGAGATCGGCCGGTCGTTCACCGGCAGCTTCACGCTCAGCTTCGGCGCCTCCCCGGTCGAGGAGCTCGATCGGCTGGCGCCGCGCGAGAAGATCGCCGGCTATTGGCGCGAGGTGGGGTTCTCGTGGCGGCGCGGCACCACGCTCGGCCGCCGCACCCTCGCTGCGGTCTGAGCGCGTGGCGAAGACGGTCCCGATCCCGGAGGCCGAGCGCGCCGCGCTGGCGCGGGTGCGCGCGCTCGACATCGACACCGGCGCCATGTCGGCGATCTCCAACGTGTTCCGGGTGGCCAACGCGTTCCGAAACCACGCGGAGCGCACGGTGCTCTGCGATTACGGCCTCTCCTTCACCGGCTTCACGGTGCTCTGGGTCCTCTGGGTCTGGGGGCCGCGCGAATCCGGCGTGCTCGCCGAGGATGCCGGCATCACCAAGGGCACGCTCACCGGCGTGCTGAAGACCCTGGAGCGGCTCGGCTTCGCCGAACGGCGGCCGCACAGCTCGGACGGCCGTCGGGTGGTGGTGCGGGCGACGCGCAAGGGCAGGGCCACCTTCCGCGCCCTTCTGCCCCGCTTCAACGCGCTGGAAACCGCCGTGACGGGCGAGCTCAGCGCGGAAGACGAGGCCGCTCTGATCCGCGCGCTGCGCGCGATCCTCCAGCGCACCCAGCGCGAGGAGCAGGCGCGGGCGTAAGCGGCGCCGGCCTGCCTGCGGGCTATTCGGCCGCGGCGGGCACCGTGACGATGCCGTTCTCGGTCAGCTTGTGGCCGCGCTTCTCCGCCTCCTCGAGCACGTCGTCGCGCCAGCGGACGCGGCCCGGGTCGGTGGCGCCGACGATGACGAAGAGTAAGCCCTCCTCGTCGCCGACATTGCGGAAGCCGCGCATCACATGGGGCGGGCATGAGGCGACATCCCAGGGATCGAGGGTGACGCAGCGGCTGTCTTCGTCCTCGCCCCAAAAAATCTTCCACCTGCCCTTGAGCGGCATGAAGACTTCGTTGGTCTGGTGATCGTGATGAAGCGTGCCCTTGCCCGGCGCGCAGCGCACCACTGCGACGTTAAAGTCGCGATTGTCGGTGATCGAGGCCCGCTGGCTGGTGTCCTCGCCGACGCCGGTGCCGATGATCTGATAGATCTCGCGCTCGCAGCCGGGGATCACCGCGTCCAGCATCGGCGTCGTGCTGCCTTCGAGCGCCTTGAAGCGCGCGACCCGCGTTTTCTCGAACTCTTCCACGCTGATGATGTCGTCAGCCATCCTCTGGCCTCCCTTGCTCTCTGTCCCTGGTCCTAGGCGTGCGCCCGCTCGACGCGCCGCGCGGTCTTGATCGCCTGCATGCGTTTGACGGCATCGAACATCGGCGGGAAGGTCGGGCGGTCGACATAGCGGCCCTCGCCCTCGTTCACCGCGAGCGCGCTGCCGTCCCACACCTTGCGCCCGCGGCTGATCGTGGCCGCGGCTGTGCCCGAGACCTCCATGCCCTCGAAAATGTTGAAATCGACGTTCTGGTGGTGCGTCTCCACCGAGATCGTCCGCGTCGCGTCCGGGTCCCAGACCACGATGTCGGCGTCGGCGCCCGGCTGGATCACGCCCTTGCGCGGATAGATGTTGAAGATGCGCGCGGCATTGGCCGAGGTCAGCGCGACGAACTCGTTCGGAGTCAGCCGGCCGCTGCCGACGCCGTGATGCCAGAGCACCGACATGCGGTCCTCGACCCCGCTGGTGCCGTTCGGGATCTTGGTGAAGTCGTCCTTGCCCGCCGCCTTTTGCGGTGCGCAGAAGGCGCAGTGATCGGTCGCCGTGGTCTGCAGATTGCCCGCCTGGAGCCCGCGCCAGAGCGCTTCCTGGTGATGCGCGGGCCGGAAGGGCGGGCTCATCACATAGGCCCGGGCTCTCTCCTCGTCCGCCTGGTAGTAGACCGAATCGTCGATCACGAGATGCTGCACGAGACATTCGCCGAACACCCGCTGGCCGTCGAGCCGCGCGCGGGTCACCGCCTCGAGAGCCTCCTTGCAGGAGACATGGACGATGTAGATCGGCGCGTTCAGGACCTGGGCGATGCGGATCGCCCGGTTCGCCGCTTCGCCCTCGACCTCGGGCGGGCGCGATTGCGGATGGCCCTCGGGCCCGGTGATGCCTTGTTCGAGCAGTTTGCGCTGGAGGTGCCAGACCAGCTCGCCGTTCTCGGCGTGGACGGTGCACAGCGCGCCGAGCTCCTGGCAGCGCGCGAAGCTCGCCAGGAGCTTTTCGTCGTCCAGCATGATCGCGCCCTTATAGGCCATGAAATGCTTGAAGCTGTTGACCCCGTGGTCGCGCGCAAGCACGCCCATGTCCTCCTCGATCTTCTCGTTCCAGTTGGTGATCGCGACGTGGAACGAATAATCCGACGGCGCCTTGGTGGCGCGCTGCGTCCAGTCGCGCCACGCTTCCATCGGGCGCGCCTCGGGGTCGGGGATCACGAAGTCGATGATCATCGTGGTGCCGCCGGCCAGCGCCGCCGCCGGCCCGGTGAAGAAATCGTCATTGGTCACCGTGCCCATGAAGGGCAGTTCCATATGGGTGTGCGGGTCGATCCCGCCCGGCATCACCAGCGCGCCGCCGGCGTCGACCACCTCGGCGCCGGCCGGCGCCTCGAGCCCAACGCCCACCGCCTTGATCACCCCGTCGGCGCAATAGACGTCCGCCCGCTTGGACTCGTCGGCGGTAACGACCGTGCCGCCTCTGATCAGCAACGACATCGCAAGCCTCCCGTGTTCGTGCGCCCGCGCGCCTCCCTGGCTGCCTGAGCTTAAGCGAAAGCGCGCCAAGGTGAGAGCGGATTCGTCCCGCCCGTCCCGGCGCGCCGGATTCCGGTTCGCGCGCGCGCCGATCGCCGCGCTACAATCGCCCTGGGATAAGGAGACGCGGGATGGCGCCGACCCAAGCCGAGATCGACGCCTTTCACGCCGACGGCGTGGTCTGCCTGCGCGGCGTGATCGGCCTCGACTGGATCGAGCGGCTCCGTGACGGCGTCGCCGCCGACATGGCCGCGCCCGGCCCCGATGTCGAGATCTACACCACGGGCGCCGAGCCCGGCCTCTTCTTCAACGACTTCGACCTCTGGCGCCATGTCCCGGTGCTGAAGGCGTTCGCCTTCGACGGTCCGTGCGCGGCGCTCGCCGCCCGGCTGATGGGCTCAGGCACGATCACGCTCTTCTACGACCATCTGTTCGTCAAGGAGCCGGGCACCGAAGGCCTCACCCACTGGCATCAGGACCAGCCCTATATGGCGGTGGACGGTGGGCAGCTCTGCTCCAACTGGATTCCGCTCGACCCGATCACCCCGGCGACGACACTCGAATTCATCCGCGGCTCGCACCGCTGGCAGCGCTGGTTCGCGCCGTTCGACAGCATGAGCGACGGCACGCGCCATCCGAGCACGGTGTTCGAGCGCTGCCCGGACATCGAAGCCGCGCGCGCCGATTACGACATCGTCTGGTGGGAGCTCGAGCCGGGCGACTGCCTGTTCTTCCATGGGCTGGTCCTGCACCAGGGCCGCAACAACCCGACCCAAGACCGCCGCCGCGCCCTCTCCCACCGCTGGCTCGGCGACGACGCGCGCTTCATCCTGCGCGACCCGCCGGCCGAATTCCCCAAATACCCGACCGCCCTCAAAATCGGCGAGCCGTTCCACGGCGATCCGCAATTCCCGATCGTCTGGCGGGGGTAATACCGGCGAGCCCATGAATGGGCTCACCTGCCTTCCCTCAGGAGCCGGGCGCTCGCATCGGCTCACTTGGCTTTCGCGCCATAACTTGATACCGGCGAGCCCATGAATGGGCTCACCTGCCTTCCCTCAGGCGCCGGGCGCTCGCATCCGCTCGCTTGGCTTTCGCGCCATAAGGCGCGGCGCGCAGTCGCGCGCTTGCCGACGAGCCGACGAAGGATTTCATCGGCTCGTCGGCATAAGGGCGGCCGCCCGGCTCACGCCCTGACGCGGGCGCCGGTCGGGTCGTAGAGCGGCTTGAGGCTGGCGCGCGCCGGGTAGCGCATGCCGGCGACCTCGATCTCGTAGCGGCCGGCGGTGAGGGCGGCCGCGTCGAGGCCTGCGGCGTGCTCGACATAGCCGAGGCCGACGGCGCCGCCGAGGGTATGGCCGTACATCCCTGAGCGGATATAGCCGGAGAGCGCGCCGTCCCGCCAGATCGGCTCGTTGTGGTAGAGCAGCGGCCCCTCGTCCTCGAGCAGGAACTGGACCAGGCGCTGGGTCGGGCCCGCCTCGCGCTGGCGCAGCAGCGCGTCGCGGCCGATGAAGCCGCCCGGCTTGTCGAGCTTGACGGCGAAGCCGAGGCCGGCTTCGAGCGGGGTGTCGGCGTCGGTGATGTCGTGGCCGTAGTGGCGGTAGGCCTTCTCGATGCGGAGCGAGTTCATGGCATGCATGCCGACCGGCGCGAGCTCGAAGGCCGCGCCCGCCTCGGCGATCGCGTCATAGACGCCGAGCGCGAACTCGGTCGGGATGTAGAGCTCCCAGCCCAGCTCGCCGACATAGGTGATGCGCGAGGCGCGGACCCAGCCATAGCCGAGCTCGATCTCGCGGCTCGTGCCGAAGGGGAAGCGTTCGTTTGAAAGCTCCGCCGGGCTCAGCGATTGCAGAAGCTCGCGGGCGCGGGGACCCATGATGCCGAGCACCGCAAGGCCGGAGGTCACATCGGTCAGGACGGCGTGGTCGCGCGTCCCGATGTGGCTCTTCAGCCAGCCAAAATCGCGCATCTGGAACTCGCCCGAGGTGACGATGAGGAAATCGTCCGCGGCGAGCCGGGTGACCGTCAGGTCGGTCTCGATCCCGCCCGCCTCGTTGAGCCACTGGGTGTAGACGATGCGCCCCGGCGGGACGTCGATCGCGTTGGCCGAGACCCGGTCCAGCACGCGGCAGGCATCGCGCCCCTGGAGCCTGAATTTGGCGAACGAGCTCTGATCCAAGAGGCCCACGCCCTCGCGCACCGCGCGGTGCTCCGCGGCCGAGGCCTCGAACCAGTTCTGCCGGCCCCAGCTATAGTCGTCGCGCGGCGCGATACCCGCCGGCGCGTACCAGTTCGGCCGCTCCCAGCCGAAGGCGACGCCGTGGCAGGCGCCCTTGGCGGCGAGCCGGTCGTGGAACGGCGAGCGCCGGACGCCGCGCCCGGTCCGGTATTGATAGAACGGCCAGTGCATCGCGTAGAGCAGGCCCAGCGCTTCGCTCACCCGCTCGCGCAGATAGCGCCGGTTGCTCTGGAACGGCAGGGTGCGCCGGATGTCGACCTCCCAGAGATCGGGCGGCGGGCGGCCGCCGTCGAGCCACTCGGCGAGCACCCGGCCGATGCCGCCCGCGGACTGGATGCCGATCGAGTTGAGGCCGGCGGCGACGAAGCAGTTCTCCAGCCCCGGCACGGCGCCCAGATGGTAGCGGTTGTCGGGGGTGAAGCTCTCGGGCCCGCAGAAGAAGGTCTGGATGCCGGCCTCGGCGAGGATCGGCATGCGGCGCATCGCCTGATCCAGGATCGGCTCGAAATGGGCCAGGTCCTCGGGCAGTTGGTCGAAGGCGAAATCCTCCGGGATGCCGTCCATGCCCCAGGGCTTCGCCCGCGGCTCGAAGGCGCCGAGCAGAATCTTGCCGGCGTCTTCCTTGTAGTAGGCGCAGTGGTCGTAGTCGCGCAGCACCGGCAGGTCGCGCGGCACCGAATCGTTCGGCTCGGTCACGATGTAGAAGTGCTCGCAGGCATGGAGCGGCACATGCACGCCGATCGAGGCGGCGAGCGCGTGGGTCCACATGCCGGCGCAGAGGATCACATGGTCGGCCGCGATCGCCCCGCGCTCGGTGGTCACGCCGGTGACCCGCTCGCCGTCGTGATCGATGGCGGTGACTTTGGTCTCTTCCAGGATCAGCGCGCCGTTCTGCCGTGCGCCCTTGGCGAGCGCCTGGGTCACGTCGACCGGGTTGGTCTGGCCGTCCGAGGGGATGTGGATGGCGCCGACCAGGTCGTCGACCGTGATCAAGGGATAGAGCGCCGCCGCTTCGCCGGGGGTCAGCACGTTGACCTCGAGCCCGAAGACCTGCGCCATGGAGGCGTTGCGCTTGAGCTCCTCGAAGCGCTCGTCATGGGTCGCGAGCGAGATCGAGCCGTTCTGCTTGAAGCCGGTCGCCTGGCCGGTCTCGGCCTCGAGCCCGCGATAGAGCTCGGCGGTGTATTTCGCGAGCTGGGTCATGCGTTGCGAGCCGCGGAGCTGGCCGATCAGCCCGGCCGCATGCCAGGTCGTGCCGCAGGTCAACTGCCGGCGTTCGAGCAGCACCACGTCGGACCAGCCGATCTTGGCGAGGTGGTAGGCGACGGAGCAGCCGACCACGCCGCCACCGACGATCACGGCGCGGGCGCGGCGCGGCAGATCTTCCGGCATGACGCCCCCCTCAGCCCCGCCCGACGGGCGCGAGCTGGCGGATTTCGCTCAACGCGCCCTCGAGGTCACGCACCTCGGCCCAGCCGACCCGCATCATTTCGATCGCCGGATCGTGCAGGTGCGGCATCGTCGTGCCGGTGCACTCCTCGATCACGATCGGCTTGAAGTCGCGGAACATCGCATCCTTGGAGGTCGCCGCCACGCATTGGTTGGTGAGCACGCCGGTGAACAGCACCGTCTCGGCCTTCAGCCCGCGCAGCACGACTTCCAGGCTGGTGCCGTAGAAGGCGCTGAGCCGCGTCTTCTCGATGTACCAATCGTCGGGCTGCGGCGCCAGCGCCGCCAGCAGCTCGCAGCCCCAGGTCCCTTGACGCAGGCCGCCGTCCTTGAGGAACGGGCGCAGCCGCATGAACGGCCCGCCGTCTTCGAGCCCCCTGGTCCCGTGGCGAGTCCAGATGATCGGGATGGACTTCGCACGCACCGCCGCGAGCAGCACCGTCAGCGGTTCGATACAGCGCTGCATGTGGCTGATGTCGATGCCCTTGGCCGCGTACCAGCCGTCGCCATGCAGGAAGTCGTTCTGCGGGTCGATCACGACCAGCGCCGTGTGCCCCGGGACCAGGTCCCAATGTACTTCTTCGAACGGCGTGGTCGACGTGTCTCCGCTCGTCATGGCTTACTTCTCCTTTTCGAATTTGCCAGCGAGCGCGGCGTCACGCCGACCTCAGACCGACCGCCGCTCCTTTGTGCTTGAGCGCGACGTTGGCCGCAACGGTGGTGCCATGGAGAAAAAGGTCCACCGCCTCAGGGCTGACGCTGGCCTTACCGCAGAGTGCCTCGACGCCGATCATGACCGCACGTGCTGGGTCGTCCGGCCCGGACGGCACTCTGTTGACCGTGGTCCCACCCGCCGCCTCGGCGACCAGGACGAAGTCCGCGAACGTGCTCCCGACATCCACCTCCCTCCGTTGCACGATCCCTCCCTTGCCTCTGTCAGCATGGCCGCATCGGCCGTCAGGTAAGGCTCGTCATAAACCCGATCATCGTGGCGCGTCTCACCCGGCGATGACGTCGCGGCCGACTCGAGCGATCTGATCGAATTCGCCGTTCAGATAGGCTGACGAGATTTCCGTGACGCCGAGCGCGGCGAGTTCGTCGATCTGGGCGCGGCAGCACTGCGTCGATCCGCAGATTGCGAACGCATCGATCAGCTCGTCCGAAAGGAACGCGGTGTGCTCGGCTTTTGAATCGAGGTGTCCCTCATAATAGTCGTAATGGTCGCGCTTGGTCTGGACGATTTCGGTCAGGCTGGCCGGCATGCCGTGATTCGGCACCCGGCGCACCACATCGTCCAGATGGTTCGCAGCGCAGGCGGCGGACCAGCGGGTCTTCTCCCGCGCCTCCGCCATGTCGTCCGAGATCCAGAGGCCACAGAGGAGTGCGATCTCAACCGAGCCCGGGTCGCGCCCCGCTTCCTCGGCGCCGGCGCGGACTTGGTCGATCGCCCAGCGCACCGCGTCCGGGTGGGTGCCGACCTGGAGCATGACGATATCGGCATGCGCGCCGCCGAGCCTGAGATTGCGTGGCCCCGTCGCCGCATACATCAGCGGCACGGGCGAATCTGCCCAGCGAATCCGTACCTCCATGCCTTTCTCATCCACGCTCTTGCCGCCCATCAGGGCCTTAATCTTGACCAGCGCTTCTTCCATATGTGCGGTCGAGAGCTGCCTGTAACCGAGCGTCCGGATCGCGCTGTCGCCCCGGCCGAGGCCGAGGATCATACGACCGCCGTGGAGTCGCGAGAGGGTGGCCGCGGCCGAGGCGCAGACCGTGTAGTGCCGGGTAATTGTGTTGCTCACTGCGGTGCCGATCTGTATCCGCTTGGTCGCGGCGAGGGCGTGCGCCATATAGACGTACACGTCCTCCCAGAGCATCTGGGAATCGACATGCCAAGCGCGATCGTAGCCGTTCTCTTCTAACGCCTTGATTGACTTTATATAATCGTCGAAATCCTCGCACAAGAAGTGCGCGCCGAACCTCATATGCTGCCTCCCGCTCGGGCTGGCTTACCCTGAAAACCGCCTCGTTCTGCACGACGTCGCGATAGTGACGAGCGTTCGTGGCGTGAAAGTATGGACAAGAATTTCACTAATGTGAAGTATCGATCCGCCATCAATAGGAGGGTGGCGTGATGACCCAGACTACTCGCGCCGTCGTCTCTCCCGGATTGCGCCAGCGATGGGGAGTTGAGCTTGGAAAGGAGAAGCTATCGCCAAGGCCCAAGCGGAAGTATCGATCACCGATCCAGAGTTCAAGCTCACCCTCTACAACGACTCCTGCCTCGTCGCCCTTGTGACTGTAGGCTTCGCCATTATCTGCGCCAGGTTCGATCACGCTCATTAGGAGTTCGAGCGGGCCGGTCAAAGACGGAGACATTAGCTCTTCCGTCAAGCCGGAGCCGGAAAGGCGGATTCTGGACCGGTTCTGTGCGCGAACGATAACGTCATGTTCGTCATCTACGCCGCCGGGCGCGTTCTGAAAGAACCAGTTCATATGGACGTCGAGTGCCCGCGCGATACGCATCAGATTGGCAACTGTTAATTTTGAACGCCCGCGCTCCACTTGGCTGAGATAGCCCACAGACAAGCCGGTTCGTTCGGCAAGTGACTGAAGCGTAGCCGTTTTCGCTGTCCGTAACTCCCGGACCCGCAGGCCGAGCTGAGTATCGACGTTTCCGGCCTCGGTAACACGAGCCGGAATTTCAACCGGATGTCTTAGACGTTCGGGTCCGTGTAGCGACATGGCTCTCTCCTTTGAGACCGCACGGGCCGCTTAGTTTAACAACTGGATCTTCACATTCGTGAAAAATAGTGCGAAATGATCACGTTTGCACTGATCCTAACAGAATCAATCAAATTTTCGCCGCGCTAGTTCCGGTGGGTCGTCAAATGAGCAAAAGGAGGCAAGCGGTTGAGAGCGACTGACCGAAGCTCAAAAAGGCGGCCTACAGAGCGTCGGCAGGCGGGCGAGAGCGCTTTCTCGACACGCCGTTATCTGTTACCGACCGCGGGAACGGCGCAAGGGAGCGGGCGATGAGCGGCGATGGCAGCGATACCATGGTCTTCGTGCACACGGCACCGGCCTTGGCCGCGCTGTTCGACGGGCTGCTCGCCGAGCACGCGCCCGACATCGCCGCCCGCCATGTGATGCATCCGGAGCTGTTGTCGGATGCGCTCGATGCCGGCGGGCTCACCGAGGAGATCAGGGCCCGCACCGGCGCGGCCATGCTCGACGCCGCAGTGAACGCGCGCCTGGTGCTCTGCACCTGCTCGACGGTCGGCCAGGGCGCCGAGGATGCGGCTCAGACCGCTTCGGTGCCGATCCTCCGCGTCGATCGGCCGATGGCCGAGGAGGCAGTGCGCAGCGGCGCGCGGATCACCGTTACCGCGACTCTCTCGACCACCCTCGGGCCGACCATCGAGCTGATCTCGCGGGTCGCGCGCGAGGCCGGAAAGACGGTCGACATCCTGCCCGTGGTCTTCGAGGAGGCGCGCGAGAAATTCGTCTCCGGCGACAGCGATGCCTATGAGCGGATCATCGCCGAGGGCTTGCGCGAGGCGGCGCGCGAGGCCGATGTGATCGTGCTGGCACAGGCCTCGATGATGCCGGCGCTGGCGCGCTGCACCGACATCGAGATCCCGCTCCTCACCAGCCCGCGCTCGGGCCTCGAAGCCGCGATCGCCCGCTACCGCTCACTCCCGCAAGGGTGATCCGGGGGTTCACGGCGATGTCGCCGCTTCCAGAGGGACGAAGCCGAGCGCTTCCGCCGCGGTGCCTTGCCGGGCGTCCACCGTGACGAAGGAGATGTCGCGTGGGTCGGGGGAGATGTAGAGAGCCGTCGCGACGTGCCATAGATCGGCGCCTCGCAGATAGCCCGCTCCCAGCGCCGCCGCGAACTCGGGCGTGAGGGGTCTTTCGGGCAGCACCCATTCGATCCCGGCGACGACCGTTTCGTCGAACTCCAGCTTCTCCCGCATGAATGCGGCCCGCAATTCCGCTTCGAGCAGGTTCGACGATAACAAGCGATCGAATCCGTCCAATTGTGGGGCGAGCGCTGCTGCGTCCCGCTCGCCGAAAGCGATGGCCGCCAGCGCCGATGTGTCGACATAGGCGGCGTTCACTCGCCGCGCTCCGCGAGGAACCGCGCAAGCGCGCCCGGCCGCCGCTCCCCGACCTTCAATGGCCGCCTTGGCGTCGTCGGGCGAACCAGCGCGCCACGCCGATCAAGATCGTCGAGGCGCTCCTCGATCGTCGACGGCTTCCGCTGGATCGAGCGGATCTCGGCAACGGGTTCGCCCCGATAGGAAACCGTCACGGTCTTTCCCTCGCGGACGCGCCGAATGATTTCCGAGAACCGCGCCTTCGCTTCGTAGATCGAGTAGATCAACGCCATGAATACAATCTAACTAGTCAGACTGGTCAGAGCAAGTGGTGGCGGCTCCGTGATGCTACGGTCCGTCAAGACACGCGTAATGTCGTCCTGGGGTGCCTGAGTATCGGCATTGGTCTCTGTGAGAGGCGGTGCGGCGTGCGGCGATAGAGCGATAGATCGAGCGGTTGACGCTCATCTCGTGGCCGACGAGACCGGCCCTTCGGTCCGCGGGCTCGTTACCGCCGCTCACGCCTTCTCCCGCGGCGGCGGTCTACCAGCGACGGCGCGGAAGGCCGGATCGAAGGATTTGATCTCACGCACGCCGCGCCTGCGCGATTCGTCGATGACGTCCAGGTGCTCGCCCCATTCCGGTTCCATCTTGGGTCCTTCCAGCGCGTCGCACGCGCGGAAGAACCGTTCGAGGTCGGAAGGTGACTCGAAGGCGTCGGACCTCTGCTGTCGGTCGAGCCGCTCGCGGGCGGCGGTCCTCAGCCAAGCGCTCAAGGACATGCCCTCACATCGCGCTTGGTGGACGAAGCGGTCGCGGTCTTCGTTAGACATTACCAACTGAATCCGTGCCTTCGGAATGACCTGCCATAACGATCAGGATGTGTATTTAGTCTACACATTCTCATCGTTCGCCACGACGGGCAGCGGTGACTCATCCGACCCGACCCGACTCGCGGCTCACACGGTCTCGATGCTCGATTCCGCGCACAGCCGGTTGACCGCGCGGCGCTGGTCTTGCGCCGCGTCGACGGAGATCGCGCGAAAGCGGTAGACGTCGCCCGGCTTCGATTGGGCGAGCTTCCAGAAGGCCGCAGACGGCACGGTGTAGGGGTTGATGAAGCCGCCCGTGCTCGGCCCGTCATTGACCAGGATGATCGGGGTCTGGCCGCACAGATTGACCGTGCCGACCGGATAGCCATGGTCGAGGATGTTGGACGGGTGCTCGCCATGGTCGGCGCGTTTATTGGTCGCCCGCTCCGCGAAGCTCCAGGCCGGTCCGTCGAGGCGGAAGCCGGTGCGGTTGCTCCGTGTCTGCACGGTCCAATCGCTGGTGAGGAAGCGCCGCTGGCCGGCCTCGTCGATCCAGTCGTCATTGGGGCCGGGCACGACCTCCATGGTCCAGATCTGCTCCCCGGTCAGCGGCGGCCGGCACGCCGCGCGGACCCGGCGCCCCGCCCGGCCGGCGCCGGCGCCGATCGGCAGCCTCTGGCCGGCCTTGAGCGCATGGCCTTCCATGCCGCCGATCCCGGCCTGGTGAAAGGTGGCGCGCGAGCCCAGCACCGGCGGGGTGTCGATGCCGCCGGCGACCGCCAGATAGGCGCGCGCGCCGAGCCGGGCGAAGCTGAGCGCGAGGGTCTGGCCGGCGCGGACCGCGGCGCTCTCCCACACCGGCGCCGGAGCGCCGTCGATTGTCGGCTGCATGTCGGCGCCGGTGACGGCGATGACCGCCTCCCGCTCGAAGCGCAGCGTCGGGCCGGTGAATTGGCATTCGAGGCCGGCGGCGTCCGGCGGATTGCCGACC
This sequence comes from Alphaproteobacteria bacterium, assembly GCA_965248825.1. GTDB lineage: Bacteria > Pseudomonadota > Alphaproteobacteria > UBA828 > UBA828 > WTGU01. Next base: position 1,181,212 of record CBDFKL010000006.1, on the reverse strand, counting down.
AGGAGGTTGGCGAGCCGGAACGACCAGTCGTCCATCGGGCCCGAGGGCGGGAAGCCCTGCTCCCAATAGCCGAGCCGCCCCGGATAGTCCTGCACGGTGGTCTCGAGCCCCGGCTTGATCACCTCGAGCATGGCTAGAACCGATCCGTCTCGTCGATGGAGGCGAGCCAGGCGTGATAATTGTCGATCGAGAAGCGCTGATATTCGGCGACATTGTGCAGATAGGTGCCGTCCTCGACCTTGGCGGCGACATAGTCATAGTCCTCGCGGGTCGCCGGGATGAAGCGGACGCGATCGCCGGGTCGAAACAGCGCCAGGCTCTCCGAAAAGGCGGCGAGGCGCTGGGCCGGGTCCCAGATCGGGACCGGTGTCCGGCCGATCATCTGATAGCCGCCCGGCGTCCGGTCCGGATAGATCGAGCAGAGCGCGCCGCCGATGCCGATAGTGCCCTTGTGGGTCCAGGTCCGCGGCGGGTCGTATTTGGGCGCGGTCAGTCGGCAGCGCGGGTCGAGGGGCATCAGCGAGACCAGGCCGGGATAGAAGCCGAGCGCGGCGACCCAATAGTCGGTTCCGGCGTGGACCTGGGCGAGCTGCTCGAGGCCGGAGAGGCCGTTGACCCGCGCCACCAGCTCCGGGTCCGGCTCTTTGGTTGCGATCTTCGCGCAATAGTCGTCGTAACAGCCCCGGGTCCAGGGATCGAAATAGTAAAGCGGCAAGTAGAAGATTCTGCTGTCGAGCTCGAGCCCTTCCAGCGGGCCGACGGCGTGAAACAGCGCGGTCATCTCCTTGACCACGTCTTCATAGGAGATCGCCTCGAAATCGTAGCTGATCATGATCGAGGTCAGCTCGGGCACGATCTCGACGATGCCCGCCGTCCCGCTTTCGCGGATCAGCTTGGAGACGCTGTGCACCCGGAAGTTGAGATCGAAGCTCATCTCGTCGCCGAGCTCCATCTCGATGAAGCGGTCGCCGCCGGGGTTGAAGACCGGCTCCGAGAAGATCATGGGCGCCCCTTGCGGCCTCCACCACGCCGTGCCGGTGCCGTCCTTGCCTCATCCGCGGCCGATGACGCATACTCGCGCGCCGAAATCCGGTACCGGCGGGGCCAACCCGCCACACGGCGCTTCACAGCCGACTCAGGGAGAGAACGATGCATCTAAGAGCTGTTCTGGCGACCGGCGTCCTGTGCGCGTTCGGCACGGCCATGACCATGCCCGCGTTCGCGGCAACAGACTATGTCGCGAAGTACGGGATCAAGGAAGACATTCCGGGTCCGTGCTCCTATGCCGCGACCGACGCCAAGGACTATAGCGGGCACGAGATCACCATTCTGACCCATGCCGTTCCGGTGATGGGCGAGCCGGTGGCGCTGCACTCGAAGCAGTTCGAGGAACTGACCGGCGGCACCGTCAATGTCGTGCACGCCCCGTTCGGCGAGCTCTATCAGAAGGTCATGATCCCGTTCCAGACCGGCCAGCACATCTATGACATCGTCTATGGCGGGTCCTATTGGATCGGCGATTGGGCGCCGCACCTCGCGCCCGTGCCGCAGAAATATCTCGATAGCGACGAGATGAAGGATGTGACGCCGGCCTATCAGGGCGTCGCGAGCTGGAACGGCCAACGGCTGCAATACACCTTCGACGGCGACCGGAACTACTTCAAATACATCCTGCCGCCGTTCGAGAATCCCGACAACCAGGCGAAGTTCAAGGCCGAGTACGGCCGCGACCTCGCGATCCCGACCACCTGGGAGGAATATGCGGAGGTCGCCACCTTCTTCAGCGGTTGGGATTGGGACGGCGACGGCGAGCTCGAATACGGCTCGACCGAGATCGTCAAGCGCGACGACGTGGCGTTCGCGAACTTCATCACCCGCGTCGCGTCCTACGCGAAGAACCCCAACGTCACGGGCGGCTTCTGGTTCGATCTCGAGACCATGACTCCCCAGGTCAACAATCCGGGCTTCGTCAAGGGCCTCGAGATGTGGATGGACGCGCTGCGCTACATGCCGCCGGGCGGCATCAATTTCGGCATCGGCGAGGAGATCTTCTCCTGGGGCGGCGGCGAATCGCTGATGAGCGTCACCTGGGACGACGCGTTCATCCAGGCCATGCAGCCCGATTCCCCGATCCGGAACAAGATCCGTGTCGGCACCAAATACGGACCATCGATGGGCTCGCACAAGGTCTGGAACCGCGTGACCAATAGCTGGGACGAGTTCGAGACCCCGAGCGTCGCGCCCTATGTCACCTGGGGCTGGGGCGCCGGTGTCTCGGCATACAGCGAAGAGCAGGAGATGGCGTTCGACTGGTTCTGCTTCTTCTCGAACTACGCCAACACCAACCACGATCTCCTGATCGGCCGCTTCGGCGTCAACCCTTTCCGCACCAGTCACATGAACCCTGACTACTGGGAGCAGGAGGCGGGTTGGGATCGCGCGGTGGCGGTGAGCTTCACCGACATGCTGAAGGGCATGGACACGAGCACCAACCGGGTCTTCGACCTGCGCGTGCCCGGCGTCAATCAGTTCTACACCGCGATGATGGCGGGCGTCGCCAAGGCGATGGCCGGCGAGATGACCGCCCAGGCGGCGCTCGACGAGGTCGCCGAGGAATGGACCCGCGTCGCCGAGCGGATCGGCGTCGAGGTGATCCACGAGGCCTACAAGAACGTGGTCGCGCTCGAAGACAATGTCTCGTTGGAGGAGGTCAAGTAAGGCCGACGGGGATCGAGACCACCAACACGCTTCGGGTTGAGAGACCGGCGGGCTAAGCCCCGCCGGTCCCTTCTTCGTCCGCTTGGCAATGCTTGATTCGCGCTACAAGCATATTTTTCTGTTGCCGGCGCTTCTGGCGCTGATCGCGATCATCATCTTTCCGCTGATCTACACGGTGCGCCTCAGCTTCTCCGGCTGGGACGTGAACTTCCCCGAGCTCGATTCCATCGGCTGGGCCAACTATGCCCGGGCGATCGCCGACGGGCGGTTCTGGGATTCGATGGGCACCCTCTATCTGATGGTGCTGTTCTGCGTCGTCTTCGAATATGTGCTCGGGTTCCTGCTGGCGCTTCTGCTGTGGAAGCAGGTGACGGCCGGGCGCTTCTTTCGGGTGCTGTTCATCGTGCCGATGTGCGTGACGCCGGTGGTGATGGCGGTGGTCTGGCGCACGATCTTTCACGAGACCCTCGGCCCCCTCAACGACGTGCTGAGCTGGTTCGGCATCCCGCCGGTCTCCTGGCTGAGCAAGACCGGGCCGGCCTTCGCCTCCGTGATCATCATCGACGTCTGGCAGTGGACCTCCTTCATGTTCATCCTGCTGCTCGCCGGCCTGATGTCGCTGCCGAAGGAGCCCTATGAGGCGGCCCAGATCGACGGCGCCGGGCCTATCCGAACCTTCGTCCATGTGACGTTTCCGTTGATGGCGCCGATCACACTCGGTGCCGTGGTGATCCGCCTGATCGAGTCCTCCAAGCTGATGGATACGATCTATGCACTCACCTCCGGCGGCCCCGGCTCGTCCACCGAGACGACCAGCTATCTGCTCTATATCCGCGGCCTCCGCGAGTTCCAGGTCGGCTACACGGCGTCGCTTTCGATCATCTATCTCGTGATCATGATCATCGCGCTGACCATCTTCGCCCGCCTGATGAGCCGCCTCATGATCGGCCGCCAGGGTCCGGTGCGGATATGACCCCGTCTGGGGAGAGGTCATGACCGGGCCGGCGGCCAATCTCTACAGCGCGCTCAAATATGGCGCGTTGATCGCGTGGTCGATTTTCGTGATCGCCCCGTTCCTGTGGGCGCTTTCGACCTCGTTCAAGAGCGATAGCGGCGTGGTCGGCGGTACGACCTACATCCCGTTTCTCGAATATGAGCCGTCGGTCGAGGGCTGGACCGCGCTGTTCCGGGATACCAGCTCGGGCGGGATCAGCATGCAGGGGCCGTATCTTTCGAGCCTCGTGGTCAGCCTGATCTCGAGCGGCATCGCGCTCTTCCTCGGTACCCTCGCGGCCTATGGGCTGTCGCGCTTCACCTTTCGGGCCGGCCCCCTCGGCAACAACGACATCACCTTCTTCTTCATCTCGCAGCGCATCATGCCGCCGGCGGTGCTCGCGATCCCCTATTTCCTGCTGCTCCGCTATACCGGCCTGCTCGACACCCATCTCGGTCTGATCCTGGTCTATGTCGCGATGCTGCTTCCGATCGTGGTCTGGGTGATGGTCGATTTCTTCAACACGGTGCCGATCGAGCTCGACGAGGCGGCGCTGATCGACGGCTGCAACCCGATCCAGGCGTTCTATCGGATCATCCTGCCCAACTGCGCCCCGGGCATGGTGGTCGCGACGCTGCTTTGCATCATCTTCTCGTGGAGCGACTTCTTCTTCGCGCTCACGCTGACCTTCGCCAAGGTGCAATTGCTGCCGCCGACGATCGTGATCCTCAACTCCAACAAGGTCCCCTGGTGGAGCCTGAGCGCTTCGGCGCTGGTCTCGGTGCTGCCTCTGGTGATCATCGCGTTCGTGCTTGAACGCTATCTCGCGCGCGGCAACCTCGCCGGCGTGATCCGGGAGTGATCCGGTGGCCGAGGTCACGATCGAGGGGGTGTTCAAGCGCTTCGGGTCCATCGCCGCGCTGCAGGAGATCGACCTCACCGTTCACGACAACGAGTTCGTGGTGCTGGTCGGTCCGTCCGGCAGCGGGAAATCGACATTGCTGCGGATCGTCGCCGGCCTCGAGCGGCAGAGCGAAGGGACCGTGTCGATCAACGGCAAGGAGATGACCGGCGTCGCGCCGAAGGACCGCGACGTCGCGATGGTCTTTCAGAGCCACGCCCTCTATCCGCATATGAACGTGTTCGACAATCTTGCCTTCAACCAGCGCATCCGGGGCGTCGATCGCAAGACCGTCGACCGAAAGGTGCGCGAGGTCGCCGAGCGGCTCGAGATCACCGAGCTCCTGAAGCGGCGGCCGCGCCAGATGTCGGGCGGCCAGCGCCAGCGGGTCGCGATCGGCCGCGCGCTGGTGCGCGATCCGCAGATATTCCTGTTCGACGAGCCGCTCTCCAATCTCGACGCCGAGCTGCGCGTGCGCCTGCGCACCGTGATCAAGCGGCTGCATCGGGAATTGCGGCGGACCTCGGTCTACGTCACCCACGATCAGGTCGAGGCGATGACCCTCGCCGACCGTATCGTCGTGCTGCGCGAAGGGCGGATCGAGCAGATCGGCGAGCCCGATGCGCTCTACGAGCGCCCCGCGAACGAGTTCGTCGCGGGCTTCATCGGCTCGCCGGCGATGAATTTCCTGCGCGGCACCGCCTCGGGCGAGGCCGTGCGCATCGGCGCGGCGCCGGCCCTCTCCGTGGCGAGCGTGGCGAGCGGTCCGGTCACCGTCGGCATCCGTCCGGAGGATTTGCTGCCCGACGGCGCCGGCGCTGCGGGCGCGCTCCAGGCGCGGGTGACTCTGGTCGAGCCGATGGGAGCGGACACGCTGGTCTTCTGTGTCACCGACGAGGACCAGGAGATCACCGTCCGCCTGCCGCGCTATGCCCCGGTCCGCGAAGACCAGACGCTCTCGCTCGCACCGCGCGACGGCGCCGTGCATCTGTTCGATCCGGAGAGCGGGCATCGATTGAACTGATCACAGACCCGGAGGAAGTGATGAAGGCAGCAACGCTCCACGGCTATGACGAGCCCCTGACCAAAGCCGAGTTCGTGACCTATGAGGAGGTGGCGGACCCGGCGATCACGAAGCCGACAGACGTCATCGTCCGCATCGGCGGCGCCGGGGTCTGCCGCACCGACCTTCACATCATCGAAGGCGTCTGGCGCGACCATGTCGATGTCGCGTTCCCCCATATCATGGGGCATGAGAACGCGGGCTGGGTCGAGGAGGTCGGCACCGCCGTCGAGAGCGTTTCGGTCGGCGAGCCGGTGATCTGTCACCCGCTGGTGACCAGCGGCCACTGCCTCGCCTGCCGGCGCGGCAACGACATGCACGCCGGAGAGAGCAGCTTCCCAGGGATCAACGCGCCGGGCGGCTACGCCCAATATCTGCTGACCGGCGAGCGCACCCTGATCAAGCTGCCCGAGAGCCTCGCGCCCAAGGATGTCGCGCCCTACACCGATGCCGGGCTCACCGCCTATCGGGCCGCCAAGAAGGCGGCCGCCCATCTGGTGCCGGGCGAGTTCGCCGTGATCATCGGCGCCGGCGGCCTCGGTCATATCGGGATCCAGGCGCTTGCCGCGCTCTCTGCCGCCGAGATCATCGCGCTCGACCGCTCCGATCTCGCGCTCGGCCTGGCTCGGGAATGCGGCGCCCACCACGTGGTGAAGGCCGACGACGGGGCGGTCGAAACGGTGCTGGCGCTGACCAAGGGGCACGGCGCCGAGGCGGTGATCGACTTCGTCGGCGAAGGCGACGCCATCGACAACGGCCTCGCGATGACGCGCAATGGCGGCTTCTACTACATCGTCGGCTATGGCGGCCGCATCCAGATTCCGGCGATCGACATGATCGTCTCGGAGAAGACGATCGTCGGCAATCTGGTCGGCACCTATGCCGAGCTGGTCGAGCTCATGGCGCTCGCCGACCGGGGCCTGGTGACCCTTGCCACCCGCGAATACGCGCTCGCCGAGGCCAACCAGGCGCTGCACGATCTAAATGACGGGACGGTCAAGGGCCGCGCCGTCCTGATCCCGTAGCGAGCCGCGGCTCGTGCCGCAGCCGGTGGCTCGTCCGGTGGATCGAACGCTGGTCCAAGGCTTGGCGGCGGCGCTCCGCGCGCGGGGCGTGCGCCGCGCATTCGGCGTGCCGGGCGGCGGCAGCAGCCTCGACGTGATCGATGCGCTCGCCGCAGAGGGCATCGCGTTCGTGCTCACCGGCGGCGAGACCAGCGGCGCCTTGATGGCGGCGGTCTCGGCCGAGCTCGGCGGCGCGCCCGGCGTGGTGGTCACGGCGGTCGGCCCGGGCGCCGCCAGCGCGGTCAACGGCATCGCCTATGCATCGCTCGAACGCGCGCCGGTGCTGCTGATCACCGACGTGGCGGCGGCAGACGAAGGACGCCACGCCCTTCACCAGCGCTTTGATCAGGGTGCTCTCTTCGCGCCGCTCGCCAAAGGCTATCTGCGGCCTCGGCCCGGCGACGGGCTGGACCGGCTCGAGGCGCTCCTCGACGCCGCGGCCGAGCACCCGGCCGGCCCGGTGCAGATCGATCTCTCGGTGGCGGCCGCCTCCGCTCCGGCGGGCGGCCTCGTGCGTGGGCCGGCGGGCGCGCCGGCGCCGGCGCCCGATCCCGGCGCGCTCGCCGCGGCCAGGCGGCTGCTCGCCGGGGTGGCGCGGCCCTTGATCATCGCCGGCATGGAAACCCGCGAGCGCCTGGCCAGCGAGGCGTTGCGGGGCTTCGCGCAGGCGCTCTTATGCCCGGTCATGACCACATACAAGGCCAAGGGCGCGATCGCTGAGACCGCGCCGCAGGCGATCGGCTGCTTCACCGGCGCGGCGGCCGAGGCGCGCTGTTTCGAGGGCGTGGATCTGCTGGTCCTCTTCGGCCTCGATCCGGTCGAGCTGATCCCCGGGCGCTGGCGCTTCGACGGGCCGATCCTGTCGCTCTCGGTCCACGGGGGTTACGACTATCCGGCGCCGCCGACCGTGGCGCTCCACGGCGCGCTTCGGCGCTCCGCGGCCGCTCTGATCGAGGCGCCGCACGCGACGGCATGGCGGGACGCCGAGCTCGTCGCGTTGCGCGACCGGCTTTGCGGCGTCACCGCGATGACTGGGGCGGGCGCGCGGACCGCCCAGGACGTGGTGGCGGCGGTGCAGCGCGCGGCGCCTGAGCGCGCGCGCCTGACCGTCGATTCGGGCGCGCACATGTTCTCGGCCATGGCCCTGTGGCGGGCCGAGGCGCCGGGCGACGTGTTGAAATCGAACGGGCTCTCGACCATGGGATTCGCGCTCCCGGCCGCGATCGCCGCAGCGCTGGAAGAGCCCGCCCGCCCGGTGATCGCCATGATCGGCGACGGCGGGCTACAGATGTGTCTCGCCGAGCTCGCCACCGCGGCCCGCATCGGGTGCCGGATCGTGGTCGTCGTGCTCAACGATTCCCGGCTCTCCCTCATCGACATCAAGCAGCAACGCCAGCAGCGGCCGTCCCGGGGGGTCAGCTATCAGGCGATCGACTATGCTGCCGTCGCGCGCGGGCTGGGATGCGGCGCCCATCGGGTGGCCGCCGCGGATCCGCTGGAGCCGGCGCTCGCCCGCGCCTTCGCGCAAGGCGGGCCGGTGCTCGTGGACGTGGCGATCGATCCCTCCGCCTATAACGCCCAGTTCGAGGCCTTGCGCGGCTAACCGCACCGAAAGGGTCAGCCATGTCGGACGAAGAGGCGGTGCTCGCCGCCAATGAGGACTTCTACCGCGCGTTCGCGCGCCGCGACTTCGCCGCGATGGACGCGCTGTGGGCGCGCGAGACGCCGGTGGCCTGCGTTCATCCGGGCTGGGGCGCGTTGATCGGACGCGAGCAGGTGATGGAGAGCTGGGCCGCCATCCTCGGCAACCCCGGGGCGCCGCAGCTTCACTGCGAAGCGCCGCAGCCTTTCCTGCTCGGCCCGGGCGCCTTCGTGATCTGCCGCGAGGTCCTGGAGCAGGGCAGGCTCATCGCCACCAACGTCTTCGCGCGTGAGCCGGCGGGCTGGCGCATGATCCACCACCAGGCCGGCCCGGTCACCATGCCGGCGCGCCGCCCCGCGCCGGCGCCGGCGCCGGGGACGCTCCATTGACCGACGCCGGGCCCGAGCCCTTCGCTAAGAGATGGCGGCGCCCGTCCCGGTCGAAATCTCCTCACCCAGGCGAAGGAGTTGCTCTTCCGCATACCACGGGGCGACCAGTTGCAGCCCCAGGGGAAGGCCGTCTCGATTGGTGCCGCAAGGAATCGTGAGCGCAGGGTGGCCGGTCAGGTTGAAGGGATAGGTATAGGGGTACCAAGCGCCCCGGATGCGGCCTGCGTTCTGGCCGCAGATCTGGACCTGACCGAACGGGTCCTGACCGACGGGAAGCGGAGGTGCGGCCAAAGTCGGCGATATCAGGATGTCGAAACGCTCGAAGAGCGCTTGAACCGCGGCGAAGCAGAGGCTCCGCTCCTTAGCCGCCTGGTGAAGGTCCGTGGCCGTCCATTTCGCACCCTGGTCGATCGTCTCGATCAGACTCGGGTCGAGCCGGTCTTCCCAGCCATTGTGTTGTTCGAGGAGCCTGGCCCGGAGTGCCGATTGAAGGATGATGATGAAGGCGTCTTCCACGGACGCGAAGTCGGCTTCCGCCGGCTCGACGATAGCGCCCGCGTCCTCGAGTAGCCGAACGGCGGCGAGCGCGGTCTGGAGACAGGCCGGGTCGAGCAGCGTGTTCCCCACTCTCTCCATCCAGCCGATCCGCAGACCGCGCACCGCGGGAAGCATCCCCGGTGAGGCGAGGGTGCCCTGGCCAAAGGGATCGCGCCGGTCGAATCCTTTGATGCCGTCGAACAGGAGGCGAGTGTCGGCGACGGTGCGGGCCATCGGGCCGATATAGGAATTCGCTCCGAAGAGATCCGGCAAGTCCAGATGCGGCACGACGCCGAGCGTCGCCTTAAGGCCCACAATGCCGCAACAAGCGGCCGGGATGCGGATGGAGCCGCCCCCGTCCGTGCCAAGGGCGAGCGGGACCTGACGGCTCGCAAGGGCCACCGCGGAGCCGCCGCTCGATCCGCCGCAGGTGACGGAGGCGTCATACGGATTGGCCGTGCGGCCGAACAGCGGGCCCTCGGTCAACGGCTTATGGCCGAACTCCGATGTCGTGGTCTTGCCGATCAGAATCGCCCCTTGCTCCCTCAGTCGCGCGATCGCGACGGCATCCCGATCCGGAACGCGGTTTTCGTAGAGGCGCGAGCCCATCGTCGTACAGACGCCTGCGGTCATGATGAGGTCTTTTGCGGCATAGGGAAGGCCGTGCAGCGGTCCGCGCCGGTTACCCTGCACGATCTCCGCTTCCGCGCGGCGCGCCACCTCGCGCGCTTGCTCGGGCAGCACGGTGATAAACGCATTCAGTGTTGGCTGGCATGCCTCGATCCGGGCCAGCGATGCCTCGACGACCTCGACCGGCGAAATCGATTTAACCCGAATCAGGGCGGAAAGCTCGGTCGCGCTCGCCGCGAGAACGTCATCGTTCATGCCATCCACCGGCCGCCATCGACGGCGATGGCCTGTCCGGTGACGTAGCGGCCGCCCTCCCCGGCGAGGAATCCGGCGAGCGCGGCCACGTCCTCGACCTCGCCGATCCGTCCCATGGGAATGCTCCGCTCGACGCTCCGAACCACGTCCTGATCGAGTTGTTCGAGGGCGCGTGTCCGAATGGCGCCGGGACAAATGGCGTTCACCGTAACGCCATGGGGCGCAAGCTCGCGTGCCAAGGACCGGGTGAAGCTGAGAACACCCGACTTCGCGGCCGCGTAGTCGGCGAGGCCCGCATCGCCGACAAGCGCGGCGTCCGAGGACATGTTGATGATCCGGCCCCAGCCACGCTCCTTCATGGCGGGAGCCGCCAATCTCGAGAAACGCAGGGTCGTGAACAGCGAAATATCGAGGACGAAGGCCCAGGTTTCGGAGTCGGAATCGACGAAAGGCCCGGCCCTCTCCCGCGCACTTTGCCCGACATTGTTGATTAGAATGTCAACCGCCCCGAAGGCTGCCTCGGCTCGCTCGAATGCCTCCTCGGCCGCGGCGTCGTGACGGCAGTCGCCGGCGACCGAGATCGCCCGCTGGCCGGGTTCCCCGATCTCCGTCAGGAGCCCGTGCAAACCCGCCTCGTCGAGGTCGATCGCGACGATCGTCGCGCCGTGCTCGGCCAAGTGAAGCGCGCAGCCTCTGCCGATCCCGTTCGCAGCGCCGGTGATCATGGCGGTTTTACCGGCGAGCGCGCTCATCCGTGCCGTTCCCTCGTGCTTCGCTGCACCACGTCCCGCTCAATGAAAAACACGACCACCGTCAACGGTGAGCGCCGAGCCGGTCATGAACGACGCCTCGTCGGAGAGGAGAAACAACACCGCAGCCGCGACTTCCGACGGCGCGCCGATTCGCCGCATGGCGTAGCGCGCCTCGACCTCGTCGATCCGCACGGCATCGCTGAGCCCGCCTCGAAACAGCGGCGTGTCCACGGCGCCGGGGCAGACTGCATTGGCCCGGATGCCGTGCTTTGCGAGATCGAGGGCGAGCGCCTTGGTCGCCATAATGAGCCCCGCCTTGGAGGCGCAATAGGCCACACGGTCCGAAATCGGCCGCAGCCCTGCGGCGGAGGCGATATTGACGATGGCCCCCCTGCCGCTCGCTTTCAGCGGAGTCAGCGCCGCGCGACACACATGCATGGCGCCTGTGAGATTAACCGCCATGAGACGGTTCCACGCCGCCCAATCGGTCTCCTCGAACGGTCCGTGAAGATCGATACCGGCGCTGTTGACGATGCCGTCCAGCCCACCGAGCGCCTCGGTTGCTTTGCCGACACCCTCCGCAACGGCCTGGAAGTCCGACACGTCGAGATCGAGGCGGATCGTGGTGGTTGCTCCGACAAGCGTGGCCGCGGCATCGTCAAGCTGCGGGCGGTCACGGTCGATCAGTGCGAGGCCGGCTCCTTCCATCGACAACGAGCGTGCGCAGGCAAGGCCGATCCCCGATGCCGCGCCGGTGATAAGCACCCGTCGGCCGCCCAATCCGCCGGTCAAGGGTTCAGGCCTGCTGCCGCTTGAGGCGCGGACGTAGCTCGTCGGCGACATGGTCGCAGCGTCCGAACCAGATGTTGTCGTGCCGGCGAATATGCTGGATCAAGCCCTCGAGCGCCACGAGCCGAGACGGCCGGCCGATGATCTGCGGGTGCAGGGCGAGGACGAACGCACGATCTTCCTCGTAGAGCATGTCGAATTCCGCTTTCCACGCCTCAAGCACGGCCGAGGGCGCCTGCATCGTGCGGCCCGGCAGAGTGATCGAGTAGTTGAAGAACGGCGCGTCGTCGAGCACCCAGTGAAAGGGGAATTCGACGATGTCGGTGAGCTCACCATCGATGCGGTGCAGATAAGGCGAATCGTCGTCGAAATAGTTCGATGAGAAGCCGAAGCCATAGTCTCTGATGAGCGATAAGGTCTGGGGTGAGAACTCGGCGGCGGGCGAGCGGTAGCCCCGAGGCGGCTCTCCGGTGCGGTGCTTGATGATCTCGAAGGCCCTCGCCATCTCCTCGCGCTCTTCGTCCTCGGTCATCTTGACGATCCATTTGTGGGACCAACTGTGATGGGCGATCTCATGATCGCCGGCGAGGATCTGATCGACCACCTGCGGCCGTTGATCGATCACCAAGCCCGGGACGAAGAAGGTCGCCGCGATGTCGAAGCGCCGGAGGAGATCGAGCACGCGCCCGAGGCCGACCTTCCAGCCATAGGCGCCCTGGGACATGATGATCGGACGTTCCGCGTTGGCCGGGTCGCGCGAGGTCCACATCGTCTCGGCATCGAGGTCGAAGGTGAGCAACACGGGAAAACCCTTAGGAGAGATTGGCATTCGGTACTCCCGGCGTTTCTAGCGTTGGCCCATGGGCTCAGTGTTCCGCATCGGCAAGGTGGCAGGCGGCGAGATGGCCCGGCCTGATCTCGCGGTATTCTGGAGCCCTTTGCGAGCAAATATCCATCGCGACATGGCAGCGCGTGCTGAACACACAGCCGCGGGGCGGGTTAGCGGGACTTGGCATATCGCCCTCCAGAATGATCCGTTCCCGGGTGGCTTCGATCTCCGGATCGGGTACGGGCACGGCCGAGATCAAAGCCTGGGTGTAGGGGTGGACCGGATTCTCGAAAATCTCTTCGGTATCGGCGAGCTCCATGATCTTGCCGAGATACATGACGGCGATGCGGTCGCTGATGTGGCGCACCATGCTGAGGTCGTGCGCGATGAACAGGTAGGAGAAGCCGAAACGATCCTGTAGGCCCCGGAGCAGGTTGACGATTTGCGCCTGAATCGACACGTCGAGCGACGCGATCGCCTCGTCGCAGACGATGAGGTCGGGATTGAGGATCAAGGCCCGTGCGATGCCGACGCGCTGCCGCTGCCCACCGGAGAATTCATGGGGATAACGATTCCTGATGCTGCCGTCGAGACCGACCAGCTCTAGAAGCTCATCGACCCGTTCACGCAGCGCCTTCCTGCTATAGCCGCCCGCCACCTCAAGCGGCTCGCTGACGATGGCGTGGACCGCCATGCGCGGGTTGATCGACGCATACGGGTCCTGAAAGATCATCTGCGTTCGCCGGCGCATCCGCCGAAGCTCTTTTCCCTTGACCCGTCGGAAGTCCTGCCCGTCGAGGATGATCTCGCCCGCTGTCGGTTCTACCAGCCGAAGCAGGGTGCGGCCGACGGTGCTTTTGCCGCTCCCGCTCTCGCCGACAAGGCCGAGCGTCTCGCCCTTGAAGATCTTAAAGCCGACGCCATCGACCGCTTTGATATCGCCAGTCTTCCGCTCGAAGATGAAGCCTTGCCTGATTGCAAAGTATTTCTTCAACTCCCGGACTTCGAGCAGCGGTGTGGGCTCAGATGCCAAGCCTGTGCCCCCCTTCGTAGCTTGCGGCAGCGCGTTCCCAATGCCAGCAGCGGACCGTGTGACCGTTAACACCGTGTCGCTCGACCGGCGGCATCTCGGCCCGGCACTTCTCCTCGGCGAAGGGGCAGCGCGGCGCAAACGGGCAGCCGCGGCCGAGCCGCGCCAGATTCGGCGGCCGACCGGGGATCGGCTGCAGCTTCCCGGCCGCTGTTTGGTCGAGCCGTGGCATGGAGGCCAATAATCCGATCGTGTAGGGATGATGCGGTTTCTTGAAGATATCGATCACCGCGCCGCGCTCGACGATGTGCCCGGCATACATGACGTTGACCGTCTGGGCGAGCCCCGCGACGATCCCGAGGTCGTGGGTGATCCATATCACCGTCAGGCCCAGCTCTTCTTGCAATTGCTTGATGAGCTCGATGATTTGAGCCTGGATCGTGACGTCGAGGGCGGTCGTCGGCTCGTCGGCGATAATCAGCTTCGGGTTGCACGCCAGGGCAATCGCGATCATCACCCGCTGTCGCATCCCGCCGGACAGCTCATGGGGATAGGTTCCGAGGCGCTGCACCGGGTCGGGAATGCCGACCAGGTTAAGCAGATCGGCCGCGCGTCCGGCCGCGGCCCGTCGCGACAGCCCGAGATGGAGGCGAAGCGGTTCCTTGATCTGAAAGCCGATCGTGTAGACCGGATTGAGCGAGGAGATCGGGTCCTGAAAGATCATCGCGATCCGCCTGCCCCGCACGGTCCGCATCGCTCTCGCGTTCAGGCGCAAGAGGTCGCGTTGCTCAAACCAGATCTCCCCCGTCTCGATGTGGCCATGCGGTGCCGGTATCAGGCGCATGATGGCGAGCGCATGGACGCTTTTGCCCGACCCGCTCTCGCCGACGACGCCAAGAACCTCTCCTTCCTCGATCGCATAGGAGATGTCGTTCACGGCGCGCACTTCGCCGCCCTCGGTGTCGAAGCGAACCGTCAGATCTTTGATTTCGAGGAACGCCGCCATTGGCGACGATCTTAAAGGCCGAAACGGGTAAAGACAGCAGTCCGTGCCGGGCAGGCTTGACCGCCTTGCCGGAGCTGCGTTAGCGTCCTTTTAGAGAAGCCAGCGAACGCCGTGAAAACAAGGAAATAGGGTGATAGGGAGAGAGTCGATGGGCATCGGACTATCAGCGATTACGCGCGTGCTTGCGGTCGGTCTTCTGGCCTCCGCCGGATCGATCGGCGTCCTTACATCATCGGCGAGCGCGGATGAAAAATGCCCGGTGAGAGGCGGTATCTTCACGATTCCATTCGCGCCGGAACCTGCCGATCTTACACCCGGCGCCAACGCGCAATATGCACCGAGCCTGATATTCGATCAGATCTACGACACTCTGTTGATCCTTGATCGGGAGGGCAATCTCCTCCCGGGCCTGGCGACGAGCTACGAGGTTTCTGACGACAATCTGTCGGTGACCTTCGCCCTCCGGCAAGGAGTGAAGTTCCATCACGGGCGCGCGTTCGAGGCGCGAGACGTCGTCTATACGTTCGAGCGGCTGCTCGATCCCGATTTTGCCTCGCCCTGGGCCGCGCAGCTCGGCTCCATCAAGAATATCGAGGCTCTCGACAGCCATACGGTCCGCATGACGTTCGATGAGCCCTTCGCGCCGATCCTGAGCGTTGTCTCGACCGCCTGGTACACGGCCATCGTGCCGTACGACTTCACACCCGAGAACAATCTCAACGAAAAAGCGTCCGGCACCGGCCCCTTCATGTTGGTGGAATATGTCCCCGACGATCACGTCACGTTGGAGGCCAATCCCGATTTCTGGGAGGAAGGCTATCCCTGCATTGATGGCGTGCGGTTCGACATGATCCCCGATCCGCAGACGCAAATCTCGGCATTTCGTCAGGGCAACGCGGATATCGTTATTCTGCCTGACCCGAAGTTCATCCCGATCCTACAGAACGTCGAGGGCGCTCAGGTGATCGCGCCCGCCGGAGCGGTGAACGAATCAGGCCTCGGCGTCAATACGGTTGAGGGCCCGACCGCCGATGTGCGGGTCCGCCGCGCGCTCAGCCTCGGCACCGATCGGAAGGCGGTTATCGACACGGTGCTGTTCGGCTATGGCGAAGTCGGCACGAAAATCTCCTGCGGCAAGGTGCCCTATGGCTGGTGCGAAGGGTCCGACCCGCCGCTGCCCTACCACGAATAT
Source organism: Alphaproteobacteria bacterium (assembly GCA_965248825.1). Lineage (GTDB taxonomy): Bacteria > Pseudomonadota > Alphaproteobacteria > UBA828 > UBA828 > WTGU01. Next base: position 1,165,421 of record CBDFKL010000006.1, on the reverse strand, counting down.
GATCCGGAGGCCGCGAAGGCGCTGCTGGCCGAGGCCGGCTATCCGGACGGGCTCGACCTGACCATGCAGGTCAGCTTGCCGCTCGATATACAGACCGCCGAAATTCTGCAGGAACAGTGGAAGGCCATCGGCGTCGACCTCTCGATCGAGCAGATCGCCGATTTCAACACGCAGCTCGACAATTACATCAACGTCAAGCACCAGTTGTCGATTGTCTCGCTCGTCTGGCAGCCGGATCCGCACTCCGATGTCTATCAGATCTATTATTCGACGTCGCCGATCAACCTCGGAAAGTTCGCCGACGCCGAGCTCGACGCGCTGCTGGACGCCGGAAAGATCGAATTGGATGTCGAGAAACGAATCAAGATCTACAAGGATATCCAGCATCTGGTGGCGGATCAGGTCTACATGCTCTATCCGTACACCAAGCCGGTGAACTGGCAGTATGTCTGGGGACACGTGAAGAATTACAAGGCGATGCCAAGCGGCACCTACCACTACCTGCGCTATCTTTGGTTGGACAAGCAATAGCTGATCACGCCCTATGTGTCGGATCGGCCGGCCCGGTCGGCCCATCCGCTCGCCAAGCCTCGGCGGGCTCCGCGATGTGGGGGAGCCCAACTGCCACTGACTGCATCGGGGATCGCGGTCCCTAATCCGAGTGCGTCTTCCGTGGTGTGCGGACGCCATGGGTAGATACGTTGTCCGCCGTTTGTTGCTTTTGATCCCCGTCGTTCTCGGCGTCACCTTTCTCACCTTCGTGCTGATTCGCATTATTCCGGGCGACATCGTCACCCAGATGATGGGCGTTACGGCGGCGAATAATCCGGAAACGCGCCTCAAGATTCTTCGGGAACTCGGCCTCGACCGCCCCCTCCTGGAGCAATATGTCTGGTGGCTCGGGCGGCTGCTCCAGGGCGATTTCGGTTACTCGTTTATTCACGGCGGGCCGGTGATCGAGCGGATCCTGCAGCGCCTGCCCGTCACCCTGCAGCTCGGCCTGATGTCGATGGCGATTGCCATCTTCATAGGTGTGCCGCTCGGCGTGCTGAGCGCCGTCAAGAGGGGCTCGTCGATCGATCTCTCGACGCGTCTTTTTGCGTTGCTCGGGATATCGACGCCGAGTTTCTTCACCGGGACACTGATCGTCGTTTTCGGCGCGATCTACTTCCCAAGGGTTACCACGCTCGGCTACGTGCCTTTCGTAGACGATCCGTGGGCCAGTCTCTCGCGCATGGTCTGGCCGGCGCTCGCACTGGGCCTCGGGATCGGGGCCATCATCTTGCGCCACACGCGCTCAAGCGTCTTGGAGGTCCTCGGCGAGGACTACGTGCGCACGGCGCGCGCGAAGGGGCTCTCGGAAACCGTCGTGATTTTTGTCCATGCGCTTAAGAGCGCGCTGATCCCGATCATCACGGCGATCGGGATGTGGTCGGCGTTTCTGGTGAGTGGCGCGGTCATCCTGGAGGAAGTCTTCGCCATTCCGGGGCTTGGCCGGCTCGTCCTGAGCGCGATCGAGAATCGCGACTACCCGATCATTCAGGGAACGGTGCTGTTCCTGTCGTTAGGTGTCGCTTTGGTGATCCTGCTGGCGGATCTGTTGGTCGCTTTCGTGGATCCCCGCGTGAAGCTCGCCTGAACTCGGCCATGGCTCGTCACGCTCGCGCCGCCGACATGCCGAACGGCCAGCCATGACGGCCTACTCCCTCGACTCGCCGGCAGAGAAATCGGCGGCGGCGCGCTTCCTCCAGCATCTCCGCCGCGACCCGGCGACCATGATCGGCCTCGTCATCGTTGTTGCGCTGATCGTGATCGCGATTTTTGCGCCCTATATCGCCGCCTATGAAGCCAATCAAAACGCCGGCGTCATCCTCGCGACGCCGAGCTGGGACTATCCGTTCGGTACGAATTTCCAGGGTCGGGATCTGTTCAGCCGGGTTGTCCTGGGGAGCCGGAACAGTTTGAGCGTAGCCTTCCCATCGGTGCTGCTGGCCGTCGCCGTCGGCCTTCCGATCGGCATGCTGGTCGGGTTCGTCGGCGGCCGTATCGACAGCGCCTTCCTCCGCATCTTCGACATCCTGTTCGCGCTGCCCACAATCCTGTTTGCGATCGCCTTGGTCGCCTATTTGGGCCCCAGTCTCCAGAACCTGATTCTTACGATCACGGTTCTCTACATCCCGCGCGTCGCAATGGTTGCGCGTGGGCCGACACTCTCCGTCAAGTCGCGTGAATTCGTTACGGCGGGCAAGATGTTCGGCTCCGGCGCCGCGCGGATCGTTCGGAAACACATTCTCCCCAATATCATGGCGCCGGTGCTGGTCGAGTCCTCGCTCCTGTTGTCTGAAGCCCTGCTCACCGAGGCGGCCCTGAGCTTTCTCGGATTGGGAGTGCAGCCGCCCAACCCAAGCTGGGGCGCCGATCTAGGCAAGGGCCGCCAGTTCATGGAGCTCGGGGCCCACCAGGTTATTTTTCCCGGAGTGATGATTATGATCGCGGTGCTCGGGTTCAACCTGTTGGGCGATGGCCTGCGGGATTTCTTTGATCCTCGCATTCGCAGGCAGAGATGAGACCAGATAAAGGACAGCCGCGATGAAGCCGGTGAAAGTCGCAGCAATTCAAGCCGTTTCGCTTGCAAGAAACTGGGAGGAGAAATGGCAGGGGGTCGATGTCGCCCACGCGTTGTCATTGCTGGATCAGGCTGCCGCGAAAGGCGCTGACCTCGCCTGTTTCCCCGAGCTCTATCCGATGGTCGGCCAGGAGGAGCTCTGCGGGAAAGCCAGGCAACACGGTCTCTACGTGGTCGCGGGCTTGGCCGATGGTTCGCGCGACCGATGGCACAACACGAGCACGGTCATAGCGCCGTCGGGCGAGGTCCTTGGCGCCCAGACCAAGAACTTTCCAACCGCGGTCGAGCTCGACAGGGGCGTCGTCCCCGGCGCTCTGTTCGATGTGGTCGAGACCGATCTTGGCCGTTTCGGCATTGTCATCTGCGCGGATTTCGCCTTTTTCAGTGAAGGCGCTGAAACCAGCCGGAAACAGTGTGCCGATATCATTCTCAACCCCGCGCTCTGGTTCGCGCTGAGTGAGGTCTTTCCCCATACGGTGGTCGGACGCCATATGGAATATTCGGTGCCCGTGATCGGCGTGAACTTGGCCCGACCGGCCGAGCCCGTCGCCGATTCTGTCTTTCCGCCCGCAGGCGGTTTTACGACGGCGTGCGTGCCCCCGCCTGTTACCGACATGGATCAACTCTGGGACTGGTTCCGTACCAAGCCCGGTGGAATCGATTCGACTGAGGGTTTCGTTTTCACGCTTGGCGCGGAGGAAGAAATCTTGCTCATCGATGTCGACATAGACGCGGTTCGTCGTTTCCCGGGCTATTTCTCCACGCGCGCGCCGGCGCGCAACACGATAGGGATGTCCGCGTGATCCGCGAGGATGGGCAATGAGTCAAATGGCGCGGCGTTGTAGTATCGGTTCAGCATGATGCAGAACACGGCGAACCCGACCTTTCCGGCCATCAAGCTGCCTCAGTTCGAGGACGAGCCGCTGCCGCCGGTCATGCCGGCCAGGCTGCATCACCCGAAGGCGCCGGCGCTCGCCGACCTGGCGGCCGCGACCCATGCTGCCCTCGAGGCCTCGCGGCGCCTGACCGCGCTGCCCTCGGGCGCTCGTGTCGCCATCGCCTGCGGGAGCCGGGGCATCAAGACGAAACCGGCCGTGGTCAAGGCCGCGGTCGCCTGGCTCAAGGCCCGCGCGCTGGTGCCGTTCATCGTGCCGGCAATGGGAAGTCACGGCGGCGCGGTGGCGTCCGGTCAGGTCCGGTTGCTCGCCGAGCTCGGCTACACGCAAGAGGCGATGGGCTGTCCGATCGATGCCGGCATGGAGGTGGTGCGGCTCGGCACGACGAGCGCGGGCGTTCCGGTCTATTTCGACCGCCGCGCCGCGGCGGCGGACGCGGTCCTGGTCGTGAACAGGATCAAGTCGCACACCTCGTTCGACCGCGAGGTGGAGAGCGGCCTGACCAAGATGGTCGCGATCGGCCTCGGCAAGGCGGAAGGCGCGCGCTTCGTGCACCGGCTGGGCGTGCGCGGCTATCTCGAGGTGCTGCCCGAATGGGCCCGCATTGCGATCGACGCGGCGCCGATCGCCTACGGTATCGGCATCGTCGAGAACGCGGAGAGGCAAGCGACCATCATCGAGGGCGTCGAGCCGGACGCCTTCTATGAGACCGACGCGCGGCTGCTGCTGGCGGCCAAGACCTCCATCCCCAAGCTGCCCTTTGCCCAGATCGACGTGCTGGCGGTGGAAAGGCTCGGCAAGAACATTTCCGGGACCGGCATGGACCCCGCGGTCACCGCGCGCCACGACATCCGTGGGCGCGAGAACCCGCCCGCGCCGGTGATCCACAAGCTGGTCGCGCTCGGGCTGACGCCGGAGACCCATGGCAACGGCCTCGGTGTCGGCTCGGCCGACTTCATGACCAAGGAGGCGGCCGACGCGCTCGACCTCTATGCCATGTATATGAACGCGTGTACGGCGACGTTTACCGAACGGGTGCGCATCCCGGCGGTGCTGGCGAGCGACAAGGCGGCTCTGCAGGCCGCGGTCGGCACCTGTTGGCGGCTCGACGGGGCCGAGGCGCGGCTCTGCCTGATCCGCTCGACCCTGCATCTGGACGAGGTTCTGGTCTCGCCGCCGCTCGCCGCCGAGCTCGACGGCGCTGGCGAGGTGCGCGGCCCCGCGGAGCCGCTTCGCTTCGATAACCAGGGGCGGCTCTTGACCCGCTGCCCGGCCTGACCGCATCTTGGGGTGTTGGCAGTGATGCATCACAAGATGTAGGTTCCTGCCACCATCTCATTGGTGCGTCCGAACCCAACCCGCTCCGGCCTCGCCGCGGCGGGCTACGGAACGGTCTCACGCAGCGCGCGGCTCGACCTCCCGTTCGATCCTGCGGCGCACGGTGCGCTCGGCCACGTCGAGATCGTAGCGGGTCTGCAGGTTGATCCAGAACTCCGGCGTCGTTCCGAAGTAGCGCCCGAGCCTGAGCGCGGTGTCGGTGGTGACGGCGCGATGGCCGCGGACGACGTCGTTCAGCCGCGGCCGTGACACCTTGATCGCCTTGGCGAGACCGTAAACGCTGATCTCCATCGGGGTCAGGAACTCGTCGCGCAGGATCTCGCCCGGATGCACCGGCGGCAGGCGCCGTCCCGTGACGACATCGGAGAGATTGACCTGGCGGTTGTCGATATCCTCGCGTTTGATGGTCATGCTCGTGCTCCTCAATGATAGTCGACGATCTCGGCATCCCAGGCCTCGCCGTCGCGCCACACGAAACAAACGCGCCATTGATCGTTGACGCGAATGCTGTGCTGGCTCCGACGATCGCCCCGCAGGGTCTCAAGCCGATTGCCGGGCGGCACGCGCAGATCGTCGATCTGCTGGGCCGCATCGATCATCAGGAGCTTCGCCCTGGCCAGTCGCTGGATCTGGGTGGCCAAGCCGCGAACGGCGTGGCCGGCGAAGACGGCGGCGGTACGCCTGTCGGCGAAGCTCTTGATCACGCCCTATCGTAACGGTATGCGTTACGTCGGTCAACAGCTTCGTACCGATACCCGATACGTAATGAATATAGGTACGAAAAACTCCTAACCCAGTGATTTTTAGATCCTTCCCGGCGCGGAACGCAAGTGGGCGGGCGCAGCGCGGAATTGCGCCAGCGACAGGCCGAAAACTGGGTTACCACCGGTTACCAGTTACCACCCCACCGGCCGGAAAAATGCTGAGAAGGTCCGGGTGCGCGGAACCGCAAGCTCGATCTCGCCCAGCTCGGCCATCCGCCCTTGCAGCACCTCCTTGAGCGCAGCGCCGGCGGCGTTCCGGTAGTCCTCGCCCCATTCGATACCTTGCGCCTGCATCGCCTTCATCATTCGAACCTCTCAACCCATGACACAAAATCCCGTACATCACCCTGACCGCGGCGGTGCGGACTCGCTTGCTGCGAGCCGCTATACTGGTCGGGGAGCAGACCAAAGCAGGGAACATCGCGCCATGCAGCATCGGGGCATCGCGCTCGACCAGGCCGTTCTCGACAAGATCAGGGAAACCCGCCGGGACCTGGGCTCGGCCCGGCATCTGCCGGGCTTCCTCTACACCTCGCCGGAGATCTTCGATTACGAGGTCGATGCGATCTTCATGAAGGAATGGCTCTGCTTCGGCCGGGTCGAGGAATTCGAGAACGCCGGCGATTATCGAGCGATCAGAATTGCCGGCGAGCCGCTTCTCGTCTGCCGGGACGAGAAGGGGGGGCTCAACGCGTTCAGCAATGTCTGCCGGCACCGGGGCGTCGAGGTCGCGACCGGCGAAGGGACGCTGAAGAGCTTCCGCTGCCCCTATCATTCCTGGGTCTACGACCTCGAGGGCAAGCTGCTCGGCGCGCCGCATACGAAGGAGGTCGAGGGCTACGACTTTTCGAACTGCAGCTTGCCGCGGGTCAATCTCGACATCTGGGGGGGCTACATCTTCATCAACTTCGATCCTGCGTGCCGGAGCCTCGCCGACTATCTGGACGAGGACGGGATCAGGGAATTCGCCGCTTTCCTGCAGCCTGAGGACACTCGGACCTCGGACAAATATGTCTTCGAGGTGCCGTGCAACTGGAAGTTCATCCCCGAGAATCTGATGGACATGTATCACGTCGGGGTGATCCACAAGGAATCCTTCGGCGGCCACTTCCCGGTCAACGACTTCCGCTTCAATCTCAAGAAGAACGGCTACAACGCCGCCTATGAGAGCTTCACCATGGCGCCGAAGGGGGTGACCCTCTTCGACACCATGCCGTGGCTGCGCGGCAAGGTGACCGACAAGTTCGCCTGCACGACCTGGATCCGGCCGACCATGAACATATTCGGCCGCCATGACCTGATTCAGCCCTGGGTGGCGTTGCCGATCGACCACGGCACCACTCAGATCACCATCTACACCCAGCTTCCCAGCGATTATTTCGACGCGCCCGCGTTCGAGGAGAAGAACCGGATCTATGCCGACTTCATCCGCTCGGTGGCGAACGAGGATCGCGCGATGCTGGAATCGCTCCAGAACGGGGTCAAATCGCGCGCCTTCCAGCCGGGGCCGACGGTCAAGCTGGAGCGGGCCATCCACCACCTGCTCAACTATTATCTCGACAAGCTGCTGAGCGAGGATGACGAAGCCCGCGCGCGCCGACATCGCGACGGCGAGGAAGCGCTGCACGAAAGCGCGTCGCGGAACCAGACGCCGCGGGACGGCGGTTATACGGCGCTGATGAGCGCGGCAGAATAGGAATCGGAACCATGAGCACGCAACAAGACCAGGCACGACTGACCGAGCTGTTTCGAAAGAACCTCGAGCTCTGCGAGGTGGGTCCGGGCCAGACCGTCGCCATTCTCTCGGAGGGCGATCAGCTGCGGGACTATGCGCAGGCCTCGATCGCCGCGGCCGGCGACCTCGGTGCCGATGTGGCCGACGTCCATATCCCGTCGGATTCCGCGGAGGATGCGAGCGTCAGGATCGCCAATATCGGGCAGAATGCGCTCGGCTCCCATCCGCAAGCCATGCAGACCTGCATGGACGCCGACATGGTCGTCGACCACATGCTTCTCCTGTTCTCCCACGAGCAAATCGCGATGCAGGAGGCCGGGACTCGCATCCTGCTCATCGTCGAGCCGGTGGAGGTCCTGGAACGCCTGTTCCCGACCGCCGAGATGCGCGCGCGGGTCGAGGCCGGCGAGCGGCGCCTGGGCACGGCGAGCCGGCTTCGCTTCACCAACGACGCCGGCACCGACGTCACCTACGCGCTCGACGGCAAGCCGATCCTGACGGAATACGGCTACACCACGGAGCCGGGGCGCTGGGACCATTGGCCGGGCGGCTTCCTCGCGACGCTCGGGGCCAAGGGCGGCGTGAACGGTCGGGTGGTGATGGAAAAGGACGATATCCTGTTCCCGCTCCGCGAATATACCGACGAGCAGATCGCCTTCGAGATAAGCGACGGCATGGTGACCGAGATCGGCGGCGGGGGGCGTGCCGCGCGCATCCGCGACTTCATGGAGAGCTATAACGACCCGCGCGCCTATGCGGTCTCCCATATCGGCTGGGGCTTGAACCATCACTGCGTCTGGCGGCCGGATCTGCCGGGGATCGGCATGGACGGCCGCGCTCACTACGGCAATGTGCTGTTCTCGCTCGGACCCGACACCGAGTTCGGCGGCGATAACGACACCGCCTGCCACCTCGATCTGCCGATGCGCGGCTGCTCGCTCTGGCTCGACGACGAGCCGATCGTCAGGGACGGCGCGCTCGTCCCCGAGGATATGCGCCCGCCCGCCCACTGAGGCCGCGACGCCCGACAAACGGCTTTGCCGCGTCTCGCGCGGGTGCGTAAGATAGGCCCGAGACTGAGACGTGACGGCGCGCGACCTTGAGGGGAGAGCGCCGTCGTTCCTGCGTGTGTTCATGATCTAGGGAGAACGAACATGTTGAAGCTTACCTTTGGTGTCGCGCTTGCGGCGGGCTTGGCCGTTTCCGGCTTTGCCGCGTCCGACGCACGCGCGGACAGTCATGAAATGGAAGGCGTCTGGTGGCCGGCGAAGGTTGAGATCTACAACCCGTCCTGCACCGACGGCGATCCGAACTGCTGGACCGATCCGGCGAACACGAACCTCGAGGTCGTGGAATACGTGCCGCTCATGCCCGATGAGGTGGATGCGAAACACCATATCTGTGTGTCGTTCCCCCATCTCGTGGACTCCTACTGGGTCGGTGCGGCCTACGGCATCATCGAGGAAGGCACGCGCCTCGGTCAGAAGATCTCCCTGATCGAAGCCGGCGGCTATGACAAGCTCGAGAGGCAGATCGCGCAGGTCGAGGACTGCATCGCCAACGGCGCCGAGATCCTCGTGCTCTCGGCAATCTCCGCCGAGGGCAGCGTCAAGCAGGTCGACGACCTTCGTTCCAAGGGGATTCCGGTCGTCGATTTGATCAACGGGATCAACACCGAGGTCGATGCCAAGTCGCTCGAGAGCTACTACAGCATGGGCAGGATCGCCTGTAAGTGGGTCGCCGATCAGCACCCGGCCGGCAGCGGCAACGTCAAGCTGGCTTGGTTCCCCGGACCTCCCGGCGCGAGCTGGTCGGTTGCAGGGAATCAGGGCTGCCATGATGCGGTGGTCGGCAGCGACGCCGAGATCATCTCGACGAAGTGGGCCCAGACCAGCAAGGAGGCCCAGCTCTCGCTCGTCGAGAACGTGATCCAGGCGCAGACCTCCGGCGACGAGACCGATCTCAACTATATCGTCGGCGTGGCGCCCGCCATCGAGGGCGGCATGGCCGCGCTCCGCGATATGGGTCTGCAGGATCAGGTCAAGCTCGTCTCCTACTACTACACGCCCGGCATGCATCAGTTCGTCGGGCGCGGCAGCGTCGCCATGGCGCCGACCGACCAGATGATCATCCAGGCGCGGATCTCCATCGATCAGGCGGTCCGCATCCTCGAGGGCAAGCCGTCGGCCACCGGCGGTCGGCCCGAGTACAACAACACCGGCCGGATGATCGAGCATGTGCAGCCGGTCGCGGCGATGGTCACGCCGGAAAACATCAAGGACTTCGACACCACGACGACGTTGGCCCCGAAAGGCTGGAAACCTGTGTTCAGCACCGACTAATCGCGTGGGTCGAGCCTGATCAAGAACCAGACTGATGGGGGCCCGTGATCGTGGCGGAACCATCGGCCGTTGAAAGTGAGCGGTCCCCGGAGCCTGTGAGCTCCGGGGACACTCTCTTGAGGTTAGAGAATCTCTCGAAGCAATTTCCGGGTACGCTCGCGCTCGATCGCGTCAATTTCGACGTGCGCGCGGGCGAGGTGCACGTGCTCTTCGGTGAGAACGGCGCTGGCAAGTCGACTCTGATCCAGGTCGTCGCCGGCGTCCACCGGCCGTCGGGCGGGACGATCCATCTGCATGGCAAGCCGGTCGTGATTCACTCGGTGCACCACGCGCGCGAGCTCGGCGTCAGCGCGGTTTTCCAGGAGTTCTCCCTGGTCCCGCAGCTCACCGTGGAGGAGAACCTCTTCCTCGGCTCCGAGCTGACCCGCGGGCCCCTGCTCGACAAGGCGACGTTGTCCCGACAGGCGCGCGAGACCTTGGACCGGCTCGGCTTTCCGCTGAGGCCGCGGGATGAGGTGATGTATTTGTCGCGCGCCGAGCAGCAGATGGTGGAGATCGCCAAGGCGTTTCGCACCAGGCCCGCGATCATGATCTTCGATGAACCGACGGCGTCGCTCACGGAACGAGAGACCGAGCGGCTGTTCAATTTGATCGAGCAGATCAAGGCCGAAGGCATCGGGATCATCTACATCACGCATCGGATGAACGAGATCAAGCGGATCGGCGACCGCATCACGGTGCTGCGCGATGGGCATTACATCGACACCATTCCGGTCGCGGAGGCAACCGATCAGAAGCTGGTCGAACTCATGACCGGACGCGTGATCGAGCAGATTTTCCCGGCGATCAAGCGCGACCCTACCGACATGCTGCTCGAGGTCGACGGCCTGTTCACCGCGAAGCACACCGTCAACGACGTCTCGATCAATGTGCGGCGCGGCGAGGTGGTCGGCCTGGCGGGGCTGGTCGGCTCCGGCAAGTCCGACGTCGGCCGCGCATGCTTCGGCCTTGAGCGGATCATGGCGGGCTCCATCACCTTCGACGGGAAGGTCGTGTACGATCGTGCGAGCCGCGTGAACAAGCTCGGCCCCCGCAGGATGCTGGATCGCGGCCTCTACTACCTGCCGTCGGATCGGCGAAAAGAAGGCCTTGTGATGATGCAGAACGTTCGGGAGAACGTGGCGCTGCCGTCCCTCGGCCTTTCCAAGTTCTCCGCTCACGCCTTCCTGCGCCGGGCCAATGAGCGGCGAGTCGTCAGAGACATCGCCCAAGAGCTGGACCTGGTGCCGCTCAATATCGAACGGGATCTCGAGCATTTCTCCGGCGGCAATCAGCAGAAGGTCCTGGTCGGCAAATCGCTGGTGCGCGACGTCAAGCTGTTCGTGTTTGACGAACCGACCGTCGGCGTCGACGTCGGCGCCCGCGTGTCGATCTACCAGTTCATTCGCGACCTCTGCGAAGCCGGTGCCGGCGTCCTGCTGATTTCTTCCGATCTGCCGGAAATCCTGCATCTCACGCACCGCGCCTATGTGATGTATCGCGGCGAGCTTCGCGCCGAACTCGACCAGGCCGACATTTCGGAACAAGCAGTGTTGGGCCACTTCTTTGAAAAGGAGGCCGCGGCGTGAGACGGAGGGAAGGGTAATGGTCGATATCGCGCGGGATCAGCCGACGCCGCTGGAAAGGGCGGAACATCTTGCGACGCTCGTGTTCGTGCGCGCCGGCGTGCTGCCGTGGTTTCTGATCGTCGCGATTATCTTCTTCGCCCTCGCGACCGATAACTTCTTCAGCGAGCGGAATCTCATCAATGTTGCGCGCCAGTCGACCTATCTGGTGATGGTTTCCATGGGTCAAATGGTCGTGCTCTTGACGGCGGGACTCGACCTCTCCGTGGGCGTCATGTTCGCCATGGTTTCGGTGATCACCTCCATGGCGATGGTCAATATGTGGGACGGCGGAAGCGGGCCCGCCATCGCCATCCTGGTGGGCTGTCTCGCCGGGCTCGGGGCCGGCACCGGCATCGGCGTGTTGAACGGCATCGGCGTCGCGGTCTTCCGGGTTCCGCCGTTCATGATGACGCTCGCCATGTCGTCCATTGTGTTCGGCATCGCCCTGATGATCACGGGCGGGACGCCGGTCTACGGCATGCCGGACAGCTTCGCGAACTTCCTCGGATACGGCATCTGGCCGGGTAAATTGGTGCTCCCGGTCCCGGTGTGGATCACCATCGGCTTCATCATCCTGATGTATGTGTTCCTCAACTGGACGCGAATGGGGCGCTATCTCTACGCGCTCGGTGGCAACCTCAAGGCCTCGCAGCTCTCCGGCATCAGCACGCGCTTCTATCTGTTCATGGCCTATGTCGTGTGCGCCGGGATCACCACCATCGGGGCTCTCATGCTGACCGCCCGCCTCGAGAGCGGCGAGGGGAACATCGGCAAGGAATATCCGCTGCTCTCGATCGCCGCTTGCGTGATCGGCGGCGTGAGCCTGTTCGGCGGCACCGGGCGCCTGCCCAATGTCGTCCTTGGGGCGATCTTCATCATTCTCGTCCAGAACGGCATGAACCTGCTGCGCATGAACTCCTATCTGCAGATGGTCGTGATCGGGATCCTGCTGATTCTCGCGGTGATCGCCGACAACTACCGGCAGAAGCTTCTGCTCATGCTCAGGGACTAGACGCACCGTGGCGACCAACGGCAGCCTGCCGGTCATCTCGGGCGATTCGCACGTTATCGAGCCGGCCGATCTGTGGACCAAGCCGCTCGGCGCCCGCCATGGCGATGCCGTGCCGCGCATGGTGAGCGAGCACGCCGGCATCAAGGCCGATCACTTCTTCACCGGCCTCGAATATGTCCGTGTCGACGAGATCGTCGAGGGCGACGAGGAGCTGCAGAGGAAGCTGGTCGGCTCGGGCACCGATCCCGCGATCCGCCTCGGCTGCATGGACGAAGACGGCGTCCATGGCGAGATCGTCAATTCCACCTGGATGCTCTATGCCATGCGGGTGCGGGACGACCGGCTCGTCGAGGACCTGTGCCGCGTGTTCAACGACTGGATCGCCGAGTATTGCAGCCACGCGCCGAAGCGGCTCTTCGGCACCTCGATGATCCACCTGGCGGATGTCGAGTGGGCATGCCGGGAGCTGGAGCGCACCGCGAAGCTCGGCCTCAAGAGCGTGATCATCAATTGCGATGCGCGCCCCGAATGGCCGCCGTTCCAGGACCGCCACTATGATCCCTTATGGGCGCGGGCCCAGGAGCTGGATCAGCCGGTCACGCTCCATATCATCACCGGCAACGAGGTCGATCCCTTCACCCTGCATGGGCCCGATCGGATCAACATGGCGCGGAGCGCCATCGGCGTGCTCGCCGAGGCCGGGCCTGTGCTCGCCAACGAGTTCATCTTCGGCGGGATCCTCGACCGCTTCGAGAGCCTGAAGCTGGTCCTGTCGGAATATGAAGTATGCTGGCTCCCCTACTGGCTGTTCCGCGCCAAGCAGATTCAGAACGACTTCGGCCCGGCATTGGACATTCCGAAGATCAAGAAGCCGGTCGAGGAGTACCTCCGGCAGATCTATCACGGGTTGATCGACGATCCCTATCTGGACAAGGTGCTGGATGTGATCGACCCGAAGACCATCATGTGGGGCTCGGACTTTCCCCATGCGCGCTGCACCTACCCGAACACCGTGGAGGTCATCGAACGCGTGTTCGGCGCGCTCGACGAGCAGACACGCCGTGACATTACCTGCAACAACTGCGCGCGCTTCTATAATTTCGAGCTGCCCGACGCCTGAGTGGCGCCTTTGACGCGATGCCGACCGCGTAGAGAAGGACGCGCGCCCGCCGCGGCCCGTTGGACCGAAGCCGGCGCGAGGGAGGACGGCACATGACGCGGGACGCCGGTGGGTGGGCATCAAAGGTGATCCATGCCGCTCTTGGCCCGAAGACGACCGGGGAGGATAACGGCCGCCCCGCCCCCGGCACGCCGCTCCTGACCGTCGAGGGCATCGCGCTCCGCTTCGGCGGCGTTCAGGCGCTCGCCGACGTCGGCTTCACCATCACCACCGGAGAAATCTGCGCCATCATCGGGCCCAACGGCGCCGGCAAGACGTCCATGCTCAACGTCCTGAACGGCGCCTATCGGCCGAGCGGCGGCGCCATCACCTTCAAGGGGCGCACGCGCCGGCGGATGCGCCCGCGCCAGGCCGCCACCTCGGGCATCGCGCGCACTTTTCAGAATGTCGCGCTGTTCAAGGGCATGAGCACGCTCGACAACGTGATGGCCGGGCGCAATCTCAAGATGCGAAGCAATTTTCTCTCCTGCCTGCTGCCGGTCGGTCCGGCGTGGGTGGAGGAGGCGCGCCACCGTGCGGCGGCCGAGGAGGTCATCCGATTCCTCGAGATCGGCGCAATCCGCGACACCCCGGTCGGCCGCCTGCCCTACGGCCTGCAAAAACGGGTCGAGCTCGCTCGCGCGCTTGCGGCCGAGCCCGATCTCCTGCTGCTCGACGAGCCCATGGCGGGAATGAATGCCGGCGAGAAGGCCGAGATGTGCCGCTTCGTCCTCGACACCAAGGCGCAGTTCGGGACCACGATCGCGCTGATAGAGCACGATATGAGCGTCGTCATGGAGCTCTCCGACCACATCATCGTGCTCGATTACGGCCGCAAGATCGCGGACGGAACCCCGGAAGAGGTACGCACCAACCAGGGCGTCATCGACGCCTATTTGGGTGTGGTCCACGAGGATGACGCCTGATGCAGGTGCTCGAGGCCTTTTTCGTCGCGCCCTTCGTCGACATGATCGGCTATCCGCTGTTCTTCGGAGAGGTCGCGATCTACGGGCTTCTGACCGGCGTGATGTACTCGCTGGTCGCGCTCGGTTTCGTCCTCATCTTCAAGGCCTCCCAGGTGTTCAACTTCGCCCAGGGCGCCATGGTGCTCTTTGCGGCGCTCACCCTGGTCGGGTTCATGGAATACGGCCTTCCGGTCTGGGCCGCCGTGCTGGCCACCGCGGCGGTCATGGTCGGGCTCGCCTTCGGCATCGAGCGCGGGGTCTTGCGTCCGTTGATCAATCAGCCGCCGATCACGCTGTTCATGGCGACGATCGGGCTGAGCTTCCTGCTCGAAGGCGCGGGCGAATGGGTGTGGGGCTCCAATGTGAAGGCGCTCGACATCGGGATCCCGGACGATCCGATCGAGATTTCGGGCATGCTGCTGAACGAGTTCGACCTGATCGCGGCGGCTGTCGCGGCGGTGCTCGTCGCGGCGCTTGCGCTCCTCTTCCATCACACGCCGATCGGCCGGGCGCTGCGCGCCGTGGCGGACGATCCGCAGGCCGCGCTCTCGCTCGGCATCTCGCTCAGGACCATCTGGATCATCGTCTGGTCCGTCGCCGGCATCGTCGCGATCGTCGCCGGCGTCATGTGGGGAGCGAAGAGCGGCGTGCAGTTCAGCCTCTCGCTGATCGCCCTCAAGGCTCTGCCGGTGCTGATCCTGGGCGGCCTGACCTCGGTGCCCGGCGCGATCGTCGGCGGTCTGATCATCGGCTGCGGCGAGAAGATCGCCGAAATCTACTGGGGCCCGGTGATCGGCGGCGCGATCGAGAACTGGTTCGCCTACATGATCGCGATGGTGGTTCTGCTGTTCCGGCCCCAGGGCCTGTTCGGCGAAAAGATCATCGAGCGGGTGTGATCATGCGCGCCGCGGTGACCGCCCTCTCCGAAGCCCTTTTCGCCACCCGCGCCCGCGCCATCGACACCGGCTTCGTGACCCTGGTCGCGGTGCTCTCGTTTACCGCGGTGCCGCTGGTCGCAAGCGAATACTGGCTCCAGGCCATTCTGATCCCCTTCCTGGTGTTCGCGGTCGCGGCGCTCGGCCTCAACCTCCTGACCGGCTTCGCCGGCCAGCTTTCCCTCGGCACCGGCGGCTTCATGGCGGTCGGCGCCTATGCCGCCTACAAGATGTCGACCGCCTGGCCCGAGCTCAACATCATCGCCGTCTTCTTCATCTCGGGCTTCTTCGCGGCAGGGGTGGGCATTCTGTTCGGATTGCCGAGCTTGCGCATCAAGGGCTTCTATCTGGCGGTCGCCACGCTGGCCGCGCAGTTCTTCCTCATCTGGCTGTTCAACCGGGTGCCCTGGTTCTACAACCACAACCCGTCCGGCACGATCTCCGCGCCGCCGCGCACCTTCGCGGGCGTCATGGTCACCGGGCCCGAAGCCGCCGCCGAGGTGCGCTATCTCGCGGCGCTCGCCTTCGTCGCGCTCTTCGTCTTCATTACGCGAAATCTGGTGCGGAGCCGGTTCGGCCGTGCCTGGATGGCGGTCCGCGATATGGACGTGGCGGCGGAGATCGTCGGCATCCCGCTGCTCCGCACCAAGCTGCTCGCGTTCGCCGTGAGCTCCTATCTGTGCGGCGTCTCAGGCGCGCTTCTGGTCTTCCTCTATCTCGGCAGCGCCGAGACCCTGGCCTTCGACATCAACGTCTCCTTCCTGGTGCTCTTCATGGTCATCATCGGCGGGCTCGGCTCGGTCGTCGGCTCGATCCTGGGTGCGGCCTTCATCACAATCGTGCCGATCTTTCTGACCAATCTGCGCTCGCTCACCGGCGTCGACATTCCGATCGACGTCGCCAAGCATATCGAGGTGATCGTCTTCGGCGGCATGATCATCCTGTTCCTGATCGTCGAGCCGCTGGGCCTCGCCCGCCTCATCCAGATCACGCGGGAGAGGCTCGGGATATAGACCCCGCCATGGAACAAAGGCGGTGTGACCGCGGGCCGTTCTATGTGCTAGGCTCCTGTGCAAAGCGAATCAGTGCGTTCGTTGTGAACGCAAATACCTGATGGGGAGGATGGATATGGCGTTCAGGAACAGACTTCGTCACGGCGTTAACGGTATGCTCGCCGCGGCGCTCGTCGCCGGCGGTCTTTCCGTGGCGGCGGCGACCACGGGCCTCGGGGACAGCGAGGCGCGCGCGGCCGACGAGCAATTCATCCCGCTGCTGGTCTACCGGACGGGGCCCTACGCTCCGAACGGCATTCCGGCGGCAAACGGCTTCCTCGACTACTACAAGCTGATCAACGCGCGGGATGGCGGGATCAACGGCGTCACGCTTACCTTCGAGGAATGCGAGTTCCGCTACGACACCAAGCTCGGCGTCGAGTGCTACGAGAGGCTCAAGAACAAGGGCCCGACCGGCGCCTCGCTGGTCAACCCTTTCTCCACCGGGGTCACCTATCAGCTCATTCCCAAGGCCTCCGTCGACGAGATTCCGGTGCATTCGATGGGCTACGGGCAAACCGCGGCCTCCGACGGGCGCGTCTTCCCGTGGGCCTTCACCTTCCCGACCTCCTATTGGAGCCAGGCATCGGCCTTCATCAAATATGTCGGCGCTCAGGAAGGCGGCATGGATCAGTTGGCCGGCAAGACGATCACCCTCGTCTACCACAATAGCCCCTACGGCAAGGAGCCGATCCCGACCCTCGAGGTTCTGGCCGAGAAATACGGCTACACCCTTGAGCTGCTTCCGGTCGACCATCCGGGTCAGGAGCAGAAGGCGACGTGGCTGCAGATTCGCAGGCTCAAGCCCGACTGGACCTTCCTCTGGGGCTGGGGCGTGATGAACCAGGTCGCGATCAAGGAGGCCGCCGCGATCGCCTACCCGATGGACCGTCTCATCGGGGTCTGGTGGTCGGCGAGCGAATCGGATGTCGTGCCGGCTGGCGACGACGCCATCGGCTACAAGGGCGGCGGGTTCCATCAGCCGGGCGCCGGCTTCCCGGTCCATGACGATATCCTGCACCATAACTATGGCGGCGACAGCGCGGCGGCTGCGGAGAATAATTTCGGCGAGGTTCTCTACAATCGCGGACTCATCAACGCCGTCTTCAATACCGAGGCGATCCGCACCGCCCAGGGCAAGTATGGCAACAGGTCGTTGACCGGCGCGGAGGTGCGCTGGGGCCTCGAGAATCTCGACCTGACCGAGGAGCGGCTCGCGGAGCTAGGCCTTGCGGGTTTCATGAAGCCGATCAAGGTGACCTGTGAGGATCATGAGGGTAACGGGCCGGTGATCATCCAGCAGTGGGACGGCAAGGCCTGGAACATCGTGAGCGACTGGATCGCCCCGATGCGCGATGTCGTGCGTCCGATGGTCGAAGCCGCCGCCGCCAAATACGCGGCGGAGAACAACATCACGCCGCGCGACTGCTCGAAGGAGATGTGACCGTCCCGGCCGAGAGCATCGCCCGCGAGGGCGGGACCGGTGACGCAGCGCCGGCGCCTGTGGCGCCGGCGCTGCTGCGGCTGGACGCGATCGAGGTCGTCTACGATCACGTGATCTCGGTCCTGCGCGGCGTCACGATCGCCGTGCCCGAAGGGGCGATCGTTGCCCTCCTGGGGCCGAACGGCGCCGGCAAGACCACGACGCTCAAGGCGGTCTCCAACCTCTTGCGGGTGGAGCGGGGCGACGTCACCAAGGGTGAGATCTATTTTCGGGACGAGCGCATCGACCGGCTCTCGCCGCCGGATCTGGTGCGGCGCGGCATTATCCAGGTCATGGAGGGGCGGCGCTGCTTCAGCCATCTCACGGTGCACGAGAACCTCCTGACCGGCGCTCATACCAGGAGCGACGGCAAGGCGCAGGTGCGGGCCGACCTCGAGCGGGTCTACGCGCACTTCCCTTCGCTCGCCGAACGCCGCCGGATTCAGGCCGGTTTCATCTCGGGCGGCGAGCAGCAGATGCTCGCCATCGGGCGCGCCTTGATGTCGCGGCCGACCATGATTCTCCTGGACGAGCCGTCGATGGGCCTCGCGCCGCAAGTCGTCGCCCGGATCTTCGCGACGGTCCGAGAGCTCAACGAGTCCGAGGGCGTGACCGTGTTCCTCGCCGAGCAGAACGCCAACATGGCGCTCGCCATGGCCGGCTACGGCTATATCCTCGAGGACGGCCGCGTCGGCCTCGAAGGCACGGCGGCGGAGCTGCAGGGCAACCCGGCGGTGCGGGCCACCTATCTCGGCCTTTGAGCGGCCGCGGCCAGCCCGCATTTCTCACCAGGGCCATGGTCTGCGCGGCTCTGTCCGGCCGACAGGGCAGGAAAGCCGCGCAGCGCGATGTGGGGGCATCGGGCAAGCGGCTTGACGCAACCCTGTCGGCCGGACAGAGCCGCCCTTCGGGTCGCGCCCAGGCGCCCGCCCGCGTCGTGCGCCCCGCGCGACGTCGCGGGCCTCAACCGTAGACACCGCTACGCTTTTCGGCCCGCTCCTAGCGGATCGAACGCCTGGACGCGACGCAGGCCGCGACCCTGGCGAGAAATGCGGGCTAAGGTTCCCGATTAATCCGGCACGATCATCGTGCCGGTGCCGTGCTCGGTGAACACCTCGAGTAGGAGCACATGCGGCACGCGGCCGTCCAGAATGTGGGCGGCCGCCGTCGATTGCTCGATCGCCGTGAGGCAGGTCTCGAGCTTCGGGATCATGCCGCCGCTGGCCCCTCCGCCGTCTAGCAGCCGACGCGCCTCGCCGACGGTCATGCGGCCGATCAGCGTACCGGTTTCGTCGAGCACGCCGGCGACATCGGTCAGCAACAACAGCTTGGCGGCCGAGAGGGCGCCGGCGATGGCGCCGGCGACGGTATCGGCATTGATGTTGTAGGTCTCGCCATCTGCGCCCACGCCGATCGGTGCGATCACCGGGATGATGTCGGACTCGCTAAAATGGTCCAGCAACCCGACATTGATGCGCTGGGGCTCGCCGACGAAGCCGAGATCGACCACCCGCTCGACACCAGACTCCGGGTCGCGGGTCCGGCGCGCAAGCCGGGTTGCCTCGATCAGCCGGCCGTCCTTGCCGCTGAGGCCGACCGCCGTGCCGCCGACGTCGTTGATCGTGGTGACGATCTGCTTGTTGATGGTGCCGGCGAGCACCATCTCGACGACATCGACCGTCGCCTTGTCGCTTACCCGCAAGCCGTCGACGAAGTCGCTCTTGATATCGAGCCGGGAGAGCATCTGAGCGATCTGCGGGCCGCCGCCATGCACCACGACCGGGTTGATGCCGACCTGTTTCAGCAGCACGACGTCGCGCGCGAAGTTGTGCGCCAGCGCCGTGTCGCCCATCGCGTGGCCGCCATATTTGATCACGAAGCTCCGGCCCGCGAAGCGCCGCATGAAGGGCAGCGCTTCGGAGATCGTGGCCGCGGTGCGCAGCCAATGCTTGGTGTCGCTGATGCTTTGCACGTGTGCCGGATCGGTCAGGGGAACGGCGCGCCCGATGGATGGCTCGCATCCGTCGGCGCCGGATCACTAGCCGATTTGTGGCGCCTTGGCCAGCGCCGCGAGATGGGCCCTGAGCGCGGCGACGCCGGCACCGGTCCGGGCGCTGGTCGCGATCAGCGTGGGATAGGCGGCGACGTGCCTGGCGAGCGCCGCTTCGAGGGCCTCCGTCGTCGCCGCGAGCGTCGCCGGCTCCAGCTTGTCGCATTTGGTCAGGACGGCGAGGAACGACACCGCGTTCTGGTCGAAGGCGTCCATGAGAGGGGCGTCTGCCGCCGCGATCCCGCGCCGCGCGTCGAGGAGCAGGCAGACCCGCCTGAGGCTCGGCCGGCCGCGGAGATAGGCTTCCGCGAGCCGGCTCCACGCCTTGATCGCGTGCTTCGACGCGGCGGCATAGCCGTAGCCGGGCAGGTCGACGAGTATCAATCGACCGGAGAGGTCGAAGAAGTTGAGCTCCCGCGTGCGCCCCGGCGTGTTCGAGATGCGCGCGAGCGCGCGCCGGCCCGTCAGCGCGTTGATGAGGCTCGACTTGCCGACATTGGAGCGGCCGGCGAAGGCGATTTCGGGCAAGGCTGGCGCGGGCATCCCATCGAGGCCGGCGACGCCGGAGACGAAGCGGCAGGGCTGCGCGAACAGCCGGCGCCCGGCCTCTAGCGCGGCCTCGCGCGCCTTCGCGTCCTCGTCCGCCGTGTCCTGGGTCGGCGTTCGCTGGTCCATTCGCCGCTATCGGCGGGCGTTTCCGTAACGTCGTCCGGCGCCGCCGCTTCGGTAGTATCGGCCGCTCCGCCCGCAGGCTCCGCCTCGCCCCGCGCCGCGGCGCGTTCCGCCTTGCGCTGCCTGCGTGATTTCCGGGGCGGCTGCTTCCGCTCGGGTTCCGGCTCTGGCTTGCTCTGCCCGAAGCCCACCAATATGCGCTCGAGCAGGCTCGGGGGCGCCGCGCTCGGCGGGGCCGCCTTGCGCCGGGCCGCCGGCTTGCGCGGCCGGGGCTTGCGCGGCGGCGGTTTTCGCCTAGCGGGCTTGCGGCGCGCGGCCGTCTTGCGTTTGACCGGCTTGGTCGCACCCTCGGCCGCGTCGCCGCGGGTGTTCTCTGCGGTGGTGGCGCGCCTGCGGGCGCCGCTCTTGGCGCGGGGCGTTCCGCCGCTTGCGGTCTTGCGGCGCGGACCGGTCGCCTCGCCCGTCCGTGACTCGCCGGCGCTGCGCGTGTTCTCTGCGCCGGCCGTCTTGCGGCGTGGGGCGGGCTTGCGGGCCGTGCGCGTCGTGCCGTCGGCCTCCCTGGCGCTTGCGCTTGCGCGTCTGCGAGGCGAGCGGCTCGGCTTCAGCAAGGCGCCTTTTTCCGCGGCTTCCTTGATCTTGCGGATCTTCTCGGCGTCCTGGGCGAGGCTCTGTCTGGTGATGCCCATGCGGCGCATGATCAGCCATTGCTGGCCGATCGAGAGCACGTTGTTCCAGGTCCAGTAGACCACCAGCCCCGCCGGAAACCGCGCGAACAGAAACAGGAACACGATGGGCAGCGCCATCAGGATCTTCTGCTGCATCGGCTCCATCGGCTGCGGGTTGAGCTTCATCTGGAGCCACATCGTGGCGCCGAACAGGAGCGGCCATATCCCGATCAGCAGGAACTCCGGCGCCGGCCAGTCGAGCAGGCCGAAAACGGTGATGAAGGTCATCGGATCGGGCGCCGAAAGATCGTTGATCCAGCCGAAGAAGGGCGCGTGGCGCATCTCGATGGTGACGAACAGCATGTAATAGAGCGCGAAGAACACCGGAATCTGAGCGAGCAGAGGCAGGCAGCCGGCGACCGGGTTCGCCTTCTGCTCGCGGTAGAGCTTCATCAGCTCGCTGTTCATCCGCTGCTTATCGTCCTTGAAACGCTCGCGCAGGCGGATCATCTCCGGCTGCAGCTTCCGCATCCGGCTCATCGAGGCGTAGGCCTTGTTGGCCAGCGGGAACAGCAGCACCCGCACGCAGATCGTGAGCAGCAGGATCGCGACGCCGAAGTTCCCGGTCGCGCGGTTGAAGAAGTCGATGACGTAGAACATCGGCTTCGAGAGGAACCAGGTCGGCCCGAAATCGACCGCAAGGTCCAGGCGCTCCGCGCCCAGCGCTTCCTCATAGCGATCGAGGATGTTCATCTCCTTGGCGCCGGCGAACAGATGCGAGGTCAGCGAAACCGTCTGGCCGGGGTTCACCGTGAGCGGCGCCGCCTCGTAGAACGTCTGGAAGGAATCGGTGGTGCCGCCGTCGACCGGGACATATTCGAAGCTGCCCTGGAACGGCGTCTGCTGGTCGGGGATCAGCGCCACCAGCCAGTATTTGTCGGTCATGCCGAGCCAGCCGCCCGAGGCCTGATAGCGGTATTCGTCGAGCGCGCGGCGGTTGCGTCCCGCGGCGTCATAGGCGTCCAGCATGTCGTCGTAGTCGGCTTCGTGATAGTCCCCCCCGAACACGCCGAGCGCGCCGTCCTGGAAAATGAACAGCGGCTTGAACGGCAGCACCGATTCCGAGGCGGTGCTGAACCGCGCGATGCGCGAGAACGGAACCAGCTCGATCGGCGCCGCGGTCTTGTTGCGGACCGCCTGGGTCACGGTGAACACGAAGGCGTCGTCGATCGCGATCCGGCGCGTGAACGAAAGCCCGGCGCCGTTGTCCCAGCGCAGGGTGACCGGTTTCTCCATGGTGACCACGGAGCGGTCGGCCGACCAGAGCGTGTCGGGCTGCGGCAGGGCGACGCCGCCCGCGGCGGTGATCCAGCCGAAATCCGCGAAATAGGGCCGCACGGCGTCCCGTGGCGAGAGCAGGACGATTTCCGGGCTCTCCTCGTCCGCGGTCTCGCGATAGTCCCGGAGCGTGACTGAATCGATCCGGCCGCCGAGCCGGGAGATCGAGCCGCGAAGCCGCGGTGAATCGATCTCGACCCGAGGGCTGTCGACGGCGGCTTGCCGGGCCTGCGCGACCTCGGCCGGGCTCTCGCCCGGCACCGCCCCGACCGTGACCTGATCCGCCGGCACCGATCCTGGCGCCGCCTGCTCGGCTGTGCGCCGCGGCCGCTCGTCCGACGGGAACAGAGCCGGCATCAGGAATTGCCACCCGACCAGGACCACGAAGATCGCGGCGATCGCGAAAAGGAGATTGCGTTTGTCTTCGCCGAACATGCGCCGCTCGCCCGTCCGCGCGATCAGTGAGAGGCGCGCTCTTGGGCGTTTCCAAGGCGCCGGAACGGCCGCTCGGGCACGAGGTCCACGCCGCCGGAGAAGAACGGGTTGCAGCGGGCGATCCGCCAGGCGGCGAGAGCGAGGCCGCACGCCGCGCCGTGGCGGCGCACCGCGGCCACGGCATAGTGCGAGCAGGTCGGCTCGAACCGGCAGCTCGGCGGCAGGAAGGGCACGAGGAACAGCTGATAACCGCGAATCAGGCCGACGATCAGTAACGCGATCGGTTTCATGCCCCTCCCGTCCTCGAGCGTGTTTCGTGCGGCCGATCGTCCGCGGCCCGCCGCCGCTCGTCCCGTGCCTGAACGCCCGCGTTCGCGCCGACCCGCGCGAGAGCGGCGACCAGATCGCCGATCAGCGCGTCGAACGGCCGGGTCAACGTGGCGGCGCGCGCGATGACGACATAATCGCAGCTTGGCTGCGCGCATGTCCGCATAACACGAGCCACTGCCGCGCGCAATCGGCGCTTGGCGCGGTTGCGGGCTGGCGCATTGCCGACGCGCTTGCTCGCCGTGTAGCCGACGCGCATGAGCCCGGGCTCGGCATCCGCTGCGGGCGCCGCCTGGAGCACCAGCCCGGGTGCCGCCCAGCGCCGCTCGGCCGCCCGAACCCGCAGGAAATCACGCCGTTTCTTTAGGGTGGTGATGCGCACCGGCATCACCCTACACCGCCAGACGTTTTCGCCCCTTCGCGCGCCGGCGCGCGAGCACCCGCCGCCCGGCGGCGCTCTTCATGCGCTGCCTGAAACCGTGGCGCCTCTTGCGCACGATATTGCTCGGCTGATAGGTCCGTTTCACGCTATCTCTCCGGTTCCGGCCGCCCCGCCCGCACGCGCCGGAAACGGCGGTGTATAAAGAGGCGGCCGGCCTATGTCAACGCGGGCGGCCCGCGCGCCCATGGCCCCGTTCGTGCGGCCTCGGCCCTACGGGGACCAGGGCGCGGGCTTGCGGCCCCCAGGCTATTTGGTTAGCTTCCGCCGCGTGCACGCCGCCGAGCGCGGCGGCCGCCTGCGCCCGTAGCTCAGCTGGATAGAGCACCAGACTACGAATCTGGGGGTCGGGAGTTCGAATCTTCCCGGGCGCGCCATTTTCCCCGCATAGTACAAACTCTTAGGGTCCTCGCATTTTCGGGGCGACATCCAGATCTGGTTTGTGGACCCTCTGTGGACCCATGAAGGGGCGAAGGTCCGCGTGCATCTGACCGGCCGTGCGCGCGCCGACCAAACGGACTTGGCGGCTTTATTGCGGGGAGGGTCTACAAGTGCGTCAGCGCAAGCGCCGCCGGCTGCCGCGCCATGCTTGTGCAGCGGCGCACATCGGTGGACCTTCTCCCGCCTGCCGAACGGCGGCCGCTGCGGTTGAAGGGCCGCGAACGTCATGAGCTCCTTCAGGGGACGCGGGCCGGCACCCCGACAGAGGGCGCCGGTCGGGCCGTTCGCCGGTCTGCGGCGCGTGCGGGCGCGGTGGGGCTCGCTGAGCGGCAACACCCGGCTCAAGATCTACGTCATCGTCGCCGGAATTCTCGTCCTCTTGTGGACGATCGTTCCCTTTTTCTGGATGGTCTGGGCGTCCATCATGCCCAAATCCGAGATTGTCGAGGGCATCGTCCAGACCATCGATGAGCCGACCCTCGAGAACTATCTCCGCATCTTCGGCATTGCCGAGACGGATGCGCTGTTCGGCGGGCAAACCAAGCAGCTCAGCCTCGGTTTCCTCAACAGCCTCATCGTGGCGCTCCCGACCGCCCTGATCGCGACCGCCATCGCGACACTCGCGGGCTACGCCTTCGGCCGCTTCGGCTTTCCGGGCAAGATGAGCCTGCTGTTTGCCCTCCTCATCACACGCGTGTTGCCGCCGATCGCGATCCTCATCCCCTATTTCACGTTCTTCCAATCCCTCGGCCTGATCGGCAATCACGGCGGCCTGATTCTGACCTAATCTGACCGGTATCACGCCGCTGCTCGCCTGGATCCTGATGGGCTACTTCGCGACGCTGCCTTCCGATATCGAGCGCGCCGCTCGGATCGACGGCTGCAGCCGGCTCGGAGTGCTCTGGTATGTGATGATCCCGATGGCATTGCCCGGCATCAGCGCCGCCTTTATTATCGCGTTCCTGTTCTGCTGGAACGAGCTCCTGTTCGGCATCATTCTGACCGGCGGCAGCACCGCCCAGACTCTGTCGCCGGCCCTGCAGACGATTTCGCAAAACATCGTCCTCTTCGCCGCCGCGAGCACGCTCTCGATCATTCCACCGCTCTTCCTCGCTCTGTTCTTTCAGCGCTTCATCACGCGCCTCAACATCGTCGACCCGATCTCCATGCGTGAGGCCTGAGGCGAAGCGGCGCGACCAGGAGTGGCCACCGCCTCATTGTCTTGACCGCCGGTCCGTCTCCTGGGTGCGGAAATGGGATTGTACCAACGGCGGGCGTCTGCGGTTGTGGAATAGTCGCGCGCGGAGCTGCGCCCGGCGATGAGAGCGTGCGGTGCCGGCGCGGTGCCCGCTATCAGGCTGGAGAGAGCACGAAGTCGAAGCGGCCGAGCCAGCCTTCTGGGCGGCGACTCAGGCTGAGCAGGAGGTCGTCGTGAAAGAGTCTGTCTCGGGCGTTCTCGTCCGGCAGGTCGGGAAAGAAGAGCTGGCTGGTGAGAAGGCGCGTCGACATGCCTTGGACCTTGACGTGGATATGCGGCGTACGCCCTGAGTAGCGAACCGGCCGGATGGTCTCGAATCGAAACGCGCCCGCGGCGTCGGTGAATTGATGGCCGCGATAACGAAAGCCGGCATTGTCGTAGCGGCCGCGTTCGTCGTTGTGCCAGATGTCGATCACGGCGCCCGCGACGGGGCGGCAGTCCGGGGTAAGCACGATTCCATGCAGGACGAGTGGCTCGCCGCGCGTGTCCGGTTCCCGCAAATCGGCCCTCAGTGGCGTCTGCGGCGTGTAGTACGGTCCCTCGGATTTACGGCGCGTGGCGCGTGTGCATAGGAGCGGCGGGTCAAGCCCCAGGGAGCGATCGGCGGCGGGGCCTGAAAACGCGTAGCCCAGAGGGGTCGAGCGACTGAAAGCCACGAAGGGCAGCGTCGCGACACCTGCGGCGGCGGAAACGAGCGCGAGCCGGCGCGTGATCGTGCGCTTCGACATCGAGAAAAGATATCGTGACCTGCGCGATCGTTCAACGGAACACTCATTGACCGGTTCAGTCTTCCAAGAGTCTGGCTCTAAAAGAGCTGTTGTTTTTCATTGTCTTACCAGTCTTCGGACGAGGAGTCGGACGCTGGAGAGGAAGGGCCGGGCCTCGGCTGCGGTGATGCCCGCCTTCCGGGAGACCGCCGGCGGCACCGAAGCGGCGGAATAATCTCGCCGTTTCTAGTCTTCTCGGCGGGCCTGCGAAGCCCCCAGCGGGCGCTGCATGAGGACCGTGTCGATCCATCGACCGTGCTTGAAGCCGACCGCTTCGAGCGTGCCGATCGGCCGGAAACCGCATCGCTCATGCAGCCTGATCGAACCGGGGATTCCGGTGTCGGCGATCACCGCAATCATCTGACGCCAAGGCCCCGCCTCGCACCGCGCGATTAAGCCGGTCAGCAGGGCGATGCCGACGCCCTGGCCTTGCATCTCCCGTGCCACATAGACCGAGTTTTCGACCGTGTGGCGATAGGCCGGCCGCGGCCGATAGGGTGTTGCATAACCATAGCCGTCGACCCGGCCATCCCGCTCCGCCGTTAGAAACGGCAAACCGCAGCTCAGGACTTTTCGGCGCCGCGCCGACAATTCTTCGATCGTGGGCGGCGTCTCCTCAAAGCTTGCCAACCCATGGATGACTTCATGGGCATAGATCGATTGGATCGCCGCCATGTCGGCATCGCGCGTGTCTCTGACGATGACCTCCGCGTTCGACAATCCGACAGCGCTTGCCATTCAGCTTCTCGTGGCGCCGCCGCCTGCGCGCCAAACTCTCTGGCGTGGTGCTCCTCGGCGGTGCGGGGCTAGATGACGCCCTTTTCCCGCAGGGCCGCGCGCTCGGCCGCGGAGAGGCCGAGCAGATCGCCATAGACCTCGTCGTTGTGGGCGCCGAGCTTGGGGCCGAGGCTCTCGATCCGGCCCGGGGTCTCGGAGAGCGCAGGCAGGACGTTCGGCACGTGGATATGCTCGCCGGTCTCCGGCTCGACCAGGTCCGTCACGGTTTCCCGGGCGCGGTATTGCGGGTCGTCGAAAATATCGGCGATGGAGTAGATCGGCGCCGTCGGCACGCCGCCCGTATTGCAGGTCTCCACCACCCTCTCGCGCGGCAGCGAAAGCGTGAAGGCGGTAACCATGGCCTCGACCTCGTCCCGATGAGCGACCCGCGCCGCGCTGGTCGCGTAGCGGGGATCGTCGCCGAGTTCGCCCCGATCGAGCACCGCGGCCATACGCGCCCACATCTTGTCGCTGGTGCAGGCGATCGCGACCCAGCCGCCGTCGCCGCATTCGAAATGGCCGTGCGGGCAGACATTGCTGGTCATCAGCCCGAGGCGGGGGCGGACGAAGCCGGTGGCGGCGTAGAGCGGCGCCATCTCGTCGAGCACGCGGAAGATCGATTCATAGAGCGCGACATCGATCACCTGCCCGCCGGCCTGCTCTCGGCTGCGCAGCGCAAGCAGCGCGCCGACGGCGCCGTAGAGGCCGGAGATGTAATCGGCGAGCGAGGTCGAGCCGGGCGTCAGCGGCGGCCCGCCCGGAACGCCGGTGAGGTGGGTCAGCCCGCCGAAGGCGTGGGCGATGCGGGCGAAGCCCGGGCGGTCTCGATAGGGCCCGGTCTGGCCGTAGCCCGAGATCCGGACCAGCACCAGGCCGGGGTTGACCGCCTTGAGCCGATCCGGCCCGAGGCCCCATTTCTCGAGCGTTCCGGGGCGGAAATTCTCGCACAGGATGTCGGCCTCGGCGACCAGGCGCTTGAACAGCACAGCCCCTTCGGGACGGCGGAGGTCGAGGGTTACCGATTTCTTGTTGCGCTGCTCGGACAGCCAGGCATAGCCGTCGCCCCGCTTGCTGGGACTGCCGAACTTGCGCAGCGGATCACCGCCCTGCGGTTGCTCGACCTTGATGACCTCGGCGCCGAATTCACTCAGCACCGCAGCCGTGAACGGCCCGGCGATGAAGGTCGCGAGGTCGATGACGCGGATGCCGTGAAGCGGCAAAGGCGCTGACATGGCGCCAGAAAGCGGCGTTTGGGACGAGATGTCAATCGATCGGCGCCGCGGCCGGAGCGCCCGGCCCAGGCATCAAAACGACTCCTTGTGGGTGCGGAGGTCGAGCTCCTGGCTCCAGGCGCTGCGCTTCTGGCGGTAGAGAAAGCGATACGCGTCGGCGAGCCCGTCCAGGCCGATCAGCCCGTCCGCGCCGACCCGTTCGGCGAATTGCGGTGCGCCGGTCTTGAGCCGCTCGCCGTCGATTCCGCCGTCGACCACGATGTGGGCCACGTGGATCCCGCGCGGGCCGAACTCGCGGGCGAGGCTCTGCCCGAGGGCCCGGAGCCCGGCCTTGGCCGCGGTGAAGGCCGCGAAGCGGGGCTTGCCGCGCATCGAGGCGCTGGCGCCGGTCAGGAGCAGCGTGCCGGCCCCCCGCGGCGCCATGCGGCGGAGCGCCTCCCGGCAGAACAGGAAGCCGCCGAAGCAGCCGATCCGCCAGCAGGCCTCGAAATAACCCGCCTCCATCTCGAGGACGTCGCCCGGCATGTTGTTGCCGGCGTTGAACACGGCGAGGTCGATCGGCCCGACGCGCTCGGCCGCCTCGACGAACGCCGCAACCGACGCCTCGTCCGTGGTGTCGGCCGTGACCGCTGTCGCCTGCCCGCCGGCGGCGCGGATCGCCTCGGCGACCGCCTCGACCTTCGCCTCGGTGCGGCCGCCGACGAAAACGTGAAGCCCTTCGCCTGCCGCCATGCGGCAGACCGCCGCGCCGAGACCCTCGCCGGCGCCTACGCCGATCACAATCGCCGTCTTGCTCATCATGCCCTCTGTGTCGTTCTTTCAACAATCGGTGCCGCGCGAGCCGCGTCGCCGCGCCCGGCGAGATTACCTCTTTCCGCCAATAACGCGAATAAGGCGTGAAAAGAGTCGGAACGGAGGCGGCCCGACTCGGGCGCATGGGGCCCCGCTCGGCCGGCCGGCGGTCTTGTTTCCGCTTTCCCCCGCCGGCATCATGGGTTTGGCGCTGGCCTTCCGGTCCGATAAAGCACGAAGAAGATGGAATGATGCAGCCCGATCTCGAAGACCTTTTGCCGGCGCTTCGCGCGCGACGGAACGAGACCCGCGAGAACCGCAAGGTGCTGCCCGAGATCCGCACGCTGATCCGGGACTCGGGGGTCGCGCGCCTCCTGCAGCCGGCGGCCTATGGCGGCGCCGGCGGGCCGCTCCGCGATATCGTCGATCCCGTCGCGGCGGTCGGTGCCGCCTGCGGCTCCACCGGATGGGCGACGGTGCAATATGTCGTCCATGCCTTCATGGTCGCCCAGTGGCCGAAGGAGGGGCAGGACGAGGTCTGGGGCGATGATCCGAAGAACTTGGTCGCCGGGATCCTGATCCAAAGCCTCGGCCGCTATGTGCCGGTCGACGGCGGCTATCGGGTGACCGGCCGCTGGCCGTTCGTCACCGGCGTCGATACCTGCGATTGGTGCATCGTCTCGGGGTATGAGCAGGGCAAGGCCGGGCAGCACGACACCCATCTCCACTTCCTGATCAAGCGGGAGGAAATCGACATTCTGGACACCTGGCACGCGCTTGGGCTGCGCGGCAGCGGCACCAACCACGTCCAGCTCGAGGATTTCTTCGTGCCCGCGCACCGGGCGCTGTCGATGGAGGCGTTGCGCGGCGGCGAATCCCCCGGCGGCCATTGGCGGGAGACGCCGTGCTATTACTTGCCAAGCTATCCGATCTTCGGCACCGGCATCACCAGCGGTGCCGTCGGCATCGCGCTCGAGATGGTGTCCGAATATAACGAGATCGCGAAGAAGAAGGGCTCGATCATGGCCGAGAAGGACGTGGCCACCTTTGCCTCCCAGCATATCCAGTTCGCCGAAGCCAAATGCGCGGTCGACTGCGCGCGCCAGATACTGAAGCTGGCGGCGGACGAGATCAGCGCGACCGTCCATGACCAGGGCCGCGTGCCCGGCCTTGAGGAGCGCGCCCGCTGCCGGGCGCTCGCGGCCTATGCCGGCAAACTGGCCATGGACGCCTCCAGGGCCGTCTGGGACCTGTCCGGCGCCGCCAGCGTCTACAGCGACAGCGCGCTCGGCAACCTCTATACCGACATGATGGTCGCCAACCAGCATTTCACCGTGAACAAGGACGTGAATTTCACGACCTATGGGCGCATGCTTTACGGGCTCGAGATCGACAATCCGACGCTCTGACGGCGAAGTGAGGGAGATCATCCGGGTTTCGTGCGTCGCGCGGTGACGGTCGAGCGCGTGTCGGGAACACTATCAGAACGCCATTTCGACGATTTCGCGGCTGGCGAGCGCTTCGTGTCGGAAGGCACGACCCTGAGCGAGGCCGAGATCGTCGCCTTCGCGCGCCGCTACGATCCCCAGCCGATCCACATCGATGCGCGCGGTGCCAAGGACGGGCCCTATGGCGGCTTGATCGCCAGCGGGTTCCAGACGATGGCGCTGGGATTCCGCCTGTTCTATCGGCTCGGCGTGATCAATCACGCCTGCATCGGCGGGCCGTCGATCGATGCGGTCCGCTTCCACCGGCCGGCGCGGCCGGGCGATACCATCCACGCGATCGCGACGATCGTCGAGGCCCGCCCGTCGCGCTCGAAGGCCGACCGCGGCTATCTGCGCATCGCCTACGAGGTCCGCAATCAGCGGGACGAGCCGGTGTTGAGCTACGAGATCGTCCACATCCTCATGCGGCGGCCGTCTGCGGCGGCCGCGCCTTGACTCGCGAACGCTCCTGTGCCCGCATCGCGGCCGCGGCAGATCCACGCGGAGCAGGCGCATGCCCGGCCTCTATGGCGGTCCGATCGTCGACGCTCACCACCATCTCTGGGACCTCGGCTCCGGCCGCTATTCGTGGCTGACCGACGGGCCGCGGGAGGCGGTCTTCGGCAGCACCGCGCCGCTGATACGCGACTACGCCCTCGCCGACTACCGGCAGGACATGGCCGGCATCAACCTGGTCAAATCGGTCCACATCCAGGCGAGCTTCGTCACCGACGACCCGAGCGCCGAAACCCGTTGGCTCCAAACCATTGCGGACGCGCACGGGTTCCCGCACGGGATCGTCGCCTTCGCGTCCCTGGAGGACCTGGATGCCGAGGCGGCCCTGGAGGCCAATTGTGCGCATGCGAATATGCGCGGCATCCGCCAGATCATGAGCTGGCACGAGAAGCCGAGTTGGACCTTTGTCGATCGTGCCGACCTCATGCAGGACGCGGCCTGGCGGCGCGGCTTCGGCCTGCTGCGCAAGCACGGCCTCTCGTTCGACATGATGATCTATTCCGGGCAGCTCGGCGATGTGCTCGCACTCGCCCGCGCCTTTCCCGATACCCAGATCGTCCTCAATCACACCGGCAGCCCCGCCGATCGTGACGATGACGGCATCAGGTTCTGGCGCGAGGGCATGAGCGCGCTCGCCCGCGCCGACAATGTCGCGGTCAAGATTTCCGACCTCGGGGCCTATGACCACGACTGGACGCTGGAAAGCGTGCGGCCCTTCATCCGGCACACCATCGAGGCCTTCGGGCTTGAGCGCTGCATGTTCGCGAGCGACTTTCCGGTGGCCGGGCTGCATGGCGGTGCCGGCGCCGTCTACGACGCGTTCAAGACCGTCGTTGCGGATTTCAGCGAGGCCGAGCAGCGCGCGCTCTTCCACGACAACGCGATC
Organism: Alphaproteobacteria bacterium; assembly: GCA_965248825.1. Classification (GTDB taxonomy): domain Bacteria; phylum Pseudomonadota; class Alphaproteobacteria; order UBA828; family UBA828; genus WTGU01. The sequence continues at coordinate 1,133,365 of CBDFKL010000006.1, read as the reverse complement.
AGGATCTATCGGCTGGGCTGATCCCGGGGCATCGATGACATCCTGCGCCGTACCGTCTGTCGTGCGCTGCCCTATCGACCACTGCCGTCGTCCTGTTTGCCGACAGTGCGCATGATTCAGCGGCGGAGTTCTTCCTGAACGATCGACGGCCGCTTTTCGATCAACGCAAGCAGCACGCGCGCCGGCCCCTCCGGGCGTCGGCGGCCCTGCTCCCAGTTCTTCAGAGTGCCGAGCGCGACACCGATGCTCCTGGCAAAGGCCGGCTGTGATAGCCCCGTCTTGCTTCGGATCGCCGCGACATCAGGCTCGGGGACCTCGACGTCATGCACCACGAAACCGTCGCGCCCGCCGTCCAGATAGGCACGGGCATCCTCGAGCCCAGCCATGACCTTGTCGAATGGCTTGCTCACGAGCGTCTCCTATAATCTGAAACTATCTGTTTGGCGGCGGCGATCAGCGCTTCTCGTTCCCGGACGCCGAGATCTGCTTTCTCGTTCTTGGCGAAAACGGTGAGTAAGAACACTGGAATGTCTTCGCCGGAGAACAGGAACACCACCCGTGCCCCGCCGCGTTTGCCGCGGCCCGAGCGGGCGATCCGCATTTTTCGGATCCCGCCTCCAAGCGACACGCCCGCCTCGGGTTTTTCAGCCACCATGGTAACGACCTTGATCCGTTCAGCGTCGGATAGAACACCCTTGGCCGCCGTGAGATATGAAGGCGTCTCGACGACGGTTTGCAAACGCATGGGCATGGTAAGAGAATGGGTGTCAATGGCGCCGGCGTCAATGGCGCCTGAACGCCAATATCAGTTCCATGTCGATAGGCCGATTGAATGCGGCCGAGCTCGCTATCAACGCGTGTCGCGACGCGCCGGGGGCGCTGGCCGCAATAATCGATGCTGCTGCCCCACGGCGTTTCATTAATGTCGTTGGCCTTCTACAAACGCATCGAAGCGGGCGAGCACCCTTTCCCTGACGGCGTCGGTCTCCATCAGGAGCTCGTGACGCGCGTCGGGGATCGTTTCGAGCAGGCAGTTCGGCATCCGCGCGGCGAGGCGGGCCTGGGCCGGGTTCGAGACCACCCGGTCGGCCCCGGCGCTGATCATCAGGACCGGCGTGCGCAGGGCTTCGGGGTAGCCTGGCCTTCGGAGGATGGCGATCGAGCGCCGGCTCGCGGCGAGCCAGCCGACGGTCGGCCAGCCGAGCGCGAGCGCCGGATTGCCGCGAACCATCGCCTCGGTTCGCGCGAAGCGCGCGCGATCGCGCGTTAAGGGATTGTCGTCGAAGGGCACGGAGAAATAGCCGCCGCCCCCCGGCGCATAGCGGTCGCCGAGCCCGAGAGCCATGGCGCCGCGGGTCATGATCTTCGCGAGGATCCGCTGCACGGGGCCGCGCGCGATCTCGATCATCGGCGCGCTGAGCACGATCCGTTCCGCGAAGCAGGGTGCCGCGCGGGCGGCCTGGTCGCCGGCATGGCGGAGCACGATATGGCCGCCCATCGAGTGGGCCAGCACGACGATCGGCCGCGGGGCGTCGGGAAGGACGACCCGTTCCAGGAACCGGTCGAAATCGCTCAGATAGGCGTCGTAGCTGCCGACATGGCCCTTGTGAGGATCGTCGAGCGCGCGGTCGGACCCGCCCTGGCCCCGCCAATCGAGGGAGAAAACGGCGAAGCCCCGGGCCAGGAGATCGCCGGCGGTCTCGCAATATTTCTCGATGAACTCGGCTCTTCCTTGCAGGAGAACCGCCGAGCCGCGCGGGCCGCCGGCCGATCCGGTCCAGCGCGCGGTGCGCAGCGCGGTGCCGTCCTCCGCGACCAGCGTTGTGAGCCGCGGGGCGGGCCCGCCGCGCATGGGTCAGGCCTTCGCCGACGGCGCGTCGACGCCTTTGACCGGCACCAGGCCGGCGGGCGCAAGACCGGCGATCCTGACCGTCACCGGGCCCGGCTTGCGGCCCTGATCCTCGAAGCGCTCCTTGCGCCGGTTCGCCGCGATCACCAGACGCCCGCCGACATAGCGCACGGGCTCCCGGGGGAACGGCGCAACGGTATCGCGCACCATGCCGCATTGTGACCACTCGTCCTTCGCGCCGAGAGCCAGCGACGCGAGGATTCGGCCGCCGACCACCGTCGGCCCGACCCCGTTGCCCGAGAAGCCGAGGCCGTAGAGCAGGTCGTTGCGGCCGTCGAGGCGGCCGAAGAAGGGAAGCCCGTTAACCGAACGGTCGATCGGCCCGGTCCAGCTCGACGCGATCGGCACGTCCCGGAAGCCGGGATAGATGTGGCGGAAGAAATGCTCGACCTCGCCGGCCCGCCGCGAGCGGCCGTCGAAGCGGCGGCCGACCCTGTTGCCGAAGGAGAGCAGCCCTCCGCCGGTGCCGAAGGCGATGCGGCCGTCCATGGTCGGACGGTAGTAGTTCACCAGGGTGCGGGAATCGGAGATGCAGAGGCCGTCGCGCCAGCCCGAGGCGGCGAGCCGCTCGGCCATCGGCGCGGTCGCGACGATGTCGCTCGAGACCACGACGATGGTCCGGCGCAAGTCGGGGAGCATGGTCGACCAGGCGTTCATCGCGATCACGACCTTCTCCGCGGTGACGGTCCCGGTCGGTGTGACCACCCGCGGCGGACGGCCGCGGTCGAGGCGGGCCATGGGGGTTCGTTCGTAGATCCTGACGCCCATCGCCAGCGCCACGCGGCGCAGCCCGCGCGCCAGCAGGGCCGGCTGCACCGAGGCGGCGGTCGGCTCGAAAACCCCGGCGATATGCCGGTCCGAGCCGGATCGGCGCTTGACCGTCTCGGGCTCCCAGCGCTCGAACGGGTGCTGCTGGCGGTGCGCCAGGATATCGAGCAAGGCGTTCCAGGAGCCCGCCTGCGGCGCGCTGGTCGCGGCCCACAGCCAGCCGTCGCCGCGGTAATGCGCCTCGATTCCGTGCTCGGCGCAGAATCGCCCGATCTCGCCGACGGCATCGGCCGACGCCTGGGCCAGGCGCACCGCCTCCTCGGCCCCGCAGATCTTGCTCAGCGAGCCGAATTTGGCCCACCAGCTCAGCACGAAGCCGCCATTGCGCCCGCTTGCGCCGGCGCCGCAGACGCTCTTCTCGATGATCGCGACATCGATCGACGGATCGCGCTCCTTCAGGCGGATCGCCGTCCACAGCCCGGCATAGCCGCCGCCGACGATGCAGATATCGGCGCGCCGATCGCCGTCGAGCGGCGGCGCGTCATCCTCGGGCGAGAGACCGGCTTCGGTGAGCCAATGGCTGATCATGCGCCCCCTCCGTCAACCCAAGTCGATGAGCGAGGCTCGGACCGCTTCGTCGAAGCCGACCAGGTAGGTGCCGCCGACATCGAAGACCGGACGCTTGACCAATGCCGGATGCGCGAGCATCAGGCGCACGGCGCGCGCGCGATCAAGCGGCGCACGCTCGGCCTGCGGCAGGGAGCGCCATGTGGCGCTCCGCCGGTTGAGAAGGGCCTGCCAGTCGAGCGCATCCAGCCAACGATTCAACAGGGGCTCGTCGATTCCGTCCGCGCGAAGGTCGTGAAGCCGCGCCTCCTTTCCCGCGGCGGCGAGCCAGCGCAGCGCCTTGCGGCAGGCATCGCATGATTTGAGGCCGTAGACGGTGATCATCGGTGGCGGTCTCCGCTGATCGAGAGAGCTAGCAGGCGCGCTGCGGCGCCGCAATACTTCACCATCGATCGAGATCCACGAGGGAGGAGAGCATGGCGACGGTTGCGATGGTGGAATATGAGGACGCCTCGCCGGAGGTGCGCGCGGTCTATGACGACATCATGGAGACCCGCCAGGTCGATTGGATCAACAATTTCTGGAAGGTGCTCGCGCACCATCCGCCGACGCTGAGGCGGACCTGGGAGAGCATCAAGCAGGTGATGGCGCCCGGCGCCCTCGATCCGCTCACCAAGGAGATGATCTACGTCGCAGTGAGCGCCACCAATGGCTGCGACTACTGCATTCGCTCCCACACGGCCGCGGCGCGCCGCCAAGGCATGAGCGACGCCATGCTTGCCGAGCTGATGGCGGTGGTCGGGATGGCGAACGAGACCAACAGCCTCGCCAACAGCTACGCCGTCGACATCGACGCCGCGTTCTTGGGTGATGCCCCCTGACGTCGGCGCAGTCCCGGGCCAGCGGCTCGGAAAATCGTGTTCCCTTGACTGGTGTAGGAGCTACGGGCCGCCCGCCGCTCACCAGATAGTTGTCTCGCTCACACGCATTGCGGTGTGGGGTTCGGGATGCCTGCACGAGGGCCCTTGGTCTCCGTCAGGCGATGGTGTATGTTTTGTGCATGTCACGCACCAATGTGGATATCGACGACAAGGCGTGCGCGGAGGTCATGCGCCGCTACCGTCTGACGACGAAGCGCGAGGCGGTCAATTTCGCGTTGCGCACCGTTGCGGCGGAGCCCCTCGGCGTCGATGAAGCCCGGCGGCTTCGCGGGTCCGGTTGGGAGGGCGACCTCGACGAGTTGCGGTCCGGCCGCTCGACGTGATCCTGATCGACACGTCCGCGTGGATCGAGTTTCTTCGCGACACCGGCTCCGCGGCCTGCAATCGCGTCGAGGCGCTGCTCGACAGCGAGATCGCGGTCTGCGATGTGATTCGCATGGAAGTGCTCGCCGGAGCGCGGGACGAACGGCATCTGCGGAGCCTGCGCGGGCTGCTCGCGCGGGCGGCCGTCCTTCCGACCGGACCGGCAGACTATGACGACGCGGCTGGCCTTTATCGCCTTTGCCGCCGGGAGGGAGAGACCGTTCGCAGGCTGATCGACTGCCTCATCGGCTCCGTCGCCATTCGCGCCGACGCGGCCGTCCTTCACAACGATACCGACTTCGACGTGCTTGCACGCCATACGGAGCTGAGAGTCGATTCGTTCGAGTAGGCCGCCGATGATCATCGCCCCGTGAGCCCGTTGGAGACTGGTAAGCGGCTCTCGCGGATCAATCCGCCCGAGGATCGGATCACGACCGACATGCCCGAGCTTCGCATCGTCGATGAAGCGTTATGGTAGGCCGTGAAGGTCAAAGGTCGGCGCCACGATCCTCGAATGGACCGCCGCCGGGAACCCCAGGAACAGAACCGACACCCCCTCCCCGGGAATGTCGGTCTCGATGGTAGCGGGGGAGGGATTTGAACCCCCGACCCGTGGATTATGATTCCACTGCTCTACCGCTGAGCTACCCCGCCCCAGGGGTCGGAAGCGCATCGCTATACGCGGCGCCCTCGCCGCGTGTCAAGCGCGGCGCCGGGCTGGCCGCCGCGTCCTCGGTTGCGAGGCCGGAGGCGGCGGCGAGCGCTGCGCTCTGGCCGGTGCCCGTGATCCAGCCGCCGCCGAGCAGCCGATCGCCGTCATAGAGAACGCAGGCCTGGCCCGGCGCGGTCGCGGGCTCCGGGCGCACGAGCGCGACCACGGCCGAGCCGTCGAGCGCGCGGGTCAGAAGCGCCTCCGCACCGGGGTGGCTGGAGCGCAGCCGGGCCGTCACCGCGCGCACCTCGCCCGGCTCGGGCAGAGCCCCGCCCAGCCACTTGAGCGGGCCGGTGACGATGCGGTCGCAGAGCAGCGCCGCCCGCGGGCCGACCACCACCTCGCGCCGCTCGGCATCGAGCGCGAGCACATAGAGCGGCTCGGGTCCGCAGAGACCGAGGCCGCGGCGCTGGCCGACGGTGAAATGGATGATGCCCTCGTGACGCCCGAGCGTCCGGCCGGCGCGGTCGACGATGGCGCCCGGCTCGGCGGCGCCGGGATGGAGCCGCTCGATGATGCCGGCATAGCGGCCGTCCGGCACGAAGCAGATGTCCTGACTGTCCGGCTTGGCGGCGACGGCGAGGCCGAGGCGCGCGGCTTCGGCCCGCACCCGCGCCTTGGTCAGATCGCCGAGCGGGAAGCGCAGGAAGGCGAGCTGCGCCGGCGTGGTGGCGAACAGGAAGTAGCTCTGGTCGCGCGTGCCGTCGACCGCCCGATGGAGCGCGGGCCCGCCCGGCCCGTCCACCCGGCGGACATAGTGCCCGGTCGCGAGCGCGTCGGCCCCGAGATCGCGGGCGAGGCTCAGCAGATCGCGGAACTTGACGCGCTCGTTGCACCGCACGCAGGGAATCGGCGTCTCGCCTCTGAGATAGGACTCCGCAAAGTCGTCGATCACCGCTTCCTTGAAGCGCGCCTCGTAGTCGAGAACGTAATGGGTGATCCCGAGCCGGTCGGCAACGCGGCGGGCGTCGTAGATGTCCTGGCCGGCGCAGCAGGCGCCCGGCTTCGCCCGCGGCCCGCGCGCGTCGTAAAGCTGCAGCGTGACGCCGACCACGTCATAGCCCGCCTCCGCCAGGAGGGCCGCGGTCACCGAGGAATCGACGCCGCCCGACATGGCGACCGCCACGCGCGTCCGCGGGCGCGGCTTCGCCACGCCGAGATCGAGGGGAGGGGAATTCATGGCGCGCACTATAGGGGCGGGCTGCACCGGCGCAAGGCGCGCCGATGCGCCCGCGGCACGCCTCAGGCGACGGCGGCGTCGAGGCCCATCTGCCAGAACGCGGTCTCGAGCCTGGTCGCGGTGCGGAAGACCGTGGCCAATCCGTCGAACCGGGCCGCCGCGCCGCGCCGCGCCGCGAGCGCGTCGAGCGCCCCGATCTCCGCCTCGGCGATCGCCTGGTAGTCCTCGCCGGCATACATCTCGATCCAGCGTGCATAGCGATTGCCCGAGATCAGGGTCTTCGGGTCGGCGGCGAGCCGGGCGCCGATCTCGCCATAGCCGATGACGCAGGGCGCCAGCGCCACCCGGAGGTCGAGCAGGTCGCCGGCCAGCCCGCGATCGAGCACATAGCAGGTGTAGGCGAGGGTGGCGCGGTCGGGCTCGGTGGCCTCGAGGGCGGCGGCGCTCACGCCCCATTCGGCGCAATAGGCGACATGCAGCCCCATCTCGACCTCGACGATGGCATTGAGGCCCTCGGCGGCGCCGCGGATCTCGGCCAGGTTGTCCGACTTATAGGCGGCGAGCCCATAGGCGCGGGCGAACTGGATCAGGAAGAGGTAGTCCTGCGCCAAATAATGGCGGAACGCGGCCTCGGGCAGCGTCCCGTCGGCGAGTCCGCGCAGGAAGGGATGCTCGACATAACGCTGCCAGTCTGCCCGGGCGGCCTCGCGCAAGGCCGTGAAGAAGCCCGTCTCGGTAGCCGGCACCGCCGCTTTCCTTCGTCGCGCGTGAGCGAGCGGGCGCCGGAGGCGCTACGCCATCATGTTGTAGGTCTCGGCCGGCAGGCTCACCACGAGACCGTCCAGCGCCTCGGTGATGACGATCTGGCAGCCGAGGCGGGAGCTGCGGGTCAGGCCGAAGGCGAGGTCCAGCATGTCCTCCTCGTCCTCGCTGATCTCGTCCAGCTTGTCGAACCAGGCGTCGTCGACGATGACGTGGCAGGTCGAGCAGGCCATCGCGCCCTCGCACGCGCCCTCGATGTCGATGTCGTTGCGGTGCGCGATCTCGAGCACCGAATCGCCGACCGGCGCGTCGACCTCGCGTCGCGTCCCGTCCGAGTCGATGAAGGTCATGGTGGGCACGGCGCCCGCGGCTACCCCGCGGCCGCCGAAACGCCCGCCTTCCACCTGTTGGTCAGGCCGGCATAGAGCGCCCGCCACGCGCTCAGGAAGCGGTCGACCTCCTGGGCGGTGGTGGCCCAGCCGAGGCTGACCCGGATCGCGCAGCCGCTGATCTCGTCCGGCGCTCCGAGCGCGCGGAGCACATGGCTCGGCTCGACCTTGCCCGAGGAGCAGGCGGAGCCCGCGCTGACCGCGGCGCCCGCGAGATCGAGGCCCATGACCTGGGTCTCGCTCTGCACGCCCGGCATGGTGACGCAGCTCGTATTGGGCAGGCGTTCCGCCGCTTCGCTGAAGACCCGCATGGCGGGCTCGGTCTCGCGCAGGCGCGCCTCCAGCCGGTCGCGCAGCGCGGCGATCTCGGCGGCCCGCTCGAGGTCGTCCTGGGCGAGCTCCGCGGCGACGCCGAAGCCGACGATGCCGGCGGCGTTCTCGGTGCCGCCGCGCCGGCCCCGCTCCTGCCCGCCGCCATGAATCAACGGCGCGATCGCGGGGCCCGCCCGCACGACCAGCGCGCCGATACCCTTGGGCCCGGCGAATTTGTGGGCGGCGAGGCTCATCATGTCGACGCCGAGCGCGGCGAAGGAGAGCGGAATGCGCCCCGGCGCCTGCACCGCGTCGCAATGGACCAGCGCGCCCGCGCCAAGCGCCCGCGCCGAAATCTCGGCGATCGGCTGGATCACGCCGGTTTCGTTGTTGGCCAGCATGACCGAAACCAACGCCTCCTGCCCATGAGCTGCAAGCGCCTCGCCGAGCGCCTCCATCGCGAGCACGCCGTCGCCGTCGACCGGCAGGACGACGAGCTCCTCGGCGCAGGCCTCGGCGGTGCGCAGGACCGCCGGATGCTCGATCGCGCTCACGATGATCACCCGCCGGCCCGCGCCCTGGAGCGCCTGATTGTTCGCCTCGGTGCCGCCCGCGGTGAAGACCAGCTCCGCCGGCGCGCAATCGACCAGCCCCGCGATCTGCTCGCGGGCGTCCTCGATACGCTTGCGCACGCCGCGGCCGAAGCCGTGAACCGACGACGGGTTGCCGGTCGCGTGCAACGCCTCGGTCATGGCCTCGACGACCGCCGGCTTGATCGGCGCCGTGGCGTTGTAGTCGAGATAGATCGGCGCGTCGTCGGTCATTCGGCTGCGTGCCGCGTAAGGCCGCCGGCTTGGCCGTTTAGCATGCCGCTCATGCCGAGCACCCGGCGTGCGCACACGTCCTCCAGGGAGACGGCGCTGAGAAAGAGGTGGATGTGGGTGCCGAGCTCCTCCCAGAGGTCATGGGTCACGCACCGGCTCGCGCCCGCCATGCAGCCGCTGCCGGTGTTCGGCGAGCAGCGGGTTGCGCGGAGGTTCTCATCCACCGCGCCGACGATGTCGGCGATCCGCAGCTCGGCCGGCGGGCGGGCCAGCCGGTAGCCGCCGCCCGGCCCGCGCGCGCTCCTGACCAGGCCGGCCCGGCGCAGGCGGCTGAAAAGCTGCTCGAGATAGGAGAGCGAGATCTCCTGTTGCGCCGCGATCTCGGCGAGGGTGACAGGCGCAGCATCGCCCGCTCGGCGGGCGCGGATCGCGAGCTCCGTCATCGCCATGACCGCATAGCGGCCTTTTGCGCTGAGCTTCACGGGCCGCCCGCGGCGCGGCGGCCGGCGGCCGCCGTCTCGCCGGCGCCCGGCGGCCTCTCGGCGTCGGCGGGCGCCTCGGTGTCGTCCTCTTCCAGCGCCTCCAGGCGCCTCCGCAGCGCGCCGACCTCGGCCAGCAACAGCTCGACGGCGCGCGCCGTCGGGTCCGCGATGTCCGGCGACGGCGTGCCGTAGGCGTCGAAGCTCGGCTTCTCCTTGTTCTTCGCCGTGGGGGCCGCGGAGCGCGCCGGGATCCCGACCATGGTCGCGCCGGGCGGCACGTCCTTGAGGACCACCGCGTTGGCACCGATTCGGGCATCGCGCCCCACCGTGATCGGCCCAAGCACCTGGGCGCCGGCGCCAATCACGACGCCGTCCTCGACCGTCGGGTGGCGCTTGCCCGGAGACCAGGTCACGCCGCCCAGCGTCACACCGTGATAGAGCGTCACATCATCGCCGACCACCGCGGTCTCGCCGATCACCACGCCCATGCCGTGATCGATGAAGAAGCGGCGGCCGATCGCGGCGCCGGGATGGATCTCGATCCCGGTGGCCATACGGCCGAGATGGGAGACGAAGCGGCCGAGCAGCCGAAAGCCGCAGCCCCAAAGCCAGTGCGCCACATGGTAGAAGACGAGCGCGTGGAACCCCGGATAGCAGAAAAAAACCTCGATGCGGGAGCGGACGGCCGGGTCTCGACCGAACACGCTGCCGACATCTTCCCGAATGCGCTTGAACATGATGCTTCCGTTTGTATATCAATGACTCACAACGGGCTGCCCCCGCGGGCCGCATCCTTGCGGGATATAGGGTTCCTGACTCCAGGGGTCAAGTATTTCGTCGCCTCCGCTGTCCGCGATCGAGGGGAATTAATAAACATCTTCAATAAGATGGGACGATACTGAGACGATGGTTCACCGATGCCGGAAGTGATGATAAGCGGCCCTGAGGGCCGCCTCCAGGCGCGCTATCATCAGGCCGGCGATCCCCGCGCACCCATCGCCCTGATCCTGCACCCGCATCCGCAGCACGGCGCCACGATGAACAACAAGGTCGTCTACGCGCTGTATCAGGTCTTCCGTCAGAAGTCGTTCTCCGTGATCCGCTTCAACTTCCGGGGCGTCGGCCGCTCGCAGGGCGAATTCGACCACGGTCAAGGCGAGCTGAGCGATGCCGCCTCGGTGCTCGACTGGCTGCAGATTCAAAACCCGCGCGCCGACCGTTGCTGGATCGCCGGCTTCTCCTTCGGCGCCTGGATCGCCATGCAAGTGCTCATGCGCCGTCCGGAGATCGAGGGCTTCGTCGCGATCTCCCCGCCCGCCAACATGTTCGACTTCACCTTCCTCGCGCCCTGCCCGTCGTCGGGCCTGATCGTCCATGGCGGCGCGGACAAGCTGGTGCCCGAACCCGAGGTGGCGGGCCTGGCGAAAAAGCTGCAAAGCCAACGCCAGATCGAGATCGACTACAGCGTCCTCAGGGGCGCCAACCACTTTTACGAAGCCGGGCTCGACGCCTTGTCGGAGCTCGTCGACCGCTACATCGCCCGCCGCCTCGACTCGACGCCCAGCGCCGCCTGAGCGCCGGTTCGCGGCGGGCGGCAGCGGATCACCTGGACCCGCGCGCCGCCCGGGGCGCGGGATGAAACACGCCGCCGCCGAGGGGGTGAGGAACGCCGGTGGTGCGCGGCAGGCTGAGCGGAAGCCCGCGCCGGCTGCGCACGGCGAGAAAGCCGAAGGCCTGCGCTTCCAGCGCATCGCCCTGCCAGCCGACGCTCTCGACCGCCTCGCACGGCGCGTCCAGGCGCTCCCGGAGGGCGGCCATCAGTGCCGGATTGCGGCGCCCGCCGCCGGTCACGACCCAGCGGAGCGGCGGAGACGGCATATGAGCGACGGCGCGGCCCACCGCTTCTGCCGTGAACGCGACGAGCGTCGCGGCGCCGTCGGCGGCCGTCATTCCCGCGACCGGCGCCGGGTCGAAGGCGTTGCGGTCCAAGGATTTGGGCGGCGCCGCCGCGAAATAGGGATCGGCCAGCAAGCCACGGAGCGCGGCCCGGTTCACCCTGCCCGAGAGTGCCAGCCGGCCGTCGCGATCGATCGGAACGCCCGTTCTCAGGCCAGCCCAATCGTCGAGCAGCGCACAGCCGGGGCCGGTGTCGAAGGCCAAGAGGTCGGCATCGCCGGCGCCGCCGATCCAGGTCACATTGCCGACGCCGCCGAGATTGAGCACCGCGAGCGGGGCGGCGAGCCGATCCCGCCGGGCCAGCGCCGCGTGATAGAGCGGTGCGAGCGGCGCGCCCTGGCCGCCTGCCCCGACGTCGTTGCTGCGGAAATCGGTCACCACATCGATTCCGAGGCGGCGGGCGAGATAGAAGCCGTCGCCGAGTTGATCGGTGCGCCCCGCGCCGGGGTCGTGATGGACCGTGTGCCCGGGAAAGCCGACGAGCGCGATCTCGTGAGCCTGTCGTCCGGCCTCGGCGAGCAGCGCGTCTGCGACCTCCGCGTGAAACGCGGTGAGCGCGCACACGACCGCGCGCCGTTCTCCGCGGCCCTCGATCACCGCTCGGAGTCGGCCGCGCAGTCCTGAGGGGTAGGGCCGGGTGAGCCACGCACCGATCGCGGCCACAGTGACGCCGTCGCTCTCGATCAACGCCGCGTCGACCCCGTCGAGCGAGGTGCCGCTCATCATGCCGAGCGCGCGGACCGGCGCTTGTCGTGCCGGTCCGCTCACCCGCGCGTGCCGTTCGCCCGGCGGGCCGGCGCGTTGTCCGCCTGCGGTCCCTGTGTTACACCACCCGGCCTTGCGGCGCCGCCCCGGTTCGCCGCCGGCCGGAGCGACAGCGAGCGAGTCGAGCGACGGTGTTCACCTCCGATTTCATGCGGGTGCTGTCGGAGCGCGGCTTCATCCATCAATGCACCGATGACGCGGCGCTGGACGCCCTCGCCGCGCGCGAGCGCGTCTGTGCCTATATCGGCTTCGACTGCACCGCCGACAGTCTGCATGTCGGAAGCCTCGTCCAGATCATGATGTTGCGCTGGCTGCAAAAAACCGGCCACCGGCCGATCGTGCTGCTGGGCGGCGGCACGACGAAGATAGGCGACCCGAGCGGCCGCGACCAGGCGCGGGCCTTGCTGACCGACGAAGCGATCGCCGCTAATAAGGCCGGGATTCGGCGCTCCTTCGACCGCTTCCTCTGCTTCGGCGACGGGCCGAGCGACGCGCGCCTGGTGGACAATGACGATTGGCTCGACACGCTCGGCTATATCCCGCTCCTGCGGGACATCGGCAGTCATTTCTCGATCAATCGGATGCTGGGCTTCGACAGCGTCCGCCTCCGGCTCGAGCGCGAGCAGCCGCTGAGCTTCCTGGAGTTCAACTATATGATCCTCCAGGCCTATGATTTTCTCGAGCTGTCGCGGCGCGCTCATTGCCGTCTTCAGATGGGCGGCTCCGACCAGTGGGGAAATATCGTCAACGGGGTCGAACTGGCCCGCCGGATCGACGGGCGGAGCCTGTTCGGACTGACCTCCCCGCTGATCACCCTCGCCTCCGGCGCCAAGATGGGCAAGACCGCGCAGGGCGCCGTCTGGATCAACCCCGACCGGCTCGCTCCTTACGACTATTGGCAGTACTGGCGCAACACGGACGATGCCGATGTCGGCCGCTTCATGCGCCTGTTCACCGAGCTTCCACTCGACGAGATCGCCCGCCATGAGGCGCTCGAAGGGGCCGAGCTGAACGAGTCGAAGAAGCTGCTTGCGAGCGAAGCGACCCGTCTCTGTCACGGCGCGGCGGCGGCGCGGGACGCCGCGGAGACCGCGCGCCGGACCTTCGAGGAAGGCGCAGCCGGAGGTGGTCTTCCGGTCGTCGAGATATCGCGCGGCGAGATCGAGGCCGGGGTCTCCGCGGTCAGATTGTTGCGGGAGGCGGGGCTGTGCGCCTCAGGCGGCGAGGCGAAGCGTCTGATCCGCGGCGGCGGCGCGCGCGTCAACGGCGCGGTGATCGAGTCCGAAACCCGTGAGATCGGCAAAGATGATGTCGATGCGGACGGCCTGATCAAGCTTTCGGCGGGCAAGAAGCGGCACGCCCTGGTCCGCCTCACTTAGCCGGAACGCGTGCGCCTCATGCCTCCCTTCCGCCGGGAGGCCGCTCATCGGGCTGCCAGGGCTCATAGTCGCCGGTCGCCCTGTCGCGCTTTCCCCCGCTCAATATGTGGCCCGGCGGCCGGTAGGCGGCTGCGGTCCCGGTCAGATTGGGGCGGTGCGGCTTCTCCCAGGACTGCGCCGGGAGCGGCGTTTCCGTCGGCGGCGACTCGGTGCTGTGGTGGAGCCAGCGGTGCCAATCGGGCGGTACCCGCGAGGCTTCCACCTCGCCCTCATAGACGACCCAGCGCCGCTCGCGCCGGCCCGCCGGCCGCCGCCGCTCGCGATAGTAGCGGTTGCCGGCGTCGTCCCGACCCACCAGGGCCCCGTGCAGCAGGGTGAAGAGCCGCGTGCCGATCGTCGCCATGGCGCCTCGCCTGAGCCCCGTGGTTCATGTGCCCGTATTCGACCGGTGTTTATGCCATGGCGGCCCGGCGTGCGTCCAGGGATCGCGCGCCTGGGGGGTTGGGATGGGCCGCGTCCGCGGCGGCGGCCGCGCCCATCCCGTTCCATTGAGCCGCTGAGCGATATCTAAGTGATTGATCGGACACAGTTCATCCTGCCCGCGCCGGGTCGCTCGACGAGGAATCGGAGCCCCGCGCCGGCGCCGGCCGGTCGGATCCGGTATTTTGTGGTTTGCCGCAAAACCGTCACAAAATATGGTTGACAGAGGAGTTCCCGTCGGCGTTGTATATCTACAAATGGTGGTCGTGCCGCCGACACACCCCAGATCTCGGGCTGGAGCGTCGGGCCGACGGCCACGGGACAGCAGGCTTCGGTTCGGTTGGGGGGACGGCATGCGCATTGCGCGCCATTTTACGACGGACGACGGGTCTCCCCGTGAGGAGGTCGCGTTTCGGACCACCTCCTGCGAAATCCGCAATCCCGACGGCTCGATGGTGTTCGAGCAGCACGGCGTGGAGGTCCCCGCCGGTTGGTCGCAGGTCGCGTGCGACGTTCTCGCCCAGAAATATTTTCGCAAGGCCGGCGTCGCCGCGCGGTTCAAGCCGGTTCCAGAGGCCGATGTCCCCGAGTGGCTGTGGCGAAGCGTGCCGGACGGCGAGGCCGAGACGGACAAGCCCGCGCAGGGTGAGCACTCGACCAAGCAGGTGTTTCACCGCATGGCCGGCACCTGGACCTATTGGGGCTGGAAGGCCGGCTATTTCGACCGCGAAGCCGATGCCCGCGCCTTTTACGACGAGCTTACGGCGATGCTGGCGCTCCAGGTCGCAGCGCCCAACTCGCCGCAATGGTTCAACACGGGGCTGCATTGGGCCTACGGCATCGACGGACCGGCCCAGGGCCATTATTTCGTCGACTTCGAGACCGGCGAGCTGAACGAGGCGACCTCCGCCTACGAGCATCCCCAGCCGCACGCCTGCTTCATCCAGAGTATCCGTGACGACCTCGTCAACGAGGGCGGCATCATGGACCTCTGGGTGCGCGAGGCGCGTTTGTTCAAATACGGCTCCGGCACGGGGACGAATTTCTCCAATCTGCGCGGCGAGGGCGAGTCGCTCTCGGGCGGCGGCCAGTCGTCCGGTCTGATGAGCTTCCTCAAGATCGGCGATCGCGCCGCCGGTGCGATCAAGTCGGGCGGTACCACGCGGCGCGCCGCCAAGATGGTCATCGTCGATGTCGATCACCCGGATATCGAGGACTACGTCAACTGGAAGGTTGTCGAGGAGCAGAAGGTCGCCGCCCTGGTGACCGGATCGACGCTGCTGCACGTCCACCTCAACGCGATCATCGCCGCCTGCCAGGGGGACGGCGATCACCGGTTCGATCCGACATCGAACCCCGGCCTGCGCAAGGCGATCCGCGAGGCGAGAAAGGCCCAGGTGCCGGAGGCCCATATCCGCCGCTCGATCCGCTGGGCCGAGCAGGGCTTCACCGAGATCGATTTCCGCGTCTACGACACCGACTGGCAGTCCGAGGCGTATCTGACGGTGTCGGGCCAAAATTCCAACAACTCGATCCGGGTGACCGACGCGTTTCTCGAGCGGGTCGAGGCCGGCGGCAAGTGGGACTTGATCCGGCGCACCGACGGCAAAGTCGCGAAGACCATCGATGCGCGGGAGCTTTGGGATCAGGTTGCGGAAGCGGCCTGGGCGTCGGCCGATCCGGGTATCCAATTCGATACCACGATCAATGCCTGGCATACCTGCCCGGCGGACGGGCGGATCAACGCGTCGAATCCCTGCTCCGAATACATGTTCCTCGACGACACCGCCTGCAACCTCGCATCGCTCAACCTGGCCGCGTTTCGGCGCGACGACGGCAGCTTCGATACCGAGCGTTTCGAGCATGCGGTGCGCCTGTGGACCATCGTGCTCGAGATCGCGGTCGTGATGGCCCAGTATCCGTCGCGCGAGATCGCCTGGCGCTCCTTCCGCTACCGCACGCTGGGCCTGGGCTTCGCCAATCTCGGCGGGCTCCTGATGTCGCTCGGTCTGCCCTATGACGGCCCCGAGGGCCGGGCGCTGTGCGGCGCCATCAGCGCGTTGATGACCGGTACCGCTTACGCCACCTCGGCCGAGATGGCTGGTGAGTTCGGTGCCTTCCCGGCGTTCGGCGACAACCGGGAGGCCATGCTCCGCGTCGTGCGCAACCATCGAGCCGCCGCCCATGGCGAGGCCGAGGGCTTCGAGGGGCTCGATATCCGGCCGCTCGCGCTCGATCACGCCAACCTTCCCGACCGGGCGCTCGGCGCCGCCGCCCTCGGGGCGTGGGATCGTGCGGTGGGTCTCGGCGAGCAACATGGCTACCGCAACGCGCAAGCCACGGTCATCGCGCCGACCGGCACCATCGGCCTGGTCATGGACTGCGATACCACCGGTATCGAGCCCGACTACGCCCTGGTGAAATTCAAGAAGCTGGCCGGCGGCGGCTACTTCAAGATCATCAATGGCACTGTTCCCAACGCCCTGAGAACTCTCGGCTATTCGACTTCCGAGATCGGCGCGATGGTGCGCTATGCGGTGGGCCACGGTACCCTCGACGGCGCACCGGCGATCAACCATGAGGATCTGGCGCGAAAGGGCTTCGCGCCCGAGGCCGTCGAGCGTATCGAGGGCGCTCTCGAAGCGGCCTTTGATCTGAGCCTGGCGTTCAACAAGTGGACGCTCGGCGCGGCGTTCTGCACCGGCACCCTGGGTCTCGACGAGGCCGCGCTCGACGATCCGGGTTTCGACATGCTCGCCGCTCTGGGCTTCTCCGCCCGAGAGATCGAGGACGCCAATGTCTATTGCTGCGGCGCGATGACCCTGGAAGGCGCGCCGCATCTCAAGGCTGCGCATCTGCCGATCTTCGATTGCGCCAATCCGTGCGGGCGCACCGGCTCGAACCGCTGCCTGTCGACGGAAAGTCATATCCGGATGATGGCGGCGGCCCAGCCCTTCATCTCCGGCGCGATCTCCAAGACCATCAACCTGCCGGCCGGCGCGACGGTCGAGGATTGCCGCAAGGCCTACGAGCTTTCCTGGCGCCTCGGGATCAAGGCCAACGCGCTTTACCGGGACGGCTCCAAGCTCTCTCAGCCGCTTACCGCGCTGGCGCTCGACGACGCGCTGGAGGACGGGATCGAGCTGCAGGAGCCGGAGGAGCGCGGTGCCCGGGACGCCGCCGAGCCGGCCGTGCGCGCGCCGCGCCCGCAGCATGGGGGTCCGCTCGACCCGCTCGGGGTGGCCGAGCGCATCGTCAGGCAGGTCATGCGCCAGGGTGAACGGCGGCGACTGCCGCACCGGCGGCGCGGCTACACCCAGAAGGCGGTAGTCGGCGGACACAAGGTCTATCTCCGGACCGGCGAGTTCAAGGATGGCTCGCTCGGCGAGATCTTCATCGACATGCACAAGGAAGGAGCGTCCTTCCGCAGCCTCATGAACAACTTCGCGATCGCGATCTCGATCGGCCTCCAATATGGCGTCCCTCTCGATGAATATGTCGACGCCTTCACCTTCACGCGGTTCGAACCGGCGGGGATGGTGCATAACAACGATGCCATCAAGATGAGCACCTCGATCCTCGACTACATCTTCCGCGAGCTCGCCATTTCCTATCTTGGACGAAGCGATCTCGCCCATGCCGAGGCCGAGGACCTGCTGCCGGACACCATCGGCGGCGGTGAAGAGGAAGCGACGCGCGCGCCGGAGCCCGATCGGGCCGAATCGGCAAGCGGCCTGTCCAACAGTCCGGTGAGCGCCGGCTATGTTCGCTCGAACCTTCTGGTGCTCAATGGCGGTGCCGGCGCCCGCGACGACGGCGGTCGCGAGACGGTCGGTGGTCCGAGCGCGGCATTGCGCGGCGCGCCCGAGGCCGGCATCGAGCAGGCCGGCACCTCGGCGGCGATCGCGCTCCACCCCGCTGCCGTGCCGGGGCCCGCGCGAGAGCGCGAACTCCGGGCGGAAACGGCGCTCGATGATCCGCCGCCATCGGCGGCGACGGGCCTGCCCGCGCGCGGCCTCGACGCCATGCTCCGGGCGCGGGGGAAAGGTTATGAGGGCGAGGCCTGTGGTGATTGCGGCAACTTCACGCTGGTCCGCAACGGGACCTGCATGAAGTGCGTGACCTGTGGCGCTACCAGTGGCTGTTCTTGACGACCGTCCATCTCCCGCGGTCATGAGCCACTGGAACTCAAGGGGTGCGTGCAAAGCGCACCCCTTTTTTTCACCCCCTGACTCTAGCGCAATCCAGCGAAGGGGGCGAGCCGAATAGACTCCGAGACGTTCTTTTTTTGTTCTAGACTGAGCTTCCGTTCATGAGACCGGGTTAAGCCGATGACGCTGAGCACGTTCCGCGCCTTTACCTTCGATTGCTACGGCACGGTCATCGATTGGGAACGCGGCATGCTCCGGGCTCTGCGCGCCGGTCGCGAGAGCGCCGCGGATGACGAGGCCCTGCTCGTCGCGTTTGCCCGGCACGAGCACGTCTTCGAGGCGCACCGCCCGGCGCTGCTCTACCCGGAGATTCTGCGCCGTGTGTTCACGGCGATCGCCGATGAGTCCGGCGACGCCGCGACGGATGAGGAGGCGGAGGCGTTCGCCGCTTCGATCACCGACTGGCCGCCGTTTTCGGATTCCGTCGACGCGCTCGCCTATCTCCGGACGCAAGCGAGGCTGATGGTGCTCTCGAATGTCGACCGCGCGTCCTTTGCCCACAGTGCCGAGCGCCTCGGGCGCCCGTTCCACGCCGTCATCACCGCGGAAGATGTCGGCAGCTACAAACCGGCGCCGGCCCATTTCGAGCGCGCCGTCGCCCTGTTGGCCGAGCACGGCATCGCGCCGAACCAGGTGCTCCATGTGGCCCAGAGCCTGTATCACGACATCCGACCTGCGCGGGCGGCCGGCTTCGCGACCTGTTGGCTCGACCGCCGCGCCGGGCGCGGCGGCGGCGCCACCCCCGCCACCGACGATACCCCGGATATGACCTTCACCACCCTCGCGGCGCTGGCCGCGCGCCATCGCGCCGCGACCGGCTGACCGCGCCGCCGCCGCGCAGCGTAGCCGGCCCGAGAGCAATAGCTTGACGTTTCATGATATGAGAAGACGGGCAGTCGAGGGACGATCGAGGCCCCGCCATGCCGTCGACTCGCAAAAAATTCGCCATCCAGGTCGACGGCGCACTGCTCGCCGACCTGCGCGGGCTGGCGAAGCAAGAGGGCCGTCAGATCCAGGCGCTCGTCGAGGAGGCGATCGCGGCGCTGATCGAGCAGCGCCGGCAGGGCACGATCCGCCCGCATGTGATGAACGCCTATCAGAAGAGCCACGCCCGGTACGCATCGCTCTACAAGAAACTCTCGCAGTGACGCGGGACTATCCGACCCTTGCCGACGTTCCTGCCATGGCCTCCGACACCGGCGCCCGTCTCGGCTGGCCTATTCGTGGGTATCGAAGCGGAACGACTTCGAGACGATCTGCCAAGTGCCGGCGATCTTGATCAAGGTGAGGAAGTCGGTGAAGTAGCGCGGCGGGATCGCGCATTCGCAGGTCACGATGGCGGTGTTATCGTCCGACATGTCGATCGAGACGATCCGGTCGTGGCGCTTGAGCCCTTGCGCCGCCGGTGATTCGCGCCCGTCCACGACCTCGAACCAGTGCTCGCGCGACCAGTCCAAGAGCGCGCCGTCCACATTCGCGAACAGGTGGCAGGCCGGGTGAAACACCGAGCCGAGCTTTGCTGTGTCGGCTTCGTGGAGCCCGTCGAAATAGGTCTGCACGGTGCGCGTGATCTCGTCATAGCCCTTGCTCATTCAGGCCTCCTCCCGTCTCACTCCTGGTGTCCCGATGGCGGCCTCTCCGCCCCGCGCGGGCGCTCGAGCCTGAGCCCGAGCTCCTTGAGATGCCGGGGCGACACCGGCCCCGGCGCCCCCATCATCAGATCCTGCGCCGTCTGGTTCAGCGGGAACATGATGACCTCGCGAATGTTGGGCTCATCGGCGAGCAGCATGACGATCCGGTCGATCCCCGGCGCGATGCCGCCATGGGGCGGCGCGCCATATTGGAAGGCGTGATAGAGCGCGCCGAACCGCCGCTTCACCTCGTCCTCGTCATAGCCGGCGATCTCGAACGCCTTGACCATGACGTCGAGCCGATGGTTCCTGATCGCGCCGCTGGAGAGCTCCACGCCGTTGCAGACGATATCGTATTGATAGGCGAGCACGTCGAGCGGATCGCCGTTCTCGAGCGCCTCGAGCCCACCCTGCGGCATCGAGAACGGGTTGTGGCTGAAGGCGAGGGTCCCGGTCTCAGGGTCGCGCTCGAACATCGGGTAGTCGACGATCCAGCAAAAGCGGTAGCTGTCGGTCTCGGTCAACGCGAGCCGGCGGCCGATCTCGGTGCGCACGGCGCCGGCGTAGCGCGCCGCGGTATCTGGCTGGTCGCAGCTCAGGAACAGCGCGTCACCGTCGCCGAGGCCGGCACGAGCGCGAAGCTCGGCCAGAACGGCGTCGGGAACGAACTTGGCGATCGGCCCCTTGCCCGCGCCGTCGGCGAAGATGATGTAGCCGAGGCCCGGCGCGCCGAGGCTCTGGGCGTAGCCGATCATCTGGTCGAAGAAGCTGCGCGGCCGGTCGGCGATCCCCTTGACGGGAATGCCGCGCACCACCCCGCCCTTCGCGATCGTGCCCTTGAACGCCTTGAAGGCGACCTCCTCGCGCGCGAATTGCGCGGTGACGTCGACGATCTCAATCGGAATTCGCAGGTCGGGCTTGTCCGTGCCGTAGCGCAGCATCGCCTCGGCGTAAGGGATGCGCGGGAATGGCAGCGGCGTGATGGCGCGCTCGGAAAACTCCTCGAAAACGCCGTGCATGACCGGCTCGACCGCGTCGAACACGTCCTCCTGCTCGACGAAAGCCATCTCGACGTCGAGCTGGTAGAACTCTCCGGGCGAGCGGTCGGCGCGGGCATCCTCATCGCGAAAGCAGGGCGCGATCTGGAAATAGCGGTCGAAGCCGGAGGCCATGACCAACTGCTTGAACTGCTGAGGCGCCTGCGGCAGCGCATAGAACGAGCCCGCATGGAGCCGGCTCGGCACCAGGAAGTCGCGGGCGCCCTCGGGGGAGCTCGCGGTCAGGATCGGCGTCTGAAACTCGATGAAGCCTTGGTCGATCATGCGCCGGCGGATGCTTGCGATGATCGCGCTGCGCAGCACCATGTTGCGGTGCATGCGCTCGCGCCGGAGGTCCAGAAAGCGATAACGGAGCCGGACCTCCTCGCCGTAGTCGTGCTCGCCATGAACCGGGAGCGGCAGGGTCGCGGCGCTGTTTTGCAGCTCGAGCGCGGCGATGCGAATCTCGACTTCGCCGGTCGGGATCTTCGGGTTCACCGTCTCGGCGTCGCGGGTCACGACCGGGCCGCTCACCGTCACCACGGACTCGGGCTTGAGCTGGGTCGCGGCGTCGAACAGCGTCTCGCCGGCCTCGGCCACGCATTGGGTGAGCCCGTAATGGTCGCGGAGATCCACGAACACGAGATGGCCGTGATCGCGCACCCGATGCACCCATCCGGAGATGCGCGCGGTCGAGCCGACATCGGACGGCCTGAGCGCACCGCAGCTGTGGGTTCGATATCGATGCATGGCGGAAGGCCTTGTGGAGCGTGAGGCGCGCTCGGATCGCGCCGGAAAAGCGCATGGAACCAGCCGCCTTGTCAAGCGCAAGCGCTGAGCCGACAAATGAACTCTTTATTGGCTCTTGGCGCCGGTTTCGCGTAAACACACGGGGTCTTATGCTCCCGGTTCCCTCCGTCGCTTTGGTGTGGCGCCCGTTCGGCCTCGGCCGGCCGGCCGGGCTTGAGGCGCGCCATGGGTGAGCCGAGGGTGATCACCGAGAGCGCGGCGCTCGCGGCTCTTTGCAAAGCCTGGTGCGAGGCGGACTTCGTCACGGTCGACACGGAGTTCATGCGCGAGAGCACCTATTGGGGCAAATTGTGCCTGGTGCAGATCGGCGCGCCCGGCGGCGAAACGGCTGCCGTGGATCCGCTCGCGGACGGGATCGACTTGGCGCCGCTGTACGATCTGCTGCTGCGCGCGCCGGTCCTCAAGGTCTTTCATGCGGCGCGCCAGGACGTGGAGGTGCTTCTGACGCTCGCCGGCGCGATCCCGCAGCCGCTCTTCGACACCCAGATCGCCGGCATGGTTTGTGGTTTCGGCGATGCCGTCGGCTACGAAACGCTGGCTGCAAAATTGGCGGGCGCGCGCATCGACAAGACCCAGCGTTTCACGGACTGGGCCGGCCGGCCGCTCACCGAGCGCCAGCTTCGCTATGCGCTCTCCGATGTGAGCCATCTGCGGACCGTTTACGAGAAGCTCGCGGCGGAGCTGAAGCGGAACGGGCGGCGCTCGTGGCTCGACGAGGAGTTCGCCGTCCTGACCGACCGGGCGACCTATGAAACCGAGCCGCGGGAAGCGTGGCGGCGCATCAAGGTGCGCGGCGGCAATCGACGGTTCTTCGCCATCCTGCGCGAGCTCGCGGCGTGGCGCGAGACCGAGGCCCAGCGGCGTGATTCGCCGCGCACATGGGTGCTGCGCGACAACGCATTGAGCGAGATCGCGGCGCAGCGCCCCGCCACGATCAAGGAGCTGGCCAAGCTTCGCTCGGTGAGCCAGCGGACCGCTCAGGGAGGCACCGGCGCGGCGGTGCTGGACGCGGTCAAGCGCGGCCTCGCGCTCCCGGACGAGCAATGCCCGAGCCCGCCGCCGCGTCATGAAAAGCCGGCCGGCCTCGGCGCCACGACGGATCTTCTCAAGGTGCTTCTGGCGTTCAAGAGCGAGCAGACCGGCGTCGCGCGGCGGCTGATCGCGAGCGCCGAGGATCTGGAGCGGATCGCGAGCGGGGATGCGGCCGATGTCGCCGCGCTGCGGGGCTGGCGGCGCGAGCTGTTCGGCGCCGCCGCGCTCGATCTCACGAGCGGACGCCTGGCGCTTTCCGTCGAGCGCGGCCAGCTCCGCCTCCTGCCCAGCAGCGCGGAGCGCGACCCCGCGCCGGCGCCCAAACCGAGGCGCGGCGGGCGTTGCTCCCCTCGGCGGCCGCGGCTGGAGAGCCCGGAAGCGAGCGAGCGGGTGTAGGCCCGCCGAGCGTCCGGCGCCGGCGTCCGGGCGCGAATTGAAAAGCACGCGCGCGGGACGTATCATTGGCGCGCTCGAACACCGCGTCCATGCGTAACAGATCGGGGAAGAGCGAGGGAGAGACCGGGTGTCTCAGGACCGCCGTCAGACCGCCGGGCAGGGCGCTTCACCGCCGAATGTCGTCCTGACTGACCATGAGACCCAGGGCGCGGTCGAATTTCCGATCCTGGAAGGAACGATCGGGCCGTCGGTGATCGACATCCGCGCGCTCTACGCCGGCACGGGCAAGTTCTCCTACGATCCCGGCTTCACCGCGACCGGCTCGTGCAAATCGAAGATCACCTATATCGACGGCGAGCAGGGCATCCTGCTGCATCGGGGCTATCCGATCGACGAGCTCGCCGAGCAAGGCGACTTCCTCGAAGTCGCCTATCTGCTGCTTCACGGCGAGCTCCCGAACGCGTTCGAAAAGGACTCCTTCGTCAACACCATCACCCATCACACGATGGTGCATGAGCAGATCAACTATCTGTATCGGGGCTTTCGCCGCGACGCCCACCCGATGGCGGTGATGATCGGGGTGGTCGGCGCGCTCGCCGCCTTCTATCACGACACGACCGATATCGACGATCCGAAGCAGCGCATGATCGCGTCCCATCGCCTGATCGCGAAGATGCCGACCTTCGCGGCGATGGCGTTCAAATACAATATCGGCCAGCCGTTCGTGTATCCGCGCAACGACCTCACCTACGCCGAGAATTTCCTGCACATGATGTTCGCGGTGCCGTGCGAGGACTATCAGATCAACCCGATCCAGGCCCGGGCCATGGACCGAATCCTGATCCTCCACGCGGATCACGAGCAGAATGCGTCGACCTCGACGGTGCGGCTCGCCGGCTCATCGGGCGCCAATCCCTATGCCTGCATCGCGGCCGGTATCGCGACGCTATGGGGGCCGGCTCACGGCGGCGCCAATGAGGCCGTTCTGCAGATGCTGGAAGAAATCGGCACGGTCGAGAACATCTCTGCCTTCATCGCGCGGGCGAAGGACAAGGACGATCCGTTCCGGCTCATGGGCTTCGGCCACCGGGTCTACAAGAACTATGATCCACGGGCGACGGTCATGCGGGAAACCTGTCACGAGGTCCTTGACGATCTGGGTATCAGCGACGAGCTGCTCAAGATCGCCATGGAGCTCGAGCGGATCGCGCTCGAGGACGAGTATTTCATCGATCGGAAGCTCTATCCGAACGTCGACTTCTACTCGGGGCTGATCCTGCAGGCGCTCGGCATTCCCTCGCACCTGTTCACGGTGATCTTCGCGCTGGCGCGCACCGTCGGTTGGGTCGCCCAGTGGAACGAGATGATCGAGGACCCGGAGCAGAAGATCGGCCGGCCGCGTCAGCTCTACACCGGCCCGCCGCCGCGCCGCTTCGTGCCGCTCGAAGAACGCGGCTGAGCCGCACGCCCTCGAGCCTAAGGCAGCACCTTCCGCCGGCGGAACTCGGCGAACAGCTCGAGGAACATCGTTTCGGTGTTCACCATCTCGGTGAAACCGCGGTCGATGCGCTTGGCATCCGACATCAGGACGTCCCAGGACGTGTCCATGTTGAAATCGAAATAGGGCCAGCCCGCGGTTTGCTCGTAGGTCAGCCGCACGAGCTGGTATTTCTCGACGATGCGATCCCACACCGGCCCCTTGTCGGGCATCACCTCGGCGGAGCGGATACGCTGCGGCTGGCCGACCGCCACGCCGAAATGCGCGGCCCAGTTGGGCCAGACATTGACGTAGCGGAAGCCGTCGCCATTGGTGATGTTGAAGATCTCGTTCGCGGCGCTATCGGCGGTCGCCGCCCACACGGTCATGCGCGCGAGCAAGCCCGAATCGGTCACCTGGTTGATCGCCTCGAAGCCGCCGAGCTCGCCCGGATATTTGAGTGTCATGCCGAGCTCCTTGGAGATCGCGGCGTAGACCCCGAAGCACATGATCAGGTTCATCGGATTGCCGAGCGCGAAGCCGCATACGGCCTCCGGGCGCAACACCGCCCAGGACCAGCGCTTGCCCGCTTGAAACTCGATCAGGAAGTCTTCCTGGTCGTAATAGAAGTTGGGCGGCATGTGCCGGGCGTCGCTCTCGAAGGCCGGGGTCTTGAAGGGGCCGAGCTGGCGGCCATAGGCCTTGCTGCCCTCCTGCAGCACGACCCGCTCGAGGTCGGGCGCGACCGCGTCGAGCACGGTCACCGGGTGAGCCACGAGCTTGCGGTTCTCTTCCGTGGTGGTCGCGTCGATCCCGCCATGGAGCGCGCAGCAGAAAATGTGGGTGATCCCGGTCAGGTGGGCGAGCACCTGCTCGGCCGTGGCGAAATCCAGCAGATCGCACGAGATGTAATCGGCCTTGGCCGCCATCTCCCGGTCCGGGCTGCGGCGCGAGACCGCGGTGATCTCCCAATCGTCGAGGGTCGCGAGGTGATTGATCAGATTGCGGCCGATCACCCCGAGCCCGCCGACCACCAGCGCCCGCTTCTGCGGCATGGTTCGGGCGCCCGCTGCTCAGGCGGCAAAGCCGAGGGCGCTGCGGAACTCGCGCGCCGCCGCCTGCGCCGTCGCGGTTGCCTCCGGGTTGTCCGGCAACGCGGCGCAATAGGCCTCGATCGCGGCATCGCCGAGGGGCGCCCATTTGGCGACCCATTCCGCCATCACGGCCGGATTGCCGTCCGTCCGGCGTGCGAATTCGACCAGCGCCTTGGTCCAACGCCGCGACCGCTCGGTGTCGATCCATTGGGCGTCGAGGAGCTGGGCGAGCAGGCTAT
Organism: Alphaproteobacteria bacterium; assembly: GCA_965248825.1. Classification (GTDB taxonomy): domain Bacteria; phylum Pseudomonadota; class Alphaproteobacteria; order UBA828; family UBA828; genus WTGU01. Next base: position 1,107,649 of record CBDFKL010000006.1, on the reverse strand, counting down.
CCCGGTTGCGCCGGGCCGATCGGCCGAGCTGGCGGATGAACGCTTCGTCCAATGCGGGCTTGGCGATGATGTTGAGCGCGACGAAATGCTCGGCCCAATCATAGGCGGCAAGGGCGCGCTCCAGGAGTTCGCGGAAGCCTTGCCAGCAGGGGTCGTCCTCCCAGAAGCCGCGCTCCAAGGCGGAGAAGCCTGCGTCCGGATGGGCGTCGGCGAGCTCCTTGGTGCGATAGGCGATGCGCGAGACCCAGCGGAGCTGGTCGGCGGCCTGGAACATCGCGCAATTCTCGATCGTGCTCGCCGGCACGATCTGCACCAGATAGGCCGAGCCCATCTGGAGGCAGTGGATCGGATAGCGCGCGGGCGTGTAGAGCCTGCCGAGCGCCGCCACCCATTCCGCGCTCAACTCGGCGTCATGGGCGTTCTTGGCGTAATCCTCGAGCAGGCCGTCGACATAGGTCTCCTGCCCGTCCTGCATGACGTTGTAGGAGCGGTAGACCAGCTCGTCCGGGTCGCGGAATGCGTCCCAGTCGTCATGCTTGAGCGGTGAATTGTTGCGGTACGCGAGGTACCACTTGTTCATGTCGATGTCCGGCGAGAGCGCCCACGGCATCTCGTCGTCGGTGCTCCAAAGCAGATTGGTCGAGACGATCTCGTACTCGCTCGGCCGGCGCCGCTGCCCGGCGAGATGGCTCCAGGTCTTCAGCGGCTTGGACAGGTCGGATTGATCAGCCATGGCTCGGTCTTCCTTCGCGCGGGCGCGCGCCGCTTCACCCGTCCCCTACAGGGTCTTGTCGAAATAGAAGCGCATCGTGTTGTCGGTGGTCTCGATCCGGCCCGAGAACGAGCTCAAATTGAGCTCGAGCTCGGCGATCCGGAACGGCCGGCCGAGCAGACGCGCCACCGTCTCGGCGCGCACCACGCACTCGCCCTCGGTCTCGGCTCTGATATAGGCGACGCGATCCTCGATCACGAATACCTTGCCCGGATTGTCCTCTTCCAAGGCCTCGACCACGGCATCGGCGACCTCGCCCGCACGCAGCACCGGCCCGACCGAGTTGTTGCGCTCACCTTCGAAACCGCTCATCGCCGTTTTCCTCCGCCCTCTCGCGTCAAGCCTGCGAGAACTTGGGCTCGATGCCCTCGATGTCGACATAGACGTCCTCGCCCTCGACCTTGACCGGATATTTCGCGATCTCGGCGTGGCCCGGATTCACCCCCTTGCCCGCCACCACGTCGAACTCCCACAGATGCATGCAGCAGGTCAGCACCCGGCCTTCCAGCTCGCCGTCCACGAGGTCGACCTCTTGATGCGGGCAGGTCGCTTGAATCGCATGAACGCCTTCGCCTTCGACATGGATGAGGAGCACCTCCGTGCCGTCCACCTCGACGGTCTCCATGTCTCCTTCCCAAATATCGTCCAGCGTGCAGGCTTTCTTGAACGCCATTCCCTGATCACCCCAAGCTGTACATGACGGGCAGATGCGTGGTTCGCCGCGCGAGCCGGGCGCGCGGGCGGAAGCGCCGGGCTCAAGGCTCCTCGAAAAAGATATCGATGGAATCGAAGTAGCGAATCCCGGCCTCTTCCACCGTGAGGTCGCGCGTCCAGGGCGCGGCGTCGTCGCTCTCGCTGGTTGGCCGGACCCGAAGCGTCTTGCCCGGGCGGGGCGCGACGTGCAGGTCGATCGAGTGATAGGCGCAGGCCGCCGCCACCTCGTCCATGGTCTGGGCCGGCTCGATCTCGACGACCTTGATATGCGCGTCCTGCTGGAAGCGCGACAGGATCGGGAACGCGCTCATGCCGCGCCGCCGGCCGCTCCGCTACTCCGCGGCTTGGGAACGGAAGCCCTCGATCCAGCCATAGTCGTGGCCGTCGCGCCCGCCCTCGCTGATCACGCCGATGCCCATATAGGTGAGCACATTGTCGAGGGTGGGCGGATCGATCTCGCCGGAATACATCCGGTCGACGATGGTCTCGTGATCCTTGTAGCGCTCCGGATCGGTATCGAAGATCCAGCGGCAGACCTCGGTGCAGAAATTGTAGCGCCGCTCGCCATAGCTGCGTTGGTAGGCGCGCGCCTGCCAGGGCGGGCCGGGCCGGTTCGAGATCGGAATCTGGCACATGTTGCAGATGATCGGGATGCACTGCGGGTGGGTTTTCTCCTCGCGCCCCTGGAGCAGATTGTTCGTGATCACGTCCCAATAGGTGCCGTAGCTCGCGTTCCAACCGGGATATTTCTCCTCGAGCCAGGCGCGCTCCGCCGGGCCGACCGCGCCCGGCGGATTCCACCACACCGTCGGCCGCCACGACCAGATGCCGCCCTGCTGGCAATGGTGATGGTTCTCGATGTCGTCGAGGAAGTTGTCCCAGTACCACGGGGTGTCCAGGCCGATATCCTGCACCTGCCGGTCCCACTGCCTGATCACCCATTCATGCATGAACTCCTTGAACGACATGTGCCGCTGGGCGAGCGGGATGTAGTAGTCCATCGGAATGCCGACGGTGATCGAGAACAGGCGCCAGACCCGCCAGAGCGCGATGTCCATCGCCTGCTGCGCCTCTTTCTTACGCCCGTTGCGGATCATGATCTCGATGGTCGGCGTGCCGAGCTGGGCGTGGCGCGCTTCGTCCGATTGGATGCTGGTGATCAGGTTGGAGAAGGTGTGGTCGCCGATATTCGCGGCGTCGGTCGAGAGCCCGATCATCTGCAGGTTGGTCAGACCGGTCTCGAACGCGAAGGAGACCATGACCGAGGACGTGATGGCGTCGCGGGTCATCATGATGTCGTCCATCGCGTGACGGCCGCCGAGCACCGCCCAGTTCTTGGAATGCTGGGCCTCGTGGGCCCAATCATACTGGCGGTCCCGCCGCACCAGCTCGTGCGGGAAGAAAAGCTGAAGCTGGGTGTGGCGCAGCTCGTCGAGCATGCCGTAGACCGACATGTTGCGCATGCTGGGGGACGGGCCGAAGCGGGACATCCGGGCCTGGAACTGGCAGGCCTGATATTCGGTCAATGCCACCGCGCCGTAGTGGAGCTTCAGCACGCACGCCCAACCCTCATCCGCCTGGTCGTAGAACTTGGACCGTGCCAGCGCGGCCTTCACCGAATAGGCGGACGAGTCCTTCTCGCGCTGGATATTCACATATTCCCGGTAGGAGACCTTGTAAGGCTCGTCGAAGGTCTCCCACTCGGATACCGGAATGCCGTAAGGATCGCCCATCGAGGGCGGAAAGAGCTGATCCCGCGGGACGTAGGACGGAGTCCAGTTCGTGTCCCGCGCGATATCGTACCACTCCGAGCGCTCGAGCATCGCTGATATCCTCGACCTTCAACACCTCAGCGGCGGGGCCGCCATGCGACGGTGCGCATTTTCGTGTCAAAGCGCGCCGGAAGCAAGCGGACCGCCTCGTTCCACGCGGTGCTTGCCCGGCTGCGGAACGGCCCTATGGTTCGTCTTGGAGCTCGGCCGCGATCCCGGCGACCTTGCGTGCGTGCGATGAACCGAGAACGGTCGTTCGCAGCGAGAGGATGTATCCCATGAGACGCTCCATCGCACTGCTGGCCGCCGCCTTGCTGGTCGCGGTCGGTTTGGCGCTCGCCGACGGCCAGAATGCCCGGGCCGAGGACTACGGCGCCGCGAAGCTGGAGGCCTTCGTCACCGCCATAATCGAGGTCAGCAAGCGGATCGAGATGTGGCGGCCGCGGATCGAGGGCGCGGCCGACGAGGATACGCGGAACGCCCTGATCGAGGCGGCGGTCGCCGACCTCGAGCGCGCGGTAGCCGAGACCGCGGACATTACCGACGAGGAATACCAGGACATCTACAACGCCGCGCGCGAGGACGAGGCGCTCCGCGGGCACATCGACACGCTCCTGTCGGCACGTCGATAGCCGCTTCCGAGCGGCGGAATCCGAGCTCAGGGGCTCGGCGCGTCCTGGCGCACGAGGCCTTCGGCCTTCAGCTCGGCCCAGAGGTCGGCCGGCACGGCTTTCGAAAAGCTTTCGATATTGCGGGCGACCTCGGCCGGCGCGCGGCATCCCGGAATGATCGCGGCCACCGCCGGGTGATGGAGCGGGAATTGCAGCGCTGCGGTGGCGAGCGGCACGTCATGGCGTCGGCAGACGGCCTCCAGCCGGCCGACCCGATCGAGGATCTCGGGCGGGGCGGGGGCGTAATCGTAATAGGCGCCCTCGACGGCGCCGCTCGCCAGGATCCCGGAGTTCAGCGGCCCGCCGATGATGATCCCGATGCCGCGCCGTTCGCACAGCGGCAGCAGGCTGTCGAGCGCCTCCTGCTCGAGCAGGGTGTAGCGGCCGGCGAGCAGGAAGCAGTCGAAATCGCCGCGCTCGGCGAGGGTCTCGCAGACCGGCCATTCATTGACGCCTGCGCCGATGGCGCCGACCACGCCCTCGTCCCGGAGCGCCCGCATCGCCCGGTAGCCGCCGGCCATCAGCTCGTCGATACGGGCGGCGCAGGCCTCCTGCGTGCCATGGGTCCAGACGTCGACATCGTGCGCCAGAAGGATCTCGATCCGATCGGTGCCGAGCCGCTGAAGGCTGTCCTCGAAGGACCGCATGGTGCCGTCATAGCCATAGTCGAAGCGCGGCCTGAAGGGGAGCGTGTCGCGAAACACGCCGGTATCGAGGTGCTGCGGATCGGCGGGCTCGAGCAGGCGTCCGATCTTGGTCGAGATCACCGCCTCGGCGCGGGGCTTGGCGCGCAGGGCTGTGCCCATCCGATGCTCGCCGAGGCCATGGCCGTAGAAGGGGGCGGTGTCGAAATAGCGGATTCCCGCCTCGAAGGCCTTATCGACGGTCTCCGCCGAACGGGCGTCGGTGAAGGTTTCGTAGAGATTGCCGAGCGGTGCGCCGCCGAACCCCATCTGCGTGATCGAGAGCTCGGAGCGTCCCAAGCGCCGTCGTTCGGCCGCGTTCATCCTCGCCTCCCCGTGCCGCCGGCGCCATTATGGCGCCTGCCCGAGCGGCGCGCGAGCCGGCGCGCCGCCATCCGAAGAGCGGTGTGACGATGAAGATCGCAACCATCAAGGCGCATTGGGTGCATGCGCCGATCCCGAAGGCGCAGCAGCATCGCAGCGATCTCGGCGTCGCCGATTTCTTCGACGCCACCATCGTCCGCATCGAGACCGCGTGCGGTCTCGTGGGCTGGGGCGAAGCGAAGGCCTCGGTCGGCAGCATGGGCAATAACGCGGCGCTGGCGGCGCTGATCAACCGCGAGCTCGGCCCGGCGTTGATCGGCGAAGACCCCCGCGACCCGCGGCGGCTCTGGGAGATCGGCTATAACGGCGGGCGCGCCCATTTCGCGCTCGCTCGCGGCCGCGGCTTCCCGGCGCTCGGCCGCCGCGGCATCAGGATCAGCGCGATCGGTGCGATCGACATGGCGTGCTGGGACATCCTCGGCCGCTCCCTCGGCGCGCCGGTATGGCGCCTGCTCGGCGGCCGGTGCCGCGAGACCATGCCGGCCTATGCCTCGGGCGGCTGGGCGCCGGCCGAGGCGATCGGCGCGCAGCTCGAGGGCTATATCGCGCGCGGCGGCTTTGGGGCGGTGAAAATGCGCGTCGGCGCCGGCGCCGGCGACCTCGCGACCTCGGTCCGCCGGGTGCGCGCCGCCCGCGCCCATCTCGGCGACGACATCGACATCATGGTGGATGCCCACGGCACCTATTCGGTCAAGGAGGCGCTGCGCTTCGCGCGCCTGGTCGAGGACTGCAACCTCGCCTGGTTCGAGGAGCCGGTGAACGCCGACAACAAGCGCGGCTTAGGCATCGTGCGCGCGGCGACCGACATCCCGATCGCCGCCGGCGAGAGCGAATTCACCCGCTTCGACTTCCGGGAGCTGGTCGCGCATGACGCGGTGGACTATTTCCAGCCCGATCTCGCGATCGCCGGCGGCATCACCGAAGGCATGCGGATCGCGGCGCTCGCCGAGAGCTATGAGATCCGCCTCGCGCTCCACCTCTGGGGCGGGGCGCTGAATTTTTCCGCCGGCCTCCAGGTCATGGCGGCCTCGCCGGCGGCGGTCATTGTCGAATATTCCCTCGGCGCCAACCCGCTGCTCCACGATCTCGCCGAAGAATCGTTCGAGGTGGTGGACGGCCGGATCGCGATCCCCGACCGCCCCGGCCTCGGCGTCACCATCGACCAGGCGTTCCTGGACGCTCATGCGGCGGAATAACCGGCCTGAGCGCCAAAGTCGCGGGGCGGTCGGTTCCACCATAATGCGACTCAGCGACGACCCATCTTGTCAAAAGAACGCCGGAGCGGCAGTCCCTATCGGCGGCACCGTCGCCTGCCTGAATTCGCATTTGTCTACTCTCTAACGCCATAGAAATGCGTATATCTGTTGACTGGCGCACAATGATGCGGATATCGCTGGCGCTCATGGACCCGGATATCGACCGCGCAACGGAGAGGTAGCGCCATGAGCATTCGTATCATGTCGGCGGTCTGGAAATCGGACGCCTATGAGGGCTCTTGCCTGTTGTTGTTGCTCGCCATGGCCGACTACGCCAGCGACGATGGCAGCGGCCTCTTTCCGAGCGTAGGCAGTCTGGCGAAGAAGATCCGGGCCTGTCGGCGGACGGTCCAATACAACCTCCGGGCTCTGGAGGACGACGGGGTCATCGAAGTGGTGCGCGAGGCCGACCGCAACCGGCCGCGCGAATACGGCTTTACCCGTGAGATCATGCGCCGGTGGGCCGTGGGGCGGCCGGAAGAGCCGCGTGATGAGGGCGGCGCAAGATCTGCACCCCGAGGGGTGCAAGATGGGCACGGAAGGGGTGCAGCCGATTGCACCCCGGGGGTGCAGCGGGGTGCACCCAAACCGTCAAGAGAACCGTCAAAAGAATCCCTATCGATCGATTCACGATTCGAAGCTTGGTGGAGTCTGGTTCCTTGCGAGGTGAGCAAGGGACAGGCGCGACGAGCATTCAGAACGGCCTTGAAGCGAGTCCCGTTCGAGACTCTCGAACGCGGGATCGAGCGATACGCCGAAGCGTGCCGTGGCAAGGACCCGCGCTTCATCGCCCACCCGGCGACCTGGCTCGACGGCGAGCGCTGGGACGACGAAGCGCCGCCGAGCTTCACGACCGCCCACGAGCCCGAGATCAGCCCGGTGACCGGTCTGCCGGCCGTGAAGGTCCGCGACATAGACCCCGAGCTCGCGGCCCGGCTGAAGGCGACTGAGGCCGCGTTTAACCGCCGCCGGCAGGCGGCGTGGGGCGATGACGTTCACCGCCGATCGGTATGATCCGCCGTGCCGCGGACCGGGTAGTCGTTCTCCTGGATCCATTTGAGGTTGCCGACCAGCGGCTCGAGGTCGGTGCGGGCGAACGGCGCGTTGGAGATCTCGACGATCTGAACCCGGCCATCGGGGCGCACGAGAAAGAAGCCCGGCTCCGCGAAGGGGCGGTCCGTCTCCGCCTCCGAGCGCGGCGTCGAGACGTAAAGGCCGAGCGCGCGCATCTGATCGGGCGAGAGCCCGTAGCCGACCGCGAACTCCCAGCCATACTCGTCGACATCGGCCTCGGCCTTTTCCCTGGGGTCCGCCGAGGCCGCGATGACTTCGGCGCCGAGCGCTTCGAAGCCCGTCTTCAGGGCTTGCAGCCGGTTGAGGTAGGGCTTGCACAGCGGGCAGTGCTTGCCGCGGTAGATTACCACCACCTTCCAGCCTCCGGTCCCGCCGAGGTCGACGCGGCCGCCGCCGACGATATCCAGGCCGATCGCCGGCATGGCCGCGCCAGCGTCGAGTTTTTCGGTCATGGTGCCCTCCGTTTCGCGGTGCGAACGCCGCAGGTGCCGGCCCAGGATAGCATTCGCGGCGCCCGCCCTGGGAATCATCGCCGTCCCGGCTATGATGCGCGTCCGGCCGCGGTAGAGGCGGCCGCAATCATGAACGCAGGGGGGGCGCGGCGATGCCGAACGAGATGTATGAAAAGGGCCTCAAGATCCGGAGCGAGGTGCTCGGTGCGGCCTATGTCGACCGGGCGATCGAAACCGCCGACGACTTCAATCGCGATTTTCAGGAGATCCTCACCGAATATTGCTGGGGTGCGGTCTGGGGCCGGCCCGGTCTGAGCCGAAAGCAGCGGAGCCTCAACAATCTCTGCATGCTCGCGGCGCTCAACCGGAGCCACGAGTTCGAGCTGCATCTCAAAGGCGCGCTCACCAACGGCGTGTCCGTGGACGAGATCAAGGAAACGCTGATTCAGGTCGCCGTCTATTGCGGCGCGCCGGCCGCCGTCGAGGCGTTTCGCATCGCCCGCCGCGTGCTCGACGAGCGGAAGCAGGCGGAGGCCGACTGATGCCCTCCCTCGGCTTCATCGGCCTCGGCAATATGGGCGGACCGATGGCCCACAACCTCGCCGCGGCCGGCTATGAGGTGGTGTGCCATGACGCCGCCGGCGCGCACGCCTTGGCGCCGCCCGGCGCGCCGATCGCCGCCTCGGCGGCGGAGCTCGCGGCGCGGGCCACCATCGTCTTTCTGTGCCTGCCCGACGGGCCGACGGTGTTGACGGTCGCACGCCAGTTGATCGACGGCCCGGAGCGCATCGTCGAGGTCGTGGTCGACAACACCACGGCCGGCATCGCCGATGCCCGCGCGGCACACGACCTCTTGGCCGAGGCCGGTATCCGCTACGCCGACGCGCCGGTGAGCGGCGGCACGGCGGGCGCCAAGGCCGGGACCCTCGCCATGATGGTCGCGGCGCCGGACGACCTGTTCGCCATGCTCGAGCGCTACCTCCGCCCGATGGCGAAGAACGCCCGCCAGGTCGGCACCGAGCCCGGTCAAGGCATGGCGATGAAGCTGCTCAACAATTTCCTGTCGGCGACGGCGATGACCGCGACCAGCGAGGCGGTCAGCTTCGGCGTCTCCCAGGGCCTCGACATGATGACGATCCTCGAGACCGTCAACCTCTCGACCGGCCGCAACACCGCGACCGAGGACAAATTCCCCAATCGCATCGCCACCGGCGCCTTCGATGCCGGTTTCGCGACCAGGCTCATGGCCAAGGACCTGCGCCTCTACGACGCGAGCGTCGCCGGCGCCGGCGCACCGGGCCGCCTCGCCGGCCTGCTCCGCCAGATCTGGGACGAGATGGAAGCCGCCCACCCGGAGTCCGACTTCACCGAGATCTACAAGCACGTGCGGGGCAAGCCACCGGCCGGCACCCCATAGCGCCGCTTGCCGCACGCCGCCGGCGGGACTAGCCTCCTCCCATGGCGCGCGCGGTTCCGACCCATTACCTGGTCGTCGAAGGGCTGGTCGGCGAGGAGTCGATCTGGCGCGTGGTCCGGGCCGAGGAGAACGCGCGGGGACGGCGGCTCTACGCCTTCGTCGGCACCTGCCAGACCCGGCGCGCGGCGCTCTCGCTGGCCCGGGCGCTCAATGAGAAACGCGCCGTCGACGATGAGACGCTGCGGGCGGCGGCGCGGGCGCGGCAGTACCGGCTTGCCGGTCCGATCCGCGATCAGCCGGCGCCCGATCCCTATCGGCTCAGGCCCTCCTGCTGACGCAGGCCGCGGTCAGGCGTTTCGCTTGCGGATCTGGTCGAGATAGTCGATCACCTGCTCGGACGAGACGATGTCGGCATAGCGGCGGCCGACATCGCGCAGATTGTCCCGGTGCGGTCCCTCCTCGGCATCGCCGACGCAATCCTCCGGCACCATGGTGCGGTAACCGTTGGAGAAGGAATCGATCACCGAGGCGCGGATGCAGCCGCTGGTCATGCAGCCCATCACGATCGTGGTATCGACGCGATGCTTGGTGAGGAAGGCGGCGACCGGCGTCTGGAAAAAGATCGACGGCGCCGATTTGCAGAGAATGTAGTCATAGTCCGGATCCGAGGTCTTGGGCTCCATCGCGGTGCAGGGATCGCCGGCATAGAAGGACTCGCGCACCGGCTTGATCTTCCAATGGAGCATGTCCCGCTCGGAATGATAGGCGGTGTAGCAGTTCGCGACCGGCAGGTTGGCGCGCCGGGCGAGTGCGAGCACCCGCGCCGTGTTGTCGACCGCACGGTGCACCAGCGGGCGGTTGCCGAGTGGAAAACGCGGATCGGTGAAGCCGGTCTGGAGATCGACGACGATGATGCCGGGGCGTTCGCCGAAACCGATTTCCATCGCGCCATAGCCGATATCCCCGTAAGCGTCGCTGGTCATGTCACGCACCCCTTCCGCCGAGTTCCGGTCGGCGAAGTCTAGCGAAAAACCGGGTTGGGGGCAGCCTCGCCCGGCCGGTGGTCCGCATTGACCGCCCCCGGGGCGCGCCATAGATTGGCCGGCCCCGCCGCCGCTTCGAGCCCGACACGCGCGATGAAGGCCCTCTCGGACATCGTGATGCTCGACCTGACGCATATGCTGTCGGGGCCGTTCGCGGCGATGCTGCTGGCCGATCTCGGCGCCCAGACGATCAAGATCGAACCGCCGGGGACCGGCGAGATGACCCGCGGCCTGCTCGGCGACGATCCGCGCTATTCCTACAAGGGGATGGGGCCCTACTTCCTGACGCTCAACCGAAACAAGAAGAGCGTTTGCATCGACTTGAAGGCATCGGAGGGGCGCGCGCTCTTCTACCGGCTGGTCGAAACGGCGGATATCGTGGTCAACAATTTTCGACCGGGCGTGCCGAGCCGGCTTGAGATCGATCATGAGAGGCTCGCCGCGATCAACCCGCGTATCATCACCTGCAGCGTGACCGGCTTCGGCGAACGCGGCCCCGACTGCGACCGCACCGCCTTCGACGTGGTGGCCCAGGGCTATGGCGGCGGCATGTCGATCACCGGCGAGGCGGGCGGCCCGCCGATCCGCGCCGGCGTGCCCATGGGCGATCTCACCAGCGGGCTGTTCGGCGCCCTCGCCATGCTCGCGGCGCTGCATGCCCGCGAACGAACCGGGCGCGGCCAGCATATCGACCTCTCGATGCAGGACTGCCAGGTCTCGCTGCTGAGCTATATCGCCGCGATGCACCTGCTTTCGGGCGAGGTGCCGCGCCAATTCGGCAACGCGCATCCGATCTACGTGCCGTACAATGCGTTCCCGACCAAGGATCGCTGGCTGATCATCGCTGTGGTCAAGGACGATCAATGGACGCGCTTGAAGGAGGTGCTGGGCTGCCCTGCGCTCGACGATGCGCGGTTCGACGGCTATGAGGGCCGCCGCGATCACCGCGACGAGGTCGACGGCGCGATCGTGGCGGCGCTCGAAGCACGGGGCTGCGACCACTGGTTGGCGCGCTTCCGCGCCGCGCGGGTGCCCTGCGGGCCGGTCAACGACGTGGCTCACGCGCTCGACGACGTGCAGGTCCGGGCCCGGGACATGATCGTCGAGATCGCCCATGCCCAAGGGGGCTCCTTCCGTACGACCGGCAATCCGATCAAGCTGAGCGACACGCCGAGCGAGAGCTACACGCCGCCGCCGCTGCTCGGCCAGCATACCGATGAGGTGCTGACCCAGATCTGCGGCAAGAGCGGTGCGGAGCTCACGCGCCTCAGAGAGGCCGGCGTGATTGCCTGAGATGAAGGGGAAATGATCGATGAGTGATATCGTCACCGTGCATGAGGTCGGCCTGCGCGACGGGCTGCAGAACCAGCCGCGCATCGTGCCGACCGAGGGCAAGCTCCGGCTTCTCGACGCCCTGCTCGACGCCGGCTTGCGCTCGGTCGAGGCGGCGAGCTTCGTCTCGCCGAAGGCGGTGCCCCAGATGGCGGACGCGGCGGCGCTGTTCGCCCGGCTGCCGAGCGATCGCGGCATCAATTACGAGGCGTTGGTGCCGAACGAGAAGGGCTATGAGCGGGCGGTCGAGGCCGGCGCCACGACCATCGCGCTAGTGCTCGCCGCCACCGACACCTTCAACCGGCGCAACATCAACATGTCCCTCGACGACGCGACCCGGGTCAATGAAGCGGTGATCAAACGCGCGGTCTCGGATGGGATCCGCGCCCGCTCCTATCTCTCGGTGGTCGCCGCCTGCCCCTATGAGGGCACGACGCCGCCTGAGGTGATATTCGACCTCGCGGCGCGCATGTTCGACGCCGGTGCCGACGAGCTTGCGCTCGGCGATTCGAACGGCGCCGGCAACCCGGCGCAGATGACCCACCTTTTCGAGACCCTGGCGCGCCGCTACGGGCCCGAGCGCTTGGCGGGCCACTTCCACGACACCCGCGCGATGGGGCTCACTCTCACCTGGGTCGCCATCGAATGCGGCATCCGAAAGTTCGACAGCTCCATCGGCGGCCTCGGCGGCTGCCCCTTCGCGCCCGGGGCGACCGGCAACCTCGCCACCGAGGACCTCGTGTTCATGCTGACCGAGGCGGGCTTCGAGACCGGCATCGATCTCGACGGCTTGCGCCGCGCCGTGGCGGTCGCCGAAGACCTGACCGGACGCTCCCTCGGCGGCCGGATCACCCCGTTCCTTCAGGCCCGAGACCAGCAGCTCAAGCAAGCAAGCTGACCCGCGCGCCGGCTAAACTGGACGCCCGACATCGATAAATTCACAGTCCATGATGCCGCGGCATGAAGACCACGCGCTATTTCGACGAGCTTTGACCGAGGCTGCAGGTAAGGACCGGTCATGAAACTGCACTACTATCCTGAGACCGATAGCCTCTATGTCGAACTCAAGACCGGGCCGGGCGCCGAGACGCGTGAAGTTTCCGACGGGCTCAATGTCGCCCTCGACGCTGCCGGACAAGTGGTCGGATTCGACCTCGACCACGCTTCCAGGCGCTTCGACCTGTCGACGCTTGAGACCGAGGCGCTGCCCTTCCGCTCAACCAAGGCCGGTTGATCCACGGCGCACAAGCCGAGAGAGGCGAGGAGCGGGCGCGGGCGATGAAGGGTAGTACCGCCGCGCCGGTGGTGGTGGTTGCCGGCCCGACCATCGTCCGCAACAAGGCCGTGGCGTACCCGTGCCTCGCGGCGTGCGACGCCCTGCGTTTGCGCCGGTCCCAATAGCGCGTGCCGGCCGCCGCTCCATCGCCGACGGTACCGCCCGATGACCATGGCTATCGATGGGCCATACTGGGCGGGGTTTGGCTGATCTATTTCGGGTTCGGTCTTTTGTCGGCGGCGATGGCGCCGCTGATCGAGCCGATCAGCCGCGATCTCGGCCTCAGCTACACCACCATGGGCGCGATTCTGGGCGCGTGGCCGCTGGTCTATATCGTTGTGGCCGCGCCCTGCGGGGCCTTCGTCGACCGTGTCGGACTCAAATGGTCGCTGTTTCTCGCCGCCCTCATCATGGCCGCGTCGGGCGGATTGCGCGCCGCCGCCTTTGACGGTGTGTCGATGTTCGTGGCCGTCGCGCTGTTCGGCATCGGCGGCCCGCTTGTTTCCATCGGGGCGCCGAAGGCGATCGCGCAATGGTTCACAGGCGCCGAACGCGGCCACGCCATGGGCATCTACATCGCGGGCCCGGCCTTGGGCAACATTCTCGCACTGGTCTTGACCAATAGCGTCTTGATGCCGCTCAACGGTGGGAACTGGCGTCAGGTTCTGCTGATCTATTCCGGCCTGATCCTTGCCGCCGGTCTCGCCTGGTTCCTGTTGAGCGGCCATCCGCTCCACCGCGCGGTCGAGCGCGCCGGACGTCATCACGGCTCGGTCGCAGCTCAGCTTGCCGTTTTCCTCGGGCTGTTGCGCTTGCCGAATATTCAGGTCGTTCTCGCGATGAGCATCGGGGCGTTCTTTTTTCATCATGCGCTCGGCAACTGGCTGCCGGAGATCCTGCGGGCCGGCGGCATGGAGGCGGGCGCGGCCGGCCTGTGGTCGGCTGTTCCGACGGCGATCGGAATTGTCGGCGCGCTGACTATCCCGAGGCTCGCGACGCCGCCGCGTCGGTTCGCCATTCTGTTCGGGCTCTCGCTGTGCGCCGGAGCGGGCGCGCTGATGCTGCTGGTCGCCGGGGTGCCGGCGCTGGTCCTGGCGATGGTCCTTCAGGGGATCGCGCGCGGCTCGCTGATCACGGTTCTGATCCTTGTCTTGATGGAGGGGCGCGGCGTCGATGCCCGCCACACCGGGGCGGCCGTGGGCCTGTTTTTTTCGGTGGCCGAGATCGGCGGCGTGTTGGGGCCGCTCGCGATCGGTGCGGCGTCGGACCTGACGGGCGGGTTTGGCGTCGGCATTTGGCTGCTCGGCGCGGTGAATGCCGTGGTCATCGGCCTGCTCTATCTTCATCGCGCGATCGAGCGGAGGGACGCGATGGTTGCGAGGCGCGTCGGCTCCTGACGCCGTCGGGGTTTCGGGATCTGCGCCTTGTTGCGGCCGGGCAGGCCGTGTCTCTCGGCCGAGCCTCGCGCACCGCGCCGCCCCCGACCAAGGTGTGTCAGGCGCCGGGCGGATTCGCAGCATGTCTGCAGGAATCCGCGCGCGACCGGCGCGCATCGCGGCTTGAAGCCCGCGCGGCGTGTGAACACCGGCGCCTGCGGCGGTAACGGGATTGATCGCGACATCGCTTGAAAGTAATGTGAAGCCAACGACATCGTGAGGCTTCGGGATTGCCATGAGCCAGATCACCGCGCGCTTGCCGGACACGGTCGTCGAGGCGCTGGACGCGGCCGCGAGCCGGCTCAAGCGCAGCCGGGCTGAAATCGTCCGCCAGGCGGTCGAGCGTTACCTCGAAGACTTCGACGATCTCTCCGTGGCCGTCGACCGGCTGCGCGATCCGAACGATCCGGTGCTGGACTGGGATCGGGTCAGGCGTGAGCTTCTCGATACGGATTAAGGGCAGCGCGGCCAAGGAGCTGGGGCGTATCGCGAAGCCGGACCGCGCGCGGATCGTCGCGGCCATCGACCGGCTGGCGGAGACCCCTTATCTGGGCAGTACGCTCAAGGGAGAGTTGCGGGGCCTGCGGCGGCTGCGCGTCGGCGACTGGCGCGTGCTGTACGAAGTGCAAGATGACGTGCTCGTCGTGCTGGTCGTTCGTGTCGCCCACCGGCGGGAGGCGTATCGCGGGAGGGCGGTCTGACCATCGGTCTTCGATGCGCCGCCTTGAGCCTCCACAGGTTGCGCGCGACAACCGTCTCGGGCGGGCCGTGGTGGTTCGTGTCTTTCTCAAGAAGATCCGCCGGACGCCGTGCTGTTTTCCCCGAACCGGACGACGCAAGGCATTATCTCCGCGAGCTCGAAGCGTGGCGCGGCGTCGGCTCCGGTCGCGCAACGCCCTCTAAAAGTGTCGGTAGCCGGCACGCTCGAGCGCGAGCGGGCGGCCGTTCCCGTCGACGACGCTGACGCCCTGGCCGCGCCCGATGGCGCCGATGCGGGTGAGCGGCAGGTCGAGGCTGCGGCCAAGGGCCTCCACGGTGCTGCGCCGGGAGGCCGGCGCGCAGAACAGGAGCTCATAGTCGTCGCCGCCGGCGAGCAGGTCCGCGATCTCGACTTCGGGCGAGGCGAGGGCGCGCTCGCCGGCCGGTGACAGGGGAACCGCGTCCGCCGCGACCCGCGCCGCGAGGCCCGACCCCTCGCAGAGATGGCCGAGATCCGCGATCAGCCCGTCGGAGACGTCGATCGCGCAGCTCGCGAGCCCGCGTAAGGCCGCGCCGAGTTCGAGCCGAGGCGCCGGCAGACGGAACCGGTCGGCCAAGGCGGCGCGGTCCTCCGGCGCGAGCGCGTGGAGGCCGCCGCTCACCACCTTGAGCCCGAGCGCGGCATCGCCGATCGTGCCCGAGACATAGATGTCGTCGCCATCGGCCGCGCCGGATCGGGTCAGAGCGGCACCGCCGGTCACCACGCCGAACGCGGTCAGGGACAGCACCGCCGGTCCCTCGCTCGCCACCATGTCGCCGCCGATCAGCGTGACGCCGAACTGCGCCTGGTCGGTGGCGAGCCCGTCGGCGAAGCGCTCCAGCCACGCCTCGGAGAGCTCGCGCGGGAGCGCGAGGCCGAGCGCGTAAGCGAGCGCGACCGCCCCCATCGCCGCGAGATCCGAGAGGTTCACGCGCAAGCAACGCCGCGCGACGACCGAGGGCTCCTCGTCCGGGGGATAGTGCACGCCGGCGACCATGAGGTCCTTGGTGACGACCAGGCTCGAATCGGCGGGCGGCGTTATCAACGCGCCGTCATTGCGGAGCCCGAACGCGCCGGGCGCGGCGCCGCTCAATGGCGCGAACAGGCGGGCGATGAGGTCGAACTCACTCCCCCGAGGCCGGTCGACCATGGTCCGTTCCGTTCGCCATCTCGGCTGCGCGCAGGCGCCGCGCCAAGCTATCGAGCGCGCCGTTGACGAAAGCCGGCTCGCGGCCGGAGAAGAAGGCGCGCGCGAGCTCGACATATTCGTCGATCACCACCCGCGCCGGCACGTCCGGGCAGGCGGCGAGCTCGCACGCCGCGGCACGCATCAGGGCGCGCAAGACGGCTCCCAGCCGATCCAAGCTCCAACGCTCCGCGAGGCTCGCCGCCACCAGGGCGTCGATCTCCTCCGCCCGATCCGCCGCGGCGCGCACGGTGCGCTCGAAATGGCGGCGGTTGGGCTTGGTATAGTGCGCGCCGTCGATTTCATGGCCGACACGGTGATCCAGGAACTCCGCGATCACCGACTCCGCAGGCTGGCCGGACATTTCGATCTGATAGAGCGCCTGAACGCAGGCGAGCCGTGCGCTGCTCCGCTCCAGGCGAGGGAGCGTCCGGGCCGCGGCGGCGTCGGGCTCGGCCGGCACCGCGTCTAGCTTCGGTTGCGCGCTGAAAGAGCGCCGCGAACCGCCATCATCGCGAGGCAGGCCTGTGCGGCGGCAGCACCCCGATTCAGCCGATCGACCGCGGCCCGTTCCCAGGCCTGCTCGCGGGTCCCGGCGGTGATCACGCCGAAGCCGAGCGCGATGCCGTGGCGCGCGGCGAGCGTCGCGAGCCCGTGGGCGCTCTCGGTGCAGACATGGTCGTAATGGCTGGTCTCGCCGCGGATCACGCAGCCCAGCGCGACGAAGCCGTCATAGCGTCCGGTCGGGATCGCCATGGCGAGCGCCGCCGGCAGCTCGAAGGCGCCCGGAACGCTGATCCGCTCGTGGCTGACCTCGACCGAAGCGGCGTCCAGCGCCGCGGCCGCGCCGGCGACCAGCTGATCGGTAATATCGCTATAGAACCGCGCGTCGAGGATGAGAATGCGTGGCCGGTCAGCCATGCTGGGCGTCCATCCCCGCCCGCCTCGCCTGATTCGAGATCGGACGCTGATCGACGACCCTGAGACCGTAGCCGTCGAGCCCGACGATGGTCCATTGGGTGTTGTGAAGCAGGATCATGTCGCGGACGCCGAGATCGAGCAGGATCTGGGCGCCCACGCCGTAGTCGCGCAGGCCGCCGGCATCCCGGCCGTCCTGGCGGGCACGAATCAGCTCGGAAATCCGGGGCTGCCCCGGCTCGCGGATGATGATCACGACGCCGCGGCCCTCCTCGCCGATGACCTTCAGCGCGGCCTGAAGCTTGCCGGTATGCTCGCTCGCGGCATCGCCAAGCCCGTCGTCGAGCAGATTGAACGCGTGCACCCGCACCGGCACCGGCTCGTTGTCCGAGACGTCGCCCTTCACCAGCGCGATGTGCTCGGCATGCTCGACGGTATTGGCATAGACATACATGCGGAACGTGCCGCCGTGATGCGAGGTGAGCGTGGTCTCCCGAACCCGCTTGACGATCGTGTCGTGGCGCAGCCGGTAGGCGATCAGATCCGCGATGGTCGCGATCTTGACGTCGTGGCGTTGCGCGAAGGCCTCGAGGTCGGGCATCCGCGCCATGGTGCCGTCGTCATTCATGATCTCGCAGATCACCGCCGAGGGGTTGAGTCCGGCCAGGCGCGCGAGATCGACGCTCGCTTCGGTATGTCCGGTTCGTACCAGCACGCCGCCGTCACGGGCGGCGAGCGGGAAGACGTGGCCCGGCGAGGTCAGGTCGTCCGATCCGCGCTTCGGATCGATGGCGACCGAGATCGTATGCGCGCGGTCCGACGCGGAGATCCCGGTCGTAACGCCCTCGCGCGCCTCGATGGAGACCGTAAAAGCCGTGTCATGGCGGGATTCGTTCCGCTTGGGCATCAGCTCCAGGCCGAGATCGCGCACCCGCTCGGCGCTGAGGGCGAGGCAGATCAGCCCGCGACCATATTTCGCCATGAAATTGATCGCCTCGGGCGTGGCCATCTGGGCCGGGATCACCAGATCGCCTTCGTTCTCTCGCTCCTCGTCGTCGGCGAGGATGACCATCCGCCCGTTGCGGAATTCCTCGATGGTTTCCTCGACCGACGAGAGCTTGTAGGGCGGCGCGACCTGCAGCATCTCGACCCATCAACCCGTTGCGTGCAGGCGCGCAACGTAGCGCGCGATCAGGTCGATCTCAAGGTTGAGCCGGTCGCCCAGGGCGCAGTCTCCGAGGGTGGTCTCGGCAAGCGTGTGGGGGATGAGATTGATTCCGAAGAGCTCTCCATCGAGCTCGTTCACGGTCAGCGAGACGCCGTCGATCGCGATCGATCCCTTGGTCGCAATGGAGCGCATCAATGAGGCCGGGCCGCGCACCGAGAGGCGCAACGACCCGCCGTCCGGAGTCGCGGTCTCGACCAGACCGACGCCATCGATGTGGCCGGTTACCAGGTGACCGCCGACCTCGTCGCCGAGCCTGAGGGCGCGTTCGAGGTTGACCCGCGTGCCCCGGCGCCAGAAGCCGATTGTGGTCCGGGCCGTCGTTTCACGAGACACATCGACGGCAAACCATCCCGGGCCCTTGCCGACCACGGTCAGGCACGGTCCCGAGCAGGCGATGGAGGCGCCGAGCGCGATCGTATCGACGTCGTACCCGGTTTCGATCTCGAGCCGCCGGTCACCGCCGGCCGCTTCGACGATTGCTCGAACCCGTCCGACATCGGTGATGATTCCCGCGAACATGGCTGATCATCTACGATGCCGGGACCAGGGTTTCCAGCATGTCCGGGCCGAGAGCCGCGGAAGAGGCCCGGACGAAGCGCGGCATGTCCTCGATCCGATCCACGCCCAACGGGGCCAGCGCCGCGATACCGTCCCCGCCGATCAGGCTCGGCGCGCGGAACCAGGCGATTCGATCGACCAGCCCGGCGCGGAGCAGCGCGCCCGCGAGGCGGCCCCCGCCCTCGACCAGGACGCGGGTGAGGCCGCGTGTCGCGAGGCTCTCGAGCGCGGCGCGGAGATCCGGGCGCCGGTTCGGGCCTGCCGCCACCTCGACGATATCCGCGCCCGCGCGCCGATAGGCCGCGCGACGCCCGCCATAGCGGAGCGCCGGCGTGGACACGACCCAGGTCGGATGCTCGCCGGCGCCGGCCAGCAGCTTGTGGCCGGCGGGCAGCCGCGCTCTCCCGTCGATCACGATGCGGACCGGGCTGCGCTCGGCCATGCCCGGAAGCCGGCAGGTGAGCGCCGGATCGTCGGTTGCGGCGCTGGCGGCGCCTATGATGACCGCGTCGTGGGTGGCCCGCAGGAAGTGCCCGTAGGCGCGCGCTGGCGCGCCGGTGATCCACCGGCTGTCGCCGGTTCGCGTGGCGATCCGGCCGTCGAGGCTGGCCGCGGTCTTGAGCGTCAGCAGCGGCCGGCCCCGTTCCACCCGTGAGAGGAAGCCGGCATTCAACGCCCGTGCCTCGTCGGCCAGGCAATCAAGCGTCACACCGATGCCCGCCGCCTCGAGCGCTGCGACGCCGCGGCCATTGACCCGCGGGTCCGGGTCTTCGAGGGCGATGACGGCGCGCTCGATCCCGGCCCGGATGAGCGCATCGGCGCAAGCGGGAGTCACGCCCTGATGGGCGCACGGCTCCAGCGTGACATAGCAGATCGCGCCACGGGACGCGGCTCCGGCGCGGGCGAGCGCCTCGGTCTCGGCATGAGGCTGGCCGCCCGGCTGGGTCCAGCCGCGCCCGACGATTTGTGCGTCGCGGACGATCACGCAGCCGACCGTCGGATTGGGCCATACGGTGCCCAGGCCGCGCCGCGCCAGCGCGAGCGCCAGCGCCATGAAGCGGCGGTCGAGGGCCGCCTCGGCCGGCGCCATCGGATCAGGCCCGCTCGTCGCTCAGGCCGCCGATGAACTCCTCGAAGTCTCTCTTCTCGCTGAAGTTCCGATAGACGGAAGCGAAGCGGACATAGGCGACCTGATCGAGGCTCGCAAGCGTGTCCATCACCATCTCCCCGATCACGCTGCTCGGGATCTCCGCTTCGCCCAGGCTCTCGAGCCGGCGCACGATACCGGTGACGACCCGGTCGATCCGGTCGGCCTCGACCGGCCGCTTGCGCAGCGCAATCTGCATCGAGCGCGCCATCTTTTCGCGCTCGAAGGGCACCCGTCGTCCGCCGCTCTTGATCACGGCGAGCTCGCGGAGTTGGATCCGTTCGAAGGTGGTGAACCGTCCGGCGCAATTGACGCATTGCCGGCGGCGCCTGATCGCCGTGTTGTCCTCCGTCGGCCGCGAATCCTTGACCTGCGTGTCGTCATTGCCACAGAACGGACAGCGCACGATGCCCCTCCTCGCTCAGGCTTGGCCCGGATAGACCGGAAAGGCGCTGCACAGCGCCCGAACTTCATCCCGCACGTCGAGCGCCAGGCCGTCACTTGCGGCCGGCTCGCGCACCTCACGATCGAGCAGATCGGCGATCCAGCCGGCGATCTGCCGGAATTCGGCCGGGCCGAAGCCGCGACTGGTGGCCGCCGGCGAGCCCAGCCTGATGCCGGATGTCACCCAAGGCTTCTCGGGATCGAAGGGCACGCCGTTCTTGTTGCAGGTGATCCCGGCCTTCTCCAGAACGGCTTCGGCACGCTTGCCGGTCAGCCCTTTGGAGCGCAGATCGACGAGCAGAAGATGAGTGTCCGTCCCGCCCGAGACGATGTCGTAGCCGCGGGCTGCCAGGGTTTGCGCCAACACTTTGGCATTCTCCACGACGCGCGCGGCATAGTCCTTGAACGCGGGCGTCATCGCTTCGCCGAGCGCGACCGCCTTGGCGGCGATGACGTGTTCCAGCGGCCCGCCTTGGAGCCCGGGGAACACGGCCGTATCGACCCGTTTCGCCAACCCCTCGTCATCGGTCAGGATCATGCCGCCGCGGGGGCCGCGCAGGGTCTTGTGAGTGGTCGTCGTGACGATGTGGGCATGGGGGAAGGGGCTCGGATAGACCCCGGCCGCAACCAAGCCCGCGAAATGGGCCATATCGACCATGAACAGCGCGCCCACCGCGTCGGCAATCTCGCGAAAGCGCCGGAAGTCGATGATTCGCGGATAGGCCGAGCCGCCCGCCAGGATCAGCTTCGGCTTTTCCGTCTCCGCGAGGGCGGCGACCTCGTCGAAATCGATCCGCGCATCCTCGTTGCGGACGCCATATTGAACCGCCTTGAACCATTTCCCCGAAAGGTTCGGCTTGGCGCCATGGGTCAGGTGTCCGCCCGCGGCGAGCGACATTCCGAGGAACACGTCACCGGGTTCGATCGAGGCAAGAAACGCCGCCTGATTGGCTTGCGCCCCGGAATGGGGCTGCACGTTCGCGAAACCACAGCCGAAAAGGGTCGTCGCGCGCTCGATCGCGAGGCTCTCGCCGACATCGACGTTGTCGCAGCCGCCGTAGTAACGCCGTCCCGGATAGCCTTCGGCGTACTTGTTGGTGAGCACCGAGCCTTGGGCCTCAAGCACCGCCCGGCTCACGATGTTTTCGGACGCGATCAACTCGATTGTCGTTTGCAGGCGCTCGACCTCGCCGGCGACCGCCGCGTGCACCGCCGGATCGGCGTCCCGCAACGAGCACGAGAAGAACGGGTTTGCCGGCTCGTACTCAGCGAGCGGTGAGACAGCCATGGCCGGTCGGTTCCTCTGTTGCCGTTCGTTTCAGGAGAGCTTGGCGACACGCCGGCTATGGCGGCCGCCTTGGAAGGTCGTGTCCAGAAACGTCCTCAGACATTTGCGCGCGGTGTCTTCCGACATGAGACGCGCGCCGAGGGCGATGACGTTCGCGTCATTGTGGGCCCGCGCCAGCCTGGCCGTCTCCTCATCGTGGCAGAGCGCGCCGCGCACGGCGCGGCAACGATTGACGGCGATGCTCATGCCGATGCCGCTACCACAGATCAAGATGCCCCGTTCCGCCCGGCCGGTTTCGATCGCCGACGCCAGCTCCTGCGCATAGTCGGGATAGTCGACGGGCCCGTCGTCGCTGGTGCCGAGGTCGATGACCTCGCGGCCGACCGCCTCCAGATCGGCGCGCAGCACCGCCTTGAGTTGGACGCCCGCGTGATCGGAGGCGATCGCAATTCTCTCGTCTGGCATGCCCGTGTCGAGGCGGCGGTCGGTTGGCGGTTATGTATACGCCGACAGTCGAGAGAGGGGCAACACCCGGAAACACCGGCACCGCAGCGATCAGAATGCGGCCGGTCATCCGGCAAGGTAGTTCCGACGTCGACGGCATAAAGATTAAGGTTTGACAATTGTTCTCACTTCGTCGATATATCTGTTGCTCAAGAATCCAGTCAACGACAGTAAAACAAGTGAGATGAACGATCAGACTCAGAATCCCAGCCAGGACCAGGATCTCCTGCGAATGGCTGCAGACGTCGTGACCGCCTATGTGGGCAATAATACGGTGGCCCCATCGGATCTTTCGGAGGTCATTCGCAACGTCCATGCCTCTCTGAGGCAAGCACAGGACGGCACCGCGGCAGCCGCCAAGCCGTTGAAGCCGGCCGTTCCGATCAAGAAGTCGGTCACGCCCGACTTTGTCATTTGCCTCGAGGACGGCCGAAAACTGAAAATGCTGAAGCGGCATTTGCGCACGGCCTACGGGATGACGCCGGACGAGTATCGGGCGAAGTGGGGACTGGATCCCGACTATCCGATGGTCGCGCCCAGCTACGCCAAGCGACGGTCCGAGTTCGCGAAGAAGATCGGCCTCGGCCAGAAGCGGACGAAGGTTCGGCGGCGCAAACGCAGCGTCAAGTAAAGCCGCGCGACCTCACCTCACGGCCGGTATCGTCGGGTAAGCGGCGCGCTTCGGGGCGCCGCCAGGGTACCCGTCTGCCCCGGCCGACGCGCTAATCCGCCGCGCCGCGGCCGCGGCCGGTCACGGTTACCAGAAAGAGGCCGGCGAACATCAGCACGACCGCGCCCCAGATCCACGCCGATGGCGCGTCGCTGAAGAACCAGATGCCGAAGCCCATGCCGGAGAGCGTGGCGATGTAGTTGACGGTCGAGAAAATCACCGGGCCGGCGCGGCGAATGATCTCGAAGACCAAGTAGAAGGAGACGCAGTTGTTGGCCATGGCGCCGATCGTCGCCCCATGGCCGACCCCGAACGCGCCGCCGAAGGCCCACCAGTCCCCGGTCGCGGCCATCACCAGGAGGACGTAAGCCGCGGAGGCGAGCATGAGGCCCGCGGCGAGCGGCAGTGACGTCGTCTCCCGCGGCCGCCACCGCGCGACCAGCACCGCGTTGACCGCGTAGGAGAGCGAGGGCAACAAGCCGAGCGCCACCCAGCCGGCCATGCCCGGCGCCGGAAGACTCGCCCGAGGCACCAGCACCAGGAGAATGCCGGCGAGCCCGAGCAGGATCCCGCCGAAACGGAACGGGTGGAACCGGTCGAGTCGGAGCGCCAGCGCCAGCGCATAGATCATGACCGGGACCAGCGACAGGCCGAGCGAAAGCAGGCTCGCGGGCACCTTGGGCGCGAGGTAGGCAAGCAGCATGTAGGGAAAGGCGAGATTCAACGCGCCGGCGGAAAGATAGACGCGAACATGCGGGAAATCGAATGGCGGCAGGCGGCGAAGCGCAGCCGCCATGATCAGCAGCGCGGCGCCCCCGCCGAGCGATTGCCAAAACACATAAGGTGCGAACGGAACGCCGCTGGTCGTCGCGAACCGGTTGAGCGAAACGGCGAGCGCAAAGGAAACGCCGAGGACGAACAGCATCCCGAGCGTGACCGGGCTGGTGCCGGCGGCGGTCCCGGGTTTCCGGGCAGGGCGCGGATCGGCGGACATCGGCAGAGCCTCTCGGAGATCGCAGAATCATGGCCGAGCCGGCGCGGGCTTGGTGCTCTCCGGCCCGAATGCTAGAACAGCGCGTCGTCCGGGAGGGAATCATGAGCCAAACCGCGGCGGCCGCCAAGGCCGCGTCTCACCATGCGCAGCCGACCTTCCAGTGGGACGACCCGTTCCTGCTCGACGATCAGCTCGGCGAGGACGAGCGGTTGGTGCGGGACACGGCGCGCGGCTATGCCCAAGAGAAGCTGATGCCGCGCATTCTCGAGGCGAATCGGCACGAGCGCTTCGACCGCGAGATCATGAACGAAATGGGCGCGCTCGGCCTGTTGGGCTCGACCATCCAGGGCTATGGCTGCGCCGGTGTCAACTATGTCTCTTATGGCCTCGCCGCGCGGGAGGTGGAGGCGGTCGATTCCGGCTATCGCTCGGCGATGAGCGTCCAGTCGAGCCTCGTGATGTATCCGATCGAGGCTTACGGCACCGAGGCGCAGAAGAAGAGCTGGCTGCCCCGCCTCGCGACCGGCGAGGCGATCGGTTGCTTCGGCCTGACCGAGCCCGACTTCGGGTCCGACCCGGGCGGCATGGTGACCCGGGCGCGGTCGGTCGATGGCGGCTTTCTGGTTTCCGGCGCGAAGAATTGGATTACCAATTCTCCGATCGCCGATGTCTTCGTGGTGTGGGCAAAAAACGACCAGGGCACGATCCGCGGCTACCTGCTCGAAAGGGGGATGAAGGGCCTCGCCGCGCCCAAGATCGCGGGCAAATTCTCACTGCGCGCCTCGGTGACCGGGATGATTCAGATGGACGAGGTGTTCGTGCCGGCGGAAAACGAGCTTCCCGGTGCGAGCGGGCTCTCGGGCCCGTTCCGGTGCCTCAACCGGGCGCGCTTCGGCATCGCCTGGGGGGCGCTCGGCGCCGCGGAGTTCTGCTGGCGCGCCGCCCGTGACTACACGCTCGAGCGCAAGCAGTTCGGCAAGCCGCTCGCGGCCAACCAGCTCATCCAGAAGAAGCTCGCCGATATGCAGACCGAGATTGCGATCGGCCTGCAAGCCAGCATCCGCGTCGGCCGGCTCTTCGATGAGGGGCGCGCGATGCCCGAGATGATCTCGCTGATCAAGCGCAACTCATGCGGCAAGGCGATCGAGATCGCCCGCATGGCCCGCGACATGCATGGCGGCAACGGGATCAGCGACGAGTATCACGTGATCCGCCACGTCATGAATCTCGAAGCGGTCAACACCTATGAAGGCACGCACGACGTCCATGCGTTGATCCTGGGCCGGGCCCAAACCGGCATCCAGGCATTCGCCTGAGGATGGCGCCGCGCGGCGCGGGGCGCGGCTCCGCAGGCCTCCTGCTCGGCGCGCTCGCCGACGACCTCACGGGCGCGACCGACCTCTGCAACACCCTGGTCGCGCAAGGCATGCGCACCGTCCAGGTGATCGACGTTCCGCGCGTGAAGACCGCCGCCCCCGATGCCGACGCCGTGGTGGTCGCGCTCAAGTCACGCACGATCGCGCCGGCAAGAGCGGTGCGCGATTCCCGGGCGGCGCTCGACTGGCTCAGGCGCTGTGGCGCGCGGCAGATCTTCTTCAAATACTGCTCGACCTTCGATTCGACGAGTCGCGGCAATATCGGGCCGGTCGCCGACGCGCTGCTCGACGATCTCGACGGCGATGTGACCATCGCCTGCCCGGCCTTCCCGACCAACGGACGGACCGTCTACAAGGGCCACTTGTTCGTCGGCGACGTGCTGCTCGAGAAATCCGGCATGCGTAACCACCCGCTCACGCCGATGCGGGATTCCGATCTCGTCAAGGTGCTCGGCGCCCAGACGCCGCATGACGTCGGGCTGGTCGGGCACGAGACCGTGCGCAAGGGGGCCGCGGCGATCCGCCGCGCGCTCGATGCGCTGCGCGATGCGGGCACGCGCCATGTGATCGTCGACGCCATCGCCGACAAGGACCTGACCGCGATCGGCGCGGCCTGTGCCGCGCTGCCCTTGATCACCGGCGGCTCCGGCGTCGCGATGGGGCTGCCGGCCAATTACCGGAAGGGCGGGTTGCTCGCGGCGACCACGCAAGCGGCCGCCCTGCCCGCCGCTTCGGGCCACGCGGCGGTGATCGCCGGGAGCTGTTCGGAGGCCACCCTCGGGCAAATCGAGCGCATGCGCGCGCGGTGTCCGGCGTTCTTCGTCGATGCTGAGGCCCTCGCCGCCCGCAAAAACGTCGCTGCCCGGGCGCTCGCCTGGGCAAAACCGCTTCTCGCCGACGGGCCGGTGTTGATCTACGCCAGCGCGGAGCCGCGGCGGGTCAAGCGAATTCAAAAGCAGCTTGGCGTTGAAAAAGCCGGCGCCCTGATCGAGCGCTGCCTGGCGCGCGTCGCCGCAGGCCTGGTCGATGCCGGCGTCGGGCGCCTGATCGTGGCCGGCGGCGAGACCGCGGGCGCCGTGGTCGGCGCTCTCGGCATCGAGGCTCTCCGCATCGGGCGCGAGATCGACCCGGGTGTGCCGTGGACGATGAGCGTCGGCACGCCCCGGCTCCACCTCGCGCTCAAGTCCGGCAATTTCGGCGGACCCGACTTCTTCACCAAGTCTTTCGCGGTTCTCGGGTGAGCGAGACGGCGCTGCGCGAGCGGATCGCGCGCCATGGCGAATCCCTGTTTGCGCGCGGCTATGGCTGTGGCGCCTCGGGCAATATCAGCGTGATGCTCGACGACGGGCTTCTTGTCACGCCGACCAATTCCTGCCTCGGCCGGCTCGACCCCGGGCAGATCGCGAAGCTCGGGCCAGACGGCGCCGCGCTCTCCGGCGACCCGCCCTCGAAGGAGGCGTTCCTCCATCGTGCGATGTACCAGGCGCGACCGGATGCGCGCGCCATCGTGCACCTGCACAGCACCCACTCGGTCGCGGTCTCCTGTCTCGCGGATGTCGATCCCGAGGATGTGTTGCCGCCGATCACCGCCTATTACGTGATGCGGGTCGGCCGGCTGCCGCTGGTTCCCTATTACCGGCCCGGCGATCACGCCCTCGCGGAGGCGGTGCGCGGCTTCGCGCGCGCCCATCACGCCGTGCTGCTCGCCAATCACGGCCCCGTGGTGGCCGGCAAAGCGCTCGACGCGGCGGTCTATGCCGCGGAGGAGCTGGAAGAGACGGCGAAGCTGCACCTGCTGCTGCGCGGCGCGCCGGTGCGGCTGCTCACGGACCATCAGGTCGCCGAGCTGAAGCAGGCGTTTCCGAACTGAGCGGGGGTCCGAAGCGGTCGGCTACGCCGCCTCGGTCTCTTCGGCCTCGTCGGCGTCGTCGTCGCTCGGAACCGGACCCGAATCCTTGCCCTTTTCGTCCTCGTCCCGCTCGACCAGCTCGATGACCGCCATCGGTGCCGAATCGCCGTAACGGAAGCCGGCCTTCAGCACGCGGGTATAGCCGCCCGGGCGCTCGGCATAGCGGGGGCCGAGCGTGTCGAACAGCTTGCGCACCACCGTTTCATCGCTGAGATAGCCGAGCGCCTGCCTGCGGGCGTGAAGGTCGCCGCGCTTGCCGAGCGTGATCATCCGCTCGACGACGCCGCGCAAGGCCTTGGCCTTGGGAAGCGTGGTCTCGATCTGCTCGTGCTTGAGCAGCGAGGCCGCCATGTTGCGGAACATCGCTCGGCGATGGCTCGACGTCCGGTTCAGCTTGCGTCCGCTGTGGCGATGACGCATGACCTCTCTCCTCCGCAGGCCCTCGAAGCCGGCCCGTCGGCTAGTAGGGCTCGTCGAGCCTCTTGGCCAGCTCCTCGATGTTCTCGGGCGGCCAGTCGATGATTTCCATGCCGAGATGGAGTCCCATCCCGGCGAGCACTTCCTTGATTTCGTTGAGCGATTTGCGCCCAAAATTGGGCGTCCGCAGCATCTCGGCTTCGGAGTGTTGAACGAGGTCGCCGATATAGATGATGTTGTCGTTCTTGAGGCAGTTGGCCGAACGGACCGACAGCTCCAGCTCATCGACCTTGCGCAGCAGATTCGGGTTGAACTCGGGCTCGACTGCTTCCTCGCGGCTCGGCAGCTCGCGCGGCTCTTCGAAATTGATGAAGAGCTGAAGCTGGTCCTGGAGGATGCGTGCAGCGAGCGCGACGGCATCCTCAGGTGCCACGGTCCCATCGGTCTCGATCCGCATGGTGAGCTTGTCAAAGTCGGTCACCTGGCCGACGCGGGTGTTCTCGACCTTGTAGGCGACTTTCCTGACCGGACTATAGAGCGCATCGACCGGGACGAGGCCGATCGGCGCATCCTCGGGCCGGTTCTGCGAGGCGGCGACGTAGCCTTTGCCGGTCTGGACCGTAAACTCCATATTGACCGCGGCTTTCTCGTCGAGCGTGCAGATGACGACGCTCGGATCGATGATCTCGATGCCGTGGCCGGCCTCGATCTGTGCCGCCGTCACTTCGCCCGGGCCGGAGGCGGTCAGGGTCATTCGTTTCGGCCCTTCGCCGTGCATACGGAGCGCGAGCAGCTTGATGTTGAGCACGATGTCGGTGATGTCCTCGCGCACCCCTTGGAGCGAGGAGAATTCGTGCAGCACGCCGTTGATCTGGATCGACGTGACCGCCGCCCCCTGCA
Organism: Alphaproteobacteria bacterium; assembly: GCA_965248825.1. Taxonomy (GTDB): domain Bacteria; phylum Pseudomonadota; class Alphaproteobacteria; order UBA828; family UBA828; genus WTGU01. Next base: position 1,079,089 of record CBDFKL010000006.1, on the reverse strand, counting down.
AGGACGACAACAGGATGCGCCTGAGCGCGTTGCCGAGAGTCAAGCCGAAGCCGCGCTCGAGCGGCTCGGCGACGATGCGGGCATGGCGGGTGCCGTCCCCCTCGGGCGTCACCTCAAGTTTCAACGGCTTGATGAGTTCCTGCCAATTCTTCTGCATAACGCTGACCACCCCGTGTGATTGGGTTGTTCGCTCGGTCATGAGCGCGGCGGGATGCCGCCGCGCGACGGGAGACGATCGTTAGACGCGCCGTCGCTTCGGCGGCCGGCATCCATTGTGCGGGATCGGCGTGACGTCGCGGATCGCCGTGATGACGAAACCCGCGCTCTGGAGCGCGCGCAGCGCCGATTCGCGCCCGGACCCGGGGCCCTTGACCTCGACCTCGAGAGACTTGACGCCGTGCTCGGCTGCCTTGCGGCCGGCTTCCTCGGCCGCCATCTGGGCCGCGTAGGGCGTCGATTTGCGCGAGCCGCGAAAGCCCATGCTTCCGGCCGACGACCAGGCGATCGCGTTGCCCTGTACGTCGGTGATGGTAATCATCGTGCTGTTGAACGTGGCGCTGACATGCGCGATCCCCGAGGAGATGTTCTTCCGCTCGCGACGCTTGGTCCGTGTCGGCTTCGCCATCGTCGACGACCTCTACTTCTTCCTGCCCGCGATCGGGCGGGCGGGCCCCTTGCGGGTGCGTGCGTTGGTATGGGTCCGCTGACCGCGCACCGGCAGGCCACGGCGATGCCTGAGACCCCGATAGGTCCCCAGATCCATCAGCCGCTTGATGTTCATCGCAACCTCGCGGCGCAGGTCGCCCTCGACCATATGGTCCTGGTCGATCACTTCGCGGATGCGGATGACTTCGGCGTCGCTGAGCTGGTTTACGCGCTTTTCGCGCGGCAGCCCGACCGTCTCGCGGATTTGCCTGGCCTTGGTGCGCCCGATTCCGTGGATATATGTGAGCGCGATCTCGACCCGCTTGTTGGTCGGGATGTTGACGCCGGCGATGCGAGCCAAATTCAAGCCTCCTCATAGAGAAAAGAGCGCGCAGCGGGCACCCCGCCGCGCGTCTTGAACGGCGGCCGGATTATTGCCGCGCCTGAAAAATGAGTCAATGACGTTGCCGAGCAACGCGGCAGCGCCGGGTTCGTCGAGCCTGAACGGCCGGATCATGCAAGCGCTGGGGAAGCGCGTGCGCCGGTGATCGGTCAGGCTTCGGTGCCGCCGACGATGATCGGATCGACGAGCAGCGTGGGCAGGCCGACGCCGACCGGCACGCCCTGGCCGTTCTTGCTGCAGGTGCCGATCCCGGGATCGAGGGCGAAGTCATTGCCGATCGCCGCGACCCTGGTGAGCACGTCCGGGCCGTTGCCGATCAGACTCGCGCCCTTGAGCGGCGCGGTCGTCTTGCCGTCCTCGATCAGATAGGCCTCGGCGGCCGAAAACACGAACTTGCCGGAGGTAATGTCGACTTGGCCGCCGCCGAAATTCTTGGCGTAGATGCCCCTCTTGACCCGGCGCATGATCTCTTCCGGCTCGCTGTCGCCGTCCAGCATGAAGGTATTGGTCATGCGCGGCATGGGCACGTGGGCAAAGCTCTCGCGCCGTCCGTTGCCGGTCGGCTCCATGCCCATCAGGCGCGCGTTCATGCGGTCCTGAAGATAGCCGCGGAGGATGCCGTCCTCGATCAGCACCGTGCGGTCGGTCGGCGTTCCCTCGTCGTCGACCGTGAGCGAGCCGCGCCGCCGCTCGATGGTCCCGTCGTCGACCACGGTGACGCCCGGCGCCGCGACCCGCTCGCCGAGCAGGCCGGAGAACGCGCTGGTCTTCTTGCGGTTGAAATCGCCCTCCAGGCCGTGGCCGATCGCCTCATGGAGCAGGATGCCGGGCCAGCCCGGGCCGAGTACAACCGGCATCTCGCCGGCGGGTGCGGCGACCGAGTCGAGATTGATCAACGCCTGGCGGAGCGCCTCGTCGACCTGCGCCTGCCAGCGCGCGGGCGCCAGGAACTCGGCATAGGCGACCCGCCCGCCGACCCCGTGGGAGCCGGTCTCCTGGCGCGTACCCTCGCCGACCATGACCGCGACGTTGAGGCGCACGAGCGGGCGCACGTCGAAGGCGCGGCTGCCGTCGGCGCGGACGATCTGCACCGCCTGCCACGCGCCGAGCAGAGACGCCATCACCTGGCGCACCCGCGGATCTTTCGCTCTCGCATAGGCATCGATCTCCGTCAGCACCGAGACCTTGGCCTCGAAGGGCGTCGCATCGAGCGGATTGTCGCTGGCGTAGAGTGATCGGTCGGTCTTCGACGGCCCCTCGGCCCGGGTTCCACCGTGACCCCGCCGAACCGCGCGGACGGTCTCGCCGGCCCTCTTCAGCGCGTCCTCGCTGAGTTCGCTGGCATGGGCGTAGGCGCTCCTCTCGCCGATCACGGCACGGAGGCCGAACCCCTGGCTGGTGTCGAAGGTCGCGCTCTTGAGGCGGCCGTCGTCGAGCGAGAAGCTCTCGCTCTGGCGGTATTCGAGGAACAGCTCGCCGTCGTCGGTGCCCCGCAGGGCGTCACCCACAAGCCCTTCGGTGCGCGGCCGGTCGAGGCCGGCGCGATCGAAAAAGAGCTCGTCCGTGATCGTCTGATGGCTCATCGGGTCCTCCCGCGGTCGGTTCGCGCCGCCGCTAACGGAGCATATGGTGCCGCGCGCGGCAAATCGCTACGCATCGGCGCGCTAAGGATCCGCGATTCCGTCGGGCACGGTCAACGAGGGGCTTCAAAAACAACGGGGTGCATGCTAGGACCCTGCCCCGTCTCGCGTGCGGCGAGCCACGTGCCGGTGGGCGCGCTGGAGCGTCTCGCGCGAGGGGCTTGATCCGCCTATAGTTCGGGCATGGGCACGGCGGCGGCCGGCCGAACGATTTCCGATGAGCGCGTGGAGGATCCGGAGTGAGGCATCTCACGAAATTGGGCGCATTGGTGGCCGGCGTCGCCGGCTTCCTCGGCGCTGCCGGATCGGCGCTGGCGCAGGCGCCCAGCGATTGGGAGGTCGATTTCCAGACCGCGCTGTCGCCCTCCATGGAGCGAATCGTCGATTTCAACGTCATGGTGACGATCATCATCGTGCTGATCACGGCCTTCGTGTTCGGCCTGATGGCGTGGATCGTGATCCGCTACAATGCCAAGCGCAACCCGACGCCCAGCAAGACGACCCACAACACCCTGCTTGAGGTGGCTTGGACCATCGTGCCGGTGATCATTCTTCTGATCATCGTCGTCCCCTCGTTCCGGCTGCTCTACTTTACCGACCGCGTCGAGGATGCCGACATGACGCTCAAGGCGATCGGTCACCAATGGTACTGGTCGTACGAGTATCCGGATCACGGCGACTTCACCTTCGACGCGGTGATGCTCGACGAAGACGAGCTCGAGGAGGGGCAGCTTCGGCTGTTGGAGACCGACACCCCGGTCGTTCTGCCGGCGGGCGCCACGATCAGGCTCCTGACCACGGCCGACGACGTGATCCACTCCTGGGCGGTACCCGCGCTCGGTGTCAAGCTCGATTCCGTGCCCGGCCGGGTCAACGAAACCTGGTTCCAGATCAACCGGGAGGGCACCTATTACGGTCAATGTTCGGAGCTCTGCGGCACGCTGCACGGCTTCATGCCGATCAAGATCGAAGCCGTCTCGCAGGAGGCCTTTGACGCCTGGGTGGATACGGCGAAAGAGGAATTCGCGTCCGCCGAGGAGCCCCTGTCGGCGGTTGCGGCACTCGCCGGCGACGCGCCGGCGGCGCGCTGAGGGAGGAGAGAGGCCATGGCGGATCACGCCCACGCCCACGCCCCGCATGATCACATGCCGCGGGGCATCACGCGGTGGCTCTACTCCACCAACCACAAAGACATCGGCACGATGTACATCACCTATGCGGTGGTGTTCGGCATCATCGGCGCGGTGCTCTCGATCTTCATGCGGATCGAACTGGCCGAGCCCGGCATGCAGATCTTCGCCGATTCGCACACCTTCAACGTCTTCCTGACCGGCCATGGGCTGATCATGGTGTTCTTCATGATCATGCCCGCGTTCATCGGCGGGTTCGGCAACTGGTTCGTGCCGTTGATGATCGGCGCGCCCGACATGGCGTTTCCACGGATGAACAATATCAGCTTCTGGCTGCTGGTGCCGTCGGGCGGGCTACTGGTCACCTCGATGTTCCTCGATGGCGGGCCGGGGCCGGGGATCGGGGCCGGGTGGACGGTCTATGCGCCGCTCTCCACCTCGGGCCACGCCGGCCCGGCGATGGATCTGGGCATCTTCGCGCTCCATCTGGCGGGCGCATCGTCGATCCTCGGCGCCATCAATTTCATCACCACCATTCTCAATATGCGTGCGCCGGGCATGACCATGCACAAGCTGCCGCTGTTCGTCTGGTCGGTGCTCGTGACCGCGTTCCTGCTGCTGCTGTCGCTGCCCGTGCTGGCCGGCGCGATCACGATGCTGCTCACGGACCGTAATTTCGGCACCGCATTCTTCGATGCGGCCGGCGGCGGCGACCCGATCCTCTATCAGCACCTGTTCTGGTTCTTCGGGCATCCGGAGGTCTACATTCTGATTCTGCCGGCCTTCGGGATCGTGAGCCATATCGTCTCGACCTTCTCGAAGAAGCCGGTCTTCGGCTATCTCGGGATGGCCTATGCGATGGTCGCCATCGGCTTCATCGGCTTCGTCGTGTGGGCGCACCACATGTTCACGGTGGGCATGGACGTCGATACCCGGGCCTACTTCATCGGGGCGACGATGGTCATCGCGGTGCCGACCGGCATCAAGATCTTCAGTTGGATCGCCACCATGTGGGGCGGCTCGATCGACTTCAAGACGCCCATGCTCTGGGCCTTCGGCTTCATCTTCCTGTTCACCGTGGGCGGGGTGACCGGTGTCGTGCTCGCCAATGCCGGCCTGGATAACGCGCTCCATGACACCTACTACGTGGTCGGGCACTTCCACTACGTGCTGTCGCTGGGCGCCGTGTTCATGGCCTTTGGCGGGTTCTACTACTGGATCGGCAAGATGTGCGGCCGACAATATCCGGAAGTCCTCGGCAAGCTGCACTTCTGGATCACCTTCATCGGCGTGAACCTGACCTTCTTCCCGATGCACTTCTCCGGCGTCTCGGGCATGCCGCGCCGCATCCCGGACTATCCGGACGCCTTCGCCGGCTGGAACATGATCTCATCGATCGGCTCCTATATTTCGGCGGCGGGCCTGGTGTTGTTCATCTACATCCTCCTTTACACGTTGTTCCTGGGCAAGAAGTGCGCCGACAATCCGTGGGGCGAGGGGGCGCGCACTCTCGAATGGACCGTGCCGTCGCCGGCGCCGTTCCATACCCACGAGGAACTGCCGCGGGTCCGCTAGGCGAGCGAGGGCGGGGCGGCACGATGACCAAGCCCGTTGCAAACGCGGCTTTTGTTGCGGAGCGCGCGGAGCCCGTCGCGCTCCGCGATGCCGTGGCGCTGCTCAAGCCGCGGGTGATGTCGCTCGTCGTGTTCACCGGCGCGGTCGGCCTCGTCGTCGCGCCGGGCGCGATCCACCCCTTGATCGCGCTGGTCGCCGTGCTCTGCATCGCGGTCGGCGCAGGCGGGGCGGCGGTCATCAACATGTGGTATGACCGGGACATCGACGCCGTGATGGCGCGGACCCGTCACCGGCCGATCCCGGCCGGACGCGTCGAGCCCAGTGCTGCGCTCGGCTTCGGCATCGTGATGTCGGCGGGCTCGGCGGCGCTGATGGGGCTCGCGGTCAACTGGCTCGCGGCCGGTCTGCTCGCCTTCACGATTTTCTTCTATGTCGTGATCTACACGATGTGGCTGAAGCGGCGCACGCCGCAGAACATCGTGATCGGCGGCGCCGCGGGCGCATTTCCGCCGATGATCGGCTGGGCTGCGGCGACCGGTGAGATCAGCCTCAGCGCGGCCGCGCTGTTCGCGATCATCTTCCTCTGGACGCCGCCGCATTTCTGGGCGCTGGCGCTGGTCCGCACCGACGACTACGCCCGCGCCGGCGTGCCGATGTTGCCGGTGGTCGCCGGGGATCGCGCGACGCGCCGCCAGATCGTGGCCTATTCACTGCTCCTCCTGCCGGTGAGCCTGGCCCCGTGCGCCACCGGCGCCTCCGGCGTGATCTACGGCATCGGCGCCCTCCTGCTCGGTCTCCTGCTGGCGGCGGGCGCCCTCCGTGTCCTGGTCGACCGGAGCGCCGCGGCCGCGCGACGCTTGTTCGGCTTCTCGATCCTCTATCTGTTCGTCCTGTTTGCGTTCCTGGTCGTCGACCAGGCGTGGCGCATACCGGTTTTGCCATGAGGGACGTGGTGAGAGATCGGGAAACCGAGCGGCGGCGCAAGGTCCGAAACTTCGCCGTGGGCGGCGCGCTGTTTGCCCTCGCGATCCTGTTCTACCTGATCACGATCGTCAGGATGGGGGGCGAGTGAGATGGCGCCCGGCAGAAGACGCCGCGTCGCGACCGCGCTCATCCTCGGCAGCGTGGTCTGCGGCATGGTGGGCCTCGCCTTCGGCGCGGTTCCGCTCTATCGGCTGTTTTGCCAGGCTACCGGCTTCGGCGGCACGACCCAGGTTGCGGATGCGGCGCCTGCGGAGATCGGCGAGCGGGTCATCACCGTGCGCTTCAATGCGGACATTGCGCGCGACCTGCCGTGGCGCTTCAAGCCGGAGCAACGCGCGATGACCGTGCGGGTCGGCGAGATGGCCATGGCGTTCTACAGCGCCGAGAACCGATCCGACCGCGCCCTCATCGGCAGCTCGACCTTCAACGTCACGCCGGTGAAAGCAGGCGCCTACTTCAACAAGATCGAGTGCTTCTGTTTCGAGGAGCAGGCGCTCGCGCCGGGAGAACGTGCCGAGCTTCCGGTTTCGTTCTTCGTCGATCCCGAGATCGTGGAGGATCGCCGGCTCGATGACGTGAGCACGATCACCCTGTCCTATACCTTCTTCGGGCGCGGAGAAGACGCGACCGAAGCCGCCGCGTTGACGCCCCGCGCGAACGGCGAGGCCGGTGGTTAGGCCCTTGACGCGACGAGCCCCGGTCTGATGACGGAGCGAGAGTGAGCATGGCGGATAGCGCACACGGCACCGCGAACCACGACTATCACATGGTACGGCCGAGCCCGTGGCCCGTGATCGGAGCCCTCGGCGGCGCCGGATTAGGGCTCGGCGGTGTCGTTATCTTCATGCATACCGGGCAAATCTGGTTGATGACGATCGGCGGGGTCATCGTCGTCCTGACCATGTATTTCTGGTGGCGCGACGTGATCCGCGAGGCGCTCGTCGAGGGCGAGCACACCCAGGTGGTGCAGCGGGGCATCCGCTTCGGCATGATCCTGTTCATCGCCTCCGAGGTGATGTTCTTCGCGGCATTCTTCTGGGCGTTCTTCAACGCCTCGATCATGCCGACCGATGCCATTGGCAATGTCTGGCCACCGCCCGGCGTCGAGATCATCCCCGCCTGGCGTCTTCCCTTCATCAACACGCTGCTTCTGCTGACCTCCGGTGCGACGGTGACCTGGGCGCATCACGGGCTGCGCCACGGCAACCATCAGCACTTGGTCTTTGGCCTGGCGCTGACCGTCTTTCTCGGTATCGCCTTCCTCTGCGTCCAAGCGTACGAGTACACCCATGCCGCGTTCGGCTTCCGCGAGGGGATCTATCCGTCGACCTTCTTCATGGCGACGGGCTTCCACGGCTTCCATGTCACAGTGGGCGCCATCTTCCTCTCGGTCTGCCTCTACCGTGCCCTTAAGCGGCAGTTCAAACCGGATCAGCATATCGGTTTCGAGGCCGCGGCCTGGTACTGGCACTTCGTCGACGTGGTCTGGCTGTTCCTGTTCATCTGGGTCTATTGGTGGGGCTCGGGTTGACTGAGAGGGCATGGCGGAGGGCTATTACCCACCGGTCTCGGTCCTGAAGGCCGGCTTCCTCTCACGCTGCCCCCGCTGCGGACGCGGCCGGCTGTTCGCCGGCTATCTGCGGGTCGCCGAGCAGTGCGATTCATGCGCGCTCGAGTTCAGGAAGCACGACAGCGGCGACGGGCCGGCGGTCTTCGTCATGTTCATCGTCGGGGCGATCGTCGTCGCCCTCGCGCTCTGGCTCGAGCTTGCCCATGAGCCGCCCTACTGGCTGCACGTGGTATTGTGGGCGCCGTCGATCATCATCGGCAGCCTGGTTTTGCTGCGGCCCGCCAAGGCGATCCTGATTGCACTCCAATACAGACACAAAGCGGCCGGCTTCGGCGAGGAGTGAACGCGCCCGTCGCCGCGCGACCCAGTTCGCGATCCCGGGCGTGTTGATCCTGCTCGCGCTCGGCTCCTGGCAGGTTCACCGCTTGATGTGGAAGACCGAGCTCAACGAGGAGCGCCGCGCCCGCCACCAGGCGGAGGCTGTCATGCTCCCGGCTGCGCTCGACGATCCTGCGTCGTTCGAGTTCCGGCGGGTCTGGCTCGACGGCCGCTTCCGCCACGAGGGCGAGATGTTTCTCGCGGCACGCACCTATGACCGCCGGGTCGGCTATCAGGTGGTCACACCGTTCGAGCGCACCGACGGTGCGGTCGTCCTGATCAATCGCGGTTGGATACCGCTGGCCAACAAGGAGCCGGAGACGCGGAAGGAGGGCCAGATCGAGGGCCCGGTCCGCCTCGAAGGGATCGTCGTGCCCAGCGGGCGCGCCGGCTGGTTCACGCCAGACAACACGCCTGAGGACAATCTCTGGTTCTGGACCGATCCGGAATCGCTGGCGGCAAAAGCGGGCATCCCGACACCGAGGGTCCTGATCGACGCCGGGCCCGCGCCCAACCCGGGCGGCCTGCCGGTCGGCGGACAGACCAAGGTCGAGGTGCGCAGCGAGCACCTCCAATATATCGTGATCTGGTATGCGCTTGCGGTCAGCTTGGCGGTCATTTACGTCCTTTACATGCGGCGCGGCCGCAGCCCCGAGGAGACCGAGACCTGAACGCCTATCGTGAGCTCGAAGCGCGATTCAGGCGCCTCGGCAATTTGGCCGGGGCGGCCGCAATGCTGCATTGGGACTGGGCGACGATGATGCCGTCAGGCGGTGCGGCGGCGCGCGCGGCCCAGCTCGCCGAGCTCGACCTGCTTCGTCACGAGGCCCTGACCGATGAGCGGCTCGCCGACCTGTTGGACGAAGGCGAGGCGGGCGGCGGCAGCCTCGATGACTGGCAGCGGGCCAATCTCGCCGAGATGCGCCGGCGCTGGCGCCACGCGACGGCGCTGCCCGCCGACCTGGTCACGGCGCTGAGCGAGGCCTCATCCCGCTGCGAGATGGTTTGGCGCAGCGCACGGCCGGCAAGCGACTTCCCGGCCTTTGCGAGCGCCTTCGCGCCGTTGCTCGGCCTGGTCCGCGACAAGGCGGCGGCGCTTGCCGGGCCGCTCGACTGCGCGCCCTATGACGGCTTGGTCGATTCCTACGACCCCGGGTTGCGGTGCTCGATCATCGATCCGTTGTTCGATGATCTCGCGGGCTTCCTCCCCGATTTCCTCGACCGGGTTCGCGACAAGCAGGCCCGTAACGGCGCACCGCCCGCAGCACCGGGGCGCGTTGCCGAGCCGGCCCAGCGGGCGCTGGCCACCCAATTGATGGCGGCGCTCGGCTTCGATTTCGACCATGGGCGCCTCGACGTCAGCCTCCATCCCTTCTGCGGCGGCGTGAGCGGGGATATCCGCATCACGACGCGCTATGACGAGGCCGACGTCTTGTCGGGCTTGATGGCAGTCCTGCACGAGACCGGCCATGCGCTCTACGAAGCGGGGCTGCCGGAGGAATGGCGGCTCCTGCCGGTGGGCGAGGCCCGCGGCATGGCGCTCCACGAGAGCCAGTCGCTGCTGATCGAGATGCAGGCTTGCCGCAGCCTGTCCTTCATGAGGTTTCTCGCGCCGCTGCTGCGCGACTGTCTGGGCGAGGCGGCGGACGCCGCGGTCGATGCGGAGGCGCTCCATCGGCGGGCGATTCATGTCGAACCCGGTTACATCAGGGTCGACGCCGACGAGGTGACCTATCCCGTCCACATCATGCTCCGCTACCGGCTCGAGAACGCCTTGATCGCGGACGACCTCGCCGTCGGCGACATCCCCGGTGCCTGGGCCGACGCGCTGGAGGCCTTGCTCGGCCTGCGGCCGCGCAATCACGCCGAAGGGTGCCTGCAGGACATCCATTGGTCGGTGGGCGAGCTCGGTTACTTCCCGAGCTATACGCTCGGCGCGCTGATGGCGGCTCAACTCTTCGATGCGGCGGTCCGGGATCAGCCGGATCTGTGGTCCGCGATCGAGCGCGGGGATTTCACCCCCCTCCTCCTCTGGCTGCGCACCCATGTTCATGGCCTCGGCAGCCGCTACGCCGGCGCGGCGCTCCTCGAGCGGGCGACCGGCAAGCCGCTCGGGACGGCGGTCTTCAAGGACCACCTCCGGCGGCGTTATCTCGGCTGATTCCTTGCCGGCTGAAGGGGGCGGCGTGTAGTCTGGCCGCGCGTCGGGAGGGAGCCGAAGAGGACGGGGAGCGCGGCTTGCGCTATATCAGCACGCGTCAGACCGATGGCCGGGCGGTCTCGTTCGAGCGGGCGCTGCTCCAGGGTCTCGCCCGGGACGGCGGCCTCTACCTGCCCGAGCGATGGCCGGCCCTCGACGCCGATGCCCTCAGCGCCCTTCGCGGCCGTCCCTACCCCGAAGTCGCCGCCGCTCTGATGGCGCGCTTCACCGGCCGGGCTTTCTCTCGTGCCGCGCTGGCGGCGATCGCGGCCGAGAGCTATGCCGATTTCGACCATCCCGCCACCGCTCCGCTGGTTCAGCTCGGCCCGAACCACTGGCTGCTCGAGCTGTTTCACGGCCCCACTCTCGCGTTCAAGGATTTCGCGCTTCAGATGCTCGCGCGCATGGTCGACGCGACGCTCTCGAAGCGCGCGCGCACCGCCACCATCGTGGCTGCGACCTCGGGCGATACCGGCTCGGCGGCCATCGAGGCGTTTCGGGGCCGCGCCAATATCTCCGTCGTGATTCTCCACCCCGCGGGCCGGGTCTCCGAGATCCAGCGTCGCCAGATGACGACGGTCGATGCTCCGAACGTCCACAATGTCGCCATCGCCGGCACCTTCGACGACTGCCAGGCCCTGGTCAAAGCGCTGTTCGGCGACCTCGCCTTCCGCGACGAGATCGGGCTCGCGGCGGTCAACTCGATCAATTGGGCGCGGGTCGCGGCGCAGACCGCCTACTACGTCTACGCAGCGCTCGCCCTCGGCGCGCCGGCGCAGGCGGTCTCCTTCGTCGTTCCGACCGGGAATTTCGGCAATGTGTATGCGGGCTACGCCGCGCGCCGGATGGGTCTGCCGGTCAAGCGGCTGGTGGTCGCGACCAATCGAAACGACGGTCTTGCCCGCTTCCTCGAAACCGGGCGTTACCGCAAGGGCGCCGTCCAGCGGACCTTGAGTCCGAGCATGGACATTCAGGTCGCGAGCAATTTCGAGCGCTTTCTTGCCGATCTCTGCGGGCGGGACGGTGCTGCCGTCCGGGCTCTCATGGAGCGGTTGGCCGCAGACGGCGAATTCTCGGTCGACGAAACCCGCCTCGCCGAGGCGCGGGCGTTCTTCGCCGGCGAGAGCGCCGACGATCAAGCATGCCTCGAGACCATCGCTGATGTGTGGCGCTCCTGCGGGCGGATGATCGATCCGCACTCGGCGGCCGGGGTCCATGCCGCCCGAGTCCATGGCTCGGCGGGCGCTCCGGTGATCAGTCTCGCGACGGCGCACGCCGCGAAGTTCCCCGCGGCCGTCGAGCGGGCGATCGGTATCCGGCCGGCCCTGCCGCCGCGCCTCGGTGACCTGATGCGCAGGCCCGAGCGGCTGACCGAGCTGCCGAATGATGTGGTGCGGTTGAAACGCTTCGTTCGCGACCGCGCGGGCGCCGGCGCGCGGGAGGATGTGGCATGAGAGTGGCGACTCTCGCGAACGGCCTGCGCGTGGCGAGTGACCCGATGGACCATCTCGAGACGGCGTCTCTCGGGCTTTGGGTCGATGTCGGCGCACGCTGCGAGACGGCCGAGACCAACGGTGTGTCGCATCTGCTCGAACACATGGCCTTCAAGGGCACCGAACGGCGCAGCGCGCAGGACATCGCCGAGGAAATCGAAGCGGTCGGCGGCCATCTCAATGCCTATACCTCGCGGGAAAACACCGCCTATTACGCCAAGGTGATGAAGGACGACGTGCCGCTGGCGCTCGACATCCTCGCCGACATCATGCAGCGCTCGGTCTTCGATCCCGCCGAGCTCGACCGCGAGCGCGCGGTGGTGATTCAGGAAATCGCGCAGTGCCGCGATACGCCAGACGATATCGTGTTCGACTATTTCCAGGAGACGGCCTATCCCGATCAGCCCATGGGCCGCAGCATTCTGGGACCGGCCGAGCTGGTCGCGGGCTATTCGCGGGACGACCTCGCCGCCTATATGGCGGCCCACTACAGCGCACCCCGCATGGTGCTCGTCGGCTCCGGGCGGATCGATCACGATGCCCTCGTCGCGAGCGCCGAGGAGGCGTTCACGGCGCTTCCGGCGGGCGCGGCGCAAGAGCCCGCGGCGGCGGTCTATCACGGCGGCGATCACCGCAGCTCGCGCGATCTGGAGCAGGTGCACCTGGTCGTGGGGTTCGACGGCCTCGCCTATGACGACCCCGATTTCTACACGCTTCAGGTGCTTTCCACGCTGCTCGGCGGCGGCATGTCGTCGCGCCTGTTTCAGGAAGTTCGGGAGCGCCGGGGGCTCGCTTATTCGGTGTTCACCTTCGCATCGAGCTATACCGACGGCGGGGTGTTCGGCGTCTATGCCGGCGCGGGTGAAACCGATATCGCCGAGCTGGTCCCCGTGATGGCGGACGAGATACTGAAGGTGCGCGCGGCGGTGACCGAGGAGGAGGTCTCCCGCGCCCGCGCCCAGCTCAAGGCGGGGCTTCTGATGTCCCTCGAGAGCACTCAGGCGCGCTGTGAGCGGCTTGGCCGCCACATATTGGTGTTTGGCCGCCCGCTCTCGATCGCGGAGATGATCGATCGGGTCGATGCCATCGATTGCCAGGCGGTCGTCCGCACCGCCAACCGGATCCTGCGCGGATGTCGGCCCACGGTTGCGGCGATCGGCCCGATCGGCAAGCTCGAGAGCTATGACGCAACCGCGGCCCGCTTCACCTGACGGCGCCACCCGGCCGGCGGGCGAGCCGGATGCGGACGAGACGCTCGATGTCCGCGGCCTGACCTGCCCGCTCCCGGTGCTCAAGGCGCGCAAGGTCTTGAAGCGTCTTGCGCCCGGCACGACATTGGCGGTGCAGGCGACCGACCCGGCCTCGGTCATCGACTTCAGGCATTTCTGCGAAACGACGCCGTTCGAGTTGATCGGCTGGCGCGAACGGGCCGGGACGTTCCTGTTCCGGATCAGGACGCCCGGCTAATGGCGATCCTCCGCTCCCCCCAGGAATCGCGGCGCGAGGCCGAGCTGAGCACCCGATCGCTGTATCTGCGGCCGCCGCAGATGCGCGACTGGCGGGCCTGGGCGGAGCTGCGAGCGGTGTCGCGCGATTTCCTGACGCCGTGGGAGCCGACCTGGCCGGGCGATGCGCTGAGCCGCGGCGCGTTCCGCCGGCGCATCCGCCGCCAGCTCCGCGACGGCAATGACGACATCGGCTACGCGTTCTTCATTCTGCGCAAGGCCGACGATGCGCTGCTTGGAGCGGTAACGCTGAGCAATGTGCAGCGAGGGGCGGCCCAATCGTGCAGCGTCGGCTACTGGATCGGCCGGCCCTATGTGCGCAACGGCTACATGACCGAAGCCTTGGCCGGCGTCCTCGACCATTGCTTCGAGGGCCTCGGTCTCCATCGCGTGGAGGCGGCGTGCATGCCGAACAACATGGCGAGTGAGAAGCTATTGGAGAAATGCGGCTTTCGCTGCGAGGGCCATGCCCGTGACTATCTCAAGATCGATGGCGCGTGGCGCGACCATCTGCTTTACGCCGCCTTGTCGCCGCGCGACCGTGCGCCCTCCGAGATCGGTCGCAATGCCTCAGGCGCGGCCGGCCACGCCCGATAGCTTGCCCGGATCGATCCCGAGCCGGCGGATGGCGAGCTCCCATTTGCAGCACTGGTCATCACCGAAGACCAGCTCCTCGTCGGCGGGCACGGTAAGCCAGCCATTGCTTTGGATCTCGCTGTCGAGCTGGCCGGGCGCCCAGCCCGCATAGCCCAAGGCGAGCAGACTCCGGCGCGGTCCGCGGCCCTCGGCCATGGCCTTCAACACATCGATCGTGGTGGTAAGCGCGAAACTCTCATCGACCTGCATCGTGGCCTCGTGGGTGTAATCGGTGGAATGGAGGACGAAGCCGCGCGCCGCCTCGACCGGGCCGCCGAAATGCACTTGAATTCGCTCGTCGATGCTTTCGGCTTCGATGCTGAGCTGCTTCAGAAGCTCCGAAAAGCTGAGTGACTCGAAGGTCTTGTTGACCACCAGCCCGATCGCGCCGTCATCCGAGTGCTCGCAGAGATAGATCACGCTCCGCACGAAGCGCGGGTCGGACATCATCGGCATGGCGACCAGGAGTTGGCCCTCAAGATAGGGGCCAGCGCCGTCACCGCGTTCATCATCCATCGCGTTCGACCCGGCGGCCATCTGCCTGCTTCACCCAATCATCTCAAAGCGGGAATAGGGTGACAACCATATCATCATGGAAAGCCGCGCCGGCCATCGGCGCGGTAAGGCGCTGCGTTACAGGTTTGCATTCTCGGCGCAGCCTTCGCATATTGCGCGGACGCCGGGGGTGGCCCGGCGATCGATAAGATCCGAGAGGAGAGGGAGAGAATGGCAATCAGCGCAGGCGACAAGGTGCCCTCGGTCAGCTTCAAGGCGTTGACCGCCGACGGGCTTACGGATGTTGCGAGCGACGATTATTTCAAAGGCAAGAAGACCGCTCTGTTCGCGGTCCCCGGCGCGTTTACCCCGACCTGCTCGGCCAAGCACGTGCCGAGCTACCTGTCGCAGGCCGGCGCGCTCAAGGCGAAGGGCGTGGATCAAATCGCCTGCGTCTCGGTCAACGATGCGTTCGTGATGAAGGCCTGGGGCGAGGCGCAATCGGTCGGCGAGGCCATCGACATGCTGGCCGATGGGAACGGCGAGTTCGCGCGGGCGACCGGTCTGACGCTCGACGGTACCGGCTTCGGGCTAGGCGAACGGACGACCCGGTTCTCCATGATCATCGATGACGGCACGGTCAGCGCCCTCAACGTGGAAGAGAATCCGGCGGAGATGGACGTGAGCAGCGCGGAGCACATGCTCTCGCAGCTCTGAGGCCGGTCCCGCCACACACCGTCGTCTCCGCTGGAGACGGCCGCGCGGCCGTCGGAAAAACGGCGCTTGCCTGCCGGTCATCGCTCCCCACATTGTTGGTCAACGGCGGCTGCCGCGAGGGGGCGTCGGTCGCGCGAGTCATTCATTTGCGGAATGCCGGTCGGCGCATCGGCCGGCACGCGGAACATCGAAAAGGGGGAAATCAGGCCATGGCACTGAGAATAGGCGATGAGGCTCCGAACTTCACGGCGGAGACGACCGCCGGCGTGATCGACTTCCATGACTGGATCGGCGACGGCTGGGCCATTCTCTTCTCGCATCCCAAGGATTTCACGCCGGTGTGCACGACCGAACTCGGCTATATGGCCGGGCTCAAATCGGAGTTCGACAAGCGCAACTGCAAGGTTATCGGCTTGAGCGTGGATGGTGTCAGCGATCACCAGGCATGGTCCAAGGACATCGAGGAAACCCAGGGCCACGCGGTCAATTACCCGCTGATCGGGGACCCTGAGCTGAAGATCGCGACGCTCTACGAGATGTTGCCCGCGGGCGCGGGCACCGCGTCCGAGGGGCGCACCGCCGTCGACAACCTCACCGTTCGTACCGTCTTCCTGGTCGGTCCCGACAAGAAAATCAAGCTGTCGCTCACCTATCCGATGAGCACCGGCCGGAACTTTGACGAAGTGCTCCGGGTGCTCGATTCCTGCCAGCTTACGGCGAAGCACAAGGTCGCGACACCGGTCAACTGGAAGCAAGGCGAGGACGTGATCATCGTCCCGGCGGTCTCCGACGAGGAGGCCAAACAGACTTTCCCCGGCGGCTGGAAGGCTCCGAAGCCCTATCTGCGGATCGTGCCGCAACCCAAGTAAGACTCCCGCTCGGGCGGGGCGCCGCCCCGGCCCGAGCGGCCCCGGCCCTCCACGAAGGCGGCGCTCGGGCCTGCTTCCTATCCGGTGACGCGCGGCACGTGATTCTCGATCGCGAGCGGCGCCAACGCGGACCGCAACCGCTCGAGGGCGATGGCGAGGGTCTCCGCCCACGCCTCCGCCCCGTCGCGGTCGCCGATCAGGTCTTGGCGCAGCTCGATCTCGATGTGAGGCAGACCGCGGTCCTGGCCGTGCACCGGGATCGAATGGTCCGACGGGCCGCGGATTGCGTAGGGCTCATTGTCGCCGATGGTGAGGCCGGGGCGGAGTGAGGCAAGCGCGTCCTTGAGCGGCCGCACGAGCCGGCCGTCATGCTCCCATAGGAGCCCCACCTCCCACGGCCGGGCAACGCCGTCGAACACCGGCGTGAAGCTGTGAACCGCCACCAGGATCGGCACCGTTCCGGCGCCGGTCACATGATCGAGGCAGGCGGTGATGGCCTCGTGGTAGGGCCGAAAGAACGCGTCGGTGCGCGCCTTCGCCTCCGCGGCCGAGATCGCCTGGTTGGCCGGCACCACCGTACCGTCGCTCACCGCCGGCATCGCGGTCGGCGAACCCGGAGGGCGGTTGCAGTCGACGACCAGGCGCGAGTAGCCGGCGAGGAAGGCGGGCGCGTCGAGCCGCGCACTGAGCGATTGGGTCACCGATGCCGCACCGATGTCCCATCCGATGTGGCGGTCGAGTTCGGCCTGGTCGAGGCCGAGCCGTGCCATGTGGGCCGGGACCGCGTTGCTCGCATGGTCGCAGATGAGGACGAAGTGCGGCGCCTCGCCGCCTGCCTCGATCCGCGAGAAAGACGGCGGATCGGCGCCGGTCAGGCGCGCCGCGTCGAACCAGGCGGCGTTCACCATGGCGGCATCATGCCGAGGTCGTTTCCGAGGGTCCAGACTGTTCGCTGCGTCGCCTGATCCGCCTTACTCTCGGCGCGCCGGCACGTCGCCCTCGATGGACAGGCGCCGACCCGAACCCTAAAGTGATCGGGCGATCGAGGGTGAGGGACGAGAACCAGGAGGAGGCTCGATGTTGAAGCGACATAATCCGGCCACCGTTGTCGAAGCCTTTGGCGGCGGATACAGCCAGGCGCTGGAGATCCCGCCGGGGGCCCGCCTGCTGTTCACCGCGGGCCAGGTGGGCGCGCGCCCCGACGGCACGACGGCGGAGGGCTTCGCCGCTCAGGCGGATCAGGTCTGGGCCAACATCATGGCGCTGCTCGCCGAAGGCGGCATGGGCGTCGAGGATATCGTGAAGATCACCGGCTATGTCGTCGGCGAGGAGAATTTCCCGGCTTACGCGGCCGCGCGAAAGAAAGCGCTTGGCGGTGTGCGGCCGGCCTCCACGGCGATCATCGTGCCCGCGCTGGCGATCCCCGAATGGCTGGTCGAGATCGAGGCGGTGGCTGCCAAGGCGCCTTAGCCTAACCGGCCGCGGCCGCCTCCGGTGCCTCGGCGTGAAGCGTGCCCTCGCCCGAGGTGATGAAGAGCATATCCGACCGTGTCCGGGGGCGCGCCGTGTGCCACGTGCCCATCGGCACGAGAACGTAAGAGCCCGGCTCGCGCAGGCGAATCGGGCGCTCAGCGTCCCCGGTCCAGAGCACCAAATCGACGTCGCCCGACAGGAGATAGACGATCTCGTCGCCTTTCGGGTGCATCTCCCAGGCACCCCAGGGCTCGCTGAATCCGTGCTTCGAGACCAACAGGTGGCCGGCAAAGCCGTCGAACTCGGTATCGAGTTCGCGGTAGAAATCGGGACTGACCTGCTTTGGTGTCGCCCGACCACGCGAATCCATGATCAGACGAACGGTCTCCAGATCGAACGGCCCGATATCGCGGCTCATGTCGGTCCGTTCCCTGGTTGAGGCATGGTCGGAACCCTTGCACGGAGCGACTGGAGAGTCCATGAAGGCGCGATCGAGCTAAGGCGCTGGCCGCGAGCCAACCGGGGGGAACATGGTGATGGGGATCATGCAATTGATCGGCGAGGCGCAGGCCGAGATCACCAGCATCTCGGTCGACCAGGCGCTCGCCTTGGTCGGCGACGCCGACGCCGTCTTCGTCGACGTACGCGAGCGTGCCGAGCATGACGCGGGCGCGATCGCCGGCGCCGAGGCCGCCCCGCGCGGCTTCCTGGAGTTCATCGCCGATCCCGCCTCGCCGATGCACAACCCGGCGCTCTCTGCGGGCAAGACGCTGGTGGTCTATTGCGCCTCCGGCGGCCGCTCGGCGCTCGCGACCAAGACCCTGCAGGACATGGGCATCGCGAATGTCGTCAACCTGACCGGCGGCTTCCAGGCCTGGTCCGAGGCTGGCGGGCCGACGGAATAGCGCCGGGTGGCTGCTTCGACCACCCCGTTCGACGTCGCCTTCGCGCGCACCCATTTCCCGGCCCTCTCGGGCGACTGGGCGCTCTTGGAGAACGCCGGCGGGACCCTCGTCGCGGCCCAGGCGCTGGCGCGCATCCGCACCTACATGAGCGACTATCAGGTCCAGCCGGGAGCGCCGTTCCCCGCCTCGTCACGCGCCGCGGAGATGATCGACGAAAGCCATCGGGCCATGGCCGCGATGCTGAACGCCGCGCCCGAAGAGGTGATGATCGGGCCTTCGACCTCGATGAACGTGTTCCTCCTGGCCCAGGCGCTGCGCCCGGGCTTCCGCGAGGGGGACGAGATCATCGTCACCAATCTCGACCACGAGGCGAACAGCGGCGCCTGGCGCAGGCTCGCGGCAACCGGGATTACCGTGCGCGAGTGGTGCTTCGATCCGGAGACCGCGGCGCTGGTACCGCAGCATCTCGCCGCCCTCTTGACCGAACGCACGCGTCTCGTCTGCTTTACCCATTGCTCGAATATCACCGGCGGTTTCAACGACGTGCCGGCGCTGGTTCGCATGATCCACGACGCCGGCGCCCTTGCCTGCGTGGACGGGGTCGCCTATGCGGCGCACCGCGCCATCGACGTCAAGGCGTGGGACGTCGACTTCTACCTGTGCTCGACCTACAAGCTCTACGGGCCGCATGCGGCGCTCCTTTACGGCAAGCGCGAGCACTTCGAACAGGCGGCCCCGCTCAATCACTTCTTCCTGGACGATGCGCTTCCGCTGAAGTTGAACCCGGGCGGGCCCAACCATGAGCTGACGGCGGGCCTCGCCGGCATCACCGCCTATCTCGATGCCTTGCATGCACACCATGAGGGCGAGACCAACCTCCCGCTCCACGATCGTCTGATGCAGGTCTTCGCACGGGCGGCGGCCCATGAAGAGGCATTGGGCACGCCGCTGGTCGACTTTCTGACGACCAAGCGGGGCGTCCGCCTCATCGGCTACCGGATCGCCGACAGGAACCGCCGGGCGCCGACCTTTTCGTTCGCGGTCGACGGCCGGGACGCCGAGGAGATCGCCCGCGCCGTTGAGCCCCACCGGGTCGCGATCCGCGCCGGCGACTTCTATGCCGCCCGATGCATCCGCGACCTCGGCCTCGCGGACCGAGGCGGGGTCGTCCGTGCGAGCATGGTTCACTACAACACCGCGGAAGAGGTCGGGCGCCTGATCCGGGCGCTCGACGAAGCGATCGCGTGAGCCGTCGACGGGACGGCGGGCGCACCGGGCGCCCGATCCTAAAGCGATCGCGCCTGCGCGATGGGGAGATCGGCGATGCGGGCGAATTCGCCCGACTTGAAGCGCACCGGATCGTCCAGGAAATCAAGCACCAGATCGGTCGAATCGACGCCCCAGAAGATCTCGCCACAGACCGCAAAGGTCGGCACGCCGAACACGCCGCGCTGAACGGCCTCCTCGGTATTGTCTCTGAGCGCTGTTTTGACCGCAGGGTCGGCGATCAGAGCGTCGGCGTCAGGGATGGCGAGCCGGGTGGTGAGCGCATGCCATTCCCGATCCCGCGAGAGATCGCGACCCTCGGCATAGACGGCGTCGAAGATCGTGCGCACCAGCGCCGCCTCCGAGCCCCGAGCGATGGCGAGCCTGAGCGGGCGGAGCGGGTTGAACGGATGGGCCGGCGGCATGCGGAAGGGAATGCCGTGGCGCTCCGCATACCAGTGGCACCACCGGTAGGTATGCACGCGTTTCAACGGGATCTCGGCCGGCCCCCGGTGCTTCCAATGCCCGAGCAGCCCGGCAAACAGGACCGGGCGGAGGGTGATCTCGAGGTCCGGCGGCAGGCGCTCGAACTGGGTGAGTTGCAGATAGGAGAAAGGAGAGAGAAAATCGAAATACCAGTCGGCGGCGGGCATCGGTTCGTCCAACACGCTCAGTCATGCGGCTCGCCACATCGATTGTGCTCGGTTTTGTCGGATTTGGCGATGCCGTTCCCTCGGCGCGGCGGCTCTCGCTCCGGGCGTGGCGGGATCGGCTGGCTGTCGGGCAGGCGATATCGGGGCGGTCCTGTGCGAAGAGACGGTGGAGGAGTGATGAGCGACGCCGAGCGCGAGGCGCGCATCGACCTGGCGGCAGCCTATCGGCTGGCTTGCCATCACGGCTTGAACGAGGGGGTCTGCAATCACTTCACACTGGTCATGCCGGACAGACCCGATCGCTTTCTCCTGATCCCCTATGGCACCCACTGGAGCCAAGTGCGCGCGAGCGCGCTCCTGGTCGTCGACCTGGAGGGCAACGTGACCGCGGGCGAGGGCACGGCCGAGCCGACCGCCGTCCATATCCACGCGCGTGTTCACAAGGCGAGACCCGATTTGCGGTGCCTGATGCACAACCACCAGCCCCATACGCTGGCGCTCGCCATGACCGCGGGCGGGCGGCTCGAGCCGGCGAGCCAGACCGCGCTCCGCTTCTGTCATCGCATCGCCTACGACCGCGACTATCAGGGCGTCGCCCTCGACGACGGCGAGGGCGACCGCGTGGCGGCGGCAATGGGCGGCGCCGACATCCTTCTTATGGGCAATCATGGCGTGATGGTCGGCGGCCCCCATGTCGCCAAGACCTATGACGATCTCTACTATCTTGAGCGCGCGGCGACGGCCCAGATCCTCGCCATGAGCACGGGCCGCCCCCTCGAGCTGATCCCGCCCGAGATCCAGACCGAAACCGCGCGTCAAATGTCGGTCGACAACATGCACCGCTACGCGGTCGATCACTTCGAGGGGCTCAAGCGGATGCTGGACCGCATCGAGCCCGACTACAGGGATTAGACCGGGCTCAGCGCGCAGCAGAGACCAGCGCGGCGAGGGCACGAGAGCCGCGATCTTGGAGAGGAAACAGGGAATGGGGGAGCCGAGACCGACGACCGGCGTGCCACCGCTCGCGCCCGATCGTCTGTGCCGCCTGTGCGATGCCGGCGCCTTCCCGTTCGCGACGACGGAAGAGCTCGAGGACCTCACCGAGATCGTCGGTCAGGATCGCGCCGTCGCGGCCATCGAGTTCGCCGTCGGCATGCGACGCGGCGGCTACAACGCCTTTCTTCTGGGCCCTGCCGGCTCGGGCCGCCACGTCGTCGCGCGGCGCCTGTTGCAGCGTCGTGCTCAGTCGGAGCCGGCGCCCGGAGATTGGTGCTACGTCTTCAATTTCGAGCACAGCCACCAGCCGCGTGCCCTGCACCTGCCCGCCGGCGCCGGCCGCCGGCTGGAGCGGGCGATACGAAAGCTCGTCCACGATCTGAAGACGGTGATTCCGGCGGTCTTCGAAAGCGACGACTACCGCCGCCGGCGCAGCGGGATCGAAGAGGCGGTGAAGAAGCGCCACCAGGAAGCCCTGGCCCGCGTGCAGGAGGACGCGAAAGCGCGCGATCTCGCGCTCATGCAAACCGATTCCGGCATCGCGATCGCGCCGCTCAGCGACGGGCAAGCGATGCCTCAGGAGGCGTTCGCGGCGCTGCCCGAGGCGCGCCGCGAGGTCATTCAGGAGGATATTCACCGCCTGCAGGAGCGGCTCGGCGAGATCATGCAGCAGGTGCCCGGCTGGGCCCGCGAGGCTCGTGAGACCCTGGAGAGGCTCGATCGAGAGATCGCCGGCATCGCCGCGCGCAGCGTCATCGGCGACGCCCGCGCCGGGTTCGCCGATCTGCCGCAGGTGCTCGACTTTCTCGACGCCGTCGAGGCCGATGTCGTCGAGCATGTCGCGCTCTTCCGCCGGGCCGACGACGCACCCGGGCAGATCGGTCCCTATCCCCATCCGGGCCCGGCACACGCCCGGCCGGGCGCGGCAAATCCGACGCTCAGTCGCTACGCGGTCAACGTCCTGGTCGATTGCGCCGGGCTCGACGGCGCGCCCGTCGTCTATGCCGACCAGCCGGGCTATCGCGAGCTCTTCGGCAGCATCGAGCATGTCGCCGAGCTCGGGACGCTGGTGACCGACTTCACACGTATCAAGGCGGGCGCCCTGCATCGGGCGAACGGCGGCTATCTGATCCTCGATGCGCGCAAGGTGCTCATGGAGCCCTTCGTCTGGGAGGGGCTCAAACATGCGCTCCGGTCCCGTGAAATCCGCATCGAGGCGCCTCAGCAGGCGGCCGGCGTGGTCAGCACACAAACCCTCAGCCCGGCGCCGATTCCCCTCGACCTCAAGGTCGTGCTGATCGGCGACCGCGCGCTCTATTATCGGCTCGATCAGTCGGACCCCGACTTCGCCGAGCTCTTCAAGGTGACCGCCGACCTCGATGATCACCTGCCGCGCTCGGACGACAACAACATGATCTACGCGCGGCTTCTCGCCACCATGGCGCGCGCCGAGGCGCTCAGGCCGTTGACCTGCGAGGCGGTGGCGCGCCTGCTCGATCACAGCTCCCGGCTGGCCGGCGACGCCGAGCGGCTCTCGACCCAGTTCAGGCGGCTCAGCGATCTGGCGCGCGAGGCGGACTACTATGCGGGCGGCAGCGGCCGCGATCGCATCGAGCGCGAGGATGTGGAACGGGCGATCGAGGGCGCCGTCGAACGGGTCAGCCGGATGCGCCTGGAAATGCAGGAGCAGATCCTCCGGGGCTCGGTGCTGATCGATACCGACGGCGAGGCGGTAGGCCAGATCAACGGCCTCTCGGTGCTGCATTTGGGCCGTTACGCCTTCGGCAAACCGGCTCGGATCACGGCACGACTCCGCATCGGCGCGGGCCGGGTGGTCGATATCGAGCGCGAGGTCGAGCTCGGCGGCCCGCTCCACTCCAAGGGGGTGATGATTCTCGCGAGCTATCTGGGCGCGCACTATGCCCCCGACCAGCCGCTCGCGCTCTCGGCGAGCCTGGTATTCGAGCAGTCCTATGGCGGGGTCGATGGCGACAGCGCTTCTTCGACCGAGCTCTATGCCCTGTTGTCGGCGCTCTCGGGCTTGCCGATCCGCCAATCGCTCGCGGTCACAGGCGCGGTCAACCAGCATGGCCGGGTGCAGGCGATCGGCGGCGTCAACGAGAAGATCGAGGGCTTTTTCGATATTTGCCGCGCCCGCGGTCTGACCGGCGGTCAGGGCGTCCTGATCCCCGAGTCCAACGTCAAGAACCTGATGTTGCGGGCCGATGTGGTCGAGGCGGTGCGCGGCGGCGGGTTTCGCATCCACGAGGTCAAGACGATCGACGAGGGCATCGAGCTGCTCACCGGTGTCGAGGCCGGCAGCCGCGGCGCGGACGGTCTCTTTCCGGAAGGGACGATCAATCGATTGGTAGAGGAGCGCTTGATCGAATTCGCCGAGAAACGCCGCCGCTTCGCCGGAGATTTGAAGGAGGCGGAGGCGGGCGCGGGCGCCGGAAGTTGATGCGCGGCCGAGATCCGGCGGGATGCCGGTTCAATAGGCGACGGGAAGCGGGTCGAGGCTGCGCCAGAGGTGCCAGGTCGCAACCGTGCGCCACGGCCGCCAGTGTACGGCATGGGTTTCGATCGCCGCGGCGGCCATCTTGCCGGATTCGCCATAGTGCTTGGCCATGGCGCGTTGCACGCCGATATCGGCGAGCGGCAGCACGTCCGGCCGCTGCAGGTGGAAGATGAGGAACATCTCGGCGGTCCAGCGGCCGACCCCCCGAAGCGCGACGAGCTCGGCGATCACCGCTTCGTCGTCCGCGCTTCGCCACCGCTCGGGCTCGATCTGCCCGCTTGCGAAGGCGGCGGCGATGTCGCGGAGATAGCGGGCCTTCTGGCGGGTGAGCCCGGCGCCGCGCAGCGCGTCTTCCGAGAATGCCGCGACGCTGGGCGGTGAGACGGTTCCGACGCAGGCCTCGAAGCGCGCCCAGATGCTGTCCGCCGCGCGGACCGAGATCTGCTGCGCCACGATCGAGCGGGCGAGGGTGAGGAAGGGATCGCCCTGGCCGACCAGCCCTTCGCCGTCATGGCGCGCGCCGAGCGCGGCCATCACTGGATCGGCTGCGGCAAGTGCGGCGCAGGCTTCCTGCCAATAGGGCGGCTGCCCGACCGGACCGCTCGCCCAGCGCGGCATCGCGGCACTCCTCGTTCATCGATCTCCCGCCGCCAGTCTAACCCGGCGCGCCGGGTAAAGCGTGCGTCTCGCGAACTCCGTAGCGCCGTTGAGACAGCGAGCAGAGGCGAGTGCCTCACCCGCGAGAACATAAGCGCACCTGATTTATGGGCTTGCCGGCACCAGACGAATCCCCGGGCCGGTTACCGTCGGGCGAAGCTCGGCATGGTCTCTTCGATGCCGTCCGGGTCGGCGTGGATGAAGACCTCCGCGTGGGGGAAGGCCTCGCGGATGCGGGTCTCCACGGCGTCGGAAATCTCGTGCGCGCGCAACAGCGTGAGCGAGCGGTCCATCTCGACATGGACCTGGATAAACGAATCGATGCCCGAGCGACGGGTTCTGAGGTCGTGGCAATCCCGGACCTCGGGATGCTCCAGCACGATCGCTCTGATGCGCTCGCGCTCTTCTTCCGGGAACTCGCGGTCCATCAGTTGATTGAGCGCGCCGAGCGCGATGCGGACCGCGGTATGGATGATGAAGCCGGCGATCGCGATCGCGATGATCGGATCGGCGCGCTGCCAGCCGAGAGTCATCGCCAGCACGAGCGCCAGGATCACGCCGAGATTGACCAGGATGTCGGACGCGTAGTGCAGGGAATCGGCCTTGATCGCCGACGAGCCGGTCCGCCGCACGACATGGCGCTGGTAGGTCACCAGCGCCAGCGTGACGACGATCGAGAAGCCCATGACGCCGATCCCGACCGGTCCTTGCTCGATCGGCGCCGGCTTCATGATCCGGCCGACCGCCTCGACCAGGAGAAAGACCCCGGAGCCGATGATGAACACCGACTGGCCGAGGCCCGCGAGCGGCTCGGCCTTGCCGTGGCCGAAACGGTGCTCCCGGTCCGGCGGCTGCAGCGCCTGGCGCACCGCGAACAGGTTGATCAGGGACGCGAGCACATCCATCACGGAATCGGCGAGCGAAGACAGCAGGCTGACGGAATCGGTCACCAGCCAGGCGGCGGCCTTGCCCGCGATCAACAGGACCGCGGTCGCGACCGCGAGATTGGTCGCGCGGCGCATCAGACGGCGCGTCTCGGCCGGCTCGATTCCGGGGGCGGTCGCGGTATCGGTGCTCACGCGGGGCGCGCTCCGAGCTTCAAAGCCATGTGTTCGCAACGAAAGGGGGCATCGGTCCGCCCGCACTCTCGATAACCGATGGATTTTCTCGTTCGCTTATAGCATGGTCCCGGTGGCTATCCGGTGGGATGGCGCGCCGCCACGGTGGCGCGAAGGGAGCGAGCGGAAGGAACCACCGTCATGACGATCGTCAAACTGCTTTCCGTCGGGATCGTATCGGCAGCCATGGTGGCCGGCCTCGCGGCCTGTGAGCACGGCAAGATGTCGAAGGAGACCATCGGCTTGCTCGGCGGGGCGGCCGCCGGGGGCTTGGCTGGCTCGCAGGTCGGCAAAGGCCGGGGGCAGCTCGTCGCGACCGGCGTCGGCGTCTTGCTCGGCGCGCTGGTCGGCCGGGAGATCGGCAAATCGCTCGACAAGGCGGACCAGCTCTACGCCGAGCGGGCTACGGGCGAGGCGCTCGAGGCCAATCAGACCGGCCAGCCCAGCAGCTGGATCAACCCCGATAGCGGCAATCACGGGACCGTGACCCCGACGGCAACGGTCTACGCCGATTCAGGCGAGCCGTGCCGTGAGTATCAGACGACGGTGACCGTCGGCGGAGAGACGGCGCAGGCCTACGGCACCGCCTGCCGCGACCCGGATGGGAGCTGGCGCATCGTCAACTGAGCGGCCGTTCCGGCGCCTATCCCGGCGAATACGAGCGGGATCGGTTGCGCTGGCGGGCCCGCGCTTGCGGCGCAAGGGCTTTCATGTAGGATGCTGCAACCTGCCGAAAACGCTCTCAAAAATGAGGTTTTGATGACCGATGCTTCGCCGCTGATGGCGGGCAAACGGGGCATCGTGATGGGTGTCGCGAACACCCGCTCGCTCGCGTGGGGCATCGCCCGAGCGCTGGCCGAGCACGGCGCCGAGCTGGCCTTCACATTTCAAGGCGAGGCCCTCGAGAAGCGCGTCAGGCCGCTCGCCGAATCGGTCGGCTCGGAACTCCTTCTGCCTTGCGATGTCACCGATGACGACAGCATCGACCACGTGTTCGAGAGCATCGCCCGCCAATGGGGAGGCCTCGACTTTCTGGTCCACGCGATCGCCTATTCCGATCGCGAGGAGCTGAAAGGGCGCTATATCGACACTTCGCTCGAGAACTTTCAGACGACGCTGTGGATCTCCTGCTACTCGTTCACCGCGCTCTGCCGGCGTGCCGTTCCCCTGATCGGCGAGAACGGCGGCAGTCTTCTGACCCTTACCTATATGGGCGCGGAGCGCTGGATGCCGCATTACAACGTCATGGGGATCGCCAAGGCTGCGCTCGAGGCGAGCGTGCGTTATCTTGCCGCCGATCTCGGCGATCGGAACATCCGGGTCAACGCCATCTCGGCGGGGCCGATCAAGACGCTGGCCGCCTCGGGGATCGGTGATTTCCGCTATATCCTGAAGTGGAACGAGCTGAACTCGCCGCTCCGGCGCAACGTCACGATCGAGGAGGTTGGCGGCGCTGCCACCTATCTGCTCAGCGATCTCGGTCGCGGCGTCACCGGCGAGGTTCACCATGTCGATTGCGGCTATCACGTGGTCGGCATGAAGCATCCGGACGCGCCAGACATCGCGATCGTGTAAAGCATCAACGGCGTCGGACGCCCCGCCACGACCGGTCATGGCAAGCAACAGCTTCGGCACCCTCTTCCGTTTCACCACCTGGGGCGAAAGCCACGGCCCCGCGATCGGCTGCGTGGTGGACGGCACACCGCCGCTTCTACCGCTCGCCGAGGCCGACATCCAGGCCGCGCTCGACCGCCGCAGGCCGGGCGGGTCCCGGTTCGTATCGCAGCGCCGGGAGCCTGATCGCGTGCGCATCCTTTCCGGCGTCTTCGAGGGCCGCACCACCGGTGCGCCGATCGCGCTGATGATCGAGAACGAGGATGCGCGCAGCCGCGACTACGGCCCGATCAAGGACACGTACCGCCCGGGCCATGCCGATTTCACCTATGAAGCCAAATACGGCATCCGCGACTATCGGGGCGGCGGACGGGCCAGCGCCCGGGAAACCGCGATGCGCGTGGCCGCGGGCGCGATCGCTTGCAAGATCCTGGGCGAAGCGGTCACGATCCGCGGCGCCCTCGTCCAGGTCGGGACCGAGGCCGTCGACCGCCGCCGCTGGGACTGGACCGAAACGTCACGAAACCCGTTCTTCTGTCCCGATGCCGAGACCGTGCCCGGCTGGGAGGCGTTGCTGGACGCCGCGCGCAAGGCCGGCTCCTCGGTCGGTGCCATCATCGAAGTGGTCGGCGAAGGCGTGCCGGTGGGCCTCGGCGAGCCGGTCTACGGCAAGATCGACGCGGAGCTCGCCGCCGCGATGATCAGCATCAACGCAGTCAAGGGAGTCGAGATCGGGGCCGGCTTCGCCGCGGCCGGCCTGAGCGGCGAGGAAAATGCCGACGAAATCCGGATCGAGGGAGGAGCGCCGCGCTTTCTCAGCAACAATGCCGGCGGCGTGCTCGGCGGAATCACGACCGGCCAGCCGATCGTCGTGCGCTTTGCGGTCAAGCCGACCAGCTCGATCCGCACGCCCCGCCGCACCGTCACAGGCGAGGGCGCGGAAACCGAGGTCTCGACCACGGGTCGGCACGACCCTTGCGTTGGGATCCGCGCGGTCCCGGTCGGCGAGGCGATGATGGCCTGCGTACTCGCCGATCACCTGCTGCGCCATCGCGCACAGTGCGGCTGAGAGGCCCTTCCCGGGCGTGGTCAGGCGCGGCGGCGCCGCGCTACCGACGGCGGCTTCCGGCGTTGTGACCCGACCGCGTGATCACCGAAGACGAGACAGGGAGACAGGGAATGCCGGCGAGAAACCGCGCGCGCAGGACGAACAGAGTCCACGGGCTGCGCCTTCCGGACCAGCGGAAAAACCCGGCGGAGATCCGCACCGTCTTCGACAAATGCCTGGAGAAGATCGGCTTCGTCCCGAACGTGCTTCGCTCCTATACGCTGCGGCCGCGGAAATTCGAGCTGTTCCGCCGATACAACAATGAGCTGATGCTTGGCGAGTCCGGCCTCTCGACGCTGGAGCGGGAAATGATCGCCGTCGTCGTCTCTTGCGTAAACCACTGCCATTACTGCCTGATAGCCCATGGCGCCGCGGTCCGCGCCCTGTCGGGCGACCCGATATTGGGCGACCAGCTCGCCGCCAACTATCGCGCCGCCCCCTTGACGGCGCGCCGACGGACGATGCTCGATTTCGTGTGGAAGCTCAGCGAGCGGCCCGACGCCGTTGGCGAGCCCGACCGCGCCGTCCTCCGCAAGGCGGGGTTCACCGATGAGGATATTTTCGACATCGCCGAGGTCGCGGGGTTCTACAACATGACCAACCGGCTCGCCGCCGCCATCGATATGGAGCCCAACGACGACTATTACGGGATGGCACGGTAACTTTCGGCGGAGCGGTTGACCCTGTCCGGCATGGATCACTGGTCGCCGTCATCAACCTCAGCCGCCCTTTGCGGCAGCGGCCGTGGCTGGCCTGTCTCATCGATCGCGACATAGACGAAGGTGCCTTCGGTGACCTTGATGTCGGCGCCGGTCAAGCGCCGGCGCGCCCAGGTCTCGATGGCGACGGTGATCGAGGTCCGGCCCGTCTTGGCTACCTCGGCGTAGCAGGTCACGAGGTCGCCCGTGCTGATCGGCGCGTGGAAGCGCATCGCCTCGACCGCGACCGTGACCACGCGGCCCTCGGCGCGGGTCACCGCCGGAAGGGCGCCGGCAAGGTCCATCTGTGCCAACACCCAGCCGCCGAAGATGTCGCCATTGGCGTTGGCGTCGGCGGGCATGGCCAGCGTGCGCAGGGCCAGTTCGGCATTCGATGGTGGCGTGGGTGCTGTCATCGCCTCGTCCTCCTTCACTGCCTGTCGCGCGCATCGGCATCGAGCGTTCAGCGCGCGCGATGATTGTTGACGAACCGGCGCGAAGCTTGCAAACCGGGAAGAATGACCTTGGATATCGCCGATGCGGAGGGTGCGGCCGGCGCGGCAGCGCGGCGCAGGCACCGGAGCGTGCCGATCGCCATCCTGCTCGGCGCGAGCCTCGGGGCGCTGGTGCTGGTCGCGGCGGTGAGCGTCCTGGTGATCAGCATCTGGAGCGGCGTCGAATCGACCATCGACCAACTCGAGAACCAGGCGGTGATGGCGGTGAACACGATCGAGCAGCGGCTCGACGACCACCTGTCGCCGGCCGTGGAGCAGGTTCGTTTCGTCCACGATCTCATGGTCACCGGCCGGCTCGACCCGGCCGACGACGGTCGTCTCGAGGATGTGTTGACCGGCACCGTCGCCGCCACGCCGCAGGTCGACGGGATCGTCTTCATCGATCGGCGCTTGATGATGCGCGGGGTGGGTCGAAGCGGTGGCGGGGCCTTTTGGGTCAAGATCGACCAATCCGCCCATCCCGGGTACCGGCATGCGTGGAACACGACCGGGCAAGGCCCGCGTTCAGCCTATTGGCTCGGGCTGCTTTGGTCGCCCGAGCTCTACGAGACCGTCGCCGTCGTGCACCAGCCGGTGCATGTCGATGGTGAATTCGTTGGGATGCTCAGTGCGGGCGTCGCCGTTTCGAAGCTGTCCCGCTTCGTCGCCGGCTTCGAATCGGAGGTGGAAGGGCAGACCTTCATCCTGCGTGGCGAGAAAGAAGTGATCGCCCATCCCGCCTTGGTCGAGGGCTTCGAGGAGCTCGCTCCGGACAAGCCGCTGCCCCGAATCGACGAGCTCGCCGACCCCGTGCTCGCCGCCATGTGGCAGCACGACCGCATCGGTTCCGAGAGCACGAGACGACCGGCCACCATGGACGGCCATACCGTCGAGGTCGACGGCGAGACTTGGTATTTTCTCTATCGCACGATAGAGAGCTACGGACCCGAGCCGTGGATCGTGGGCAACTACTTTCGCGGCAGCGACCTCGAGAGCGAGTTCGAGCGCCTCGAATGGGCCGGTATCGTCGGCCTTTGCGTGGTGCTCGCCGGCGTCCTGACGGCGTTCTTCATCGGCCGCTGGATCGCGAACCCGGTGCGGCGGTTGGCGTTCACCGCCCAGCGCATCGGCACGCTCGAGTTCGACACCATCGAGGCGCTTGGCCCGAGCCGCCTGCGCGAGCTCGACGAGGCGGCCGGTGCGTTCAACCTCATGCTCCGGGGGCTTCGCTGGTTCGAGAGCTATGTGCCGCGCAAGCTGGTCCGCCGTTTGATCGGCTTCGAGCGGGACGCCGTCTTCCAATCGGAGGAGCGCGAGGTCACGGTCATGTTTACCGACATCGCCGGCTTCACCCAGTTTGCCGTGGGGCTGCCGCCGGCGGCGACGGCGGCGTTCCTCAACCGGCATTTCGCGCTCCTCACCGAATGCGTCGAGGCCGAGGGCGGCACGGTCGACAAATATATCGGCGATGCGCTGATGGCCTTCTGGGGCGCGCCGGAGCGCCAGCCCGACCATGCGCTCAGGGCCTATCGGGCGGCGCGGGCGATCGCCACGGTGATCGAGCGGGACAATCGGGCTCGCGCGTCCGAGGGTGAAGCGCCGGTCCGGCTTCGCATCGGACTCCATTCGGGGCCGGCGGTGGTCGGAAATATCGGCGCGCCGGACCGAATCAACTACACGATCGTCGGCGACACGGTGAACATCTGCCAGCGCATCGAGCAACTCGGCAAGACCCTCGATCCCGGCGACCGCGACGTCGTCGCCCACGTCAGCGGCGCCACGCGCCGGCGCCTCGGCGAGGGCGTCGCGCTGACGAACTGCGGCGCGCGGCCGCTTCGCGGACGCTCGGGCGATGTGGAGATCCATCGCATCGACTGATCTGTTGCCACCGCAGCACCCACCCCGATAACATGACGCGGCGTAGGGAGTTCTTGAACTGGCCCGCCATCGGCTCTGGCCGACTTGGTTCGGCCTCGAAACGCGCGGGAGAAGATGTTGGCAGACTATTTGGTGGGCATCGATGTCGGCGGCACGTTCACCGATTTCGTGACATACGACCCTGAGACGAAGGCGGTCGAGGTGTGGAAGATCCTTTCGACGCCGCATGATCCCAATGAAGGCATTCTCGGCGGCCTCGGGCGTTTCGAGGCGCCTTCCGACGTTCGCAATATCAGGCTCGGGACTACGGTGGCGACCAACGCGATTCTGGAGCGCAAGGGCGCGACGGTGGCCTATGTGACGACCGAGGGCTTTCGCGACATTCCGTTCATCCAGCGGGGCAACCGGCGCAGCCATTACGACATCACCTGGATCAAGCCGAAGCCGCTGGTCAAACGCCGCCACTGCTACGAGATCAACGAGCGGGTCATGTCCAGCGGCGAGGTCCATATACCGCTCGACGAGGAGGGCGTCCGCGCGGCCGCACGAAAGATCAGGGAGGAGGGCAATATCGAAGCGATCGCCGTCAATTTCCTGTTCTCCTATGTGACGCCGGACCATGAGCGGCGCGCCAAGGAAATTCTCGAGGAGGAGCTGCCGGACATTCCGGTCTCCATCTCCTACGACGTGCTGCCGAAGTGGAAGGAATATGAGCGCGCCTCGACCACCATCGCGGACGCCTATGTCAAGCCGGTGGTGAACCGGCAGATCGCGAATCTGCGCGAGCGGTTCAAGGAGAGCGGCATCACCGACCAGGCCGTCGTGATCAAATCCAACGGCGGCGAGATGACGTTGGAGGCGGCGCAGAGAACGCCGATCCAGATGACCGTTTCTGGCCCGACCGGCGGGGTGATCGCGGGCAAGCACGTCGCGAAGCTGAGCGGGATCAGCCACCTCGTCACCCTCGACATGGGCGGCACCTCGACCGACACCTCGACGATCGTCAACGGGCAGGAGAATTTTACCACCGACTACGAGGTGGAATTCGGCGTTCCGATCCAGATCCCGATGATCGACATACGCACCATCGGCGCAGGCGGCGGCTCGATCGCGTGGATCGACAAGGGCGGCATGCTCCGGGTCGGGCCCGAGAGTGCGGGCGCCAATCCCGGCCCCGCTTGCTACGGCACCGGCGGCACCCGCCCGGCGGTCACCGACGCCAACCTCCTGCTCGGCCGAATCAATCCCGAGAATTTCCTCGGCGGCGAAATGGTCCTCAATTTCGATGAGGCCGAGAAGGCGATTACGAGCGTTGCCGAGCCTCTCGGGCGGACCGTCGAGGAGACCGCGCTCGCCGTCGTGCAGATCGCCAACAACAATATGGTCGGCGCGCTCCGCTCGGTGTTGATCGAGCGCGGGCTCGACCCCCGCGACTTCGCGCTGTTGGCGTTCGGCGGTGCCGGCCCGCTGCATGCGGCCGACTTGATGAACGACGCCGGCATCCCGTCCGGCGTGATTCCGAACTATCCGGGGCAGTTCTCGGCCTTCGGCTTCATCCTCACGGATGCGCGGGTCGACGTGCAGCGCACGGTGCAGATGACCTCGAAGCGCTTCGATCAGAAGCGCGCATCCGAGGTGATGAGCTCGCTTATCGATACCGGGATCGCCGAGCTCAAGGCCCAGGGCTACACCAAGAATATCGAGATCTATCGCTCGCTCGAAATGCGCTATCTCGGCCAGAACTACGAGCTCGAGATCCCGGTCGCCTTCGAGGCCTTCACGGACGAATCAACGCCCAAGGTCTGGCAGGCGTTCCATGACATGCACCTGGCGCGCTTCGGCTTCAACATCCCGCGCGAGGTGATCGAGGTCATCACCGTCAAGGCGACGGTCGTGTCGCTCACCGAAAAGCCCGAGCTCGCCACCATCGGCAAGGCCGAGGGCGGGCCCGAGGCGGTGGCAATGCGCTCCGTCATGTTTGACGACGGCCGCCACGACACGCCGATCTACAATCGCGCCGCGCTTCGCGACGGCCACGCGCTTACCGGGCCCGCGATCATCGAGGAGCCGGTCTCGGTGACCGTGCTGCGCCCCGGGCAACCCCTGAAAGTGGACCAATACGGCAATCTGCTGATCGGCCGTATCGCTGAGGAGTCCTGATATGAGCCAGAAATCCGACGTCGACATGGTCACCATGTCGATCATCGATTCCAGCATGACCGCGGTCTGCCGCGAGATGGGCATCGTCCTGATGAAGACGTCCTATTCGACGATCTTCAATGAGGCGCTCGACTTTACCTGTGCCCTCGCGAGCCCCGAGGGCGAAATGATCGCCCAAGCCGAATATTGCCCGTCGATGATCGGCGGGGTGCCTCTGCTGGTGCGGAGCTGCGTCAAGGAGATACCCCTCGAGACCCTCGAGCCCGGCGATGTGATCTGCCACAACGACCCCTATCGCGGTGGCCTGCATTGTCCCGAGCACACGCTGATCAAACCCGTCTTCGTCGACGACGAGCTGATGGGCTTCGCCATGACGATCGGACATCTCCAGGAGATCGGCGGGATGGTCCCGGGCGCGTTCGCCGGCGAGGCGACCGAAATCTTCCAAGAAGGGATCCGGGTGCCGCCGGTCAAGATCAAGAGCGCTGGCGAGGACGTCGAGGAAGTCTGGAAGCTGTTGCTCGCGAACGTCCGCACCCCGCGCTACAACTACGGTGATCTCCGCGCTCTGATCGCGGGCGTCGACGTCGGCGAGCGCGGCCTTGCAAACCTGATCCGCAAATATGGCAAGGACCAGTTCTGCCGTAACGTTCAAGATCTGATGGACTACTCCGAGAGCCGCATGCGCGCCGAGCTCGGGGCGATCGAGGACGGAGTCTATCGATTCCAGGACCAGGTCGAGGACGACGGCATAGAGAACAAGCCCTACAAGATCAACGTGGCGGTCCATGTCCAGGGCGACGAGGTCGTCATCGATTATTCGGGCACCTCGCCGCAGGCGCGCGGGCCGATCAACGCGACGCTCGGCGTCTCCTACTCGGCCGCCTATAACGGCATCCTGCACGTGACCGACGAGACGATTCCGAAGAACTCCGGATGCTTCCGCCCGATCCGCGTGGTCTCGCCGCCGGGCACCCTGCTCAATGTCGACTATCCGGCGCCGGAGGTCGGCGGCAATACCGAGACCCATTGCAAGATCGCAGGCGCGGTGATCGGCGCGCTGGCACCGGTGCTTCCGGATCGCACGATGGCGGCCGAGGGCGCGACCCACACCAACTTCGTGTTCGGTGGCACCGATCCGGACACCAAGGAGCAGTTCGTGTGCTATGCCATCGAGCTCTCCGGTTGGGGCGGGCGCAGCTTCGCCGACGGCAACGATGCGACCGATTCGATCAACGGCAATTGCCGGGTGGTCCCGGTCGAGGTTTTCGAGACCCGCTTCCCGTGGCGGACCGAATCCTACATGTTGGTTCCGGATTCCGGCGGCGCTGGCGAGAATCGCGGCGGGCTCAGCACACAGCGCACGATCAAGAATCTCAACATCGAGATCACCGGCAGCCAGATGTCCGACCGCCATCGCAACAGGCCGTGGGGGCTCAATGGCGGCCAGCCTGGCGGTCTCGCCGGCACTTGGCATCAGGCGGCGAACACGACCTCCTGGCATATGTTCGATGAAGCCTTCGGCAAGGCGAGCCCCAGCAAGTGGAGCAATGTCCGCTTCCGGCCCGGTGATTCGATTCGTTTCCAGACTCCCGGCGGCGGCGGCTGGGGCAACCCGCGCAAACGCCCACGGGAGCAGGTCCGTGAAGACCTCGCGGAGGGCTATATCTCGACCGCGGCCGCGCGCGAGGCCTACGGCCTCGAGGGAGCGAGCAGAGACGATTCCCGTTAGGGTGAGCCCGCGTCAGGAGCGTGCGCGCGCTCCGAGATCGGTGCCTATGTCACGGTTGTGGATCACGACGCATGGCATCGTGGCGGTGCGAACCGCTCGGCAGGCTTGGTTGGCGTCGCTCCGGTAAAGCCCGATGAAGCGGACCCGATAGAGGGTGCCTTGGCGCGCCTCGTGGCGCGCCAGAGTGGATGCCACACCGTCCAGGAGCCGGCTCCGCACGGTGGCACGGCGGATGGCGATCTCGGCTGCCGTGACCGACGCATAGGCGCCCACCTGGATGCTCCACGGGCGGCCGGCGGCGCGTTCGGCCGTGGCCGCCGCCGCGGTGACCGCAGCGGTCTTGACCGGTTTGGGGATCGCGGCCACCTCGGCCGCGTTCGGGGCCTGGGCGAGCCTGACCGGGGCGGGCTTGAACCTCGGTCCCGGCGCGGCCGAGTCGCTCCTGAACGCCGGTTGCGGAATCTCGGCAAAGAGGGTGCGGCCACGCTTGGCATGGCGTGCGACAAGCCGCTTGAAGCCCATGTCGAGGAGCGTGACCATATGAGCGTTTCGCGAGCGCGACGTCTTGCCGCCGAGCACCACCGCGATGATGCGCCTGCCGTTGCGCTTGGCCGACGCCACGAGGTTGAAGCCGGAGGCTCGGATATAGCCGGTCTTCATGCCGTCGACGCCGCGATAACTGCCGATCAGCTGGTTATGCGTGCGGTGCAGCGTCCCCGAATAGCGATAGCGCTTGTCGCCGAAATAGTGATAGCGGTGGGGGAAAATGTGGATCAGGGCGCGGGCGAGTCGCGCCATGTCCCGCGCTGTGCTCCGTTGCGCCCGGTTCGGCAGACCGGATGCATTGCGAAAGGTGGTTCGGGACATGCCGAGGGCGCGGGCCTTGCGGGTCATCAGCGCGCCGAACCGTCTCTCCGTGCCGCTCAAGGCCTCGGCGACCACCACGGCGACGTCATTGGCCGACTTGACGACCAACGCGTTGATCGCCTCCTTCACGCGGATGGTCGAGCCGGCACGCAGACCGAGCCGTGACGGCGGTTGTCGGGCCGCCCGTTTCGAGACCTTGAGCTTCGTGTCGAGACCGAGCCGGCCCTCTTCGACAGCTTCGAAGAGCAGATAGAGAGTCATGAGCTTGGTCAGCGAGGCCGGATAGTTCCGCGTGTCGGCGTTGCGCGACCGCAGGACCTCGCCGGTCTCGGCGTCGACGATGATCGAGGCGTATCCCGCGTGCGCCTGCTGCGCGGCGAGGGTCTGGACGCCGATAAGTATGCAGAGGAAAAGAACGAGCCCGAGAATGGCCGGGCCCGACCGGATGCAATGTGTTCTCTGCGTTGTCCGCAACGTCCGCCTCGATGGCAGGGTCGAATCGGATTACCCT
Organism: Alphaproteobacteria bacterium; assembly: GCA_965248825.1. Lineage (GTDB taxonomy): Bacteria > Pseudomonadota > Alphaproteobacteria > UBA828 > UBA828 > WTGU01. Next base: position 1,042,201 of record CBDFKL010000006.1, on the reverse strand, counting down.
TTGTTATGAATCAAAGAGGGTTCGCTCGTCAAGCGAAACAAAGAGGTAAAAAGGAAGTTGGAAGCATTTGATTTAGAACATTTATCGAAAATAGGCCCTGCCATGGCGGGCGCTGGGTCTCAGAAGTCGGGCGGCTCCACGCCGCTCGCCCGAAGCTGCGCCGTCAAACTGCGTTTCAGGCGCGCCAGGGCACCGGCGTCCTCTGCCTCGCAGCGCGCCACCAGCACGGGCTGGGTGTTCGACGCGCGGAGCAGCCACCAGCCGCCATCCTCGGTCTGGACCCTGACCCCGTCAATGCCGTTGAACGGCTCGGCTGCGGCCTCGAGACGGGCGCGGACCTCATCGACAACCGCGAACTTGCGTTCGTTCGGACACGCGAAGCGGATCTCGGGCGTGCTGACCCGGCGCGGGAGTTCGGCCCTCAGGGCGGCAAGTGAGCGCCCCTCGCTTTCGATCAGCCGCAGCAGGCGAACGCCGGCATAGAGCGCATCGTCGAAGCCGTAATAGCGGTCGGCGAAGAAAATATGACCGCTCATCTCGCCGGCGAGCGGCGCGCCGAGCTCGGCCATCTTCGCCTTGATCACCGAGTGGCCGGTGATCCACATCAGCGGCTTGCCGCCCAGGCGCGCGATCTCGTCGAATAGAACCTGGCTTGCCTTGACGTCGGCGATAATTGTCGCGCCTGGCCGGTCGCGCAGTACCTCGCGGGCCAACAGGGCCAGGATCTGATCGCCCCAGAGGATCTCTCCATCCTGGTCCACGACCCCGATGCGATCGCCGTCGCCATCGAAGGCGATCCCGAGGTCGCAGCCCTCGGCCCGCACCGTATCGATCAACTGGACCAGGTTGTCGGGCACCGTCGGGTCCGGATGATGGGCGGGAAAGGTCCCGTCTATCGCAGCATTCAGCAGCAGGTGGCGCCCCGGAAGGCCGTCGGCGAGCGCTTCGAGCACCGCGCCGGCGGCGCCGTTGCCGGCATCCCATGCCACCTTGAGGTCGCCCTCGCCGGCCTCGCACAGCAGGCGCGCGACATAGTCGGCGGCGAGGTCGACCTCCGTCGCGGGGCCTGCGCCTTCCGCGAGCGCCCCGGCGGCGACGATCCGTGCCAGCTCGACGATGTCCGCGCCATAGAACGGCCGTCCGCCGAGCATCATCTTGACGCCGTTATATTGCGGCGGATTGTGCGAGCCCGTGACCATCATCCCGCCGTCGCTCCGCCGCTCATGGACGGCGAAGTAAAGCATCGGCGTCGGGCCGACCCCGATCCGGATCACCTCCGCGCCGCCGGCGCACAGGCCTTCGACCAGGCGTGCCTCGAGGGCCGCAGAGGTCAGCCGGCCGTCGCGACCGACACAGATCGGCGGCCGGCGGCCGGCCGGCGCCCTCTGCCGTGCGATGGTGGCGAAGCCTCTGCCGATCGCGCCCATGTCGGCTTCGGAGAGAGTCTCACCGACGATCCCCCTGATGTCGTATTCGCCGAGGATCGTCGAGTCGAGCACGCGGCCAACGCTCATGCCGAGCTGGCGGTGCGCAGATGGCTGGCGCCCGCCGACGGCCGCGCCGTCGGCCGCCCGACGCTCACATAGCAAAAGCCGGCTTCGACCACTTCGTGCGGCGCGTAGATATTGCGGAGATCGACGATCAGCGGCGTTTTCACGAGGTCTTTGACGCGGCTCAGATCGAGCGCCCTGAACTCGTTCCATTCCGTGAGGATGACCAGCGCATCGGCGCCTGTCATCGCATCGTAGGCGTCGCGGCACCAGATGACGCCGTCGAGCTTGCTCCGCGCCTCGTCCATGCCCGCCGGATCGAATGCGCGCACGGTCGCGCCCCGCTCCGTCAGGCCGGGCAGGATCACGAGGCTCGGGCTTTCCCGCACATCGTCGGTGTTTGGCTTGAAGGTGACACCGAGCGCCGCGATGGTCTTGCCCGCGACCGTACCGCCGCAGGCGTACACGATCTTGTCGGCCATCTTGGCCTTGCGCTCGGCATTGCTCCGCAGGACGGTTTCAACGATCCGGCTCGGCGTGCCGGCGTCCTCGGCGATACGGACAAAGGCCGCGGCATCCTTCGGAAAGCAGGAACCGCCGAAACCCGGCCCCGCATGCAGAAAGTGCCGCCCGATGCGGCCATCGAGGCCGATCCCCTTCGCGATGTCCTGGACGTCGGCACCGACTTGCTCGCAGATATCCGCGATTTCGTTGATGAACGTGATCTTGGTCGCGAGAAAGCAGTTGGAGGCGTATTTGGTGAGCTCCGCCGTCTCGAGCGTGGTGAACAGCACCGGCGTCTCGATCAGGAAAAGCGGCCTGTAGAGTGCCTGCATGACGGCCTGCGCCCGCGCCGATTCGACCCCGACGACGATCCGGTCCGGGCGCATGAAATCGCCGATCGCCGAGCCTTCGCGGAGGAACTCCGGGTTCGAGACGAGGTCGAACGCGGCATCGGGCCGCCGCTCTCGGATGATCCGGGCGATCTCGCGGCCGGTGCCGACGGGCACCGTCGATTTGGTCGCGACCACGGTGTAGCCGTCGAGCGTATCGGCAACCTGGCGGGCGGCTTCGTGAACAAAGGAAAGGTCGGCATGAGCGTCGCCGCGCCGGCTCGGCGTGCCGACCGCCAGCATCACCACATCGGCCGACGGCACCGCCTCGGCGATTTCGGTCGCGAAGGAGAGACGCCCGGCCGTCACATTGCTGGCAACCAGCGCATCCAGGCCCGGCTCGTAGATCGGGATCCGCCCGGCCCGCAAGGCCGCGATCCGCTCCGGCGCCGCATCGACGCAGCTCACGGTGAAACCGAACTCCGAGAAGCATGCGGCCGACACCAGACCGACATAGCCGGCGCCAATCATCGCGACGCGCATGAAGGTGCTCCTTGACAAACGGCCCCTTCAAGAGGGAGCCGGTCTATGACGAGGGCATAGTCTCTTGCAAGAAAGCGAGCAAGTCCTGCCTCAATTCCGACCGTTCCATGGCATAGGCGATATTGGCTTGGAGGAATCCGATCTTGCTGCCGCAATCGAAGCGCCGGCCGGTATAGAGGAGACCGTGGACTCGTCCCTCCCGCGCCATCGCGGCCATGGCGTCGGTCAATTGTATTTCGGCGCCCCGCCCCGGGGCTTGCGCCTCGAGCCGTCCGAACACCTCGGGTTGCAGGATGTAGCGGCCGGTGATCGCGAGACGAGAGGGCGCGTCGGCGGGCGCGGGTTTCTCCACCATGTCCGAGATCGTCACACACCGCCCCTCCTGCGCCGACAGCTCGACGATCCCGTAGCGACTGGTCTCGCTCGCCGGTACAGCGGTGAGCGAGATGACATTGCCTCCGGTTCGGCCATAGGCATCCACGAGCTCGGTCAGGCAGGGCGGCTCGGCGAGCAGCAGCTCGTCCGGCAGCAGCACCGCGAACGGCTCATCGCCGACGAGGTCGCGCGCACAGAGGACGGCATGGCCGAGGCCCATCGGCGTCTGCTGGCGCGTGAACGACGCGGCGCCGGGCGCCAGGGTCGAGCCCTCCAACAGCGCCGCCGCGGCCGTCTCGCCGCGCGCGGCGAGGAGGGCACGCAGTTCTTCGTGGCGATCGAAATGGTCCTCGATTGCCGCCTTGCCTCGGCCGGTGACGAAGATGAACTGCTCGATCCCGGCCGCCCGCGCCTCCTCGACCGCATATTGGATGAGCGGCTTGTCGACCACCGGCAGCATTTCCTTGGGGACCGCTTTGCTCGCGGGGAGGAATCGCGTGCCCATGCCGGCGACCGGGAACACGGCTTTCCTCACGGGTTTCATCGTCCTTGCCATGGTCAGCGACCGAGCAGCAATTCCTTGGCCTGGTTGATTTTGGCGGCGAGGTAGTTCGAACCGCCATGGTCGGGGTGCAGCTTGAGCATGAGGGTCCGGTGCGCCTCCTTGATCTCGTCCTCGCCGGCACCGGGCTCGAGGCCGAGGATCTCGTAGGCCTCGTCGCGGCTCATCGGTGCGCGCCCGGCGGGCTTGCGCCCCCAGCCCCTTTGTCCGCCGCCGCCGGCGGAAGAGGAGCCGGCTTGCCGCTGGGAACGCTCGCCGGTACGCGCGCGCCAGTCGGCGCCGAGGGTCCGGTCGAGATAGGTCTCGAGCAACCGCCGGCTCTGCTCGTCATCGGCGGCGCACTCGTCGAGCAGGTCCAGGAGCTGGGGCTCCGACAGATCTTCGAGCCGGCGCCCGGCGTAGCGCCCCTGCAGGACGACGCCGTCCATCTCGCCGCTGTCATGGTCGAGGGTCATGCGGAGATGGGGGGTCTCGACGTCCGAGCGCCCGCCCTGGGTTGGGTGCGGGTTGCCCCGGCCCGCCGCCATTCGGCTCATGAGCCACGGCAGTCCGGTCAGCGCGAGCGGGATGAAGGCGAGCTGCGCCTTGCCGGTGACGCCGAGAAAGATCGTCGCCGTCCCCCCGGCCGCAATGAAACCCCATTTGAGCCACTTCGCGAGGCTCGACGGATTGGCCGAGGCGAACCAGCGGCTGAGCACCACGACCAGCACCAGGAGCGCAATTCCGAGAAGGACGTAGGCGACCATCGAGGCGGCGATCTAACGGGTCGGCAGGCGGGCAAGCAGGCGCAACGCGCTCACTTGATCTGATGCGCGATCTGCAGAACCGCCTCGCCGCGCTGCTCGCCATAATGCTGAAGCGCCTTGCGCCCGCCGGCGGCGTAGACGGCGACAGCGCCGAGCAGCTCCTTGAGCTGGCGCGCGCTCGAGGCGTCGAAGCGCAGATAGGCGCCGTTGGTCAGCCGGGCAATCTGGCGAAACGCCAGGCTCGCCGCCGGGTCGGGCCCCTCATGGAACATGAAGGCGGGGACGCCGAGCAGGCCGAGCTCGCCGGCGAGCGCGCATAGATCGTCTACGTTCTCCTCCATGCTGTCGCCGACGAAGACCAGCGCGTGGACTCGTTTGCGCCTGGTTTCCTTGATCGTGTGGCGCAGCACCTTGCGGATTTGGGTGTGGCCGCCGAGGCAAAAGACGCCGGTCATATAGCGCACCAGGGAGCGCGAATCCCGCGCCCAGCCGCTCGCCCGGCACTCCCCGAAACCGCGATAGTAGACGAGCTGCACCGCGAGGCCCCCGAGCGAGGCCGTCGCGTCGAACATCTCGCCCTGGATCTGGCAGGCGCGATCCCAGGTCGGCTCTCGACTCGCCGTCGCGTCCATCGCGAAAACGAGGCGCCCGGTCTGGCCGTGCGCCACCGGCGCCGGGATCGCCGCGACCCGCCGCAGGAAGGCGTCGATGTCGGCGCTGCCGTCGCTATCGCGAGTCGGCAGCTTTCGCTCGCGGCTCATGCTCTACTCCAAGAGGCCGGCTATGGTAGTCCGACTCATGCCGCTTGGTAAGCGGCACCGGTTCTTATGTGGGGTTGGCCGGCAGCCGTGCCAAACGCTCGGTCAGCAAGGCGAAAAAGCCGTCGGCATCGATTTTCTCGAGAACGCGGGCGTTCGCGGCCAGGCCCTGCCGGCCGTGGCGGTCGCAGACGGTGCGACCGAAGGAGTGGCCCTCATTGAGCTCGATATCGACCCGCATGTCCCGGCCCTCGAAGAGGCGGGGTGCCAGCAGGTAGGCGATCACGCACGGGTCGTGCAGCGGCGCGCCGTGGTCGTAGGCGGCAACATTCTTCGCACCATAGACGTCGAGCATGCCACATACCGAGGCGGCGGGCGCCGTGTCGAGCGCTCGAATCGCCTCGATGCGGGCAGGCGTCGCGATCGCCTGATGGGTCACGTCGAGCCCGATCATGGTGAGCGGCACACCCGCCTCGAACACCACATGCGCCGCATGGGGATCGGCATAGACGTTGAACTCGGCTGCCGGCGTGATATTGCCGAGCCCGATCGCCCCGCCCATGGCGACGATCTCGCGGACGTTCTCGAGAATCTCGGGGCGCTTGACGATCGCGAGCCCGACATTGGTCAGCGGCCCGAGGGTCGCGAGCGTCACCGGCACGGGCGCAGCGAGCAGGGTGTCGACCAGGAAGTCCACACCGTGGATCGGCTCGGCAGGCCGGCTCGGCTCCGGCAGGTCCGCGCCGTCGATCCCGGTATCGCCATGGATGTATTCGGCGGTCTCCAGGGTTCGGACCATCGGCCGCGAGCAGCCGGCATAGACCGGCACATCGGGCCGGCCGGCGAGATCCCTGATCCGGCGCGCATTGCTCTCGGTCCGACCGAGCGGCACATTGCCCGCGACGGCGCTGATGCCCACGAGCTCCAACGTCTCGGGCGAGGCCATCGCCAGCAAGAGGGCTATGGCATCGTCCTGGCCGGGGTCGCAATCGATGATCAGAGGGCGCGCGGTCATGGCGGGGCGGAAGCATAGTCGGCGGTGGAGCCGGCGTCATCTTCCGAGAGCGAAAACCGCCGTAGAGGCTCCGGCCGGTTCGCGGGGTTCAAAAGACCGGGATGATATCTTCCGGGTCGAAGCTGACAGTCTTCCCGTCGACGCCGATCTCCGGAATGCTTGGGAATTCGACGCCGTGGGGTTCGAGGACGCCCTTGAGCTTGAGCACCGCGGTCCGCCAGTTGTCGCGCCGCTCCGCGAGGTCGAGAATCCCGAGCCCGGCATCGCGGGCGGTCTCTTCGAGGAGCTGATGGGCGGGGCGGAAGGTCTCCGGCAGCTCCCAGAACTCGTCGGGCGGTTCATAGAGAATACCGGACAGGAACACATAGCCCGCACGGATCTGCTTGGTGATCTGCGCCCGTTGCTCATCGGTGGCCTCGGGCAGGATCTTCTCCAGCACGGTCATGCAGATACCCATATGGCGCGCCTCGTCCTGGCCGACCCGGCGGAACGCCTCCTTGAAGGCCGGGATGGTCGTGCGCCGGTACATGGCGTGAAACAGGGTCGAGGAGGCGACCTCGCCCATCAGAAAGGCGGAAAACAGGATCGGCAGCGGGAACTTGTGGACGCCGTTCTTGAAGCCTTCCCAGTAGCGGCAGCCATTGTGGAAATACCACTTGATGTTGTTGCGGGCGAGCCGGCCGAGGGCGGTCTCCGGCTCGTAGTCGAGCGGGCCGCCCGGCGTCAGCGTCTGGATGGCGAGCTGACAGACCTCCTCATGGTTGACCTCGTCGCGGGTGATCGAGAAAAAGCATTTCCGCAGCGGATCTTCGGCATGGGTCTCGTAGGTGTGGATCATGGCGCGGGCAAAAACCGCCGGGCCGGAACTGTCGAAGACCGATAGCAGGGCGAACCAATAGGCCAGCGCATAGCGCTGATCGAGGGTGAAGTCTTCGGGCTTCAGCGTTTCCCAGGGCAGCTTGTTCGGCGCCCAGCCGGGATCGCGGGACTTGTTGTAGAGATCCCACAGCTTCGGCGTCTCGGTGCGCCACTCGATCGGGAAGACATTGCGCTCGGGGAAGGGCGGCGGCTCTTCGCAACCATAGAGAATGGCCATGGCATCGGGCGCCTCGGTCGGATCGCCCGGCGGCGTCTCGATGACGCTCGCCAGTTGCGCCGGGGTGGGCCTGCGTTCTGCGGACATCGCCCGTCTCCTCATTCCGGCTGCCGAGATCCGGAGGCTTCAGTATATAGCGAAGCCAAGGCAGGCTCGCCGACGGGCCGGAGATCGACGACCCGCTTGGCCTTGCCGGCGGAGCGCTCGATCTCGCCGGGCGAAGCGATACGAACGCTCGCGCTGATCCCGATCACCGACTTGATGTCACGCTGGAGAGCCGCCGCGCTCTGATCACGGCGGCCGGGTTCGTCCACCGTCTCCGCCCGGGCCTCGACGCGAACGACGAGTTCGTCGAGGCGGCCGTCGCGCCGGACTTCGAGCAGGTAGTGAGGGGCGAGATCGGGAATGCGAAGGATCAACGCCTCGATCTGGCTCGGGAAGAGATTGACTCCGCGAATGATCAGCATGTCGTCGGACCGGCCGGTGATCCTCTCCAGCCGGCGCATGGCTCGGGCGGTGCCGGGGAGGAGCCGGGTGAGATCGCGTGTCCGATAGCGGATCAAGGGCATGGCTTCGCGGCTCAAGGTCGTGAGGACGAGCTCGCCCCGCGCTCCGTCGGGCAAGGGTTCGCCGGTCGCCGGATCGACGATCTCGGGGAAGAAATGATCTTCCCATAGATGCAGGCCGTCCTTGGTCTCGACGCATTCGCAGGCGACGCCGGGCCCCATCAGCTCCGAGAGACCGTAGATATCGACGGCGTGGATGGCGAAGCGCGCCTCGATTTCCCGGCGCATCGGTTCGGTCCACGGTTCCGCGCCGAACACGCCGACCCTGAGCGAAGACTCGGCGGGATCGAGACCCTGCCGCTCGAACTCGTCCGCAATGGCCAGCATGTAGGACGGCGTCACCAGGATGATATCCGGTTTGAGGTCGTCGATGATCCGGACTTGGCGCTCCGTCATGCCGCCGGACACCGGGATCACCGTGCAGCCCAGAAGCTCGGCGCCGTAATGGGCGCCGAGACCGCCGGTGAACAGGCCGTAACCGTAGGCGACATGGGCGACGTCCCCCGCCCGGCCGCCGGCCGCCCGAATGGATCGGGCCATCAGACCGGCCCAGACCTCGATGTCCCGCATGGTGTGGCCGACGACGGTCGGGTGGCCGGTGGTTCCGCTCGAGGCATGGATGCGGGCGATCCGCTGCCGGGACACGGCAAGGAGCCCGAACGGATAGTTCGCCCGCAAATCCTCTTTTTCGGTGAACGGAAGCTTGGTGATGTCGGCCGGCATGTCCACATCGTCGGGGCAAAGGCCGAGAGCATCGAAGCGTGAGCGATAGTGGGCGACATTGTCGTAGGCGTGGCGCAGCGTCCGGCGCAGGCGATCGGCCTGCAGCGCCTCGATCTCGTCGCGGCTCGCGGTCTCGATGGGATCGAGCGGCTGCGGCGGTGGATCGGGAGCCGCGCTCACGGGACCGGCGCCATCGATCCGCGCGGCGCGGGTTCAACGGCCCTGGAAGGCGGGCTTGCGCTTTTCGAGAAACGCCGCGATGCCTTCTCGGTAATCATCCGTCGCACCTGCGATCCTTTGCAGGTCGCGTTCGAGATCGAGCTGGGTGTCGAGGTCGTTGGTGGCCGAGGATCGGATGGCCTGCTTGATCAGGGCAAGGCCCGTGGTCGGCTGGCTCGCGAGATGACGCGCGAGGGAGGTGGCCTCGTCCATCAGCGCGTCGTCGTCGACGCATTTCCAGATCAATCCCCAGGCCGCCGCCGTTTCGGCGTCGAGGATATCGCCCAACATGGCGAGACCCATGGCTCGGGCGGGCCCGACGAGGCGAGGCAGGGCGTGGGTTCCACCGCTATCGGGAATCAGCCCGATCTTGCAGAAGGCTTGAAGGAAGCCGGCCGACCGGGCGGCCAGCACGATATCGCAGGCGAGGGCGATATTGGCGCCTGCGCCGGCCGCGATGCCGTTGACCGCGGCGACCACCGGCAGCTCGATGGTGGCCAGGCGCCGCACCAGGGGATTGTAGTTTCGCTCCAACGTATCACCCAGATCGGAGCGGCCGCCGGTCTCGCCGAGGGCCGGATCCGAGAGGTCCTGACCGGCGCAGAAGGCCCGTCCGGCACCGGTCAGCAGCAGGGCCCGGATCGCGGCGTCGGCCTCGATCGCGGCGAGGGCCTCGCGGATTTCCGCGTGCATCGTCTCGTTGACGCTATTGAGCTTGTCCGGCCGGCTGAGGGTGAGCGTCGCCACCCCTTCCGTACGATCGAGGGCGATCGTCTCAAAACCCATGGCCGATTCCTCTCATGACGGCTGCTTCGCGCTCCTCGTCAGGATCTTCGAGAAGGAGCACGCGAGCCGGCACGATTCCGCGCGGGCGGAAATGCGTCAGGTCGGGCGCCAGTCGAAAGGCGCGTAATGGCCGTTATGGCTTCCCGCGGCGTCGTCCCAGTCGATGCCGAAGGCGTGGAGGTGGCTGTGCGTCCCCTTGGCGAGCGCGAGCCGCTTGTTCGCCGGATGCCCCGTGTTGTCGATATAGATCGGCTGCGCGGGATCGGGGAGGCTCGGAATGCTCTCCGCCCCGTGGCGCAGCAGATCGCCGGCGGTGATCGAAAAGCCCATCGGCCGCCGCTCGATCTGGATCGGCGCCCGCTCGATGCCAGCAAAGTTGCTGATGAGCGGTGCCATCAACGCCATCGGGCCGCCTTCATCGCCGGAGCAGATCTCGCCGAGGGCCTCGACCTGCGCGTCGCTCGCCTTGTCGTCGATGATCAAGCCGACCGTCCAGTTGCCGTCGGCCATCGGCCCGGCGACCATCACCGCGGTGACGAAGGCGACGCCGCCGAGTTGAACCTCGCCATAATGTCCGTCGGCGATGTCCAGCACGATCGCGACCTTGCAGACGCCGTCGGTCGGCATCGCGGTCATGTTGGTGAAGATGCAGGGGCAGAGATAATCGCAGCTGCAGGTCTCGAAATAGTCGCCCTTGATATGCCAATCTGTTCCGCTCATGGTCCGCTCCCGCTTGTCGCTCACAGCTTCCGAAATTTAGCATAGAAAGCGGGCGCGGTGGTTAGAGAAGGCCGAGCGCGCGGAGCTCCGCGGCCATCTCCGGCGGGAACGCGTCCTCGGGCAGCTCGATCGTGCCGACCGGGCCGAGATCGCGCGGCGCGTCGGCACCGTCCAGATAGCGCCACCCCTGATGGGGGCGCCGGTGCACCGGGTCGGTCGCGATCAATTCGTGGTCCAGCACGATCGCGCATTTGGTCTCGCCGGTGGCGGGGATCTCGTGCCGGTCGAAGCGGAGGATACGTTGACGCACGCGAATGCGGTGCTTGACCACCCAGTAGAGAGAGCCGCCGGCCAGAATTTCCGCGGCGCGGCGCGGCGTGAAGCGGGTGATGTGCACCAGGCGGCCCGCGCGCCGACGCCGCTCGGCCTGAACCGCCTGCAGATGGTCCACGCCCTCGATGCCGACGGCAAGCTTCAGGAGGTGCAGCGGCACGACACCCCCGCGACGACCGCCGCCCGATCGCCCCTTCCGTTCACGACTGCCATCGAGGCGTCCGTTTCTCGAGAAAGGCGGCAATGCCTTCCTTCCCGTCTTCCGAGGCCCGCGCCTCCGCGATGCGCCGCGCAACCTCCGCGGCCAAGGCCTCGTCGATCGGCTTGCCCGACACGGCGCTGATCAGCTCTTTCGCGCGGCGCTGGGCGTCGGGCGATCCTTGCAGCAGCGTCTTGACGACCGCCTGGCCCCGTTCGGCGAGCATCTCGGCGGGAACGACGTCGTGCACCAACCCGATCCGCGCGGCGGTATCGGCGCTGAACCGCTCGCCGGTCAGCACCAGGCGCCGGCTCTGAGACTCGCCGATCGCTCTGATCACGAACGGGCTGATCACCGCCGGAACCAGGCCGAGGCGCACCTCGGTCAGCGCGAACAACGCGGTCTCGGCCGCGATCGCGATATCGCAGGCGCTGACCAGCCCGACGCCGCCGCCATAGGCGGGCCCCTGGACCAGCGCTACGGTCGGCTGCTTCATGCCGCCCAGCGTGATGAGGAGCCGCGCGAGGGCGAGGGCGTCGGCGGCGTTCTCCGCCTCCGAGAAGCCGCTGGTCCTCTTCATGGAGGTGAGATCGGCGCCGGCGCAGAAGGATTTGCCGCGCCCGGCGAGCACGACGACGCGGATATCGCGGCGCTCGCCGAGAGCGCCGAGCGTTCGCGTCAGCAGAGCGACCAGCGCGTCGTCGAACGCGTTGTGGGTCTGCGGCCGGTTGAGCGTGACCGTGGCAACGGCATCATCGATGGTGACCAGAACGGTCTCGTCCGGCATGGCGCTACATTCTGAAAACGCCGAAGCGCGTCGCCTCGGTCGGGCCGTTGGCGACGACCGCGAGGGCCCGCGCCAGTACCGTCCGCGTCTCGGCGGGGTCGATCACCCCGTCATGCCAGAGGCGCGCCGCAGCGTAGTAGGGATGCCCTTGCTCCTCATACTGCGCGCGGATCGGTGCCTTGAACGACGCCTCTTCGGCCTCGGTCCACTCCTTGCCGTCCGCCTCGAGGCGATCGCGGCGCACGCGGGCGAGCACGCTCGCCGCCTGCTCGCCGCCCATCACCGAGATCCGCGCGTTCGGCCACATCCAGAGGAAGCGCGGTCCGAAGGCGCGCCCGCACATGCCGTAATTGCCCGCGCCGAAACTGCCGCCGATGATCACGGTCAGCTTCGGCACGTCGGCGCACGAGACTGCCATGACGAGCTTGGCGCCGTCCTTCGCGATGCCGCCCTGTTCGTATCGCTTGCCGACCATGAAGCCGACGATGTTCTGGAGGAAAAGCAACGGGATGCCGCGTTGGCAGCACAGCTCGATGAAGTGCGCTCCCTTGAGCGCCGATTCCGAGAACAGGATCCCGTTATTGGCGACAATTCCGACGAGATGACCGTCGATGCGCGCGAAGCCCGTGACCAGGGTGGCCCCGTAGCGGGCCTTGAATTCGTCGAACCCGCTGCCGTCGACGATCCGCGCGATGACTTCGCGCATGTTGAACATCTTGCGCAGCGAGGCCGGCACGATGCCGTAGATTTCGGCCGGATCATAGGCCGGCGCCGTGCCGGCGGCCGGCGGCGCCGACGGCGGCGGCCGATTGAGCCGGGCGACGATGGCGCGGGCCCGGTCTATGGCGTCCGCATCGTCCGCCGCCATCTGGTCGGCGACGCCGGAGAGGCGCGTGTGAACGTCGGCGCCCCCGAGCTCCTCGGCGCTGACCTCCTCTCCGGTCGCCGCTTTGACCAGGGGCGGGCCGCCCAGGAAGATCGTTCCCTGGTTCTTGACGATGATGGTCTCGTCGGACATCGCCGGCACATAGGCGCCGCCCGCGGTGCACGAGCCCATCACGACGGCGATCTGCGCGATGCCCTTCGCCGACATGCGGGCCTGGTTGTAGAAGATGCGGCCGAAATGCTCGCGGTCCGGAAAGACCTCGTCCTGATGCGGCAGGTTCGCCCCGCCCGAATCCACCAGGTAGAGACAGGGCAGCCGGTTCTCCTCGGCGATCTCCTGGGCGCGGATGTGCTTCTTGACGGTCATCGGGTAGTAGGTGCCGCCCTTGACCGTCGCGTCATTGATGATCGCGACGCATTCGCGCCCCTCGATCCGGGCGATTCCGGTGATGAGGCCTGCGCCCGGAATGTCCTCGCCGTAGAGGCCGTGAGCGGCGAGCGCCGACAGCTCCAGGAACTCTGAGCCCTGATCGATCAACGCCGCCAGCCGCTCGCGCGGCAGCATCTTGCCCCGCTCGCGATGCTTGTCGCGCGCCCGAGCGGGCCCGCCTTCCCGCACCCGCGCGTGGTGCGCGGCGAGCTCCTCGACCTGCGCCCGCATCGCCGCTTCGTTGTTCTTGAATTCGTCCGAGGCCGGATCGACCGTCGAGCGCAGGACCTCCATCGCCTCTCCTCTGATCGGCATCGACAGCGTACAGGCCGGCGCCCGCGATGCAACGGTCGGAGCCTGCTATCCTGGGCGCGCCGCTGACCGAAGGAGCATCGTGATGCCATTGCCGACCCGAACCGAGTTCGAGGATGCCGCCGCGCTGGTCCACTCGATCCTCACCCCGACGCCGCAGATCGCCTGGCCGCTTCTGGCGCATCGGACCGGCGCCGAGGTCTGGGTCAAGCACGAGAACCACACGCCGATCGGCGCCTTCAAGGTGCGGGGCGGCTTGGTCTTCATGGACGATCTGCGCCGGCATGGTCCGGTCAACGGGGTGATCAGCGCCACACGGGGCAATCACGGTCAGAGCGTCGCTTTCGCGGGCGCCCGCCTCGGCATCGCCGCGACCCTGGTGGTGCCGGAAGGCAACGCCTCCGGAAAGAACGCCGCGATGCGCGGGTTCGGCGCCGATCTGGTGGTCCAGGGCGTCGATTTCGAAGCCGCGCTGGACCACGCCCGGATGCTGGCGGCCGAGGAAAGCCTGACCTTGGTGCCCTCCTTCGACATGCGTCTAGTGCGCGGCGTCGGCACTTACGCGCTCGAGCTGTTCACGGCCGTATCCGATCTCGATGCGGTCTATGTGCCGATCGGGCTCGGCTCGGGTATCTGCGGGTTGATGGGGGTGCGCGCGGCGCTCGGCCTCAAGACGGAGATCATCGGCGTCGTCGCCGAGGGTGCGGCCTGTTACGCGCTCAGTTTCGAAGCCGAACGGCCGGTCTCGACCAATCGTTCAGAGACCGCGGTCGGTGACGGCATCGCGACCCGGGTGCCGTCGCCCGAGGCCCTCGAGGCGATTCTCGCCGGTTGCGCCCGGGTCGTGACCGTGTCCGACGACGAGATGCTGGATGCCATGGCCGCCTACTATGCCGACACTCACAATCTCGCCGAGGGTGCCGGCGCCGCCCCGCTCGCCGCCCTGATCAAGGAGCGGGCCGCGATGGCGGGCAAGAAAGTCGGGGTGATCCTCTCCGGCGGTAATGTCGATCCGGAGATTCATGGACAGGCGCTGGCGCGGCTGCGCGATGAAGCCGACGCCCCGGCCCGCGGCGACTAACGGCTCACGCGGCGGTCACGGCCGGCTTGCGCTTTGGCCGCGCTCCATCAGCCGCATGGAGAGCGCGCGGATTTGCGAGGCGACGCCTTCGGGCACGGCGAGCACGAACAGGACGAGGATGACTCCAAGGATCAGGTTGACGTCGACAGCGCGCTGGGTGCCGAGCTCGATCGTCGCGAAGCCGAGCAGCATTGCGCCGATCAGCGGCCCGACCAGGGTGCCGAGCCCGCCGACCACCACCCAGATGATGATTTGCGCGCTGAAGCCCAGATCGAACACGGTCGGGCTGACATAGGAGTTCCAATTGGCGTAGAGCACGCCCGCAAGACCGGCGACCGTGCCGCCGATCCCGAAGGTGGCCATTTTGTAGAACCGGGTGTCGTAACCCAACAGCTCCGCTCGGAGCTCATTCTCGCGCACCGCCGCGACCGCCCGTCCGAACGGCGAGCGCATCAGGAGGCGCAGCCCGACATAGACCAGCAGGAGGCAGATCCCGGTGATCAGGAACATGTCCTCCGGGTAGATGAGCTTCATCGGATCGCCCGGAAGGTTGATCGGCGGCAGGGCGGGCATGCCGTTGAAGCCGCCGAGATGAGCCGTGCCGATCGTGTATTCGTAGCCGGCCGTATGGCCGAGGAATTTGTAGAAGATGAGCGACACGACGAGCGTGATCACGGCCACATAGACGGTGCTGATCCGGCCGTAGAACATGAAATAGCCGAGGAAAAAGGCGAAGGCTGTGGGCACGCCGATGCCGGCGACGAGCGCCGTCGTGCTGCCGCCCATATTGATGGAGACCACGGCATAGGTGTAGCCGCCGAGGCCGTAGAACGTCGCCTGGCCGAAGCTGAAAATCCCGCCATAGCCCCAGACCCAGCCGAGGCTCATGGCGAGGATACCGTAGGCCATGAAGAGGGTGAGTTGCAGAAGGATGAAGATATCGGAGACGGCGAGGGGCAGGATGACCAGGACCAGGACGATGACCGTGCAGAGCGCGACCGAGCCGGTCAGAGCCGGCGAAAGACGCCCGACCGTCAGGCCGTCGGCGGTGAATTTCACAGCCATCGGCGGAAGAACCGGCCGGTGATGCCCTGCGGCAACAGGCGGAGCAGGATGACGGCGGCGATCAGCAAGGCGACGTCGCCCATGACCGGCGTCGTGAGGAAGGTGGTGACCTGGTTTACGGTGCCGAACAGGGCGGCGGCCGAGGAGGTGCCGGTGACGATCGCCTCGCCCCCTCCGATCACGGTGATGAACGCCTTCGCGATGAAGGTGACGCCCATCGTCGGCAGCAAGCCGCTCACCGGCGCGAGCGCCGCGCCGGCGAGGCCGGTCAGCGCGGCGCCGACGCCGAAGGTGATCGTGTAGACCAGCTGCGGGCTGATCCCGAGCGCGGCCGCCATGTCGGCGTTCTGCATCGTGCCGCGGGCGATCAGCCCGGCGCGCGAATAGCGCAGCACCGCGAAGATCACCGCCACGACGAGAACGCCGAGGAAGATGACGAACAGCCGGTACTGGCTCTCGGCGAATTCGCCGATCTCGAAACTGCCCAGCGGCGAAACCACGCTCTCGGTCGCGTTGCCGAAGATCGTCGTGATAATGCCGATGAAGAGCAGGCTTAGACCCCAGGTCGCGATGAGCGTGTCCATCATGCGGCCATAGAGGAAGCGGACGATGAAGCGCTCGACGATCACGCCGACGATGCCGACGAAGAGCGGGGCGATGACCAGCATCGACACCCAGAAGTTGATGCCCGCCTTGGTCGAGACGACGACCGCGTAGGCGCCGAGCATCAGAAACTCGCCATGGGCCAGATTGATGACCCGCATCATGCCGAAAATGACCGCCAGCCCCGCGCTGATGAGCGCGAGGCTGGCGATGGTGTAGCCGATCTGGACGGCGATGATGCCGACGAGATCCATGATCGGGAGCTAGCGGGTCGGGGTCAGTCGACCTCGATCCGATATTGTGTCGCCTGATCCGGGTTGCTGATCAGGTCGCAGACCGTAGCCGTGTCGTCCGGGGTCCGGTTCTCGGCGACCTCGACGATGTCGAACTGGCCGTTGCGGACCTCGGCGATCGCGGCGCTCATCACCGTGTGATGGGTGGGCGGATCGACCGTTACCGTCCCACCCGGCCCCTCGGTGGAGACGCCGGTTTCCAGGGCTTCGATCACCGGCATGCGATCGATCGTGCCGGCCATCTCGACGGCTTTCTTCCAGAGATAGACCGAGTTGTAGGTGCAGATCGCGAGAGTGCCGATCTCCGGGGTATCGGCGCCGAACTTGGCCCGCCACCGTTCCAGGAACGCCGCGTTCGCCGGCGTATCGATGGTCTGGAAGTAGTGGTAGGAGCACAGGATGCCTTCGGCTTCCTCGGCCGATACGAAGGCCTTCTCCCACGGGCCGAACACGGTTGAGGCCACCGGGATCTTGTCTTGCATGCCCGCCGCCGGCCATTGCCGGTAGAAGCCGATATGGTTGCCGCCGACCAGTGCCGAGACGACCAGGTCGGGGCTCGCCTGTTGGATCTTGGTGATGGTTGAGGCGAAATCGCCGACGTCGAGCGGGAAGAACTCCTCGGCGATCACCTCGCCGCCGAAGTCCTTTGCATATTTCTTGATCCAGTCGGCGGTAATCTGGCCATAGATGTAATCGGCCGCGATCGTGTAGACGGTCTTCGCGCCGAACTTGTCCATCGCGTATTTCAGAACCGGGCCGTTGATCTGGGCGGGGGTCTCGGCGTTGCAGAAGCAGGTCCTGTCACACACCCCACCCTCGTAGAAGGTGCTGTAGAAATAGAGCTTCTGGAAGCGGTCGAAAACCGGGCGGATGGACTCGCGCGAGGCGCTCGTGATCCCGCCGAAAATCACGTCGACCCGGTCGCTGGTCGAGAGACGCTGGGCGTATTGGGAGTAATTCGCCATCGTCGATTGGGCGTCATATTCGGTCAGCTCGATCTGCTGTCCCAGGACGCCGCCGCCAGCGTTGATCTCGTCGACCGCGAACACCAGGGCATCCGCCATCTCGTTGCCGTAGATGCCGATCACGCCGGTCCGGTCGTGCAGCCCGCCGACCTTGATCGTGTCGGCCCGCGCCGGGCGCGCGATCATGGCCGGCGCTGCGACCGCGGCCGCACCGCCGATCCCGGCCGCCTTAAGGAATGTACGGCGATTGACTCTGCTCATCGCTATCCTCCCTGTTTGGTGTATCTCTTCGGATATGATGGATCGGGCCGTCCGGTCCAGCCGGCGACATGCTCCGATCGCTGGGTCCCGATCGTAACGGGCTTCATCGCCGGCCACAATCGGCGCCGTCGAAGGCGGAGCCAACCGAACAAGCGCTTGCTTGAATGGGCAAACTCCGAAATGATCGCCGCCCGTGGCGACCACCGACAGAAGGCGCAAGGACAACCGGCGGGACCGCATTCTTGACGCGGCCGCGGTCCAGTTCGCGAAAGCCGGTTACAGTGCCACCTCGGTTCGCGATATCGCGACCGCCGCAGGCATCCTTCCGGGCTCGATGTATTACCATTTCGCCTCCAAGGAAGACCTCCTGGCGACCGTCCACGAGACCGGAATCCGGCGCATCAAGGAGAAGGTGCTCGCCGCCATCGAGCCGGCGGGCGATCCCTGGGCCAGGCTCGAATCCGCCTGCGCTGCCCATGTCGAGACCCTGCATCAGAGCAAGGACTACGGATCGGTCATCGCCACCGAGTTCCCGCGCCGTCACTCGCCGAAGCTCCGCGCCCGCATGATCGCGGAGCGCGACGACTATGAAGACGTCTTTCGTCGCCTGATTGACGACCTTCCGCTGCCGCCCGGCGCGAGCCGGAAATATCTCCGCCTCTCGCTGATTGGCGCCATGGCCTGGTCGATCGCGTGGTACGAGCCCGGAGAGGATTCGGTGCACGAGATCGCGCGGCAGATCGTCAACCTGTTTCGCCCGGCGGAAGACTCCGGTTGAGACTCGACGGCAAGGTCGCGGTGGTGACCGGTGCGGCGCGCGGCATCGGCGCCGCCTGCGCCCGGCGCTTCGCGACGCCGGCGGTGCCGCCGCCTTCGTCCCATGCGATACCGGCGACGCATCGCAGGCGCGCACCCTGATCGAGCAGGCGGTGTCGCGCCACGGGGGCCTCGACGTCTTGGTCAACAACGCCGCCATTTCCACGATCGCCGACTTCCTCGAGGTCACCGAGGAGGACTTCGATCGGGTGCTCCGCGTCAACCTCAAGGGTTACTTCCTGGTCGGCCAGGCGGCGGCACGGGAGATGGCGGCCCGCGGCCGGGGCAGCATCATCAACATGTCCTCGGTCAACGCGGTGATGGCGATCGAGACGATCGCGCCCTATGTGGTCAGCAAGGGCGGGGTCAACCAGCTTACCTCGGTCATGGCGTTGGCGCTCGCGCCGCGCGGCGTTCGCGTGAACGCGATCGGCCCCGGCACCATCATGACGCCGATGTCGGGCGCGCTGCTGACCGACGAGGCGGTCCAGCGACGGGTTCTTTCCCGAACGCCGATCGGCCGTATCGGCCAGCCGGAAGAGATCGCGGGCATTGCGGTTTTCCTGGCGAGCGAGGATTCATCCTATGTCACGGGACAGGTGATCTACGCCGATGGCGGGCGCATGCGGCTCAATTACACCATGCCGGTCGACGAGGCGTAGCAAACGCGCGAAGATCGCGCCAATGCGGGATCCGCGGGGCCGCCATCGGGCACAGGGAGAGCGTCGTCATGACGGGCGAGCGTAGGACGCTGATCCTCACCGGCGCGAGCCGGGGGATCGGCCACGCGACGGTCAAGCGCTTCAGCGCGGCGGGCTGGCGCGTGATTACCGGCTCGCGCCAAGCCTTCTCGGAGGACTGTCCGTGGGAGGCCGGGCCGGAGGATCATATCCAGATCGATCTGTCCGACCCGCGAGACATCGAGCGCGGCATTCGGGAAATGCGCGAGCGCCTCGATGGCGCGCCGCTGAGCGCGCTGGTCAACAATGCCGCAATCTCGCCGAAAGGGCCCGAGGGAGACCGCCTGGACAGCGTGAACACGGATCTCGACCTGTGGCGCGAGGTCTTCCAAGTCAATTTCTACGCGCCGCTCGCGCTCGCGCGCGGCCTCTTCGACGAGCTGAAACAGGGCCGGGGCAGCGTCGTCAACGTGACCTCGATCGCCGGCGGGCGGGTCCACCGGTTCGCGGGCAGCGCCTATGCGACCTCCAAGGCCGCCCTCGCGGCGCTGACCCGCGAGATGGCGGCGGATCTCGGCCCGCTCGGCATCCGCGTCAACGCCATTGCCCCGGGAGAGATCGACACCCCCATCCTCTCGCCGCATGCCGACGACATGCTCCCGGCAATCCCGATGGCGCGCTTCGGCAAGCCCTCCGAGGTGGCGGCGGCGATCTATTTTCTCTGCTCCGATACCGCCGCCTACATCACCGGCGGCGAGCTCCACGTCAATGGCGGGCAGCACGTATAAATGCAGTTTGCGGAGGATACGCGCTCGCCATGAGGCCTGCAGCGTCAGGTCAGAAACAACCTGTCCAGACTCGCGTCGTCCAAGTCCTCGACGATGCGGCGGCTGGTCGCTCAGATCGGATCATGGAGCAGGGAGAAGCCTGGCGCCCTTCGCGCACCCGTCCGGCAGGTCATACAATCGGGTCCCGTTGCAAGCGCGTGGAGAAAATCGGATTCTCGGCGTACTGAAACGCTTCGGTCGAGCGCGCGGCGCGTCTGATGCATACTCGTTTGGGCATCCCCTTTCGGGGGGCTACCGATCGGTGCGCCAGTCGCGTGGAATCGGATCGCCGCCCGTTCTGCACGAAAGGGTCGCGAACAGAGGGAGTGGGGGGTCATGCATCTCACCGTACGGGAAGAGGAACGGATCCAGATCTGGGCCGCCGCTGAAATGGCCCGGCGCCGGCTCGATCGCGGCATCAAATTGAACTACCCCGAAGCGATCGCGCTGATTTGTGACGAAATCCTCGAGCGGGCACGGGAGGGCAGCATCCTCATGCTGACCGATATGATGGAATACGGTGCTACGATCCTGAAACGAAAGGACGTGATGACCGGCGTGCCGGAGATGATGAAGATCGTGCAGGTCGAGGCCCTGTTTCCGGATGGGACGAAGCTTGTCACCGTGATGAACCCGATCCGCGACTAGTGCCGCGCAAAGCTTGGAGAGACATGATGGCTGACAGGAAATGGCGCCCGCCCCCGCTTCCGACATCGGTCGTGCCGAAAGAGGCGTTCGAGGTCGGCGAGCCGGAGAAATGCGGCGCAATCGATTTCGCGCGCGGCCCGATCGAGATCAATGTGGGACGTCCGGCGGTCGAGATCGTCATGGTCAACACCGGCGACCGGCCGATCCAGATCGGTGCCCACTACCATCTTGCCGAGTGCAATAAGGCGATGGCGTTCGATCGGGAGGCGGCGTTCGGCATGCGTCTCGACGTGCCGAGCGGGAGTGCGGTGCGTTTCGAGCCGGGGCAAAGCCGCAAGGTAGGGATCACCGGCTATGTCGGGCGCCAGGTCGCCTACGGCATGAACAACATGACCAACGGCTCGGTTCGCTCGGACATCATCAAGGATCAGACGATGCGCCGTCTGGCCGCCGAAGGCTTTTGCTTCGAGGGTGACCGCTATCCGGTTGCGACACCGCCCGACCGAAAGTTCGGCGGCAAGAAAAAGGCCGTCAGACGCAAGTCGGGCAATAAGTAGCCGACGACCGCGCAACGATTGGGGAACACGAGCATGAGCATGAAGATTGCGCGTCCCGACTATGCGGCGCAATACGGTCCGACGACCGGCGACAAGATCCACCTCGCCGACACCGGCCTGGTCGCGGAGATCGAGCACGACTACACGACCTATGGCGACGAGCTCGTCTTCGGTGGCGGCAAGACCATTCGAGACGGCATGGGCCAGGCGTCGAAATGGAAGCAGAGCGACGGCGGCCTCGACATGGTCATCACGAATGCCGTGATCATCGATCCGGTCCTCGGTGTCGTGAAGGGCGACATCGGCGTCCTGGACGGCAAGATCGTCGGCGTCGGCAAGGCCGGCAACCCCGATACCATGAACATCACCCCCGGGCTTATCGTCTCGCCCAACACGGACATCCTCTCTGTCGAGGGCCTGATCTGCACCCCGGGCTTCGTCGACATCCATCCGCATTTCGATTCCGTGCAGCAGCTCTACGAATACCAGAATGCCGGCTTCACCACGGTGATCGGCGGCGGCTCGGGGCCGAAGACCGTCGGCATCGAGTGCCCCGGCGTCTTCAACATCCAGCGCATGCTCGAAGCGATGGCCGACGTGCCGCTGAATTTCGGGAACTTCGGCAAGGGCAACGCCGCGACACCGGGCTCGCTGGTCGAGCAAATCCTCGCCGGTGCGACGGGCCTGAAGATCCACGAGGACTGGTCGTCCTCGCCGGCCGCCATCGAGACCACCATGGAGCTTGCCGACGAGTTCGACTTCCAGGTCCAGATCCACGCCGACACGCTCAACGAGACCGGCTATTACGAGGACACGATCGCGGCGATCAACGGCCGCGTCATGCACATCTATCACTGCGAGGGGGCCGGCGGCGGCAACGCGCCGGACATGATGCGGGTCTGCGGCGAACCGAACCTGCTGCCGAGCTCGACCAATCCGACCAACCCGTTCTCGATCAACACGTATGACGAAGAGATCGACATGTTGATCACCTGCCACAATCTGAACAAGAACGTGCCGACCGACATCGCGTTCATCCAGGGGCGCGCGCGCGCCGAGACCATGCGCGCCGAGGACGTGCTGCACGACATGGGCGCGATCAGCATGATCGGATCGGACAGCCAGGGCGTCGGGCGGGCGGCCGAGAGCGCGCAGCGCTCGTTTCAGCTCGCGGCCGTCAACAAGGTCCGGTTCGGCCGGCTCTCCGAGGATGGCTCGGGCAACGACAATTTCCGGATCAAGCGCTACCTCGCGAAGGTCACGATCAACCCGTCGATCTGCTTCGGCGTCGATTCCTATGTGGGCTCGATTACGCCCGGCAAGCTCGCCGATCTCGTCTTCTGGCGGCCGGAATTCTTCATCGCGAAGCCGGAGGTGACGCTCAAGGGCGGATTCATCTCACACGCGGTGATGGGCGATCCGGCGGGTTCGCTGATGACCGGCCAACCGCTCAAATATCGGCCTCAATATGGTTCCCTCGGCGTCAATCCGAAGCGGACCTGCTACTCTTTCGTGACCAAGGCCGCGATCGACAACGGCCTCGAGGACGTGCTGGAGACCCAGCAGCTCAGACCCGTCAAGCGCTGTCGCACGATCTCGAAGCGGGACATGATCCACAATGATGCCCTGCCCGACATCGAGATCGATCCCGAGACCTACAACGTCTATGTCGACGGCGAACGAATCACGGTGCGGCCGGCGAAGACATTGCCGCTGACACAGCTCTTCTACTTCCGCTAAGGGCGCGCGCCTTACCGAGGCCCCGGCCCCCATGGCCATCATCACGGCGGTTCTCGGTACGGTCGAAACCTTGCGCGATCGGATCGTGGCCGAGGATCCGGTCCTGCTGACCTCGGAAGAGCGCGCCAGCGCCCATATGGTCGGGTGCTCTGAGGGCGGTCGTCGCATGCGGATCTCCTTGCCGCGCGGCACCGAGCTCAATGACGGCGACGTGCTGGCGATCGACGGCACGACGGCAATGGTCGTGCGAGCGGCGCCCGAGGCCCTTTACGTGATCAGCCCGGATGATGCCCATGCCTGGGGTATCGCCGGCTATCAGCTCGGCAATCTGCACCGGCCGGTCCGCTTCACGGCCGAGGGCATGCTGACACCGGCCGACCCCATGGTGGCCGACCTGCTCGGGCGCCTCGGGATTGCGTTCGAGGCGCAAACGACCCCCTTCGTCGGCCGTCGCTATGGCGCCCACGGCTCCCATCATCACCATGATCACTGATGCGTCGGCGCGACTGTTGTCTCTGCTGCAGGTCGCGAACGCCTCGTTTCCGACCGGCGCGTTCAATCACTCCTATGGCTTCGAGACCTGGATCGACGGCGGCGCGCTCCATGACGCGGCGAGTTTAGAGCTCGCCTGCCGGGACTGGCTTCGCTACGGCGTCGCACGCGCGGATGGCGCCGCGGTCGCGCACGCCCATCGGCGCGCCGCGGCAAACGATCTGGACGCGCTTATCGCGCTCGATTGGACAATCGGCGCGCTCAAGCTGAGCCGGGAATCGCGTGAGGCCTCTTTCAAGACCGGCCGGGCCTTGCTCGGTGCGCTTCGCGAGGTCTTCTCCCTCGATTCTCTGGAGCCGTTCGCCGCGGCGGTCCGCGACGGGCGCTGCGAAGGCCACCAGGCTGTCGTCTTCGGGGCGGCGCTCCGGGCGCAAGGCGTGGGCGAGGGCGAGGTGGTTCTCGCCTTCCTCCAAGCCGCACTTTCCAACCTGGTGGGGGTCGGCGCGCGGCTGATCCCGCTCGGCCAAATCGAAAGTCAGCGGATCATCAGGAGCGCCTGGCCGCTCCTGACAAGCGGAGCGGAGGAAGCGCGTGCGGCCGAGATCGACGATCTCGGCAGCGCAACCGCCGGCCTCGACGTCGCCAGCATGGCGCATGAGCGCCTGCGCACGCGGCTCTGCATGTCGTGATAGGATAATCGGAACCGAACCATGGGGGCTTTCGAATGCGCAAACCGGTGAGAATAGGGATCGGCGGGCCGGTCGGGTCCGGCAAGACCGCGCTCCTGGTGGCGCTCTGCCGCAACATGGGGAAGGCCTATTCCCTCGCGGCGATCACCAACGACATCTACACCAAGGAAGACGCGGAATTCGTGATCAAGAGCGGTGCCATCGCGCCCGAGCGCGTGGTCGGTGTGGAGACCGGGGGTTGTCCGCACACGGCGATCCGCGAGGACGTCTCGATGAATGCCCACGCCATCGCAGAGATGGCGGGGCTGCATCCCGATCTCGATATCGTGTTCGTGGAGAGCGGGGGCGACAATCTCGCGGCGACGTTCAGCCCCGAACTGGTCGACAGCTACATCTACGTGATCGACGTCGCCGAGGGCGACAAGATCCCGCGCAAAGGGGGCCCCGGCATCACCAAATCGCCTCTTCTCGTCATCAACAAGATCGACCTCGCCGACTTCGTCGGTGCCGATCTGGCGGTGATGGAGCGCGATTCGAGGAAGATGCGCGGTGAACGGCCCTTCATCTTCACCAACATGCGCGCCGGCGAGGGGCTTGCGACGGTGATCTCCTGGATCGAGCGCGACGTGCTGTTACTGGATGAGCATGGTGGATCCGAGCGTCGCGCCGGTGCAGCCTGATCCCGCCTGGATCATCGGCAAATATGCCTTGATGAACGTCCGTGCGCTCAGACGCAACGGACGCACGGAGATCGACCCGCAACGCTGGCGCATCCCCTTCCAGTGGCAGGGCTATCACTACCAGGATCACGACGACGAGCCGTTCATGCTGATGGTCAACAGCGGGGGCGGTTTCGTCGAAGGCGACGTCGCGCATTTCCATGCCGTGCTGGAGCCGGGCACCCGCGCGCTCTTCACGACCACCGCATCGAGCAAGTTCTACAAATGCCTCGAGGGCGGCCTATCGCGTGAAATCGTCGATTTCCATGTCGGCGACGAGGCGCTCCTGGAATTCTGCCCCGATGAGGCGATCCCCTATGCGTGGAGCCGGGCGCATCGGATCAATCGGATCGCAATGGCCTCGTCTTCTCGCCTGTTCGCCACCGACATGATCTCGGCCGGCCGCGTTCACTATGGCGACGGCGAGATCTTCAAATTCGACCATCTGGTTTCGGAGTTCCGGATCACCATCGAGGGCCGCCCGGTCGCGCTCGACCGACTGGTCGCGACGGATCCTGAAACCATCGCGGCGTTGGATCGGCTGTGGCGGGGATGCCGGCATATGGCAACGGTGTTCGCCTACGCGCCCGACCTTCCGCCGGACATTGAGGACGGCGTCCATGACGCCATGGCGAGCGTCGAAGGCACCGAGGCGGGCGTCACCCGGATCGGCGATTTGGTG
This sequence comes from Alphaproteobacteria bacterium, assembly GCA_965248825.1. Taxonomy (GTDB): domain Bacteria; phylum Pseudomonadota; class Alphaproteobacteria; order UBA828; family UBA828; genus WTGU01. Next base: position 1,016,705 of record CBDFKL010000006.1, on the reverse strand, counting down.
ATCGCCCGCATCCTGAGCAGCGAGACCTGGCAGGCTCACGAGGCCATCTTCAAGACATGGGAGGCGCTCCGCCCCGCGATCGCCGGCAAGCCGGCTCGCCCGATCCGCAAATGCTGAGGCCTCGCATGGCGCCCGTCGACGTGCGCGGTCACCCCTCGTGTTCGATGCGCCGCCGCTCCCTCTTCTCGGCGAGTTTCTTGACTCGATGGACGTCGTCGCGAACCCGGCCGCGCATGTCGGGCGCCTCGCCCGTCGGATCCAGAAGCTGCCACGTCACGCTTGTCGAAAGCGTCGGCCGTCGATCGGGATCACGCCAGTGCGGGGCGACGATCTGTATGACGCTCGTTCCGGTATAGCGCGGTCGCTCGACGAGCGACGCGTCGATCCGCATGGCGGTCGGGTCCGCCGTGACCTCGTGGATCACCGCGCCGTCGGGAATCGCACCTGCAATCTTCCAGTGCCCGCCGCCGAGCCGCTCTGCTTCTCTGGGCTCGATGCCAAGCTCTTCGCCGGCCTGTTTGGCGAGATCCTCGAGCAGAACCGCCCATATCGTGGCCGGAGCGGCGGACACGCGGCAACGGAATGTCGTGTATGGCATGGCGGCCTGGCGGCAGGTTGAATTCCGCACGCCGCCTGCGACACAGTCGGGGAGCGGCGGGATTCGATCCTGAAAGCGTCAGGGATAGCACGCGGCGATTGCTTCGGTGTTCTCGAAGGCCTCCCAATGAGTGACCTTGCCCCGCTTGATCGTGAACGCCCAAGCGTACTGCACGTTCCATTTTTTCCCGGCCGGCTTCGAGATCCCGATTTCGTTGCCGATCACGACGATGCGGGTGCCTTGAGCGATCAACTCCTGGGGCTCTTGCTTCTCGAGATCGAGCCCGCCATAGAGCTTCTTCAGGCATCTCTCCGCCTGCTTGCGGCCCTTCCAGGTGCCGGCCCAAGGTAGCTTCTTGGACCCCGGAAGGATCCAAACCGCATCATCGGTTTGGAGCGAAAACAGGCGTTCGATGTCACCGCTCTCAAGAGCCTTGAGCCAGCTCCGAAGCACCCGCTTGTTTTGCGGACTAGCCATGGATCAGGCCTCCGGTGATTGGGTTGTCGTACAACAATGTGTCGTCGGCTACCGCGTGCGGGTGGCCGCTATTTCAGGAAGATGACACCCCACTGGTTGTCTACCACTTCGCCCGAGCCGCTCACGGTGAAGTTGGAGGTAATAATCCCGGTTGCGCCGTTGAAGATGCCGGTGCCCGCGTCGACCTGCCAGCAAATTCCGCCATGGGTCAGGTCCGAGTCCGCGCTTGGTCCCATTGCGCCGGTCCCGCGTGTGCTGAACGTGAAGCCGTTGCCGCCACCGAAGTTGATGACGCCGGATTCCGTGAAGCTGCCGTCTTCCTTGGGAAACACATCGGATTCGAATTCGGCAGTGTTGCCTGCGATTTGCTCGACCTTGGCGTCGACCGAGGCGTCGTCGGCCATGGTCGTGATGGTGCAGGCAGCACCGCTCGTCTTCGCTCTCAGAACGCCCTCTTCGCCCTCTTTCGGGCCCGCGGAACCGCGAAATTGCATGACATAGCTGATCTGCTTCATCGTTTCTCCTCGCTCTTGGCTTATTGGACCTGGCTCCACCACGGCCGGCCGGCGCAACCGCCAAGCCGATCGTACGGCTCACCATACGCGATCGTCCCGCTGTCGTCGCGGCAGTATGTATCGACGAAGCGCCCACCGGAACAGCTCGGTTAGGCGGCCGACCTCCAGACCGCCATCCAGCTTGACAAGGGCCGGACCGCCGGCAAGACGGCAAGAGCGACCCAACACATTTTCTTCATAAACGAATTTCACGGCATCCACGCCGTTCGCGTTCGATCTCGAACGATCCATCCTACGGCCGCACCGGAAAACTCGTCGGCTCCGTCAGATGCGTCAGCAGCGGCTGGACGCGGGAGATCCAGTCGCAGAGGACGGGGCGGGTATCGCGCGGGTCGATGAGCTCGTGGATCGAGAAGCTCTCGGCGCGGGGCACCGGGGACTGGCGGGCGAGCATGGCCTCCTCGAGACGCTCGCGCTCGGCGATGGGGTCGTCGGCCCTGGCGATCTCGCGGCCGAAGGCCACCGCCACGCCGCCCTCGACCGGGAGCGCGCCGATCTCGGCCGAGGGCCAGGCGACGACGAACCCGTTCGGGCCGAAATGCGCGGCCTCGGCGACGCCGTGCGCCTTGCGCACGATCACCGACGCCCAGGGCACCACAGAGCTCGCCGCCGCGAGCACGGCGGCGGTGCCGAAGCGGATCGTGCCGGCGTTCTCCGCGTCCGCCCCGATCATGAAGCCAGGCTCGTCGACCAGGCTCACCACCGGCAGGTGAAAGGTGTCGCAGAGCTCGACGAAGCGACGCGTCTTTTGGGCGCCCGCAGCGGTCATCGAGCCGGCCAGGTGCCAGCAGTCGTTGGCAAGCACGCCGACGGGCTGGCCCGAGAGCCGGCCGAGGCCGGTGATCAGGCCAGGACCGTAGAGCCGGCCGATCTCGAAGAACGAGCCCTCGTCCAGCACCAGCGCGATCACCCGGCGCATGTCGTAGAGCTTGCGCCGGATGCGCGGTACGATTGTGATCAGCTCTTCGGCACGGCGGTCCGCCGGGTCGTCGGCTGACGCTGAGGGGGCGAGCTCCCAGACGTTCGGCGGCAGATAGCTCAAGAACCGGCGGATCTCGGCGAAAGCCGCCGCTTCATCCTCGACCAGATTGTCGATGACGCCGTTCTTGGCATGCACGTCCGAGCCGCCGAGCGCCTCCTTGCTTAGGCGTCGGCCGAGCGCGCGCTCGACCACCGCGGGGCCGGCGACCAGGACCTGCGAAGCCTCGGTCATCACCGAAAAGTGCGAGGCCACCAAGCGCGCGGCAGGGAGGCCCGCGACCGCCCCAAGCGCCGCCGAGGCGACCGGCACGGTTGCCATCGCCTGGGCCACGGACTTGAAGCGCGGCGCTGCGTTAACCGGCGCGCCCACCGTCTTCGAGCCGGCCCCGGCGACGCTGCCCCCGGCGCCTTGGTGCAGGCGCACCAGAGGCACTCGGTAGGTGCAGGCGAGCTCCTCCGCATAGACGCTCTTGCGCAAGCCCGCCTGGTTGGGCGAGCCGCCCCTGAGGGTGAAATCCTCTCCGCCGACGACGCAGCGGCGCCCGCCGATCATGCCGAAGCCGAGCACGAAGTTGGCCGGCGTGAAGTCGGTCAAGCGCCCCTCGCTATCGCGGGTCGCATCACCTGAGGCGCCGCCGAGCTCCTGAAAGGAGCCGCGGTCGAGCATGGTGTCGACCCGTTCGCGGATCGTGAGAAGCCCCTTGGCGTGCTGGCGGGCGACACCGTCTGCGCCGCCCTGCGCCTGCGCGAGCGCCCGCTTGCGCGCGAGCTCCTCGGTTTCCTTCTCCCAGCTCATGCCGGGCTCAAGCGACGACGCCGGCGTCGTGCAGCGCGGCGATGTCGGCGGTGGAAAGCGCGGCCTCGAGCCACTCCGGCCGTCCAAGCGCCCGCGTGAGGCCGATCCATTCACGGTCGCTCATCGCCACGACGCTCATATGGCCATCTTTCGTTTCGTAGGTGAGGCCGATGAAGCCCACTGCCGCCCAGTCGCTCGACCACGCCCGGCCGGAAATTCTGGATGAAGACGTCGGCATCTGTGGTGAGGCGGATCACCACCTCGGGCCCGCGCGGATCTTTCAGATTGACGGCGATCGAGCGCTTGTTGCGGTTGTTGTTCAGAAAGTTCGAGGCGAGCCCGTTGGAGCGGTTGCTCCCCGCGCGCACATGATCGCCTTGGCCGGGTGATTCCACTTTGATCACTTCAGCGCCCTGGTCCCCCAGCATCATGGTAGCCACGGGACCCGAAACCATCGTCGTCAGGTCGATGACGCGGTAACCGTCGAGCGGTCCTGGCACTAGCCTTCTGCTCGCCGCGCCGAATCGTGCGATCGCATCCGGGGTGCACCGGTTCCGGAACTAGGACGCACCTTGTCCAGGCTCCGTCGCATTAACGAGCGCAGCCATGTTTCCATACGGATGACGATTCTCGTACATCAGCTGGTGCGCCTCGCCGATTTCGTCGAACGAGAACGTGTGGGATAGGCATGGGTCGACCTTCCGGTCGATGACCAGCCGGTTCACCGCTTCTGCCTGCTCGTCGTTCGAGAGGTGGCTGCCCTGGAACCGCTTCTGCCGCATCCAGTGGTAGCGAAGGTCCAGTGTCGCGTTGTACCCGGTTGTTCCGGCGCAAATGACGATCATGCCGCCGGTTGCGCAAAGGAATCCCGATGTCGGTAGCGTGGCCTCGCCTGGGTGCTCAAAGACGATGCGGGGGCTCGCCTTTGAGCCAGCGGCTTCCCAGAACGCCTTGCCGAACGCTCGGGCACCCTTGAACCACTGCCCCCATTCGGCGCTGTTCGTGTCGGGCATCGGCCCCCAATGATCGAAGTCCTTACGATTGATCACTCCGACGGCACCATGATCGAGACAGAACTGCCGCTTCTCTTCGTCGGAGACCACGGCCACCGGTTTGCCGCCATAGGCCGTGACGATCTGGAGCGCGATGGCACCGAGCCCGCCGGCAGCCCCCCACACCAGGACATAATCACCCTCTTCGACGACGTTCGGCGGCCAGCCCATGAGCATCCGGTAGGCGGTCGAGGCGCAGAGCAGGTAGCAGCCGGCTGCCTCCCAGGGCAGATGTTTCGGTTTCGGCTGGCACTGGTGGGATTGGGCTCGGGCAAATTGGCAATAGCTCCCATAGTTGGTTTGGTAGCCCCAGATGCGCGTGCTTTCGGCGAGCATGGGGTCGCGGCCTGACAGCACCCACGGGTCGTCTGGCTCCCACCAACCGCTATGGACGACGACTTCGTCACCGGGGCGGACATTCGTCACCTGGTCGCCGACGGCGAAGACGATGCCCGCACAATCGCTGCCGCCGGCATGAAAGTCTTCGGGCTCCCCCTTTCTCTGCCGGTCGGCGATGACGTCGACAGGCTTGCCCAGAGCCGCCCAGACGTTGTTGTAGTTGATTCCCGTGGCCATGACGTAGACCAGGACGTCCAGCGGCCCGATTTCGGGGGTATCGATGATCTCGCGGCGCCATGAGTCCCTGGGCTCGCCGAAGCGATCCTGGCGCACGACGAAAGCATGCATCTTCTTTGGTACTTCGCCGAGCGGCGGGCGATCGCCGAGATCACATAGCTCCATTTGTTCCCCCTGCGTCCCCGCTATCGTTGTTGGCAATAAGCTCAAGGGCGGTTGGGACTCGGGCGTGCCGGCCCATCAGCCTTAACATCGGTGTTTTTACGCTATTCCACTATTTGTCAAACTAAAAAGTCCGACAATACCCTGCTCGAAGATTCGAGACGGTGCGCGGGCGGACAATGACGCCACCTAAATTTTTGTTTGACAAATAGTCGAATATCAAATTGGAAGGATCCGAGAGGGGTCTGCTGGTGCTATCTGGGAGCTCTCGGGCCAACTTGAGGAGGTTGCTATGGGAAGCGGTCCTGACAAAGTGACCGGAGGATGCATGTGCGGCGCAGTTCGCTACGAGGCCCCCGAGGCCCACGCCGTCGTCTATTGCCATTGCAAGTCCTGCAGGAGCCACACGGGCGCTCCAGTGGCTGCGCTCGTGGGTTATCTCAAAAACGAGATCACATGGTCGGGCGACGAGCGGAGAATCTATCAGTCATCTCCGGGTATCAGGCGCGGCTTTTGCGGCGAATGTGGGACACCGCTCACTTGGGAGGGGCACGTGGAGGAGCTTGGTGGGGACCTGATCGAGGTTTTCATCAGCACAACGGACGACCCCGACGCCTTGGTTCCGCAATTTCACATATGGACGGACGAGCGGATCGAGTGGTTCGATACGGTAGACGAACTGCCGCGGTATCACGGCTGGATGCACGATGGCAGCGAACCCTTTAACCGCGGTCCAGTTATGAAAGGAAAAGGCCCTTCGGGCTGAAGGCTGGGCCAGGGCACCCTGGGCGCCACCCCGTCGTCTCACCCTTCGAGACGTTCATGGCTGCGGGCGGCGAGCCGGCGCCCGCGGCCTGGGCGATCCGTCGCTCATCGCCTCCGACGGTGCCGGCGGTATCATCAAGGCGATCAAGAGCTGCTTCCCACGCTCGGAACGCCAGCGTTGCCTGGCGCACCGCACGAGGAACCTGGCGGCCAAGGTGCCGGAAGACCTCTGGCCCGAGTTCAAGGCCCGTGCCACCGCTGCCTATCAGGCCCCGTCACGGGCGATCGCTCGCGAGCTGGCCGCCGGCGTGGTCGCCGACTTCGAAGCCGAGCTGCTCAGCGCCGTAGCCTGCTTCACCGACGACTTCGAGGCCCGCATCGCGCACCTCAGGATGCCGGTGACCCATCGCCGAGCCGTGCGGACCACGAATCTCCGTGAATGCCCGTTCGTCGAGGAGCGCCGGCGGCTCAAGATCATCCCCGACGCCTTCGGCGAGAAGCCGGTGCTCAAGCTCATGTTCGGCGCCATGATCCGCGCCGCCGAGCGCTGGCGCGCCATCCGGGTCACCGACTTCGAACACCGCCAGATGGAGGCCTTAAGACGGGAACTCGATCAGGAGTACGAAACCCGAAACGGCCTCACAACCAAGCTCTCGGCCGATGCAAACCAAACCTAATTATCCAGCACTTCTCGGACTTGACCGGAGGACTTGACCGCCATGCTCGCCTGCGCACGTCCTGGCGCACTTCACTCAGTTACATTCGGCGGATTTGCCGCGAACGAGCTGGCAGTGAGCATCGATGGCCGCATGCCCCGGATCATAGTCTCTGCCAGCCGCGGCTTCGAGGCGAACCGCGTCATCCCCTGATATACCGCTGCTGGAGAAGGCTATGCAGCTTGCCAAACACCGGCCGTCGAAATACGTCATCCTTCAGCGACCGATGGAAATCGCCAGCATGATCGCGGGCCGGGACGTCGACCGGAATAGGGCGGTCAACGCGGCCAAACCGCACGAGTGCGTACCGGCGGCGGCGACCGATCTCCTCTGTATCCTCTACACCCTATTCCAGGGCCTCCTCAGACATGAGGAGCTCGACTTTCGTTCGACATCGGATTTTCCCTCACATCACCAGGCCTTGGAGAACCTGACCGTGGGGGGAGGGGGAGGGATAAACCCTTCTCTCATATCCTCTTAACCATTGCCCATGCACTTGATAGACTCCGGCTCGGCGGAATAGGGAGGTCAGTCAGGTCATGACCAACATGACGCGATACCAAATCACCGACGCAGATCGGAAGTGGATCGATCACATAAAGCAGCAGCCGGTCGGCATCCAACCGCCCGAGGTCATCCGTCTGCTGAACAGAATGCGCGGTGAGGACATCGAGGGGAAATTCTGCCTCGTTATCGATCGGCCACACCAGGAATGGGTGGTTGCCGAGATGCAGGGCCGGGGGCAGCCGCTCAAATATCACAACATCCGGGTCGCGAGTCGGAACGAGGGCGAATGGGAGATCTTCAAGCTCCGTTGGCACCGCCATACGGGTGAGGTGCTGGAGTAGCTGCACATCGTCGCGGGTCCAGCGAGGCACTCCGGGACGGAACCTGAACGGCGGAAGCGTTCGCAGAGCGCCAAGCTGTGCCATAACGGCAAAATCCGGAAGTAAAGACAGTAGAAAGCGCTAGGGAGAGGGAGGCAATGCTTAAAATCACTGCCTATAGCGATCAAATCAGCGTCGCGCCAGGTGATAAAATCAAGTTCATGGTGAATTGCGAGCATCGTGAATACGAGGCAGAAATTGTCCGCGTGGTGTCAGGCGATTTGAACCCGGAGGGGCCGGGGATCATCGAGGAAGCCATCGAGACGCCTGCGAACGGCACTTATCCCGGACGCAAGCAGGCGATCCATGCCGGCTCCTACGCGATGGTTCCGAGCTCGGCGCCTCTTGAGACGCTCGAAAGTTTCTCGGTCCAGGTCATGGTTTGGCCCACGACCCCACGCAAGGGTGTTCAGGCGCTTGTCTCCAAATGGTCGGCCAAGGACAAGAGCGGCTTCGCGCTGATGATCGACGAATCAGGGGGCGCCGCCTTCATGGTGGGGGACGGCAAGGGCAAGGTGGCCTCGGTGTCGATCGGCAAGCCCATGGTCGAGTATGAATGGTACCTCGCCGCTGCGACCTACGATGCCGAGAGCGGTGAAGTGACGGTGCGCCAGGAGCCTCAGGTCGAATATCCGACCATCGACGACGCCGGTACGGTGGCAAAGAAAGTCTCGGTCGCACCGGCGATGAACACGTCTCCTTTGATGATAGCGGCGTGCTACAACGGCGATACGCCGCGCGGCGATGCGGCGATCGGCGCTGCCCATTTCAACGGTAAGCTCGACAGCCCCGCGATCGTCTCGGGCGTCCTAAGCGCAGCCGAGAGCGCCCAGATCCTGGCCGGAAACGAGCCGACGACGCTCACGCAGCGCACCGTCGCGGCGTGGGATTTCTCGCGTGATATCTCGGAGACGACAATCACGGACGCCTCAAGCCAACGGCTGCACGGTAAGCTCGTGCACATGCCGACCCGCGGCGTGACCGGCTACAATTGGACCGGCGAGGAGCTGCGCTGGAAGCACGCGCCCGAGCAATATGGCGCGATCAAGTTTCACGACGATGATGTCTACGATGCGGGGTGGGACGCCGACTTCGAACTGACCATCCCCGATTCCATGAAAAGCGGAATCTATGCGGCGCACCTCACCGCGGGTGAGAATCGTGACGACGAAGAATACATTCCCTTCGTCGTCAGGCCGAAGCCCGGGAAGGAGAACAAGGTCTGCTTCCTCTTCCCGATCACGAGCTACAAGGCCTACGCGAATGAGCATTTCGCGACCGATCCGTGGCCTGCAGAGATCATGACCCACCGCGCGGTCGAGCTCGACAAGCACCATATTTTCCTGAACGAGCATCGCGAATACGGACATTCGCTCTATGACCGCCACTCCGACGGCTCAGGCGTGCACATCTCCTCGCGCCTGCGGCCGGTGCTCAATATGCGGCCAAAGGCGCAGACGATGCTCGGCGGCGACGGCTCGCAACTGTGGCAGTTCAATGCTGACACGCACATCACCGTTTGGCTCGAAAAGATGGGCTACGCCTACGACGTAATCACTGACGAAGACGTTCACTATGGCGGAACCGATGTCCTGAAGCCTTATAACGTGGTGCTGACCGGATCCCACCCCGAGTACTACTCGAAGAACATGTTCGACGCCGTCTTCGACTACACCCATCAGGGTGGACGGCTTATGTATATGGGGGGGAACGGGTTCTACTGGCGGGTCTCGTACCATAACACGGCACCCGGTGTCATCGAGCTCCGCCGTTCGGAGGGCGGGAGCCGAGCCTGGGCGCCGAAAAGCGGCGAGTACTATACCGGTTTCACCTGCGAGTATAGCGGGTTGTGGCGCCGCCAAGGCCGTTCCGGCCCGAACATCATGGCTGGCGTCGGCTTCTCGGCGGAGGGCTTCGACATCTCCACCTATTATCGTCGCAATCCCGACAGCTTCAACGAGCGGGCCGAGTTCATGTTCGAGGGCATCGGGAAGGACGAGCTGATCGGCGACTTCGGCTTGATTGGCGGCGGAGCAGCCGGGCTCGAAGTCGACCGTGTCGAGCGCGAGTTCGGCACACCACCGCACGCATTGTGCGTCGCGTCTTCCGAGAACCACACCGACACCTACCTCGTCGTCGTCGAGGACATTCTGTTCAACCTTCCGGGATGCGGCGGCCAGGAGAACGAGTTCGTGCGTGGCGATCTGTGCTTCTTCGAAACGCCGAACGGGGGAGCGGTGTTCTCGGTTTCGTCGATGGCCTGGGCCGGGAGCCTTCCATGGAACGATTGCGACAATAACGTTTCGAAGTTGACGAAGAACGTGCTTGATCGATTTGCCGACCCCGCTCCCTTTCCGATCAAGAAGGAACCTGCACCGCCCATGAAGGACAGCAGGAGCTGGCGGGTCATCGGTTCGACCCCGGCGGCGGAGGCCGCGGAGTAGAAGGGTCGCGTCAGCGGCGATGGCTTCGATCCCGGGCGGGAGATGTATTGGGACAGCCAGTATCACGCCGAGCGAGATGAGGCGCTCGTGGCGATGCCGGCGGCGCTCAATGAGGAGTATAGCGAGCGCGCCGACGCAGGATGCCCGGCCATTCAGATCGGAGAGCCGGCCGGCCCGGGCTCGGAAACTCCGCCGTGCACGAAGCCCGAGACGCCGGCGCGGGACGCCACCCCGCGCCGGCGAGAGATCCGGGTCGTCACGCAGTCTGGAACTCGTTCCAGCGCTTCACGACCAGCGTGTTCTCGTCCATGATCGAGTTCCACACGCCGACCCGGCCCATGCGGTTCTTGAACGAGCCGCCGTCGCGGACGTGGCCCGGCTGCTCCATGACGTTGCCGAACGGGTCCTTGACCTCGCCCTCCGCCGGCTTGCCTTCGTACCAGTAGCCCCACTCCCAGGGCTCCAGATGTTTCTTCGTGTTCTGGGGCGTGCACATGTAGTAGCCCTGCTTGGAGAAGTAGGCGCCGGCCGGGCCCGAGTGATACCAGTTGAAGTAGTCGTAGAGCGCGCCGAGCTTCTTGCCCTCGACGTGGCGCGGGATCATCGAGCCCAGCGCCCAGGCCCGGTAGCCCTCCTTCAGGTCGAGATAGATGCAGGGCACGCCGCGTGCGCGCACCGCCGCCACTGCCGGCGACCACATGGACTGCAGCACCACCTCGCCGGAGGTCATCAGATTGACGGAATCGTTGAAGGTGCTCCAGAAGGCGCGGAAGTGTCCGTCCTTCTTCAGCTGGATGAGCCGGTCGAAGGTGTAGTTGATCTCCTCGACGGTCATGTTGCCCTTGTCGCCATAGGTGATCTCGCCGTTGGCTTCGAGCGCCATGGCGATGTCCATGATGCCGATCCCGGGGAAGTTCTGCAGCGCGGTCTTGCCGTTGAACTCGGGGTTGACGAACTCGGCCCAGGTCTCGATGGGGCGGCCGATGCGTTCTGGCTGCGCGCCGAGGGTGTCGGCATTGAAGGTGCCGGGCACGATGGTCATCCACTGCGAGGACTCGGGCGCCACGAAATCGGTGCTTTCGATGGCCGAGGTCCAGCAGTAGCGCGACGGGTTCATGCCCTGGCCGTACCAGGCGTCGGCATGGATTTTGCCGGTCGCCTTGTAGATGCCGAGCAGCGAGTCGAAATGCTCGAGCTTCGTGGTGTCGATCGCCTGCATGGTTCCGAAGGGGAACACTTGCGGGAACTGCTCGAGGTCCGGCTCGAAGAGGTCGGCCGAGCGCGGCTGGGTCATGGCGCGCTGGGCGATGGTGTTGAGATCGACCGCCGTCATGTTGAAGCTGAATCCCAGCGCCTCTTCGCACATGGTCTCGTAGGCGCTGGAGATGGTCACGGCCGTACCGACTATTCTGATTTCGATATCCTTGATGTCCTGCGCCCAGACGGTCGGGAAACCGCTGATGCCTGCGCCCGCCGCCACGCCGGCCGCAGCCGCGGTGCCCTTCAGGACGCTCCGCCGGGTGATGTGTGTCTTTCTGAGATCCACCATGATCCTCCTCCCTGGCTATGACGATGGCGCCGCGCCGCGCGCGGCCGCACCTAAGAACGAGAGGACGGCCGCCGCTCGCGGTGCGTGTTGCGCCGCCCCGTGTCCCAGTGGAGACGATGACGCCGAAACACGCCACATCGCGCTGGAGCGCTCCCCTTGGTTTGCTTGCCGAAAGTATGCGGCGTGGCGGCGCGCGGAGCAAGCGGTAGCAGCTCGTCGTTCCCAGCGTGGTCCTCGGCGAGGACTATTTCGACACTCGCCGATCTCGCCGTCGCTGCTGCCGCACGGGCAGAATTGCGCTCGCCCGCCGGCACGCTCTCCCGGTGTTGAGCAACGACGCCCATTTCGACCTTGTCCAGGGCGTCGAGCGCATCGCTTTCTGAAACATGCGTGGCGCGCCCGGCAGGATTCGAACCTGCGACCCCAAGCTTAGAAGGCTCGTGCTCTGTCCAACTGAGCTACGGGCGCTGGCCGTGCGTCGTCACTAGGCGATCGGCCGGCGGCGCGCAAGCCTTCTGCAAGACGCGCTCTCTCACGCGCCGGGCGCATGGTCCGCGAGCCACGCCTTGATTCGCGCGATGGCCTCCTCGATATCGGCGGTGCTCGCGGCGTAGGAAAAGCGGAGATAGCCCTCGCCATAGGCGCCGAAGCTCGTGCCGGCGATGACCGCGACTCCGGCCTCTTCGAGCAGGCCGTCCTGCAGCGCGCCTGCCGAGAGGCCGGTGCCGGCGATATTGGGCATGGCGTAGAAGGCGCCGGCGGGCTCGACGCATCGAAAGCCCTCGATCTGGTTGAGCGCGGCGAGGATCAGGCGGCGCCGCTCGTCGAAGGCGCGGCGCATGGTTTCGACCGAGTCCTGCGGGCCGGTCAGGGCCTCGATCGCGGCATATTGGGTCGGCGCGTTGACGCAGGAATTGCAGTTGATCGCGAGGCGCGTGGCCTTCTCCGCCAGGGGTTTGGGCCAGACCGCATAGCCGATGCGCCAGCCGGTCATGGCGTAGGTCTTGCTCCAGCCGTCGAGCAGGATCACGCGGTCGCGGAGCGCCGGATAGCCGAGCAGCGTGACATGCTCGTGGCCCCCATAGACGAGGCGGCTATAGATCTCGTCGCTCATGATCGCGACGTTCGGATGGGCCTCCAGCCCTTCGGCCAGGCGGTCGAGTTCGCGCCGGGAGACGACGCCGCCGGTCGGATTGGCGGGGCTGTTGAGCATGATCAACCGGGTGCGCGGCGTGATCTTCTCGAGCACCTCATCGGCGCTGAAGGAGAAGCCGGTCTCTTCATAAAGCGGGATCGGGACCGGCGTCGCGCCGGAGAACGCGATCGCCGATTCATAGATCGGAAAGCCCGGATTCGGATAGAGGATCTCGGCGCCCGGCTCGCCGAACATCAACGCGGCAAAGAACATCGTGACCTTGCCGCCCGGCACGACCACCACGTCGTCGGGGTCGATGGTGACGCCCCGCCAGCGCGCGATGTCCGCCGCGACCGCCTCGCGCAACGGCACGATGCCGTTGGCCGGCGTATAGCCGTGGTGGCCGTCCGCCAGCGCCTTTTGGCCCGCCTCGACGATGTTTCCGGGCGTGCGGAAATCGGGCTGGCCGATCCCGAGATTGATGATGCTGCGCCCGGCCGCCTGTAGAGCGCCTGCACGCGCGAGCACATCGAAGGCGGTCTCGGTGCCGAGCCGGCCCATGCGCTCGGCGGTCTGCACGCGCGCCTCCCTCTCCCGTCGACCCGTCGAAGGCGGGTATGATGCCACTAAAGCCCGCGGCGCGGAACGGAGCATGCGATAGTGTGCAACCTTAATGGCGCAACGGACTCGCCGGCGGGGCCGGCGCTCGCACGGGGATCGCGATGAAGAAGATCGAAGCCATCATCAAGCCGTTCAAACTCGACGAGGTGAAGGATGCGCTGCACGAAGTCGGCCTCCAAGGCATCACTGTGACCGAGGTGAAAGGCTTCGGCCGGCAGCGCGGCCACACCGAGCTCTATCGGGGCGCCGAGTATGTGGTCGACTTCCTGCCCAAGGTGAAGATCGAGGTCGTGCTCGAGGACGGGATGGTCGAGCGCGCGGTCGAGGCGATCCGGGATGCGGCGGCGACCGAGCGCATCGGCGACGGCAAGATCTTCATCATGCCGGTCGAGGAAGTGATCAGAATTCGCACTGGCGAGCGTGGCCGGGAGGCCATATAAGCGCGGCCAACATGCTGCCGACGGCGAAGCGCACCGATCGCCGAAGATTCAATGACAGGCCGAGGGATTGCATCCGATGAGCGAGTCCGTCTTCAAGAAAATCGAGGAGAACGACGTCCAGTTCGTGGACTTTCGGTTCACCGACCCACGCGGCAAATGGCAGCACACGGCTCAGGCGGTGCGGACGATCGATGAGGAGGTCTTGACCGACGGGATCATGTTCGACGGCTCCTCGATCGCCGGCTGGAAGGAGATCCACCAGTCCGACATGGTCCTGATCCCGGACCCGGAGACCGCGGTGATGGACCCGTTCGCCGCCCAGCCGACGCTGATCCTGGTCTGCGACGTGATCGAGCCCTCGACCGGCCAGGCCTATGGGCGCTGCCCGCGCGGCGCCGTCAGGCGGGCCGAGGCGTATCTGGCCTATTCGGGCATCGGAGACGCCGCCTATTTCGGTCCCGAGGCAGAGTTCTTCGTCTTCGACGACGTCCGTTTCAAGGTCTCGATGAACGAGACCTACTACATGATCGATCAGGAGGAAGGCCCGTACAATTCGGGCCGCGCGTACGAGGACGGCAATGTCGGGCACCGGCCCCCGGTCAAGGGTGGCTACTTCCCGGTGCCGCCGGTCGATTCCATGTCCGACATGCGGGCCGAGATGGTGACCCACATGGCGGGCATGGGGGTCAAGGTGGAGAAGCACCATCACGAGGTGGCGCCGGGTCAGAACGAGCTCGGCATCGAGTTCGCGCCGATGCTGAGCGCGGCGGATCAGCTACAGATTTACAAATATGTGGTGCACATGACCGCTCATAGCTACGGCAAGAGCGCGACCTTCATGCCGAAGCCGGTGATCGACGACAATGGCTCAGGCATGCACGTTCACCAGTCGATCTGGAGGGACGGCAAGCCGCTGTTCGCCGGCACCGGCTACGCCGACCTCTCGGAGACCGCGCTTTTCTATATCGGCGGCGTGATCAAGCACGCCCGCGCCGTCAATGCCTTCACCAACCCCTCGACCAACAGCTACAAGCGGCTGGTGCCGGGCTTCGAGGCGCCGGTGCTGTTGGCCTATTCGGCGCGCAACCGCTCGGCGTCATGCCGGATTCCTTATGCCGCGAGCCCCAAGGGCAAGCGGGTCGAGGTGCGCTTCCCGGATCCGGCGGCCAATCCCTATCTCGGCTTTGCGGCGCTCCTGATGGCGGGGATCGACGGCATCGAGAACAAGATCCATCCCGGCGATGCGATGGACAAGAACCTGTACGATCTGCCGCCTGAGGAGCTGCAGGACGTGCCGACCGTCTGCGGCAGTCTTGGCGAGGCACTGGCGGCGCTCGATTCCGACCGGGATTTCCTCAAGAAGGGCGAGGTGTTCTCGGACGACCTGATCGACGGCTATCTGGCGCTCAAGCATGAGGAGCAGAGCGCCTTCCTCATGACCCCGCACCCGATCGAGTTCCAGATGTACTATTCCGTCTGATCGGCGCGTGTCGAACGGACGGCGTCGGATGACCGGCGGGCCGCGCTGCGGCGTCGGGTAATCGGGCTTGACGGGCCGTGCCGATCCAGATCGCCGTCGGCCTCGCGATCGGGGCGTTGACTTTCTACCCAGCCGTCCGGATCTGCCGGCGGGCAGGGCTGCGCTGGCCGATCGCGCTCTCGGTGTTCGTTCCGCTGGCCGGGCCCCTGCTCCTGCTCTTGGCGCTCGCCTTCATGATTTGGCCCAACGACCCTACCGCGCGGCGCTGAGCCATGGTCGGCGTCCTGCAATACCTTGCGGTCGTGGTCATCCTGCTCTGGGCGTTCTGGCGCATTTTCAACAAGGCCGGGCAATCGCCCTGGTGGGCTTATCTCATGATGCTCCCGATCGCGGGTCTTTTCACGCCGATACAGATCGGGCTCGGCCTCTTGATCGGCGTGCCCATCGTGATGATCTGGGCCTTCGCGTTCGCGCCCTGGCCTTCGATCGACAATCCGCCCGAGCGTGCCGATGCACCGGGCTACGATCCGCCCGCGCCCGAGCGGTTCAAAGGCCGGTTTCGAAGAACCACGAGGCCGAGCGAGCAGGGCGACCGCGCGCGGCGCGGGATCATCCGCAGGCGGCCGCCGGACCGCGGCGGCGAGGACCGTCGATGATCGGCCGGCGCCTTGCCAATGCCGGGGCCCTCGCGAATACTCCGCCGCCGCGATCGGTCGAGGAGAGGGCTCATGAATGAGCCGCCCAAGAAAGTGGTGCTCGCCTATTCCGGCGGGCTCGACACATCGGTCATTCTACGCTGGTTGCAGGAACGCTACGGCTGCGAGGTCGTCACCTTTACCGCCGATATCGGCCAGGGCGAGGAGCTGGGCCCGGCGCACGCCAAGGCGGAAGCGCTCGGCGTCCGGGATATCCGCATCGAGGACCTGCGCGAGGAATTCGCACGCGACTACGTCTTTCCGATGTTTCGCGCCAATGCCCTCTATGAGGGCGTCTATCTTCTCGGGACCTCGATCGCGCGTCCTCTCATCGCCAGACGGCAGATCGAGATCGCCCGCCAGACCGGCGCCGATGCGGTTGCCCACGGTGCGACGGGCAAGGGCAACGACCAGGTGCGTTTCGAGCTCGGCTATTACGCGCATCATCCGAACATTCGGATCATCGCGCCGTGGCGCGAATGGGACATCGCCTCACGCGAGGCGCTGGTCGCTTACGCGGAACGGCACCAGATCCCGATCCCGCGCGACAAGCGCGGCGAGGCTCCCTACTCGACCGACGCCAACCTCCTGCACATTTCCTACGAGGGCAAGGCGCTGGAAGACCCCTGGATCGCGCCGGACGAGGCGATGTTCACCCGGTCCGTGGCGCCGGAGCAGGCGCCCGACCAACCGACCTCGGTCGAGATCGACTTCGCCGGTGGCGATCCGGTGGCAGTCGACGGCGTCGCGTTGAGCCCGGCGGCCTTGATCGAGAGGCTGAACAGCCTCGGCGGCGCCAATGGAATCGGGCGGGTCGACATGGTCGAGAACCGCTTCGTCGGCATGAAATCGCGCGGCGTCTACGAGACCCCGGGGGGCACGATCCTGATCGCCGCCCATCGCGCGATCGAGAGCCTGACCCTCGACCGCGGCGCGGCTCATCTGAAGGACGAGCTGATGCCGCGTTACGCGGAGCTGGTCTATAACGGCTTCTGGTTCTCGCCCGAGCGCGAGATGTTGCAGGCGGCGATCGACGAGAGCCAAAGAGCCGTGACCGGCACCGTGCGCCTCAAGCTGTTCAAGGGCTCGGTCATGGTCGACGGCCGGAAGGCGCCGACCAGCCTCTACAGCGCGGAGCACGCGACCTTCGAAGCCGACTCGGTCTATGACCAGCGCGACGCCGAAGGCTTCATCAAGCTGAGCGCGCTGCGTCTGAGGCTGCGCGGAGCGCGCGACGAGGACTGGTAGTCCGCGGGCTCAGCGCCGGACCCGGCGGGCTGCCAGTCAGCGCGTCTCGTCGATCCCGTGCTGGCGGCAGGCGGCGGTCAGGGTGTTCTTCAGCAGACAGGCGATCGTCATCGGTCCGACGCCGCCCGGTACCGGCGTGATCCAGCCCGCATTCTCCACCGCCTCGGCGAAACTGACATCGCCGACCAGCTTGGTCTTCTCGCCGGCCGGTACGCGATTGATGCCGACGTCGATGACCGCGGCGCCCGGCTTGACCCAATCGCCGCGGATCATCTCCGCCCGTCCGACCGCCGCGATCAGGATGTCGGCGCGCCGGCATTCGCCGGGCAGATCGACGGTGCGCGAATGGCCGAGGGTCACGGTGCAGTGCTCGCGCAGCAGCAGGGCGGCCATCGGCTTGCCGACGATGTTCGAGCGGCCGACGATCATCGCGCGCTTGCCGGTCAGATCACCGACGAATTGGCGCAGCATCAGCAGGCAGCCGAGGGGCGTGCACGGCACCATGCTCGCCTGGCCGGTGTTGAGACGGCCCACATTGATCGTGTGGAAGCCGTCGACGTCCTTGTCCGGATCGATGGCACCGATGATCGCGTTGGAATCGACCTGCTCGGGCAACGGGAGCTGAACCAGTATCCCGTGCACGGCCGTGTCTGCATTCAGCTCGTGGACCTTGGCCAGGACCTCGTCATGGCTCGCGCTCGCGGGCAGGCGGAACTCTTGCGAGTTCATACCCGCCGCGGTGGTCGCCTTGCCCTTGTTGCGAACATAGACCTCGCTTGCCGGATCATCGCCGACGAGGACGACCGAGAGCCCGGGCACGAGGCCGTGCTGCTCCCCGACCGTCGCGGCCTGCCTGCCGACCTCGGCCCGCAACTTGGCCGCAAATGCCTTGCCGTCGATGATGATAGCGTCGCTCATGAACTCTCCTCGGAGCCGGATTCACCTTGTTGGGTCCGACGATAGGGCTCGCCGCCGCTGCGGCCGCTCCGCCGGGACCCGTCATCAGACGATGTTGTCGACGATGAGATTGCGGATGAAATAAAGCAGCAGAATCAGAATGACCGGGGAGATATCGATGCCGCCGAGATTGGGAACGATGCGCCGGATCGGCCGCAGCGCTGGCTCCGTGATGCGGTGGAGAAAACTCAGAAGCGTGTAGACGAAGCGGTTCTGGGTGTTGATCACGTTGAACGCCACGAGCCAGCTGATCAATGCCGACGCGATGAGCAAATAGATGTAGATCGAGAAGGCGGCGTGGATGAGTTCGGCCAACGCGTTCATCGCCGGGCGCGTCTCGGTGGTTGCGGAACGAAGTGGCGGGATGCGCGGCGCAAAGTATATCGCATGAACCCCCGAGCGCGAGTCCGTTATGCGCGCGGGTCGGGGACGGAGAGGTCCTCGGCGGCGCACCGCCTGCCAAGGGCAGGGCCCTCCGCTCAGAGGGACCAGGCGGCGCGGACGCGCTCACGCAAGCCCTCGAGGCGCGCAGGCGGTTCGTTGGAGAAGACGAACCGCAGATAACGGCCGGCGTGGTCTTCGCTGCCCCAACCGGTCATCGGCGTCGCGGCGATCTTCCCTTTGTCGAACAGGCGCCGCGACGCATCGACCGGTTTCATTCCAAGCCTGGCCGTATCGATCAGAAGCGACCAGCCGCCATCCGGGCGGATCACGGGCAGGTCCGACATCTCCTCGAGGACGACGTCCCGTCTTGCCCGCCATTCGGCGACCGCCTCGGCGATACCGTCGCCGCCTTCGGTGAGCGCCGCCGCCGCCGCCGGCATTCCGATGCCCACTTGGCAGACCACATTGGTCAGGCTGACCAGCGCTATATCCTTCATGATCTCCGGCGGTCCGACGACCCAGCCGACGCGCCAGCCGATCATCCGGTATTCCTTCGAGACGCTGCCGACGGTCACGGTCTTGCCGGCAAGAGCCGGCATGCGGGCCGGATGCAGGACCGGTGCCGCCCCGTAAACGATCCGCTCCATCGCCGCGTCGTGCAGGAGCCAGGCCCCGGTTTGCAGCACGACATCGGCAATCGCCTGCCATTCCGCCGCCGAATGGACGATGCCGCTCGGCATGGATGGGCTCATGGTGAGCACGACCTTGGTCTTGTCGCTTGCAGCGTCGGCCAACGCTTCCAAATCGAGCCGCCATCCGCCGTCTGCGACTCGCAACGGCACGAGGTGGGGCACGCCGCCCGCGAGGCGAATGCGATTGAGCAGGCCGGCATAGGCGGGATCGCTGATGACGACCTCGTCGCCGGGCTCGAGCATGGCGAGGAGCGCGTTTAGGATGCCCGAAAGCCCGCCCGCCGAAATCACGCATTCGGAGCGCCAGTCATAGGCGATGCCGGTGTCGGCCAGCAGCCGGGCGACCACCGCCTGTCTGAGGGCTTCCGTTCCGAGGAAGGGCAGGTAGCTGTTGGCCTCGTCGCGTGTCGCCGCGGCGCGGGTGGCGTCGATCGCGGCCTGAGGCGGCGGGATGTCGGTGTCCAGGTTCTCCAAACGGAGCATTTCGGGATCGCCTGCGGCGTCCGCCGCATCGCCCATCCGGTCGACGCCGATGCCGGGAATGGCTCGCAGTCTCGATACCGTCATCGCGCACATGCCGCGGCTCGCGACCCCTGCTCGAGCGACGAGGGTCCGGTCAAGAAGCGTGCGGCGGGATGAAGTTTGACCAGACCATGACGTAGGGGTGGGAGCTGATCTCGACGATGTTGCCCCACGGATCCTCGCAGTAGCAGACCTTGTAGGGCTTGTCCGGCCAGAGCTTCCAGACCTTGCTGCGCTGCCGGCCGCCGCTCTCGTCGATCCGCTTCGCGAGTCCTTCGATGTCCGGCTCCAGGATCGCGATGTGGAAGATGCTGGTCTTCCAGTAGGCGAAGGGCGTCTCCTGCGGCGCATTGTCGGCAAACTGGAACAGCTCGATCCCGACGCCGTCGGCGGTTGCGAGATGGGCGATCTTCATGCCCTGGAAATCCGCGCCGAAAATATCGCCGACGATCTGCCCGAAATGGCTGTCGTCGGCCACCGCCTCGATCGGCTCCATCAGCACATAACAGCCGAGCACGTCGCGATACCAGGCGACGGCGGCATCGATGTCCGGCACCGAGATGCCGACATGGTCGAGCGCGCGGGGCGCCGTCATGCCCCGGTGTTCCTGCGTCCAGTCGTGCTGCGCGCACCGAGCGCCACGGCTTTGTTGTCGGCCATCCCCGCCTCTCTCCGTCGGCCGGCCATTATGGCGTTGGCGACTCCCGGCGCAAGGAGGCGACTCGCCCCTGCTTCCGAGGGACGAGGCGTCACGGCCGGAAGGCGAAGCGCGTCGGCCCCGTCAGATGGGTCAGCATGGGCTGGACACGGGCGATCCAGTCGCAGAGCACGGGGCGCGTGTCGCGCGGGTCTATCAGCTCGTGGATCGAGAAGGATTCGGCGCGCGGCACGGGAGATTGGCGGGCCAGCATGGCCTCTTCGAGGCGCTCGCGCTCGGCGGCCGGATCGTCGGCCTTCGCGATCTCGCGGCCGAAGGCGACGGCGACGCCGCCTTCGACGGGCAGCGCGCCAAGCTCCGCCGAGGGCCAGGCGACGACGAACGCATCGGGGCCGAAATGCGCAGCCGCGGCGACGCCATGCACCTTTCGCACGATTACCGAGGCCCACGGCACCGAGCAGCTCGCCACCGCGAGCACCGCGGCAGTGCCGAAGCGGATCGTCCCGGCCTTCTCGGCCTCGGTCCCGATCATGAAGCCGGGCTCGTCGATAAGGCTGACGACCGGCAGGTGGAAGGTATCGCAGAGCTCGACGAACCGCCGCGTCTTCTGCGCGCCGGACGCGGTCATGGCGCCGGCGAGGTGCCGGCAATCATTGGCGAGGAGTCCGACCGGCTGGCCGGAGAGCCGGCCGAAGCCGGTGATCAGACCGGTCCCGTAAAGCCGACCGATCTCGAAGAAGGAGCCCTCGTCCAGCACCAGCGCGATCACCCGGCGCATGTCGTAGAGCTGGCGCCGGTTGCGGGGCACGATCTCGATGAGCTCTTCGGCGCGCCGCGCGGGCGGGTCGTCGGCCGCGATTGAGGGCGCGCGCTCCCAGACATTCGCCGGCAGGTAGCTCAGGAAGCGGCGGATCTCGGTGAACGCTGCCGCTTCGTCGGGAGCGAGATTGTCGACAACGCCGTTCCTGGCGTGCACCTCGGGTCCGCCGAGGGCCTCCTTGCTCGGGCGCTTGCCGAGGGCGCGCGCGACCAGAGCCGGGCCGGCGACCAGGACCTGGGAATCGCGCGTCATCACCGAGAAGTGCGATGCCACCAGACGCGAGGCGGGCAGGCCGGCGACCGCCCCGAGCGCGGCCGCCGCGACTGGCACCGTCGCGAGCACCTCCGCGACCGACTGGAACCGCGGCGGCGCATAGACCGGCGCGCCTGCCGTCTTCGAGCCGGTGCCGGTGACGCTGCCGCCGGCGCCCTCATGCAGGCGCACCAGCGGCACGCGGTAGGAGCACGCCAGCGCCTCGGCATAGACGCTCTTGCGCAGGCCGGCCTCATTGGGCGAGCCGCCCCTGAGGGTGAAGTCCTCGCCGCCGATCACGCAACGGCGCCCGTCGACCATGCCGAAGCCGAGAACGAAGTTGGCGGGCGTGAAGTCGGTCAGCGCGCCCGCGTCATCGCGGGTCGCGTCGCCGGCAGCCCCGCCCAGCTCCTGGAACGAGCCGTCGTCGAGCATGGCGGCGATCCGCTCGCGTATCGTGAGCCGCCCTTTCGCGTGCTGGCGCGCGACGCTCTCGGCGCCGCCTTGGGCCCGGGCCAGCGCCCGCTTCCGCGCGAGCTCGTCGGCCTCCGCCTGCCAGCTCACCCGCCGGGCTCAGGCAACCACGCCGGCGTCGCGCAAGGCGGCGATCGCGCCGGCCGAGAATCCCGCTTCACCGAGCAACGCGTCGGTATGCTCGCCGAGCAGCGGCGCGCCCCGGCGGATCGAGCTCGGCGTCGCTTCGAAGCGGGCCGCGGGCCGCGCCTGGCGCAGCGTGCCCGCCGTCGGATGGTCGAGCTCGACAAGCGTGCCACCGGCGCGGACCTGCGGGTGCTCGATGAGCGTGCTGCGGGTCAGCACCGGCGCGCAGGGCACATCCTCCGCCTCCAGGCGTTCCATCCATTCGGCGGTCGTGCGGGCGCGCAGCGCCTCCTGGGTGAGCGCAAGACGGGCGTCGATATTTTCGCTGCGAAGCGCCGGGGTCTTGAACCGCTCGTCCTCGCGCCATTCCGGCCGTTCCAGCGCCCGCGTCAAGCCGATCCATTCGCGGTCGC
The DNA here is from genome assembly GCA_965248825.1 of Alphaproteobacteria bacterium. Taxonomy (GTDB): domain Bacteria; phylum Pseudomonadota; class Alphaproteobacteria; order UBA828; family UBA828; genus WTGU01. The sequence continues at coordinate 994,210 of CBDFKL010000006.1, read as the reverse complement.
TTTGCACGGCAACACTCATGAAGCCGTCCCCGGTCTCGTAGATCAGGTCGATGAAGCTCGCCGCCCCCTGTCCGTTGCCCGGCTGGTCGACGAATGTCTGCCCTTCCATGTCCGAGGCCCAGAGGAACGAAACCACCGCATCGAGCATCGAGAGACGGACATGCTGACCCTTGCCGGTGCGCTCGCGGGCGAGTAGGGCCGCGGTGACGGCCTGGGCCGCGGTCACGCCGGTAAGCTTGTCCGGCAGGATGGTCCGCACCAGGCGCGGGCGCGCGTCGTCCGCACCGCCCTGGACCGAGGCGAGGCCCGAGGCGGCCTGGATGATCGGATCGTAGACGCGCTTCTCGGCATAGGGCCCGGTCTCGCCGAAGCCGCTGATCGAGACATAGACGACATCGGGGCTGACCGCGCGGATCGCCGGCTCACCGACGCCGAGCCGATCGACCACGCCCGGCCGAAAATTCTGGATGAACACGTCGGCGCCGGCCGCGAGCCGCATGAGGACGTCGCATCCGTCCGGGTGCTTCAGGTCGAGCGCGATCGAGCGCTTGTTCCGGTTGTTGTTGATGAAGTTGGCCGGGAGCCCGCCGGAGCGGTTGCCGCCCGCGCGCACGTGGTCGCCCCGGCCCGGCGCTTCCACCTTGATCACCTCGGCGCCTTGGTCGCCTAGCATCATGGTCGCGAACGGGCCCGAGACCATAGTGGTCAGGTCGATCACCCGATAGCCGTCGAGCGGTCCCGGCACTGTCGTTCTCCCCGCGGTATGGTGCACGGCGATGGTATCGGGGGCGGGCCGGTTCCGCCAAGTCAAGAAACGCACATACGGCAACGTCCGCCGGCGAGAGCGGCGAAACGCGAGAGCGGTTCCATTCATTCGGAAACCGCTCTAGCGTGGACGGCGGCGATCATCTCGCGAGGAGCCCTCATGCATCCATTCGGAGACCTCGGCCCCAACGCGCCGCTGATCGGCCAGCAGGGATCGCGCAGCGCGCTCTCGACGCCGGCATTGGTGCTCGACCTCGACCGCCTCGAGCGCAACATCGCCTATCTCGCGCGCTATCTCGGCAATGCCGGACATGGGCTGCGGCCGGTCGCGAAGATCCACAAGTCGGTCGAGGTGGCCAGGCGCCAGCTCGAGGCCGGCGCGCTCGGCGTCTGCTGCGCGACCCTGGCCGAGGCGGAGGTCATGGCGGATGCCGGAATACCGGGCGTGCTGCTCTTCTCGCAGGTCGTGACCGAGCCCAAGATCGCCCGCCTTGCTGCGCTCAATGCGCGGGCGGACGGCCTGATCGTCGCCGTCGACGACGTGGACGTGGTCGACCGCCTCGCCGCCGCTGCGCGCGAGGCCGGCCGGGCGCTTCGCATGTTGGTCGACCTCGAGGTCGGCGGCCAGCGCACCGGCCTGACGGCGGTCGACTCAGCGCTCGCGCTCGCACGGCATATCGCCGAGACTGACGGCGCGTTCTATGTCGGCGTCCAGGGCTATAACGGCTCGTTCCAGCGCGAGCCCGATTTCGCCGCCCGGGTTGCGCAGCAGGCGCAGTGCACCGCGCCGCTCGCGACGCTCTGCGAGCGTCTCGCCGCGGCCGATCTCGCGCCCGAGATCGTCTCCGGCGGCGGCACCGGCACCTATGCGATCGACGTCGCCGACGGCCTCTTCACCGAATGCCAGGCCGGCAGCTATATCTTCATGGATGTGAACTATGCGGACACGCCGTTCGAGCTCGACAGCCCGCATCCTTTCGAGACTTCGCTCTTCGTGCGGACCACCGTGATCAGCGCGCGGGACGCGTTCGTCGTCACCGATGCCGGGATCAAGGAATTCGCGCGCGAGGACCTCGCGCCCCGCATCGTCTCGGGTGCCGATCCGGCGTCGCTCTACGAGTTGGTCGGCGATGATCTCGGGCGCGTCACCGTTCCCGAGGGCGCGCGCCGGCCGGAGATCGGCGAGGCCCTCGAATGCATCACGCCGCACTGCTACGGGACCCTCAACCTCTATAGCGTCTATCACTGCGTGCGGGGCGACACCCTGGTCGACATCTGGCCGATCGAAGCGCGGGCGCAGTGGTAGGGAGGGCGCGATGACCCGGGCGACGCTTGTCTCGCCGTGCCGGTCTTGCCGCCTGGTGGCGATTGCGATAGGGAGGCCGTCGCGCGGCGGATGGAGTGACTCTCTCTTGCGAGCGGAATGAAAAGCGGTGGCGCTGCTCGAGGTCGAAAACCTGACCAAGATATTCACGGTCGGTAAAGGCGACGCGCTGATCGCGGTCAACAATGTTTCGTTCCCGCTGGAACGCGGCGAGACCCTTGGCCTGGTCGGCGAGAACGGCTCGGGCAAGACCACCGTCGGCCGCTGCGTGCTCCAGCTGATCGAGCCGACTGAAGGGCGGATTTCCCTCGGCGACGAGGAGATCAGCGAGCTGCAGCCGGACCGGCTTCGCGCGCGCTCGTCACGGAGCCTGAGTTCGTCGTGCTTGACGAGCCGACCTCGATGCTCGATCCCTCCGCCCGCGCGGAGATCCTCGATCTGCTCAAGGCGATCCAGGACGAGACCGAGACTGCCTATATCTTCATCTCCCACGACCTCACCTCGGTCGCCAAAATCAGCCACCGCATCGCGATCATGTATCTCGGCCACATCGTCGAGCACTACAATGCCAAAGCGACATCCTTCAGGTGGACCGCCACCGCAGATCCCATATTCTCCAAAGTCGAACGACTTGGCTCATATATCTCCCGGACACAACACTAGCAGGTGGAGACCGACAACAAACCGATATCTTCGTCAAATCTCCCGGTTGTTGGAGGTCTCCAGATGCTTGCTGGCCAGGTCTTCGAAGAAGCCCTTGCCGTGAAGCTCCATGTAGGCGTGGATGTGCAGGTTGAGAAGACCCGGCATGACCATCACGTCGGTGCCGTCGATCGTCATGTCTGCTTGGCCGTCGTAGTCTCTCCCCACGAACGTCACGTCGCTCCCGGAAAACACCACGTCGCCGTTGCGGATGTATGTGTGCTCGCCGGTCTCGGCATCCCAGGCGATGACCCAATCGGCGTTCTTGATCCACGTCGTTTCAGACATCGTACAAGCTTCTCCCCCTATTCACCGCGGCGGGTGGACCTCGTGCCAGTGGCGGGCGATGTCGGCGCGGCGGCAGATCCAGACCCTGTCGTGGCTTTGCACATAATCGAGGAAACGCGCTAGCGCGGCGCTTCGCCCCGGGCGGCCCGCCAGGCGCGTGTGAAGACCTACCGACATCATCTTCGGCTTCGTCTCGCCTTCGACATATAGCACGTCAAAGGTGTCCTTCAGATAGGTGTAGAACTGGTCGCCGGAGTTGAATCCCTGTGCGGCGACGAAGCGCATATCGTTGGCTTCCAGCGTGTAGGGAATGATCAGATGGTCCCGCCGGGCGACCTCGACCCAGTAAGGCAGGTCATCGGCATAGGAATCGGAGTCGTAGAGAAAGCCCCCTTCCTCGACCACCAGGCGTCGCGTGCGCTCGCTGAGGCGCCCGGTGTACCAGCCGACGGGGCGCGCTCCCGCGAGGCGCTCGATGACCTCGATGGTCATCCGCATATGCTCGCGTTCGGTATCCTCGTCGACGAACTGGTAGTCGTACCAGCGCCAACCGTGGCTGGCGACTTCGTGGCCGGCCTCCGCCATCGCCTTGGCGGCCTCGGGGTTGCGCTCCAGTGCCATGCCGACGGCCAGCACGGTGACAGGGATGTCCCGCTTCTCGAACACGCGCATGAGGCGCCAAAAGCCCGCGCGGCTGCCATACTCGAAGAGCGATTCGACATTCAGGTTGCGCAGACCGAATAGAGGCTGAGCGCCGATAAGGTCGGAGGAGTAGGCCTCGGAGGCCGGGTCCCCGTGCAGAATGCAGTTCTCGCCGCCCTCCTCGTAGTTGATCACGAACTGCACGGCGACATACGCCTCGTTCGGCCACCGTGCGTGAGGTGGGTCCGCTCCGTAGCCCACCATGTCGCGAGGATAAGCCACCGGAACTGTCCTTATGCGTATCTGAAACGCACGTAACAAATTCCCTCAACTTGGCGAACCGCGTGTAACCGCCGTTGCGCGATAAGCCTCGATCCAACGGTGCGGTCACTCCACCGGAAAGCAGAATGGAGCGATCTCGTCCGCGCTCCGGTGCGCCCAGTCGTATTCGGGTACTCGAGCCAACGCCCTTTTCTGACCTTCCTGCAGTCTGTCCAGCGCATCATCCTGATCGATGGTGAGCACTTTGCGGTCCTTCACCACGAGATCGCCGTGGACATAGACGTCGCGCACGGCGTCCGCCGTGCCCGAGTAGATCAGGCACTTGAGCGGGTCGCGCACCGGGCGCATGGTGGGATGCTTCACGTCCACCAAGACGATGTCGGCCTTGGCGCCGACCGCGATGCGCCCGAGGTCGTCGCGGTTCAGCGCCTTGGCGGCGCCCAGCGTCGCGGTCTCGAAGACATCCTGCGTCTTGAGCAGATCGACATTGCCGCTCGAGACCTTCGAGATGAGGCCCGCAATGCGCATCTCCTCGATCATGTCGTGGGGATAGCAGTCGGTCCCGAGCGCCATGTTGACGCCTGCCGCGCGATAACCGCCGAGGCTATGCATCATGTCGCCCCACTGTGCGAAGGCGCGCTGGCAGTGGACCACCGTCGATTCGGTCTTGGCCAGTCGCTCCAGATCCTTGTGCTCGTGATAGTTGACCCAAGGGTGCTGGTCGATATTGATGCCGTGGCCGATCAACGTGTTGGGGCCGAGCACGCCGATGTCGTGCATCCATTCGATCGGCGTCTTCTTGTGGCGCCGGACCATCTCGCGGAACTCAGCGACCGACTGACTGGCGTGCGTTTGCAGGGGGATACCGCGGTTATCCGCGGCTGCCTTGCATTTCTTGAAGAGCTCTTCCGTGCACGTGTCGACCTGGGCCGCACCCACCATGCCCTTGAGACGCCCGCTATTGTGGCTCTCGGCCGCGTCGACGAGCTCCATGGCTTGCGCAAAATAGCGCTCGACTCGCCCCTCCTCGAACCACTCGTAAATGATGTTCCTGCCGTCGGGCGCGTACCAGTATCCCGACTGAACCATCGGGCACGCGTACACCCGCATGCCGCTGTCCGCCAGCGTTTCGATCCAGTTGGGAAACGGCAGATTAGTGCAATACAGCTCCGCAACCGTTGTGCAGCCGCTCTTGAGCAACTCGCAGAACGAAGCCTGGGTTGCGGCGAGGGCGGACTCCTCATCGTCCTGGAGCAGCCACGTGTACTCGAACAGCTGCGACATCCACAGATGCTTGCTGGCTAGGTCTTCGAAGAACCCCTTGCCGTGCAGCTCCATGTAGGCGTGGATGTGCAGGTTGAGAATACCCGGCATGACCATCACGTCGGTGCCGTCGATCGTCGTGTCTGCCTGGCCGTCGTAGTCTCTTCCGACGAACGTCACGTCGCTCCCGGAAAACACCACGTCGCCGTTGCGGATGTACGAGTGCCCGCCGGTCTCCGCATCCCAGGCGATGACCCAATCGGCGTTCTTGATCCACGTCGTTTCAGACATTGTGCGTCTCCTTGCCTACCCCGTCGCGTCGGGCCGCTAGCCCATGGTCGAGCGAGTCACCCGGCCGGGGTGCTGCGATGAACGGGAAAACTCATCGGAGCGATCTCGTCCGCCGTGCGATGCGCCCAGTCCAATCCCGGTATCCGATCCAGCGCCCGGTGCTGGCCCGCCTGCAGGCGGTCGAGCGCGTCGTCATGATCGATGGTGAGCACCTTGCGGTCCTTCACCACGAGATCGCCGTCGACATAGACATCGCGCACCGCGTCGGCCGTGCCCGAGTAGATCAGGCACTTGAGCGGGTCCCGCACCGGCCGCATGGTGGGATGCTTCAGATCCACCAGCACGATGTCCGCCTTCGCGCCCACCGAGATGCGGCCGAGGTCGTCGCGGTTCAGCGCCTTCGCCGCGCCCAACGTCGCGACTTCGAAGACATCCTGGGTCTTCAGCAGATCCACGTTACCGCTCGCGACCTTCGAGATAAGGCCCGCGATTCGCATCTCCTCGATCAGGTTGTGCGGATAGGAATCGGTGCCCAGCGCCATGTTGACCCCGGCCGCGCGATAACCCCCCAGGCTATGCATCATGTTGCCCCACCGGGTAAAGACCCGCTGGCAATGAATCACCGAAGACCCGGTCTCGGCGAGTCGCTCCAGATCCTTGTGTTCGTGGTAGTTGACCCACGGATGCTGGTCGATATTGATACCGTGACCGATGAGGCTGTTGGGACCCAGCACGCCGATATCGTGCATCCATTCGATTGGCGTCTTGCCATGGCGGCGCACCATCTCGCGGAACTCGACGACGGACTGACTGGCGTGCGTCTGCATCGGTATGCCGCGGTCGTCGGCCGCCCTCTTGCACCTCTTGAGCAGTTCCTCCGTGCAGGTGTCCACCTGCATGGGGCCAAGCATGCCCGTGAAGCGGCCGCTACTGTCGCCTTCCGCCTCATCAATAATGGCGAGCGAATCTTCGAGGCTCCCGCTGGGAAAGTCAGCGCCGTCCATCCCGTCGTCGAACCACCGGTACAGGACGTCCTTGCCGTCGGGCGAATACCACTCGCCCGAGCGCACCATGGGGCAGACGTACGCACGAATGCCGCTCGTGCTCAGCGTATCGACCAGATCGGGGTACGGCAGGGGGCAGATCGTCAGCTCCGCAACGGTCGTGCAGCCGCTCTTCAGCATCTCGCAGAGCGCCGCCTCCGTCGCCGCCCGCGCGCTCTCTTCATCCCACTTGATCAGGAAGCAGTGCTCATAGAGATGCGACATCCACAGGTGCTTGCTGGCGAGGTCTTCGAAGAACCCTTTGAAGTGCAACTCGTGAAAGCAATGAACATGCAGGTTCATCAACCCCGGCATGACCATAAGGTCGGTACCGTCGATGGTGGTGTCCGCCCCGCCGCCATAGTCGGTGCCGACGAAGGAGACCACGTTGCCGGAAAAGACGACGTCGCCGTGGCGAATATATTCATGACCGCCCGTCTCCGGGTTCCAGGCCACCACCCAGTCAGCGTTCTTGATCCACGTTGTCGTAGCCATCTTCGACACACCCTCTCGATTTCCGACGTATCCGCCTCACCGTGCCGCCGTGCCCTCGCGCACGGGCAGGCAGAACGGTGATATCTCGTCCGCGCTGCGCTGAGCCCAATCGTGCTTGGGGATCCGTGCCAACGCCCGTTGCTGTCCCTCTTGCAGCCTGTCCAGAGCATCGTCCTGATCGAGGGTGAGCACCTTGCGGTCCTTCACCACGAGCTCGCCGTCGACATAGACATCGCGCACCGCGTCAGCCGTCCCGGAATAGACGAGGCACTTGATCGGATCCCGCACCGGGCGCATCGTTGGATGCTTCAGGTCCACCAGAACGATGTCGGCCTTGGCGCCCACCGAAAGCCGCCCGATGTCGTCCCGACCCAATGCCTTGGCCGCGCCCAGCGTCGCGGTCTCGAAGACGTCGCCGGTCTTGAGCAGATCGACGTTGCCGCTCGAGACCTTCGAGATCAGACCGGCAATCCGCATCTCTTCGATCAGGTCGTGAGGGTAACAATCGGTGCCCAGCGCCATATTGACCCCGGCCGCGCGATAGCCGCCGAGGCTGCGCATCATGTCACCCCATTGTGCGAACGCGCGTTGGCAGTGGACCACCGTTGCGTCGGCCTTGGCCAGGCGCTCCAGATCCTTGTGCTCGTGATAGTCGATCCAGGGGTGCTGGTCGATGTTGAGGCCGTGACCGATGAGAGTGTTCTCCAGCACGCCGATATCCTGCATCCATTCGATCGGCGTCTTCTTGTGGCGGCGCACCATCTCGCGGAACTCGACGACGGATTGACTGGCGTGCGTCTGCATCGGTATGCCGCGGTCGTCGGCCGCCTTCTTGCATTGCTTGAACAGCTCCTCCGTGCAGGTATCCACCTGCATGGGCCCGACCATGCCTTTGAGCCGACCGCTGTTGTGGCTCTCGGCGTCGTCGATAATGCCGAGCGACTCGTCGAGACTGGCGCTGGGAAGGCGGATTGTCTCCGCGCCCTCCCCGAACCAGCGATAGCGAACGTCGTTGCCGTCGGGCGCGTACCATTCGCCGGAGCGAACCATCGGACAGACGTACGCCCGAATGCCGCTCGTGACCAAGGTATCGAGCAAATCGGGGTCCGGTAGAGGACAAACCGCCAACTCCGCAACGGTGGTGCAGCCGCTTTTCAGCATCTCGCAGAGCGCCGCCTCCGTCGCCGCCCGCGCGCTTTCTGCGTCCCACTCCAGCAGCAGGGTGTACTCGAAGAGCTGGGACATCCACAGGTGCTTGCTGGCGAGGTCTTCGAAGAACCCTTTGAAGTGCAGCTCGTGAAAGCAATGAACATGCAGGTTCATCAACCCCGGCATGACCATAAGGTCGGTACCGTCGATGGTGGTGTCCGCCCCGCCGCCATAGTCGGTGCCGACGAAGGAGACCACGTTGCCGGAAAAGACGACGTCGCCGTGGCGAATATATTCATGACCGCCCGTCTCCGGGTCCCAGGCCACCACCCAGTCAGCGTTCTTGATCCACGTTGTCGTAGCCATCTTCGACACACCCTCTCGATTTCCGACGTATCCGCCTCACCGTGCCGCCGTGCCCTCGCGCACGGGCAGGCAGAACGGTGATATCTCGTCCGCGCTGCGCTGAGCCCAATCGTGCTTGGGGATCCGTGCCAACGCCCGTTGCTGTCCCTCTTGCAGCCTGTCCAGAGCATCGTCCTGATCGAGGGTGAGCACCTTGCGGTCCTTCACCACGAGCTCGCCGTCGACATAGACATCGCGCACCGCGTCAGCCGTCCCGGAATAGACGAGGCACTTGATCGGATCCCGCACCGGGCGCATCGTTGGATGCTTCAGGTCCACCAGAACGATGTCGGCCTTGGCGCCCACCGAAAGCCGCCCGATGTCGTCCCGACCCAATGCCTTGGCCGCGCCCAGCGTCGCGGTCTCGAAGACGTCGCCGGTCTTGAGCAGATCGACGTTGCCGCTCGAGACCTTCGAGATCAGACCGGCAATCCGCATCTCTTCGATCAGGTCGTGAGGGTAACAATCGGTGCCCAGCGCCATATTGACCCCGGCCGCGCGATAGCCGCCGAGGCTGCGCATCATGTCACCCCATTGTGCGAACGCGCGTTGGCAGTGGACCACCGTTGCGTCGGCCTTGGCCAGGCGCTCCAGATCCTTGTGCTCGTGATAGTCGATCCAGGGGTGCTGGTCGATGTTGAGGCCGTGACCGATGAGAGTGTTCTCCAGCACGCCGATATCCTGCATCCATTCGATCGGCGTCTTCTTGTGGCGGCGCACCATCTCGCGGAACTCGACGACGGATTGACTGGCGTGCGTCTGCATCGGTATGCCGCGGTCGTCGGCCGCCTTCTTGCATTGCTTGAACAGCTCCTCCGTGCAGGTATCCACCTGCATGGGCCCGACCATGCCTTTGAGCCGACCGCTGTTGTGGCTCTCGGCGTCGTCGATAATGCCGAGCGACTCGTCGAGACTGGCGCTGGGAAGGTGGGCTCCCTCCGTACCCTCCGCGAACCAGCGATAAAGGACGTCATTGCCGTCGGGCGTGTACCACTCGCCGGAACGCACCATCGGACAGACGTACGCGCGAATGCCGCTCGTAGCCAAGGTATCGAGCAAATCGGGGTCCGGTAGAGGACAAACCGCCAACTCCGCAACGGTGGTGCAGCCGCTTTTCAGCATCTCGCAGAGCGCCGCCTCCGTCGCCGCCCGCGCGCTTTCTGCGTCCCACTCCAGCAGCAGGGTGTACTCGAAGAGCTGGGACATCCACAGGTGCTTGCTGGCGAGGTCTTCGAAGAACCCTTTGAAGTGCAGCTCGTGAAAGCAATGAACATGCAGGTTCATCAACCCCGGCATGACCATAAGGTCGGTACCGTCGATGGTGGTGTCCGCCCCGCCGCCATAGTCGGTGCCGACGAAGGAGACCACGTTGCCGGAAAAGACGACGTCGCCGTGGCGAATATATTCATGACCGCCCGTCTCCGGGTCCCAGGCCACCACCCAGTCAGCGTTCTTGATCCACGTTGTCGTAGCCATCTTCGACACACCCTCTCGATTTCCGACGTATCCGCCTCACCGTGCCGCCGTGCCCTCGCGCACGGGCAGGCAGAACGGTGATATCTCGTCCGCGCTGCGCTGAGCCCAATCGTGCTTGGGGATCCGTGCCAACGCCCGTTGCTGTCCCTCTTGCAGCCTGTCCAGAGCATCGTCCTGATCGAGGGTGAGCACCTTGCGGTCCTTCACCACGAGCTCGCCGTCGACATAGACATCGCGCACCGCGTCAGCCGTCCCGGAATAGACGAGGCACTTGATCGGATCCCGCACCGGGCGCATCGTTGGATGCTTCAGGTCCACCAGAACGATGTCGGCCTTGGCGCCCACCGAAAGCCGCCCGATGTCGTCCCGACCCAATGCCTTGGCCGCGCCCAGCGTCGCGGTCTCGAAGACGTCGCCGGTCTTGAGCAGATCGACGTTGCCGCTCGAGACCTTCGAGATCAGACCGGCAATCCGCATCTCTTCGATCAGGTCGTGAGGGTAACAATCGGTGCCCAGCGCCATATTGACCCCGGCCGCGCGATAGCCGCCGAGGCTGCGCATCATGTCACCCCATTGTGCGAACGCGCGTTGGCAGTGGACCACCGTTGCGTCGGCCTTGGCCAGGCGCTCCAGATCCTTGTGCTCGTGATAGTCGATCCAGGGGTGCTGGTCGATGTTGAGGCCGTGACCGATGAGAGTGTTCTCCAGCACGCCGATATCCTGCATCCATTCGATCGGCGTCTTCTTGTGGCGGCGCACCATCTCGCGGAACTCGACGACGGATTGACTGGCGTGCGTCTGCATCGGTATGCCGCGGTCGTCGGCCGCCTTCTTGCATTGCTTGAACAGCTCCTCCGTGCAGGTATCCACCTGCATGGGCCCGACCATGCCTTTGAGCCGACCGCTGTTGTGGCTCTCGGCGTCGTCGATAATGCCGAGCGACTCGTCGAGACTGGCGCTGGGAAGGTGGGCTCCCTCCGTACCCTCCGCGAACCAGCGATAAAGGACGTCATTGCCGTCGGGCGTGTACCACTCGCCGGAACGCACCATCGGACAGACGTACGCGCGAATGCCGCTCGTAGCCAAGGTATCGAGCAAATCGGGGTCCGGTAGAGGACAAACCGCCAACTCCGCAACGGTGGTGCAGCCGCTTTTCAGCATCTCGCAGAGCGCCGCCTCCGTCGCCGCCCGCGCGCTTTCTGCGTCCCACTCCAGCAGCAGGGTGTACTCGAAGAGCTGGGACATCCACAGGTGCTTGCTGGCGAGGTCTTCGAAGAACCCTTTGAAGTGCAGCTCGTGAAAGCAATGAACATGCAGGTTCATCAACCCCGGCATGACCATAAGGTCGGTACCGTCGATGGTGGTGTCCGCCCCGCCGCCATAGTCGGTGCCGACGAAGGAGACCACGTTGCCGGAAAAGACGACGTCGCCGTGGCGAATATATTCATGACCGCCCGTCTCCGGGTCCCAGGCCACCACCCAGTCAGCGTTCTTGATCCACGTTGTCGTAGCCATCTTCGACACACCCTCTCGATTTCCGACGTATCCGCCTCACCGTGCCGCCGTGCCCTCGCGCACGGGCAGGCAGAACGGTGATATCTCGTCCGCGCTGCGCTGAGCCCAATCGTGCTTGGGGATCCGTGCCAACGCCCGTTGCTGTCCCTCTTGCAGCCTGTCCAGAGCATCGTCCTGATCGAGGGTGAGCACCTTGCGGTCCTTCACCACGAGCTCGCCGTCGACATAGACATCGCGCACCGCGTCAGCCGTCCCGGAATAGACGAGGCACTTGATCGGATCCCGCACCGGGCGCATCGTTGGATGCTTCAGGTCCACCAGAACGATGTCGGCCTTGGCGCCCACCGAAAGCCGCCCGATGTCGTCCCGACCCAATGCCTTGGCCGCGCCCAGCGTCGCGGTCTCGAAGACGTCGCCGGTCTTGAGCAGATCGACGTTGCCGCTCGAGACCTTCGAGATCAGACCGGCAATCCGCATCTCTTCGATCAGGTCGTGAGGGTAACAATCGGTGCCCAGCGCCATATTGACCCCGGCCGCGCGATAGCCGCCGAGGCTGCGCATCATGTCACCCCATTGTGCGAACGCGCGTTGGCAGTGGACCACCGTTGCGTCGGCCTTGGCCAGGCGCTCCAGATCCTTGTGCTCGTGATAGTCGATCCAGGGGTGCTGGTCGATGTTGAGGCCGTGACCGATGAGAGTGTTCTCCAGCACGCCGATATCCTGCATCCATTCGATCGGCGTCTTCTTGTGGCGGCGCACCATCTCGCGGAACTCGACGACGGATTGACTGGCGTGCGTCTGCATCGGTATGCCGCGGTCGTCGGCCGCCTTCTTGCATTGCTTGAACAGCTCCTCCGTGCAGGTATCCACCTGCATGGGCCCGACCATGCCTTTGAGCCGACCGCTGTTGTGGCTCTCGGCGTCGTCGATAATGCCGAGTGACTCGTCGAGACTGGCGCTGGGAAGGTGGGCTCCCTCCGTACCCTCCGCGAACCAGCGATAAAGGACGTCATTGCCGTCGGGCGTGTACCACTCGCCGGAACGCACCATCGGACAGACGTACGCGCGAATGCCGCTCGTAGCCAAGGTATCGAGCAAATCGGGGTCCGGTAGAGGACAAACCGCCAACTCCGCAACGGTGGTGCAGCCGCTTTTCAGCATCTCGCAGAGCGCCGCCTCCGTCGCCGCCCGCGCGCTTTCTGCGTCCCACTCCAGCAGCAGGGTGTACTCGAAGAGCTGGGACATCCACAGGTGCTTGCTGGCGAGGTCTTCGAAGAACCCTTTGAAGTGCAGCTCGTGAAAGCAATGAACATGCAGGTTCATCAACCCCGGCATGATCATCAGATCCGTGCCGTCGATGGTGGTGTCCGCTCCGCCACCGTAGCCCCTTCCAGCAAAGGTCACCTCGTTGCCGGAGAACACTAGGTCACCGTTGGGTATGTAGGTGTGTACGCCCGTCCGGGGGTCCGAGGCGACTACCCAGTCGGCGTTCTTGATCCACGTCGTGCTCGCCATAATCTGAATTCTCCCCTGTCCGTGGCTCGGAAAGCCCACGCTTTTACAGCCCGCCCCTCAACGGGATCGAACTTACTACGAATGCCTATGCGCCAATCGTCCTCAGTTCACTCCGTTTGAGATTGTTTCAGTCGGTGCAACCGCGTTCGCGGATCAAGGGCATCCCGTAGGCTATCACCGACCAAATTGGCCGAGGTGACGAGCAATACGATCGCGACGCCCGGTAGCGTGGACACATGAGGTGCCCTGTTGAGCACCAGTCTGCCCTCGCTCGTCATCAGCCCCCATTCCGCCGTCGGCTGCTGAACGCCCAGCCCCAGAAAGCTCAGCCCAGCGGCGAGGATCACGATCACCCCGACGACCGTCATCGAATAGACGAGCGATGCCGACACCACATGGGGAAGCATCTCGACGAAAAGGATCCTCGTATCGCTTGTCGCCGTCGCGCGAGCCGCCTCCACATAGCCCAATTGCTTTTGACCCAGCGCTTCGACGTACACGATGCGCGTGTTGTAGGGAATCAAAACAATCGTCAGTGCAAGGATCAAGTTGAAGAGGCTGGGCCCCAGGAATGCCGCGAGCAAAATGGCCAGAAGAACCATTGGGAAGGCAAAAAATATGTCCATAACGCGCATGATGACTTGGCCTACACGCGCGTAGTAGGCGGCGATCATGCCAAGCGGTATGGAAATAGCCGCGCCGATGATGACGGGCGCGAAACCCGTAAGCAGCGACATCCGTGTGCCGAAAATGAGGCGCGAGAGAATGTCCCGTCCTTGCACATCCAGCCCGAGAAGATGACCTTCTGTGCCCGGCCCTTTCAAGCGCAGTACCGGATTCGCTTCGTTGGACCCATAGGGCGCGATCCATGGTGCGAAAATCGCGCATATCACGAGACACAGCATTATGGTGGCGCCGGCCAATGCGAAGCGATCGCTCAAAATCCCTTGCCAAATGAAATAGAGGCTCGAGCGGGCGCGCGTGGCGGGATCGATAGTCTCGCTCTCCACTGGAGCGGCGCGAGATCTTGCTTGTTCGCCCATTGCGACTCTATTCACTTGTTTCTCGTATCCAGCGCAAACACGATTACGTCTGCGACAAGATTGCTGAACACGAATACCACCGCAATGGCCAACACGCAGCCCTGAACCATCTGTGCGTCGCGATGCAGGATCGACTCGTAAAGCTGCAATCCGATGCCCGGCCAGGTGAATATGATTTCGGAGAAAACCGCTCCGCCGAAAAGGAACCCTATATTCAGGCCAACCATATTGACGAACTGCGGCATTACGTTCCTGACGCCGTGTCTGTAGGTCACCCGTGTAGCCGAGAACCCCCGCGAGCGCGCTGCCAGGACATATGGCCGTCCGAGCACGTCGATCATGGCGCCACGCGTGACCCGCGTCATGATCGCTATGCCCGCTGCTGCAGTCGTCACCGCGGGCAGCACGAGGTGGTGCAGCAAATCCAGGACACCGCCCGGATCAGTGATGTCGTACATGCCCGCTGTTGGAAAGAGCTTCCAATTGACTCCGAAGAGGTACAGAAGCACGAGGCCAAGCCAGAACACCGGCAAACTGGCGAGAATCAGAGTAAACAGGACTGTGAATCGGTCAAATAGCTTGCGAAAACGCATCGCAGACATCGTACCCAGGATGAAACTTACGATCGCCACGATGAAGATCGTTCCCGCCATCAGAATCATGGAGTTTCCGATCTTTCGCACGAGCACCGTCAAAACCGGCACATTCATGACGTGCGAGACGCCCAGATCGCCTTGGAAGAAATGCCACAACCAAATGCCATATTGAACGAGCACCGGCTTGTCGAGCCCGAGATGCACCCGTAACGCCGCGGCTCGCTCTTCGCTCGCGAAGAGACCAAGGATCTGCTGGGTGACGTCGCCCGGCGCCAAGTGGACTGAAATGAATACGATCAACGTCACGCCAAGAATGACGGGAACGGCATAAATTAGGCGCAGTACAATGAACCTCGGCATGCTCTCAGCTGGTAGCGCGGCGTGCCCAATTCATCATGGAGAAGAGATGGCTGATCCCGTCCGGAACTAAGCATTGGGCGGGATCAGCCACAGCACCATTTACTCGGCGATGTCAACGATCGACAGATCCACCCAGTGTTCCGGTGCGAGCACAAACCCCTTTACCTTTGAGGTCATCGCGTATTTTTGCTTCCACGAGAAAAGTGGAACAAATGGCATCTCCTCATTGAGGAGATCTTGCAGTTCACGCAAGTACTTTACCTGCTCGGCCTCCGTGCTGGCCGCATTCACCTTGGTGAGGAGTTCCGTGGTTTTCGGATTGTTGTAGTAACCGGAGTTATACCCCATGGGTGGCAAGGCCTCCGGCGTCACGACGAACTCAAGCCAGATGTACGACGTCTCACCCCAGCCCATAATGTAGACCTCGGTTTCCTCCGGCATGCCCTTGAGCATTTGATCGAAGTAGGTGCCAACGTCGAAGCTCAAGAGCTCCGTCTTGATCCCGACCTTCTCGAAATCACGCTGGATCCATTCGACGGCTTCCCTCACGCCGCTTGCGCCGCCGCCGCCCACCGGCCAGTCGAATCGAACCTCGATGCCGTCCGGATAGCCTGCTTCCGCCAACAGCGCTTTCGCTGCCTCTGGATCATACGTGAAGGGACGGTAGTCTGGGTCGTACCCCGGACCGCGAATGTGAAGAACGCCATAGCTCGGAATGCATTCGCCGCTCCTCAGGATATTGCATATCCCATCGCGGTCGATGGCCATCGCCATCGCGCGCCGTACCCGAACGTCCTGCACTACAGGATCTTTCGTGTTCAACCAAAGGCCCATGAAATCGGGGCCGTGACGGGCGACGATTTTCATGCCCTCGCTTTCGAGATACTCGAAGGAGTCGGGCGATGGGCTGGCAATGATGTCGGCCGAGCCGCTGGTCAAAGCAATCTCTCGAGCGGCATCATCGGCAATCGGTCGATAGATGAGGCGGTCATACTTGGGAGTTCGCTTGGGATCCCAGTAATCCGGATTCTTCTCCAGGACTATCCTTTCGCCGTGGACGCGCTCGACGAACTTGAACGGGCCCGTGCCGATGGGATGGTTGTTGAATTCATCGTTGCCGTGCTCGCGCACGGCTGTGGGACTTACCATCCCCGCCGAGCCGTACCCTCCGTTAGTCAGACGCGCGAGGAAATTGGAAGTTCCACGATTCAGCTTGACGCGGAAGGTGTAGTTATCCAAGACCTCGTAACTCTCGATAAAACCGATCCACCAACCGTTGAGGCCGACCGCAGTTTCCAAGTAATACTCGAAATCGGGATCGAGCAGGCGGTCGAAGTTGAACTTGGCCGCTTCAGCATTCCATGGCGTGCCGTCATGGAACGTGACTCCCTTGCGCAGGAAGAACGTGAAGGTCTTCTGGTCCTCGGACACCTCCCAGCTCTCGGCCAGGGCCGGAACGATCGGCGGAAGCTTAACATCCTCATTCGTCAGGTCCGGCTGAACGAAACTCTCGAACATGTGATAGACGACGCGGTAGGTCAGCCAAAGCGCATGCGTATGAGGGTCCAAACGAGTGGGCGGGCCCTCCATCGCGTAGGTCAGAGTTTTGGTTTGCGCGTTGCCGGACGCCGCAGGCACTCCCATGGCGACCGCAAATGCGACCCCGACGACAACAAGCCCTGCAGCGAATTTGCGGAATACGCGGCCTCCGTCGGCCAATTCTCTTCGGTGGCGATGTTCAGTCATCATGCTGCACCTCCCGGTTGCATTGTGTAGTCGTGTTGAGACGTTGTTTCACTTCCGACTCTTGCGGCCGGTACCGAATTGAAGCTCGGATCATAGAGGTGACAAGCCACGTGTTGGCTTGGCTTTACCTCCCGCACATGCGGCGTCACCATCGTGCAGGGCTCGAAGCGATGCGGACATGCCTCAGCGTAGATGCATCCCGCCCTTGCCGCCGCCGCGGCCCTCAATGCGCTTTCCCGACTCTCATCGTCAGCCAGCACGCCCGTTTGCTCGGCGACCCGCTCCCATGCACTGTCGCTGTGAATCGTCAGCACCGATTCCAGCAGCGCCTGTGTGTAAGGATGAAGCGGGTCGCGGTAGACATCCTCGCTCTGCCCGACTTCGACAACTCGACCGTGGTGTAGAACGACAATTCGATCGCAGAAATACGTGATGATCTTTAGGTCATGCGCGACAAACAGATAAGTAAGCCCCAGCTCTTCTTTCAGGTCTTTCAACAAGTTTAGAATCTGTGCCTGGATCGACACGTCCAAGGCCGAAACCGGTTCGTCAAGAAACATGAAACGCGGCCCTAGCGCGAGTGCCCGCGCAATGCCGGCGCGTTGACATTGACCTCCGCTGAACTCGTGCGGATAACGGTTGGCGTGATCGGGGTTGAGACCCACCAGGCTCAATAGGTCGCGAACTCGCTCGGTGACCTTCTGGCTCGGTACACGAAAGTTTATCAGTGGGCGCGCAATGTTTTCTGCAACGGTGCGACGCGGGTTGAGCGCATCGAGCGGATCTTGAAAGACGATCTGAAGGTCCTTTCGAATGGGTCGCATCGTCGACGGGGGTAAGTTCGAAATCGGCATTCCATCCAGTTTCACCTCGCCTGAGTCGGCGTCAATGAGATTGAGAATGAGCCGCCCGAGCGTGGATTTTCCTGAGCCGGATCCGCCTACGCAGCCGACAGTCTCACCGCAATAAATGTCAAAGCTGACATCGTCCACGGCGACCACCTGACCAACCGTGCGCCGGAACATCGTTCCCGCATTAACCGCAAAGGATTTTCGCAAGTTGCGCAATTCGATAAGCGCTGCGGTCATAATTGATGCTCCAACTCGGGCGCGAACAAATGGCAACGCGCCAGCGAGCCACTCGGTGTCGGAAGAAGCTCCGGATCCTTGGACCGACACACGGGCATAGCGGAACTGCAGCGCTCGGCAAAGCTGCATCCTTTGGGCAGGCGGGACAGGTCCGGAGGCTGCCCCGGTATCTGATAGAGGCGTTGTTTCGGCTCGTCCGGGTTCGGAACCGATTCGATCAGGGCCTTAGTATACGGGTGTTGTGCGTTGGCGAGCACAGTTTCGGCCGGCCCTTGCTCCTGGATCTTTCCAGCGTACATGACGATGACGCGAGTGGCCATCGCTCGCACGACGCCGAAGTCATGCGTGATCAGGATGACCGCGAGGCCCCGTTTCTCGTGAGCGCGTTTGAGCAATAGCAGGATTGTCGCTTGCACCAGCACGTCCAATGCGGTCGTAGGCTCGTCGGCAATCAATATATCCGGCTTGCAGGCCATGCTCAGGGCGAAGCTCACGCGCTGACACATGCCTCCGCTCAACTGATGAGGATAACTCGCTGCCACTCGGTCCGGATCCGGGAAGCCGGCTTCGCGCAACATGGCGATCAGGCGATCGTCGGCCTGGGACTTCGAGAGCGAAGTATCGTGCCGTCGGAGCGTCTCGATCATCTGGGCGCGGACGGTGTATGAAGGATTGAGCGACGCACGCGGGTTCTGAAATATCATCGCAATGCGTTGCCCTCGGAACGATTGCATTTCGCGATCGTTCAAAGGCATAAGATCGGTTCCGTCCAGCGCAACCGTTCCGGCGACGTAACGTCCGGGCGGGACGGGGATCAGTTTCATGATCGATAGGCCGGTGACGCTCTTGCCACAGCCCGACTCGCCGACGATCGCGAGGATGTCGGTCCGCGACAGATCGAAACTCACGTCATCCACGGCCTTCACGACACCGGCCGGCGTATAGAAATAGGTTTTCAGGTTGCGAACCGACAAGGCGGCATCGTCCGCGGTTTCGTGCAGAGGACTCGCGCTCCGGTTCGGCAACGTCAATGTTGTGTCTCCCTGGTCGGCCCACAGCGCATTCTGTTCCCAAACCTCAGGCCGGCGGCGATCTTATCGCGCTCATTATTTAGTCTAACCCATAACCCGGCCGGCGCGATTTTTTCATAGGCAACCATAGTAACTCGAAAACGGTCTCCATAAGCAACAATTGACGTGGTTGGACCATTCGACCGAGCGACCGTAGAAAACAGGGAGCCAAGTCACGCCACGATCTCTGGCCTCCGCAGAATCCTGCTTGCGATGGCGAGAGCACTATCAGTGATGGTACCTCAGTGATGGTACCGAAGAGCTACCAGTCGCGCACTCCCCGAAGCGCTATTGAGAGGCTTCCGCCGTGGCGTAGAATGCGAGGCGGGCGAACCCTTGACATACACCTCACGACTGGGGGGGAGGTTTTCTTGAGTATCTTGATTCGCGACGCGCACGTGCTGACGATGGACGAGCAGGACAGGGAGCATTCGCGCGCTGATATTTTGATCGAGGGATCGAAGATCGCGGCCATTGGGCCCGACCTCGACGTTTCGAGCGGGCCTCCGGACCTGCGCACCATCGAGGCGAGTGGATTGCTAGCGATGCCCGGTCTTATCAACGGCCATCTCCACTCGCCGGGCAACTTCCTGAAAGGGGCGGTCGATGACCTCCCGCTAGAGATATTCATGCTCTACGAGGTGCCCCCGTTTGCCGACAGATCGCCGCCGCCCCGACTGACCTACGTTCGCACCATGTTGGGTGCGATCGAGATGCTCAAGATCGGCGTCACCTCGGTGCTTGATGACGCCTTCTATCTGCCGGCCCCGAGTGCCGAATGTATCGATGCGCTCATGCAGGCCTACGCCGATAGCGGCATGCGGGCAACAACCGCTCTCGATCAAATGAATGTGGTCGAATACGAAAGGCATCCATTCCTCGCTAATCTGCTGCCCGAGCAGCTGCGGGCGCAGATGGACAAAACACCGCTTCTTCCGACCGCCGAACTCCTGCGCCATTACAAATACCTTATCGATCGGTGGCAGGGAGCATGCGAAGGCCGGTTGGGCGCGGCCGTGTCGTGTTCTGCTCCCCAGCGCGTCACGCCCGAATATTTCGCTGCGCTCTGTGAGCTGAGCAGCAGGTACGACCTCCCGTTCAATGTGCACATACTGGAGAGCAGACTTCAACGCGTGTTTGGTGAAGAAAAGCTCGGCAAGTCTCTGGTTCGTTACGTGTCGGATCTCGGGCTCCTGGATGAACGAATGGTGGTTGTCCATGCCATTTGGGTGGACGATCAAGACATCGATCTGCTCGCCGATTCTGGCTGCGTCGTCGCGCACAACCCCGTTTGTAATCTCAAGATCGGCAGTGGCATCATGCCGTTCAGGCGATTGCGCGACAATGGCGTGCCGATCTGCCTTGGCAGTGACGAGGCGAGTGTCGACGATACGGCCAATCTGTGGACTGTGGCTAAGGTCGCCGGGCTCGTACACAAGATCAGCGATCCCGAATACCGGCAGTGGCCGACTGCGCGAGAGATCCTGGATTGCCTGTTCGGCGGCGGCGCGCGAGCGATGCGGCTCGTGGGCCGGATCGGCGTGCTTGCCCCGGGCTACGAGGCCGATATTGTCCTGCTCGACCTCAATAGCATCGCCTTCACGCCGCTCAACGACATCCGACGACAGCTGGTGTTCTGCGAAAACGGCTCGTCCGTTGTAATGACGATCGTGGCGGGGCGCATTGTGGTCGAATGCGGCCAGCTTCTCACGATCGATGAGGAAGCGATCAAGACCGAAGTGCGAGACTTCATCGCCAGCAACCGCGAAGAAATGAGCAAGGCGAGGGAAGCCGCGCAGCGGCTCGAACCCTACTACCGAAAGATGTATCTGCGCGGAGTGAAACGCGATGTCGGAATGAACAGATGGGCCGGATCTAATTAGAGTCTGCCTCAAAATTCCCCTCGTTAAATCAATAGTTTGCAAGGAAATGCGTAAGCACGCGGATATGTGCGACGAGCATCCGCGCGACGGTGCTGGCGATAGTTGCCTCGAAATCCTTGGCTAATCGGCGGCTGGCGCCATCGACAGCCGGTCGAGGTCATCTAGCAGTCTGTCGGACTTTGGATTGGATTTCTCATAGAATCGCTGCATGAGCAATTTCGTCGACTGTGATCGGGAGCAGGCGTTTTTGCTTCCTCCCGATCTGCGGGACTGGCTCCCGGCGGGTGATTTGGCGCACTTCGTGATCGAGGCGGTCGAGGGAGTCGATCTGGGCGCCTTCAAGGTGAACCATCGCGGCACGGGCTCGGCGCAGTATCACCCCCGGATGATGCTTGCGCTGCTGATCTACAGCTACGCCAACGGGCTCTTCTCCAGCCGTCGGATCGAGCGGGCGACGCACCGCGATATCGGGGTTCGCTTTGTGGCGGCGAACCGGCACCCGGATCACGATACGATCGCGCGCTTCCGACGGGAGAACTTTGATGCGGTGTCGGAGAGCTTCTTGCAGGTTCTGCTTCTTGCCAAGGAGTTGACGCTGTTGCGGGTGGGTCTGGTCAGCGTCGACGGCTCCAAGTTCGAGGCCAATGCGAGCAAGCACCGTTCGGTGACGTATGAGCGTGCGGGCGCGTTGATCACACAGTTGGAAGGCGAGATCGCGGCGTTGCTGGGCCGGGCGGAGGCGGCGGATGTGGATGGCGAGGAGGATCCCCAGGCATTGCCGCAAGAGATCGCCCGGCGCGAGGCCTTGCGCGACAAGCTTGATGCGGCGCGGCGGCGTCTGGAGACACAAGCCAAGGCGCGGGCGGAAGCGGAGCGCGGGGCCTACGAGGCCACGGTGGCGGCGCGGGAGAAGCGCCGGGGTCGTGCCAAGGGCAAGCATCCCAAGCCTCCGCACGAAACACCGGGTGCGGAGGAGCAGAGCAATTTGAGCGACCCGGACAGCCGTCTGATGCGCAAGAGCAAGCAGCACGAGTATCGCCAAGCCTACAACGCGCAGGCGGTGGTGGATGCCGGCGGCAGTCAGTTGATCGTGAGCGCGCGGATCAGCCTATGCGCCAGTGACCGCAACGAACTGGTGGCGGACATCGAGGCGATCCCGGCGGCGCTCGAGGCGAGCGGTATCGAAGCCTTGGTGTCGACCTCGGCGGAAGGCCGTCGGCGGACCTACGACTTCCGCCCGGGGAAGGCTCTCCCGGCGGCAAAGGAGCCCAAGGCCGAGTGGTTGAAGGCGATGGCGGAGAAGCTCGCGAGCGAAGAGGGTCGTGCCCTCCACAAGCTGCGCCGGCAGACCGTCGAGCCGGCCTTCGGCGTCATCAAGGCGGTGCTCGGCTTCGCCGGGTTCTCGCGGCGCGGCCTCGAGAAGACCGAGGGCGAGTGGACCCTGGTAGCTCTCGCTTACAGCTGCAAGCGCTTACACAAGCTGAGCCTGGCGATGTGAGGCGCCTGGGTGAAGCATGTCGTGACGGAGCAAGGGCGTCCACGCCGCGAACCACCGCCGAACCGGCAGACCGCCTCTATCGGGAAAAAACCGGCGCCAACTCGGCCCGCCGGCAAAACCACCGGTGACAAAACCATACTCAATCGATGACCCAAAGTCCGACAGACTGTTAGCCCGGATATTTCATGAAGCGGTCACGATAGGGGGTTCTGGGCCGTTTTGGCGTTTTTTGGTTCGCGTCGTCGGGAGGAACGAGGGGCTCGGGCGGGGTTTTGGCGCTGGCTCCGGTTCTCCACGCCGCCGTTTGAGTGTTGGCGGTTGGTTTCGGGCGATATCTGAAGTGCGGCATCGTCGTCGGCGAGACGGCCGGCACGCCGATGGCGAGGCGGTCCGAGGAAGGCGTTATCCGGGCTCGAGCTGGGCGGCTGTGAGGCTGAAGATCTCCTTGTCGGGACACGTCGATGACAGATGGAAGCGCACGCGCCTCGTGTTGCGGGTGACGACGGCGCCGATCTTCAGGAGCTTGAGACGGATGGTGGCGCATTGGGCGCGGGCTCCGTCGGTGCCGGCCAGCCCGCGCCGTCGGATCGCGGCCAACAGCACATAGGCGAGGCCGGCCAGCAGCAGGCGAAACTGAATGGGCCACCAGCGCCGGCACGAGGTTTGGTCGGCGAAGAGCTGGAGCTGCTGTTCCTTGATGCGGTTCTCCATCTCGCCGCGTTGACAGTAGAGCCGGTCATAGAGTTCTTGGCCGACGCCCTCCAGATTGGTCGTCACGAAGCGCGGGCTGGCGCCCTTGGCGCCTTGCTCCAGCCAGGCGATCTCGGCGAATCCTGGGTCAACGGCACCCAGGTGCTGGACGATCTGATCCAGCGCATCCCCGTGACCCCCGAGCTCATCGCCCTCGCGCTGATCTTCGTCTTTCTGATTCTGGTACCGCTCGCTGTCGTCACGGCAAGCCGGACCCGGAATGGATCGTCCGGCTGTTTCAGAACGTCACCTTCGGGCCCGGGTCGATCTTGATCGACTCGCTGGTGGCGGGCGATTTCGAGATCTTCTGGTCGGGGGTCCTGCACCTGATCATGCCGGTCTTCACCCTCGCCTTCGTCTATGGCGCGCCGATCTTCAAGATGCTGCGCAGCCAGATGGAAGGCGCGCTCAAGGCCGACTACACCACCTATGCGGAAGCCGTCGGGCTGGCGCCGCGGATCGTCCTGGTCCGGGCCGCGCGGGTCGCGGCCGGACCGACCCTGGTGATCACCGGCGTCGTGGTCATGTTTCTGCTCGGCGGCGCGCTCCTGGTCGAGCGGGTGTTCAACTTCACCGGGCTCGGCCAGTACGCGATCAACGGCATCGTCACCGCCGACTACGCGCCGATCCAGGGCTTCGTCTCCTTCGCCGCGATCTTCACGATGCTGGTTTACCTCGCGGTCGACCTGATTCATTTCGCGATGGACCCCCGCATCAAGATCGGCGGCGTTCAGAACTAGGCAGGGCGTACCGACCGTGTGGCTTCGCATCGAACGCACCCTCCGGGGACTGCCGAAATGGCAGCTCCTCGTGCTGACTACTTCGTTGCCGTGATCTTTCTGACCATTTTCGGCCCCCTTCTCGCGCCGTTCCCCACCGAGACCGCCGACCCGAGCATGCGCCTGCTCCCGCCGGGCGGCGGGCACCCGTTCGGCACCGACGAGAACGGCATCGACATCCTGTCGCGGGTGCAGGCGGCGCCGCGCACCGATGTCGTGATCGGCGTCGTCGCGACCGCGATCTCGGTGTTCCTGGGCGCGCCGCTCGGCGTCCTCGTCGCCCTCTATGAGAGCCGAGGCGGCATGCGCTCGACCGCGTTCGCCGAGATCTTCATGCGCCTTCTCGAGGTGATCCAATCCTTCCCGGTGTTCGTCTTCGCGATGGTCCTGGTCGCCGTCTTCGGCGGCAGCGTCACCAATATCATCATCGCGATCGCCTTCGTGAACACGCCGGTGTTCGTCCGCATCGTGCGCTCGGAGGTTCTCTCGCTCGTACAGCGCCCCTTCGCCGAAGCTGCTAAGGCGACCGGGAACAAGGAGATTCGGATCGGATTCCGCCACGTGCTGCCGAACGCGCTGCCGACCGTGATCGTGCAGGTCTCCGTCACGGTCGGCTTCGCGATCCTGCTGACCGCCGGCCTCAGCTTCGTCGGCGCCGGCGTCAGGCCGCCGACGCCCGAGCTCGGGGCGATGATCGCCTCCGGCGCGAAATATCTGGAGATCGGCCAGTGGTGGCCCGCGCTCTTCCCCGGGCTCGCCCTCGGATTGACCGTCTTTTCCTTCGGCATCTTTGGCGAGATTCTGAACCAGGTCATGGAGCCGAGGGCGGTGCGGAAAGACACCGACCGCCGCCGCATGGCGGCTCTCGAGGCGGGCGCCGGCGGAGACGACGCGGCCGCGGCGGTCCCGGACGCGCCGGCGCTCTTTCTGGTAGCGGAGCGGGAGCCCGTGCTCAGGGTCGAAGCGATGAGCGTCGCTTTGACCGTCACCCAGCAGACCCTGCTGAGCGATATTCATATCGGGCTCGGCGCCGGCGAGAGCATGGGCATCGTCGGCGAATCCGGCTCCGGCAAATCAGTGCTGGTGAAATCGGTGCTGCAACTGCTGCCGCCGGAACTCGCGGTGACCGAAGGCTCGGTGCGCTATCTGGATACCGACCTGCTCACCATCGACAAGCGCTCGATGCGGGCGCTGCGCACGACGCAGATCGCGGCGATCCTGCCCAATGCGAAGTCGCAGCTCAACCCGCTCACCACAGTCGGCGCCATGCTCCGGAGCGCGCTCCAGGCCCACGAGAAGATCGGCGGCAAGGACGCCGAGGCCCGCGCGGTTCAGCTCCTCGAGATGGTCGGCATCGCCGACCCGGCGCAGCGCCTCAGCGCGTTTCCGCACGAGCTGAGCGGCGGCATGGCCCAGCGGGTCTGCCTCGCGATGGCGCTGATGTACCAACCCAAGCTGCTGATCGCCGACGAGCCGACCGCCGGGCTCGACGTCACGATCCAGCGCCAGGTGCTCGATCTGACCCGCGCGCTCGCCGAGGATGCCGGCACCGCACGCCTGCTCATCACCGGCGATCTCGGCATCGCGGCGCATTATTGCGACAAGGTGGCGGTGATGCAGGCCGGACGGATCGTCGAGGTCAACGAGACCGACCGCCTATTCGGCGCCCCCCGCCACCCCTATACCTAGCACCTGCTGGATTGCGTTCGGGTGTGATCCGGCGGTAGGCGGCGGCGGTCTTCGATTTCGGAACGAGACGAGCGCGATCAGGGCCGAGCCGGTGAGCGTCGGTCATTTGTCGCGGCGTAGATGTCCGAGGGCGGGAACGACCATGCTCGCGGCGAATATCGCGCACGCGACGAGCACGATGGCCGGGCCGGCCGGCAGGTTCCACTCCAGCGATCCGAACAGGCCGGCGGTGACCGAGACGATGCCGATCGCGGTGGCCGCGCCGGCCATCATCTCGGGCGTTGCCGCGACGCGGCGCGCGGCGGCGGCGGGAATAATCACCAGCGCTACGACGAGCAGCATGCCGACAATCTTCATCCCCACCGCGATCACCGCCGCGAGCAGGAACACGAGTAGAAGGTTTACCCGCTCCACCGGCACCCCCTCCACCGCGGCAAGGTCCCTGTTGACGGTCACGGCCAGAAGATTGCGCCACTGCCAGGCGATCGTGGCGGTCGTGACGGCGGCGGCTCCGAAGATGAGCCATAAGTCGACGGGGCCTACCGAGAGGATATCGCCGAAGAGATATCCGATAAGATCGACCCGTATCCGTTCCATGAACGCGATAGCCACGAGGCCCGCCGCGAAGACTCCGTGGGCCAACACCCCGAGCAGGGCGTCGAGGGAAACGAGCCGCTGGCGCTCCATGAAGGCCAGGCATCCCGCGAGCAGGAAGCACATCGCGAAAACCGCAAGGGTCGGCTCGATCTCAAGCAGGAAGCCGAGGGCGACTCCAAGGAGCACCGCGTGCGCGAGCGCCGTGCCGAAATACGCCATGCGCCTCCACACGACGAAGCAGCCGAGCGGACCGGCCGCGAGCGCCACGGCGATCCCGCCGGCCAGCGCACGCAGAAAAAAATCGTCCATCACGGACGCCCGTCGGATGTGCGCGATCCGTCTGGCGCGCCGGGATCGATCGGCATCGGCTCGCCGAGCGCGTCGTGGCGGTGATCGTGCGCGTGCCGATAGACCGCGAGCGCGTCGGACACGTGCGGGCCGAATACCGAGATGAACTCGGGATCGCGCGTGACCGCCCACGGTGGGCCGGCGCAGCACACATGCCGGTTGAGGCATACCACGGTGTCGGTCGCGGCCATGACCAAGTGCAAATCATGCGAAACCAGGAGCACCCCGCAGCCATATCGGTCCCGAATCGTCGCGATCAGCCGGTAGAGCTCGCTGTGGCTGGTGACGTCGACTCCCGCGAGCGGCTCGTCGAGCACGAGCAGTTCGGGCTCGCGCAGCAGCGCCCGCGCGAGCAGCACGCGGTGCAATTCTCCTCCGGAGATTTCGGCCATGGGATGATCGAGGATCGCGCCGGCGCCGACCTCGGCGAGCAAGGCCACGAGCCGCTCGCGCGTCGCCGGTGCACCGAGGGTGAGAAAGCGCCGCACCGTTATCGGGAGGATCGGATCGCGATGCACGTGTTGTGGCGCGTAGCCGATGCGCAGGCCGGGCGCGCGTGAGATTTTGCCGCGGTTCGGTCGGACGATGCCGAGCAGCACGCGAACGAGCGTCGATTTGCCCGCGCCGTTGAGCCCAACCAGAGTCACGATCTCGCCGGCGTGGATCGTGAGATCCACCGCTTCGAGCACGCTCCGCCGTCCGAAGCGCACGCTCACCTTCCGCGCCTCGACGAGCGCCCGGGCTTGCGAGAAGTCACCGGGCGGCGCGGGGGTCACGGGAAGGTCTCCGGAGGCACGTCTCATGCACCGAAGGTTATCACGTTGCGACATGCCGAAAAATGGTTATTGTGCACTCGCAGCGATGTCTGGTCCGGATGCTGCTGCGCGGGTTCGAGCAGCGGCGCCCGGAATGGAAAAAACGATCGACGGGCCACTCGAGTCCGGCGATCGTCGAACAGGGTCGGCGTCCGGTATTACCCGGCGATACGCTGCGCCGGTGCGATCGCCGTTCGGGACTTGTCCGCCGCTACGGGAGATTAAGCATGTGGAGAGGGCTGAACCGCGCCGCGCTTTGCGCGCTTGCCGCCTCTCTCTCCTATGCGCTCTGCGCGGACGCCAAGCCAAACCAGGCCGCGCCCGACGTCATCGCGAGCATCAAGCCGATCCACTCCCTCGTCGCCGGCGTGATGGGAGAGGCCGGCGCCCCCCGGCTGATGGTCGCCGACGCCGCCTCGCCCCACATGTACCAAATGCGTCCGTTTGAGGCGAAGGCGCTGCGCGACGCGGACCTGATCGTCTGGGTCGGCGAGACCATGGAGATCTTCCTCGACCGCCCGATCGCGAATCTCGGAGCCGGCGCCGCGGTGGTGACCCTGCACGAGGCGGCGGGGATGCGGTTGCTGCCCAATCGCGAGGGTGGGATCTGGGACGAGGCGGAGGCGGAGGCCCATGTCGAAGAGCATGACGATCATGGCCACGACCACGGCGAGTTCGACGCGCATGTCTGGCTCGACCCCGGCAATGCCCGCCGCATCGTCGACCTCGTCGCCGGCGCGCTGTCCCGGATCGATCCGGACCGCGCCGAGACCTATCGCGACAACGCCGAGACGATGCGAAAGCGGATCGACGCGCTGGAAGCGTCGCTACGGGAGCGGCTGGCGCCGGTGCGCCAGCGCGCGTTTGTCGTGTTCCACGACGGTTACCGGTATTTCGAGGAGGCGTTCGACCTCAACGGTATCGGCGCCGTCACCGTCGACCCGGCCCGGCCGCCCGGCGCCAAGCGGCTCGCCGAACTGCGCGCCGCTATTGTCCAACGCGATGTCCGCTGCGTGTTCACCGAGCCGCAGTTCACCCCCGATCTGGTCCGAACCGTGGTCGAGGGAACCGGGGTCCGAACCGGGACGCTCGACCCGCTCGGCACCGACGCCGAGCCCGGCGCGGCTGCTTGGTTCGCGATTATGAACGGCCTGGGCGCCGCCGTCGCGGGATGCCTCGGCGGCGGTTGACTACTACCCGGGGGTCTCTCGGGAGCATGGGCGTTTCGTCCCCTTGCCCAACTTCAACAGTGCGATTCGCAAGTATGTTCTTATACAACGGGTTACGCCGGTGCGGCCGGGTGTTAGCACTACATTTTGGGGGGTGTGACGGTCAGGCCGGGTGTTCCTTCGCCGTCTTCCATGGACCGCGCTGCCTGGCCCGATACCAGGCCGACGGGTCGCCCATCAACACAAGACACAGACAGGCCGCGTGATCCGCTTCGACGCGACCGGCCGGTGGATAAGGGGACGGCCGCTCCGCGCCCGACCCCTTATCCACTGGCCCAACAACCACAACTGAAGCGGTCAATTCATATGGTACATAAACCGGTCAATTCACATTGTTCTCGACAGCCTTCGGCGACGGCGAGCACCTGATTGTCCGAGGTGATGACCGCGCAGGAAAAGTCGCGCGCCATCCCGATCACCGAAGACCGCGCCGCGAGCAGCATGGTGTTGGTCATCTCGCGGCAGACCGCGTCCATGCGGTTCGCCATCACCGGCAGCAGGACCGGGTCGATGCGATTCTCGCGCAGCGCCTCTGCGGTTGCTCGTGCTATCGCTTCCTCCTTCACGCGCCGGCCGCGCCGGTCTCGAGCAGGTAGTTCCGCCCGGCGGTCACGGTCGCCGACGAACCCGGATAGACGACGATCGTCGTGGTCGGCTCCTCGACGATCGCCGGGCCGTCGATGACCATGCCGGGCGCCAGATCATCGCCGAGATGGAACGGCGTGTCCAAGCTTCCGGCCTCCCCGAAAAAAGCGGGCATCGTGCGGCGCGGCGCGGGCGGGGTCGGTCCCGCCGCGGGCTCGGAAGGAAATGACGGCTTGTCGAGAAACGCGGTGATCCGGCCCTTCCAGTTGATGCATTCGATGGCGCCGCCTTCTTCCTTGACCGCGTAGCGACGGAAGTGGACGTCGTGGAAGGTCTCGACCAGCCGCTCCACGTCTCCGCCGGTCTCGATGCGGTCCATCGGCATGGGAATCTCCATTTCCCATTGCTGGTTGATGTAACGGGCCTCGACGAAATACTGGCGCTCGAAGCGGTCGATGCCCCGGCCGCGGAGTTCCACCTCGAAGCGGTCCATCCGCTCGGCGATGCCCGAAAGGGTCGCGCCGACCCCGTCGAAGTCGAAACCGGCCGAGTGGGCATAGCGGCTCGCGCTGAACTCGGTGACGATGTTGGAGAATTGCCCGCCGCAGGCGCTGAGCGCGCCCGCGGTGCGCGGCAGCAGGACCTTGCGGCAGCCGAGGGCTTCGGCGATCGGGATGATGTTGAGACCGGCGGCGCCGCCGCCGGCGACGATGATGCTCTCGCCGGGGTTCACGCCGTCCTGGATCGTGATCTCCTGGATCGCCTTGATCATCTGCTCGCCGGCAAGGGTGAGCACCGCCGAAGCGGCCTCGGTGAGTGAGAAGTGAAGCGGGCGTGCGATCGTCGCCAGCACCGTGCGCGCCGCCTCGACGTCGAGCGTCATGCGCCCGCCGAGGAAGTAGTCCGGGTCGATATAGCCGAGCACGACGGCGGCATCGGTCACGGTCGGATCGGGCCCGTCCTGGCCGTAGCAGGCGGGGCCGGGCTGGGCGCCGGCGCTTTGCGGGCCGACTCGCAGGAGCCCGCCGGAATCGATCCACGCGATCGAGCCGCCGCCCGCGCCGACGCTCCGCACGTCGACCGAGGAAAGGCCCAGATTGTAGCCGATCCACTCGCCGAGCAGCCACGTGTCGCGGGTGTATTTGACCTGCCCGCTGCGGACCAGGCTCACATCGAAGGTCGTGCCGCCGGTATCGACGATGATCACGTCGTCCCCTTGATCCTCGGCCGCGGCATAGGCGATGCCGGCGAGCGGCCCCATGGCGGGCCCCGACTTCACGGTGTAGATCGGCTTCGCGACCACGTCGTCGACATGCATCACGCCGCCCGACGAGGTCGAGACCAGGATCTCGCCGACATAGCCCGCAGCGCGCAGATCGCTCTCGAACGACGAGAGATGGCTCTGCATGAGCGGCTTGAGCGAGGCGTCGATCGCGGTCGACGAGGTGCGCGGGAACTCGCGAATGATCGGGTTGAGCTGGTGCGACAGCGTGTAGGGCACGCCCGGCATGAGCTCGGCGATGAGCTCGCCCAAGCGCAGCTCATGAACCGGATTGACGATCGACCAGAGCAGGGCGACGGCGACCGCCTCGATGCGCTTGCGCGGCAGCCCCTCGATGATCGCCCGCGCGGCCGCTTCGTCGAGCGCCCGCTCGACGCCGCCTTCCGCGTTGATCCGCTCCGGGATCTCGAAGGTCAGACGCCGCGGGATATAGGGCGGCGGGAACTCCATCGCCAGATTGAAGGGCTCGCGCTTGCCGCCATGGCGATAGAGCAGCGTGTCGGGAAAGCCTTCGGTGGCGAGCAGCGCCGTCTTCGCGACCTTGCCCTCGATGATCGAATTGGTCGAGCGGGTGGTGCCGTAGATCAGCATCTCGGTCTCGCCGACCAGCCGGTCGAAGGCGACCCCGGCGACCTCCCCGGCATTGGCCAGGGCGTCGCGAAATCCCCCGAACGTCCGCTCGGGCGTGGTCAGCGCCTTGCCGACGGTGAGCCTGCCCGCGTCGTCGGCGACCACGACATCGGTGAACGTGCCGCCGGTGTCGACCGCAATGCGATAGCTCATGGGCCTCTCCTGTGATTGCCTGCGCTACCAGGCCTTGCGCAAGAGATCGATGACCTCGTCCTTCGAGGTGACCTGCCGCGGATTGCCGGCGACGATGATGTCCTCCAGCGCGTCGGCCGCGATACCGTCGAAATCATCCTCGGTGACGCCGACATCGCGGAGCTGCCAGGGCAGGCCCATATCCTCGCGCACCAGCTTCGCGACCTCGTCCTTGGCCGCGATCGCGGCCTCCTCCTCGCTCAAGTTCGTGATGTCGATTCCCATCGCCTCGGCCACCCAGGCCTGCTTGGTCACGGTCGCCGGCCGGTTGAACGCCATCACATGCTGCATCATCACCGCGGAGGTCTCGCCATGGGGGACGTTGCAGCGCGCGCCGAGCTGATGGCCGATGCCGGTGCCGAGCCAGAGCTGCTCCGGCGTCGCCATGGTGAGATCGGGGTCAAGGAACACCGCTTTCGCCGTGATCCGCCGGTCGACATAGAGGTCCTTGACCTTGCGGGCCTCATCGGTGACGCCGACGAAATAGGTGAATTCGCCCGCCGAAAGCGTCGTCGGGATCGCGAACATCGGGATCGGATCGCTGCTCAGCGATGGGATCTCGACCTTGTCGGGATAGGTGAACCTGATCATGTAGGTGTCGAGCCCGGCCGGCTCGGTGATCCCCTCGGCGAGGCAGATGGTCACCGCCTTCGCGGTGTCGTTGGGCGTGCCGCCGCCGACGCTGATCACCGCGTCGGCTTCCTTGGCGCGGGCGAATGCGGCCGCGGCGATCACGCTCCGGCGCGGCACGTGCTGCACGGTCTCGTGAAACACACCGGCGCATTTGTTCCCGGTCGCGGCGATGACCCTGTCGACCAGGTCGGTCTCCTCGGCGAGCGTGTTGCCGGTGACGATCACCGCGCGGCGCACGTCGTGTTTGTCGAGCTCGGTGGAGAGGTTCGTGAGGCTGCCCGAGCCGAAATACACCTCATCCATCGGCAGCATGGTGAAGTGGCCTTGCAGCTCCTCCTTGGGTACCGAAAGCATGGGCGAATCTCTTCGATCGCGCCGGTCCGGCGGCTCGTTGCCGAGCAAACACTTGTTTGAAATCCGAGTCAAATCCGAGTAGAGCGGGGCGGCTCTGGCCACCAGAATGGCCGCACCCGACAGGCGAATCGGCGGAAGCCGCCATGAGACTGATCGACTTTTTCGATCGCGGGCTGCGCTATTTTCCCGACCGCGCCTGCCTGATCGACGCCACAGGCGAAAGCAGCTATCGGGAGGTCGCCGAGCGCAGTCATCGCACCGCGAACGCGCTGATCGCGGGCGGTTTGAGGCCCGCCGATCGGGTCGCGATCCTGAGCCCGAACAGCGCCCGCGCCTTCGAAGCCTGGATCGGCGCCGCGCGCGCCGGCGGCGTCTGGGTCGGCCTCGCCGCGCTGGCCTCGGCCGACGAGACCAGCTACGTCATCAATCAACGCGAGAGCGAGTGGCTGTTCTACCATTCGAGCTTCGAGCCGGTGATCCCGCGTATCCGCGCCCAATGCCCGAAGCTCCGTCGCCTCGTCTGTCTCGACCGGGAAGGCGCGGACGCGCCGTCTTTCGACCGGTTCATCGCGGGCCACGGCGCCGAAGCGCCCGCGCTCGCCGATCAGCGCGACGCCGTGATCAGCCACTTCACCTCCGGCGGCACCACCGGCCGGCCCAAGGGCGCGATGTGGTCGAACCTCATCTGGGAGACCTGGTGTGCGAACGTCTACGCCCATCTGCCAATCAGGAAGCCGCCGGTGCACCTAGTGGCGACCTCGATGGCCCACGGCGCCGGCGTCTTCGCCTGGCCCGCCATGGCTTTTGGCGGCACCACGGTGTGCCTCCCGAAGGCCGAGCCGCTTGCCGTCATGGAGGCGATCGACCGCTACGGCGTGACCCATACCTTCATGCCGCCGACCGTGATCTACATGATGCTGGCGCATCCGCGGGCGCGGGATTTCGACTATTCGACGATGGACTATTTCATTTACGGCGGCGCGCCGATGTCCGCCGACAAGGTCGCCGAGGCGATCGACCTGTTCGGCCCGTGCATGACTCAAATTTACGGTCAGGCCGAATGCCCCTGCACCATCGGCATCCTCACGCCCGAGGACCACCTCGACGCGCTGGCCGATCCCGCGAAGGAGCATCGGCTCAAGAGCTGCGGCCGGCCGCCGGTCTTCGTTCAGGTCGAGATGATGGGTGATGACGGCGCCCTGTTGCCGGTCGGCGAATGGGGTGAGATCGTGGTGCGCGGCACGTTCGTGTCGCTCGGCTATTTCGCCGATCCCGAGGCGACGGCGGAGATCGGCGCCCATGGTTGGCATCACACCGGCGACATCGGCTACAAGGATGCCGATGGCTTCGTCTACATCGTCGACCGCAAGAAGGACATGATCATCTCGGGCGGGCTCAACGTCTTCCCGATCGAGATCGAGCGGGTGATCTGGAGCCATCCGGCGGTTCAGGACTGCGCGGTGATCGGCGTGCCGGACGAAAAGTGGGGCGAGGCCGTCAAGGCGGTGGTCGAGCTGAAGTCCGGCCAACGGGTCAGCGAGGCGGAGGTCATCGCCCTCTGCAAGCGTGAGCTTTCCGGCTACAAGGCCCCCAAGACGGTGGAGTTCTGGGAGGAGCTGCCGCGAAGCGGCGTCGGCAAGGTGCTCAAGCGCAAGGTGCGCGAGCGGTTCTGGGAGGGCCACGCGCGCAAGATCTGACGGCGGGTTCCGGAAATCTGGGCTAACAATCTGTCGGACTTTGGGTCATCGATTGAGTATGGTTTTGTCACCGGTGGTTTTGCCGGCGGGCCGAGTTGGCGCCGGTTTTTTCCCGATAGAGGCGGTCTGCCGGTTCGGCGGTGGTTCGCGGCGTGGACGCCCTTGCTCCGTCACGACATGCTTCACCCAGGCGCCTCACATCGCCAGGCTCAGCTTGTGTAAGCGCTTGCAGCTGTAAGCGAGAGCTACCAGGGTCCACTCGCCCTCGGTCTTCTCGAGGCCGCGCCGCGAGAACCCGGCGAAGCCGAGCACCGCCTTGATGACGCCGAAGGCCGGCTCGACGGTCTGCCGGCGCAGCTTGTGGAGGGCACGACCCTCTTCGCTCGCGAGCTTCTCCGCCATCGCCTTCAACCACTCGGCCTTGGGCTCCTTTGCCGCCGGGAGAGCCTTCCCCGGGCGGAAGTCGTAGGTCCGCCGACGGCCTTCCGCCGAGGTCGACACCAAGGCTTCGATACCGCTCGCCTCGAGCGCCGCCGG
Source organism: Alphaproteobacteria bacterium (assembly GCA_965248825.1). GTDB lineage: Bacteria > Pseudomonadota > Alphaproteobacteria > UBA828 > UBA828 > WTGU01. The sequence goes on along the minus strand of CBDFKL010000006.1, from coordinate 959,654 downwards.
GATCGCCTCGATGTCCGCCACCAGTTCGTTGCGGTCACTGGCGCATAGGCTGATCCGCGCGCTCACGATCAACTGACTGCCGCCGGCATCCACCACCGCCTGCGCGTTGTAGGCTTGGCGATACTCGTGCTGCTTGCTCTTGCGCATCAGACGGCTGTCCGGGTCGCTCAAATTGCTCTGCTCCTCCGCACCCGGTGTTTCGTGCGGAGGCTTGGGATGCTTGCCCTTGGCACGACCCCGGCGCTTCTCCCGCGCCGCCACCGTGGCCTCGTAGGCCCCGCGCTCCGCTTCCGCCCGCGCCTTGGCTTGTGTCTCCAGACGCCGCCGCGCCGCATCAAGCTTGTCGCGCAAGGCCTCGCGCCGGGCGATCTCTTGCGGCAATGCCTGGGGATCCTCCTCGCCATCCACATCCGCCGCCTCCGCCCGGCCCAGCAACGCCGCGATCTCGCCTTCCAACTGTGTGATCAACGCGCCCGCACGCTCATACGTCACCGAACGGTGCTTGCTCGCATTGGCCTCGAACTTGGAGCCGTCGACGCTGACCAGACCCACCCGCAACAGCGTCAACTCCTTGGCAAGAAGCAGAACCTGCAAGAAGCTCTCCGACACCGCATCAAAGTTCTCCCGTCGGAAGCGCGCGATCGTATCGTGATCCGGGTGCCGGTTCGCCGCCACAAAGCGAACCCCGATATCGCGGTGCGTCGCCCGCTCGATCCGACGGCTGGAGAAGAGCCCGTTGGCGTAGCTGTAGATCAGCAGCGCAAGCATCATCCGGGGGTGATACTGCGCCGAGCCCGTGCCGCGATGGTTCACCTTGAAGGCGCCCAGATCGACTCCCTCGACCGCCTCGATCACGAAGTGCGCCAAATCACCCGCCGGGAGCCAGTCCCGCAGATCGGGAGGAAGCAAAAACGCCTGCTCCCGATCACAGTCGACGAAATTGCTCATGCAGCGATTCTATGAGAAATCCAATCCAAAGTCCGACAGACTGCTAACATTGCGGAGATCCGCCAGGGAGGATGCGATGAAGACGATCGAGATCACGCCAGAGGAGATGGAGAGCCGGGTATCGCGCTTCGGCGCGCTTGCGCCGCTCCCCATTCAGCAGGACCCCGAGATTCCGCAGGAGGCCAACGACGTCATCTATGCGCGCAAACTGCTCTCGGTGATCGGGCTCGAGACCGAGGCCGAGACGCCGATCAACAGCGGTGCGCCGATCACCGGCGCTGCCGGCCTGACCATGACGCTCGCGGTCTGCCCGCCGGGCCAGGGTCCCTCGCTTCACGCCCACCACCAGACGTTTGAGACGTTCACCGTCCTCAAGGGCCGCTTCGAAGTGACCTGGAACGATGACGGGAGCGGGCGGGCCGAGCTCGACGAGTTCGACACCATTTCCGTGCCGCCCAAGGTCAACCGCGCCTTCCGCAATATCGGCAACGAGGAGGGGGTGTTGCAGGTACTGATCACCGGCGGCGTGCATGACATGACCGACATCGACATGTCGCCCGAGGTGGCAACCCGGCTCGACGCCATCAAGGGCGGCGTGAAGGAGAAGTTCCAGGCCAAGGGGCTCACCTTCACCGCCCATAAGAACGCCGCGGCCTGATTGCCGGGGCCGTCGAGACCGGCTCACCGACGGCAGGACAGGGGGCAGGATGGATAGCCTTCGTATCGGCGTGATCGGCCTGGGCTGGTTCGGAGAGATCCACTGTGATGCGATCTCCGCGGCGCCTGGCCTCGAGCTCGCAGGCTTGTGCACCCGCACTGAATCGCGGTTGGCGGCGCTCGGCGAGAAATACGGTGTCGGCGTGCTGGAGACCGACTATCGCGCGTTGCTCGCGCGCGACGACCTCGACGCGGTCAGCATCGTCACCATGTGGGATCAGCATACCGAGCCGACGCTTGCCGCGCTCGATGCAGGCAAGCATGTCTTCCTGGAGAAGCCGATGGCCTCGACGGTGGCGGATTGCGCGCGCATCGTCGAGGCGGCCGAGGCCGCGCCGGGCTTTCTCATGGTGGGCCATATCTGCCGCTTCAACCCGCGCTACGCCGCGGCCAAGCGCGAGATCGAGGCCGGCAAGATCGGCCGCATCGTCGCGCTGAGCTCGCGCCGGAATATCCCGGCGGCCTGGACGCCGGAGATTCTCAACAAGATCGGGCCGATCATCGGCGATGCGATCCACGATACCGACCTGATGCTGTGGTTCACCGGTGCGAAGGTGGTGAGCGCCTACGCCCAGACGGTCGATGTGCGCGGCCTCAAACATCCCGACATCGGTCAGACCATGTATCGGTTCGATTCCGGCGCCACGGCAACCCTCGAGACGGTGTGGTGCATGCCCGAAAAGACGCCCTTCGATATCGACGAGCGCATGTCGATCATCGGCACCGACGGCTTCATCCACATCCAGGACACCTTCCCCAATATCGGCATCTGCACGAAGGACGGGTTCAGGAGCCCGGACACCACCTATTGGCCCGAACTGCACGGCGCGACGGCCGGCGCGCTCCGCGAGGAGTTCATGTATTTCGCCCGCTGCGTCCGCGACGGCGTCCGCCCGGACATCATCACGCCGCGGGAATCGATGGCCGCGGTCGCGACCACGCTTGCCGCCGAGCAATCCGCTGCGACCGGCGAGGTCGTCCGGCTCGATTAGACTCGGCCCTCGGCACCGCCCGGGGTCAGACGAAGATATCGTCGGGCAGGATCGCCGACACGACGGTGTTGGGAACCGCGGCGATGCCGTCGACGGTGACGTCGACCCCGACGCTGGCGATCACATAGGCCTGCATGTGGGTGAAGCCGCGCTCATGGACGAGGTGGTCGATCACGTTCAGGAGCGCATGTCTGGTCGCGAGATTGATGTCTTCGGCGCGGTTCGCGCCGTCACGTTCGATACAGAGCCCGGTCGTGGCGTAGTAGCCGCCGCGCCCACTCGCATGCCCGACCGGCGCCGCATCGCTGCGCGCATAGTGGATATCGCGGATGCCGCGCTCTGCGGCGGCGCCTTTGCGGAGATCGAACCGGGCGCGGAGCGTGGTGCCGGTCTCGATGGCGGTGCCGCAGCACTCGCTGCTGCCCTGGGCGAAATGGCCGTCACCGGCCGAGAACAGCGCGCCCTCGGTCCAGACCGGGAAATAGACTGAGGTGCCGGCGGTCATCTGCTTGGTGTCGAAATTGCCGCCATGCTCGCGCGGCGGCATGGTGCGGAGCGCCTTGCCGTCGATCGCCGGGTTGCGCGTGATCGCGCCCTCGGCCGAGGGCGGCAGCAGCAGCCCCCCGGCGGCGAGGAGGTCATTCTCCCGCTGGGTGATCTGCTGGAGCAGCGCGTGCGAGGGCGCGAGCCCCATGACGCCCATGAACGGAGCGCCGGGGATCCGCACGCCCGGGATCTCCTCGCAGACGGCGCCGTCGGGGCCCTGTTCCCATTTGGCGAGGAAGGGCTCGGTGAAGACGTCGCGCAGGTAGCCGAAGCCCGGAATGGCGAGGGTGAAGCCGAAATCGCCGGGGATCACCTCCAGGATGTCGACGACCAGCAGATCGCCCGGCTCGGCGTCTTCGATCCGGATCGGGCCGGTCAACGGATGCACCGCGTTGAGGTCCAGGCGCGCCATGTCATCGAGGGTCGAAGCGCGCGAGACCTGGAGGTCGCCGCCGTCGCGCGCCTCCATGAGCACCTCGTCGCCCGGTTCGATCGTGAGGATGGGCGGAATATCGGGATGCCAGCGGTTGTGGCCGGTCCCCGGCTCGTCGGCGAGCGTCCTGGAATGGTCGATGCGTATCTCGTGTGCCGCCATCTCAGCCTCCCTCGCGAGATCCCGGCCGGCCGAACACGCCGCCCGCGTGTCGCGCTCCGAAACGGTCAGCGGAACTGCGGGATCACGTGATCGCCATAGTCGGCGACGATGCGTTCCTCGCTGCCATTGGTCAGATAGATGGTGAACTGGGTCACGCCGGCCTTCTCGAGCGCCTTGAGCTTGGCCACATGCTCGTCCGGCTCGCCCAGGATGCAGAAGGATTCGGTGATCTCCGGGGTAATGTAATAGGTGTTGTCCGAGACCTTGTCGGCGTGCTGGCGGTAGTTGTAGCCCTCGCCGCCGGCGCCCGCGCCGCGGCGCGCCTCGATATAGGCGGTGAGGCTGTCCGGCACGAGGGCGGTACCGGCGCCGTATTTCTCGACGATGTCGGCCACGTGATTGCCGACCAGCGCCGGGAACCATTTGGTTTGCTCGATGCCGGTCTTCTTGTCGCCGACCCAGACCGGCGCGGCCGAGAGCACCCGGTAGCCCGCCATCCCGCGCCCGGCCGCCTTGCCGGCATCGATCGCCTGGTCGGCGAACCATTCGCACAGGCCGACATCGGCGAGCTGGATGACCAGCCCGTCGCCGACCTCGCCCGCGGTCTTGAGCGCCTTCGGCCCGTATGCGGCGAACCAGACCGGCAGCGCGAAGCCGGAGACCCAGTCCATATAGACCGGCTCCGGGCACTCCGCATAGTCCACGGTCTCGCCCTTCGCCATCGCCTTCATCGCGTTGCAGAATTCGGCGGTGTAGGCGAGCGTCGCCGGTTTCTTGCCCATGACCCGCACGGAGCTGTCGCCGCGCCCGACCGCGATGTCGAAGCGGCCGCGCCCGATCCCGCTCAGCGTGGCGAACAGGCTCGCCGCCACCGACCAGTCGCGCACTTTGGGGTTGGTCACGAGCGGCCCGAAGCGGACCCGCTCGGTATGTGCCATGCACACCGCCATCTTGGTGTAGCAGTCCGACCACAGGATGTGTGAATCGAAGAACCAGACATAGTCGAAGCCGGCCGCCTCGCACTGGCGGGCGATCGCGATCGTGCGGTCAATCCCGATATCGCCCTTGAAGGCAATCCCGAATTCCATAACCGTTCCTCCCAACTTGCGTCATGTCATGCCGGTCGTCGATCTCCCGCTTCCGGCGCGGCGCGATCGACGCGGTACGGACCGGCCGCGCCGTTGCCGCTCTCGAGCACCACGCCATAGGCTTGCGCCGCCTTCTCGATCGAAATCCAGCCCTGCTCGACATCCGCCAGCACCGAGGCCGGGTCGCGGGCGAACGGGTCGCCGAAACCGCCGCCGCCATTGGACCGGTAGATGAGCTGATCGCCGGGCTGAAGGCGGATGCCCATGGCGTGCATGCCGAGCTCCTCTTCCGTCTCCGGTGAGGCCGCGCGGCGGAGCCGCAGGGTGTTGGGGCCGCCATTGGTGCCGCCGGCGAGGCCGAAGGGAGTCACCTCGGCGCGGTCGCCGTGCATGGTCATGGTCATCGCGCCCAGGGTCTTGAAGCTGCGGTCGATCCCGACCCCGCCCCGATAGGTGCCGTCACCGCATGAATCGGTAACTCCCTCGCAGTTGGTGTAAAGCAGCGGATACCAGCGCTCGAGGATCTCCACCGGCTGGTTGGTCGCGCCGCCGATGAAGATCATCATCTGGAACGGGTTGCCGTCCTTGTAGCTGCGTGCGCCCTGGCCGCCCTCGTTCCAGAGATAGTTGACATAGTGCTTGCCCGTCTTCGGGTGGATGCCGCCGATGCAAAGGTTCGCGAGGTTGATGCCCGCGGCATACATGCGCTTTGGGTCGACATCCTGGAAGGCGGTCGCCCAGCAGGCCATGGTGACCGCCGCGACCTTCTCGTAGGCGCCGCTGGCATAGCCAGACGCCGGCGTCGGCTCTTGAATGTCGACGCAGCTCCCCGGCGTCGACAGCACCTCGATCGCCCGGCTGAGCCCGTGGTTGAGCGGTGCGAGCTGCGGGAAGCAGTGAAGCGTGCCGTCGAAGACCGCAGTCTCGAGCGAGGCGCGCGGGAAGCCGAAGGGCCCGGCCGGCGCGGCGTCGCTGCCGCGATAGTCGAAGACCACCTGATCGCCTTCGATCGTCATGCGGCAATGCACCCGGATGCGCGGCTCGTCCGGGTGCATGATGTCCTTGTCGGAAAAATCCTCGAACTCGTAGGCGCCGTCTGGCAGCGCGGCGACCCGCTTGCGGAACATTTCCTCGGTGTAGTCGAAGATGTCGTCGAACAGGGCCTGGATGGTCTCGGCGCCATGGCGCCGATAGAGCTCGAGCAGACGGTCCTCGATCAGCGCGCCGGCCTGGCGCTGGGCATGGATGTCCGCGATGCGCTCGCGGCCGGTGCGCATGTTGTATTCGATCAGCGTCATTACCGTGCGGTCGAGCACGCCCTTGTGGAACAGCCGCATCGGCGGCATGCGCAGGCCCTCGGAATAGCAATCCACCGCGCGCGGGTTGAAGCTCCCAGGGAGCGCGCCGCCGACGTCGGGCCAGTGACCGGTGCTGGAGTTGAACGCGACCAGCCGGTCTTCGTGATAGATCGGCCGGATCAGCTTGACGTCGTTGCAATGGATGCCGCCGCTATAGGGGTCGTTGAAGATGTAGATGTCGCCGGGTTCGAAGGTCTCGACCCACTCCTTCACCACTTTCACCGAGGGCTCGAAGGAGCCGATATGGGGGGCTTGATCCCAGTTGCCGTGAGCCACCAGCCGCCCCTCCGCGGTGAGCAGCGCGCAGGAATGGTCATGGCCCTCGCTGATGGTCGGCGCATAGGCGAGGCGCGCGATCATCTCGCTGCCCTCGTCGCACATGCTGCCGAGCGCATTGCGGAGCACCTCGAAGGTGATCGGATCAAGCTGCATGGTCTCACCCGGTCGCGCAGATCAGGTTGAAGCGCTCGTCCACCCGGGCGCGCGAGCCCGGGACCAGGAGCGTGGTGCTGTCCAACTGCTCGATTATGGCAGGGCCGGCGACCTCGAAGCCAGCCGGAAGCCCGGTCCGCTCGTAAACCGGCGCCTCCAGCCAGCCGGCGCCGGGCTGCCCGTGCCGTTCACGCCGAAGGCCGGATCCGTCCCCGCCTCGCGGCGGCCCTCGGCGGTGACCCGCGCATTGACGATCTCGAGCTCGGCGAGGTCCTCCGGGAGGGTGTAGCCGTAGTCTTCGGTGTGGCGCTCGTGGAATGACCGGAACAGAGCGCGGATATCCGCATCATCCAGCGTGCCGGCCTGCACGGGCAGTGTGAGCCCGCCCGAGATCTGGCCGTAGTAACGCATGTCGATCTCGCGGCGCAGCGCGAAGTTCTCGTCGGCCACGCCGTCCCGGTGCAAGCGGGCGCGCGCGCGAGACCCGAGGTCGGCGAAGGCGCTGTTGATCTCGGCAGTATCGAAGCGCTCGTTGGTCGCGAAGATCGACTGCACGAAATCGTGCCGGACCTCCACATGGAGCACACCGAGCGCCGATCCGAGCCCCGGGCGAAACGGCACGATCACTTCGGGGATGCCGAGATCGCGGGCGAGCTCGACCGCGTGGAGCGGCCCGGCGCCGCCGAAGGCGACCAGCGCGAAGGTGCGCGGATCGTGGCCCCGCTTGACCGACATCAGCCGGATCGCGCCCGCCATATTGGCGCGCATGACGCGCAGGATGCCGGCGGCCGCTTCGGCGCGCGAATAGCCCAGCGGCGCGCCGATGCGATCGATCGCCCGTTCCGCGAGGTCCTGGTGGAGCGCGACCCGGCCTGCCAGCTTGGTGTCCGCGCCGAGCCGCCCGAGGATCAGATTCGTGTCGGTCGCGGTCGGCTCCGTCCCGCCCAGGCCGTAGCATGCCGGGCCTGGCCGCGCGCCGGCGCTATCGGGCCCGACCTTGAGCACGCCGCCCTCGTCGAGGCGCGCGATCGAGCCGCCGCCGGCGCCGATCGTCGTGACGTCGACCGAGGGGAAGCTGATCACGATGTTGAACTCGATGTTCCACTCGCCTCGAATCAACGGGCGCCCCTTCCGCGAGAGCGACACATCGGCGCTGGTCCCGCCGACGTCGAGGATGATCACGTCGGGCCGGTCGGCCAGGCGCCCGACAGCGGCGCCGGCGACCACCCCGGCCGCGGGTCCGGATTGGCAGATTCGCGCCGGAATCCGGCGCGCCGCCTCGATCGACATCACGCCGCCGCCCGAGTGGGTGATCAGAACCGGCCCGTCATAGCCGAGCCCTTCGAGCCGCTCGAGCAGCGAGGCGAGATAGCGCTCCAGGACCGGACCGAGATAGGCGTTGGCGACGGTCGTGCTGGTGCGCTCGAATTCGCGGATCTCGGGCAGGATGTCGGAGGAGATGCAGACATAACGTCCGGGCAGCGCGTCGGCGAGAATCGTCTGCGCCTGCCGCTCGTGCGCGCCATTGATATAGCTGTGCAGAAAGCTGATCGCGACCGCCTCGACGCCGCTTTCGCGAAGCACGGCCGCCGTCTCGCGGAGACCGGCCTCGTCGAGCGGCTCCAGCACCTCGCCCTCATAGGTGGTGCGTTGGGCGACGGTCATGGTGTCGCGGCGGTCGACCAGGGCCGGCGCCGGGTCCCAGTCGGAATCGTAAAGCGTCGGGCGGGCCGCGCGCGCGGCGTGCAGCACGTCGGTGAAGCCCGCGGTGGTGACGAGCGCCGTGTGCGCGCCCGTGCGCATGATCACCGTGTTGGTCGCGATCGTGGTGCCGATCTTGATCAGCCGGATCTCGGCGGGCGCGATGCCGACGGCCGCGATCCCGTCGAGCATCCCGTCGATGAAATCCGGCGGCGTCGAGGCGGTCTTCGCGACCCGCACCGCGCCGCTCGTCGCGTCGTGGCAGATCACGTCGGTGAAGGTGCCGCCGACATCGATGGCGAGCACGAAACGGGCCCCCGAATGATCGCTAACCATTGATGTTCACGACTGTTTTTCCGGCAGATCCCGCCATCGCCGCGACCCGCTCGCGGTCGGCACGATGACACTCAATCGCGTTCCGCATGTCCGCAGAATCTCTCGGGACCGGCGCCATACCGGACCAAGGCGCTGTTGCAGAGAGCGGCTGCCTCTTCGCACCGGACCCTGACCGCGTTTCTTGTCGAGGCGGGATCAACGCCGCCGAGGAAGCCCTGGTCAACCGGCGGATATTCCGCTTCGACGATGATCAATGCGCGCGTTCCACGATGTACTCGACCGTCCGGTCACCGAGACGCCCCGCCTTTCTCGGTTGTTGACAAGGCACAAGTAGTGGCATAGGCGATGCATATGCCACTACTTGTGCCAAAATGACGACGTCGGCACGCCATGCGCGCCTGTTTCGCAACGGCCGCAACCAGGCGGTTCGGATCCCTCGCGCGTTCGAGCTGGCGGCGGACGAGGTGGTCATTTACCGGGAAGGCCAGCGCCTGGTCATAGAGCCGGTCGAGCGGCTTCCTTCGCTGGCCGAGACCCTGGCGGAACTCGCGCCCCTCGACGAGGATGTCCCGGGCATCGAGGACCCGCCGGCTGAGCCGGAGGATCTTCTTTGACGTGGCCAAGCCTACGGTACCTGCTGGACACCAACGTCGTGTCCGATCTGGTTCGCCGGCCCGGCGGCGATCTTGCCCGGCGGGTCGCCGCGCTCGAGGCGGGCAGCTTCGCCATCAGCGTTATCGTGGCGGCGGAGCTTCGATACAGTGCCCGCCGGCGGGGTTCAGCGCGGTTGACCAGGCAATTGGAGGCGGTGCTGTCGGCGCTCGATGTGCTTCCCCTGGAGGAACCGGCGGCCCAGCACTACGGCGCAATCCGTAATCAGTTGGAGCGAATCGGGCGACCCATCGGTCACAACGACTTGCTGATCGCGGCCCAGGCGAGGGCCCTTGGCGCGACACTCGTGACCGACAACGTCACCGAATTCCGCCGCGTCCCCGGCCTCGCGGTTGAAGGCTGGCAGTAAGGCTTCACGGGAGCGCCGCCGAACAATCGGCGCTGCGGGTTCCGCGCGCCTGCTGTGCGCCGCCCGGTGAGCCCCCGCGGGTTCGTCACCCGTCCTCGATCATCGCCAGCACCGCCGGCGGGTCGAGGGGGACCGCGCGCACGATCGCGCCGAAGGGCTCGAGCGCATCCTCGACGGCGCCGGCGAACGCCGCGGCGACGGGGATCGCGCCGCCTTCGCCGACGCCCTTGACCCCGAGCGGGTTCAGGCTCGAGCGGCTCTCCATGTGGTGGATCTCGATCGGCGGGATCTCCATGGCGGTCGGGATCAGATAGTCCATGAAGGTCGTGGTCAGGAGCTGCCCGTCCTCGTCGAAGGCGAGCTTCTCGTAGAAGGCGCCGCCGATCCCTTGCGCCGTGCCGCCCAGAACCTGGCCTTCGACGATGGCCGGGTTGATCATCACGCCGCAGTCGTGGACCACGACATATTTCTCGATCTCGACCATGCCGGTCGCGATGTCCACCGCCACGATCAGCCCGTGGACGCCGCTCGAGAAGGTGCCGTCGGCGGGGCGGCAATACTCGGTTGCGCGCAGGCCGGGCTCGGCGCCGGGCTCGAGGGTGATGATCGGGTCGGCCTTGAGCGCGAGGCTCGCGAGGGAAACCGCCATCGCCGGCGCGCCCTTCACATGCACCGAGCCGTCGGCGAGCGCCAGGTCCTCGGGCGCCGCCTCGAGCGCCTCCGAGGCGAGGGCGAGAGCCTTCTTGCGCACCGCGCGGGCCGCGCCGAGCGCAGCATTGCCGCCGATCACCCCGGCGCGGCTCGCGAAGGTGCCGACGCCCCAGGCGAAGCGGTCGGTTCGTCCGCTCTCGACCACGACCGCCTCCGGCGCGAGCCCCAACTCCTCGGCGACGACCTGCGCGAGGGTGGTGTGATGGCCCTGGCCCTGGGCCGGATAGCCGGTCGCGACATGCACATGGCCGGTCGGCTCGACGCGCACCTCGACACCTTCATAGGGCGCGATGCCGGTGCCCTCGACATAGAAGCCGATGCCGACGCCGCGGAAGATCCCCTGGTCGCGGGCGGCGGCCTGGCCGCGCTTGACGCCCTCATAGTCGAGCGCATCGAGCAGCCTCGCGAGCTGGGCGGGATAGTCGGTATCGCGGTGAATCAGGCGCGCATTGTTCTGGAAGACCTGACCCGTATCCCACGGACAGTCCGCGGGCCGCACCAGATTGCGGCGCCGGATCTCCGCGGGGTCGAGGTCGAGCGCGCGGGCGACATGGTTGATCGCCGATTCCATTACGAAGGCGCCGTGCGGCTGACCCGCGCCGCGATAGGGGCTCACCATCTGCGTGTTGGTGTAGACCGCGACATATTCGGTGTGCACCGCCGGAATCCTGTAGGGGCCGGGCAGGATGCCCTGACAGCATTCGGCGTTGATCGGGCCGTAGGGGCAAATAGGCGCCGGTGTCATAGAGGAACAGGTCCTTCAGGCCGAGGATCCGCCCGTCCTTCGCCGCCGCGACCTCGATGCGGTGCACCATCAGCCGTTCGTGGTTGGAGCCGATGAAGTGCTCGCGCCGGTCCTCGATCCATTTCACCGGCCGGCCGAGCAGGCGGGCGGCGAACGGGATCAGCACCTCCTCGGCGTAGAGCAGCATGATCTTGACGCCGAAGCCGCCGCCTACATCCGGCGCGACCACCGTGAGCCCGGCCTCCGGCATGCCGAGCTTGTCCGCGATGAAGGCACGCGCGGCGACCGGCGCCTGGGTCGTGTCCCAGATCGTCAGATGGTCGAGGCTCGCATCATGGCGGGCGACGACGCCGCGGGTCTCGATCGGCTGGGCCGCGCCGCGCTCCGGGCGCAGCTCCTCGCGCAGCACGATATGGGCTTCGGCGAAGGCGCGCTCGAGGTCCCCGGCCTGGTTGGCCGTGCGGCAGGCGATGTTCGAGTCGGTATCGTCATGGACCAGCGGGGCGCCCGGCTCGGCCGCCGCCGCCAGCTCGACCGCGGGCGCCTCCGGCGCGTAGTCGACCGTGATCAGGTCGAGCGCGTCCTCGCAGAGATAGCGGCTCTCCGCGACGATCAGGGCGACCGCCTCGCCGACGAAGCGAACCTGGCCCGGCGCGAGCGCCCGGTGGGTGCGCGGATGGATGAAGCCGGGATTCTGGTTGAGCAGCGGCATCGGCGCGTTGGCGCGGCCCAGATCCTCATGGGTGAGCACCGCGTGCACGTCGATCCGCGTGAAGCGGGCCTTGGCGTGGGGGCTGCGCAGGACCGCCGCATGGGCCATGTCCGGCAGGTGGATGTCGTCGATGAACCGCGCTCGGCCGGTGAGCAGCCGGCGGTCCTCGCGCCGCTTGACCGGCTCGCCGATCAGCCGCGTGGTCATCGGCCGGCACCCCGCAGCAGCGCCGCGGCGCGGCGCACCGCCGCCACGATCTGTTGATAGCCGGTGCAGCGGCACAGATTGCCGGAGAGCGCGCGGCGGATCTCGGCGTCGGTCGGCTCCGGATTGGCCGCGAGGAAGGGCTTGAGCGTCATCAGGATGCCAGGCGTGCAATAGCCGCATTGCAGCCCGTGCTCCTCCCAGAACGCCTCCTGCAAGGGGTGGAGCGCATCACCGTCCGCCAGCGATTCGACGGTCTCGATCGAGGCGCCGTCGAGCTGCACGGCGAACATCAGGCACGAACGCGCCGGCGCGCCGTCGAGCAGGATCGTGCAGGCGCCGCACACCCCGTGCTCGCAGCCCACATGGGTCCCGGTCAGCCTGGCTTCGTGCCGGATGAAGTCGGAGAGCAGAAGCCGCGGCTCGACCGACCGTTCCCAGGCGGTGCCGTTGATCGTCACGCGGATCGAGCGCCGGTGGTCCGCCATTCAGCGCGCCATCCGCTGGACCGCCTGGCGGCAAGCGCGCAGGGTCAGGGTTTCGGCCACCTTGCGGCGGTACCAGGCGGGCGCGTGGGGATCGTCTGTCGGGTCGATCGCCTCGCTCACCGTCCCGGCCGCGGCCTTGCACGCCTCGTCGTCGGCGCCGCGCTCGACGAGAATCGCCTCGGCCGGGCGAATGCGGGCCGGCCCGTCGCCGACGCCGGTGACCACGATCCGGGCGTCGCCGCAGCCGCTTCCGTCCGGCGTGAGCAGCACGACGACCGCGGCCAGCGCGAAATCGCCCTGCCGGCGCGCGATCTCGTGGAAGCTCCAACCGGTCCCCTCGGCGACCGCCGGCACCGTGATCTCGGTGAGCAGCTCGTCCGCCGCCAACGCCGTGGTCAGCGCCCCGGCGAAGAACGCCTCGGCCGCGACGGTCCGGGTTCCGCCCGGCCCGGTCGCGGTGATCTCGGCGTCGAGGGCGAGCATGGCCGCGGGCAGCTCCGCCGTGGGATCATTGTGGGCGAGACTGCCGCCGATCGTGCCGCGATTGCGGATCGGCGGATGGGCGATATGCCCGATGATCTCGGGCAGCATCGGCCAGCGACGGGCGACCGCGGGATCGGCTTCGACCGCCGCCTGGCGCGCCATGGCGCCGATCCGGAGCGCGTCGTCGGTGACCGTGACATGACCGAGCGCCTCGATCCGGTTGAGATCGACGATCATCTCCGGCCGCGCGAGCCGAAAGTTGAGCAGCGGCACCAGGCTTTGCCCGCCGGCGAGCGGCTTTGCGTCCGGCCGATGCGCGGCCAGCAGTCCCACGGCCTCAGCCAGCGCGGTCGGGCTTTCATAGGCAAAGGGCGGCGGTTTCATCGCACCGCATTAACTGGTGGTTGATCCTGCGGCGGCGATCTTAGCGGATCCTATCCGAAGCGGAAGGAGAGGCGGCCTCGCTTGCCCAACGGATGGCGTGGCTAAGTCAGCTCCCGGCGCAGCTCGCGCAGAAAACCGGCGGCCACATGGGCCGGCACCGTCGCCGCCCGCACCAGGGCGTCGAAGTGGCGGGTCAGCGCGCGAATATGCTCGATCGTGTTGAAGGTGAAATACACTTGGCCGACATAGACCGCCGCGCGCTGCGGCCCGAAGACCGTGTAGGGAACGGAGAAATGGGTGCGGCCGTCGAAGAAGAACAGACGCTGGGTGGGGTAGAGCTCGTCGATGAGCGCGATCATCTGATCCAGCTGCGCGCGCCGTGCCGCAAGCGACAGGTCGGTCCAGATGCCCTCGGCGCGCGCAAAGGATTCCATGGACTGGCGCGGCAGGCAGATCTCGATGTCGGTCTCCGGCATCCGCACATAGGCGAGGCGGCCGTGGGAGGCGGCGATCGCCTGGTCGGTCGTCTTGGCGACGAAGTCGCGGTATTCGTAGTCGAGCACCTCCTCGGTCTTCATGAGGTCCGGCAATGTCGCCGGCACGTGGCGGATCTTGTAGCCGACCGCCTCGGCGTACCAGGCGGCGAGGCTCTCATCGACCGGTGCGCCGGCGCTCACCGTCACTTCCATCGATTCATGCAGGATGTCGGCGCCGAGCTTCCTCTGCTGACTGAGGCCGAGCAGCCAATCGAGGCTGACATGGAGCGCACCGGCGAGTGCCGCCGCGGTGTCGGCGCGCGGCAGACGATCGGTCTCCGAGGACAGAAGCTGCGAAAGCGTTGACCGGTCGATCCCGATCCGGGCGGCGAGGGTCGAGCGGTTGACCCCTCCCTTGTCCATGGCCTCGATCAGCCGCTCGCGGAAGCGCCGCACCGTATCCCGTCGATCCATGCGCATTTCCCCGCATCGATTTATCTTGTCTCGATCAATGGCATAAAATCACCAAACTGACAATATCCGCGCATGTCATGATGAATCACGTACATTCCCACGTTGTATCACCGCTGTGGTCGCGGCACCGTGGCGCTTCGAATTCATTGCTGCCGCGGTGCTACGATCATGTCCTCGCTTCGCAACGCTTTCCGTCCACGCGCGGGTCCCCCCGCCCTCTGGCGTCGCGTCGAGGGCCCGACC